>NZ_CEVATJ010000001.1:0-2797954 GCF_982235305.1 Acinetobacter pengchengensis | reverse complement strand
TGAAACCCCTATCTAATCCATTTATAAATTTAAAGCATCTCTCGACCGCCTGAGCGGGTCGCCATTCTAACCAAGTTATCCACATCTGTCATGACAAAATCAGCAAAATCTCTCAAAAAAGGAATCATTAAACCTGAATTTAAATTTAAATGCGGTGTGGATAAGTTTATCCGCAAGGTGTGGATAAAATATAGCACAAAGTTATCCACAAAGTATTGAAATCATAAAAACATGGATATCCACAATCCAAAATTTTGTTTTATAAAGTAAAAAATAGGTTTTCAACAGAAAAACGCTTCCCTAATAATAATAAATTTAAATTTATAAATTTGAATTTATTTATAAGAGCCGCTGCAACTGTGGATAATTCAATCAGAGTTTAAATTTAAATTCAAAACTCAGAATTCCAAAATTAAACAGCATAGCTTGTGGATAATTGTGTGAATAATATTGTTAACAACTTATTAGTCAAGTATAAACAACCATTTATCTTGTGTATGCTTTGTTTTGTTCAATCAATCAGTACGTTGAGCTCAAGCCTGCTGAGAGAGAAAAATTTAGGCTTATTTTGCAAGAAACCGTGTTTTTCATTGACAGCTCAAGCAATGAGCACTAAAATCGCGGACCTTTATAGAAAGATCATTTTTGGAGTTTCGATATGAAACGTACATTTCAACCATCTGAATTAAAGCGTAAGCGCGTTCATGGTTTCCGTGCTCGTATGGCTACTAAAGCTGGTCGTCAAGTATTGGCTCGCCGTCGTGCAAAAGGTCGTCACAGCTTAACTGTTTAATACAGTCACGCTGAATCGACTCTTGGGTGTTATGACAACACTTTATGGCTTCAGCACAGAGTTGAGATTACGCTGTGCTGCCGATTATAAAGGTGTGTTTGATGGTGCGCTTTTTAAAGTGCATCAACCCCATTTCTTATTTCTTGCAAAACATTCCGAACTGCCGAATAGCCGTTTGGGTCTTGTCGTTGCAAAAAAGAAAGTGCGTCGCGCACACGAACGAAATCGAGTAAAACGACTTGCTCGCGAAAGTTTTCGCTTACACCAACAGCAATTAAATGACTTAGATATTGTGGTCATGCCCAAAGTTGGGATAGATACGGTATCTAATGCGGAATTGCATCAGCAATTACAATTTGCTTGGCAAAAGTTGCAACGTCTTGCCAAAAAGCATTCAAAAATAGCTCCCTCCCCACAAAAGTAGAGATGGCCAATGGTACGTTTACTGCATTGGTTGATACGTTTCTATCAGATCGCGATTAGTCCTTTATTGGGACCACGCTGTCGCTATATTCCAACATGTTCTCAATATTCTTTGGAAGCAGTGCATACGCATGGTGCTGTACGTGGTGTGTGGCTGGCAACAAAACGTATTTGTCGTTGTCATCCGTGGGGTGGTTCGGGCTATGATCCAGTCCCGCCAAAAGTCATTCGTTTTATTTCATTTCAGCAAATAGATTCTCAAACGCATCACATTCATGTACCCTTTCGTGATCGTTTATTGAACCAAAATCACTCTAACCACTTGGGGTAATAGATATGCAACAATGGGCCAGGTTTGCAATTCTCGGGGCCATGTTTGTCGTCGCATATTTGCTCATTTTGGCGTGGCAAAAAGATTATGGAAATGCTGAAACAGCACCGCAGCAAAAAACTGCCGTTGTTTCGCATGAAGTATCTGCAGATTTGCCGAATGGCCAAACGGCTACAGCAGCTTCTGATGTACCGCAAGCAAATATTCCTGCACAGCAAACAACCGATGCCACAGCACCTGTAAGTCAGCAGCTTATTTCAGTACAAACTGACCTTTATCATCTTTGGATCAATCCGAAAGGTGGTGATATTGTTCGTGTTGAATTACTCAATCATGACAAAAATAAAGACAGTGACGAACCTTTCGTCATGCTGGAAAGCGATGCTAAGCGCACCTATGTCGCGCAATCTGGGTTGATCGGGCTGAATGGTCCAGACAGTAGCCGTAATGGCCGCCCAAGCTATGAAATTGAAAAATCGACTTATAGCTTAGCCGATGCCAAAGAAAGCAAAAATAAAGCGGGTGAAACAGTTAAAACTTTAACTGTCCCAATGGTATATAAAACTGCCGATGGTGTAGAAATCATCAAAACCTTTAGTTTTACTGAAGGTGAATATCCTGTGCTGGTGAATCACAAGGTGATTAACCGCAGCAGCCAAAACTGGCAAGGTCAGATGTTTGGTCAGCTAAAACGGGATAATTCAGACGATCCTGGCAAGTCAGATCAAGGTATTTTTACCTTGGGGACTTTCCTTGGCGGCGCATGGGGAACACCTGAAGAACACTACAACAAGTTGAAATTTGAAAATTTTAATGATGAAAAATTGAATGTTGAAGCGACTGGCGGTTGGGTGGCAATAGTTCAGCATTACTTTGTGAGTGCTTGGGTTCCGGGTCAGTTAAAATTGACACAGGCTGATGGTCAACCGTATGCAGCAAAGTTGGAATCACGTAAATCTAGCGATGAAATGAACATTATTGGCTTTACCTCGCCAACCATTAATGTGCCTGCAGGTACGGTGGCAGAAGTTGATGCGACCTTCTACTCTGGTCCAAAAATTCAGTCTGAATTGAAAGATTTGGCTACAGGTTTGAACCAAACTGTGGATTATGGCTGGTTATGGCCAATTGCAAAATTATTGTTTATTGGTTTGCAATTTTTCCATGGCTTAGTGGGCAACTGGGGTTGGTCAATCATCTTATTAACCATTCTTGTCAAACTGATTCTTTGGCCGTTATCGTCTAAGAGTTATCGTTCTATGGCGAAAATGCGTGTGATTGCACCAGAAATGCAGCGCATGAAAGAGGAATTTGGCGAAGACCGGATGCGTTTCTCGCAAGAAATGATGGCACTTTATAAACGTGAACAAGTAAATCCACTGTCTGGTTGTTTGCCATTGTTATTACAAATGCCAATTTTCCTTGCCTTGTACTGGGTATTGATGGAATCGGTAGAGTTACGCCATGCACCGTGGTTAGGTTGGATTCAAGACTTATCGGCAATGGACCCTTGGTTTATCTTACCATTGTTGATGGGTGTGACCATGTATGTTCAACAAATGTTGAACCCACAGCCAACAGATCCAATGCAGGCAAAAATCTTCCGCATTATGCCTGTGGTATTTACCGTGTTCTTATTGTTCTTCCCTGCAGGTTTAGTCCTGTACTGGATTGTCAACAACTTGATTACGATTTTGCAGCAAAGCTTGATCAACAAAAGTGTTGAAAAAGACCGCGCTAAACGAGAAGAAACAACTCCAGCCAATTAAGTATGGCTGAGCTGCTGAATAAATCCGCTTAAGATGGTAATCTTAGGCGGATTTTTCTTTGCATGTATTTTGAAAGTTTTAGGTGAATTTTATGTATAACCGCAGCACCATTGCCGCAATCGCGACTCCACCTGGCCGTGGTGGTGTGGGGGTGATTCGCTTGTCGGGGCCAAAAGCCTATGCGATTGCCGCAGCCTTGACTCAAAAAGACTTGCCCAAAGCGCGTTATGCAGGTTTTCGTCATTTTTTCGATGCAGCCGATGAAGTTATGGATGAAGGTTTGGTGATTTGTTTCCCAAATCCTCATTCATTTACTGGCGAAGATGTAGTGGAACTACAAGGGCATGGTGGACCAGTGATTCAAAATGCCTTATTGGCACGTTTACTGGAACTCGGCGCAACGGCTGCCAAAGCGGGTGAATTCTCGATGCGCGCCTTTGAAAATGGCAAGTTAGATTTGGCGCAGGCCGAAGCCATTGCCGATTTAATTGATGCCACCTCACAAGCCGCTGCGCGTTCTGCAGTGCGCTCCCTTCAAGGGGCTTTTTCCACCAAAGTGAATACCGTGTTGGAACAGTTAATTCACTTACGTTTGCATGTTGAAGCTGCCATTGATTTTCCTGAAGAAGAAATTGACTTTTTGGCTGATGGGAAAATCCTCAAATTACTAGATGAAGTGGCTGCTTCTGTGACTGCTGTGCAACAGTCTGCGCGTCAGGGACAATTGTTGCGTGAAGGTTTACAGGTGGTGATTGCAGGCAAACCCAATGCGGGTAAATCCTCCCTACTCAATGCCTTGGCTGGCATTGAACGTGCGATTGTGACCGATATTGCGGGCACTACACGTGACGTATTGCATGAAAAAATTACCTTGAATGGCTTACCAATTACCCTGACTGATACTGCAGGTTTACGTGAAACAGGTGATATTGTGGAGCAGGAAGGGATTCGCCGTGCGATGAAAGAAATTGAACAGGCAGATTTATTGTTATTGGTCTATGACTTGAGTCAAAACGAAGATCCGTTGCAATTGGCACAGCATTATTTTGCTCATCATATTGAACCGAAGCGCTTAATGTTAATTGGCAACAAATGTGATTTAACTGGTGTACAAGCTGCAATCTCAGATTTTAATGGTTTTAGACATATTACTGTGTCGGCCAAGCAAGAAACAGGTGTTCAATCGCTCATAGAGGCGATTACAGCGCATGCAGGCTTTCAGCCCGAAGAAGATACCTTTATTGCACGTACTCGTCATTTAGATGCAATGAAGCGCACGCAGCAGTATTTGGCTGAGGCACGTGAGCAATTGGTGGTCTATCATGCGGGGGAATTGGTGGCCGAGTCATTACGTCTTGCGCAAAATGCTTTGGGTGAGATCACTGGCGATTTCTCTGCAGATGATTTGTTGGGTAAGATTTTTGGATCGTTTTGTATCGGAAAGTAATTTCAATTTAAGTCTATATTCTAGTAAATTCTAATAAGTTCCAATGATAATTAAATAGCATTAAGTTTTAATAGCTTAGTGCTTTTTTTATGTCTTTTTATTGTTCCAATATGTTCTATACGTTCATCTAGTGCTATGATTTTTTTAGTCACCTACTAGCTACGTGACAATAAAACCTTATTTTTATGCCTGAGTGACTAGAATCATGCCAAAGATAAACGGCCTGTTTTTCTCTACTGATAGAGAGATTCAAAACCTTAAACCACAGGACAAGCGATATTCAGTTAAAGACAAGCTGAATAATGGGCTGTTTATTGAGGTTAAGGAATCAGGCGTTAAGTCGTGGCACTATCGTTATTCACTGGCAGGCAAGCAAGAACGGCTTGTTATAGGTCGCTATCCTGATCTATCTCTTAAAGATGCTAGACAGATCAGAGATGAATCCGCCTCATTGGTGGCTAAAGGTATTTCACCTAAACAAGATAAGGCAAAACCTAAAGGCATTTTGTTTAAGGACTACGGCGAACGCTATTTAAAAGAAGTCATTAAAAAAGACCGTAAAGACCCTTACAACATGGTTTTATGCCTGAGCAATGATATTTATCCGATGATGGGCCACATTCCATTAGATCAGATCAGTATTGAAGATATACGCCGTACTATATGGCGCAAAAAAGAACAGGGATATGATGCAGCAGCTAACCAAGTCAGAGGCTTGTTAAAGCGCATGTTTGATTATGCAATGACTTTGGGCCTTGTACCTTATAACCCTGTTTTGGCTATCCCATCACGGCACGTACACAAGGCAAAGCCTAGAGATAGATATTTAAGTACAAATGAAATCCGCACCTATTACACCACCCTCCTAAACTCAAGAATTTACCGACCTAGAAAGCTGGGCCTTTTGCTGTCATTGCTTACATTGGTTAGAAAGTCAGAGCTATTGAGGGCTAAATGGGAGCATATCGACTTTGGTAGCCGTATATGGCTTATACCTGAAACAAAGGCCGACAGTGCGACAGGCCATAGCCGTGAAATGGTCGTTTATATGTCAGATCAGGTTATAGAGATATTTAAGGAACTTAAAGCGATTGCAGGCAATGAGCCTTTTGTATTTGTAGGCAGAAAGTCAGGTACTCATATCAGCCATAACGCTTTTAATACGACGCAAAAGGCAGCACTGGCACTAACAGACTTGCCACCGTTTACCGTGCATGACTTGAGAAGAACCGCCAGCACCCATTTAAACGAGCAAGGCTTTAATAGTGATGCAATCGAGGCTTGTTTAAACCATACAGCCAAAGGTGTAAGGGGTGTATATAACAAGGCCAAGTATGAAAAAGAACGCATAGAGATGATGCAGAAATGGAGTAATCATATTTTTAGTGTGATTTATGAACCGAATTTGATTTTTTTTAATCAGGCTAAAGGAGCTTAATTGTATCTAATTGTAACTTGCTGAATATTTTAAATTATTGAGAAATAGTGAGCAATGATGAGAAATAATTATAAAAGGTTATAAATGGCTATCGTTTTTATGGCCTTAAAAAGGTCGGTAAACACCACATTGATGGTGCTTCACGACAGCAAATAACGCACTTGTTTGGGAAAGAGGTAGTCATTTACTTAAAAGATAGTTAAAGTAAAACAATGAATTCAGTAGGAACTATTTATAGAATTCATGTCTGATGCGTTTATTCTGCTAACCACAGAACAAATCTACAGACAAAGAAAAAGAGCCAGGCAACACCACATTGCTTGACCCTTTTTTTGGAACAGGTGGCTTTAGCAACACCACATTGCTAGAAGCCTAATTTTTTAACTTTGCCGTGACTGGCACAAATTAGGAAACCCTAAAATGTAAAAACAAAGTTAGCAGCTCAGAGAGCTTATCGACCAGAAAATGCACACGTGCATCGCCTAGTCGTATCAATGATATTAGTAAACTTATATGTATTAGTAAACAATTTGTTTAACTCTTTAAACATTGTTGGAACTAATTGAATGTGTATAGTGACTATATTTAAGTTCTATGTAGCTAATAAAAAATAACTTTTTTCTCATTTTACATTCCTGTTTTGTGTCTAGGCATCCCCTTTTTAAATTATTAAGGAATGTTTAGATGACTTTATCTAAAGAACAACAAACCGAAAACGTCCGTTTAATCCGCCGCAAAGAAGTACAAGCCAAAACAGGCTTAGGTGCATCGTCAATTTACGCAATGATGCAACAAGGTACATTCCCCAAAGCTGTCAATATTTCCGAGCGCCGTGTCGCTTGGATTGAATCTGATGTAGACCAGTGGATTAGTGAGCGCATAGCCAGTCATAGAGCCACCATTGCAACGATGGAGGCCTAAGCATGAAGAACAACAACCAGCAGCATATAAACCCTGAGTTTTTCAAAGCCTTTGATCATTACAAAGCAATGGTGAAACAGTTCGGCGAAGAACACCCTATAGCTATGCAGGCTTTTATGCTGGCCTTTGAGTATTCCCCACAATGGATGAAAGACGAAGCCTACGCAATGGCTGAGGAGTATCTACCCAAGCCAAGCGGATACCTAGACAACGGCGAACCAGTCTACAACCTACAGGACATTGCCAAGCACAACGGCGTACCTTTTGAGCAGGCAGAACAAGACCTTTTGCAGATGATGCAGCAGCGCAAAGAGCTAGGCCTATCCACTGACGGCGTTTTAATCAATGCCGTCGTCCACAAAATACAGTGAGGCCAGACAATGAAAGACCTATTTATTGATCTAATCAAAGGCCTATTGATGGGCGCATTTTTTACTTTTTTATTTGTTGCGATTGCAGTTTTAGGGGGCTTTTATCATGTCTAAGACCTACACCCCCCAGCGATTCACACGGCAACCATGCAACCCAGCTACAACCACAGCAAAGGGATTAAATAAGGCATTACTCCCCGACCCTATAGAGTACCTACAGGCGCGCGGCTACACCCTTAAAGGGCGTGGCTTATGGCGTGAAATGGTATGCCCGTTTCATGATGACAGCAAACCAAGCCTACGCATCAACATACAAAAGGGATGCTTTAAATGTATGGCATGTGAGGCCAAAGGCGGCGATCTAATCGCATTTCATCAAAAGCTAACAGGCAGAAACTTTGTAGAGGCTTGCAAGGATTTAGGCGCATGGGAGGCTGAACGATGAACGATTTATTCAATCTGGACGCATTGCACCAACAAGCCCAGCGTTACGCAAAAGACCTAGCCCAAAAGCAGGCGGCAAAGGGTTTTAGCTTTATCAAATTGCATTGCTATACAGATCAGGACGGAACGCCGATCTATTGGAAAATCCGCCTTAAAAATCTGGCTACGGGTAAAAAACTGATATGGCCTATCTCTAGTGGCGAGCATGGTTTTGTCATGAAAGAACCAGAGGATTACAAAGCGGCTTACCCAGATGGCAACGGTAAAAAGCCGTTATATGCCCTTGATCGAATCAGCCAAGCCCCAGCAGATGCCGAGGTATGGATATTTGAGGGAGAGCAAAAGGCCGACCTTGCCAATGATTTAGGACTATGTGCGACAACATGCGGCGGCAGCCAAAGCATAAACCGAACGCATTTAGAGCCACTGGCAGGGCGTAAAGTGGTTATCTGGCCAGACAATGACGAGGCAGGAACGAGCTATTTAGACAATCTTGGGGAAGCATTAACAGCATTAGGCTGTAAGGTGCAGACCATAGAGTTAGAGCCGCTAGAATTGCCGCAAAAGGGCGATGTTGTGGATTGGGTAGAGATACGCATTAAAAAGGGCTTAAATACCGATAGAAGCGATATAGAAGCCCTTGAAAGGATGCTCTTTAAATTACCAGAAGAACAACCAGCACAGGCCAATAATACGCCAAATCATGCCAAGCATCTAGCCGAGCCGATGAAATGGGAGGACGGCCATTTTCATATTTTGGAAGATGGGATTTTCTTTATTGATGAAGATAAGAACGGCAACCAGTACAAGCGTTTTATCTCTAGTCCGATTCTGGTTATAGCCAAAACACGAGATGATACTAGCAACAATTGGGGCGTATTGCTGCAATGGCTGGACGATAACAAGGTAAAGCATACTCAAGCCTTATCTATGGAGCTATTCCAGACTGACGGCGCGGAGCTACGCAAAGCCCTAGCCTATCAAGGCGTAACCATTTCGACTAATAGTAAAGGCCGTAACCTGTTTTCGGATTATCTGGCCAACTACCCTACTGCTATGCGCGCCTTATGTGTTGATCGTGTAGGCTGGCATGGTGAAGTTTTTGTATTGCCACATGAGCGCATAGGACAAAGCAGCAACGGCGATCTAATTGTATATCAGGCTAATCATGGGCTAGATAATCGCTATCAAAGCAAAGGCACATTAGAGCAATGGCGGAACGATGTAGCCCAATTGGTGCAGAAACATAGCAGACTTGTTTTTGCTTTATGTACTGCATTTTCTGGCCAACTGTTAGACCCATTGAACCAGCAAGGCGGCGGCTTTCATATCAAGGGCGGTTCATCCAAAGGCAAAAGCACGGCCTTAAATCTGGCTTGTTCTGTATGGGGAAATCCAAAGCATTTTTATAGAACGTGGAGAGCCACAGGAAACGCCTTAGAGCATACCGCCTATATGCACAATGACAGCTTTTTAGTGCTGGATGAGATCGGAGAAATCGCCAACCCTAAAGAGCTGGGCAATATTGTTTACATGCTATCGAATGGACTAGGCAAAGGCCGCATGACTAAACAGATTACAGCCAAGCCAGTACACCAATGGAAAATCATTTTTCTTTCTAGTGGTGAAAAAAGCCTTAAAGAAATCATGCAGGAGCAAGGCCAAAAGACCAAGCTAGGGCAAGAGATCAGATTAGCCGATATTGATATAGACGAATCGGAATATGGCATTTTTGACTGCCTAGACTTTGCCGAGGATGGGGCGAAGCAATCCATAGAGCTTGCAAGCCGCTTAAATCAATCCTACGGCGTGGCTGGCATTGCATGGCTGAATTACCTAACCAGCAACAAAGCCGAGCGTATAGGAGAAGCTAGAGAGCTTTTAGACCAGTATCGCCAAGCCTTAACCGTGAACCAGTCGCAAGGGCATATTGTCCGAGTGGCTAACTACTTTGCATTGGTGGCAACGGCTGGGGAAATGGCGACAAGTGCAGGCATTACAGGCTGGGAAGCTGGCACAGCATTTAACGCCGTGCAAATGGTTTTTAATCAGTGGTTAGGTGGCTTTGATCAGATCGGCAATTTTGAAGATAGGGAGATACTGGCACAGGTTAAGGCATTTTTTGAGGCGAACGGATCGAGCCGCTTTGAGTGCATTACACCTGACCCGATACACCCCGAAAAGATTAACAATCGTGCAGGCTATTGGAAGATCGAGGGCGGCGAAAAGGTGTATCTGGTTTTTTCCGAGCAATTCAAAAAGGAAATATGCAAAGGCTTTGATTATCGCAAAGTGGCCAAAGTCTTAAAGGCTAACCAGTGGATTAACTGCAATGCAAAGGAATATCAAAAGAGCGAACGCATACCAGATTTTGATAAGCCGATGCGAATGTATGTATTTAATGGGGCTATGTGGTCATGGCATGATAACGAGAATAGCCATAATTCGATACGTAACATACGTAACACACGTAACAGCCTTGATACACAAGGCTTTCAGCCGTTACGTAACACGAAAATCGAATACGTAACACACGTAACAAAAGACGTAACAGCAAATCCAATGCCTGACCCTGTTACGTATTCTGAGCCTGTTACGTATTGCGAAAATCAAACACGTAACACCGCAAACCCTAGTAATGACGGGCTTGTTACGGCTGTTACGTCTGTTACGTCTAAAAATAATGGTGTCCGTGATTTATTAGGCGAACCCGTACACCCTGAACCAGCAAAGCAGGAGCAACCAGCACCCAAAAAACAGGCAAAGGCCAAACTGCCACAGCCTGAACCAATGCCAGCCAATGACGATACTTTAGACCTGTTCGGGGGGATGCTATGAATACTCAAAAGGCCTTAGAGGTTTTGCAACTGGCGAAGCAATACGGATGCAAGCTAGAACTAGCCCCACCTGACAAGATCAGATATAGCAGCCAGCAAAGGCCACCCGAACACCTGTTAGAGGAGATCAAGTTACATAAGCCCGTCTTGTTGGAATATCTCAAGCATACAAGCCGTGATTTATCTGTATTGGTGAAACGTGCTTTTGATGGGTATGACTACTGTTTAAAACAGGTGCAGAAACAGGCGCGCCGTGATGGTGTGCCTTTGAGCTTTGCCCGTGTGCCTGTCATGTTCTGGCGATCTACCGTTAAAACCGTTCTACAGATCAATGATGCAGAAATGGGAATCATTGAAAGGCTATTGATTCAGGATGGCCAGCTTAAATACTTGGACAGAGCCGAAACCATACTTACAACGGATGAACAGGAGCAACAGGAATACATGCCAGACGATGCAACAGGCACGGCGTTTAACAATTGGCTGTATATGCCTCAAGAGTTTATTTACTGCTAATCGCTACCCTAGCCCTATGCTGTGAATGGCTGGGGCTTATCCAGATTTAAGAGATTAATCAATGCCAAACGTAAACAAAGTAACTGTGATGGGCGTTCTAGGCCGTGACCCTGAAACTAAACAATTTCCCAACGGTGGCAGCGTTACAACATTCAGCGTTGCAACTACCGACCACTGGAAAGATAAGACCACTGGAGAGCGCAAAGAGGCTACAGAATGGCACAGAATCACCACTAGCAACCGATTAGGCGAGATTGCAAGTAAGTACCTCAAGAAAGGCAGCAAGGTGTATATCGAGGGCAGCTTGCGTACAAGGAAGTGGAAAGACCAAAGCGGTGCAGATCGTGAAGTCACAGAGATAAAGGCGGATATTCTGCAATTGCTGTGATGCTAGATAACTTGTCACGGATAGCTCCCTAAATATGGGGAGCTTTTTTTATTCCTTAGATTCGATTAGATCAGCATAGTCTAATTAGACAAAATATTTCTTTCATAGGATTGTTTTGCAAATGATGAAATTGATTGATTACATGCCCTATTTTTATAGAGTGCAAGTGTTGATTGTTCTATCAATAATTTATTGTTTTCTAAGGTAAACGCAAAATTGCGTTGGCTATCCATCGGGGGGATGTGAATAGCTATACCATGATTAAAGAACTAGACCGCAGCCAATCGCACGTATAAAAAAATTTCTGTTTGAGTTAAAAAGTTAATTTTTTGTTAAAGCAGATACAATCAATATCATTATTTTAGAGCCTAAATAATTAGGGAAATTAGTGCGCTTTATGTCAAAAGGTAGCGTGGAAAATTACAGCTTTATAAGCATCAAGCAACTTAATCTAAAAAGTTTATTCAGTGCTGACGACCTGAAAAAGTATAAAAAAATCAGCATCACCGCAAACAACGACTATGGTAGCTATAACCTTAGCTTAACTCATTCACCTTGCAACTACGGCGGCGCAAGATTTTGGTTTTTATGCTCATGCGGTAAACGCTGTACCAAACTATATTTTAAGTGCAGAACATACGCTTGCAGACAATGCCACCAACTTAACTACATATCACAACAATGGAATAAGTCAGATATACCTCTACTGCGCGTCAGACGGCTAAGAAGTCGCTTGCAATGGTCACAAGACGTTAGAGATTGGCCGATATATCAAAAGCCTAAAAACATGCACTACAGAAAATTTGCAGCACTTGTACGAGAGCTAGAAAAAAGAGAGCAGGAACGGCTGCAAATGTTTATTGTCTATTTAAATCGGATGGGTATTCGGTGAATGTCAGGTTGTGACCTTAGGATTACTTAGGATTTACGCCGTTCTGAATCTCATGTTTTATCAGGTTTTCTTTTTTTAAAGCAGTCCGCAAAACTAACTTTTACTAACAGCATGACGGCGCAAAATTGCGTTGTGTTTCGCAACAAAAACGCGCGCGCGCGCGAGGGATGGGCGGAAATGTGGTTTTAATGCTTAAAATCCCAATAGAACTACAGTGCAATTATTCGGGCGGTTTACTTCTGCAAATAACCTGAACATAGGATTACCCCCACTGGGGGATATGGTCAATCTTGCTCACATTTTAAAACTGACCAAGTGAGCACCTGAGCCACCAATAAGATGAGCAGATCGAATATTTAGTTTTTACGTCCACCATAAAGAGGAAGCCAAAAAGTGCCTAGTGTTGACATAATCAGTCACTTATTAGTCACTATGTTTTAATTAAATTTATAAGTTATTAATTTATATTAAAAATATAATTGGAATTACATTCTGTATCGGAAAATGATTTTAGCGATTACTTCCTGATTTGATATAAAAAAGCATTAAGTTTTAGTGGCTTAGTGCTTTTTTTATTTTTCTGGTATTTAATATAAATTTTTATAAAAAAGCACTTTGCAAATTTTCTAGTATCCTTTTAGTCACAAGCGTTGGTTCAAATCCCATCAGTCTTTTTAAACCACAGCATTTAAAGCTATGATGAGAAAATAATCAAAAATTGGCGCTCAATTCAATCCTAAATGCACGAGATGAAATCTCTGATGGAGGTTTTTGGATGTTTGAACTGGCTTTTTTACGTGAAATACTCATTTCTTCGGTTCATTTTCTGCAATTGTCACTCGAAACTATTTCTGTGATTTGCGTGGTGATTGGTCAGCTTAAAACTTTATGGGTGCTGGTTTAATTAAAATCAGGGCGTACTGCACGTTATTGTTTTGGGGATTGGCTTGCGACGGCGCTTGAATTTCAGTTAGCTACAGATATTTTAGCCACTACGGTAGATCCAGATTTAGATAGCCTGATTAAATTGGCGATTATTGCCGTCATTCGAACTTTTTGAATTATTTTTTGACCAAAGAGTTAGAGCATCAAGCCATCAATGAAAAATAATGGCTGCTGAGTTTGAGATCAAAACAGAAGACATAGTTCAATTTCTTTACAAGGTTTGAATAAACTCAGCTGATTCAAACCTTGTCCTGATTTTAACTTTTAGTTTAGGTAAAAACTCATCCTAAAACAGGTTTGTTCTGCAACTGGCGATACCAAATAATGATGTAGCCACATAGTAAGCAGATGGCTGCACAAAAGCTAAGCACGGCAGTGGTTAACCCAAAATGATCGGCCAAATAACCCACTGCAATAATTGGCAGAATTGTGCCTAAATAGCCCACAAATAAATAGGTTGACATCACTGCCGCACGATTCTGTAGATTGGTCATGGCATGAATTAAGCCAAAAGCGCCAATCAATGCCAAACCATGTCCTATTCCTAGCAGTACATCACTGACAAAAAATAGAAAACTCCAATGTAAATACATGCATGCACCGAGTACCAATAAACTGAATAACAGCAAATACAGCCCATAATTTAGGCATTTTTGTGCAGGAATAGCTTTGGAAAAATACTGCACCAATGCTGAAATCAGCAAAATACTGGTGATAGCCAAACCACTGACTAAAGGCCCGTGCCACGGAATAATCACTTGCACAAAAGATGGAGAGAGCGAAGCAAATAAACTAAATGCAGCAAAGACACAGAATGCGGTTAAACCCGTAATATAAAATTCTGCATGAAAGCGTGGTTCTGGGCGTTCTAATTTTGGGGCAATCGAGAAGGTTTGTGGCGTAAATTCAGGTGGTGCTAAACGTAATAATCCAATAAAACACAGTACTGCACCCAAAATGACTGGAATATATGGACTAAACAAAGGCGCTGCTGAAAATTGTGCCACACCACCACCGAGCAAAGGACCTAAGCCAAATCCGACTGCGGTAATGACTGAACTGAGCTGTGGTGCATGCGCTTTATGTGATTGGGGGATACTCCACATTAAGCCAATTAACGCCGATGTGGTCATCAGACCTGAAGCAATCCCAATCACAAAACGCCCCGAAGCAAGCTAAAGCGCATTAGTGGCAAACATTGACAGAATTAGTCCGAGGGTGATGATGACTAAACCCAGTTCTAGGGTTTTTAAGAAGCCAATACTGTTGCTGGTACGCCCTAAAAAAAGCAAGGTGGCCAAACAACCGAGCATATACGCCACAAAAATGAAGGTGATATGGCTGGGTAAAAGCTGCCACAGTTCCTGATAAATTGGATATAGCGGGCTTACAAGTGCCGTGCCCATGGTGCCAATAATCAGGGCGAGGCTGATCATCACAAAAGGATGCCAAGATTGAGATTGAGTCATAAAAAACTCGATTGATGGCTAAACTGTTGAGTTTAGTCTCATATAGTGAGAAATATCACTCAGTGTAAAGATAAGCCTTGAATCTGGTCAAGCCTATTTGTGTTTAAGCATAGCGTTTTAGCAGTTTCATAAACTCTTCCAGTTCATGTTCATCAATCGCGCATTGATCACCAATCACATGATGACGCAAATGCGATTCGATTAACTCATTCATCAAACCATTGACCGCACCTTTAATAGCTGCGACTTGTTGTAAAACTTCAATACAGCCATGTTCAGGATTGTGAAGTGCTTGTTGCACTGCCCCAATTTGCCCTTGTAGACGTTTGACGCGATTTAAAATTTTCTTATCTGCATGTAAATGACCCAACACATCACCTCAATTTCTATATACTCTATGGGAGTATATTTAACAATAGACCTTGTATCTTGGAGGTTGTAGTGATTAGCTTCCACTATATGCAAATTGTAGAGTTTGTAATAGACCTAAGACTTTTAGTCTGTGCAAGAGATAAAACCTACAATTTGCCCTAACCACTTGCACAACTCTGGACGGTAACTAAGCACTTTGATGCTGCATTCACAAGAAAAGACGGTGGTTATGCTAAAACAATAATTGAATAATTAAAGCAGGTAAAGATTATGTTTTATCTTGGTATTGATGTTGCTAAAGCTAAAATTGATTGCTGTTTAATTTTAGAAAATTCTGCAAATAAAAAGAAAACCAAAACTTTTTCAAATACACCAAAAGGTTTTGAGCAACTTCAAATCTGGCTAAACCAGCATGCTGCAACTTCTACGCAGACCATTATCTTAATGGAAGCAACATCTATTTATCATGAACTCTTGGCTAAATATTTATTTGATGAAGGCTATCAAGTCTCTGTAACCAATCCTGCCAGAGCTCGATATTTTGCTCAGAGTATGTCTAAGCTGAATAAAACAGACAAGGTAGATAGTGAGGTTCTAGCTCGATTTGCGATGACTGCCAATCTACATTTTTGGCAACCTTTACCCAAACATATTCAATTGCTGAATGCTTTACTGGATAGAAGAGCTGTTCTTTGTGAAGATTTACAACGTGAAAAGAATCGTTTGGAAAAAGCAGAGTCTACCTTCACGATGGAACCTGTACTTCAGTCTCTCCACAAGAGTATTGAACAGTTAAACCAACATATTCAGGGTATCGACCAACAAATTGATGATCACATTGATCAGAATCCTGATTTAAAAAATGATAAAGAACTGCTCAGCAGTATTCCAGCCATTGCAGATCGAACTAGTTTATTAATGCTCAGTTTCTTGCGCAGTCATACTTTTGAAAGAGCTAGTCAAGCGGCCGCCTTTGTTGGCTTGGTGCCCACTCAAAAGCAGTCAGGTAGCTCCATTCATGGCAGAAGCCATTTATCCAAAGCGGGCTCTTCCAAAATACGTGCCGGTTTATATATGGCAGCCATTGTCGCAACTCGGCATAATCCTCATATTAAAGGGATGAATGAAAGATTATTAGCTAATGGTAAAACCAAAATGATGGCGATTGGAGCTGCAATGAGAAAGTTGGTTCATCTTTGTTATGGTGTACTCAAACACCAACAGCCTTATCAAGCAGATTATTGAGCATGAATTTTCGATAATTTGCTTGACGTTTCAGACGGTATCTCTTGCGAAAGTATAGTTTTATCTAATTTTTGAATTGGCTAAAACCTTATAAAATATAGCTTTTGACTGCTTAAAATTTGACTAACGCAAGAAGTCTAATGATTTCCCATTATGCGTCAGCAACACTCTCATCGTATTCATCCACATCAATTCGATCAAGGCAATCCGCTGGCGCAGAAAAAAATATTATATGCGGCTTTGCTGACGGCTGTCATGATGTTCTTGGAAATCTTGGGTGGTTGGATTTTTCACTCCATGGCTTTGCTGGCGGATGGCTGGCACATGAGTTCACACATGCTAGCGTTAGGCTTGGCTTATTTAGCCTATCGGGCAGCACGTCATTATGCAGCCGATACGCGGTTTAGTTTTGGTACATGGAAAATTGAAATTTTAGCTGGCTATAGCAGTGCCATTTTATTGTTGGTGGTGGCTGCATTTATGGCAATTCACTCTATCGAGCGTTTATTTTTTCCTGTCGATATTCAGTATAACCAAGCTATTCCAATTGCAATTTTAGGGTTATTGATCAATTTGATTTGTGCATGGTTATTACATGAAGATGATCACCATCACCATCACCATCACCATCACCATCACCATCACCATCACCATCACCATCACCATCACCATCATGAGCATACGCATGATAGCCATGACCTGAATCAGAAAGCTGCCTTTATGCATGTGGTGGCAGATGCGGTGACTTCAATTTTTGCAATTATTGCTTTAATTTCGGGTAAATATTGGGGTTGGGATTTTCTAGATGCACTGTTAGGTATTGTTGGTTCAATTTTAGTGGCGCGTTGGGCAATAGGTTTGATGCAGGAAACAGGAAAAATATTGCTGGATGCAGAAATGGATCATCCTGTGGTGGATGAAATTCGTGAAGTGATTGCAGAGTTACCAGTCAGTGTGATGATTACAGACTTGCATGTTTGGAAAGTTGGACTGGGTAAATTTTCCTGTATTTTGGCATTGGAAACCGCACACGATTTAGACGCAGATCAAGTCCGCACTGCCCTCGCCATTCATGAAGAAATTGTCCATATTTCAGTAGAAATTAATCTACCATCAGGCTTGAAGGTTCCACGTGAAACCTAAAGCGTTGCATAGCAAAAACGAGTTGTAGCAATTGCGTAATTCTGGCTTAAAAATACTGAATTCTGTGCAGCTTTCAGCTTAGAATCAGGCTAAATTTAATTTATTTAGATGAAACACATGATTAAACAATTGAGTTTAGCTGCCTTAATAGGATTATGCAGCGCCGTGAGCATGGCCGATGTTGCAACGGTTAGCAAAAATGTCAAACAACAGCATCCGCAACTGAAATTAGACAATATTCAAGCCACAGAAATGAAAGGTATTTACAGTGCCTCTATGGATGGTCAAGTGGTGTATTTGAATGAAGATGCGCAACATATTTTGGCGGGTTCCATGATTCGTTTAAAGGATCAGCATAACCTGACCAAAGATTTATTGATCCAACAAAATAGTGTCGATTGGAAAAAGCTACCGCTACAAGATGCAATCAAAAATGTGCGAGGTACGGGAAAACGTCAGATTGCGATCTTTTCTGACCCAAATTGCCCATATTGTAAACAGCTTGAGGCTGAACTGAAAAAGCTGGACAACATTACAATCTATACCTTTATTTTGCCATTAAAAGCGCAATCTGTCGCACCGTCTAAACAGGTGTACTGTGAGAAAAACCCTGCACTTGCTTGGGAAAACCTGATCACAAAAGCACAATTGCCTACAAGTCAAACCAGTTGTGCTAACCCTGTAGAACGCAACATGGCTTTAGCACATCGTTTAGGCGTAAACGGTACGCCAGCGATTATTTTCTCGAATGGCTTTAAAGTCATGGGAGCTTATCCTGCAGCACAAATTGAACAGATTTTTAAAGAATTCGGTCTTTAAGAACGGCTATTTTGATCTGATATTGGCACCTACAGTTATAACGTGTATCTCAGAACAAACCTAAAACTTGTGATTGCAAACTAGATATAAAAAACCGCCTTAATTTTTAGGCGGTTTTTTATATGAGAATAGACAGTGTTTGATAGAAAAATAACAGTCGTTAACACATTATTTAAGCACGTGATTTTTTCATAAAAGTATTATAAATAAACAGAATAATCACCGCACCAATGATGGAAGCAATAAAACCTGCGGCAGAACCATCACCATACAATCCCATCATGCGCCCTGCATATGTTGCTAATAAAGATCCTGCAATCCCGAGTAAGGTGGTGACAATAAACCCTGCTTTGTCATCTCCAGGATGAATCGCACGAGCGATTAAACCTGCAATAAAACCCACTACAATTGCGACAATTAATGACCACATGAGCAGCTCCTTGTTATCTTTGTTTATGTTTTACATCATGTTTCAGACTTATATTTGCTGAAAAATTCCAAGGAAAATAGTCGAATAATGCTACAGCATGTTGTGTTTTTGTCCTGTTAGATAGATGAAGTGCAAATTTTAGCCATAAAAAAGTGATCTAAAACGATCACTTTTTAAAGCGAGGCGTGTTTGTTTTATAAGCCAATTTCGCCAATAAACGGAATATGACGATATTTTTGGTCATAATCTAAGCCATAACCGACAATAAACTTATCTTCAATTTCAAAGCCCATAAATTTAACTTCAAGTTCAATTTCACGGCGTGATGGCTTGCTAATTAAGCTGCATAGCTCAATTGAATTTGGCTCGCGGGTTTGCAAAATTTCCATGACTTTATTTAGGGTGTTGCCTGAGTCGATAATATCTTCAACCACCAAGACATCTTTACCGCGAATTTCGCCATCCAAATCTTTTAAAATTTTCACATCACGCGATGAAACAGTACCTCCGCCATAGCTGGATACAGTCATAAAATCTAGTTCATGCGGTTTGTGAATGGTGCGGCATAAATCTGCCATGAACAACACAGAGCCACGTAATAAGCCAATTAAAACCAACTCTTTGTCGCTATTGGCATAGTGAGCATTAATTTTTTGACCAAGTTCCTGAACTTTTGTTTTGATTTCTTCTGCAGAAATCAAAACCTGCATTTCAACTGTCATGGGTAGATACCTAAAAAGCAAAAATAAAAAAGGTGTTGACCTGCAACACCCCAAAATATGCTCTAATTTTAATATATCTTGCGCGATGTTGCACGTGCTTGCATGGTTAAAATAGCATCATTTTTGTGCTGAATGAGAATCTGAGCGTAACAACATGGCACAACCGAGTATCAGCATTGCCCATCCTATAGCTTTCATATACGAGTGAACCGTACCAGGTTTGTCGGAGACTCAATATTCTGAGAGACTATTCCGATGAAAAAACCAAACTATACCCCCGAAATTAGAGAAAGAGCGGTTCAATTACTAATTGAATCTGAAAAAGATTATCCTTCTACTTGGGCAGCAATCACAGCTATTGCTCCTAAAATCGGTTGTACTCCTGAAACATTGCGTGTTTGGTATTTAAAGCATATGGATCAACTAAATCCTGCCAAAGTACAACAGATATCTGACCAAGAAAAAATGAAGCAAATGGAACGTGAAATTAAAGAATTAAAGCGTGCCAATGAAATTCTACGCAAAGCAGCCGCTTTTTTCGCCCAGGCGGAGCTCGACCGCCCACACAAATAATGGTGGATTTTATCCATCACAATAAAGATCGATATGGCGTTGAAGCGATTTGTAGAATTTTACCGATTGCAGCTTCGACCTATTATCGGGCTTTAGATCTCGTTGATAACCCAGAACATCGAGCGAAACGTGCTCTGCATGATTTACATCATGCAGAGCAAATCAAACGTATTTGGAAAGAAAGTTTAGGTCGATATGGTGTACGTAAAGTTTGGCAAAAATTGAAACGTGAAGGCTATGTTATTGCACGTTGTACAGTTGCTCGATTGATGAAAAAGCTAGATATACAAGGTGTTTGGCGTGGTAAGAACAAACAAACTACCCGCAGCCGAGATGATCAAAAACGAGCAGATGATTTAGTGAAACGGAATTTTAGTGCTGATCGACCTGACCAATTATGGGTCAGTGACTTTACGTATATTCAAACCAATTCTGGCTGGGTATATACCGCATTTATTATTGATGTGTTCTCGCGAGCAATTGTTGGATGGAAAGTATCAACACGGATGAATACAGATATGGTACTTGATGCACTGGAGCAAGCATTGCATGATCGAGGCATGCCAAAGAATGTGATTCATCATTCCGACAGAGGTGTGCAATATCTTTCCATTCGCTATACCAATCGTTTAGAAGCAGCAAATTTACGAGCATCAGTCGGTACAACGGGTGATTCATACGATAATGCTCTGGCTGAAACGGTGAATGGCTTATACAAAACAGAGGTGATTGAATATTTAAAAGCAGATTGGCAAGGTTTAGCGGATGTACAACTTGCGACATTAAATTGGGTAGATTGGTTCAACAAAAAGCGTGTACACAGTGCACTGGGTTATGTATCGCCTTTTGAGTTTGAAGCAATGTACTATGATAAGATTAATCCGTTAGGTCAGGTGGCCTAACTTAAATAAAAAAGTCTCCGATAAACCCGGTACGGTTCAGAGGGTTGCGCAGGTTTAGCCACCTGCTGCTGAGTTTTGATTGGGGTGGTAGTAGGCACGTTGTCCATAAATATAGGTCGCATGAATATTACGGTCATCTGCTAAAGTAATGAGGGCAAATAATGCATCTTCAAGATGTTTGGCACGTTGTTGTCTTAAGCGTTGTAAAGCTGTGGCATTTAAATCGAGCACTACAAAATCCGCTTCTTTGCCTACCTTAAAATTACCTAGTTTATCGTCTAAGTCCAAAGCTTTGGCAGCGCCTAATGTGGCGTGATACAACGCTTCAAAAGCAGAGAGTTTTGCCCCTTGCAGTTGTTGCACTTTATAGGCTTCATTGAGGATATGCAGTACATTAAACGAGGTGCCTGCGCCAATATCTGTACCTAAACCAACCTTCACCTGTCGCTCCCAAGTTTTATGTAATGGGAATAAACCGCTGCCTAAAAATAAATTGGAACTTGGGCAAAAGGCAATTGCAGAATCGGTATGATGCAAACATTGCCACTCATGCTCTTCTAAATGCACACAATGCGCAAAAACCGAACGTGAGCCTGTTAAACCATAGTGATGATAAACATCTAAATATCCATTTTGCTCTGGAAATAATTGTTTCACCCATGCAATTTCATTGTGATTTTCACTTAAATGGGTATGCACATAAACATCGGGATATTCGGTTTTAAGTTGCCCTGCCCGTGCCAGTTGTTCAGGGCTAGAAGTTGGTGCAAAACGTGGGGTAATCGCGTAGAGGTTACGTCCTTTTCCATGCCATTTTTCAATCAAGGCTTTAGAGTCTGCATAGCCTGTGTCTGCGTTATCACACAATGCTTCGGGCGCATGCCGATCCATCAGCACTTTGCCTGCAATTAACCGCATTTGATGTTGTGCAGCCGCCTCGAATAACGCATCTACCGATTCAGGATGTACCGTACAAAACACCAAGGCTGTGGTGGTGCCATTTTTAAGTAACTCCTGCACAAAAAATTGTGCTATCTGATCGGCATAGGCTTTATCCGTAAATTGCAGTTCTGTTGGAAAAGTATATGTATTCAACCATTCCAGTAATTGTTCACCATACGCGCCTATCATTTCGGTCTGTGGAAAATGAATATGAGTGTCGATAAAGCCAGGCACTATGAGATGATCAGGATAATGATGGAACTCTGTGTTGGCGTTTAGCTGTGCCTGCCCTTCTTGCCATGAACCCAACCACTGAATTTTGCCTTGTTCACAAATTAACAAGCCATCCTCTATATAACGGACGTGTTCTGAAATTTGATCGGCTTGGCTGACGCAGTTTTTGAAATCAAGAAAGCAACCACGAATTGCGGTGCGTTGTACAGGAGATGGCATAAACAACCTACATTTTTCATTTTTTCAAGAGATTGTACATTAAATGTAGCTTGCAGCAGTACGATAAAATTTATCGTACGGTCAATTAAAACTTAGCGTAATGAATACAAAAAGCCTTCTCGAAAGAAGGCTTGCAAGGATGATGAGGACTGTTAAATTTTATAATGTGGTTTCATGGTGTTTACGACTATGTCGAATTGATAACCACGCAGTGATTGACAGCACAAGTACAATAAAGCCGAGCGAAATCCAGATAGGCATGTGGAACACATCTAGCATCAGCATTTTAAAGCCAATAAATAGCAGAATTAAACCCAGTCCGTACGGCAAATAATGCATTTTAGTAGCTGCGCCTGAGAGCAAGAAAAACATGGCACGTAAGCCTAAAATAGCCATAAGATTTGCTGTGAGTACAATAAACGGATCGGTGGTCACGGCAAAAATTGCAGGAATAGAATCCACGGCAAAAATAACGTCAGATGCTTCGACCAAAATTAAAACTAAAAATAATGGCGTTGCCCAAAGTACGCCATTTTGGCGAACAAAGAATTTGTCTTGTTGTAGTGTTGGGGTGATCCGCATGTGTTTGCGTAACCATTTCAATAATGCCATATCTTCAATATTGCTGGCTTCTTGTTCTGGGCCTTTTAAGAATTTAAAGCCTGTATAAACCAAAAATGCGCCAAAAATATACAAAATCCAAGAGAATTCTTGTATGAACCAAGCCCCAATAAAAATAAAAATGGTTCTGAAAATAATTGCGCCCAGTACGCCGTAGAGTAAAATTTTACGCTGTAAGCCCGGTGGAATGGCGAATGCGGCGAAGATCATCATCCACACGAATACATTATCGATCGCCAGTGATTTTTCCAGTAAATAACCCGCAAAGTATTCCATGACTTTGGTATTGGCGACTTCTAGCCCAACGCTGTGTTTCAGATACAGCCATAAACCGCCACCAAATAAAGCTGCCACACTGACCCAGGCGATACTCCAATACGCAGCGGTTTTGACTTTGACCGATTCGCCTGCTTTTTGTTTAAAGCCTAAGAGGTCGATAGCGAGCATGACTGCAACAATTGCAAAAAAGACCAGGTATAGCCATAAATTGCCGATAGATTCCATACAATCTCCACATCCGACAATTGGCCATAAAAAAACCTTGACCCGTTGTCAGATGATTTCAAAACATCTGTAACAACATGATCAAGGTCTTGCCTACATAGAGCGCACTTGAATCAACAAGTATGTCACTATGCTCAGCGTCCGACTTTTTGCAAAGTGTAATGACGAAACGCTGACACGTTAAAGTTATATTTTAACGCTTGGAGGAGGCTACTCCCCTTGCTCAACATAATTTGGGATTAGTACGTTGCCTAAATCTGCGCAAAGCATTACATAATTTTAAGTGTTGTGCAATTGATTCTGCATGGTAAATCATTTTAATTTGTACAAATTCAGCACAATACTTCGTCAAGATTGTGGCAAATTGAAAAAATAGATTAAGTTTGATAGGTGGACTTATGCAAATTCAACATCAAGAAACCCAACGTGGTGGCGAGTTTTTTATTGAGCGAGATGGTCGGCATATCGCTGAAATTACTTATCAATATCAAGATGATCACACTATTTTAGCAGATCATACTTGGGTCGATTTGACATTACGTGGCCAAGGGGTTGCCCGTCAACTATTAGATATTTTGGTCGCCTTTGCACGTGAAAAGCAGCTAAAAATTGTGCCTGTTTGCTCTTATGTTAAGACGGTTTTTGAAACGGATACACAATATGCCGATGTCGTGGCTTAAAAACATTATTTTTTAATCAGTATTGTTGAGCTGACCTGTTTTTCTACATACATTTTTTTTAAGTAGATCAAAAGGTAAGGTATGACATACATCCCAATCAGCATGCTGAATAAGAAAAATTTCATCATCACCCAATCATTCAGTGCAATACATAAACCACTGATAAGCGCAATACAAAACCAGTGGAAAAAAATAAGCTCACCCACTGCTTTAAACTTAGCCCTAATACAAATGAGGAAATTAGTATATTTATTTCTTCATTCAGACCTAGACGGTGAAAGCCAATCAGCATACACAAATAAGCGATTAATAAAAATGATGTGGTAAGCACATCTTTGAGCATGACTTTCTCCAAAAACTAAAACAAAACCGCACTTTAAATTGAATGTATGTTAAAAGATGCTACACCTACACCATAGTGGTAAAAGTAGGGTTGAATTGTCAGCCATAAATTACAATTGATTAAAAAATAATCAAAACCACAAAATAATGAGTGATTATTTGAGTCTTTTATCTTAATTTTGTGACCAGTTTACATTTAATGAGTGTGATATGTTAATCAGGTTGTGTTATGCGAGTACCCGAATAGAACATCAAAATGATTTGCTCCAAGACTTCAGTGATATTTTGACAACAGCTCGCCAATTTAATGCTGCACAACACATTTATGGGGTACTTTATTATGCTGAAGGTCATTTTTTTCAGTGTTTAGAAGGTGAACAACAGCAGGTCGAGAAATTATTTGAGCGTATTCAACAAGACCCGCGCCATCGTGATGTATTTCGCTTCCCTGACCAAATACTTGAGCATATCCTTTTTTCAGAATGGTCTATGAAATATGTGCATAAACATAGTCAAATTTCGAGTTTATTTAAAAAGCTCGGCTTTGATGTTTTTCTACCACATCGTTTGGACGAAAAGACGGTGCAGCAATTTTTAGCATTACTTTTGGATTTAGAACAAACCATCTTGCCTGAAAAATCTCAACGGGGTTATAAAAATAGAGGTTATTCAAACTTTTTCTAAATTTAGTTTGTAGAGCACCATTGGTATTTGACCGCTTTATACTGGAATCCGTTTAAATATAAAAAAGCCGATCTATAGTATGAAGATTAGCTTTTTTATCATGCAATAAAGCCAAGATTATTCGTAATTAACCGTCACTTTCAGGGCTTTTTCATCTGAAGGATGCTTAAACACATCATAGGCTTTTCAAATTCTGAAAATTAAAATGGTGTGTTGCTAATTTTTCTAAAGGCGATTTACCTGAACAGCAGTTTTTAAAAGCATGTCTGTCGTATATTGGCATTCACCAAACCCGTGGTGATGGTCAGTTTTTTAATCCAGTGTTTGTTTAACCCAAAATTCATCGACTTATTTGTATTGGTTTTATAATGATTTGACCATATTTCTTAGTAATGGTGATGAAAGACATCCAGCAGCCAACCTGCTGCAATTGTCATGCTCGCAGGATGTTATTCTTCTAAGGTAACAGGACAAGATGACAAGTTCATTAGCAAAATCGTTGCTTTTCAAAAATAATATATAAATTTATAATATATAAAAAAGGCCGTATTTTTTCAAAAACGGCCTTTAAATGACATTGATGGTTTAAGCGCTGTGTTGCAATGCCTGCATCAGTTTTTGGTGCAAGCCACCAAACCCACCATTGGACATGATCACGACTGCATCGCCCTCACCTGCTTGGCTGACGATGGTTTGAATGATCTCATCCAAAGTATTGGCCACCATAGCATGATTGTCTGCCGCGGCAACCACGGGTTGTAAATCCCAGTCTAAGCCTTCAGGTTGATACCAGATCACGGCATCGGCCAAACGAGCCGAATAGGCTAAGCCATCTTTATGACTGCCCATGCGCATGGTGTTGGAACGTGGTTCGATAATTGCCCACAATTTACGTTCACCTAAACGTTTGCGTGCACCTTCGAGAGTCGTTTCAATGGCAGTTGGGTGGTGGGCAAAGTCATCGTACACTTCAATGCCGCGCGGTGTGCCGAGTAATTCCATACGGCGCTTGACCCCACCAAAATTGGATAGCGCAATACATGCCGTTTCAATTGAAACACCGACATGCTCGGCTGCGGCAATGGTAGCTAAAGCATTGGCAACACTGTGCTGCCCTGTCATATTCCAGCGCACTTCGCCTTTGACTACACCATTTTGTAGGACGTTAAAGTGTGAACCATCTGCTGTAAGTTGTTCTGCATACAGTGCTGCATTTGGCTGTGCATCGAGCGAAGTACGCAGCACAGGCGTCCAGCAACCCATCTCCAGCACTTCATCAATATTGTTTTCTGTAATTGGGGCAATAATGCGGCCTTCACTTGGAATGGTTCGCACCAAATGATGGAATTGTTTCTGAATTGCAGCCAAATCATCAAAAATATCGGCATGGTCAAATTCAAGGTTATTTAAAATGGCCGTTTTAGGATGGTAGTGCACGAACTTAGAGCGTTTATCAAAAAATGCGGAGTCGTACTCATCGGCTTCGACACAGAAATACTTGCCTGCACCCAAACGTGCACTTTCACTAAAGCCTAAAGGAACGCCACCAATTAAAAAGCCAGGTTCTAAGCCTGCCTGATCTAACACCCACGCCAACATGGTGGTGGTGGTGGTTTTACCGTGCGTGCCTGCAACGCCCAGTACGTGTTTGCCTTGCAAGACATGATCGGCCAAAAATTGTGGGCCAGAAATATACGGTAAACCTGCATTCAGCATATATTCAACCGCGTCTATCCCACGTTTCATGGCATTGCCCACAATCACTAAATCTGGATGCGGTTGTAAATGGCTGCGGTCATAACCCTGCATTAAGGTAATGCCTGCATTTTCTAGTTGAGTCGACATTGGTGGATAGACGTTTTGGTCTGAACCTGTGACGGTATGTCCTAAATCACGGGCTAAAAGTGCCAAAGAGCCCATAAATGTGCCACAAATACCCAAAATATGCAGATGCATTCCGCCTTACTCCACTGCTTTTATAGACACATCACTTATCTGTTGTGCTGTTGTCGTGATTAATTTGATTTGAAGCAACGATAGCAAGGGTTTTGGCGAAAAGATAGTGATTCTTGTATCTAAACAGCATGATTTTTAAAGTGAGATCTAAGCAGATGTATGACGATGGCAGTGCTTAAAATTCAGTAGAAGATAAAAAATTTGTCTACGTGTATTTTTAAGGTCGAATCCCCGTAAAATAAACTGAAATTTTTAGATAGTACGGCACAATGTCTTCGGCACTTTTACTTTTGGTGATTGCAAACTGTTTTATGACCTTGGCTTGGTATGGTCATCTCAAGTTTTTACCGCACGATGCACCGCTGTGGCAGGCCATTTTATTCAGTTGGGTGATTGCCCTATTTGAATATAGCTTGATGATTCCAGCCACCCGTTTGTTGGCACAGCATGGCTGGGCGGTAGGTCAAATGAAAATTACCCAAGAAGTTGTGACTTTATTGGTGTTTGTACCATTTATGATTTTTCTGTTTAAGCAACCATTTAAACTGGATTATTTATGGGCAGCCTTATGTTTATGTGGTTGCGTGTATTTTGTATTTCGTACACCTTAAAGATGAGTTTTGGTTCGCTTGAATAGCTTTAGGTTCCCCTATTTTGTTTGACTGTTTTTTAATTCTCTAAAATAACCCGATAAAAATAATCAAAAAAGTCGCTTGAGTAGCCCTGTTTAATTTTAACAAGTCGAAAAATCAGTCTATAATGTGGTGTTCTTATTCAAGCTTGGCTTTCTCGCCTGAATTTCTCTTTCCTTAGTTTCGTTTCTGGAATATTTGTAATGAACGCGGCCGCTGCACAAGACGCTCCTCTCGTTGGAATTATCATGGGTTCTCAATCGGATTGGGCAACTCTCGAACACACTGCCAATATGCTAAAGCAGCTTGGTGTCCCATTTGAAGCGGAAGTCGTTTCTGCACACCGTACCCCAGATCGCTTATTTGAATATGCTCAACAAGCGCGTGATCGAGGCATTCAGGTGATTATTGCAGGCGCAGGTGGTGCTGCACACTTACCAGGGATGTGTGCAGCCAAAACTGATTTACCTGTTTTGGGTGTGCCAGTGAAATCTTCAATTTTAAATGGTGTCGATTCATTACTTTCGATTGTACAAATGCCTGCAGGTATTGCAGTAGGTACATTGGCCATTGGTCCTGCGGGAGCAACCAATGCGGCAATTATGGCGGCCCAAATTTTAGGTTTAACCCGTCCAGAGATTGCACAAAATGTTGCCAATTTCCGTGCCGCACAAACTGAAAAAGTTTCCAGCAACAATATTCCAGGTCAGGTTTAAGCGGGACAATTACTATGAATAAGACCATCGGTATTTTTGGTGGCGGACAATTGGGTCGCATGATGGCGCAGGCGGCCTTACCTTTAAATATTCAATGTACTTTTTTTGAAGCTACTCCAGATTGTCCTGCGGCAGCCTTAGGTCAGGTTTTTGCTAGCAAAAGCGAAAATAGCCTACAAGACTTTATACACAGTGCCGATGTATTCAGCCTTGAGTTTGAAAATACACCTTTGGCAAATGTTGATGTATTGATTAAGCAGAAAGACTTGCATCCACCACGTCAGGCTTTGGCAATTGCTCAAAACCGCTTGCTGGAAAAAGGCTTATTTGATGAATTGGCGATTCCTGTTGCGCCGTATAGAGCGGTCAACTCGCTAGAAAGTTTACAGGCTGCTGTCGCTGAACTTGGTCTGCCAATTGTATTAAAAACCGCAACGGGCGGCTATGATGGCAAAGGTCAGTTTGTATTGCGCAGTGCCGATCAGATTGAACAAGCGTGGGTGGAACTTGGTCCTGCAGGCAGTTTGATTGCAGAAAGTTTTGTAACTTTTTCACGTGAAGTTTCTATTATTGCGGTACGTGGTCAAAACGGTGAAGTAAAAACTTGGCCCTTGGCAGAAAACCATCATCACAACGGTATTTTATCGCACTCGATTGTGCCTGCACCAAACAGCGCAGACTTACAGCCTGTGGCGCAAGACTACATCACTCGCCTACTCAATCACTTGAATTATGTTGGTGTGTTGACGCTAGAACTGTTTGTGACCGAACAAGGTTTGTATGCCAATGAAATGGCACCTCGCGTGCATAACTCAGGTCATTGGTCTATTGAAGGTGCCGTGTGTTCGCAATTTGAAAATCATATTCGTGCCGTAGCAGGTTTACCTTTGGGTTCAACTGAAGTGGTACGTCCAACGGTGATGGTCAATATTATTGGTCAACATCCAAAAACTGAAGATGTGTTGGCATTGAATGGCGCACATTTGCATTTGTACAATAAAACTGAGCGTGAAGGTCGTAAAATTGGGCATATTACTTTAATGCCGAATGATGATGCTGAATTGACAGATTTATGCCGCCAATTGGCAAAAATTTTGCCAAATCCTTTGGCACTCAGTGAAGATATGCGCATCTAAGCTTATACATAATCGAAAAATCATAAAAAAGCGTTCAATATTGAGCGCTTTTTTATCTCTTAGATTCTCAAATGAAGTGCAACAAATTTTAAATCTTACTATATCAATACTTTCTACCGTTTATCAGTAGCCAATTGACCCTGTAATTCTGGCTTGATTAAGATAGATTTGTTCTAAGCAACAAAAATAACTGTATCCAACAGTGGTTCTCAATAAAAATACAAACAAGTTTGTTAGGCCAAGACAGTAGTAAGCTGTCATTAAAAAGTAAACATGTATTCTTTTCCGAATTGGTTTGATACTCTCTCCACCCATTGCTCTATTTTATCAGCTGTCATGACTTGAAAATCTCGCCAATAATATTTCATCTGCTTCCATACCATCTCGATTCGATTTAACTCAGGGCTATAAGCTGGAATAAAATACAAATTCGTCGAAAAGTTACTTTTAAGTAGCTCTCTGTAATCAGCCATCTTTTTACTTCTATGAATCGAGGCATTATCAACAATAAGAACCAATGGAAGGTTATAAGTCTGTTTTACTTGTTGAGCTATTCCAGTTAAATAGGCATAAAACCAAGTGCTTGTAACTGACTCTTGTAAACAACTTGTCACCAGTTTCCCCGTTGAAAGCAAACACCCCATGACATTAACTCGTTTTAATCTTATTGCATCAACCGCATGAACATCAGCTATCTTTGTCCACGCATAGCGGTTATCAGGTGTAGATGAAAACCCTGTTTCATCAACATAACCTAATATAATTTCACCACGTGCCGCTTGCTCTCGTAATTTTTCAATCTGCTGTGTTGCTTGTTCAAATGCAATCGGATCTCTTTTTTTTCAAGCTATGACGGGTACGCTTGAAGACCATACCTGAATCACGTAAAAACTTACGAATGGTTTCAACAGACACGGACACTTCGTATTCTTCATGTAGTTTGACTCGGATTTGTTCTGCATTGAGTGGACTTGTATTGACCCAATCTAGGATTTTCGCCTGATAGTCTGAGATCAATGTATTGGGCCGACCTGAGCGATGACCTTCTTTAATCGATTCAAACTCATACAATTCCCAACGTCGGCGTTGTAGCCTTATGGTTTCTGGGATACGTTCTTGTAGAGTGGCAACTTCCGCAACACTTTTACCTTCAGAAAGCCAGAGAATAGTTTGGGCACGTTGTCTTTCACGCCAATGTTTTGCATGCTTGGCCAGAAAAATGAGTCGTTCTCGCTGTTCTAAACTAAGTGGTACAGAAACAATTCGAGGCATGTGTGAACATCTGTTAACTAAAAAAACTTTTTTCGCATGATTAGTTATTTTTGTCAACTTAATGAATTCAAAACTTTAAATTCAAATGGCGGTTTTTAAATTTAAAGCTATGGTGTAACTTTGAATTTAAATATGGCAAATGAATTTAAAAATGGGTAAATAGTAGACTTCTTGCGTTAGTCAAATTTTAAGCAGTCAAAAGCTATATTTTATAAGGTTTTAGCCAATTCAAAAATTAGATAAAACTATACTTTCGCAAGAGGTCTAGTTTTGAATTTAAATAAAAATATTGGTTGTTGTAGTCTTTAAATTTAAAAAACTGCTTTTAAATTCAAATCAATTACTTCGGGAAATGCAATATATATCTAGTTTTGTGGATAACTTTTCTCATCTTAATTTGAATTCAAACTTTAAATTTATAAACCTATCGTTTGACTGCAATTTGAATTTAAAAATAAAAAATATGTCACTTGTGGATAAGTGTTTTGAATTTAAAAAAGCAGAAATGAATTTAAAACTGAAAAATGAATTTAAAGTTACAGATTTTCATCTGATCTCTATGGCTGAAGGTGTTATGGTAAAGCCAAGATTTAAATTCAAAACACATCAAAGGGTATTATGCATCGTTTCGCTATGATTTTTGCGACTGCTGCAATGGCAGCTACTCAGGTTCAGGCAGAACTGATTATCAATGGAAAATCTGTCACCGTAACACCAGCGGTCAGTACATCTGCAAATTTTCAACCACAAAACCATTTTCAAAGTTGTTTGGCCAATTTACGCAGCCAAGCCATTGACAAAGGGGTGAGTGGTAGCAGTTATGATCGCTATACTCAAAATCTCAGTCCAGATTATTCCGTCATTGAGCGTTTAAATTACCAACCTGAATTTTCTACGCCAATCTGGGATTATCTTTCAGGCTTAGTGGATGATGAGCGTGTGCAGGCGGGGCAGCAGAAATTGGCACAGCACCGAGATGTGCTTAATCGTGTTGCTGCAGCCTATGGCGTACCTGCAGAAACCGTAGTGGCGGTTTGGGGTGTAGAAAGTAACTTTGGTGCGATTTCAGGATCATATCCATTATTACAAGCGCTAGGTACCTTGAGCTGTGAAGGACGCCGTCAAAGTTATTTCCGTGGTGAGTTTTTTACCACCATGCGTTTATTACAACGTGGCGATGTCACTGAATCACAATTAAAAGGCTCATGGGCAGGAGCGTTTGGGCATACCCAGTTTATGCCATCGACCTATGATGAATTGGCGGTCGATTTTGATGGTGATGGTCGCCGTGACTTGGTGTCTAGTATTCCAGATGCTTTGGCTTCCACCGCTAACTTCTTAAAACGTCGCGGCTGGCAAACAGGACAGCCGTGGGGCTTTGAAGTCAAGGTACCTGCGGGTATGTCTTTGAGTGGTGAAGGGCGACGCAATAAAAAATCTCTCAGCAGTTGGGTCAATCGTGGCTTGACCCGTGCAGATGGTTCGGCATTGATTCAGGGCAATTTATCGGATAGTAGTCAGGCAGGCTTGATGGCGCCTGCGGGTGCGAATGGCCCTGTATTCTTAGTGTTTAGAAACTTCGATGCCATTTATAGCTATAACGCAGCAGAAAGTTATGCCTTAGCGATTGCGCATTTATCAGATCGTTTAATGGGGCAGTCTGCATTTCACACCGCTTGGCCAACCGATGACGCAGGTACATCTCGTGCAGAACGTCGTGAAATTCAACGCTTTTTGTTAAGTCGTGGTTATGACATTGGTGAAGTGGATGGCTTAATTGGCGACAAAACCCGTCAAGCGATTCGTCAAGAACAGATTCGACTCGGCTTAGCTGCAACAGGTCGGGCAGGGCAGCAAATTTTAACAGCATTCCGTAGTGAAGCGGCCAAACAAATGATGCAATAAGTGGTTGCGATTGCATAAAAAGGTCTGCGAATACGCAGACCTTTTTAATTTCTGTTTTAAAACAGGTGTTTAAGGTTCAATTTTCACCGCTTCAAGTAAATCAAAAATCACAGTTGTGACATCTTGGCTTAATTCTTTGTTATTAAAAATTTCATAAGCTGAAATGGTGATGTCGGTATCACTTGGCAGCAAACGCTGTTCTTCTTCAATCAGGTGTTCAATTGGTAATAAGGTCTGTCTAACCTCAAGATGCAAAATATCTTTGTATTCAATATTTTCATCTTCAAGTTCAATTACTTGCTCATTCAAATACGGCAATAAAATAGAGTGGAGACAAGGTTGAAGCTCAACAATATCAAAAATTTCGATATCACGGCTTTGTTCAATCGTGCTGATGTGGTCATTTACTTCAATCAGGATATGGTAGTAACTCACATGAATCTCCACAGATCGTTCAGGGTTATACAGAGCCTTCACAATAACATGAAATGAGTAAATTTGCTGCCTTTGCGCGTGTAAGGGATATGCAACTATCGTACAGGGTGAGGGGAGTTTTGTGTTTTAGTCACTTCAGTTTGTCAAATTGCTTAATGCCGTGCATGGAGTAAATCGAGATCCGCAGGGCGCAGTTGGAAATTCTGTAACTGCTGATCTTTTAGCATTGGATACATTAAGGCATAAGGGTCATTATGGTGTGCTAAACCCAAAGCATGCCCGAATTCATGCGCCAAAGTTAAGCGTAAATCATCTTTAGATTGAAACTCATAAATCCGAATAGCCTGACCATCAAAGCTACCTTTATCAAATAAACGTGGCTGAAAACGTGCATTAAATTGCTGGATGGATACATCAATGTCTTGATTGAGTTGATTGAGCGCATCGACTTGTTGGTTGAGCTGGTGAATATGTTGATTAAATTGCGCTATTTCGTGTTCTAAACTCCACAGGTGTTGCTGGATTTCTTGTTTTTTGGCTGCAAAAACTTCCCGTTGCGAGGGATGCAGCCCACCACTTTGGTTAATCTGCTGTACTTGTTGATTGTATTGTTCAAGTTGTTGTTCAAATAGCAATTTTTTTGCATCTAGTTGTTGATTTTTATCTTCAATTTCTTGTTTGAGTGCTTGAATGTTTTGGTTTTGATTGTTCCAGTGTTGTTGGCGTTGTTGAATGGCTGTAAGTTGTTGCTGACGTTGATTGGATTCATCTTGACGTTGATCATAAATTAAGTGAATGGTGAGCTTGGCATTTGGATCATATACAAAATAATCCTGTCCCGTCCCTTGTGTCCAGATTTGGGTAGCTTCCTGACTCAGTTGTAGTACATCGGCATGGCTTAAGCCAAAACGCGGATCGACTTCTCCAATACGATAACGTAAGCGATTGTCTAAAGGGTGTTGCAAACGATCCAGTGCAGTATTGTGCCGTGTATGCGGATGCTGAATATTTTGATAAATCATCAAGATAGAAAATAGTATGATTGCACCCAACAGAAACAAACGCATTGCTAGCGACATCCTCTTTTGGATTAACTGTAGCTGAAAATAGGGCAGTAACTCAATCAATTTGCGGTTGGCGCATTATTTTATCTGCTGTATTTGGTTGAGTTTGCAATTGTATGTTCTCTTTAATTTAAATCTTAAAGTGAGTGTAACGAGCACTGAAAAGAAAAACCGCGCTGCAATTGCTTGCAGCGCGGTTTCTGATGTGCGTTAAAGCGACAAATTATTTTTTGTCATCTTTGACTTCGGTGAATTCAGCATCTACAACGCCATCATCGGCTTTTTGCTGACCTGCGTCACCGCCAAAGGCATTCGGATCAAAACCTTGTGCACCGCCTTGACCTTGTGCAGCTTCATACGCACGTTGCGTAATTGGCATGATGATGTTTTGCAATGCTTCAGTTTTCGCTTTGATTGCATCTACATCATTTTCTTTGGTTGTCGCTTCAAGCTCAGTGACTGCAGTTTCAATCGCAGTTTTCTCATCAGCAGTCACTTGTTCACCAAGATCTTTGACTGCTTTTTGAGCAGAAGAAACTAAAGCATCCGCTTCGTTACGTGCTTTTGCAAGTTCTTCAAACTTACGGTCTTCTTCAGCATTCGCTTCAGCATCTTTAATCATCGCTTCAATTTCAGCATCACTCAAACCAGAGTTTGCTTTAATTTGAATTGATTGTTCTTTGCCTGTGCTCTTGTCTTTTGCAGATACTTTCAAGATACCGTCAGCGTTAATGTCGAACGAAACTTCAATTTGTGGCACACCGCGTGGCGCAGGCGGGATGTCACCTAATTGGAAGTTACCCAACAATTTGTTTTGTTGAGCCATTTTACGCTCACCTTGGTACACCGAAATGTCTACCGCAGGTTGGTTGTCTGCCGCAGTTGAGAACACTTGAGATTTCTTCGCAGGAATCGTGGTGTTTTTCTCAATGATTGGCGTCAATACACCGCCCATGGTTTCAATACCAAGCGTTAATGGCGTTACGTCCAAAAGCAATACGTCAGTTTTGTCACCAGACAATACCGCACCCTGAATTGCTGCACCAATTGCTACAGCTTCGTCTGGGTTTACGTCTTTACGTGGCTCTTTACCAAAGAATTCTTGTACTTTTTGTTGTACAAGTGGCATACGTGATTGACCACCTACCAAAATTACGTCAGAGATGTCAGAAGTCGAAAGTCCCGCATCTTGTAGGGCAACTTTACATGGCTCAATGGTACGAGCGACTAAATCAGCAACCAAACCTTCAAGCTTCGCGCGAGTCACGTTCATTACCAAGTGTTTCGGACCTGTTGCGTCTGCAGTGATATATGGCAAGTTGATTTCGGTCGAATTTGAAGATGAAAGCTCAATTTTTGCTTTCTCAGCCGCTTCTTTCAGACGTTGTAATGCCAATGGATCTTGTTTCAAGTTGAAGTTTTGCTCTTTTTTGAACTCTTCAACTAAGTATTCGATCAAGGCATTGTCAAAGTCTTCACCACCAAGGAAGGTGTCACCATTGGTTGATAACACTTCAATTTGTTGGTCGCCATCAAGGTCTGCGATTTCAATGATGGATACGTCAAAAGTACCACCACCTAAGTCGTAAACTGCAACTTTACGGTCGCCTTCTTTTTTGTCCATACCGAACGCAAGTGCCGCAGCAGTTGGTTCGTTAATGATACGTTTAACGTCTAAGCCAGCGATTTTACCCGCATCTTTGGTTGCTTGACGCTGTGCATCGTTAAAGTAAGCAGGAACAGTAATAACTGCTTCTGTTACTGTTTCACCTAAATAATCTTCTGCAGTTTTTTTCATCTTTTTCAAGATTTCAGCAGAGATTTGTTGAGGAGCTAATTTTTTATCGTTTACTTCAACCCAAGCATCACCATTGTCAGCTTTGATGATTTTGTAAGGCACAAGACCGATATCTTTTTGTACCGCTTGGTCTTCATAACGACGACCGATTAAACGCTTAATCGCGAATAATGTATTTTTCGGGTTAGTTACAGCCTGACGCTTTGCAGATTGACCTACAAGAATTTCACCATCTTTATAAGCAATAATAGATGGCGTTGTACGTGCACCTTCTGCGTTTTCAATTACTTTAACTTTGTCGCCTTCAAGTACCGCTACACATGAGTTAGTAGTACCTAAGTCAATACCAATGATTTTAGCCATTTGGATGTTTCCTCAAAAATTCTTTTGTAATGTTTTCACTTGTTATTCGATATGAGAGCCAATCAAAATTTTTCAAGTTGTTTAGATGAAATTTTTTTTTCAACTCTCAATTTTATAAGGCTTAAGCGCCAACCATCACCATTGCAGGGCGGAGTAAGCGACCATGTATGGTGTAGCCTTTTTGTAATACGTTGCCAATTTCGTTGGCTTTTGCATTTGGATCAATCCCTACGGCTTGATGCAGGTCTGCATTGAAACCATTGGCTGTATCAATCACCACTACACCAAACTTTTCTAAAGTGGTCAGTAGTGATTTCAATGTGAGTTCCACACCTTCAGACAAGGCCGTTTTTTCATCACCATTGGCGGCAATGGCACGTTCAAGGTTGTCTACTGAATCTAACAATTCTTTCGCAAACTTTTCTAAAGCAAACTTTTTAGCGGTATCTGCTTCGCGTTCTAAACGCTCTTTGGTTTTTTCAGCTTCGTAAACTGCATTGGCAGTACGTGCTTTTTCCAATTTTAGATTTTCTTCAAGTTTGCTCAGTTGTTCTTGTAAAGACTCAACGGAAACTTCTGCTTGCTCAGTATCTTGCGCTGTTTGTTGTTCCGTTTGCGCTTGCTCAAGGTCTTGAGTTTGTTCGTTCTGCTCAGTTGCCATTGATTTACTCCGTTTAAATGGGTTTTTAAACATGTACAGTCCTTTGGCGTCAGTGCTAATGCAAACTGCGTTATTGCTGAACTGCCATGGTTCGAGAAGTTCGTAATTAGTTAAGAAATCGGGGCAGGGTAGATAAAATTCAAGCGTCTTTGCAGATTAATTTTAATTTGCTTTTTACTTTAATAGGACTTACGCATTGACGGATTCAAAAAAGTATTAAAATACTTTATAAAGTATCTGTGATCAGACGAATTAAAAATGCTTCTACAGCAACTTGTACTCTACCCATTTATATGGGCTTTCTCATGACAGAACCGAACTCTATTAGCTGCACACAACTTGCCGAGACTTATAATATCTCGCATGATAGTGTAAATCGCTTTCTAGAGCGTGAAGACTACACACCTCACGACCTATATCAAGAAGCAATTCAACATATTGATAATAATAAACTTATAGTCAGTATTGATGATACTGTTTTAGATAAACCATATAGTCAACATATGGACTTAGTTAGCTATTTTTGGTCAGGCAAACACCACCGATCCGTCAAGGGTATTAATCTCATTACCTTGTATGCGACAGATCAAAATGGTCAAAATATTCCAATTAATTTCCGAATTTATGACAAATCTGAAAGTAAAACCAAGAATGATTACTTTATGGATATGTTAAGTGAAGTACTCAGTTGGGGTGCAAAGATTCAATTTATTACAGGTGATAGTTGGTATTCATCGACTGGAAATCTAAAAACCATAAGAAAATATGGTATTCGATTTATGTTTGGTATCGACTGTAACCGTAAGGTTTCCCCAGAAAAAGGACAATGGTTTCAACTGCGTTTATTGCCAGATTTCCATCAGGGTCAAGTGGTCTGGCTCAAAGATTTTGGCTTTGTACAATTATTTAAGACTCAGTTAAAAGAACAGCAGAGGTTTTATATTGTGCATCAAGATGAAGATGATTTATTGTCCTTTGATGGTTTTTATGAATTACATTCAAGTCATTGGAAAATAGAACAATATCATCGAGTAATTAAACAGGTTTGTCATATTGAAAAGTTTCAAGTAAGACGATCCAAGCTGATTTTGAATCATATTTTCTCAGCCTTGATGGCCTATGTTGAGATACAAAAGAACCAGTTTGAGCGGATCTTTGAAAATGTATATCGTTGGCAGAAGAAATTATTTAAACCAATTATCAAGAACTTTATTGATGAATTTATTCTCGATAAGAATCATCTGCTGCCACAGAAAATCTATAAATAATAGTGCGTAAGTCCTATTTAACTAAAAATAACAATTTTGCTGCACTTTAATGTTGCAAGTGAAGGCTAGTTTAAAGCAAAAAGATGCGGCATTTTGGTGCTAAAAAATGAATTTAAAGCCTAAAAAGCATTTGATTTATATGGGAATTGACCTGTAGCTCAGGATTTTTATTTTAGCTTTCATTGAATAGCCGTGCTAAGGACGTGTTAAGTAAGAGCTAAACAAATTATTTTAGAGTTATTTTTTTACAATAATTTATACGCTGCTTATTCTTTGTGCATAGATGCTATATTGCTGTAGTTTCTAGTGTATTGTTAAAAGTGTTTTCTGGCTTATCCAAGCTCTAGATAAGCCTTTTTTTACTTCATTTGTTTAGCATAGCTGCAAGACTTAATCACGATCCCGTCTTTGTTCACGGTCTTTACGATTTTCCTGCCAGCGTTTACGTGCTTCCTCACGTTTTTTACGTTCAGCTTCAACTCGCTGTTTACGTTTTTGTTCAAGCTGCTTGCGCTGTTGTTCCGAAAGTCGTTTACGTTGCTCAGCTAAACGCTGGCGTTCTTGCTCGTGTTTTTGCCGTTGCAATTGCTTTTGTCGGTTTTGTTCCCATTCACGACGCTCAATTTCGCGCTTGCGACGTTCTAATTCTACCCGTTGTTGGCGCTGTTGATATTCCCAACGCTGACGATCATAGTCATAACGTCGATCATCATAATCATGGCGACGTTCATAACGAGGATCATAGCGACCATCGTAGTAACCATCTTCAGGAAATGCGACACAGCCTACGGCTAAAAAAGCAGTAGCGCATGAGAGTAATATCAGTTTTTTAGCCATGTTCCACCTCCTGAGCCAATCTATAAATTTGCAAGAAACATGCATAATGGTCAGCTAAACTGTCAATGACAGCGTCATAAAAGCAGGGTAGCGTATAGGTAATTTGAATGTGTATAACGATTGAAGCACTTGTATAACAAAATGGTCACTTTACTGTTGATCATGAAGAAATTATGAAGCATTAGGTAAATCATGCAGATATATAAAAAGGAATAGGCATGCAAATTTTGAATTCTTCTCTCAAAAATAAATTGCACAAAAGACAAGGTGCTGCTGCACGTGCATTAAATAAGTTACCAAGTCGAGTGCATCATACTTTGGCTCACGCCTTGGGTTATCCATATCATTATCCAGACCTTGATCCATTTATTAAATGCATGATGGCAGCACAATTAAAGCAAGGGAAAATAGGTTTTATTGGTGCTGACCCTGTGCAGTCCAGACAAGCATTTGATCGACAAATGCAATCAATTCTGAGTACTCCAACTGCGGTCAAAAGGGTTGAAGAAATCCGTTTAAACTTGGCCAGTGGCAATATCGCAGCGCGTTATTATCATCCTGCACCCCATAAAAAATTGCCTTTAATCGTGTTTTATCATGGTGGTGGATTTGTGGTGGGTGGTTTAGACAGCCATGATGAATTCTGCCGTTTGATGGCAGTGCACGCCAATGCGCAAGTATTGAGTGTAGCGTATCCTCTCGCGCCTGAAGCCAGCCCACAGCAGATTATTCAAGTCTGTGAAGATGCTTTGGCATGGGCGTATCAACATCGTCGCGAAATGAAAATTTTAAAAAATCGTATAGCGGTGGCAGGCGATAGCGCAGGCGGCAATATTGCCGCGGTGGTTGCTCAGCGTAGTGCTCATTCAGCTTATGCACCTGACGCACAATTTTTAATTTATCCAGCCTTAGATTTTAAGAGCCGACATCCTTCATTTTTTGCTTATAAAGATGGTTTAGTATTGACGGGACAAGATATTGATTTTGTCACCCAACACTATGTCGCACAGCATCAGGTCGCTTTGGATGATCCAATCATTTCACCAACTTATGGCAAATTGAAAAAACTGCCACCTACCTTTGTGGTCACAGCAGGGCATGATGTGTTGCATGATGAAGCTGAAATTTATGCACATAAATTACGTCAGAATGCTGTCACGGTAAAATATGTAGAATATTTAGATCAAACTCATGGTTTTATTAGCATGACCTTTGTGTCGCGACGCGCTAAAAAAATCAGCATTGAAATGTGCAAAAACTTTAGAAAATTCTGGGATCGACCACGTAGCTAAATCTTGGATTGTCTGTTTTAAGCTGTTTCACGTGGAACAATGAAACTAGAGCAGCGATTTTTGCTTCGGTAAAAGTCAGCTCCAATTCAGGTATGTAAAAAACCGTTGATGAAGCGTGCCTGATTAAATCAGGAAAGAAACCTGGATTCTATTGCTAGGACGCGTGTTTGAACGGGATTAATATGCCGCGAAAAGAAGAATTAAATTGATAGGATTTCCTTTGCCATATTTGCTAAATTGTTATTAAAAGTGCAGTAGGGATGTAACGAGTATTCATCTGAAAGCTACGTTGCGGAAAGCATTTTTAAGTTGAATGGCGAATTGCAAGGTTGAGTGTTGTATTTTGCAACTCATCTGCCGATCTTGATATCCCAATCAAAGCTTGCAGTTCTTTCGGAATGCCCCAAAGCTGCAGTCTGTGTTACACAGAAGACTCAGATGGAACGAATATTTTTAGCAATGGTAGATAAACGACGCTACGTAAATAAAGGATGATCTAAAATCAGCAGCTCATCATCAGTACCAATAGGGTTAGCGTGTAACGTCCCTACATGACTTGAATAGGACGACCTAAAAAAAGAAGGTGCTAAGCCAAAAATAATGCCTGTTGTAAAAATTCTGGATTGAGCCAACAATCTAAAATATAGGCTTCACCTTGCAGTTGCCAAGGTGTGGGACACAGTCGGATCTGATCTGAATTATTTTTATACATAAGTTTTCCAGCATGATAAAAAATAACCACTGATTTATTCACATAATCTAATTAATATAGAGCAATGCAAATACAACACTGATGGATTGGTCAGCAAATGTTAAAACAAAGTATGTTCACCATGTCGGCAATGCTTATCAGCTTCAATACCATGGCAGCCAACACCGTGGTAGAAATGACAACCAGTATGGGCAACATTGAAATCGAGTTGTTTAATGACAAAGCCCCAATTTCTGCAAAGAAATTTGAAAACTATGCTAAGTCAAACTTCTATAATGGTACGATTTTCCATCGTGTCATTCCGGGCTTTATGGTGCAAGGCGGTGGTATAGATGCCAATATGCAAGAAAAGCCAACCAAAGCGACCATTCGTAATGAATCAAGTAATGGTTTGAAAAATACCCGTGGTACCTTAGCGATGGCACGTATGAATCATCCTGATTCTGCTAGCAGCCAATTTTTTATTAATGTGGTAGATAACAATTTCTTAAATCGAAGTCCACGTAACGCAGGCTATGCGGTATTTGGACAAGTCATCAAAGGGATGGATGTTGTCGATAAGATTGTGAAAGTACCCACTGGAAACTATGGTATGCACCAGAATGTACCGAAACAAGCGGTAAAAATACTCAGTGTGAAAGTGAAAGAGGCTGCTCCAACAAAATAAGCGAATTTAGATTACAAAAATATGAAAAACATATTTTTAATTTAAAATTATAGGGTTACTATGAGTTTTGTGTGTTTTTGAACCAAAATGGTGCGTAAAAATCCAACACTCGTGAAAACAAGTAGTTAAAAGCACTTGCACGTGTAGGAAATTGCCCTATAATGCACCCATCCCGACGCGAAACAGCCTACGAACTTAGCTCACAGGGTTAAGTTGCAGAGAAAGTTTTGCGTTATATTTTCACTGACGAAGTGAAAATAAGATCATTAAGAGATTATGAAGAACAACTTGTGTGGATTTTTACTGGTTGATTGATCGAAATTATTTTCATTGATTGATTGGTTTAAATTACTCGAAGTTTATTTGAGCGAAATTTAAGTCAGAAAATTGATGAGCCAGATTTGGTCACTTCGAATAAAGTGACAAAATGATTTTAACTGAAGAGTTTGATCATGGCTCAGATTGAACGCTGGCGGCAGGCTTAACACATGCAAGTCGAGCGGGCGAGGTTGCTTCGGTAACTGAGCTAGCGGCGGACGGGTGAGTAAAGCTTAGGAATCTGCCTATTAGTGGGGGACAACATTTCGAAAGGGATGCTAATACCGCATACGTCCTACGGGAGAAAGCAGGGGACCTTCGGGCCTTGCGCTAATAGATGAGCCTAAGTCGGATTAGCTAGTTGGTGGGGTAAAGGCCTACCAAGGCGACGATCTGTAGCGGGTCTGAGAGGATGATCCGCCACACTGGGACTGAGACACGGCCCAGACTCCTACGGGAGGCAGCAGTGGGGAATATTGGACAATGGGGGGAACCCTGATCCAGCCATGCCGCGTGTGTGAAGAAGGCCTTTTGGTTGTAAAGCACTTTAAGTGGGGAGGAGGCTCTCTTGGTTAATACCTAAGAAGAGTGGACGTTACCCACAGAATAAGCACCGGCTAACTCTGTGCCAGCAGCCGCGGTAATACAGAGGGTGCGAGCGTTAATCGGATTTACTGGGCGTAAAGCGCGCGTAGGTGGTTAATTAAGTCAAATGTGAAATCCCCGAGCTTAACTTGGGAATTGCATTCGATACTGGTTAGCTAGAGTATGGGAGAGGATGGTAGAATTCCAGGTGTAGCGGTGAAATGCGTAGAGATCTGGAGGAATACCGATGGCGAAGGCAGCCATCTGGCCTAATACTGACACTGAGGTGCGAAAGCATGGGGAGCAAACAGGATTAGATACCCTGGTAGTCCATGCCGTAAACGATGTCTACTAGCCGTTGGGGGATTTGATCCTTTAGTGGCGCAGCTAACGCGATAAGTAGACCGCCTGGGGAGTACGGTCGCAAGACTAAAACTCAAATGAATTGACGGGGGCCCGCACAAGCGGTGGAGCATGTGGTTTAATTCGATGCAACGCGAAGAACCTTACCTGGCCTTGACATAGTAGAGACTTTCCAGAGATGGATTGGTGCCTTCGGGAATCTACATACAGGTGCTGCATGGCTGTCGTCAGCTCGTGTCGTGAGATGTTGGGTTAAGTCCCGCAACGAGCGCAACCCTTTTCCTTACTTGCCAGCATTTCGGATGGGAACTTTAAGGATACTGCCAGTGACAAACTGGAGGAAGGCGGGGACGACGTCAAGTCATCATGGCCCTTACGGCCAGGGCTACACACGTGCTACAATGGTCGGTACAAAGGGTTGCTACACAGCGATGTGATGCTAATCTCAAAAAGCCGATCGTAGTCCGGATCGCAGTCTGCAACTCGACTGCGTGAAGTCGGAATCGCTAGTAATCGCGGATCAGAATGCCGCGGTGAATACGTTCCCGGGCCTTGTACACACCGCCCGTCACACCATGGGAGTTTGTTGCACCAGAAGTAGGTAGTCTAACCGTAAGGAGGACGCTTACCACGGTGTGGCCGATGACTGGGGTGAAGTCGTAACAAGGTAGCCGTAGGGGAACCTGCGGCTGGATCACCTCCTTAACGAAAGATTGACGATTGGTAAGAATCCACAACAAGTTGTTCTTCGAGATATATCGAATGAAAGATAGAAAAAGTATTGTTTCTCTTTTTTAATTTTAGGGATAAGTCGTGCACTACGCGCTGCGCTTGTCTTGCGAAATAAAAGAAGAGATCAACGATCTCTTCTTTTATTTCTCAGGGTCTGTAGCTCAGTTGGTTAGAGCACACGCTTGATAAGCGTGGGGTCACAAGTTCAAGTCTTGTCAGACCCACCATGACTTTGACCTAGATTGAATAAATCAAGTTACAGGAATTGAAGATACATCGAATCACAGATGATAAGCTGGGGACTTAGCTTAGTTGGTAGAGCGCCTGCTTTGCACGCAGGAGGTCAGGAGTTCGACTCTCCTAGTCTCCACCAAATTTCAAGATTAGAAAACTTAAAGCACTGCTTTAAGGCTTTTCCTTGAAATTTAAGCAAACAGCTATGCTGTGCGCAGGCACACATATACTGGAGCTTTAAGCTAAAGATTGCAGAACTTAATAAAAGATCGAAAGAATCGAGAGATTAAATTTGATGGTTTATTAAGTTCTGTGATTTATCACAGTTGACTGCAGTCCGACGAGGATGCAGTGAATCATTAACAGATTGGCAAAAATTGAGTCTGAAATAAATTGTTCATACTCATGACTAACATAACACTAACAGTGATTTATTGCTGTGACGTGAAGTGAAAGAAATGAGTTACTAGCGATTAACTGAATCAAGCGTTTTGGTATATGAATTTAGATTGAAGCTGTACGGTGCTTAAGAGCACGGGACTTCAAACTGTAGATTAAATAGATCATTGATTATTTATTTAATTGTCTTAATCCTACTTGTAGGGATTAACGACTGTTTGGGGTTGTATAGTCAAGTAATTAAGTGCATGTGGTGGATGCCTTGGCAGTCAGAGGCGAAGAAAGACGTGATAGCCTGCGAAAAGCTCCGGGGAGGCGGCAAATATCCTTTGATCCGGAGATGTCTGAATGGGGAAACCCACCTACCTTAAGGTAGGTATCGTATGATGAATACATAGTCATACGAAGCGAACGAGGGGAAGTGAAACATCTCAGTACCCTTAGGAAAAGAAATCAATTGAGATTCCCTCAGTAGCGGCGAGCGAAAGGGGAAAAGCCCATTAAGTTATGTGTGTTTTAGTGGAATGCTCTGGGAAGTGCAACCATAGTGGGTGATAGTCCTGTACACGAAAGGGCACACATAATGATGACGAGTAGGGCGAGGCACGTGAAACCTTGTCTGAATATGGGGGGACCATCCTCCAAGGCTAAATACTCCTGACTGACCGATAGTGAACCAGTACCGTGAGGGAAAGGCGAAAAGAACCCCTGTGAGGGGAGTGAAATAGATCCTGAAACCGCATGCATACAAGCAGTGGGAGCCAACTTGTTTGGTGACTGCGTACCTTTTGTATAATGGGTCAGCGACTTATATTCAGTAGCGAGGTTAACCGCATAGGGGAGCCGTAGAGAAATCGAGTCTTAATAGGGCGTATAGTTGCTGGGTATAGACCCGAAACCGGGTGATCTATCCATGAGCAGGTTGAAGGTTGGGTAACACTAACTGGAGGACCGAACCCACTGTCGTTGAAAAGCCAGGGGATGACTTGTGGATAGGGGTGAAAGGCTAATCAAACTCGGTGATAGCTGGTTCTCCCCGAAAGCTATTTAGGTAGCGCCTCGGACGAATACCATTGGGGGTAGAGCACTGTTTCGGCTAGGGGGTCATCCCGACTTACCAAACCGATGCAAACTCCGAATACCAATGAGTACTATCCGGGAGACAGACTGCGGGTGCTAACGTCCGTAGTCAAGAGGAAAACAATCCAGACCGCCAGCTAAGGCCCCAAAATCATAGTTAAGTGGGAAACGATGTGGGAAGGCATAGACAGCTAGGAGGTTGGCTTAGAAGCAGCCACCCTTTAAAGAAAGCGTAATAGCTCACTAGTCGAGTCGGCCTGCGCGGAAGATGTAACGGGGCTAAAACTATGTGCCGAAGCTGCGGATGTATACATTGTATACGTGGTAGGGGAGCGTTCTGTAAGCCGACGAAGGTGGATTGAGAAGTCTGCTGGAGGTATCAGAAGTGCGAATGCTGACGTGAGTAACGACAAAACGGGTGAAAAACCCGTTCGCTGAAAGACCAAGGGTTCCAGTCCAACGTTAATCGGGGCTGGGTGAGTCGACCCCTAAGGCGAGGCCGAGAGGCGTAGTCGATGGGAAATTGGTTAATATTCCAATACTTCAGTGTAATGCGATGAGAGGACGGAGAAGGTTAAGTCAGCCTGGCGTTGGTAGTCCAGGTGAAAGGAAGTAGGCATGCATCTTAGGCAAATCCGGGGTGCTCTATGCTGAGATCTGATATCAAGCTGTACTTGTACAGTGAAGTGGCTGATACCCTGCTTCCAGGAAAAGTCTCTAAGCTTCAGTTACACTGGAATCGTACCCGAAACCGACACAGGTGGTCAGGTCGAGTAGACCAAAGCGCTTGAGAGAACTCTGCTGAAGGAACTAGGCAAAATGGTACCGTAACTTCGGGAGAAGGTACGCTGTTGATGGTGATAGGACTTGCTCCTTGAGCTGTCGACAGCCTCAGAAACCAGGCCGCTGCAACTGTTTATTAAAAACATAGCACTCTGCAAACACGAAAGTGGACGTATAGGGTGTGATGCCTGCCCGGTGCTGGAAGGTTAATTGATGGGGTTAGCGTAAGCGAAGCTCTTGATCGAAGCCCCAGTAAACGGCGGCCGTAACTATAACGGTCCTAAGGTAGCGAAATTCCTTGTCGGGTAAGTTCCGACCTGCACGAATGGCATAATGATGGCGGCGCTGTCTCCAGCAGAGGCTCAGTGAAATCGAATTCGCCGTGAAGATGCGGTGTACCCGCGGCTAGACGGAAAGACCCCGTGAACCTTTACTGCAGCTTGACATTGAACTTTGACCTTACTTGTGTAGGATAGGTGGGAGGCTTTGAAACTTGGACGCTAGTCCGAGTGGAGCCGTCCTTGAAATACCACCCTGGTAATGTTGAGGTTCTAACTCTGTCCCGTTATCCGGGACGAGGACCATGTCTGGTGGGTAGTTTGACTGGGGCGGTCTCCTCCTAAAGAGTAACGGAGGAGTACGAAGGTGCGCTCAGCGTGGTCGGAAATCACGCGTAGAGTATAAAGGCAAAAGCGCGCTTAACTGCGAGACCCACAAGTCGAGCAGGTACGAAAGTAGGTCTTAGTGATCCGGTGGTTCTGTATGGAAGGGCCATCGCTCAACGGATAAAAGGTACTCTGGGGATAACAGGCTGATACCGCCCAAGAGTTCATATCGACGGCGGTGTTTGGCACCTCGATGTCGGCTCATCTCATCCTGGGGCTGAAGCAGGTCCCAAGGGTATGGCTGTTCGCCATTTAAAGAGGTACGCGAGCTGGGTTTAGAACGTCGTGAGACAGTTCGGTCCCTATCTACCGTGGGCGCTGGAAATTTGAGAGGATCTGCTCCTAGTACGAGAGGACCAGAGTGGACGAACCTCTGGTGTACCGGTTGTGACGCCAGTCGCATCGCCGGGTAGCTATGTTCGGAAGGGATAACCGCTGAAAGCATCTAAGCGGGAAGCCTACCTCAAGATAAGATTTCCCCGAGGCTTTATGCCTCCTAAAGAGCCGTTGAAGACTACGACGTTGATAGGTTGGATGTGGAAGCATAGCGATATGTGAAGCTGACCAATACTAATTGCTCGTGAGGCTTGACTATACAACACCCAAGCAGTTGTTGTACGAACTTCGAAAGAAGTGAGGATCAATCGATTTCATATTGATCTAACGATCAAACAAAAACTTGATTTAGTGAACGCTAAACAATAAACTTCAGACCCAATAGCCAACCTGTTAATAACTCATTTGGAACCAAGTAAGGCATTACATGCAAAAGCATCAAGCAAAAGCAATGTAACTAAGACCCGAACAAGTCCATAACAGTTGTGCTGGCGACCATAGCAAGAGTGAACCACCTGATCCCTTCCCGAACTCAGAAGTGAAACCTCTTCGCGCTGATGGTAGTGTGGGATTACCCATGTGAGAGTAAGTCATCGCCAGCTCATTATTCAAACACCCTCAACAATCGTTGAGGGTGTTTTTTTATGGGGAAAGATAATATTAAAAGAATTTTAAAACCAAATATTTACAATAATAAATTATGTGAAAAATACAGCATATATCAAATTATCATAAATTGTAGCAAGTTTATTTGGGCGAATTTATCTACAACTTTAGTCTAGGTTTTTAAGAAAATTAACCACAGTTAATTTTTTGCTGTAGACAAAAAGTGAATATTGATTCATTTTATATACAAAAGTGAATAATCATTCATTTTTTATAAAATAAAAAGCTCACAATTGGAGGTGAGGAAAAAATGACAGCAACAACAATGAATGTGAATGCTGTAGTGGATCAAGCAAAGTTTAAACCTTTTCATTTAAAAATTGTACTTTGGTGCGTATTTGTCGTTATTTTTGACGGTTATGATTTGGCGATTAACGGTGTAGCTTTACCACTACTGATGCAAGAATGGAATATGACGGCTGTACAGGCAGGTATGCTTGCGAGTACGGCACTGGCAGGTATGATGTTTGGCGCCATGTTGTTTGGCATGTTGGCAGACAAAATTGGCCGTAAAAATGTCATCTTAATTTGTGTGACGTTATTTAGTGGCTTTACTTTTTGGGGTGGCTTCGCATCTAACCCAACAGAGTTTGGTATTTTACGTTTTATTGCAGGTTTAGGGATCGGCGGGGTATTGCCTAACCTTGTGGCCTTAACCTCTGAATATGCACCACAAAAAATGCGTAGTACCTTAGTCACTACCATGTTCAGCGGCTATGCCGTGGGTGGCATTATGGCTGCCTTACTTGGTGCATGGTTGACGCCTAGCTTTGGCTGGGAAGTGATGTTCTATATTGCGGGATTACCGTTACTTATTTTGCCTTTGTTGTGGTTTTTCTTACCAGAATCTTTAACCTTTTTGGTGAAAAAACAGCAACATGAAAAAGCGCGACATATCGTCCAGCAAATTAGCCCACAAGAACATATTAGTCCTCAAACACAATTTGTATTAAATGAAGTACAAACCGCAGATGCTTCGATTTCAGCCTTATTTAAAAATAACCGTGGCATGAGTACCTTGCTGTTTTGGTGCTGCTTCTTTATGTGTTTGTTGATGGTTTATGCTTTAGGCAGTTGGTTGCCAAAACTGATGATGGCGGCAGGTTATTCATTGGGTAATAGTTTAATGTTCTTGATGGCCATGAATATTGGCGCAGTGATCGGAACTATCAGTGGCGGTATTTTAGCAGACCGTTTCCACTTAAAACCTGTGATTATTGGCATGTTTTTATTGGGTGCATTCTCTCTAGTGGGTCTAGGCTTCAATTCACCACAGCCTGTAATTTATTTATTGGTCGGCTTAGCGGGTGCTTCTGCCATTGGCAGCAGTATTTTACTGTATAGCTTTGTTGCACAGTATTATCCACTCACGATTCGTTCTACAGGTATCGGTTGTGCTTCTGCAGTGGGGCGTGTCGGTGCGATTGTAGGCCCTATTATTATTGGCGTACTTTTGGGTATGAATTTACCGCATAAAATGAACTTTTTGGCGGTGGCGATTCCTGCGGTGATTGGTGCAATTGCAGTGGCAATGATTCGTTTACAAAGTACATCACAGGTGGTGAGTGAGCCAAGTGTGGTCAAAAAAACCAGTCGATCTTATAGTTAATTGATCGTTAATATTGTGGGACTTTGAAATTAAGGAGCATCGCTCCTTAATTTTTTGCTTATTCACTGTGTAGAAGACTCAATTAAGAAAGTGTGTAGCGATACATTTCTATTATGCTCAGGGTGAGTTTCATTGGTTATGATGTCTTGATTAGCACAAGCAAAGATTGAACGAATAAAGGAGCAATCAGGATGCTCAAGATGAATCGGCAACACTATGGATTTATAGGTCTAGTTACATTGGGTTTAATCACAGGGTGTAATGCACAAGTTCAGCCGAAACAGAACTCGGCTACTTTAGAGTCAAAATCAACTTCTGCACAAAATTTACAACGCTATCAAGTACAGCCAATTGCAGATTTTAATGAGCCGTGGGCATTGGCAGAGTTACCAGATGGACGTCTATTAATTACAGAAAAAGCGGGGAAATTAAAACTTTTTAATCCAAAAACAGGTCAAAGCTTAGATGTTCAAGCTATCCCTGAAGTGGCTTATGGCGGACAAGGTGGTTTGGGTGATGTCATTTTAGATCCTGAATTTAAACAGAATCAGCAGATTTATTTAAGTTATGCCGAAGCGGGTACTGGTGGTTACGGTGCAGTCGTGATTCGGGGTAAGCTTTTATTAGATGCTAAACCCACGCCAAAACTTGCTCAAATTCAAAGAACTTGGCAGCAAGTACCTAAAGTATCGGGACAGGGACATTATGCGCATCGTATAAAGTTTGGCGCAGATGGCAAATTATGGATAAGTTCTGGTGAGCGACAAAAGTTTGAACCTGCTCAGGATTTAAAATCTAATTTAGGCAAAATTTTGCGTTTAAATGCGGATGGTACAACTCCTTTAGATAACCCATTTCAAACACATGGAGAGATTGCCAAACAAGTCTGGAGTTTGGGGCATCGCAACCCATTAGGCATGGCATTTGATCCCGCAGGGCAGCTTTGGGTCGCAGAAATGGGACCTAAAGGCGGTGATGAGTTGAATTTAATTGCTAAGGGCGAAAACTATGGCTATCCGCTGGTATCGAATGGTGATCATTATAATGGGTTGCCCATTCCAGACCATGCGACTCGTCCTGAATTTACAGCCCCTGTTCTGGATTGGACGCCTGTCATCTCTCCCTCAAGTTTGATGTTTTATACGGGAGATGTATTTCCACACTGGAAGCATAAAGCCATTCTTGGTGGGTTATCTTCAAAAGCAATTATTGTGGTGGATACGCAAGCACAGCCCGTTCGGGAGTTACAGCGTATCGCGATGGGGCGGCGGATTCGTGGTGTACTCCAAGCACAGGACGGCAATATTTGGGTGATTGAAGATGGTCAATCTGCCAGATTGCTTAAATTGGTGGCTCCATAAAATAAGTTTCTTCAGGTCGAAACTTATTTCAGAGTGGGACAAGAAACAGATAGAAAAAAGCCCCAACATCATGTCGGGGCTTTTTCAGATTTATGTTTAGGTATTACTCCTGTTATACCTTTCAGCGTCCTGCCGTTATATTATTTATTATTGTTATTCTTGCTTTTTGAAACATCCTGTTTCTGTATGTGTTAAATATAAAATGAAAGGTGATTTTTGCCTAGCATCAATTTTCTGCAATGCATGTAAGCTAAAACGTACAACGAGATATCGGTAAAACGAATATCAATAAACTGGACTTATTGAGTTTTGAATGATTGATTGTATTTAATAATTGTCTTATTCAATAAAAAACCCCAAGTCCATTTTCTTGTACTTGGGGGATTTGAACAGCAGAAAGATGCAGCTAGTATGCAAATTGATTACATCAATTTAATACCTTGTTGTCCTGCAGGGGTGACTCTAAAAATTTCAACTTCAAAGGTAATATTTTTACCTGCTAAAGGATGGTTAAAGTCTACTTCGGTCACATCATCATTGACCGATTTCACCACGCCATAGAGGCTTTGTTTGGCTTTATCTTCAAACTCAATCATGTGTCCTTCAACTGGACGTTGCTCAAATTTAACCGTATCAAAAGTTTGTACGTTTTCAGAATTCCATGGACCAAATGCTTCTTCAGGTGGAAGACTCACGGTACGGCGGTCACCTGCACGTAAACCAAATAATGACTTTTCAAAACCAGGTAATAGGCTGCCATCACCCATGACCAAACTCACAGGTTCAGCGCGGCTACGGGTGTTGTCAATTTCTACACCATTTTCAATGGCGACAGAAAAGTGCAACTCGACTTTTGAGCCATCTTCAATACGAGTTTCATCATTTGGATTAATAATTTCAGTCATGTTGCGCCTGCGCTCGTTCAATTCGGTGTTTTTCTAGGAAAAAGGTATCAATTAACAGCAGAATGGTGCCAAGCGTGATGGCACTGTCTGCAATATTAAAGGCAGGGAAGTGGCTGTTGTTGTAGTACACGTGAATAAAATCGACCACGTAGCCAAGGCTGACCCGATCAATTAAATTCCCAATCGCACCGCCTAAAATCAAGGCAATCGCCAAAGGCAGTACGATGACATTTTTTGGCATACGCATCAGCCAAAATACAAAAATTACAGACACTAAACCTGCCAATGAGGTAAAGAAATAACGTTGCCATCCACCTGCATCGGACAAGAAACTAAAGGCAGCGCCATAGTTATGCAGTAAAGTCCAATTCAAAAAGGGCAATACAGGCACAGGATCTGCGTAATTCAGATGCGATACTGCAATCCATTTGGTCCATTGATCCAGAATAATCGCGACAATGGACAAGCCAATCCACCATAAATTGTGCGGATAAAACTGGAATAAGCCCTTTTTGTGTTGTGAATTAGGCATATTTTCTCTCTTCGCCTTGACCTGTTGGAAGGTTGATAATACAACGTGAGCATAAGCCTGGATGTACAGAATGTGTATTCACATCAGGAAGTACATGCCAGCAACGTACGCATTTTTCGCCATCTGCTGCAGAAACTTTCACGTTCAAGCCATCTAAATCAGAGGCTTCACCTTGTGCAGCATCAAAGTCATTTACAATCACTTGTGAAGTAATCAGGACAAAACGTAGCTCATCGCCTAGTTTATCCAATACGGCTTTGAGTTCGTCATTGGCCCAAAGTTCAACTTTGGCAGACAGGTTGGAACCGACTATTTTGGCGGTACGCGCAGCTTCGATGAACTTATTGACAGCAGATTTAACTGCTATCAGGGTTTGCCATTCCGCTTCTGCCAGGATGTTGGCTTCAGAAGCCACTGGAATGTCATACCATTCTGCTGTGAAAACATATTTTTCTGATTGCTCAGGAATGAGCGGCCATGCTTCTTGTGCCGTAAAGCTTAAGATTGGTGCAATCCAACGAACAAAAGCCTGAACCAAGTGATACAAAGCGGTTTGTGCAGAATGACGTGCTTGCGAGTCCGCTTTGGTGGTGTACTGACGGTCTTTGATGATGTCGAGGTAGAAGCCACCCAAATCGTTAATACAGAAGTTAGTCAGCGCACTGGTTACGATATGGAAGTTCATATCTTCATAGGCTTGCTGAATGGTTTTTTGTACTTCTGCGGCACGTTGTAGGATGTATTGATCTAGTGCAATCAATTGATCTACAGGAAGCGCATCTGTCGATGGTTTAAAACCATTTAAGTTGGCCAACAAGAAACGCAAGGTATTACGGATACGACGATAACCGTCTGATGCACGGCTAAAGATTTCCTTACCTGCCGTCATTTCATAGCGATAATCTGCAGATGCAATCCAAAAGCGTAAACCGTCTGCACCCATGTCTTTAATAATGTCTTGTGGGGTAATGATGTTACCCAACGATTTCGACATTTTGCGACCTTTTTCATCGACCACAAAGCCGTGTGTTAACAAGCCTTTGTATGGTGCGCGCTCATTGATTGCAATCGAGGTGAGTAATGAAGATTGGAACCAACCACGGTGTTGGTCTGAACCTTCAAGATATAAATCGGCTGGGTCTTGCAACTCTTCACGCTCACGTAGAACTGCATAATGAGTCGTACCTGAGTCGAACCAAACGTCTAAGGTATCGCGCACTGCATTGTAGTGCTCGGCATCATCACCAATGAAGTCTTTAGCTTCACGGTTATACCAACCATCAATCCCTTCTTGTTCGATCAGTTTTGCAACGTCTTCAATCAATTCAGGGGTGCGAGGGTGCAATTCATTGGTGTCTTTATGCACGAAGAATGGAATTGGTACCCCCCATGTACGTTGACGTGATATACACCAGTCTGGACGACCTTCAATCATCGCTTGGATACGGTTTTTACCCCAATCTGGTACGAAGCTGATGTCATTTTCAATCGCATTCAGTGCGCCTTGACGTAAACCTTTGGCATCCATGCTGATAAACCATTGTGGTGTCGCACGGAAAATAATTGGAGTTTTATGGCGCCAGCAGTGTGGATAGCTGTGTTTGATTGGGTGATGTGCCCAAAGCTTATTGTTTTCTGCCAAAGTCGCAATAATTTGTGGATTGGCTTTGTAGATGTGTTCGCCTGCAAAGATTGGTGCTGTCGGTAAATATACGCCATTACCACCGACAGGATTGTCAACTTTTAGGTTGTATTGTAAGCCAACTTTATAGTCGTCCACACCGTGTCCAGGTGCGGTATGTACTGCACCTGTACCGCTTGTTGCGGTCACGTGTTCACCTAAAATTACAGGCACTTGGCGTGTTTGAATCAGTGGATGTTGCAAGATCAGGTTTTCGAGTTTGTCACCTGTAAAATCAGCTAGCACTTCATAGCTGCCAAAACCATAGCGTTCAGTCGCTGACTGTACCAATTCTTTGGCCAAAATAAAGTTTTGTGGTGCTTTGTCATCAGCACGTGCTTTCACCAATTGGTATTTAATTTCGGCATGCAATGCAACGGCTTGGTTCGCAGGCAAAGTCCACGGTGTGGTCGTCCAAATTACAATGTCAGTAGCATCATTCATTTGCACACCCAAGCGTGCAGATAAATCGGCTAAATCGACCACAGCAAAACCGACATCAATTGCATCGGATTTTTTATCTTCATATTCAACTTCGGCTTCTGCCAAAGCAGAACCACAGTCTAAACACCAGTTTACAGGTTTAAGACCTGGTTCAATATGACCTGCTTTGGCAATTGCACCCAATGAACGCACGATGTCGGCTTCTTGCTTGAAGTTCATGGTGAGGTAAGGGTTGTCCCAATCACCAAATACGCCCATACGCACGAAGTCTTTTTTCTGTAATTCGACTTGGGTGTAAGCATATTCGCGGCAGGCTTTACGAAAAGCCGAAGCATCGACTTTTACGCCCACCTTACCTACTTTTTCTTCTACTTTAAGTTCAATCGGTAAACCGTGACAGTCCCAACCTGGAACGTAGGGTGCGTCAAAACCATCCATGACACGGCTTTTAATAATAATGTCTTTCAGGACTTTATTGACCGCGTGACCCAAGTGAATTTGACCATTGGCATACGGAGGGCCATCGTGAAGCACATATTTTTTCTTGCCAATACGCGATGCACGAATCTGCTGATAAATGTTGTCGGCATACCACTCTTCTAACCATTTCGCTTCACGTACTGCGAGATTTGCTTTCATTGCAAATTCAGTACCTGGGAGGTTTAGCGTGGCTTTATAATCCACTGCATTTTCAGGAGTTTGCTTATCGCTCATGCAAGTTGTCTTCCAGTTGAATCAGCCCATGGACTGACGCGTTTTACATTAAATATTTAGGGTAAATTAAAAAGGGAAATTTGGATGATCTTGTCGAAATTCAAGAAGTTTTTCAACATCATCATCAATTCCCGCTTTGAGTGCTTCAAGCGAAGGGTAATTTTTTTCGCTATGTAAATAGTTTAAAAATGTGACCCGCATTAATAAGCCATACAGATTAGCAGAAACATTGGGGAAATGTACTTCTAATCGCCATTCGGGCTGTACTTGTTGAATGGCTGGGCGCGTACCTACATGCCCTGCACCAAACAGACTGTTCGGGCTGTAGCCTGCAACACCCGTTTTGTGAGGATGATCGTGTTTGACTTTTTCGCTTAAAGCGGTGGTTTCACAGACCACTTCAACGCCATAAATGCCATTTAAGCAGGGTTTATGGCGGTTTAAGCGTACATTAATGGTTGGAAAATCAAGTGTGCGACCAATTTGATCGCCATATTGGACGCGCCCTGTAATGCTATATGGGCGTCCAAGCAGTTTGGCTGCGAGTGCCAAATCACCAGCTTGTAAAGTTTGACGAATACGAGTTGAGCTAACACGCTCACCATTTAGTTCAATGGTGTTTAAATTGGTGACCTGAAAGCCATAGTTGCGCAAAAACTCACTATTGCCTTGGCGATTTTTACCAAAATGGAAGTCATCACCCAAGACCAAATGCGAGGCATTCAGGGTGTTTTTTAAAAGTTTTGCAAAGGCTTCGGCAGTTAAACTACGGAAATGACTGTCAAATTTCGCAACTGCAATGTAGTCGACCCCCAATTCGGTCAGATATTCGACTTTTTCCCGCAATGATGAAATACGCGGTGGAGCATCATAACCTTTAAAGAATTCAAGTGGTTGAGGCTCAAAAATCATCACCACAGTTTTTAGATTTTGTTGTTTTGCAACGGCTTTGAGCTGATGAATCATGGCTTGATGACCCAAATGCACCCCGTCAAAATTACCGATGGTGACAGCGGTTTTTTCTAATTGGGTATTTGAAGGCAAAGCATTTAGACGGAGCAGCTTCATGGGCAAATCAAGTGCTTGGAATTAAGAACGGCTTATATATTGCCATATTCTTGGGCATTCGTCTTGTGGTTGTTTTTTGACAACGAAAAATTTAGTGCAAAGTATACTTATATCAATTTTACTTATTTATTTAATATAAATTAATCAATTTTTCTTATTTATAGATTTGATTAGTATAAATGTAGATTTTAAATGAGGCCGAACTCATGCAAAAACCATTTACACAACTTGGACAGCGCCACAATATCATTCGTCAATTCACCCCCAACTGGTTCACTGTCAGTATGGGAACAGGTGTTGTGGCGTTAATTGTATCAGAGTTTCCGATGATAAAGGCACTCACATGGCAACTCGGCACAGGGCTGTGGTATTTCAATATTTTATTGTTCGTACTTTTTAGTGTGCTATATGGCTTACGTTGGGCATTTTATCTGCACGAAGCCAAACAGATTTTTCAACATCCAAGCATGAGCCTATTTTTAGGGACGATTCCGATGGCGCTGGCCACCATCCTCAATGGCTTTTTAAAGTATGGTCAGCCTATTTATGGCGACACAGCTGTACAGATTGCGCAAACGCTCTGGTATGCCGATGTGGTCTTAGCGCTCTTGGTGGCGTGGGCAGTTCCTTTTGCCATGTATCGACATCAGGAGCATGCTTTACAGCAGATGACCGCGGTGTGGTTATTGCCGATCGTGGCCTGTGAAGTTGCAGCCAGCAGTGGTGGTTTATTACTGGGGCATTTGGCAGCTGATACTCACGCCGTTGCGATTTTATTGGGTAGTTATGTGTTGTGGGGTGTTTCAGTATTACCCGCCTTTGCAATTTTAACGATTTTAATGTTGCGTTTGGTCTTACATAAATTGCCTGAAAAAGAGTTGGCGGTCAGCAGTTGGTTGGCTTTGGGGCCGATAGGCACTGCTGCTTTGGCGTTATTGGTTTTGGGGCATCAGGCACCGACGCTGATGGCGAGTTTGGGCTTAGTACAACTGGGTCAGTTATTTCAGCAGGCGGGAATTTTGGCCAGTTTAATTCTGCTGGGTTTTGGGCTGTGGTGGTTGGGGATTGCGGTACTGACGACTTTGCACCATGCCAAACAGGACTTACCATTTAATTTGGGTTGGTGGGGACTGACCTTCCCATTGGGCGTATATACACTGGCAATCTTAACTCTAGCCCAACAACTCAATTTGGCCTTCCTGTATGCCGTTGGCTATGCTTTTGCAGCCATACTGATGTTGTTATGGAGTTTGGTCGCAACCAAGACGGCACAGGGTTTTTATCAAGGTCATTTGTTCTTTTCACCGTGCTTAAAAACCTATTTAGAACAGCAGTATAAATGAGCTCTGAAATCCTTTCAGTTTAAAGCGCCATCTGATCTTATGTAGGTTGTTTGAGCAGAGACCAGAGGCGCTTTTCTTTCGGATCAATTTGTTTTCTAATGGCACGCATGAAGTCTGTTAATTGAGTATTTTATGTCGGATGTCGCATTGATCATGGCTTTGCCGAATGAGTCTAAAGGATTGTTTGAGCAGGCAGGGATTCAGGTGCATTACAGTGGTATTGGTAAGGTCAATGCTGCGTTTAAAGCCTTTGAAGTGATTCAAAAAACAGGCTGTAAAACCCTGATTAATTTAGGTACAGCAGGCAGTACGTATTTTGATAAGCACGAGTTGGTTGAAGTCTCTCAATTCGTACAACGTGACATGGATGTCTCTCCACTGGGTTTCGCTGTCGGTTTTACCCCATTTGACACCATGCATCCTGCTGAAATTCATTTGGAACGCTATTTTGAGCATTTGCCGAGTGGCATTTGTGGCACGGGGGATAGCTTTGAAACGGGTACACCTAAAGTACCGTGTCAGTTGGTCGATATGGAAGGCTATGCGATTGCCAAAGTCTGTAAAAAATTACGAGTACGCATATTGTCAGTTAAATATATTACCGATGGTGCCAATGATACAGCGCATTTAGATTGGGAAGAAAACTTGTTATTGGGTGCACAAAAATTATTGTCTTTGTATCAGGGGCTTAAATAATATTGTATGCCGAAAACGCCAAGACCCTAGTCATAACTAGGGTCTTGAGGTTAAAGTACGCGTCTATTGAGTGCTGCGTAATTAGTCTTGTGATTCTTGTTCAGGTGTGGCAGTGACCACAGCGGCTTGTGGTGCATCCACTTCGTTCTGACGCGGCATAATACCGTAAAGCATCATATGAACTGTATGTTGCAAGACACGTTGCAACATGCTGCGGTTGCGTAGGGTTTTCCCTGTTACCATTTCCATTTGCGTTGCAAAGTCAGCATAGTTTTGGGTAATCGCCCAAATATTCAAAATGAGCAATTCAGGATCAATCTGCTTAGACAGTTTGCCTTGCTCTTGCCACATGGTAATGACTTTAGCTTTGCGTTTGACCAGTTTTTTCAGAGGGCCTTTTAAAATTTCCTGAATATGTGGTGCACCTTGAATCACTTCTAATGCAAATAGACGTGATGCTTTCGGTTGAGTACGTGAAACCTCAATTTTTTGCAGCAAATAATTGGTAATTGCTTCATCAGGTTCGAGTTCAGCTTCGAGCATTTGTAAAGGTGCTAGCCATTTTTGCAATACCGTAGTCAGCACTTCAACATATAAGGCTTCTTTATTTTCATAATAATAGAAAATATTCGATTTATGCATCTCTGCAATTTGTGCGATTTCGTCCAAACTCGCGCCGCTAAATCCGTATAACGAAAATACGTCGAGTGCAGCATTGAGAAGCTGATGGCGTTTTTGTGTACTCTTTTTTTGTTCCATTCGTAATTTTAAAACAATGAAAAAAGGGAATCATTTATTGTACGGCAAATCATCAGGCTTGTGCATCTTTTAAAGATGTATTTTTAAAATATTTTGAGTTTATTCTGTAGTTTAGCTATTAAATCCGTGAAAAGTATGATTAGAGAGGGGGAGTATCTTGTTTTTGTATTTTCTGATTGAATGGATAAGCTTTTCAGATTTCTTATATAAATGACAAAAGTAAAGTTTCCTCCTACCTTGCATCAATTTTATTTAAAAAAACTAAACAGTGGTGTGGGTGCTGCCAATTTTGATCATCTTTACACTGTCGTGATGATTTGATTTAATTCACAGCATGTTCCACGTGAAACATCTTAAGGTTTTGATTGTGCTGTGTCATTCAATGTGCCAGTAAATCTTACTTAGAGCTGTTTTTTACATACAATTGAGTTGCGTTGATAGTTATATAAAGCCTGACGTGCATCGGGTAAATCGTCGACACTGGCAGGTGCAAACCCCTGTTCTAAAAACCAGTGTGCGGTGCGGGTGGTCAAAATAAACAACTGCTGAATGCCCATGGCTTTGGCTTTATCCTCTAAATAATCCAAAATTTGGCGACCACGGTTGGATTTACGATAAGCAGGATGTACCGCGACACAGGCAATTTCGGCAGACTTGAGTTCATGACCTGTGGTCGGAATTGGGTACAGGGCAGCACAGGCGAGAATCATGCCGTCACGTTCAATCACTGCAAATTGTCCAATTTCATTTTCCAGACGTTCACGTGAGCGATACACCAATACACCATCTTCTTCTAAAGGGCGTAATAGCCGAATCAGACCGCCCACATCCTGAATATTAGCCATGCGGACTTCTTCATAGTGCGCATCACTCACCATTGTGCCTGAGCCATCGCGGGTAAAAAGTTCTTCGAGTAAAGCGCCATCGTAGGCATAAGAAATGAGATGTACCCGATGTACGCCGTTTAATGAGGCATCTTGGGCTGCATTTAAATGTAAAGCCAGTTCAGGATGATGTCGCTGAGCATCTTCAATATATGGATTTAAATGTTGAGGATGAACTTCACGTTGTAATTGACCTTCGGCATTTTGTAAGCCGTGCTGCGCGCCTAAGAAAATCAGTTTGTCGGCTTTTAATTGAATGGCAGTTTTAGTCGCCACTTCTTCGGCTAACAAGTTAAATACTTCACCCGTGGTGGAATAACCTGTCGGGCCGAGTAACACAATATTATGATTTTCTAAATGGCGTTGAATAGCGTCGGCATCTACCGTACGGACTTCACCTGTTAGTTGAAAATCGATCCCATCACGAATACCATACGGTTTGGCGGTAATAAAATTGCCTGACACCACATCAATCCGTGCACCGTACATAGGGGAGTTCGCTAGCCCCATCGACAATAAAGCTTCAATTTGCAAGCGAATTGAACCAACAGCATTCATGACACAAGATAAAGACTCACGAGTGGTGACACGACGTTGCATGTGAAATGGCGTATCAATTTGGCTGAATTTTAAGTTTTGATTAATTTGTGGACGCGCACCATGTACCAGAATAAGTCGAATACCAAGCGAGTGCAGCAGAGCAATATCATGAATAATGTGCTGAAAGTTTTCATGCAAAACTGCTTCGCCATCGAACATAATCACAAAGGTTTTATTGCGGTGAGCATTGATATAAGGCGCAGAATGTCTAAACCAATGCACATATTGCAAGGTTGTGCTGTGCGGGTTTTCAGTCGGAGTCATTCGTTGGCCTGCTGTAATGGTGGATGGTGCTGTCTTTGATTCTAATCAAAAAATTCTGTAGCGGAAGTCTAAATATAAAAAAACACCTGAATGGTACTTCAGGTGTTGTGGAGATATGTTATTTTTCAGCTCAGGCTGAACGGTTTTAGCCAATAATACGAATAATACGCTGGGTACGCTCATTAATCAGTACATAGTCACCGTTGACTTTATACCACTGCTGATAGCGGCCTGTGTTAGGTAAACGATGTGCTTCACGATCACTGACTTTGTAGCGGTTCGCGTCATATCCACGTGGCAGGTTTTGACCTACACGCCAGTCACGACTTGGATTTACACGTTTTTGATCATAACGCTTTTGTTCCCACTGTGTAGGATGACGTGGATTGTCCCAATGCTTGTCCTGATGTTTGTAGCCAACACTTGCTTGATGACGACGATCATCATAACGGTGGTCGGGTGCTGCCATAGCCGATGTTGCCATGATTGCGCTTAAAGACAGTGCTAAGGTGCTGAGTAATTTTTTCATGGGACTTACCTTCAGTTTTAAATATGGGGTAGATGTGTCCAAATTAATCAAATACTCAAGATAAACGATGGTGGAAATTGAGGTGAATTGTGAATTTTATGGAGAAAACAAGGAGAGTTCGAGCGGGATATTTCACAGCAATGTGATGAGTGTGGGACATCACTCTATAAAAAAAGCCCAAAGTGGACTTTGGGCTATGTATTTAGACATTGTGTACGCGTAACAGGAGGTCTACAAACCTGCGATACGCAAAATATGGTGGTTTTCGACATCGACCAAAATGTAGTCTTGGTTGATTTTATACCATTGCTGTTTGCGTTCAGGGCGGGGCAAATTATGTTCCTGATAATCGACTTTATAACCATTGCCACGATAATGCTGCGGCATGACATAACCCGGTTGCCATTTATGTTGTTGTAAACGTTTCACACCACGTTCTTCACGCATACGACGTTTATCTTGCATGCGTTCTTCTGCATCGGCACGAAATTCACGTTTATTGTGTGCTTGGTGACGAGGATGGTCAGCTGAGTCGCGATCAAATTGAGGGGCGGCAGTTGCAAAATTGCTGCTTAGTAAAGCACTGAAAGACATTGCCAGAACTGTCAAAATCTTTTTCATTTAAACCCCTCATTCTCTCGTCTTGATATCACAGTTCATACTTTAACCGTTAAATGCAGAGAAACTGTGAAGAAAGCACATGAATTTTTTAAATACACTCTGCAGGATGCGGCATGGTATTGATTCTATTAAGCGACAAAATACGAAATTTAGCAGGTATCGCTCAGCAAAATAGGCTAGATGATTGTTGTTGTGCTAAGGAAAGGATGAGGCATCACCATAGCAGCGTACTGCTATGGTCTGCTTTAGTTCCAATGTTCAGTTAAGCCTTGTAAGGATTGCACAGCGATGGCAACACATTCGGCTGTTTCACGATCATTCAAAGCCACAATTAAATGCTGACCTAATTGCAAGCTTTCAATACTTTGAATCACAGCAGTTTTACGTTGAATATCAGTCATCACAATTTACCTAATGCGTGTTGTGGAGATGCATCAAGCATAGTTGATGTATGTTAATTTGTAAAACCGTTTAATTTTATAAAAGCAATCCAGAAAAACGATTAATGCCGCCGTTGCCGTGATTTTTGCTTAATAGGCGTAGTTTAAATCGGTGTAGTCGGTCAGTGATTTATGAATATGTGCATGGATAAATTCGCGTACATCTTCAGTACCCATTGGTGCTCCTTGTTTGGTAATCACGTGTTCAATTTCAGGTTGCCCTTCAATTTTAATACGATAAACAAAGTTTTTAACCACTTTGTAGGCATCGTCCAATTTTTCAATGCCTGTGACATAGTGGTAAGCATGTTCAAAATTAAGATCGGTATGTGAAAAAACAAACTGATCAAACAGTTTGATTTTCTGACCGTTATCGAGTGCCTGAATGTCATCTACGATGCTGGCTTCAAACTTCATGCCATATTTTTCAGAAATAGGCTGACCATCAATCAGTAAAGACACCATACCATCTTCAAGGGGTGTCACGGTGATGTTGTTTAATTCAGTCATGTTGCTCTCTGCATCGTTGAGGTTGAATTGAGATGTGGAAGCATAGCAATCAGGCTTTGTACTGCCAAAATAGGCAGGGTATATACTAGAAGATGCTTGTGCTTAGCCATTTTACGGCAAATTAATACGTAAAAATTGGCAATATGCTAGGTGTTAAGTCCATAAAAAAGGAAGCAAGCCCTTCCTTTTTAGAATCAAACGACAGGACTAATCCTGTGCATCAATACTTTGACCATTCATGTGCAAGCTGTCATCGCCCATTAAATATAAATAGGCCGGCATGATGGCATCGGGTGTAGGTAAAGTTTTTGGATCTTCATTTGGATAGGCTTTGGCGCGCATAGCAGTACGGGTCGCGCCTGGGTTAATGCAGTTGTAGCGAATATTCGGATGCACCTTTTCTTTGGCAAATAATTGACTCACTGCTTCAATTGCAATTTTAGATACCGAATAAGCACCCCAGCGTTCACGTGCTTCACGACCTACACCTGAACTGGCAAACACGACTGAAGCATGTTCCGATTTTGCCAAAAGCGGCAATAATTCCTGAGTGAGTACAAATGGCGCACGTAAATTCACGGCCATGACATCATCCCAAACATCGGCAGGGTAATTCGCTAACTCAGTCCGTTCACCTAAAATGCCCGCATTATGCAAAATACCATCTAAACGTCCGAATTGTTTGTCTAGGGTATCGACCAGTAATTCATAATCTCGTGGTGAAGCACTCGAAAGCTGTAGCGGCAAAATAGCAGGTTGCGGTGCGCCTAAACTTTCGATTTCATCATAAATGACTTCAAGTTTATTTAAGGTACGACCATGCAGCACCACGGTTGCTCCGTGTAGCGCATAACTGAGGGCGGCCGCTCGTCCAATACCATCTCCCGCACCAGTAATGAGGATAATACGGTCTTTGAGAAGATCGGGACGAGGTTGATATTCTGAATATTTCATGGGCATCCCTCCTGTTGATTTCTTATAGCTTGTGGGCTGAGTTTCATGTCATCGCTTTGCAGGATGATTTAAGCATTGGCAATACTGTTTTGCGTGGTAGCTTGAAGCACCAATTTGTTCAAAACCGTATGTAATTCAGTCACTGAATCCACTATACAATCTGCTTGCCATGCTGTTAAGTCATCTTTGTGTTGTAACGGTAAATAACCGTAAGCGGCCAAAATAGTGTACATGTTGGCGTTACGACCTGCATCTATATCGCGTGGATGGTCACCTACATAAATACAGTGTTCTGGGGCAATTTCAATCTGTTTGGCCGCCAAATACATAGGTTCTGGGTCAGGTTTGGTACGGCGAACATCTTCAGGGCAGACTAAAACTGCACAGCGCTCAGTTAAATTCAGTGCTTTGAGCAGCGCTTCGCTGAGCCAGCGCGGTTTATTGGTCACAATGCCCCACGGAATTTGACGCTGTTCCAACGCTTCAAGCAGGGAATACATGCCCTCGAACAGATCGGTTTCGACAGCGATATCTGCGCCGTAGAGGTCTAAAAAGCGTTGTCGATGCGCAAGAAATACAGGATCATCTACCTCAAGTTCTGGGTAGACCAGTTTGACCATTGCCCGTGCACCTTCAGATACCTGTGTGCGAATGGCGTCTGCTGCCACTATTTCACAGCCTTTGTCGCGGCACATATCTTGAATGATGCGAATAAAATCTGCAGCGGTATCAATTAAGGTACCATCGAGGTCAAATAAAACCGCCTTCATTCCGTTGCCTCATTGACCGTGTAGACCATGTAGTTCACATCCACATTTGGTGCTAACCAATAGCGCTTGGTGAGCGGGTTGTAGTGTAAGCCCGTCATATCTTTTAGTTTTAAGCCTGCTTGGCGAATGTCATGTGCCAATTCAGATGGTTTAATAAATTTATGATAATCGTGTGTGCCTTTGGCCAGCATGCGCAGCACGTATTCTGCCCCAATAATGGCAAATAGGTATGATTTAGGGTTGCGGTTAATGGTGGAGAAGAATACATGACCACCTGGCTTGACCAGTTTTTGACAGGCTTGAATAATTGAGGCAGGGTCGGGTACGTGCTCTAACATTTCCATGCAAGTCACCACGTCGTATTGACCAGCTTGCTCATTAGCCAGTTGTTCAACAGGAATTTGGCGATATTCAATATTATTGACGCCTTCTTGTTCTGCATGCAGACGTGCCACATTTAAAGGTGCTTCGCCCATATCAATGCCGAGTACATTGGCACCGCGACGCGCCATGCTTTCAGCCAAAATACCACCACCGCAGCCGACATCTAGTACTTTTTTGCCCGCCAAGCCGCCTGCATGTTCATCAATCCAGTTTAAGCGTAGTGGATTAATCATGTGCAGAGGGCGGAACTCGGAATGCTGATCCCACCATATGGCTGCAAATGCTTCAAATTTGGCAATTTCTTGTGGATCAACATTCAGTTGCGACATAGGTGTCACCTCAATTTAATCGTGATGATGGTAAAAATATGTATAAACCCTAGTGTAGCGTTAATTCTAAAAAAAGCGATAAAAGCTGTAAAAAAGTTCACAGAAGGAAAACAAAATCGGCATATTTGATTTATAGTGTTGCCATAAACTAAACAGAATGATTTAGAGGACTATAAACGCAATGAAAAAATTCCTTTTAGGTGGTTTGGCAACGGCCATCTTTACTATTTCTGGCAGTGCAATGGCGGCAAATTTTGTTGCAGGTAAAGATTATAGCGTTGTGGCTAACCCAGGTAAGGTCGATGTCCCAGGTAAAATTGAAGTACGTGAGTTCTTTTGGTACGGCTGTGGCCACTGCTTTACTTTAGAACCATATATGCAAGCATGGTTACGCAAATTGCCTAAAGATGTGAATTTTGTGCGTACCCCTGCAGCCATGAATCCTGTTTGGGAAATGAATGCACGTGGTTATTATGTGTCTGAAGCATTGGGCGTACGTAAGAAAACTCACTTACCACTATTCCATGCGATTCATGACAAAGGTCAGCAAATTTTTGACCAACAGTCTCAAGCCAAATTCTTTGTAAAATATGGCGTGCCTGAAGCGAAATTTAACAGCATGTTTAACTCGTTTGCGATCACCTCTAAAATATCACAAGCCAAGCAATTGGCGCGTCAGTACCAGTTGACGGGTGTACCTGCCGTGGTGGTAAATGGTAAATACATTGTGCAGGGCAATAACGGCAAAGTGATTCAAGTAGTGAACTACTTGGTTGATCAAGAGCGTAAAGCTAAGAAATAAAACTACGATGCTGTGGTGAAATCACCTTGTATCTAAAACCGCAATGATTGAAAGATCATTGCGGTTTTTTATGGCTAAAGTGTTTAGCAGATAACTTTAAATAGGCTGCGGACGCTGCCAGTGGCAAATACCACGAAATAGCAAATGGACTTGAGTAATGCTTTGTTGTGTGAAGTGTTGCTGTTGTTGCTGCAATTTTTCTGCTTCAAATTGCTGTCCCAAACTGATCCAGCTCATTGCCCAATTTAACGATAAATTAATTAAAATATTGGCCAGAATGTGCAAGTCTTCGGCATGTTGAAAATGTTGTACGCTTTCGACTCGCTGTAAATCATTAGCTAAATCTTCAATTAAAAAATCAATTTCACGGGCAATGGCTTGACGTAAAACAGCAGAACCGCCCCAGCGTTCGGAAATTAAAAAAATCCATTGTTGTGGGCGTTGATCGACCGATTTAAAAAACAGGGTCAGTGCCGTTTCGGTCTGTGCATCGGGTTGGTATAAATAGCCTTGCCCCAATTGATGTAAAATCCCTTTAATGTGTAGGGCAACTTGATCGACCAAATCGAGTGCTAAAGCATCCATATCTTGAAAATGCCGATAAAACGCGGTGGGCACGAGTCCAATCTGTCGTGAAATTTCTCTTAAGCTGATGCTGCTAAATGCACGCCCTGCGCTGCTGAGTTGAAGCACTGCATCCATAATTGCCTGACGACTTTGTTGTTTTCGTTCTTCCCGAATCGACATTGTATTTCCTGATTCTGCCAGTGCCGCGCAGTCTAACAAAAACCTGTGTTTCAGGATAATACTAAAAGATGAATGAAGCCAGCTTGTAAAAATACAGCTAAAATTTACCGAAACAGAACACGACAAGCTTTAGATAAGCGACCTGCGCTGTGGCATCTGTTATACTTGCGGGCAATTTATTTGAGCCAAAAATAAGGACACATTATGCGTATTGACCAACGAGCTTTAGATCAATTACGTGAGGTAAAAATTACCCGTAACTATACTCGCTATGCTGAAGGTTCAGTGTTGGTAGAGTTTGGTCATACCAAAGTTTTGTGTACCGCAAGTATTGATAACTCTGTACCGCGTTTTTTAAAAGGGCAGGGACAAGGCTGGGTAACTGCAGAATATGGCATGTTGCCACGTTCAACCCATACCCGTAGTGACCGTGAGGCGGCACGTGGTAAACAAAGCGGGCGTACACAGGAAATTCAGCGCTTAATTGGTCGTAGCTTACGTGCTATGGTTGATTTGAAAAAACTGGGTGAAAACACCATTACTATTGACTGCGATGTGATTCAGGCCGATGGTGGTACCCGTACGGCAGCCATTACAGGTGCAGCAGTGGCGTTGATTGATGCCATGAATGTGTTGCTAGAAAAGAAAAAAATTAAGCATGACCCATTAAAAGGTTTGGTGGCTGCAATTTCTGTAGGCATGTACCAAGATGAGGTATTACTGGATTTATGCTATGAAGAAGATTCAAACTGCCAGACCGATTTAAACGTAGTCATGACCCAAGCAGGTGAATTTATTGAAATTCAAGGCACTGCAGAAGACAAACCGTTTACTCGCGTGCAGTGCAATGCCATGTTAGAAATGGCAGAAAAAGGTATTCAGGAATTGGTGAAAAAACAGCAGCAGGCTTTGGGCTGGTAAGCCAAGTTTTCTAAGATTGCAGCACTGTTCAAAACGCATCTTCGGATGCGTTTTTTTATGGATAATGCGTGGATTGCGATAGGAGGTGTGAAGCAATGGGAGGTGTGAAGCAAAAAGCTACAATATTGTAGGATGCGTTCTTTTAAGATGGAAAACTCTATGAAAAGAGCCTGAATGAAAAGAGGAGGAAAGCATGAAACTATTGATTATTTTAATGTCTGCCATGATGTTGTTTTTAACTGCATGTGATTCACGTACTGAGCGTGAAAATGAAGACAATCGTAGTGTACTCGGTCAAGCTTCTGACAACGACAACGACAACGACAACGACAACGACAACGACAACGACAACGACAACGACAACGACAACGACAACGACAACGACAACGACAACGACAACGACAACGACAACAAGGACGATGATTAAATTCAAAATTGAGGCATAAAAAAGGAGGCTCATCTGCCTCCTCAAAATCAATTTTTGGAAAAAATTAAGGGCGTAGATTACACCCTTTAATTTAAAAGCAATCGTTTACGCATTAAAGCGCATTGATAAATCCACAGCTTTGACGTCTTTGGTTAAAACACCCATCGAAATGTAATCTACGCCTGTGCTGGCCACTTCACGTAAATTTTCGATGGTGATGTTGCCTGACGCTTCAAGTTTGCAACGTCCTGCTACATGCTTGACCGCCTCAATCATCTGTTGCTGGCTAAAGTTATCTAACATCACAATATCAGCTTTGGCTTCAAGGGCTTGATTCAGTTCATCCCAAGTTTCCACTTCCACTTCTACAGGTTTGCCCGGAGCAATGGCATGTGCTTTAACAATCGCCTGAGTAATACCACCTGCTGCCATAATGTGATTTTCTTTAATCAAAAAGGCATCAAACAAACCTAAACGATGGTTTTGTCCACCACCCACCGCGACAGCATATTTTTGTGCAATGCGTAAACCCGGTAAGGTTTTACGGGTATCTAGCAGTTTGGTGTTTAAGCCTTCGAGTTGTTGCACATAAGCCGCTGTTTTGGTGGCAACCGCAGACAGGGTTTGCACAAAATTCAGCGCAGGGCGTTCTACCGTTAACAGGCTGCGTGCAGAACCTGACAATTTCAAAAAGGCTTCATTGGCAGCAACACGGTCGCCATCATTTTTTAACCAGTTGACTTGCACATTGGCATCGTATGCTTGGATCAAGGCATTGACCCACGGTTGACCTGCCAAAATCATGTCTTCACGGCTAATAATCGTAGCAGTGGCTTGCTCATCTTCAGGGGTCAATAGTGCGGTAATATCACCATCGCCAATATCTTCTTGCAAGGCTTGCTGAATATTGATTTGGATGGATTGTTCAAGCAAAGCTGGAGAGATGCTCATAAGATTTTCCGTGTCGATCTTACCCATGAAAATTGCGCGTTATATTAACACTGTTCTGCGTCAGGATGTGTTTTTTAGCCACATTCGGGTTTAATTTAAGATGTTCATTGTCACGTGTTGGCATTAAACTGAAATTTATGTTCTATTTTTCTATTCTAATGGTTTGGGGATTGCCTTATGCAACATATGCCGTCGTTTCAGGTGGTTGATGGTCAATTACAAGGGGCAAGACAAGTCCCATCTCCAAATTTCAACGCCCGTCCGACAGACCAAGAGATTCAACTGCTGGTCATTCACAATATTAGTTTGCCGCCGTCACAATTTGGTGGCGGTTATATTGAGCAATTTTTTCAGAACCAATTGGATTGGTCACAGCATCCTTATTTTCAGACCATTCAGGGCATGCAGGTTTCGGCACATTTGCTGATTTTAAGAACTGGTGAGGTGCTGCAATTTGTCAATTTTGCAGATCGGGCTTGGCATGCGGGGCGTTCTAGTTATTTGGCACAGCCTGAATGTAATGACTATTCGATTGGGATAGAGTTAGAAGGCAGTGATGACTTGCCTTTTGAAACAGCGCAATATCAGAGTTTGGTGAGGGTGGTACACTGTTTGCAACAGACCTATCCGAGTATTCAACAGCATATTGCAGGACATTCTGATATTGCACCAGGACGTAAAACTGATCCGGGACCGTATTTTGACTGGCAGTATTTTCGTGAACAGTTATCTCAACTTAAAGCTTCGACATCACAGGAAAAATTGATCAATCAATAACAAAACTTTGTTGATGCTTTGATTACAATAGCGACTAAATTTTTGATTGGGTGGTAACGATGGCGCTTTGGCGATCGACCTTTATTGTCAGTGCAATGACCATGCTGTCACGGGTACTAGGATTAGTCCGTGATGTGGTATTGCTGAATGTGTTTGGTGCAGGTAAAGATTTCGATACCTTTGTGGTAGCGTTTCGCATCCCCAACTTTTTCAGGCGATTGTTTGCCGAAGGGGCTTTTTCGCAGGCTTTTATTCCTGTATTGACCGAATATAAAACCAGCCGCACCCATGCCGAAGTGCAAATTTTAATTAGTCGGGTTTTTGGCTGTTTAATGACGGTAATGACAGGGTTAACCTTTGCAGCCATGGTGGCTGCGCCTGCGGTGATGTATATCTATGCACCGGGTTTCCATAGCGACCCTGAAAAGTTTGCTTTAGCCACCGATATGTTCCGACTGACCATTCCTTATTTATTGTTTATGTCGCTGACGGCATTTGCCAGTAGTATTTTAAACAGCTATGGCTCATTTACCACGCCAGCCTTTGCGCCTGTATTGCTGAATGTGGTGATGATTGCAGGCGCATTATGGCTCACACCATACATGGCAGAGCCGATTATGGCACTGGGGTGGGCGGTGATTATTGCGGGTGCTTTACAACTTGCGATTCAAATTCCAGAATTATGGCGTAAAAAACTGCTGATTCCCCCTAAAGTTGATTTCAAGCATGAAGGGGTGGATCGGATTATGAAGCTGATGCTGCCTGCTTTGTTTGGGGTATCGGTCACGCAAATTAACCTGTTACTCAACACCATTTGGGCTTCTTTTATGCAGGATGGTTCGGTGTCGTGGTTGTATAGTGCAGAACGTATGACCGAGCTACCTTTGGGCTTAATTGGTGTCGCGATAGGTACAGTTATTTTACCGTCATTGTCTGCGCGTCATGCAGAACAGAATATGGATAAATTCCGTGGCATGATGGATTGGGCAGCACGGGTGATTATTTTGGTGGGTGTCCCTGCCAGTATTGCACTGTTTATGTTGTCAACCCCTATTATTCAGGCACTGTTTGAGCGTGGCCAGTTTAGCTTTCAAGATACGCAAATGACCGCTTTAGCCTTGCAATGTATGAGTGCAGGGGTCATTTCATTCATGCTGATTAAAGTCTTTGCACCAGGTTTTTATGCACAGCAAGACACCAAAACACCAGTACGTGTGGGTTTAATGGCCGTGGCAGCCAATGCGATTTTAAACGTGGTCTTTATTGGCTTCTTTAAACTGATTGACTGGCAAGCTGAACATATGGCATTGGCATTGGCATCATCAGGTTCGGCTTTGGTGAATGCAGGCATGTTGTATTTCTATTTGCATCAACGCAAGATTTTCCGTTTTGGTGCGCACTGGAAAAAACTCATCTTGCAGTTTGCAGTGGCGAATGCTGTGATGATTGCTGCGTTGTGGTATGCCTTAACTTGGTATAACGGTGATGTATCACAATGGATGCGTGTGGCAGAAGTCACTGCGCTGTGTGTGGTGGGTGTAGTGGCCTATGGGGTTGGATTGTTGGCAACGGGTTTTAGACCACATCATTTAAAACCATAAGACTTGATCAGAAAAAATACCGCAATTTAAATTGCGGTATTTTTTTGTTTGGTGATACGGCTTTGGATTATTTTACAATCTCTAAAAGTTCTACATCAAAAATAAGCGTGCTGTTCGGTTCAATCGCATCGCCTGAACCAATTTGACCATAGGCCAAGGCAGCAGGAATAAAGAAGCGATATTTGGCACCAACTTTCATGAGTTGTAAACCTTCAGTCCAACCTTGAATGACTTGACTGACCTGAAATTCTGCCGCTTGATCGCGAGCGATAGAACTGTCAAATACTGTACCATCAATTAAACGACCTTCATAATGGACTTTAACGGTAGAGGTGGCTTTGGGGGATTTGCCCGAACCTGCTTGTAAGACTTGATATTGCAGGCCAGATTTGGTGACTTGGACACCTGCCTTTTTGGCATTTGTGTTTAAAAAGGCTTGCCCAATTTTGGCATTGCTATCGGCTACTTTTTTAAGCTCAATCAGTTGTTTGGCTTCGGCTTGCTTTTTGAATTGTGTCAGTACCCGTGACATTTCTTCATCACTTAAACTAGCAGCTTGGTTTCGTGTTGCCATTTTTAAGCCAGCAATGAAGGCTTCAATATCAACATCTTTTAAGGTTTCTGCATTGCTGCGCCCCATTAAATAACCAAAGCTATAACCGACCTGATCTGCAACAGGACTTTTATTGGTTACTGTTTTGGCAAAACTGCCACTGCTGAGCAGTGCGATACACACAAGGGTAAGGTGTTTTTTCATTCTTTCCGTCCTAAGACCATACAGGAGAGCCAAGCTCTCCTGAAAGGGTGATGTTGTTATTTCACTTCAATCAGTTCAACATCAAAAATTAAGGTGCTATTGGCAGGAATCATGCCTGGTACACCTTGTTCGCCGTAGCCTAGTTTCGATGGAATATACAGCGTGGCTTTACCACCTTCTTTCATCAGCTGTAAACCTTCAGTCCAGCCCGGAATGACTTGATTCAGAGGGAATTCAATTGGCTCACCACGTTGTACTGAGCTGTCAAATACTTTGCCATCGACCAGTTTACCCGTGTAGTGCACTTTGACCACAGAGCTTGCTGTTGCCTGTTTACCTGTGCCTTCTTTAATCACTTGATATTGCAAGCCAGAAGCTGTGGTTTGTACGCCTGCTTTTTTGCCATTTTCAGTTAGGAATGAATCACTGGCTGTTTGTGTAGCTTGCGCTTGAGTAGCTTGTTTTTGTTGTAACTCTTGCTGGAATTGCTCATAGGCTTTTTGTAATTCTTCTTCGGTGTAGGCAGGTTGTTTACGCGCATGACCTTCACGAACACCTGTTACAAAGCTGTTGATGTCTAGCTCTGGTGGGGTTTGATGTGCCACTTCATAACCCAAAGCATAGCTGATTTTTTCAACCGCAGAAGCATTTGCCGATGCTTTAGAAGTCGCCACTGCTGGGTTTTGAGAGGCATAATAAACAGGAACAAGAGCAGCACCGCCTAAAATTACAGCAACAGCGATGGGTAAGGCTTTACTCATAGGTTTTCTCAAATTCATTTTATAGTTAAAAAAGCAGCATTCATCTTAGCAGACTTTTTCAAAGACTTTTCTAGTTTGACACGTGGCTTTTTAACCTGTGTCGATTCAATTTTTTAATATATGCTGCTTGCGCAGTTTATTCTATAACAGACTGAATATCTAAAACATTTTTCATACATAAATTTTGCCCAGCTGAGATGAGTAAGACCGTTCAGTTGGGCAAGATTTAACTTAAAAATCAGTCAAAGTCGGCCTTTAACACCACCCGATAGCGTGCCTTGCCCTGATGCAAATGTTCAATCGCCTGATTGATCTGTGACATCGGAAAAACTTCTACCTGTGGGGCGATCTGTTTGCGTGCAGCAAATTGTAATAATTGACGCAGCGCTGCAGGTGAACCTGTCGATGAGCCTGTAACCGATTTTGCACCGCCAATTAAGCTGCCCGCCTTAATTTGCATAGGTTCGAGCGTCACACCCAGCATGTGAATAGTGCCATGCGGAGCAAGCGTACTTAAATAAGCATTCCAGTCCAAGCTTACGTTTACCGTACTTAAAATCAGGTCAAACTTGCCACGCTGGGTTTTTAGGGCAGCAGCATCACGGCTGTTCACGACATGGTCTGCACCCATAGCCAGTAATTCTGCAGTTTTGTCTGGATTGGAGCTCAACGCTGTAATTTCACAGCCCCATGCTTTTAATAATTTGATGGCGATATGCCCCAAACCGCCAATACCAATCACAGCAACATGATGTACTGCCTGAATTTGATGTTTCAAGATCGGATCAAATACGGTAATTCCACCACAGAGTAAAGGCCCTGCACTGACAGGATCGACCTCATCGGGTAATGGAATTACCCATTGCCAACCTGCACGGACTTTATCGGCAAAACCACCTGCATGTCCCACAATAGTTGCAGTTGTGCCATTGCTGCACAGCACTTGTTCGCCTGCAATACAGGCATCGCAGTGTTGGCAACTGTCTGCAGTCCAGCCAATGCCTACCCGTTGTCCTACGGTTAAGCCTTTGGCTTCACTGCCTAATTGAGTAATCGTGCCAATAATTTCATGCCCTGCCACCACAGGATACACAGAGGAATGCCAGTCATTTTGAATGACTGAAAGATCTGAATGGCATAAGCCACAATATTCGACTTTGACCTCTACCTGATGCGCCTGTAATTCACCCGCATCAAATTGATAGGCTTGCAGGGCTTCACCTGCCTGCATTGCGGCATACGCTCGAATGGTATTACTCATATTGCACCGTCCTTGTCATTGGCTGACTGTATTGATTGGTGATGTTGCATTGATTGGTTGAGTGATTGAATACTAAAGTTGAGATGTTTTTTTAAAGTCACAGTGATTTTCATGATCATCGACCATGCCTACAGCTTGCATAAAAGCATAGCAGGTGGTCGGCCCCACAAATTTAAAACCATTTTTCTTTAGGGCTTTGGACATGGCAACACTAGCGTCGGTTTGTGAAGGTGCAATACGATAGTCAGGTACATCATTCCTAATAGGCTGCTGTGCAACAAAATCCCAAAGCCATGTTACGACGTTTATATCGGCATCTTTTAATTTTTGCCATGCACGTGCGTTGTCACGAATCGCTTGTAATTTACCTCGATGTCGAATCAATCCAGCATCTTGTAATTTAAGTGCGATATCGTCATCACTGAGGGCTGCAATTTCAGTAATGCTGTATTGGAAAAAATGCTGACGATACGCTTCACGTTTTTTCAGAACAGTAATCCAAGACAAACCTGCTTGTTGTCCTTCTAGGCAAAGCATTTCAAATAAATGCGCTTCGGTAAATACAGCTTGTCCCCACTCTAAATCATGATAGGCCATATAGAGTGGATCATCGGAACACCAACCACAGCGTTGTATCGTCATGGGTCATGCTCCTTGTTGAATAGATAGCTGAATAGATATAAATGGGAAGGACTTAAAGCTGAAAAGCTGCCCATTGGTTGTTTTGGTTATCCCAGTAATATAGTTCTGCCTGTTGCAGATCGTGAAAGGAAATCCAGTTGTCTTTACCGACTTTATCTGAATAACCTGTGCTGATGAGCAGGGCATCTTCAGTAATTTCCATGACCCAGCCTTGGTGGACTTGTCCTGTCAACACAATTTTTTGTTGATTGCCAGATTCTGCAAATTCCACCAATCGATTTATCAAGGCTTCAGACATGAAATGTTCCTAACAAAATTAACGTAAATAAGGATAAGGATTGACCGCGCCGCGTCCTTTACCATTTAAATAAAGTCCGTAATGCAAATGTGCAGCAGTGTGCCGGGCGTTGCCTGTATTACCGACATAGCCAATATGCGTTCCAGCTTTGACATAATCGCCCACGTTTAAACCGCGTTTGTGCCCATCTAAGTGTGCATAATAATGCCAAGTGCCTGCAGGCCCTAATATCCAAATTACTTTACCACCTAAGCGATTATCGCGTAAGTCGGCAATTAAACCTTCTGTGGCGCTATACACTTTGCTGCCTTTCGGGGCAATGATGTCGATGCCTTCATGCAAACGTCCGCTACTGCGAGATGCACCCCAAGTGTTATTCAACTGATGTGCTTTAATGCCCTGCACAGGAATGGGCAGGCGGGTTTTTAAACTCATTTGATTGAGTTTTTGCACCAAGGCAGGCGGGAGTGGGGTACTGGGACGTTTTGGTGCAGAACTACAGGCTGCTATCAATAAGGTGAAGAGTGACAGGCTTAAGACAGCAATCCATCGAAACATAAGACATCCTTGTAATGGCAGTGAAAGCAAAAATTTCATTCATCACGATGCTTGACTATGTCACAGATTGATTGCCGAGATCAATTTTTTCATGGCAGTGGGAATTCCTAAATCACTGGCTTGTTCTGGACTATACCACTCTGCATTCAGTTCAATTGCGAGGTGTTCTTGCAGATCGGCATCGACCTGAAAACAAATGGCTTCGAGCTGCCAGGTGAAATGGGTAAAACTGTGAGAAATTTGTGCACGTTGCTGCACGTGTTTAAGACCTAAACTTTGACACAACTGCTCAAAAGCCAATCTATCTTCAATTACAGGCAAACACCATAGCCCGCCCCACAGTCCGGTATTGGGACGCTGTTGCCAGAGCCATTGTTCAGCACATTGCAACACCAACACCTGTGCAGATTTTACAGGCACGGCTTTTTTCGGTTTTTTAAACGGCAGCTCTTGTTCTAAACCTTGTTGATGGGCTTTGCAGTGTTGCTGCATAGGACAATAAAGGCACAAGGGTTTTTTCGGGGTACAAATGGTGGCGCCTAAATCCATTATGGCTTGGGTGTAGTCATGGTTACGTGTGACAGGGCAAAGCTGCTCTGCCAGTTGCCACATGGCACGTTCATGCACAGGTTTGGATAAATCATCTTCAATAGCAAAAAAGCGTGCCAATACGCGCTTTACATTGCCATCCATAATGACGCCGTATTGACGTAAACCCAGTGACATCATAGCACCGCCTGTAGAGCGACCAATGCCAGGCAAGGCCATCCATTGTTCCAAGGTGCTTGGGAAATGCCCTTGCTGTGCCACAATTGCGGCTGCTTTATGCAAGTTACGGGCGCGGGCGTAATAGCCTAAACCTGCCCAATACGGTGCAACTTCATCCCAAGTGGCGCGTCCTAAATCTTGCACTGTCGGAAAGCGCTGCAAAAAACGCTCAAAATATTGCAATACGGTTTTGACCTGAGTTTGTTGCAGCATAATTTCAGACACCCACACTGCATAGGGATCATCGGCGACTTGCCACGGTAGGTCATGGCGTCCGTGTTGATCAAACCACGTGAGGAGAGCATCGGAAAAAGAAAAAGCAGTCATGCGAACCCAATATGTAAAATAGCTGCTCAGTATAGCCAAACTGGCACGGGAATGAGGTGCATAAAAAAAAGAAGATGAGCTTGCATCTTCTTCTTTCGGTTTGGTTTCACTTAGTTTGGGATAAAACGAGTGGTGGTTTAAATTTGACCGCTCATGCCCCAACGGTTATCTAGCTTTAAGGTCTGACCTGCATAGCGTGGAATAATGTGGATGTGTAAATGCTCAGATTTTGCATCAAATACATCGCCATCATTAAAACCAACATGGAAACCTGCAGGTTGATGACGCAATTGCAACTCATTGCGCGCCAACTCTAATAAAGACATCAGGCTTTTACGCTCTTTGTCGGTGACTTCAAAAAAAGAACCCACATGACGTATTGGAATAATTACGCAATGTCCTTTAGATAGGGCATTCGGTTCAGGCAAAATTACCCCAAATTCATTTTTTGCCAAAACATCATAATCATCAAAATTGCAATAAGGGCATTGCTCAGTCATTGTTATATCCTCTTCTTTAAAATTTTCTTGGCTTGCGTTGAGTATATGTTGCGTAATGGGAACAGCAGATTAATCTGTTAAACGACGATTCAACACTTCGTACATTGCCGCTAAACCTTGCTGCTCTGCCGATGCGTTGTAGCCTAAATCGACTCCATTGGCTTTTGCACGTTCATCGGCTTGAGGGTTACTAAAACCGTGTTTGGCATCTTCAAAAATAATCACTTCATGCTCAACTTGAGCCGCGTGCATTTCTTCACGGAAACTTGCGACGTCGTCTAAAGTCACCATGCTGTCTAGCTCACCATGCAACACCAAAATCTCGGCTTGTACCTGACCTTGTTGTGCAGGGGCTTTCGGGCTGAGGTTGGCGTGGAAGGTAACCACTGCTTTTAATGCTGCACCAGAACGAGCCAAATCCAGTACGACTTTGCCGCCATAACAGAAACCAATTGCAGCAAGTTTATCGCGATTTACTTCAGGTTGGGCTGCTAAAGTGTCCAAAGCTGCAGACGCACGAGTCACAATTGTGTCGGCATCTGCAAAAGTTTGCATCATCCACTCATTGGCTTGGGCTGCGGTGGTGGTGACTTTTTTATCGCCATACATATCAATTGCTAAGGCTGCAAAACCATGTTCAGCCAATTCACGTGCGCGTTGTTCGGTGTATTCGTTACGTCCCCACCATTCAGGTGCGACAATCACCCCCGCGACAGCTTGAGCTGCTTCTGGTGCAGCAAAATAACCGATCAATTTGCTGCCGTCTGCAGCTGTATATTCAATTTCGCGAGTTTTAATTGCTAAAGCCATGTCTTATTCCTTATCGTTTTCAATGCCATGATTAAAGCATAATAATATGGCACGCATTTTTAAAAACAGGGCAAAACCTGCCTATAAATGTGAGAAAATATTTTTAAAATGGGCAAATTGGCATTTACTGCATTAATAGCAGACATAAAAAAAGAAGGAATAAATCCTTCTTTTTTTATGTCTGCTTTTAGAAATTTATAGACGAGATCACTAGATTTTTCCGCGAGAGAGGAAACCAACAATTGCCAAAATCACAGCGATCACCAATAAAATAATGGCAAAGTCTTTGGATAAACCAGCGACACCACCAAAACCAAGTAAACTCGCGATTAACGCAATCACTGCGAAGATTATAGCCCAACGAAACATAATTGTTCTCCATGTGTTTTTATTGCTTCTGAATTGAGTATAGGGAGCTGAACACAGTAGAGTGTTTTGTTTTTGTGTATTAAATGTTCAGTTGTTTGAGTTAAGTGTTTGATTCATTTAAAGACCAAACAAAAGCAACAAGGTGAAATAAGGCTGATATAATGACGCAGTTTTGTTATTTTCTGTGCGCTATGTCTGATCAATTACGACCTGAATTTTGGAAAAACTATCTGCTGAATGCCTTAAATGCTGCGGAATGGGAAGCCTTGTGCGATGGTTGCGGTTTATGCTGTTTGATCAAACTAGAAGATGAAGACACGCAGGAAGTGGCCTATACCAAAGTGGCATGCAAGTTACTGGATTGTAACACAGCACGTTGTTCAGATTATGCCAATCGCTTTGACTTTGTACCCGATTGCATTCAACTCACCCCCGAAAAACTCGAAAAAATTCACTGGTTGCCGCCAAGCTGTGCCTATCGCCGTTTAAAACAGGGCAAAAATTTGCCATCTTGGCATTATTTGAATACGGGTTCACGCCAAAGTGTGATTAAAGCCAAAAAATCTGCAGCAGGACGTTGTATTTCAGAATTGGATGTTGCAGAAGAAGACATAGAAGATTATGTGGTGCGTTGGGTGCGTTAATTCATATTGTAGAACAAACCGTGAATCGTGTTTTAGTGATAAATCGGTACGATTAGAAATACTCCAAAGCTTGAGATCATAGTAGACTAGGTTGAAGTCAAGTATAGAAATAACAAGATGTCAGAGAGTCATATTCCACTGCCTGAGCGTTTGCGTCCACGCGATTTAGCGCAAATTATTGGTCAAGATCATCTTTTAGGTGAGCAAGCGCCGTTACGCCAAATGATTGATCAGGGGCATTTGCCTTCGATTATTTTCTGGGGACCACCTGGGGTGGGGAAAACCACCATTGCTTTGCTGTTGGCGCAGGCGGTAGATCGCCCCTTTATCAGCCTTTCTGCATTGAATACTGGCGTCAAAGAGCTGCGGGAAATTATTAGCGAAGGCGGCGATTTGCTCACGCCAGTGGTGTTTATTGACGAAATTCATCGTTTTAATAAGTCACAGCAAGATGCTTTATTAAATGCGGTAGAAAAGGGCAAAATCACCTTAATTGGTGCGACCACTGAAAATCCATCTTTTGAAGTCAATAGCGCACTGCTCTCACGTTGTCAGGTCTATACTTTAAAGGCTTTAGATGCCGATGCAATTCAGACCTTGCTAATACAAGCCATTCAGCAAGATCAGTTCTTAAAAGACCGTTATATTCAGATTGAAGAATTTGATGCCCTGATTCAGTTTGCTGCAGGCGATGCACGCAAGGCTTTAAACCTACTAGATTTGGTGGCGAGCACCTTTGAACCGGATGTAGAAAGTATCATCACCAACGCGATAGTGGTCAAGGTTGCGCAACAAAATATTGCCCGTTATGACAAGTCGGGCGAGCAACATTATGATTTGGTGTCAGCTTTTATTAAGTCAATTCGTGGCAGTGACCCCGATGCTGCATTGTACTGGATGGCGCGTATGCTTAAAGGCGGTGAAGATCCCACTTTTATTGCGCGTCGCATGCTGATTGCTGCTTCGGAAGATATTGGCAACTCCAACCCGAATGCCTTGTTGTTGGCAGGCGAATGTTTCCGCTCGGTACAAGTGTTGGGTATGCCTGAAGCGCGGATTATTTTAGGACAATGTGCAGTATATTTGGCGACCAGTGCCAAAAGTAACAGTACTTATTTGGCAATTAATAAAGCCATGGATTTGGCTGAAAAAACCGCCAACTTGCCTGTGCCACTGCATTTGCGTAATGCGCCGACCAAACTGATGAAAGAACAAGGTTATGGGGTAGATTATTTGTATCCACACAATTACCCCGAACATTTTGTGTTACAAGACTATTTACCGCCTGAACTGAAAGACACAAAATTGTATGAGTCGGCACGCAATAAGCGTGAAGTAGAAGGTGAGCGTTTACAACAACGCCGTTGGCAGCAGACTCAATCTTAAGTCGTTTGGTATATATGCAAAGATATTTACCCAAAATATTGGCATAAAAAAAGCTCAAGAATCAACTTGAGCTTTTTTTACATTTGTTTGCAGCCTTGAGTGCTGCATTCAAAAGCTTAGAGCGGTTTGATGTTTACAGCATTCGGGCCTTTTTGACCTTGTGCAATGCTGAATTCAACTTGCTGACCTTCGTGTAAAGTTTTGAAGCCTGAGTGTGCGATTTCGCTGAAATGCGCAAACACATCTGGACCAGATTCTGGTTGAATAAAACCAAAGCCTTTAGTTTCGTTAAACCACTTTACCGTGCCTTTCATTGTCGGATTTGACATAGGGAAATATCCTGCTGAATTTTAATATGTTGCAATCTAAAAAAGATTTGGAATTACTGGGAAAAAGATGCGACTTAAAATCTGAACAAACGAAGGATTACAAAATAAAACTACGGACTTAGACGATTAAAACGAACTTCATATTTTTCTAGTATGACAACAAGCATACACGGAATTGCAGAATACACAATTTAAATTCAGATAAATTTAAAAATAGGCGGACAGACTGGGTATTGTGGATGGGGCAAAGATTTGGTTTTTTGCAAAGATTCAGTGTATAAACCTTGCTTGGTCTACAGCAAAATACAAAAAACCGAGCAAGATTGCTCGGTTTTTGCAATTCAGCTTTCAAAATTGAAAAGCTTGAATTAGATATTGTCTAAGTCGATGCCCAAACGTGCAGCAACTTCTTCATAAGCTTCAACCACACCGCCTAAACCTTGACGGAAACGGTCTTTGTCGAGTTTTTTCTTGGTGTCTTTGTCCCATAAACGGCAACCGTCTGGAGAGAACTCATCACCCAATACAATACGGTCGTGGAATACACCAAACTCAAGTTTGAAGTCGACCAAAATCATGTTACCTGCGTCAAACAATGCTTTTAATACATCGTTGACTTGGTAAGTTAATTCTTTCATTTTTGCCAATTGTTCAGCATTGGCCCAACCTAAAGCAATCGCTTGAGATTCGTTTACCATTGGGTCGCCAAGCGCATCGTCTTTAAAGAACAATTCAAAGGTAGGTGGAGTTAGTTCTTTACCTTCTTCTACACCTAAACGACGGCAGAGTGAACCTGCAGCGTAGTTACGAATGACGCACTCTACAGGAATCATATCTAACTTCTTCACCAATACTTCGTTTGGTGTAAGTAGTTTTTCAAAGTGAGTTTCGATACCCGCTTCAGCCAATTTTTCCATGATAAAGGCGTTAAAACGGTTGTTCACCTTACCTTTACGATCTAGTTGTTCGATTTTTTCGCCATTGAACGCAGAGGCATCATCACGAAAGACTAAAATCAGGTGGTCTGCACTGTCTGTGGTATAAACAGATTTTGCTTTACCAGTATAGAGCAAGGTTTGTTTTAACATGAGGGAACCTTTTTCAAAAAAAATGCCTAGTACGGCTAGGCTGGCCAATTTTGGTAAATCTGGGCCAACAGATCTGCAGCTTTTTCTTGATCTGCAAAGCTGTTATCGGCATTGAACACGGCTAGGTTGTTGCTCGAACCGACAGAGGTCAATCTTAAGACATAAATCTGTTGATCGACCTTAATGGTTGCCTCGTAACGGTTCTTACTTTGACCAACAATGCTGTAATTCAGACTGCTGAGGGTGGCAAGTGTGTATTGCCAAATTGTAGCAGAATTTCCATCAATTTTGAGCAACGGATTTTGGTTTCCGTCAACTACAGGTTGAGGACGTCCAATTTGCGTACTGTCTTGAACTGTGTTGTTGCTGGCTTGCATGGCTTCAGGACGTGGCATCGCAAAACGGTTGCCACGTGCATTTTCAAGCTTAGGTGCATTTGCTGTTGCTAAAGGGTCAACGCTTGGTGCAGGATACAACGGTGTTGCAGGTCGAACCACAGAACCTTCCGGATATTGAAGTGGTGCTAAAGTAGCGGCGTCTTTATAGTCCAATGAACCATTATTGATGGCAAGAGAACTACAACCAGCCAAACTCAATACTGAAAGTGCGGCGATAAAACCAAAACGTAATTGCATCATACTAAGCTCTTTTATTGAATGACACCCGCAGCCTGAAGGGCTTCGCGTAACGGTGCACGATATTGTTCTGCAAGCGGAGTTAATGGCAGGCGAATTCCTGTACCAATTAATCCCATTTCATGAAGTGCCCATTTCACAGGAATTGGGTTCGATTCACAAAATAGAATATTGTGTAAATTTGCAATCGCACTGTTTTGTTGCTCTGCACCTGCAGCATCACCTGCGATTGCAGCCGCGCAAACTTGGCTCATGGCTTTTGGTGCAACATTGGCAGTTACAGAAATATTGCCTTTTGCACCGTGCAGCATCAATTGATATGCCGTAGCGTCATCGCCTGAGTACACCACCATGTTTTTGCCTGCCAAGCCAGCCAATAATTGCTGACCACGTGGCACATCGCCCGTTGCGTCTTTTACGCCTACAATATTGGGGATGTCAGCGAGACGGATGACCGTTTCATTTGACATATCTACACCAGTACGACCTGGTACATTATATAAAATGATAGGTAAATCAACTGCTTCTGCAATTGCTTTATAGTGCTGGTATAAACCTTCCTGCGTTGGCTTATTATAATAAGGCGTCACTAATAAGGCTGCATCTGCGCCCAATTGTTGTGCTTCTTTGGTCAGTTCGATGGCTTCATGCGTTGAGTTTGCACCAGTACCAGCAATGACAGGAATACGCTTATTTGCGACGCGAATAATTTCTGCGATCACTTTGGTGTGCTCTTCCATACTTAAGGTCGATGCTTCACCTGTTGTACCCACAGCAACAATACTGTTGGTGCCTTGTTCTATGTGCCACTCAACCAGCTTCTCGAGACCTTTCCAATCTACGCTGCCATCTTCTAACATTGGGGTGACAATTGCGACAATTGAGCCTTGAATGGTCTGTGCTTGCTGAGTCATTTTTTTAAAAGATCCTATTTTTCCATCCACAGAGGTGTAGAAAAGTAGATGTGGATGGTTGCAGTATTTTGATTTGGGTCAAAATTCAATCAAATTGATTAAATAATGCTTAGCTAAATTATGACTGATTCAGTGTGTCAGAACAATATGCTTTCGTCAAAGCAATCATAAACTTTGTCTAATTTAATATTTTAGGATTAGATGCTTGTTCTTTAAAATAATAACCATCATCCTTGATGCCCAAAATTTCACCCGTATAGCGCAGCGGTCATCAGCGCTTTATTAGCCTTAAGTTTGAAATACAATGCTGAATACGGAATGTTTATATAAAAAACGCTCAATTCAGAGCTTGTGTTGATTATATCTAATTGTTTTAATTGGAATATTTTTATTTTTTCTTTCCAGGATTAATATCTTTTTAAGTCTACTCTACATCATGCAGGCTTCTTAAATAGTGAGAATTTCTAGCTAAATAGTAGTGTTTTTAAAAAATGATAGAAACGCAGCTGAATTATTTTTTTCGCTATATTAGACCTCTTGCGAAAGTATAGTTTTATCTAATTTTTGAATTGGCTAAAACCTTATAAAATATAGCTTTTGACTGCTTAAAATTTGACTAACGCAAGAAGTCTATTTTGCTGCGCAATTTATTTGGGTGGTTTATTGCCATTTATTGTGATTCCCTTGATGATGTGGGTTATTGCTACGTCGTATTCCAACTGTTTAAAAGATGAGAACAGTTGAAAGACCAAATAGCCTGCATCTGCAGGCTATTTTTTTTGTATGTTGATCGCTGATTTTTTAGCAAAAATACTTGAATGAAGTGTGACAAGTACTGTCGCAAAGCTGCTTAATTTATTGGGTGGCAATGACGCAAGCAGGGTATAATAAGACCTAAAAAACAGTAAAGATAAGAGCATTATTTGAAGCAGAAAAAATTAATTGCAGAATTTCAGTTGAATCAACAACAATTTTCGCTGTATCTGATTGAATATGAATTTGTTTTAGAATTGAAACGCCGTTTTCGTGCAGCAAGAACTTCTCCAAAACAAAACGCATGGTTGGCATTTGCCGATCAAGCCACTTATGAAGATGTCAACGCAGGTATTGATGCCTTTCAGGTGATGCGTTTAACCCGACAGCATTTGGTCACTTATTTAACTCGGCATCCACTGCCTTATTTTTATTTTCATGCTGCCACTGCACGCAAAGCCAAAATCTATCCACGTTTTGTAAGGCATTTATTGTTGCAGCTACAGAGCTATCAACATTGTGCTGAAAATGGTTCTTTTTATTTTTATCAAAGTGAAACCACTCAGACTTAAATTTCAGCTATGCTGAGAGCAGCATTTAGGATGGGAAAGGAAACAGCATGCAGCAGCTGAATAGTGCCTTAATTGTGGTCGATGTGCAAAATGGTTTTTGTCCTGGAGGTAATTTGGCGGTTGCTGATGCTGATCAAATTATTCCCTGCATTAATGCGCTGGGGCGTGTGTTTCAGAACATTGTGATCACCCAAGACTGGCATCCTGCAACGCATGTGTCCTTTGCTGCCAATCATGCAGGCAAACAGGACTATGAGCAAATTCAACTCAGTTATGGCGAGCAAGTGTTGTGGCCTGTACATTGTGTACAGGGCACACTCGATGCCGAATTACACCCAGACCTAGATTTGTCTAAAGCACAATTGATTATTCGCAAAGGTTTCCATGAGCAAATAGACAGTTATTCTGCCTTTATGGAAGCAGACCGCAAAACCACCACAGGTTTGGCGGCCTATTTAAAAGCCCGTGAAATTGATACAGTTTATATTGTGGGCATAGCTACCGACTTTTGTGTGGCTTGGACAGCGATAGATGCCTGTGAGTTGGGTTTTAGTACCTACGTGATTGAAGATGCCACCAAAGCGATTGATTTAAATGGCTCTTTAGAACAAGCATGGCAACAAATGCTGGCACATGGTGTGCAGCGGATTCAAAGTGCAGATATTTTAAATTAATGTCAGATACATGGTTTAAGATAAAAGAAGTCACTAAAAGTGCTGTTTTGCTATAAAAATGTATTGAATGTAAGATAAAACATACAAAATCAAATTTTTAGATTGACCTTATCCTAACGAAATATTCTGCAACTAACTGTGGTTGTAACATGATTGTCATAATCTCTACCTACCATGCCTGCACAGAGGCGAAATAAGCAGACTGTCCCAAAGCAGCATAGAGAAGATATGGAACACATTCAGCATTCATCTGATACTTATTTTAATCGTGAACTTTCCTTAATTGAGTTTAACCGTCGGGTTTTGGCGCAAGCATTAGACCCTGATTTACCTATTTTAGAACGGTTGAACTTTTTAATTATTTTTTCACGTAATTTAGATGAGTTTTTTGAGATTCGAGTCGCTGGGCTAATGAAGCAGCTCGATTTGAATGCCATTACCCGTACCCCAGATGCCATTCCGACCGAACAGGTCTTGGCAGAACTGTCTGATAAAGTGCATCAGGCGGTGAAGCAGCAATACGACACCTTAAACTATGCCATTTTGCCGCAGCTGCAAAGTTTAGGAATTCACTTTATTCAATATCATGACATTTTGGATAAACATAAAGCGTGGATTGCCGATTATTTTGCCCGTCAGGTACAGCCTGTTTTAACGCCAATCAGCCTTGACCCATCGCATCCATTTCCACGTTTGGTCAATAAAAGTCTGAATTTTATTGTCAGCTTACAAGGCAAAGATGCCTTTGGCCGTGAAATTGAAATGGCGATTGTGCCTGCGCCACGCTCCTTGCCACGTTTAATCAATTTGCCAAAAGAAGTGGCAGGCAGTGCAACAGAACACATTTTCCTGACTGCGATTATTCAACAACATATCAATGATCTATTCCCAGGCATGAAAGCCACAGGTTGCTATGCGTTTCGGGTGACCCGCAATGCCGACCTGATTTTGGCCGAAGATGTTGATGATTTGGCAGTCGCCTTAAAAGATGAACTATCCTCACGTCGTTTTGGGCGTGCAGTACGTTTAGAAATTGAAGATGATTGCCCGCAAGATATTATTGATTATTTGCTCAGCGAGTTTGATTTAGATGAACAGCAGCTATATCGGATTAGCGGGCCGATTAATCTGTCGCGTCTGACCAGTAGTTTTGACCGACCTGAATTGAAATATGCCCCTTTTGCACCTGTGATTCCTAAAATATTTCGCAAGCAAAAGCCGATGTTTGAGATTTTGAAAAAGCAGGATGTGTTACTGCATCATCCATTTGACTCTTTTCAGCCCGTGATTAATTTACTCAAAGAAGCGGCGAAAGACCCAAATGTGTTGGCGATTAAGCAAACGCTGTATCGCAGTGGCCCAGATTCTGAAATTGTGCAGGTACTGGCAGAAGCCGCGCGCAATGGTAAAGAAGTCACTGCCGTGATTGAGCTGCGCGCACGTTTTGATGAAGAATCCAATATTATGGTTGCTAACGTCTTACAAGAGGCAGGCGCGGTGGTGGTGTATGGCATTGTGGATTATAAAACCCATGCCAAAATGATTTTGATTGTGCGTCGTGAGCAAGACCAGTTGGTGCGCTATGTGCATTTGGGTACAGGCAACTATCACGCGGGCAATGCGCGTATGTACACCGACTATGGATTGATGACCACACATCCTGATATTTGTGAAGATGTGCATCGGGTGTTTCAGGAACTCACTGGTATGGGCAGATCAGCAAAATTAAAAAACTTGCTGCATGCACCATTTACCTTGCACAGTGAATTGCTCAAACTGATTGAACAAGAAATCGGGTTTGCACAAGCAGGCAAAGCTGCTCGAATTATCATTAAAGTCAATGCATTGACTGAGCCACAGTTAATTACGGCTTTGTATCGCGCTTCGCAGGCAGGAGTACAGGTCGATTTAATTATCCGCTCGATTTGTTGTTTGATTCCAAAAGTGAAAGGTATGTCTGAGCGTATTCATGTCCGTTCGATTGTAGGGCGCTTTTTGGAACATACCCGTGTGTATTATTTTGAGCATGGTAGTGCGAAAAAATTGTATTGTGCCAGCGCAGACTGGATGGGGCGCAACTTATTTTCACGGGTGGAAACCTGCTTCCCTATTTTGGATGAGAAAATTAAACAGCGTATTGTGGAAGATGGCTTGCTGAGTTATTTGCATGACAATCAAAATGCGTGGGAGCTACAAGCCAATGGCGAATGGCAGAAAGCTGCTGTGGTAGGGCAGGCTGCCGTACACAATGCGCAAATGTATTTGGTCGAGCAAAAACAGTTGAATGTGTAAATTGGGCTGCAGTAAATGGATGTGATCTAGCATCTGCGAATATAAAAAACCTGAGTATGTGCGCATACTCAGGTTTTATGTTTTCAAAGCATCACATGGATTGCTTTAAGAAGCTCTTGAATGTTTGCCTTTTAGAATTTCAGTTCGCAAGCTTTGCGCCAACTCAGCCGATTGGCTGTCCATACCATTCACCATAAAGGCATGACGCATCAGCACATTGGTCGGATTTGGCATACTCACCAATTCATAATGCGCAGACAGTTGATCCAAGAGTTCATTTGGTAAATGCACTGCATTTTCACGGGCAGATAATTGATGTACCAAACGCTCTGCCGCCTGCACCGCAGATAACTGCATGGCTTCGACTGCGGTAGATAAACCACTGCGAGTTTGCAACACAAAACGTTTTTCTTCGCGGTAACGCTTATACAGCACTTCAGACAATAACTGGAACACCGTGCCAATCATTGCCATACAGGCTGCTGCATTTGGCGTATTGGCTGCAATACTCAGTGTTGCGCCATCTTCATGGAATGGCTGTACCGTTTGAATATCGGAACGATTTAACTTGTAGTGTTGAACGCACAGTTCAATACTTTTGTTCAGGAAAATCTGACATAAGCTAAAATAAGGCACAGACACACTTTGCGTGACTGTGTCTAATAATTGTTTCGGGTCATAAAACTGAATATTCAGCGCAATGTTGTTCTGATCTTGGCTTTGCTCAATGGCTTTGTTTGCTTTAGGCGACATCACAGGTTTCGGTTGTTGCTGGGCCTGCGCAAGTGCCAAAGCGGTTTGATGTTTTTCTTGCTCAAGGGCTTGCGTCAATAATTGTAATTCGTGTTTGAGGCGAGATTCATTATTAATGCGTGCCAAATATTCACTACGGCTTGGACGGGCAATCGCGCGATAAGCCAACCATAACAAACCATGAACCAGTAATGATAAAAGTATTGCTAACCATTGGGTACGCAGAATTTCACCAATACTTGGCTGAATTAAGGTAATTTCAATGGTACCGACTTTCTTTTCATTGACGATCGCATCGCGGACAAAGACTTCACCTTCACGGGTACGTGACTGTCCACCTGTCGCCAAGACCTGATTTTTCGCATCTAAAATACGAATAGAAGCAATGCTTGGATTGGTGGCATAACGATTTACCAATAATGCCAGTGATACTGTATTAGCAGGTTCCAGCTCAGAAAGGCTGTCTGTGACCAGTTGGCTGGTCATTAACTGCCCCTGATTGGCGCGGTTTTCATTTAATTGGTGTGTTGTTGCAAGCACCAATAAAAAGGTGTGAAAAGCAAAACTTACAATCAATAGGCTAGCAAATAGCCCTTGTCTAGGCGCATTCAAGGTAAAACTTCCAAGGCATTTATATTCAATTTAGATTATGATTCTCACAATAGTTGTAGCTCAGACCCGAGTCAATTCATGCGAGAAATCATTCTTATATCATTTTTAGGACCTGACCAACCTAATCAGTTTACTCGATTAATGCAGGTATTGTCCGCTCATTCCTTACAAATCTTAGATGTTGGCCAAGCTGTTATTCATAATCAACTGACTTTAGGTATTGTTGTTGCATCAGAAGACCAGACTGCAACTGCTTTAGCCATGAAGGAGATGCTGATTTTAGCACATGATATTGGCTTAACTGTGCGTTTTAAACCAATCTCTGCAACTGAATATGAGCAATGGGTCAAAGAAGGCGGTCGCACCCGTTATATCGTGACTGCACTGGCGCCAGAGCTGAATGCCTCACATTTACAGGCGGTCACACATATTGTATCTAGCCAAGGTTTTAACATTGAAACCGTGACCCGTTTGTCGGGTCGTCCGCAGCTTAATACAACTGAAGACGAACCTAAACGTGCCTGTATTCAGTTTGGATTAAGTGGGCAAATGCTAGATGCAGTTGCTATGCGTGCTGCATGTTTAAGCCTGTCGAATGAACTGAGTGTGGATGTCGCGGTACAGGAAGACAATGCCTATCGTCGTAACCGCCGTTTGGTATGTTTTGACATGGACTCGACGCTCATTGAACAAGAAGTGATTGATGAGTTGGCAATTGAGGCAGGTGTGGGTGATCAGGTGGCGGAAATTACCGAACGTGCCATGCAGGGTGAACTGGATTTTCAGCAAAGTTTCCGCGCGCGTGTAGCATTGCTCAAAGGTTTAGACGCTGCGGTACTGCCTAAAATTGCTGAACGTCTGACCGTGACCGAAGGTGCAGAACGCCTGATTTCAACTCTGAAATCCTTAGGTTATCGCACAGCAATTTTGTCGGGTGGTTTCCAGTATTTCGCAGAATATCTACAGGAAAAATTGGGGATTGATGAAGTGCATGCCAACATTCTAGATGTAGAAAATGGCGTGGTCACAGGCGAAGTAAAAGGTCACATTGTAGATGGCGCGCGTAAGGCATTATTGCTGCGCGAACTGGCAGACAAAATGGGGATTTCTTTGGAACAAGCCATAGCGGTGGGCGATGGGGCGAACGACTTACCAATGCTTTCTATAGCAGGTTTAGGTGTGGCATTCCGTGCTAAGCCATTGGTACGTCAAAACGCCAATCAAGCCATTTCAAGTGTGGGCTTAGATGGTGTGCTGTACTTATTAGGCGTGCATGACAAAGATTTGAACCGTGCCTAATATGATAATTTAATGAAAAAAAGCAGCAGTTATGCTGCTTTTTTTGTTTGTATAATCAGCAGATAACGATGAACGGTCAACAGACACTGTCGATAAAAAACGCAACAGCACAGAAGGAAAAAAATATTTTTTTAGGCAAAAAATTAAGGTGTTTTTTTGTAATGACACGCGAATAAAGGGCTAGCTTAGCTTCCCGAAAACTACAAAATTTAAAAAATGTAATGACAATATAATATTGCGACAAGGTGTGTCGCTTTATAAAAATACAAGTCTTTTTTTATCTAGAAAACGCAGCATAATGCATACATAGAATTTAAATCGACATCCATTATTTATTTAAACGGTATTTGAAGTTGCAGACCAATTCAAAAAGAGGCTGCATCTTTAGACGGAGGTTTTTATGCTAACAGCGAATTTAGCGACCATTGTAGGCTTAAGCCTCGTCGCAGCTGCGTTGATTGCTGTTTTCTTTTCGCCTTATCGTCGCTGGTTAAACTTTATGTTGGCAGGTATGGTATTTTGGGGTTTATTGGAAGTGGTACGCTACAGTGTGCAAAGCGTATTTGATCTGCCCATTACCTACAGTTACTTGTCAGCAATTTTCTTGGCGATGACTATGGTGACTTTATTATTATTACGAGAAGATCGACGGGCAGAGCGTGCTTTGGCAAAACGTCGCTGTATCGAACATACTCCTGTGTATGAAGACGATCATCAGCAGTGTTCAAGCCGCTAAATCATACAGACTCAATTCAAAAACTTTAAATAAGATGCAACTGGTTTGCATCTTTTTTACTTTATTCGCACGGTAGTTTGCATCATTCAAACAGCGACAAAATTTTAAACCCTGCTAAAGATTGTTATACAAAGCTTTGCTGTAAAAAGCAGGAGTTGTGATAGGATAAGTCTATTGATTATCCAACAATTACAATAGGCTTCTCGGTCATGAAACTTTCTGCAATTCCTGTGATCAAACTACCTTTGGTTGATGTCAGTACCGATCCACTTGACCTGCTTGTGGCAGGCTTGGCATTGCGTATGAAACAGCTGGCACGTACCAGTCCAAAATTTATTGAATTGGTGCATGAGCGTCAGTTCCGCATTCAGATTGGCACAGATTTAGGCATGGCGCGTCAAATTATTGTCAACAATGGACATATTGATACTGTGGCAGGTGATGCAGAAAAAGCGGATTTTATTTTGCAGTTTGCAGACAGTGAGCAAGGTGTAAAAACCTTAATGAAAGGCGATCCAACTGCGTTTATGACAGGCATGCAAAACGGCAGCATTAAAATGGAAGGTGATTTTGGCTTATTGGTGTGGTTTAACCAAGCAGCGAAGTTGATTCCACCTAAACTGCCAAAACCTGTGAAAGAAAAAATCAAAATGGCGCGCCAGTTTATTCAACAAAAAACGGGTAAATGAATTCAAACTTATTGAAATATTTTGAATTATTCATAATAATGCACCCGCTTTAAAGGGGGCATTATTATGAAAAAACTATTTACAGCATCAATAATTGCAACAACTCTTACATTTACAGGTTGTGCAAGTATTTTTTCTGGTTCTACACAAACATTAACTTTTAAATCAGTACCTGATACAGCAAATATCAGCATTACAAATAAAGCTGGTGAAAAAATCCATACAGGTTCTACTCCAGCTACTGTTACTTTAAAACGTGGTAATGGCTTCTTTCAGCCAGCTAGTTATGAAGTAACTTTTACTAAAGATGGATATCAGCCAAAGAAAATTCAAGTAACTGCTAATGTGAACGGTTGGTATATCGCTAATATTATTTTTGGCGGTTTAATTGGATTGCTTATTATCGATCCTGCAACAGGTGCAATGTATACGCTTTCGCCAAAAGATGTAAATGCAGTACTTGATTCAACTCAATCACAAACTGCTCAAAATAAATCTAAACAAAGTTTAACTGTAATGTTAGTGAAAGATGTTCCAGTTGATATCATGAACCGCGCTAAATATATCACTACTTTATAAAGTAAGTTTAGAGCTCTCATTTGAGAGCTCTATTTTTAGTTAGTCAACTTCCAAACAAAAAGTCACAGGCCCATCGTTTACCAAATGCACTTTCATATCAGCAGCAAAAATACCCGTTTCTACTTGATCAAACTGACTTTTGGCGTAGTCCACCAATTGTTCATAGAGGGCTTTTGCTTCGTTTGGTGGCATCGCAGGGCCAAAATCAGGACGTAAACCTTTTTGGGTCTGAGCCATTAGAGTAAATTGTGAAACCAATAACACACCGCCATTGGCCTGACTGACATTCCAACCCATTTTGCCTTGTTCATCATCAAAAAAACGATATTTTAAAATTTTATCAATCAGCTTTTTGCCTTTCTCAAAATTATCGTCTTTGCTTAAGCCCAAAAACACCAAAATACCCTGTTGAATCTCGCCAGTGATTTCACCATCGACCACGACTTTGGCTTCAAGAACTCGTTGTAATAATGCACGCATGGGGGACTAATTTTCTCAGTGTGGGGACGGCTGCAGATTGTAGCAAACTCAGGCACTTTGGCGTGCATTAACATCAATCATGTAAGTACCAGAACTGCTGTTGTACGAAGAGATATAAAATGTCATGGGAAGGCTGCACTTCAGCAAAGCTGTAATAAGATTGTCGATAAAAGCCTTTTTTGCTGAATAAAGTATGCTTTAATGCAAGAAGTACCACGAAATGATGATCCCTATGCCCCCCATTATTCAATCTCTGCTCGATACTGATTTATATAAATTCACCATGTTACAGGTGGTGCTGCATAAATTTCCGCAAACGCACAGTGTGTATCAATTCCGCTGCCGTAACCTTGAAGATACCGCTTATCCACTGAGCGATATTTTAGCTGAGTTGAATGCGCAGCTTGACCAATTGTGTCAGCTGAAATTTAAAGAAGATGAATTACAGTATTTGCGTAAGTTACGCTTTATTAAAAGTGACTTTGTCGATTATTTAGAACTATTTCAGCTCAAACGTCGTTTTATTCACGCCAGTATTGATGCACAAGGTCGTTTGGATATTCGGGTAGAAGGCCCGATGGTACAAGCCATGATGTTCGAGATTTTTGTCTTGGCAATTGTCAATGAACTGTATTTTCAGCGCATTCGCAATGATGGGGTCTGGGCAGAAGGCGAGCGCCGTTTACAGCAAAAAATTGCCTTGATTCAAAGTTACCAACAGCAGCAACAAGCTGAAGATCCGCCATTTTTGGTTTCAGATTTTGGTACACGCCGCCGTTATAGTTTTGCATGGCAAAAACACGTGATTACGGCCCTTCATCAAGCTGTACCAGAGGTGTTTCGTGGCACCAGTAACGTGCTGCTGGCTAAAGAATTAGGCATTACCCCAATTGGGACCATGGCACATGAGTTTTTACAGGCATTTCAAGCGCTAGATGTGCGTTTACGTGACTTCCAAAAAGCCGCGCTAGAAACTTGGGTGCAGGAATATCGGGGGGATTTAGGCATTGCCTTGACCGATGTGGTTGGAATGGATGCTTTCCTGCGTGACTTTGATCTGTATTTTGCCAAGTTGTTTGATGGCTTACGACATGACAGTGGCGACCCATATGTGTGGGGCGATAAAGCTTATGGGCACTATAAAAAGCTGAAAATTGACAGTAAAACTAAAATGCTGACTTTCAGTGATGGCTTAAATGTCGAAAAAGCGTGGGCTTTACATCAGTATTTTAAAGACCGTTTTCAGGTTAGTTTTGGGATTGGTACCAACTTAACCAATGATATGGGGCAAACTGCGCTGAATATTGTGTTGAAATTGGTGGAATGTAATGGTCAGTCGGTGGCAAAATTGTCCGATAGTCCGGGTAAAACCATGACCGATAATGACACTTTCCTTGCATATTTACGCCAAGTTTTTGAAGTACAAACCCCTCTTTAAAAACTTAACTCATTCAAGAAACCGAAGAAAATCTTCGGTTTTTTTCTAGATTAAATCATGTGATTGTTAAAATTCTGCGAAAGTTATGAAAAAAACAGCATGCCATCAAAAATGACCTATACTAAGTTAAAGTTGATTGCTAAACAGACTGAACCGCATAAAAATGAGCACATCTCCATTCAATTTTGGACTGCTGATTGAAGCAGAAGATTTAGTTCCCTTTTTAGGGCATGAAAAATTGCGCATTGTCGATTTGAGCCGCAATTCGGTGTACGAGCAATTGCATCTTCCGCATGCTTTACAGCTCAAACCGAGCATGTTGCTACGTCAGGATGAACATACGTCGGGTCTATTGCCTGAACCTGAGGCTTTACAAGACTTGATTCAGTATTTGAATATTTCTCCTGAACATCATGTGGTCGCCTATGATGATGAAGGTGGTGCATGGGCAGGGCGTCTGATTTGGAATTTGCACTGTTTGGGCTTTGAAAATACCAGTTTACTGAATGGTGGGATTCACGCATGGTTGGCAGCAGGTTTTCCCACCACTTCGGAGGTTGAACCACTGACTCCTGTGAGCAGTCTCGTTCCTGTTGTCGAGAAAAATCAGTATCGAATTCAATATGATGAGCTATTAGAAAAGTGCCAAAACCAGTCGGTGCAACTTTGGGATTGCCGCACCACAGATGAATATACAGGGCTGCGTTTGGCTGCACGACGCGGCGGTCACATTCCGGGAGCATTGCATTTTGAATGGAGTACTGCCCTTAATCGTGAAAATCATTTAAAATTGCATCCCTTAGAACGCACACGACAGCGTCTGGAACAACTCGGATTCAATTTAAACGAACCTGTAGTGGTGTATTGTCAGTCACATCACCGTTCAGGTTTGGCCTACATTTTAGGGCGTTTATTGGGTTGGAAAATTCAGGCCTATGATGGTGCGTGGAGTGAATGGGGCAACCGCCCTGACAGTCCTGTTATTACTGGAGAGTTGCCGTCTTGAGCCTCACATCACGTTTAAAAAAACAAATTTTCATTCAGGCACAACGCGTTGTGCCACAACATCAATTATCACGTGTTGTGGGCAAACTTGCAGCCAGTGAGCATCCTGTGCTAAAAAATGCGGTGATTACTGCATTCAAGGCGCAATACGGCATTGATATGTCTTTGGCAGAGCAAAGCAATGCCTTGAAATATAAATCTTTTAATGAGTTTTTTACCCGTTCTTTAAAGCAGGGTGTGCGGGAAATTGACAGCAATCCGAACAGCATTGTATCGCCTGCAGATGGGGCGATTTCGCAGCTAGGTAAAATTGAAGATGGGGCAGTTTTTCAGGCCAAAGGTCAGCAATTTACTGTTGAAAACTTAATTGCCGACCCGCAACTGGCTGAACCATTTAAAAATGGTCAGTTTGCAACCGTGTATTTATCTCCGCGAGATTATCACCGTGTCCACATGCCTTTTGCAGGCACACTCACCGAAACTTTATATGTGCCGGGCGAGTTGTTTTCTGTCAATCAAACCACAGCCGAAAATATTCCGGGTTTATTTGCCCGCAATGAGCGCATGGTATGTTTGTTTGACACGGAACTGGGCCGTATGGCGGTGGTTTTGGTGGGTGCCATGATTGTTGCGGGCATTGAAACCGTGGCGACAGGTAAAGTGAAACCATCAGGGCGTTTGGAGTTGAATCAGCACCAGTTATTCCTTGAAAAAGGTGCAGAATTAGGACGTTTTTATTTGGGTTCAACCGCGATTGTTTTGTTTGAAGAAAATAAAATGCAGTGGGATGTTGAATTCAAGGCCAATTCTGTGGTGGAAATGGGGAGAGCCTTGGGGCATATCGTTTCCGCTGAATAAAATCTGATGAATTGAGAAATAAAAAAACGCCAAAATAATTTAGCGTTTTTTATTTTTAACTTTGTAATTTGTTGGGTGTTGTATCCAAATCAGCGCTTAACTTTCGTAATACAAACGCTCTTTCGGGAACACAGCTTTGAATATAGAGCCTTGATTTTCTTTAGATTCGACTTCTAAGTGTGCATTGTGCTGCATTAAAACGTGCTTCACAATTGCTAAACCTAAACCTGTGCCGCCTGTTTGTCGGCTACGCGCGCTGTCTACACGATAAAAGCGTTCGGTTAAGCGTGGTAAGTGTTTCGGATCAATCCCGATGCCTGTATCTTCCACAGTAAAATAGCCTTGATTGCCATCATCATGCCAGCCAATGGTAACCGTCCCGCCTTTTGGGGTGTATTTAATTGCATTGGTGATTAGGTTGCTAAAGGCGCTAGCCAGTTCTACATCTGAACCAATCAGATCATAATGACTGTCAATATTTAAGTTGAGCGTATGTCCATAATCGACGTTATAGGCATGTGCATCGTCAAATAATTGATTCATTAAACTTGGCATTTCAATGATTTGATTTTTGGCGATGGTTTTTTCATTTTCAAGACGTGACAATAGCAGAAGGTCATTCACTAAAGCATTCATGCGTCGGGTTTGTGACTGCATTTGCTCAAAAGCACGTTTCCAACGCGGGTTAATATCATCCTGATCGGTAAAGGTTTCGATATAACCACTCAGCACGGTTAGTGGCGTACGTAATTCGTGTGAAATGTTATCTACAAAGTCTTTACGCATTTGTTCTAGGTTATGCATACGCGTCATGTCGTAAGCAAATAACAAACGGCTATCGCCACCAAACTGAGTCATTTTGATGTGTACATATTGCCCTTCATGGACACTCGATTTCATTTTTAAACCGTCAGGTGCTTGGTCAATATGATTAAAATATTCAATAAAACTAGGCTGGCGCAAAATAGTCAGGATGTTGCGTCCACGGTCTAAAGGCTGAATACCTAACAGTTTTTCTGCAGCAGGGTTCCACCATTCAATCTGATGATTTTCATCAATCAGCATCACGGCTTCATCTAATGCCACCAATGAAGACTGGGCACGATCAATCAACCCGACCATTTCGGCCTGAACTATACGTTCCTGACGTTGTGAGCGATAAACATTGAACAGTAATGCGCCCCAAATACCATGTAGATTCGGCGGTACATCATAAGGACGATTGGAAATCCAATCATTGACTAAATAGAGCGAACGCATTTGCTGAAGAAAAAACAGCAAAAAGGCGAGGCTAATACAAATCCAAAAATACCCAATCCCAAAACCAATCAAGCTTGCAATAATCAGGAAAAAGGCCAATAAACGAAAATCTTGTTTGGCAAAAGTCCATAAACTGCTGTAACGAACTTGTTTGATGTCACGGGCGAGTTCAGGGACTGGGTAAGGTTCGTACATAAAATAATTTTAGCCTAGAGCAACATCCGCACGTGTCGAGAAGCGATAACCGGTACCACGTACCGTTTGAACAAAACGGTCTACAGCATACGGTTCCAAGACTTTACGTAAACGACGAATATGCACATCAATAGTTCGGTCTTCAATATATACATTGCCGCCCCAAACTTGGTCAAGCAATTGCGCACGGGTGTAAGCGCGCTCTGGGTGCGTCATGAAGAACGCCAATAAACGATATTCGGTTGGCCCCATTTCTAAAATATTGTCGCCAAAACTGACACGCTGGCTAACTGGGTCCAAAATTAAACCGTTGGCATCAATGGTTTTTTCACCGCTTAGAGCATTGGCACGACGCAAGACGGCTTTAATTCGCGACACCAGTTCACGGGTCGAGAACGGCTTGGTCATGTAGTCGTCCGCGCCTGCATCCAAACCTTGAACTTTGTGATCTTCTTCGCCACGTGCAGTGAGCATAATCACAGGAATTTCGGCAAGGTTGTCATCGCGTTTTAGACGACGACACAAGTCTACACCGCTGACACCGCCTGGCATCATCCAATCAAGCAAGATAAGCGCTGGACGTTGATCGACAATCATCTGATGAGCTTGTTTTGCATCTTCTGCTTGTAAGCACTGAAAGCCTGCCATATCTAAAGAGGTATGGATCATCTCCCGAATTGGAAGTTCGTCATCGACGATTAAAATGTAGTCATCTTTCACAACGCAATATCCTATAGATGTTAACGGTGGGCCGTTTTATTTATGACAGGCTTATTACAAAGATTAATTATGACAGTATCATTGCAGAAAGGGTTAATTGAGCTATATTTGCAATAATTTGTGACAAATTAGTGTCGATTTGATGAAAAATCTGAATAGATTCAGTAAAAGTAAAATAATGAATTTGAAAAATATTATGAATATTTTTCAGTTTTATGACAATGTCGAAGAATCTTTCACAAAAGCTTGCTCTTTTTCCGAAAAGGTCTGTAATAACGATAAAAATACAATACGGCAAGAAGACAGCACATCTTCCATAGATTGTTTGAAATCGCTCATCACCCAGCGAATCGCAATTTGGGTGACGTAACCATTTAAACCAGTTGCCACCAATGAAATCTCACGGTTGGGGCGGTCTAAATGCGGCATCATCAGCATGACAAAGGCCTGAATCATGCGGTCAAAACGTGACATAGTTTCGTGAATAGTGGCTTGGTTATGTAGTTCTTGCACCAGCATGGCATCAATATAAATAATACGCGCCATTTGTGGGTTGTTTTTTAGCGTAGTTAGTAAAGCCGTTAGTCCTGCATCAATCATTTTTTTGGGATCCGCCGAAGCTTGCATAATGGCTTGCATGACATTTTGCTGTAACTCATCAATCAGTTTTAAAAAAATGGTCTGAAACAGTTCTTCGCTTTTTTTAAAAGATTCGTAGAAATAGCGCTCGGTCAGTTTAGCTTCGGTACATATATCTTTTACGGTCACGGCAAAAAAGCCATGCGTCCCATAGGCTTGAATACCGGCCTCAATCAATTTTTCACGACGTACCTGTTTGCGCTCAGTTAAAGATAAGCCTTTAAACTGTCGTTCTTTTGGTGATTTCTGGGTAGTTTTTTCTGTTTGTGCAGTCATGGGCAGTCGTTCTGTCCTGTTCAGTTAAGCCAAATACGAACCGTAAGCAGGCTTTATATTAGCAATAATTATCTGTTAAACCTATGATTTCAGATTCATATGCGATATTCCTACTAGTCTATATTGACAATACCTATTGTCAAAATTATATTTAAACCACAGCGCATCGCACAGCCCTACAAAACAACAAGCAGGTCTGAACTGTGCACGCCACATACTCAAGGAAATCACATGAAAAATTTTAAAAATAAAGTTGCCGCAATTACAGGCGCAGGCTCGGGTATTGGGCAGCAATTGGCTGTTCTATTGGCGAAGCAAGGCTGTCATTTATCGCTCAGTGATGTGAATGAACAAGGTTTGGCGCAAACAGTAGATTTACTCAAAGACAGTAATGTGCGCGTGACCATTAAAAAGGTGGATGTTTCTCAATTAGAACAAATGCGCGAATGGGCAGCTGAAACTGTGCGAGACCACGGCTCGGTCAATATGATTTTTAATAATGCAGGCGTGGCATTGGGTTCTACCGTAGAAGGTGCAAGTTACGAAGAGTTGGAGTGGATTGTTGGTATTAATTTCTGGGGTGTGGTCTATGGCACCAAAGAATTTTTGCCTTTCATCAAACAAACGGGAGATGGTCATATCATTAACATTTCCAGTTTATTTGGTTTAACTGCACAGCCAACGCAGTCGGCTTATAACGCAACCAAATTTGCGGTGCGCGGTTTTACCGAGTCTTTGCGTCAGGAATTGGATTTGGAAAATTGTGGTGTGAGTGCGTTGAGCGTGCATCCAGGCGGGATTCGCACCAATATTGCCAACAACGCCAAAATGAACGACAGCATACGCACTTTGGGTATGAATCCTGAAAAATCGGCACGTGCATTTAATAAATTATTACGTTGCCCGCCTGAAGAAGCGGCGCGCCAAATTTTAGAAGCGGTACAAAAAGACAAGCGCCGTTTATTGATTGGTAATGATGCTAAAACTTTGGATTTAATCCAGCGTATTGTTCCAACGGGTTATCAGAAAGTTACCGCATGGGCGACTAAGTTGGGCAAGAAACGCGGTTAATCTAACTTACAAATATAACAGACCATTCAGACCAAAACCTGAATGGTTTTTTTCTTCCAGACAAATTGATAATACGCACCCTGACCGATGCACAGACTCACAAATGCCAAGGCATAGGCATACCAAATTCCTTGCAAGCCCCACCACTGACTGAAGAAATAAGCACACGGCACTTCAATTAAAACAATCGCTAAAATATTGATGATCATTGGCACATTGACCGTACCACTGGCACGCATAATAGAGGCAAAAATTGCACTGGCACCAAAAAATAAAATGGCCCATAGCACAATAAATAAGAGCTGCTGACCCAGTACCACCACTGCCGGATCGGTAATAAACAGCGCCATCAGATATTTAGAAAATAAATAACCCAAGGTAACTAAAATACCTGTAATTAGCAGATTCATGCCCAAGGCAGTGCGGGTCACTTTGGCCAGCAATTCGGCTTTGCCTGCTCCAATGGCTTGTGCTGCAAAAATTGAAGCAGCTATTGCAATGGACAGCGCAGGAAATTGAATATAGTTCAACACTTGATTGACTGCACCATAGGCGGCAGTGGCTTCAGCACCGTGTCGATTGACCAAACCAACAATCACTAAACCTGCCATAGAGGTAGTGACCATTTGTAAGCCAGTAGGAATGCCCAAGCGTAAAATCACTTTGCTTAAATTGGGTTGATGCCGAATTTGACGTAGCAGATGCCTATCCATTTTTAGGGGATGGTTCTTTTTATTTAGGTAAATCACCAAAAAAATTAAAACAGCCAGATAGCCCATAATGGTGGCAATTGCAGGGGCAATAATGCCTAAGCGAGGAAAGCCAAAATAACCTGCAATCAGGATGGGAGTAATCACTAAGCCCATTAAACTGGTTAAACTCAGGGCAATGAGCGGCGTAAGGCTATCGCCCACTCCACGTAAAATTGAGGTATAAATAATATACACAAACAACAATGGGCTGCCTGCCAACATCCATTGCACATACGGCAGGGATAGATGCATCACTTTGGGATCTGTACCCAATAATCTTAAAATTTGCTCGGCAAAAATCACCCCTAAACAGGCAAACAAACTGCCGCCAATCAGTGTCATAAATAAAGTCGAACCGACAATACAACGCACTTTTTCAACATTTTGCGCTCCCCATGCTTGGCCAACCAACACAGTCGAGCCTGCTGAAAGTCCAATTACAAAGGCCATGAGGCAAAAAATAATGGGAAAAAATACCGACACCGCAGCAATGGCTTCTACCCCCAGCATTTGCCCGACAAAAATCGTATTAATGGTACCTGAAAGATTTTGCAAAATATTGGTGGCAATCAGTGGTAATAGAAACACCAAAAAGGTTTTCCAAAGTTGAGGGTGATCGACCAGTGCCTGAGGTCTTGCCATGCCAAATCCTGCGCTTCAATATGCGGTTGTTTGAAATTTCACATTAGCATGATTGAGTTATAAAAAGCCTTAGCTTTTCAGTAACTCAGTGCCGTTTTAGTGGCGCTTTGCCGCTTAAATTGCTGATAAAATTTCACCTGCACGCAACAAGGTTTCAGTTTTTTTAGCAAAGCAGAAACGGATTAAACGTAAATCATCGGGCGGGGTTTGATAAAATGCAGACACAGGAATACCGACAATGCCATGCTGCTCGGCTAGAAAATGGCACATATTGACAGCATTTAAGTCAGGGCGGATATTGCTGTAATCTAAATTTTGAAAATAAGTGCCTTGTGCAGGGCTGAATTGAAAGCGTGAATTGGCAATGCCTTGATTAAACAAATCACGTTTGTCCTGATAAAACTTTGCCAATTCTGCAATATGTTCAGGGTGTTGCTGCATATAATTTGCCAGTGCCACTTGCACAGGGCTAACCCCGCAGAAATTAATAAATTGATAGGCTTGGCGAAAGAGCTGCATTAAGGCAGGTGCCGCTGCACAGTAACCAGTTTTCCAGCCTGTGACATGAAAAGTTTTACCAAAAGAACCTACGACAAAACTACGTTCCCTCAGTTCAGGAAAAGACAACACAGAGCGATGTTGATGCGTATCAAAGACTAAATGTTCATAGACTTCATCGGACAGCACCACAATATTATGTTCCTGAATAACATCAATTAAATGCTGCCAATCTTGCGCTGACCACACTGTACCTGTGGGGTTATGTGGCGTGTTGATGATGATCATGCGGGTTTTGGCATGAATTGCATCTTTGACCCTATTCCAGTCCACCTGAAAATCCGGAGCATTCAGCGGAATATGAACGGCTTTTGCACCCAATAATTTTATACAGGGTGCATAACTGTCATAACTTGGATCAAAAATAATGACTTCATCGCCTGCCTGTAACACGGTTTGCATGATGCTAAAAATAGCCAGTGTTGCCCCTGGGGTGATGGTAATTTCACTGATCGGGTCAAGTGTTAGCTGATCACGCTGTAAAAATTGCTGTGCCAGTTGTTCACGTAGCGGCAAGTAACCATCGCCCGAAGGATATTGATTAAAGCCTGCGTGTGTGGCTTGGCTTAAAGCATCCAGTAATGCTGCAGGTGGGGGAAAGTCGGGAAAACCCTGCGATAAATTTAAGGCATTCAGTTGTTGTGCCAAGTTAGACATCGTACTAAAAATACTCAGACCTTGAGCAGGCAGTTTCGCGTGAATATCGAGCATAGTGGGGTTCTGGTTGTGGCAGCAGTTTGTTTTACATCGTAGCGTTTTCAGGAGTGAATGCAAATGGGGTAAAGGGGGTTGATGTGGCTTGAATAGATCGTTCGAGGCGTTATTTTTGATTGAACACCTCAAGATCGATTTATCATAAAACTTGCATCTCAAATCAACTCCACCAATGCCCGGATAATCCCCAATCCTAGACCAATAAATGCACCTACGACCACACCATTGACCCGAATCATGTGTAAATCACCACCGACTTCGTTTTCAATTTTGCCAATCATTTCGCGAGAGTCCCATTCGTGAATACGCTCACTAATAAAACGAATCACTTTTTCACTGTATTGATCTGACAAATTCACCGCAATCGTACTCATTTTTTCATTCAGTAACTGACGTACTGCGGTATTAGCAATAATATTTTCACCGACTTGCTGAATGGCAACACGCAAGTTTTGTGCAATTCCCGAATCAGGTTTTTGTAAATCTTCCTTAATCGCATTGCAAAGAATCACCACCGCACCACTAATAAAATTCAAGACTTGTGGACTGTCTAACAGGGCATTTTTAGTGTCATTCAGACGCAGACTGGCACTGCTGTTGTTATCTGCCAGTTGTAACATCAGTTGTTGTCCAGCTTCTTCAATTTTTTGTCGCCAAGGATGCTCAGGGTCTGCCAACATAGATTCGACCCGTTGCAATAAAGAATCTATGGTGCGTTGTTGCACATCAATTCCAATCCAGCTCGCACCTTTGGCCAGTTTCCACACGCCAAGTTCTTTAAACAATTGACGGGTCAATTCACGGCTTTTTTCAGGATGTTTCAGCATCCAGTCATGGGCAAGGTCTAAACCGCGTTGTAGCACATCCTGATGGAAGTCATTTTCCAAAACCGCACGCAGCATTTCACTGGCCAAGTGGTTGACCTGCGTGTTGCGGACCCATTGCACACTGTTGCTTTGAATAAAGCGCCCAATTTGTTCTTGCCCGACAAATTCAAAAATTTTCGGTACAGTCTGCTGAATGACTTGGGTTACTTGCGCATTATTTTGCGGATTCGCCAACCATTTACCCACGGCTAAAGATAAGTCAGTGCTGTGCAGGCTTTTTTGTACCACGTGTGGCGATAAAAAGTTTTCCTGCACAAAACGCCCCATCGACTCGGCAATACGGTCTTTGTTGCGTGGAATAATTTCGGTGTGATCACGCAAGAATTTAGGAATTGGCATTTTGCCAAAAGGGTTGCGAAACAGCACCGTAATTGCATACCAGTCTGCCAAACCACCCACCACGCCTGCTTCGGCAGACAGCATTAGAATGTGAATCAACCACGTATATTCAGGCAGTAATTTTGCGGTCAGCATTAATGCCAGCCATGCCACTACGGCAATCACTAAAGCAATGGTCGCAAAGCGTTTACTGCGTTGCAGACTCGGAGAGGTATGCTGCGAGCTGGTCGCTAAAGTGTGGTCAGACGCTGTATTCATGCAGGCATCCTTATTTCATTAGGGCGCGGCAGGGGCGGAGCTTGGTGGAGTTAATGGTTGTCCTGTTGGACTTAAACCATATTTTGCCCCCAGTGATTGTAAAATCAGGCTGGCATCAAAGGCATCTTCAGGTGCAGATTTTTGATCTTTAAAACACTGAATGGTGTAAGACACTTGAGTCGGATCGAGGGTGACCACTTGCGGCATATCATAGAATGGGTCAGGCCAGAAGGGTGCGCGACGATGATAATATCCATACGGCGAATAACTGTATGGATAGTAACTTGGTGCAGGGTAAACCACGGCTTGTCTAGGTGGTTTCTGGCTACGATTACTTGGGTCATCTAGAACTTTAAACAAGCGAAAACCGTGTTGCAGCGTGGTTTGTGCTGCTTTCACCAAAGTAATTTCTTCTGCGGTGCCAAAACTCATGTTATGACCCGCTAAAAAACTAATCCGATAGGTCTGCACATTCAGTGGTGTGGTGCTGTATTGCCCCAATTGTTCAAAGCTGAGTGGTTTAGAGGGTGTCGTGGCACAGCCTGTAAACAGCAAACTGCTGGCAAGGGCAAGACCGAGGAGGAAATATTTCATGTGAAAGCTCCTGTACACATCAACCAGCCAAGACAAACTCGCCAGTTAAAAACTGCTATTGGGTTGGGTTAAAAACTCAAGCTCTTCTGCACTAGATGGGCGTCCCAACACCTGATTCCGATGCGGATAACGTCCAAAACGGTCAATAATTATTTTATGTTTCAGTTCATAGTCCAACACGGTGGGGTCATTCAAACGTTCAAACAACGTCAATGCGACTTCATGAATACGTTTGGATTCACTGTGCATAAACGGCATATATAAAAAACGGCGTTCAGTTGGGTTTAAGTTTTGATCCAATTTTAAGTGAATCATTTCTTGTGCCAACACCAAGGCCATTCCATCTTGGGCAAAGGCACGCGGGTCATTGCGGTATAAATTACGTGATAATTGATCTAAAACAATAATTTCAGCTAAACGACCTGCGGGTGTTTCGCGCCATGTCCATAATTCTCCTTGTGCAGCTTGTTGCAGTACATCGGTAAATTTTTCTGCAAGCAGGGCATCAAACTCTGCGCTTTTGACAAACCAGTTCGGTTCTGCAGCAGGAGAAAACCAAAAATCTAAAAAATCTTGATAATTCATACGCTTTATTATTTAGCTCTGTTCTTTTGATTATAAAATCACAAATTGAGCATGTCTTATAGTGCAACTTTGTGATAAAAAATTGCCAAATTCATGTGAGTCTCACTTTTAATTTGAAAGTGAATGAAATTTATGATGATGGTTGTTTGAATGAGAAGATGAAAGATTGCGACGGAGTTATGCAACATCTTCATCGGATTTTTGGATTGACCTTTGGTTCGACCTACCTTGCGAAGCTTCTCATTCGGCAAAATGAGAAGCTTCGCAAGAAAACCCTCTGTGGAGCAGTGTTTTCAATACAAAACCTGTTTAGTTGAAAATATTAGCCACTGTGGATTTGCGCTGCAAACAAAGCCATGCTTGTTTTTGCTGAGGCTGTGGATGATGTTTCCGAGTATCGTGTGGTTATTATGAATGTGGGTTTATGGGAATTAAAATTTATTGACCTTGACCACTTTTTTATAAGAGGTCAGTATGCCCCAAAATCATCATTTAGTTAGAAAAAAACAGCCCAAACGCATGTGCTGATGCCAAATCAAGTTATACTTGAACGGTGGTAATTTCATCTCAGATCATGTGTATGATAGAGAAAATTACCCCCGACCCAAAATCAGCCTGTGGTTTATGTCGTATTTGTAGTGTATTGGATTAAGCGAGAGTGTAATGAGTCAACCCGAACCAAATGCGCAAGATGTTCTACCAGCATGGGTAGATGCTGCGTTGCTTCAAGGGATGTTGCGCGGAATTGAACGCGAAAGTCTGCGTATGCAAAGCGATGGCTTCTTGTCGCAGCATGCACATCCTCAAGCCTTGGGTTCGGCACTCACACATCCACACATTACCACGGACTATTCTGAAGCGCTAATGGAGTTCATTACTCCACCGCAAAGCAGCATTCAACACGCGCTGGATTATTTGCGTGATATTCATAGTGTAGTGAATCAACACTTGGGCGAAGGTGAAAAGCTTTGGCCACTGTCCATGCCGTGTATGCTCGATGAAACCGATGACAGTATCCCACTGGCGCAATATGGCAGCTCCAATATCGGGCGCTTTAAAACCTTGTATCGCCGTGGTTTGGGGGTGCGCTATGGTCGCCGTATGCAGACCATTTCAGGGGTTCATTATAATTTATCCTTCCCTGAGCATTTATTTGCCGCCTTGCAACAACATGAAAACGATGAGCAGCTCAAAGCACTGAGTTTGCAAGATTATCGCAGTCATCGTTATTTAGGTTTAATTCGTAATTTTATTCGTTTAACGCCATTGGTGATGTTCCTGCTCGGTGCAAGCCCATCGGTCTGTAAGTGTTTTATGACAGGGCGTGCACATCATTTGCTGCCGTTGTTAAGAGGCACGTTGTATTTACCGTATGCGACTGCATTGCGTATGGGTAACTTTGGCTATCAAAACTCGGCGCAGAAAAAACTTGGTATTCATTACAATGATTTAACGGGTTATTTGGATGGTTTGCAAAAAGCCGTAAAAACCCCGTATTTGCCATTTAGCCGCTTAGGTTTAGATGATGCGACGGGAGAGCCAATTCAAATTAATGACCATGTGCTGCAAATTGAAAATGAATACTACAGTTTGGTGCGCCCAAAACAAGTACCACAAGAGGGCGAAACGCCATCTCAAGCACTTGCCAGTCGGGGTATTGGCTATGTCGAATTACGTGCGGTAGATGTCAATCCGTACAGCCCAATTGGAATAGATGAAGATACGGCAGGCTTTTTGGAAGTATTGGCATTGTATTGTTTGTTACAAGATAGCCCAGCCTTGTTAGATGCAGAACAAAGCATCATCGAAAACAATCAGGCCGAAGTGGTCAATCGTGGGCGTGCGCCAAATGCGCACATTCAAGAGGGCGATATCAAAATCCCAATAGAAGCGTGGGGGCAGCGGTATGTCACCGCCATGCAACCTTTGGCTGCTTTACTTGATCAAAGTTATGCGACGCAGCTGTATTCTCAAGCTTTAGAGCACATGATGGCACGTTTGCATGAAGTCGATGAAACCCTGTCGGCCCAAATGATTGCCGATACTATTCAACATGGCGGTACCTGGGGCTTTGGCAGTTATATGGCACAGCAACATGCACATGCCTATGAGCAACATGCGTTGCGTCCTGAAACACAAACATATTTTGATGAAATTGCAGTGCAATCTATTCAACAACAACAACAACTTGAACAAGCACAGGGTCTGAGTTTCGCAGACTATGTTGCACAATATAGATAACAGCTCAGAGATTTAAACATGCAATTGAGTTATCGTCAGCTAAGTGGTGTTTTATTTTTCGCTAGTGTCATTGGGATGACATTTGCATTGTATTTGGAGCATGTGCAAGGTTTAGCACCATGTCCACTGTGCGTTTTTCAGCGGGTGGGTTTAATTGCATTGGGCTTGGTTTCACTGATTGCCTTTGTGCATAACCCTAAATCTAACGTGGTTAAGCGTATTTATGCGCTGCTCGGCAGCATTGGAATTTTATGGTCAGTGGGTGTGGCAGCACGACACGTGTGGCTGCAAAATCTACCGCCCGATCAAGTGCCAAGCTGCGGCCCAGGACTGGATTATTTGGTAGATGCTTTACCTATGAAAGCTGTATTACAACAAGTACTGTCGGGTTCAGGTGAGTGTGCCGTAATTGACTGGACGTTCTTAGGGCAGTCTTTACCAGTGTGGTCATTGTTTTTCTTTAGCGTGTTGGCAGTCATCAGTTTATGGCAATTGCTGCGTAACTATCCGTTTGTGGCATCGGCAACATTTGGCAAAGTGAAGAAGAAATAAATTCGGGCAGCCTGCCCACTGAATTGATAAAAATGCGCCATCCATAAAATTGAGATGGCGCTTTTTTGTTTAGGTATTATAGGTCTGTGAAAAACCCATCTAAAAATCATTGTGTTGTAGGGTATTTTGAACTGCTTGGACTGTGTTAGGTAAGTGCAATACCTTCTAAACTTGACCAATCGCCAATAAATTCATGAATTTGCTGCTCTGGTACCTCAGCATGCGCAGGATAAAACCATTTTACCAATTGCTCTGCCACACTTGGATGATATTGTAACTGGAAGTGGTTCAGACCATAGAACACAGCTTTGTGCGATTCAGGCAGTTTTAATTGAAAACGTGGGTTAGGATGTTCCCCCAAAGCACTTTTTATACTGACTAAATAATCACCAATGATTTTGCGGGTCAGGTTCTGCTTTTTCTCAAACTCAATACTGCCTGCTACGAAATAAGCGTTAATATGGGTCGGCAAAGGCGCAGGTTTGCGGTTGTCATCTACCTGTCCAATTCGTGCCTGATTGTGTTCCCAGTCATCATCTCGCACACTGCCATAGCGCAAATCTAAAATGCCGTTGCTGCGAATATTGACCAAATGCCCGACAATTTTCACAATGGGGAAGCGACCTAATTTTTCCTGTAAATGGAAACCAAAACGCTCTAAAACTGCCCCGTGATGTGGTGAGCCCAAACAGACCAGATTTTCGACCAAGTGAATCCAGTGCTGTAAATTTTGCTTACCGTAAAACAGCGCACTGCGCGATACCAAACCGCCCATGCTGTGCCCAATTAAATCAATACTGGTAATTTTAGGATGACGCTGAATTAAATCATCTAATGTATTGGCAAGGCTGCGACCATTGGCAGAAATACGACGTCCTGTATTGTAGTTTAGATATAACATGGTGTTATGGTCACGTTGTGCCAGTAATTTTTCACCAAAACCACCAAATTGATGTGTCGTCCAATCGAGGTGATTACGGCATAAACCGTGCACAAAAATTACCACACGCCCAGATAAATCGCCCTGTTGAACTTCGCCATAATGGTCATAGAGCACCATGGGTAAGGCGAGCGGATTTTGCTGTTCGAGTAGATAATCTCCCAGTATGCCATTTAGTACGCCGACTAAAAAGTGTAGGCTTGGCGTAAGTGCTTTGTCATGTAAGTTGGGAAATTGCGCAATAATTTGACGCAAACCTGGCGCAACAAAGTGATAGCCATATTGTTGTAAGCTGTTGAAGGCAAACTTATACAACTTTTGAAAAGTCGCAGTTTTTTGAAACTTTTGCGAGCGTTGTTCGCTCATGCCAAATACGCTGAGCAACACTTCACGTTGAATGGTTTGAATCACATCGCTCATCACGGCATTCAGGCGCGTGCTGACCAACTGTGCCAAGCCTTCTAATACATCGGCTTGACTTGGAGGTGTACGGTCCCATCTACAATATGTTTCATGCAGCGGTGTTAAACTTGGCATACTGTGTTGCCCCTTGCGTTCCCATCTACCGAACGCTTTATTTTTACTTGGGTTCGCGGTATAAACTCAAGAGTCTGCTGGCATTTCATGAATTTGCAGGATTGCAAATTTTTAGATGAATTGTCACCAACCCCGATACTTTTATTTTATCGTGTTCATCTTGAACTACTTGTAACATACCGATGACTGCCAAAATGTTCGCATCTTTTTGTCTAACAATTGCATTTTTCCATGAAAATTAAATTAAAAACGCAAAATAAGTGCTGTATCAGCCAAAAATTGAATGGTGTTGCTGAGAAATGTCACGCATGAATTTAATTTATTTACATGGTTTTCAAAGCAGTCCTTTGTCCATGAAAGGGCAGCTATTGCATGCTTATGTACAGCAGCATCGACCTGATATTCAGATGCACTTGCCCGATTTAAATGCTCCGCCTTTAGAGGTTTTGGCAAACGTTTCGGGATTGATTCAAAGCTTGACCAAAGTGGCGTTGGTAGGCAGCAGTCTAGGCGGATTTTATGCGACACAACTGGTCGCACAGCATCATGTACCTGCTGTTGTGATCAATCCTGCTATGCGACCATGGCAGTTATTTCAGGACTTGTTTGGCGAGGTGCTGCCCTATGTGGTACATCCGAATTGGAGCTTAACTGCAGCGCAATTGGATGACTTAGCAGACATTGCGTTGCCAATTGTGCAAGATGCAGACAAAATATTGGTGTTATTGCAACAAGGTGATGAAGTTTTGGATTATCGTGAAGCACAGCGTTATTATAGTGCTGCCACGCCTTCGGCCATGATCATGACTGAAGCGCACGGCAATCATGCCATGGATGATTTTGCAGACAAAATTCCGATGTTACTGCAATTTTTATCGGATTCCCTAGCCTAAGGAAACAGTACAACGTGTCTCAATATACCGCTCAATCTCTTGAAGTTTTATCTGGTTTAGATCCAGTACGTCGTCGCCCGGGCATGTATACCGACACCACACGTCCAAACCATTTGGCGCAAGAAGTTATTGATAATGCGGTGGATGAAGCACTTGCAGGGCATGCCAATAAAATTACCGTAAAAGTCTATAAAGATGGCTCTTTGTCGGTAGAAGACAATGGCCGTGGTATGCCTGTCGATATTCACCCAGAATACGGGCAAAGCGGGATTGAAATTATTCTGACCAAGCTGCATGCAGGCGGTAAGTTCAGCACCGACAACTACCAATTTTCGGGTGGTTTGCACGGGGTCGGTATTTCTGTCGTGAATGCCTTGTCCAGTCGGGTTGAAGTGACCGTACAGCGTCAGGGCAACCTGTATAAAATGGCTTTTAATCAGGGCGAAGCCGCTGCACCTTTAGAAGTCTTGGAAGGCAAAGCGCCAAAACGTGCTTCGGGTACGTTGGTACATTTCTGGCCTGAAGCTAAATATTTTGATTCACCTAAATTTGCGCTAAAAGCCTTAAAGCACAATTTAAAAGCCAAAGCGGTACTGGCTGCAGGTTTAGAAATTCATTACATTGATGAAATTAACGATGAAGAAATTGTCTGGCAGTTTGAAAATGGTCTAGTCGACTATTTGATGGATGAGTTGGAAGATCGTGAGATTGTACCTGCTCCTGCTTTTGTGGCGACAGGTGAGGCAGAACGTGCTAGTGCAGAATTTGCAATTTGTTGGAACGTAGAAGGTGGCGAGCAAATTCAGGAAAGTTATGTCAACTTGATTCCGACTGCGCAAGGCGGTACGCATGTCAATGGTCTACGTTCTGGTGTGACCGATGCTTTACGTGAGTTCTGTGAATTACGCAATTTATTGCCACGTAATTTAAAATTGTCTGCCGAAGATGTTTGGGATGGGGTCAACTACATTTTATCGTTAAAGTTCCAAGAGCCGCAGTTTTCAGGGCAAACCAAAGAGCGTTTATCGAGCCGTGAAGCCGCAAGCATTATGCAGAATATCGCCAAAGATGCCTTTGCCTTGTGGTTGAACCAAAACTCTGACATTGCCATGCAACTGGCAGAAATGGCTATTTCTAAAGCAGGTCGTCGTTTAAAAGCGGCGAAAAAAGTAGAACGTAAAAAAATTGTTTCAGGCCCAGCCTTGCCAGGTAAACTGGCCGACTGCGTGGGGCAAACCCGTGAAGAATCGGAACTGTTTATTGTAGAAGGTGATTCTGCAGGGGGGTCTGCCAAACAGGCACGCGATAAAAACTTTCAGGCGATCATGCCAATTCGTGGAAAAATTTTAAATACGTGGGAAGTATCTTCGGACGAGGTTTTGGCTTCACAGGAAGTACACGATATTGCAATTGCGATTGGGATTGACCCAGGCAGTGATGACTTGTCTGAATTACGTTACGGGAAGATTTGTATTTTGGCCGATGCCGACTCGGATGGTTTACACATTGCTACCTTGCTGTGTGCTTTATTCGTGAAACATTTCCCAAGCTTGGTGGAAGATGGGCATTTATACGTTGCCATGCCGCCATTATTCCGTATTGATGACGGTAAAGATGTGCATTATGCGCTAGATGAAGATGAGTTGGAAAATACGCTTAAAAAAGCCAAAACCAAAAATCCGCAAATTACCCGATTTAAAGGTTTGGGTGAAATGAATGCCAGTCAACTACGCGAAACCACGATGGATCCAAATACACGCCGTTTGGTGCAACTCGATTTAGATGACAGTCATTTTACTGCAGGTTTATTGGATAAATTGCTGGCCAAAAAGCGCTCTGCAGATCGTAAAATATGGTTAGAGCAGAAAGGTAATTTAGCCGATTTGGCGGTTTAGCTGATTTAGTTTGGAAAAAGCATCCATTATTTCAAAAAAGTAATGGATGCTTTTTAGTGTGATTTTGATTGGTATTTTATAATTCAATATTTTCAGGCCATAAAAAATATCCACCATATTGACTAGTTTTAAATTCTGCACCTACGTCTTTGCCTTGTTGAGTGAGTATGTGCTTTCCAGCATCATTGATATTTAAGAAGCCTTTTTCGGTAAAATGAGCCAATAATTCATTGGTTTTCATTTTATGTGTTGCTGCAAGTTTAGATGATGTTAATTTACCAACATTATTGTCATTGGTTTCTTCGACGGATTCATTGGTTGGTTCGGCTTTCACTTCATCTAAACTAATTCTAACTTCATCACTAATACGGATAATACGCTGTGCTTCTTCATAAGCGTCTTTAAAGACATCTTGATCTTCATATTTACGAATCAAAATGCCCATTTCGTTATTATTAATTTGGCTAAATTCATAAAGATTTAGACTGGAAATAATACATTCAGACTCATTGAGATAGCATTTAGCATGTAAGTTTTTACAAAAACTGAGCCGAACAAAATCAAGTTTTTGCATCCATTTTATTTCATCAGGATGTAAATCGCTTTTTCCATAAACGATCCGAATATCAATTTTGAGTCGATCTTTATCTTCAAGTAATTCTTTAATACGATCATTTAAACGTAAATATGGGCTAATTAAAATTAACCTTTCTTTGGCATTTTTTATCAGTTCTTCTAAGAAAAAATTGGTCGCGCTCGTATTCAAAAACTTAGCCATTTAACCCTCCTCATCGTGTCTAAATTATTAAGTCCTGAGTATAGCGAATTTATTTAGGTAATTATTTGATGATTAAAATATTCTAAAATTAAGGTAAAAAAAATGGAGCATCTTGTGCTCCATTTTTATTGATACTTAACTAAAGAACCAATATACGAATAATGAAATAATAAATACGCACATGACGTTCAAGACCATGCCCACACTCATCATTTCACTTTGTTTAATTTGACCAGTACCAAATACAATCGCATTTGGTGGCGTCGCCACAGGAAGCATAAAGGCACACGATGCCCCAATACCAATAATCACCACTAAAATTTCTTTTGGAATACCCATTTGGTCTGCAATTGCAGCAAATACAGGGACCAATAATGCAGCAGACGCCGTATTGCTGGTAAATTCAGTTAAGAAAATAATGAAGATGGTCACCGCAAAAATCACCACCAATGGAGAGGTATCCCCAAAGGTATTGGCAAGGGTTTGACCCAATACCAAAGATGCACCTGAATCTTTTAAGATTGCACTGAGGGTTAAACCACCACCAAACAGTAATAACACGCCCCAATCGGTATTTTCAGCCACTTGCCGCCATGATGCAGTACCTAGCATGACCACCAAACATGCAGCAGCTAATGCAGTCCATGTATCGGGTTGGCTAATACCAAAGGTATCGCTAAGTTTTTTACCAAAAATCCACGCCACGGCAGTACATGCGAATAAAATCATCGTTGCAATACGGGTTTTGGTCCAAGGAATGACTTCAGTTTCAAAATGAATTTTCTGGTTTAAATTTGGACGCAATACCAAATATAAGCTGACCAACATCGCTGGTAGTAAAATCAGCATCATTGGTAAACCAATTTTCATCCAGTCAGCAAAGTCATAGTCTAATGCTTTGGCTGCAATGGCGTTTGGCGGCGAACCGACCAAAGTACCTAAACCACCTAAACTGGCAGAGTAGGCAATCCCCAATAAAATGAAAACGAAGGTTTTACGCTCTTTGGTGGCATCAAGGTGTGATAACAAACCCAGTGCCAACGGTAACATCATTGCCGCGGTGGCTGTGTTGGAAATCCACATTGACAACGCAGCAGTGACCGCAAAAATAGATAAAACCGAAATCCCCAAGTGACCGCCCGACATGGAAATAATCCACATTGCAATTTTACGATCGAGTTTCTGAATGTGCAGTGCAGTCGCTAAAGCAAAACCACCAAAGAACAGGAAAATAACAGGATCGGCAAAAGTTGCCAATGCCTTGCTGGTGCTAATTGGCTCAAGCACTTTGCTGGCATTTTCTACAGGCATGCCCAAAATTACGGCAAGCACCGGCACCAAAAGCGCGGTAATGGTAATATGTACAGCTTCGGTGAGCCATAAAATACCAATAAAAAGCAACAGACTTAGACCCTTATTCGCATTTTCGTCATAAGGCAAGACATTGTATAAACCGAAAGAGAGCAGGGCTGCAATTGCAACAATCACCCAGGTCTTGATCAGTTCTTTTCGCTTAATACTGGCTGGCACTTCTATATGGTTATTTTCCATAGAAGTTCACTCCGTCAAAAGGAATTAAAAGAAAAGAGGGAAGATTGGTCGATGCAAACGACCGAAGCAGTCTGAATAGACTGTCTTTTAAGCTAGCTTTAATTATAGGTTTAAAAATTTATTTAAGCCAAAAAAATCTAAATAATTTTCCATTTGTTAAGTGCATTTTAATGATTTATACCATCAATGCAGGCTGTTTTAAAATGATGGATAATCCTTGAGCAATTGCGTAAATAGCCATAAGACCCAGTAAAGTAAATACAATCTGCTTAAATACAGCCTGAGAAATATTTTTACGAATCTGGCTGCCCACATAAACCATTGCCACAGAAATTAGGCAAATTAGGGCTAAAACTTGTAATTGTATGTGATTAAATTGTTGAATGACAGGAAATAAAACTGCCAGTTGAATGAGTTTGGAAATAATAAAATTTAAGTTACTAATCACTACAATATCAGTTTTGCTGTGTTGGGTGCTGAGCAAATACATCATCAGAAATGGTGCCATGGCATTCGTTGCACCACCAATCACACCTGCTAGAAAACCAAAAATCAGCATATTTTTCAGTGAGGCAGAAATTTGCAAAGGATGCTGTCGAAATTGATCGGCCACGTAAAGCAGAATTAGTAAACCCATCGTAAATTTTAAATAGCCTTCATTTAGAATCAGCAGCAAACTGACGCCCAAATAGCTGCCAATCAGCGCACTGAGAATTAAGCCCCAATATTTTTTGCAGTAGCCATATAAACTGCTCAATAAAGATTGCTGTGTATCGCCCCGCAGCATGAATAGATTTAACAGTAAACAGGGAATAAGGACTAAGGCAACTGCGGTACTGAGTGGATACAGCATCGCCACTGCTGCGGTGCTGAGCATAGGAAAGCCAAATCCACTCATGCCATGCAAAATTGCAGCAATCGCACAAAACATCAGAATAATGAAATCGGTTTTTTGCATGTGGGGTTCACAGTGCTTTTTATTTGAAATTTAACTCAATGTAGCGGAGTTTTGCACCAAGTACAAATGGCTTGCGTGCTGGTGAGCAATGTATAACGATTGAAACTATTTTAACGACCAATAAAAAAGCAAGACTGAAGTCTTGCTTTTTTGAATAGAGATGAGGCTGGCTTAGAAGTGGTATTTGACCAATGCGCTAACATCGTTTTGATCTACGCCTTTAATTCCAAACTTGTTGTTCCAAACAGAGTGTTCGATACCCACGTATAATTTAGTTTTAGGTGAAATGTGTTTGCCAACATTCCATTTATATTGAGAAGTCCAGTTCAATTCGCTGGCATGGTCATCTTCTGCCGTAGACCAGTCTAGGAAAGCATCGGCCAAGAACTCTTCTGAACCAATTTTAAATGGAACAGCATAATTGATGGTCATTTGATAATCATCTTCTTGGTCATCATTTTCTGCTTTATAGAAGTTGATGTTTGCATATTGGGTATATGGAATGTCTAAAGCAAATCCAATACCGTATAAGAAGTTATTGAATTCAGTATTGGTACCGTGTCCAGCATTATGTTCCCAAGTGGTTGCAATGAGAACATCTTTCACTGGGCCAAAAGATAAGTTTTGACCTGTAGTTTCACCCAAGCTTAACCGTGGTGCTAATTCAAAATAGGTTGAGTCATCATCATTGCCATCCCACTGTTGGTCAACGAAGAAGAACACATCAGAATATTTGAGTTTAGCTGCATATTCAGCAGTAAGAGTTGTACGATCTTCAGTACCTACCTCATAGTTTTCGCCATAAAGGCCAGTCAAGCTGAAATCCTGCCATACAATAGGATTCGCTTGCGTAAAAGTTGCAGCAGTGGAGAGAGCGCATAGCGCAGCAATGTGTGTAAATTTCATAAAATAAGCCCCCAAGAAAAGCGTTTCAAGGATACAGATTCCTTAGCAAAAATAAAGCAAAATTCGATTATTGACGGGTCATTTTGGGTGTTTTTATCAGTTTTGGGGGTTGAGTGTTTTTTAACGATTTAAAACCAATGGTCAAAAATACAAAGCAGAATATTGTAGATGTAACTAAATCCTTTAAAAGCATCAAGTTGCTTATAAGCAATAGATTGAACAACATGGTGCTATCCAAATTGATCGCTAATTGAACATCTAAGCTGAAATTGGTGATAAAAGGGTTATTGTTTTGCTGCTTTTCTATAAATATCGCTTGCATATTTTTCAGATAGGCCCGATATTCAGGGTATAGGGACACGGTTCTGCAGAATTAAAAGTGTTCATCATTCACGTAGGAGGAAGTGATTCCAAATGCAGTTGAAGATGTACTTTATGCTGTAAAAACAGCATATTATAAACAAGCCAATACGTATGTATTTAAGATTTTGGCACAACAAGATTCAGAAATAACGAACGCAAGAGGATGAAATTATGAACATTGAAATCCGTACCGATAAAAACATTCAAAACAGTGATCGATTAATTAGTTACGTTCGTGAAGAACTGAATAATGAATTCCAACGCCACAGTGAGCGTATTACCCATTTTTCAGTGCATTTTAGTGATGAAAATGGTGAAAAAGGCGGTGATGACGACATTCGTTGTATGATTGAAGCTCGTCCAGCAGGTTTAAAACCAGTGGTTGTGAATCACCGTGGTCATAATATTGATACAGCCATTCATGGTGCGATTGACCGCTTAAAACGCAGCCTAGAACATACGTTTGAGAAAAATGAGAATCCTCGTGGTGTACGCCCAGAATTTGTAGATACAGATGTTGGCGGTGACGACGAATAAGAATCATACCGTTTAGGTACTGTATTTAGGAGCCTCGCAAATTTTGCGAGGCTTTTTAGTGTTTGCACGCAGCCAATCCACAAAATTCACGATTTGCTGACATTTATCTCATACAAATGTCGCTTTATTGGGCATAATAGTTCTAAATTAAACATTGAATAAGAGAGCTCTCTGCATGTTAACTGCGCAACAACAAGTCTTGGTGCAAGCAATAGAAGAATTAGACCTTGCCCAAGTGCAACGCCTATTGGCAGACGGTTTAGACCCTAACTTTATGGATGCCGAAAAAGGCCCTGTGATTTCAGTTTGGTCAGATGGTTTATTTCAATGGTGGGAAAAAGTCTGTGAAGCATACGAAGCAGGTCAACCACTCACAGAGCAGCAAAAACAGCAAGATTTACAAGTGCATCTAGATATTTTAGAGGCATTGATTCAAGCTAAAGTGAATTTGCATTTATGGGATGCCGAAGAAATTTACGGCCCGTTATGGGATGCAGCCTCTGCAGCGTGTGTTCCTGCAGTACAGCGTTTATTGGATGAAAAAGTCGATCCGAACAGCAAAGATGAAGATGGTTTAACTATTCTATCTTCAATTAGTGATTTATTGTTTGATTGTGATTTTGATGAAATACAGTGGTCGGATGCTTTGCCAGAAGAACAACAGACTTTAGAAGTGTTGCGTCGTTATGGCGCAAAAATGAGCAAAGAATTGGCCTAAGAGCAGAGATAATAATATGTCAGCATTAAAAACAGTTGGTTTAATCGTGGCGGCAGGCATCAGCATGCAGGTGAGCGCGGCAGATTTTGAATTTGATCGTCCTGGTGCAGGAATGAGTACGGGTATTACACCTGTAGGGAAATTGGCTTGGGAACAAGCTTTGCCAAGTGCAAGTTATCAGGAAAGCAACAATGCTTTGGGTGAAAAAGTTAAAACCACTCGCCTCAATGCTGACATGCTGTTACGTACAGGTTTGGCGCAAGATTTAGAGTTGCAATTGGGCTGGCAAGGTCCTGCATGGAGCAAAAGCAAAACCGCAGGTCAATCAGTTGAAGAGGATGGTTTAGGCGATGTCAGCATTGGTTTGAAACAAGCCATTGACTTAAATGACGACAAACTTTCTATGGCCGTGTTGTTGCAAGCTTTAATTGCTACAGGCAATGATGGTTTTAGTGAAGAAGATGATATTTATATCTTGGCTACGGCAGTCAACTATCAATACAGCGAGCTGTTAAAAACAGGCATTAACATGCGTTATGATGTGCAAAATAGCGATTGGGCGATTACAGCGATTCCCAATATTCAATACCGTTTAAACGATCAATGGTCGGGTTTTTCAGAATTGGTCTATCGTAAAGCTGAAAGTCAGGATAATGAATATGGCTTAACTTCAGGGGTGATTTACGCACTGAATGAACGCATTCAGCTGGATGCCAGTGTCGGCGTAGATTTAGACGGTGTAGATAAAAGTTACCGGGCAGGTTTAGGGATGGCGTTCTTGTTCTAAGCCATTTAAATCATTTAAGGCTTTAAAATACGTTGTATTGCAGTAGGCCAAAGTTATTAAGCTTGCTGCAGATCCATTTTCATCCTAATAAAGTTCATGCCGAGGCGAGCAGAACATGAAGCAGTCCTTATTTCAGACCTTTTGGCAAGCTGCTGTTGATCTAATGGCTGATATTTTTCGCTCTATGAACAAGGGCTTTTCTTTTCTGCTCGCAAGTCTATTGTTGTTGTGCTCATTAAGCCTGCACGCAGAAGCACCTTTACTCCCACCTGAACAAGCTTTTCAGTTTAGTGTTGAATCGGTCAATTCCCAGCAAGCCGAACTACGCTGGAACATGCCTGAACAATATTATTTGTATCAGCATCAATTTAAGGTTGAGCATGGACAGCAAATACTGGCTTTAGAGTTGCCTCCCGCAGAAGATGTCTATGATGAAAACTATGGACACACTCAGGTTTATTATCGACAAGTCAGTTTTAAAATTCCTACACAGGCTGCGCAGCGCTATCAAGTGAGTTGGCAAGGTTGTGCGCAAGATCGACTTTGCTATCCACCACAGCGCATTGAATTTCAGACCGACAGCACGGGTTTGGTGATTTTAGACAATCAAAGTGCAATACAAAAAAATCTGTGGGGCGGACACAGTAACCCACCCCAGAATGTGTTTTCGACAACTCAGAGCAACTCCACGCAAGCATCTTCAACAAGTGCTGCGATAGCGCAACCCATCACCGCACAAGATCAAATGTGGTCAGAAAAACTGGCACAAAGTTCGTTTGCTTATGGATTGCTACTGTTTTTTGGTTTAGGGATTTTATTGGCTTTTACCCCATGTTCCTTGCCGATGCTACCGATTTTGACCTCTTTGTTGGTGCGTGAACATAAAGGCGTCAAAGCGTGGACGATTGCACTGGTTTTTGTCTGTAGCATGGCAATGGTTTATGCCATATTGGGTTTAATTGCGTCATCGGCTGGTTTGAATTTTCAGCGTTGGTTGCAGCAACCTGCTACTTTAATTGCCTTTAGTTCGCTGTTTGTGCTGTTTGCCTTAAATCTGTTTGGATTGTTTGAAATCAAATTGCCACGTGCTTGGGTCAATCGACTCGATCAGGCGCAATCTATGCAAAAAGGCGGTAATTTGGCAGGTGCTGCACTCATGGGCATGTTGTCGGCACTTTTGGTCGGCCCATGTATGACTGCGCCATTGGCAGGGGCGTTATTATTTATTTCACAAACCCAAAGTCAGATGCAGGGGGCGTTGCTGCTATTTACGCTCGGTTTTGGTATGGGTACGCCGTTATTGTTGGCCAGTGTGCTTGGGGCAAAAGCTTTGCCACGCGCGGGTTTGTGGATGCATCAAGTCAAAGTGCTGTTTGCCTTTATTATGTTGGCATTGGCGTTGTATTTCATTCGTCCTTTATTGGGTGAAGCATGGATGCAATGGCTCAGTTTGGCACTTGGACTGGGTTTTGTCGGCTATGTGCTGCATCGTTTAAGTGGCTATCATGGTGCGCTGCGGGCAATTTATCTGAGCGCGTTATTGGTGGTGGTGCCGTATCTGATTTATACCCAATATCAACACAGTCAGCGTTTTTGGCAGCAGGAAAACGATACGGTCTTAGAATGGCACCGTGCAACGACTGCAACAGAGTTACAACAGTTACTCGCCCAAGCTCCGAAAAATCAGCGCATGATTATAGATGTCTATGCTGACTGGTGTGTGGCGTGCCGTCCGATTGAGCAGCAGGTATTGACATCCTCCACTGTAAAACAGGCACTTGCAGCGTTTTATTTAATTAAACTCGATTTAAGTCATTACGATGCAAGTCATCAAGCCTTGCTGAATCAATGGGAAATTTTAGGGCCACCTACTTTTTTATTTTTGGATGCACAACAACAAGAAATTCGCAGCCTACGTTTAACGGGTGCATTTAACGAAAGCACTTTGTTAAATCAACTGCAGCAACTTCAAACCACACAGGAATCATCGCCATGATGCAGCTGTACATAGCCAATAAAAATTATTCGAGTTGGTCGATGCGCCCGTGGTTAGTACTGAAGGCGTTTGACTTGCCCTTTGAAGAAATACAACTAAACTTTCCCTGCGAGCGTGGCGAGGGCGATTTTAAACAACGTGTCCTAGAAATTAACCCCAATGGTAAAGTGCCAACCTTATTAGATCGGGGTAGATTGGTTTGGGACTCTCTCGCCATTTGCGAATACTTGGCAGAGCAATATCCTGAACAGGCACTTTTGCCACGTGATGCACAGCAACGCGCTTGGGCGCGTAGCATAAGTGCAGAAATGCACAGCGGTTTTACCGATTTACGCAGTTTATGCGGCATGAATATTCGCGCCAATTTAGCAGAAGTGGGTGCAAAATTATGGCAAGAACATTCGGGTTTAAGGCAGGATGTAGCGCGCATTGAACACATTTGGGCGGAACGTCCCGCAGCAGATAGTTTCTTGTGTGGGGAGTTTAGCATTGCCGATGCGTTTTATGCCCCTGTGGTGACACGTTTTATGAGCTATGCTTTGCCTGTGAGCGTAGAAAGCCGACACTATATGCAGCGGGTAATGCAACATCCTGCCATGCAGGCTTGGGTACAGGCAGCTTTACAAGAAGCAATGTGGGTCAATTATTTAGAGCCTTATCAAAACCCAGCAAAATGACTTGGAAGAAGTGGGATTAGGAAAAATACTGCGGAAGTTTTCGTGCGTTAAAAAGGTCTTTTGTTCCAAAAATAAAACATAGTGTCTTAGTTTTCTAATTATTCTATTTTCGCTTCATGATTAAAATAGCGTTATTAAATGAATATAAGATTGGAACATCCGCATGAAAATTTTACACATCGACTCAAGTATTTTAGGTAAAAACTCAGTTTCACGTCAGTTGAGCCAAGCGATTGTGCAACAATTGACTGCAAAAAATAGCAATATACAGGTCGATTATTTAGATTTGGCACAACAGCCAATTCCACATTTAACTGCCGAAATTTTAATGGGACAAGATACAGAACAAGCGGCTTTGGGTGAGAAAATCATGCAGCAATATATTGATGCCGATGTCGTGGTGGTGGTTGCAGCCATGTATAACTTTGGTTTGTCTTCAACCTTAAAGGCAGGGATTGACCGCATTAGTGTGGCGGGAAGAACCTTTGCAATGCAAAAAATTCAGGCGATTTAACGTATCATTGCAACAAAAAAGCTCAGTGCTTTAAGGTGCTGAGCTTTTTATAAACATGGATCGGCTAAAAGAGTTGGTTAGCAAAGCCTTGTTATGGCTGAACTTAGCTTTGATCTTGCCGATGTGCAAACTCCGCCAAATCTGCCAATGCACGTTGGGCTTCTTCAAACCATGGTGAAAACATTTGAAAATTGTGCCACATACCCGTGTAGAGTTTATAATGCACTTCTACGCCTGCTTGTTCGGCTTTTTCTTTAAAACGTGTTGCATCGTCCAGCAAAATTTCTTTAGAACCAATTTGCACTAAAACTGGTGGCAATTCATGTAAATCATCAAACAATGGCGAAATTTGCGGGTCTGCCCGATCAAGTTCAGGCGGTACATAGTAATCAATACCTGTTTCCAGCGTTTCAATTGACAGCAGGGCATCATGCTTGCTGTTATAACGCAACGATTCACTGGTGAGGGTTAAATCTAAAAATGGTGACAGCAGCATTAAACTACTCACTTGCGGCAATTGCTCATCACGTATTTTTAAAGCCAATGCCAATGCTAAATTTGCACCGCAAGAATCTCCCGATAAAATAATATCTTTGGCTTGTATTCCTTGCGCCAACAGACTTTGATAGACATCAAATACAGCTTCCAAAGCATTTGGAAAAGGATGCTCAGGTGCAAGTGGATAATCGACATGAATCACTTGCATTTGGGTACGTGCCGCAACTTGACTCAAAAATGCCCGATGGGTATTTAACGAACCCAGAAAAAAAGCCCCGCCATGAATATGAAAAATGAGTTGTGTCGTAGCATTCTGTGGTTTTAATTCTTCGGCATGCAGACCTGCTAAACGAAGTGCGCGTACTTGCACCGACTTTTGCATGGGAAATAAACGACACATTTGCTCCAATGCAAAACGTACAGAATTGGGTGGTAAATTAAATTGGCTTGGTTTGCGAATGGTGGTTTTTAAAAACTGCTCTGTAATAATTTGTTTCCACATGGGGCTTATCTTCATGATTTTTCCATCTTGTTCTTTATTTGATCGGATATTTGTGTATTTACCAACATAATTTACAAGGGTACACTAAACGGTCACATTCAAAAATTGCAAATTTGTTGTGACTTTTTAATAATAAAGTTGTCTAATAGTAGACCAGGGAAACAAAACAATGAAAAAAATTGCACTTGCATTCGGGCTGTTAGGTTTAAGCGCTTTGGCCAATGCTGCAGATCCGCTTAACGGCACAGTTTGGAAAACAATTGACGACAAAACCAAACAACCCAAAGCCACGGTAAAATTTACTGAGCAAAAAAATGGAACTTTAACCGCCAGCATTCAGTCAATTTTAACGCCTGGTGAAGAAAATGCCTGTACAAAATGTGAAGGTCCGTATCACAACAAATCGCTCAAAGGTTTGACCATTGTTCGCGGTCTGAAAAATACAGGTGGCACGAGCTACGATGGTGGTTCAATCCTTGATCCCCAAACAGGTAAAACCTATAAGCTAAAAGGTAAACTTGCCGATGGTGGTAAGAAACTTGAATTGCGTGGTTTCGTTGGTGTAGCGGCATTGGGTCGTAACCAAACATGGGTTCGTGCGAACTAAGTCTGTATTCCAACCTCTGCAATTGAAATCATATTGCACTGGATGTAAAAAAACCTGCTCCATATGAGCAGGTTTTTTATTGGTATTCTTACAACTTAACCCAAAGCACGATAAGCCACTTCATCAAAACCCGCAATAAATCCTGATTCGGTTTTTAAGACAGGACGTTTAATTAAACTGGTGTGAGTGCAAAGTGCCTCAATTAAGTTGGTCTCACTGGCCAAAGCGGCTTGCTGTTCTGCTTCGCTAAGTTTGCGCCAAGTGGTGCCTTTTTTATTCAGTACCACATCTTGCCCAAGTGCATCTAACCAACTTTTGACAGTGCCGGCATCAATCCCTTGCTTTTTATAATCGTGAAACTCATAACTTAGCCCCAATTCATTGAGTAAATCGAAGGCTTTTTTCATTGAGTTGCAGTTTTTAATACCATAAATTTTTAACATATTTTTTCACGTTAATATCATCAAATTGGTTATAGCCTAGCCCAAAACAGCGTTAAGCGCTAGAAACCAGCAGTGGACAATGATTGGCTGTTTAAATTGTATGTGTCATCAATACGTCATACCAATGTCACCAAATTGACACTTGATCACTCTAAAATGGGATGCATAAGCGGAACAAAATGAAAAACTTGCTAAGAATAGACTCAAGTGAAAATAAAAAATACAGTGAAGAACAACAGTAACAGCGCAAAACAGAAAATAAGACGATAAAAAGAGAAAACCCGCATTTAATCATCCTGATTATGCGGGTCTCATTTTAACGTCCATTGTTACTTCCTTGAAACTAACCAAAACCAGTTAGTTTATTTTCCATCCTTCGGCTTCCAATCCTTTTGTGTCATCCTGACTGTCCCTTTGCCGTGATGCAATAATGCGCTGAATGGCCCTGAAGTTAAATGCACAAAGTCGACAGATTATGTGCGAATTGAACCTCAGTTAAGTGAACATGTGTTCACTCATTTAGGCAGTAAAATTTGTGTGAATAAGGGACTATTGGCAATTCGTCTATGTTTGCGACTACGCATATTTTTTAGCTGATATAAGGCATGGGACAGGAAATTTAGTCATTCTAAATGACTGGCTCATAACGCAATAGCAGCAAAAAATATGCTTGTCCTGAAAGGCTGTGGCTAAAACTTTCTCAGATTGCGTTATGAAACTTGCCAATAGTCTCGCTATTCCCTACGTTTCATGCCTGATCTGCTCAGTTTTAGCCTACAGCGCAAGCCATTTATGAAATGCCAACAGTCCCTAAATCTTATAATCAATAATTACTGGAGCATGGTCACTAAACCATTCCTCTTTATACACCCAAGCATTGACAGTACGTGCTTTCCAGTCGGGTGAACAGGCATGATAATCAATCCGCCAACCAACGTTGTTAGCACGGGCTTGCCCTCGATTTGACCACCAAGAATACAACTCTGCTTCCTGACGCACTTCACGGAAGGTATCAACATAGCCTAAATCATTATAAATATGATCTAACCATGCCCGTTCATGCGGCAAACAGCCTGAAGACTTTTGGTTGCCTGACCAGTTTTTAATATCAATACGTTTATGCACGATGTTGTAGTCGCCACAGACGATGATAGATTTATTCTCTTCACGCCACTGCTTTAGAATTTTTTGATACTCTTCTAAAAAGTGATCTTTCCGCATTTGCGCTTCTTCTCCTGAAGAGCCGGAAGGTAAATACAGTGAACAGATGTAAATTGGATGATCCAGTCCTACATCAAACTCGGCACTGATAAAACGACCTTGTGAGTCTGCCAATTCAAAACCTAAACCATTTTGCACCGAAACAAACGGCAAACGGCTATAAATGGCTGTACCTGCGTAGCCTGCGCGTTCTGCGGGGAATAGATGCGTATACCAGCCTTCGGGCTTAAACTTATCGGTCCATTGGGCGTGGGTGATACGACTTTCCTGCATGCAAACCACATCTGCTTCAGACTTTTCCAACCATTCGAGTAAGCCTTTGCTTACCGATGAACGCAACCCATTGACGTTAATTGAAACCACTCGAAGAATTTTTTGATCACTCGGATAGCTACTCTTTGGTATCATGCTCAGGTCTTACCTCAATGTATTAATTTGGAGCACCTCATGACATCGCCAGCTCAATTTAACCCGCAAGCTTTTATCGAACTCGCCTTATCACGTGGTGTGCTTAAATTTGGTGAGTTTACTTTAAAATCGGGTCGTGTGAGTCCTTATTTTTTTAACGCAGGTTTGTTGAATGACGGCGAGGCCTTATCACTATTGGCTTCAGGCTATGCAGATCAACTTATGCAATGCAAAAATGTAGATGTGATTTTCGGGCCTGCCTATAAGGGGATTCCATTTGTTGCGGCTACTGCGGTGGCTTTATCTCAAAATCATGGCGTGAGTGTGCCGTGGGGCTTTAACCGTAAAGAAGCTAAAGATCATGGCGAAGGCGGTGTGCTCGTTGGCGCTGCAGTTGAGGGTAAAAAGGTTTGGATTATTGATGATGTGATCACTGCGGGTACAGCTATTCGCGAAGTAGTCACCATTTTGAAAAATGCAGGCGCACAAATTGCGGGTGTATTGGTCGCTTTAGACCGTCAAGAAAAAGGCCAGGGCGATTTGTCTGCCATTCAGGAAGTGCAAAAAGAGCTGGAAATTCCTGTACATGCTTTGATTACCATGAAAGATTTAATGAATTATTTAGATGCCAAAGGTGAAAAAGATGCCTTGGCAAAAATGGAAGCGTACCGTGTGAAGTATGGGGTTTAAGTCTCATGAGCATTATTTGATGATCGTGTGGAACGTTGATCAATGATTTAGCTCGGAACGTGACAAATCTATAAAAAAAAGCCCAGATCGGTAGGTTTGGGTTTTTGTTTTTTTAATAATACATTGAATTATAATGAATACTTTTTTGTATCAGAACTGCATGATGTTAAGCTTAGAAAAATTAAATTTTAGTTTCTTTAGAGATCTGCGTCTATAAGAAAACAGAAGAAGGTGAACTGATCATTTTGAAGTTGGTTCGATTAGGTCGTCATTGTGAGCTGGTAATTTGAACTGTAATATTACCTAACCTGAGCTTGATTCATTCCTATTGAGCGTTCAACTAATACATCTACATCTAAGTGTATTCACTCAGTTTCCTCCTCACATTTCTTACACTCCAGCATGACTCCCAGCTTTTCCTTGCGCCCTTGTTCTGTGATTACCCACGGGCGGTTTTGCCACGGCGGATTATGCCGCACATGCTGCCCATGACCGCAGGCCAAATCTGCAACCCAATCATTTTCTTCATCTAAATGAAAGCCAATAATCGCTTGTTGCATCGCATACTCCTAAGTACATGATGATCGTGGATAAAGTGTTACGAAAATTGCAGCAAAACCAAAGCCAAACTCCGCTATACTTTTGCTTATTCAATTCTTCAAAAGAGCACCGAAATATGCGCGTACTTGTGGTGATGGACCCTATTGAAACAGTCAATCTCAAAAAAGATTCCACCATGGCAATGCTATGGGCTGCTTCACGTCGTGGGCATACCTTGGGCTATGCATTACAACAAGACTTATATATTGATCAGGGCAAGGCATTTGGTCTGATTGCACCGCTCAAAGTCTTTGAAGACTATAACCATTATTACGAATTGGGCGAAAAACGCAAAGAATCCTTAGCCGATTATGATGTCATTCTCATGCGTAAAGACCCGCCTTTTAACATGAATTTCGTTTATACCACGTATATCTTAGAGCAAGCTGAACGCGAAGGCGCATGGATCATCAACAAACCGCAAAGCTTGCGTGACTGTAATGAGAAACTGTTTGCGACCCAATTCCCAGAACTACAAGTTCCAACATTGGTTACTTCACAACAAAGCCTGATTCGTGAATTTATTCAGCAACATGGCGATGTGATTGTTAAACCGCTCGATGGTATGGGCGGCATGGGAATTTTCCGTTTGTACCAAGACGGGGTCAATATTGGCTCAACCATTGAAATTTTGACCAACAACGGTACTCAGCCCATCATGGCGCAGCGTTATATTCCAGAAATTGTAGAGGGTGATAAACGCATTCTCATGGTCAATGGCGAGCCTGTACCGTATTGTTTGGCGCGTATTCCACAAAATGGCGAAGTGCGTGGCAACCTAGCTGCAGGTGGTTTGGGCGAAGCACGTCCATTGACTGAAAATGACAAAGCCATTGCCGCCAAAGTTGGACCATTTTTACGTGAAAAAGGCTTGGTTTTTGTCGGATTAGATGTGATTGGCAACTATGTCACAGAAATTAACGTGACCAGTCCAACGTGTATTCGTGAAATTGACGCACAGTTTGGTACATCTATTGCTGATGATTTATTTGCAGTACTTGAAGCAGGTCGTCCCAACTAAATTGGGGCTTTATGCTCACTGTATCAATACAAAAGCCGTTCTCTATTTGAAAGCGGCTTTATTTTTAGAGAAGGGGGATACAAAAAACAACTTAAAACCTTTGCAAAAGAGTTCAAGTAAAGCAGCTAAAATTGAATAAAAATTAACATTATCCGTAGATTAATAATAAAACTAGTTTAAACTTGAAAATCTGTAGAAAAAAACAATCAAGCACTTGGTGAAAAAAAGTAAATAACCTTTCAAGCCCATGCGTTTGTGATTACAATTGATAGCTTATACAAGATTTTTATTTGCATTATTTTGAGTTGAAGAATTAAACCGTGACTGACGCACAGCAACAACAGCCTAAACATGTCATGATGATGGCCGCAGGTACAGGTGGACATGTTTTCCCCGCTTTGGCCGTCGCAAAACAATTACAGCAACAAGGGATTCAAGTGTCATGGTTGGCGACCCCAGTGGGCATGGAAAATCGTCTGCTTAAAAATCACAATATCCCGATTTACCAAATTAATATTCAAGGCGTGCGTGGCAACGGGTTGATCCGTAAACTGGCTGCGCCATTTAAAATTTTAGGCGCAACGCTCAGTGCCATGCGTTACATGAAACAATTAAAAGTTGATGCAGTTGCAGGTTTTGGTGGTTATGTAGCAGGGCCAGGTGGCTTGGCAGCACGCGCTTTGGGTATTCCTGTGCTGATTCACGAACAAAATGCAGTCGCGGGTTTTACCAACACTCAATTGTCACGTGTGGCAAAAACGGTGTGTCAGGCTTTTCCAAATACTTTTCCAAACAGTGACAAAATCGTTACCACAGGCAACCCTGTACGTGAAGAAATCACCGCGACCTTAAGCCCTGCATGGCGCTATCAGGAACGTGAAAAAGCAGGCTTGCCAATTCGAATTTTAATTGTGGGTGGTTCACTTGGTGCACAAGCCTTAAACGAATGTGTACCTGAAGCATTAAAGCAACTGAATGTTGCTTTAGATGTTTATCATCAATGTGGGCAAAACCATGCCGAAGCGACGCAGGCACGTTATGCGCACAAGCCTGACCATTTACAGGTTGAGGTACAGCCTTTTATTGAAGATATGGCCAAAGCCTATAGTGATGCCGATTTAATTATTTGTCGTGCGGGCGCACTTACGGTAACCGAGGTCGCGACTGCAGGTGTTGCGGCAGTATTTGTACCATTGCCTAGCGCAGTGGATGATCACCAAACTGCCAATGCCAAGTTTTTAGCCGATCTTGGTGCAGCAAAAATCTGTCCGCAAGCCAGCATGACCCCCGAAAGTTTAACAACATTATTAACCCCGTTAATGAATCGTCAATTGTTGTCTGAAATGGCGGTCAAAGCCCGTCAGCAGGCACAGCCTGATGCAACACAACACGTGGTTCGTCTTATTCAAGCTTTGTTCGAGTAAAATATGTCTCCATCTACACCCGCTGATCAAGCGAAAAAATTAATCAAAGTGCCTGAAATGCGCCGTATCAAACACATTCATTTTGTGGGTATTGGTGGCGCGGGGATGTGTGGCATTGCCGAAGTCTTGAAGAACCAAGGCTATAAAGTATCGGGTTCAGACATCAAAGCCTCAAAAACCACAGCGCAATTAGAAGAAAACGGCATCAAGGTTTATATTGGGCATGCGGCAGACCATATTAAAGGCGCAAATGTGTTGGTGGTGTCTACTGCAATTGACCAAGAAAACCCGGAAATTAAAGCAGCAATTGACACCCGTATTCCTGTGGTGCGTCGTGCTGAAATGCTGGGCGAGTTGATGCGTTATCGTCATGGTATTGCAGTGGCGGGTACACATGGCAAAACCACCACCACCAGTTTAATTACCTGTATGTTGGCCGAAGAAAACATGGATCCAACTTATGTGATTGGTGGTTTGTTAAACCGTACTGGAGTCAATGCAGCATTGGGTGCGAGCCGTTATATCGTGGCAGAAGCCGATGAATCTGATGCATCGTTCTTATTCCTAGAGCCAATGGCGGCTGTCGTGACCAATATTGATGCCGATCATATGGACACCTATGGCGGTAGTTTTGATACTTTAAAAGATACCTTCATTCAATTCTTGCACAAATTGCCATTTTACGGCTTAGCTGTCGTGTGTGGTGATGATGCCAATATCCGTGAAATTATGCCACGTATCGGGCGTCCGGTATTGACCTATGGTTTTAACGAAGACAACGATATTCGTGCCATTGATGTCGATCAAGATGGTATGCGTACACACTTTACCGTATTGCGTAAAGACCGCGAACCATTGCGCGTGACGGTGAATCAACCAGGCCTGCATAACGTATTAAATGCTTTGGCTGCAATTGGAATTGCCACCGATGAAGGCGTTTCTGATGGTGCAATTTGCCGTGCTTTAGAAGGCTTTAGCGGTGTTGGTCGTCGTTTCCAAGTACAAGGTGAGTTTGCGGTAGCAGACGGCAATGTGAAATTGGTAGATGACTACGGACATCACCCGAAAGAAGTGGAAGCCACCATTAAAGCTGCGCGTCAAAGTCATCCTGACCGCCGTTTGGTGATGTTGTTCCAACCACACCGTTTTAGTCGTACTCGTGACTGTTTTGATGACTTTGTTGAGGTGTTGTCACAAGTCGATCAATTGTTATTGTTGGATGTTTATCCTGCGGGTGAAAAACCAATTGTTGGCGCAGATAGCCGTACTTTGGCACGCAGTATTCGTTTGCGTGGTCAGGTTGAGCCAATTTTAGTCGATCCAAACGATGGCAACTTACCGAATATTGTGAAACAAGTGTTACAGGCCAATGACTTGTTATTGACCCAAGGTGCAGGTAATGTGGGGGCGATTTCAATCGAGCTTGCACAAAACCATTTGTATTTAAAATAATCACAACTTGTGATGTTTGAATTTGATCGACCAGTTTAAAGTTTAAGGATATAAACGTGTCAAATGCTTCAAAGTTCGGCAAAGTTGCCGTGTTGTTGGGTGGAAAATCTGCTGAGCGTGAGGTTTCTCTAGACAGCGGTCAAGCAGTACTCGAAGCACTGCTACGTTCAGGGGTGAATGCAGAAGCATTTGATCCACACACACGTAGTGTGACCGAATTGGTCAATTATGATCGTGCCTTTATTGTGTTACACGGGCGCGGTGGTGAAGATGGTCAAATTCAAGGTGTTTTGGAATGGTTGAATATTCCATACACGGGGACGGGCGTGCAAGGTTCAGCCATTGGCATGGACAAAGTGAAAACCAAGCAAATTTGGCAAGGTTCTGATTTGCCAACTGCGCCATACCGTATTGTTAGCAAAGATTCCAATATTGAAGACGTGGTTGCCGAGTTGGGCTTACCACTCATCATCAAGCCTGTGCATGAAGGTTCTAGTATTGGTATGAGCAAAGTCGAAAAAGTTGAAGACTTTGCCAATGCTGTAGCGAAAGCAACTGCACATGATGACATTGTCATGGCTGAAAAATGGATTACAGGACGTGAATTTACCATCGTGCTGTTAAATGGTCAGGCTTTACCGATTATTCGTTTAGAACCACCGAAAGATGTAGCATTCTATGATTATGAAGCCAAATATCAGCGTAACGATGTGCAATACGGTATTCCGTGTGGTTTAAGCGCTGTCGAAGAGCAACAGTTACAAGCTTTAGCATTGCGTGCCTTCCAAGCAGTGGGTGCAAGTGGTTGGGGGCGTATTGATGCCATGCAAGATGAAAAGGGCAATTTCTGGTTATTGGAAGTAAATACCGTACCAGGAATGACCAGCCATTCTTTAGTTCCGAAAGCGGCAAATGCAGTTGGCTATAGTTTTGATGAGCTGTGTGTGGCAATTTTGGCACAAACCCTTACAGGTGAAGCACACTAAATATGGCTCAACTTCCTGCATCCTTGCGCCGTAAACGGGCAGCGATTACCTCGATTCATGATAAACCGCCAACAGCCAAAGAAAAGCTGATCCATTTTGGCGGTTGGGTAATGCTGTGCGTTGCAGTGCTCGTGCTGGCAGTGGGTGCGTACGGGCTATATAAAGTCATGACTGATGCACAAATTGCCAAGCTAGATGTAGTGGGTACACGTTCAGATGCGGAACATCGCCAAGTGATGATGCATGTGAACCCTGTGATGACCAAGAACTATTTCACCTCTAACCTAGAGCAAATCCGCGATACCGCTTTGGAGTTGTCTTGGGTAGATCGAGTAGTGGTTTCACGCGCTTGGCCGAATGCCATTCGTGTACGGGTCATGCCGCGTCATCCAATTGCGCGTTGGGGTACAGGTCGTTTGCTCAGTGACAGCGGTGAAGTCTTTACCGAGGTCACGCCACAAAATAATCAACATTTACCGTTATTACACGGGCCAACGCATCAATCTAAAATGATGATGCGTCGTTATAATGAAATTAACCAATTATTCTTACCCGTTAACGATCGTTTAAAAGAACTATATTTAACAGAACGTATGACGTGGTTTATGCAGTTTGATTCAGGTCTACGTGTTATTGTAGATAAAGATCAAACCATGAGTAAGCTGCAGCGCTTAGGGCATCTTGCACAAAGTGATTTGAAGCCTGTATGGTCTAAAATATCCGCCATCGATTTGCGTTATCGCAATGGTTTGGCCATTCAATGGAAAAATTCAATTCCGCCAAAAATTGCAAATGGTCACTTTGTTGTAACGATTGATGACACAAGCATTGCAGAGGGAATAAGAGCAAAGCCATAATATTGGGCTTTAAAAAATAGAGGCATTAAGCCATAAATTAAACATACTGGTAATGGTAGTGAATAAATGAATGAAGCTGTTCCCTCGGTTGTTGCGATTGACATTGGGACGCACAAAGTTTCAGTTTTGATTGCTAAGGTCCATGCGCCAGACAATATCCAAGTTATTGGTATGGCCACCGCACGTAATCGAGGCATGAGTAAAGGAAAAATTGTCAGTCTCGATAAAGTGATTACTGCAATTAAAAATGCCGTGCAAGAAGCGGAAGATATGGCGGAATGCCGTGTGCATTCGGCATGGGTTTCTATTCCTAGTGCAGAGCTCAAAAGCTTCTATGCTTCAGGTCGCACACCTATTGAAAGTAGTGATCACACCATTACCACCAGTGAAGTGGTGCGCGCACTGGACTTGGCTAAAGCCAGTCACCTCACTTCAGACCATTATTTGGTGAGTGCTGTACCACTCGGTTTTGATTTAGATGATTCGGGTGAATGGGTACAAAACCCAATTCGGATGTCGGCACATAGCATGACGGGGCATTATCAATTGATGATGTTGCCGATTAGCACCATGCAAAATTTAGACCGTGCTTTAAAAGGTGCCAATATTGGCGTTGAAAAAATGGTGGTGTCGAATTTAGCCACTGCAGAAGCCAGTCTGCTCAAAGATGAAAAAGAATACGGTGTGTGTCTGGTAGATATTGGCGCAGGCACGACCAGTATTGCGGTTTATTTAGATGGACGTTTGGCCTTAGCACACACTTTGCAGCGTGGTGGTGAGCATGTTACCCGTGATATTGCAGCAGTGTTACAAACCACAACCGAAGAAGCTGAACGGATTAAGCTATTGTATGGCTGTGTAGATATGAAAGTGGTCAAACCTGATCACATGATTCAAATTCAAGGCATTGATGGGCCACAAACCATTAGCCGCATTGAATTGGCGGAAATTATTATTGCGCGTTATGAAGAAATTTTCGCACAAATTCGTCAGGAACTCGAAAAAAGCGGTGCCATTCATGGTTTGTATCATGGTGTGGTTTTGGCGGGCGATGCCTCACAAATTGAAGGTATGATCAGCTTGGTACGTCGTATGTTGGGTGTTTCGGCGCACTTGGGGAATCATCCTTCACAAGTTTATGCCGAAGAACCGCATCAGGCTGCCTTACGCCGTTCACAATATGCAACGGCTTCAGGCTTATTGCTTTATAGTCAAAACTATACTCAAGACACGATTTTAGAACATGAAGACCCTGAAACCTTATCGGTTTGGGGGCGTGTCGGACGGGCATGGTCAGGCTTGAACGAAAAGTTAAAATCTATTTTTTAGTTGAGTTTTTTTGGGAATATTGTTAGGAAGTTGTACGGATCATCGCTGGTACTTGACAAGCCAGAAGTTGAACAGCATTCTTAAAAATAATTTTTATGAAGATCAAGGCAGTATACGGGCTTAAGTGACTGCCAATAACATATTAGGAAATCTAAAGGTCATGGCCTCATTTGAATTTATAGATGATCAAACCGATAGCAACGGTCAAGCCCGTTTCACTGTGTTTGGTGTTGGTGGTGCAGGCGGTAACGCTGTGCAACACATGCTTGAGTCAGATATTCAGGGTGTAAAATTTGTTTGTGCCAATACGGACAAACAAGCACTGGATCGCATGAATTCGCAATTCAAAATCCAGCTAGGTGAGCAAAGCACACGTGGTTTAGGCGCGGGCGGTGATCCTCAAGTGGGTCAAACTGCAGCAGAAGAAAGCCGTGAGTTAATTTGTCAGCAACTTGAAGGCACAGACATGGTGTTTGTGACTGCGGGGATGGGTGGTGGCACAGGTACAGGTGCTGCGCCAGTGGTGGCTGAAATTGCCAAAGAAATGGGTATTTTGACTGTTGGTGTGGTGACTACGCCATTTAACTTTGAAGGTAAGCGTCGCTTACTTTCTGCGGAAAAAGGGATTGCGGCATTAGAGCAGCATGTAGACTCTTTAATCATTATTCCAAACCAGCGGTTAATGAAAGTTTACCGCGATATTTCTATGAAAGATGCGTATAAAAAAGCCGATGACGTTTTGTTGAACGGTGTACGCAGTATTTTTGATTTGGTGGTACGTCCGGGTCACATCAACCTAGACTTTGCTGACTTGAAAACGGCAATGAGCACGCGTGGTTATGCGATGATGGGTGTCGGTTCAGGTCGTGGTGAAAACCGTGCACGTCAAGCGGCTGAACAAGCCATTCGCAGCCCATTGCTCGATAGCGTGACCATTGCAAATGCCAAAGGCTTGTTGATTAACGTAACGGGTGGTGATGATGTGACCTTTGGTGAGATTGATGAGATTATGGAGGTAATTCATCAACTTTCAGATACCGAACAAACCCAAGTATTCTACGGTACCGTATTTGACCCTGAAGCGCGTGACGAAATCAGTGTGACTGTTATTGCTACAGGTTTGGCGCGTAACACAGGCGATACACCAGAGCCTGCTAAACGCACTGTGACACAAACAACTTCTGCAGCACCAACAGCGGCAGTGGAAGAAGATGATGTTCCTGCAATTCAGCGTCAGCAATCAGAAACTGCACCTGCAATTAGTGCGACAACAACATCAAGCTCTGCGCGTCCAACGCCGATGAGTATTCAAGACTATTTGAAAAATCAGCAGCGTAAATAAGCCAAGATACTCAATTTGATTGTGTGATCGGAAAAAGGCAGTTTTAAACTGCCTTTTTTGTTTTTTATCAATGGCTGAATATGCTAACGTATAGCGGTTTTTAAAATTTAGATGAATTGAGAACATGCTGAAACAACGTACCCTGCAACGTGTCGTCAAGGCGAGCGGTATTGGTCTGCACAGTGGTCAAAAAGTATTGATCAACTTTGTGCCGCATCATGTCGATGGGGGAATTGTGTTTCGTCGTATCGATTTAAATCCGCCTGTTGATATTCCAGCCGATGCCATGCTGATTCAAGAAGCATTTATGTGCTCGAATTTGGTTCAGGATGATGCCAAAGTTGGCACCATCGAGCATGTCATGAGTGCAATAGCAGGTTTAGGCATTGATAACTTGATTATTGAAGTGTCTGCCTCTGAAGTGCCTATTATGGATGGCAGTGCGGGGCCTTTTATTTATTTGTTGATGCAGGGCGGTTTAAAAGAACAGGAGGCTCCTAAAAAGTTCATCAAAATTTTAAAACCTGTAGAAGCATTAATTGATGATAAGCGCGCGATGTTCAGTCCGCATGAAGGTTTTCAGCTCAATTTTACTATCGACTTTGATCATCCTGCCTTTAAGAAAGAATATCAGTCTGCCACCATCGACTTTTCTACAGAAACCTTTGTCTATGAAGTGAGTGGCGCACGTACTTTTGGCTTTATGAAAGATTTGGACTATTTAAAAGCCAACAATTTGGCTTTGGGTGCGAGTTTAGATAATGCTATTGGGGTAGATGATACAGGCGTGGTCAATGAGGAAGGTTTGCGCTTCTCTGACGAGTTTGTGCGCCATAAAATTTTAGACGCTGTGGGGGATTTATACTTGCTTGGACATCAAATTATTGGCAAGTTTGATGGTTACAAGTCAGGACATGCCTTAAATAATCAGTTATTACACAATGTTCAGAGTGATCCAAGTAGTTATGAAATTGTAACATTTGATGACATAAATTCTTGCCCGATCACTTATGTGCATGTGACATAAGTCTTTGTCTTTTATTAATACGTTATAATGTAACAATAAAAATGTGCGAATTTCATCACAAAATTGAGCAGAGTTTTTTGGAGTTTTCTGCAAACAATTATTTTTTTTTGCTTGCCAAACGTAACAAAGCTTGGCTAAGCTTAGGGTCGCTCACAAAGTCAGCAGCACCTCGTAACATATCTTGAGTTTCTGGACTAAGTGTTCTTAAAGGCTTTTCGCATTTTGGGGGCGTTTGAGATTCAACTCTTAAACGAACTTGGATTTTTTGTAAGTCTTTAAGCTCATGCAGTTGTGACAATTGAGTAATGTATTGCTTTTGCAAATAAGCAAGTTGACTCACCATCGCCTGATTGGTTCCGGTAATGGTTAAGACACCTTGTTGATAACAAACCACCTGCCATTGCTCTGGTTGCGGCAGTAAAGGTTGAATAAGTTTGCCAAGTTTCTGCCATGCGGCAACTTGGTTTGATAGAAACGTTAGGTTTCCTGTTTTTATGTGTTTTCTTGTTTGTTGAAAGAGATTCACAGGTTCGGACATACATCATTCCTTCATGGTTATGCCCTAATCTTATGCCTTCCTTTCAGTAGATATCAAGGAAGAGATCACAAGGAACTTCAAGTAAGAACAGTTAAGAGGTTTTTTTATGCATTCGCGCCGTATTTTATTAGCGTTTTCACTGGCAGCTTCGGCAGCATCTGTCGCATTTGCTGATTTAGTTGAGTTAGATTCTCAAAGTTCATCAACTGACCGTATTGAGCAATTAACCCGTACCTTGTCACAGGGTTCTTATACAGAAATACAAGATATTGACATTCCTGCACAAACGCAGATGACAGTTAAATTGCGTGAAAAAACTACAGAATTAAATAACGCCTCTTTAGCCCAAAAATATGGTTCTAATACCAGTACCCGTTTTGCTTCTTCAAATCCTTATTCGTGGTTAGTATCACATCCTTTACCGAATGCACGCGTTAGCTCGACCTATGGCGGTCGTGTCATGAGTGGTCGTGCTGAAAACCACTCAGGTTTAGACCTTGCTGCACCAAGTGGTACACCAATTTATGCGACTGGTCCAGGTATTGTAACCAAGTCAGGTTGGGGCACAGGTTATGGTCAATATGTAGAAATTAACCATGGTAATGGTTATATCACGCGTTACGCACACGCTTCACGTTTAATTGCACGTGTAGGTGACCGCGTCGAAGCAGGTGAACATATTGCTAACGTGGGTTGTACAGGTCGTTGTACAGGTCCACACTTACATTATGAAGTCGTGAAAGATGGTCAACGTAAGAACCCATCAACCTATTTAGCAATGTTGCCGTAATGTTTTGGCTAGAAATTTATGTTCTAGCCACATTCACTGTAAAGTACTCACTACAAATTCAAACATGAAATTAAAGCGGGAAATGTCGCTTTTGTTTATACTCAGGTTTTTGCTTTGAGCAAAATTCAGTGAAACTTTTTAGACTTCAACTTATCACTTAAAAAAATAATAACACGCAGTATATGCTGTATTGTATAAAAAACCGCCTAAATTGGCGGTTTTTTGTTATTTGCTGTAAGGGAATGTCAATTACTATTTATTTTCTAAATAGTATGTAGGATACGCATTTAAGATTAGCCATAACTACTAAAGTCTAAATTATGATACATATAAAGCATACGATTAGGCTTAGGAATAGTGAATTATGGCGTTTTATGGTGATACGGACTCACAAGAAACCCAAGAATGGCAAGATGCCTTTGATGCTGTGTTACAACATATGGGTACTGAACGGGCAGCATTTTTACTCGAAAAACTGTACCAACGTGCAATTGCAAAACATGTACCCATTCAGCGATTAAATACTCCCTACCTCAATACTATTTCAGTGGAAGAACAACCTGCCATGCCTGGCGATCCGGATATGGAGCGCCGTATTCGTGCCTTGATTCGCTGGAATGCGTTGGCAATGGTATTGCGTGCCAATAAAACAGGTGATGATTTAGGTGGTCACCTTGCAAGTTTTGCATCTTCAGCAACATTGTATGATGTTGGTTTTAATCATTTTTTTCGTGCCAATAGTGATCACTTTGGTGGTGACATGATCTACTATCAGGGTCATTGTGCACCAGGTATTTATGCCCGTTCATATTTAGAAGGGCGTTTAACTGAAGATCAATTGAATAATTTCCGCCGCGAAGTGGGCGGTAACGGTTTACCTAGCTATCCACATCCTTATTTAATGCCTGACTATTGGCAGTTCCCAACAGTATCAATGGGTCTGGGTCCAATCATGTCAATTTATCAGGCGCATATTCAAAAATATTTAATGAACCGCGGTTTGATTAAAGAAGAAGATCGTAAAGTCTGGGCATTTCTGGGCGATGGAGAAATGGATGAGCCAGAAAGTCTGGGGGCGATTTCACTCGCAGGTCGTGAAAAGCTAGATAACCTGATTTGGGTGGTCAACTGTAACTTACAGCGTTTAGATGGGCCTGTACGTGGTAACGGTAAAATCATTCAAGAACTTGAATCATTATTCCGTGGTGCAGGTTGGCGCGTGATTAAAGTAGTTTGGGGGCGTCATTGGGATGCTTTATTGGACAAAGATGATACAGGTGCATTAAAAGCCATCATGGAAGAAGCGGTCGATGGTGATTATCAGCGTTTACAAGTGAAAGGCGGTGCATACGCCCGTGAGAAATTCTTTGGTAAATATCCTGAAGCCAAAGAATTGATCAAAGATTTAAGCGATGAAGATATTGATAACCTGAACCGTGGTGGTCACGATCCGTATAAAGTGTTTGCGGCGTATGCTGAAGCATGTAAGGCCAAAGGTCAGCCAACGGTCATTTTAGCCAAAACGGTCAAAGGTTATGGTTTGTCGGATGAAATTGAAGCGGTGAACAAAACCCACCAAATCAAAAAAATGCAGTTGGATTCTTTAAAATATGTGCGTGACCGCTTTAACTTGCCATTCAGCGATGAGCAACTTGAGGAAGTGCCATTCTATCGTCCAAGTGAAAACTCGCCTGAATTAAAATATATGAAAGCGCGTCGTGAAGCGTTGGGCGGTTATTTGCCTGCGCGCCGTAAAGACAGCGAAGCTTTACAAATTCCTGAATTATCAGTTTTCGATTCAGTTTTGGCGGGTTCAGGTGGCAAAGAACAATCGACCACGATGGTGATGGTGCGTTTGATTTCAGCCTTGCTCAAAGAAAAAGCCATTAAAGACCGTGTGGTACCGATTGTACCTGATGAAGCACGTACTTTCGGTTTAGAAGGCATGTTCCGTCAATTGGGTATTTATGCCGCGCATGGGCAAAAATACACCCCAGAAGACCAAGAACAGTTGATGCATTATCGTGAAGCCAAAGACGGTCACATGCTGCAAGAGGGCATTAATGAAGCAGGTGCAATGAGTGCTTGGGCAGCTTTGGGTACCAGTTATTCAACCAATAACTTACCAATGATTCCAATGTACATGTACTACTCCATGTTTGGTTTTCAGCGTATTGGCGATATCGCATGGGCAGCAGGTGATGCACAGGCGCAAGGTTTCTTGTTGGGTGCCACTGCAGGACGTACCACACTCAATGGTGAAGGTTTACAACACCAAGATGGTCACTCGCATATTTTAGCCAATACCATTCCAAACTGTGTGTCCTATGACCCATGTTTTGGTTATGAGCTTGCCGTGATTGTGCATGATGGTTTACAGCGCATGTATGTCAATCAGGAGCGCGTGTTCTATTACCTCACTGTCATGAATGAAAACTACGAGCATCCTGAAATGCCGCAAGGTGTGGAAGAAGGCATTAAGCGCGGTATGTATTTACTGCAGGAAGATGAAAAAGCCACGGTTCAATTGTTGGGTTCAGGTGTAATTCTGCGTGAAGTCATTAAAGCGGCGAAAATTTTGCGTGAAGAGTATCAAATTCACTCGAATGTCTACAGTGTGACCAGTTTCAACGAATTGGCGCGTGATGGTATGGCGTGTGAAGAGTACAACCGTTTGCATCCATTGGCCGAAGAAAGCAAAGAGCCTTGGGTTTCACAACAGTTACGTGGCAAAGACGGCATTGTAGTGTCTGCAACCGATCACATGCGCGCCTATAGCGAGCAAATTCGCGGTTACTTGCCAGACAACCGTCCATTTGTTGCCTTAGGTACCGATGGTTATGGTCGTTCCGATACCCGCGGTAACTTGCGTAGCTACTTTGGGGTCGATGCTGCACACATTGTGGTAGCAACCTTGAAAAAACTGGCTGATGAAGGCGAAGTCGATGCACGCTTAGTCAAAGATGCAATCTCGACATTTGAGTTAGATACAGATCGTCCTGTCGCGTGGGCACCGCAAGCGGTTCCTGAAGTACAAGCGGTTGCTGACTACAAAGAGGAGCACTGATCATGCAAATTCAAACGCCTGATATTGGTGTCGATAAAGCCACTGTTGCAGATATTCTTGTCAAAGTTGGCGACACGATTGCAGTTGATGACAGCATTGTCCTATTGGAATCAGACAAAGCTTCTGTTGAAGTACCCAGCACCGCTGCAGGAGTAGTGAAAAGCATTTTGGTACAACAAGGCGATGAAGTGACTGAAGGTGCAGTACTGATTGAGTTAGAAACTGAAGTTCAATCTGCAGCTGTTACAGAAGTTGCTGCACCGCAAATCGAAGTAGATGCTGCACCAAAGCAAGATGCTGAACCAGTAGTTGCTGCTGCGCCAAGCTCAGTTGTATCAAACACTGCACAAGAAGTAGATGTAAAAGTACCTGACATTGGCGTGGAAAAAGCTGTTGTTGGGGAAATTCTAGTAAAAGTCGGCGATGTGATTGATGTTGATCAAAGCCTTATTGTAGTAGAGTCGGACAAAGCCACAGTAGAAGTGCCTAGTACGGTGTCGGGTACAGTCACTGCCATCCAAATCAATACGGGAGATACCGTAAAAGAAGGTGTGGTGATTCTGAAAGTGAAAACTGCCACATCTAGCGCAGTCACACAGATGGAAACACCTCAATCAGTACCAGTAGAAGAGGCTGTCGCACCAGTGAGTGCAGCAACAAGTGCATCGGCACCACAAACTACAGCATCAGCTCAGGTTGAAGTTGCAGTACCTGATTTAGGGGTCGATAAAGCCACAGTGGCAGAAATTTTAGTACAAGTAGGCGATACAGTTGCCGCTGACCAAAGTTTGATTGTGGTGGAATCAGACAAAGCCACAGTTGAAGTGCCAAGTACTACTGCAGGCGTGATTCAAGCCATCCACGTGGAATTAGGACAAAGTGTTGCGCAGGGCAATGCCTTAGTGACAATAGTGACTGCAGATGCAGCTGCACCAACAGCAGTTTCGGCAGCCCAAGTTGCCTCTGTACCAAGTGCATCGCCAGCAGTCAGCGCTGCATCTACAGCACAAACCACGACAGTTGCAGCAAATGCGTATACGAATGTAGACAAACTGAGCAAGGCACAACATGAAGCCAATGCAAAAGTGTATGCAGGTCCTGCTGTGCGTAAACTGGCACGTGAGTTAGGTGTCGTTTTAGCCGATGTAAAGGCTACTGGCCCACATGCACGTGTACTCAAAGAAGACTTGAAGGCTTATGTTAAAGCGCGTCTTACTGCGCCGCAGACTGCTCCTGTGGCTGCTACAACGCAGCAAGTTACAGGTTTGCCAAAGCTGCCTGACTTTAGTGCATTTGGTGGTGTTGAAGAAAAAGGTTTGACGCGTTTACAACAAGTGTCAATTCCGCAATTGTCCCTGAACAATTACATTCCACAAGTCACGCAATTTGATTTGGCCGATATTACTGAGCTAGAAGCATGGCGTGGTGAATTAAAAGCCAACTTCAAAAAAGAAGGTGTCAGCCTGACCATTTTGGCGTTCATTGCTAAAGCTGTGGCGCATTTGCTGAAAGATGAGCCGTATTTTGCTGCACATTTGGCAGACGATCAAAAATCGGTACTGTTACGTAAAGAAATCCACATGGGCATAGCCGTAGCAACCCCTGATGGTTTAACCGTGCCTGTGCTACGCAATCCAGATCAGAAATCGATTAAACAAATTGCGATTGAACTGGGCGAGCTCAGCCAAAAAGCGCGTGATAAAAAGTTGTCGCCTAAAGATTTACAAGGCGCAAACTTTACCATCACCAGTTTAGGTTCGATTGGCGGTACGGCATTTACGCCATTGGTGAACTGGCCGCAGGTTGCGATTTTGGGTATTTCACCTGCCACCATGCAGCCTGTCTGGAATGGTGAAAGTTTTGATCCGCGCTTGATGTTGCCGTTGTCATTGTCGTATGACCATCGGGTGATTAATGGCGCAGATGCAGCACGTTTTACCCATAAACTGACCCAATTATTGGCTGATATTCGTAGCTTACTGCTCTAAATTCAGAAAAGCTTTACAAAACCCTGCTGCGGCAGGGTTTTTTGTCAGTGCCGTTACTCGGCTAAATTTGCTTAAGCGCAGTATTCCGTTTAGAATAGCTTTACTTCATTGGGGAGTAGCCGCTTTTTACTGATTTCTGTTTAAACTAGATTAAGTAAAAAGGTGATGGTCAACATATTTGTTCCACAGAACATGGTCATCATAGCAAAGAACCAAGTCAGCTTTTTCAAGCTTTCTTTTGTTGGCAAGACCTTTGATTTATCACTCTGCAGATTTTGGCTAGCAGGAGGGATAGGTCATTGGTATGTGTGCTAGCCAGAGAAAACATCATGTATGAATTCCTCATCTCGACTGCCATTGTCGCCTTAGCCGAAATGGGTGATAAAACCCAACTATTGGCTTTATTACTTGCGGCACGTTTTCGTAAACCTGCTCCAATCTTGGTTGCTATTTTACTGGCAACACTCATTAATCACGGACTTTCTGCAGTTTTGGGGCAGTGGATTACCACGGTACTTAGCCCAGAAATTTTATTGTGGATTTTATCTTTAGGTTTTATTGGCATGGCGATTTGGATGCTTATTCCAGACCAATTGGATGATGAAACTGAAAGCATCAACAAGTGGCAAAAATACGGGGTGTTTGGCGCGACCTTTGTGTTGTTTTTTTTGGCAGAAATTGGTGATAAAACTCAAATTGCCACCGTGGCTTTAGCGGCGCGTTATGACAGCGTGTTTTGGGTCATGCTTGGAACCACTTTGGGAATGATGCTGGCCAATGCACCTGCGGTATTTATTGGTAATAAATTAGCGACCCGATTGCCAATTGCTTTAATCCATAAAATCGGTGCCTTGATCTTCTTGATTATTGGTGTGTCGACTTTGGCGCAACATTATTTATTCTAAACTATTCATTAAAATGCATAAATCCCGAGTGAGTTGCTTGGGATTTATTTATGTGCGTCGTGCTGCAATTTACTGATATTTCAGATAATCCAAGCTATTTTATTTATTGTAACTTCGCATAAATAGCTATATGTTATTCAGTCATAGAAATGTATTTTTTAAATGAAAAATTGGGGTTTGGTTATGGCATTTGACCGTACAACATCGCAGGTCTTATTTGATAATGGGACACATAAATGTATTAGTTTTACCAGTTTGGTCAAAGGTGAAGGTGTTCAGGCCAACCAATTTCTGATTATTGATAATAACCGTGCTGCAGTGCTAGACCCGGGTGGCGACCTGACCTATGTGCCACTGACCATGGAATTAAACAAATATACCCGTTTAACCAATCTTGATTATGTCATGGCATCGCACCAAGACCCAGACATCATCACTTCAATGCCGCGTTGGTTGGTCTATACCGAAGCAAAAATCGTAGCATCAAAATTGTGGGCGCGTTTCTTGCCGCACTTAAGCTCATCTTTTATGAGTGATCGTATGAAAGGCAACTGGCTAGATCGTTTGGTGGAACTGCCAGATGAAGGTCAAGCGATTCCTTTGGGTGAGTCTAAAATTATAGCTGTGCCTGCGCACTTCTTGCACTCTGTCGGTAATTTCCAGTTTTATGATCCTATTGCTAAAATTTTATTTTCTGGCGATATGGGTGCATCGATGGTAGAAGATGCTTCAATTCCATTGACTGATTTTGCTGCGCATATTCCTACTATGAAAGGCTTCCATCAGCGGTATATGTGTTCCAATAAAGTGATTCGCCTATGGGTGAATATGGTGCGCAGCATGGACGTTGAAATGATTGTGCCGCAACACGGTACACCATTTGTGGGTAAAGAACAGGTGAATCAATTCCTAGACTGGATTGAAACATTGGAATGTGGCGTCGATTTGATGGATGAGCACGTGTTTAGCTGCCCCGAATAAGCAACAAAAAAAGCTGAAAAAACTGTAAAAAAAACTTGAGTGCAAAAACAACTTTTTTTAAGATTTTCTCCCAAAAACGATTTTTTTGATGGCGAGAACTTAACGAATGTTGTCTCAAGTACCTACACAGGATGCCTGCTTAAGCTGTGGCGCGTGTTGCGCTTATTTCCGTGTTTCATTTTATTGGGCTGAAGGCATAAATATGCCTGAGCACTACACGGAACCAGTGACAGCAGTGTATTCATGTATGTGCGGGACAAACCAAAGTCAGCCACGTTGTATTGCTTTACAAGGTGAGGTTGGACAGCAAGTGAGCTGCGGGATTTATGAATTGCGTAGCAGCTCTTGCAAAGAAGTACAAATTGCCGATGACCAATGCAACAAAGCCCGCCTTGCACATAATATGATTCCATTTGTGCAGGTCGATCCAGCCATATCTGTGAATGATGATGACTTCGATCAAGTCGTTTAATTGTGAAGTCAGTTGTTGATGGCAATCCAGATTGAAAAAGCAAGGCTGCTGCTTTGCTTTTTTTGTGGCTAATTTGGAATAGATAGCCAAATCATGCTTCAGATTGAAGCGGCTTGATCAGGCTGAAAAATGAAACATCACAATTTTTAAATCTGTGCGGCTAAAAAGTAAACTAGGGGTGAAAACCTCAATTTTTAGATGAAAATTGCCGATTTTTTCATGCAGCATCCCCCAGAAGAGCAGAATAAAAATATTTCTTAGAGAACAAATGAAATTTGTGCCTAGATTTGTTTATAATGGCTCACGGAAATTACCAGTGAGACTGTTATGCTGACCATCGTTCAAGAAGCGTTAACCTTCGATGATGTCTTATTACTCCCTGCCTATTCTACTGTTCTTCCAAAAGATGTCTCCTTAAAGACACGTTTTACGCGCGGCATTGACCTGAATATTCCACTTGTTTCAGCAGCAATGGATACGGTGACTGAATCTCGTATGGCAATTGCGATGGCGCAAAACGGTGGTATTGGTATTTTGCATAAAAACATGGACATCGTTGCGCAAGCAGCCGAAGTGCGCCGTGTGAAAAAATTTGAAGCGGGTATGGTGAAAGACCCGATTACCGTAACGCCTGAAACGACAGTACGTGAATTGATTGCGCTGACCCAAGCCAACAATATTAGCGGTGTACCTGTAGTTAAAAATGGCAAAGTTGTTGGTATTGTGACAGGGCGTGATACACGTTTTGAAACCAACCTTGAACAACCTGTTAGCAACATCATGACAGGTCAAGATCGTTTAGTGACAGTACGCGAAGACGAATCTAAAGAAAATATTCAAGCTTTGTTGCAACAGCACCGTATTGAAAAAGTCTTGGTGGTGAATGACCAGCAGGAATTAAAAGGTTTAATTACGGTCACAGACTTCCGTAAAGCAGAATTGTACCCAAATAGCTGTAAAGATGACTTAGGTCGTTTACGTGTGGGTGCTGCCGTGGGTACAGGTGCAGAAACGCCAAGCCGTGTAGAAGCATTAGTTGAAGCAGGTGTCGATGCAATTGTAGTCGATACTGCACATGGTCACTCTGCAGGTGTAATTGAACGTGTACGTTGGGTAAAAGCCAACTATCCACAAGTTCAAGTGATTGGCGGTAACATTGCAACTGGCGATGCTGCTTTGGCATTGTTAGATGCAGGTGCAGACGCAGTGAAAGTGGGGATTGGTCCAGGTTCGATTTGTACCACACGTATTGTGGCTGGTATTGGTATGCCACAAATCTCTGCAATTGATTCTGTTGCCAATGCATTGAAAGAACAGATTCCATTAATTGCCGATGGTGGTATTCGCTTCTCTGGTGATATGGCCAAAGCGATTGGTGCAGGTGCAAGTACGATTATGGTCGGTTCATTGCTTGCAGGTACTGAAGAAGCACCGGGCGAAGTTGAATTCTTCCAAGGCCGTTACTATAAAGCTTACCGTGGCATGGGGTCATTGGGTGCAATGGCGGGTGCAACAGGTTCTGCAGACCGTTATTTCCAAGACTCTAAAGCAGGTGCAGAAAAACTTGTACCAGAGGGTATTGAAGGTCGTGTGCCGTATAAAGGTCCAATGGGTAACATCGTGCATCAAATGATGGGCGGTCTGCGTTCATCTATGGGGTATACAGGTTCTTCAACCATTGAAGACCTACGTCAGAATGCAAAATTCGTGAAAATTACTGCAGCAGGTATGCAGGAATCTCACGTACATGATGTGACGATTACTAAAGAAGCGCCGAACTATCGTGTTGGTTAATTTTTAGTATCGTTTTCAAATAAAAGCCGTCATCAATGTGACGGCTTTTTCATTTTTGGTGTAAAGTAACTTGCAGTAAAAAAGTGATGATAAAGATCACCTCTAAGAAGTGAGAACAATATGAGTTATTTTGGTACAGACGGCATTCGAGGGAAGTTCGGAGAGTTACCTATTACACCTGAATTTGCATTAAAACTGGGTTTTGCAGCAGGTAAAGTTTTAAAAAAGCACACCAAAAAAAATAAACCAATCGTGGTATTAGGTAAAGATACACGTCTTTCAGGCTATATTTTAGAAGCAGCGTTACAGGCGGGTTTGAACGCCGCAGGTGTATATGTACACTTGTTGGGCCCATTACCAACCCCAGCCATTGCACACTTGACCCGTGCTTTGCATGCCAGTTTAGGCATTGTGATTTCAGCTTCACATAACCCGTATTTTGATAACGGAATTAAATTTTTCTCCGGTGAAGGGAAAAAACTTCCAGATACGATACAAGAAGAAATTAACCAAGAATTACAGCAAGAGTTAAAAATTGAAGACACAGCCAACTTGGGTAAAAGTGTTCGTGTAAAAGATGCCAATGGGCGTTACATTGAGTTTTGTAAATCGACTTTCCCATATCATTTAGATTTAAATGACCTGACCATTGTGGTCGATTGTGCCAACGGTGCAGCCTATAACGTCGGCCCTGCAGTATTCCGTGAACTGGGTGCCAAAGTCTTTGCTATTCACAATGAACCGAATGGTTTAAATATTAATGAACATTGTGGTTCGACTCATCCTGAGCATTTACAAAAGGCGGTGTTGGATCATCAAGCCGATTTGGGGATTGCTTTTGATGGCGATGCCGACCGTGTAATTTTGGTAGACCGTCATGGCAAGCTGATTGATGGTGACCATATTTTATATATTCTTGCCACGCAAGGCTCGAAAAAACCTGCAGGAATTGTAGGCACATTGATGAGCAATATGGCGTTGGAATTGGCTTTAGAAAAAGCCCAAGTGCCTTTATTGCGTGCCAATGTCGGTGACCGTTACGTGCTACAAGGTCTAGAAGAAAATGGCTGGGTCATTGGTGGTGAGCCATCGGGACATATTTTGACTTTGGATAAGAGCACTACAGGTGATGCAATTATTGCTGCCTTGCAAGTGTTAACGGTGATGGTCGAAAAAAATAAAGCCCTGCATGAATTGGTGACAGATTTTAAACTGTTGCCAAACGTGTTGGAAAATGTGCGCTTAGCAAATATGTTTGACCCGTATAGCGTTCCTGCCTTGGTGGAAGAGTTTGATCGTGCCAAGGAACAGCTGAAAGGTCGTGGACGCTTATTGATTCGTAAATCGGGCACTGAACCTGTGATTCGTGTGATGGTGGAAGGTGATGATTTGGCTGAAGTAAGCGCATTGGCAAAACATTTGGCAGATGCTGTACGTCGTCATGCAATCTAAAGGGGTATAAATCGTGAGTGATTTAATCAAAGATTTAAGTGAATTGCGTTTAAGTTACCAAAAAGGTGAATTGTTGGAAGCGCAGGTGAGTGCCAATCCGCATATTCAGTTTTTGAATTGGTTTAACCATGCTTTAGAAGCTAAATTACATGAACCCTATGCCATGTCATTGGCTACTGCCAATGCCCAAGGTCGCCCGCATGTGCGTACGGTATTATTGCGCGGAGCAACCGAGGCAGGCTATGACTTTTATACCAATTATGACAGTCAAAAAGGGCTAGATTTAGCAGCGAATCCTTATGCGGAATTATTGTTTTACTGGCCTGAGCTAGAACGTCAAATTCGGGTGAGTGGCTATGTCGAAAAAATTGATGAGCAAGAGTCGACAGCGTACTATCACAAACGCCCACGTGACAATCAGATTGCTGCACATATTAGTACCCCGCAAAGTGGTGTGATTACTAGCCGTGAAGAATTACAGGCGCGTTTTCAAGACTTGCATGCCCAAGTGGTTGATCAATCTGAATTGCAAAAACCCGTATTTTGGGGTGGCTACCGCTTGCAGCCTGATTATTACGAATTTTGGCAAGGTCGTCCGAACCGTTTGCATGACCGCTTAGCTTATGAAAAAATTGAAGGTGAGTGGAAACTACAACGCTTGATGCCTTAAATGACTGGAAACTATGTCAAAAATTCTAATAAAACAAAGACCTTTACTTACACGCCCTGAAAACTTTCAGGGCGTCTCTACATTTGTTGCCCAAATTTTAGCGCGCCGTGGCGTTACGTCGGAGCAGGAGCTAGAACTTAAACTGAAGCACTTGCTTGCCCCAGATATGAAAGGTCTACCTGAAGCAATTCAGCTAATGGATCAGGCAATTGATCAGCAGAAAAAAATTGTAATTGTGGGCGATTACGATGCCGATGGCGCGACCAGTACCACACTCATGATTCTGGCACTGCGCGAAATGGGCGCACAGGTGCAGTATTTAGTACCTGACCGTTTTAAATATGGTTATGGCTTAACCCCCGCCATTGCCGATTTGGCTTTTGAGCGTTATGCGCCTGATTTATTAATTACGGTAGATAACGGGATTTCCAGTCATACGGGCGTGGAACGTGCGCAAGCTTTGGGGATGCAGGTCATCATCACCGATCACCACCTCACTACAAAAGCCACCCCAAATGCAGAGGCTGTGGTGAATCCGAATCAATTGGGTTGTGATTTCCCAAGTAAAGCTTTGGCGGGAGTGGGCGTGGCATTTTACGTTTTGGCGAACTTATCCAGTCAGCGTAAAAAACAGGGCAAACCTGCTGCAAATTTGACTCAATATTTAGATTTAGTGGCTTTGGGTACCTATGCCGATGTCGCCAGTCTGGATTATAACAACCGTATTTTGGTGGATGCAGGCTTAAAACGGATACAGCAGAATTTATGTCGTCCAGGGATTAGTGCATTGCTGGACTTGGCAGGACGAGAACCCGCACAGCTCAAAGCGCAGGATTTAGGTTTTGTCTTGGGGCCACGTATTAATGCTGCAGGGCGCATGGAAACCATGGACATTGGAATTGAGTGTTTATTGGCAGCGGATATGCAAAGTGCCTATGCTTTGGCGCGTCAGTTAAATGCTTTGAATCAGGAACGCCGTCAGGTTGAAGGGCAAATTAAACAGGATGCGCTGGCAGAATTGGAAAAGCTGCAGTTAGATCAAAGTGATTTACCGCATGCGTTGATTATGTTTGAAGAACATTGGCACCAAGGTGTGATTGGGATTGTTGCAGGACGCTTAAAGGAACAGTTTCATCGTCCTGCGATTGTATTTGCTGCCGATGAAGATGGTGAGCATATCAAAGGTTCTGCCCGTTCAATTGAGGGGATTCACATACGTGACACTATAGAATTGGTTGCAGAACAATATCCACACTTGGTTAGTCATTTTGGTGGGCATGCGGCTGCGGCAGGTTTGACCATTAAAAAGGCGCACTTTGCAGAATTTAAACAGGTCTTTGAACAGATCATTGCGCAAATGGATGCGGATTTATTTCATGCCGTGCTGTGGACAGATGGTGAATTGCCGCAAGAAGCTTTTGCTTTACACACGGTGGATTTATTACAGCATTTGGCGCCGTGGGGACAGAAATTTCCGCAGCCTGTGTTTGAAGGACGGTTTAAAGTGGTCGATTTTAGATGGTTGAAGGACAGTCATTTAAAGTTGCGTTTGGCATTGGACAATGGGCAAGTTGTAGATGCGATTGCGTTTGGTGCCAAAGATAAATTTGAATTTAACCCGATGCGGGATGATGTGCGTTTGGTTTATGAATTAGAGCGCAATGTGTTTAATGGCAATGTGAGTTTGCAGTTGCAGATTGTGCATTTGGAGCAGTAATCAAAATAAAAAAATCCGCTCAAATTTGAGCGGATTTTTTGGCTTTTAATGTGAGGGATTAGAAGCGGAATGTACCATTGATGCCGTAAGAGTCCGCACCATCAGTTGTTGTGTAATTAACACCTACAGCAAATGCTGGGGTAAAGAATTTTTGTGCACGCACATTAAAGATTGTATCAAAATCTTCTTCTGTTGAATCTGCAAAAGAAACACCAACGCTTAAAGTTGGGTCGATATAAAGGTCTGCACCTAGACGATATACTGTTTCATCTGCAAAATAGGTTGCACCTTCAAAATTAGTATAATAGTTACCAATTTGAGTGACATATTTTGCGCGAAGTGTTGCAATAGTATCATCTTCAGCAGTCCAAACATTTGTAAAACTGTTTATAAAACCGATTTGGCTTGCTTGGATTGGATCAATATTTTCTTTTGCAACACCAGCTGCTAATAACAAACCATTGATTGGTAAATAACCCACTTCTAGTGCATAACCTGTGTTGTCTGCTGAAATCGAATCTTCATCATCTTCGATTGTAATTTCAGAACGGTTTAATTTTCCTGATACGTAGAATTGAGTATTTGGAATAAAGAATTCACCAGAAATACCAACGCTATCAATTTCAAGCTCAACATCAGTGACATCAAGGTTAGAATTAACATAACCTAAACCGATATTGCTTGCTTTAGCTAAAAAAGCAGCTTCAGCTAAAGGTGCATTTTTGACTTGAACACCATTTAAATAATATTTGCCATTAATGAAGAATGTATCTAAATCACTGCTTTCTTCTAAATCAGTGTTTTCATAACCCCCATTGATTTCGAATTGATATGCATGAGCAGTACTTAAACCAGCAAGAAGAGCAGTTGCAAGCGCAAGTTTTTTAAACATAAGTGAGATGCCCTCTGTTATAGAAATATGACTGTTTTGTTACAGTTATTGCTCATTGTACGGAAAATAAACATACAGTCAATGCACTATTTCTACCTAACTGCTTTATTTTGGAGCATAAAAAAGCACCCTTCCGAAGAAGAGTGCTGTTTGAGTAAGTAATTAGACTTAAGCTTAGAAACGATATTTCGCAGCGACACCAAAACTATTGTAGTCAGCATTGCCAGCTTCACCAAAGCCTACACGGCCTTCTAAGCTCACTTGTGGGGTAAAGAATTTACGTGCACTCACACCAAACTCATCACGATCATTGATGTCATTGCTGTAATAATCAACACCTACGCTTAGGGTCTTATCAATGAAGTAGTCTGCTGCCAAATTGTATTCATCGAGATCACCAAATGCAGCGCCTGCTTCTAAATTGATGTCTTTACCATTAGACAACGTAGTTACGTATTTCGCACGTAAAGTTGGGTCTACACCATCATCACGGTCATTATCCCAACCTTTAAGACCTGCTGCGATTAACAAGCCTGGTGCTGGTAAATAACCAACTTCTGCACCATAGGTGGTTAAATCATTGTTTAGGTCATCATTGTCTTTCAAGTCATGACCGCTCACATTACCACTTAAGTAAAAGTCTGAATTCGGTACAAAGTACTCTGCACCTACGCCGTAAGTATGCGCTTCATTGTCGCCAACTTCGTCATATTGGTATTTGGCATTTACGTTGCTAGCACGATCAAGGAACGCTGCTTCTGCCAAAGGTGCATTACGGGTTTGTACAGGGTTAAAGTAATAAGTACCATCTACACCGAATGAACCGCTTGAACTGCCGTTGTCTGGATCAATCAGTCCTGCTGATGCACCAATTTCAGCTTGGTATGCGTTCGCAGTACCAGTGATAGCCAAAGCTGAAAGTAGGGCTGATGCGATTGCTAATTTTTTCATGGAAAGTACCCCTCTGAATCTGGTTAACAGTTAAACTTTTTGTTACAACTTTCAGTCTAGGCGAAAAAAAATCAGCGTCAATCACAGGAGAGTTACCGCTTTGTTACAAGCGTTAATTTGTGTAATGTTTTGAGTTTAAGTGATTGAAATAAAGATGAAATAATTAAATGTTTTGTTTTATTAAAACTATGTGTATTTTGTGAATTTTACCCAAATTGATTATTAAATCATCAAAATTGTTTCATCTTCGCTTGGTTTTGGCGGGTTGAAGCAATTGCGAAACACAACTTTTAAGCTTGTATTCAGCTGAATGTGTCAGGCAAAAATCAGGGCGATAGATCGGCCATTAAGATAAACATCCGTGTTAATCGTGCATGCTATTTTAGGTCGGATATCTATCGGGCTTTCGTTTTAAAAGTTGAAAGCGATTTTTATTTTTAACCACATTTAGCATTCAACTTATATCAGCTGAAAAGTTATGCTGGAATTTACAGCAGGGTAGAAATGCTAGAACAGGTCTGTGCTACAATTATCAGCTAATAAGCTTCATTGTTAATTGAGAGAATTTACGTGGAAATTAATCCTTATCTAAACCAATTAAAAGACTTGAACGAACGTAGTCAAACACTACGGGGGTATCTTTGACTACGATCTGAAAAAAGAGCGTTTAGAAGAGGTTCTCCGCGAGTTAGAAGATCCTGCAATCTGGAATGATCAAAGCCGTGCACAAGCCATGGCCAAAGAAAAAGGCGAACTTGAAAACGTCTTAAACGTGTTAGATGGTTTGGCAACGCAGCTTGAAGATGCGCAAGCGATGCTTGATTTGGCAGTCGAAGCCGATGATGAAAGTCTGTTGGCTGATGTCCAAGCTGAATTGACTTCTGCAGAAGAAGAGTTAGCGAAGCTTGAATTCCGCCGTATGTTCAGTAATCCAATGGATCCAAACCCATGCTATGTTGAAATTCAAGCGGGTTCAGGTGGGACAGAAGCACAAGACTGGGCATCGATGCTGTTGCGTATGTATATGCGCTGGATTGAACGTCACGGCTTTAAAGCAGAATTGATGGAAGAATCGGATGGTGATGTGGCAGGGATTAAATCTGCGACCATTCGCGTTGAAGGCGAATATGCCTATGGTTGGTTGCGCACTGAATCGGGTGTGCATCGTTTAGTGCGTAAATCGCCATTTGACTCGGGTAACCGTCGTCATACGTCATTTTCTGCCGTGTTTGTCTCGCCAGAAGTGGATGACAATATTGAAATTGATATTAACCCTGCCGATGTTCGTACCGATACTTACCGTGCTTCAGGTGCGGGTGGTCAGCACATTAACAAAACCGACTCTGCGGTACGTTTAACCCACGCACCTACAGGTATTGTGGTCGCTTGTCAGAACCAGCGTTCACAACACGCCAACCGTGATCATGCGTGGAAACAGTTACGTGCCAAGTTGTATGAATTGGAAATGAGTAAACGTAATGAGGCCGCTCAAGCTTTAGAAGACTCGAAGTCTGATATTGGTTGGGGCAGCCAAATTCGCTCTTATGTATTGGATGATTCACGTATTAAAGATTTACGTACAGGCGTGGAAACTTCAAATACAGGTGCAGTTTTAGATGGTGATTTAGACAAGTTTATTGAAGCCAGTTTAAAACAGGGTCTATAACTTACGGTCTGTAAGATCCTAATGAGCCTGCCCAATTCAGTTGAGTTACTTAAAAATTTACATAAATCGTAAAAAAACGATATTAATATCGAAAAAATACGATATATTAAAAGCAGCTGCTGAATTGGGCTTATATTTACGAATATGTGTCTGAATGATGGATGTCGATTTAATCTTTAAAGCCTTAGCCAATCCTACCCGTCGGCAAATTTTAGAATGGTTAAAAGCACCAGAACAATTTTTGTCGATCGATGAGTGTGGCGACTTTAAGCGTGGCGTATGTGCAGGACACATTGAGCGTTTGGGCAACGTGTCGCAATCGACCATGTCAAATCATTTATCGGTACTGCAACAGGCAGGTCTTATTCGTGCAGAAAAATACGGACAATGGTCATATTTTTCTCGTAATGAAGCACTCATTCAGCAATATGTCGAATATTTAAAACACTCACTTTAACTGTGAGATTAGAGGCAAAAATGGCTGAATTAGACTCTCCTTTGGTTTTGGGTGATCTTCATCTTAAAAACCGTGTCGTGATGGCACCTTTAACCCGCAGTCGTGCCAGCGATGACCGTGTACCTACGCCGATGATGGCGGAATATTATGCACAGCGTGCCAGCGCAGGCTTAATTATTTCAGAAGCCACGGTGATTTCTGAAGAAGCCAATGGTTATTTGAATACTCCAGGTCTATTTACAGATGCACAAGTACAAGGCTGGAAATTGGTGACCGATGCGGTGCATGATAAAGATGGTCTGATTGTCGCGCAATTGTGGCATGTGGGGCGGGTATCCCATCCTGATTTGCTGAAGGGTGAAACACCCGTCTCGGCAAGTGCGGTGCAACAAGCGGGTCATGTCAGCTTACTACGTCCAAAACGTCCTTATGTATTGCCACGTGCTTTAGAAATTGCAGAAATCCACGCCATTACTGAGCAATATAAACAAGCCGCGATCCGTGCCAAAGAGGCAGGATTTGACGGAGTAGAATTGCATGCAGCGAATGGTTATTTGATTGATCAATTCCTGCAAAGCAAAACCAACCAACGTGACGATGAATATGGTGGTTCGGTTGAAAATCGTGCACGTTTCTTGTTGGAAGTGGTGGATGCCTTAATTGAAGTCTGGGGCGCAGGTCGCGTCGGTGTGCATTTAGCACCACGTGGCGATGAGCATGACATGGGCGATGATGATCCACGTGAAACCTTTGGTTATGTCATGCAGCAATTGGGTCAGCGTAAAATCGCTTTTTTCTTTACCCGTGAATATTTGGCTGAAGACAGTATTTCTGAATATATGAAAGAGCGTTCAGGTGGAGTGCCTTATATTGCGAATATGCAACTAAGTCGTGAAGATGCGATTGAGCTGTTGGCATCAGGCAAGGCTGATGCGGTGGCTTTTGGTAGGGCGTATATTGCCAATCCAGACTTGTATGAGCGTTTATTGGTAAATGCACCTTTAAATGAACTCAAGCTAGAAAACATGATTGGTACAGCTGTTGCAGAAGGCTATATCGATTATCCAGCTTTGGCTGAAACACAACACGCTGTAGAATAGAAGCCCGTATAGCGCCACATGCAATTAACATGCGCGTGTGGCTCTGTTATATTTTGCCGATAATCTTTCTTTGGGGCGCATCTTTTGGCTACTCCATTTTGGTATAACGCAGCCTTGGCGCTGTTAAAACCGATTTATCAGTCACGCATTCGTAAACGTGCCGAACATCCTGAGCAATTACAACAAGAACTGCTTGAGCGTTTTGGCCCATTTCAGCCCGCTAAAAATTTACATGCCATTTGGTTTCATGTGGTGTCGGTAGGAGAAACCAATGCCGCGCAACCTTTAATTGAACATTATTTAAAAGCGGGACATCCCGTTTTAGTCACCAATACCACCAAAACGGGGCAGGCGCGTGCCAAATCATTATTTTTAAAAGCACCGTATTTAGATTTATTTCAAGCCGTGTATTTACCTGCCGATCAGGTACATTTAATTCGTGAGTTTTATCAGAAATATCAGCCCAAATTATTGGCGTTGGTTGAAACAGAACTGTGGCCAAATTTGATTGATCAGGCGCAGCATTTTAAAGTCCCGTGTTTGTTAATTAATGCACGGCTTTCGGAAAAATCGGCCAAAGGCTATGCTAAAGTTAAAGGATTGACACGGGGCATGTTGCAAAATTTGCAGCAACTTTTGGCGCAAGACCTTGTCACACAACAGCGTTTTATTGCATTGGGGATGCCTACCGAGCGTACAAACGTGGTGGGTAATATTAAATTTGATATTAGTGCTCCAGAAGATTTTGTAGAGCAAGCCGTGCAGTTGCAACAGACATGGCAATTGGCACATCGCAAAATTATTACCCTTGCCAGTACCCATGCACCAGAAGAACAGCAATTATTGACTGCACTGAAACCATATTTTGCAGAGCATCCTGAACTGTTATGTATTGTTGTCCCGCGTCATCCAGAGCGTTTTGATGAAGTGGCTGCGCAGGTACAAAAACTGCAACTCAATATGCAGCGTCGTAGTTTGGCTGAAGTGATCCAACCCGAAACACAGGTGTATTTAGCCGATAGTATGGGTGAAATGTGGTTATGGTACGCCTTGAGTCAGGCGTGTTATGTCGGCGGCTCGCTGAATGAACCTGGCGGTGGTCATAATATTTTAGAGCCTTTGGCCTTAAGTGTCGCCACGGTATTGGGTAAAAATTATTTTAATTTCCAAAGTATTGTGGATGAGTTTGTTGCAGCAGAAGCGGTGTACGTGGTCGAAGATGCTGAACAAGCTGTAGAGACGTTAACGCAATTGTTGTTTGAACCTGCTTTGCGTGCACAATTGAACCAGAACGCCCAAGTGATTATGTATAAAAATCGTGGCTCTTTAATGGAGCATATCCACGTGATTAATCAGTATCTTTAAATATGAATATCGTTTTGCTTGACCCACGACAGGCCCCAAATGAAGTGTGGTCTATTAGCGACCAGCGCCAAGTGCAGCATTTGCATACGCATGTCGGTGTGCAAGTGGGTGACAGCTTAAAAGTCGGGATTCGCGGAGGCAAGCGTTATTTGACCGAAGTGGTGGAAGTTCGTGAGCAGCGGATTCAAGTCAAAACCCTACATGAAGAAGCAGTCCCGAAAAAACTGCCTGTGACCCTGATTGTGGCTTTACCTCGCCCCAAGGTATTGCGTCGTTTAATTATGGATAGCGTGACGCTAGGTGTGGAAAAAATTATTTTGCTGCACAGCTATCGGGTCGATAAAAGCTATTGGCAAACACCATTTTTGCAGCAACTCGATCAATATGTAACTTTGGGTTTGGAACAAGCAGGCGATACCATTGCACCTGAGATCCAACTTTATAAACGCTTTAAACCCTTTGTGGAAGATGTTTTTCCCGGTTTGATTTCTGCCGATTGTCCTGCTTATGTGGCGCATCCTTATACCGATCAAGCTATGCCACATAGCATTCAGCATCCATGTAGTATTGTGATTGGTCCAGAAGGTGGATTTATTCCCTACGAAATTGATTTGCTAGAAAAAAATGGCTGCCAAGCGCGACACTTGGGCAACCGTATTATTCGTACTGAAACTGTGATTGCTTATGTTTTAGGGCGTTTGTTTAGCACGACCTGAATCATCTTCATTGACTGCTGCATCACCACGATAAATTTTCACTTCCTGCACAGGATAAGGAATGGAAATATGATGTTCGGCAAAAGCGGCAATCACCCGCTCCTGCACTTCACTGATGGACGCTGAGGTACTAGTTTCCGTAGTATTAACCCACCAACGCACATTTAAATTAATCGAAAAATCGGCCAAGGCAGTGACATTGACGCTAAATGCAGGTTGGCTCAAGATTTTGATGTCACGGTCTAAAATGGCCAAAATAATATCTTTGGCTTTTTGCACGTCATCTTCATAACCAATACCCACCACAAACTCGCAACGACGACGGGTATAAGCCGTATTGACCGTTACCGCACTGGTATACACTGTAGCATTTGGAATCACGATGCGACGCCCATCGGGAGAGCGCAAGAAGGTTGCACGAATCTGAATATCTTCTACCGTACCTTCCATATTATTTACGATGATGTCATCACCAATTTTAAATGGCTCGCTAAGCAAAATCAGCACACCCGACAGTAAATTCTGGAAAATATCTTTAAAAGCAAAACCAATTGCAACAGAGCCTAGACCCAAGGCACTCATGAGTTGGCTAGGGGTGAATCCTGGAATCGCAATCACCATCGCAATCAGAAAGCCAAAGAAAATAATAGCGGAACTACCAACCCGATTCAGCACTAAAACCAGATTTTGTCGGGTATAGGAACGATTGTTTAGGGTCTTACGGATAGACCATTTGAACACACGAGCAAGCAGCCAAAATACAATCAGCACTACGGCTGCAATTATCAAATACGGCACACGCTCCCAAAATCCTTCCATAATTTTATCGATGGTTGAATAGGCGTCATTGTACTTGGCCGTATGATTGATCACGGTCTGCGTAGTTTTTTCAGTGGCTTCTTGCAACAGTTGAGTGGTGTTTTCAGACACTTCACTGAGTGAGGGTTTAGATTCTGCCACGATAATTCCGAATTCAAAATGAAGCGACTATTTTGCCTGAAAAACTCAATTTGGTTAATGCAGCGATACTTACTTGCGAGTATTTTAGACAACTTGGATAGATGTGATGAGCACACTATTTTGTAGCACTTAAACTGCTAGTTGTATGTGGTTTTATCTTTAAGACAGGGTCGCAGGTATGAATGATTGGCTGCGTAAAAAAATGTTAATACTCATGATTATTGGACGATATTTTGTTTAAAAATAATGCAATGTGCAGTACAGTGGCATGTAAACCTGAAAAGTATGAATGCAAGAACATGGCATTTGATCAACGCTTTGGCATGCTATTTTTTATATAAAATTTATGCGACTAAAGCCGAATGGTGGGCCATAAAAAAGAAAGTTCATACTGTGAATATGCAGAAATAATAATCAATAACGTGGCATACATCTCGAGATGAGATGCGAGAACATCAAGGAAGTAGCAGATGAAAGACGTATATCCTGTTCCAGATGAATTTAAAAAGACTGCCCGCACCACTGAGGCAGAATATTTTCAACGCTATCAACAATCTATAGATGACCCTGAAACTTATTGGGCAGAGCAGGCCCAACGCTTAGATTGGATTAAACCTTTTACCCAAGTCAAAAATACCAACTTTGACCCCGAGCATTTTAAAATTGAATGGTTTGTGGATGGGCAACTGAATGTCAGTGCCAATTGCTTAGATCGCCATTTAAAAGAACATCCACATAAACCTGCAATTATTTGGGAAGGAGATCATCCTTCTCGGCATAAAGTGGTTTCTTTTGCTTCTTTGCATGATGAAACCTGCCGTTTTGCCAACGTACTGAAAAAGAATGGGGTGCAAAAAGGAGATCGGGTGGTGCTGTACATGCCGATGGTTTCCGAAACTGCGATTGCCATGCTGGCCTGCGCGCGGATTGGTGCAGTGCATTGTGTGGTTTTTGGTGGTTTTTCTCCCGATGCTTTGGCTAGCCGAATTGAAGATTGTCAGGCTAAGTTAATTATCACTGCAGACGCGGCCATGCGTGGTGGCAAGCCAATTTATTTAAAAGCCAATGTCGATGCTGCCCTAAAAGTAGCAGGTACTGACTGTGTGCAAAATGTGATTGTGGTGCATCGTACAGGGAATCCGATTGAGATGCTGCCCGAACGCGACTTGTGGTATCACATGGAAATTATGTCGGTGAACGATATCTGCCCACCCGAGCCAATGAATGCAGAAGATCCACTATTTATTTTATATACCTCAGGTTCTACTGGAAAACCCAAAGGCGTTTTGCATACTACAGGGGGTTATTTGACCTATGTGAATAGCACGTTTAGGGAGGTTTTTGACCTGAAACAGGATGATGTGTTTTGGTGTACCGCTGATGTAGGCTGGATTACAGGGCATTCCTATGTTTTGTATGGTCCCTTATCGAATGGTACATCCACTGTGATGTTTGAAGGGGTGCCGAACTATCCGAGTTGGGCGCGCACAGGGCATATTGTTGATAAACACAACATCACCATTTTATATACTGCGCCGACCGCCATTCGCGCCATGATGCGAGAGGGAGATCGTTTTGTGCGTGAAAGTGACCGTAGTAGTTTGCGTTTATTGGGCTCGGTTGGCGAGCCGATTAATCCTGAAGCATGGAACTGGTATTACAACGTGGTAGGCGAAGGACGTTGCCCAATTGTAGATACATGGTGGCAGACCGAAACAGGGGGGATATTAATTTCAGCATTGCCCGGTGCAACTCCGCTGAAACCAGGTTCGGCAACACGCCCTTTATTTGGGGTACAACCTGCAATTGTCGATGCCGAAGGTCATGAACTGGAAGGAGCGACCGAAGGCAATTTAATTATCAAAGATTCATGGCCGGGGCAGATGCGTGGTATTTGGGGTGATCCTGCGCGGTTTATTGAAGCGTATTTTTCGACTTATCCTGGTGCGTATTTTACAGGAGATGGTGCGCGCCGTGATGAAGATGGCTATTACTGGATTACGGGGCGTGTGGATGATGTCTTGAATATTTCAGGGCACCGTTTAGGAACCGCAGAAATTGAAAGTGCCTTGGTGGCGCATGAAGCTGTGGCTGAAGCGGCGGTGGTGGGCATGCCGCATGAGATTAAAGGACAGGGGATTTGTACCTTTGTAACTTTACAAGTTGGTACACCCGAGTCAGAAGAATTGCGTGAAGAATTAATCAACTGGGTACGCAAAATTTTGGGACCTGTTGCAACGCCTGATGCTTTGCATTGGGCACCTGCTTTACCCAAAACCCGTTCAGGTAAAATCATGCGCCGTATTTTGCGGAAAATTGCAGCGAATGAATTGGATAGTTTAGGAGATACTTCTACTTTGGCTGAGCCGCAAGTGGTGGAGCAATTGATTGCAACGGTGTATGGGGAGCGGTAGGTTTTAACTAACCTGAGTTCGATATAAAAAAAGAGGGCTTTGTTGCACAAAACTATCTGTAAAGGCTTTTTCAGTAATATAATTCACAAATGAAGAAGCCTACACACAAAATCTACCGCACAACCAATTGGCCCGCATATAACCGAGCACTCATGAGTCGCGGAAATATTGCCATTTGGTTTGATCCTGCTACGCAATGGTATACTCCATCAAAAGGCATTCTATTGTTGTGAGCACGATATGGTCACATCTTGGTCACAAAATACAAATGACCCCAACCTTGGCAAGAGTCACCGACATAAAATACACTAAATAACATAATTGGTATTTTAATAAACTATATATAACAGTTATATAGAGTTTTTATTTTGTGTGGTGTAATTTAAGGTAGGGTGGGGTACTTTGATTTTTGGTCACTAATTTATTGTGATAATCAACAATAATAACCAACATACACATGCTTAATCTAAAGGTGTTTTACTGACTGGTATAATTTTATAATGAGAGGGGTGTTGCCTGGGGCTACGGTTTCTGTTTTGCCTTTTGGCGTAAGACGTACAAATATAAGCTTTCTACTTTTTCACGTGCCCATGGTGTGGTACGCAAGAATCGCAATGATGATTTAACACTTGGGTCTATGCAAAAACATCTAATTTCAATTTTACGACTTAAACCTTCAAAGCCACCGTAGTAATCCAATAATTCATCCAAAATGTCAGCAAGTTTTTTGCCGTGTAAAGGGTCATTGGAGGTGTTCATAATAGATCAATCGTATTTTGGGTGGCCATTATTATAACCTGGGCTAGTTGGAAAACTAGAGAGTTGGAATGTAAGTAATGATGGACTGAATAGCCACCAAAATTCTGGAGCACACCCAGCCATCGGGTGATGCATCATATATATGACTTGGTAATCCCATTTGCTGTGTAGGAAAGTTTTTTCTTAATGGGTCACCTTTTAATGGAAGTAGGTAAGAGGAAAGCTCTAAACCTTTACGGATCGCTTCAGCACTGTATTCAAAGGCAATTAATGGTCGACCTGTGATTGCTGTTGAGGAGACCAGTGTACCCTAAAGCCAATATTCACCCCATCCATTGTAGTAAACATTAAGTTTTTTGAGCATGGATTTATTTCCTTTTGATACGTTGGCGAGCCGTATTGCTCTCATAGCGAAGAATATCATCTACACTGTTTAAATGAGGTTTGAAGAGTTCCTCTAATTCTTGTAATCGGCCTAGGACCATGGCAACGCGTACTAAATTTTCAAATGAAACATTTCGACCTGCTTCCAGATTGGATACTGTATTCACACCAATACCAGCACGTGCAGCAACATCTGCCTGAGTCATTTCCAGATAAAGTCGTTCTTTACGAAGCCTCTCACATAATAATCCAACAACTTCTTCAGGTTTTCTGAATTTTAAATCCATAATATTGGGTCTTATGTCCATATGTGTCTATTAAACCACAAAATAATGGAGTTATAAAATAAACCAGTTGATCGGTAAGAAGGTGCTTTATTGGCCTGATTAGATCCTATTAGATTAAAGAAATCTAATTAGACATTTACAATCTAATGGAATCTAATACAATCTATGGTAATAAATAAATCATTGCCGAGTAATTAAAATGATGACCATCTCCAATGACCCTTGGCACTTTCCACGTACCGAACTGGCGAAACAAATTTTAGGCATGTTTGAGACTGGACTAGCTAGTTCTCTGACTTTTTTTGCCCCACGCCGGATGGGAAAAACTGAATTTTTACGAAAAGATATTACGCCCCTAGCAGAACAGCTTGGATGGCGCGTTTTTTATTTCAGTTTTTTAGATGCAGGCCTGCATAGTGAAGGGCAGTTTGTAAAAGCTCTTGATGAGTTTTCAAAACAAAATGGCTTAATGGGGAAAGCCACACATTGGATTAAAAATATTGGTTCTTTAAGTACAGAGGTGGCAGGGGTAAAAGCTGAAGTGACACTTCTACAAGGACAAGTGAATTCCAGTATTTTGTCTAGCATTACTAAACTGGCTCAGCAGGGGAAACCTATTTTACTGTTACTTGATGAGATTCAGGCTTTAGCTAGTTCAAAATATAAAACCACGATTGCCAGTTTACGTACCGCTTTAGATATGCATAAAGAAACAATAAAGGTGGTTTTTACTGGTTCAAGTCGAGAAGGCCTGAGACAAATGTTTTCTGTGAGTAGTGCTCCCTTTTTTCATTATGGACAGAATTTACCTTTTCCAAATCTAACAAAAGCATTTACAGATCATCTGGCAGATGTATTTAATCAGACAACAGGACGTAGTTTGAATAAAGAAATTTTATGGCACGCCTTTTTAGATATGAAGCAAAGTCCTCAACTAGCAAGATCATTAGTGGAGCGTTTAGCCTTAAACCCAATGCTGGCTATAGATTTTGCCAAGGAACAGCTTATAGCCGATACAATGGGGCATCGTGACTTTTCGGGATTATGGGGAGAGTTTAAGTTATTAGAACAGCTAATTTTAAAAGCCATAGCGGAATCACAAGTTGAACTTTATAGTAGTCAATTTAGACAACATCTGGCTGATTCCATTGGTGTAGATAACATTGCGGTATCAAGTATTCAATCGGCCCTACGTTCTTTATCAAAAAAACAAATTATTTTTAAACCAGAGAATGGTACTTATGAAATCGAGGATGCTCTTTTTAAAGAATGGATTATGGATGAAGCATAATTTTGAAAACTCATTTGGATAAAAATTTACCGTACCGAGTTTGTCGGAGAATTTTTATTTAAGTATTTTATTCATAGACATTATTTCAATATAATGGGTGTCTATGAACAGAGAAATTCAACAAAGACTCGTATGAGTTAAATTATTTGAAGAGACTAATGATGCTGGCCTAGTTTGTCGGAGATGTGGCATTTCTAGACCAACGTTACGCAAGTGGTGGAAACGATATTCTGAGCAAGGTATTGATGGATTAAGTAGTCAGAGTAGACGTCCCTTAAAATCGCCAAATACTAAAATCAATGCTGAGCTAGAAGCCTTAATATTAGAAATGCGCTCAGCTAGAAATAATGGAAGCCTGAGCTCCCATTATGTATTGAATTTATTGTCAATCTTTATCAAGTTTCAAGATTCGATGCAATGGTGTACTTAGTCACGTTCAACTGCAAGTGCAACACCCATACCACCGCCAACACAGAGGGTTGCAATGCCTTTCTTGGCATCACGGCGCTGCATTTCATGTAATAAAGTCACCAAAATACGGCAACCTGAAGCCCCAATTGGGTGACCCAATGCAATTGCACCGCCATTGACGTTGACTTTATCCAGGTCTAAGCCTAATTCTTTAGCAACACCCAAAGCCTGTGCAGCAAATGCTTCGTAAGCATCCGCTGAACCCCATACCTATTTTTTTAATTTTGGTCGGGTTTCCAGCGGTGCGGCAGCAATTCTTCTATTTGGCTCACTTTATGTGTCGGCAACCTTTTCAGCACATTACTTAAATAGGCATACGGATCCAAGCCATTCAGTTTTGCTGACTGGATTAAAGTCATGATATTTGCCGCTCGTTGGCCGCTGCGCAGCGAGCCAGCAAACAGCCAGTTCTTGCGCCCCAACGCCCAGGGACGCATCTGATTCTCGACCCAATTATTGCAAATAGGTAGATTGCCATCATCCAGATAGCGGCTTAAAGCTGGCCAACGCTTCAGAGTGTAATTGATGGCCTTGGCGGTGGGAGAACTCGATGGCACTGTCAGATGATGTTGGTTGAGCCATTCATATAGTTGTTGCATCACTGGTTGGCTGTGCTGTTGTCGGTATTCGCGGCGGTGTTCTGCTGTACTATCGGTCTTTTTCCTGAGTTCTGCTTCTATCGCATACAGTTTCTGAATCATCAGTAATGCCTGTTCAGCGATCTGACTTTTCCCGGTCACATGTAGCTCATGGAATTTACGACGTGCATGCGCCATGCAGCCCACCTCAATGACATCGCCTGATTTAAAGCGTGCTTTATAACCACTGTAATCATCACAGACCAGATGGCCCTGCCAGCCATTCAGGAACTCTTCTGCATGCTGACCTGAACGGCTATCCTGAAAGTCATAGATCACCGCTTGAACTGGATTGTACTGTGTAGTGGCATAGGCCCAGACATAACCTTTCTTCGGTTTTTTCTCATCATCACCCATCCGCATAATGGTGACTGGTGTTTCATCTGCATGCAGCACCCGCTGTTGTAGTACCACCTGTTTTAAGGCATTGGCCAGAGGTTCCAGTTCTACACCGCAGCGACCTATCCAGTCAGATAAAGTTGATCTAGAAAGTTCGATTCCCGCCCGCTGATAGATCAGACGTTGACGGTACAGCGGCAAATGATCGGCATACTTCGATACCAGCACATGGCTGAGCAGTTCAGGTGAAGCAATGCCTTTATCAATCACATAGGCGGGCATCGCTTGCTGAGTCAGGGTGTCACACTGATCACAGACCCATTTGCCACGGACATGCTGTTCCTTGTAGAACTGTGCCGGTCTGAAATGCAGTTTTTCACTGATATCTTCGCCGATACGACGTAACTGGCAGCCACAACTGCATTGGGTTGATGCAGGTTCATGCTCAATACGGATGGTGTGTAGATGATCGGGTAGCAGTCGACGTTTAGGTTTGTTGACTGTGGCTTTGTGTGTCGCTGCATTGGTTTTATCTGCATTTAGCCGTTCCAGTTCTAGATCAACCGCGGCAATATCTTCTTCAACCGCTTCATCCCAGAGATGGATTTGTTTTGCCGTTAAGTGTTCATTCTTTTGAGCGAATTTGTGCTTTTTAAACAGCGCCAGTTCATGCTCGTATTTTTGATTGAGAATAGAAAGATGTTGAACTTTGGCATCCAATTGTTGGTTTGATTGTGCTAGAGACTGATGCTGCAGCGCCAACTGCCTGGTGAATTCCAGCAGTTGTTCATGGGTCAGTTGGCTTAAGTCAGGCAGCGTATTCATGACCGCAGTATGCCTGAGGTCATGACGCAGAGGAAATAGAACGTTTGGAGAATAGCAGAATGCACCAACCTGGTTTAGAGCATCGTCACTACCTGCTGTCGTCCAATGCGCTGCCAGGGCAAACCCTGGATCAGTGCCTGTAACTGTTCCGGGCTGAGGGCCACGGTTTCACCTTGGTGAACTTGAGCCCAGTGAAATTTACCCTGTTCCAAACGCCGGGCACACAGCCAGATGCCCAGTCCATCATGTACCAACACTTTCATACGATGACCACGTTTATTACAGAACAGGTAGGCGCAATGCGGTTTGATGTAGCCAAAGGCTCTCACCACCTGAGCCATGGTCGTATCCATACCTGCACGCATGTCCATGGGCTGAGTAGACAACCAGATTTCATCAATGCGGATCATGTTGCAAGTGCCTTGAGTAATTCTGCCAAGGCAGGTATTTCTGATACTTGCCATTTCAAGCCAATTTCTGCTTTTGAGTGGGGTAAAGTAATTTGAACCTTTAACATGTCAGTAGGAGTAGGATCTAATGGTGCAGAGCAAGATAAGGCAATAAATGCAGGTTTATTCGGTAGTGGTGAGCGATCATTCCCTGGCTTACCATCAATTAAGCGAATCCATTTGGATACAAGATTTGTATTCAATCCATGTTGCAAAGCGACCGAAGCAATTGAAACGTCCGGTGCTTTACAAGCCTGAACGATCTGCTGTTTAAATTCAGCACTGTATGTTCTTCGTTTTTTCGCAAGAGATGCGATGGATGTCTGGTGATTTGTAGTCATAAATTTTAGTCCCCACTTGTTTTTAAGTGGGGACTAAATTAAGGCTTATAGGATGAATTCATAAGGTGTGTTCAGCGGACGCTTACAATGCTTCATTGGCTTCAATCAAATCAACCTGATCTAAGCTCCAGCCTGCTTTGTTGAGGGTTTTCTTTACTGCATCGACAGGACCAAGCCCCATAATTTCAGGCTCAATACCAGACATGGCATAGCCTTTAATACGTGCCAATGGCTTAAGACCTAATTCTGCTGCTTTGTCCGCACTCATCATCAGTACTGCTGCTGCACCATCATTAATGCCTGAAGCATTACCTGCGGTTACGCTACCATCTTTTTTAAAGGCTGGGCGTAGTTTTGTGAGGCTTTCAAGGCTGGTATTGGCTTTAATGTATTCATCTTCAGCAAATACAACAGGCTCACCTTTACGTTGTGGAATGCTGACTACGGCAATTTCATCTTTAAACTTGCCAGCTGCCTGAGCTGCCGCAGCACGTTGTTGTGAAGTCAATGCAAGTTGATCTTGTTCTTCACGGTTTAAACCCAGTTTTTCTACAATATTTTCTGCGGTAATACCCATTTGATACTGGTTATAGGCATCGGTTAAACCATCAGCCACCATGCTATCCACCAATTGTGCATTACCCATTTTTTGCCCATTACGCAGCTGCATATAGTGCGCACTTTGTGACATAGATTCTTGACCACCTGCGACCACAATGTCGGCTTCATCGCATTGAATGGCTTGTGCTGCCAAATGTACCGCACGCAAACCTGAACCACAGACGACATTCAGCGTAGATGCAGGCACTTGTACTGGAATACCAGCAGCAATTGCTGCCTGACGTGCAGGGTTTTGTCCCACGCCTGTCGTGAGTACGTTGCCCATAATCACCTGATCAACTTGTTCAGGTTTTACATTAGCGCTGTCTAAAACTGCACGAATTGCTGTTTGCCCCAACTGTGGTGCAGATAAAGATGCAAGACTACCTAAAAAGCTACCAATCGCAGTACGTTTTGCTGCAACAATCACAACATCTTTCATTTTATATCCTTAAATTTTGTGTTCATGTTTCTGTGGATGCACATGATATATAGCATCTGCATGGCTGTTGTTATATGACCGATTAGAATAAATTTACCAAAACATAGCGACCCGGTGCCGCTTCAATGCTTGGATACTGCGCATTACCCAAGTTGCGGGCAGGGACTTGTTCACCAGTGTACGGTGTGACCCATGCCTGCCAGCGCAACCACCAAGATTCAGGGTGATATTCTGCGCCATCTAGCCATTGTTTGGTATTTTCAAACTTGGCAGCATTGGTGTAGCAACCGTATTTATTACGGCTTGGAGGATTGACAATACCTGCTACGTGTCCAGATTCACCTAAAACCAAGGTTGATTCACCACCCAAGTAATCTGCGCCACGGAAACAAGTATCCCAAAGTGCGATATGGTCTTCCTGCGTCGCAATAAAGAAGCTTGGTGTTTTTACACGAGATAGATTCAAGCCCACACCGTTAACCTTAACGGCATTTGGTGAAATCAATTCATTGTTCAAATACAAATTGCGCAATAAGAAATTATGAATTTTGGCAGGGATATTCGTACCATCGCTGTTCCAATATAAAATATCAAAATCAGAAGGTTCTTTACCTTTTAAGTAGTTGTCGATGTAGTAATTCCAGTACAGCGTATTTTCACGCAGTAAACTGAAGGTAACTGCCAACTGACGACCATCGAAATAACCCAATTGATTGTTCAGGTTTTCTAAACCGCTCACTACAGGTTCATTAATAAATACACCTAAGCTGCCTGGGTTTTCAAAGTCGATAATGGTGGCCATATAGGTCGCAGACTTTACGTGATTTTTCAGGCGTTTTGCCACGTAATAGGCTTGAGTCGCAGCAAGTAACGTACCACCAATACAGTAGCCAATGCAGTTGGCCTCTTTTTCACCGGTAATTTCTTCAATTACACGCAAAGCTTCCACTGAACCTTGTGTAATGAGATCGGCAAAAGTCAATTCTTTCTGTTCGGCATTTGGGTTACGCCATGACATTAAAAAGACTGTATGACCTTGCTGGCGCAACCAGTTCACTAAAGAGTTTTGTTCGCGTAAATCCAGCACATAATATTTATTGATAAACGGTGGTACGACTAGAATAGGGGTTTGATACACATTTTCAGTAGTTGCTTCATATTGCAATAATTGGAAAATGTCATTTTCAAAGACGACTGCACCAGGGGTGTAAGCTAAATCTTTGCCCAAGCTGAAAGAGTCGCTATTCACCATGCGAATAGATAAATACTTGCCGCTATTCATGACATCATCATGGAAAACTTGCATGCCACGGACTAAGTTTTCACCTTGTTCAGCTACAGTTTGCTGAATCACTTCTGGGTTAGTCCACAGAAAGTTACTTGGAGATAACGCATTGATCATTTGGCGGGTAAAGAAGTGAATACGATAGCGAACTTTGTCTGGAACACCTTCGACCACATCTACCATGTTTTGCACTAACTGGCTAAACAGTAAATAAGACTGTGACAACAAGTCAAAATTTGGGTGTTCTTGCCATAATGGGCTGTTAAAACGACGATCACCACGTTCAGGCTGAATAAATGGTGCTACATCTTTGGCCACGCTGCGCATCAACACATTTTGGTAGATTTGTATTTGACCTTGCCACCAGCTCCATTGCATTTCCATCATGCGAGCTGGGTTTTTAGATAGTGCTTCAAAGAACAAAGACATATCTTCTTTGTTGAGCTGCGCCAAAGCCTCATTAATTGGGCTTTGCCCATAATAAAATTCTTGTAATTTTTTCCAGATGTCATCATGTACAGAAAAAAATTGTAGTATGTTTTCTTTGAATTGAAATGAGTTCGGGTTCATTTCATCGCTCCATAGCACATGGCTTTTAGCAATCAAATTGAGTGCAGGGCTGAAACTAAAACGGGGAAATTTTCACACTTCCCCGTAACATTCGTCCTGATAACGCATGGTTTTCAGAGCAGTGTTATTTATTGTTAGGCATAGATTCGCTAACTAACTTTTCAAATTCCGATTTGAATTCAGTCGTTAGTGTTGCCAACTTTTTGCCATCTTCAATCATTTGCTGACTAAGTTTGTTCATGGTTTCTAATTGCTTGGTGGTGCAATTCACCATGCTTTGCATGTCTTTAACTTCACTATTGGCAAACATTTGCGCTAGACCAATGTTGGCATAGTTGCGTGCTGCTTCTAATTGTAGGTTGGTTAAGTCAGCAAAGTTTTTAGCCACTAAGCTGTTGAATTTTGTGTACGGTTCAAATACGTTTTTGTATTGTGCATTCATATTTGAAAATAAGTCGCCGTATAGCATGGTGTAACTCCAGTAAATAAACTTGTAAATGAAAATAGGGGCTGCACGGTTTAGTGCATGTATAAACCGCCATTAATCGATAAGGTTTCGCCTGTCACGTACGCACCGTGCTCGCTGACCAAGTACATAACAGCAGCGGCAATTTCAGCTGGCGCAGCAAGACGTTGTAGAGGAATTTGTGCTTCAATGCTTTTAATCACATCTTCACGCATGGCAGTAACCATTGGTGTTGCGGTATAGCCAGGCGCAACCACGTTTACACAAATATTTGAACGTGCACCTTCTTGAGCTAAGGCTTTGGTAAAACCGATAATGCCGGCTTTGCTCGCAGAGTAGTTGGCTTGTCCAAACTGACCTTTTAAACCGTTGACTGAGCTGATATTGACAATACGTCCCGACTTTTGTTCTAACATTTTGTTAAACACGGGCTGAGTCACTGTGAACAATGTTTTTAAGTTGGTATCAATGACTTGTGACCACTGTTCATAGCTCATCTTTTTAAAAGTTGCATCACGGGTGATGCCTGCATTATTGACCAGCACATCGACACGACCTTCAGCAGCAATTGCTTCTTGAATAGCTGCTGTTGCCGCTTCGTGGTTATTTAAATCCGTTAAGACAAAGCGTACATCGCTGTCTTGAAATCCTTCACTTTGAAGCCATTGTTTTTCGCGGTCTTCTTCACGTGGTACAACCGTTGCGATAATTTTATAGCCTGCTGTAACCAGTTGACGGCAAATCTCACTGCCAATACCACCTAATGCACCCGTCACTAAAGCTACTTTTTGTTCAGACATGTTGTTTTCCTAAGCAGAATAAGGTTATAGGACTTACGCATTGACGGATTCAAAAAAGTATTAAAATACCTTATAAAGTATCTGTGATCAGACGAATTAAAAATGCTTCTACAGCAACTTGTACTCTACCCATTTATATGGGCTTTCTCATGACAGAACCGAACTCTATTAGCTGCACACAACTTGCCGAGACTTATAATATCTCGCATGATAGTGTAAATCGCTTTCTAGAGCGTGAAGACTACACACCTCACGACCTATATCAAGAAGCAATTCAACATATTGATAATAATAAACTTATAGTCAGTATTGATGATACTGTTTTAGATAAACCATATAGTCAACATATGGACTTAGTTAGCTATTTTTGGTCAGGCAAACACCACCGATCCGTCAAGGGTATTAATCTCATTACCTTGTATGCGACAGATCAAAATGGTCAAAATATTCCAATTAATTTCCGAATTTATGACAAATCTGAAAGTAAAACCAAGAATGATTACTTTATGGATATGTTAAGTGAAGTACTCAGTTGGGGTGCAAAGATTCAATTTATTACAGGTGATAGTTGGTATTCATCGACTGGAAATCTAAAAACCATAAGAAAATATGGTATTCGATTTATGTTTGGTATCGACTGTAACCGTAAGGTTTCCCCAGAAAAAGGACAATGGTTTCAACTGCGTTTATTGCCAGATTTCCATCAGGGTCAAGTGGTCTGGCTCAAAGATTTTGGCTTTGTACAATTATTTAAGACTCAGTTAAAAGAACAGCAGAGGTTTTATATTGTGCATCAAGATGAAGATGATTTATTGTCCTTTGATGGTTTTTATGAATTACATTCAAGTCATTGGAAAATAGAACAATATCATCGAGTAATTAAACAGGTTTGTCATATTGAAAAGTTTCAAGTAAGACGATCCAAGCTGATTTTGAATCATATTTTTTCAGCCTTGATGGCCTATGTTGAGATACAAAAGAACCAGTTTGAGCGGATCTTTGAAAATGTATATCGTTGGCAGAAGAAATTATTTAAACCAATTATCAAGAACTTTATTGATGAATTTATTCTCGATAAGAATCATCTGCTGCCACAGAAAATCTATAAATAATAGTGCGTAAGTCCTAGGTTATAAAAAAATAAGAAGTTTTTCCTCTTTATTCTTGTTTAGAAATTAAGCGTTTTATATTGCAAACAGATCGCAGTTTGATGATGCTTTAAAGTCAAAAGTAAACAAATATTGGAAATATCTTGAGGAAGAAACGGCAGCATGTAAGGATTTGAACAAGCAGCTACAGTGAAGTTATTGATTCATCGTGCAGGACGCAGCAAAGTTCAGAGAACTGGTGCAAATAAGGGTTTGCTATAAGTTGTAGATATATGACAGTTAAAATACATACTGCGAGCAGATTATTTGGATTTAGATTTTTTTAATATGTGCAATTAATAGTTGTTGTGCTTGAAGTGCGTTGTAATGTTGAGGATGGATTTAAAGTTGAATTATTGTAAGCGTCCGCTGAATCCCATACCAATTTTTAATTCGATTTAGGTTTCCAGCAGTGTGGCAGTAACTCTTCAATCTGGGTCACTTTATGTGTCGGCAACCTTTTCAGAACATCACTTAAATAGGCATACGGATCCAGCCCATTCAGCTTTGCTGACTGGATTAATGTCATGATATTGGCTGCTCGCTGACCGCTGCGCAGCGAACCTGCAAATAGCCAATTCTTACGTCCCAACGCCCAAGGTCGCATCTGGTTTTCCACCCAATTATTATCTATAGGTAGATTGCCATCATCCAGATAGCGGCTTAAAGCTGGCCAACGCTTCAGAGTGTAATTGATGGCCTTGGCGGTTGGAGAACTCGATGGCACAGTCAGTTGATGTTGGTTAAGCCATTCATACAGTTGTTACATCACCGGTTGACTATGCTGTTGTCGGTATTCGCGGCGCTGTTCTGCTGTACCATCGGTCTTTCTCCTGAGTTCTGCTTCTATCGCATACAGTTTCTGAATCAGCACCAATGCCTGTTCAGCGACCTGACTTTTCCCAGTTACATGCAGTTCATGGAATTTACGACGTGCATGGGCCATGCAGCCCACCTCTATGACCTGGCCTGATTTAAAGCGTGCTTTATAACCACTGTAATCATCACAGACTAGATAACCCTGCCAGCCTTTCAAGAACTCTGCAGCATGCTGGCCTGAACGACTATCCTGAAAGTCATAGATCACCGCCTGAACTGGATTGTACTGTGTAGTGGCATAGGCCCAGACATAACCTTTCTTCGGTTTTTTATCATTCTCACCCATCCGCATGATGGTGACCGGTGTTTCATCTGCATGCAGCACCTGCTGTTGTAGTACCACCTCTTTTAAGGCATTGGCCAGAGGCTCCAGTTCTACACCGCAGCGACCTATCCAGTCAGATAACGTTGATCTAGAAAGCTCGATTCCCGCCCGCTGATAGATCAGACGTTGACGGTACAGCGGTAAATGATCTGCGTATTTCGAGACCAACACATGGCTCAGTAGTTCAGGACTGGCAATACCTTTATCAATCACATAGGCGGGCATCGCTTGCTGAGTCAGGGTGTCACACTGATCACAGACCCATTTGCCACGCACATGCTGTTCCTTATAGAACTGTGCCGGTCTGAAATGTAGTTTTTCACTGATATCTTCGCCGATACGACGCAAGGTGCAGCCACAAGCACATTGGGTTGATGTTGGTTCATGCTCGATACGGATGGTGTGTAGATGATCGGGCAGCAGTCGACGTTTAGGTTTGTTGACTGTGGCTTTGTGTGTCGCTGCATCAGTTTTATCTGCATTCAGCCGTTCCAGTTCCAGATCAACAGCGGCAATATCTTCTTCGACCGCTTCATCCCACAGATGGATTTGTTTTGCGGTGAGATGTTCGTTTTTACTGCCAAATTTGTGCTGTTTAAATAGTGCGAGCTCATGCTCGTATTTTTGCGTGAGAATAGAAAGATGTTGAACTTTAGAATCTAATTGCTGATTGGTGACTTCAAGATGTTGAACTCTGGCATCTAATTGCTGGTTTGATTGTGCTAGAGACTGATGCTGCAGCGCCAACTGCCTGGTGAATTCCAGCAGTTGTTCATGGGTCAGTTGGCTTAAGTCAGGCAGCGTATTCATGACCGCAGTATGCCTGAGGTCATGAGAAGAATGAAATAGAACGTTTGGAGAATAGCAGAATGGAACAGCCTGGTTTAAAGCATCGTCACCACCTGCTGTCGTCCAATGCGCTGCCAGGGCAAACCTTGGATCAGTGCCTGTAACTGTTCCGGGCTGAGGGCCACGGTTTCACCTTGGTGAACTTGAGCCCAGTGAAATTTGCCCTGTTCCAGCCGCCGGGCACACAGCCAGATGCCCAATCCATCATGTACCAGTACTTTCATGCGATGGCCACGTTTATTACAGAACAGGTAAGCACAATGCGGTTTGATGTAGCCAAAGGCTCTCACCACCTGAGCCATGGTCGTATCCATACCTGCACGCATGTCCATGGGCTGAGTAGACAACCAGATTTCATCAATGCGGATCATGTTGCAAGTGCCTTGAGTAATTCTGCCAAGGCAGGTATTTCTGATGTCTGCCATTTTAGCTGAATATCATTATTCGTATGAGGCACGGTGATACACAACGTGATCCTCTCATCAATAGGTTGGCTGATTGCAGCAGTGTAAGGCAAAGCAATAAATGCTGGATTCACATGAGTAGGATCCTGCACAGCACCCTCATGATGGCTGAAGATCCTGATCCAACGACTGACAAGGTTGGCATTAATACTATGTTGCAGTGCGACCGAAGCGATCGAGGTATTAGGATTTTTGCAGGCATTGACAATACTGAGTTTGAATTCTTTACTGTATGTTCTGCGTTTTTTAGCAACAGGAGGTGTTGCTGAATATATATCCATGTTCATGGATTAAGTCCCCACTTGTTTTTAGGTGGGAACTAAATTAAGGCTTATAGGATCGCTTGGTAAGGCTGTGTTAGCCGGATGCTTACCTCTAATCAAGTCTGGTGTACAGATATAACGTACATTCCTATGGCTAAAGGCTTTGTCTATCTGTGTGCAATTATAGATTGGCATAGTCGTAAAGTACTGGCTCATCGAGTATCGATCAGTATGGAAACAGACTTTTGCATAGATGCGTTGCAAGAAGCAATTGTGAAATATGGTTGTCCAGAGGTGTTTAATACAGACCAAGGCAGTCAATTCACAAGCGAGGCATTTTTGAATGAGTTAAAATTGCGAAATATCCGTATCAGTATGGATGGGAAAGGACGATGGATGGATAATGTAATGATTGAGCGTTTATGGCGCAGCGTGAAGCATGAGGAAGTCTATTTGAAGGCTTACGATACGGTTAAACAAGCGAAACAATCAATTGCTGAATATTTGGATTTTTATAACATGATACGTCCTCATTCAAGTTTGAATAAGGCAACACCGGATGAATTTTATGATCAACATTTACTAAAAGTAATGGCAGCATAATTTAAATATTTAGAGCGGATTTATCACTTATAAAACTGAATTGAGTGGTCTAATTAACGGAACCACATTACACCTCATCTGAATGGCAAGGTAGAGCGTTCACAAAAAACTGATAAATCTGAGTTCTACGCTACTGTAGATATCGATTCTGAGGATATCCAAGACAAGCTAGCCGAATGGCAGCATTACTATAACTGGATGAGACCACATTCAGCGTTGAAAGGTAAAACACCGATGGAGAGGTACTTTGAATTATGTGAAGAAACTCCTTTCTCAGATGAAGTCCAGAAGCAATACAACCCCTCAAATGAACGGATTCAACATGCCAATTACAAGATGGATCTAGAGATCGCTAAATTGAAATGATCTCTATGAATCACACATAGAAACAATGCTAAAACTTTTGACCCCATTTGGTTTAAAATTAACTGTTGTGAAGAAATGATCACTTTCTATCAGGATATTTTCGATCTCAATGAACTGTTTAACTTCTCGAATTTGATTGTCTTTATTCACAATATTCCTATTGAGTGAGTCGAATCTGTGCTCAGGTTGAGCAGTTCGGCTACTGTTCTGAAATGACAGCTTTGTCCGTTATAATTGTATAAACATTTTGGTGTCTGGTAATTATGTCCTCATTGATCAATTTTCTATCTCACTTTAGTAATCCAACTCTTCATCGCAGTCTGAGCTATGCTAAACACATTGATAGGGAAACGATTGAGTTCTTTGAGGAAAATGATGATGTCACGATGTATGCTCAAATTGAAGGGACAGATTATTACGATACCGCGATTACCTATAATCTTAAAAAAGACCGTTTAATCGATGATGACTGCACTTGTCCAGTTGGATATAACTGTAAACATGCTGCTGCTTTAGCGCGGTTATTCTTTCAAGAATATCGTCAGGAATTTCAACAGCGTTATGCTGAATCTCAATCTCCGCAGGGAATCGCAAAACGCCGATGGGGGGATGATCAGGCGCAGCGCTGGTTGAATGATTTTAAACGGTATTTGCAACAGACTGAACCAGAGCAATCTGTCAAAACAAACAATTATTTAATTTACCTGCTAGATCAGTCGGTCAGCTTAAAGAAATTGACAGTTGATGTTCAGAAAGCCAGACGCAATAAGAACGGCTCAATTGCAGGGGAAAGTTATTATACCCAATATGAAAATATCACCAGAAAGCATCTGACTTTACCTGAACAAAAACGACAATTATTTAACCAGATTTATTATTACGCCAAAATAAACAGCGACGAACGCTTTTATCAAAGCAATCTTGATATCTCAAGCATTTTATTGGAGCATTTCAAATCTTTTATTCAAAGTGGCGATGTGTACTGGAAAAAAAAGAGCCATACTGCACTTCAATGGTCAGAACAAGGCTATCACATCGAACTGATCTGGCAACAAGGTTTAAACAAACAGACAGAGCATTTAAACATTGAATTGGTCAATGGTGATATTCGGCTCGATTTAAAATCAAATCCTCATATTCAGATTCTCGCGAGCCATCCACCATGTTATGTGGATATTCAACAGAACAAGGTGGGCCAGTTATATGGTGAATATACGGCAAATCTTCTGTACCATTTTTTACAGATGCCTGATCTTCCATCTATGCTCTTGCCAGAGTTTGAGAAACTGACTCATCAATATTCAGATCTGAAAAATCTGCCTCAGCCCGAGTCTATTCAGCATATTGATGTCCTTGAGGGAAGTCCCCAGCCAATTTTACGCTTCGGTGTTTTAGATAAATTTGATTGGAAATGGGAAGAGTCTGTTTGTGCCGAAATTGAATTCTCCTATGCAGGTGGGCGAATTAAAGCAGGTACATCAGGCGACAGTTTTATTGGTGAGCAGCATGACAAAATGGTACGACAGCTTCGGGACTTAGTTCAGGAACAACAGTCAATCCAACGTTTACAGCTATTGGTCGAATCACTGAAGTGGGTGAAAGATCTTAGTTATGACCATCAATTAAAACTGGATAAACAACGTCTTGATTCTATGGTTTTTGCTTTCTATGGAGACTGGATCAAACAGCTGATGCCCATCAATCAAATTGAGTTGATGGGCTGGCAGATAGAGCATCTGGAAAACAGCCCCTTTAACCTGCAATATGTCGAAAATTTAAATATTTCTATTACTGAATCTGAAGGTCAGCAGGACTGGTTCAATATCGGGGCGACGGTTCAAGACAGTGCAGGTAATTCTTATAATTTGCTTGATGCGCTCGTAGCTTTGGTGCGAGTAAATCCTGATTTACTTGATCCGCGGACGTTTATTCATCTGCATGACAGTCAAATTTTCACCGTGAAAACTGCAGTTGATCAACCTGATTTGGCTCTATCCGCTAGGGATATTAAGCCGGTATTGTTACATCTGCAGAGCATTTTACAGCAAGAAGAGCGCAGTATTGATCGCTATGATGCGAGTCAATTATTAGAATTGCAGCATAATCTTGGGATGACATGGCAGGTCAGTGATCGCCTGCAGCAATTTGTACAGAAATTCAAACAAGGCTATCAGCAACAACTGCCGACACCACAAGGTTTTCAGGGGGAGTTGCGTCCATACCAGCAGCAGGGCTTAGGCTGGTTACAGTTTTTAAGGGAAACCCAGCATGGCGGGATTCTGGCAGATGATATGGGCTTGGGGAAAACAGCACAAACTTTAGCCCATTTACTCATGGAAAAGCAGGCTGGATATTTGCAGGACAGTCCCGCCTTAATTGTTGCACCCACATCGCTGATGCATAACTGGTTCAAAGAAGCGGAGAAATTTACCCCTGAGCTCAAGGTATTGCTGCTACAGGGGCCCGACCGCCATCAGAATTTTGAGCAGATTCCGCACTATGATATTGTGTTAACCACCTATCCGCTTCTAGCGAGAGATGAAGAACAACTAAAGCAATATGAATATCATCAACTCATTTTGGATGAGGCGCAGAATATCAAAAATCCGCGTGCCAAAGCTGCACAGGTAGTACGCCAATTAAAAGCACGACATCGTTTGTGTCTAACAGGTACCCCGATGGAAAATCATTTGGGTGAACTGTGGGCACTATTTTATTTCCTGATGCCAGGATTTTTATATTCACAAGAAATTTTTAATAAAAAGTACCGTCATCCGATTGAAAAACGCGGTGATCAGGAGTTAAGGCAAAAGCTGGTCAACCGGATTAAGCCCTTCATTTTACGTCGCTTGAAAACTGACGTAGCCAAAGAATTGCCAGAAAAAACTACGATTGAAGTCAATATTGATATGAATGACCAGCAATCCAAGTTATATGAGGCTGTTCGTGCCACGATGCAGGAAAATATTCAGAAAATTGTGGCAGAAAAAGGCTTTAAACGTAGTCAAATTCAAATTTTAGATGCCTTACTGAAGCTACGTCAGGTGTGCTGCCATCCTAGCTTACTAAAGCTGGATTCAGTGAAAACCGGGCAGGCACACTCTGCCAAACTTGAACAGTTGATGGATATGGTCGTTCCAATGGTGGAGGAGGGGCGAAAAATTCTGATCTTCTCTCAGTTTACCTCAATGTTGGAACTGATTGAGCAACAGCTCCATCACGCAGAAATTGGCTATGTGAAGCTGACTGGAAAGACCAAAAAGCGAGATGAAGTCATTACAGCATTTCAGTCTGGACAAGTGCCAGTATTTTTAATCAGTCTGAAAGCAGGAGGGGTCGGTCTGAATCTAACTGCCGCAGATACGGTCATTCACTATGATCCATGGTGGAACCCTGCTGCTGAAGATCAAGCTTCAGATCGTGCATGGCGGATTGGACAGGACAAGCCAGTATTTGTGTATAAGCTGATTACCAATAAAAGCATAGAAGAAAAAATTCTTGCCTTACAGCAAAATAAAGCAGAACTGGCACAGTCTATTCTAAGTACCGATCATGAGGGCGAAGCGAAACTGACGGAAAATGACGTGATGAACTTGTTTGAGAAATTTTAGTTTGGTTTCAGATTACCCTAATCATCTGTAAGTATCTGAAAGTCTGGATGCAATTTTTTCCAATGTTCTCTTAATTTTTCTTTATGAACAGAAATCATAGGTAAGTCTAGTAATAGCACTGGCCATACTGACCGTGCTTTGTCCATGATCGCGTGAAAAGATCAGTCTTACCTTGTTCATCCATATACGTGGTGCTGAGCACTGTAATTTTATCAATATTGCTCTTATTTTCGATGAAATAACGGGCAGATTCTAAATTTGCTTCAGGATGGCCAGTAGTACTAAGAACTAAGATTCGCATATATTTTATCTGGTTATCAGGGGCTTATGAATAATTATATCTGATAACTTATCTGGGTACTAAATCATAAAAAGACCACCAACTTGCGGTGAACCGTACCATGTTTGTCGGAGCCCCATTTTCTTAAGATAAGAAGGATTGCTTCGCAAGACGTAGCAAAGCGTAGTGTCCCGATGAAAAAAGTAAAATATACCCCCGAAATCGGAGAAAGAGCAGTTCAATAATTAATAGAATCCGAAGAAGATTATCCATCGAATTGGGCCGCAATTACAGCTAAGATTGGTTGTACGCCTGAAACACTTTGTATTCTAGTCAAGGTACAATAGATAATAGTCTGACCATTGAAAATAAGAGGTATTTTACTATTTTAATAGTTATATAATAGCCAAAACTGACTATATTTTACTATTAAAATAGAATTATAGAGGGGTATACAACACACCATGGAAATCATAAATTGATCAGTAAATTAATCAGTTTTAAAAAGTTCCTCTTGGTGTAATGCAGCGATAGGTCTATGCAGGGTAACAGGCGCTATGTCAGCTAACTCATTAAGCTGAACAGATCGTGGGCGACCAATACATGCTAGATGTAAGCAAAATTTAAATGCAGCAAGAGCATGACCATCTTTTACTGAGTAGAGTTGTAGACGAGGAAACTCCTCTAGAGTCGATGGATGTTTATCTGTTGATGCTTTTGCTAATTTGAAAAGTTGAGGCTGTTGTTTAGCATCTAACTTTGTTTGCAAATCTTGTCCAAGTAAGTGCCAAAATTTGGCAGGAAATAAAGCCTTAACTTGGGAGTAAAAATGTTCGAGTTGATCGATATCCTTCCAGCGATAATGGATACCTGTGTGTGATGCGGTCACTCGATTCAAAAATACATTTAGGACGCATGCAATTTGTGTTGGTTTTTTACGAGCTATTTTCTGTAAATGTTCAAAAAAATAAGTCACCGCATGAAGCTCTTCAGCGGTATCAAGCATCGCTGGCTTTAACTGGGTTGAGCTATCAATACTAAATAAACGCGGATTCCCTTTTTTTGATTTAATATTTGCTAAATTTAGGGCATTTTCATACCAATAATTGACGAGTTCTTCTGGTAAGCACATACGTTGAGCTGCACTTTTAGGATCGTGAGTAGTCTCCAATATATTGAGCGTTTCATAGAAGCGTTGAAGTGAAATTTTAGAATCTTCTGTTCCAACAAAGAAAGCAAAAAAATCATGGGATTGATCTATTTGTAACGACAGTTCATCTAAAATGTCAGTAGCATTACTTTGAAGCCATTTTGTTTGATCGTTCAATAATATAGTTGCTAGAACTGCCTGGTTTTTTTCAAAATTAAAGTCTTTTTCATCATTTGTTATTTTCAAATTTTTAAACGTTGCATTGTGGCCCATAATTTTTTTAGCCAATTCATTAGGCATATCTGTATGATATTTTAGTAGTTTTTGACCAGCTATGAGATAACTTAAATGAATATAGCTTTTGAAAGTTTCAACTGGCTCTATATGTCCTAAGAGATGTGCAATAACAAACCAATGGTTTTGTCCATGTTGATTTTGAAGTAGCTCAGCTCGAATTTTTTGATATTCATTTTCGCTATAGTCAGTTAGCTTTTGCACAAGTGGTGCATATTCACAGTTCAGTAAAAGTGAACCGTACCGGGTTTGTCGGAGACTTTTTTATTTAAGTTAGGCCACCTGACCTAACGGGTTAATCTTATCATAGTACATTGCTTCAAACTCAAAAGGTGATATATAACCCAGTGCACTGTGTACACGCTTTTTATTGAACCAATCTACCCAGTTTAGTGTCGCAAGTTGTACATCTGCTAAACCTTGCCAATCTGCTTTTAAATATTCAATCACCTCTGTTTTGTATAAGCCATTCACCGTTTCAGCCAAAGCATTATCGTATGAATCACCAATTGTACCGACTGATGCTCGTAAATTTGCAGCTTCTAAACGATTGGTATAGCGAATAGAAAGATATTGAACACCTCTATCGGAATGATGAATCACATTCTTTGGCATGCCTCGATCGTGCAATGCTTGCTCAAGTGCATCGAGCACCATATCTGTATTCATCCGTGTAGATACTTTCCATCCAACAATTGCTCGTGAGAACACATCAATAATAAAGGCGGTATAGACCCAGCCTGAATGAGTTTGAATATACGTAAAGTCACTCACCCACAGTTGGTCAGGATGATCAGCATTAAAATTACGTTTCACTAAATCATCTGCTCTTTTTTGATCATCTCGGCTACGGGTGGTTTGTTTATTCTTACCACGCCAAACACCTTGTATACCTAGCTTCTGCATCAATCGAGCAACTGTACAACGTGCGATAACATAACCTTCACGTTTCAATTGTTGCCAGACCTTACGCACACCATATCGACCTGAACTTTCTTTCCAAATTCGTTTAATTTGTTCAGCATGATGCTCATCATGTAGATCTCGTTTCGCTCGATGTTCTGGATTGTCAGCGAGATCTAAAGTTCGGTAATAGGTTGAAGCTGCGATCGGTAAAATCCTACAAATCGCATCAACACCATATAAGTCTTTATTGTTATGGATGAAATCCACCATTATTTGTGTGGGCGGTCGAGCTCCGCCTGGGCGAAAAAAGCGGCTGCTTTACGTAGAATTTCATTGGCACGCTTTAATTCTTTAATTTCACGTTCCATTTGCTTCATTTTTTCTTGATCAGATATCTGTTGTACTTTAATAGGATTTTGCTGATCTAAATGTTTTTGATGCCAGGCACGAAGTGTTTCAGGAGTACAACCAATCTTAGGCGCAATTGCTGTGATTGCAGCCCAAGTAGAAGGATAATCTTTTTCGGATTCAATCAATAATTGAACCGCTCTATCTCTGATTTCAGGGGTATATTTTAATTTTGTCATCGGGGTAGTCTCTCAGAATATTGACTCTCCGACAAACCCGGTACGGTTCAATAGCTAAGGCTTTATGTCAAATCTTGAAAGCAGGGAAGTACTCCTCCAAAGTTGCTCTGGCAAAAGCATTTGGTATTAGCCGACAAGCTGTTTATCTATTTTAAAACCACGCAATTAATCATTCTCTAGATTGGACTTAGAGATGTCTTGAAAAGTGGTAGCTCTTCACTTTGCTTCGCCCAAAAACGTTTATTTTGTGTTTTTAACTCTTGATGCTGCTGTTGAATAGGCACCAGGACAAAGCCTAATCGTTTCTTCTAAACCACTTCATTTTGCTGTAGCCCAGCGAGTTTATTGAAAAAATAAATTAAATAAAATCAATGTTTTATATTTGTGTCTAACAAAGACAGCAACTATTAGGAAAAAATGGAATTATCATTAATTTGAAGTCGACTCTTTACATTAGAGAGTCGACTTCAACGTGATTTGCATGATCCATCTTGGAGGAGCTAAAACAATTAGAACTTATATGCAAAGGTAATATAAAGTAGCTTTTTCCAATCATTGTTAGTCGAATTAGCAAAGGAATTGGTATTACCACCAACAAAGGCATCATTTTTCGCCAAAATATACTCTGCATTGATAGTAATGTTTTTGTAATCTGCCTGTAGACCAGCAATATTTCGGTAGGAGTTTGGCTGCCCATCCTGTTTCATCAAACCACTGAATACGAGATATGGTTTAAATCCTTTCCAATCCTTATAATTCCACGAAGTTTTATAGTCTATATCAGCAACATAATAGTAGGCTTTATTCGCTACATGATATTCCGTATCAAAAGAACCAAAGGTCGAATAGGCCACTCCATCTTGTTTGTTGTCGATATCCTGATAACCAACAGTTAAGGTTGTGTCATAAGTTGGTGTCGCCCACTGGCCAAACACGTTGGCATTCATGCGACTGCCGGTCTTGTTGTTATTTTTATTGTCCAAGAATGAATACCAAACGGATGAACCCAGCGTATATCCAGCCGTATCCTCCTGACCCTGATATGCATAACGCATCATTAGCATATTCTTTTCATCAATCTGGGTGGCATTGTCTGATACGCCTTCAATAAAATTGGCACTATAACGTGATGCATCCTTACTATCCCCTTTATAGTTACCGCCATCCTTTGGAAAATAGCCAAAGCTCCAAGACTGCTGATCCTGACTCAGATCATAGCGAATCCCAATATTATGGGTATCCTGCATGCCAATCGTATACATCATACTTTCATAGAAGCTGCTATCCCAATAGGTTCCAATCCCGAATGGAATCGGTTGCAGGCCAACGGTGACTTTCTGTTGCTCATCCAATTGATAACCCAGATAAGCATCTGACAATGTCATTAAATCACACATTTCGTTAAACTGGACACAACGTGCTGTAATCTTGCCATCCACTTGATCTTTCTTGTAATTCAGATTGAGCCGGACATCACTGATCTGCGCTTTACTCTTTTCGCTTTCAGCATATTCTTTATATTGATAATTGCCTCGCACAAAACCAGAAACCGACCAGCCCTGTTCTTCCGCATGCGTCACAGTTGTTGCAGATAAAATAGCCAAAGCCAAGCCTGAAGGAATCGTCATATGGTGGAATACATTTTTTTTAAGCATAAGAAACCCCTTATCTATGCAGAACATAGACAATTTTTGATTTAGTGATTTGGATTGCGGGTCAGGTGAATCCGGTTTAGGGCAATGCCGCTTGTTTATATATCCGGATTTTGCCTACCCGCTGGATCAGTTCATCGAAAAATATCTTTCATTCGGATCAGATATTTTTAGTGTGTTGTTTTACCTATTGAATTAGACGCCAATCGCTAAACGCGTAGTCGCAACATCCTGTTGAGCAGGCGTGGTAACAGACAATAATTGCACCTGATCTTCCTGACGCTGCATGATGATGTTGCCATGACGTACACTGAGCACCGCCTTGGCCTGATTCGCGACAACCTCATAATCATTCTTGGCATTGAACAGAATGAAGCTCGCAGGTTTGCCCACTTCGATGCCATATTGCTCGCCCAGGCACATGGTTTTGGCAGAATTGTCCGAGATTAGATCCAGACAGTGTTGCAGGTCTTCATAGCCTAGCATGTGACAGATATGCAAACCGGCATCCAGAATGCGTAAGATATTGCCATTGCCGACCGGATACCATGGATCACGGATCGAGTCCTGCGCAAAGCAGATATTCATGCCAGCACGGTCAATCTCCGCCACGCGGGTCAAACCACGGCGTTTTGGATAGCTGTCAAAGCGGCCCTGTAAATGGATGCTTTCGGTCGGGCAGGAAATGAAATTGATTTTGGAGCGTTTCAGCAAACGGAACAGTTTATAGCAGTAGGCATTGTCATAAGAGCCCATAGCTGTGGTGTGACTGGCCGTGACACGTTCGCCCATGTTTCTGACCAGGGCTTCGTCGGCCAATACTTCCAGAAAACGGGAGTTCGGATCATCGATTTCATCGCAATGGACATCAACCAGTACATTGTATTTTTCGGCCAGGTCCATCAGGTAATGCACGGAGCTCACGCCTTTGTCACGGGTATATTCAAAATGAGGAATTCCCCCGACGACATCGGCCCCCATCTGCAAGGCTTTTTCTAGCAGTTCACGGCCATTTTTATAGGACTCAATGCCTTCTTGCGGAAATGCCACAATCTGCAGATTCACCACATCCTTGACTTCATTCTTGACCTCAAGCATGGCTTGCAATCCGGTCAATTGCGGATCGGTAATGTCGACATGGGTACGCACATGCTGGATGCCATGCGCCACCAGCATGTCGATGGTCTGTTTTGCACGTTGTTTTGTGTCTTCAAAGGTAATGCTGGCCTTGCGTTGTGCCCAGCGTTCAATGCCTTCAAACAGGGTTCCAGACATATTCCATTCCGGCTCACCCGCGGTCAGTACCGCATCCAGATGAATGTGTGGATCAACCAGTGGCGACATAAGTAACTGCTGTTTCGCATTAATCACGTCAGCTCCTTCGAGGGTGAGTAACCCGGCCTGTGGCTCAATCGCATCAATTACGCCATTGTGATAGCTGATGGTGAATAAACCGGTCTTTTTACGTAAGGTTGCATTGATCACTTTCATATTCTTTTCTCTAATCATGGGATATTTGCCAAATTAATAGGGCAACAGAAGCATTCAAACGGAAATTGGGATTGCCCAATGATTGTCCGGTTAATGCTTCAATTTTTTGGATACGCTGGTTCAGGGTATTGCGGTGAATACCCAACCGGGCAGCGGCTTGAATGGCATTGCCACTTTCCTTTAACCAGGCATCCAAGGTTTCAATCAGCAGATAGGGTTGTTTTTTTTCTGGCTCAATCAGGCAGCCGAGCGTTTCATTCATTAGTTGCTGGGTAACGGCCTTGTTTGGAATTGCCTTGATCAATCTGAGCACGCCCAGTTCGTTATACAGGCAGACACCGGAACTGGTCTTTAAATCAGCGGCAATTTCTTCAGCCTGACAGGCTTCCCAGTAGCCGCGCTGAAAGGCAACGGCAGAATTCACTTCGGTGGAAAGTCCAACATACAACTTGAGATCGGATTCAGACTCGCGCAAAGCAGAAACCAATGCCGACAGAGCCTGGAACCAGAAATTCAGATCCTGATCCTGCAAGGATAGAACCAAACTAAACTGCTCTCCCTGCGGAACAATAGGGAAAACCTGTTCATGCTGTTTTCTCCAGCTTTCCAGATGTTCATAACAGGCCTGTTTTTTCTGGTACAGATCATGGGTTTTGTGTTGTGCACCACTATCCTGAAAAAAGTCTTGCACATTACTCAAACGAACTACTGCCACCACATGTTGCCCTAACAAGGGTAAACCCAACTGCTGTGCCCGCAACTGAATGGTTTCCAGTGATGGATACTGGCCCAGTAACAGCTGGCTCACCACGTCTTCTGCAGACTTCTTGATTTGTGACAGCTGTACCAAGCGGGTTCCAATCACATGGGTCAGTTCCACTAGCTTGAGGTGGTAAGGCTGTTCAATGAGGGGTAATCCGAGTGTATCGGCCTTTTCCAGCACTGTGGCCGGAATCTCACGAATAAAATCGGTACCGGTCAGGATCACAATACCTGCTACGTTTTTGGTAGCAGCCTGATCTAATAGATCTAGCAGGTTGGCTTCATCACGTACCTGATTGATACCGGTAATAAATACCAATTCACCACCTTCAATCCAGTCGGAAATTCCTTCGTTCTCAGCGACATAGAACCAGCGAACCAGACGGTGCACATGATCTGCACCTGCCCGCAGCCGTAGTTCATACAACTGTGGTAGTTCCAGCACCTCTTGCACCGTCATACTCATACTGATGACCCTGTCATCACTTGTGCTGATTTTTCAGCCGATTTTGCTGGAAATAAACGGATCAACACCACATAACATACGGAAGCAACCACAATCCCGACAATCGGGGCAATCCAGGGAGAGTTATACGCCACGATCGCACCGATGCTATAAGCTATCAGACCATTCCAGTTAAAATTTGGCAGTTCTACATCGTTCAACAATGGATATTGACCTTTGTAGCGAACCCAGTAATCCGCCATAATGACGCCACCTACAGGTGGGATGATTGCACCGAGTAACAACAGGAATGGCAATAACAACTCATACATGCCTGCGACAGCCAGCACAATCCCCACAATCGCAGCCAGGATAGTCATGGTTTTACGACGTTCGCTACGTACTAAATGGCATGCTGCTGCGGACACGTTATAGATGGTTGGGCCTTGAATAGTCCACAAGTTCATGCACAGCATAATCACTGCTGCGACAGATAGGCCTTGCAATACTAGAACCTCTACAATGTCAGCTTGTTGGTAAACAATCGCCATCCAGGCACCTGCCAAGACCATCAAACCGTTACCAATGACAAAGCTGATCAGACATGCCCATACTGCGATCTTGCCGTTTTTCGACATACGGGTCCAGTTGGTGATTTGTGTTGCGCCACTGGCAAACGTACCAAATACGATGGTTACAGCGGTAGAGAACGTCATGGCTTCTGTTGGCTTAACAGCAGTCAAACCGGTCCAGCCGCCAATTTCTTTGGTGGCCAATACAATTGAGGTAATGAGCAGGATAAACATCAATGGAATTGAAACCCGTGACAGGTATTCCAGCCCTTTAAAACCAACCAGTGCGGTCACTGAAAAGAGTAAACCGAACAGCACCATTAATGGTATTACCCAGCTTTCTGGCATCCCAACAATTTTCACCAGCGAAATAGCCAGTGTTGCAGTTCCCCAGGCATACCAGCCCAGTTCAGCAAAACCCAATAAAAAGTCGGAGAGTTTGCTGCCTAAATTACCAAAGCAGAACCGCCCCATTAATACCGTATTTAAACCACTGCGGGCGGAAATTAAACCGAGTGATGCAGCATAGAGAGCCAGTAACAGGTTACCAATTGCCGTGATCCAGAGGAGGTCAACAAAATTAAATGCGACGCCAATTTTGCCACCAGCAAACATAGTGCCGGTAAAAAAAGTAAAACTAAACAGCACCATTGCAATCGGAAACAATCCTTTTCGATTGGCTTGGGGTGTTTCGGTCAGTGGACTTTCTTCATGTGTACTCATTTTTAGCTCCAGTCTCTTGCGCTATTTTTGAATACACCTGAGTTTGCAAGAGCCGTGCCGCTTTAAAATTGGGTTACTTTTAAGCAATACGCCCTTCACAACATGTGCAACATGCACATTTACAGATATTTTTAATACATTTCTACGCCAGCTTTTTGTGCATGTTGTTGATTAAATGAGTTGATTTTGAGCAATCTCTAAGGAGTAAATATCACGAAGATTTATTGGTTGATGCCTAAAACTAGAATGTGATTTCCATTCTGGACATGTTTCGTCGATTCTTTTTGCAAAGTAGGAGCGGTGGAAGTCCAAACTGATTTTAGGTGGAATTGCTGTGATGAAGGCAGCTCAATTAGATAGATAATCTTTGTCTGATTCAATGACAAGTTGAGCCACTCTATCTTTGATGACTTCGGTATTTCTCCATTTTTATCGGGACATTCTTTCAGGAAAAGTGGTTTCCGACAAACCCGGTACGGTTCAAAGCGAAACTGACGGAAAATGATGTGATGAAATTGTTTGAGAAATTTTAGCCTTTTTACAGGTTCCTCTAATCATCTGTAAGTATCTGAAAGTCTTGATGCAATTTTTTCCAATGTTCTCTTAATTTTTCTTTATGAGCAGAAATCATAGGTAAGTCTAGTAAGAGCGCTGGCCATAATGATCGAGCTTTATCCATAATATCGTGAAGTTGCTTCTCGATGATACGCCATGGAACACCGACTTTTTCTGCCCATTGCTTAAAATGCTTCATCTCAGCTCATACCAATCTTTATTTTTGGCAAGATTTAATGCGAAATGATGCTCATTTTCAATATATACACTGGTCATCAATATATCGTATGCGGGAGATAATCTTGGTGTTCTTTTATCCTGATAAATCATACTCCAGTTTTTTAAGTGTGCATCTCCATTGGCGAGCAAAATATTGACAAGTAAGCGGCTGGCAAATTGCTGAATATCAAGAATTTTGTTATCTGAAAATTGATAAATGATCTTTCCTATCTGCTCATAATTTGTGGTGTTGTATTTCTGATGTGGATATGCGCCGAAGATCTGAGCAAAATCTTCGATGTGAATAAGCTCTGTAGTATCAGCAGTACTCTGTCTATCAAATCTTTTGATTGCAAAAGCATATTGCTCTTGGGGTAAATTTAATGGTGGAAGGTCTTGTAAAAGGGCCATATCCACCAAGTGAATCTCAGGGACATCTATTCCGACCGTTTTGGTAAGGGTCATCATAGAATATTCATTTAGCGGAACAAAAGCATGTCTGGAAGAAGGAGTTTTGATAATCCAGTCCCCGAGTAGAGCCGTTTCCGTTGCCTGTGCTAGTGTAAAACGCCCATCTTTGGCTTTCATGGAAAACTTCATTTGGACGCCGGCCAAGGAAAACTTATTATCTGTTCGAATCTCTTGCTTTAAAATCTGATCTGGATTCGAGATCTGCAGTTTGAATTTTATTTCATCTGGAATTTCTTCTGGATCTAATGGGGTCGCAATGAGTGCTCCAGGTAAGTCATGACCTAAAGCTGCCAATAACTGAAATTCATTGTCTATATGTACTTTGAGGCTTTGTGCAATTAGTTCGCGTAATGCGCCTTCTGGTAGCAAGTTTGATAGCAAGGGGTGTAAGCGCTGATGTGTAACATAGGTCTTTTCTAAAATCTTATCTGCTTGAGGATACAAGGGGGAAGTCAGCAGGCTCAAGGTCGGGCGTCGCTGATCAAATCGGAAAGAATCCGTAAAAACCAGAATATTTTTTCCGCTCTGAAATCCTGCCAAGTATCCAACGACAGCGTGATGTAATGTTAATTTCAGGACGGCAACAGTATTCATGGTTCCTCTCCTCCGAGAAGACCCTTCCATGGGTTAGTCATTAAGTCATCCTGATCTTCAATAGTGACTTTAATTTCATCATTCAATAATTGTCTGATCAAATGAACCTTATCATCAGGGATGAGCATCAGTTGAGCATTTAATCCTGCCGCTATAATTTCTAAGGTCTCTAATCGAGGGTTGCCCTGACTTTCCAGTTTTTGGTACTGCTGTCTTGAAATGCCTGTACGGGATTGCATATCAACTTGCTTTAAGCCCAATTGGGTTCGTCTTTTTTTGATTTGCTGAAGTAAAGACTTATTCATTGTAGATACATTTATTGCTTTTAGATCCTGTAAGAAACATATTAGTTTCTTTTTTTAAAAAAAGCAATTTATCAAAAAGCTACTAAGATGGTGATAAAGTGATCGTGGATTGAGAGCATTTAAGGTCAATTGAGACCATTTTTATAGTCGTGGGCGCGATCACAAAATTACAGGCACTGTTGTTGCTGTTCTTCTCAGGAAGAAGCCAAACAATAGGGGATGAACAAATCAGGTTTTATGAAGTATCAGGGGCGTATCAAGCTCGATGGGATGAGCCCAGAAGCATTTGAGGCAGCTTCAAAATGAGGCTATTTCATGTCTAGGATACTGGGAGCAGTCCAATATAACTAAAAGGTATCTACAAAATCGGCAGCTATTCACTTGAAGTCCTCACGCAATTGTTCACCTTGATCAGCTCGTTCCAGTTGAAAACCTAATTCAAACTCGTTAATTGCCTCTAACATAATGTCCTAGGGATTATTGATAGGTAGTAACAAGACACCACGACCAAAACTTTTAATAGCAACTTCGTTACCATTAAAGCGAAATGCTTTGGGCAATCTAACAGCCTGACTTCGACCTGTTTGGAAAACTTTAGCAATTTCCATTTTTACTCTCCCGGTATGATATGTACCGTTGGTATATATCATGTCATTAAATAATTGCTATTGATAGATTTGTTGAATCAGAATTATTTGCAACTTCTGCATTTAATTTAGAAGGTAAGTCTATGTGAAAAAGAGGTAAAAAGTCTTTTAATCTTCATTAATTACTGTCCAAGTAAAATAAGAATGGATGTCCAAATAATTATTGATTCCACAGATGAATGGTATCAATATGAATAGCCACCGATTTGGAAGGGAACATCATCGACTCAAATTTCTATTTGCAACAGTGCCATTTTTCCTACCTAATAGTTAGTTCTTAGAAATCATCACTGAGTCTGTCCATATTCCGAACTCTTTTAGGCTGTTTCTGGATTTCTAAAGCTTTCCCAATTTCATCATGGTCTGGATGGGCAAGATCAAAGACAGAGTCTTCAAGGCCAAGAACCATTAAGACCGTTACTAAATTTTTGAAGTTAATACTTGGATCGCCTTTTTCCATTCGGCTAATTGTACGTTCATCCACATGCACCCGATTAGCTAACTCATGAATGGTAATGCTCCGGCGGATTCTCGCAATCTTAATATTTTTCCCGACTTGTTGAAGTAAATCCGCTACGCCATGCATCATAAAATGACTGGAGGCCTTCTTCATACAAATCCTCAGAAATCCGACATTATTTCCTGTTTAAGTTAATTTAAACCACATTTAATGTCATATCCTTTGTTGTATTTTTTTAAAAAAGAAGGTGGACTGTAACAGCAGAAAGGGGGATTTGGGAGTCGGTTTTTTAGACCCTATGGTAATCATAATTGTTTAACTGAGTTGAACAAATCCGTGGAACATTGATTGAATAGTAATCGTGGAACAGGGTAAATCATGAAAAAAGCCCAAACTGTTGAGATTGGGCTTTTTAAAACACGATAAGATTCTGATTTAAAAAAGAAAATCAAAAGATGTTATTCCTAAGTAGAAATGTCCGGTTTCTCCAAACAAAAAATGCTGAGAGATTCAAAACAACAAAACAATTTTTACCTTACTTAAGGAACTTAGGCTTCAAACCTTGAGTGTATTATTCAATAGAGGGTTATTCGGATAGTTTTTATATCAAACTCCCTAGAAAGAGTCTTATAGGGCTTTTTTTTTTCTTTATTACTTAAAAAATTAAAAGGCAGAAGTTGGAGCTTCTGCCTTTCACTAAAACGACTATGGATATAACCATGGTACGGTTAGTTGTTCTAGTCATCTTATTATACAAAAAATCATGCTGCAGCACACAATTTTCGAGTAGCTGAACCTTCGACAGTCCCCATCCCGGCTTTTTCAGGGCAAAAATCCCCCCAATTTCTGCGGATAAACCTGGAACAGTTTTTAATCATCTTTGTACGCATTTACTTACGTCAATTCCGGTACTTTGCTGCTATTCGGAACATTGGAATTTTCATATGATAGATTCATAGGGAACAGGAAGTTCCACACAATAATAAGAATATAAATACGCACAAGGACAGTAAGGTACGACAGGAGTTATACCGAGCGACCCCATACGAAAAACCTTGGCAGGATGCCAGGGTTTTTTCATTTCTCGTATATTTAAATTAAATCAGACCCGGGTGAGCATCCAGAATACGGATTAATGTCGCTGCAGGGCCAGTCGGATAGCGACGGCCTTGTTCCCAGTTTTGCAGGGTTCTCGCGCTGATATGCAAACGTGCAGCAAATTCAGCCTGGGTTAAGCCTGTTTTTTCACGTACTTCTTTAATATCTGGCAGTTCAAGCTTTGTGACTCGACTTGCCTTTATCTCATTACGTTTGATGGCCCCAGCGTCTTTGATTGAAGCAACCAGGTCATCAAATAAGTGGTTATCCATGAAATTGCTCCTTTACTAATTGACGCAGGATCGAGGTTTCTTTATCTGTCAGATTTTCACAGACTTTGGATTTCTTTTTTCCTTAAATTCTTCAATACGTTTACTTTTTGGAAAGTACTTTCCGTATTCAAAAGTTCCCAAAGTAATTTCGGCTTCAAGCTGTTCGAGACGTTTTTTCAAAATGCGTCGGTTATAAGCATTGTCTTCAAGATTGGTTGTCTCTCTGCAACGAATGCCCATGTAGCGAAAGTCGGCAATCAGTTTGCCACTTCGTTCCCGGATGGTAGCCATCAGTTAAACCTCCTAAGCCTTATTGCAAGGCATCCATGCTTAAACCGGTGAATTTAAGCATTTCAGTTTCAATGCGTTCCCAAACAAAAAGAATTTTTCGACCACCAAAAGGACGGATGTAGTGAACACCTTCAATAAAGACACTGTCCTTCAGTTGGTTGCGAATAGTACGAGCGTCGTACTGGATTTTTTCAGCCAGTTGCTGGGCTGTGAGATAGGTATATGACATAATTGTATTCCTAGCGTAATTCATTGGATGTAATGAATTTTTCATCCTTAGACCTAAAATAACCTCAAATTTAATTAAATGCAATTAAATTTTCATTGTATTAGAGGAAAAATTAATGGTTATTTGTAAACTACCAATATTGTTGGCCGAAAGAAAAATGCGTGTCGCTGACTTGATTCGTGGCACAGGCATTAACAAGACAACTTTGCATAAGCTTTATAATGGCGAATTGACTCGAATTGATTTAGAGACTATCGATCGTATTTGCGATTATTTGGATGTGCAGGTAGGGGATTTGTTTGTTTTTGAAAAAGATAATAAAGAACAACCTATTAGTGAATAGTTTGGTCACAATTGGTCACATCAAAAAGTGAAATGGTCACAAATCCTTGATCGTTTGGTAAAAAACATCTTGTTTGGAGGAGAATAGGGTGATTTTTTACTTTCAAAAAAAGCTCTGAAAGTGGTGATCGATTGAGGACATTTAAGGTTAATTGAGACCATTTTTATTGTTGTGGGCACGCCATGGTCACATCTTGGTCACAAAATATAAGGCTCTAGACTAGCAGAATAGATATGTTAGTCTAGAATCATGATAGAAAACAGTAAATTAAGTCACTATAAGATTAAAAAAATTATTCAGTGCTTTTGCATTGATATTCCTGCTTCTAAAACAGCCTTATTGCTTAACTTGAACCGTAATACCATCAACTATTGGTACATGCTTTTTAGAGAAGCAATCTACGATCATCAAACAGATTTAAGAGCAAAGTTTGTAGGTTCTATTGAAGTTGATGAGAGCTATTTTGGAGCAAAAAGACAACGTGGTTTTCATGGGAAATTGAAGCGAGGTCGAGGTACTTTAAAACAACCTGTATTTGGAATATTTGAAAGGAATGGTCGAGTTTATACAGAAATAGTCCCTGATTGTAAAAAGACTACATTACAACAAGTTATCTTAGGTAAAGTTGCACTTGAAAGTGTAATTTATAGTGATGGTTGGCGTGGATACAATGGTTTGGTAGATGTTGGTTACTCAAAGCATTTTAGAGTAAATCATGGAGCGAATGAATTTGCCAGAGGACAATGTCATATAAATGGAATAGAATCATTCTGGAGCTTTTGTAAAAGAAGGCTAGCAAAGTTCAACGGTATATCAAAAGAGTATTTTGATTATCATCTTAAAGAAACAGAATGGCGTTGGATGAGGGAGTCTAATGAGCTAGCAACAGAGTTGTGGGACCTCATTAGGTAAAACTAAGTGCAAATCTGCTAGTCTAGAGCCAATATAAATTACATTAAGAATATTTTTTATTGAATCAAATAACAAAGGAAGAAGATTTTTTAAAAAATATAATAAAATCAACAAGAAAAAAGCCCCCATCTTTCGATGAGGGCTTTTTGAATCTGGAGCGGGAAAGGAGACTCGAACTCCCGACCCCAACCTTGGCAAGGTTGTGCTCTACCAACTGAGCTATTCCCGCATGCGGTGTATAATACATGATGCAAAAATACGGTCAATCATTTTTTTCATGCCATCGTACTGACTGAATAAATAAACAACATTTTAAGAAAATAGTTCGGTTAAATGACTTAGGTTGTTTGTTTTTATAAAAGTTTTTATTGTCTGCTAAAGTCTCAATATCGCTTGCTGTGCACTGGTGTTATGCGAAAAACAAAAAGTATCAGACATAAAAAATCCGCAGTACTAAATTTGTAAAAATGAAGCTGACTGCGGATTTTCAAGTGATTTAAAATAATCTTATTAAGTTCATGTAGGTCAGTAATAAAGTTTCACCCTAAATTTTTGGTAACTAATTGATTTATATAGTTCATGATTTAGTTTTTTGAAAATAAAGTATCATCGTAGATTATAGTATATTCTCAACTCTATAAAAAAATTAGTAATAAAGTATCATCTTAAATATAAGTAGATACAATTCCAAGGCTAAAGCACTTATGCCATTGAGGTTACAGATATTTAAAAGGCTAATTCCCATAAAATTAAGAAATATCCAAACAACAAAAGATATTTTTTTCAATTGCTCATGCTATAGAAAAATCTATTAAGTAGATTTTAAAACTTCTGTAAATCGTTTTACCCAATATTTAAACTCTTTATCAGATTTAGCTATCTCAAATTTGTTTTTTGGATGGTTAACACCTTTGGGAATACCAATATTTTTTAAGGATTCTGCAGTAGGCCAACGTAAAGAGCGTTTAATAATGTCTTCTTTAAAACTTGGAAAATGTTGATCCCATATTTCCAAACTATCAACCTTAATAATTAATGTAGACAGTGATTTTCGATTGTCGCTAGTATCAATTTCTAGAATGACGAATTGTTTATTTTGAAATTCTAGCTGTGCTTCAGCGATACATCGAAAGTTACCATCATCAGTCATATGTACCTTGGATCGATTCACAGCAGGAAGCTTAGAAATGGTAAATCTAAATTTTGATAGAATATTATGCTGTGATCTGAATTCCTCAATCATAGCTTGAAATGCTTCAAATCGTTTCATGAATAGCTCAAGATCATCACTTTCATCTTGGCAATTTTCAAACTCTCCTCGGCCAATTTCTCCAAAAATACTAGATTCACCTGTACCTACGTCAGGTTCAGGTAACGTATTTATATCATCGTTATTAAGTCTACCCTTTTTACCAGAATGTTTAATTACTGCTTTTTTTGTTTCAAAAGGTGATGAGAGTGTCATTACTATTTTGGGTGAATCAATGATTACTGTTGGCTTATCACTATTAGCTTCTTTTTCATTATCAATTATAGGATCTTCATTTCTTGGAGGTTTACTGCCTCCTGAAGAACCGTCAGAACTTACTTGAGTATTTTTAACAGTAAATGTTGGACTACAAAAAATGACTGTATGATTAATTTCACTAGGTAAGTTTGATATTGCTAGAATTTCATTTACATAATATTTGTTTTTCTTCGGACTTAAATATACTTTTAATGTGAGTTCAGCACCTTTTAATGATGGTGGGACAAAATTAAAGTTCCAAAATTCTCGGAATTTTGTCTGCAATTTCTCACTTAAAAAATTCTTGGAGATGCTTTCAAAAGATGTTCGTGCTTCTGTATCGAGTAATATCCATGCGAGCAAGCGGCGCATTCCGACATTATCATATTGGTCTCGTGGGAAGTTACAGAGTGTAGGGATATTGATCAGAGTTTGATTCTCTCCCTTTATGATATCAAATTCGCCAGAAAGACATCTTTGATCCAGTGCACTACGAGATAGATAGGCATTATGCAAAAATAATACTCTAGCAAGTTCTATTTGAGGTAAAATAATTTCAATATCTGTGTATTTTCCATGAATATCGCTAACAATATTACTAAAACTATATTGTCCTGATTCATTAATTAAAATATCCCATTTCTGAAAATCATCAATTTTAATAGTGATCGTAGACTCATTAAAAGGAGTAAAGAGTTTAGTTTGATTGAATCGACGATTTCGTGCCAATAATGGCATGTTAGAAAAACGAGCATGGTTAAGTATATATCTCTGATCTTTTGTTGAATATTTATCATTTTCTAATCCAACAGTGATATTCCATTCACTATTTTTTATATCTTTAAAAATAGAACCTAAAAATGTAATTCTCGCATTTTCAGGAAAATTTTTAATTTTTATCATCAGTGCTTTACCATTTTAATCGTTGGTTGTTTGACTAGAAATTTATCATATATATAGAGACTTATTTTATTATATTTTAAAATTGTTTCATAAAAGTACGGATTCAATTCAATTAATTTTTAATCATATTAGGAAATTCATGAATGATATATTCTAGAAATTTTTTCGTTTCAGAAGTCATCCTCTCCTCACTTAATCCAGCTGTTCGTAGAATGCGCCACTGAGGAAGTGGTTGTCTGTTGAGATTACTATCTATAAAAACTTTTGTTAGACGCCTGATTTGAAAACAGCTAATATCTTCACAATATCGCTCTAGAAAGCATCTAATTAGGGGGAGTTTTTGCAAGTTTTTTTCTAATGTATTTGAAGTGGACGTCTGTTTTAACCACCATTTCGTAGAACGTCTCGGACTATCTAAATCCCAGATTAAAGTATTCTTAAGTTGGATAAGTTGCCTTACATACAAAAGATCGCGTTTTTGCCAATCAATTTTAGTCCCTTGTGGAATAAACTTCTGATGGAAGTTTTGGTTGGTCTGCAATAGCCAATCTTTATCGTTTCGATATAACCATGCATAAAGAGCTGCCTGCAGGTGACGAGCGGGTTTAACCCCATGGTTTTGTACTAAATCTACCCATTTTTCACGATTCTCAGCTCTGGTTATTTCAAAATTAGTATCTTGCGGTTTTATTTGATTATTTTGTTGAGAGACTACTTTCTGGAAGGATTTAACTTGAGTGAATATATCTGCAAAAGACCAGTCAGTATTCAAAAAAGCTTCGATTACAATAATATGCTCCAAATAACTAAAGCTTTTGCGATGTTTTCTAAAAATATGACGTAGCCAACTGGTTTCAGATGCTAAGTCATCCAAATGATATTGCCTAAGAAATTTTTGTGACCACCGTAATGATATTTTTTCTAAAATTTGGTCGAAAGCAATTTGGTTTTGCCCACGTATACAGCCATTTCGTTTAGCTAGTTCATTATAGAATATTGTCCACTGTTCATAACTTGATGATACAAAAGGTGGTATAGATAGCAATTCTATTAATTTTGAGCTAATAAAAAGTTCATCATTTGTTGCCGATTCCTGATTCCATTCAGTACAGGAAATATCTGAAGGTACAATGAAGTCATGTCGATGTAATGATCTTAAATCTAGTGTTGATTCGACAAGTTTACCGTGTTGTGGACAGCAAGCTCCCTGTATTTGCCATAAACGCAACCAGTAGAATTCACCTTTTTGAAGAGCTTGCTCTTTCAAACATTTTGGACAGTAGCGTAGTTTGTGAATAATAGGGATTCGTGAAGCATTAATTCCCAAAGAAAGATGTATTGAGCCTTTTGAAATATTAGCCATCCATTTGATACATTGTTTTCTTCTTACTTCAGGTACAAATGGTGCATATATAGGAAATAATGTATGTTTGTATATTATATTTTGTAGACTCAATTGTTTTTCAGAATACTGATTAACGATCGCATTAAGATGACAGGGTAAATCAACCGTAGCAATAACCTGTCTATTTTTAAATACAGCATCAAGTAATTGCTTTGGACTTTCAAATGCCAAGCGGATTCCAGCACGAGCCACTGTACTATAAATAAGTTCATGTTCATAAGGCATAGGAAAATTTAGCATATCTAACTCACTTCTTTTATCCAATGAGATATATCAAAGATCAGATCTGTTTGGGTTTTTAAATGATCATAAAAACTTTGTTCATTCTCTTTTTGTGAAAATTGAAAACGTAAGTCAACTGAATCCAATGTATGCCATTGATTAAATTTAAGTAGGTTGGATTTAGGTGTTTTAGGTTTAGATAATGAGGAATCCTTTATTGGATCTATATCTTGCTTTAACCAGTCCATAATAATGGGAAGTAACTCGGTCAAGTGTTTATCAGGATATTCGGTAAATATCTTTTTAACCATTGGTATCAAAAGCTTAGTTTCATAACCAAGTTCAAGTAATAGATTGTGTAAGCGGATAGATTCGTCATGTCCTTGATATTCAGCAAGCTCATCTTCTTGCTCAATTGCACTTTCTTCGATTTTGGAAAAGAGTTTTAACAATTGTCTGTCAATTTCAGGTGTGATCAAATCAGGATATTGTGCAATCCGTCTAGCATCACCTGAACGTAAAGCATCTATAATATGATGAATTGGTTTAAAATCTTCTTGATATGTATTTTGGAGCAATTTTACAGTAATTCGTTCTAGACCAGACTCAATTGCCCGTATTTGTGCAAGGACAAAAAGCTTAACAGTTACATCTAAAATACCTTGGGTTAGATCAAACCAGCATTGTCGTAACTCCTCTGAGAGTAAGAGATCAGCTTTTCTTAACCATTGATATTTCCAAAGAGCCTCTGTAAATGTCATCCACTCAGATTTTCGAACTTTTCCATCTGGAGTTTTTATTGCAGGCTCATTTTTTATAGGTTCCCAGTGGATTGAACCAAAACCTACAGCTCGACGTGATGAGCGCAGATCACGCTCAAATATATTACTTGCTTTAGGTGTTCCTACCATAATGATTGGCAAGCTATAAACATTCACTAAAGTCACAAAGAAATTTAACATTTCATCAGAATTTTTAGATCTGTTTGCCATGAGGTGTTGAATTTCATCAATCACCAAAAGACCGATTGCATGAAGATGGGCAATGTGTCCCATAAGTTGCAAGAGCTTTTGTTCATTATGTCTTTTTTGAGTATATTGTTGTTCATAATTAGTTCCTAAAGCACGGTCAACAGCACTAAAGAAACTTAAATATAGAGATTTAAGTGAGCCATTATATGGGCAGTCTATTTTTAGATAGACCAGTTGAGTGAAATTATGTTCAGGATGGTAAATTTTTTGTGGATAATTTCTAAGAATGCGATTTAATGTGGTTGTTTTGCCACTACCAGAGAAGCCAATAAACACTAGACTCTGTGCTGTTGATATTAAATCTGTATGGCGAGAAGCATTAAAATCATTGCTTTTAATATGTTCAAAACTATTTTGTAAATGCCGATTTAAATCACCTGTAGTAATATTTCGTCCTACATAGCCTTTTCTCAACATAATAGAAATTTTTTGTTCTAATGTTAAATGTCGTTTAATAGGGTGAAAAAAATTATTTAATAACTGCGATATAATATGAGCACGAGTATTATTGGGGAGTTGTCTATCGGATAATTTAAATTCAATAGTGCCTTTAATGGCTTGGATTGTATCTTTTGCCTCAAAAATTACGGGTAATGCCTCGATAAAAGGATTCCCCTGATAATCAGAAACTGGACTTGCTGTATACACTGCATGGTTATTTTTATTCTTCATAATCGTATCCTGCCTATTTATATTTCGTGAATATCAATTTTCATCATTAGAATCTTCAAGATCATCTAGTAAATCTTGATAAACTCCAAAACGAAGTCTGTAATCTTCATCATCTTCTAAGTTTATGAATTGTTTGGACTTAGGCATATGGAGAATATTGTTTTCAGTTTTTGAGGATGACTCAGGGTGCTCTAGAACCGTCAAAGCACTTTTTGATGATTTTTGACCATTATTTCTCTGTTTCAATCGTTCAATATCTTTTTCAGCCTGTTTGTTTTCACGGAGATTAGTCAAACGTTGTTTTTTACTGGATGTAGAAGAAGGTTTGTTTTTATCTGCCTGAGCAATAATTGATTCAATACGTTCTTCAATATATGCTTGAGACCTATTGGTTTTTAGATTTTGAGCGGCTTCTACTTTCTTTTGTTCGTGTTGAACTTGCCAAACTTCCCAAAAACTACAGCCTATAAATTCTCTTGATCTTGGAGAAAGTATAGCTTCCCAATAATCTAGACTATGCTCCTCATAAAACACATAAATTATTTCTGCATTACTTGGGTCATAAGCTACTTGAAATGATTGTGGACGAGAAATAGATTTTTTACGATGCATCCAGCCTTCTTCATATATTTCAGGGCAATGATAAAATACTCCAAACACTCTAAGTCCATGGTCAGATAAGGTTGCTTTAACTTTAGGTAATAAAGCAACACGTAATGCTTTTTCAGAAACCTGTTTTAATTGACCTACGCGATGTTGTATTCCCCAATTCCATAAATGAATAGGAACTAAAGGAAGATCACTAGGCATATCTATATCACGATCATAAGTTGTCAATTGATGTGACGTATTGTGTGTAAGGATTGAACCAATAATGATCTGCTTAAATTCAGTTATCGTAAGTGTCGCATCTAACCGATAGTCAGACCCCCCACGTTTTTTCTCTTTAGCCTGTTGTACTACACCAGAAGCAAAAGGCTTAAATGTTGCCTGAATAGTTCTGAAATAACGCTCTACAATAGGTTTTAAATCTCCACGATAAGGCGGGGTATTCTCGATACGAATAGAAAATTTATATTCTAAAGCTTCAATCTGATGTCCTAATAATTCACCTCTATCTGCCAAAATGGCATCAGGTAATCCAATACACGGCCAGTCATCGTGTGTAATTTCATAACCATATTGTTTACACAACTCAACTTTATCTGTCATGGCAACTTGTAGAGCTTGCATGGCAGTCACATAGGAAGCATTTTCAAATCCAATATAGAAACCAACTACCATTCTACTAAATACGTCAGCAACTAGATAAATAGTCGGCCGTCCAACAATACAAGCACGATCAGAATCCGATACAAGATAAATATCTGCAATGGTTGCATCAATTTCATAGCGAGATCCAGGTCCTAAGACTTGGGTGTTTACAGTTGAATAGAGCTCTCGGATATCTTTTGCATAAGTAATTGGATTAGTTCGAGCAGTCAGCTGAGTTAGTTTGGGAAAATCACGATCATAAAAATATTTAAACTGCCAGATAGTTGGGATTTCGCTATCAGGAATATCTGGAAATAATGTATGATACATCGTAGAAAATTTACGATGAGCATAACCTAAAGAATATTTATCCTTTGTTAACATATATTTATTGATAATAATTCTAAATAGCCTTTCAATATTCTGATCAACTAATGCACCAACACCTTCAGTATATTTTCTTGGTCTCCCTAATTTTTTATCTTTTGCAATACGCTTAGTACCTTTAGCACCAGAATTTTTATAACTGGGAATAAGGGCATTTGGTGTTTGACCTCGTTGCCAGTATCGACGTGCCAATCTATAAATAGTCTGATGGGTTGTTTTGTGCTGTTTAATAATTGTTTTAACAAGGCTAAAGCGTATAGACGGATCATAGAAATTCTCATTAGAAATGAGTAAATCTATAATGTTCATTCCCATATCACGTTTTTTTTGCTGGACAGACCCTTCTGTTACATTAATCAATGAAATATCGGCAAAAGGATCTTCGATTATTTCTGCTTCGCCTGCCTCTATGGCTGTAAGTAATTCCTCTTTTTCAATTAAAAAGGGATTTGCATGGTGGTGGTTTAGATCAATCCATATAATATGAGAAGGAGTGATTTTAAGAAGTCGGTAGTCTTCACCGTGAAACTTATATACATCATTGATTCGAAACATGGCGAATTTCCTCCCATATTTCAAAATTCCCTAATTTAATCTCAGAAGCCTTAATCTTTTTATAGTCTTTGGTTATATCAAAAATGAAATAACGTTGAGCAAGTAGTTCTCGAAGCTCTGCTAAAGACGCACCAATTGGTAAATTATATGATTGATCTATTTTTTTACTTAAATCGATTAAATTGAGTTCAGGATATTGTGTAAATATATGAATGTACGAATTTAACTGATCATAAATTGTAGTACTAGATTCTCTCATGGCTGGATAAAGCCATTTGATGTTATTCAAAATAACTAAAGGAATTTCTTTTTCTGTAAGGATATACCAAGGTGTTTTTGTACTTTTCCAATATCTACGCTCTAGTTCTAGTTTCTCGATGATTCTCTCATTCTGTAAGTCATTTGTGTATTTAGTTCGAATGGCAAAATTTGGTTGATCAGCAGTTTGACTATTAACATAAAAACTTGAACTTATAGTTTGTAGAGTATCTCTAACTTTTGGGTGAGAGATTTTAGCTTGTTCTGATATTTCCAGCGTAGCATTGAGAGGTAAGGGAAATTGCTCTCTAATATCAGTAATTAAAGGATTCCAGTCTAAAAGTAGAAAAATCGCAAGTTCTAAATCAGATAATAAATGATGGGTACGTTTTGTTGTATGACCAAAAACTCGGTGAGAACGACCTTTTGAACTAACATCCCGTATAGTAATCCACGGCTTATAATCTTTTAGATTGCCTTGTCCACGTCCTTCTTTAATCCAGCGGTTCTGCTGATGTTCTGTCGCCATAACAAATCGCCCATTATTCTTTATTAATTTAGAATAACAGGCGATTAATATTTAGGCAATATAGGATGATACTTTATTACATAGGATGAAACTATATTACTCAAGATGATACTTTATTACTTGAATACATCAAATTATTGAATTTAATAAATATTATTCAACTGTTACACTTTTTGCCAGGTTTCTAGGTTGGTCGACATCTGTACCGCGTAAAACTGCCACGTGGTAAGACAACAACTGCACAGGAATACTATATACAATTGGCGCAAGCAACGCGCTAACCTGTGGCACATAAACCACATGCTGACGCTCTTTATCTGCAGGAATGCCGCTGTTCTCATCTGCAAATACAAACAGCTCACCACCACGTGCCTGTACTTCTTCCATATTGGATTTTAGTTTATCCAGCATGTCATCTTGCGGTGCTAAAATCACCACAGGCATGTCATTGTCTACCAATGCCAATGGGCCGTGCTTCAATTCACCCGCAGCATAACCTTCTGCGTGAATATATGAAATTTCTTTCAGTTTTAACGCACCTTCCAAGGCAATTGGGAATTGTGTGCCACGACCCAAGAACAAGCAGTGATTTTTCTCTACAAACAATTCAGACAAACGTAAAATTGCCGTATCATTTTGCAAAGTATCTAAAATCACTTTTGGTGTGTGCCACAAGCCTGCAATAATTTCAGCCGTATCTGTCGCTGCTATTGCATTTTTCACCTGACCAATTTTGAGCACCAACAGCATTAATGCTGCCAACTGTGTGGTAAAGGCTTTGGTCGATGCCACACCAATTTCAGGACCAGCAAGCGTCAACAAACTATGTTGGGTTTCACGCACCATAGATGAGGTCGCTACGTTACAAATGGTCATGGTGCTAATATTTAAGCCTTTTGCAGCAGCACGTTTTTGCGTGTCGCGTAAAGCAGCTAAAGTATCTGCAGTTTCACCCGATTGTGAAATGCACACATACAACGTATTATTCACAATCACTGGCGTGCGATAACGATATTCGCTGGCAATTTCCACATGACATGGCAAGTTAATCAGCTGTTCAAACCAATATTTTGCAATCATCCCCGCATGGTAGCTGGTACCACAGGCAATAATCTGTACCTGTTGAATCTTGGCAAAATCAAGCTCAGCATCTTTCAGGAAATCTTCACGTAAAGCGTTGCCATTTAATGCTTGTGAAATGGTTTGTTGAATCGCTTCAGGTTGCTCATAAATTTCTTTGAGCATGTAGTGCTTATATTCACCCTTCGATGCATTGCTTACAGTTGCATCCAGCTCTTTTATAGGGCGTTCAACCGTTTGACCATTTACAAAAACTTCAATGCTGTCGCGGGTTAAGCGGGCAATATCACCTTCTTCCAAATACATGAAACGGTTGGTAATTGGCAATAACGCCAATTGGTCTGAACTGATAAAGTTTTCGCCAATACCGACACCAATCACCAAAGGCGAACCTTCACGCACAGTGATCAACTCATCTGGATAATCGGTATGGATAATTCCAAGTGCATAAGCACCTTTCAGTTGAGGTACCACTTGCTGTACCGCAACCAGTAAATTCGGAGCAGTTTTAAGTGCATGGTCGACCAAATGGGCAACCACTTCAGTATCCGTTTGAGAACTGAACACATAACCTAAAGTTTCCAGCTCGTCTTTCAGTTCTTGATAATTTTCGATAATCCCGTTGTGTACGACAGCAACATTGCCAGAAATATGCGGATGCGCATTGTTTTCTGTCGGTTTACCATGTGTTGCCCAGCGCGTGTGCGCAATACCGAGTGAACCTGTTATTTGAGAATCTACAACTGCTTGCTCAAGATTTGCTACTTTACCGACACGACGCTCACGCAAGACCTGACCCTGACTAATCAATGCCAAACCTGCGGAATCATAACCGCGATATTCTAAACGCTTTAAACCTTCAATGAGGATATTGGTAATACTACGTTCTGCAACGCCACCGACAATACCGCACATAGGAACTTCCTCTTATTTTTTCAATTTTTGTGGACGTTGATAATTTTCTTTAGTGAACTGTTTAGAACGTTCCACAGCTAAACACTGTTCTGCAACATCACGGGTAATGGTCGAACCTGCGCCTACCGTTGCACCATTGGCAATGGTGACAGGTGCAACCAATGAACTATTTGAACCAATAAAGACTTGGTCACCAATAATAGTTTTAAATTTATTGGCACCATCATAATTGCAAGTAATCGTACCTGCACCAATATTGCTGCCTGCACCTACCTCGGTATCGCCTAAATAGGTAAAGTGGTTGGCTTTGGAGCCTAAACCAATTTGACTGTTTTTCACTTCAACAAAGTTGCCAATATGCACTTCATTGGCCAATATTGTACCCGGGCGTAAACGTGAGAACGGGCCAATTTGCGCATCTTCACCTACAACCGCTTGGTCAAATACGCTATACGGCTGAACTTTAGTGCCCGCAGCAATTTTGGTGTTTTTGAGGATACAACCTGCACCAATCTCTACGCCATCACCTAGTTCGCAATTACCTTCAATAATCACGTTAATGTCAATGCGAACGTCTTTACCTGCATGGAGATTTCCACGTAAATCAAAACGGGTTGGGTCAATTAAATGCACACCTTGTTGCATAAGTTGCTTGGCTTGGAAGTTCTGGAATTCACGTTCTAAGGCAGCCAATTGTACACGGTCATTCACGCCTTCTACTTCAAAAGCCAGTTCGGGTTTTACCGATGCAACTTCTAAACCATCGGCAATTGCCATCGCCACAATATCGGTCAGGTAATATTCACCCTGCGCATTGTTATTGCTTAGTTTTGGCAGCCATTCATGTAATTTGGCATTACTGACGCAGTAAATACCCGTGTTAATTTCTTGAATTTGGCGCTGTGCTTCAGATGCATCTTTATGTTCAATAATCGCTTGAATTTTACCGTTTTCACGCACAATACGACCATAACCCGTGGCATCGGCAAGGGTGAGTGTCACCAATCCAATTTTGGTTTCACGTGAAACATCGAGCAGCTTTTGTAGGGTTTGCTCTGTAATGCAAGGTACATCTCCCGATAAAATCAGTGATACACCTTCACGTGGTAAAACAGGCAAAGTTACTTTGACTGCGTGGCCTGTGCCCAGCTGTTCAGCCTGTTCGACCCACTGTATCTGTTCATGCGTAAAAGCATTTTGAACCAAAGCACCGCCATGACCGTAAATGGTAATAATATGATCGGCTTGTAATTTTTTTGCGGTATCAATCACGTGACCCAAAAGAGGTCGTCCTGCAAGAGGTTGTAATACTTTTGGTAAATTTGAACGCATGCGCGTGCCTTTACCTGCAGCAAGAATAATCACGGTGGTAGACATGTTGAATCCTAGTGATGGCTAAACCAAAGTAAAAGATAAATAAATATAAATACATAATGCGGCCCAAAGACCCGCAATAATATCGTCCAGCATGATGCCAAAACCACCTTCGACCTGACGATCAATGACACGAATTGGCCAAGGTTTCCACACATCAAATAGTCGGAATAAGGCAAAACCTACTATTACCCAGACCCAGCTGATTTGATTGATAAAAATCAGGGGTAAAAAAGTAATCGATTGTCCTGCAAACTCATCCCAAACAATACGACCATCATCATGTACGCCCATAACTTGTGCAGTACGCCCACAGATATATATGCCAACCAGGGACATCATAGCAATGGCAAAAAGGCTTGGAATGAAACCAAGTGCGAACCAAATGGGAATGAAGAGTAGGGCAAAGGCCGAACCAAAGGTACCAGGTGCTTTGGGCAGTAGACCTGAACCGAAGCCAACACCACAGCAGACAATCAGTCGGTCAGTCCAAGACATGGCTTTGAAATTAATCGCGGGTTTTTGCAAAGTGTTGGTATCCATGAAAATGAAGTGAACGATCTACGCCATTCTGTTCAAAGCTTAAGCGGTTTTGATTGTTAATTTTGCCAATAATATGAATAGGGGTATTCAGCGGTTTTTGCAAAAGCTGCTGATAATTTTGTGGGCTTATTGTAAAGCATAACTCATAGTCATCGCCACCTGCCAAGGCATATTGCCACTGCTTTTGTTGTGGTAATTCGGTTAATGCAGTATCTATAGGCAGTTGGCTGAGTTCAACACAAGCACCGACCTGAGAGGCTTTGAGAATATGCCCTAAATCTTGTGCCAAGCCATCTGAAACATCAATCATGCTTGAAGCCAGACCTTTGAGCTGTTGCCCGAGTTGGCAGCGAGGGGTCGGATAGTCTAGGCGCTGTTTTAAGGGATGATCGAGATGATCTAAACTAAAAGCGGCATCGCCGACTTGTCCGCTGACACAAATATAATCGCCGACTTGTGCGCCTGAACGTGGAATTGCTTGTCCTTGTTCAATCCAGCCTAAGGCGGTAACGGAAATGGTGAGATGCGGGCTTTGTGTGGTATCTCCACCAATTAAACTTACCCCGAATTGATCGCAACAATCATGTAAACCCTGACTAAAACCTTTGAGCCAGTCATGATCAATTTGGGGTAGGCTCAATGCCAGTAAAATACTGTGTGGGGTGGCACCCATGGCGGCAATGTCAGATAAATTGACCGCAACCGATTTCCAACCAATCGCATGTGGGTTGGTATCGAGGGGGAAATGTCGTCCAGCGACTAAAGTGTCGGCACAAATGACCAATTGTTGTTGCGGCGGAGGGGTGAGCAGAGCTGAGTCATCACCGACACCTAAATCGACTGCATCGGGACGCGGTCTGTTGAAATAGGTCTCAATAATGGAAAACTCAGCCATACAACAATCGACTCAATACTTTGAATTAGTTGCTTTGTTGCTTTTCTGCTGCACGTAAGCTGTTGGCAAGACGGTCTAATACACCATTGATGTATTTGTGGCTGTCTGCACCGCCAAAGTGTTTTGCCAATTCAATCGCTTCATCCAATACCACACGGTATGGAATTTCCAGATGTTGTTCTAACTCATACGCACCTAAACGTAAGGTAGCGAGTTCAACACCATCTAGGGCTTGAATATCACGATCAAGAACAGGCACCAGTAATGCATCCAATGCTTCATGATTGGCAACCACTTGAGTCAACAATTCATGATAATAGCCGAGATCCACTTTGTGCATGGCATTTTCCACACGGGTACGTGCTTCAATCTCATGTACTGGATTGTGGCTCATCTGCCATTCATAAATACCTTGCACAGCAAAACGACGTGCTTTACGTTTTGCTGCATAAGTTGCTTGAAGTGTTTGCGACATAGCGTTAAATAGCCTTTAACAAGTTAACCATTTCAATTGCAGTTAAGGCAGCTTCACTTCCTTTATTACCTGCTTTTGTTCCAGAGCGTTCAATCGCTTGTTCAATACTGTCCGTAGTCAATACACCGTTAATCACAGGTAAGCCTGTATCTAAACCCACCACGCCTAAACCTTTGGCACATTCGCCTGCAACAAAGTCAAAGTGTGGTGTGCTACCGCGAATCACTGCGCCGAGTGCAATAATCGCGTCATAACCATTCGATGCAGCTAATTTTTTAGCCACAACAGGAAGTTCCCAAGCGCCTGGTGCATGAACAACGGTGATATTATCCTCTGATACGCCATGACGTTTCAATGTGTCAATTGCGCCATCAAGCAAATGCTCAACCACAAAACTATTAAAACGACCGACTAAAATCGCATAACGGCCTTCGCTAGCGAGATGTAATAAACCTTCAATACGGCGAATTGCCATAGCAACCTCGATTATTTCTCTGATGTTGGATCTGCGGTGACGTATTCCACCACTTCTAAGTTAAAGCCTGATAAAGCATTGAAACGTAATGGTGAGCTGAGCAGCTTCATTTTTTCAACGCCTAAATCACGTAAAATTTGTGCACCCACGCCAATGGTTTGGTACTGCTGTGACAATGCAGCATTGGCTTTGCCCTGTTTCGGATTTTTAAGGCTATCTAGGGCAGGGCCCAAGTCTTGCAATTGAGTTTGACCAATCCAGACCAAAACACCACGTTCACTGTTGGCAATTTCTTTTAAAGCGCGGTCTAAATTCCAAGTGGCCGAAGTATCTGCTTTTTTAAGCTTGAGTAAATCACGGGTTGGATTAAAACCATGCACACGTACTGTAGTAACGCCTTCTTTTGGTTCACCTTTGACCAATGCTAAGTGAATGTCAGGATTACCCAGTTCACGGTAGCGATATAAGTCAAAAGTACCATATTCAGTGTCGATGCTTTGCTGATCCAAACGTTCTACGGTTTGCTCATTGGTCATGCGGTAGTGGATTAAATCGGCAATGGTACCAATTTTCAATCCGTGCTTTTCAGCAAAAATTTCTAAATCAGGACGACGAGCCATGGTGCCGTCTTCATTGATGATTTCACAAATCACCGATGCAGGCTCTAAACCTGCCAAACGGGCAAGATCACAACCTGCTTCGGTATGTCCTGCACGGTGCAATACACCACCTGGTTGTGCCATGAGTGGGAAAATATGCCCAGGCTGAACAATATCGGCAGGCTTAGCATGTGCAGCGACCGCAGTTTGAATGGTATGCGCACGTTCTGCGGCAGAAATACCTGTGGTAATGCCTTCAGCCGCTTCAATCGACAAAGTAAAGTTCGTACCGTGTTGTGCGCCATTGGCATCAACCATTAACGGTAAGTTTAATTGCTGGCAACGGTCACGACTTAAGGTCAGGCAAACAAGACCACGTGCGTGTGTGATCATGAAGTTGATATCTTCAGGGCGAACGTGGGTTGCGGCAATGACTAAATCACCTTCATTTTCGCGATCTTCATCATCCATGAGGATGACCATTTTTCCTGCACGGATATCTGCTACAAGCTCTTCGACAGTATTGAGCGGCATCAATCTTCACCTTCTTATTTGTCTGAAACGACATTGAATGAGAGAGATGCATAGTCTAACGGTTTTTTACCTGTTTTGCCTATGCTTATCATTTTCATTGCGTGACTTATGGTTATACACAGTGTCATCAGGCTTGGAAAGAGGCGAAAATAAGGATTTGCAGCGTTGCTGTAGATTGTTTAGGCAATTGAGATGAAATGCAAAATCTGTAAAAAATAAAATTGTATTAGATATTGGGATCATCGTCCTTATCCTTGCCTTCACGTGAACCGACTTGGGTTTTGGGAAAGGCAAGACGTAGGGGTGAGATGATTTATTAAATTCAAGTATAAGTAAATTTCAGTTTAGCGCTCACGAAAGGCTTTTTTGGCTTTGTTGAATGGTTTGATCAGATAATCCAACACCGTTTTTCACACGTTTTCATAGCGACTATTGCGACCGCTAGGGTAATCTCAAACGCTTGTCCTGCTTTATGGTTAAGCTTATCTGAATCGGTGCGAATATAAACCCGATAATAAAACTGATTTTGTTTGACTTCATCGTGATGTGGTTCTAGGATTTTAGACCACGCCTATAAGTGATAATCTACTCCCCAATAAGCATGGGAAATGCTTGTTTTTGGAGTCAACCATGACACGAAGAAAACGTCGTAATCATTCAGCAGAGTTTAAAGTTAAAGTTGCTCTCGCAGCAATTAAAGGCGACCACACACTCGCTGAACTTTCTACTCAATTCGATTTACATCAAAACCAAATCATCGATTGGAAAAATCAACTGCTTGAGCAATCAGTCAATATTTTTTCACGACCAACAGCACAACAAGAACCAGAGATTGACCTCAAAGCTCTACATGCCAAGATAGGACATCAGGCATTGCAAATTGATTTTTTAGAAGGTGCGCTCAGAAAAATAGGGCAGCTGAGCGGCAAAAAATGATCGATAAGACCCATCAACTTTCGGTACGACAACAATCGCAATTGATTCAAATCAATCGCAGTACGTTGTATTACAAGTCCAAAGAGATTTCATCAACTGATTTGAGTTTGATGCGCCTGATCGATGAAATTCATCTCGACTACCCCTTTATGGGCAGTCGAATGATACGAGATATGCTACAGCGTCAAGGGCATCAAATAGGTCGGCGTAAAGTCCGACGTTTAATGCGCTTGATGGGAATACATGCCTTGTATCCAAAACCCAATACCAGTAAGCCTAATCTTGCACACCGTATTTTCCCATATCTGTTGAAAAACATGGTCATCGATCACTCTAATCAAGTCTGGTGTACAGATATAACGTACATTCCTATGGCTAAAGGCTTTGTCTATCTGTGTGCAATTATAGATTGGCATAGTCGTAAAGTACTGGCTCATCGTGTATCGATCAGTATGGAAACAGGCTTTTGCATAGATGCGTTGCAAGAAGCAATTGTGAAATATGGTTGTCCAGAGGTGTTTAATACAGACCAAGGCAGTCAATTCACAAGCGAGGCATTTTTGAATGAGTTAAAATTGCGAAATATCCGTATCAGTATGGATGGGAAAGGACGATGGATGGATAATGTAATGATTGAGCGTTTATGGCGCAGCGTGAAGCATGAGGAAGTCTATTTGAAGGCTTACGATACGGTTAAACAAGCGAAACAATCAATTGCTGAATATTTGGATTTTTATAACATGATACGTCCTCATTCAAGTTTGAATAAGGCAACACCGGATGAATTTTATGATCAACATTTACTAAAAGTAATGGCAGCATAATTTAAATATTTAGAGCGGATTTATCACTTATAAAACTGAATTGAGTGGTCTAATTAACGGAACCACATTATCGCTTAGGGTATCAGGAGAAATCACTGTGACTTTTCTGAACCGTACGAACCGTACCGAGTTTGTCGCAGACCAACTTTCCTGAGATGAGAATCATCGCTTAGTAAGGGAACATCGAGCGAAGCGAGATCTACATGATGAGTATCATGCTGAGTAAATCAAACGAATTTAGAAAAAGTTCAGGTCGGTATGGCGTTCCTAAAGTCTGGCAACAACTGCAACGAGAAGTTATGTTATTGCGCACTATACGGTTGCTCGATTGATGCAAAAGCTTGAAATACAAGGTGTATTGCATGGTAAGAATAAGCGAGCGACCTGTAACCGAGATGATCAAAAACGAGCAGATGATTTAGTGAAACGTAATTTTACTGCTGATCATCCTGACCAACTGTGGATGAGTGACTTTAGGTATATTCAAACAAATTCAGGTTGGGACTAAACACCTAATCCCTTTTAATTTTATCCATTAGACCTCTTGCGAAAGTATAGTTTTATCTAATTTTTGAATTGGCTAAAACCTTATAAAATATAGCTTTTGACTGCTTAAAATTTGACTAACGCAAGAAGTCTATTATATAAATGGATTTTCAATTTCATCCACTTCGGGACGATCTAACTTCTCAGGCAAATTGGGGGTCTGTTCCAAAGTCGCAACAACTTCATTTAAAAATGCCTGCAGTGCTTTGGCTGCTTGTAAACCTGCCTGATCTTTGCTGATTTGCAAATTGCCATACACATTGATGCAATCCAAATCATTTTCTAAGGTTAAGTCATGAATCGCATGTGATTCAGTCCCATTTTGAAACGGTTTAAACATTGAATTCACCTTAGAATGAAGGATGCATTATCCATTATCTTAACCCAGTTTAAGATTTCAACAACTGTAAAATATATTGCAATAAAGCTTCAATCAACTGCTTCACAATTGCATCTTGGGTATTTGCATCAATGCTAGCACCCGATGCTGGACTACTACCCGAGCGTTTAAACTCGGTTTGTAAAGCTTGTAATTGCTCGGCAGATACATCTTCCGCACACTGACTTTCTGCATCCCAATGCGAATAAGCAATTGGTGTATTGGCTTTTACAGCATTTGCAGTCAACGGCAATTTATAGGTATTGCGCTTTTGTTCTTCAGTTAATTGTGGGAATAAATTGATGCCTAACTGTTCTTCTAAATAGCAGACACTCACCACTTGAACCTGTAGCGAGTCGTTATTGGGCGCGTAATAAGCCCCTATCGCGCCTGTTTTAGGCATATACACGGCTTTATACACCGCAGTCGGTACAATAACGCCCTGACCAATGGTTTTTAGACGTTTGGCATTAAAACTAGGCCCCGTAATTACATAGACATCTTGCTTTTGTTTGGTCACCACCGCCCGTGTAGCTTCTTCAAGTTCACGCCAAACCTGCTGATTATTTTTAGGGGCTTGCGGCACCATATTTGCCAAAGAAAAGCTATCAAACTGGGCTGCCAAGTTAGTCATGTCGGCATTTGGTGCCATGTGTCCACGGTCATAACCCGAACCACGATAATCCTGCAAAGTTGCACGATGCTCGGCTTTGACGCGCGGTTCTTCGTGAAAGTTATCTTCACGCGGAATCCGCTGGCTCAAACGCGTAGGCGTTAAGGCTTCTGCCACCCATAACGGGGTTTTAGATACCCCTGAATACATCACATTAAAGTCATTAAAACACAGCGGATAGCTGTCTTTTTTCAGGCTGTTTTTCAGTAAATAGGGCGGCGTTTCCCGATAAAACTGAGTTAAGCAAGCATTATTTCCTGTGCTCGGCACCAGTGAAGTCCACTGACTAATTTTTTCTTGACCAAAAGCAATCACAAAACTGCCTGTTGCTACTACACCGAGTAGCACTTTCAGGCTGTTTTGATTGAAAATTTGAGTCCAAATATTGTTGGAATTGCGCCGTTTTCTTGCCATAACCGTTACTGTGACTTCGCTCTAGATCCGCAGAGTTTGCCTGAGCTTAACAATCCACTCACAGCTTGTATATGAAGCACCTCTTGTTCGCCTAACAATTAAACAAAACCCGCGCCATAACACCACAAAAGCCACACACAGCCTGAGTTTTAAGCACTTTTGACATCAGTCTAGATCAAGTTTGGTAGGTTTGATTGCATCCGTTTCAACGAATCTGCCAAGCTAAATACACCTTCAAGACATCGCCTAGCGACACCTAAGCACATTACGATGTTCTCGCTAGGTGTGATTGACGATTTAAATTGGTTTTAACTTTATTTTTACGATTTTTGATGGAGAAATACATGCGTTTTCATCTTTTTGCTTGTGCTTTGGTCAGCAGCATTAGCATTTCTGTCTTTGCCGAACCACCCATTCAGGCAGGTGATACTTTGGAAAGTTTATCCAAAGTCAAAATAAGCACCACGATTAATGGACAAGCAGGCTCACTACAAGAATTAATTGCCAATGGTCAAATCCGGATTGTAACGAGTGCAGATGCAAATTTAACGAATCCAACAGAAAATATGGCGCAACAACCTGCAAACCAAATTACCGCCGAACAAGCCAATCTGGCTCAAGAAAATACGCCTATGACGATGCCTGTCGGAACCGAATCTGAACCGCAACACGCAGCGCAGGCTAAACAGATGAGCGAACAACACATACAAGCCCCGTCAGTTCCCTTATTGTCATCTTCAGCCGACTTACCTGTAAATGTTGGAGATGATGTGGATGTCACCGCAGAAGCGCTTAATGCTGCACCACCAAGCCCTGCTGCATCTGAACAGGCAGCAGTCAATCTGCCCACGACTAAGCGGCTTGAAACCACAGCACCTGCAGCACAGGATACAGATATAAACGATATAGATTTAAATCATGTACCGCAAAGTGATACGGAAAAATAAGATCTGTTTAAGACCAATCTTGAGCTAAAAATAAAAAACCAGCACGATGTAATGCTGGTTTTTTTTTAAGCTGTTGAGTGATTTTAAATTTCGATTTGACTACCCAATTCCACCACACGGTTGGTTGGAATTTGATAAAAATCACTCACTGGACTGGTATTGCGCTGCATTGAAATAAACAGTTTTTCACGCCACGGTGACATACCATCACCCACCGTATGCACAATCCGATCACGCGAAATAAAGAAGCTCATTTGCATCATATCGAATTCAAACCCAAGCTGCTCATAAGCTTGTTGCAAGGCATTTGGAATATTCGGCTGATCTTTAAAACCGTAATACATGGTAATCCGATAAAAACGATCATCCAGTTTTTCGACTTGAATCCGATCTTGCTGCGCCACAAATGGAATATCACGCGTGATAACCGTTACCATGATATTACGTTCATGTAACACCTTGTTGTGCTTAATATTATGCAACATGGCATGCGGCACAATATTGGGCGTACCTGTCAGGAAAATCGCATCGCCAGGGACAAATTTGGTTTCATTGCCCAAACTAACACTATGAATGAATAGGTCTATCGGCAAAGCATCTTTTTCCAAACGATTGAAAACCAATGCACGACCATCTTTCCACGTCATTAAAATGGTATACATGATGGCACCAATTAAAATTGGTACCCAGCCACCCGCTACAATTTTGAGTGAGGTCGAGGCCACAAAAATCAAATCTAGAGTTAAAAATGGCACTGCAAAAAGGGCAACTTTCCACATTGGCCAACGCCAAAAACCATAGGCCAACACTGAAATTAGGATAGTGCCACACAGCATGGTCATGGTCACTGCCACGCCATAAGCACTGGCAAGATTGGCACTATTTTCAAACAGTAAAATTAAGATCAGCACTGAAATAAATAAGGCCCAGTTAATGAACGGCAAATAGATTTGACCACGCTCGACATCCGACGTATGGCGTACGGTCAGGCGCGGTAAATAACGCAATTGAATGGCCTGATTGACCATTGAAAATACTCCTGTGATCACCGCTTGAGAAGCGATCACTGCGGCAGCCGTGGCTAAACCAATCATCGGGTATAAGCCCCATTCAGGCACCAACATATAGAACGGATTTTCAATTGCTGCAGGGTTGCGTAGCAATAATGCGCCTTGTCCCGCGTAATTCAATAACAAACAAGGTAGGACAATCAAAAACCATGCAAGCCGAATGGGCATCCGCCCAAAATGTCCCATATCGGCATAGAGTGCTTCGCCACCCGTCATGGTCAAAATCACCGCGCCCATGGTGAGAAATGCAACAAAGGGTTGCTCTACTACAAAGTTAAACGCCCAATGTGGACTGACCATGGCCAATACAAACGGGGTTTGGATAATACTGAGCAGCCCTGCACCACCAATGGCTAAAAACCACAGCAAAGTCAGTGGGCCAAAAAATTTGCCCATAGTGCCTGTACCATGACGCTGCACAATGAACAGTCCCGCCAAAATACCAATTGAGAGCGGCACGAGCCATTGATTAAAGATAGGAGTGGCAATACTTAGTCCTTCAATGGCAGACAATACTGAAATAGCGGGGGTGATAATACCATCGCCAAAGAACAGGGATGCGCCAATAAAGCCAAGTGCGATCAGGAAGATTTTTTTGTCTTCGGCAATGCGAGTGGTGCGCAGGTTCAATGCCAATAATGACATGATCCCGCCTTCGCCATTGTTATCGGCACGCATAATAATGGTGACGTATTTAAAGCTGATGGTGAGCATCATGCACCAGAAAATTAGGGATAAAATTCCCAATACACTGGCTTGGGTAATTGCAAGATGCGCCGTTAAAAAAGTTTGTCGGAAGGCGTAAAGTGGACTGGTGCCAATGTCCCCAAATACAACTCCGAGTGCAGCCAAGGTAATGACGGGTAAGGCTGCTTTTTTTGCAGTACTTTGCATAGGTGTCTTCGATTTAGACGGTATTTTTGAGAATCATAGCACTACGCTGAAAATTTTTCTCTAAATCAAATGTTTCAACTTGGCTTTGTACTATTTTTTGGTTATTATCCACCGCCTATGGTGAGGTGTCCGAGTGGCTGAAGGAGCACGCCTGGAAAGTGTGTATACGTTAATAGCGTATCGAGGGTTCGAATCCCTCTCTCACCGCCAAATTAGTTGTTTACGGTATTATCTCGTAGTGTTAAGGGCTTGAATCTAAAGGGTTTAAGCCCTTTTTTATTGCATGTGATAATACGGTAAAACACGGTGGCATACCGACATATTTGTCGGTATAAATGCAAAATAGCTAAATTTTAATCAGCAAGCTACAAAAGTGCCGATTTTATACCGACAAATAAGGGAGAAACTAAACATGGCAAAACACATAGACAAACTCGATGCTATAAAAGTTCTAAAATCTACGTTTCGATATAAATGGTGCTAAAAAGCAAAGACACCCTGATGGCGGTGGGGCTTAGTTGTGTAAATACCTAAAACTATGATTTATTATATTTATTTTTGTTAAATTTCCCCAAACCTTTAAAAATTAGTATCTTGCAAAATATTTAAGTAACAAAACTCACTACAGCGTAAAACGGTAGCATATCCACAACTTTGTTGGTATCACCCTCTTATCAACCACACACCTAAAAAAACCGCTGCTCAATCCTCGAGATCAACACAGCGGTTTTAAACTCATCTTTTTCAGATCAGTCACATATTACATTTTCTTTTCTTCAATATTTAAAGCATTAATTGCCAATACCGCCTGAGTACGATTTTGCACACCCAATTTACGGAAAATTGCGGTTACGTGCGCTTTAATCGTTGCTTCAGAAACATCTAATTCATAGGCAATTTGTTTATTCAACAAACCTTCTGCCACCATCATCAACACACGGAATTGCTGAGGCGTTAAAGACTGTATTCGTTCAGCCAAAGCCGTTTCATCTGCTGCGCGAGGGTCAAAGTTAACATTCGCAGCCAAGTTTGGCGGCAACCAAATCTCACCTTCTAAAACTTGACGAATTGCTTCACCAATATGGCTCGGATGTGCAGATTTTGGGATATAACCCATCGCCCCATGTGCAATTGAACGTTGAATAATCGATGCTTCTTCGTGAGCAGACACCACAATAATTGGGATAGATGGATATTGCGCACGTACATGCACCAATGCAGAAAAGCCTGATGCCCCTGGTAAATTCAAGTCCAATAACACAAGATCAGGCTCAGGCCCATTTTCCAAACGTTCGTACAATTCATTAACTGCAGCAGTTTCATGAATTTGAGCTTGTGGTAAGCTATAACGAACCGCCTGAATTAAGGCATGGCGAAACAGCGGATGATCATCAACGATTAATATATTCATAACAGACGTGAGAGATCTTGGGCACAGTTGTTATATTCTAACCACACAAAGACAATTAAGGATATGCAAGACATGACTTTTTTGCATTTATTGTGCAATTAATCACAGAAAAGCGTTTATTTTTTATATTTTCAAGAAAAACTCCTAATTTTTCTGTATTTCACCTCATCGTTTTGTTGCAGTACTCCAATCGCCTCTACGCTTGATCATATAGTTGATATTTCAAGCAATTAATGTTCAAACCTTTAACTTGGAATATTTCGAATAAACGCAATATCACGAGGAGAATACGCGCTTGAATCAGCAGTTGTTCATCCAGTGGCACAATCATCATCAGTTTGCCATTTTGTGAAACGATGCCGCCCAAGGTCATCACATCAATTTCTTTGACAATACCATGTACAGACCATGCACAGGCGATTTGAAAATAGTACGATTGAGAGTGTCTGATTTACTTTTAACCACTTGCGATTGGGTTTTAATATCGGTGTTGGTTTTAGCCAATTCTTCACGTGCTTTCACATATTATTAATTGGGTTTTGTTGTAAAAATATCTAACATTCTGATTTTATTATCTTTATTTTCCACTCAAATTTTCATAAACCTTTAAAAATCAGTATCTTGCAAAACATTTATGCAAAAAAGCCCTTTTGAGTGTTCATAGCATTTCATCAACTTGTAAAAGAGCTGTTGATACAAGGTAGCAGGCTGCTGCTCGTTAATTAGTGCCAGTGTGCTTCGGGGAATAGACTTTGTTCCGAAATGACTCAGTTTGCCTGTTAGCACGCCAGATTGGATCGAATATCTCTCAGACTTTGCCTGCAGGAAAGTTGAGACATCAATATGGCAATAAACTGATCCCACTTTGAAGCTGCTCTAAATTTCTGTCCAAGATGGTGTACTTTGGAAGTTGTTAAAATCCTTTCGCTGATGAAATACGGTATTCCGATGTGACAAAACCTGAATCCTGCTCGTGAAAGTGTTTGTTTGCACTCATATTTTAATGATCTGGACTCGGGGTTTTATTTAAACCAAACCATGGGACAGTAGTGACCTTTTTGCTCTTTTTTTTCTGCCTGTATTTTTGAGCTAAATAAAAAAGTGTAACCCGAAGATTACACTTTTGAAGCTCAAAAATTAAAGTCTAAAACTGTTTTGTTTTGAAAATTATAAACGCATTTCAATGCCTTGCGCTGCCAAATATTGTTTGGCTTCTGGAATAGTATGCTGACCAAAGTGGAAAATTGAGGCAGCCAGTACCGCATCGGCGCCGCCTTTTAAAATACCATCTGCCAAGTGCTGTAAATTGCCCACACCGCCAGATGCAATCGTCGGTACAGTGACACGGTCATTGATGGCACGCATGAGCGCCAAGTCATAGCCTGCTTTGGTACCATCTGCATCCATTGAAGTGACCAATAGCTCACCTGCGCCATAGTCGGCCATTTTTACTGCCCATTCAATCGCATCAATACCTGTTGGTTTACGGCCACCGTGAGTGAAAATTTCCCATTTGTTATCCCCCGTTTTTTTCGCATCAATCGCAACCACAATACATTGCGCGCCAAAACGCTGTGAGGCTTCTTGCACAAATTCAGGGTTAAAGACTGCTGCCGAGTTAATACTGACCTTGTCTGCACCTGCGTTCAGCAATAGGCGGATGTCTTCAACCTTACGCACGCCACCACCCACGGTGAGGGGCACGAACACGGTTTCTGCCATACGCTCAACGGTACGATAGGTCGTATCACGGCCATGATGGGTAGCAGTAATGTCTAAAAAGGTGATTTCATCGGCACCTTGTTCATTATAACGACGCGCCACTTCGACAGGGTCGCCCGCATCACGAATATCAAGGAATTGCACGCCCTTGACCACGCGACCATTATCTACGTCTAGGCAAGGAATAATACGTTTCGCTAGCATAAATTTTTCCAATTATTACAGCCGATTATGAAACTCACCCACACAAGCGCTACACCTTGGCAGATGGAGCGGGTATTCTATCAAACTTAGCTCAGGTTTTTCGCAGGTTTTCTATGTCGGTTTATACTCCTTTGACTTTAAAGGAAGTTCAGGTTTTTGCAGCGCCTTATGGGTTGGAAGTGGTCGAGCTGATTCCCATTCAAGGTGGGATTCAAAATACCAATTATTTTTTGCGCTGCGACAATCAAAACCAGTACGTGCTGACCATTTTTGAAGAATTAGATCAGCAAGCGGCAGGCGAATTAATTCCTGTGTTACAGTATTTGGGGCAAGTCGATTTGCCTGTGGCAGTGCCCTTGTCACACTCAGGACAAGCCATTCATCGTTTAAAAGATAAACCTGCACAAATTGCACCACGTTTAATTGGGCAGCATCCGACACTGACAACAGTGGCGCAAGTGGAAGCGATTGCGATTGCACAAGCAAAAATGCATGTGGCGTTACAAAATTTCTCTTTGCAGCGCGATCATGTACGTGATCATGCTTATTGGGCAGGAGTTGCCCGCCAATTAAAACCAAGCATGCATGTGGCAGATCAAGCCTTATTATCCAAACTTTTGGGCTTGTATGAGGCTTTAACCGCAGTCTATCCGCAGCGTCCTAAAGGTTTTATTCATTCGGATTTATTTCGTGACAATACCTTGTTCGCAGATGATCATTTACAAGGCATTTTAGATTTTTATGAATTAAATCAAGATGAATTACTATTTGATATTGCGATTACCCTCAATGATTTTTGTACCGATTTTCCCGAGCTGAGCTTAAATGAAAGCAAGGCGATTGCATTTTTAAATGCCTACGAAACGGTGCGTCCTTTAACCCAAGACGAAAAAGCCTGTTTGGAACTGTATTTAGCAATGGCGGCAGGACGTTTTTGGTTAATGCGTTTGCAAGTAGCTGCTAAAAATTTAGCAGAAGGACGGACAGGCGCAGATATTTTGCAGAAAAATCCAGATGAAATGCGGAATATGCTGATTGAACGCTTAAAGTTTGTGACAGCTTGAGGAATATAGAACATGCGTGATCAAGGGCGTTTAGTTGAATGGTTTGATGAGCAGGGTTATGGGTTTATTCAGCCGAATGACCGTCAAAAAGATCGCGTGTTTTTACACATTAAGGACTTCGCCCGACAAGGGCCACGTCCAATTGTGGGCTGTGCTTTGGAATATACCTTAACTGTGGATGAACGCGGACGTTACCGAGCGCAGCAAGCGGTGTATTTAAAAGCTTCGCAGACCAAAGCAGCAAAGGCATCTGCTGTGAGTGCGAAAACATCCAACAGCACGCAAAAAATGCAGCCGATGCAAATATTGTGTGTGGCTTATATTGTTGTTTTGGCTTTGCTGACGCTGTTGGGATTGCTCAGTGGCATATTGTTATTATTCATTAGTTTTATGAATGTGCTGAGTTATTGGCTGTATGCACAAGATAAAGAAGCTGCCCAGCAGGGCGGGCGTCGTATCTCTGAAAATAACTTGCATATTGTGGCTTTTTTAGGGGGTTGGCCTGCAGCATGGTTGGCACAACAAAAATTACGCCACAAAACACAAAAACAACCCTTTGGTAAGATTTATTTTTGTACGATAGGCTTAAATATCTTGCTGATTTTATGGCTGATTTCTCCGCTAAATCAGCTCAGTATCTAATTAATACTATTGTTCTAGTAACAGGCTTGTCAGGTGCATTATGTCAGACGCAGAGCATTCATATCCAGTAGATCAAGACCCACATCGTTCATTGACCATGATTTTATATGTGCTGTATATCGTGGCGATTTTTTCTGCGGGGATATTGGCCGTTATTGCCTTGATCATCAACTATTTAAAACGTGGTGATGTGCAAGGTTCAATTTTTGCCAGTCATTTTACTTGGCAAATTCGCAGCTTCTGGTGGTATCTGTTTTGGAATATTGTTGCATTTGTACCTTTCTTTTTGGTGTTCTTTAGTCCAGATGCGCAAAGCTTTGCCAGTATGACTTTGGCTGCGACACTTTTCTGTATCGCAGTGGTTGCTATTTCGTGGCTATGGATTGTTTACCGTGCTATTCGTGGTTTAATTCGCGTGAATGACAATTTGCCAATGTATCATTAATCCACCTTCGTGCTTCTTTGTAAGATGTTTTGAGCAATCTCACTGAAATGCTGTTCATTCAACTTTTTGGGATGATGTGTTTCGATTTAAAAATTTTGGTCGCCATTCGCTGACCAGTACGCCTAAAACCACCAGTAGTCCTCCGAACAATGCCACAACTGCTAAGCGTTCGCCTGCCAATCGTCCAATCAATGCGGCCCAAACAGGTTCACCTGCATAAATAATAGCAGCTTGCGCAGGGTCGACTTGTCGTTGCGCCCAGTTCATCACCAATTGAATTACAGCACTGGCAATACCTAAGCCAAGTAAAACAGCAAGGAGCGACCACTGGAATTCGGGCAATTGAGTTTCTCCGACCAGTGGTGCAATCGCAAAACACAATAATGATGCACAACCCAGTTGAATGAGAGTAACGCGCTTTAAATTGACCCGATTGGCAAAATAGCCAATTAAAACAATTTCAAAGGCAATCGCAATTGAACCCATTAAAGTTATGGCTTGTCCAAAATTTAACTGAATTGCGTCTAAGCCATTGCCTGTTAAAAAGACCAAGCCGATAAATGCCAAAATAGTACCCAACCAAGTCATGATATGCGGACGTTGACCAAAGCATAACCACAGCAATAGCGGTACAAGCGGAACATACAGCGCCGTTAAAAAGGCGGATTCGCTACTGCTAATACTTTGTAAGCCAATCGTTTGAGTGACATAACCTAGCGCAATCACTGCGCCTATGGCAAAGCCTGCATAGAGTTCATCGAGCCTAAAACCACGTAGGCTTCGCCATGAAATCAATCCCACAGCCAAAGTGGCTGCAGCAAAGCGTAAGCCTACAAACAGTACAGGACTGCTGAAATTCAAACCGTATTGCACGGTAATGAAGGTTGCTCCCCAAATCAAGGTAATCAAAATGAGTGACAGTTGTGGGGCTTTGCTACGAAGTATTGATGAAAGCTGAGACATATAATCAGTAGGAGGTGAAAAAAACTCGAAATGAGTAAAATAAACTTAAAATAAAAAAGAGGTCCGCAGACCTCTTTAAAAAATGCGGCAGAATTACAAAGATTGCTCATCTAAAAGTAACTGTGCTTCACGCAGGCTTAAGGTACCCTCATAAATTGCACGACCTGTAATTGCGCCTAAAATGCCTGGCTGACCTTTTAGGTGACGTACGTCATCTAAATTAGTTACACCGCCAGAAGCAATTACTGGTAAGCCTGAATATTGCGCCAAGTTCACGGTTTGTTCAACGTTCACACCTTGCATCATACCATCACGGGCAATATCGGTATAAACAATGCTAGATACACCTGCATCGGCAAAACGCTTGGCTAAATCTGTTGCTTTAACGTCTGTAACGTTGGCCCAGCCATCGGTAGCCACCATACCATTCATGGCATCAATGCCGACAATGATGTGTCCTGCAAATTTCTTGCAGGCTTCATCTACAAAAGCAGGCTCTTGTACGGCTTTGGTACCAATAATCACGAATGATACGCCTGCATCTAAATAGTGTTCGATGGTTTCGAGTGAGCGAATACCGCCCCCAATTTGAATTGGGAGATCTGGTTGTGATTTTGCAATCGCTTCAACCACAGGTTTATGAATTGGCGTACCTGCGAAAGCGCCGTTTAAATCGACTAAATGCAAGCGACGTGCGCCTTCATTTACCCAATGTTGTGCTGTCGCCACTGGATCGTCAGAAAATACAGTATCATCTTCCATACGACCTTGTTTTAAACGAACACATTTGCCATCTTTCAGGTCAATTGCAGGGATGATCAGCATGCTTTCGCTCCTTGCCAAAAACTTATTGAATTCAATTTATGCATCTTAACAAAGTATTGTTAAATCTCTAAGCATCTGTTGTAGGTTTTGTTTTAGAGGGACGAATCCGCAATTTGAGTGAACTGTTGGGAATATGCTCGGGCAATAGGCCTAAACGTCCCAATTCTTCAAATATCAATACAGGCGCGTAGGCATCGGCAGCAGCATAGGCAATTTGTGCTTCACTGAGCTGTTTGCGTGCCCAGTTTGAGGTACTGATTCTTCGGCTTTTAGGGAAATGAACGTGAAATAATAAGGCCATGGCATTTTTAAGCCCAAGTGGACTTTTAAAACCAAAACTGCCAAAACACTTAGATAATTCAATCACGCTATTCAGTGGTATGCCTTTTTTTCGAAATAAATGCGCATCATTTTTCAGTCCAAACCCCACTTTAATTTGATCCCGATTGGCAAAAATTGGCTGTAAAAATTGCCAAATTTCATCATTGAGCTGAAATAAATACGCTTTTTCTAAGGTTGCAAGCTGAATTAAATGCGGGCCTGTAGAAACTTCACCTACATTAAACGTCGGTTTGGATTCAGAATCGAAACCCAAGACAGCTGCGGTTTTCAGTTCAGCTTCAATCGCTCGACATTGTTCTAGAGTTTGAATCAGAACAATATTTTGACGGGCAATATTTTCAAATAGTGGCAATTGCCGAATTTCATCAGGGCTAGGCAGGGTACGCAGACGAGTTAGATCCATAACATTCAAAGCGGCAAAGAAGCGGTTTTAGCCTAAAGCGTTTTGCAGAATTTGGCAAAGTTTAAACGATTGAAAATACTGTGCAAGGCAGAGATTGACGTGAATATCCTGAAAAAATAGCCCAACAGATGGGCTATTTTGAAAGATCAATCAAGCGGAATATTTTTGCTTAGAGGTTGCTGAATATGCCTGCCGAGAAGCTGCCAATAATCGCCAAAATCATCAGCACAATAAAAATCCAAGCCAGTACTTTTTCCCAACCTGCAGTTTCACGTACTGCACCATAGCTATTTTGACGATCATCGCCAGGTGCAAATACCAAATATAGACCCAAAATAATATTCACCAAAGGCACCAAAATCAGCAAAGACAACCAGCCAGTATGATTACGGTCATGCAAGCGGCGGATGGTGAAAATAAAGCTAAAATAGAATGCGACGATATAAATGATCACAAGCAAGATCATGCCGATGCCCATAGAGCCAGAGCCGAGCTCTAGCAATAAATTGGGTGCAACAACGGCAATAATTGCAATCAGTACTGCAAGCCCCAAACTGAGCAAGCAGTTCCACGCTAAAAATGATAATCGACCAAACCGCCCCGCAGCACTCAGTGCAGAATCTTCTACATATTGACTCATTGTTGTAATTCCTAGATTTTTTGAATTTTCTGTCGCATCACGTATATTTGCTCAAAAATCTTGTGAGATCTCTCTCACAGTACAAAGATAGACAAATTATGGACAGACCCTCAATTTATTTTGAATAAAAGGTATAAAACGCTTTAATTTTAAACACAAATCGATGTGCAATAACAGTGAAAAACATTCACGCATAAATAATGCCGAGATTAACTCGGCTTTAAAGGGAGGAACATCTTGAATATTAGATGTTCCATTCCACAAAGTTTTTTAGTAACTGCAAACCAACAGTGTGACTTTTTTCTGGATGGAACTGTGTTGCAAACAAGTTTTCTTGATGCAGGGCCGTACAGAAAGTTAAACCATAATCACAGGTCGCAGCCACGATTTTTTCATCTTGTGGTTCCACATAAAAACTATGCACGAAGTAAAAACGTGCATCTTGTTCAATGTTGTTCCACATAGGGTGGCTCGGGTCACGTTGATGTACCTGATTCCAGCCCATGTGTGGTACTTTCAAACCTGGTACTTCAGGAAAGCGTTTGACTGTGCCTGCAAAAACACCCAGTGCATCTGCACCACCATTTTCTTCAGAATGTTGCATCAATGCCTGCATGCCTACACAAATTGCAAGTACAGGTTTATTAAAGACCGCATTGCGCACCACCTCATCAATGCCAGCTTCATGCATGCCTTGCATACAGTCACGCATGGCACCCACACCTGGAAACACAATTTTATCGGCTTGTGCAATCAGTTTTGGGTCATTGGTCACATCTACCGTTGCACCCACATGCTCTAAAGCTTTCGCTGCAGAGTGTAAATTTCCCATGCCATAGTCAAGAAGGGCAATTCGGGTCATTAGAGTGTTCCTTTGGTTGATGCCACTGTATTTTCAGCACGCGGATCGACCTCACATGCCATGCGTAAAGCACGTGCAAATGCTTTAAATACGCTTTCAATTTGGTGGTGGCTGTTTTTACCTTTGAGGTTGTCGATGTGCAGCGTCATTAACGCATGGTTGACAAAGCCTTGGAAGAATTCTGAGAATAAATCCACATCAAAAGTACCAATACGCGCGCGGGTAAATGGAATATCCATAAATAAACCCGGACGGCCCGATAAATCTACAATCACACGGCTTAAAGATTCATCAAGCGGTGCGTAAAAGTGACCGTAGCGTCGTAAACCTTTTTTATCACCCAAAGCTTGAGCAAAAGCTTGTCCAAGCGTAATACCGCAGTCTTCCACAGTGTGGTGATCATCAATTTCCAAGTCGCCATCACAATGAATATCAATATCAAACAAACCGTGTCGCTTGATTTGATCAATCATATGGTCTAAAAATGGAACTCCAGTGTTGAGTGTGCCTTGACCCGTACCGTCCAGATTCACACGAACTCGAATTTTAGTTTCGTTGGTATTCCTCACCACTTCACTGATACGTTGGGTCATAGACACGTTCCTCAAAAAAACGTCAAAAATGATTGATGTAAAATGTTTTCGCTGTGACGAAGTCTCAGCATATTAGATTGCTCAGGAGGGTTAATCAATGCCTATTACCGTACATGCTTATACTTCACTAGAAAATACCGAAGTGCGCAGCCAGCTTGAGCGACTGTATGATACCAGCCCTGAATTTGGCGATGGGCAAGATGCGGTAAGCCAACTTGAGCAGAACTTGGCTCAGTATACCCTACTTTACACGGCAGAATTTAATACTAAAGTGATTGGTGCGATTTGGTGTACAGGCCAAGATGATCATCGCACGCTTGAATATATTGTGGTGCATCCTGCAAACCGAGGTCGAGGCGTGGCAGATCGCTTGGTAAGTGAAGTGTGCCGTATGGAAGAAGCAAAAGGTGTGCAGCATTTTCAGCCAGGCTGTGGTGCGATTCATCGTTGTTTAGCGCATTTGGGTAAGTTGTGAGTCGTGATAAGCACTAAGCCTATAATACAAGATGTTTTTACATCCAATTCACGCAGATGTTGCTGTAAAAGTAAACATTTGCACTGAAAAGCGAAAAAGACTATTGACGATTTACAGCTGAAACTGTTTAATACGCGTCATTGGCGTGATAGCTCAGTCGGTAGAGCAACGGATTGAAAATCCGTGTGTCCCCAGTTCGATCCTGGGTCTCGCCACCATATTAAAAACGGTTAAACGTTTTCAATCCCTGATCCCATCAGGGATTTTTTTTGCATAAAGTTTATGCGATCAAATAAAAAAGTGATGATTTTTATTGACTATTCAGCCGAGATACGGCTTAATACACGGCATTGGCGTGATAGCTCAGTCGGTAGAGCAACGGATTGAAAATCCGTGTGTCCCCAGTTCGATCCTGGGTCTCGCCACCATATTCAAAAAAACCCCAAACAGTGTTTGGGGTTTTTTTTATGCCCCAATTTTTTTTTATGTCTAAAACAAAGCCTTGTACTCAAAGCCGCTTTGCATCTTCATCTAAAGTCTACGATACCTGTGAAAAAAAGCTGGATTAGAATGAAGGACTCATGGTCCGGGAATGCAGCATGAAAGATTTGTTTTCGCAGGGCAGCGATTTATATCGTCAGGCACGTCCACAATATTCAACCGCAATTGTCGATACGATTTTACAGTATGTGCCAGAGCACGGTTTGGCATGGGACTGCGGTGCAGGTTCAGGGCAGTTTACTCAGTTATTAGCACCACATTTTCAGCAGATTTTAGCCACAGATTTAAGTCAGGCACAGTTGGATCAAGCACCACAATGGGCGAATGTGCGTTATCGCGCTTGTTTGGCGCAAGACAGTGGATTGGCAGATGCAAGTGTGGATTTAATTACCGTTGCGCAAGCGATTCACTGGTTCGATTTTGAAACCTTTTACGCTGAAGTACATCGGGTGCTAAAACCGCGTGGAGTATTCGCTGCGGTGGGCTATGGGCTGATTCAAGTTGTAGACACTGAGGTGAATGCCGCAATTCAACGCTTGTATTTTCAGACCTTAAAAGGTTATTGGGATGCTGAGCGCCGTTATATTGATGACTTATATCGCACGATTCCTTTCCCATTTAAAGAAATCGTGACACCTGAACTTTCCCTAAAATATCGTTGGTCGGCAACACAATTGCTGAATTATTTAAACACTTGGTCGGGACTGCAGCATTATTTAAAGCAGCATACAGAGACGCCTTTGCTTGAATTACAGCAATTGTTGCAGCAGCAACCTGCTCAGGACTTGGAAATTGAGTTTCCCATTTTGCTGCGTTTAGGTTGTTTGGTATAAAAAATCACTGTTTTTAGATTGTATTGAGATTAAAATAAGGCTTGGGTGAAAAAAGGATATTTTTCCACACGTGTAATGACGGAATGTGTGAGGTGTTCTATGTTTAAATTCTCTCTCCCTGTTTTATTCGGCCTTGTGCTGTGCCTTCCTGTGACTGCTTTTGCCAATCTTGATCAGCCTTTACAGGCCTTGGATGATCATGCATTAAGTGCTGAATACGGGCAATCCAACACCCTGAATTTAGTACAAGATCAATACCGTTTTACTGCGCAAGATCTGGTGAATCAAGTTCGATTTGAACAAAACCAAGACTTGGCAAGTAACTTTGCAGCTTTAGGTTCTCGTTTTTATATCAATCCGCAAGGTCAAACTGTGCTGCAAATTCAACGTGATGTCGTGTCTTTAGGTGTGATTGAAACCACACTCAGTGTGGATGGTTTACGCCAGTTAGGGCAGCATTTTATAGATGAATTTAAAGCTTTGGCATTTGAGTAAAGTGGAAGGCGTTGTCGCAAATGACCTTGTGGCAATCTAAAACATAAAAACTTAAGACATAAAAAAACGCCCTGAAAAATCAGGGCGTTTTTTATTGCACTTGAATTAGGCTGGTTGCGCAGATTCTTGTTGTGCAGGAGTCAACATGTGACCATGTTCTTCGAAGTTTGCATGCCAAGACAATGCTTCACGAAGTAGGTGAGGAGTGTGACCACCTTTTGCACATGCACGCTCGAAGTAATCGTTCAAGGCATTGCGGTACATTGGGTGTACACAGTTGTCGATAATCGCACGAGCGCGTTCACGTGGTGCAAGACCACGTAAGTCTGCTAAACCTTGCTCAGTAACCAAAATGTCAACGTCATGTTCATTATGGTCTACGTGCGCAGCCATTGGAACGATAGATGAAATGTCACCGCCTTTGGCAATCGATTTAGTCACGAAAATCGCCAAGTGTGCGTTACGTGCGAAGTCACCTGAACCACCAATACCGTTCATCATTTTGGTACCGCATACGTGTGTTGAGTTCACGTTACCGTAAATATCAAACTCAAGTGCAGTGTTAATACCAATGATGCCTAAACGACGAACTAACTCTGGGAAGTTAGAAATTTCTTGTGGGCGTAAAATGAATTTGTCTTTGTAGTGTGAAAGATTGCCAAATACGCGATCACCACATTTTTCAGACAAAGTCATTGAACAGCCAGAAGCGAACTTCATTTTGCCTGCATCAATCAATTCAAAGGTACAGTCTTGAAGTACTTCTGAGTACATGACCAAGTCTTCAAAGTTAGAGTGTTTGAAGCCTGTTAATACTGCGTTTGCAATTGAACCGATACCTGCTTGTAATGGCGCTAGGTTTTTCGGTAAACGACCTTGTGCAACTTCATTTTCAAAGAATGCGATCAAGTGATCTGCAATAGCTTGAGTTTCATCATCTGGATCAGTCACGTTAGATGGAGAGTCAAGCAAAGTATCGTTAAATACAATACCTACAACTTTCGCTGGGTCTAACTGAATACCTTTGGTACCGATACGTTGGTCAACGTGAGTTAACGGTACTGGACCACGTGTTGGGCGTGCTTCAGGAATATAAATGTCGTGTAGACCTTCAAATTCTGTGCTTACCGTAGTGTTGATTTCAATAATGACTTTATCTGCAAATTCAATAAAGCTTGCAGAGTTACCTACAGAAGTTGTTGGAATAATTAAGCTGTCTTCAGTAATAGCTACTGCTTCAACAATCGCGATGTCTGGGCGTTTAAGCGTATTGTTACGCATTTGCTCAACAGTTTCAGACAAGTGCTGGTCAATAAACATCACTTGACCTTGATTAATTGCTTTACGCAAAGTGTTGTCTACTTGGAACGGCATACGGCGTGCCAAAACACCAGCTTCAGTCAATTGCTTGTCTAAATCGTTACCTAGACTTGCACCTGTAATTAAATCAATTTTTAAAGGATTGGTTTTTGCACGTGCAACCAATGCAAGTGGAACTGCTTTTGCTTCACCCGCACGAGTAAAGCCACTCATACCTACGGTCATACCATCTTGAACGAATTCAGCAGCTTGTTCTGCGCTGATTACTTTGTCGTGGAGGGAGGCTAAACGAATGCGATCTAAAGACATGGTGAACTCTCGTAAAATACTAAACTGATACCGATTGTACCGATCAAAAAAGGTATTTTGCATAGGTGTTAGGCTAAGGTCTAATTTTTTGCCTAAATGGTGGTATAAAAATATTAAATAATATATAAATAGTTGAATTTAATAGTTTATTTATATATCACTTGATAAATGTAAAAATTTATTTGATATATTTTTATACAATTTTGATATGCGCTGTGAGAAGTTTTTGCTTTGATCCTTCCTGCGATTTGCTGTTGGTCTGAAATTGCTATATAGCAAGCCAGATGGAGATCAAATGAATCAGCCGTTTAGAAATGTTCACTCAAACTTTGTTTGATTTTTTCCAGCGTGCCAATATTACTTTTTTCTTCTACAACTTCAGGTTGTAGCGGCAGGGTAATGATGGCTTCCAGACCACCTTGTTCACGGTTTTGAATGGTCAGTTCGCCCTGATGAATATCAACAATACGTTTTACAATCGCCAAGCCTAAACCACTGCCTTGTACGGTACGCGCTTCATTGCCACGTACAAACGGCTGCATTAAATCTGCAATCTGGTCTTCAGGAATTCCTGTACCATTGTCGGCCACACGAATCCGAATCTGATCCTCCAGCAATTCTGCAGAAAGTTCTATCGGTTCTGCACCATAGCGTTTAGAGTTGTTAATCAAGTTACCAATCAGACGTTTTAGTGACAAACTACGCGCCTGAATTAGAGGTAATTCTTGTGCGTTAAAGCGAATATCCAACGGTTTAAATTGAATAATCAATTCCTGCAGCAAAACATTTAAATCGGTTTCTTGTAATTCTTCATCAGAACCATCACGCATATAAGAAATGAATTGATTCAAAATCGCATCCATATCTTCTACATCGTAAATTAAGCCTTCTTTTAAAAATTCATCATCAGGCATCATTTCAGCACTTAAACGAATCCGTGTCAGTGGCGTGCGCAGGTCATGTGAAATACCCGCCAACATGATACGACGGTCACGTTCAGTCTGTTCCAAGGTATAAATCATGTGGTTAAAGGCTTGGTTGACCTCACGAATTTCCTGCGGGCCGTGATTGGTTTCCAAATAAGGGGCTTTACCTGTTTTACTGTAGCTGTTGGCGGCATTTTGCAGACGACGCAAAGGACGGTTCAGCTGACGTACTAAGGTTAAAATAATTGCTGCAGCCAAAAGCGGAATACCCAAAAGCCAGCCAAAGACCAGTTCAGGGCTGTAGTTGGCATAAGTTTTGAGGGGTTCACGTACCCAGTTGCCATTCATTTCTGGGGTTTGAATCCAAATGCGCGGGCTTGGTTTGAACTGGAAATAAACCGTGACATCCTGCATTTTTAATTCAGTTGCTAGTTTCTTTTCAATTTGTCGGGTAAAAAATTCGGCAATGACTTTTTCCCGTACATTGGGAAACTCACGTGGATCGGTCACATATTCAATACCGACCCGATTTTTAAGCCATGCATCAACATCGACTTCGGCTTCATTGTGAAAAATGCGCAAATCGGGATTGTTTAAAATTTCCAGTTCAACCGCTAAATAGCGCGCATGCTGTTGAATTTCAGGTAAATACAAAGTGCGCCAAAAGAACCACAACGACATAAACAGACTGAACAGCACCACAAAAACCACCAGCACCGCAGTGCGCATCGCGGCAGAACGTGGTTTGATTTTGTCCAAAAAACGCTCCCAGCGGGTACGTTTCTTTTCAGAATACGCCACATAGTCGGTAAACTCTTGTGGGTTGATGGGTTCGAGTTTCACTAAGCAATCCTATGCTGCGACCTACCAAGCTAATAATTTGTAGCTGCAACTATCACTGCGGAGTCATACATTTTTAGGTTTAGATGTTGGGTTTAACCTTCGGTTCGACCTACTTTTGTTTTGGCAAAAGTAGGCAAAACCATTTTCATTCGCAAAACTCGTCAAATCACTGCATATGATTGATGACTCGCAGAAACATTAGAGATTGATACCTCCTGCCTCGGACAGTTGCGAATGATTTGTCACGTAATTCAATGCTATAAATATCGTTTAGGGACAATAGGTGACAGTAATTTATTCCGCGCCGTCTGGAACAAATACATAACCTACACCCCAAACCGTTTGAATATAACGTGCGCGGGCAGGGTTTTCTTCAATTAAACGACGTAAACGAGAAACTTGAACATCAATTGAGCGTTCCATTGCACCCCATTCACGGCCACGTGCCAAATTCATCAATTTGTCACGGGTCAAAGGTTCGCGTGGGTGTTGTACCAAAGCTTTGAGTACCGCAAATTCACCTGTAGTCAGTGTTACAACTTGACCTTCACGCGTTAAAGTACGGGTCGATAAATCTAGCGACCATGGGCCAAAACCGACCACTTCCATTTGCTGACTTGGTGCGCCTGGTACTTCTCGCACTTGACGACGCAATACGGCACGAATACGTGCTAACAGCTCGTTTGGATTAAATGGTTTTGGCAAATAATCATCTGCACCTGCTTCAAGACCTGCAATACGGTCAGAGTCACTGCCGCGAGCCGTCAGCATAATAATTGGCGTGTCGATGTTAGATTGACGTAAACGACGGCAAATACTTAAACCATCTTCTACAGGCAGCATAAAATCCAGCACGATTAAAGAGAACAGTTCACGCTGTAACAAACGATCCATTTGCGTTGCATCGTGGGCAGTTTTAACCACAAAGCCCTTATCTTCCAAGAAACGTTGTAACAGGGTACGTAAACGCACATCATCATCCACAACGAGAATGCGTTCAACGCGGTCAGTTTCGCTGTGTACGGCATCTGTTTTTTCAGCAGGTACAACTAAACTCATGATGTGCTCCTTTATTCTTTATTGTCATCGTAAACAAAAAGTTGAGTTGGCTTTGAGTATACGATTCATTGGTATCTTTTGCCTATGCTCTAAAGCAACAAATATTGCAGATAAAATCAAGACATAGATACCAAATATATACAGCATTCCCATGCCAAAAACTGACATATTTGCCCATTTGAGTCTAACATAAGCCTGAATTTTATTTAGATTTATAAAATTTTGCCGAATTGGCAAAAATCGCCAAAACACCACCATTTATAAAATTCATAAAACAATTGTGGATTTTATAGTCTTGGTCTTTATAATCATGGCTTTTAGTACTTATCCTTGTAGGATCACACACGATGACTGACTTAGTTCAGCAGTTAGCAAAAGAACTTGCCGTACGACCAAATCAAGTAGAAGCTGCCATCAAACTGATTGATGAAGGTGCTAGCGTTCCATTTATTGCACGTTACCGTAAAGAAGTGACGCAAGGTTTAGATGACACGCAGCTACGTCAGCTCGATACACGTTTATCGTATTTACGTGATTTATATGAGCGTCGCGAAAAAGTAATAGAATCACTCAAAGAACAAGATAAATTATCTGATGATTTATTGGCACGGGTAAACGCTGCTGAAACCAAAAATGCCTTAGAAGAAATTTATGCGCCTTACCGTCCTAAACGTACTAGTAAATCGTTTAAAGCCAAAGAAGCAGGTTTAGGTCCAATTGCAGCGCGAATTTTTGCAGAACAAGTCGAGCCAAGCGAAGCTTTAGCAGGCTTTAGTCATGCAGACTATCCAGATGTAGACAGTCAGCTAGATGCTGTGCAACACATTCTAATTGATGAATGGGCACAAAATATTGCCTTGACCACCGAATTAAAAGAAATTTTTGCCAAAACAGCGGTATTAAAAAGCTTGGTTGCTTCTGATGAGAAAAAAGAAGTGGGCAAAAAATTCCGCGATTACTTTGATTTTTCAGAAAACCTGAACAAAGTGCCATCCCATCGTTTATTGGCGATGTTGCGTGGTCGCCAAGAAAACGTCTTGGGCTTAAAAGTTGATGGTGAAGACAGTGCACCTTTGGCACGTATTGAAACTGAATACAATTTAGATCAGATTCAGCCGCAAGCACGCCAGGACTTTTTAAAACAAACGGCAAAATTGTTCTGGTTGGGCAAAGTACGTCCACAAATCGAACATTCATTATTGACTGAAAAACGTTTGGCTGCCGAAGCAGAAGCAATGGATGTGTTTGCAGAAAACTTGCGTCATTTATTGCTTTCTGCACCTGCAGGCGCACGTTGTACGCTAGGTGTAGACCCTGGTATCCGTACAGGTGTGAAACTAGCTGTGGTGAACCAATCTGGCGATGTGGTTGCACATAGCACGGTTTATCCATTTGCACCTAAAGAAGACAAAGCAGGCGCGATTGAAGAGCTTGCACGTTTATGCCGTGAGCACCATGTTGATTTAATCGCGATTGGTAACGGGACTGCAAGCCGTGAAACTGAAGCGGTGGTGGCAGAAATGATGGCTGCACACAGCGACTTAAAATTGACGCGTGTATCTGTATCTGAAGCAGGTGCATCGGTATATTCAGCTTCTGAGTTGGCATCGCAAGAGTTGCCAGAGCTAGATGTGTCGATTCGTGGTGCAGTGTCTATTGCCCGTCGTTTACAGGACCCATTGGCTGAATTGGTTAAAATTGATCCGAAATCAATTGGTGTAGGTCAGTATCAACACGACGTGAATCAGGCAGGTTTGGCAAAAACCTTAGAAGCCGTGGTCGAAGACTGTGTGAACTCGGTAGGTGTTGATGTCAATACGGCATCTTCAGCAATTTTAGGTTATATCGCAGGTCTGAATAAAGCCATTGCACAGCAAATTGTAGATTACCGTAAAGAACATGGTCGTTTTGATAACCGCCAAGCCTTGAAAAACGTACCACGTTTAGGCGAGCGTACTTTTGAACAAGCCGCAGGTTTCTTGCGTATTCAAGCGGGTTCTGAGCCTTTAGATGCCTCAGCTGTTCACCCTGAATCTTATGGTTTGGTAGAAAAAATTGTGGCTGCTAAAGCGACTACAGTCAAAGACATCATTGGCAATACCGAAATTATCCGTTCAGTGAATGCTGAAGAATTTGTGGATGATCAAGTCGGCTTACCTACCATTCAAGATGTTTTATCTGAATTGGAAAAACCAGGTCGTGACCCACGTCCTGAATTCCGTACGGCTAAGTTCCGTGAAGATATTACTGAGGTGGCACAGCTGACTGAAGGCATGCAGCTTGAAGGTGTGGTGACCAATGTAACTAACTTTGGTGCATTTGTAGATGTTGGCGTGCATCAGGATGGTTTGGTACATATTTCTGAATTGGCCAATGAGTTTGTGGCTGATCCGCATAAAGTTGTGAAACCTGGTCAAATCGTGCAAGTGCGAGTGTTGCAGGTTGATGTAGAACGTAACCGCGTGAATTTATCGATGCGTCCTGAAGGTTCGGCTGCACCTGTTAAAGCGGCACGTCCAGCACGTCGTGATCAAGAGCAACGTACAGAGCGTAAGCCACAGGCGAAGCGTCCACAGCAGTCGCGCCCTCAGGCGGATCGCCCACAGGCTAAAAAGCCACAAGCTGCTAAACCACAAGAGAATAAAATTGGTGGTTTAGGTGCATTGTTGTTGCAAGCGGGAATTAAAGGTTCGAAGTAATCTTGAATTGTTCCAATAAAAAGCTCCCGAATTTCGGGGGCTTTTTGTTTTTGTTTTCAGTATATTAAATAAAAACAAAACTGAAGTTTGAAGATATTGAAAAGCTATTACCAGAATGAGTTCAAAAATTTCTTAGAAGCAACAGATGTATCTATATTGGGGAGTTTGGCACGACATCATGAGTTTGCATTAGATGAACTGCAGAAGAATGCTTGGTTAAAATAAATTCAAATATTGAAACAGCATTTAGGGGTTTTTAAGAGTGGGCAAGTCTTTTTTGAGTTTAGTATCCCGCGTATGGGGAAACGGGTAGATAATATTCTAATTATTCGTGATTTAATTTTTGTGGTCGAATTTAAAGTGGGTGATCGACAATTCACTTCACAAGCAAAAACACAGGTGATTGATTATTGTCTGGATTTATTAAACTTTCATGCGGGATGTCATCACCAAAAAGTGATCCCAGTTTTGGTTGCAACACAAGCCAATTCAATTGAACAGGACTGGCAGGCGATTCGGGAGCTGAATGATGCTTTATGTTGTAATACGGAGCAACTAACAAATTATTTACTAGAAGCCATACAGTATTTTTCTGAATCTACTTACTTTGATTTATCTACGTGGATTAATTCAACTTATAAACCTACCCCCACAATTATTGAAGCTGCGCAGGCGTTATATCAAGGGCATCGTGTTGAAGATATTTCACGAAGTGATGCGGGTGCAATTAATTTAGAAATCACATCAAAGCGAATTGAGCAGATTATCGAACTCACTAAGCTGAATAAACATAAAGCCATTTGCTTTCTAACGGGTGTGCCCGGAGCAGGAAAAACCTTGGCAGGTTTAAATATTGCCAATCAGCGCTTAAAAGCAGATGAGTCTGAGCACTCTGTATTTTTATCAGGAAATGGCCCACTTGTGGATGTGCTACGAGAGGCCTTGATACGTGATACTGTGAATAGTGCTAAGCAAAATAACCAATTGATCAAGCGTACAGATGCCGAGCGTCATGCTAAAACATTTATTCAAAATATTCATCACTTTCGTGATCATTATTTAAAATCATCAGAAGCGCCGATTGAGAAAGTCGTTGTTTTTGATGAGGCTCAACGTGCTTGGCAAAAAGAGCAAGTTTCCAATTTTATGAAACAAAAAAAAGGCATTGAAAATTTTGCGATGTCAGAGCCAGAATTTTTAATCAGCGTTATGGATCGGCACTCAGATTGGTGTGTGATCGTGTGTTTAATTGGTGGCGGGCAAGAGATTAATACAGGTGAAGCGGGTGTTTCGGAATGGATTTCCGCTTTGCAGAATAGTTTTAAAGATTGGACCGTATATTATTCACATCAAATCTTACAGCAGACAGTCTATCTTGAGTCAAATGAACAGATCGCTTGGTTGAAAGCTTTTGGGCAGCATGAGTCAAATTTACATTTAGCAGTTTCTGTTCGCTCATTTAGAAGTGAGCGTGTTTCTAATTTAGTCCAAGCGATATTGGACAATCAACCAGACATTGCAAAGCAAATTTATCAGGAAATTAAGCAAGATTATCCGATCGTGTTGTGTCGTAATTTAAATCAAGCAAAAGATTGGCTAAAAGAAAAAGCGAAAGGTTCAGAGCGTTACGGTATTGTGGCAAGTTCGGGTGGGCGTCGTTTAAAGGCAGAGGGTTTGGATGTTAAAAACAAAATGGAGCCATCGGATTGGTTTTTAAATAACAATTTTGATGTGCGTTCCTCTTATTATTTAGAAGACGTTGCAACTGAATTTGATATACAGGGCTTGGAAATAGATCATACCTGTGTGGCTTGGGATATTAACTTTTATTTTGATCAACAATGGTGTTACCAGAGTTTTAGGGGAAGTAAGTGGCAGCAAATCCATAATGATGCCAATAAAAAATACTTATTGAATGCCTATCGGGTTTTATTAACGCGTGCCCGTCAAGGTATGGTGATTTATGTACCATGTGTTTACGATGATGATTGGACACGACCTGCGCGACAATATGATTTGACGTATGAGTTTCTGTTGAGCTGTGGGTTTGATGTGTTAAAAACCAAAAGTATAGGCAGCTTATAAGTCTTTTAGCTCTCTTGGAATAAAGGATGATTTTTTAAATCAACGGCACAATCCAACTCACTAAAATCAGCATAATTCCCAAATGCCCAAGTTTACGCGTCACTGCCACTAGTTTTGATGGTGGTGCTTCAAGCTGACGAGCATATTCCTGAAGATTTAAACCTTGTGAGGCTTTGCTGCTAAATAAAAATACGCCCAAATCAATACAAATTAAAATCGTGCCTACATCGGCAACAACTTCTAAGAGTTCATATTCTTGCTGATAAAGCGCCGTTGCAACTTGATAACTCAAAAATAAGGCAAAGGCAAAACAGCCATACTGTAAAATGAGGGCTAGTGCTCGCATAATCCATTCAAAATACTCAAAACAGCTGTGTTATAGCATAAACGATCTATAAATTGAATGTTTGTTTGAGCTGCATGGACACAAGATAAAGCTTGTTAGCGTTATCTCTTGCAATAGATGTGGCAAGATTGAAAACGTAGGATGAAGTGATTGCTAATAAAATAGGCGACCCGTAGGTCGCCTAAAGCAAAACTTGAATGTGTATAAATTACCAGTGTTCGCCCGGGAACAGGCGTGCATATGCTCTTTGTACCCAGTTCAGTTTTTGCTGCTCGCCTACAGAAGCGGTTGAGCTTGGGAACAAGTTATAACCAATTGACATGAGTTTGTTGTTGATATCTGGTGCAATCGCATATGTAATTGAAGCCAGGCGACCCAAGTGTGTCGCAATTTTCTTCGGACGTTTCACAATCGCATAAGCAATTAAATCTGCAGCTTGTTCAGGTGAAAGCGTTGGGACGTACTTATAAATTTTAGTTGGTGCGATCATCGGGGTGCGTACCAATGGCATATACACCGACGTAATCGCAATTTTGTGCGTATGCGCTTCTGCAGATAGACAGCGACTAAATGCATCCAGCGCAGCTTTAGATGCCACATAAGCCGAGAAGCGAGTTGCGTTGGCTAATACGCCAATTGAGCTAATGTTGATGATATGACCATCTTTACGGTGCATCATTTGCGGTAAAATATTCAGCACCAAACGCACAGCACCAAAATAGTTGAGTTGCATGGTACGTTCAAAGTCGTGGAAACGATCAACCGACTCGTGAACTGCACGACGAATTGAACGTCCTGCGTTGTTAATTAAAATATCAATATGGTCGACTGAAGCAAGAATCTGTTGTGATACCGCATCAATAGAGTCCATATCGTTTAAATCACAAGGAAAAACTGAAGCTTTGCCACCACGTGCTTCAATTTCGGCTTTGACTTGTTCTAAGGTTTCCTGAGTACGTGCAACTAAGAGCACATGCGCACCCGCATCGGCTAGTTTATGTGCTACGGTTAAACCAATACCACTCGATGCACCTGTAATAAGGGCAACTTTACCATTTACTCGCTGTTGAAAAAGTTTCTCTAATTTTGGCTTCACGCTAATATTCCTGATTTTGATTCCTGAGTTGTCATTTTTATTGAGATTGACGATTCAAATTTCAGGCTGAATTTGAACTGTTTTCCTTGGCTTTATAATAGCCGATTTCACAAAAAAAGCTATGCAATAAGTGGTTGAATTTAAAAATGAATTTAGAGTAATTGCTCTATTTTTGTGAGCTGTATATCTTTATTTTTACCATAAACTAAAGCTAATGCAAAGACATACAAAGAAAAATTAAAATAAAAAAGCATCCTGTTGAAATTAATCAGCAGGATGCCAGTACAAAGCTTGAACTGATGAGTTTTTATACGGCTGCTAAAGCTTGCTCTAAATCAGCAATTAAGTCATCGGCATGTTCAATCCCGATGGATAAACGCACCATATCTTCACTCACACCTGCAGCCTTGAGTTCATCTGCACTCAACTGACGGTGAGTGGTGGTCGCAGGGTGGCAAGCCAGACTTTTGGCATCGCCAATATTGACCAAGCGTGTGAATAATTGCAGCGCATCAATAAAACGAGTTCCGCCTTCACGACCATCTTGCACGCCAAAGGACAGAATTGCAGAAGGTTTTCCTTTCACATATTTTTGTGCCAACGCATGTTGTGGATGATTTCTTAAACCTGCGTAATTGACCCATTTCACTTTTGGATGTGCCTGTAGATATTCCGCAATTTTTTGTGCATTTTCAGTATGACGTTCCATGCGCAGGCTTAATGTTTCTAAACCTTGTAAAATCAGGAACACATTATGCGGGCTAATTGCTGCACCTGTGTTGCGTAGTGGAACCACACGCGCACGTGCGATATATGCTGCTTCCCCCAAAACTTCGACATAGTTCACGCCATGGTAGCTTGGATCAGGCGTATTCAGGGCAGGGAAACGTTCAGGATATTTACCCCACGGGAATTTGCCGCTATCCACAATAATGCCGCCAATTGAATTGCCATGACCACCGATATATTTGGTCAGGGAATGCACCACAATATCCGCACCAAAGTCGAAAGATTTTTGTAGTACTGGGGTGGCAACGGTATTGTCGACAATCACCGGTACGCCATATTCATGTGCAATTTTAGCAATGGCTTCCAGATCAATAATATTACCCAGTGGATTACCAATCGATTCGACAAAGACCAGTTTGGTTTTTTCATCAATCAAGTCACGCAGACTTTCCGGCTTTTCATAATCAAAGAAACGGACTTCAATGCCCTGTTTTGGTAGGGTATGGGCAAAGAGGTTATAGGTACCGCCATATAGCGTTGACACAGAAGCAATGTTGTCACCCGCTTCCGCAATGGTCTGAATCGCATAAGTAATCGCAGCCATGCCAGAGGCCAAAGCCAGCGCGCCAATTCCACCTTCCAGTGCTGCGACACGTTGTTCCAGAACCGCAGTGGTCGGGTTCATAATTCGGGTATAGATATTGCCCTGAACCTTTAAATCGAAGAGATCGGCCCCATGTTGAGTATTGTCAAAGGCATAAGACGTGGTTTGGTAAATCGGCACTGCAACAGCTTTGGTGGTTGCTTCTGGGGTATAACCTGCATGAATCGCAAGGGTTTCTGCTTTATAACTCATTCTGTTTGATCTTCTAGTTTAAGTTTATGGCTTGAGTGTAGCATTTTCACATATGAGTAAAAGTGCAATTTTATTGAAATAAATATATGAAATATTCATATATCGACCTGGATTTGAGTCGTTTATTTTACTGAAAACAACTGTTTAAAAAAACATCATCAATAAACTTGTAACAATGCATTGAAGTTCATGGCAATGGCTTATGTTTTCGCAGCTTTCTGCGTATAATACCCGATTATTTTTTCGCTCATTAGAGCAGGGGCTGCTCATCTGAGCCCCAGATTTGGTTTTCTATTGAGGAGTCCTACGTGGCCCAATATATTTATACGATGAACCGAGTGTCGAAAATGGTTCCGCCTAAGCGCGAAATCCTGAAAGACATCTCTTTATCATTTTTCCCAGGCGCTAAAATTGGTGTGCTTGGTTTAAACGGTGCAGGTAAATCTACCTTGCTTCGTATTATGGCGGGCGTAGATAAAGATTTCTCTGGTGAAGCACGTGCGCAACCGGGTATAAAAATCGGTTATCTTGAGCAAGAACCACCTTTAGATGAAACTAAAGACGTTCGTGGTAACGTCGAAGATGGTTTACGTGAACCGCTTGATGCCTTGGCACGTCTGGATGAAGTCTTTGCTGAATATGCAGCAGAAGATGCGGATTTCGATGCACTTGCGAAAGAGCAAGAGAAGCTTGAAGCGATTATCCAGACTTGGGATGCGCATAACCTTGCGAACCAGATGGATCAAGCAGCTGCAGCATTGAACTTGCCTGCTTGGGATGCAGATGTATCTAAGCTTTCAGGTGGTGAACGTCGTCGTGTGGCGCTGTGCCGATTACTTCTGTCTAAACCAGATATGTTACTTCTAGACGAACCAACGAACCATTTAGATGCTTCATCTGTATCTTGGTTGGAACGTTTCTTGAAAGACTTCCCGGGTACCATCGTCGCTATTACGCATGACCGTTACTTCTTGGATAACGTTGCTGAATGGATTCTGGAGCTTGACCGTGGTATGGGCATTCCGTATCAAGGTAACTACTCTTCTTGGCTTGAGCAGAAAAATGCCCGTTTAGAGCAAGAGAACAAGCAGGAAGAATCTTTTGCTAAAGCATTGAAAAAAGAACTTGAATGGGTTCGTTCTAATGCCAAAGGTCAGCAAAAGAAAAACAAAGCGCGTATGGAGCGTTTTGAAGAGCTTAACTCGCGCGAATTCCAGCAACGTAACGAAACTTCTGAAATCTACATTCCACCTGGCCCACGTCTGGGCAACAAGGTTGTAGAAGTTGAAGGCATCAGTAAATCGTTTGGTGATCGCTTACTGTACAAGGATTTAACCTTCACAGTACCACCTGCTGCAATTGTGGGTATCGTGGGTGAGAACGGTGCGGGTAAAACCACGCTATTCCGTATGATGACTGGCGAACAGCAACCAGATACCGGTACGGTAACGCTGGGTGAATCGGTTAAAGTGGCTTATGTCGGTCAGATCCGTGACACGCTAGACAACAACAAAACGGTTTGGGAAGAAGTGTCTGGTGGTTTAGATATCTTGAAGATTGGTGATTACGAAATCGCATCTCGTGCGTATATCGGTCGCTTTAACTTTAAAGGCCAAGATCAGCAAAAGCGCGTAGGTCAATTGTCAGGTGGTGAGCGTAACCGTTTACAACTTGCGAAAATCCTGCAAATGGGTGCAAACGTGATCTTGCTGGATGAACCATCGAACGACTTGGACATCGAAACCTTGCGTGCACTTGAGGATGCCATTCTGGTATTCCCGGGTACTGTGATGGTGATCTCGCATGACCGTTGGTTCCTGGATCGTATTGCAACGCACATCTTGTCATTCGAAGGTGAAACACCTGAATTCTTCACTGGTAACTATGCTGAGTTTGAAGAATATCGCCGTAAGCGTGATGGTGATGATCTTGTAGCCAAGCGTCAAAAATATCGCAAAATCGGTGTTTAATCATCTCCGACTTTTGTAAATAAAAAAACCAGCCTCAGGGCTGGTTTTTTTATGTTTATTATATGGTGGAGGGTAAATTAGATTTCCCACTCATGATTACATTCACGGCATTTCCATTGTTTTTGCGACTGCATAAAAGCTTGCATAGAAATTTTAAAATCAGGCAAATCTCGGTAGAACAGGAAACCTGCAATCACACACAGTACAAATACCGCTACAGTAATGCTTTGTAAGGCTGTACCTGCACCATCACCAAAAATCCACATGGCAATACTGATCAAGACAAGAAGTAATAAGACAAATACCGCTGGAATAAGCATCACCAAGCTTTTTGGCACCACAGGACGTGGTGTTGCTTGTCCTGCCTGCGCAACAGGCATGATTTTTGGGCTTTGGCATTTAGGGCATCGGTATTGCATTACAACTCCAAAATTCTAATCTGATCGTTATTCTAACCAAATGTACAGCAAATCAAAAACAGTCTGTCAGAAAACAGGGCAATAAAAAAGCCCAAGTCATTGCTTGAGCTTTGTTATAAGATGAAAAAAATAGATTTATATTCATCTTGAATATGGCGTCCCTACGGGGATTCGAACCCCGGTTACCGCCGTGAAAGGGCGATGTCCTAGGCCTCTAGACGATAGGGACTTGATGAGGCAACACAGGTAAAGCCTGAATTAAACTTGGTGGAGTCAAGCGGGATCGAACCGCTGACCTCTACAATGCCATTGTAGCGCTCTACCAACTGAGCTATGACCCCAGTCTGTGTGAGCGCAATATTAGGGCTATTGCGCTTACACGTCAACAAAAAAATGAATTAAGCAGGATCAATTGCATTATTTTTCGGCAATTTGATGCTTTCATTCAGTTTTTCCCAGACTTTCACTTCTTTTTTGCTTGGTCCGCCAACCACTTCTAAGGCATGACGTAAACGCGCAAAGGTCAGATCAGGGCCAATGGTGACCATGGTTTGCATTACAGGTGTAGATGCGGTTGAACCTGCAATTGCAATAAAGAATGCAGGCATGAAATCACGCAATTTGATTTCCATTTGGTTCGCTAAATCCATCAGGGTTTGGCTTACCGTGTCGTTGTTCCAAGTAAATAGACTTTCTAAACGCCAAATTGCAAATTGCAGGCTTTGGCGCACTTGTTCTTCAGACAGTTTTTTACTTTCAAACTGTTGCTTGCTCAAAGTTGGGAAGTGGTTGAAGTAATGTGCAGACCAATTAACTGCTTCTGAGAGCAAATGAATACGTGGTTGAATCGCGGCAGCAATCTCTTCCAATTTGGCACGATCTGCTTTCCAAGCCAATAAGGTGTCTAATAGTTCAGCAGGTGAAAGTGCTTTAATCCATTGACCATTTAGCCAATTGAGTTTTTCCACATCAAAGATAGGGCCGCCTAATGAGACACGTTGAATATCAAAGTGTTCAATCATTTCGGCCAAGGTGAATTTTTCGCTTTCATCGGGCATTGACCAGCCCATGCGACCTAAATAGTTCAGCAACGCTTCGGGTAATACGCCAATGTCTTTGTAGTAGTTAATTGAAGTCGGGTTTTTACGTTTAGATAATTTTGATTTGTCTGGGTTGCGCAACAGTGGCATGTGGCACAACACAGGCATATCCCAACCAAAATACTGATAAAGCAATTGGTGTTTCGGTGCCGATGGAATCCATTCTTCACCACGAATCACGTGGGTGATTTGCATCAAATGGTCATCGACCACGTTTGCTAAATGATAAGTTGGCAAACCATCTGTTTTCAGTAGAATTTGCATATCGACTTGCGCCCATGGAATTTCCACTTCACCGCGCAGCATGTCATTAAATTTACATACGCCTTCGGATGGCACTTTCATACGAATAACATGCGCTTCGCCTGCGGCTAAACGACGCTGCACTTCATCTGCAGACAAGTTTAAACCACGACCATCGTAGCGCGGGCTTTCACCACGTGCTTGCTGTTCTGCACGCATTTGATCTAGTTCTTCGCTAGTAGCGAAGCAATAGAAAGCATGTCCTTGTTCAACCAATTGCAAAGCATATTGCTTATAAATATCCATACGTTCAGATTGGCGATACGGTGCATGCGGGCCGCCTACATCTGGACCTTCTGCCCAATTTAAGCCTAACCAACGCAATGAATCCAAAATCATTTTTTCAGACTCAGGGGTTGAACGCAGTTGGTCTGTATCTTCAATACGAAGAATAAATTCACCACCGTGTTGTTTGGCAAAACATAAGTTAAACAAGGCGATATACGCTGTTCCCACGTGCGGGAAACCAGTAGGAGAAGGCGCGATACGAGTACGAACAGTCATAAGCAAAAATTAATTCAAAATGTAAATTGCAACCATTATAACGAAAAAGCCCAAGTACTTAATGTTAAATTCAACATTCTGTACTTGGGCGTTTCAACTGCATTTGAAAAGGGGATCAAAGGCAGTGAGTTTGATGCAGGCTTATGAGTTGCCTTGCGGGAATAAGGCTTGTACGAAACGGCTAAAACGCTGATTTTGTAAGGCAAAGAAATTTTGAGTTGGAGCGACATGAATAGAAGTCAGCACTTTTAAATCATTATTTGATTCAAACTTTTGCTTGTCTGCCTGTTTTTGTTGGGTAATGGCTTTTTCAATTAAAGAGCCTTTTTCCGCAGTTAAATTGGTTTTACTTTCAGCAGACTTGATCACGGCACTGTGACCGACTGTACTTAAACTGAGTAATGCTGCGAACATGAGTTTAGATTTCATCTTGATTCCCCCCTTTCCTTTATGAATGAACTCACAATTTATAAATTGTTTTAATCACCTTAATATTTAATCACAAGAATCATAACAAAAGTAGACTTAAGTCACACTTTTAATAAAATCTGTATCATTATTTACTCACTATATACAGGTTTTTCCAATGATCCTTGATTTAGAACATGTTGTAACAAACAACTGTGGAGATATCGTGAAGATTTTTACAAAAGTCACAATAAAATTAATTTGAGAAGGTTGGTTTGATGTGATGTTGTTTATTTTGCCATTAAGTTTGAAAATGGATCAAATTTTTATTCACTTTTCATATATCTAATTCATAAAAAGGTATAAATTTTGAATAAACGCTGTATCTTAAATTAAATTGAATAAAAACAAATAAATAAAGCTGAATTTATTGAGTTTAAAGATTTTTTTGTATTTTTTACAAATTGCGCAGTGCCTAAGCATTACATATATTGAGTGACAGATTAAAAGTGATGTGTATTGTGATGAAAACTCAATTGAAAGCTTTATTGACTGCTGCTCTATTGGCAACAGGTTTAGCTGCAACGACTGCTCAGGCTGCAGATCGTCAGTTTTTAAATGTATCGTATGATGCAACCCGCGAATTTTATGATGAATTTAACAAGTCGTTTGGTGGGTACTGGAAAAAACGTACAGGTTTAGACGTAAACTTTAAACAATCACATGGTGGTTCGGGCAAGCAAGCGCGTTCAGTGGTCGATGGCTTAAAGGGCGATGTTGTCACTTTGGCATTGGCGAATGACATTGAAGAAATTGTAAAGTCAGGTCAAATCCAAGCAGGTTGGCAAAAAGAATTTCCTCATAACTCTGCGCCTTATACCTCGACCATCGTCTTTATGGTGCGTAAAGGCAATCCGAAAAACATTAAAGACTGGAATGACTTAACCAAACCAGGCGTACAAATTATTACCCCTAACCCGAAAACAGGTGGTTTGCCACGTTGGGTGTATTTATCGGCTTGGGGTTATGCAGAAAAGCAGCCGGGCGGCTCTAAGGCCAAAGCGCAAGAATTTGTGGGCAAGATGTACCACAATGTAAAAGTGATGGATTCGGCAGCACGTGCGTCGATGACTACATTTGCTGAACGTGGCATTGGTGATGTGTTGTTGACTTGGGAAAATGAAGCCCTTGTAACTTTAAAAACCTTAGGCAAAGACAAGTTTGATATTGTTTATCCATCTATTTCTATTTTGACTGAACCTTCGGTGGCAATTGTAGACCGTACAGTAGAAAAAAATGGCAATAAATGGTTGGCGACAGGTTATATCAACTATTTATATTCACCTTTAGGTCAGGAAATGGCAGCTAAGCATTTCTACCGTCCACGTAATGAAAAAGTTCTTGCAAAATATGCAGCGCAATTTCCGAAATTAAAAACTTTCACCATTGATGAAGTGTTCGGTGGTTGGGAAAATGCACAAAAAACCCATTTTGTGAATGGTGCGATTTTTGACCAAATTTATAATGCTAAGCGTTAAGCACATATTCATTTCTGTCTAATCTTTGATTGGATTGGCGCACAAAAAAATCTCTACGGAGATTTTTTTGTGCTTTAAAAAAGTCAAAAACGGTTTTCCCTATGAAAAGTAATATTTATCTACAAAAAGACGTTTGGAGCTTTGCCAAAACAAGGTAATAATGTGCAGTTACATTTTAGCTGTATTGATTGAACCTTATGTCGCATATTTCTGTATTACTTCATGAAACTGTTGATGCCGTGTTGGCAGATCGCAATACAGGAATTTATGTTGATGCCACCTTTGGACGAGGTGGGCATACGCGTTTATTATTAGCTAAATTGGATGCGCAAGCACGAGTCTATGCCTTTGATAAAGATCCACAAGCTTTGGCAGTGGCAGCAGAATTGGCGCAGCAAGATTCGCGCTTTCAAATTATTCATGCCAGTTTTGCCGATATGCAGCAAGCGTTGAATGATTTGGGTGTCACTCAGGTCGATGGTCTGATGGCCGATTTAGGCGTGTCGTCACCACAGCTAGATCAGGCAGAACGCGGTTTTAGCTTTATGAAAGATGGCCCGCTTGATATGCGAATGGACAATTCACAAGGTCCGACTGCAGCAGAGTGGTTGGTGGATATTGAAGAAGAAGCCTTAGCCAATGTAATTTTTCAATATGGTGAAGAGCGTTATAGCCGCCGTATTGCCAAAGCCATTAAACAGGCGGGTTATATTGAAACCACCGCACAATTGGCTGAAATTGTAAAAGTTGCCCATCCGAAGTGGGAAAAAAATAAACACGCTGCAACACGTACTTTTCAGGCAATTCGTATTGCGATTAATAAAGAGTTGGAAGATATTGAAAACTTCTTGCCACAGGCGGTTGAGGTGTTAAAACCCGAAGGTCGTTTGGCTGTAATTAGCTTCCATTCTTTGGAAGATCGTTTAATTAAACAGTTTATTCAAAAAGAATCGAGCTTGCCTGAAGATTCAGGTTGGGGCTTGCCACAACAGCAACAAGATACACGTCGATTGAAAAAAATCTCACGTGTGCGTGCCAGCGATGAAGAAGTCAAAGCCAATCCACGCTCACGCAGTGCATGGCTACGTGTTGCAGAACGATTAGCTTGAACAGGCCAATAATGAAAACTGAAAGCGTTGAAAAAAATCAATCTCAAGTGCGACTGAAAAAAATGGTTGCCTATTTTATTTTATTGGCGCTGGTGTTTATCAGCGCGATTATGGTGGTGTTTCAGGTGTTTGAATATCGCCATGATTATCGTGAGCTGAGTTCTTATATGCGTGAGCGAGATGACTTAAATGCCGAATGGGGGCGTTTGCTAATTGAACAGCAGACCTTTGGTGCAACTGCACAAATTGGCACTCGTGCGGTTACACAATTGCGCATGTATTCACCACCTGCACAGCAAACGGTAGTGATTTCTTTGCCTACAACTTCAGCACAACAATAAGGCGAGTTGCACATGGTAGATACGCGCAAAAAGCAAACCCGAAAGAAACAGCAATCGGTAACTGGAAAAAATGCCATTCATGTAGAAATGTGGCGTTTTTACTTAATGTGGGCTGTGGTACTGCTGGTGTTCGTGGCACTGGTGGGGCGTGCGTTTTATGTGCAAATTGTGAACCATGACTTTTTACAGAATAAAGCCAATGCGAATATTTTAAGAACAGAAAAGATCAAAGCCATGCGTGGGGTGATTTATGATCGCAACGGTGTGCCTTTGGCAATTAGTACCCCTGTAATGAAAGTGGTGATTGATCCACGTGATTATTTTGATAATAAAAAACTGTTTGAAGAAATTACAGCCGATTTAGCAAAAAATCCGACCAGTCGTAAATTGCAACGCCAATTGCCAGATAAAAACCTAAATTTAGATGAACTTGCCGATGCGGTGGGGATGGATCGTCAAGAACTTAAAAATAAAATGAACGAGCGTCCACGTTCACGTTATTTGGTTTTGCAAAAAGAAGTGCCACCGCAACAGGCAGAGTTGATTCTGAAGCGTAACTTCCAAGGGGTATATACCGAAAAGAACTATAAGCGTTATTACCCGCAGCCACAGCCGAATGCACAAATTATTGGTTTGACCAACAGTGAAGGCACAGGCATTGAAGGCTTGGAAATGCAGCTTAATACCCGCTTGGCAGGGGTAGATGGTGAACAACAAATCGTACGTGATAAAAAAGGTAACCGTGTCAAAGACCCCGAAGTGGTGAAGGAGGTTGAACCGGGTGAAAATATTACCCTGAGTATCGACTCACGTTTGCAATATATTATGTATCGTGAATTGACTGCGGCAGGGGTAGCAAATAATGCCCGTTCAGCTACAGCAATTGCGGTAGATGTTAAAACCGGTGAAATTTTAGCGATGACCAGTTGGCCGTCGTATAACCCGAATGATAAAAAAAGTTTGTCCAATAAAGATGCCATGCGTAACCGTGGTGCGGTGGATTCCTTTGAACCAGGTTCGACCATGAAGCCTATCACTGTGGCAATGGCACTGGAAAGTGGCAAATATTCACCGAATACCGTGGTCAATTTAAGTGGTGGCTCAATGCGGGTGGGCAATCACACCATCCGTGATACTCACAACTATGGCTCACTGACTTTGGCGGGGATTATCCAAAAATCATCTAACGTAGGTGTGGCGAAAATAGCTTTATCTTTACCGTATGCTACCTTACCGACTTTTTATAAGCGTTTAGGATTTGGTGCGCGTTCGGCGGTGAAATTTCCAGGTGAAAGCGCAGGTTTAATCTTGCCGCCAAGCAAATGGAATGTGTCGGAAGTGGCGACCATGTCTTATGGTTATGGTTTGAATGCCACTGTGCTGCAATTGGCAGATGCTTATGCCATGCTTGCCAATAAAGGCGTAAAAATGCCGCTGAGTTTATATAAATTAGAAGAACAGCCCAAAGGCGAACAAATTGTAGATGCTAAAATTGCTGACCAAGTTCTACTGATGATGGAAGCAGTAACTTTGCCAGGTGGTACAGCACGTCAAGCCAATATTCCAGGCTATCGAGTTGCAGGTAAAACGGGAACAGCGCATAAACTTCGTGCAGACCGCAAAGGCTATTCACAGACTGAATATCGTGCCTTGTTTGCTGGGGTTGCGCCAGTCAGTGATCCGCGTTTAGCCATGGTGGTCGTGGTAGAAAATCCAAAAGGACAGTATTATGGTGGTTTAGTGGCAGCGCCTGTATTTGCTCGTGTGATGCAAGAATCTTTACGTTTAATGAACGTACCTTTAGATAAACCTTTAGAAACTCCAAACATCCAATAACAGGTGACGCATGTCTATCAGCTTTCAACATATTTATCGCAGTTCTTGCGTTGCAGATTGGATGACACAAGACTTTCAGGGCTTTCAACTTGACAGCCGCCATGTTACAGCAGGGCAAATTTTTATTGCCCTTACTAGTTTGTCGCAGCCTGAAAAAACCGCACAATTTGCACAAGCCGCTTTAGATCAAGGGGCTTTGGCGGTGATTTCGGAAACTGAACTGGTAGTTGCCAATAATTTGGTGGTGCCTGATGTGCGTCAGCGCATGGGACACTGGCAAAAACAATATTTACAAGCGCGACAGCCTATACCTTTGGCACGTATACTTGCCGTCACGGGTACCAATGGTAAAACCACCATTTCACGTTTAATTGCCGAATTGTTGATGTTGCAAGCTCAACGCTGTGCGGTAATGGGTACCACAGGCAACGGAATTTTGCCTAATTTGGAAGCTTCAACGCATACGACTTTAGATGCCTTGCAACTGCAAAATGCTTTATACAGCTATGCACAACAAGGCGCAAAATTTGCCGCAATTGAAGCCAGTTCACACGGTTTGGAGCAAGGGCGCTTAAATGGCTGCGATATTGAAATTGCGGTATATAGCAACCTCAGCCGTGACCATTTGGATTATCACGGTACTTTAGAGGCGTATGCTGCAGCCAAAGCGATGCTGTTTCAGTTTGCCAGTTTAAAAGTGGCTATTATCAATTTAGATGATGAATATGCAGGGATCATGTTGCAAGCGGCTCAACAGAATCCTGCACAACCAAAAATTTTGACTTATTCCACGCAGCAGACGGCAGATTATCAAGCACAGCAGATTGAATACAGTCTGAATGGTGTACGTTTTCATCTCCAAACTGCTACGGCAGAATATGTGGTGCAAAGTCCGTTGCTCGGACATTTTAATGTTGAAAATTTGCTGGCGAGTTTAATTGCCGCAGAGCAAGCAGGTTTTGCATTGCCAGATTTAATACACACGACTGCACAACTCAAAGGTGCACCGGGGCGTATGCAAGTGTTGCGTGATGCAGAGCGTTTATTTGTAGTGGATTATGCGCATACGCCAGATGCCCTAATTCAAGTGTTGCAAACTCTAAAACGTCATGTCAGCGCACAGCTTTGGGCGGTATTTGGCTGTGGTGGAGATCGAGATCGTGGCAAGCGCCCACTGATGACCCAAGCGGCATTAGATTATGCCAATATTGTGCTTTTGACCTCAGATAACCCGCGTACAGAAGATCCTTTGCAAATTTTTGCCGATATGCAGACAGGTGTCGATTTATCGGTGGCACAGAGCCATGAAATTCATGATCGTCGTGAAGCGATTAAATATGCCGTCAATCATGCACAGTCAGGTGATATTGTCTTGATTGCAGGCAAAGGCCATGAAAATTATCAAGAAATAGATGGGGTAAGACACTGGTTTGACGATGTGGTTGAAGTGCAATCTGCGATTGATGCACAACATTGTTCAGCTTCTGCTTATCCTGCCCAATAAGGAATTTGTATGCACACTTCCACCACCAGTACCGCAATTTTAGAACCTTGGACTGTCGAACAACTCCAACAAGCAACACAGGGTCATTGGTTCAATGGACAAGCACCGCAAGGTGACATTAAACGTATTTTGACCGATTCACGCCATGCCGAAGCAGGCGATGCCTTTTTGGCTTTAAAAGGTGAGCGTTTTGATGCGCATGACTTTGTGGCACAAGTGGCGACACAGGGCTGCTCTATGGCAATTGTCAGCCAGCCTGTCGATGCGGATATTTGCCAATTGGTGGTGCCTGATACCCGTTTAGCCTTGGGACACTTGGGCGCATTTCGTCGTCAGCAACATCCACAATTAAAAGTGATTGCGTTAACCGGTAGTAGCGGTAAAACCACCACCAAAGAAATGCTGGGTAGTATTTTGTCACGTTTGGCACCGACTTTAATTACCCGTGGCAACCTGAATAATGACTTGGGTGTGCCGATGATGTTATGGGAGTTGAATGCAAACCATCAATATGCAGTGATGGAATTAGGCGCCAGTCATCAAGGTGAAATCGATTACACTTCAAACTTGGTGCAGCCGCAGGTGGCAGGCATTATCAATATTGGTACTGCGCATTTGGGTGAATTCGGTGGGCGTGAGGGTATTTGTCGGGCTAAGTCTGAAATTTATGCACATATTGCCCCACAAGGCACAGCCATTATCCCTGCTGCCGATGATTTTGCCGAACAGATTCAGCAAGCGGTTCAGTCAGAACAGCGTCTAAGTTTTGGCGAAGGCGGTGATGTGTTTGCGACAAACATTCAGTTGCAGCCACAATCGGCACGTTTTTGTTTAAATACCGCACAAGGTATGCGTCAGATTCACTTGCCATTTGCGGGTGAGCACAATGTACAAAATGCTACGGCTGCTACCGCTTTTGCACTGGCAATTGGCGTGAGTTTAGATGATATTGTCGCAGGCTTGGAGCAGGCGCAAGGCGCAAAAGGTCGCTTGAACTTTATTCAGCAAGGCGCACATTTATTCATTGATGACACCTATAATGCCAATCCAACTTCTATGCGTGCTGCAGGCGAAGTCCTTGCACAGCAAACAGGTGTGCGGGTTATGGTCATTGGTGATATTGGTGAACTTGGCAATAGCGCAGCACAACAGCACTATATGTTGGGGCGTGATTTGGTGTCTATTCATGGCATCAACTTTGTGGTGGCGGTGGGTGAATTTGCACCTGCGATCCAAGAAGGTGCACGCAGTACCCAATATGGAAAAAAATTACAGGCTTTTGTCACTCAAGAACAAGCCTTGCCGTTTTTAATTGATCTGGTAAAAACACATCAACCTCAGTCCATGAGTTTCCTATTTAAAGGTTCTCGATATACCCATATGGAAACGTTGATGGCTGCATTGATGGAGAGAATTTAAATGCTGTTATGGTTATTTGAACAGCTGGCGGGCTATCACAGTTCGTTTCAAGTGGTTCGTTATTTAACATTACGTTCATTACTGAGTGTATTGACTGCGCTTGGCATCGGTTTGGTGCTAGGCCCTGTGATGATTCGTAAACTGCAAGCATTAAAATACGGTCAAGCAGTCAGCTCTTATGCACCTGAAGGGCATGCCAAAAAAATGGGTACGCCAACCATGGGTGGTGTATTAATCCTGCTTTCCATTGGTATTTCGACTCTATTATGGGCAGATTTATCTAACCCTTATGTCTGGATTGTACTGGCGGTCATGGTCATTTTTGGCGCTGTAGGCTGGGCAGATGACTGGATTAAAATTCGTTACAAAGACAATGCGGGTTTGCCTGCGCGTAAAAAATTCTTCTGGACTTCGGTCGCATCATTGGGTGCAGGTATTGCGTTGTATGTGATTGCAACCCAACAGCCAAATCCTGCCCAAACTGCAGATATGTTGGATGTGTTGATTCCATTCTTTAAAGATTTCAGTATTCCTTTGTCACTAATTCCACTCGGTATTGGCTTCATTATTTTTACCTATTTGGTCATTAACGGTGCCTCAAATGCAGTCAACCTGACCGATGGTTTAGATGGCTTGGCGATTATGCCAATCGTGTTGGTTGCAGCAGGTTTGGGTGTATTTGCCTACTTGGCGGGGGATGTTCGTTTTGCTGATTATCTGCATATCCCTTATGTGAAATATGCGTCTGAGTTGGTGGTAATCTGTGCCGCAATGATTGGTGCAGGCTTAGCCTTCTTGTGGTATAACGCGCATCCTGCACAAGTTTTTATGGGCGATGTCGGTGCACTATCTTTGGGGGCAATGCTAGGTACGATTGCCGTCATGGTGCGTCATGAAATCGTATTTGCGATTATGGGCGGTGTGTTTGTGGTTGAAGCGATTTCGGTCTTCCTGCAAATTGGTTCACTCCGTATGCGTAATAAACGGGTATTCTTAATGGCGCCTTTGCATCACCACTATGAAAAGAAAGGCTGGCGTGAAACTCAAGTGGTGATTCGCTTCTGGATTATTACAATTATGTTGGTGGTTTTAGGTTTAATGACCTTAAAATTACGTTAGGCCTATCCAACCGAAAATTTTAAAAGTCGGCACTCGCCGACTTTTTTATGTGGTCCACTCTGGAGAAAATGATGAATTTGCTGATGTGTCCTGTGTGTCGTCAGGTATTGCAACTGCACGATCGAACATGGCGTTGTGCCAACAATCACAGTTATGATGTTGCAAAACAAGGCTACGTCAATTTGCATCTGGTGCAGCATAAGCACAGTAAAAATCCAGGGGATACAGCTACTTCGGTACAGGCGCGTCGCGCATTTTTAAGTGCAGGGCATTATGCACCCTTGCAACAGGCAGTGGTGCAAAAAATTCGCAGCTTACGCATCGAAAATTTGCTGGATATTGGCTGTGGCGAAGGCTACTACACTGCTGCTATGCAAGGTGAGGTGTTGCAATGTGTCGGGGTGGATATTGCCAAGAATGCCGTACAAGTGGCGACAAAACTGAATCCCGCAGTGACTTGGGTAGTGGGGACAGGGGCAACTTTGCCTGTTTTGGAACATTGTATTGATTTATGTAGCAGCTTGTTTAGCCCAATTCCACAACAGGAAATTTTGCGAGTCTTAAAACCACAAGGCTATTTATTAGTGGTGACGCCTGCGCCAGAGCATTTATTGGCGATGCGTCAAGCTTTGTTTGAAGAGGTAAAGCCACATGAGCCTGAAAAATTTATCACCCAATTACAAGATGCCTTTGATTTGGTTGATGCCAGTGTGGTGGAAACACCATTACAGCTCAATCAAAGCGATTTAATTCATTTAATTGCTATGACACCTTATGTCTATAAAGCCAAAGCAGAGCGCCGTCAGACATTGGAACAGCAAACCCAGTTTGACGTGACAGCACAGCATCAAATTTATCTGTTTCAGAAAAAGTAAGTTTGAATAGCCCATAAAAAAAGCCCTCATCTTTGCGTAAGAGGGCTTTTTTTATGGCTGCTTGTCTGTTGTTACAAGACTTCGTCAATTAAGTTTTCTAAGGCATCGGGAGCAGGTTTGGGTGCTGTATTCGGTTTGGCAGGGCTGTTGTTTGGCGCTTGCATGGCAGGCGGTGCGGCGTTGTCAGGAATTAACACTTCCTCGCCTGGTAAATCGTCAAAATCAAGCTCAGGCGCACGAACTGGCGCAACAGGTGCAGGTCGATACAATGGTCGTGCCAATGGCGGTGAAGCACGATAATCCAGCTGCTGTTCTGCACTCATTTGATTGAGTTCACGTTGTGGCGCTTTGGCTTTGCTGTCTAAACTGACCCAGGCTTCAGGTGTGCCTTTGAGTGCATTGCCCATAAAATCTGTCCAAATTGGCAGCGCTGCGACACCACCATATTCACGACGTCCTAAAGTGGTTGGTTGGTCAAAGCCGACCCAAGCTACAGTCACCAGTTTAGCATTGAAACCTGCAAACCAAGCATCTTTGGCATCGTTGGTGGTTCCTGTTTTACCGCCAATATCACCACGACCAATTCTCAGCGCAGCACGTCCTGTACCGTGTTGAATCACGTCACGTAAAATATTGGACATATCATATGCCGAGCTAGATTTTAAAATACGTTGTGCCTGTTTGTACTGACTACGCTCTGCCAATAATTTTGGATCTTGTTCCGCTTGAGCCAGTTTTTTATTGGTCACTTCAATCACTTCATCATCTGGCGTGGTGGCTTCGGCACTTTCAAGCGTTTGTTCTTTGGTGTTAATACAAGCAATACACGCATATTCAGGATTGGCTTGATAAATCACCTTGCCATAAGCATCTTCAATACGGTTAATGAAGTGCGGTTGAATACGGTAACCCCCATTCGCAAAAGTGGCATAGCCCGTAGCCATTTGAATAGGCAAAACTTGTGGCGTACCCAATGCAATGGTGTAGTTACGCGGAATTTGATCTTCCTGCAAACCAAAATCCATGAATAGTTGGCGGGTACGCTCAATACCGACTTCTTGTAATAAACGTACCGAAACCGTGTTACGAGATAAATAGAGTGCACGTCGTAACGGAATCATGCCTAAATGACGACCATCGGAGTTACGTGGTGACCATTTACCAATGGTGATTGGACTGTCATTGACCATAGTATATGGTGTCATACCACGCTCTAAAGCCAGTGCATACACAAAAGGTTTAATGGTAGAACCTGGTTGGCGCCAACCTTGTAAAGTACGGTTGAATTTGGATTGATAGAAATTATATCCACCTACCAATGCTTCAATGGCGCCGTTATTCGGGTTAATTGCGACCAATTGACCTTGCACTTTTGGTACTTGTACTAATGACCAAGCGGTTTTATTTTCATTTGGACGTAAACGGACAATATCTTTGACTTTTACAATCTGTGCCGCACGACTTGGCGCATTGCCTACACTATTGGCGTTGCGATAGGGACGCGCCCAAGACATGCCTGACCACGGTACAGTAACCGTTGTTCCATCTTGCATCAACGCTTCAAAAGAATTATTGAGTACTTTGCTAACTTGCGCAGGGTAGGTATTGGCATAAGCACGAAATTCATTCAGCGGTTTGTCATGTGCCTCTGCACCACGCCATCCATGACGACGATCATAGGCTTCTAGACCTTCTTGCACCGCCTGTTCAGCATACATCTGACGTTTGCTGTCTACCGTCGTGTAAACTTTATAGCCCGAATCAACCGCTTGTTCGCCAAATTTACTGACCAGTTCAGCACGTACCATTTCACCAATATATGGATGTTTATTGCTAATGCTACGGTCTGGCATATCTAAATTAATGGTTTCAGCAATCGCTTTTTGGTACTCATTTTGGTTGATATACCCTAATTGCAACATGCGTCCTAAAATCCAGTTGCGACGCTCTAAAGCACGTTCAGGATTGACGACAGGATTGTAGCGTGAAGGTGCTTTAGGTAAGCCTGCAATCATCGCCATTTGTGCAATCGACAGTTCTTCTAGGCTTTTGTTGTAATAAATTTTGGCAGCTGCCGCGATACCATAAGCATTTTTACCCAAAAAGATTTTATTAACATATAAGGTTAAAATTTCTTCTTTGCTCAGGTTTTGTTCAATTTTACGTGCTAAAAAGATTTCGGTAAGTTTGCGCTTTAAGGTGCGTTCAGGACTGAGATAATAGTTTTTTGCCACCTGCATGGTAATGGTCGAGCCGCCCGTTTGCACATTGGAGCCTGTTACCGCCTCGCTCACCGCGCGTCCCAAACCTTTGAAGCTGATTCCACTGTGTTCAAAAAAAGCAGAATCTTCAGCTGCCAAGAACGCAAAAATGAATTTTTCAGGAATATTTTCATAATCGACAGGCACAGAAAGCTTGCCGCCATACTCAGCAATCAGCTCATTATCGGCACTATAAACCTGCAACGGTTTTAATAATGGCGCTTTTTTTAAGGTGGTCATTTCTGGCAAAGATGGGGCAATATAGAGATACATGCCATAGAAACCCATCGGTATTGCGACCAAAATTATTATAATGATCAAAAAAAATGGATGAACACGACCCGAACAAGATAGCTTTTTCATAACAAGTGCGTTTTAATAAGAGCTAATAGCAAACTAATTGCTGGTCAGTATAGCGAGTAGACTTACGGATTGTTAGATGAATTATTGTATCCGTAAAAAATTATAGACCAGCGCGCATTAGTAGGTTAAATTTTTTTGGGGATAAAAAAATAATAGGAATGGTATTATTGTGCGTAGGTTATATCGTAAGCCAAGTAAGGGGTTAATAGGTGTAGATATTAGTTCTACTTCTGTTAAGTTATTAGAACTCTCTGTGAAGAATGGTAGATACTGGGTCGAGAGCTATGCGTTGGTTCCACTTCCAGAAGGCAGTGTGGTTGAAAAAAACATTCTCAATCCAGAAGCAGTCGGGGATGCGCTTGAACGTGCATTGAACTTAGCAAACACGCAATCTACATCTGCAGCATTTGCAATTCCAACCTCAATGGTGATTACCAAAATCATTGAAATGGATGCAGATATGACCAGCGATGAGCGTGAAGTTCAAATTCGTATGGATGCCGAGCAATATATTCCATTCCCATTAGATGAAGTCAGCCTAGACTTTGAAGTCCAGCCAGACCGTTTGGCTAATCCAAACCGCGTCAATGTGTTGCTGGTTGCGACACGTTTAGAAAACGTAGAAGCACGAGTAGAAGCTTTGGACTTGGGCGGCTTGACAGCAAAAATTGCCGATGTCGAAAGTTTTGCCATCGAAAATGCCTTTAAAGTGTTCTCCGATACTCTACCAATGGGTGTGAACACCATTGGTATTTTGGACATTGGTCATACCATGACTACCTTGTCGGTGCTACAAAATAACAAAATTATTTATACCCGCGAGCAAACTTTTGGCGGTAAACAGCTGACACAAGAAATTCAAAACCGTTATGGTTTGTCGTATGAAGAAGCAGGGCGCGCCAAAAAAAGCCGTACTTTGCCAGATGACTACGATGTAGAAGTGCTCGAGCCGTTCTTAGAAGCGGTGGTGCAACAAGCTGCACGTTCATTGCAGTTCTTCTTTTCTTCTTCACAATTTAATGAAATTGATCACATTTTATTGGCAGGGGGGAATGCCAATATTCCAGGTCTTGCGAAGTTGTTGCAGCAAAAACTGGGCTACCGTGTGACCATTGCCAATCCATTCTTGCAAATGGGCTTCTCTCCACAAATCGACATTAAAAGAATTGAAAGTGATGCACCGTCATTGATGGTGGCATGTGGTTTAGCAATGAGGAGTTTTGATTAATGGCAAAGATTAACTTACTCCCTTGGCGCGATGAGCTAAGAGAAAAACGAAAAAAAGAATTTATTGTATTTTGTATTGTAGCGGCGGCTGTTGGGGCGTTATTGGTGGCTTTAGCGTGGTTCTTCTATAACGCGAAGTTACAAGATCAAGAACAAGCCAATCAATTGGTGATCAGCACCAACCAAAACCTAGATGTACAATTAAAATCTTTAGAAGGCTTGCAAGAACAGCGTAATGCTATTGTTGAGCGCATGAAGCTGATTCAGGGTTTACAAAGTCAGCGTCCGATTGCTGTGCGTTTAGTGGATGAATTGGTACGTGTGACACCAAGCAATATGTACTTAACCAAAGTGAGTCGTACAGGCAATAAATTCACTTTTGAAGGCAAGGCTGAAAGTCCAAATACTGTGGCTGAATTCTTGCGTAATTTGGAAGCATCGCCTTGGTACCGCAATGCATTTATGAATTCATTCTTAGCCAAAGAAGAAAATAAAGATAAAGCACCAAGCTCTGTGGTTCCTCGTGTAGAGGAAAGTTACGGTACTTTTGTAGTGACTTCAGATTTAGAAGAAATTGCAATTCCAGTAACACCAACAGAACCTAATCCAACATCAGCAGCGGGGGCAGCACAATGAGTCTCGATGAATTTGATGAAGTAAATCAGGATGCTGCTGTTGCTCCGAAAAAGAAAATGACTGTTGAAAAGTTTTTTCAACAGTTCAATACCCTAGATCCAAACAATTATGGTGCTTGGCCGCTTTCGGTCAAAATTACCTGCTGGATTTTTATTACTTTCCTGATTTTGGCTTTAGGTTATTTTGTTGTGATCAAGCCAAAGTTAGATGCCATTGCAGCAGCACATGCACAAGAACAAAACTTGTTAAATGAGTTCCGCGAAAAAGATTCTAAATTGCGTAATTTGCAGCAATATCAAGCACAATTACAAGAAATGGAAGCGAACTTTAATCAACAACTTGAACAATTGCCAAAAGAAACTGAAATTCCAGGCTTGGTTGAAGATATTAACGTGACCGGCGTGAATTCAGGTTTAAAGTTTAAAAACATTCGTTTAGAGAACGAGATTAAACAAGAGTTCTTTATCGAACAGCCAATTTCAATTGAAGCAACAGGTGATTACCATGCCTTTGGTTCATTCGTGAGCGGTACAGCAGCATTGCCACGTATTGTGACCATGCACGACTTTGAAATTGTAGCGACTGAAAATACAGACAAGAAAACTGATATTCCGCAAGTAACCTATAAAGCGCAAGCAAAAACTTATCGTTATGTAGGCAGTGCAGATACACAAACTGCGGCTAACACTGCTGGAGGGGCACAGTAATGAAAATTGAAAAGCTTTCGTTAGCCCTGTTGGCAACTGTGTTAATGGTAGGTTGTGATTCTCGAATTGATGCAGTCAATGCACAAATGGCTGAAATCCGTAATCAGCCACCATTGCCGATTGAGCCTGCACCCGTGTTTGAGCCTGCGCCAACATTCAATTATGCAGCACACCAGCTCAAAAGCCCATTTATGCCTAGTTCATTGGCGGCAGAGCTTAAAATAATGGCAGGGAAACGCGTTTATCCGAACCTTGCTCGCCAGTTACAACCCTTGGAAAATTACGCACTTGAGTCACTGACCATGAAAGGCAGTATGCGTCAAAATGGTAAAATTTTGGCACTGATTCAAACACCAGACGGTGAAATTGAGCGTATCCAGCGTGGTAGCTATATGGGGATAAATCATGGTCGTGTAGTAAATATTACACCTACACAAATTGATTTAATCGAAATTATTCCAGATGGTCGTGAAGGTTATGTAGAGCGTCCAAGAAGTTTGGTTTTAATTGGGCCTGCGCCATAAATTAAAGGAATAAAAATGAATAACAGTGTGAAAGATTTTATTTTTGGGGATGGTAATACAATGAATAATTTGTTCCGTCAGTTTTCAATGGGTGCAATCGCAATGGCCGTGATGCAAGTGGCCAATGCCCAAGTCAGCATTACCAACATCGTACCCATGCAAATTCCGGGACAGGGCACCGAAATTCGTGTCATGTTTAATGGTTTGCCACCTCAACCTGCTGCATATCAGCTGGAACAACCTTCCCGCTTGATTCTAGATTTTGATAAAGCACAACAAACCCTGAAACAAAACAGCGTTGCTGTTGCGACCAAAGAAGCCAGCTCTGTAGAGGTAAGTTCAGATGCACAGCGTTCACGTTTAACTGTGAATTTGGCAGATGCGGGTGCATTCACCACGCGTGTTGAAGGCAATACCTTTATTTTAAAAATCAACTCAAAAACGGCAACCCCTGTGGCTGCCGTGACTGCTCAACGTAGTGCGCAAGGCGTTTCGAATATTGGTTTCCAGCGTGGCGGTGAAGGCGAAGGTCAGGTGGTGATTGATCTACTCGGTAGCAATACGCCTGTAGATGTGCAGCAGCAAGGCAGCAAAATTGTGGTACGTACTTTAGGCAATAAAGTACCTGCACATTTGGCGCGTCGTTTAAATGTCAATGACTTTGCAACGCCTGTTTCGACCATTGATGCACACAATGATGGCAGCAATGGCGTGATTACTATTCAGGCTGCAGGCAGCTATGAATATATGGCGTATCAAGCAGAAGACAAACTAACGATCAGCTTAAAACGCCCAGTCGATAAAAACCCGTTTAAGCCACGTGCAGCACAAAGCTACACAGGTAAAAAGATTTCATTGGATTTCCAAGACATTGAAGTGCGTCGTGTATTGCAGTTATTGGCTGATTTCACAGGCATTAACATGGTGGCAGCAGACACCGTGCAAGGCAACATTACCTTACGTTTAAAAGATGTGCCTTGGGATCAGGCTTTAGATATTATCCTGAAAAGCAAAAACTTGGATAAGCGTCGTAATGGTAACGTCATCTGGATTGCGCCTGTTTCTGAGTTGATTAAAGCCGAAGAAGAAGAAGCCAAAGCGATTGCACAAAGTGTGAAACTGGCGCCATTGCAAACTGAATATATCCAATTGAACTATGCTAAAGCGGCAGATATTGAGAAGCTGATTACTGACGGTAAAAATGCTTCTAACTCACGTAGTGGTTCCAACACAAGTTCAGGTACTGACCCATTAGGTGATAGCGTGGGGAGCTTGCTCAGCCCTCGCGGTACAGTGTCGGTAGATCCACGTACCAATACCTTAATCATTAACGATACTTCCGCTAAAATTGATCAGATTCGTCAGATGATTGATTTGCTTGATGTGTCTGTGAAGCAGGTGATGATTGAAGCACGTATCGTACGTGCAACCACAGATTTCACCAAAGAGATGGGTGTGAAGTGGGGTATCTTGTCACAAGGGATCACCAACAATAATCACTTGTTGGTCGGTGGTAGTGATACGACTTTGTGGAACTTGCGTGAACCAGAAAAAAATGAAGATTTAGGTGGCTGGAAGTATGATATTGAGCGTCCACAAAACCTGAATGTCGATTTAGGTGTGACCAGTGCAGGTGCGAGCCGCATTGCTTTTGGTTTAATCAGCTTATCTGACTTTATGCTAGATTTGGAATTGTCTGCATTACAAGCCGATGGTTACGGTGAAGTGATTTCGACACCAAAAATCCTGACTGCAGACAAGCAAAAAGCCAAAGTTGCATCGGGTACTCAAATTCCATACCAATCTTCTGAAGGTGGGGGCGCTAATGCTGTCTCGACCACAGAATTTATTGATGCGACTTTAAGTTTGGATGTGACTCCAAGTATAACGCCAGATGGCAAGGTGCAAATGCAATTGAATATCACCAGTGACTCACCAGGTGCGCCTACACCAACCGGTCAGCTCACGATTAACAAGAACGCCGTGAATACCAACGTTTTGGTAGATAATGGTGAAACTGTGGTCTTGGGTGGTATTTTTGAGCAACAAACGGCTAACTCACAAACAAAGGTTCCATTCTTAGGCGATATTCCTTATATCGGACGTTTATTCCGTAAAGATGTTAAGTCGGAAAACAAACGTGAGTTGCTGATTTTTGTTACACCACGAATTGTTAATGACAGTGTTTCAAGAAATCATTAATATATTTTTAATTTAAACAAAATTTATAGGTGACTCCTTGCTAAGCAAAGAGTTTGACACCCTACCAAATATCTATTTGGTAGGGCCGATGGGGGCAGGTAAGACTACTGTAGGACGCCATTTGGCGGAATTGTTAGGGCGTCAATTTCTAGACAGCGATCATGAAATTGAACGTAAAACTGGCGCTACGATTCCTTGGATTTTTGAAAAAGAAGGCGAACAAGGGTTTCGTGGTCGTGAAACAGCAGTCATTGATGAGTTAACCACACGGCATAATCTTGTACTTGCTACAGGTGGTGGTGCGGTAACTCAAGCCCCGAATCGTGACTTCTTAAAACAACGCGGTATTGTTGTTTATCTGTATACCCCTGTTGAAATTCAACTTCAGCGAACCTATCGCGACAAAAATCGTCCGTTACTTCAAGTCGAAAATCCCGAACAACGACTACGTGATTTGCTTGCAGTGCGTGATCCGTTGTATCGTGAGGTGGCACATTATATTATTGAAACCAATCAGGGTGCTGCGCGAGATTTGGCGCAAAAAATCTTAAATACGATTGTTTCAGAGCAAATATCTTAGGTAGAAAGCGACTCTTTTCATGCAGACTTTACATGTTGAACTCGGCGATCGCCGTTACCCTATTTTTATTGGTAGTGATCTTCAGCCTCAAGCATTACTTGCACCTTATATTCTAGGACAGCAAGTCATGATTGTGACCAATACCACGGTTGCAGCTTTGTATTTAAGTCACTATGTGACGGCTGTTGAAGCACTGGGCAAAAAAGTGGCAACCTGTATTTTGCCTGATGGAGAACAATACAAAGATATTCAGCATCTGACTCTTATTTTTGATGCCTTACTAGAAGCAGGTTTTAACCGCGACTGTACAGTGCTGGCTTTGGGTGGTGGCGTGATTGGCGATATGGCAGGCTTTGCTTCGGCAAGCTTTCAGCGCGGGGTGTACTTCATTCAAGTACCAACCACTTTATTGTCGCAGGTCGATTCAAGTGTTGGTGGCAAAACAGGGATTAATCATCCACTGGGTAAAAACATGATTGGTGCATTTCAGCAACCCCAAGTGGTGCTGGCAGATATGTCGCAACTGAATACTTTGCCTGAGCGTGAGCTTTCTGCAGGCTTAGCCGAAGTTATTAAATATGCACTTTTGGGGGATGTTGAGTTTCTAGAATGGCTGGAAAAGCATATGGAAGCGTTAGTGGCACGTGATCCTGTTATATTGGCAGAAGCGGTATATCGCTCATGTGCACATAAAGCACGTATTGTTGCCAATGATGAAAAAGAGCAAGGTGAGCGCGCTTTATTGAATCTTGGGCACACCTTTGGGCATGCAATTGAATCTTATTTGGGTTATGGTGAATGGTTGCATGGTGAAGCCGTGGCGACAGGGATGGTGATGGCCGCTGATTTATCGCAGCGCATGGGCTGGATTTCTTCCGAAGATCTAGAGCGTACAAAAAAAATCATTTCTCGTGCCAATTTACCGATAGTATGTCCGCAAATTCCACTGGACAAGTTTTTGGCTTATATGGCACATGATAAAAAAGTGTTGAATGGTCAATTGCGTTTGGTGCTCATGAAGCAATTGGGTCAAGCCATCATCACCAAAGAGTTTGACTTAGAATTGATGAAACAGGCAATTTTAGCCAATCAAGCATAAAGGCAGCATATGACAGCACTGCGGACACACTGGCAAAAAATTCAACAGTCGATTTGGTTGCTGGGCGCGGTGCTGTGTTTATTGGCGGCACTGATTTTTTGGGCGGTGACTGACCGCGAGGAACTGGTTGAAATTGAAAAACAACCTGAGTCTGAAATTGCACTGCAAATTCAACCTGAAAAGGTTGCTGCAACCACCTATTTGGGTGGTTTACAAGAAGAAGTTCGACCTTTGGAGCTCACCACGCGATTAACAGCTTCAGGCTTGCATGAGGCTGAATTTCGCGGTACTAAATTTATTCAGGAACAAAAAAATAACAGCACAATTGAACTGTTTCGGGTCAGTGATGAAAACATCATTAAAAGTTTTATTAAAAAGCAAACAGATCGGAGCAAGCTGTTTTATATCCGTTTAAGCGGTGAGGGGCAGGTTGAACAATATGTGATGCTATATGGCAGTTTTGGCAATAAACGTGAAGCTGCACAAACCTTAACCGCATTGCCATTTAAATTTCCTGAAACCATTCAACCCGTAGTGGTGCAATTTGCAGATTATCGTCCTTATGTCAATGATTTAGGGGCAGATGAAATGGGATTAAGCACCAAATTATATGCAGTAAATTTACGTCCTGCAGCTGTGCCTACAATAGATGAAAGTGTTTTAGCGCGTCCACCTGCAACCTCAACGACTGCACCGAGTACGCAGGCTGTTGCCCCACAAAATAGTACCACCAGCACCACGATTACCCGCCGTGATCAGGAGGGTAATGTCGTGGATGTACAAAAATCACAAAGTGGTACAGCACCAACTCAGCCAGATGCACCTGAACCTGAAGTGCGCGACCCTTTTAACTAATCTTAAACACTTCCAATATTCTTTTAGCTTCATTTAGGTCATTCAAACCATCGCTTGCCTTTATTTGTTCTATCCATTTTGTCTATGATTCGGATTGAGCTATTCTGGCTCAATTGCACCAATTTGATCAAAAAAACTACTCTTCTCCCGAATAAATGTGTTCTAAAATGGCGCAGCATGGTGTACAAAAAGAATCAAGTGCACAAAAACAGTGCGAATTTGACTTAAAAAAGCGATTTTATTTTACATTTATGCGCTGAATGCTGAAATTTAGCTCATGGTTGAAGAAAAATAAAGTTGGCATTGTTTTTGCTTTTATTGGTGCGTGAATTGAGTTGTTGTCCCTATTTTGGCGCAAAAAATTCAATGATTGTGCGAAACTGTCAAATTTACCTGCTACATTCAAGTATAAAAGTTGCGTAAATGAGAGATAGGTCATTTACTCAAAGTTGATGTTTAGAGTTGTAAATTGAGTTAAATCGCAAAAACAGATTGTTTAATTGGCCCAATTGGGCAAGTAAAAGAAGGGTACGCTATGCACATGCCATCGCCTAATACTGTAGCTCCCACTCAAGGTTTATACCAACCAGATGAGTTTAAAGATAACTGTGGTTTCGGTTTAATTGCCCATATGCAGGGTGATGCAAGCCATGATCTCGTCAAGACTGCCATTCATAGTTTAAGTTGCATGACCCACCGTGGTGGTATTGCTGCAGACGGTAAAACGGGCGATGGATGTGGTTTGCTGTTGGCGATGCCAAAGCAATTTTTCCGCGAAGAAGCAAAACGCTTAAGTGACATTACCCTCAGTGAAATTTTTGCCGTGGGTACGGTTTTTCTGAACCTTGATCCTGCTTTGGCTGTTCATGCTAAAAATATTTTGACTAAAGAAATTGAAGCGGAAGGCTGTAAAGTTTTAGCTTGGCGGGTGGTGCCCACCAATAATGACGCATTGGGCGAAATCGCCATGCAGTCTTTGCCTGCGTTTGAGCAAATTATTGTCAATTGCCCATTGGGTGTGACTGAAGTTGAATTTAACCGCAAATTATTCTTGGCGCGTCGTCGTGCCGAGCAGCAATTGACTGCCGATCCATATTTTTATGTGACCACGCTATGTTCAACCGTGATCAGCTATAAAGGCTTGATGATGCCTGCAGCGATTGCAGACTTCTATACCGACCTTGCCGATGAACGTTTGGCATCACATATTGTGGTGTTCCACCAGCGTTTCTCGACCAACACTTTGCCACGTTGGCCGTTGGCGCAGCCATTCCGTTACTTGGCACACAATGGTGAAATCAACACCATTACCGCCAACCGTAACTGGGCGATGGCACGTACCCCTAAATTTGAAAATCCATTATTGCCAGGTTTGACAGAGCTAAACCCAATTGTAAACCGTACAGGTTCAGACTCCTCTAGCTTAGACAACATGCTGGAAATTCTGGTGGGTGGCGGAATGGATTTATTTCGTGCCTTGCGCATGTTGGTTCCGCCTGCATGGCAGAACGTCGAAACAATTGATGCCGATTTACGCGCCTTCTATGAATTTAACTCTAAACATATGGAAGCATGGGATGGTCCTGCAGGTTTGGTGATTCAGGATGGTCGACATGCCATCTGTATGCTAGACCGTAATGGCTTACGTCCTGCACGTTGGGTGATCACTAAAAACGGCTACATTACTTTGGCCTCTGAAATTGGGGTGTGGGGTTATGAGCCTGAAGATGTAATTTCTAAAGGACGTGTTGGCCCAGGTCAAATTTTGGTGGTGGACACCTTTACAGGCAAAGTGCTCGATACGCAGGATGTAAATAACCATCTGAAAAGAATGCGTCCTTACCGTGAATGGTTACGTGAAAATTCAATCCGTTTACAAGGTAGCCCAGAGCTTGAAGAATATTTGTGTGATCAGGGTTTAAAAGGTGATGCCTTAAAAGCCGCACAAAAAATGTTTATGGTGACCTTTGAAGAGCGTGATCAATTATTGCGTCCAATTGCAGAAAGTGGTCAAGAAGCCGTGGGTTCTATGGGTGACGATACGCCAATGGCAGTATTGTCGCGTCAGGTACGCCATGTGTCGGATTATTTCCGTCAGCAGTTTGCACAGGTGACCAATCCACCGATTGATCCATTGCGTGAATCGATCGTGATGTCGTTGGAAACTTGTTTAGGTCGTGAACAAAACGTATTTGAGCAAGGCCCAGAACATGCAGACCGCTTGATTATTTCAAGCCCTGTACTGACCAATTCCAAAATGCATCAGATTCGCACTTTGGGTCGGAAAGGCTATGAAATTGCCGACATCGACCTGAACTATGCTGAAAATGAAGGTTTACAAGCTGCGATTCAACGGATTTGTGAAACTGCTGCACAAGCGGTGCGTGAGGGTAAAACTTTATTGGTACTCACCGATAAAAAAATCCGTGAAGGTCATTTACCGGCCAATGCAGTCATGGTGACTGGTGCTGTGCATCACCACTTAATTCAAGTCGGTTTACGTACCGATGCCAACATTATTGTGGAAACAGGTTTTGCTCGTGATCCGCACCAATTTGCAGTATTGCTTGGTTTTGGTGCAACCGCAGTGTACCCATATTTGGCTTATGATGTGATCAATGACTTGATTGCCAAAGGTGAGTTATTGGGCGACCCTGTTTATGCACAAAGCAATTTCCGCAAAGGCATTGAAAAAGGCTTGCTTAAAGTCTTATCCAAAATGGGCATTTCAACTGTTGCCTCTTACCGTGGTGGTCAGTTGTTTGAAGCGGTGGGTTTGTCTGCTGAAGTGGTGAATATTTGTTTTATTGGTGTGCCAAGCCGTATTCAGGGGGCTACCTTTGCCGACCTTGAAAACGATCAGAAAAAGTTGGCAGACGCGGCATGGAAATCGCGTAAGCCAATTGATCAGGGTGGTTTGCTGAAATTTGTATTTGGCAAGGAATATCATGCCTTTAACCCAGATGTGATCAATGCTTTACATAAAGCGGTGCGTTCAGGCAATTACGCAGATTTTAAAGAATATGCAGAAATCGTGAACAATCGCCCTATTGCGACCATTCGTGATCTATTCAAATTAAAAACAGACCATTCCATTCCCTTAGATCAAGTGGAATCGGTTGAGCAAATCCTGCCACGTTTTGACTCTGCGGGGATGTCTTTGGGTGCGTTATCGCCAGAAGCACATGAAGCGATTGCGATAGCCATGAATACCATTGGTGGACGTTCAAACTCAGGTGAGGGCGGTGAAGACCCTGCACGTTATGGCACGATTCGTAACTCGAAAATCAAACAGATTGCTTCGGGACGTTTTGGGGTAACCCCTGCTTACTTAACCTCTGCAGAAGTGTTGCAGATTAAAGTGGCACAGGGTGCAAAACCAGGCGAGGGTGGTCAGTTACCAGGCGGTAAAGTGAATGGGTTGATTGCACGGTTACGTTATTCTGTGCCAGGTGTAACTTTGATTTCACCACCACCACACCACGATATTTATTCGATTGAAGACTTGTCACAATTGATTTTTGATTTAAAACAAGTCAATCCACAAGCCATGGTATCAGTCAAGTTGGTATCTGAACCAGGTGTTGGGACCATTGCAGCAGGTGTAGCCAAAGCCTATGCCGACTTCATTACCATCTCGGGCTATGATGGCGGTACAGCAGCATCGCCACTGTCATCTATTCACCATGCAGGTTCGCCATGGGAATTAGGTTTAAGCGAGGCGCACCAAGCTTTACGTGTGAATGACCTACGTGGCAAAGTTCGTGTGCAAACCGATGGTGGCTTAAAAACTGGTTTAGATGTGGTGAAAGCGGCAATTTTAGGTGCGGAGAGCTTCGGCTTTGGTTCAACCCCAATGATTGCCTTGGGTTGTAAATACTTACGTATTTGCCACTTAAATAACTGCGCAACAGGGGTAGCGACTCAACAAGATCATTTGCGTCAGGAACACTATATTGGTGAACCACAAATGCTGATCAACTTCTTCACTTTCATTGCGGAAGAAACCCGTGAATGGTTAGCCGCATTGGGTGTGGCGAGCTTAAAAGACTTGATTGGCCGTACCGACTTGCTGGAAATTTTACCGGGTGAAACTGAAAAACATGCGCACTTGGATTTAAGTGCCTTGTTAGAATCACACCCTGCAGCAGAAGGCAAAGCGCAATACTGTCAGGTTGAAGGCAATGCGCCATTTGACAAAGGCATCTTGGCTGAAAAAATGATTGCAGAGATGTTGCCTGCAATTGAAGCAGGTACAGGGGGCGATTATTACTTTAATGTGAGCAACTGTGACCGTTCAATTGGTGCGCGTATTTCAGGTGAAATTGCGCGTCGTTATGGTAACTTGAGCATGGAACATCATCCTGTCAAATTGAACCTTACGGGTACAGCGGGACAATCTTTAGGTGTTTGGAATGCAGGTGGTTTGCATATCAAACTTGAAGGCGATGCCAATGACTATGTGGGTAAAGGCATGGCGGGGGGGCGTATTTCCATCTTCCCACCAAAAGGTTCGCCTTTCCAAACGCAGAATACTGCCATTATTGGTAATACCTGTCTCTATGGTGCAACCGGTGGTAAATTATTTGCTGCAGGTACGGCAGGTGAGCGTTTTGCGGTGCGTAACTCAGGTGCTTTCGCTGTGATTGAAGGAGCAGGCGACCATTGCTGTGAATATATGACAGGCGGGATTGTAACGGTATTGGGCAAAGTGGGACATAACTTCGGTGCGGGCATGACCGGTGGTTTTGCCTATGTACTGGACTTAGATAATGACTTCGTTGACCATTACAACCATGAACTGATTGAGCTGAATCGTATTTCGACTGAAGCGATGGAAGAACATAAAGAGTTCTTGTGCCGTATTTTAGATGAACATATTAAAGAAACAGGCAGTGCGTGGGCATATAAAATCCGCCATGAGTTTGATTTCTATAGCCGTAAATTCTGGCTGGTAAAACCAAAAGCTGCCAACTTGCAGACTTTGTTGAAAACCACCCAAGCAGATCCACAATAATCCACGACTCACATTCGGCAGATGTGGATAACTTTAGACTTATACCCAGTGTAAATGTCGCGTTATCCACATCCCCCTACGGAGAAAGACATGGCAGAACGCCTACATAATGACTTTCAATTTCTGGATGTAGCACGCCAAGATCCAGAGAAAAAAGATCTCGATGTCCGCAAAAATGAGTTTGTGGAAATTTATAAACCGTTTACTGCAGAAGTGGCGGCTAATCAGACCCATCGTTGTTTGGGCTGTGGTAACCCCTACTGTGAATGGAAATGCCCTGTGCATAACTACATTCCGAATTGGCTCAAACTAATTTCGGAAGGCCGTGTTTTTCAGGCGGCAGAATTGTGTCATCAAACCAATACGTTGCCTGAAGTTTGTGGACGGGTTTGTCCACAAGACCGTTTGTGTGAAGGTGCATGTACCTTAAATGATGGTTTTGGTGCAGTGACCATTGGCAATGCTGAAAAGTACATCAACGATACGGCTTTTGCCTTGGGTTGGCGTCCAGACATGTCGCATGTGAAATGGACCGATAAAAAAGTGGCGATTATTGGTGCAGGCCCTGCAGGTTTGGGCTGTGCCGATATTTTGGTGCGTAATGGCGTCAAACCAGTGGTCTTTGACAAACGCCCTGAAATTGGTGGCTTGCTCACCTTTGGTATTCCAGAATTTAAAATGGAAAAAGATGTGATGAAACGCCGCCGAGAAATTTTCTCGGGCATGGGGGTTGAATTCCGTTTAAATACTGAAATTGGTACAGATATCAGCATTGAACAACTGCTTGCAGATTACGATGCGGTATTCATGGGCATGGGCACTTACACCTATATGAAAGGTGGCTTTGCAGGCGAAGATTTAGATGGCGTTTATGATGCACTGGATTTCTTGATTGCTAATGTCAACCGTTGCCAAGGCTGGGAAAAAGACCCTGCAGACTACATTAGCGTTGAAGGCAAAAAAGTGATTGTACTGGGTGGTGGAGATACTGCCATGGACTGTAACCGTACTTCTATTCGTCAAGGTGCGCAGCAAGTCACTTGTGCCTATCGTCGTGATGAAGCCAATATGCCAGGTTCACGCCGTGAAGTGACCAACGCCCGTGAAGAAGGGGTGAATTTCTTATTTAATCGTCAACCCATTGAAATTATTGGTGAAAATGGCAAAGTCACTGGTGTTAAAGTGGTGACCACGCAATTGGGTGAGCCAGACAGCCGTGGTCGTCGTAGTCCAGAGCCTGTTCCAGGTTCAGAAGAAGTTTTAGCTGCCGATGCAGTATTACTTGCTTTTGGTTTCCGTGCCAGCCCTGCAGATTGGTTTGCCTCTGCCAATGTTGGAGTAGACGGTTCAGGTCGTGTAGTGGCAGCAGAACAGCAAACATTTAAGTTCCAAACGTCTAACCCGAAAATTTTTGCAGGGGGCGATATGGTGCGTGGTTCTGATTTGGTCGTGACTGCAATTTGGGAAGGTCGTCAGGCGGCAGAAGGTATTTTAGATTATTTAGATGTCTAAACGAGTTTGTTTTGCTTAGATCTTGAAAGGGCTGAGTTTTAAGGAATTCAGTCCTTTTTTATTGGATATTTTATCCAGCTCATCTTCTTGTGGAAAATATTGCCATCCTTGATTCATATAAGGTTTAAGAGCTGAAACTTCAATATCAATTCAATCTGCTGTTCAAGGTTTTTGTTTGATGTAACCAGTCTGCTGATATCTCCGATTAAACAAAATACACAAACAGGTCAGAATTTCACGTTAGAATGATATCATTTCAAACAAATACAAAGAAAATTTAGAGGATAATCTATGAATTTCACAAAAAAAACCATGCTTGCAGTGGCTTTAAGCAGTACCTTGACTTTAAGCGGTTGTGGCTATAACACCTTACAAGTGAAAGATGAAGCCGTAACAGCGGCTTGGTCAGAAGTCCAAAACCAATATCAACGCCGTGCCGATTTAGTGCCAAATTTGGTGAATGTGGTCAAAGGCTATGCCAAACATGAAGAACAAGTCTTGACTGAAGTCACTCAGGCACGTGCCAATGTCGCAGGCTTAAAAGTGGATAAGTCGGTATTGGAAGACCCTGCGTTATTCCAGAAATATCAGGAAGCACAGGCGCAAATGACCAGTGCCTTGTCGCGTTTAATTGCCGTGTCTGAAAACTATCCAGACTTAAAAGCCAATGAGCAATTCCGTGAGTTACAAGTACAACTAGAAGGCACAGAAAACCGTATTGCCGTGGCGCGTAACCGTTACATCAGCACAGTGCAAGACTTTAACAGCTATGCACGCCAGTTCCCGCAAGTAATGACCGCCAAAGTGATTGGCATGGACACCAAACCAAACTTCAGTGCCGAGCAAAGCGCACAAACAGCACCGAAAGTTTCGTTTGAATAACGCCTAGGAGGATGTCTGGATGCTGCAATCGCACAGCAAGACCCGCATAAATCTAGTGCAGATGCTGCTGCTCATGGCAGTTATGTGTTTCAGCTGCTTGGCATATAGTGAAGTTGCCACCGCAACCGATGAAACTGCCGAAGCTGTGGTGCTAGGTAAAATTGTGCAGCAACAGCATCCTCAAAGTGCAAACCCTATTCCTGATCTTACAAATTCACGTCAGCCTACATCTACCACTCAGCAAGCACCTGTAGAAACACCCGTTCAGCAACCGCAAATTGCCAATGATATGGCAGAGGGTGAATCCATCCGTGCTTTGCCGACCTTGAATCAGCCCGTGGTCGATCAAGCCAATTTGCTCACTGCTGCAGAAAAACAGCAAATCAGCCAGCGGATTTTAAATTTACATCAACAAGCCAAAGCACAAATTGGGGTGGTGATTGTACCGACCACAGGGCAGGAGGATATTTTTGATTTTGCCATGCGGGTCGCAGAACAATGGCAGCTTGGTTCTGCCAAGCAAGATAATGGTGTGTTGATGGCAATTGCAGTCAATGACCGCCGAATTCAAATTTTAACAGGTTATGGTTTAGAGGGTGTGCTGCCCGATATTGTGGTCAGTCGTATTATTAACCAACGCATTACGCCGTATTTTAAACAAGCGCAATATGCACAAGGCATAGATGCAGGCGTGGCAGAAATTGAACGGATTTTAAACCTAGACCCCGAAGTTGCTGCACAGGCGGCGCAAGAACTGAAGCAACGTCAGGAACAAGCCCTGCAAGAACAACAGGCGCGTGAAAAAACCTTGAGCAGCGCTTTATTTATTTTAATTGCAGGGGTGATTGGCTCGCTTATTGTCGGAAAACGCTTAAGTGCTTCAACCGCTGCCGTAGCAGGAACAGTGGCAGGTTTAGTCAATGGTGTCGGCTTAATCACCAGTTTAATGATTGGCGCGGGAATTTTCTTTTTACTCATCACTGCCATTGCACAGACCATTTTCCAAATTTTCTTGTCCTCTGCAGGGCGTGGAGGCGGACGTGGTGGCGGTGGTTTTGGCGGCGGCGGTTTGGGTGGCGGTGGCTATAGCGGCGGAGGCGGTGGCTTTGGTGGGGGAGGAGCATCAGGATCATGGTAACCACAACAGATACAACAGAAATTATTACTCAACCGAAAATGGAGATTGCAGCGCGTCCGAGTGTAAAGCGTTGGCTGAAGCATTTCTTTTATTTACCTGCCACTAAACGTTTTTTTAATGCGCAGGATCAACATGCAATTGCAGAAGCGGTGACTGTTGCCGAGCATGGGCATGTGGGTGAAATTCAGGTGGTGATTGAAGGTTGTTTACCCTCGCGGTTGGCGTATGCGGTAGATACGCATACCCGTGCACGCCAATTATTTGCAGAATTGGGTGTTTGGGATACTGAACTAAACAGCGGCGTTTTGCTGTACCTGAATTTGTGTGAACGCAAAGTAGAAATTGTGATTGACCGTGGCATTAAAACAGCAACCACGCAACAGGTGTGGGATGATGTCTGTACACATATTGTGCAGGGTTTGGCACAGCAGCAATATCGGCAAGCGGTAATCACAGGCGTGCAAGAAATTGGTGAAATTTTGGATGTGTTTTATGACCGCCAGCTGCTAGATCAGCAAAATGAATTGGGCAATGCGCCGATTATTTTGGGCTGATTTGGCGCTTGTTCAGGAGTTATTGGTTTAGGTGTTTTGTCAGTCCAATTCAAGCATCTAACAGAGTCTTAGACATTGTATTGCCGTAATAATGCGGTATTTGCTCCAAATATTTTAGCCGGTGATAGCCAAAAGGAATTTATACAAGAGCTGGAATATCAGCGTTTAGTGCATTCTTATGCGCAATTTGAAGAGGGTGTGATTAATAGCTCTAGTAAGCTATTTGGTGGTGCAGGAACCTATTTGCAGCTACAAAAAGACCGCGATCAATTACTCACAGTATTTCCAAACCGTGATGAAACCATCAAGCGTATGAAAAAAGGGGAAATTGCTTACAAACCGAGTCTTTTGGGTGCTTATACTAATCCTGATGCTTGCGAAAAAATTTCATTTACTGCGATTACCAGTTGTTTGAGTTGTGCCCATGCTGTGTTTGACGCAACAAGTGCTGAAAAAATGCCAAAAGCGGTTCAGCAACTACAACGACAGCGAGATATGCAAGTACAGAACAGTCTGCTATACGCGCAAATGGACAATGAGATTTTGGCTTTAAACAAAATGATTCAAAAAATTAGAACGATTAATATTGAGGTGTAAAATATGAGTGCACTTAATGATTATTACGCTGCTTTAGAGCGATTAAAAGCCAACAAACCAGAGGTTCTGCCTAAAGGTTCTGCAATTAATAACGACACTGTAGCACTTGAAGCAGGGCGTAAACGGGGTTCAATTAAAAAGAGCCGTCATGCAGCACTGGTGGAGGCAATTGAGCAAGCAGTACAGGAAGTGGGGCAAAATGTTCTTTCGCCTGCACAACGGATTAAGCAGGCTAAAACTAAGACCAAAGCTGTGAAAAGTGCTTATGAGCAGCTTGAGGAAGATTATGAAAAACTGCTCGAAAAGTTTAATTCACTATTGTTAGAAAATTTTGAATTAAAAAAAACGCATCAAATTTGATGCGTTTATTTAATTTATTGTTGGCAACTTGTTGGTAAACGTGCTTTATCAATTTCCTTGCCTGTTAAAGGTGCACAAGTCCATTTAGAGATTTGATTACTACCTGTAAGAGTAGGGGTTAATGTAAATCCTTTTCCAGAGTTTGCACCTGCATCGAATTCAATATTAATCACACCGCCATTAGTAACAGTAACTTTACCTGCACTGAAGTATTTACCAGCTAAAGCTTTAGCAGCTGAATCAATAGAAGCTGCTGCCCCTGGCGGGGTAGAACTTGCAGTCAAATCTGCTGTATTTGGTGCTCTGTTATATTCATTAACAAATACACCAATATCTGCTTGTAAACCAGTTGTTGCTTTTAAGCCTTCAGATGCTTGAGCACGACCAGTATAGTTAGAGTAAGCAGGGATCGCAATTGCAGCTAAAATACCAATAATAGCGACCACAATCATCAGCTCGATCAATGTAAAACCTTTCTGTGCGTTCATAACATTCTCCACAAATGTTGTTAATTTAATTATAAGCTTTGTAAGCTATTTTAATAGTAGCACTAAACGTGCCAACTTTTATTATAGACAGTTTACACAGAAAAACAGCATCTTATACATAAAAAAATTCAGACTATAAATTTCACTGTATATTTTTGTTAAAAAGTGACAATTATTGTCAGGTTGAATTGTGAGTATTAGACAAACATTGTCATTGTGTGATTTGTATCACGTATTTGTCGTTTCTTTCTTTTTGGGTGTTGTGATGTCGTTCTTTATGTTGGAGTCTATCGCTGAAATTTTCTGGGTATAGGAGGGTGCTATTTCTGCCATTGTAAGTGCATCTCAATCTCACTCTTTACTGAGTTTATGACACGTTGTTTCAGTTGCTTCAATTTGCGCGATTGAATCGCGTAACCGTTTTGCATTGGCAGGACTTTTGAGTAGGTACGCTGTTTCTTTAAAGGCATGACAATCATCTAGACTTATTATCACCACGGCTTGTTTATCTTCTCTATTAATAAGTACGAGTGAATGATCGTCTATAACGTAATCGAGTATATCCGCTAAACTGTCTTGCAGCTCAGCACATGTAATGACTTTCATTTCTGCTCCTTAAAAATTTTCTTTATCTAAAAGCTGGGTAGCCTGTTTTAATCGGGTAGGGACCTTTTTTTGAGTTTGACATACTTAAACAAATTGCTCGAACTGAGCATGACTTAACTGAATATGAGAGTGTTCTTGTAAAACTTGTGGTGCGTGATTTTTGAATAAAATAAAAAAACTCGGTGAGTGTAGCGTAACCCAGACTGCAAGCATCATCAAAATAGTAGACCTCAGACCGTGGCAATAACATCTTGAGTAAAAAATGGGGAATTTCAGTATTCCCCATGCGATTATCCCATTTTAAAACTGGCAGAATTCCAATCAAACTTGCCACACAAAGCACTATCATCTTGCCTAAAAAAATATAAGATAGGGCCAGTTTTTTGGTCTATTTTTTCTATGAAATCTGCATTGCTACTTTTGGCTGCCATCCTCATCTCCCTTGCATGGCTATTGCCCATTCACTACCGCCCGTGGGTCACTTATACAGGTGAACTTTATGCATTTTTTGCCCTGTTTGCTCTCGCAGCCAGCCTGTTTAAAGCAAAATCACAAATACCAAAAATCAGCCTGCCCTTACTGGCACTGTGCAGTGTTCCACTCATTCAGTGGAGTTTAGGCTTAGTCTATTTCTTTGACAAAGCCTTGCTCAGCAGTGTGTATATCTTCAGTTTTTGGTTGGCAATTATTTTTGGCTACAACCTCACGCAAAATAACAGCGAACGTGAACGCATCTTTACAGGTTTTAGTTATGTGCTGCTTGGCGTGGGAAGTATTACCGCATTCATGGCAATTTGTCAGTGGCTCACACTCGATCAATACCTGCCAATGATGGTGGATATTAAAATTGGACAACGCCCTTATGCCAATTTCGCCCAACCGAATAATATGGCGACCTTTTTGGTGATGTCGCTTATGGCATGTTTATATTTATATGAAAAACAAAAACTCAAAACTGTGTGGATTGTGATTGCTGCTGCCATGATTTTGGTTGGTGTGGTACTGAGTCAATCACGGACTTCATGGTTGGCGTCGCTGTGTCTCTTGATCTATTTGAGCTATCAACAATACCGTGGCGTGATGCGGATTAAATGGCGCTATAGCTTACTGTGGTTTGCCGCATTTATCGGGTTAATTTTTATCGCACCTGCTTTTAGTCAATTGCTTTCACAAAGTGCAGACCTTTCGGTGCAATCTCGTGATGTGGTACAACGCGCTACAGGTGATATGTCGCGCTTAGCAATTTGGCAGCAAATGCTCGCTGCGATTGAACATCAACCGTGGTGGGGCTATGGTTGGCATCAAACCAGTGTGGCGTATGTCACGATTAGCGAAATTGTGCAAGGTCCTGTGTGGATTCGTAGCGCACACAATTTTATTTTAGACTTTTTACTTTGGAATGGTGTGATACTCGGCGTGCCATTTTTGGCGTATCTGGGCTATTGGGGTTACCAGTTGCATAAATATACCCAGTCGGCGGAATCGGTTGTGGGGATTTTAATGGTCGGTGCATTTAGCGTACATGCCATGCTGGAATTCCCACAAAACTATGCCTACTTCTTGCTGCCTGTAGGTTTTATTATCGGCATGGTTCAATCACAACTGGTGTTCAAAAGCTTCACTTTATCTGCAATTTATTTACGCAGTACTTTTGTACTTGGCGCATTGTTGTTGATGTTGATTTATCGTGATTATGAGGTGATGGTGCCTAAATTGAATCAGTCGGTACGCTATGAACAAACGCCTGAAAAAATTACCAATCAAGAGCGTATTTTTGTACTGGAAGAATTTAACCGTCGCATTGCGTGGATTCGTTTAAATCCGTATAGCCTACAAACGCCTGAACAGTTGCAGGATATTCATGAAATGGTGTTGAATTATCCAACCCGTTACGATTTATTGAAATATGCACGCGTATTAGCATTTAACGGTTATGAAGCAGAAGCCAAAAAGCAATTATGGTTGTTAAGCACTTTATGGCAGGTCAATGTAGATTATACGACTTTATTGGATGAGGCCGCGTCACGCTGATTTAAGTATTCTATTTAAAAAAATATGCTTGTGTGGCTTCCCCCTTTGAAAAAGGTGAGCCATATATGGCGCAAGGAGGGGGATTCAAAAAATATAAGCCAAATATGGTGAAAATCCCTCCTAACCTCCCTTTAAAAAAGGGGGGAACATTCATCATAAAATTTATTTATTGTGCAAACATGCTTTTCAAGCTTCCCCCTTTATCAAAGGGGGATTGAGGGGGATTGAGGGGGATTGAGGGGGATTTGAAAAAGGTGAGCCATGTATGGTGCAAGGAGGCGGATTCAAAAACTCATGCCTCAAGGAGAAGTCCTTCTTGTAGATGAGAGTTCAGAGCATAAACTAAATTTCTGAAAAATTCGTGATTTTTACTGTGCCATCGGGAAAGCGTGCAATCACTTCTAATTGACCTCCCATTGCTTCAATATGGCTGCGTAAAGTAGAAACATACATATCGGTACGCTTTTCTAATTTTGCAATTGCAGGTTGTTGAACGTTAAGTAAATCGGCCATGACTTTTTGTGATAGCCCGCGTGCTTGACGTAACTCTTGCAAAGGCATTTCACTCATGTGCTGTTGAGCAAGTTGGTGTGCTTGTTGTTGGGAGTCGGCAGACATTTTTGCACGTAGAGCAGTAAATTTTTTTGCCATTAGATTAAACCCTCTTTTTTCAATTGATTAAGATGATCATCATATAGACGCTCTGCAATAGGGATATTGATCTCATACCAACGGTCATCGCCAGTTTTATCACCAGCAATCAGTAAAATTGCGGTACGTCTTGGGTCAAAAGCGTACAAGGTACGAAGTGGGCGACCTTGATGTTGCGTTCTTAATTCTCTCAGGTGATCGTACTTTTGCGTACCATGAATTCCACTGCTATGTGGGAATTTTAGATTTGGACCAAAAGTTTCAAGAAGTTCTACTGAAGCAGCAATTGATATTTGCTCTTGCTCTGTCAGAGTTTCCCACCATTGTTCAAACTCATCGGTATATTCGACATCCCACATGATTTATTATACTCTTTATATTCCATTGATGGAATGTTGTTGTGTTAGATAAAAGACAATTTCAACTCAGCCTGATTTTGAATCATCTTGCTGTGGTAAATGGTTGATTTTTTTGTATAAATATTTGTTTTACATTGTTTTTATTTATTTTCTTGAAATATAGATATTACCAAGCTCATGCAGACTTATAAGAAGAACTCAGCCTGACGACTATACAAAAATTATATTAACAAGCGCGTTAAATATCGTCAATTGACTAAGGCATCGCTAAGGTTGAAGATACCAATGTTGAAAATCTCTCCCAAGCTCTCTTTAAAAAAGAGAGGGGTATTCATTATGAAATTGATTTCATGTGTGAAATTGAAGTAGCGTTGAAATTTTGCTCAGATAAAGGCATTTATGTTAGAACTGTATGATCTATTTATACAATAAGGCATGCTAATGGCGAGAACTACGAGTGTAACAATTGACCCACAACTCGATGACTTTATGAGCAAACTGATTGAATCTGGATGTTATGGTTCAACCAGCGAAGTGATGCGATCTGCATTAAGATTATTGGAACAGCAAGAAAATCAAACTGTAGCTTTGAAGCGAGCGATTGAAGCAGGCGAGAATAGTGGCGAAAGTACACTCAGCCTAAAAGATATCGCGGCTCAAGTGAAGCAGAAGTATCAATAGCGTATTTTTATGTGAAGCGTTGCGCATTTTTGCAATTAGCTAAGCTCTATTGAGCTAGACAACAAAAATAAACTTCTTAAACTGTAAACTATAGATTACAATTAAATGTATAAAATTATAACCACTCAATCTTATGCTGCATGGTTTGACTCATTAAAAGACACGCAAGCGAAGGCACGTATTAATGCTCGTTTGCGTCGGGTAGAACTGGGAAATTTGGGTGATACTTCACCTGTTGGTGATTATGTATCTGAATTGAGATTTTTCTTTGGTCCTGGCTACCGTATTTATTTCATGCAGCATGGGAGTGAAATTTTGCTCTTGCTCGCAGGTGGAGATAAATCTACACAGCAAAATGATATTCGTACAGCACTGAAACTGGCAAAAGAAATACGAGGTGAAGCATGATTGTTGAGTTAAAAAAATGGGACATACAGGATCATCTTAAAACTGATGAAGATAGACAGGCTTATCTTGAAGCGGCTTTAGAAGAGGCGGGGGATGATCCTGTATATATTGCGCATATTTTGGGTGATATTGCTAAATCGTATGGCATGACTAAACTTGCACAAGAAACGGGTTTAAGCCGCGAAGGGCTATATAAGTCTTTTGGAAAACAGGGAAATCCTAGTTTTGTGACGGTGAGTAAAGTGGCAAATGCATTGGGTTTAAAATTGACGTTCCAGCAAATATCATAAGTTCAAAGAATCCCAGCGGATGAATCTTTATCTCTTACTTTAAAAGCATGATTCAATCATGACCTAAGATGAACTAAAAACCTCTACCAAACCCTAAAAACAAAAGACTGGAAAAACCAGTCTTTTGTGCGATTGAAGCGAGATGAATCTTAGAGTTGGCTTTGAATATAGTTTTCAATGCCTACAGTTTCAACCAAATCAAGCTGTGTCGTTGCCCAGTCGAGATACTCTTCTTCTTTCTCTAGAATTTCCTGAACCAAATCACGAGTTACATAGTCCAGTTGTTGTTCTGCCAAAACGACGGCTTTTTGAATCGCTTCAATATTTTCTTGGACTTTACGCACATCACATTTCAACACTTCAGCCGTATGCTGACCGATATATAATTTGCCTAAATGTTGTAAATTTGGCAGCCCTTCTAAAAATAAAATACGTTCAATAATTTTGTCAGCATGTTTCATTTGACGAATCGACTCTTTATATTCAGCCGAGCCGAGTTGTTCAATGCCCCAATCATTAAACATACGTGAATGCAAAAAATATTGGTTAATTGCAGTCAGGTGATGATACAAAACTTGGTTGAGTTGATTAATCACATCACGATTGCCTTTCATTGCAGCACTCCATCAACAATTTCTGCCTTAAACAGCTTAAGGCAATCTATATTTGTATCTTAAACAAGACTGGGCAAAATGGCGAGTGATTTAGGGGCTATTTATATTTCATAAATGGATTGCGCTGTAGGCTAAAACTGAGCATGAGACGTATACGTCGTAAAGCATGAAACGCAGGGAATAGCGAGACTATTGCCAAGTTTCATAACGCAATCTGAGAAAGTTTTAGCCACATGAGCAAGAACAAAGCACTGCTTTGTTTGCTGCGCAAGGGGACAAGCATATTTTTTTCTGCTATTGCGTTATGTGCCAGTCATTTAGAATGACTAAATTTCCTGTCCCATGCCTTATATCAGCTAAAAAATATGCGTAGTCGCAAACATAGATGAAGTATAAATAGACCCCAGACCGCAAATGAAAATCGCAATCAAAAACAATTAGCTAGGTGGTGTGAAGAAATGTAAGCCAATAAAAACCCGCTGTAGTCGAAAGCGGGAGAGGAAACACTGAGTATAAATTATAATATTTAAATGTGGGGAGAGCAATAAAACGTCAGCTTTAGGCAGCTACGGCAAGACGAGATGCAATTTGTGCAATTTCATCGCTAATGATAGCGCGAGTTTCAGGTGCACAGCGACCACAACACGTGCCCAAGTCAAACATATCGCGAATTTCACGATAGCTCTCTGCACCATTGGCAACGGCTTCTTTAATGTCTTGATCTGTAATACCACGGCATAAGCAAACGTACATGAATGCAACCACAATAATTGAAATAAGATAAGAGTTATTATTGATAATTATTATCGTTTGTCAATAAAAATCATTTGAAAAGTCATTTATTGTAATTGAGTTTTTGAATTAAAAAATGCCACTCAATAGGTGGCATCGTTTATTAGTTTTTAAGTATATGAATAATAATGACTTATGAATTGATAATCACCACGCCATCCATTTCAACTAAAGCACCTTTAGGCAAGCTAGCCACACCTAAGGCTGCACGCGCAGGGTATGGTTGTGCAAAGTATTCGCCCATAATTTGGTTGACTAATTGAAAGTGTGATAAATCCGTCAGGAAAATATTCAGCTTGGCAATATCGGCCAAAGAACCGCCCGCCGCTTCACAAACGGCTTTTAAGTTATCAAACACACGGCGAATTTGCGCTTCAATGCCTTCTACCAATTCCATGCTGTATGGGTCTAAACCAATTTGACCTGATAAATAAACAGTATTGCCCACTAAAATGGCTTGAGAGTAAGTACCAATTGCTGCAGGTGCATTTTCAGTATGGATGACTTGGCGAGACATTGATTTCTCCTAAAATAATGTATGAACATCATAGACCATCCGACTGCATTTCAGTAGCCTGATGAGTCTATAATGCAAAATCGGTGAAGGTGCGGCACAGTCAAACTATGTAGCCACATTAAATTAACAAGCTTTGGCTTCTTCTGCGATGCTGATGGGGCGCGCTAAACGGCTAATTCGTGGGAAACCGAAGTGCATACGCAAATCACGAATAATTTTGGCAATTTGCTTACGGTTATTCACTACAATATTCACATAGGTTTTGCCATCGTGGCTGCGTACCATTTCTACTCCCGTTTTGGCCTTACGACATTGATAGATCAAATCGGAAATTTGTTCGTCATTCATATCCATATCAATGCTGAGATAAGCCGTAAAACTCACGTCATCTACATCTTCCGAAGTCCATTGTAGCGGCATGATATTTTCAGGATGTTGATGTTGCTCATGCAGTAAGTTGTTGCAACGCGCACGATGCACAATCAAGCCACGGCGTGACAAGTTACCCTGAATCGGATCGCCCAGTACAGGGTTGCAACAGTGCGCATATTTCACGTCAATGCCTTCTGTGCCCTGAATCAGACGGTCAGAATGTTCGCTGCTGTCCTGATCGAGTGCGTAAATGTGATTTGCCACCAACTGTGGCAATAAATCTCCGACTGCAATCTGTTCGAACAGGCGTTCTTTGCTGTCGATATGACGCCATTGCAACACATTTAACCAATCTGCTTCGGTCAAGTCTTGAATCGAGTGATTAAATAATTTCAGCGCACGGTTAAGCGCTTGCTGACCCACCAAGCGCTGCTCTTCAATATCTTGATCACGCAGAATATTCTGTAAGGCTCGACGGGCTTTTTGGGTATTAATGAAGCTCAACCAATCTGGGTTGGGTGTGGCTAAAACATCGGTGATGATTTCGACCACTTGCCCGCTGGTGAGTGGTGTGGAAAGTGGTTTGCTTTCACCATTAATTTTTGTACCGACGGCATGGTTACCTAAGAACAAACTGGCTGCATAGGCAAAGTCAACTGCGGTGGCACCTTGGGGCAATTCATGTAAATGTCCGTGCGGGGTATAAACATGAATTTTCTCTTGGTGTAGATAATCCAGTAAATCGCTAAATGTAGTTTTAGCGCATTCACCATCAATCAACACGTTCAAGCTTTGCATAGAGGCTTGAATGGCAGAACGGCAGGCTTGTGGTGCGTTTTCACCCAAGACTACGCCAAAACGTGCGGCTTTACGCATCAATTCAGTTTGAATGGTAAGTGATAAGGTGGTTTGTTCACCTTTTAGCCGCATCATGAGCGATTGGTTACCGCCTGGCAGTGGGCGACGGATATGATCTTCATAATGCAAGACCTGAAAGCTGTCACGTAAAATATCGGCCAAACGGTCACAGTCGGCAATGCTTTGTAAAATAATTTCAAAGGCGTGGCTGTGGGTCAGTTCTTGTAGATCAATATCGTTTTTAACAAAGTGGCGCAGTAATTCAATATTGTTATTTTTCTTTTTAATCCGGCCTGTAATTTGATTATTTTGCAGCAGGTCGGCAAGGTTTTTTTCCCATTTAGACTGGTATTCGCAGCGTTTTGGCTTGGTTTGCAAAAGGGCGGCTTGCACATCGTTATACATATCTAAATCTAGGTTTTGATAACACAGATGTTCAAGGTTATCCGCCATTTCATTCATACCCACGATACGTGCCATCGGTACAAACACATCAAAAGTTTCTTGGGCGATGCGTGCGCGTTTGTCTGGTCGCAGCGCATCTAATGTGGTCATGTTGTGATAACGGTCTGCCAGTTTCACAATAATGACACGTGGATCCTGTAAGGTTGCTTGCAGAATTTTACGGAACGAAGCGGCTTTGTTGTATTCCTTGTCGCTCGAATGGCTAAGCTTGGTTACACCATCGACCAGTTCGGCAACGGTACGTCCGAATTTTTCTGTGATGTCATCTTTGCTGTAGTCGGTATCTTCTATGACATCGTGCAATAGCGCAGCAATGAGCGTGTCGGCATCCAAACGCATGTGTGCCAAAATACAACTCACCGCAATCGGGTGTAACACATACGGTTCACCACTTTTACGGGTCACGCCATCATGCGCATGTTCAGCATAATCGCAAGCCGTAAGCACCTGTTCGACATCACTTACACTTAGGTAAGGTTCGATCATGGCTTGAAGCTGTTGTTTGGCTTGGCTGACCATCGTGCCTGGCATATAACACCCTTTAAAATACAAGTGATAACGAATCTACAGTTAGACCTTATAATGAAAAGCATATTGCATGACTTGTCAATTTTTTTCATGCCAAAATAGTGATAAATTTGGCACTAATAAACAGGGTCTTACTCCTTATGTTATAATGGTTTTTAGCGCAAGATTAAAGTTCAGACAACAAAAAAGCCTAGTAAAATACTAGGCTTTTTCAGAAAGTGGTTCTTATTGGAAAGAAAAACCATCTAAATTCAAGTTATTTGCTGAAAGTGCGAGGTCAAGACTTGAAGTTTGATAGTCTTGATCACGTTGTTTCAAAATGTCTTTAGACACATGACCCACAGCAATTTCACGTAATGCCACTACAGTTGGCTTGTCATTGTCCCACTCTACAGTTGGCTCAATGCCTTGACGTGCCAATTGACGCGCGCGCTTGCTTGCCACTAGTACAAGCTCAAAGCGGTTGTCTACATGGTCTAAACAATCTTCAACGGTAACGCGTGCCATAAGAATTCTCGTTCGAATAGTAAATTTAAACAGACTGTGCAGTATAAGGTGCTTTGCCTATAGACTCAAGTTTTAATCACGCGCTGGGTGGGCTAATTAACTTTTGAATCAAGGCTTGATGACGATGTGCCTGCTGCGCTGTCACCAAACGATTGGCAATAATCACTGCTTCTAAATCGTGCAAGGCTTTATTAAAGTCATCATTAATAATCAGATAGTCAAAATTGACATATTGCTGCATGTCTTCTACTGCGCAGCCCAAACGATGCTCAATCACATCGACTGCATCGGTGCCACGGTTAGACAAGCGCTCACGTAAATCAAACTGACTTGGTGGAAGAATAAAAATTTGCTTCGATTCAGGAAAAAGATTGCGTACTTGTTGAGCACCTTGCCAGTCAATTTCCAGTAACACATCGTGACCTTTGGCTAACTGCTCTTTAACCGTTGCTTGCGCGGTGCCGTAATAATTGCCAAACACTTCAGCATACTCAATAAAACCGCCTTGTTTTACCAAGTCGATAAAATCTTGTTTTTGTGTGAAGTGATAATGCACACCATCGAGTTCGCCGGGACGTTGACCGCGTGTTGTGTGAGAAACTGAAACGTGTAAATTATTCACACGCTCAAGCAGGGCTTTAACGAGGGATGTTTTGCCTGTTCCTGAAGCGGCAGAAACGACAAACAATAGACCCGACATGATATTTTTCCTGATATGATAAAATATCTTCTCTATTTTAGAGTAGGCGCCCCTTAAACAAAATAGCCAAGATGGCTTTTGTTGGCATAAATTTTTAAACATCCCACCTATTTAACTTCAACATAGAGGGTTCTATGGAAATTGTATTGGCGAATCCACGTGGTTTTTGTGCAGGTGTAGACCGAGCAATTGCGATTGTAAATCGTGCCCTTGAGTGTTTTAACCCACCTATATATGTACGTCACGAAGTGGTACACAATAAATTTGTGGTGGACGACTTGCGTCAGCGCGGGGCAATTTTTGTTGATGAGCTAGATGAAGTGCCAGATGACAACATTGTGATTTTTAGTGCGCATGGCGTATCTAAAGCAGTACAACAAGAAGCAGAGCGTCGTGGTTTAAAAGTGTTTGATGCGACTTGTCCATTGGTCACCAAAGTGCATATTGAGGTGACTAAGTATGCGCGTGAAGGCACCGAAGCTATTTTAATTGGGCATGAAGGCCACCCAGAAGTTGAAGGTACGATGGGACAGTACGACAAGAAAAATGGTGGTGAAATTTATTTGGTAGAAGATGAGGATGATGTGGCTGCACTTGCGGTTCAGCATCCAGATAAAGTGGCTTTTGTGACGCAAACAACTTTGTCGATTGATGACACTGCCAAAGTGATTGATGCCTTGCGCCAAAAATATCCGAATATTCAGGGACCACGCAAAGACGATATTTGTTATGCCACCCAAAACCGTCAAGATGCTGTACGTGACTTGGCCAGTCAGTGTGATGTAGTGTTGGTGGTGGGTTCTCCAAATTCCTCGAATTCAAACCGTTTACGTGAGTTAGCCGAACGCATGGGGAAACAAGCCTACTTGGTGGATAATGCCGATGAATTAAACCAAGCATGGTTTAAAGCAAATACAAAAATTGGTGTAACTGCGGGCGCATCTGCACCTGAAATTTTAATTAAACAGGTGATTCAACGCTTACAGGATTGGGGTGCAACAGCACCTGAAGAGCTGGCTGGACGTGAAGAAAATATTACCTTTAGTTTGCCCAAAGAGTTACGTATTCCTGTAACACAGGCCTAAACTGCGAAGCATATTAAATTTTAAAAAAGTTATTAAAAATAGGCAGATAACCGTTGAATGATGGTTATCTGCTTTTTTATGCCTTTTATCCTGAAGTGTGAGGGTTTTGTAAAGTTGTTGGTTACTATTTTTAATAGGGCAAAGTTTGTGTCTTGGGGGGAGTATGCGAAAAAAAGAAAACGGGTTCACCTTAATTGAGTTGATGGTGACGATTGCGGTGATGGCGATTATCGCAATGATTGCTGTGCCTTCTTTCAGCAATATGTTGCTAAAGCAAAACTTAAAAAAAAGTACGCAAGAGTTAGCCAATGTACTGGTTCAAGCAAGGTCAAAAGCAGCATTAGAGCGTAGGGAAGTTACTGTGCAACTAAATACTTCAGCGGTTGCTGATTCTTTGACGCAATTAAATTGGATGCCAGAAGGTAAAGCAGTGTTGAAAACTGGTTCACCAACAAGTATTACATTTTTAGCTACCGGTTTAATTAAGAGTGCAACAGCGGATACGTCTTTTACTATCTGTGAGAAGGCATCTGGTGAATTATCAAGAACTGTGAGTATTTCGAGAATGGGCACCATTCAGCAGATTACTGAGGGAACATGCTCATGAAAATAATAATGTCGAGTCAAAAGGGTGTTGGTTTAATTGAGATTTTAGTGGCTTTGCTGCTCTTGGCAATTGGGATTTTAGGATTTGTTGCATTGCAATATCGGGCTGTAGAGGCAACATCTGAAGCAATAAATCGCGTTCAAGCGATCAATATTGCGCGCGACTTAGCGGAGCGAATTCGAGCAAATCGCGATGGACTGGCTGCCTATAAAGCCCAAACTGCTACTGCAGCGAATCAGGTTGCATACAATACAAACTGTATGACCAATGCGTGCAGTACTGCAGATTTGGCTGATTTTGATGTGTCTCAAGTCACAGGGAAAGCGGCCGACTTGGGGATGACAGTTAACATATTGTCTTGTGCTGGTAATAATGATGGTCGAAATTGCTTGTATGTTGCTTGGGGAGATACCAGTGCGACGGATGGTACTGGTAGTGGCGACTGTACCAATGGGACTTCCTATAATCCTAGCTCGACCTGTGTAATTATGGAGACCTATTAAAATGAAGAAAAAACAAATAGGTTTTACTTTAATTGAGCTCATGATTTCTTTAGCGTTGGGGCTGATCGTGGTCGCGGCTTCAATCCTATTGTTTTTAACTGGGCAAAAAGGCGTCGCGATGCAAAAAGGAGTATCTGAGCTACAAGATAATGCGAATTTTGGACTAAATTATATTACTAAGGATATTCGCTTAACCAATTTAAATGTCAAAGAAGCCGCAATTAATGATCAAACACCCTATGGTGGCGTGGTTTTAAGCTCATCGAATACAGAACCCAAAAGCAATGTATATCTGTCCTCTGCGGCACTTGATGCTAATCTGATTTCGAAAGGTAATTTAACCAGTAATGTTGTGGATAGTGGTGGTACAGCGATAAGTAGTGACCAGTTAGTAATCCAGTATTTACCTCAATACACTTTAGACAATAAAAATACGCCTACAGATGAGACCGATGATGAACTGGTCGGTGGCTTTGACTGTGAAGGACAAGAGCTACGCTTTAGTAAATCCGCGGGTCTGCATATGGTGGTGCAGCGCTATTTCTTAAGAACAGATAACAATAAAGCAAGTAACGAAGGCTCTCCTTTGGCGTTGGCTTGTGATGCAGGTTATTACGCTTTAAATACTCCAAATACTATAGTGGGATATGGAGGTTCTGGTGAAATTATTATGAAACGGGTGGATTATTTTAGGGTGCTGCTAGGCGTGCAATTTGCAAATGGCACACATCGCTATCTTCCAATAGATTCATACCTAGCATTAACTGCACCACGCCCAAGAATAGTATCGATTCAGTTGGGTGCTCTGACTCGATCCACACAATCAATAGGTGGCGATAGTGTTATTAAGGCTAATCAAACATTTCAGGTTTTAGATCAAGCTGTAAAGTTAAAAACTATGTCTGATCCAAAATATATTCGTAAGGTGGTTTCACAAACGATTGCATTACGCAATGCACTTGGGGAGCGAGAATAATGAAAACAAAACAAGAAGGTGCGACATTAATTGTTGTTCTAATTCTATTGGTCATTATTACTGTGATTGGGACATTAGCCATCCGAAGTAGTTTGACCGCCTTGAATATTGCCACGAGTAGCCAAGCACAGCAGTTGTTGGTACAAAACTCCGATTCTGCAATTTTTAATGTTGAAGACCCTGATCTTATTGAAAGAAACACGGCCTATGATGGATTATTTGGTTTGGTAAAAAGCGATGCCAATAAGGGTAAGGAGTTGGTGTTTTGCTATCGAGGCACAGCAAGCACCTTTTATGACTTTTCTAGGGTGAGCTTTATGCAATGGGTATCGGGAACAGATCCAAATAACAGCGAGTTAGGTATAGATGGTTATTGTAAGATGGATAGCAGTAATAATTTCTTTACCAGTGGTCGTAAAGCGGTCATGACTCAAGTTTCAATTAAGGTGAATACCGATGCCTCAAGTAATTTAGATCGGGCATTCGAACATATGCAAAGAGGAACCGACGCGGAGTCTGCCAAGATTGATAAGTCAGAAAAAATATTGGTTACTGCGACTTCAATTGTACCTTCAATGAGCACAGCAAACGATACAGATATTAATAATTGTTTTTCTACACACATGAATCAGGTGGTCATTCCGAGTGGTGTGACACCTGCCACAGGCATGAATAAAAGTGTGTCGCAATGTTTGCAAGATTTGGGTGTGCCAGTAAATACGCAAATTGCCGAATACAACTTAACGCAAGCTTTTGACCGTACTTAATGTTGAGGGATTAAACCATGAAAAATACAGCAAAAATAATGACATTTAAGCTCTCAGTATTAACCACGTTAATGCTGTGTGTAACGGCGAACAATGCCAGCGATATTGAAATTTATAAAGCTCCTAATGCGGCGGATGGTAAGGCGCGGGTGATGTTGAATTTGGATAACTCATCATTTATGTCGCCACCTCCAAGCGGATCACAATCGCCAGGTTCAATTTATGAAGATTTTGGTAAAGGAATGACCTGTCCTGGTGGTAGCGATAATTATTTTACTCAAAGCGTAACACGTGTTTTTAATGGTATTTCTTATACGGATAATGAATATTACTGTACGACACCGTATCCAGTTGGCAATGCGAGTAATTTAAATAAGACAGCGATTGAGGCTCGGTGCGAAAAAGTTTATTCACAAGCTTTAACTCCAACATCTTATAAGTGTTTTGACCGCTATACCATGGTGCGACGTAGTTTATACGCGGTAGTCAATAGTCCAGAACTAGGTGATAAAGTTTCATTGGGGCTTGGTTTATTTCCGCTTTATGGAACTACTCAAAATCAACGCCCTGTGCCATTAGGCTGGTATAAAGTTGATCCATCTGATAGTAGTAAATTGATCAATTGCCCAACGGGAACTGTAGATAATTCTACAGGTTGTACCTATGGGCGTGATGTATTAAATGCTAGGATTCACCAGATCGCTCCCTCTATGGGTAACCCGAATGAAAGTAAAATTGTACCTGTGGCAAAGGCTTATGGCGTAGCCGCTAAAACTTTGCTCACCAATGAGAATGGCGGAGACCTTGCTGCTGATCAATGTTCAGGCTATGGCATTTTTTCTTTGACCGCGGGAGTGCCTATACATGAAGAAATGGATGTTGCACAAACCAACTTAAACAGTGTATTGCAGTCTGGTTTTCAGGTCAATTCTACGGATTGTCCAACGACGGGTAATCTTGCAGATGGGCGAGCCTGGAAATGTGTGGGTAAAGCTGCGGACTTGTTAGCCGCCAGTAAGGCGAAAATAGCCATGCCTGTGAAATCGGTGGTGGTGAGTTTCGGTACGGGCTTTGATTTTTCGCAACATTTATCTGACTATGACCCGAATTTAACTACTGCACAGATGATTCAACGCGTCACCGATGAAATTGCGGCAACAGCAACCAATAATGAAAAAGAATTATTTAATAATAAAGGGGCAGCGGCAATTTCGGGGGTGAAAGGTGGTGGTGGATATTATTCAGTAAAGGATTCGAATGCCTTAACGGATACGATTAAACGCTTTATTGCGGATGTCGCAAAAAGTGATATTCCTTATATGACTACTGGTGCACCAACTATTCCACAAGACCCGCTAAATCCTGTGCTAGTACAAAGTAATGCGTACTTTTCTCAATTTAAACCAACCCCGAATAAGACAACCACTGTAGGAAGTCAGCTTTGGGCTGGGAATATGAAAAAGTACCATGTGAATAATCTAGGTCGATTAGTTGGTAAAAATAGCACTATTATTGGTGCTGCTGAGGAAAAAGAAGCAGTAACAGATGAACTTGGGCGGTTGATTACAGGTACACATGACTATTGGGCACCTAATGTAAGTGAAGTTGATGCGATTGCTAAGGGTGATGAAAATACATGGGGCAGTGAACTTTATGCACGTATGGGCGGGGTGAAATCACAATTACCACTCGGCACCTCGGTGTTAGCAGGGGTTACGGTTGAAAATCGTAAACTTTTAACTAATCGTGTCATTACCAGTGGTGTTGCAAGTACAGGAAGTTCACTTACACGTATTGAACGTAAAAATTATGTATCGGGTGGTTCGGCTGTTGGTGATCCAAAAGCCACAGATATTATATCCCTGCTAGACTTACGTCAGTTGGGTGCTGTCATGCATTCTTCACCGTTATTACTATCGAATGAAGGTAAAATGACCTATAACGCCTCGACCAAACAGCTTGAATCGAGTGGTCGTGAAGATTATGTATTGTTTGGTAGTACACAAGGTTTATTGCATGTGGTGAAAGCTGATGACTACACCTCAACCAATGGTGGTGGTAAGGAAATATTTGCATTCGTTCCAAATGAAATGGTTGAAAACCAAAGTAAAGCTTTCTTAACCCCTAATCAAACCACAGGTGGAACAGCAAATTTATTTTATGGTATAGATGCGCCGTGGACGGCTTATACCGAATATGTACCTAAGGCGGATGGTACTTTAACCGTCGGTAGGGGGAAAACTACGACAGGTACAACGACACTCAAGGGTAAGCAGTTTGTTTATGGTGGTTTACGTATGGGTGGTCGTAGCTATTACTCGCTTGACCTGACAGATATGAGTAGTCCATCTTTAAAATTCCATATTAATCCAGATGCCGCTGCTTCAGGAACACCGTTAAGCTATATGGGTGAAAGTTGGTCGAAACCTAAAATTGCTTGGGTAAACTGGCAAGGCAGCCGAAAAATGGTGATGTTTGTGGGGGGCGGTTATGACGCAGGCGGTACCACAGGTAAAGCCAATAATGGAGGATATGAAAGTGATACCTACGACCAAGACAATGGTATTGGTGCGGGTGTGTATATGTTTAGTGCCGATGGTGCGGATGCAGGTAATTTGTTGTGGTGGGCAAGTAATAAAGCTTCAGCTACTACGGCTGCTACAACCAACTCCGGCGTGATTGCGCTGAAAGATGCCAATATGAAATACAGTGTGGTAAGTGAAATTAAAACTGCCGACCGCAATAATGATGGTTTAGTCGATCATCTTTATTTTGGTGATTTAGGTGGACAAGTCTTCCGCATTGATCTGAATAATAACGCGTCAACCAGTGGTGCATTTGCAACACGTTCAACTCGTATTATGAATATGCATGCTTCGGGTGGAACGAGCCCACGTTTCTACGCTGCGCCATCGTTTGCGATTTTTGAAGACAGTGCAAGTGGTAATTTATTTGCAGGCATTTCGATTGGTAGTGGGAATTTGAGTCATCCTTTAGCTGGATATGATTCGGGTCGACACTATGATGCTTTATATACGATTTACGATAAAGACGTAACTCGCTCTGATCTATATACTGCAAGTACAATGAATACTCAAGATGCAGCAGTGGGTGCGACTGGTTCACTTGCGATCAATGAACTCACTATGGCGAATCGTTTCCAGCAGACCGAGGATAACATGACAGCATTGGTTGCACCTTATGCAACCTCATCGGGTTGGTATTATAAACTCCCAGGTGGTACGAAAATTCAACATGAAAAGATATTCTACTCACCAACCGTAATTGATTATGACCTGTATGTGAGTAGCTATGATGCAAGTCGTTTAGGTTTAACGGGTGCGTGTGGTGGTGGTGTGCAAGGGGTAAGTAAAGTACAAATCTTCTGTATGCCATTTGGTCAATGTTCAGCGGCAGACTATCCAAGTCGCACAAATACGAACTATAGTGACGATCATGGACCAGGGATTCAAAACCATGCGATTGCGAGTGGTGGTGATGGAACAACACGTTTAGTTGGTGGTGCGATTATTGGTAATAATTTAAATGATCAATATGCAACGACTATTAAATTAATTGCACAACGTTGGTATGAAAAATAATAGGTGATCTATGAAAAAAAATGGTTTCACCTTAATCGAGCTCATGGTCGTTGTTGTGATTGTTGCGATTTTCGTAGCAATCGCAATTCCATCCTATCAAGCTTATATCCGTAGAGCAGAGACATCGAAAGCACAACAAGAGTTGAAGCGCATTGCGACATTACTTGAACGGCATAAAGCACGAAATTTTAGTTATAAGGGATTTGATTTTTCTGCTCAAACATTAAGTACCCCTAGAACCTATAGCTTTGAACTCAAAGATGGTACAAATACGACTAAATTATTAAATGCAACAGATGCTGCGGGTCATGCTTGGGTGTTAAAAGCGACGACAACAGATGCAAAAAATTATAACTACTTAATTACAAGCACTGGAATTCGGTGTAAAAATTTGACTGCTGAAAACATTAGTTATACAGGGTGTGGCACTGGAGGAGAGGCATGGTAATACAGCAAAAAGGCTTTACTCTTATTGAGTTAATGATCGTTGTTGCGGTAATTGCAGTTCTAGCAGCAATTGCCTATCCCTCTTATCAAGACTCTGTACGTCGTACAAAACGAGCAGATATGAAGGCCAACTTGACTGAAATTGCGAGTCAAATTCAACGCTACAAAATTGCTAATTTTAAGGTAACGGGTGCAACAACTAGTGATGTGGGAATAGCAGCGGCTTATCCGACACAGGGGACAGCTTTATATACTGTAAGTTTAAGCCCTGTGGGCGGTACTCCCTCAGCGTTAACATCATCAGCGTGGACGTTAACAGCAACTCCAATTGCTGGATCAGCACAACAAGGTGATGGGCATTTGGTTGTAAATTATCGTGGTGAGCGTTGTTGGACCAAAGGAACCGATATTAATAGTGGGACTGCCTGTGTGCCGTCAGCCACTACAAATTGGGATGGTCGCTAACTTCCAAATTCAAAACTGTGGATAAATCATTTTTTTATCTTTCCCTCGTGCGGAATTTAGCGTAGAATATTGCCCTCTATGAAAGGGGTTTGAAATGTATCGATGGTCGGTGCAGGGATAATCCGTAAAAACTATAAGGTTGTATCATGGTAGTTATTCGTCTTACTCGTGGTGGTGCTAAAAAGCGTCCATTCTATCAAATCGTTGTAACTGATAGCCGCAATGCGCGTGACGGTCGTTTCATTGAACGTATTGGTTTCTTCAACCCAACAGCGCAAGGTAAAGCAGAAAAACTTCGTTTAGATGCTGACCGTTTTGCACACTGGGTTGCTCAAGGTGCTCAACCGTCTGAGCGTGTTGCTTCTTTAGCTGCTCAAGCAAAGAAAGCTGCAGCTGCTGCATAATTTAATTAAGTAGTAGGTAGCCCATGACACCAACACAGAATGTGCCCGAAGATCGTATTCAGATTGGACAGCTACGTTCAGCTTATGGATTAAATGGGTGGCTCTGGGTCTATTCCAATACAGAACCTATGAGCAACATGTTTGACTACCTGCCTTGGTATATTGAAACCAAAGCAGGATGGCAAACTGTCGATGTAAAACGTTGGAAACCACATGGCAAAGGCTTGGTTGTCAGCTTAAAAGGTGTGAGTGATCGTACCGCAGCAGACAACTTGGTTGGCGCAAATATCTGGATTTCAAAAGCGCAACTGCCTCAAGCAGGTGTGGACGAGTATTACTGGTCTGATTTAAAAGGTCTAACGGTGTTAGGTCTGAACGATGACGAACAAGAAGTAAACCTTGGTCAAATCCATGAACTGTTTGAAACAGGTGCCAATGACGTGATGGTGGTTCGCGCAACTGCCGATAGTGTCGATGGTGAAGAGCGTATGATTCCATGGCATAAAGATGTGGTACAACGCGTTGATCTCGAAGCGGGTCGCATCTACGTGAATTGGAGCGTAGATTATTAATCCTTTCAGGATTCACATAGCAGGAAAATAGAGGAGTCTGCGGTGTTTTTTGCAGTCATTACGCTTTTTCCTGAAATGTTTGAAGCGATTACACGTTTCGGTATTAGCGGGCGCGCAGCACAACGTGATCTGATGCAAATTCATTGTATCAATCCTCGCGATTATGCGCAGGGCAACTACAAACGAGTGGATGAACGTCCATTTGGTGGTGGTCCAGGTATGGTGATGATGGCTGAGCCATTGGCACAAGCAATCCAACATGCCAAATACCTTGCACAGCAAGCGGGTGCAGTTCATGTGCCAGTGGTGTATATGTCACCACAAGGTAAAACCTTAAACGAAACTGCAGTACAACAATTTGTTCAATATGACGGATTAATTGTGCTGTGTGGTCGTTATGAGGGTGTCGATGAACGTTTAATCCAAAACTATGTAGATCAGGAATGGTCAATTGGAGATTACGTGTTATCGGGCGGTGAACTGCCTGCGATGGTGTTGTTAGACAGTATTATCCGGAGACTTCCGGGTGCTATGTCGGATGAACAATCTCATGTGCAAGACTCATTTGTGGATGGTCTGTTAGATTGCCCACAATATACCAAGCCAGACCATTTTGAAGGTTTGGATGTCCCTGAAGTATTAAAGTCGGGACATCATGCCAATATTGAAAAATGGCGTTTTTTGCAGCGTTATCAACGAACTTTAGAACGTCGACCTGAGTTGATTGAAAAAGTTGAGTTGAGTAAGCAGCAAAAAAAATGGCTAAAAGATGAGCGAGGGTGAGTAAAGCATTGCTTTACCCGAGCGCAAGGCGAGAAGCTATGCTTCGAGCAAACTAAACTGCTTAATGTAAATTAAGTACTTAAATAGGCTCTTTATGTCTTGAAGCGGTCAAGCATAAAGGGAAAGTTAATCGGGTCTATGCGCTTTAGCCTCTAGCCCCAGTGGATCTCAGACCTCTTCTGACCCACACATATTGGAGATACCCCATGAGTGGTAAGCATCCTTTAGTACAAGCTGTTGAAAATGCACAGCTTAAGCAAGACATTCCAGCTTTTGCACCAGGCGATACAGTTATCGTTCAAGTAAAAGTAAAAGAAGGTGATCGTGAGCGTCTTCAAGCATTTGAAGGTGTGGTAATTGCGAAGAAAAACCGTGGTTTGAACTCTGCGTTCACAGTACGTAAAATTTCTAGCGGTATTGGTGTTGAGCGTGTTTTCCAAACTCACTCTCCAATCGTTGCGAAAATCGAAGTGAAACGTCGTGGTGACGTTCGTCGTGCTAAACTTTATTACCTACGCGAATTGTCTGGTAAAGCTGCACGTATTCGTGAGAAATTACCAGCACGTAAACAAGGTTAATTTTAACTTTGCGTTACAGCTAAAAAATGCGCCGTTTAGGCGCATTTTTTTATGTGTGCTATTTGAATTTATAAACCTTGTAGTTTTAGGCGGTTAGCATGTTGACGGTAGACATCGACAGGATCTGGGGCAAAGATATCTTTCATGCCCAGGACTTGATTGACTTCATCCAAGTGGTTCCAATAGTAGTTATCACGAATGGTTTTACCAAATTTGGCACTGCAACGTGATACCAAACCATCATTATCACGGCCATTATCAATCAATAAACTGCTCGCCAGCATGGCTGAGTCTGGATCAAGTATATTGGTAACAGCCGTATTACCCGTAAATGAGTAGAACTGGATGCCTTTTTCTTGATAAGCGCCCTCACCACAACTCGTCGTTGGCATACCCATTGGGAATTTGCTGTTAAATTGTGCTGAGCCAGCCAAAGTTAAGCTTTTTGCACTCGCCAACGAATCATGTGGATAGCTGTTTGGGTCTAAACCTTGTGCCCAAGTGATGGTTTTGGAAACTAAATTGACCATATCCATTAATGGCTTTTCGAGTGGTGTGCCTTGTACTTTTAAAATAAAATCAGCCACAGGTGAGCCTTTATTTGGTGAACCGACAGCAGTCAGCGATGCGACTTTAGACGGCATCACGCCTGCAACATAACGAATGGTTGGTCCACCATGTGAGTGACCAATTAGGTTGACTTTGCTTGCACCTGTAATTGCAAGAATTTCATCGACTTGTTGTGCCAGTTGTTCACCACGGACTTCCGATGAGTTAAAAGGAGATACACGGGTGGCCCAAGCGTTGGCACCGTTACGTGCTAAATTGGGTAAAATTTGGTACCAATAGTCGACACCTAACTGATCGCCGCCAATATTGATAAAACCTGCCATACCGTGAGTAAACACAATAGGGTATTTGGTTTTGGCATAACTGGAGATGACGAAGTTAGATTTGACCTGTTCTGCATTGGATGCGTGCGAGGTACTAATCGTACTGGCCGCAATTAAGCCTGCAATGAATAATCCATATTTCATATAATATCCTCTATTTTATTGTGCTTTCCTAGCATGACGATTTTTATTGTCAATTGTCATTATTCAGGAGATTTGCAATATTGCAAGTTCCGAATGATGAAAGGTTGTTGAAATATCAGTCAGTTTAAAAGGTCTTTATGCACTTGAATTTCAAGCATACATAGATCGTCTAGTAATGTGAGTGCTATAACGTGCGACCATGCCATCGTTATCCAAATTGCCAATGCGTGACCAGCCCAGCCAACCATGCACCATGAGCAATGGATATTTGGTTTTGGTATAGTCAGATTTGGCCTGTTCCTGAATAGGCAAAACGCTTGGAGCCGCTTGAGTCGCACCGATTGGCCAAGTAAGCAGCCAATGATAGCTAATGAAATTGTCCGTGTATTAGAGATGATGGTCATAAAACAATCCTGTGTTCTTTATTTTTATTACAAGTGAAGTGACGCTTCCCTCCTGAAAGCTCAGATATGTAAATTGCCGTTGCTTACGGCATGTTATTGTGAGTCATCCTCGACTAATTTTTGTACGTTTAGTTATTTTTTCATGCGTAATTTAGAAAAAACATATCATTTGGGGACAGTTATTGCGTATTGCACCAGAGATTTGTAAATCTACATGCATCTTGATATCTATTTAATATTTATAGACATTTGTATATTATAGTTTTGTGGTAAGTGGATTCAAAACAGCTTTTCATACATAAAAAAGGGGGCACATTGAATACCCCAATTGTTCTTTGCAATATGTTAATCGGCAAAGGGGAGTTTTCCGCCCTGATCATGTACCTGTTCAAAGGTTTCTAAACGCAATTGCTCTTGTGGATTTTGAAAATGCTGCCCGCGTAATTGCTTCACGGCTTGTTGCTTGGCTTGATCATTCATCCCACTTTGTATGATTTGATCGCGTGCATTTAAATATTCTTCGACTCGTGATTTCCATTGACTGCGCTGCCCATCGAGTTGTTCTAAACGCTGCGTGGCTTCAGGACCAACCAAATTTAAACGCATTTGGCGAATTTCAGCAGCAGAACCGCCGCGTGCTTTAATTGCGGCCGTCAAGCTGCGTAAATCTTGTAAGGTGTTCAGCTGTTCTAAATTTTCCTGCCAATCTTGAGGTAATTGTTTAAATAACTCCTGCAATTGTTGTGCTTTTTCAGCTTCGGATAATTTTTTATTCTCCATGACGGCCATGCGCTTTAAGGTATATTCATGATAGGCATCTTCGGTACCAAATAAACCTTCGATTTCATAATTTGAAAAATATTGTTTACGCAGATTTTGCATGCTGCTAAAAATGCTGCGGTAATATTGTGGATCTTCCTGATTTAAATTCGGTGCTTGCAGTTGCCCAAGCGCGTTGCGATAGTCCAAATAACGCTGCCATAAATCTAAAATTTGCGATAAGGCAGGTTCTTTATGTCCTTGTTGAATATAGCTTTTAAAATCACCACGAATCTGTTCAATACTTTTTTCGCCATATTGGGTAATAAAATATTCAAAGCAATTACGGGTTTGCTCATTCACAGTCAGACGATGACTTGCATCGAGTTTAAGCTGACAATTGACTTCGGTGTCCTGTTGACTTGGGCTTAAAAAATTTGCAGCAGGGTTATTTTGTATGGCTTGCTGCAGGTTCAACGCTTGAGCTGTTTCATTATGTGAGCTTTGTTGGGGCGATATATTGGGAGAGTTTGATTGTGGCATCAGCCAATACACCAAAGCTACAATGAGCAGTATCACTACGCCTAAAACAATCCATATTTTATGTTTCTGCATTGCAATGCACCTGTATATCCATTTTATTTTTTTAATCCTAAGTGCCTAAATATGCCATAAAAGTAAATCGCTGTTCTAGAAATGTTGTCATTTATCGCGGCAGATTGTTACCATGGCGCAGTTTTGCTTTGACTTATGTGTGCTATGAAATCATCTGCGGCTAAAATCCAGCGTCGTGCCATTAGTGGTGTATTTTTATTGAATAAACCTTTGGGCATCAGTTCCAATGCAGCATTGCAAAAAGTGCGCTGGTTATATCGGGCGCAAAAAGCAGGGCATACGGGGGCATTAGACCCATTGGCTTCGGGCTTACTGCCGATTTGTTTGGGCGAAGCAACCAAGTTTTCGCACTATTTACTCGATTCGGTGAAACGCTATCAAACCACCATTCAATTGGGACATAGCACCACCACGGGAGATGTGGAAGGGGAAGTGTTGTTGCAGCAGGCAGTTCCTGCATTGAGCCAAGAGTGCATTGAGCAGGTATTGGCACAATTTCAGGGCGATATTATGCAAGTTCCGCCGATGTATTCTGCCTTAAAAAAAGAAGGGCGTCCGTTGTATGAGTTGGCACGACAAGGCATTGAAATTGAACGCGAAGCGCGTCCAGTCACCATTTATGCCATTGAGTTGCTATCTTTTACTGAACAGAGCATGACTTTGGATGTGACTTGCTCTAAAGGCACCTATATTCGTGTTTTAGGTGAAGACATTGCTAAAGCCTTGGGCACTTATGGACATTTGACTTATTTACATCGGATTAAAACGGGACATTTTGACCTGATTCCGAGCTACAGCATTGAATATTTGGAAAGTTTAAGTGAAGCAGAGCGTGAGGCTTTATTGCTGCCTGCGTATGCGCCTGTGCAGCATTTTCTCCACATTCAAGTCCCTGAAGGACGCGCTGAATATTTTAGTCGTGGCATGGAAAGTAATATTGACCATCCTGCCGTAACGCAAGTGTTGGTCTTTGACGGTGAGAAGTGTTTAGGTTTGGCTGAAATTACAGATAAAAAACGCTTGGTACCGAAACGGGTTTTAAATCTTTAAATTCTGTTCAGATACATAACTTGAATAAACTGGGTGAGTCAATTAAAGCTTTTTATACAAATCTTTGCAGGATTTCAGCGCCATGCCCTATACAGTAATTAGAGCTAAAAACTGAAATTAAAAACCGACAATAAAACCGAGCGTTGCGTCAGCCAGTGACATCACTTGCCAGCCAGCATCGGTTTAAAACAAGAGGTCTGCATATGAATATTTTTGAAGCTTTACGCCAAAGTCACGACATTCAACGAGACTTAGCCCGCCAACTGACGCAAACTTCAGGGGATAGTCCTGAACGCAGAGCGATATTTGACCAACTTAAAAATGAATTATTCGCGCATGCTGTGGCAGAAGATCGCTATTTTTATATTCCTTTAATGATGACGGATGCAGGTTTAAATATCACTCGCCATGCTTTGGCAGAGCATCATCAAATGGATGAATTACTCGAACAATTAACCGAAACTGAAATGAGTAATACGGGTTGGCTGGCCATTGCAAAGCAACTGTCAGATAAAGTGCATCATCATTTAAAAGAAGAAGAACATGGTTTTTTTCAGCAAGCAGGCAAAATTTTGTCTGAGCAGCAAAAACAAAGTCTAGCCAAGCAATATTTGGCAGAATATGAAAAATATCAACAGATGTCTAAAGACAGTTTGGTTTAAGTTTTCATTCAAAATGCCATTTAAGCACTGTGTGACTGTTTGGACTTTTTCACGGCTCTTAAGGTTACACCAACCGAAGCCAGCATAATGCAGCATAAAGCCAGCCATTGCAGGCTGGTGATTTTCTCACCCAATAAAACCAAGCCTGTCAGTGCGGCTAAAGCGGGAGATAAACTGGACAGTGTGCCATAGCTCATTTTGCTGAGTTGTTTCAGCGCTTGTAAATCTAAAGCATAAGGAATGGCAGTAGCGAGCACTGCAATAGCAAGTGCTTTGCCCCAATATTGAGTTTCAAACAGGGCAGGGGCATTGTTGTACAGCCCGAAGGGAATTAAAGCTAAAGCTGAAATACTGATGGCGATGGTCAGCGCATGCATGCCAATATTTTGTTGAACCACTTTTTGCCCAAAATAAATATAAAAAGCCCAACATAATCCTGCACCTAAGGCACATGCTACACCAAACAGACTAAAATGATCTCCCTGTGCTTGTCCCCAAGGTACCATAAAAATAATGCCTAAAATTGCCAACACTACCCAGACATAATCTTTACGGTTTTGAATGGACAATAAAGCCAAGCCTAAAGGTCCGATAAACTCCAAACCCACTGCAATACCTTGGGGTAATTTGCCCAAAGACAAATAAAACAGAATATTCATTAAGCCTAAGGCTGCGCTATAGCACAATAAATCATGCCATTTTAAATGTGCAAGCCGTGACAGAATTTGCCATGAGCGAAACATGATTGCCACAATGACACTGGCAAAACTTAGCCGTAAAATTGTCACAGTGAGCGGGTCAAGCATTTGAAACAATTGTTTGGCAAAAGATGCACTGATTTGATAGGAGATCATGGATAAAACCATGAACAACACCGCAGTGAGTTGGGCGTTTGGCATGGGGCAGGAAAATACTCAACAGTGTGGAAATGAGAAAGTCAGGCAGATTATAGCAAGTTTAAAAATACAGGGTTGTGGTAACTCAAGATTATGCTCATAGATCATGCATAAAAAACCACAGTGCTAAGACTGTGGTTTTTTGTAGCATCAGCGTGTGGTCTTAGAACAAGACACGTACGCGAATTGTGCCTTCAACTTCTTGTAAAGTATCTAGTGCTTCTTTGGATGCAGTTGCATCAACATCCATCACTAAATAACCGACATCACCTTTAGTCATAAGTGACTGACCAGAGATGTTGATGCCGTGTTCAGCAAACAAGTTGTTGATTTTAGACAATACACCTGGGATATTTTGGTGAATGTGCAATAAACGGTGCTTGCCTTCAGTCAATGGTAGTGCAATTTCAGGGAAGTTTACTGCAGACAAAGTCATACCTTTATCTGAATATGCAATAAATTTCTCTGCTACTTCTAAACCAATGTTCGCTTGCGCTTCCATAGTTGAACCACCTACGTGCGGTGTTAAAATCACGTTTGGTAGGTTGCGTAGTGGAGAAACAAATTCTTCACCATTGGCTTTTGGTTCTTTCGGGAATACGTCAACTGCAGCTCCTGCAATATGACCAGACTTGATCGCATCTGCCAAATCTTCAATCACGACACAGGTACCACGTGCCGCATTAATGAAAATTGCGCCTTCTTTCATTTGTGCAAATTGTTCTTTTGTCATGAAATTGCGGGTAGATGGCACATCTGGAACGTGTAAAGAAACGACGTCAGCATTTGCCAATAATTCGCCCATAGAGCCAACTTGACGTGCATTACCTAAAGGTAATTTGGTCACCGCATCATAATAAATTACGTGCATACCCAAGCTTTCAGCTAAAACTGAAAGTTGAGAACCAATTGAACCATAACCCACGATACCTAAAGTTTTACCACGTGTTTCAAATGAACCTACAGCCGATTTGTTCCAGCCACCTGCATGTGTATCGGTTGATTTTTCAGGAACGCGACGTAGCAATAAAATTGCTTCAGCCAATACCAATTCTGCAACCGAACGGGTGTTTGAATAAGGGGCATTGAAAACTGGAATACCACGTTGCATTGCTGCAGTTAAGTTCACTTGGTTGGTACCAATACAGAAACAACCTACCGCAATCAGTTTGTTCGCAGCTTCAAAAACTTCTTCAGTCAGTTGCGTACGTGAACGAATTCCAATGAAATGCGCATCTTTAACCGCTTCTTTTAACGCATCGCCCTCAAGCGCCGTTTTACGATAATCGATGTTGGTATAACCCGCTGCATTTAACACGTCGATTGCGTTCTGGTGTACGCCTTCTAACAACAAGAAACGAATTTTATCTTTAGGTAGTGAAAGATGTTGGCTCATTACGGCTCCGCTACAAAGGCCAAATTTAGTGGCGGTATGATAACATAGGAGATGCGTCGATATACATTTCCTTTATGACCAAGAGTGCAGGTATTTTTTGTCAGATATAATCTCTTTCAGAAATATTGCCTAAAATTGTCCTGTTGCTACCACGTTATATTATCGGAATTGCCAATATTCACAGGTTTTTCAAAAAAATCGCTTATAATAAGTGTCACACATGAAAGCCAACCACGCTGTTGCTTTGATGCACATATTTAGTCTGCAGCATCTTCATCTTCAATTAGATCAAGAAATGCAGACAGTCGCTTTTCTTCCTGTTTAATTCTAGCTAGGTCTGCAAACGATGAATGCTCCAGTCGCTTTAACCCCAGAGTTATTGACCCAATTAACGGCAATAGTCGGTGAAAACCGTATAAAAACGGATGCCGATAGCCTCAAAAACTGGGGTCGTGACCATACAAAGCATTTTGATCCGAATCCATCGGTCATCGTTTTTCCATCCAGCACAGAGCAAGTGCAAGCCATTGTAAAACTGGCGAATCAATTTAATGTTGCAATTACCCCATCGGGCGGGCGTACAGGTTTATCTGCGGGTGCAGTCGCAGCCAATGGTGAAATTGTCGTAAGCATGGACAAGATGAACCAAATCTTGGAATTTTTCCCAGCAGACCGTATGGTGCGCGTGCAAGCGGGTGTTGTGACTGAGCAACTGCAAAACTATGCAGAAGAACAGGGCATGTATTATCCAGTCGATTTCGCCTCTTCAGGTTCTTCACAAATTGGCGGTAACATTGGCACCAACGCAGGCGGTATTAAAGTTATTAAATACGGCATGACTCGTAACTGGGTGTTGGGCCTAACTGTAGTGACAGGTAAGGGTGACATCCTTCGTCTGAACAAAGGCATGATCAAAAATGCAACGGGTTATGCGCTGCAACATTTATTTATTGGTGGGGAAGGTACACTCGGTTTAGTGACCGAAGCAGAAATTAAGCTAGAACGCCAACCGCAAGCTTTACAAGTGATGGTGTTGGGCGTACCTGATTTTAATTCAGTGATGCCTGTATTACACGCCTTCCAAGCCAAAATTGATCTGACTGCATTTGAATTCTTTGGGGAATTGGCGATGCAAAAAGTCTTGGATCATGGTCATGTGCAACGTCCATTTGAAACCCAATGTCCATTTTACGTGTTGCTTGAATTTGAAGCGCCATTTGAGCCAATTATGGACAAGGCGATGGAAATTTTCGAACACTGTATGGAACAAGGCTGGGTGATGGATGGTGTATTGAGCCAAAGCCTAGACCAAGTTGAAAGCTTATGGCGTTTGCGTGAAGACATTTCTGAGTCGATTGCACCGTTTATTCCATACAAAAATGATATTTCAGTATTGATTACTCATGTTCCTGCATTTATTCAGGAAATTGATGCAATTGTGGCAGAAAACTATCCTGACTTTGAAATTTGCTGGTTTGGACACATTGGTGACGGTAACTTGCACCTGAATATTCTAAAACCTGCCGATTTAAGCAAAGACGAATTCTTTGCTAAATGTCAGGTGGTGAACAAGTACGTGTTTGACACAGTGAAGAAATATGATGGTTCAATTTCTGCTGAACACGGTGTGGGGATGACCAAAAAACCATATTTGGAATATTCTCGCTCGGTTGAAGAAATTGAATATATGAAAGCGCTAAAAAAGGTGTTTGACCCTCAAGGCATCATGAATCCAGGCAAATTATTTGATTTGTAATTCCTAGCGTCTTTCATTTATTTGAGTGACCTGATTTTTGTGAATTAGTTGTATTGAATTGAAAAACGCATCCTGGAGATGCGTTTTTTATGCCGAGATTTTAATTTTACATTTCTATGCTAGCGTTTTTGCCCTAACAGGGCATCATGGAAGCATAAATAATAATCAACATTTTGGAGGAGTTATGTTACGTTTAATCACGGTTTCGGCATTAGGTGTTGCGTTGTTGTCAGGTTGTGCGACCACACAAAACATTATTTCGCAAGTTACGCCTGCAGAAACGCCTTTGGCACAAGTATTAAAACAACGTCCAGATTTGCGTAAAGAATTGGCTACTGTTGAAATTCGTCAATACTTTAACCGTGTCGAAGCACCGACTGCGGCAGAAGTGAAAATTACTGAAACAGGCTTAATGGATGATTCAGTCCGTTCAATTCGTAGCATTTATCACTTTAAAAATATAAATGGACAATGGCAGCAGGGCGATGTGCAAACCGCTTATTTATGTGCACGCGGTAAAAATACCAAGACGTTCCAAAGCAAAAAATGTCCTTAAATTGCTGTAGGGCTTAGGTGAGTCCTGCATGTGAACCCAGACAATTGGACTGTTATGAAATTTGAACGTTGTTCTAAAAATACAACAAAGCGTTTGTGGATAATACGCATGTTATCCACAGTTTTTATTTAGGATGACTCAATTCTATTCGAAAACGTGCGAGCGCAGCATGTGCATCAAAACTCTAGCATCTTTACACCGCAATGATCGCCCTTTTGTCGTGGGTGATTTTTATCCTGTGCTCTCGGGATTTTCACATCATGAATTGGCCAATACCGTATCGCCTTTTTTGCTGCTTGAACATTTAAGACCAGGCGCTTTAAAACCGATACAATTAAGTAAGGGTGTCAGAGAACATTCACATCGGGTTTTTGAAAAATTCTTCATAATGTTTCAGGGTGAATGGGAACATCGAGATTCAAACAGGCAGTTTTATCCGCTAACCCGCTGAAGGAAGTGATGCCTGACTTGGTCTGATGTCACAACAAGTGCCACAATTTATTCAACGGACTTAAAAAATGCGCCATAAATTTGCCATTCAACTCTGTTAAACTGCAGTTCAATTTTCTATTTCATGGGCTACACGCTGCTGAATTGCATCGTTTTGCCCTTTACAATTCATGCCACAGCAGCAAAAAAATACCATTCAACGTGCCACACTCATGTTTCCCTTGGCTTTGGTCTTGTTTGAGTTCGCAGTTTATATTGGCAATGACTTGGTTCAACCCGCAATGTTGGCCATCACCCAAGATTTTGGGGTCAGTAGTGCATGGGCAGCTTCGTCCATGTCATTTTATTTGTTGGGCGGTGCGTGTGTGGCGTGGTTATTGGGACCACTCTCTGACCGTTTGGGGCGCAAAAAAGTATTATTGGGCGGCGTGGCATTTTTTACTCTGACCTGCTTATTGATTCTATTAACTCAGAATATTGAAAGTTTCCTAGCCCTCCGTTTTTTACAAGGGTTTGGCTTGTCGGTCATTAGTGCAGTCGGTTATGCGGCTATTCAGGAAAATTTTGCAGAGCGTGATGCAATTAAAGTCATGGCACTCATGGCAAACGTCTCTTTACTTGCTCCCTTGCTAGGCCCAGTCTTAGGTGCATTTATGATTGAGCATGTTTCTTGGCACTGGGGATTTATTGGCATAGCACTGTTGGCATTTTTGAGTTGGTTTGGATTGAAAGCCAAAATGCCTGAAACTCAGCAAAGTATTCCTAAACGTCCGTTTCGAGATGTTTGGGATGATTTTAAGCAAGTTTTTCAAAATACCAGATTCTTAGGTCTAACATTGGCGCTGCCTTTATTGAGCATGCCCTTAATGTTGTGGATTGCGTTATCTCCCGTGATGTTGGTTGAAGATTTAGGCTTTAGCAGTCTGCAATACGGTTTGGCGCAGTTTCCTGTTTTGGGTGGTTTGATTTTAGGAAATCTGGTGCTGATGAAAGTCATAGACCGTTTGCCTTTAGGCAAAACCGTCTTGATGGGTTTACCTTTAATGTTGTTGGGTAGTGTGCTGATCGTATTGGGTGCAATTTGGCAAAGCTATTTTGTGTGGTGCTTGGTCGTTGGCATGAGTCTGATCAGTTTTGGTGAGGGGATGAGCTTTTCAGTCTTATATCGTTTTGCCTTAATGTCATCGGAAGTGTCTAAAGGCACTGTTGCTGCCAGTGTTTCAATGCTATTGATGCTGTGCTTTTTTATTGTGATTGAACTGGTACGTGTTTTATATATTCAATTTGATATTTGGGCGTATAGTGTGGCTTGTTTGGTGCTGATAATGCTGTGGTTTAGTTTGCCACGCATGATGCTTAAACAGGTGATGCAGGAGCGAGTTGCTGCAGGGCAGTTTTAAGAGTGTAAATTTTTCTGCTGCATCATCAAACAAGGCGATGTTGTATCGCCTTGCAATATTTGATTTAGAAATCAAATATCAAATAATGTGTAATGTGATAAACGCTAAAAAGGACTTGTAGATTAAGCCTCTACAGGTTGTTCCATCTTTTTCAATTTGGCATCAAAAACAAATGGACCAAAAGGTAAAATTGAAGCAATTAAGCCCAAAATAAACATTTTAAGAGACCATTTTTGTTTTTCACAAACCACAAAAAGCACCACTAAAAATGCGATAAACAATACGCCGTGACCCATACCTACATATTTCACTAAAATTGGGTTATCGAATATATATTTCATGGGCATTGCAATAAATAACAACAATAAGAATGAAATACCTTCTAGGAAACCAACCAGACGCAATGTTTTAATGTTCATGCCCAAATCTTTTTCATGTCGATAAAACAGCAGTGTAGCGCAAATAGTGACATTGGCAAAGACGAGCTGTTGGGAGCTCTATACATTTATGAGTTAGACACGATGGTTACAAAATTGAGCTGTTTTCTGTAAGTTCGTAGCAAGTTTTTCAAAAAATAGTGAGTGTGGTTATGAAGGATGACCGATACAAAGTGAGAAGAGCTGCATTGAGCGTAGTTTTAGAATAATCCACAAAAAGATAAATTTTACTTTTTTGCGGATAAGTCGAAAGGCATGTGTATAACCCTTAACTTATCCACAATTGGTTATCAATGTTTTATTGACAATGCATAAAGTGGGCTTAAATAATCCCACAGGCAATTCGCTCACCGCCACCGCCTAATGGTTTTGGATGGTCGGCATAGTTATCACCGCCTGCATGAATCATCAAGGCCAATCCTTCAACTTGTGCCAATGTTAAACGTGATGCAATCACGGTTACTTTGGCTGTTCCATCGCTTGCAACACTTAAAGCAGGTAAATCACCTAAATGTCCTGTCAGCGGTGTACCATGATGCGGGACATTTTTCGGATTAAAATGTCCGCCCGCTGCCAAAGCAGCAACCATTTTTCCATCTTTTTCTGCTGCTGCACATGAACCTTTTTCATGGATATGAAAACCACGTTCACCCGCAGGGAGTTGCTGGAGTTGGGTGTGAATGACTAAGCCTGCTGCACTGTCACGCAGTTCGACCGTACCTAATTCTTTGCCAATACCTTGTGCTGAAACAGCATGCATTTTTACGATTTTTGATTTTTCTTGTGTGGTCGTGGTGGTGCTGCAACCCATGAGTACTAGGCCACTAAAAGCAGCAAGACAGTAAGCATCCGGCTAACACAGCCTTACCAAGCGATCCTATAAGCCTTAATTTAGTTCCCACCTAAAAACAAGTGGGGACTTAATCCATGAACATGGATATATATTCAGCAACACCTCCTGTTGCTAAAAAACGCAGAACATACAGCAAAGAATTCAAACTCAGTATTGTCAATGCCTGTAAAAATCCTAATACCTCGATCGCTTCGGTCGCACTGCAACATAGTATTAATGCCAACCTTGTCAGTCGTTGGATCAGGATCTTCAGCCATCATGATGGTGCCGTGCAAGATCCTACTCATGTGAATCCAGCATTTATTGCTTTGCCTTACACTGCTGCAATCAGCCAACCTATTGATGAGAGGATCACGTTGTGTATCACCGTGCCTCATACGAATAATGATATTCAGCTAAAATGGCAGACATCAGAAATACCTGCCTTGGCAGAATTACTCAAGGCACTTGCAACATGATCCGCATTGATGAAATCTGGTTGTCTACTCAGCCCATGGACATGCGTGCAGGTATGGATACGACCATGGCCCAGGTGGTGAGAGCCTTTGGCTACATCAAACCGCATTGTGCTTACCTGTTCTGTAATAAACGTGGCCATCGCATGAAAGTGTTGGTACATGATGGACTGGGCATCTGGCTGTGTGCCCGGCGTTTGGAACAGGGTAAATTTCACTGGGCTCAAGTTCACCAAGGTGAAACCGTGGCCCTCAGCCCGGAACAGTTACAGGCATTAATCCAAGGTTTGCCCTGGCAGCGCATTGGACGACAGCAGGTAGTGACGATGCTCTAAACCAAGCTCGACCATTCTGCCATCCTCCAAACGTTCTATTTCATTCTCTTCATGACCTCAGGCATACTGCGGTCATGAATACACTGCCTGACTTAAACCAACTGACCCATGAACAACTGCTGGAATTTACCAGACAGTTGGCAATGCAGCATCAGTCTCTGGCACAATCAAATCAAGAATTAGAAAAATCAAACCAGCAATTGGATGCCAAAGTTCAGCATCTTTCTATTCTCAATCAAAAATACGAGCATGAACTGGCGCTGTTTAAAAAGCACGAATTCGCCCAAAAGAATGAACACTTAACGGCAAAACAAATCCATCTGTGGGATGAAGCGGTTGAAGAAGATATTGCCGCGGTTGATCTAGAACTGGAACGGCTAAATGCAGATAAAACCAATGCAGCGACACAGAAAGCCAAAACCAATAAACCTAAACGTCGACCACTGCCAGATCATCTACACACCATCCGTATTGAGCATGAACCTGCATCAACCCAATGTGCTTGTGGCTGCCAACTCCGTCGTATCGGCGAAGATGTCAGTGAAAAACTGCATTTCAGACCGGCACAGTTCTATAAGGAACAGCATGTGCGTGGTAAATGGGTCTGTGATCAGTGTGACACTCTGACTCAGCAAGCGATGCCCGCCTATGTGATTGATAAAGGCATTGCTTCACCTGAATTGCTCAGCCATGTGCTGGTATCGAAGTATGCCGATCATTTGCCGCTGTACCGTCAACGTCTGATCTATCAGCGGGCGGGAATCGAACTTTCTAGATCAACTTTATCTGACTGGATAGGTCGCTGCGGTGTAGAACTGGAACCTCTGGCCAATGCCTTAAAAGAGGTGGTACTACAACAGCAGGTGCTGCATGCAGATGAAACACCGGTCACCATCATGCGGATGGGTGAGAATAATAAAAAACCGAAGAAAGGTTATGTCTGGGCCTATGCCACTACACAGTACAATCCAGTTCAGGCGGTGATCTATGACTTTCAGGATAGTCGTTCAGGCCAGCATGCTGAAGAGTTCTTGAAAGGCTGGCAGGGCTATCTAGTCTGTGATGATTACAGTGGTTATAAAGCACGCTTTAAATCAGGCGATGTCATTGAGGTGGGCTGCATGGCGCATGCACGTCGTAAATTCCATGAACTGCATGTAACTGGGAAAAGTCAGGTCGCTGAACAGGCATTAGTGCTGATTCAGAAACTGTATGCGATAGAAGCAGAGCTCAGGAAAAAGACCGATGGTACAGCGGAAGACCGCCGCGAATACCGACAACAGCATAGTCAACCAGTGATGCAACAACTATATGAATGGCTCAACCAACATCATCTGACAGTGCCATCGAGTTCTCCCACCGCCAAGGCCATCAATTACACTCTGAAGCGTTGGCCAGCTTTAAGCCGCTATCTGGATGATGGCAATCTACCGATTTGCAATAATTGGGTCGAGAATCAGATGCGTCCCTGGGCGTTGGGGCGCAAGAACTGGCTGTTTGCAGGTTCGCTGCGCAGTGGTCAGCGAGCGGCAAACATCATGACGTTAATCCAGTCAGCGAAGCTGAATGGCTTGGATCCGTATGCCTATTTAAGTGATGTGCTGAAAAGGCTGCCGACACATAAAGTGACCCAGATTGAAGAATTGCTGCCGCACTGCTGGAAACCTAAATCGAATTAAAAAATAGGTATGGGATTCAGCGGACGCTTACGCAAGACAGGCAAATTTGAGTAATGAGCGCATAAAAGACATCCTGTTTGTTGTGCATAATATTTAGGGATGTCTTGATTGAAGCAAAGTTAGCCACGTTACAATACAACGTTTGCGTAGTGGAATGTATGAACTGTGTTGAGTTGATATGTTCAGATCAACACAGCCATGTGAGCAATATGATAAGAAAGAAAGCTTAATCAAGCTTTGAATTGGAAGATGAATCGTCTTCAGGTAGGTCGTGGGCAAGTGTGGCTTTCGGCATCAATAAAGCTTCGGGTTGATTATTTTCATGCAACCATTCACGCCAAATGGCCAGTAACACGGCCAAAATAACAGGGCCAATAAACAGACCAATTAGGCCAAAGCTAGCAATGCCACCCAGTACACCAAACATAATCAATAAGAATGGAATTTGGGTTGCACCTGAAATCACCAAGGGGCGAATCACGTTATCAGCTGTGCTGACCACACACACGCCCCATGCCATGACTCCAATGGCTTCCATAGTATGCCCTTGGGTGAATAACCATAAGGATACTGAACCATAAGCCAGCGGTGGGCCAAACGGTATTAAGGCAAATAAAAAAGTCACAATGGTCAGCACCATCGGATTAGGTACCCCAGCGACAAAATAGCTTACGCCTGCGAGTAAGGCCTGCGCGATTGCGGTGAGTCCAACGCCATAAACCACAGCACGTGTGGTTTCAGAAATAGTGTCTAAATAGTGATGAATACGTGGCCCAATCACCATTTCTAAAGCTTTGCTGACTTGATGCAAGATGGTGTGACCATCACGGTAGAAAAAGAATAAAGACAGCAGAGCAAAACACAGTTTGATCAGGTTTTTGCTGACTTCATTAATGACCACCTTTCCGTAGTTCAAATGCCCCTGAATCCATAAAGAAATAGACTGCACAATGCTATTCGGGTCGTGATTAATTTCTTTAAGGGTGCGGGTCACTTCTTTACCAATAATGGGTAAATTACGGATAAAATCAGGCACATCTAAATGCCCTGAAAAGACCTGTTTTTGCAATTCGTAATATAAATTGCGACCTTCATGTTGCAGAATAAAAATGGCAAAGGTGAGTGGAATACCCACCACCAAAGTGATCATTAGCATCATTAGGGCTGCACTGAGTGTAGGACGCTGACCACATAGACGCATCACCGACTGATACAGTGGCCAACTCATGTAGGCAATAATCGCTGCCCAAACAACAGGAACAATGAAGTATTTGAGGATGTGAAAACCCAAAAAAATCAGGACAAAAAACAGTCCAAACAATAAAATTTTTTGTAATGTTGGCGCGTACTGTTGCACTGAATTCACTGAAACATTCCTAAGGTCATGTGCCATATTAACTGAAAAAAAAGCTCCCGAAAACGAGAGCTTGGTAAGTTCTGGTGAATAAGTTCTAAATTGTGGTGATTCTATGCTTTAAAACCATTGGCTAGGGTCATCTACAATGGTGTTTAATACAGGTTGCCATTGGTTTTGCATCTGTAAATAAGTCTTTTGGGTTTTATCAAAAATACTGAGACCTTGCATGGCCAATTGTCCGTAAGCGGCACGTTCTGAAATCCACGCCACAGGCTGTTGCTCAATTTTCTGGAAAAAATCCTGAATATCTTTAGAACTGGCTGAGTTGGGTTTAACGCGGTTGGCCAGTAATAAAATTTGGACTTTGCCTTTACGAATGCGCTTAATATCTTGTAAATGCTTTAAAAAGCGACGGGTGGAGTCAATGTCAAAAAATGAAGGTTGTAGCGGTGTGATAATGGCATGTGCTTCACTGATCAATTGCTCAGCATGTTCACCCGATAATGCGCCAGGTGCATCAATAATTAAATATTCAATGTTTTTGGGTGCATCGCCAATCGACTTTTCATGACGCCAATCTAAACTTTGGATTGGAGCGGCTGTTTCAGGTCTTTGTTTTAACCATTGCAGTGCAGATTTTTGGTTATCGGCATCCGCCAAAGCAACTTTATAGCCTTTTTGTGCAAGCGCAGATGCTAAACTAATAGCTGTAATGGTTTTTCCACAGCCACCTTTTTGGTTGGCAATTAATATAGTTTTCATGACCCTCGAATCGATTTTAATCTGCTCATCCCTAGCATATCATTGTTTTGTGCTCGGAATATGACAGTTGACAAAAGTCGTATCGAGTTCTGCAAATAAGGTTTAGGAAGGTTTTATGTCAATCTGGATGGCAATGCTGATTGGTGCTTGTATAGGCGTGGTGCTGACTACCTTAATATTAAGCAATAGCCGCAATGGACGGATTAAAGCCGAGTATGAACAATATATTGCAGAAATTGAATTGGCGCATCAGCAGGCGTTATTACAGGCACAAAAGCGCAGTGTGAATACCAGTCGTGCGGTATTGAAAGGCAAAATGGCAGAGCAATTGGCACCGATTATGCCTGAATTTCAGTATTTACCCAGTGATGCCAAATTTTTAGGTGATCCTGTTGATTATATTGTGTTCGATGGCTATACCGATTATCGGGATGGCGACGGGCGTGCCGAAGATATTGCCATTGTCTTGATTGATATTAAAAGTGGTGGCGCACGTTTGACTAAAGGTCAGCAAGCAATTGCACAAGCCATTCAGCAGGGTAGACTGCGTTTTGAAACCATTCGGATTGATTTTGAAGACTGTGATTAAAGTTGATGCGTACAGCAACGAATCTTCTTCTTTATTTTGTGTGCTGAGATGGTCGGGAATATTTTCTTAAGCTGTTGCATGAGGTTTATGTACTCGTGCCAATAACATGCGCTGTGCAAGACTTGGAATACCTGCAACATCAATATATTGGACTTCACCCAAATCAAAACCAGTTTCAAGTAGGGTAATTTCAATGTCACGGTTTAAGTGGCAGCCATCTGCAACTTTCTTTTGAATAGGCGTGAGCAGATGTTGTAAACGCTGAATATTCAAATTTTGTCGATTTAAAACGTGTTCTATAACGTGAAAAGTACCGCCTGGTTGTAAGACGCGATAAATCTCTCGCAGGCTTTGTTCTAGGTCTGGAATACTGCACAAGGTCCAAGTGGACACCACATGCTGCAATTGATTATTTGCAAAAGGCAGTTGCTCTGCACTTGCGGTAATCTGCTCAACAATAAAAGGCGTTTCATCAATTCGTTGCTGTGCCAATTCGAAAATTGCTGCATTGGGTTCTAAGGCATACACAGTATCTACACCTTGATAAAAAGGTAAATTCAAACCCGTGCCAAAGCCAATTTCCAAAACCTCACCCGCTACGCCCAATAAAAGCTCACGTCGTAAATCCATTAAGGACGGGGTTTGCATGACCTGATTCAGTAAGTGCGGGAAAATATGTTTTTGATAAAATTTATAGAGCATGTGCAGATCTGATTATTGATTTTACGGCCATAAGCTTAGCTGAAATTACAGGGTTTTTGTCATGTCAGAACAAGCTAATGACTGCATTTTGTTACCAATTTCAACTATTGTATTGATGATCTGTGATTAAGATAAATATAGATAGATGAATTTGATAGGTAGACTTTAAAATGAACACACATATTTCGCTAAAACTCATGGCATTGTTAATGACTTTGGCTTTGCCATGTTCTGTCTATGCCTCAGTCGAGCGTAATATTGCCAAAGGTCTGCCTCCTGTATTGAAAGGTCAGTCGATTGAAGTGTTGCAACCCTTTAAAGGTGATTTTCGGATTTTGGGTTCAAAAATATATCAAGATGATGCCCAAGCCAAATTTTCTCCGATTGATTATGCGGTGAGTTGGGGCTTGTTTGCCGAGCCTGAAATTGCCCGTCATATTACGGTCAATCAATATGACCGCTATTTAAATTGGAAAATAGACCGTTTACCTGTGCCTGCAGAACAAGCCATGCAAATGGTATCTAATATGCACATTATTCCTGCCAATCCCCAAATTGCCAAAGACATTCAAAAAGTAAAACGTGGTGATTTGGTGCGTTTAAAAGGTGAGTTGGTTGAAGTGAAAGATCAGGACTTGGTTTGGACGTCATCTCTGACACCAACCGATACGGGTGATGGTGCTTGTGAAGTATTTCGGGTTAGCTCAATTCAGTGGATTGAAAAAGTAAAAAGCTGAGTGTGAGATTTTTAAGTTTGGAGTTTGAATTGCAGATACTTGCAGAGACAGTATCTTATACACGGTAAATAGCTTCTTGAGTTTTGCTCCACGTGAAACATACACATCCATAAGAAAAACCGCATGATTAGGTTTAACTTTCGTGCGGTTTTTTTTAGTTAAAATCACTTTTATTTGGCACTGAGGGCTAGCGTTTCAAACTGAACGCCATCCCAACCGTGCTGCATAAACTGGCGGATATTTTGATGGTCATTTCCTTCAGGTGTTGCAAGTACTGAAGCATAATGTTCTGCAAATAGGCTGAGGGTCTGTGCCTGATCTAAGCCATTGAGTTTCGCAAATGAAAATATTTTGGCACTGCCTTGATTTTCATTGGCAGCGTTAAGCTGTTGCCCATTTTTGAAAGCAGTTGGCGTGTGGGTGTAACGCGCCTCAATAAATCCAAGCACATCTGAAAATGTTGCAGTGCCAGCTTCAAGTTGAGCCAATAATTCCTGAGCCATCTTGTCCTCTATTGCGCCTAAAAATAACATGCAGACTAGCGCAATTTTTATGGCAAAGTCTATGTGTTTTTGAGTATAAATTCGCATTTAAGATCATGATTCTTGTATAGTGTGACCAGGTTTTAATTGTGCGGTGATAGTTCATTCATCCCACTTTTTTTATTAGGATTAAATACACCATGAATTGGCTTTTGGTGGCAATGGGCGGTGCAATTGGCGCAAGTTTACGCTATGCCGCCAGCCTGTATTTATTTAAATCTACCCAGCATTTTCCGTGGGCCACGTGGACAGTGAATTTACTCGGTTGTTTTTTAGCGGGTGTATTTTTTGCATATAGTCAAAAATATCCCGCATTACAGCAGGAAGCGCGTTTATTACTGATGGTGGGTGTTTTAGGTGGCTTTACCACTTTTTCTAGTTTTGGTTTGGAAACTTGGCAACTATTCAGACATGGACAGCAGGGTATGGCGTTTAGTTATGCGCTTTCCAGTGTGGTTTTGGGAGTGATGTTTTTGGCAGTGGGTTTTTATGTGATTCAACAGTTTTTAAAACATTAGCTTAGGGTCTGTACCAAATCAATCGTTGAGTAGAAAAATCCATTAGATAAAAATTACACATAAAAAGAAGCCCAAGCTGGAGGAGAGTGCTTGGGCTTTGAAGATAGAAGGTATCCCATCGTTTCGATGAGCAATCTTGCTATGTTTAAAATATAAAACAGAAAACTTAACTGAATATGAAGTGATTGTGAGATTTTGCAATAAAACTCAAGCTTAGCGTTTGAAACGTGCAAAGCGTTTATTGAAGCTCGCGACACGTCCTTCATTACTGGTTTGACGTTGTTCACCTGTGTAGAACGGATGCGATGCGCTTGAAATATCTAAAGTCACATAAGGATATACCTTGCCTTCATATTCTTTACTTTGGCTGCTTTGCAAGGTGCTGCCAATCACAAAATAGGCATTGGCGTTGGTGTCGTGGAATAAAACTTCACGATATTCTGGGTGGATATTCGGACGCATGAGATTTCTCCAAACTGAGTGTGTATTTTGAGAAATGTTATAACATAACAATTAATTTGGCAAATAAAACCCACATGCATTCTTTCTAGTGAGTTTTACATCAAAAATTATCCAATCCCTTTTTAAACCTGTTGTATAAGGGCTGTCATTGAGGGAATAGTGTCTGCACAGATTAAATAATTTTTTCTATTTGATGTGAAAAGGCATCGTAAGAACAAGTTTGACCTACGCCATTTTAAGGCATAAAATGGCATTTAGTGGTGTGTATGGAGCATATGATGACAACATTGGTAAAAAAACGGGTTCAATACACGGTTGATCAGGCAATTATGGAATCGGCAGAATATATTATGACAAAAGTTGGTCTGACGCCTGCCACTGTAATGAGCATGGTTTATGCTGAAATTGCTCGAACTGGCAAAATACCCGTCACGACTCAAGTGAGTGATGAGGATTTGAATACAGCAAGATTAATCGCTATGAGCCATAATGTTCCTAGTGTAAAAGTGTCTAGCGCTGCGGATACTGCTGCTTTTTTAGAAGATGATGGCGGCTACTAATGACCCAACAACTCTATTGGGCTTATGTTGGCTTTACAGATATTGCCGATGGTAAGACCAGACCTGTGTTGTATATTCGCCAAACGGACACCGACTATGTTGTATTCCGTTTAAGTAGTCAATACGAAAATAAGTCTGCTTTTATTAAAAGCAAATATGTGGAAATTAAAAACTGGCAACAGGCTGGTTTAAAAAAGCCATCGTGGATTGATACAGTACAAACATATCAGCTGCCTATCCAAAAAACACAACTCACTTACATTGGGCAACTGTCTGCCGATGATCTGGCACGCTTAATCAAACACCTTGAAATTCAATAAATTGAATTTCATCGTTCCAACTTGCATGAATCGGTTTAGATAACAAAAAATCCTCCTACATTTGAGAGGATTTTTTGTCTTGATTATATTTTTAGTTACGGGGCATAAAACAGGTTAGGCTTTATTTTCAACATCCTTTGCTGAGTCCAAAGTTGAGTCTAAGCTCGTGGTGGAACTAATTCTTCAAAAACATCATTTAAATTATCATGTACTTTTAAATGAATTAAATTCCAATAATGCCCTGAAACAGTACGATTCACCATTAAGGTATCGGGAGAAGGCTTAAACACATCCCAATATTTCAGTGAACTTTTGACCAACTCAACGCCATCATGATGGGCAGAATTTTCAGCAAAATCATAATGTGTAGTGAGTGGACGCATCAGCACTTCTAACCATTGCAAATATAAATCTTCAGGGAATTTGCCCAATGCAGAAATGGCCTGTAGTGCGTCTAAATGCTGTTCAATTTCAGCAATATCTTGCGCACGTGCAGCATGAATCAGCTGTCTAAAATGATGCACGGCATCATTCGATAGGGTTTTGACGCCGCCGTAATCATAAATCACCACAGAACCATCTTGGCGAAACGCAAAGTTGCCCGGATGCGGATCGCAATGAAAGCGTTTTAAATAAAAGATTTCTTGGCCCATGGCACGCAATAAACGTCGTCCCAAAGTATTACGGGTACCCTGTGGCCATGTGCTTGCCGTTTCAATACTTTCACCTTGTTCTAGGCTCAATGTGAGAATATGCCGTGAAGAATAGTCTTTAAACACTTGTGGGATAATAATTTTATCATCCAAAGCCGCGTGAAACGTACGTGCTACTTCTAGGTTTTGTGCTTCAATTTGGTAGTTCAGCTCATTGTCTAAACTTTCCTGAATTTCCTGAAATAGACGGTCTTGTAATTTACGGTCTATTTTAAGTACACCCATTAAACGCAGTGCCAAACGGACTTGTTTCAGGTCACTTTCGCAGGCTTCATCGACCCCAGGATATTGCACTTTGACCACCACTTGCTCGCCATTGGGTAAAATGGCTTTATGCACTTGCCCAATAGATGCGGCTGCAAACGGAGTTTCATCAAAGTGTTTAAAAATTTTGTCGAGCGGTTTGCCGAGTTCTTTTTCAACTTGTGCCTTAATTTCAGTAAAAGGCATGGCAGGTGCTTGGCGCTGTAATTTACTGATAGCTTTGGCAACTTCAGGCGGAAAAATATCTTTATATTGCGAGGCAATTTGCCCGACTTTCATCACCGCACCTTTCATTTCGCCTAAGGTATCAGCGATTTGGATGCCAATATCTTGAAACAATTGGCTGCGAGCCGCATTTTTTTGTTCTTCATCTGCGGTGATGTTTTTTAACGAGTTCGTTACCGTTTTGGTTGCAATACTTGCTGTCATGCTCGCAAGTTTCATAAAGCGACGACCGGGTGTGCGCGCCGTTTTTGCCATGCGATGTTCCTCAAGATCATCTTTACTATCTTTTGATCATAAGTGTTCGTGAGCAAAATGCCTACTTTTAATTGTTAAAGCATTTATTTTCATCACAAGACCCACATGCTAAAACGTATTTCAGCATGCGGGTGAGTAGGCTGAGGTTTATGCTGAAAACTGGCGTTCTAGTCGCTGATTATTGAAATACAAACGGGTCAGAAGTAACACACAGGCAATGCTTAAACCGACAATCAGCCCGACCCAAACCCCTGCAGCGCCCATACTGCTATAACGGGTTAAATACACGCCAATGGGAAAGGCCACAACCCAATAAGCGAGCATGGTAATCCACATAGGGCCTTGCGTGTCTTGCATGCCACGCAAACAACCTGCTGCGCTGATTTGCCAGGCATCCATGAGTTGATAGGCAATCGCAAATATTAATAAAGACATCGTCACTTGCGCCACTTGTGGGTCACGGGTATAGATTGAAATGATTTCAGGACGGAAAAACCACATCAGTGCCATGGTGGAAAAGGCAAATACAGTTGCAGTTGCAAAGCCCAAGCCTTGTATTTTACGCATGGCGTGAATATTTTGTTCGCCATAATAGGTGCCAATACGAATGGTCAGGGCAATTGCTAAAGACATGGGAATCATAAATAACTGAGATGTGACCGACATGGCAATTTGATGGGCTGCCAGTTTGGTTTCTCCCAAAGGGCTAATCACAATAGCGGCAGTACTAAAAATACTCACTTCAAAGAAAATGGCTAAACCAATTGGCAGTCCTAACAGCAAAATACGTTTAATCCAGACCGCATCAATCGCTTCCCATTGGCTAAATACCTGTGTGCTTTGATAGGCGCGACTTTTAAAAATATAAAATGCCAAAGTTATAAACATTAACCATTGCAAAATGGCAGTGGCAAAACCGCAACCCGCACTGCCCAGTTCAGGCAGAGGTCCCCATCCATACATAAACATAAAGTTCAGTGGAACCAATAAAGCCAATGCCAACAGACTAATTACGGTCACAGGGCGTGGATAACCCAATGCTTCCGAATATCCGCGCAAGGCGGCATACATGGTCACGGCAGGCATCCCAAAACCGATGGCATGTAAAAATAAGCCTGCTTTGGGCTGTAAATTTTCAGGCACACCAAATAACGGCAATAGTGCCGGCATGAGCTGTAAAATCAGTCCTGCAATCACGCCTAAAATAAATGCAATCCATAAAGATTGACGGGCGATGGTGGCAATTTTTTCTGGAGTACGTGCGCCTTTGGCTTCGGCGACTAAGGGTGTGGTGGCAATCATAATGCCACTGAACAGCAGCATAATGGGCATCCATAAACCAACCCCAACAGCAATGGCCGCTAAGTCGGTGGCAGACATGTGACCTGCCATAATGGTATCAATTAGACCTAAACCTGCTTGCGCAAATTGTGTGACCAAAATTGGAATCATCAGTTGAAAAAGCTGTTTTAATTCAAAATGGGTCGTGGTCACAGAATGTATATTTGACACAAAAAATCTCAATGGCTGAGGTGCTTAGCGTTTGGGTATTAGCGTTGTAAAGTGAGAAGCACACCAATAAAAATCACTACGCTACCTAGAAGACGTTGCCAGTTGATAGCAACTTTTTCAGTGCCCAGGAACCCAAAATGATCAATCAGCATTGAGGTGACCATTTGTCCAAAAATAATCACCCCAGACAAAGTAAGCAAACTTAGTTTGGGAGCACTATAAATACTCATGCTGATGGCATAAACCCCTAAACATCCGCCAATCCATAAATACCACGGGATGTTGAGCAAGGTGCTGAGGTTGGGTTTTTCGACTTGCTGAAAAAATACCAGTACGGCTAAAACTATTGTACCAACCAAAAAAGAGAAAAGGGCAGCTTGTAGCGGAGAATATAAATATTCACGCAATTGGCTGTTGATTGCAGTTTGAAATGCCATTGCAATCCCGATGCCCATCGCCAGTGGCAAAATTAAGAGTAATTGGCTGGATATCTTCATCATTTGCACATTATTTCTTATTTCATAGACCCTAGTCTAAAGCAAATTCTAGGGAATACATCGGTGTCCTGCTGTAGTCATGTTAAAATCTGTATCACTGTTTTGATTTTGCATTGAGCCTGTCTTTGAACCCACTTCAACCCATTGATATTCCTCTATCCTTATATATCCACATGCCGTGGTGCGTGCGTAAGTGCCCGTATTGTGATTTTAATTCACATGCTGTGCCTGACGGTAAATTGAGTTTAGATTTAGAGCAAGAATATCTACAGGCTTTGCTGGAAGATTTTAAAACTCAGACTCAGTTTGCGCAGGGTCGAAACATCCACAGTGTCTTTATTGGCGGTGGTACACCTTCGCTGATTTCAGCACAGGGTTATCAATGGTTATTTACACAGCTCAAAGCCGTGCTTGCTTTTGAGGATGACTGCGAAATTACGTTGGAAGCCAATCCAGGTACAGTGGAGCATGATCCTTTTACCGATTATTTGGCTGCAGGGATTAACCGTTTGTCAATTGGCGTGCAAAGTTTCAATACTGAGCATTTAAAAAAATTAGGGCGTATTCACTCCAATGATGATGCCATTGCTGCAATTGGCTTGGCGCGTGAAGCAGGCTTTCAGCGAATTAATGTCGATTTAATGCATGGCTTGCCTGAACAAACTTTGCAGCAAGCGCTGCAGGATTTAAAACTGGCAGTGGAACATGGTGCAACGCATATTTCATGGTATCAATTGACCATTGAGCCTAATACCGTGTTTTTCCGCACTCAGCCGATTTTACCTGTAGATGATGTCTTGGAAGAAATTCAGGCGCAGGGTGAAGCCTATTTAACAGCACAAGGTTTTGTGAATTATGAAGTATCTGCATGGCGTAAAGAGTTGCCGTCTGCGCACAATTTAAACTATTGGCAGTTTGGCGATTATTTGGCGATAGGTGCGGGGGCGCATGGTAAAGTGACTTTGCCTGATGGCGTCTATCGTTTCCAAAAAACCCGTTTGCCGAAAGATTACTTAGCGAAAGTACCTGCGGAAAACTTGCAGTTTAAAGTGATTGCAGCCGATGAGTTGCCATTTGAATTTATGATGAATGCGCTGCGCCTGAATGATGGAGTTGAGGCAAACTTGTATGCTGCGCGAACAGGTTTAAACTTGGAAGATTTGCAAGATATTTTAAATACATTGCGTCAGCGGCAATTGTTGCAGGATGATCCGAAGCGATTGGCATGTACTGCGCAAGGGCATGTGTTTTTAAATTCAGTGTTGGAAGCGTTTTTGTGATTTGAGTTTAGCTCAGGTATCTGTCCTAACGCTTATCGAATATTGTGCTAGAGCGACAGCTTGTGTCTTGCACTGCATGCTATTTAAGGTAAATTTTGTTATTGTAATGGCTTTGTTATTGTATCGCCTTGAAGGTTTGAGATGAACTCTACTAGTCCAAAAGTTTTAAAGGCTCATGGTGAATTAGTGGTAAACAAAGAGGAAAACCTTTCCCTCTTTGAATCAATCCCTTTTTATCCAGAATACCCAAGTAAATTTAAATTTATTGACCTATTCGCAGGAATTGGTGGATTTCGGCTAGCGTTACAAAATCTTGGTGGCGAGTGCGTATTTTCATCAGAAATAGACCTATATGCCCAAAAAACATATTCCGTCAATTTTGGTGAAACGCCTTATGGTGATATCACTTTAGAGTCTACTAAAAATGCGATACCTGATCATTTCGATATTTTATGTGGAGGCTTCCCTTGTCAGGCTTTTTCAATTGCAGGTAAAAGATCTGGATTTGAAGATACACGCGGTACGCTATTTTTTGACGTTGCGGATATTATAAAACGGAAACAACCTAAAGCTTTCTTTTTAGAAAATGTTAAAGGCTTAATTAGTCATGATAAGGGAAATACACTTAAAACTATTTTAAAAACATTAAGAGATGATTTAGGTTACTACGTTGCTGAGCCTCAAATTATAAATGCTAAAGATTTTGGTGTTCCCCAAAATAGAGAGCGAATTTTTATTGTAGGCTTCCATAAAGATACTGGAATTCAAAATTTCTCTTATCCACAACCATTAAATAAAAAAACCTGTTTTGCCGATATAAAGGAAACTCAGGTTGTACCTACTAAATATTACTTATCTACACAGTATTTAGATACCTTGGAAAAGCATAAAGCTCGACATGAAAATAAAGGAAATGGTTTTGGTTACGCGATTATTCCAGATCACGCAATTGCCAATGCCATAGTTGTAGGTGGAATGGGGAGAGAGCGTAATTTAGTTATAGATCATAGAATTACAGACTTTACTCCAACTACTAGAATTAAAGGAGAGGTAAATCGGAAAGGTATTCGGAAAATGACGCCAAGAGAATGGGCACGGTTGCAGGGGTTTCCAGATCATTTCAAAATCGTGGTTTCAGATGCCTCAGCCTATAAACAATTTGGAAATTCTGTTGCTATTCCAGCGATACAGGCAACTGCAAAAGAAATATTAAAAGCATTGAAGATTGGTGAGTATGATTACAGCAAATAAGGGGGAATGGAGTGAACTCTATGCCCTTTTTAAATTACTATGTGATGGGGAGTTAAGTGCGGGTGATGAAAACTTAAATAAAATAAATAATTTAATTTATCCTGTAATTAGAATTTTACGTCAAGAACATCATCATTTATTCACTTATTTACCGCATAAATCAGAGGGTATAGTAGAGATTTTGCGGGGTGAAGATGTTTTTCAAATACCATTACAGGAACTCAGAGATATTACTCAGTTTTTGCTGGCAGAATTACAGAAAAAGCAAACGGCATCATTTACTATTCCAGATGTGGAAAACTTTATATCCAGATACCAATCAAATAAGATTAAAGCAAAATCTAGTGCGAAAAGTGATATTAGAATCGTAATTTATGATGCAAAAATTGGAACAATGCCTGAATTGGGATTTAGTATAAAGTCAAAATTAGGTAAACCATCCACATTGTTAAATGCAGGAAAGACAACAAATTTTATTTTTGAAATAAAAAATATTTGCCTAACCGAAAAAGAGATTGAAGATTTTAATCAGCTTGCATTGCCACAACCAATTATTAAATCTCGTATAGCACATTTAAAAATGTTGGGAGCCGATATTAAATTTTCCCATTTAAATAATGCTGTATTTGAGAATAATTTAATTTTGTTGGATAGTTTACTACCAAAAATTATGGCAGAAGCTATATTTAAATATTACACATCAACTCTTAATTCAGTTAAAGATATTTTTAATGAAATTTCTTATGAAAATCCAATGAAATATTCTTTTGAACATCAGCATCCTTTTTATCAGTTTAAAATTAAAAAATTATTGTGTGAAATAGCAATTGGAATGATGCCTGGTACAGTTTGGACAGGTAACGAAATTGATTCTACAGGTGGATATTTAGTAATTAAAGAAGATGGCGAGATCATTTGCTATCATCTGTATCATCGCCATGAATTTGAAGAGTATTTATACAATAATACAAAGTTTGAGATGGCAAGCAAATCCAAGCATGATTTTGGTCAGTTATTTCTAAAGGACAATAAACTGTATCTATCTTTAAATCTACAAATTCGCTTTAAATAATTGAATAAACTCTTTTTTATTTATGTTCTTGATATTGTTTAAAGTGATAAATACCAAAAGAGCGCATTACGCGCTCTTTTGGTTTACATCTAGTTAGAATATTTTAGTAATCAAAACTAAAATGTTCTGGTGCTAATGCAGTCATGGTTTTAGATGGATTGACCATTGCTTCTGCATGACCTTGGGTGCGTGGTAATAAGCGCTCAAAGTAGAAATCTGCAACTTTGATTTTAGCTTTATAGAACTCTGGTGTTTCCTGACCATTGCCTTCTGCCAATTTAGTTGAAGCCACAGCCGCTTGTTGTGCCCAGAAATAAGCCATCATGACATAACCAGAGAACATCAAGAAATCTACAGAAGCACTGGATACGATGTCACGATCTTTACGTGCTGCCAACATAATACGCACGGTTAGCGCGTTCCATTGAGCACATAGCTTGGTTAAGTCCCATGCGAAACGACGCATGTATTTGTTACGTGCATGCTGACCACAGAATTTCAAAATTTCAGCGGTGTAGTCACGAATCACTTTACCCTTTGAGCTTAACAACACTTTACGACCAATCAAGTCAAGCGCTTGAACGCCAGTTGTACCTTCATACAGGGTAGAAATACGTGAATCGCGTACAATTTGCTCCATGCCCCATTCTTTAATATAGCCATGACCGCCGTACACTTGCATGCCGTGGTTGGCAGCTTCATAACCCAGCTCAGTCAAGAAGCCTTTTAAGATCGGGGTATAGAAACCTAAATGGTCATCATGCGCTTCAAAAGCAGCAGTATCACCACGCATTAAAGCGTCATTCATTTTGTCTGCCAATTGTGCGGCATGATAAATCATTGCACGACCACCTTCTGCCACGGCTTTTTGCGTTAATAGCATACGACGTACATCGGCATGGTGAATAATGGCATCGGCTACTTTTTCAGGGTCTTTTTTACCTGAAAGGGCACGCATCGACATACGTTCTTTGGCATAAGGCAATGCGCCTTGGAAGGCCAATTCTGCATGGCAAATCCCCTGAATTGCCGTACCAATACGTGCAGTATTCATAAAGGTAAACATGGCATGTAAGCCTTTGTTTGGTTCACCAATCAAATAACCCACGGCATTGTCAAAGTTTAGGACTGCAGTTGCAGACGCGCGAATCCCCATTTTGTGTTCAATTGAGCCACAAGTGACAGGGTTACGCTCACCCACTGTACCTTCTGCGGTTGGCAGGAATTTCGGTACGATAAACAATGAAATACCTTTCGTACCTGCAGGTGCTTCTGGGAGGCGTGCTAACACAATATGAATGATGTTTTCAGTCAGGTCATGCTCGCCTGCAGAAATAAAAATTTTGGTGCCTGAAATCGCATAAGTGCCATCGGCTTGTGGTTCTGCTTTGGTTTTTACCTGACCTAAGTCGGTGCCACATTGTGGTTCAGTTAAACACATGGTGCCTGACCAAGTACCTGCAACCAAGTGTGGTAAATAGGTATCTTTTTGCGTGTCTGTACCAAATTGCATAATGGTGTTGATACAACCTATGCTTAAACCTGGATACATTTGGAATGACCAGTTTGCTGTGCCCATCATTTCAGATTTGATGAGGTTCAGCGACATTGGCAGGTTTTGACCGCCGTATTGTTCAGGATAAGACAGACCTTGCCAACCACCTTGCACAAATTGATCATAAGCTTCTTTAAAGCCTTTAGGTGTGGTTACATTGCCATTTTCGAAATGACAGCCTTCTTCATCGCCTGATTGATTGAGTGGAGAAAGTACATTTTCGCAGAAATCTGCTGCACCTTCCAAAATCATATCGACTGTATCTGCGTCAGCAAGTTCACCGTTAGAAAGATTTTTGTAGTGGGTTGGGTAATCAAGCACCTCGTTCATTAAGAAACGAATATCGTGTAATGGGGCTTTATATGCTGGCATAGTCTTAATCCTGATTTAGAAATAGTTTTGGATTATCTGTATCGATATGTTGATTATTCACACTCATGATCAAAAAACATTGATAAGAATAGCGAATAAAAATGTCAGAAATGCGAATAAATTTTTTTAGCCAAGGATTAGTTTAGTTTTATCGTGATTTGTAAAGAATAACAAGGTGTAAATCTGTGAGTTTTTATATAATATTGATTTTTAATATAAATATGTATGTTGATGCTTTGGTGTATTGTGTTTTATAGGCTGCAATTTGTATGGTTTTAATGCGATATACGGGCGTCAATTAATCCAGTTTTATGCGAACAGATCACTTTAATTGCCACAGGAAATTTCAAATATTTTAAGCAAAGGAGCAGAAATAATGCCCCTTTGACCCAAAGTCATGGATGCTGCATAAAATTTTAGATGAAATCTTTTAGTTCAGGTTTCACGCCATTCCAGATATAAAAAGATTCAATCGCCTGTCCGACCAGCATGCCAAAACCTTCTGAGGTCGGTACGCCACGCGCTTTGGCTTGTTCTAAAAAGCTCGAAGGTTTGCCATAAGCCATTTCATAAGCAAAATTAAAGTGTAAACACTCAGGCAAGGTAAGCGCATCTCCCGTTAAGCTGGCAGAGGTCGCATTAATGGCTAAATCGAATTGACCTGTTAAATCGGAAAGTGCCATGGCTTGTAATTCTGCTTGTGGTACAGCAGCTTGCAGGTCGGCAACTAGTTGTTCAGCACGGGCAAGGGTGCGGTTGGCAATCACTATTTTTTTTGCGCCTGCTTGTACCAACGGGTAAATTACCCCGCGGGTTGCTCCGCCAGCGCCAATAATCAAAATATCGCTATGATCTAAATTCCAGCCCAAAGCACGAATAGCATCAACCAAACCCTGACCATCGGTATTGTCGCCATGCAAAATACCATCTTGCATCCACAAGGTATTGACTGCTTTGGCAATTTTGGCACGTTCGGTTAATACGCCACATTGGGCAAATGCTTGCTCTTTAAAAGGCACGGTCACATTCATGCCTACACCGCCCTGATTAAAAAAGTCTGCAACACTGTCTCTAAAACCATCAAGAGGGGCAAGGCGTTTGCTGTATTGCAGGTCAATGCCTGTTTTTTCTGCAAAGGCATGATGCAGTTCAGGAGAACGTGATTGTTCAATTGGGTTGCCAATCACAGCAAATTGTTTGCGCATTTGCCAAAATCCATGTGCTGAAATGTGCATCAATATACGTCAAATTCAGCGCGGACTAAAGCCTATGGCGGTATAAAACGGTAGGAGTCTTTGGACTTAAGGATTACAAATCTCTAAAACGGTTTCTAATACCAAAATAGTGGCAATCACGAACATGGCAATGCCCGCTAAAATGCTGCTACTAATGGCTAAGCCATCTGAAAGATGACTTTCAAAAATAAAGGTCATGCAAATTGAGCCAAGTAACATGGCAAAGGTTGCCCAAAATAAAAAGATTTTGTGTTTGAACAGCGGGCTAAACATGCGGATCTCCTGACAGATGTGGCGCAGTGTGACATAAGGCTTTGACAGTTTGATGAATTCGCCTTTGACTCATGGTTTGATGTATGGATAGTTAAATCCTATTTGTGCATGGTCGAATAGGGTGCGTGGTCACATCATCTATTAAAATCCATCCGCACTATCATGACAGTTAATTCATGCTGTGCATATTTATTGATTTGAAAATAAGCAATAAAGTTTGTAAGTAAAAAAGCGATTCGTGGAAGAATCGCTTTTTTGAACCTTGAATGTGATCTTTTTTACACTGCGATGTAGCAAGGTTTCACCAGTCGCGAGCTTTAACTCGTCTTGAGATTTAACCAATCGCGTGGTTTTAAATAATAGTCAGTGAGTTTTTTCTCTGCGGAATCTTCTGCCCATTCAGGACGGTACGACCATCCCGCCAAGTTCGGTAAGCTGACTAAAATGGACTCAATCCGTCCACCTGTCTGCAAGCCAAATAAAGTGCCACGGTCATAGACCAGATTGTATTCCACATAACGTCCACGACGGTAAAGCTGGAACTCACGTTGTGCTTCGGTATAGGCTTTGTCACGATTACGCTCAAAAATAGGCAGAATTGCAGCCAAATAACCGTTACCCACCGCCTGAATATAGTTGAAACAGGTGTCAAAGTCCCATTGATTCAGGTCATCAAAAAATAAGCCACCCACGCCACGCTGTTCATCTCGGTGTTTTAAATAAAAATAGTCATCACACCATTGTTTATGTTCTGCATAGACTTGATCGCCAAAAGGCGCACATAAGTCATGTGCTGTTTGGTGCCATGCCAACACATCTTCATCATTCGGATAAAATGGTGTGAGGTCAAAACCACCACCAAACCACCAAATTGGCGGTTGTCCTTCAGGTTCAGCGACAAATAAACGCACATTGGCGTGCGAGGTGGGTACATGCGGGTTTTTCGGGTGAATTACCAATGATACACCCATCGCTTGCGCAGGTACGCCTGCAATATTGGGATGACGCTCAGTTGCAGAAGCAGGCAGTTTGGAAATATTGATATGCGAAAACATCACCCCGCCTTTTTCAATGACTGTACCGTTTTGTAAGACACGGGAACGACCACCGCCACCTTCAGGACGTTGCCAGTCATCAATTTCAAACTGTGCGCTTCCGCCACCTGCCTGTTCTTGTTGTTCTAAAGCCGCACAAATTCGCGCCTGCAAATCGAGAAGAAATTCACGTACACGTTGAATATCCGCGTGAGTAGGATGCGACATGGCCACCTCAGCATAAAAATAAAATGGCTTACATCAAAACATAAAACTGTCTAAAAATTAAGGGGTTTATCCAGTTTGCTGCAAATAGCTCAGGCAGTTGAACAAGGTAATGTGTATTTCAGCGTGTATTCCGAGCAAAACACTTGGTTGATTTCCCTGCACAAGCTCAGCACAATAGTTTTTACAATCTAAGTTTTAGTCAGCAGCGATTAACTGAATGGGGCAGAGTGGATGACACAGCAGGCAAATTCTTTAATTCAAAAATACAATGTGCCTGGACCACGTTATACCAGTTATCCAACCGTACCTTATTGGGATGATGCCACCTTTTCAGCCGAGGCATGGCAGCAAACCCTGAAGCGTTCTTTTGATGAATCCAATGCCAGTGAAGGCATCAGTTTGTATATTCATCTGCCATTTTGCGAAAGCCTATGCACATTTTGTGGTTGTCATAAACGTGTTACCAAACGCCATGAAGTTGAACAGCCATACATTCAGGCGTTATTAAAAGAGTGGGACTTATATTGTCAGTTGCTGGAAACCACACCTTTTATTAAAGAAATTCATTTGGGTGGCGGCACACCAACTTTCTTTTCTGTCGAACATTTGACGCAGCTCATTCAAGGCATTCTGGCAAAAGCCAAAGTGGCAGAACAGCACGAATTTAGTTTTGAAGGTCATCCCAATAACACCACCCGTGAACATTTACAGGCTTTATATGACTTGGGTTTTCGTCGGGTTAGTTATGGCGTGCAGGATTATAATCAAAAAGTGCAGCGTGCCATTCATCGGATTCAGCCTTTTGAGCATGTGCAACGTGTGACCGAGTGGGCGCGTGAAATTGGTTATGTTTCTATTTCACATGATCTGGTTTTTGGTTTGCCCTTTCAAAATCTGGAAGATGTACTGAATACCATTGAGCAGACCCAGCGTTTAATGCCAGACCGTTTGGCGTTTTACAGTTATGCGCATGTACCTTGGATTAAAGGCAATGGCCAACGAGGTTTTAAAGACGAAGATGTACCGAAAGATGAATTAAAACGGCAGTGCTATGAAGAGGGTAAAAATCGGCTCCTGGCACATGGTTACCATGAAATTGGCATGGACCACTTTGCTTTAGCCAGTGATGGCATGTACCAGTCGTTTAAAAATGGTACCCTGCATCGTAATTTTATGGGGTATACCGCGTCTAAAACACAGCTCATGATTGGCTTGGGCGTTTCATCTATTAGCGATAGTTGGTATAGCTTTGCGCAAAATGAAAAAAGCATTGAAGATTATTATGCACGTTTAGCCTGCAATGAAATTCCTGTGTTTAAAGGGCATGTGCTGAATCGGGAAGATTTAGTGATACGTCAGCATATTTTAAATTTAATGTGCGGCTTCGAAACGTCGTGGGCCAGTCCAGAATTGGCATTTCCTGAAATTGAGCAAGTGCTGCAACAGTTACAAGAAATGCAGGAAGATGAATTGCTGCGCATTCAAGATCAACACATTCAAATTTTGGAAAAAGGTAAACCTTTTGTGCGCAATATTTGCATGGCCTTTGATTTGCGTTTAAAACGCCGCATGCCGAATAACCGTATTTTTTCGATGACAATTTAAGCAAATTGCATTGAAATTGTTCAATTCATAAATTAAAAGGTGACTCAAAAGTCACCTTTATCATACATGTGCGCCATGCGTTCATGTTTGGTTTGCAAATACTCTTCATTAAACGGATTTAGACCCACAGTTAACGGTACACGCTCTACTACTGTAATTCCTTGCTCCTGCAATGCTTGAATTTTCAAAGGGTTATTGGTAATTAATCGCACGGCTTTAACCTGCAAATGATCCAACATAATGCTGCACATATCATAGCGACGTGCATCGGCAGGTAAATTCAGCATCAAATTGGCATCCACCGTGTCATGTCCTTGATCTTGCAGGGCATAAGCACGAATTTTATTGGTCAAACCAATTCCGCGACCTTCTTGGCGTAAATATAAAATCACCCCTTGTCCTGCGTCATTAATCAGGCGCTGAGTGGCTTGAAGCTGTGGGCCACAGTCGCATTTTAAAGACGCGAAAGCATCGCCAGTTAAACATTCTGAGTGAATTCGCACCAGAACAGGCTCGGTTGGCGCAGTGTCCAAACCTTTGGATAATGCCACGTGTTCTTCGCCAGTTTCAGGATCTTGGAATACCGTAATGTTGAATTCACCAAATGCGGTCGGTAATCGTGAGGTTGCGACAAACTTAATCGGCACTGTTTAACTCGTAAAATAGTCGATAAATTGTTTAAAGTATAGCGTAATGCTCACACATTAGTAGAATAGCGAACATGAATTTATACAGAAGATTTTCTTTTTTGTATAAAGCACACGATAATGGTTGATAAATAGTTAGATTATTCAGGATAATCTACCCACCCAACGTGTGCCCAACTGAAATCATTGCTCAAAACTACACCGCTAGAAATGTGGCTGATTGAAGGTAATACCATTCGGTTATATGATCGAGTAATTCCCATTGACCTCGCTTAGGATTTGCCAGGCTTTAGAAGGCTTTGCCACATATGCTGTATACAGAAATTCCAACTCAACGCCCTGTAACACCATTGCTCGATGCGATTGACCATCCGCAGCAATTACGTTTACTCGCGCAAAGCCAGCTTCCACAAGTGGCGGATGAGTTACGTCAATTCATTTTGTATGCCGCAGGTCAAAGTGGAGGACACTTTGGCGCAAACTTAGGCGTGATCGAACTGACCGTTGCACTGCATTATTGCTTTAATACCCCACACGACCGCTTAATTTGGGATGTCGGCCATCAGGCTTATCCGCATAAAGCCCTGACAGGGCGCCGCGAGCAGCTTACCACCATTCGTGCCAAAGATGGCTTGGCTGCATTTCCTGCACGCGAAGAATCTATATTCGATACCTTTGGTGTTGGTCATTCCTCAACGGCTATTTCTGCAGGCTTGGGGATGGCTTTGGCACGACGTTATCAGCAAAACCCATGTGAAGTTGTTGCCATTATTGGCGATGGCGCCATGACAGCAGGGATGGCTTTTGAAGCCATGAATGATGCCGTTGCGCATCAAGCCGACATGATGGTGGTGCTGAATGACAATGATATGTCTATTTCATGCAGCACAGGCGGCTTTGCCAAACACCTTGCAGCGATTTGGGAACGTGGTGAATCCGTTCATGTGAGTGAAACAGGTGAAGCCTACGTGCAGCCACATCCGAAGTGGACGTACAACTCACGTTTACATTGCGCTGCTACCGAAGCTGCAGACAACTTATTTAAAGCGATTGGTTTTGATTATTTCGGCCCTTTTGATGGGCATGACGTTGAACAATTGGCGCAAGTATTTAATGCCCTGAAAAAACGTAAAGGCCCACGTTTAATTCACGTTTATACCAAAAAAGGCAAAGGCTTTGCTCCTGCAGAAGCCGATCAAATTAAATATCACGCGATTACTAAAATCCATGCCAAAACTGCGCCTGTTGCAGCACCAAAATATTCCGATGTGTTTGGACAGTGGTTATGCGATCAGGCCGAACAGGATTCACGTTTATTGGCCATTACGCCAGCCATGTGTGAAGGTTCGGGTATGGTGCAGTTTGCCAAACAATTTCCTGAACGTTTTTTTGATGTTGCCATTGCCGAACAGCATGCAGTGACTTTGGCCGCAGGCATGGCCTGTGAAGGCTTAAAGCCTGTGGTCGCAATTTATTCGACCTTCTTACAGCGTGGTTATGATCAACTCATTCATGATGTGGCCTTACAAAATTTAGATGTAACTTTTGGTATTGACCGTGCAGGTTTGGTCGGTGAAGACGGTCCAACCCATGCGGGGGCATACGATTATGCCTATATGCGTACCGTACCAAATATCGTCATTATGGCGCCAAAAGACGAAAATGAATGTCGTCAGATGCTGCATACAGCCTATTTGTACAACGGTCCTGCAGTGGTGCGTTACCCACGTGGTAATGGCTTAGGTGTTGAAATTCAACAACAAATGACCGCAATACCATTAGGGCAAGCGGAAATTGTGGCACAGTTCAATACGCAGTATGAAGACTATGTTTCTGTTTTAGCCTTTGGTAGTCGTGTACAAGCGGCTGTAGAAGCAGCAGAAGCCTTTGCTCAGCAGCATGAGGTGGCAGTACGTGTGGTGAACATGCGTTTTGTGAAGCCGTTGGATGAAAAACTGCTGTCTGATATTGCTGAAAGTACCGCTTTATTCGTGACCGTAGAAGAACATGCGATTATGGGTGGTGCAGGCAGCGCAGTAAGTGAATACTTGGCCAAAGCACAGATTGTCAAACCGATCATTCATTTAGGTTTAGAAGATAGCTTTATGCAACAAGCGACGCATGCTCAAATGTTGCAGCAAGCAGGTCTAGATGCCCAAGGCATTGAAAAATCGATGCAAAAAACTTGGCAGCACGTGCAGCAGTCTGTACTGAATTAAATTTAGCAACACTTCTTCCCCAAAAGCCTCAATATTTGTTAAAATGTTGGAGCTTTCATGCATTATTCTTTATCAATCTCTTCAAATTTGTAGTGGGTGTTCAATGGAACCTATGGTGGTGATGGCTGCGCGTGCGGCTCAAACAGTTGGTCAAGAGCTTTTAAAAGCACATCAGAATCGTCATAAACTCGATCTACAAGTCGAAGAAAAAGGGATTGATGGTCCTGTAACGCGTGTAGACCGTTACCTTGAGCAATTGACCATTGATACTTTGCGTAAAAGTTATAAAAATCACAGCTTCCTGGGTGAAGAGTTTGGCATGCAGGAAGGCAAAGGCCATGATGCCGACTGGTGCTGGGTAATTGATCCTTTAGATGGCACTTTAAACTTTGTTCACGGTTTCCCTCATTTCTGTATTTCTATTGCGGTACAACACAAAGGTGTAACGCAGCACGGTGTAATTTACGACCCTGTAAAAGATGAATTGTTCTCTGCGAGCCGTGGCCGTGGTGCGATGATGAATCAGCGTCGTATTCGTGTAAATGTAAAAGACAGCCTAGAAAACACCTTCTTAGCCGTTGGGCATGCTTATCGTGCCAAGCGTGATGGTGAAATCATCTCTTATGCCAAAAACCATTTTGAAAGTTTATTGAATGTAACCGAAGCTGGCGCACAATACCGCCGTGCAGGTTCTGCTGCTTTAGACTTGGCTTATGTGGCTGCAGGCCGTTTAGATGGTTATTTTGAACTTGGCTTAAAACCGTGGGATATTGCTGCTGGTGAGCTGATTGTGAAAGAAGCAGGTGGTACGGTGGTCGATGCACGTGGTGGCAGCGACTCTATGGAAAATGGTCAAGTTTTGGCATGTTCAATGAAAATGTTAAAACCACTTATGAAAGCCGTTGTTCCTGCTTGGGGTGAAGCAGCAAAATAATCAGCTGATTGCATTTATACATCAACAAGACATTTAGCAAAGCTCTCAATCCTGAGGGCTTTTCTTTTACCTAGCGGTTCTTGGTGCTGGTTTTCAATCTGTTGTTATCGTCTTTATACTGACTATAAAAGGCAGAATCTATCACGGTTTACACAAAAAACTGCAAAAGTCGATTAAATAAGGTGACTTTTAAAATAATCCTGCTATAATCTGGGCACGCACTTAATTTCTGTTCATTACCTGAACATTTCTCTTCTAATCATTGTGTATGCGCGTGCGGTCCAAAGAGAGGACGATATCTCGCGCCCCAATCGCTAAAGCGATTCCTTCAGGTTAAGCCGTAATCATGCGTGCGTTATATCACATCGTCGTTACTCGGATCGCCGCTGAATCTTAAATTGTCAGCGATAATTGCTGTACCGCTTTTTGCCGATGTCCATCTGACTTTATTTTAATGGAGCACCCATTTTTAGGGTGAAAATCTCTATGAGCAAAACTTTTGCTGATTTTTCTTTACACGAATCTTTACAACAAGCTTTAGAAGGCTTGAACTTTACTACGCCGACTCCTGTTCAAGAACAATCGATTCCAGCGGCACTTGAAGGTAAAGACTTATTGGTGTCTAGCCAAACAGGTTCTGGTAAAACTGCTGCATTCTTACTCCCAACTTTAAACGCGCTTGCTAATCAAGATACTTTCGTTCCTTTTAAAGACCGTATGAAAGCCATTACTCAGCCATCTATTTTGGTACTTTGCCCAACACGTGAGTTGGCGCAACAAGTCAGCCAAGATGCGATTGCATTTGTACGTCACATGAAAGGTGTACGTATTGCAGCAATCATGGGTGGTATGCCTTTTGGTAAGCAAATCCAACAATTAAAAGGTGCACAAGTAGTTGTAGCGACTCCAGGTCGTTTACTTGACTTGGTGAACCGTCGTCAAATTAAGCTCGATAAAGTTGATGCTCTAATTGTAGACGAAGCTGACCGTATGCTTGACTTAGGTTTCTCTGAAGACCTAGAAGCCATTAGTGACTTGGCTGCTAACCGTAAACAAACACTAATGTTCTCTGCTACTTTTGCAAGCCGTATTATCACACTTGCAGAACGTATGATGAATGAACCTGTGCGTATTGCAATTGAAACAGGTCATTCAACCAACATGGACATCACCCAGACTTTACACTGGACAGATGGCTTTGAGCACAAGAAAAAATTATTGTCACACTGGTTATCTGATGAAGGTGTAGATCAAGCGGTTGTATTCGCATCGACTCAAGAAGATACCGACATGCTGGCTGAAGAATTGGCTGAAGCAGGTCACTCGGTGGTTGCGCTACACGGTGCAATGCCACAGACCGTACGTAACCGTCGTTTACGTAGCATTCGTGAAGGTCGTGCAAAAATTTTGGTTGCAACTGACGTAGCAGCACGTGGTTTAGACGTACCAACGATTTCTCACGTGATCAACTTTGGTTTACCAATGAAAAATGAAGACTATGTACACCGTATTGGTCGTACAGGTCGTGCGGGTCGTACCGGTAATGCGATTACTTTGGCAACTTACCGTGAGCGTGGCAAAATCCGTGCGTTGGAAGATTTCTTGGATGCACGTTTAAGCGTTTCTGAAATTGAAGGCTTAGAGCCATCTCCACCACCAGCACGTTCTGGCCGTGACGGTGGTCGTGGTCGTCGTGATGGCGGTCGCGGTGGTCGTGGCGGTTTTGGTGGCGGTCGTCGTTTTGAAGGCGAAAGCAACTTTAAACGTCGTGAAGGTGGTGATGATCGTCCACGTCGTAGCTTCGATGACAAACCACGTGGTGAACGCCCTGCATTTGGTGAAGATCGCCCACGTCGTGAGTTCAACTCAGATCGTCCACGCCGTGAAGGTGGTTTTGGTGACCGTCCACAACGTTCATTTGAAGACCGTCCACGCCGTGAATTTAATTCAGACCGTCCACGCCGTGAAGGTGGTTTCGGTGACCGTCCACAACGTTCATTTGAAGATCGTCCGCGTCGTGAATTTAATTCAGACCGTCCACGTCGCGAAGGTGGTTTCAACGATAAACCACGCTTTGATGCGACTGATGACAACCGTGGCAACCGCGTAGACTATAAACCACGTCGCGAAGGTGGTTTCGGTGACCGTCCAAAACGTGATTTTGGTGATCGTCCTGCACGTCGTGAAGGTGGTTTTGGTGACCGTCAACCACGTTCTTTTGATGATCGTCCTAAGCGTTCATTTGGTGGTGAAGATCGTCCACGTCGCGAGTTCAATTCAGATCGTCCACGCCGTGAAGGTGGTTTTGATCGTCCACGTCGTAAATTTAACGACTAAGACCGCGATAGCAATTTGTATAAAAAAAACCAGTGCTCAGCACTGGTTTTTTTTATGTTAAATGTTTTGGCTTTGGATAATTAAAATGTATAATCAGTCATGTTTTTAACTCTATTTGCTAATTATGAACATCAAAAGCTTACGATTGCTTATGCAGACGAGAGAGGAAATGATGCCGTATATTGGTTTAGCACTCATCTTATGTAATTTAATGTATTATATTATGTCTTCTTACTTTTAAACTGTTGCTGTCCAAAAAGTGACTTAAATAACAATAATAAGACTGCTTGAACAATACGTGCACAGTTTTGAAAAAATTGCTAGATAACATTTTGTACTTCAATCCTTTATAGTATGCGTGCTGAAAAATGCAGGAAAACCCTCCGCTATGAATAATTCTATGCCTCAACATGAGCCATCTTTGATTGAAGTCAATGAATTGAGCTTTAAAAGAGGAAAACGTGTCATTTATGAAAATGTCAGTTTAAAGATTCGCCGTGGTCAAATTACTGCCATTATGGGACCTTCAGGTACAGGTAAGACTACATTATTACGGTTAATTGGTGGTCAGTTGACTCCCGATCATGGTGATATTCTTCTAGATGGAAAAAATCTTGCGCAAATGTCGCGCCAGGAGTTGTTTGCTGCGCGCGCACGTATGGGCATGTTATTCCAAAGCGGTGCGCTATTTACCGATATGAGCGTATATGAAAACGTTGCGTTCCCATTGCGTGCACATACCCAGTTGCCTGAACATTTAATTGCAGAGCTGGTGGCTTTAAAACTCGAAGCAGTCGGTTTGCGTGGTACAGAACAACTCATGCCTGCAGAACTCTCAGGCGGGATGAACCGTCGCGTGGCATTGGCACGTGCAATTGCGTTAGACCCTGAATTGATCATGTACGATGAACCGTTTGCAGGGCAAGACCCGATTGTAAAAGGTGTGTTGACCCGATTAATCCGTTCGTTGCGTGAAGCGTTGGATTTAACCACCATCATCGTCTCGCATGATGTTGCTGAAACTTTATCAATTGCTGATTACATTTATATTGTCGCTGAAGGCGTGATTCAGGGCGAAGGTACACCTGCAGAATTAAAACAGCATGAATCGGCATTTGTGCGTCAGTTCTTAACAGGTGCTGCCGAAGGGCCAGTCGATTATCAATTTAGCCATCGGGCTTATTTAAATGATGAGGTGCGTACATGAATGCTATTGCCGCATTAGGTCAACGCGTCATTGAGCGTGTTCGTGGCATTGGTGTCGCCACCCAAATGTTGTTGCAAATTCTATTTTCCATGCCAACCCTACTTGGGGTGAAGTTGTTCCTGTACCAAATGTACCGTGTTGGCGTGATGTCATTATTGATTATTGCGGTCTCGGGTTTATTCATTGGTTTGGTTTTAGGCTTACAAGGTTATTCCATTTTGGTCAATATTGGCTCAGAAGCCATGCTTGGCACCATGGTGTCTTTAACCTTGTTACGTGAACTTGCCCCTGTGGTTGCAGCATTGTTATTTGCAGGACGTGCAGGCTCTGCCTTAACCGCTGAAATTGGCCTGATGAAAGCTACAGAACAATTGGCCAGTATGGAAATGATTGGGGTAGACCCACTCAAGCGTATTGTATCGCCACGTTTATGGGCGGGAATTGTCAGCCTGCCGATGCTGTCCATTATTTTTGCTGCGATTGGCATTATGGGCGGCAAAATGGTTGGAGTCGATTTTCTGGGTGTAGATGAAGGTTCTTTCTGGGGCGGCATGCAAAGCAGCGTCCAGTTCTATAAAGATATTTTCAACGGTACCATTATTAAAAGTTTTGTTTTTGCATTAATTTGTACTTGGATTGCAGTATATCAAGGCTATGCCTGTGTCCCAACATCGGAAGGCATTGCGACATCGACCACACGAACCGTGGTGTATTCTTCATTATGTGTTTTAGGTTTTGATTTTGTGTTGACTGCGGTCATGTTCGGAGGTGTTTAATGAAATCACGTACAAGTGAGCTGGCCGTAGGTGTATTTGTCATTTTGACAGGCATTGCATTATTTTTCTTGGCCATGAAAGTCAGTGGATTGGTGGGTACCAATTTGCGCGACAGTTATAATATGACTGCAACATTTGACAACGTGAATGGTTTAAAACCACGCGCTAAAGTCACCATGAGCGGTGTCACCATTGGGCGTGTTCATGATATTAGCTTAGATCCTGTATCACGTTTGGCGACAGTTGAATTTGAACTCGATGGCAAGTTGACCAGTTTTAATCCTGAACAACTGAAAACAGTGCAAAATTATGCACTTGAAGAGTTGCGCTACAGTGCAGAATACCAAGACGCAAGTCCTGAGCAACAAAAAGAAATGGAACAACAACTGTTAGGCAACATGAAATCCATCACAAGTATTGATGAAGATGCTTATATAATGGTAGCAACCAATGGTCTATTGGGTGAGAAATATCTCAAAGTGGTTCCAGGTGGTGGTTTGAATTTTGTGAAGCGTGGTGAAAGTATTGCCAACACGCAAGGCACCATGGATCTAGAAGATTTAATCAGTAAGTTTATTACTGGCGGTGCAGCGAAAACATCCGGCGCAGCGTCAGACGCAGATAAAGATATAGCGACAGCTGAAACAACAGATGCAGAAGTGTCATTTGTTGAGTAATGAAGGAGATTGTCCGTGAAAACACTTTTAAAGCAAACTCTGGCGGTAAGTGTGCTTTCGACCATGTTGGCAGGAACTGTATTTGCTGCACCTGCAGAAGCGCCACCAGCTTTTGTAAAAAGAGTTGCCGATAACTTGATTGCTCGTTTAAAAGCAGATCATGCGAAATTGCAGAACAATCCCGCATTGGTAAAAACCATTGTGCGTCAGAACCTTGATCCGTATGTAGATGCGCAGGCATTTACCCGTATTGTAATGGGTACTTATGCAACCAACCAATACAGTTCAGCAGCTCAGCGTGCGCAATTTGAGAAAAACTTCCGTGAAACCTTAATTGAGAACTATGGCTCAGCATTTGCGAAATTTAGTAACCAAAGCTACACCATGCGTCCTTATAAGGCGACCAACAGCAAGAACCCTGTAGTAACCATTGACTTTGTTCACAATGGTGAAAAAATTCCTGTGTCATTCCAGTTGGCAGATAAAGGTAACCAATGGAAAATCCGTAACATCAATGTGTCTGGTATTGATTTAGGTTTGCAATTCCGTAACCAGTTTGCGGCAAACGTGAAGCGTAATGGTGGCAATATTGATAAAGCCATTGCAACCTTTAAGCCAGATGCAGAAGCGGCGGTTGAAAAGAAAAAATAGGTTAGGTGTGGCGTGATTGAATTATCAAATCAGGAATTATGCGTTTCTGGAAAAATAGATTTCAGTAATGCAGAGCAATATTACCAAAAAGGTCTGCAGTTGATTCGTCAGCAGCAGTTGCCTTTGGTGGTCAATTTGGCGCAGCTGCAACATGGGAGCACTTTAGCTTTGGCTGTTTTGGTGCAATGGTTGCGTCAGACGCCTGAAGCCAAAGGCTTACAGTTTAAAGCGGTTCCTGAAAAAATGATGAAGATCATTCAAGCCTGTCATTTGCAAGATGATTTACAACTGATCGCCTAAAACTGAAAAACCACTAAAAAGCACCTTTTTGTAAGGTGCTTTTTTATTTTCGCTAAGTTTTTTGCTGTATTCAAGTGAGGTGGGATTGCAAATCTCTCCTAAAGCAGCGGGCCTATAAAAGGCATCAAATCCATTTTTTCCATCTAAAATAAATTAATGGGCCAATAAAGAAGCCAATTAAAATAATGCTGACCACAATAAAACTGGTGGACCCTTTGGCAAAAGGCAACACGTCGGTGTTCATGCCATAAACACTGGCAACCAGCATAGGTGGCGCCAACATACTCGGTAAAATCGAGAATCGACGAATGGTGTCGTTCTGTTCGGTGTTAATGAAGCCCGAAGTGGTATCGAGTAAGAAACGTACTTTCTGGAATAAGAAGGCATCGTGTTCGACCAGTGAGCGTACATCTTCACTGAGTTCTCTAATGTCGGCATCGTAAATATGACTGCCCAACGCGCGCGGACGTGCCAAAAAGGTCAGGACACGACGTAAGTCAATCAAACACAGTTGTGCTTTTCCAAGCATGTCTTCTAATTGTGCCAGTCGGGTAATCATGTCATCGAGGTCTAAAATTTGCTCACGATGACGGTTATTCAGAACTTCTGTGGAATACTTTTCTAAGTCCTTGTGGATATCTTCTAAGATATCCGCAAGTTCGTCTAGTTTGGCTTCAAGCAAGCCTAAAAGTACCCAAGTCGGGTCTTTATAATCAATTTCGTAGTCGTTACGTCGTGCACGTGCCCGAAATGCCCGAAATGCCACTAATTTTTCACCACGTAGGGTAAACAGGCGTTCTTTATGTAAAATAAAGGCAACGGTTTGTACGGTGGCTAAAATACTGGAATTATCTTCAGTTTCGCCATCGACTTGATAGTTTTTATTTTTCGTTAAAAAATAGGTACTAATGTGTAAAATACCGTCATCGTCGCGGTAAAATCGCGCCGAAGACGAAATGTCTTCTAATGACTTTAATGTGGGTAAATTTTGTGAGTATGCGTCTAGTACCCATTGCTGTTCTTCTTGCGAAGGGGCAATGAGGTCAATCCAGACCAGATCTGGATGCAAATCAAAACCACCGTTAATGGTGGCATCTTCCAGACTACCGCGCTCTGTGGCATAAAAGGCTTCAAGCATTCGTCTTTTCTCCTTGCGCAGTATGGGTTTATGGATGGGTGTATTTTAGACAAGGATATTACTAAATACACTGCTCAGAATGCTATTTTATTTAAAAATCTCCCTGAAGTTTAATTTTATGGCATGACAGCCAGATAACATGGTGAAAAAATGATGTCGTCAATTGCTATTTTCTGTGGTTCTGCCCCAGGAAAAGATTCAGTTTTTGTTGAAAATGCACGAAAAGTGGGGGAAACACTGGCTGCACAAGGCAAAACTTTAATTTATGGCGGTGGGCGCTCAGGCTTAATGGGTGTGGTGGCAGATAGTACTTTGGCAGCAGGCGGCCGTGCAATTGGCGTTATGCCTGAAAGTTTGGCAAAGTATGAATTGGCGCACCCGCATTTGACTGAATTATACATTGTTGAAAACATGCACGCCCGAAAAATAAAAATGTCAGAATTGGCCGAGGGCTTTATTGCTTTGCCAGGTGGTTCGGGAACGTTAGAAGAAATTTTTGAGCAATGGACGTGGGCACAATTAGGCATTCACTCGAAACCCTGTGCTTTTTTAAATGTTGATGGCTTTTATGATGATTTGCTGAAGTTTTTAAGACAGACCTCTGAAAAAGGTTTTACTCAGCCACGTTTTTGTGAGGCATTGATTGTATCGAATTGTATTGACAATATTTTGCAGCGATTTGAACAATACCGTGCCCCAGAAATGAAATGGGAAGTGCCTGAGCTAGAGTGGGTGCAGCAGGAGTTGGCGAAATAGAATGGTTGAGATCAATAATATCATTACTGTTGCAGCCGCAATTATTTTAAATGCCAAACAGCAGTTATTGGTGGTGCGTAAACAGCACACTGCGTGTTTTATGCAGGTCGGTGGCAAGTTAGAACCCAATGAAGCACCTGAAGCGACCATGTTGCGAGAAATTGCAGAAGAAATTGGCTGTCAGGCGCAAATTCAACAATTTATTGGTCGCTATGAAACGGCAACAGCCAATGAACCTGATTGCCGTTTAGTCAGTTATGTGTATTGGGTGCAGCTAGATCAGACCCCAAAAATTGCCGCTGAAATTGCTGAGATGAAGTGGGTGGATTTGGATGATCAAGATACTTTGTTGGCACCACTGACCCGTGAAGTGGTGATGCCGTGGTTAAGACAATATTTACAACTTGATTAGGCGCTATTGACAATTCGCCTATATTTTAAGTGCAACTTTCTCATACGTTGAGCATGCCTAACCGAATAGTTTTTTTATTCAGCACTGGCGAGACAAACCGCCTCGACTTTTTGACAGCCAAGTTTGAGTAATTGTTGTTTGAGTGCATGAATTGAACTGCCCGTTGTGACCACATCATCCACAATTAAAATTCGACGATAACGGATTTTAGGCGCAGTCTGAATTTGAAATTGCTGTTGGATGTCTTCTAGTCGTTCTAAGCGGCTTAAGCCTTTTTGCGCATGCTGTTGCAAGCGGGTCACAGGTTGCCAAATCGGAACATTTAAATGCCGCGCCAGTCCTTTTGCCAACAATAAAGATTGATTGTAGCCGCGTTCAGTCAAGCGAGCAGAGGAAATTGGCATAGGTACAATGGCTTGAATTTTAGGATAAGACAATTGTTTTAGCGCACCTACCAAAAGCAGTTGGTATTGTAACTGCTGTTCATATTTAAATTGTTGAATGATGCGATTGATTGGATAGTGATAATCAAAGGCGACTTGAATCTGCATTTCTTGTCGTTGTACCGCTTGGCTACGCCATGGTAATTGTTGCCAACAGGCTTGACAGACGGAGTGTTGCCATTGCGTGTCGCTATGGCAGAGCTGACACGGTTGCAATTTGCGCAACCATTGTAGGCCGCGTTGTATTGGGCTGATGGGATGGGTCATGTTACGACTTGGTCCGCTTAAACATAGGCATAACGTGGTGCCTCGGGCAGCCAGCGTTTCAGCAAAGCTTCAGCATGCGCAGGATAGTCTTTTAAAATTTGCTGTGCCACATGATGCGCCTGCGCCAGTAAATGATCATCCCGTTCCAGTTTGGCCACCCGAAAGCCCATATCTCCTGTTTGTTTGGTTCCCAAGAGTTCTCCAGGGCCACGCAGTTCTAAATCTTTTTCTGCAATCATAAAACCATCGTTGGTTTCGCGCATAATTCGCAAGCGTTCTTGTCCATTTTGCGAGAGTGGATTTTTATATAACAAGGCGCAGAAACTGGCTTTGGCACCACGTCCGACTCGTCCACGTAACTGATGTAGCTGTGAAAGCCCTAAACGCTCGGCATTTTCGATCACCATAATTGAAGCATTGGGTACATCGACCCCAACTTCAATGACCGTGGTGGCAATCAGCAACTGAATTTGATTGTCTTTAAATTGCTGCATGACAGCTTGTTTTTCATCTGCTTTCATTTTGCCGTGTACCAACCCAATATTCAGTTCAGGAAAGCGTTCTTTAATTTCAGCAAAAGTCGCTTCGGCAGCTTGTGCATCCAAGGTTTCTGACTGTTCCACCAAGGTACAGACCCAATAGACTTGTTTGCCTTCGACACAATTTCTGGCAATGCGTTGTAAGACTTCTTCACGCCGATCTAGCGGAATGGTCACCGTTTGAATAGGTGTGCGTCCTGGCGGTAGTTCATCAATCACTGAAGTATCCAAATCGCCATAGGCGGACATGGCTAAGGTTCGCGGAATAGGGGTTGCGGTCATCACCAATTGATGCGGTGTGGTGTGATTGGCGCCTTTATTGCGCAATGCTAGACGTTGATCGACCCCAAAACGGTGTTGTTCATCAATAATCACCAAACCTAATTTGGCAAATTGTACATTGTCTTGAAACAGCGCATGTGTACCAACCACCAAATTGGCACTGCCATCCTGAATGCTGAGTTCAGCTGCAGCACGTGCCTTGCCTTTTTGTTTACCAGACAACCACGCCACAGTTAAGTCAAGTGGCTCAAACCATTTTTGAAAGTTCAGATAATGTTGTTCTGCCAAAATTTCAGTCGGTGCCATCAGCGCAACTTGCCAACCTTCTTCTAGGGCATGACACGCCGCGACTGCAGCGACCAGCGTTTTACCTGCACCGACATCGCCTTGTACCAAGCGCAGCATCGGTTTATTACGCTGTAAATCCTGCATGATTTCTTGCGATACGCGTTGCTGTGCGCCTGTCATTTGAAATGGCATGCTATTGAGTAAAGCAGGTGCTAGTTTTTGACTAGAGGCAAATGCAGGTGATGCAATTTGCTGAATATAGGCGCGGCGGGTCAGTAAGCTGACTTGATGTGCCACCAATTCTTCAAAAATTAGGCGTTGCTGTGCAGGGTGTGAGCCTTGCGCCAATTGCAGCATATTGGCATCGGTGGGCGGATGATGAATATATTCGAGCGCCTGTTTGAGTGCATAACCATTGGTCATTTTTTCAGGCAGCAGCTCGGGTAAATCATCACTATGCTGTGCCAAAGCTTGTTTGACGTATTCGCGCAATTTGGCTTGGGTCAGCCCATCAGTACTTGGGTAAATTGCGGTCAGTTGGGTTTTAGGCAGTGGGGTATGTGCGGTAATCAGTTGCAGTTCGGGATGGTACATTTCCAGACCACGTGCACCCACCCGCACTTCACCAAATACTCTTAAACGATTGCCGAGTTTGGCACGATCTGTAATGCCTTTATAAATATGATAAAAACGTAAGGTGATTTTGCCAAATTCATCTTCTAAATTGACCGCCATCGACTTGCGTTTACCGGGTGGAAAATCCACACCTTTGACTACACCTTCGAGTAAATAGCTGCGTCCCACGTTTAATTGGTTCATGGGGATGATCGTGCTACGATCTTCATAGTCACGCGGTAGATGAAACAACAAATCATCTGTAGTGAAAATATTTAGTTTTTCGAGTAATGCAGCAGAGGCAGAGCCTACCCCTTGCAACTGATGGACTGCAGCCATGTCCCCTCAACTTCAAATGCTATGATTAGGTGCTGAATGCATATTCTATTTATTGGTTATGGTAAAACATCACAGCGTGTTGCAAAACAATTATTTACGCTCGGCCATCAAATTACCACAATTAGCCGCAGTCCGAAAACAGATCCTGATATGACGCATATTGTTCAGGAGGTTCATCAGCTCGATTTATCACAGATTCAACCTGTTGATGCCGCTTATGTATTACTTGCACCATCTCTGAATACCGCTTTAAGTTCTGTAGAAGCCTATCAACAGACTTATGTAGATTCTGTGCTGCCGATAGTTGCTGCTTTAAAAGATCATCCTGTAAAACGAATTATTGTGGTGTCATCTACACGGGTGTATGGTGAAAACGCAGGTGAATGTATTGATGATGAGACTGTGCCTAAGCCGAATGATGCACAAGGGCAGTTGTTGTTGCAGATGGAACATTTGTGGCAACAGGCTTACCCTGAACAATGTGTGATTGTGCGCCCTTCAGGTATTTATGGCACATCGGCTGCACGCATGCTCAAACTTGCGGAAAGCACGCAAAGTTACCCAAATATACATTGGTCAAATCGAATTCATATTGATGATTTGGCGGGATTTTTGGCACATTTACTTCACGTGGAACATTCTGAAAAATCATATATCTGCACTAATAATCAACCACAATCTTTGCATGAAATCCTTTTAAAACTTCAGCGTGCATGTGCTTTAGCTGAGTTGGTGTTGGAAAGTGAGCAGGAAACGGGGAAAAGGATTTTTGCTACGCGGATGGAAAAAACTGGATTTCAGTTAGAACATGTAGATTGCTTTGAGGACTATGCAAAGTTTCTCGCTGAAATAGAATAATAAAAAATCCTTCTCTTGCGCCATATAGGGTGCAATAGAAGGAACTTTAAAAACTACTTCTTTTTACGTTTTAAACGTTTTTTCGCTTGTTGTGCAGCAAGTGCGTCTAAGGCCTCACGCAACTCTTCATCGCTAAAGGTGGTGATGTGTTGCAGCATCTGCAAAGTCACATCATCCAACACCAAATTGGCATATTGTGCGACGTTTTTAAAGTTGTCATCAAACACAATCGCATTGTCACTGTTGGTGCTGATATAACCTTGCTGGGTCAATACTTTAATAAAGCTCTGGAACAAGGCTTTATCAAAGAATTCAGGTGAATTGAATTCATACAGCACTGACAAACGCTGACCGACCAAATGGCTCAATTCTTCGACCTGACGTGCCGAAATATTGCCTGAACCACGTTGTGTGATTAAAGCCAAGGTCATGTAATAACGTTCTAAACTCTGCATTACAGGTGCAGCTAAGACCACCAACTGGTTATGATCTTCACTGTTTGGTGCAGGAGAAATTAAATTGCCTTCAGCATCTTCAGAAATCAAGTTGGCCTGAATTAAAGCTTCTACATAAGCACAAATCTGTTCTTTGAGTTCCTGATCTTGCCATTTTAAGAATAGCTCAGCTTTTAGGAACGGATATAAGGTGCGAATGACATTGATGAGATCGCCGCGACGAATCGAACCGTTGTGTTTCACTAACGCGGCAATTAAAGATGGTAAGACAAAGGCATGCAAAATATTGTTGCGGAAGTAGGTGAGTAACACCGCCTGATTGTCTTCAATCGCGATAATATCGCCCAGAACGTGTTGCACGCGTTTAATCAGTTTGAGTTTTAAGCCGTAGGCAATAATTTCTTTGCCTGACAATGGCGTGACTTGAGTGCGCTCATCATAAGGCAGGGCAGTGAGCAGATTACGGTAAGTGTCTAACTGCTTCACACAAATTTCTTCATCCAAGGTATGTTTTGGTGTTGCCAGTAAAATCAGCGATAACAAGGATACTGGGTTAATCACTGCAGCACGGTTAATGTTTTCCAAAATCGCATGCGCTGAAGTGTTCACTGCATCTGACACTTGTGGCGGAATTGGATCATCATTTTTTTCAATGCTGATATGTTCTGCATCGTGTTGTTTTAGCACATCATCTAAAAATACAGGTTCGCCAAAGTTGACATGCACCTTGCCAAAAATCCGTTCAATCTTGCGCATGGTTTTTAAAATGCCCATTAGCGATTCAGATTCTTTTGGCTTGCCTTGCATTTCGCCCACATAGGTTGAGCCTTCCATCAGGCGTTCATAACCAATATAGGTTGGTACAAAAGCAATCGGTTTAGCACGACCACGTAAGTGACTATGAATGGTCATGGCCAACATGCCTGTTTTAGGTGGCAACAAACGGCCTGTGCGTGAACGTCCACCTTCAATAAAGTATTCGAGCGGCGTATTGCGTGACAAAATACTAAACAAATATTCTTTAAAGACAGTGGTATATAAACCATTGCCACGGAAGGTACGACGAATAAAGAACGCACCGCCTCCACGAAGCAATTGCCCGACAAATGGCATGTTGAGGTTGTCGCCCGCAGCAATGTACGGCACCATCATGCCGCGTTTGTAAATCACATAAGACAGCAATAAATAGTCGATATGACTACGGTGACATGGGGTATAGATAATTTCATAATCTTTGGCCAGTTCGCGCACGGTGCTGAAATTATGCACTTCTACGCCATCGTATAATTGTGTCCATAAGCGGGTCAGTGCCATATCGGCAAAACGTACTGCTGCATGCGAGTAGTCCGACACAATTTCGTTCAGATAACCAATCGCACGACGCTCAGCTTCAATCACGCTAATTTTACTGCGTAGACTTTCACGACGGATGGCATCTTGCACATCGGGAGACTTGATCAGGCTGAGCATGACATTGCGACGGTCAGACAAGTCTGGACCAAGTACGACTTCACGCTGCCCATCTAAATAATTATTTAGGGTGTTGACAATAAAGGTCGCAGGCGACAGGTTTGGATGCTCAGTTTTGGCATGTTCAATTAAAGCACGTAATGATTGCGGTTCGTGAAATTCCAAATAAGACTGACGACCATGTACCCCAATATTCATCAACTGCTTGATTGTACCAGGCGTTGCCCAAGTATCGGTAAACAGCAGTTTAAACCACGAATCTTCTTTGTCGGGAGAGCGTCCCCACAACACGGTTACAGGCACCAACTCAATATCAATTTCTGGGTGCTGTTCTAATTGTTCAATTAAACGAAGCAAGCGTGGCGGAAAAGCATAAGGTGGTGGATTGAGTAGGTTGTTCTCATCGTGATGCTGTAAAAACAGAATCGAGGCTTTTTCCTTATGTGAGCCGATCACTAAAGGATCAAGTGCAGGCGTGAGTTTTAAGCGACGTGTTTCGCCATCGACCACCAAAGCATTGCTGCGTGAGTGATTTTGCAATACATAGCAGGTTATCTTGGTGCGAGTGGCATCTAAGTCTGCATTTTGCGCATCCTTAACAGGGACTTCACCCAAAACATGCGGTGTCACCACAAGGTCAAGCAGCTTACCAGAAAGCTGACGATACATTTGACCAAAACCACGCTTGGACATATTCACTCCTACTTCATCACCTAAGTCCCTAGCCAGTAGGGAATTTATTTTGCGTCATTGTATCTAATAATGGCGCTGCATTTTTAGATAATTTGCATGAATATTGTTAGATTTTATCGTTAAAAATCGTGTTTTTAGCAAAATTGATCGGCTAAGTTGTGACACAGTGGTCAGTCTTTGATGGATAAAAGACGCCGAATGTATGGCAAAATAGCAGGCTTGAAAGAGTCATTTTATTTTGACGATTTATTTTTCATCGACATCGATTCTGCATCCCAAATTTCCGCCATACATAGGTTAGTTATGAACGCACTCACACAAGAGCTGGTTGAACTTCTTTGTCTAGAAAAGTTAGAAGAAAATATCTATCGAGGCATTAGCCGCAACTTGGTAGGCAAGCGCGTCTTTGGTGGGCAGGTTTTAGGACAGGCTTTGCGTGCTGCTTCTTATACTACAGATCGTCCTGCGCACTCCTTACATGCTTATTTCTTGTTTGGTGGAGATGTCAACGCACCTATTATTTATGAGGTTGACCGCTTACGAGATGGTAAAAGTTTTTCTAGCCGTCAGGTGCGTGCCATTCAGCATGGACGTACTATTTTTACGGCAATGGTGTCCTTTGCACCGTTAGAAGAAGGTTTGAATTATCAAATTTCAGAGCCTAACTATCCTGCAGCGGAAGCCTTAAAAAACGAAGCGGAACTCAAACAGCATATTGTCGAGTTTGTGCCTGAAAACGTGCGTGCCAGTTTTATGCGTGATCGCTTGGTTGAGATTCGTCCGATTAATCCGAGTAATCCGTTTTTGCCACAGCCTGAAGCCCCTGCTTACGCACACTACATTCGCACTCATGACACCATTTCGCCAGAGGTGGATGAAGTGTCTTTGCATCAGGCGATTGCTGCATTTTATTCAGACTTCACTTTAATGACCACAGCACTTCGCCCGCATGGTTTGAGTTATTTATCGCCAAGTTTACAATGTGCCAGTATTGACCATACCATGTATTTCCATAAACCCTTCCGTGTGGATGACTGGATGCTGTACGACATGGAAGCCACCATTAGCACCAGTTCGCGTGGTTTGAACTTTGGTCGCATGTGGCAAAATGGTGAATTGGTGTGTAGCACCAGTCAGGAAGGACTGATTCGTTTACGTGAAATTGAAACACAATAGAATTCCGCCTTTGATAATCTAGAATCATCAGCCGACATTCGAGTCGGCTTTTTTATTCTTGAAGTCTGATCTGAATCTTGTCAAAGTGCGCCAGAAAAATAATACTCGATTCAATTTCAGCCACATGTCATAGTTCACACATCACATTAAAAAACTCAATTGCGTATGAGCCTCAATACACAAATTTTAATTGCCGCAATTTTGGGCGTGGTGTTTGGTTTTGTTCTGAATCTATTTCCAGACAGCACATTTTTTAGCGCCAGTTTGTATGGCGTTGGTTTGATGAGCAGTATTTTTATTGGTTTATTAAAAATGTTACTCATACCGCTGATTTTCAGCTCAATTGTGGTCGGCGTGTCGAACTTACAGGCTGTGGGACAATTGAGTCGGGTCTGGAAAATTACGTTGGCATGCAGTGTCACCACCACGACGTTGGCTTTAATTTTAGGTTTGGCATGTGCCCATTTATTTGCAGTCGGTAAAGGCGTAGATATTTTAATGTTTCAAGATGCTATGGCGCAGCATCAAACCCCAGACACGCTAACGCCGTCTTCGTTTTTTACCAATTTTATTCAAAACACCTTAATTAATCCGTTTAAAGCTTTTGCCGAGGGCAATGTTTTGGCGGTGGTGATTTTTGCTTTATTGGTAGGTGTGGCATTGGTTAAAGGCGGGGAGCGCTTTAAAACTGTGCGTAAACTCAGTCAGCAATTTTTTGAAATCATGATGTTGATGATTGGCTGGGTAATGAAATTAGCGCCTTTGGGGATTTTTGCCTTATTGGCGAAGTTGGTCGCAACCGAAGATATTTCAGTCCTGAGTCGTTTGGCAGAATTTGCTGCGGTGGTCACAGGCACTACAATTTTTCATGGTGCGGTAGTCTTACCTTTGCTGCTGTGGATATTTGGCAAAATGGATCCGATCACCTTTTTTAAAGGTACACGCGCGGCGCTGATTACTGCTTTTGCCACCAGTTCTAGTTCTGCGACTATGCCACTTTCGATGAAATGTGCGCAAGAAAATTTAGGTGTGCGTCCGCAAACTGCAGGGTTTGTGATTCCGTTGGGTACGCAACTGAATATGGATGGTACAGCATTGTATGAAGCCGCAGCGGCTTTGTTTGTTGCCAATTTAATGGGGCTGGATTTAAGTTTAGGACAGCAGTTAATTGTCTGTGCCACAGCCATGATTGCCTCTTTGGGCGCGCCTGGTATTCCAAGTGCGGGTATGGTGACGATGATTATGGTGTTGCAATCGGTGGGCTTGCCTGCAGAAGCCATTGCGATTTTATTGCCAATCGACCGTTTGTTGGATACCGTGCGTACCGTGGTAAATGTGCAGGGTGATATGATGATCAGTGTGGTGGTCGATCGGCATACCCGTGAAGACCCTGCATTAAGCTCTTAAATATTGTGCTTCAAGCAATATTTTCACTTCAGGGCGTATTTTTAGTGAAAGGTTTATTCCCAGCAAGGGCTATAAACGACTTCCCAAATGTGGCCATCTAAGTCCTGAAAATAACCTGCATAGCCACCGTAAAAGGTGCTCTGTGCAGGTTTTAAAATTTTTGCACCTGCATTTTGCGCTTGTTTCAATACCTGATCTACTTCAAGCGGGCTATGTACGTTATGGCCCAAAGTGATTTGTGCTGTGGCTTGTTCGGCAGGGGCGAAGCCAATGTCCTGTTGCAAACTGTGTTTAGACCATAATGCCAGTTTTAGACCCGCTTGCAGTTCAAAAAATACCACAGCACCTTGTTCAAATTCCTGACCGATAATACCTTCAGTGGCAAGCCCTAGACCGTCACGGTAGAACTCAAGTGCACGTTGTAAATCTTCTACCGCAAGGGTAATGACTGAAAGATGTGCCCGCATGTTTGATCTCCTTATCTGCTGTAATTGTTATTACTTTGACAGTAGGGTATTTCTTTATGCGTTGTAAAGTGCAACTTTGGTGGTGTAAGAAATGGCACTAACGGGTGTGAGGGAATGTACAAATAAAAAAAGTCCTATTCGAGATTGAACGAATAGGACTTTATTTGATAAACCAATAGTCAGTAATTTAATGGATTATTTGGTTCCAGTATCAGATGTGGCTGGATCTTCAGTTTCTAAAAATTCAGGCTGATCAACATCAACATCAACATCAACATCAACATCAACATCAACATCAACATCAACATCAACATCAACATCTGTTGCTTCTGGAATGCTGTCTAAATCAAATTGATGCGCCTGTTCTAAGGTAAAGTTCAAACGTCCGCCCATCACACTTGCAAGCTCTTCCAAACCTTGCTTGTTCAGTGATGAAAATAATTGAATTGAGAAATCCAGTTTCATTTTTTTCAACTGCTGTTTGACTTCAAGCAATACTTTATTGGCAGGACCGCGATTGAGTTTATCCGATTTGGTGAGCAATACATGCACGAACAATTTACGCGAATACGCCCATTCCAACATCATCACATCAAAATGTTGTAGGGGATGACGAATATCCATCAATAACACCAAGCCTTGTAAGCTTTTACGATGAATCAAGTAATTTTCGAGTTCTTTTTGCCACACAATTTTCATGGCTTCAGGTACGGCTGCATAACCATAACCAGGTAAATCGACCAAACGCTGTTCAGGGTTGCCCAAACTAAAGAAGTTGATCATTTGGGTGCGACCTGGTTTTTTAGAAGCCCGCGCCAATTGTTTTTGATTGGTTAGCGCATTAATTGCACTGGACTTACCTGCATTGGAACGTCCTGCAAAAGCCACTTCGTAGCCAGTATCTTCTACACATAAATTCAGTTTAGGCGCACTCATTAAAAACTCGGCTTTACGCAGCCAGTTTAAGGCGCGAACAGAGTATTCAGTAATGGCAGGGTCTACTTTTCTCTCATAGCTAATTTTCTGCCGTGGCTGTGCTGCCGCCTTACTGTTTTTCGATTTTCCTCTGCTGTGGTGCATAACTTAACTTCAATTCATGGGCTACAAACAGGCATTATAAAGCAAGTCATACAGGCAAGCGACCTTTGCGCCCTGAAAGCCCGAAAAAAGCAACATCTAGAATGATATTGCTTTAGTGGTTTAAACTGCTTTTAAAGATGAATCAGTGGAATTGGAGATAGCGTGCTGAACTGTAAATTGGGTACAGGCTGTAACACTTCACTTAAGCTGTATTGATCTAAGCTTTGATAAAACTGTTCCATTGCCTGATTGAGAATGCCTTTGAGTCCACATTGCGCACGTAGCACGCAGGGCGGGGAATTACATTCTACAATTTGATTTTCACCTTGCAGGATTCTCACCACTTGACCTAAACGTAAAGGCAGTGTTTCAGGATGCAAACGAATCCCTCCACCTTTGCCACGTGTGGTAATGAGCCATCCTTGCTTACCCATAAAGTGAACGATTTTAACCAAATGGTTCTGGGAAACATGCAAATCCTGTGCAATTTCCGCAATGGTATAGGGCACATCTCGTGGACGTGAGATATACATTAAAACACGCAGCGCATAGTCGGTGAATTTATTTAATTGCATGATCGCACAGATATTTTTTTAAAATACAATTAAATTAAGGCTAGTCTAGCATAACTAGATTAGCCTTACCTATTGGCTTTTAACGCTTTAGATTAGTGGCGAACACCACCTGTACCAAACGCTTCGCTATGGATTTGTTCATCTTTGATGCCACGCGCAAGTAAAGCTTTGCGCTGTTCTGCCATGAATGGCATCGGACCACATAAATAGTAATCTGCATCGGCTGGTAATAATGCTGCATCTACAGTGCTGAGGTCTAAACGACCTGCAACATCGTAATCTTGACCCAGTACATCAGCTTCATTCGGGAACTCGTACGCAGTCAACGTATGAATACGTGGATATTTCGCAGTTAAGTCTTGGAGGTGCTGTTTCATGGCATGCACTTGTTTGTTACGACATGCGTGAATAAATGTCACAGGTTGTGGCACATCTAAAGTCACCAATTGGTTCAGCATCGCAATCATTGGTGTTAAGCCAACACCGCCACTGATGAAGACGTTACGTTTATTACTGTCGATGAGGAAGAAGTTACCTGTTGGTGCAGATACTTCAACTTCAGAACCTTCCGGTAATTGGTGCAATACGTTTGATACCCAACCTGCCACTTTATCTGCACCATTGCCTGGCTCACGTTTTACAGAAATACGTAAGTAATCTTGTTGTGGGCTAGTTGATAGCGTGTATTGACGTGGTTGCTTCAAGCCAAGTTCAGGTACAAATACGCGTACTGAAATATATTGACCTGCTTCATATTTTGGTAAATCGCCGCCATCTACAGGTTGGAAGTAGATTGAAGTGATTTCATCACTTTCTACAACTTTCTTGGCAATTTTGAAATTACGCCAGCCTAACCAGCTGCCTTTAGTTTGTTCGTGTTGTTCGTAGATTGCACGTTCAGCATTAATAAACACTTCTGCTAACTGACCATAAGCAGCTGCCCATGCATCAATGAGAGGATCTTCCATTGAAATATTTAATACTTCGCTAATAGAGTGAAGTAGGTTTTCGCCCACAATATTATAGTCTGGTGCTTGAATGTTTAAGCTCACGTGTTTGTGGGCAATCAATTCAATGACAGGAGCAAGCACAGAGGGATCTTCAATGTTTTCAGCATAAGCCAATACAGCACCTGCAAGCGCTTGAGCCTGCGCACCACTACGTTGGTGACCCATGTTAAAGGTTTCTTTTAGATCAGGATTATTTCCCAACATGCGATTATAGAAATAACCTGTGAGTGCGACACCATTTTCACGCAGTACAGGAACAGTTGCTTTTACAAGGTCAATTTGCTGTGGAGTCATGTTCGATCTCTCATGGCTGTTATTTATAAGATGTATTTAAAATATATCTTATAAATAAGGATTGCAACCAATTTTTGGAAAAACCTTAAAAAAATTATGTATTATAAAAATATCCCATAATTTTTAAAGTTTTTAGGACTTACGCACTATCATTTATAGATTCTCTGTGGTAGGAGATGATTTTTATCGAGAATAAAGTCATCAATGAAGTCTTTGATGATTGGTCTAAATAAGTTCTTTTGCCAACGATATACATTTTCAAAGGTCCGCTCAAACTGGTTCTTTTGTATCTCGACGTAGGCCATCAAGGCTGAAAAAATATGATTCAAAATCAGTTTAGATCGTCTTACTTGAAACTTTTCAATATGACAAACCTGTTTAATCACTCGGTGATATTGTTCTATTTTCCAATGACTTGAATGTAATTCATGAAAACCATCAAAGGACAATAAATCATCTTCATCTTGATGCACAATATAAAACCTCTGCTGTTCTTTTAACTGAGTCTTAAATAATTGTACAAAGCCAAAATCTTTGAGCCAGACCACTTGACCCTGATGGAAATCTGGCAATAAACGCAGTTGAAACCATTGTCCTTTTTCTGGGGAAACCTTACGGTTACAGTCGATACCAAACATAAATCGAATACCATATTTTCTTATGGTTTTTAGATTTCCAGTCGATGAATACCAACTATCACCTGTAATAAATTGAATCTTTGCACCCCAACTGAGTACTTCACTTAACATATCCATAAAGTAATCATTCTTGGTTTTACTTTCAGATTTGTCATAAATTCGGAAATTAATTGGAATATTTTGACCATTTTGATCTGTCGCATACAAGGTAATGAGATTAATACCCTTGACGGATCGGTGGTGTTTGCCTGACCAAAAATAGCTAACTAAGTCCATATGTTGACTATATGGTTTATCTAAAACAGTATCATCAATACTGACTATAAGTTTATTATTATCAATATGTTGAATTGCTTCTTGATATAGGTCGTGAGGTGTGTAGTCTTCACGCTCTAGAAAGCGATTTACACTATCATGCGAGATATTATAAGTCTCGGCAAGTTGTGTGCAGCTAATAGAGTTCGGTTCTGTCATGAGAAAGCCCATATAAATGGGTAGAGTACAAGTTGCTGTAGAAGCATTTTTAATTCGTCTGATCACAGATACTTTATAAGGTATTTTAATACTTTTTGAATCCGTCAATGCGTAAGTCCTAGTTTTTATGGAGTTTGTAGATGTGACAGCGAGAGGTTTTTAAGTGTTCATTCAGGTTTTGGGTGGTGCATCCATGAATGAAATTTATACAAACCTCATCGTTTATAACATGCTATTTCTTACCAAATAATGACCCTAACAAACCTCGTACAATTTTCTGCCCAGTAGAACCGCCTAAGCTACGTGCTGCACTTTTGGCAAAGGTTCCCACAATATCCTGAGTCAGTTTTTCACGCTGTTTAGCAGCGCGTTCTGCTTCTTTTTGCTGTTCGCGGGCGAGACGCTCTTGCTCTCTTACTTGTTGTTTAGCCTGTGCTTCGGCTTCTTTAGCCTCTTGTTTGGCGCGGGCTTCAGCCTCTTTAGCTTCAATTTTAGCTTGCTCTGCTGCTGCGGCTTGTTGCTGTCGTTGTTCAACTTTTTGTTGCAACATCTCGTAGGCACTTTCACGGTCGAGCTGCTTTTCATACACGCCTGCAATCACGCTTTGATTGATACAGGCTTGTCGTTCTTCAGCGCTAATTGGGCTAAAAGCAGAGTAGGGAGGCATAATCCAAGCACGCTCTACAATTTGCGGTGTGCCTTGTTCATCCAAACAGCTAATCAGGGCTTCACCAACCGCCAGTTCGGTAATGGCTTGTTCAACTTTAAATTCAGGGTTGGCACGGAATGTATCTGCAGCCGTTTTTACCGCTTTTTGGTCTTTGGGTGTAAAAGCACGTAAAGCATGTTGTACGCGGTTTCCCAATTGTCCCAATACGCTTTCAGGCAAGTCCAGCGGGTTTTGGGTCACAAAATAAATCCCCACGCCTTTTGAGCGAATCAGACGTACCACTTGTTCAATTTTTTCTTGTAGCGCGCTGCTGGCATTGTCAAATAACAAGTGTGCTTCATCAAAAAAGAACACCAGCTTTGGCTTGTCCATATCTCCCACTTCAGGCAATTGTTCAAACAGTTCCGATAACATCCACAATAAAAAGGTGGCGTATAGTTTTGGTGTGTTCATGAGTTTGTCTGCAGCCAAGACATTAATATTGCCGCGCCCCTGACTGTCGGTTTGAATAAAATCCAAAATATCCAAACTTGGCTCACCAAAGAATTTGTCACCGCCCTGATCAGCTAAAGCCAGTAAATTGCGCTGAATCGCACCCAAACTGGCTGGAGAAAGATTGCCATACTCGGCTTTAAATTCACTGGCATGTTCACTGACATAGGTCAGCATGGCTTTTAAATCCTTAAAATCAATCAGCAATAAACCCTGATCATCAGCAATACGGAATACTGCAGACAACACGCCCTCTTGGGTGTCATTCAGGTTCAGCATTTGCGCCAATAATAACGGGCCAATTTCAGAAATGGTGGTACGAATCGGATGGCCTTGTTCGGCAAATAAATCCCAAAACACCACAGGAGATGCTGCAAACGGAATGCTTTCGATACCTAAGCTCTGAAGACGTGCATCAAACTTTGGACTGCTGCTACCTGCTTTGGCTAGACTGGAAACATCGCCTTTGGCATCGGCTAAAAATACGGGTACACCAATTCGTGAAAAGCTTTCTGCCAAGACTTTTAAAGTGACGGTTTTGCCTGTACCTGTTGCACCTGCAATTAAACCGTGGCGGTTGGCAAACTGTGAATGTAAAACCACTTCTTGTTGAACGTCGGCAGTTTTTTTACCAATGACGATTGCTGTACTCATATTTTTATCCTGATTTATATAGCTATTGTTAAAATGATGATTTGTGTTGGATTAGTCGCTCAAGCTTTGTAAGGCTATTTGAATATCTTGAATTAAATCTACAGGGTGTTCTAGCCCAATACAAAAGCGCACCAATAATCCTTCAGCCAAGTGAGAGCGCTCTAGGGTACGCATGGACTTGAGATCGTAAAGCATCACTAAACTTACAGGGCCGCCCCAACTAAAGCCGAGTTTAAATAAAGATAAAGCATCGCAGAATTGACGTACAGCGGCTAAATCATATTCGGGCTTAAAAATTACACTGACCAAACCTGCACTGTGCCCATCGCGGCAAATTTCCTTCCAATACGCATGCCCTGCAGATGTGGCATCGGCTGGGTGCAACACCTGAGCAAATTGCGGTTGCAGTTTCAGCCAGTTGAGTAATTCAATTGTGCTTTTTGCTTGGTGCTCATAACGTAGTTGCATCGAAGCTAAACTGCGTTGTACTTGCGCGACATCATCGCCCGACACACAAATCCCTTGAATTGCGTGCATACGAAAAAGTTGATGATGTAAATGTTGATCACGGGTCACCACAGAACCCATTAAAATATCGCCACCTCCACTTGGGTACTTGGTCAGGGCATGGACACTCATATCGACACTTAAATGTTCGTCACCAAAATTGAAGGCATTAAAAGCAAGCCCTGCACCCCATGTGTTATCTAATGCTGTGAGCATGTGATGTGCTTTGGCTTTTTTGACTAATGCTGTTAAGTCTGGAAATTCAAGCGTGACCGAACCAGCCGCTTCTAGCCAAATCAGTTTGGCTTGTGCAGAAGGTTGAAAACTATCGACATCAATTGGGTTGTAGACTTGAACGGTGATGCCATAACGCTGCTCTAAATTGCGTAAATGTTCCATATTGGGACCGTAAATATTATCGGCCACCCAGATTTCATCGCCATGACTTAAAAAGCAGGAATTCACCAAATTAATTGCTGAGAGTCCGCTTGGTGCAAGTAAGCAGTATTCACCACCTTCTAATTGTGCAATCTGATCAGCGAGTGTAAATGTAGTCGGTGTGCCATGCGTGCCATAACTATAATCATAAGCATCGGTCCAGTGTCGGTTAAACAGCGCATCAGTATTTTCAAAGATAATGGTCGATGCACGAAATAAGGGAGGTTGGACCGTTTGAATATATTGCGGGGCACGTCTTGGTGCATGAATTAAAGCAGTTTGAGCATTTTTCTTCACAGTTCACTCAGAGAATAAGCAAATATTGAGTTTAGCTTAAGAGAAATACTGGCTTTAGGCTATAAAAAGCTTCACTACCAGACATACCCTGAACTTGGCGCTATTTTTGCAGAAGCTGAAGTATAGAAAATACAAAGGATAATCCAGATGAAAGCACCACAAAGCGTACATTATTTTCAGCATAGTGCAGGTGAAGGTTTTGGAAGTTGCTATGACTATTTAAAACAGATGGGAGCGCATATCACTGCAACAGAATTTTTTGCCTTACCGCCCGAACAAAACATTGAAATTGAAGCCCTACCCAAAGTTGAAGATATTGATCTACTGATTGTGATGGGGGGTGCCATGAGTGTAAATGATGAAGTACATTATCCTTGGCTAAAAACAGAAAAACGCTGGATTAGGCGTTATTTGGCGATGGGTAAACCTGCAATTGGGTTGTGTCTAGGTGGTCAAATGATTGCCAATGCATTGGGTGCAGCAGTGGGTACTAACCCTGAACAAGAACGCGGTTGGCATCGTGTATATAAAGTCGAGAATACACCAGAAACTTATTTCCAAATGCCAGATCAAATCACAGTGATGCAGTGGCATGCTGAAACTTTTGAATTACCAAAGGGTGCGGTAAAACTTGCCAGCAATGCTGCCTGCGCCAATCAACTGTATCAAATTGGCGAAAATGTACTAGGATTTCAGTTTCATCCAGAAATTACCCCTCAAGCTTTGCAGTTGTTTTTGGAAAATTTTGAAATGAAACCTACATTTTCAGGTAGGTATGTACAACCCGCGCATGAATTAAAACAGATGTCTGCACAACAATTTCAGGCAGGTAACCAATTAATGAATCGTGCAATAGATTATGTTTTGTCACAAAGCGAACTTAGAGAATAATGTCATGGATTGTGGCACGAACACAAAAAACAAATTAGGTCATGGTGATGATGATTTGTGCTGTCAGTGTGGTGGAAATGATCAAAATGAAGCTTGCCTAAGCTTGCACAAAAAAATGGATAAGAAGGCTGCCTACTCATCTATAAAGTGCTAATCTTATATTTTAAAAAGAGAAATCGGTAGAGCATGAAAAATAAAGCAATAAAGCCAAAAAGGGATTTGCTTATGCATTAAACAATCGTTATAATGGGCGACCCTTTATGCAAGGGGGTTAACTGCGAAGAAAGTAGTTAACATCGTGACAGTCGTGGCATCGATCATGACCTTAGTGATAATTCACTGCCTTTGACACTTGCCTTAAATTAGTGGGGTGAGATGCGTCAAGGGTGATTCTTTATATATTTGGCTTGGAGTTAACTGGTATGTCTAACCAGAGAATTCGTATCCGTTTGAAGTCTTTTGATCATCGTCTGATCGATCAATCTGCTCAAGAAATCGTAGAAACCGCTAAGCGTACTGGCGCACAAGTTTGTGGTCCAATCCCGATGCCAACTCGCATCGAACGCTTCAACGTTTTAACATCACCACACGTAAACAAAGATGCACGCGACCAGTATGAAATCCGTACATACAAGCGTTTGATCGACATCGTTCAACCTACAGATAAAACTGTTGATGCGTTGATGAAATTAGATCTAGCAGCTGGTGTTGATGTTCAGATTGCATTGGGTTAAGGCTTTCGGTTAATTAACACTCTAAGTTAATTAGGCCGCTTTTTTAGAGGTTTATGCACATGGCTATTGGTTTAGTCGGTCGCAAGTGCGGTATGACCCGTATCTTTACAGATGCTGGTGTTTCTGTACCTGTTACAGTGATTGAGGTTGATCCTAACCGCATCACTCAAATCAAAACGCTTGAAACTGATGGTTATCAAGCAATTCAGGTTACTACTGGTGAACGTCGCGAATCTCGCGTAACTAACGCTCAGAAAGGTCACTTCGCTAAAGCGGGTGTTGCTGCTGGTCGTCTGGTTCAAGAATTCCGTGTTTCAGAAGCTGAGCTTGAAGGTCGTGAAGTTGGTGGTACGCTTACTGTTGAGTTGTTCCAAGTAGGTCAAATCGTTGACGTAACTGGTACTTCTAAAGGTAAAGGTTTCCAAGGTGGTGTTAAGCGTTGGAACTTCCGTACTCAAGATGCTACTCACGGTAACTCTGTTTCTCACCGTGTTCTAGGTTCTACAGGTCAAAACCAGACTCCTGGTCGCGTGTTCAAAGGCAAAAAAATGGCTGGTCATTTAGGTGCTGAACGCGTAACTACACAGGGTCTTGAAATCGTTGCTATCGACACTGAGCGTTCAGTTCTAGTGGTTAAAGGCGCGGTTCCTGGTGCTACTGGTGGCGACGTAACTGTTCGTCCTACGATCAAGGCCTGAGGGGAAATAACGTGAATTTAAAAACTGTTTCCGGCTCTGCTGTTGAATTGTCTGAAGTTGCGTTTGGTCGTGACTTTAATGAAGCTCTTGTGCACCAAGTTGTTACAGCTTATTTGGCTGGTGGTCGTCAAGGCTCAAAAGCACAAAAATCACGTGCAGACGTTTCTGGTGGTGGTAAAAAACCATTCCGTCAAAAAGGTACTGGCCGCGCTCGTGCTGGTTCTATTCGTAGCCCAATCTGGGTTGGTGGTGGTAAAACTTTTGCTGCTCGTCCACAAGATTGGTCTCAAAAAGTTAACCGCAAAATGTACCGCGGTGCAATGCAATGTATCTTAGCTGAACTTGTTCGCCAAGATCGTCTTGTATTGGTTGAAGAGTTTTCTGTTGAAGCTCCTAAAACTAAAGAGTTGCTTGCAAAACTTAACGACTTGAATGCAACTCGCGCATTGATCGTAACTGAAGCTGTAGATGAAAATCTATATCTTGCAGCACGTAACCTTCCACACGTTGATGTGGTTGATGCTACTGCAATCGATCCTGTTAGCTTGATCGCGTTCGACAAAGTTGTAATGTCTGTTGCTGCTGCTAAGAAAATTGAGGTAGAACTCGGATGAACAACGAACGTTTATATCAAGTCCTACAAGGACCTGTATTTTCTGAAAAAGCACAAGTTTTAGGCGAAACTGCTGGTGTTCAAGTATTTAAAGTTGCATTAAATGCAAACAAGCTTGAAATCAAAAAAGCAGTTGAGCAATTATTTGGTGTGGAAGTTGTTAAAGTTAACACGACTATCACTAAAGGTAAGACTAAGCGCTTTGGTCGTACATTAGGACGCCGTTCTGATGTTAAAAAAGCATACGTCACCCTGAAAGCTGGCCAAGATGTTGAAATGGCTGACTTGGGCGATACCGCTGAAAGCGCAGCGGAATAAGGACGAAATTTATGCCGATTCAAAAATGTAAGCCAACGTCTCCAGGACGTCGCTTTGTAGAGAAAGTCGTTCACGACCATCTTCACAAAGGTGCGCCTTATGCGCCGTTGGTGGAAGCTAAAAAACGTACTGGTGGTCGTAACAACAACGGTCACATTACTACACGTCACGTTGGTGGTGGTCACAAGCAACACTACCGTATCGTAGACTTTAAACGTAACAAAGATGGCATTCCTGCTGTTGTTGAGCGTATTGAATACGATCCAAACCGTACTGCACACATCGCATTGTTGAAGTATGCTGATGGTGAGCGTCGTTATATTATTGCGCCTAAAGGTTTACGTGCTGGTGATCAAGTTCAATCTGGTAACGATGCTCCAATTCGTCCAGGTAACTGCTTACCACTTCGTAATATGCCAATCGGTGCTACTCTTCACAACATCGAACTTAAAATCGGTAAAGGTGCTCAATTAGCGCGTTCTGCTGGTACTTCAGTTCAATTGTTGGGTCGTGACGGTTCATACGCTATCGTTCGTCTACGTTCAGGCGAAATGCGTAAAGTGCACGTTGAATGTCGCGCTGTGTTAGGTGAAGTATCTAATTCAGAAAGCAACCTTCGTTCACTTGGTAAAGCAGGTGCTTCGCGCTGGCGTGGTGTTCGTCCTACCGTTCGTGGTATGGCGATGAACCCGGTTGATCACCCGCACGGTGGTGGTGAAGGGCGTACTAAAGGTATCCAACCTGTAAGCCCATGGGGTCAAAAAGCTAAAGGGTACAAGACACGTACCAACAAGCGTACGACTAAGATGATTATTCGCGACCGTCGCGTTAAGTAACAAGTAAAGGAATCTGACAATGCCTCGTTCTCTGAAAAAAGGCCCATTCGTCGATGCGCACTTGTTCGCTAAGGTTGAAGCGGCAATCGCGGCTAATAACCGTAAGCCGATCAAAACTTGGTCGCGTCGTTCGATGATCCTCCCAGATTTTGTTGGTTTAACAATTTCTGTTCACAATGGTCGTAACCATGTTCCAGTGATTATCTCTGAGCATATGGTTGGTCATAAACTCGGTGAATTCGCGCCAACTCGTACCTATCGTGGTCACGGTGTTGACAAGAAGTCTAAACGTTAATAGGTGCTATGATGGAAGTAACTGCTAAATTACGCGGTGCCGCTATCTCGGCACAAAAAGCACGTTTGGTTGCAGATCTTATCCGCGGCAAATCTGTTGCGCATGCACTTAACATTTTAAACTTCAGCAACAAAAAAGCTGCTGTTTTAGTTAAGAAGGCATTGGAATCTGCAATTGCAAATGCTGAACACAATAACAGTTTAGATGTAGACGACCTTAAAGTATCTACGATTTACGTTGATGAAGGCATGAGCCTTAAGCGTATTATGCCACGTGCTAAAGGCCGTGCAGATCGTATTACTAAGCGTACTTGTCACATCACCGTTAAGGTAGGGGTTTGATATGGGTCAGAAGGTTCATCCAATCGGTATCCGCCTAGGTGTTGTGAAACGTCATAACGCTAACTGGTATGCGAATCCGAAACAATACGCTGAATACTTGCTTAAAGACCTTCAAGTTCGTGAGTTTTTAACTAAAAAACTTAAGAACGCAATGGTAAGCAACATTCTTATCGAGCGTCCAACAGGCGCTGCTAAAGTAACAATTAGCACTGCTCGTCCTGGTATCGTAATCGGTAAAAAAGGCGAAGATATTGAGAAATTACAACGCGAATTAACATCTATTATGGGTGTTCCTGCGCAAGTAAGCATCAACGAAATTGACCGTCCAGATTTAGATGCTCGTTTAGTTGCTGAAGCAATTGCTTCTCAATTAGAAAAGCGTGTTATGTTCCGTCGTGCTATGAAGCGTGCGGTACAGAACTCTATGCGTGCTGGTGCTAAAGGTATCAAAGTTGAAGTTTCTGGTCGTTTAGGTGGTGCAGAGATTGCACGTACTGAATGGTATCGTGAAGGTCGTGTACCTTTGCATACACTTCGTGCGGACATTGACTATGCAACTATGCGAGCTGAAACAACTTACGGTACGATTGGTGTTAAAGTTTGGATCTTCCGTGGTGAAATTTTGGGTGGCATGAAACAAGTCATGAACCCAGCACCTGCTGAAGAGCGTCCAGCTAAACGCGGTCGCGGTCGTGGTGAAGGTCAAGAGCGTCGTGGTCGTCGCAATGATCGTTCTGCTGAAAAGGGAGAATAATCCATGTTGCAACCTAAACGTACTAAATTCCGTAAGGTGCAAAAAGGCCGTAACACTGGTCTAGCTCACCGTGGTAGCTCAGTATCTTTCGGTACTATCGCTCTTAAATCAATTGAACGTGGTCAAATGACTGCGCGTCAAATTGAAGCGGCACGTCGTACAATCAGCCGTCGTATTAAGCGTGGTGGTAAGATCTTTATCCGTGTATTCCCAGACAAACCAATTACGTCTAAGCCTCTTGAAGTGCGTATGGGTAAAGGTAAAGGTTCTGTGGAATATTGGGTTTGTCAAATCAAACCAGGTAAAGTCTTGTACGAAATTGATGGTGTGAACGAAGAATTGGCACGTGAAGCATTTACGCTTGCTGCTGCTAAACTTCCGTTTAAAACCACTATCGTGACTCGGACGGTAATGTAATGAAAACTAAAGATCTACGTGAAAAGTCGGTAGAAGAGTTGACAGCTTTGCTTGATGAGCAACAGCTTAACCAATTCCGTCTTCGTATGGCGAAAGCAACTGGTCAATTGGGTAAATCGCATGAAGTTGCGCTTACTCGTAAAACTATTGCTCGCATCAAGACCCTCCTTACCGAAAAACAGGGGAACGGGCAATGAGTCAAAATACAGTCCGCACGTTAACTGGCAAAGTTGTAAGCGACAAAATGGAAAAATCTATTGTTGTCCTTATTGAACGCCAAGTTCAACATCCGTTGTATGGCAAATTGATTCGCCGTTCAACCAAATTACACGCTCATGATGAGAAAAACACTGCCAAGATTGGTGATGTTGTAACCATCAAAGAAAGCCGCCCAATGTCTAAAACTAAGTCATGGACTTTAGTTGAAGTTGTTGAAGCTGCTGCTGAGTAATTAACGTTCTTGTTGCATCATCGGTCAATTTCGAGTACTCTTTGAGCCTTTCGAAATTGTGACCGGTGATGCTCGGTTTTGGAGTAGGGCAATGATTCAAACCGAAACGATGCTTGACGTAGCTGACAACAGTGGTGCTCGCCGCGTACAATGTATTAAAGTACTAGGTGGTTCACATCGTCGTTATGCTTCTGTTGGCGACATTATTAAAGTTACTGTAAAAGAAGCTATTCCACGCGCACGTGTTAAAAAAGGTGACGTAATGAATGCTGTTGTTGTACGTACAAAGTTCGGTATTCGTCGTCCAGACGGTTCTGTGATCCGTTTTGATGATAACGCTGCTGTTATTTTGAATAACAACAAAGCACCGATTGCAACTCGTATTTTCGGACCAGTGACTCGTGAACTTCGTACTGAACAGTTCATGAAAATCATTTCATTGGCTCCTGAAGTTCTATAAGAGGCAATCATGGCTAAGATTAAAAAAGGCGATCAAGTAATTGTGATCGCAGGTAAAGAAAAAGGCAAACAGGGTACTGTTCTGTCAGTTTCTAATGACCGTGTTAAGGTCGAAGGTCTTAACTTGGTTAAGAAGCACCAGAAGCCAAACCGTGCTACGGGCGCTGAAGGCGGTATCGTAACGCAAGAAGCTTCGCTTCATATCTCAAACGTGGCAATTTTTAATGCTACAACCCAAAAGGCTGACCGTGTTGGTTACCAAACGATTGATGGCGTGAAAACTCGCGTTTATAAATCGAATGGTGAATCAGTGGCGGTGGCGAAGTAATAGGTTGAAATAGGCAATGGCCAGACTTAAAACACGTTACAACGACGAACTTAAGGCTCAATTACAAGAACAATTGGGCGTTAAGAATGTGATGGAGATCCCTCGCATCACTAAAATTACCATCAACATGGGTGTTGGTGCTGCAGCTGCTGACAAGAAATTGTTAGATGGCGCTCTTTCTGATATGCAAGCTATTGCTGGTCAAAAACCAGTTTTAACATTAGCTCGTAAATCAATCGCTGGTTTTAAAATCCGTGATGGTTGGCCGATTGGTTGTAAAGTTACTTTACGCGGCGAACGTATGTACGAATTCTTAGACCGTTTGATCTCTATCGCGATCCCTCGTATCCGTGACTTCCGTGGTTTCTCTTCGAAATCATTCGATGGTCGTGGTAACTACTCTATGGGTCTCAAGGAACAAATCATGTTCCCTGAAATCGATTTTGATAAGATTGATCAAATTCGTGGTATGGACATCACCATCACTACGACTGCTCGCACCGATGACGAAGGCCGTGCGCTTATGCGTGCATTCGGCTTCCCGTTCAAATAAGAGGTCGATATGGCTAAGAAAGGTATGATTAATCGCGAATTGAAACGCGAAGCTACTGTTGCGAAATACGCTGCAAAACGTGCTGAATTAAAAGCAACGATTGCAAACGTAAATGCAAGCGAAGAAGAGCGTTTCGAAGCGATGATGAAGTTACAAGCATTACCACGTAATGCGTCTCCAGTACGTCTTCGTAACCGTTGTGGTTTAACTGGTCGTCCTCATGGTTACTTCCGTAAGTTCGGTTTAAGCCGTAACAAATTACGTGACACAGTAATGCAAGGTGATGTGCCGGGCGTTGTTAAGGCAAGCTGGTAAGGAGCACTATAAATGAGTATGCAAGATACCGTTGCCGACATGCTAACGCGTGTTCGTAACGCTCAAATGGCAAAGAAACAAACTGTTTCTATGCCTAATTCTAAGTTGAAGGTTGCTATTGCAAACGTACTTCAACAAGAAGGTTATATCGCAAATGTAGAAGTTGCTGATAACGAAGGCAAACCTACATTAACGATTACTTTAAAATACTATGAAGGTAAACCAGTGATCGAAACTGTGAAACGCGTAAGCCGTCCAGGTCTACGTCAGTATCGTGGTAAAGATGCACTTCCAAGCGTTAAGCAAGGTTTAGGTATTGCAATCGTTTCTACAAGCAAAGGCATCATGACTGATCGCGCTGCACGTGCTGCAGGTATCGGTGGTGAAGTTATTGCTTTTGTTTCTTAATAATAGGTGATTCCTCATGTCTCGTGTGGCTAAAGCCCCAGTAACTGTACCTAACGGTGTTACAGTTACTCAGAACGGCCGGCAGGTCGAAGTGAAAGGCAGCAAAGGTACATTGTCTTTCAACCTGCATGCGCTGGTCGAGCTAAAACAGGAAGACGGTATTTTAGCTATTGCTCCTAAAGCTGAGTCGAAAGACGCTTGGATGCAAGCTGGTACTGCTCGCGCTGTGCTTAACAACCTTGTGAAAGGTGTGAGCGAAGGCTTCGAACGTAAGTTGCAATTGATTGGTGTTGGTTATAAAGCTGCAGTAAAAGGTAACGTTGTTAACCTTAACCTTGGTTTTTCACACCCAATCGATTACACCCTTCCTGAAGGTGTAACTGCAGAAACTCCAACTGCGACTGAAATTATCCTTAAATCTGCTGATAAAGCAGCTTTAGGTCAAGTTGCTGCGGATATCCGCGGATACCGTCCACCAGAGCCATATAAAGGCAAAGGTGTTCGTTATTCGGATGAAGTTGTTCTTCGTAAAGAAGCTAAGAAGAAATAAGGCGCGAGGTTCTTATGAACGAAAAGAAACAATCCCGTTTGCGTCGTGCGAAAAGCACACGCTTGCACATCCGTGCATTGGGTGCGACTCGCTTGTGTGTAAACCGCACGCCGCGTCACATCTATGCTCAAGTTATTTCAGCAGATGGTGGCAAAGTTTTAGCGCAAGCTTCAACTTTAGATGCTACTTTACGTGCTGGTACAACTGGTAACGTTGAAGCAGCTCAAAAAGTAGGTGCTTTAATCGCAGAACGCGCGAAAGCAGCTGGCGTAACTAAAGTTGCGTTTGACCGTTCTGGTTTTAAATATCATGGTCGTATCAAAGCCTTGGCTGATGCTGCTCGTGAAAACGGCTTGGAGTTCTAATCATGGCTAAAGTTGAACAAAACGAAGGTCTTGTTGAAAAGCTGGTTGCCGTTGATCGCGTAGCCAAAGTTGTTAAAGGTGGTCGTATCTTCTCTTTCACAGCATTAACTGTTGTGGGTGATGGTAATGGTCGCGTAGGTTTTGGTCGTGGTAAAGCACGTGAAGTTCCAGCTGCTATTTCTAAAGCACTCGAAGCTGCACGTCGTAACATGATCACTATCGAATTGGCAGATGGTACTTTACAACACCCGATTCATGCTCGTCATGGCGCAAGCCGTGTTTACATGCAACCAGCATCTGAAGGTACTGGTGTAATTGCGGGTGGTTCTATGCGTGCAGTTTTAGAAGCTGCGGGTGTACGTAACGTATTGACTAAATGCCGTGGTTCTACTAACGCTGCAAACGTAGTGAACGCAACTTTCAACGGTTTGCGTGACATGACAACTCCTGAAAAGGTTGCTGCGAAACGTGGTCTTTCAGTAGAACAAATTCAAGGGTAATCAATCATGAAAACGATTAAAGTTACCCAGACTAAATCTGCATCGCACCGCTTGAAAAATCACAAGCTTAGCCTTAAAGGTTTAGGTCTGCGTCGTATTGGTCATACTGTAGAAGTGCAAGATACGCCTTCTAACCGTGGTATGATCAACCAAGTCTACTATATGGTTAGTGTAGAGGAATAAGCCATGACTCTGCGTTTAAATGAACTTGCACCTGCAGAAGGTGCTAAGCGTGAAGCCCGTCGTCTTGGCCGTGGTATCGGTTCTGGCGTTGGTAAGACTGGTGGTCGTGGTATCAAAGGTCAAAACTCACGTAAGAGCGGTGGTACACGTCCTGGATTCGAAGGTGGTCAAACTGCGTTATATCGTCGTTTACCTAAATTCGGCTTTACTAGCCAAATCGCTTTGAAAACTGCTGAAGTACGTTTATCTGAGCTTGCAAAAGTGGAAGGCGACATCGTTAGCCTTGAAACTTTAAAAGCAGCGAATGTTGTACGTAAAGATATGGCTCGTGCTCGTATCGTACTTTCTGGTGAAATTACTCGCGCATTCACTATTCAAGGTGTTGCTGTGACTAAAGGCGCTAAAGCTGCTGTTGAAGCGGCTGGCGGTAAAGTCGAGGAGTAATCCCCAGTGTCTATGTCTCCTAGTTCTTCAGGTCATGTTCACATGATGAAAGGCCAACCATTTCACGTGAAATACCGTGAAATTATACGCCGAATGATGTTTCTCATTGGTGCGTTATTGGTATTTCGACTAGGAGCGCATATTCCAGTACCAGGCATTAATAATGCCGCACTTGAACAATTGTTTAATGCAAACCAAGGTACAATCCTTGGTTTGTTTAACATGTTTTCAGGTGGTGCATTAGAGCGGATGTCGATTCTTGCTTTAGGGATCATGCCGTATATTTCTGCTTCGATTATCGTACAGTTGATGTCTACAGTGGTTCCTTCGCTTGAGGCTTTGAAAAAAGAAGGCGAGCAAGGCAAGCGCAAAATTAATCAGTATACGCGTCAAGGCACATTGTTTCTTGCACTTGTGCAAGCCATCGGGATGTGTGCAGGTCTGATTGGTCAAGGTATTACCTTAACGTCAGGTCTGGCATTTTATGTTCCTGCAGTTACCTCTTTGGTTGCAGGCACAATGTTCCTAATGTGGTTGGGCGAACAAATTACCGAACGCGGCGTGGGTAATGGTATTTCCATGATCATTTTCGCAGGTATTGTTGCAGGCTTGCCTAATTTAATTATGCAATCCTTCACATCTATTGATAGTGGTCAGTCAAGCCTGATTGGTTTGGCAATTTTTGGCTTATTGTCTGTAGGTGTACTTGCAGCAATTGTGTTTATTGAGAAGGCGCAGCGTCGCATTCCAGTAAACTATGCTCAAAAACAACAAGGTCGTCGTGTATTTACTGCTCAGCAAACGCATTTGCCATTAAAAATTAATATGGCAGGTGTGATTCCAGCAATTTTTGCCAGTTCATTGCTTTTGTTCCCAGCGAGCTTAGGTCAATGGGTGGGTAGTGCGGATCCAAATGCTGGGTTAATCAAGCGTAGTCTACAAGATTTGGCATTGGTATTGTCGCCTGGACAACCGTTGTATTTGGTGCTCTTTGGTGCGTTAATTATCTTTTTCTGCTACTTCTACACCGCGCTGGTTTTCAGCCCTAAAGAAGTTTCAGAAAACTTGAAACGCAGCGGAGCTTATGTGCCTGGTATTCGCCCAGGTGAGCAAACTGCTCGTTACTTAGATCATATTCTCAGTCGTTTGACCTTTATTGGCGCGATTTACATCACTGTAGTCTGCTTAATGCCGATGATTCTACAAAGCTCATTTGGAATTCCATTTAGCTTGGGTGGTACATCATTATTAATCGTTGTAGTGGTTGTGATGGACTTTATGGCTCAGCTTCAAGCACATCTCACCTCGCACCAGTACGATAATCAAACGTTAATGAGAAAAACGACTGCTCATCCTAAGGGATAAGCGCACTTAGAGGTTTCATCATGAAAGTACAAGCTTCTGTAAAGAAAATTTGTGGTAGCTGCAAAGTTATCCGTCGTAATGGGGTTATTCGCGTAATTTGCAGCGCAGAACCTCGTCATAAGCAGCGTCAAGGTTAATTTGATTAAGACCTGTTGATTTCAGTAGGCTAATTAGGTTATTATCCGCCCCTCAAGATTTTTGTGGGGCGGTTGATTATCTTAACTGCCTTTTTGGAGAAAATTGAATGGCTCGTATTGCCGGTGTAAACATTCCGGATAACAAGCACGCTGTTATCTCTCTCACTTATATCTTTGGTATTGGTCGTCACACTGCTAAGACTATCTTAGCTGCTGCTGGTATCGCGCCAACAACAAAGATCCGTGAATTAGATGACGCTCAGCTTGATGTGATTCGTGCAGAAGTTGCTAAGGTTCCGACCGAAGGTGACTTACGTCGCGAAATTTCCATGAACATTAAACGTTTAATGGATTTAGGCTGCTACCGCGGTCTTCGTCATCGTCGCAGCTTGCCTGTCCGTGGTCAACGCACCAAAACTAACGCACGTACCCGTAAAGGTCCGCGCAAACCAATTAAGAAATAAGATTTCTGGAAGCTAAAAGATGGCTAAAGATACTCGCACACGCAAGAAGGTCACTCGTACCGTCTCTGAAGGTGTTGCACACATTCACGCTTCTTTTAATAACACCATTGTGACTATTACCGATCGTCAAGGTAATGCACTGGCTTGGGCTACCTCAGGTGGACAAGGCTTCCGTGGATCACGTAAATCAACTCCGTTCGCTGCTCAGGTAGCTGCTGAAGTTGCTGGTAAAGCTGCTTTAGATTACGGTTTGAAAAACTTGGACGTCCTTGTTAAAGGTCCTGGTCCAGGTCGTGAGTCTGCGGTTCGTGCATTAGGTGCAGTGGGTTATAAAATTAACAGCATTACCGATGTGACTCCAATCCCTCACAACGGTTGCCGTCCACCTAAAAAACGTCGCGTGTAAGGAGAAACATTCATGGCTCGTTATATTGGTCCAAAATGCAAACTCTCTCGCCGCGAAGGGACAGACCTGCAACTTAAATCTGGCGTTAAACCTTTTGACGTCAAAACTAAAAAACACGCTAAAGCACCTGGCCAACATGGCGGGGCTCGTGGTGGTAAGCAATCTGAGTACTCACTACAATTACGTGAAAAACAAAAAGTACGTCGTATGTACGGTGTTTTAGAGCGTCAATTTAGTAACTACTATAAAGAAGCTGCTCGTGTGAAAGGCGCAACAGGTGAAAACTTGTTGAAATTGCTCGAAAGCCGTCTTGATAACGTTGTTTATCGCATGGGTTTTGGTTCTACACGTGCAGAAGCTCGTCAGCTTGTATCTCACCGTAGCATTACTTTAAATGGTCGTCGTGTTAACATTGCGTCTATCCAAGTTAAAGCTGGTGATGTAATTGCAGTTCACGAAGGTGCAAAACAACAATTACGTATTAAAAACGCAATTGAATTGGCTGCTCAACGTGGTATCCCTTCTTGGATGGAAGTTGACCATTCTAAATTAGAAGGTACGTTCAAAGCTGCACCAGATCGTTCTGATTTACCTGCTGAAATCAACGAAAGCTTGATTGTAGAATTGTATTCTAAATAATCCTTGAGGTAGCAATAATGACGCGTACTGCAAATGAGTTTCTTACTCCGCAAGCGATCAAGGTCGAAGCGGCAAGCGGGACCTCGGCAAAAGTTATTCTAGAACCATTAGAGCGTGGCTTTGGTCATACTCTTGGTAATGCTTTACGTCGCATCCTTCTTTCTTCTTTACCTGGCGCAGCTGTGGTAGAAGTTGAAATTGAAGGTGTCGAGCACGAGTACAGTACTTTGGAAGGCTTGCAGCAGGACATCGTCGAGCTCTTGCTGAACCTGAAAGGATTGTCTATTAAGCTGTTCGATCAAAATGAAGCTTATTTGACATTGGAAAAACAAGGTCCAGGCGATGTAACTGCTGCAGACCTTCGTTTACCACATAATGTTGAAGTGGTTAACCCTGAACACTTGATCGGCACGTTAAGTGCTTCAGGCAATTTAAAAATGCGCCTGAAAGTTGCTCAAGGCCGTGGTTATGAAACATCTGACTCACGTTTCCCAGAAGGCGAAACTCGTCCTGTAGGCCGTTTACAGTTAGATGCATCTTATAGCCCAATCAAACGTGTGTCTTACATCGTAGAAAACGCGCGTGTAGAACAACGTACTGACCTTGACAAGTTGATCATTGATCTTGAAACCAATGGTACAGTTGATCCAGAAGAAGCGATCCGTAAAGCGGCAACAATCTTGCAACAACAAATTGCAATTTTTGTTGATCTTCAGAAAGATCAAGCTCCTGTTGCTCAAGAGCCTCGTGAAGAAGTTGACCCAATCTTGCTTCGTCCAGTAGATGATCTAGAGCTTACTGTTCGTTCTGCTAACTGTTTGAAAGCAGAAAATATTTACTACATTGGTGATCTTGTACAGCGTACTGAAGTTGAGCTACTTAAAACGCCTAACTTGGGTAAAAAATCGCTTACAGAGATCAAAGATGTTCTGGCTTCTAAAGGCTTACAGCTCGGCATGCGTTTAGAGAACTGGCCACCAGCTAGTCTCCGTATGGACGATCGTTTCGCCTATCGTAGCCGTTAATTAAGTAGGACTATCACCATGCGTCATCGTAATAGTGGTGTGAAATTAGGCCGTACAAGCAGCCATCGCAAAGCGATGTTCCAAAACTTGGCTAATTCATTGTTCGAACACGAGTTAATCAAAACAACTGTTCCTAAAGCAAAAGAATTACGTCGTGTTGCTGAGCCTTTAATCACTTTAGCTAAAAACGATACAGTAGCAAACCGTCGTTTAGCGTTTGCTCGTACTCGTTCAGCAGCAACTGTTGGTAAATTATTTACCGTTCTTGGCCCTCGTTACAAAGAGCGTAACGGCGGTTATCTACGTGTTCTTAAAGCGGGCTTCCGTGCGGGTGATGCTGCACCGATGGCTTACGTTGAGCTTGTAGATCGCGAAGTTAAATAATTTCGCCAAGAATAACGCACGTTGTTCAGAAAAAGGCCGGTTTTACCGGTCTTTTTTTTATGCAAATAAAAAGTTGAATATCAAAAAAAAGAAATTGACCCGAATTGATATAAATTTAAGCGACTTTTGTTGAACTTGACATTGTGTATTGTCAAATCTGTGCTTTAATAAAAAACATCATTCAAGCTGGACAATAAAACATGGATAAACAGGTTGATATATTAATTATTGGGGCAGGAATTTCTGGCATTGGTTTGGCTGCACATTTGAGTCAAAATTGCCCGCAGCGTTCTATTGAAATTATAGAGCGTCGTCAAAGCTTTGGTGGTACTTGGGATTTATTTCAATATCCTGGTATTCGTTCAGATTCGGATATGTCGACCTTTGGTTATAATTTTAAGCCTTGGAAAAAAACCAATGTACTTGCCGATGGTGTATCTATTAAAGGCTATTTAGCCGAAGTCATTCAAGAAAAAAACTTACATTCAAAAATTCGTTTTCAGCATCGTGTGCTATCTGCTAATTATGATTCTCAAACACGTAAGTGGTCACTACGCATACAAAATGCAGAACAACAGATTGAAACTTGGGTGGCTCATTTTGTTTTAGGCTGCACAGGCTATTACAATTACGATCAAGGTTTTCAGCCAGATTTCCCGAATCAACAGGCATTTAAAGGTTCATTTATTCACCCTCAGCATTGGCCTGAAAATTTAAACTATAAAGGCAAAAAAGTGGTCATCATTGGCAGTGGTGCGACCGCGATTACCTTGGTTCCAGCGATGGTGAAAGGTGGAGCAGGGCATGTCACTATGCTACAACGCTCACCGACTTATATAGCTTCGGTGCCTTCGGTCGATTTTATTTACTCAAAAATGCGTAATTATCTGCCTGAGGAGGTCGCCTACAAGCTGACTCGTGCACGTAATATTGGTATGCAACGCGCCATTTATGCTTTAGCACAAAAGAAACCAAAATTACTTCGTACTTTGTTGCTGAAATCTATCCAATTTCAGCTCAAAGGCAAGGTGGATATGAAGCATTTCACACCAAAATATAATCCGTGGGATCAGCGTTTATGTGTCGTGCCTGATGGTGATTTATTTAAGATTTTGCGCGAAGGGCATGCTTCGATTGAAACTGATCAAATCGATAGATTTACTGAAACAGGTGTGCAATTAAAATCAGGTAAGCATTTGGATGCCGATATTATTGTGACTGCCACGGGTTTGAATATTCAAATTCTAGGCGGTATTCAAGCCACGATTGATGGTGAGCCTTTGGACACATCGAAGCACATGCTGTATCAAGGTGTGATGATGAGTGATGTGCCGAATATGGCAATGATTATTGGCTATATTAATGCATCTTGGACACTTAAGGTGGATGTGGCTGCGGATTATATTTGTCGTTTGCTCAATTATATGGATCGGCAAGGTTATGACGAGGTAATTCCTCAAGCTGATGAAACTGAGTTATTGGAAGATACGGTGATGGGCAGTTTGAGTTCGGGTTATATCGCACGTGCTGTTGATGTGATGCCGAAGCAAGGCAAACATGCGCCATGGAGAGTGACAAACAATTACTTAGAAGATCGCAAAACATTAAAACATGCAAGTTTTGAAGATGGTATTTTAAAGTTCAAACAGACTGTGCCTGCACCGTAGCGTAAACCTAAATTAGTGTCTTAAATTGTCGGGTGCAGAAGTTATTTGGTGCAAGGGATTTTAAAGCTCTTGTACCATTTTCATGTTGAGGTGGGAATTTTATAAAGAACGTGAAATTAGTTCTTTCATAATTTCATTGGTGCCTGCATAAATACGATTGGCCCGATTGTCTAAGTAAGCACGTGCAATTGGATACTCAAGCATATAACCATAGCCACCATGCAGTTGTAGACATTCATCCACTACTTTAGAATACATCTCTGAAATTTTATATTTGGCAGCTGCAGCAGCTTCGACACTGAGTTGATCTTGAAGTTGTAACTGCATACATTGATCTAAAAAAGCACGACAAAAATCAATTTCGGCACGTAATTCTGCCAGTTTAAAGCGCGTATTTTGAAAGTTTTGGATACTTTTGCCAAAGGCTTGTCGTTGCTGAGTATATTGCAGTGTATGCGCAAAAGCAGCTTCCGCACCTGCTTGGCAAATAATTGCGACAATCAAACGTTCCCAAGCCAGTTCTTTCATCAACATGATAAAGCCCATGCCTTCTGTGCCCAATAAATTACTGCGAGGCACGCGGACATTATCAAAAAATAATTCACAAGTGTCCTGACCTTTCATCCCAATTTTATTCAGTGGTTTGCCTTTGGTAAATCCCCTACGGTCTGCTTCTACGAGTATTAAAGACAGATTAGCTGAACCTTTGTCGGTGTTCGCGGTTTTACACACCACAATTGCCATATCGCACAAATAGCCATTGGTAATAAAAATTTTAGAACCATTAATCACGTATTCATCACCATCCAATACCGCAGAGGTGCGTACAGCTTGTAAGTCTGAACCTGTACTAGGTTCAGTCATGGCAATCGCTGTGATGACTTCGCCTGTTGCCATACGGGGCAACCAGTGTTGTTTTTGTTCAGTCGTTCCAAAGTTATTAATGTAATTGGCGACAATATCTGAATGCAGTGAAAAACCTGTGGCACTGTCACCTGCATAGGCTTGTTCTTCAATCAAAATCATGCTGTATAAGCGGTCTACACCTGAACCTGCATATTCTTCAGGCATGGTGCTACACAGCAAGCCCAAAGCGCCTGCTTTACGCCATAACTCACGGTCTACATGCTGCTGCGCTTCAAATTTTTCAGTATGAGGGATGACTTCTTGCAAATAGAATTTTCGTACCAAATCACGAAAACCTTCGTGTTCAGCATTGAATAAGGTGCGCGGTAACATATTAGCAATGGGGCGAATAGCGGCAGATTGCATGGTTTCATCTTCTTGATGTTGTTATTGTGGATTCACCTTAGAAGAATTTATAGGGGTGAACAAGGGGCAAAAGTTTCAATTGCAGATGCAATATGATGCTTTTGGTCATTGCTGCATAAAAGTCATCGAAACTTTAAAGGGGGTCGGTTAAACTATCCTGAGTTTAATTTTGAATGGGGGAACAGCATGAGTGATGACATTAGCTTAGAAGAACGCAAAGTAATTTACCGAGCCCGTCGTGGTTTAAAGGAAATTGATGTCTATTTTGACCCGTATGTGAAAAATCACTATTTGACTGCCAGTGTGGAAGAAAAACAAATGTTTGCGGATTTAGTTGCGCAGGAAGACCCAGATTTGTTGGATTGGTTTATGGAAGTGTCTGAGCCACCACGTCCTGAGTTGAAAGATTTTATCCGTAAACTAAAGCATTATGTGCATGGCTAAGCAGCAGTTTCAGCTGAAACCTAGTGTCATCGCAATAGTGTTTCAGCTGATGATCGCTCTACTCATCGTCTGGCTTTTACTGCAAGTATTAAGCCTATGGTTAAGTATTATATGTATTATTATTGTGGCTTGGACCTATTTTAAGTTTGTCCGTGCTCGTAGAATTCTTGGCTTAGATCAATTAGATGACCGTGAATGGTCAATTTCCTATCTCGTGCCCCGTGTCCCATCACAACATCTCAAAAGTACAGCTCGTCAAACAGAAATTCAGCGTGTGGAACTACGTCAAGTGATAGATCATCAAATTTATATCGTCTTGGAATTTCAGCAAGCCTTTAAACCTGTGGTGATTTGGTGTGATCAAGTTTCTAAGACGCAGTGGAAGGCGCTAAAAGTATTGGCGAAAATGCTCTAATTTGCAGACAGCTGTATATTTTTATTAATTAAAAAACAATAATTATCATAAGGATAAAATTATCATCTATTTTTCGTGTCCTGACTAGTCATTTTATGTTGGCATAAAAGATTACACCTATCCCTATTTTCAGTTATATTAATTCCTGAACGGTTTAGATCATTACAAATCAGATTCCTGAAATGTACAGATTTAAATTTGATCGAAAGATTTTTTAAGATAAGCCTGAAATGGGCACCAGTTAATAAGTAGCATGTGCTGAACCGTCGCAATGCTACTTTTTTTTGTCTAAATTTTGTCGGATGACAGATTTCAGTCAATTTAAAACATGGCAAAGTTATCCATCTGAAGCAGCAAGTAGACGCTTTTATTCAGATATTGCTTCTGCTATGTTTGTTGCAATGGACATAAACACAATTATAGAGGACAGGAAAATGTCGCAAGTCCAAAAAATAGGCCAGGGTGTGGCCATATTTGCAATCACAAGTTTATTATTATCAGGTTGTTCACAAGTGATCAAAACAGGTGCCAATGTCGCACTTGGATTTACTGAAAAACATATTGTACCGCCAATTTTAGCGATGGAAGATGCTGAAATGGTGTGTAATTCTGGTAATTCCTTAACTCCTGCCATTATGGCGACTAAAGATATGGGCGCAGACCCAACCCGTGTTGCGGTACTGATGTACTCGGCGGCAGGCATTTGTGCCGAAGAAAAAGCGTTAGATGCGGAATTGCGTTATTTACGTGCAGCAAAAGCAGGGCAAGTGGGTGAAGCGCAAGATGCGCGTATTCAACAAAAGCGTTGGGCGGCTTTGGCTGCACAGCGTCAATACACAGGCTATCAATTATTTCAGCATCGTTGGGAAAAGAAATACCGAAAACCTTTGGGCGAAGGTTGTCCAAAAATGAACAGTGATATTGATCAAACGGTGTACATGCTGGGAATGTTGAGTGGCTTGCAAGCTATGACCAATGATATTAATTCAGGCGGGGCAGTGCATGTGCCTAAAGACATTGCCGCGATTGTTGAACGTGGCATGACCTGTTTAAATAATGAAAAATTCTGGGGTGCACCAGAGGCCACACGTGCCGTAATATGGACTTTGCTTCCAGGTGCGGGAGATGGTAAACCTGATCCATATCAAACCTTAAAGCAGTCAATGCAGATTGGTGAAAATAAAGGGGTGCGTTTATCACACGCCTTATATGCAGTTGCTGCTCAAGCCAGTGGTGAAGATGCCAAAATCCGCGATGCACTCAAAGCCTTTTCTCATGCGCGCAGTGACGAAAAACCTGTAAATCCACAATTTAAATTGATTGATGCTATGGCGGGAAGCATGGTACAAGGAATTTCAGACCGTTACTGGACTGAACATACAGGTGTGCGTACTGGTGATCAGCAACGTTTCTGGGATGAGCAAGATAATTCATCTGAATTGGATGATTTATTTAATGAAGATACGGCAGCTCAATTGTAAAAATATCAAGATTGCCCAATTTCATATAGACAAGTATTTTAGGATTGGGCAATCCGTTTGCCGAAGCACATAACAAGAATAATTTGGAGGATGCGAGCGCCTATGCAATATTCATCTCAATTTCTCAGTCGAAAAATTGTGTTTATTGCGGCATGTATGTCGGTTTCGGCATGTTTGCAGATTTTTGCAGAGCATTTTATTTATTGGTCTACATATTTATTGGATGAATTCTGGCGCTTATGGACAGGGCATTGGGTGCATGTGGGCTGGATGCATTATTTACTCAATATGATCGCCTTTGCCTGTATCCCTTTTATTTTTCCGCATGCCAAAGTATGGCATTTTGTGGCGCTTTTGCTGCTACTACCGCCAGCGATTAGTCTGAGTTTCTATTACTTCCTTGCCGATATTGATGCCTATGCAGGACTTTCTGGGGTGTTGCATGGTGCTTATGTGGCGGTGGCATGTGTGCATTTGCTTTATAAAAAAGAACGTGGCTTTGCCACATTGGTCTTGCTGCTTATTTTATCTAAATTGATTTGGGAAAATACCGTGGGCAGTTTGGGTACAGCAGAATTAATCGGAAGTCCTGTATTGGTTGAGGCACATTTATTGGGAGTGATTTGGGGAATAATTTTTGCACTCGCTTATATTGTTTGGGCCTATTGCATTGATCCGTATTAAAATTACATCGAAGAGGACTCAAAAAAAAACTCACAATTGACCATTTTTACTTAAAAGAAAATCCATATTGTCATTTTAAAAATAACAACGTTCATTCACATTTAAACCGAATACAAAAATGCTCAATGGAAGATGGATATTCCGTTGAATAAGGACAGACAGAAATTCGAGAGTCTCGGTTTCTGTACAAAATAAAAACAGGAAAATATATGCACAATAACGGACAACGCAGGTCTGGCTTGGCTTTGCTCAGACATATATGGACAGAATGGATTTCTACATTCGTTATTTTGATCTTGTTGCTACTGACGCTCATTATTGGTACAGGTGAAATGATACATGGTCAGTTGTTGCGCATGGGTGAACGCCTATATGGTGACCCTGCAACGGGTATGCAGTATTCATTTTTGCGTGCCGAACCCACTGCACCTGACTGCGAACGCAACCCCGATATCGATGCGCAAGTTCATGCCCAAATGCAAGCCAATGCTGCTGATGAGTTTGCCGATATTTTTGGCACTGCCTCTGAGTCAGATGTCCGCGCTTCCATTTTGGCAGCCAAACAAATTTGTGAAGAAAAATTTCAATTTCATGATCAGGCGATTCAGCATATTCAAGCCCATCCAGGCTTGAAAATGTATCGAACCATTGAAACCTCTTTTTTTGGTATTTTTAAGTTTGGTACTGAAAATCGTGCCATTTTATTGGTGTTGATGGTGGTTTTTGCCGCGATCAGTGCCACTTTAAAAACCCATCACATTGGTTTACGTGGCCCTGCGACCAAAATTGATTTTAAGGTGTACTCGACTTTAATGGTGGTAGCGAATGGTTTCTTAACCTCGTCAAGTATCAGTCAATATCGTTCAGTACTCGATTCAGGCGTACCGATGAGTGGTGAAACGCAAATCATTTACTGGATGTGGATGATTCTGTTTGCAACCCTGACTTTAATTAGTTTATTCCAGCTCATTAAGCCACCTGCACCGACCCGTGAAGGCGGTAGTTTAGGTCTTGCTTTCCTGAGTGTGCCTCTGTATGCCTATATGGCAATTAGTACGGGTTTCTCCTTTACCTTCCTAATGGATTATCCAATGGGGCAAGGGATTTACCTAGGGCAGTTGATCGAATTCTCCAGTATTTTCTTGAACTTGGCATTGTTTATTTGGGCGGGGATGTTGCTCAAACAAACCCGAATTGTGGATTTGTTCCTGAATATTCTGCGTCCGTGGAATTTGGCACCTGAAACCTTAACCTGGCTGATTCTGATAGCCGCTGCATTACCAACGGCTTATACCGGTGCATCGGGGATTTTTGTCATTGCCGCAGGTGCAATCATTTATAAAGAGGTTTGGAATGCGGGTGGACGACGTCAGTTTGCATTGGCGGTAACAGCCATGTCGGGTTCAATGGGGGTGGTACTTCGTCCTTGCCTATTGATTGTTGTGGTGGCATCGCTGAACAAAGAAGTTACAACAGACATGCTGTATCACTATGGTTTGTATGTGTTCCTGCTGACTTCAACCCTGTTTTTAGTGATTTCGTTGTTCTTTGCTGAAAATAAATTCCGCATTGCTACACCACGAATAGCTGCGCCATTGTCCTTACGTGCTTTTGGCCCTGTACTGCCCTATATTCTTATTTTTGTGTTGATTTGGTTGTTCTATAAATATGCTTTAGACACCAATATGAATGAATTTACTGCACCTGTCATGATGCCGGTTATTTTATTGATGATGGTGCTGTTTGATAAATTGCGCCATGAACCTGCACCTATTCCAGCCATGGGGCAGTGGGATCAGACTTTAGATCACAAGCCTACAGCACAACAGATAACAGCTTCATCTGAGCGTTCATTATTGACCGCACCTGATTCACCATTGCGTCAATATGGTTTTTTCAAAGCACTGCATTTATCGACCAGTGAAACGGTGGGACATATTGGGGCATTGGTGATTTTGATGGCGCTTTCAGTCAGTGTGGGCGGTTATTTAGAACGTATTGAAATTATGGAAGCGTTCCCAACAGACATTAGCAGCATCTTTATTGTGATTAGCCTGATTGTTGCCCTAATGATTTTTGTAGGCATGATTATGGATCCATTCGGTGCGGTGATTCTAATTTCTGCAACGGTTGCGCCTGTGGCTTATCAATATGGGATTCATCCTGCGCATTTCTGGATGATTACCCTAATTGGTTTTGAATTAGGCTATGTGACGCCACCTGTAGCGCTGAATCACTTATTGGCAAGGCAGTCGATTGGTGATGAAGAAGTCGCTGCAGCCGATGCAGAAGTTCGGCATAAATCGTTCTATTATCGTTATGAGCGTTGGATTTTACCTATAATTGTGATGCTTCCTGCGATGTTGATTATTGCCTATGCACCGTATGCGTTTAAGCTATTCGGTTGGTATGAATAAGCACATGGATACTTAATCACAGTCATCTTATTATTTAACAACACCCTGTAGTTCACTATGGGGTGTTTTTTTAATAGGCTGATATGTAGGGAATATAAAGTGGAATTAAGAATGTGGTGAGTGGTGATTCAGGTGTTTTTGTAACAGTGGACTGCACAAAATAATGGCAAGCAAAATTAGGGCAAAGCCAATCAAACTAAATAAGTCTGGCGTTTCATGCCAAAAGCTAAAGCCCCAAATCCCCGCAAAAATAATCGCAATGTAATTTACAGGGCCAATTTGCCCTGCAGGGGCAAGACGGTAGGCATTGGACATAAAGATTTGACTGATATTGGCCAGCAATCCCGCGCCAATTAAAAAACTCAATTCTTTTAAGTTGTAGGGGCGCCATGACCAGAACATCGGTACAACAGAAATGAGTGTTCCAATCATGCAAAAATAAAACACAATACGTTCAGGCGGCTCGGTTTGAGTCAAAGCACGTACTGTAACAAAAGCCATTGCTGCTAAAAAACTGGCACTGAGTCCAATCGCGGACATACTATTAAACATACCTGCATCGGGTTTGGCGACAAACAACACGCCAAATAAACCAATGAACGCAGCCCATAGCATTGGTTTGGTGATTTTTTCTTTAAGGAATAGCCATGCAATTAAGGGGATAAAAATAGGCGACGAATAGGTAAAGACCATCGCATTGGACAGTTTCAGATTGGCAATTGCGTAGAAAAAACCATACATAGCAGTTAATCCGACCAGCGAACGCCAAGTGTGCATCCATAACTTTTCAGTTTTAAAAAAGCCCAAGCCTTTATTGAAAATGAGTGGGATAAAAATAAACAAACCAATAAAGTTACGGAAAAATACCACGGTGGCATTGTCTACCGTTTCAGAGGCGTAACGAACGCAGACCCCCATAAGTGAGAACAGAAAAGCAGAGCAGGTCAACAGCATAATTGCTTTGAGCAAATTTTGTTGGGTAGAACCAGAAGATGTCATACAAATAAAGCCAGAATAACCTCAGGCTATTCTAGCTTAAATTGGCTATAACTCTGACGCTTTATCTTATTTCAAAACGACTGATGTTAATTAAATGAGGCTTACTGTGCCAGTTGAGCTTCCAGGATTTTGATTTGCTCTTCTTTGAGTTTAATCAACTCATCGGAATCATTATGTTGCTGTTTTAATAAGGTATGTTGATCATATAGCTGATTTTGAATGTCATCTAATTTAGCCACTTCTTCTTTGGCAAGCGCTGGATTTTCAGGTACAGGTGCTTTAAGTAAATCTTCAGTCACCAACTGTTTTGGTGCTGCTTCATCATCTTGCAATGGCGTTGCTTCAACAGGCGCAGATTTCGTTGCAGGCGCCGTGGTTGGGGCAGTTTCTATAGGTGCAGTATTGTCGCTCTCACCCATCCATTGAAAGATAAACACGGAAATAATGACAACAATTAAGCCCCCAGCAATCGCCCACAGGAGCTTAGGGTTGTGTCGTTGATCTTCAGTCATGCGTTAAACCTTATTGTTTTATTTTGACTGACGTGGCTTAAACTGGATCACCCCAATTTCATCTGAAACCTCTGGGATTTCAGGTTCATCAATATGTGTTGGACGGTTTTCCGTATAATCACACTCGATGCATTCGATCCATTCAGCTTCGCCAGCGGTGAGCATGACAACCCGATCCATCGCCTGACATTTTGGACATTTTGCGCCTGCAATGAAACGACGTTTAATGGTCATCACGACTCCCCTAACTTCATCTAAAGTTCATAGTTTAAGCGTTTTTAACTGTGTTCGTCCAACCTTGATGACGTAATAGTGCGTCTATTTTTGGCTCGCGTCCGCGGAAATTGATAAATGCGTCAAGGGCTGAATCTTTTCCGCCAACTGCTAGAATAAACTGTCTAAACTGCTTACCCGTTTCGGTATTAAACAGCCCTTCATTTTCGAAGCGATCAAAGGCATCACTGGCCAAAACCTCTGCCCATTTGTATGAATAATATCCTGCAGCATAGCCGCCTGCGAAAATATGGCTGAAGCTGTGCTGGAAGCGGTTGTAAGCTGTAGTTGGCGCAACGGCATAGTTTTGACGAATATCATCTAGCATGGCTTGAATCTGTTCCGCATTTAAAGCAGGGTTGCTGCGATGAATACTTAAATCGAACAGGGCAAATTCAATTTGGCGCAGGCTCTGCATTCCCGACTGGAAGAAACGTGCATCTAACAGTGCTTTAAGCAGGTGTTCTGGCAGGGTGTCTTGGGTTTCAATATGCGCACTCAGCATATCTAAACTATCTTGATCCCAAGTCCAAAATTCCATGAATTGGCTTGGTAATTCCACCGCATCCCAAGCGACACCATGTGTACCTGCCACAGCAATATTATCTACTTCAGTTAGCATGTGATGTAAGCCATGTCCAAATTCATGGAATAGGGTGATGACTTCATCATGCGTTAAAAGCGCGGGTTGGTCTGCAACAGGTGGGGTAAAGTTACACACCATATAGCAAATTGGTTTTTGTAAACCTTGTGCCAATTGCATGCGTGAACGGAAACCACTCATCCATGCGCCGCCGCGTTTGCCTGTACGGGCATATAGATCAAAGTAAAAACCACCAATCACTTGACCTTGATCTTCAAGTTCAAAATAACGTGCATCAGGATGCCAAACAGGGGCAGCGCGCTCAATAATATCGACATCGTATAAACGCTTGACGATGCTAAATAGACCTTCAACCACTTTCGGTGCAGGGAAATATGGTTTTAACATTTCTTGTGAAAGGTTAAATTGCTGTAATTTTAATTTTTCAGAATAGTAGCCTGTATCCCACGGTTGTAAGGTATCAATCCCATCTTGGGCGGCAATGGCTTTGAGTTCGGCAATTTCTTGTTCTGCAGGTGCACGAGCATGTTCTGCCAGTTCACGCAGGAATTGATCGACTGCTTCGACACTTGGTGCCATTTTGCTGGCAAGGGATAATTCTGCATAGTTGTTAAAACCGAGCAATTGCGCCATTTCTTGACGTAAACGCAAGATTTCTTCCATGATCGGGGTGTTGTCAAATTCAGACTGGGCTGATTGATCGGACGCGCGAGTAGTGTATGCCTGATACAAGGTTTCGCGCAAAGCACGATCATCGGCATAGGTCATAATGGCTAAATAGGCAGGAATATCCAGTGTTGCCACAGGTTGTTCTAGCTCGCGTTGCTGACCATATTGTTTCAGCAATTCAACGCTGCTTGGTGGTAAACCTTTGAGCTGATCTTCTGATAATACTTTGTAATAGGCTTGAGTAGCATCCAAGACATGATTGGAAAAATCCGATGACAGTTGCGATAAACGCGCTGAAATTTCAGCATAGCGTTTTTTGGCTTCGCCTTCTAAGGCCACGCCTGACAGTTTAAAGTCACGCAAGGCCAGTTGAATTGCGCTTTGTTGTGCAGCAGGCAAATCTTTAAAGGTGTTGGCATCGTGAATATGTTGATAAGTTTGATATAACACCGTGTGCTGACCAAGCTGAGTATAGTAGTCACTTAAACTGGGTAATAACGCCTGATACATTTCACGGGTTTCAGTATTATTCATGACCGCATTTAAATGTGACAGCACGCCCCATGCTTCGCTCATATTATTTTCGAGCTGATCAATCTGTTCTAAAACATTTAATTGCGCCGTAATACTTTCAGGTACTGCAGTCAGCTTATTTAAAAAGCTTTGTCCCTGCTGAATAGCATGCTCAATTTTTTCTTTTAAATCTGCCAGTGTAATTTGATCAAACTGTGGAACAGGTAAAGTTGCTTGCTGTAATTTCATTTTTTGAGTGCCATCTAAATTTCTTTCATGATTAATAGATGTAGGGCTTTTGAGGGCTGAAATCAAGGCAAAAGGGCAGATTTAGCTAATCAAGGTGATAACTTTTTCAGAATATGGCTGTTTGAGGCGATCCCAAAAAACAAAAAGAGCCGTAGCTCTTTTTGAAGTGGTTGGAAAAAAGCCGATGCTAGTCAAATTTAGACTTGGCATTGGCTTTTTTCTTTTTCTCTTTGGTCTTTTTCTTGGTTTTTTCTTTCGGTTTTATTTCCGACTTCGCTGAGGTTTTTTTACCATAAGAACTCGGTTTGTTTTTTTGCTTTTTCTTTGGTACAGGTTGCTCACCGTTTTCACTTAAAGTCGCCTTGCTTGGACGCTCAGAAAAAACTTCTTCGGTGGCTTCACGGTTGAATGGTTTTGCCACGCGCGGTGCGCGCATACGAATAGCACGACCTGCATGGGTGAGTTGTTGCATAAGTTCAAAATCAATTTTGCGGTCTTCTAAATTCACGGCCGCCACTTTAATTTTGACTTCATCGCCTAAGCTAAAGGTTTGACCACGTGCTTGTCCAATTAGACTTTGACTAGCTTGATCAAATACAAAGAAATCATCGCCTAACTGGCTGACATGAATCATACCATCGACATAAAGGTCTTTGAGCGTAACAAATAGACCGAATTCTGCCACTGCAGAAATTATGCCCACAAATTCTTCACCTAAATGCTGCTGCATATAGTGGCATTTTAGCCATGTCGTGACAGAGCGCGAGGCTTCATCGGCACGACGTTCAGTTGCAGAATAATGTTCTCCTGCATCATCTAAAGCTGCGCCCGAAAGTGGGGATGGCTTGTGTTGTAAATGTGCTTTAATGGCACGGTGTAATAACAGGTCAGGGTAGCGGCGAATTGGTGAAGTGAAATGCGTGTAGGCATCATAAGCTAAACCAAAGTGTCCTGCATTGTTGGCACCATAATAGGCCTGCATCATGGAACGTAATAACACCGCGTGAATACTTGGCGCATCAATACGATCTTTAGTGGCTTCAATCACCGCTTGATAGTCGGCTTGAGTTGGTTGTTCTGGGAAATGTAGCCCAAGTAATTTGACAAAATCACGGACTTTTTGAATACGTGAAAACTCTGGTGGTTCATGCACACGGTACAGCATCGGCACATCATGTTTGAGTGCATATTCTGCTGCTGCGACGTTGGCGAGTAACATACATTCTTCAATCAGTTTATGCGCATCGTTACGGGTGCGCGGCAAAATTTCTTTAATTCCACCTAACTCATCAAAGGTCATGTAGGTTTCAACGGTTTCAAACTCCATGGCATGACGTTTGGCACGTAAGCCTTTCAGCACTTGATACAGTTGGAACAGAGTGTTTAATGATTTGCGCACCTCCCGATCTTCTGGAATTGCCGCACTATCCCCCTCAAAATATTGTGCCACTTGGGTATAGGTTAGACGTGCTTTGGAATGCATGACCGATGGATAGAATTCAAAACCTGTGACTCGACCTGCACGTGACAGTTTTAAATCACAGACCATACATAAACGGTCTACCTGCGGATTGAGTGAACATAAGCCATTCGATAAAGCTTCAGGCAACATTGGCAATACAAAATGTGGGAAATACACCGAAGTCCCACGTTGCTGAGCTTCATTATCTAATGGTTTGCCTGAGCGGACATAATGGCTGACATCGGCAATGGCGACAACGACTCGATAGCCACCGCCTGGACGTTTTTCGGCGTACACCGCATCGTCAAAGTCGCGGGCATCTTCACCATCAATGGTGACTAAGGGTAAATCGCGTAAATCAATACGTCCTTCACGATCTTGGGCAGTCGGTTCCTGAAAGCTTTCAGCTTCTTGAATGACATCTTCAGGAAATTCATATGGCAGACCAAATTCTAAAATGGTTTGCGGGATAATAATTTCAGTATCAGCTTTGTCTGCCATCGACTGAATAATATGTCCTGTGGCGAATTCTTCACGGGTTGGATAGTCGTCAATGGCAATGCGCACAGAATCGCCCAGTTTAACTTGGGCGTGTTCAATTAGTTCTTTTTCAAGGGTAATGGGTTGATGGCTATTTGGTTGGGCGGGCTGAATAAAATATTCACCATCGTATTCTGACAATTTACCAATGATTTGTTTGACACGACGCTGGGTGACTTCGGTAATAAAGCCCCATGCCTTGCCCTTACGATCTACCGAAGTCTGGCGGACTTTGACTTGATCGCCATTAAACACCAAACGTAGTTCACGTTCAGGCAATAAAATATCTTCATGACCTGCAATATTGGCTGTGCCTAAACCTTTACTGTTGATGTACACCGTGGCGTCATGAGTCGGTTGTTCTGCAGCCAGCTGGAACTTGAATCCATCTTTCATGAGCTGACCATCACGCACCATGGCAATTAAACGATGGCTTAACGCATCAATACTTTTTTGATCGGCAATGGCGAAATGCTCAACCAAGTCTGCATGTGACTGTGCCGCTTGCAGTGTTTCAATGGTTTCTAAGATTAAGGTACGGCTTGGAATAGGATTTTCGTAACGTTCGGCTTCAGCTTTCGCTTCAGGATCGACCCAATTTTTCATCATGGAATAAACTTCATGTCAGAAGGTAGGTTTAGCATAAGTCATGTACGTGAAGACTGCACGTAAATGATTGCAATAATGTGTTTTCTGTCGTTATTTTACGATGTTTCTAGTTTTTGTGTAGTGATTGCCAAAAGTTCAGGCACAATTGTGGCGATGAATCCTGAAAATTGTCTAAAAAATATTTAATTGAGCAAAAATATGCAAAAATTGTGGTGTCTAAGCTTGCAGTGCTAGCACTTAATTTGTATTATGGCGGCACGTTACGGTGAGATGGGTGAGTGGCTGAAACCACGTCCCTGCTAAGGACGCATACGGGTAACTGTATCGAGGGTTCGAATCCCTCTCTCACCGCCACGCTTTACTTATGTCGCGCTCATAGCTCAGCTGGATAGAGCACTTGGCTACGAACTAAGGGGTCGGGAGTTCGAATCTCTCTGAGCGCACCAATAAGTAAACTGAACAGTAACGTATCGCCTAAATTGGCAAACAAGTAATGCGCTCATAGCTCAGCTGGATAGAGCACTTGGCTACGAACTAAGGGGTCGGGAGTTCGAATCTCTCTGAGCGCACCAACTTGAACAATCAACCGCTTAAATGCGGTTTTTTTGTGCCTGAAATTTGCTGATACAGTGGGTATCTGCATTTACCCGAAGCTAAGCCAATGCAATAATTGTATTTCGGTAAAATTTTTTGAATCGTCGAATATCTGTGCATTTGATTGCAAAATAATGAATTAATACTTAACAGCCAGAAAAAAACACGTATAATGCCCCCCATCAAGTCGTCGCGCTCATAGCTCAGCTGGATAGAGCACTTGGCTACGAACTAAGGGGTCGGGAGTTCGAATCTCTCTGAGCGCACCAACTTGAAATAAAAAACCGCACTTTTGATGCGGTTTTTTTGCATCTACACTATCTAAAAATGATGAAATTTCTGTGTCAAAAGTATGACTATTGTTTTACATCTGGCTTTGAGCGAATAAACACTAAAAAAATAAGGAATGTGCTCAATCTAGTGTAAGATTTAGCGCAATTTGAATGACTTGATGATGAGCTTATGTCTGACACGCAGCCAGCATTGTCTTTGCGCTATATTTTAAATTTAGCAGAATCTCAAGACGGCTTTGCCCTTGCGACTTTTGGTAAAAAACAATTCACCCGTTTTATTACACCACTGATGAGTGTGGCGATTATCGCTTGGGGCTTTTATTTGGGCTTCGATGGGGTAGGTCGCTATTATGTTGCACTCGGTGCGTTCTTTTTAATCTTGCAAACTTTAATGCGTTATTGGTTCTTGCCAATGATGTTTAAACGTCAGTTTGTAAAATACCAATTTGGAAAAAGCGAGCAAGGTATTGATTTATTTCAAGACTATGCAGAATTGTATGCCAATGGTCGCAAACAGGTATTTCATTATAATGAGGTACAAAATTTCGCTGTGGGTAAACTCACCTATATGCTGGAATTGAAAAACCGTACAGTTGTGATTGTACCGAAACGAGCATTTAATCAGCCTGCAGAACAAACGGTTTTTGAAAATACTTTTAAAAAGTAAGTTCTAATTTTCCCAATTTACCAATTATCTGAGGATGATCATGAGTACACGTCCATCTAAAATTGTCTGTGTCGGTCGCAGTTATGCAGACCATGCCAAAGAATTAGGTAATGCTGTACCTGATCGTCCTGTGTTATTTATTAAACCGCCAAGTAGTTTACGCAGTTTAAATGATGGGATTACGTGGAATAAAGTCTGGGGCAATTGTCATTATGAATGTGAACTTAGTTTACGCATTGACCAATCCTTAAATGCAGATACAGATCCTGCCAAAGTGTTGGATGCTGTAGGTGCTGTGACTTTAGGTTTGGATTTAACTTTGCGTGAGTTGCAGGACGAACTCAAGAAAAAAGGGCAGCCATGGGAACGAGCCAAAGCATTTGATGGTTCTTGTGTGTTGGCAGACTGGGTGGATGTATCGGAAATTCAGGAATGGAAAAACGTGCACTATCGTTTGGACATCAATGACGAATTACGTCAGCAAGGCGATACCAGTTTATTGATTTTTGATATTGCAGCATTATTGGCAGATATTAGCCAAGTGTTTAGTTTAGAACCTGGTGATGTGGTCATGACTGGTACACCTGCAGGGGTGGCAGCATTACAGTCGGGCGATCAGTTGAAGATGACCTTACAAGGACGCACTCAGGCATTTGTCTGGACGACTTTTGTGAAATAAATGGTGGTGTAAACGGTGAAACTCTAAAAGATGAGTATCACCGTTATGTAATTGCTTTTAAATCGGAAGGCTATACTTTAAGTAAATGCTGAAATTTACTGCGTAATTTATTCAGTTTAGGTGGAATAGAAAAATTGCAGTAGCCCTGATTTGGATTTTTGGCAAAAAAATTCTGATGATAGTCTTCCGCAGGGTAAAATTCAGGGGCTGCACTGAGTTCTGTCACCACATTCACACCTTCGGCTTGTAAGGCTGCAATCATCTCGGCTGCAGTTTGTTGTTGTACAGCATCCAAATAATAAATCACAGAGCGATATTGTGTGCCGACATCATTGCCCTGACGGTTTAAGGTGGTTGGGTCATGTGTGGCAAAAAACACCTCAAGTAATTGTGAATAGCTGATCTGCTGTTCATCAAAATCAATCAAAATGACTTCTGCATGTCCGCTGTCGCCCCGACAAATATCTTCATAGCTTGGGTTTAAGGTATGTCCACCTGCATAACCGCTGGTGACTTTTTCTACGCCCTGCAGTTGTAAAAATACAGCTTCAACACACCAGAAACATCCGCCACCAAACAATGCTTGTTGCATGATTTTGTCCTTATATTTTATGAATCAACTATTTTAAGCCTATTTATGGTTAGACTTAGACATTAACGTACAGCCGTTGGTGTTTCAAATTGAATGAGTAAATTTCCATGACGATCTAGCAATTTTAGAGTTTTGCCATAGACCTGATAATGTGTCACTTTATTCAGGGCTTCGTGAAATTTTTGATCTAAGTTGTTGTTATTTAAGCAAGCCATTCGCGTGGTCGCCAATTGACCCAATTGTAGGGTGTCACGTCCTGCGGTATAGCTAGCGTTGATTCGGTTACAACTATCTGAACCTGAGACTGTTTGTGTGGTGGCATCAAAGTTTAAATATGGCAAGTTTTGGCGGTTTGCTGCAGTATTTAACATACTGTTGCCCAATTGCGTAGCCGTCCATGTACGTTGTACCAAGTTAGCTTGATTGATTGCGGTAATTTGGCTGGTGCTCGTTTGAGTTGGCATATTTTCACATCCAGAGAAAAGCATGACTGAAGCAAATATTGCGAAACCAAAAGATTTTTTAAACATGAAATGATCTCTAATTTTTTGAACTTGTTGCTATCTAAACAAATTATGCGCCGTGGCTCTAGTTGAATTTGTATGTTTGCTGCAACTTTTTCAAGAATGGGTGTAGTTTGCTATTTGAATGAATTGTATCTGGACAAAATGACCAAAATAGGTCAAGGCAGCACTTTGTTTTGATAGGTTGGGTGCGAGTAAGGCGTGCTGATTTTTGCTGAGGAATCGAGCTGTACCCCTTGTCGAATAAGTCTGGAAAAGTCCTGACTGTGGATATCTTTTAAGTTTTCCACACGTGGGTTAATGTGGGCGCGTTGATACCAAGTTTGCATATCCCAACGATGATCCAGCGCATGCAAATCATATAAATAATTGGGTAAATAACCCGAAGCAAACAAGCGATAGTCTGCAGGGAAGCGTTTTTGTGATACTGACTGAATCATATCAAACAACAATGTGGTGCAATTACTGGTTAAAGTGTTGTACCAACGTGGCTTAGCCGCTAAAGCATCAGCTTTACGAAGATATTCTTGAAACAAAGCCTGCGCTTCTTGATGATTCATTTGAAGGGGGAAAAAATAAACTTGTTCACCCCGAATATTACTGCGGGTGTAAATGATATCTTTTTCATCGGCAGCAACAAGGCTCAACTCATATTTCCGAAAGAAGCCACCAATCGCAGAAAACTCTTCGTGTTTTTCTTTGCGAATTTCAATGGAAAAGGTGAGTGGCGCTTGATCGGCAAAGTCAAAACTGACTAAGGTATGCGCAATTTTTGGCCCCATCCAGTAAGAGGTGATGATATTCACCCCTGTAATCTGTTTCAGGTTAAATTGGCGGGTCTCCCAGCGTTCGGTATAGCGACCATCGGCATGCCAGTCAAAATTGCGGACATTCTGCAGCGTGACCTGATCTTGTACTTGTTCATAATGCAGCATACGAGCCACTTCAGGGTTCCAGTCACGGTCTTGCTTGGCCTCTAGCCCACAATACCAAAACAGCCCTAAGGCAAAACCCAATAGATAAACCAGAATATCCTGATTACGACTCAGCAAATGTTGCGTGATATAGATGCCTAAAATGCTGAGCGTAAAGGCTAGCCAAGTTCCAATCAGCACACGGCTCATCAACCAACCCAAAGGCTGATGAATCCACAAGGCCATACTCAGCCAAATAGAAGAAAGAATGACACCTAAACTGAAGATGAAATGCAGCATCCGCCATTCCTGAGGCAAGTTAAATTCCGTTTAAGTTATGATAATCAAAGATTGCCAAAGCTGTCAGCATTATTTTTGATAGCGGGCAAACTCAAAGACAATGCCTGATTTTTCATCGACATGCTGTTCTGAGGCTACTTTTTTAAATTCGGCAGGAATGGCAGGGTAATGCGCATCTCCCTGAACATCCAGCTCAATATGCGTCAGTTCCAGACGATCAGCAAGCGGTATGGTTTGGCTAAAAATTTCACCGCCGCCAATAATAAATAATGTGTTAGGTTTTTCTGAGGCGTGTACATCTGCAACAGCTTGTTGCAACGCATCTTCAATGCTGTGTGCGACTTTTGTGCCTTCAAATGACCAGTTTGGATCGCGGGTAATCACCCAATTCACACGTTTAGGGAGAGTGCGCCCCATTGATTCCAATGTTTTGCGTCCCATAATCACCACGCCACCTTGGGTGATTTCTTTGAAGTGTTTTAAGTCTGCCGAAATATGCCAAGGCAATTGGTTACCTTGACCAATGCAGCGTTGTTGATCCATAGCGACCACGTGTACAACTTCTAAATTTTGAAATGACATAATTCGGCTCGTATTTTCTTAGTCTGCAAAGTGTTTTAGGGATGTTCAGGTCCTTTAAATGTTGAGATGCTAAATCTAGCAACAGCTAATTAAACTGCGACAGGCGCTTTAATTGCAGGATGTGACTCATAGCCTACGATTTCAATATCTTCAAATTTAAAGTCGAAAATATCTTTGATTTCAGGATTGAGTTTTAATTGACATAAAGCCAATGGTTCACGGCTTAGCTGTAACTGTGCCTGTTCAAAGTGGTTGGCATATAAATGCGTATCGCCACCTGTCCAGACAAAATCTCCGACTTCTAAATCACAGACTTGTGCGATCATGTGGGTTAGTAAAGCATAGCTGGCAATATTAAAAGGTACACCTAAAAACACATCGGCACTGCGTTGATATAACTGGCATGAGAGTTTGCCGTTGTGCACAAAAAACTGGAATAAAGTATGGCAAGGCGGTAATGCCACTTGTCCGGCTTCTTTCGGGTTCCAGCCTGACACGATTAAACGACGTGAATTTGGATTGGTTTTAATTTCATTGATTAACCATGCAATTTGATCAAAACCATCTTGCTCATATAACCCATCGGCTTTTTGTGTTGCACCAAAATTACGCCATTGATGTCCGTACACTGGGCCAAGTTCACCTTCAGGACGACCAAAACGCGCGGTTTGTTCTGCGGTAGACCATTCATCCCAAATACTGACTTTATGTTCTTGTAGATATTTGACGTTGGTATCGCCTTTTAAAAACCATAATAGCTCAATCACGATAGAGCGGAAATGCACTTTTTTGGTGGTCAGCAGTGGAAAACCTTGCGCAAGGTTAAAACGCATTTGATGCCCAAACACTGAACGCGTACCAGTTCCGGTACGGTCACCTTTGTCGCCACCATGGTCAAGAATATGTTGGAGTAGGTCTAAATACTGGCGCATAGCGTTCTCTGGTCAAGCAAAAGTGAATATTTTTGGTTGGGCGATTCGATGCCCAGTAAATCACAAAGAATAATAGCAGAGTTTTTAAAGTTGTGACTTTATTGTGAGTCGGAAGTGTGATGTTGATTCAGTAATGCCAGTGGTGAAAACAGGCAAATAGCCAAAGCGGTAAAGCCAATGCCTTGTGCGCCCGACAGTAAAATTTCACCGTGTTGAATCTGCATAAAAATCAGTGCGAGTAACAACGCCAGTGGAATCCAAGTCAATAGTCGTGCCAACCAACCTGTTGGATGTTGCGCAGTAAAATGAATTTTGCAGTAACGACAAATTAAAAAAACAAGACCTGCAGCCAGAAACATTAAAATCGCATCGAGCTTTAAGGGTTCTAAGAAATATAACGCTGCAGTGACCAACGCACTCAGCATTAGCAGGGCAATTTTCTTTTTGACGGTAATCTGTGGGTTAAACCAAAATTCAAGCATGTGAGATATTGATGTATGAAAAGTATAAGTACTAGATGGCACTGTAGCATAAAAAAGGCGAAGATTGACTTCGCCTGAATAGATGAAAGCTGCATGTAAATGGATAGCTGTTTAGCTGTTTTTCTGCGGACCCCAATCATAAATTTTCTTTTGATAGGCATACCACATCATCCAGATACCGACCAAAATCATTGGTAAGCTCAGGAATTGCCCCTTACTCATCCATGCAATAAAGAGCTGACCATGATCGGGTTCGCGGAAAAATTCGACAACAAAGCGTGCCAAACCATAACCAATCAGGAATAGGGCAGACACTGCCATGCGTGGACGTGGCTTGGAGCTAAACCACCAGAGGACAATAAATAGAATTAAACCTTCACATAAGGCTTGATAAAGCTGCGATGGATGCCGTACCAATTGCAAAGGATCGGTCGGGAAAATCATCCCCAAGGCAAAGTTAGGATCGGTCACAGGGCGACCATATAATTCGCCACCAATAAAATTACCAATGCGACCAAACATCAGACCTGTAGGAACGCATGGGGCAATAAAATCCAGCGTTTGGAACCAAGTCATTTTGTATTTTTTACACCAGAACAGCATGGCTAAAATCACGCCCAAAAAGCCACCATGAAAACTCATGCCGCCTGTCCAAACTTGGAATAACCATAGCGGATTTGCCAAAAATTGTTCAAAGCCATAGAAAAATACGTAACCGACACGTCCACCAATGACTACGCCCAAAGCGCCGTAAAAGATCAGGTCGGAAACCATGTCTGGTGTCCATCCACGCTGTTTGGCACGGTAAGTTGCCAAACCCCATGCAAATAAAAATGCCAGTAAATACATCAAGCCATACCAATGGACTTGTAAAGGCCCGAGCGAAATAGCAACGGGGTCAATATTTGGATAGGTGAGCATTCCTGTTCCTTGTGATTCTGTTTTGCACAGATTTTAGCTGAATGTGATGAAAAATGTTGTACATTCAATGTGTAAAGATTAAGAGTTTGAATTATGTGTATTGTTGCATTGGCTTGGCAGGTCTTGGCAGACACACCCCTGTGTTTGATTTCAAATCGGGATGAGTTCTATCGGCGTTCGACAGCAGCACTGGCAGCATGGCCCCAGAGTCCAATTGTTGCTGGGCAGGATTTAGAATCGGGCGGTACGTGGATGGGGGTCACTCAGTCGGGACGCTGGGCAGTGATTACCAATTATCGTGATGCGAATGATGTTCGTGAATATCCAACCTCACGTGGGCATATTATTCAGGCTTTTTTAGAATCTGAGCAAACGCCTATCCGTTTTGCGCAAGCCTTAGAAAAACAGCAATGTGAATACGCAGGTTTTAATTTATTTGTGGGCGATACCACTCAAGCGGTGTATATGAGTAACCGTGGCGAAGCACCGCAGGTTCTAGCTAAAGGCGTTTATGTGGTGTCAAATGGGTTGATGAGTGACCCTTGGGAAAAAACTGCACGTTTACGCAAACGCTTTACGCAGGAGTTTTTACCGATGCTGCAATTGCCTAATCTTGCATCGGCAGAGCTAAATGCTGCAGCGTGGGATATTTTAGAAGATGAACGCAAGGTTGGATCTGAATTGTTACCACAAACAGGGATTTCATTGGAGATGGAAGCGTTGTTGTCATCGACATTTATTCAAAGCCCACTGTACGGAACACGTAGTTCTAACTTTTTATGTATGCAAGCACAGCAGTTTATATGGTTGGAAAAAACACAGTATGGTGAGCAAAAAGGAAAGATTGTACGACAGCAAGTGAAGATTGAAGCATAAAAAATGCCGACATGTTGTCGGCATTTTTAATTTATGGATGTTATCCAGCAATTGCTTTGCCGTCTTTACGGGTGATGACAACCGTTGCTGAACGAGGACGTGCAGTTTTATTGTTCATGTCAGTTTGTGTTGCAGGCCAATGGCTGCTTGGCGCATCAAAACTCTTTGAATCTTCACCTGGGTGCTGAACGTTAATAAAGATTGCTTTGTAGTCAGGTGTCATGGTTACACCTGTAATTTCACATTCTTTTGGCCCAACAAGGAAGCGACGTAAGTTTTTATCGGTGACTTGAGCACCAGCAATTGTACTTTGATCACCAACAGTTTTTACAACACCGCCATCACCAACTTGACCAGGTAGTGCTGCTAACATCATACAGTTTGTAACATCTGTATATGCGCCATCATCTGTTTGAATCCAAAGAACACCACGTGGGTCAAACCACATACCATCTGGACTTGAGAAGTCGTTTGCATCGCTTAAATTAGAAAGGTTAATTGTCGGATCCATACTTGCTTCAGCACCAAATAGATAGATATCCCATTCAAATGATGTTGCTGCAGTATTCTCTTCTTTAAAGCGGATAATATGACCATTGACGTTACCTTTACCACCTTCAGGATCGGTGTAGTTACGTGGGTTTGCAGGATCTGTTGCATAGCTTGAACCACGGTTCGAGTTATTGGTTAAAGTCACGTACACTTCACCATTTTCAGGGTTTACAGCAACCCATTCTGGACGATCCATTTTTGTAGCTCCTACAGCATCTGCTGCAAGACGAGCAAAAGTAAGGACATCCGCTTGTGAGCTAAATGGGTAAATAGCGTTTGTTTCGGTTAAGCCATTTTTACCATAAGCCAGTTCAATCCACTCTCCTGTGCCTGATGCATTAAATTTAGCGACATAGAATTTCCCTGAATTCATATATTTGTCGCCAGCTCGATAGCCACCATTCACATCTTTAGGATCCCATGTTGCATCTGATACAAATTTGTAGATGTACTCACCGCGCGAGTCATCGCCCATATAGAATGCAAATTTTTGCCCTTCAATTGCGCGGCTGGCGCGACAGTCTTCGTGAGCAAAACGACCTAATGCAGTACGTTTTACTGGGTTTGAGCGGCTATCGAATGGATCAATTTCTACAATCCAGCCAAATGTATTTGGCGCATTACGATAGTCTTGAGTTGAAGACTCTTTGGTTACGTTAGCAGCCCAACGATCATACATGTCTTGAGATTCAAAACCAGCTTCTGCTGTTTCCCAACCATAGCGTGAAGATTTATTCAAATACACGATGCGATCTTGCTCATCGCGTTCTGGAATTTTTTTTCCATCAGCATCTAAAATATAAATGATGTTGTTTTTCGCATCACGTTTAACACTACCGTCTGCATTTTTTTCAGTTTGATAAGAGATCTCTAAGCCTAAGCCATAGCGTTTAAGTGCTATTTTTTCAGCTTCACTCCGGGCTGAGTATTGGTCTGTACCTGAGCGTTGGAAATAACCAATAAAATTTTCTTCAGCAGTTAAATAAGTGCCCCATGGTGTATAACCATTACCACAGTTATTTTGTGTGCCTCGAGTTTGACGACCAGCGGGAGAGAATGCTGTGTGCAGTAATGGAGAACCAGCTACAGGCCCTGCAAAATCCATGACAGTCGAAGCTGTAATACGACGGTTAAATGGTGATGACTTCACAATCTCTACAGCTTGAGTTTCAGCATTTTTCTTAATATGAACGACTGAAACACCGTGTGCATTTACTTCACGAATCACTTCATCTTCTGGGCGACGTCCATCCTTTTTAGTTGCGCCTTTTGGATGTAAGAAGGTTTGGTTGATATATTCGTGGTTCAAAACCAATAAGCCATGATCTGATGCATTTTCATCATAACGACCAGTTTTAGTACTTAAGCCAAAATAGCTCATGCCATCGTGACAGTCACCAGAGCGGAATTGGAAACTTGGGCCAGATGGAACATCTGCATCTGCATTCCAATTGCTATAAGAAGGATTGATTGAGTCACCTAAAGCATATAATACAGTTGCTTGGTAACCTTCAGGAACAGTAACAATATCATTTAAATTTTTATCTACAGCTTTAAATGTTAATGTTTCAGGCTTGGTATTGGGTTCTTCTTTACTTGTTGGTGGTGTTACATTTGTATCTTCATCATCATCACTACATGCAGATAAAGAAGAAGCTAAAGCTAAAGCTGCTGCACCGCTTGCAGTTTTTTTAATTAAACTGCGACGGCTCATGCGTTGTTCTAGAATGTCACGAAAGTGCGTATTGTCTGAAGTGTTATTATCTAACTCTTGATCTTCATTGTAAGGCATAAATGATGTGGTTCTAGGATTTTAGACCACGCCTATAAGTGATAATCTACTCCCCAATAAGCATGGGAAATGCTTGTTTTTGGAGTCAACCATGACACGAAGAAAACGTCGTAATCATTCAGCAGAGTTTAAAGTTAAAGTTGCTCTCGCAGCAATTAAAGGCGACCACACACTCGCTGAACTTTCTACTCAATTCGATTTACATCAAAACCAAATCATCGATTGGAAAAATCAACTGCTTGAGCAATCAGTCAATATTTTTTCACGACCAACAGCACAACAAGAACCAGAGATTGACCTCAAAGCTCTACATGCCAAGATAGGACATCAGGCATTGCAAATTGATTTTTTAGAAGGTGCGCTCAGAAAAATAGGGCAGCTGAGCGGCAAAAAATGATCGATAAGACCCATCAACTTTCGGTACGACAACAATCGCAATTGATTCAAATCAATCGCAGTACGTTGTATTACAAGTCCAAAGAGATTTCATCAACTGATTTGAGTTTGATGCGCCTGATCGATGAAATTCATCTCGACTACCCCTTTATGGGCAGTCGAATGATACGAGATATGCTACAGCGTCAAGGGCATCAAATAGGTCGGCGTAAAGTCCGACGTTTAATGCGCTTGATGGGAATACATGCCTTGTATCCAAAACCCAATACCAGTAAGCCTAATCTTGCACACCGTATTTTCCCATATCTGTTGAAAAACATGGTCATCGATCACTCTAATCAAGTCTGGTGTACAGATATAACGTACATTCCTATGGCTAAAGGCTTTGTCTATCTGTGTGCAATTATAGATTGGCATAGTCGTAAAGTACTGGCTCATCGTGTATCGATCAGTATGGAAACAGGCTTTTGCATAGATGCGTTGCAAGAAGCAATTGTGAAATATGGTTGTCCTGAGGTGTTTAATACAGACCAAGGCAGTCAATTCACAAGCGAGGCATTTTTGAATGAGTTAAAATTGCGAAATATCCGTATCAGTATGGATGGGAAAGGACGATGGATGGATAATGTAATGATTGAGCGTTTATGGCGCAGCGTGAAGCATGAGGAAGTCTATTTGAAGGCTTACGATACGGTTAAACAAGCGAAACAATCAATTGCTGAATATTTGGATTTTTATAACATGATACGTCCTCATTCAAGTTTGAATAAGGCAACACCGGATGAATTTTATGATCAACATTTACTAAAAGTAATGGCAGCATAATTTAAATATTTAGAGCGGATTTATCACTTATAAAACTGAATTGAGTGGTCTAATTAACGGAACCACATTATAAAATCAGTCATTTTTTTTCCTAGCAAATTGCTTAGTCGTTTGAAAGTTATATGTAAATTAGTGGCTAAACATGACATGCGGGTTAAGCTTATGTGTCAAACTGATTAAATCCGTTCATTTGTGATCTACACGCACAAAAAAAGAAGCAACCATGTGCTTCTTTTTAAAATTCAATATTTTAGATTAGCTGTGACTGACTCGTCGCTTCTCAATTAATTTGCCAAAAAACAAACCAATTTCAAACAGCATCCACATCGGAATGGCAAGCATGATCATCGATAAAGCGTCTGGCGGTGTGACAAACATGGCCACAAAAAAACAGCCAACAATAATAAAGCGACGTTTTTCAACCAAAGTTTGCGTAGACACGACACCAATCATAATCAGCAAAAGTGTGACAATTGGAATCTCAAAGGTAAAACCAAAAACCAAAAACAGCTTCAAACAAAACGTAAGATAGCTATTAATGTCGGTCATCGGGGCGACTGTTTCAGGGGAAACGCTAATGAAAAAGTGCAGAATGGATGGCAAGGCGACAAAGTAAGCAAAGCTAATTCCGATATAGAACAAGCAAATACTGCCGATCAGCAAAGGCAGCGCCAAACTTTTTTCTTTTTCATATAACGCTGGTTTTACGAATGCCCAAATCTGATACAAAATAAATGGCATCGCAATGAACAGCGCGACAAAAAAGTTTAGTTTAAACGGCGCCATAAAGGTTGCGGTAACATCAGTCGCAATCATGGTTGATGTATGTGGCAACTGTGCACGTAATGGTTCCGACAATACTTGATAAGTTTTATTGGCAAAGGGCAATAAACAGAAGAATAAGGCAAGAATAAGCCCTACAATTTTAAAAAGATGATTACGCAGCACCATCAAGTGCTTGGTAATTGGCATTTCTTCTAATGCGGCTTGCTCTGCCTTCACAGGCAAATGTGAAAGCTCAGAAGCGTTTGATTGGCTCATACTGCAACCTTCATTTCAGTATAGGGCGCTGTAGTATGTTGTAGCGCAGATAAATTTGAATGTGATGTCATTTTAGTTTTAGGTAGTGTTCAAAAAACTGTGTCATTTCCTTAAACTGTTAAAAACAGGAATGATGCATTATGGCAACTACATTTGATTTTGAAACAGCCTTAAAACAACTCCAGTCAGGACAAGCACTGACTGGAGAAAATGGCATACTCACCCCTTTAATTAAACAACTGACCGAAGCTGCTCTTGAAGCAGAAATCGAGAATTACATTGAAGCGAATCCGAAACAAGGTAATCGCCGCAATGGCTATACTCGCAAGACAGTAAAATCTACATCAGGTTCATTTGAGCTTGAAACCCCTAGAGATCGAAATGGTGAATTTGAGCCACAGTTAGTTAAAAAGAACCAGACCAAATTATCAGAAGAAATTGACAATAAAATCATATCACTCTATGCACTTGGTATGAGCTATCGTGATATTCAAAAGCATGTTGCTGATATGTATGGATTGGAGATTTCAGATGGTGCTATCACCAATATTACAGATAAGCTCCTCCCTCAGTTACAAGCATGGAAACAACGCCCACTCGATACAATTTATCCCTTTGTTTGGTTAGATGCCATACATTACAAAGTGAAGGATAAAGGTGTTTATGTGAGTAAAGCGATCTATACCATTTTAGCTTTAAATGTTGAAGGTAAGAAGGAACTACTCGGCTTGTATTTATCGGAAAGCGAAGGGGCGAACCATTGGCTTAGTGTACTGACAGACCTACAAAATCGTGGTGTTCAGGATATTCTGATTGCCTGTGTAGATGGACTAAAAGGTTTCCCCGAAGCCATAGCAGCGATTTACCCTCAAACAGAAATACAACTGTGTATCGTTCATCAAATTCGTAATTCTTTACGCTATGTTGCCAGTAAAGATCAGAAGGCATTTATGGCTGATTTAAAGCCAATTTACCGTGCTGATACCAAAGGGGCGGCAGAAGTAGCACTGGATGAGCTAGAAGAAAAATGGGGCGAAAAATATGGTGTGGTCATTCAGTCATGGCGTACCAAATGGCATCTACTATCCGCCTATTTCAAATACCCTAAAGCGATTAGGAAGCCGATTTACACCACCAATGCCGTTGAAGCCGTACATCGTCAATTCCGCAAACTAACCAAAACCAAAGGAGCTTTCCCCAATGAGGATAGTCTGATGAAATTACTGTATATTGGTATTCAACAGGCATCAGAAAAATGGACAATGCCTATTCAGGAATGGGGACAAACGATTACTCAATTATCCATTTACTTTGAAGGTCGATTAGATGATATAATTAAAATCTAGTCAAATTTACTGACACAGAATTTTGAACGCCCTCTAGTTTTAGGGAGTAACACCGCAGAGGTTTTTTCAGTATTTAAAACCAAGGTGTAATGATGCTGTTGTAAGGTATTTTTTGATACGGCATGCGGGGAATGTGTGCTTTTTGCAGTTGTATCTTCAAATATTTTTTCTTGCTGCATTTCATGCATTTGTGCTTGCATCTTTGCTTCAAGTTCCTGAATACGCGCCATTTCTTGCTGCATTTGCTCGCGTAATTCAGATAAACGCAATTCGCGGTCAATGTCATTTTGAACATTACTGACCATACGTTTAATTTTAGCGTACCACTTGCCGACAAAACGCGCTGCTTCAGGGAGTTTTTCAGGACCCAGCACCAATAATGCAATGATGCCGAAAATCAGCAGTTCCGTCATTCCAATATTGAGCATAATCTCAAACCCTCAGCCTTAATGCTTTACAGTCGAATTTACATCACTGCTATTGGCTTGATGTTCAATCGTACGAGGTTCTTTCAGTTGCGCCGCTTCTGCCTCATCATCTTTTATTGATTTTTTAAAATCTTTGACCGCGCCACCTACATCTTTACCTAAGTTTTTAAGCTTAGATGTACCAAATAATAAAATGACCACAATTGCAAAAATCAGCACGTGCCAAATAGATAATCCTGCCATGATTTAGACCTCTCAATAGTTGAGCCTATCTCAACAGGTCTGTATGACAATGCGGTGACGAATGTGTTGCGATTTGACGACAAGGGATGTTTGACCTGATTTGTATAGCTTGAAAATAAAACAGCCCGTGTTTGAAAACGGGCTGTAAGATCAATCACATCTGTTAAATCTAAGCTTGTAAACTTGCTTTAAACAGTTGCATCGCCTGACCACGGTGACTGATTTTATTCTTTTCTGCTTTTGACATTTCTGCGCTCGACATTCCTAGTTCAGGCAACCAAAAGAGCGGATCATAGCCAAAACCATTTTCACCACGGGCTTCTGCTAAAATCTCGCCTTTCCACATACCTTGGAAAATTTGTGGTAATGGATCATCGGCATGTTCAACCAAAGCTAAAACACAAACAAACATACCTTCAATTGTTTCGTTATCTTGACGTAGTGGCTTAAGTTTATTCAAAAGTTTTTCGTTGTTGGCTGCATCATTGCCATGTTCACCTGCAAAACGTGCAGAGTAAATTCCTGGTGCGCCGCCTAAAATAGGCACACACAAACCAGAATCATCGGCAATTGCGGGCTTTCCTGAAATTTTCGCGGCATGGCGCGCTTTTAAAATGGCATTTTCAACAAAGCTCAAACCATCTTCAACCGCATCTTCAATATTTAGTTGACCTTGAGGAATCACTTGCACAGGCAAGTCTAATTGCGCAAACAGGGTTTCAAATTCTCCAATTTTTCCCTTGTTATTGCTTGCTAAAACCAAAGTACCTTGAGCGCGCCAATCAGTTGCAGCCATAATTCAGATCTTAATTCAAAAAAATATTGGATATTTTAACGGATTTTTCAGACTTAAAAGTTTAATCTCGCATAGATTTGTTTTTTTACATGCTAATAATATTTAGGTTTCAAAAAGTAGGGAAATCATGATGAGCAAAATTTCAGAGATCTACCGTTATACGAGTCAGCACTGTGCATTACTGCAGCAAAGTGAGCGTTGTGGCTGTTTTTGCTGTCTGCAAATTTTTACTTATAGCGAAATTGAAGATTGGTGTGATGATGAGCAAACCGCAATGTGTCCGCATTGTGGTATAGATGCGGTATTGGGTTCTGCTACAGTAGAAGAGTTCAGCCCTGAATTGCTACAGGCCATGCAGGCGGTTTATTTCGGATAAAACAAAAAGCACCCGAAGGTGCATGAAGTTAATTTAAGCGCGATTAAATTTATTGTGCTTGAATCCATTTGTCAGCGCGGTCACGTGCTTGACGAATTTGTTCTTGAGTTAAGTTGGCTGCCAAAGCTGTTTTCTTGCCTTCAGACAAAGAAATGACTTTATTGTCGAGCATGCCATCACGGGTAGATAATTCATACCACTGATACGCGCCCATATAGTTTTTCTTTTGTTCTTCCATCATGGCAAGGTTAAAGCTGGCACGGTTATCACCACGGCTAGCTGCCTTTTCAAAATATTGACGTGCCAAGACTTCGTCTTTTTTCGTGCCAATACCATCCGCCAACATACGACCTACATTGAGTTGTGCAGCCGATAAACCTTGATCTGCCGCCGCTTTGTACCAAGCAAACGCTTGACGGCTGTCTTGTTGAACGTCTTTACCTTGTTGATATTTTGTCGCTAAGTAAAATTGTGCGCCTGCCTGACCTGCTTTGGCTGCTTTAATCAAGCCATTAATATCCATAGTTGAATATTGAGCCGCTTGGCTCGCTACAGAAGATGACGGTGAAACATAATCTGCGTGGGCTTGAATGTTCAACAGTCCAACCAATAGCGTGGTGCTTAATAATAGTTTTTTCATAGAGCGCTCACTCGATAAATTGCGACTTCACCAAACAAATTAGGCAGATGCTTACTGAGTAAACTATCTTGTTGATTCCCATTCACGGCAAGTCGGTTAATGATGCGAATATTATTTTCGGCACAAAGTGCCTCAAAATCACGAAACGTACATAAATGAATATTTGGGGTGTTGTACCACATATAAGGTAATGCATCTGAAACAGGCATTTTTCCTTTTAAGGCAAGAAAAGATCGAGTCTTCCAATGCGCAAAGTTTGGAAAGGTAATAATTGCCTGTTTAGCCACACGTACCATATCTCTTAATAATACGTCCGGTGCATCTACTGCTTGCAAGGCTTGTGCCATGACCACATAGTCAAAAGACTGGTCGGCAAAACGGCCAAGCCCCAAATTCAAGTCTTGTTGGATGATATTTAACCCGCGACTGATCGCAATTGCAATCTTTTCTTGATCAATTTCTAATCCGTATGCACGAATATTATGCTGTTTGCTCATGTGAGCCAACAGTTCGCCATCGCCACAACCTAAATCGAGTACTTTAGAATTGGGTTTAATCCACTTTTCGGCAAGTTGCTGATCAAGACGCATTATACGGCCTCCTGTGGGGTTGCTTGAAGATGTTCTGTTCCACCCAAGAATGCACGCATGGCTTTCACGTATAGTGGAATTGGGAACAAGAACGAATCGTGTCCTTGTTCGGCATCAATATCTAAATAGCTGACCGGCTTATGATTGCTGATTAAGGCATCTACAATTTCCTGCGAACGCTCAGGGCTAAAACGCCAGTCGGTGGTAAAAGACACCACTAAAAACTTGCACTTGGTATTGGCCATGGCTTTTTGTAGAGATTGTTCGTATTCACGTGCAGGATCAAAATAATCCAGTGCCTTGGTCATAATTAAATAGGTATTGGCATCAAAATTACGGCTAAATTGTTCGCCTTGATAGCGTAAATAGCTTTCGACCTGAAATTCGACATCAAAACCATACATAAATTTGCCTGATTTTAAGTCACGACCAAATTTTTGTTTCATGGCCTCTTCAGACAAATAGGTGATATGTCCAACCATGCGCGCCAAAATCAAACCACGTTTTGGGTAGCTGTCGTGTTCTAAATAACGCCCATGATGAAAATCTGGGTCAGATAAAATCGACTGACGTGCGACTTCGTTAAAGGCAATATTTTGTGCGGACAGTTTTGGTGCACTGGCAATAATGACGCATTTTTTGAGACGGTCAGGATAATCTACCGACCATTGCAAAGCCTGCATGCCACCCAAAGAGCCGCCAATAATTGAATACCAGACTTCAATCCCTAAACGGTCAGATAGCATGGCTTGAGTTTTGACCCAATCTCGCACAGTGACCAATGGAAAATCTGGGCCATAAGGGCGATTATCATTTTCAGGGTTAGGTGATGTGGGCCCCGTAGAGCCGTTACAGCCACCAATATTATTTAAGGCCACCACAAAAAAGTGGTTGGTATCAATGGCTTTTCCCGGGCCAATACAGGCATCCCACCAGCCTGCTTTTTTATCATCGGCATGATGATAACCTGCAGCATGATGATGCCCTGATAGTGCGTGACAGATTAGAATTGCATTGGATTTGTCGGCATTGAGCGTGCCGTAGGTTTCGACCATGAGTTCAAAGCGGGGCAGAACACGACCACATTCGAGTTCTAAAGGTTCTTCAAATTGGAACTTTTCTGGAACAACAATGCCTACTGAGTCAGCTGGAAAAGACACGGGAATAATTCGCCTTAAATCCTGAGGATGAATAAACAAAAGGATACCACTTGGGGTATCCTTTTCAAAATGCTTTTACATGTTACCGCAAGATTATACTGCTGCTGCAACTACTTGATCCGTGCTTAATACGCCTTGCTCAATCAAGCGATTTGTACAAGCAATAATTGCATCAATAGATGAAGTCACAATGTTGTCGTGTACCCCTGCACCAAAGGCAGATTTACCTGTACCTTTGACTTGCAACTCAATCAATGCCAAAGCTTTTGCGTGTGCGCCTGAGCTAATGCTACGTTCTTCATAGTTCAAGACATCAATTGGTAGTTGAAGTGCATTCAAAATTGCTGAAATTGGACCGTTGCCTTCGCCGCGTAAGCGTTGCGTTTCGCCGTTCACTACCACATCTAACTCAATGACTTGATTGCCATTTTCATCAGATAATTTGTAGTTTTGCGTCGCATAGTGCGCATCTTTTACTGCAACGTAAGTGTCTTTAAACAAATTCCAGATTTCACTTGCACTGATTTCTGTGCCTTGCTCATCGGTACGTTGTTGCACAATTTGTGAGAATTCGATTTGTAAACGACGTGGTAAAGTCACGTTGTAGTTCGATTCTAACAAGTACGCAATCCCGCCTTTGCCAGATTGTGAGTTGACACGAATCACCGCATCATAGTCACGCCCTAAATCTTTCGGGTCGATTGGCAAGTAAGGCATATCCCAAATTTCTTCGTTTTTCTGGAATTCAAAACCTTTCTTAATTGCGTCTTGGTGTGAGCCAGAGAATGCAGTAAAGACTAAGTCACCTGCATACGGATGACGAGGGTGTACTGGCAAGCCTGTGCATTCTTCAACTGTAGCAATAATTTCGTTGATGTTTGAGAAATCCAACTCAGGTGCAACACCTTGGGTGTACATGTTTAAGGCAATTGCCGCAACGTCAACGTTACCGGTACGTTCACCGTTACCAAATACACAACCTTCTACACGGTCTGCACCCGCCATGATGGCCAATTCAGAAGCGGCAATACCACAACCACGGTCATTGTGACAGTGTACTGAAATGATCACGCCATCACGACGCTCAATATTGCGGTGCATCCATTCCACTTGGTCGGCATACACGTTTGGTGTAGATACTTCCACTGTTGCAGGCAAGTTTAAAATGACTTTATTGGTTGGCGACGCTTCCCAAATTTCAGTTACCGCATCACATACATCTTTAGCCACTTCTAACTCAGTTGCAGTAAAACATTCTGGGCTGTACTGGAATATCCACTCAGTTTCAGGTTGCTTCGCTGCGTATTCTTTTACTTTGGTTGCCGCGTTGATGGCCAATTGTTTGGCACCCGCAATATCTACATTCAAGACTTTTTGGCGGAAGGTAGGCGAGTTGGCATTATAAATATGCACAATTGCACGTTTTGCACCTTGTAAAGATTCAAAAGTACGTGCAATCAAATGGTCACGTGCTTGTACCAAGACTTCAATATACACGTCATCTGGAATATGACCTTCTTCAATCAATTTGCGGGTGAAATCGAAGTCAACTTGAGATGCAGATGGGAAACCAATTTCGATATGCTTAAAACCAATTTTCACAAGCATTTGGAACATTTTGAATTTTTGTTCGATGTTCATTGGCTCAAAGATCGCTTGGTTACCGTCACGTAGGTCGGTACTCATCCAAATTGGCGCTTTGGTAATTTCGTTATTTGGCCATTGGCGGTCTGGTAAGTCGACACGCTGGTACATACGACGGTATTTCTTGCTTGGATCTGCCAACATCATGAGGAACTCCTTGTGTAGTGCCTGTTGCTCGGTCTTATTAAATGCAACGTACTACTAATAATATATGGTGTCTATTTAAACAAAATTAAAGGGATATTCAGAGGTAATTGCTTAGAAAAGCAAATTTTTTATAGGCGCGCGTGGCGCAGCATCAGGAGATTCAATTGAGGTTGAGCGTGAGTCGGAAAAGCAAAAAGATCATTCGTTTTCATCATGTAACCATCAAGATCAATACAAAGGTTTTACTTATGCAAACCTTTTAGGAAAAATTGCATGAGTGCTAAGTTTATAGTCATATCATATCGCGCTTGTGTTGAGAATGTTTTCCGAATATCTGATTGAATAAAACAATAATGAGATTTTTTTTCTAATTTTATTTATTTATGAGTATTTTTTATTGAATATTGGTAATTGTTTAAATGATTGTAAAAGTAAATCACAATATTTACTTAAATTTTTCTCGCTACTGTTTAAGTGCGGGCGACTACAGTAGCAAGTATTTTTAAATCGGTTTTAAGGCCTTAAAGTTCAGCCCATTTGCGCATCAAGTTGTGGTAAAGGTTGGTGAGCTTAATCACTTCTTCATGTTGATCACCCAACTGCATACGTAGGTTTTGCACAGTTTGATCAAGATTGAACAGCATATGACGATCAGCATCATCGCGTACCATGCTTTGTACCCAAAAGAAGGAAGCAATACGACAGCCCGACGTTACCGCAGTTACTTCATGCAAACTGGTAGAAGGGTAGAGGATCATGTCCCCTGCAGGAAGTTTAACTTCATGATAGCCATAAGTGTCCTCAACCACGAGATCACCACCTTCATATTCGTCAGGCTCGCTTAAAAATACCGTACAGGATAAATCGGTACGCAAGCGTTCATTGGTGCCACGAATACGACGAATTGAATTGTCGACATGAAAACCAAAAGATTCATTGTTTTCGTAACGGTTAAATAGAGGGGGAATAATATCTAAAGGAATAGCTGCAGAAAGGAATAAAGGATGCTGCCCAAGCGACTCTAAAATAATGCTACTAAGATGATGCGTGAGCGGATGATCTTCAGGGAGTTGTTGATTCTGTTTTACTGTCGCAGATAAAGTTCCTGCGGTAACTTTTCCATTGACCCATTCAATTTTGTCCATTTCATCACGGAAGTATTGAACTTGCTCTTTTGTTAGTACATTAGGGATATGATGAATCACACGAACACCTTTTATTTAGAATAACTTATACATGCAAATAGCCTCTGCAGGCAGAGGCTATTTTTATATCACAATTCCATAGCTAATATATGGGATTAGTATTTAAAGTTTAGAGAAAGCACTGCACTACGACCTTCTGCTTCAGTGGCGTAGTGAGAGGCATACGCTTTAGTGAAATAGCGTTCGTCCGACAGGTTATTGACATTCAATTGCAGGTCAACATTTTCGTTAACGTTGTAACGTGCCATGGCATCGTAACGGACATAGCCTGGAACAAATTTGGTATTTGCCGCATTACCATACACTTTATCCATCGCAACAGCACCAGCACCTAAAGTCAACTGTGGCATGACTTGGTAAGTGGTCCATAGTGTTGCAGAGTTCTTAGCAACGTTTTGAACTTGCTTGCCGTCATTTAAACCAGCGCCATCATCAACTAATTCGCTGTCTAAATAAGTATATCCAGCAGATAATGCCCATTTGTCCGTGATATTACCATTTACACCTAATTCAAAACCATCGACACGTGTTTCACCAATATTTTTGGTTGTACCGTCATCAGCTGTTGCACGAGTATTGGTTTTTTCAGTACGGAAAATGGCTGCTGTTAAATTAAGTTTTTCATTCAAGACATCCCATTTAGTCCCCAGTTCCATAGTGCGGACTTCTTCAGGTTTTAAGTTTTGAATAGCTGCTGTAATCCCTTCAGAACCATCACCACCATCCACACCGACTGGGTTTGATGAGGTTGCATAACTTGCATAGATTGAACCATTTTCGACAGGCTTATAAACTAAACCAGCTTGATAGTTTACAAAGTCTGAATCGTTTTTAAGGTTAACAACGGTTCCTTCCGAATAGGTTGAGTTATAGCGACCTGCAATCATGGTTTGTTCTGCTGAGTAGTCATCCCAACGTAAGCCTAAATCCAAGATCCACTGTGGGTGTAATTCAATGCTATCGAGGAAATATACAGAAGTGTTTTTATTCTGAATGTTATAGCGGTCAGCGCCTTCAGTACTGATGCTGCCTGTCCATGGACCACGATTAGGATTTTGGACAGAAGTACACCAGCCCGTAGCAATGTTTTCTGGTGTACATGCATTGTATCCAGCACCTGTTGTATTTTTACCATCAATAATATATTGGGTACGATCAGTTTCTTGGCCTGAGTACTCAGCACCTAAGTTAAAGCTGTGCTTTAAGCGACCTGTATTAAACTTACCCGTTAAAGCCAATTGGTCTGTAAATGCATCGGTATTTGCCATACGTGAGTTTGCACGCGCCCAAACATTGCCGCTTTTATAGATGTTGCCTTGGGAGCTATCTGGGTTTGTCCACAGATAATTATTTTTAGAGCTGTTATAAACTGCGGTATTTGAAATGGTTAGATTATCAGTCAGGTCATGTTCAAGCTTGATCGTTCCTGATTGATTTTCTTGTTTTTGGAAATCACGGTCTTTCCAACCATAGTAAACACCCTGTTTTACATCAATTGGTTTTCCTGAGTATTGTGAATAGCCCGTAGGATTGTTGTATGGCACACCTGAATCAGGGGTATCATCAGTTTTGAGGTAGTAGTAGCTTAATGTTGCACGCGTGTCGCTGTCTAGACCAAACGTAATACTTGGCGCAATACCTGCACGTGCATATTCAGTACCATTTTCTTGACCTGCTTTGTCGTTGTGGTGACCCATTACGGCAACACGAGCAGCAATACCATTACCAAAATCTTTGTTACCGTCTAAAGTAATACGTTGGTAATCATCCGTTCCTGCTCCCACAGAACCTTCTAAAAAATCACCTTTTTTAGCGGTTTTTGAAATCATGTTGATGCTACCACCAGTTGTGCCTGCACCACCCATTGCTGACGCAGAACCTTTGGTAACTTCGACTTGCTCAATCGCAAACATTTCACGATTTTGTGAAGTAGAGTTGCGAATACCATCAACATACATTGAACTTTCAGAGTTATAACCACGAATGAAAGGACGGTCACCATTCGGGTTGCCGCCTTCACCTGCACCAAGTGTGATACCAGGCACTGTGCGTAAAGCATCGCTTAAAGTTGTAACTTGAGTGTCTTCAATCAGCTGTTTAGAAATAACAGATACTGACTTTGGTGTGTCGAGTAGGGGAGCAACAAATTTGCTATTTGCAGAATTATCTACTTTTAAACTTTGTTCTGCTGCCGCTTCCGTGTGAATTGTTTCTAATTGCGCGATTTGATCTTGCGCAACAGCATTGACTGCAACCACAGAGAGTGTTGAAGCGATTGCTGAAGAAACCAGTTTTTTACGTGTTTTGATGAAGGTCATAACGAATCTAGTTCTAGCGTTGTAAATTGGTATGCAAATAATAATGATTCTTGTTTAGTTTAGCAATTGTGAATAATTGGAATTATCTATAATAAGTTATGATGAAAATGTGAAAATAAATGATATTGTGTAACAATCTGTATATAAGTGTATGATTTTAAGTGGATATAGAAAAATCCTGCCGAAGCAGGGTTTAGAGGAAAAGAAAATTTTTAGAACTTAAAGGTAGTACTTAATTGTACTCTGCGACCTTCTTGTGTGTTGCTATAGTGGTTATACCAACCGATATCTGCAACTTTTTCATAATCCGTGAAGTTTTTATCAAACACGTTATAAAGTGCAACACCAACGTCCCAATGATCATTCACAGTGAAATTCGAGCCGACATGTAGAAGAGCATATGCTTTGTAGTCACCTAAAGCATTGTAAATGGCTTTTTCATCTTTGGTCAGATTGGCATAAGTTTTTGTATAGCGTGCGCGTTCACTTCGGTTTTCACCGCGAGCCCAAAGTTGAATGTTGTCATCAGCTTGCCACTTAAGTGATGCATTGACCATATGTTCTGGCGTGTCATTGAGATGTGGGTTACCAAGCTTAGAATCTTTAATTTCAGTTTCGGTCCACGTGTAGTTAATACCGAAGTTCCATGCAGGATAGAACTCCCAATTTAACCCCGTTTCAATTCCATAGACTTCAGCATCTTCGGCATTGGTAGGTCGTGTGACGTTCCAAGAATCAGCTTTGCCAGTGGTTGGGTGATAGCCCATCACCCATGGTGTGCCAATAGAAGCCATATATTTTTCACAGTCTGCTTTAGACCAGCTACTTCCAGAGGTTGATGTTGTATCGGTATTACAGCTGAATTCAGTATTGCCGCTGACAATTTTATCTTCAATCTGGCTGTAAAAAGCGGTGATGTTATAGTCGAAGTTTTTATTGTTGGTGAAAGATGTCCCGAACTCAAAATTCTTACTGGTTTCAGGCTTTAAATTTGGATTACCGAAGAGGGGGTTACGCCCTTGACCGCCAACATTATAAATACCGTTGGTGAGTCGCTCTAAGCGTGGCGCTTTATAGCCCTCAGAATAACCGCCTTTGAATGTCCAGTTATCATTCGCCTTCCAAACTAAATAGGCACGAGGAGTCCAAAAGTCTCCAAAGGTATCGTGATCATCAAAGCGCAGACCTAGAGTAAGTGCTAAATGATCCGTCAGTGCCCATGTATCTTCAGCGAATAATCCGATTTGGGTAAATGAAATTTCTTTGTTTTCTCTTAAGCCATCTTGCAGACTGGCATCCCACCATTGACCGCCTAAAGCTATATTGTGTCGATCAAAATATTAAGTGGTAAATTTGGTATCAAAAATCGTGTCTTCACTTTCCAGTATACGAGGCGTGATGGCTTGAGACATATTTTGCGCACGTGCTGGAATCAAACGCCCAATAGTTTCAGTTTGAGTATTGGCAATACTGGATTCAAGTGTACCGATTTGATTACGCCAAGTATGGGCTAAAATGATTTTGTCACGGTTATATTCTTGAGCTTTATCATAGCCGCCATTTGCACCAAGCGTACCCAACTGTCCATTGCTATTGTCATACCACTGTTCAGTTTGTTCATACTCAACAGAAAGATCGTGTTGATCTGTTGGCGTTAAAGTAAGACGTACACCAATAGTTTCTAAATCTGACTTGGTTGGGTTGTTGCCCATATTTAATTCAGAAGAACCACCTTCATCATCCGAACGAGTCAGATGAGACTGATCGCGTTCAGCTTTACGGCCTCGTAATTGAATACCCAGTAAATTTGGAATAATTGGACCTGTTACATAAGTATCAACGGAGCGTTGATTGCCAAATTCTGAACTATTGGGAAGTAAAGTGCCTTCTAAAGTAACTGCACCCGTCCATTCATTGCTGACTTTCTTGGTGATGATATTAACAACGCCACCCATTGCATCGGAACCATATAAAGTTGAGGCTGGACCGCGGATGACTTCAATGCGTTCAATTGCAGAAATAGGGGGGATAAAGCTGTTATTTGATTCTCCAAAGCCGTTTGGTGTAATGTCACCTGTACTGTTTTGGCGTCGTCCATCGACTAAAACTAAGCTGTATTCTGAATCCATGCCGCGAATACGAATATTTAAACCACCTGTTTTACCTGCTGTTGGGCTGATATCGACACCTTCAACATCGCTTAAGGCATCTGCAATTGAATTAATGCGTTTATTCTTTAAATCTTCTGCTGTAATGACGGTCATTGTCGCAGGCGCATTCTTAATATCTTGTTCAAAACCTGCCGCTGAAACCACAATTGTGGAAAGTTGATGGGTTGAAGTCGCATCGGTAGAGGTATTTGCGAAAACAGTAGTAGAGGTTGCCCCAAGTAATGCAAGACACAGCGGGTGTAGGTTGAACTTAGCCATAAAATTATATCTCTAATATGAATCAATGAACCTAATTTAGACCTATACGGTAACTAGAATCATTCATGAAGGAGTTGGTTAATATTAATGATAATTATTCTTATTTACAACAGGAAATATACACAAAGTTGAAAATTTACAGAAAATAGCGTGCCGATTAAAAAAATTCAGTCAAGATCAGAACGTATTTTGTATATCCTTTAATGTTGTCATATAATGTGGCACTTTTTTATAAACTGTTATTACTAACTATATCGAGGAAGCCATGCAAGTAACTTCTGAAGCGGTTTCGGGCGTTGCCCGTCGTTTAAATGTATCTGTACCGACGAGCCGTATTAACGAGCAGTTTGAAGCTCGCTTGAAACGCACTGCCAAAACTGTGAAGATCAACGGCTTCCGTCCAGGTAAAGTGCCTCTAAACGTTGTTCGTCGTGAATACGGTGCGGGTATTTATCAAGAAGTGATCAACGACATTATTCGTGACACCGTGTTTGAAGCAATCCAGCAAGAAAAAATCAATGCTGTGGGTATGCCGAACATCGAAAAAACTGAAATGAAAGACGACGCTTTAGTGTACGAAGCGACTGTTGAAGTTTATCCTGAAGTTGAAGTGAAATTTGAAGGTTTAGAAGTTGAACGTAAGTCTTCAGAAGTGAACGACAAAGACGTTGAACAAATGCTTGAAAACCTTCAAAAGCAACGTGCTTCTTGGGTAGAAACCAAAGGCATGGCGAAACAAGACATGCAAGTAACTTTTGACTTTGAAGGCACTGTAGATGGCGAGAAGTTTGAAGGCGGTACTGCTGAAGACTTTAAACTGGTACTTGGTTCTGGTCGCATGATTCCTGGTTTTGAAGATGGTATCGTGGGCATGAAAAAAGGCGAAGAGAAAGTTATTGATGTAACTTTCCCTGAAGACTACCAGGCAGCGAACCTTGCAGGTAAAGCAGCACAATTCAAAATCACAGTGAAGCTTGTTGAAAAGCAAAAACTTCCAGAAATTGATGCAGAATTCCTACAAATCTTCGGTATTTCTGAAGAAGAAGGCGTAGACAAGTTAAAAGCCGACGTTCGTAAAAACATGGAACGTGAAGTGAAAAACGGTTTACGTAACCAAGTAAAAGGCGCAACTTTTGATGCACTTGTAGCTGCAAACGAAGTTGAACTTCCAGCAGCGATGATTGCTCAAGAAGTTGACCGTCAACGTCAGCAAATGATTCAGCAATTCACACAGCAGTTTGGTGCGCAAGGTGCAAAAGCATTTGATTCAAGCATGCTTCCAGATGAATTATTCAAAGAACAAGCTGAAAAATCTGTAAAACTTGGCGTATTGGTGAGCAAAGTATTAGAAAATGCTAAACTCGAAGTAGATCAAGCACGTGTAGATGCTTACATCGAAGACATGGCTTCTTCTTATGAAGATCCAAGCGAAGTGATTGAATACTTCAAAAACGACAAACAACAACGTTCACAAATTGAAGCTGTTGTTTTAGAAGACCAGGTTGTAGATCACATCTTAGCTTCTGCAAAAGTAACCGATACAACTGTAAGCTATGAAGATTTATTGAAAGAGCAGCAGGCTCGTCAACAAGGCTAATTGGCTTTGATACAAAAAGGCGCTTCGTGCGCCTTTTTTATTACATCGCGGTTTGCAGTTTTTTCAGAGAGTGATCGCATTTCACTCAAAATATCTACGATTTACACCGTGAATATTTTGCAATTTAGACAATTATCCCTCATATTGTGAACATGAGTCGTGTCACATAAATTTAGGAATAAATAACCATTATGTATGTTCCAACAATTGAAAATGCTTTAATTCCCATGGTGGTCGAACAATCCTCTCGTGGTGAGCGTTCTTTTGATATTTATTCACGTCTTTTACGTGAACGTGTCATTTTCTTGACGGGTGAAGTCGAAGATAATATGGCCAACTTAATTGTGGCGCAGATGTTGTTTTTAGAAGCTGAGAACCCTGATAAAGATATTCACCTTTACATTAACTCACCAGGTGGTTCAGTGACTGCAGGTATGGCAATTTACGATACCATGCAATTTATTAAACCAGATGTTGTGACTTACTGTATGGGACAAGCAGCATCTATGGGTGCATTCCTGCTTAATGCAGGCGCAAAAGGTAAGCGGTACTGTCTTGAAAATGCCCGCGTTATGATTCATCAGCCGCTGGGTGGTTTCCGTGGTCAGGCGTCAGATATTGAAATTCATGCGCGTGAAATTTTATTCATTAAAGAGCGTTTGAACCGTTTAATGGCAGAACATAGTGGTCAAGACTATGAAACTGTCGCAAGAGATACCGATCGTGACAACTTCATGACTGCTCAGGCAGCGAAGGAATACGGTCTTGTGGATGAAGTTTTAACAAAACGTCCATAAGTTTTAAAGATTGAAATATTGGAGTGACTATGTCCGAACATCCTCAGGGACAAAAACATTGTTCATTTTGCGGTAAAACGCAGTCTGAAGTCGGGAAGCTGATTGCAGGCGAGGACGCATACATCTGTAATGAATGTGTGGACGTATGCTTAGACTTGGTTCAGACCAGTCAACAAGTTGAGTCGGGTGATTGGGCAACACGTCCATTGCCAAAACCACATGAAATTCGTGCTGCGCTAGACCAGTATGTGATTGGTCAGGACACTGCGAAAAAAACCTTATCGGTTGCAGTGTATAACCATTACAAACGTCTGAAAGTGACCCAGCAAGGGCATAAGTCAGACGATACTGTCGAAATTTCAAAAAGTAACATCATGCTGGTAGGGCCAACAGGTTCGGGTAAAACCTTACTTGCACAGACTTTGGCGCGCCTGTTGGATGTTCCTTTTGCAATGGCAGACGCAACCACATTAACCGAAGCGGGTTATGTGGGTGAAGATGTCGAAAATATCGTACAAAAGCTGTTGCAAAAAGCCGATTACGATGTAGAAAAAGCACAAAAAGGTATTATCTACATTGATGAGATTGACAAGATCACGCGTAAGTCTGAAAACCCATCGATTACCCGTGATGTGTCTGGTGAAGGTGTTCAGCAAGCTTTACTCAAAATGATTGAAGGTACGGTGGCTTCTATTCCTCCTCAAGGTGGACGTAAGCATCCACAGCAAGAATTCATTCAAATTGACACTTCAAATATTTTGTTTATTTGTGGTGGTGCCTTTTCTGGTTTAGAGAAAATTGTACAGCAACGCCAAGAAAAAGGCGGTATTGGTTTTACCGCAGACGTGAAGAAAAAAGATGAAGGCAAGAAATTGTCTGATTTATTCCGTCAAGTAGAAGCAACCGACTTGGTGAAATTTGGCTTAATTCCAGAGTTCATTGGTCGTTTACCTGTGATTGCAACGCTAGACGAACTAGATGAAGATGCATTGATGCAAATTCTGACCGAGCCGAAAAATGCCTTAACCCGTCAGTATCAATACTTATTCGAGATGGAAAATGTCGATTTAGTCTTTGAAGATGCAGCGTTACGTGCAGTCGCGAAAAAAGCCCTTGAGCGTAATACGGGGGCGCGTGGTTTGCGTTCAATTCTGGAAAATGCCTTGCTCGAAACCATGTACGACTTACCAAGTCGTACCGATGTTGGCACGGTGGTGGTGACCAAAGCAGTGATTGAAGACGGTGCGAAGCCCGAATTTTTGCCTGAACGTCAGCCTCAAATAGAAGAGCCTGCAGCAGAAAAAATTGACTTAAAAGTGTTAGACAGCAAAACTGCTTAATACGCTATTCGTCTGAAACGTGCCGAAACGCTAGGTTTCGGCACGTTTTTTATTGTCAAAAAAATTAAGGCAGTGTTAATCTTAAGCCTAGGCGTGGATGCCTATTATTCAAAACAACAATTGCAAAATGAATTTGCAGCTTGATTTCAAAACTTGATTTACAAAAATAAGAAACGTAGCGAGGGATAGACATGCGTGGTGTCGCAATCTTGGTCGTGACCAGTTTAATGTTGCTGGGATGTCATGGCAAAAAAAACGTGGTGCAACAAACGCAACCACCCAGTACCTTAAAAGTTTTAAATTTAGAACAAAAACCGGGTTTTGTAGAACAGCACCGTTTGGGCATGATGACAATTGGTGGTTGGGTCAATCAAAAACTCGGGCAAAATTTTAAACCTGTTCAGGCACAACATGCTGATGCTGCCATCGTGTATTTATATCGCCCAGATTCCAAATGGAACAGACAGGAAATTGTCGCAGCTAGTATGTTTATCAACAAACATCGGATTCCAAGTTTATTACACAATCATTATTATTGGATTGAATTGGCACCAGGTGCGTATCGTCTGAGTGTGAGCCGTCCTTTGGGGGCATTACATTTCCAAAAACCGAAATATTTGGATTTTCAGGTGCAGGCAGGGCAGTCGTATTTTATTAAGTATGATGAAGAAAACCTAAGTACCCGCAAAGAAGTTTCAGGGCCATTAATGCTTATGCCTGCAAGTACGGCACAACAGGAAATTGCATTTACTCAACTAAAAACAGAAAGCTATAACTTTGTTGCGGAAGATCAAAACACAGGCAAGTTGCGTAAAAAGCCACAAAAAATCAAGCATGAAAAATATGACCCTGCGGAAGATGTGCACTTAACTCAACCCTTTAAATTGTGGGATCCGAGAACGTGGTAAGGGCTTGTATCTTTATCTCGCGCATCGCTTTCATTCATTTCTAACCCGCATAAAAAAGCACCCAAAATTTGGGTGCTTTTTGGTTTGGCTTATTGCTAAATTGGAATATTATTCTGCTGCTGCATCTACAACAGGAATTTTGCCAATTTTAGCTTGCCAGATTTTTGGTGCAATCGCGTGGATCGATGTGCCGTTGACATCAACTGCAACAGACACAGGCATATCTTCAACTTTGAACTTGTAGATTGCTTCCATACCTAAGTCTTCAAAAGCGACCACTTCTGCTTCACGTACAGCTTTAGATACAAGATAAGCTGCGCCACCTACTGCCATCAGGTAAGTTGCTTTATGGTCTTTGATGGCTTCAATTGCTGCAGGACCGCGATCTGCCTTACCAATCATACCGAATAAACCAGTATGTTCTAAGACTTGGCGAGTGAATTTATCCATACGAGTTGCCGTTGTTGGACCTGCAGGGCCAACGACCTCATCACCAACAGGGTCGACAGGGCCAACGTAGTAAATGAATTTGCCTTTTAAGTCGACTGGTAATTCTTCACCATTGTTGATCATGTCAACCATGCGTTTATGCGCAGCATCACGACCTGTGTAAATCGTACCGTTTAATAACAACGTATCGCCCGGCTGCCAAGAGTTCATTTCTTCTTGGGTAATGTTGTCTAAATCTACACGTTTAGATTTAGAAGAGTCCCAAGTTACTTCTGGGTAGTCTTCAAGTTTAGGCGCTTGAATATGCGCTACACCTGAACCATCTAACTGGAAGTGTGCGTGACGAGTTGCCGCACAGTTTGGAATCATGCCCACTGGTTTTCCTGCAGCGTGGCAAGGGTAGTCTTTGATTTTAATATCCAAAACTGTAGTTAAGCCGCCTAAACCTTGTGCACCAATACCAAGTGCGTTCACTTTCTCGAAGATCTCGATACGGAGTTCTTCCATTTTGTTTTGTGGGCCACGACGTAATAATTCGTCCATGTTGATTTCTTCCATGAGTGCTTCTTTGGCAAGCATCATGGCTTTTTCAGCAGTACCACCAATACCAATACCCAACATACCTGGCGGACACCAGCCTGCACCCATAGTCGGTACAGTTTTAAGTACCCAATCTACAATTGAGTCGGATGGGTTCAACATTGCTAATTTAGATTTGTTTTCTGAACCACCACCTTTAGCAGCAACAGTAATATCAACTTTGTTACCTGGAACGAGTTTGTAGTGAATCACTGCAGGGGTGTTGTCTTTGGTATTTTTACGACCAAATGCAGGATCAGCCAATACTGATGCACGAAGTACGTTTGAGTTTTCTAGATAACCTTGACGCACACCTTCGTTAATCGCATCATCCAAGCTCATCGTTAAATCAAATTTAACGTCTAAACCCACTTCAAGGAATACGTTTACGATACCAGTATCTTGACAGATTGGACGATGACCCTCTGCACACATACGTGAGTTAATTAAGATCTGTGCAATCGCATCTTTCGCTGCTTTGTTTTCTTCACGATCATAAGCACGGCTCATCGCTTGGATGAAGTCTTGTGGATGATAGTAGGAAATAAACTGAAGCGCGTCTTTGATCGAAGTGATCAAGTCATCTTGCTTGATAATAGTTGTCATATCAAAAATCTCTTGAGCGGGCGGATAGCTAGCGGGCTAAATTATAAGACAAAATGCAGCAATTGTGGGCACTTTGATCAAGCTTTGGGCGAAAGTTTAATAACAGTCGTCAGCTTGAGAGAGTCTGTGAAATATCCAAAAAATATGTCGCCAAAACGCGCCATCATTTTGCTGTTCTGGCTGCACAAATTCAGCTATGTTAAAAGACTTCTTTTCGATGATGTTTGGGATAAATATGAATGATTCCGACTATTTAGCTGCTCAGATTATCTCTATTTATCGACGGCATGCAAAAGCGTGGACAGACTTGCGCGGTCAGTTGTTATATGAAAAAGCTTGGCTGGATCGTTTTCTTGATTTTTTGCCTGCTCAGGCCAAAATTTTAGATTTAGGCTGTGGTTCGGGGCGTCCAATTGCAGCGTATCTACTACAACACGGGCATAGGCTTACAGGTGTGGATAGTTCAGACACCATGCTGGAAATGGCACGAGAACATTTTCCTACACAGTGTTGGATTGAAGCCGATATGCGCTCGGTGAACTTGAATCAGTGCTTTGATGGTATTTTGGCGTGGGATAGTTTTTTTCATTTAACGCCAAACGATCAGCGCTGCATGTTCGAGAAATTTGCGCAATGCTCTACCACCAATACGGTTCTCATGTTTAGCAGCGGACCTGCGGCAGGTGAGTCGATTGGGGATATGCTTGGTGAGGCACTTTATCATGCCAGTTTATCGCAGGATGAATACCGTCAATTGTTAGTACAACATGGGTTTAAGGTAGTGGATATGCAGGCTGAAGATCAGGACTGTGCCGGGCATACGGTGTGGTTGGCACAGAAGTTGTGATTTAGTCATGCTAAATAATAATGTGGAACAATGATTGAGAATTGAGCGTGTAACGTGAAAAATCATATAAAAAAGCCCATTCGAGGGTGAGTGGGTTGTAAAATAGGTTTTAATGTATTGATTTATAATGATAATTTTTATAATGTGTATTATGTTAATTTTAGGAATCTTAAATTACCTCGAATTCTGTTTTAGCAAATGATTCCATAATTTGAATAAGGGCTTTGAAATTATTACATTGAGAGCATGTGTACCAGATGGAGATAAAGATAATTTCTGAAAGGGAGTAAGTTTCCCTGTCAGGTTCTTGGATAGCGGGGACTATGTTTTATAAATTTCCAATAATTTGCTTCAAATTTAAGAAAAAAGTCATCAAGCACGCAGAATAATTCGGTATTATTAGACATGAGGGCTAGAGCTTAAGGTTTAACTTGGTAATTCAACTACTGGCTTTCATCCTCCTATTTATTAGGGCAATTTCTTATCTGCTATTCGAGTTAATTACGTGATTTAGATATATTTATTTAATTAAAACACAATAATTTAGGGAATGAAGATGGAGTATTATTTTTTTGCTTCTTTAAGTGTAATTGGATTGCTCAGTCTTAGTCCACTAGTTCAAGCAAACCCTACCCAAGGTTACTGCCAGACAGTTGATGACAGTGTATGCGGTTGGGGGATAGCAGTAGTTATCAGCCACAATATTGGTATGCTGGTGTTGCTTACGACCCGAAGAATGGCATATTTTCGATCTATACAGCCACATCGCGTGAACTGGCTATGCGCTCAGCAGCAAAAGAGTGCAAACAAATAAATGAGAATCAAAGAAGATGCTCCGAGCTTATTTCTAGTGTTTCTGGATACACAAAAGACAAAGAGCCTGGTACAGTGATTACCAAAGGACAACGTCCAGACGGTACATTCCAACTGAATCTTAGATACGGTTTAAATGGTCAGAAAACATTTTTCCCATCAAACTCTTATTCTGAAAAGAATGCCGAAGTGATTGGAATGGAGGATTGTGTGAACAAATATAAACTCAGCAATTGTGAGATTGTTTATAAAAATATACTACTTTTTAAAACATAACACATAAAAAACCACCCAATTTTTCAATCAGGTGGTTTGTAAAACTTAACTTTACGAATTATTGAGCTGCTTGTTGCTCTGCCTGAATCGCAGTCAATGCAATGGTAAACACAATGTCATCTACCAATGCACCGCGGGATAAGTCATTCACTGGCTTATTCAAGCCTTGTAGCATTGGACCAACACTCACCACATTGGCAGAACGCTGTACTGCCTTATACGTCGTATTACCTGTGTTTAAGTCAGGGAAGATGAATACATTGGCACGACCTGCAACTTGAGAGTTCGGTGCTTTAGAGCGACCAACACTTTCAACTGATGCCGCATCGTACTGTAATGGACCATCAATCAGTAAGTCAGGACGACGTTGTTTCGCAATTTCAGTTGCTTTCGCAACTTTTTCGACGTCAGCACCTGCACCTGAAGTACCCGTTGAGTAAGAAATCATGGCAATACGTGGGTCAATACCAAACGCTTTTGCAGAGTCTGCAGACTGAATCGCAATTTCAGCCAATTGTTCTGCATCTGGGTCTGGGTTAATCGCACAGTCACCGTACACATAGACTTCATCAGGTAACAGCATAAAGAATATTGAAGATACCAATGAATATTCAGGTGCAGTTTTAATGAGCTGGAACGCAGGGCGAACGGTATTCGCTGTCGTATGTACAGCACCAGACACCAAACCATCAACCTCATCAAGTGCCAACATCATCGTACCTAAGACGACAGTGTCTTGCAGCTGTTCACGTGCTTGATCTTCAGTGAGTTTGCCTTTACGCATTTCCACCATTTTTTCGACATAATTTTCACGAACCAAGTCAGGATCAATGATTTCTAAGTCGTGTGGAAGCTCTATACCACGTGCTTTGGCAACATCAACCACCGCTTCTGGTTTTGCCAATAATACGCAGTGGGCAATACCACGTGATTGACAAATCGCTGCAGCTTGAACGGTACGCGGCTCATCACCCTCTGGAAGCACGATACGTTTTTTAGCTGCGATTGATTTTTGCACCAATTCATGACGGAACGCAGAAGGCGATAACCGTGGTTTGTACGAATCGCTAATTAAATGAGACAACCACTCTTGATTGATGTGGCTAGCTACAAAACGGGTAACTTGTTCTGCTCGTTCAGTATCATCTACAGGAATTTCGTTGCTAAGGTTTAACAACTGTTGCGCTGTTTCAAATGTGCTCAACTTAGTATGTAAAATTGGCAAGCCATTTTTTATTGCCGCTTGGCAGAATTCTAAAGCTTGTGCGCTTGGCGCTTTTTGTTCAGTTAACACCAAACCTGCAAGTGGAATACCATTACTGCTGGCTAAGCTACTGGCAAGCAATACATCGACACGGTCAGAACCACTGATAATCAGTTCGCCTGCTACGAATTTATGCATTTCGTGTTCAATATTCGATGCAATTAAGCTGCTGTGTAATACACGACGCTGTGCTGCTTCACCTTGGTTAATCCATTCTGCTGAAATGTGCGCAGCCAAATCAGACATGCGTGGTACACTTAAAGTGTTGCTAAAAGGAACTAAGCCAATCACTGGCATGCAGTCTTTACCAATCATTGGATGTGTGGTTTGAATTTTGCTGACAAACTGGTTGGTGTCGCTAATTAAACGTAAACTTGGATCAAGCGTAACAGGAATTTGTGCAGAATCTTCTGGCAAACCTTTGGTACGCATGAACAATACGCCCGCAGTACGTTCACCAGACGCACCACCAAAGAAACGTAATTGATTGTCTACTTTTGACGCTGTTTTAACGGGGTTGTTGATGTCGGCATTGCTGACAATAATGACTTTCGCATCTAGTGCTTTGGCCAAATTTGCATTTAATTCAGTTGCAAATGGATCACGTCCGTTTGGTAAAACCCCTTCTACAATAATGATATCGTGATGTTTAGAAATTTCACGATGTAAACGGACTGCATCTTCAAGCAATTCGTCATTTTCATCATTTTTTAAACGCTCAGTCAGCGCAGCATAAGTAATTGGTTCAACCGTTTCATGCTTGAACAGATGACGATACAATGCCGTCGTGCGGTCTGCTTCAGGCTGTAATTCTTGTGAAAATGGTTTTAAGAAACCAGCTTTTATACCTTGGCATTCCAAAGCGTAAATTAAACCTAAACATGCTGATGTTAAACCAACACCAATTTCTGTAGGAACCAAAAGTATTGTTTTCATAATTTTTTCTAGATCGTAAAGGGACTGATTGAAAGTGGCTGAGCACTACGATTGCTTAAGCAATCGCAGCGTCACATTCAGACTTTTTTGCAGCTGACTTTAGCTCCTCTGCAACTTGCGCAGTTTCTTTCGCAATACGGCCTTCTTCGTCAGTTGGTACAACCCAAATTTGTGGGCCACCTGTGCCTGCATCAATACGACCTTCGGTACCGCGTTTTAAGCTGTCATTGCGTTCTTTACTGAAGTTAAAGCCGAAGTGTGGCAAGTAAGCGACCGTTTTTTCACGGATGTAAGCAGAGTTTTCGCCAATACCGCCTGTGAAGAATAAGCCATCTAAGCGTGGTAAACCACAGCTAAGTGCAGCTAAAGATTTAGCTAAACGGTAGCAGAATACTTCAATGGCAAGCGTTGCATCTTCGTTACCTTGTTCAGATGCTTCAATCAGGGTACGCATGTCATTCGATAGGCCTGACAAACCAAGTAAACCACTTTGACTGTTTAGCATTTTGTCAATTTTGTAAATATCCCAACCTAAGTTACTTGCAAGGAAGCTGTGTAAGCTTGGGTCTACATCACCACTACGCGTACCCATCACCAAACCTTCAAGTGGGGTTAAGCCCATAGACGTATCTACGCTTTCACCATTCCAAATTGCACAAGTCGAGCTACCATTGCCTAAGTGAGCAGTTAACCAGCCACCTTGTTTAAAGCTGCCAGCCAACTCTGAACCGCGCTCTGAAACGTATGCATGGCTTGTGCCGTGGAAGCCATAACGACGTACGTTGTGGTCGGTATATAGGAATTTAGGTACTGCATAACGGTAAGCATGTGCAGGCATCGTTTGGTGGAATGCAGTATCAAATACAGCCACTTGTGGAAGTTCAGGGAACAAACGCATTGTTGCTTGAATACCTACCAAGTGTGCAGGGTTGTGTAAAGGTGCAAGCGGAGTTGCTTCACGAATACGTTGTACGATTTCTTCGGTTAATAATTCTGCTTTGGTTAAAGTACCGCCGTGTACAACGCGGTGACCAATGGCTTGTGGCTTATATTGAGATAAGCGACCAAGAATAGTTTCCAATGCTTTTTCATGGTCAGCATGTGGAATAGAAAGTTCGAGCGGCTCACCACCTGCGGTAATGCCTTTAATGCGCGCATCAGCAGAACCTAGATTTTCTGCCAAACCAAAGATACGATCCCCAACGCTTTCAGATACAAGCGCATATTTGATAGAAGAAGATCCGCAGTTAATCACTAATACTGATGTAGTCACTTTTATGTACCCGAATTCTAATTGAAGTTATCCCTAGTCAATCAAGCTGCATTGCAATATATGGCAAATGGCAATCTATTGTGTTGCAATCTTGATCATTACGTATGTTTTATCATGGGTTTTTTATTGCTCCTAGATAGACTTTAGGAGATTAGACTTAAGCATTATCGACCATGAAATCAGAAATAATTAAAATTTATCAGTCCGAAACTTTCATTTTTCCATGAAATGATGGTCTAAAATTTCTGCTTAATTCCTGTTGTATTGTCTTAACATAGCACACTTCATTCTGCAGGCGAGTGGCAAACTGTTTTAAATTATTTCCTCAACTTTTGTCAGTTTATTTTGATTTGGCAGCGTATTTAATTTCTGACCAACGGACAATCACATAAGCAATCAGCGCCACCATAAAAAACACCAACATCATCCACGCCAAGCCTTGTAAGGTTTCAATAATCGTGCGGTAAATTTCCAGTACCCAGCGTTCTTGCGTCAGTTCAATCACAATTCTTTTGTCATTTTCGGCATAAGTAAGTGGCGTAATGTATTTTTCCATATCGTAAATACGAATGCCTGAAGATGTACCGACCACCATGCCTGCAAATTTAGTGTACTTTGCCCATGCTTCATGAATTGGGTCGTGAATGATGCGTGCCAAAATTGCATTGATGGAGTTAGAAAACAAACGCATGACAATGAATGACACCAGCAGAGCCAAAGCAAAGGTACTAATAATCAAATAATAAAACATAAGCATCGCCACTCTTTTTGATGATTTTTCTAATCGTGATGGTGTTTCTATTTTAGGTGAGCTGGGGGTAGAAATGTGTAGTCGAACTGTGTCTTAAAATAGTGTGTTCAAAAGAATTGAATAATGTTCAGCTTACTGTGAAACTGAACATTATGTTTGGCTATTACAAAATTACAGATTGATTTTATTGGCGGATTTGACCATCACCAAACACCACCCATTTTTGTGAGGTTAAACCTTCTAAACCGACAGGCCCACGGGTATGAATTTTATCGGTAGAGATCCCAATTTCAGCGCCTAAACCATATTCAAAACCATCGGCAAAGCGTGTAGAAGCGTTAATCATGACTGAACTTGAATCTACTGCAGCCAAGAATTGACGCGCTAAACTAAAGTTTTCAGTAATAATGGCATCGGTATGATGTGAGCCATATTTATTGATATGTTCAATCGCCTCATCTATGCCTGAAACCACTTTAACCGCCAAAATTGGACCTAGATATTCGGTGTACCAGTCTTCTTCTGTGGCAGTTTTGACAGTCGTGCCTAAAATCTTTTGAGTTGCAGGGCAGCCGCGTAATTCGACTTGTTTTTCTGCATACAGCTCGGCAATGCGTGGCAAGAATTGTGCAGCAACAGCTTCATCGACCAACAAAGTTTCCATCGCATTGCAGACACCATAACGGTGAGTTTTTGCATTCAAAGCAATAGGCAGGGCTTTTTGTAAATCGGCCTGTGCTTCCACAAATACGTGACAGTTACCATCCAAATGTTTAATCACTGGAATACGTGCTTCATTGCTGATCCGTTCAATCAGACTTTTACCGCCACGTGGCACAATCACATCTACATATTCAGACATGGTAATTAATTGCCCAACAGCAGCACGATCTGAAGTGTTAATCACTTGCACAGATGTTTCTGGCAAGCCCGAAGTTTTTAAACCGTGTTGAATTGCAGCAGCAATCGCTTGGTTCGATTTCAGAGCTTCAGAACCACCACGTAAAATAATCGCATTGCCTGACTTTAACGCCAAAGACGCCGCTTCTAGGGTCACGTTGGGACGTGATTCGTAAATCATGCCCACCACTCCTAGTGGCACCCGCATTTTACCCAATTGAATACCTGATGGACGGTAAGCCATATCAGTAATTTCTCCAATTGGATCCATGAGGCCAATCACATCTTTTAGACCTTGTAACATGCCTTTAAAACGTGCGGGGTTAAGTTCTAAGCGATCAAGCAGTGCGCTATCTAAGTTGTTGTTACGACCTTTGGTCATATCCATTTGGTTGGCAGCTAGAATAGCGGACTCGCTATTTTCCAACGCCGTATAAATAGCCGATAACGCATTGTTTTTAGATTGGGTAGAAGCGCTTGCTAAGACACGAGAGGCTTGGCGTGCTTGTTGTCCTACCGTTTGCATATATTGTTCAATAGACTCTTGCATAGCGGTTTGATCACTTAGAAATTTCAATTCGATATTAACAGTCTGTGCCTGCACAATGAAGCATCTCGGTAGAAAATCGACTAAATTGTTCAATCTTTAAATATTTTTCAATGCTTTCATCTTTAAAATAAATATTTTGAAATGCTTTATACTTTAAAAGTAGATGAGCGGTCATAGAAAATGTTGCGTATAAAATCAGCACCTGTATAGAATGATGCGATAACGACATTGATGTCATTTACAACAATAAGCAGGATGCCACTTTAATTCAGATAAGTGGGTAATCGTTCAATGACGAACACTTGCACAATAAAAATAAAATGCGCATGGGGGGTAAGGAATATGAATTCCATGATCCAGATGGACACGGATGTACAGGACGCAAGTTCGCATCTCTGTTTTTTTGATATTTATGATAAACACAGCTTTAAACAACCCGCTCGTACCACTTGGATCAATGGCTGGAAAGTGGAATACATGGCAATTGCTCAGCCAGAAACCGCACATCTAACCCCAATTGTGATTATTGGCGGTGCATTCCAAAACTTTAATTCATATAAATATTGTGTGGAACAGCTTTTTCGTGCAGGGCCAATTATTTTAATTGATATGCCATCTATGGGCGCCAATCAGCAAATGAGCAATGTGGAAACAGGTGAGTCGGCAGGAACGCTGGAACTGCACGATTTAGGTCAGATGTTGGGTAATTGGTTGGATATTGTCGGCTTAGATAAAGTGTCCGTCATGGGCATGTCATTGGGTTCGGTGGTGGCATCTTGTTTGGCAGATCAACGTCCTGAATTGATTGATCGCATGATTTTAATGGGGGTTATGCAAAAGACCCGTAAAAGTTGGCGCATGTTGCTTGAAGAATCGCTGCATTTAATGAAAGAGCAGCGCATGGATGAGTTTGGTCAGGCGGTGATTTTGTACTTGGTCAATCATGCCAAAATGGAACAAACTCGCATGTCTCCGACTGCTAAGCGTTTGTTTTACCGACAAATGGCCGACTTTACCGCCACAGAGCAAGATCGTTACGATGTGAACTGCAACCGTTTGCTGCGTTTAACCAATGTGCCAATTCCGCAATGTAAGGTTTTGGTGGCGTGTGGGCAATATGATAGTTTTACCCTACCGCATGAAAATGCCAATTTCGCTTTACAGTGCCCGAATATGGAATTTGCTATGATTGCCAATGCAGATCATGTGCCGCAACTACAGCGCCGTAAAGAAACCATGAATTTATTTGCGACCTTTTTAAGCCATGAATCTATTCAGGAATTAGATGGCATTATTCCTATGACACGTGCGCAGTTGTTGAAGATGGAACGTCGTGGTGAAGCGCGTATTCGGGTGCAAAATCCACAAAGTCATTTGCAATATCGTCATTCTGATTTGAAAATCGCTACAAACATCGTCGATTTAAACTTCTTTGGTGTGTTACTTAATTTTGAAAATGCAGCGTTGGTGGCGCAGGCAGCACAGTTTGAACGAGATATGGCCTTAGAATTACAGGATGAAGAAGGCAGTTTTGGTATTGAATGTTTAATTTTTGAAAGCCAAGGGCAACAATTACGTGCATTATTTAAGCATGGTAGTTTTGAAGTGGCAGAGCGTTTGTTACGTTATGTGGAACGTCAAAAAGCGGCTAAGCAAAATTTGGAATACGCCTGTTAGTAGTCGGTGCAATGATTGGCTGAGTTTGAAATTGTTCATACCAAATAAAAAAAAATAGCGTGTTAAACCACGCTATTTTTTTTGTAGGCATGAATCATCCAAACTAAATCGCCTAAATGTTCTGTCGTTGTTTTTTCTAAAGAGGTATTTGAAAAATACAGTTGTGGTTGTTCTAGCTGCACCTGTTCAAAACCTGCGCTTTGAAAAAATTGAGTTAATTCCTGCGGAGATTGAAAGTGGAAGGTGAAAGCACTGCGTGACATCAATTTCAATAATCGGCTGCAGTTCCAAATAAAGTTGGCGAGCTTATTCTTCACGGGTTCAGGGTAAATGTCGGTTAAATAATGCAGTTCTGGAAAGTTTTGAGTGTAGTTACACATGCCATTTAACAGCTTATGTAGCATGTCTTTGGTAAAATAGTTAATTAAACCCTCACTAATAAGCACCAAGGGCTGCGAGTGATCAAAATATTCAAAAACCTGTTGAAAGGAGTCACTAAAAATATCGGCGGTGAGCACTTCAGGTGCATCGTGGTCAATCTGTCGTAACGCTTGGGTTTTAATTTGCGCCATATCGGGCAAATCCAGTTCACGGTAATTTAGTTCAGGATATTTTTGTCGAAAATTCCAGCTGCGTGGTGACAGTCCAGATGCAATTTCGAGCACTTGTAGTTGTGGATGTTGCTGAATCAGTGTGGTTAAGTGTGCATCAATCATTTGATGACGTTGTTTGAGAGTGCTGCGCATACTGCCGCCTACATGCCGTTCTGCCCAGTTTTCTAAAGGATGTACCAATTTGGCTAAAAACTTGCCTTTACGGGTCGCAAATACAGGATGTGAAATCCCCATTTGATACCAGATATATCCCGTGTAGTGTGCGGTAAAAGAAATATGTCGATGTTTGGACAATGCAGTCGTGTCTGAGTGAGTTGGTTTATCATCCGAGTTATGCATTTCGGTGCTTTTTTCTGTTGCGATTTTGCTGTTCAGGAGTGTTTTTGTCATTTTCGTCTAGACCTTAATTGTTTGAATGGTGGTCGTTGTCTTTTTAGGCATGCTTTGATACTCAAGCTTCGGTGTCATGCATATACTCAAAATAGAATAAGTTCATCATAATCAAAAAGGAACACGCTGTCGTGTTCCTTTGTCGTATAAATGCTGTGAAAAAAGTGCAGGTGTATGGTTAGTTTGTGGCTGTCTCACGTTGCAGCGTTTTTAGTGCTACTTGAATAATTGGTCGGGTCGTGACTGGTTTGCGCTGCCAGTAGCGCGGCACTTTGTTCTTTAAATGCCAAGATACGATCACGGACGCTTCGCCATTCATCGCCTAAATCCAAAACATCAGTAATCTTAAACTCCGTACTGAGTTCGGGGATTTTACCGCGCATACGTTCTAAACGTGTCTGATTAGGCAAGGGTAAATCGGTAATCGCACTTAAAGCCAATCGTTGTGCTGCACGATTGTTGCAGACCAGTCCCATGTCACAACCTGCGACTAAAGCGGCATGAATACGCGCATCGGCATCACCTGCTACACAAGCGGCCTGCATGCTTAAATCATCTGAAAAAAGTACCCCATCATAGCCCAAGTCTTTGCGAAGCACTTGCTGTAACCAAAATTCAGAAAAACCTGCAGGGTTCGGATCGACCTGATCATAAATGACATGCGCAGGCATGAGAGCATCTAGTTGATTCTGCAGTTGCAGAAAGGTTTGCATATCCTGTTGCTGAATTTCGGCAAAAGAACGTGAATCTATCGCAGCAGCAACGTGAGAGTCGGCTTTAACTGAACCGTGTCCAGGAAAGTGTTTGCCTGTAGTTGCCATTCCCGCATGATGCATTCCACGTAAAAAGGCATCTGCCAAAGCAATAATATTGGCAGGACAAGCAGCAAAAGCGCGATCTCCAATTACATCACTGACGCCATTTAGATCTAAAACGGGCGCAAAACTAAAATCAATGCCTACTGCTAATACTTCGGTGGCCATCAACCAGCCACATTCTTCGACTAAATCTAAGGCACGTTCAGGTTCGCTTTGATATAACTCGCCAAATCTGCCCATAGCAGGCAATAAGGTAAAACCTTGTTTCAAGCGTTGTACGCGTCCGCCTTCCTGATCCACTGCAATTAAAATATCAGGGCGCACCTGACGCATGTGGTCGGTCAGATCGCGTACTTGCGCAGGAGATTGGATATTTCGGGCAAATAAAATCACGCCACCGACTTGCGGAGCGCTTAATAGTTCAATATCTTCTTGAGTAAGTTCTGTGCCAGCGATGTCGAGCATCAATGCGCCAATCATATTGGGTGTCCGTATTCGATTTTTATCAATAAAAAAACAATACCTGAATTCTGCAATGATTTGCTACATTTTGACAGCACAGATTATGATAAAACTACACGACAGACCTAAATTAAGTTGTATAAGATTTTGAATCTGCTCAATTCATTGTGAAAAGCAGAGATTGGTCAAAAACCAAGGACGTAAATATTTTTATGAAACTTCAAACCATCGCTTGTGCGGTTGCGATAGCAACTGGCGGTTTTTTCTTTTCTCACGCCATTAACGAGGCAATTGCAGCCAATAATACCGCTGTCGTTGCTAACAGTATTGTGCCGACGCAGGAGCAAGCATTGGTTTCGCGTCAATTGGCGACCTTGGTCGATCGTCAGCATTATTTAAATCAGCGTTTAGATGCCGCGACGTCGCAGCGCATTTTTGATTTTTATATCGACAGTCTAGACCCAGACCATACTTTGTTTTTGGCTAAAGAAGTTGAGCAATACCGCAAACAATATGCCCCAACTTTTGGTGCGTCCTTAAAGGCAGGGAATTTGGCTGGGCCGTATCAAATTCATGCACAGTATCGTGAGCGTTTAAAACAGTTTTATCATTTCATGTTGGCAGAGCTGAAAAAACCACAAAATTTAAAACAGCCAAATGTCAGTATTGAAACAGATCGTGAAAAAGCACCGTTCTTTAAAACAGAAGCAGAAATGCGTGCACACTGGCAAAAAATGCTAGTGTCACAGCTCATTAACCTGACCATTAGCAAAGAAGAAGAATTAGCAAAACAAAAAGCCATTAAAGACAATCCCGAATTGACCAATGGGCAAGATTTGGCTAGCCCTGAAGATTTGACTCCAGTGCAAACGTTAACCAAACGTTATACCCGTCAGTTAGAGCGTATGAATCGTTTAAAGAGTGATGATGTACTGGACAAAACTTTAAATGCGATGATGCTGACTTATGATCCGCATAGTAACTTCTTTCCGCCGGTTGATGCGATGGAGCTAAACCGTCAAACGACTTTACAGCTGGAAGGGATTGGGGTGTCGATTCGTCCTGAACGGGGCAATGAAGATTACACCAAAATTGAAACCATTGTTGAGGGTGGCCCTGCCAGCAAAACAGGGCAGGTGAAATCGGGTGACCGCATTATTGGTGTGGCACAAGATGGCGAAAAAATGGTGGATGTTGTGGGTTGGCCGAGCAATGAAATTGTTGGGCTGATTCGCGGTAAACGCGGCACCAAAGTCACTGTACGATTGTTGGGTGCAGGTGCGGCCATGAATCAGGCGCGTAATGTCACCATTATACGTGATGTGATTCAAGAAGAAGATGCGGGAGTTCGTTCGCGGACCATTGACATCAAACGTGATGGTCAAACCTATACCTATGGTGTGATTGAAATTCCATCGTTTTATTTGAATTATCGTGCGCGTCGGGCAGGTAATGAGTATCGCTCGGTGTCGGAAGATACCAACAATGCCCTGAAAAGTTTGGCGGCCAAAAATGTCGCAGGGATTATTGTCGATTTACGTAACAATCCTGGCGGTTCACTCGAAGAAGTGGCGCGTATGCTCGGGCAAGTGATTAAGTCTGGTCCTGTGGTGCAAATCCGTGATGGCAATGGCAATGTGAGTGTGTTTGAAGATGACGATGGCGGTGCACAGACTTATGCAGGCCCATTGGCGGTGATGATTAACTTAGCTTCAGCCTCTGCTAGTGAAATTTATTCTGCAGCAATTCAGGATTATCAACGCGGGATTGTGATTGGTAGTACCACCACAGGTAAAGGCACAGCGCAGGTACAACTTGACTCCTTGGCCTATGGTCAGGCGACCTTAACTCAACGTAAGTTCTACCGTATTACGGGCGGCAGTACTCAAAACAAAGGTGTGATTCCAGACATTAAACTGGTTGATATTTACAATGATGAGTTTGGTGAGCGTAAAGCTAAAAATGCCTTGAAATGGGATACCATTCCAACTGCGCCATTTAAGCGTGAGGGCTCAGTGCAGCCATATATCACCAAATTAAGTCAATTATCACAGCAACGTGTTACGCTTGATCCACAATTTCAATATTTAGAACAACGTAAGCAAATTGCCAAAAAAGCTGAAGATCGCAAAAGCATTGTTTTAGATATTGAACAACGCAGAGCCGAGTTAATGGCACTAGAGCAGCAAACTTTGACTGCTGAAAACAAACGCCGTCAGGAAACAGGTTTGAAACCATTTGCCAATTGGGAAAGCTATCAGGCATCCATTGATGCTTTGGCAGAAACGCGTGCCAAAATGAAGGCAGCACAACGCCCTGCTTTGCCTGAGGAGGAAGCTTTTGTGATTGAAGCAGCACAGGTTTTGCAAGACTATGCCATGTTACAAAAAAGTGTTTCTGAGCCGAATCAACCTTAAAACAATCTTAGAACCTTAATCAAATAGAGCCAGCAACTAAAAGTTGCTGGTTTTTTTTCTAAAGCGAAAAGTAAAGTGACAAGATGTGTGTATAGCTTTGAGTTAGACAGCTGTACGCAGTTTAAAATTGCCATTCTTTCGTGATGAGATATTAATATTTGACTATTGACCAAGGCGGAATTGTATTAGATTCTAAAGGCAATGCAGTCTTTGTTGGATCAATCTGTCGTTCAGGTTGCTTTTTAGTTATTGTTTATAAGAGAGTGTGAGATTGAGTAACCGAAAAGCAATAAAATATAACAGGTATGGATACATCTAATTATGCATGTACATTATGATTTGAGCTTGTTAATTGGCTCGGTGGCAATCTCAGTATTGGCCTGCTATTTTGCAGTGTCTGTTGAGCAAATGCTGTTTCAAAATGTACAACAACAACTCAAAAAAATTGCATTAATCATGAGTGGTTTGCTGCTGGGTGCGGCAGTGTGGAGTATGCACTTTGTGGGCATATTGGCATGCCAATTACCTGCACCGTATCAATTTGATCTTAGCTTTACGACCCTGTCTTTTATTATTGCATTTATCGCCTCTACGTTTGCGGTTTGGCTGACTGCGCGATCGACTTTGCCTATAGCACGTTTAATCCTCAGCGGCATTTTGATGGGGTTGGGCATTTCAGGCATGCATTATACGGGCATGATGGGAATTCAGGTAGAAGGTTACCGTAGTTATTATGATCCTACGATTGTTTTACTGTCTGTATTGGTGGCGATTGGTGGGGCAATATTTACCTTTTGGTTTATGTTCCGTTCGAATTACAGCTTGCGGCGTCAGGCACAATATAAAATTTTCATTGCGGTGCTCATGAGTCTGAGCATTGTTGCCATGCATTATATTGGCATGGAAGCATTGCATTTTTACTCCACAGCCGAGTTGCCTCAATCAAGGCATTTCCAGATGGGGCAAGGGTCAGCCTTGTTGGTGGTCATTTTAGTGACCAGTCTTATTTTTGCTGCTGCGGTGGGCGTATCTTTATTGGAACTGCGCTTAGAAGAAAAAAGCAGACAATTGTCTTTGGCCAATCGAGAATTAGCCAATCAGGCAGTCAAAGATAACCTGACCAAATTGCCTAACCGTTCATATTTGGCCGAATATGCACAATTGCTTTTTTCTGAACATCGGCAAAAAAACACTAAAATTGCGTTTTTGTATATTGACTTAGACCGCTTTAAGGCGGTGAATGACGTATTTGGGCATCATGTTGGCGATCAATTACTGATTCAGCTGTCGAAACGTGTGCAATCCCACTTGGGTGAAAATACCCAGTTATTAAGAATTGGTGGTGATGAATTTCTTTTGGTGATAGAACATACCGATATTGCCGAAGCCACTGCCATTTCTGAAAAAATATTGGAACTGATTCAGCAAGGTTTTTTAATTGCGGGCAAGGTCATTCATATTTCAGGCAGTATTGGCATTGCCATGTATCCAGAGCATGGTACCAATTTGCAAGATATTTTAATGAATGCCGATGCCGCTATGCTGACCTCTAAATATCAGGGGCGTAACACCAGTTCAGTCTTTAATTATGATCTGGAGTTACTTGAGGCTAGAAGCCAAAGTAAGTTGATTAATGATTTATATAAAGCAGTTGAACAACAACAATTTAAGCTGTTCTATCAGCCAAAGTTTAAAGCCGCTGACCATAAAATTTGTGGTGTAGAAGCTTTAATTCGTTGGTATCACCCTGTGCATGGTTTACTTACCCCAAATATGTTTATTAAAGGGGCTGAAAAAACGGGTTTGATTATTCAAATTGGCTATTGGGCGCTAGAAGAAGCCTTTAAACAAATTCAAATTTGGGAAAGGTTGGGCGCACCGTTATTTCCTGTGGCTGTGAATTTATCGGCAGTGCAGTTTGAACATAAGCACCTGTTTTCTACTTTAGAAAACTTATTTAAACGCTATGAGATTCAACCTAAACACTTGATGATTGAAGTGACTGAAAGTACAGCAATGCATCATATTGAATCGAGTATTCGTAGTTTTGAACGTTTGCGTCAAATGGGGATTCAATTGGCGATTGATGATTTTGGTACAGGACATTCGAGTTTCTTGTATTTGAAGAAATTGCCCGTCGATGAGTTGAAAATTGACCGTGCTTTTATTTTAGACTTACGTTTGGACAGCAAAGAAGAATTAATTTTAGAAAGTATTATTCAGTTGGCGATTAAACTAGGTTTGACGGTGACTGCTGAAGGAGTGGAAACGCCGTTACAAGCTGAAATTTTAACCCGTTTAGGCTGTCAGCAATTGCAGGGCTATTTATTGGGCTTACCTATGGATGTTGAGCATTTAGAAGAGTTGTTTAAACATTCGACTTAAGTTAGCGATCATGCTACCGCTCAAGCTAGCGGCCAATTTCAGCGATGAAACAAGGAGACTATACTTTCGCTGAGTTGATGCAATTGGTCGGATTGACTCATCGAGCAACGTTCCAAAAGAATTATCTGAATCCTGCCATAGAATTAGGTTAGATTGAACGTACGATTCCAGAAAAACTGAAAAGCCCAAAGCAAAAGTATAGATTGAAAAAGTAACTATATTTTCATTTGTGAATAAATCAAGACCTATCAACGAACATTAAAATCCTTTTCAAATCTGCTACAATATCGCCAATTTTTCATATTGATCATTTTGATCTTATACACTGCAGTTCTGCAGTAGGTGTCTTGCATGAGTTTTAAAGATGAGTTAGCGGCGCAGGTCGCACAGCGACGCACTTTCGCGATTATTTCCCACCCAAATAACACACTATAATTCAACTCATTTCAACCCATTCCAAAAACCTTCTCGAAGAATTAAATAACTATATAATTTACAATATCTTGTTATTATTTATATCGACTACCCATTGCATGTTATTTCAAGTTGATCTAAGTTTATTCACAAATTGTGTGTACATGATTGTGTACATAAGTGTGTTTATTTTTTTTGAATTAAATATTTGTACACAGGGGTATCATGGCACTTACAGATACATGGCTTAAAAAGAATTTAGGTAAGGAAAGAGAAGCACAACATGTAGAATCTGATCGAGATGGGTTAAGTGTACGTGTCTCACCTAAAGGTAAAATTACGTTCCAGATGCGTTATAGATATCAAGGTGTTCAAGCACGTCTTGATTTAGGTTCTTATCCACATCTTACTTTGCAGGAAGCACGGCTTGAATTACAAAAAATGAAAGGAGTGTTGGAGTCTGGGCAAGACCCGAGGGTTCATAAAAGAATAGAACTTCATAAAGTGGCTAATGCATTAACTTTTGAAGGCCTTTATCTAGAATGGCATGAAAAATATTGCCTTGCTAATAAGAAAAATGCACAACAGCAATTAAGATCTTTTGAATTGTATGTATTTCCAAAATACGGTTCATTGCCTGTTGATCAAATTACTTTGCACATGTGGTTGGATTTGTTTGAAGCACATTTTCAGAAATCAGCATCAATCACAGATCGTTTACTTACCAATACAAAACAATGTTTAGATTGGGGGGTGAATCGCAAGTTGGTTGAGACTAATCCAATACGCCATATTTCTGGAAAGCGCGATCTCAATATCAAAAAAAATAAAGTGGACAGAATTCTGGATGATGAAGAGTTGGCCTTGATTTGGAGGATTTGTGATGAATCTAGAATGGCTTTAAAGAATGCTTTATTTATAAAGATATGTCTTTTTTATGCTAATAGATACAGTGAACTAAGAATGGCAAAAAAGTCTGATTTTGATTTAGAGCGAAAAATTTGGACTGTACCACCCGAAAATCATAAAACAGGTCAATATACTAAACGCCCTCTAATTAGACCAATTTTGCCAGAGATCGAACCCTTTATTCGGCAAGCAATGGAGCTTAATAATTCTGTATATATGTTTGTTAATAGTGGTACAAAAGAAATGTTTGGTCAAAATGGCCCGGGAAAGCTTCCTTATAATGTAATGCAATATGCTAGACGGCACTATCAGGTAGACATGAGGCATTGGTCAATGCATGATTTGAGGCGAACTGCTCGTACCCATTTTAGTAGATTTACATCACGTGATATTGCTGAGCTAATGATTGGTCATACGATGATAGGTGAGCAAGGGACTTATGATTATTATGATTATCAGAAAGAAATGGCCATAGCCTATCAACAATGGTGGCATAAACTAGAAAGCCTAACTAAATAGTTAGGCTTTCATTATTTCTAAAATATTTAGCTTCCCAAATTTTGATTTGTTCTTCATCCCAAAGACTAGCAGAACCTGTAGACATTTTTATGGGAGGTGGAAACGGTTCCTTAAATACTCTTTGGGTGGGTTGCTGCCAACGCCATAAAGTGACTGGAGACTTGATCATAAATCTTTGGCGTACTTGCTTGGATGTTAAGTATTTCATCATTCGTCACAATCAAGAGTTATTTCTGTAAGCATGTTATACATCTGTATAGAGATAATGCTGAAATTCTGTAGGAAGAAAAAAGGAATTCCTTTTTTCGATTTTTCAATAAGTTGCTCCTTTTTTAAATATGGATAGTAGCCTAAAACGATCAATAAGAAGTCAACTGTCATAGACCAATATTGCATATATAAGTCATCAAGAGTATTTATTTGGAATGCAACCATTTTACCTATTTGGCTCCCTGTTGATTTGATGTCTTAAGTTTAGGTACGTCAAAAATAAAGAGTAATAGGTCTAGGAAATTAAAAAATTAAATATTAAGATTCTGTTATTTTTTCATTGAATTTTAGAATAATGAAGAAGGTAAAAATTGAAGATTTTCAAATATTAAGTGATGAGTTGTATTTTCAGGTCATCAATGCTCTCAAACTTGAAAATTTTATAAAGGCTGCTAAAAAATCAAATAAAGCTGAAAATGAAGCAGATATCCAACGCCTGAGTTTGTCCGCTTTGGAAAAAAAGCAGCTATTAAAAGAGCTAGAAAATTTAGGTGATAAAAGTTTTAATGAGCTTTTATGGCAAGATAGTCCATGGGATGGTGATGACTTCCTGATGAACTTCAATCCAAAATTTACCGCAAGAAAGACTCTGCACTTAATTGAAAGCATCAATAAGCTGGTAGGTGATTACAACAATTTATCTGCTTCTATTCAACGAGATGAATATAAATCTTGCCTCGAAGCTTTGATTGACATGATAACACCAAGGCAAAGTGTGCTTTATGGTTCGCTTTACACTGTCGAGTTAAGAAAAAAAATACAAGGCTATATTGCTGTTAATAAACGGCATGGGGTTAAGCATAAAATTTTTTTTGATACTTTACTTGCGTATGCAGATAAGCATGGCAAATGGAGCAGTCCTAGTACTGCTGTTAGAGATGTTTATACTGAAGTTGTTGAAAAATTTGAGGAAATGGATAAACAGTATATAGAAGAGCAATTAAAAAAGCTTGAAATGAAAAAGCAAGAAATTTTTAAGGAAAAAGAAGAGGTTGAAGTACTTATAGATAATATTGAGGCAAGAAAACTAAAAAACAGAGAAGGTAGCAGTGATGGTGAGCATTTAAACTCTGCTAGGCAAAAACAAATAAAATTAGTAGCAGAATTGCAGGTTTTAGAATCTCAGATCTTGAGGTATTCCGATGCTAAAAAATATGGTTATCCGTTTGAAAGTTTGGGGCGAGAAATCTTATTTAATAATGATATTCAATCGTCATTAATCGACTGTTTAAGAAATAGCACTGAAATCATGAACCAGGTGATTGTGAGCCAAAAAATAGGGGCTGAGAAGTGGTGATTTAGTTGTCAGTATCATTATGTTTTTGTGATCTGGTGATACCAAGCAGGTCATAGCATCGTTGAATGAACTTGTAATTTGGGTAAGGCTTGCTGGTTAAATGACCACACATAATTTTAGATCACTCTTCAGTACCGTACTGAATGAATCAAATTTATTCAATCCTGATGCTATTAAGCGCCAGCATGCTCATGTGTCACAGAATAGAATTCGTTCCGCTTATAACCGAGCACAGTATTGGGAGGAGCGAGTAAGGTTGATGGAATGGTACGGGGAGATAATAAAAGGATGGATGTTAAAATCAGCTGATTTTTGACTTTGCTAGATTAACTGATTGCTTAGAAAAATGTTGCTCTGAAATACCTTAAATTGAGATTAGCTAATCACTTAAAGACGCGCATATGCGCGTTTTTTTTGTCCGTGATTTTTTCAAGTTTAGGTCAATCAGGAAGGGGTTTGATCGAGTCTGAAAGAGTCTATGGTTGAAATTTGAGTTAACTGTATGGTGTTTAATTTGCCTATATTTATATAGTAAATTTGAGATGTTTTTCTGAATTTTAAATTGTAATATTACGGTGATAATTAATCTAATAAACTTAAAATTTAAAGATGTTTTTGTAGTACTAAACTTGTATTTGAAAATAATTTTAGTAATATAAAATCAAATATTTAAATTGGTTTAATGTGGTTTTAATGAATAAAAATAGTGATTTCTATAAATTTATAAAAATAATTTATGCCAATACTGGGGGTTTGGGTGCTAATAGTGATCAACTTTTACAAATGGATGATGTTATTAATGTCTATCAACTTGTTGATGAAGTTGTTCCATTTTTGGTGGAGAGCTATAAGGGGGATCTCGTTTTTCCTGATGATCGTTTCAATCAAAAAAACATTAATCGATTGATTGATGCTTTGAAGCGCGTAAAGCTTTTTCCGAATCATAGAGTTCAGGATATAAATCAAAACTCCTTTTTTGAATTACGAGCATTTCTTGAGTTTGTACAGAAAACTTATTCCAACCCTAGAATCAAAACGAAATATCGCAATATTGTTTTAGTTGATGAAGATTCAGGATGTTGGAAGCTAGATGAGGAGGATTACGCAGAGCAGTTCTTAAATAAGTATCTAGCCTATCGTTACGAACGTCAGCAGGAAAAGCTATCTTATGTCGAGAAACGAAGCAATGCTCCTCAGGTGTTTAGTGGCTATCAGGATGAGGCACTAAATGAGTTTGAATTGGATGTGAAACAGGATATATCTTCGTTGTTGCAACAGGCAGGGATGCTATATGTTGTTGCAGCTAAAATCACATTCATGAATCAGAGTGGAGAGACTACAAATTTTGATAAAATAATCAGGCAAAGACTTAAAGTATTACATTGCCTTAAAGCTAATAAAAATATCATTCGTATACTGTATAAGCCATTTCGAGAGACTGCAGAGATTCTGGAATACTATGCAGTATTTGTTGTTCAGTCAGCATTGCACCTAGATGAAAAAAAATTTATTCAACAAATCGAAAATGATTTATCTACTTCCCTGTCTAAAAATCAAGATGTAGCAGTACGAACGATTGTGCAAAACTTGAATGATACATTCAGGCAAAGTCTTTTCCCTTCTTTTAAGTTAAAGCATTTTTTGCTTATTGATGATGTGGATGAGAGTTGGGCATTTTTTCAAAAATGGTTTCTTGGATTTTTGTTTCAGTTGGAACGACTAGGGGGGCAGAATAGATCTAAACAGTCTCAATATGACTATATCCATGAGGTGATGTTGGCTGGAGTTCGTAAAGTTGGGATAAATTCGGCCAATGAGAGAATAGAACTTAAATTCACATATCTTCGAGCCAATGATGCCCAGCAAGATATTCAGCATCTTTTATTTTTTGGCTCAGGAAAACGTGCAAAATATATTTGGGATATTGCTCATTTGTCAGAGCATGCAAGGGAATATATCCAGCGGATTTCAATCATCTACCGAGAAAATTTTATAGCTTGGGACATGCAACAGTATGTTTCACTAGCTATTGAAATTGAAACTTTTCTAATGACATTGAAGGAATCGGCTTACGATGCCTTTTATCCTAGTACAGATACCGTTCGTGATAGGTTAACAAAACGATCTGAAAATATAGAGAGCCTTATTACTCGACAACTTTTACAATTTTCTTGCATTCTTAAGAATCACGATAAATTAGGGAGGTTGCAAAGAAAGCTTGAAGGTAAAACGGTTTCTAGAACACTAAAGTACTTTTTTTTGATTTATAAAAACCAAACCTGTGATGAGTATTTTTCTTCCATGTTAGATACTTTTTTAGGTGTGGAAATCAAAGAAAAAAGGATGAAAGAACAGATTGATAGCATTATTGCTGAATACCGATTCACTCAACCTTTATTTTTTAAACCAGAATCTCGACGAAAACAGATAAACAAAAGTGGTGAAATAATTCCACCTGAAATGGGTGCACAGCAAGTTGATGGACCCACTTTAGAAGCGAGTGATCTGATAGAAGAGGTTGGCTCTCAAGATGATACAAGATTAGATGTCGAATCTACTGATGTTGAACAACCAGATCAAAGCTTAATAAGTATTGATCAGCCTGTAGAATCTGCTTCAATGCTTATACAGGCTGAAGATGAGCGTTATAAACTTTTTCATGTTCAGCGACACCTGAGTCGAGTAGGTAAAGTTGAAGCGATGCTAAAATCTGCGATGAAGACAGATGTGGTGATTGTGCGCTGTTTATTTGGTTGTAAACCTTCATTTCGATTAACTTATAATGATTTTTCCGAAATATTTTCTGGTATGTTGCAGGACAATAAAAAAAGAAAACCCATATCTGAAATTACAGCCTATCTTGGCTACTGGGAAGGAGAAGAAAGAAATTCTCAAGATCAAATAACAAGTTATGCTGCTAATGTGGTTTTTATGTTTAAGGCACAAACACTGGTAGACCATCCTGATCTATTTTCTGAATTGGAAAGACTATGGCAATTTGCATGCCGAAAAATTGAAAGTGATTGCGATTCTGGGATGAGAGTTAATGGTTATGTGAAAAAATTACAGATAGCCCATGTATTGGAAGAACTCCAATACGCCCAAGTTGTAGTTGAAACTACTCAAAAACAACTATCTAAGAAGATCGCTGAGTATCTGGCAAGTTATGTGGTTTATCAAGATCTGTTAGATGATAATATTTATCAAGAGCTTCCAAAATGGCTGATCAAAAAAAATGGAAGTGCAAGAAAAACTAAAGTCTCGAAACGAGTTCGCAATTAGAATACTTAACTTACGCTTCAATTTGCTCTTTAAAAACAGGGGATTTCGTAAGATTTTCCCTGTTTGCTATAGAAGTAGAGATTTTTATTTCAGGCCTGTACTTTCTTGCTTAGTCAGTCTGAGAGTAGCTGGGATATATATTTAATATTATTAAATATTTAAACAACTTAATAACCTTCATCATCCCCAAATGATGAAGGTGTTTTATTGAGAGAAAAATAACCCGCTTACCTCAAAGTTAAAAAATACAGATGTGTCACTCCTATGGAATTAATCACCATAGGACGACAACGATGAATGAAGCACAAACCTTACTCGCAATTGAAAACCTGATGAAGAAAGTGATGAGAAAAACTTATCACTGGCAAGATCTTGATTCCGAGATGGATCACTACAGACAATATACAGACCCATTTTTTAGATCAAATAGGGAATACAGCCCTTTGGTTCATGCTTACTTTGATATGCAAGCCAAGCGCAAAGTCATGATCGGTGATGAAATGTTTTGTCATCGTCCTGTATTTCAAAAGTTCCAGTCTGACCTACGAACTCGCCACGAACAATTCGTTGATGAATTCTGTGACAACAATCAGCGGAATCGAAAAAGTGTGTTTAAGTACTTTGATGGGTTGATTGAAAGGCATTGCAAATTATTGCTTGTACGGGTGGATTTATCTTATCGCACTGGACATGACCCAAGTATTGAACGCTTTACTCAAGATATCAAAAGACTGATTAAGCGGGTGCAAGATAAGGATACGATTTTTAAAGATCAGGTTGGGTATGTCTATCGACTGGAGCAAGGAGGGGAAAGCAGCGGTTATCACTGTCATCTCTTGGTGATCTATAACGGATCTTTGCGATGGAGTGCTAATTATCTGGCAATTCAGATAGGTGAGCTGTGGTTGAAAAAAATTACGGGTGGTGATGGTAAATTTTTCAACTGTCATCAATCTGATTACAAGCAGTACCACCAGCAGAAAGATCAGTGGGGGCTTGAATTACTTGAAAGGTCTGATTTGGATAAAAGGCGCAAGGCACAGAAGATGCTTGCTTACTTAGCTGATCCTGAAAAGGATGATCAATATATTCGAGGGCCATTGTTAGGGATGAGGCAGTTTAGAAAGGGGCAGTTAAAAAAAGAGCAGCGCAAGCGTAAGAGCCGTCGATCCCAAAAAATTACAGATATACATCATTTACATGAACTATGAATGTTTATTCCTACATTCAAAGGCTTATCAGACGGTAAGCCTTTTTTCATTATTGAGGTATATCTTATGAATATTACATGTCCGTATTGCCATTCCGAAAATGTCAGCCGTGTGATTGATCAGCAGTCACAGAACCAAGGCAGCCTATCATCAATGACCTGTGCAGGGATTGGAGCAAGCATTTCCAAAAGCTTGCCCTTACCAATCTCTCCATGGATGGGCGGGATTGCGGGGGTAGTGGTCGGAGGATTGCTAGATAGCTTCATGCAACCATCCCGTCCAGTAAGTCCACCAATGCGTTACTTTCATTGTCATTCTTGCCAGCGCAATTTTGATTAAACCTATTTGGGAGAAAGAATATGGCACATCAAATTGAACAAATGGCTTATGTCGGACAAACACCTTGGCATGGGCTTGGCAATCAGCTGAGCCAGAACCAGCCGATTGAAGTCTGGGCAAAGCAGGCAGGCATGGATTGGCGCATTGAATCGTCTGATGTTAGCTACATGGCACAGAATGAGCGTGGGCAAAGCATTATCATGCCTTTTGAAGAACAACGGGTCTTATATCGTTCTGATACACATGCACCGCTGTCTGTCGTCAGCCAACGCTATCAGGAAGTTCAGCCGATGGAAATTCTGGAGTTCTATCGGGATCTCACCGAACAATCGGGCTTTGAATTAGAAACTGCTGGTGTATTAAAGGGCGGTAAGAAGTTCTGGGCTTTGGCAAGAACAGGACAGAGCACTGCTTTGAAGGGTAAGGATGTCAGCAATGGCTATATCCTTCTCGCGACTGCATGTGATGGTACATTAGCGACAACTGCACAATTTACCAATATCCGTGTGGTGTGTAATAACACATTGGCGATTGCATTAAGAGATCAGCGCAACAGCGCAGGCGTGGTTAAAGTCCCACATAGTACCCGTTTCGATTCAGACAAGGTCAAACAGCAACTTGGTATTTCAGTGCGTACATGGGATGAACACATGTATGAAATGAAACAGCTGACTCAGCGCAAAGTGACGCAGACTGAAGCAGCAGCATACTTTGATGCTGTGTTTAATAACACTAGCCTAAGCAATATTGAGCAGGAGGATAACATTATCCAGTTTTATCGAAATGTTGCTTCACAGGCGAAACAGACTGCCAACAAAACTGAACCCAATGGACGTGCCATGACCAAGGTGATGGAAATGTTCAATGGGCAGGGACGTGGTGCAGAACTTTCTTCAGCCAAAGACACGGCTTATGGCTTGCTTTGCTCTATTACCGAGTTTGTTGATCATGAGCGTCGTGCGATGAGTACGGATCATCGACTGGATTCTGCATGGTTCGGTGCAGGTGCAGCATTGAAGCAGCGAGGGCTTGAGCAAGCCTTGCGATTGGCTGCTTAAGTTTCAGTTAAGTTAGAACGACTACTATGGTGCTTAAGGATTAGTTTCATGATCCTTTCCTCCATAGAAGCCCCCCTTTAGCCACATCCCCAGATGTGGCTTTTTTTATGCGCAAAATTTTACAGAGTCACCCATTAATAAGGAAATGACCATGAATCAAATGACCCCTATCGCATCAATCCCTCCAAGTTATTTACCTGCAATCCCTGCAATCGCAGATCAATCCACCGCGACTGCAAAACGTCATATAGCAGCCAAACGTCTGATGAATACCAAGAATCTGGATTATCAGGAGTGGTTGGAAGTGCGTAAGAAAGGTATCGGCAGCAGTGATGCCGCAGCCGCCTGTGGCTTGAATCCCTATATGTCCATGCTAGAGCTTTGGATGATAAAAACAGGACGAAGTAAACAAACCATTGAAGATGAGAGTTCTGGTCGTGCGCCTTTGTACTGGGGTAAGCAGCTAGAACCGTTAGTGGCGGAATACTACAGTCTGCATACCAACAACAAGGTGCGTCGAGTTAATGCAGTGCTGCAACACCCTGATCCTGATAAAGCCTTCATGTTAGCTAACTTGGATTATGCCGTGGTCGGCAGTGATGAAGTACAAATACTGGAATGTAAAACCGCAGGCGAATATGGCGTAAAGCTATGGCGGGATGCCGTACCGCTGTATGTGCTGTGTCAGGTGCAACATCAACTTGCAGTGACGGGTAAGCAGGCGGCACATATTTGTGTACTTTTGTGTGGGCAGGAAACCAAGATTTTTAAAGTAACTCGTAATGACGATCTGATTGAACACATCATTCAGTCAGAACGGCATTTCTGGGCATGTGTAGAAAATGATATTCCACCTTCGGCAGATGCCAGTGAATCGGCTGCCAAAGCCATTCAACAGTTATATCCGACCCATGAACCTTTGACTGTAGAGGACTTATCCCAAAGTGAGTCCGCCAATTTGCTCTTTGATAAATTGCTACAAACCAAGCAGCAGCTTGAAGAAGGGCAGCAGCGTTTTGATCAGCTGAAGCATCAAATTCAAATGCTAATGAAAACTGCAGAACGAGCCACCTTTCAAGGTGGTTCAGTGGTTTGGAAGAAAGCCAAGGATACGATCAGTCTTGATATTAAAGCATTACTGCAACATCAGCCTGAGCTGATTGAGCAGTATCCACTGCATAAACAGGGTAGTCGTCGTTTCAACATTTATAGCGATGGCATCTAAATCCAGTTTCCTAAAACACTGAAGCGCAAAAGCCGCTCCCCGCTCTCCATTCGCTAGGAATAGAGAGCAATATGGTCGCGGCCTTTGTTGCTGACAACGTTATTCATTCATTTTTTACTTTATTCAATTATTCAAAAACATGCTTCTTACATATCACGTTTGGACTGCCAGCAATGATCTATTTTAATGGATTGGATTTGTTGAGTGGGTGAAACACGTCTCTTACATAGTAGGGGAAAGTCTGTAAGAAAATACATTGATAGGATTTTTATCATGATTAAAGGTTTAGCAATTACGCCACCAATTTTAGGACGAATCAGCATAGGTCATGTGGTGGAAAAGAATGGCAAGCGTCTGCCAGAGAAAGATGACCAGTTTACGATTACCAGTCAGATCCAAAGCAAAGAAGGCTGGATTAAACATCCCCTAGATGAACAGCTACGTGCAAACGCAACGAATGGCAAGTTGAGATCCATTCCCGTGCGGATGATCTTTAATGATCCCGAACTCAATCTTCGAGCTGAATACAGTTTATTTGACCGACAGACGAGCAGACCTGTTTGTGTGGGTAATGGTGAAACATGCCAGCGCATCACTCATCAAGGGGTTGAACAACATCATTGTCCATCGCCAGACTTGTGTGCTTTGGCACAAGGCGGCAACTGTAAACCTTATGGTCGTTTACATGTGAATCTGGATGACTCGGATGAGCTGGGTACATTTATTTTTAGAACCACAGGCTTTAATAGTATCCGAACATTAGCAGCACGTTTGAGTTACTACCATGCAGCATCGGGTGGCTTATTGTCGTGCTTGCCATTGCAGCTCACGCTACGGGGTAAAAGCACTACACAAAGTTATCGTCAGCCTGTGTACTACGTGGATTTAACTTTGAGGGAAGGTGTGGATTTGCAAGCAGCGATACAGACGGCCAAGGAGATTGATCAACTGGGTAAGCAGGCAGGATTTTATCAGGAGGCATTGGATCACGTCGCAAGACAGGGCTTTGCCAATGCCCGATTTGAAATCGATATGGAGGAGGTGGGTGTGGTGGATGAGTTCTATCAATGTGAAGACCAACAGCAGTCATCAGTTGAGAATGAAGCTTTTAATATCCAACAGGGTTTAAAGGGTTCAGTGACTGCATTGAATTAAATCTGACAGGGTAAAACCCTACAGGATTGCCGTATCTCATGAGCAAGTTGCTCGAAATCATGAGATAGGAGTAAACATTATGAATACTTTTGTTGGTGTTGCAAGTTCTACCATCTATGAGATGATGGATGAGAACTCACCATACTACCATCCAACTTTTCCAAAGAAAGTTAAAATCACCCAAAATCGAATCGGTTGGTCAGCTTATGAAATTCATCAATGGATTGAAAATAAGCTTGTGAGTCGTGAATAAAATGGGAGCTTCGGCTCCCTTATTTTTTATTTTCTTGTAGACTGAGCTTAACTTTGGCCTAAGTGTTATGAATGAAAACAATAGACTACTATAATAATCATGCAGAATAATTTACCCATTCGACCCTTCATGTTGATATGGAAAGCCTGTATCAGCCATTTTTAGCACTACATGATTGGTTACCTGATTTAGATGAATTCATGTTTGCACCGAGTTGCAGACTTCCTAATTGATTTGCAGCAATACAAATGTTTCTATTGCGGCTATGTTCTTGAAATAAGATTATTTTGAGTTAAACTCATGTTGAAAAAAATACTTGAATTCAATGTATTCTTAATGCTTTTTCTTGAGCTTTGTGTCAATAGTCTTTTGTGGTTTTTAACTTATTTTTTTAAAGTTTGAATATGATTGAATGTTTTGATGAATATAATACAGCGATTAAAGATATAGCTGGAATTAAAGATTACACTTTAATTTTTAATATCATTAATGCTTATTTCAATGAGCCTAGTTCAATAGGTTCTAGGGTGAGAGAAGGAAATGAGTTTGACATCAGAACATTAAAAACACGAACAAAAGTAAATTGGGCAATCAATAAGGCGATATTACAGTTTGTAAGTGAAGAACATCGAGATTTAATTAGCAAAGTATTTCAGGAAAAAATACCGCTTCAAGATAAAAAGTTTGCATTTTTTTGGCACTTTTGTCTGACTAATAGATTGTTTAGAGAAGTAACTATTAAAGTTTTCACAAAAGTTTATTATTCTGGTCGGGCACAGATATCTAAAGAAGATATTATCGGCTATATCAAAGATATATCTGATAATGATCATACGTTAGGCTTGGGTTGGTCAGAAGAAACTATTTATCGTTTAGCAACCAAATATCTGAGTTTGATGACCAAGTTTGATTTTGTATCAGATGGACGCATTAAGTCATTTAATTATATTCGCCCATCTTCTGAGGCGCTAATTATTTTTCTTTACTTTGCTCATTTGTATTCTCCAAATATGAAAAATATTTTGGAAAATGAGTTGTTGCCTGCAACTTTTTTAGCAGGAGAAAGTATTCAAGTTAAGCTTAAAAAGCTGTCAATCAAAGGGTTTTTTAATATGAACTTTAATGGTCTGGCACTTAACATTGAATTAAAATATAGCCATAAGGAAATTTGTGATGCCTTATATAGCTGATCATAAACAAAAGTTTTCTGATCTTAACTTTAACATTGAGAATCAAGATCAGCTTCGTAGGCAAGCGAATGGAGGGAACAGCATTTTGTTTTCTTACCCGCCAAGTGAAGAGCATCTTTATATCGCTAAAGCTCGTGAATTATACGTTGATAATGCTGAGTTTATTGATGTTAGTAAACTCTTTGTTGACTTCATTGATGAATATAGTTGGGAGTCTTTTTCGGACTATTATAATGATTTTAAAAGCACGCCTCATATTGTTTTTAGATCTGAAGATCCATCTATAGATCTCTTCGATTTAATCATTTTAGCGATTCAGCAAGCCTGTGAAAATGACAAAATTCCGTTTCTAATTCGTAGTGGTTGCCTATACGGAACAGGTATTGAAAATGTGAATATTATGGAACACAAAGAAGTGATGAGACTCAGGCACCCGCTCGTAATATTTTATCCATCAAAAATTTCCGAAGACAATATCTATTTTTTAAACTTCAAACCAGCTTCAAAGTACCGTTGCACGTTAGTGAAATAAGGGTGAACTACATGACTACTATTAATCAAATACTAACGTTAGATCTGAAAGAAGATATAAAGAATGTTATTGATCTAGAAGATCGCTCTGAGACAGAAATTCAGCAAGAAATTGAATCTTATATTGTTACTGAGGGTATAGGTCGACATTTATATGATTTTACTAATCAATTTACTTCAAATATAAAAGAAACAGGTGTTTGGCTGTCTGGATTTTATGGTTCAGGTAAATCCTATTTTGGGAAAATTCTTGGCTATCTTATTGATAATCCTGTAATTAATGGTACTTCTGCTAGAGATCGTTTTATTCCGCGGTTGAAAGGAGTAAGTGATGCAGGACTTATTGAAAATGCTATTCGAAATTTAGATTCCATTAATAGTCGTGTTGTATTCCTAGATGTTGCTAAGCAGAACACAGATAAAGGTTTAGCTTTTACTTTATTTAGTAATTTTCTTGGGAACCTAGGATTACGTAAGGATCTGTATGGTTATATGGAATATGATTTGCTAGTTGATGGCAAATATGAGGAGTTTAAAGCGATTGCTAAAAATCTTGAATCTAAAGATTGGGATGAGCTAAAAAAAAGTAATCATCTTGTAGCTAAAGTGATGCGAAAAGTATTTGCTGAAATGGGCTATAGCGATTCAGATTACGAAGATACTAAAAATGTATATAGTGCAGCTATTGGCGACTTTTCAGCTAGCAAGTTTAAAGCTGAGCTAGAAAAGTACTTTAAATATAAGCCAGATGAAACGCTTGTTTTTGTATTTGATGAAGCCAGTGAAGCCATTAGTCAAAAGAAATTTAACTTATTAGATCTTGAAGGTATCAGTGAATCACTCTCAAGTATTAGTAATAAGGTTTGGACTATTGCAATTGCACAAGAAAAGCTTGATGACGTTATTAACAATGCTAACGTAAACCGAAGTCAATTAACAAAAGTTACCGACCGTTTCAAAACTAAAATACATCTAGAATCAACAGAAGTTGACGTAATTATTAGAAGTAGACTTCTTCAAAAAACAGAAAGTGCAAAACAAGACCTTATTGAATATTATAAGAAAAATGAAGGGCTTATTAGTGATGCTACAAATTTAAAATCACTTTTTCCTACTAAAACTGATTCTGCTGAAGATTTTGCAAATTACTATCCTTTTCATAAGTATCAATTCGATATTTTACAAAAATTTTTATTTAGCTCTAATGCATTGGTCGCTACTCAAGTGGCTGCTCGTGGCATGATTATTACAACTTTTGATGTTTTGCGTAAGCAAATGCGTGATAAAAAGTTGTATGACTTTACCCCTGGATATGCGATCTGTAGTGAAGCTCAGACAGCACCTCCTATTAGTTTAGTCAATAAATATGATACTGCCCGCAAAATCCTAAAAGAGTATGGTAGTCAGATTGAGGGGGGAAAGCTGCTCAAAACCATGCATCTCTTAGCAGAATCAGAAGTTGTTTCTCCTACAGTTGAAAATATCACGAAAAGTTATATCTCTGATATCACAAGTTATTACACTATAAAACCTAGCATCGAAGAGGCTTTAAAGCTGCTTCTGGATGCAAAAGTTCTGCTCCTCTCAAACAACAATTACAAAATCACCTCAGATCTGGAAGGCAAAATGCTTGAAGAAATGAAGGAATTAGATGTTGAGTTGTTTAGTAAAAAGCGCGAGTTGATTAAATATATAAAAGACAATAAAACTTTCAACTCGATTGCAACATATACAGATAGCAGTGATGCCTTTAAGTTTAGTATTTTATCTGATCAAGACGATGAACTCGCCGTATCAGGTAGTAAACACCTGAAAATTACCGTTTATAGTCTTTTTAATATCAGTGATGATCGTCAAGATTTTATCGAGCAGTTAAAATTAGATACCCAATATCAAAAAGATGTGATTACTATAGTTCCAGACACTTCTGAATTCGCTGAAATCGATAAATTAATCGGCGAAGTCATGCGTTACACTTTTATGGAAGAGAAATACTCCAACGAAAAGGATGCAGATAAACGTCAGATTATTCGGGATTTCGAAGTTATTCGTGAGGAAAAGCAGCGTACTTTAAGAGGGCTTATTCAGAATGCCTATCATAACTCCTCCTTGATCTATATGTATGATGAGCATTTGCTTAATGTTGATACTTTTAAAGGTACTATTGCTGATAACCAGCGTAAGATGGTTAAAAATATTTATACCAAGCGTCTTACAAGTCAACTTTCGGATAGCTTGGTTCCAAAAATTTTTAGTACACAGAAAGAAAATCTACATAAACTTTTTACGGCAACCGATTTCTCTTTCTTTGATAGTCATGGTAATTTCACTGGAGATCACTTAAAAGTTATTGAAGAAATTCATGCTAAGTTAAAATCTCGTTACATGGATGGTAGGTCGCTAGAAGCAGACTTATCGGGTGCTCCATGGGGATATACTTATGGAACGTTGGTTAGCACACTTGCTGTCTTATTCCGTGCTGGTCGCCTGTCTGTTAAATTTAATGGTGAAATTTACTTCTCATATGAGCAAAAATCTGTTCATGATGCTTTTACCAACACAACCAAATTTAAGTCGGCTTCCTTTAAATCCATTACTGCTACTTTAAGCGCACTACAAAAGAACCAAGCTGTGCAGATATTAATGGAGCTGGAGGTACAAGATCATATTGACCGTAAAGTTGATTGGGGTATCAATGACTTTGATTTAGCCGACAGCATCCGTTTGATGGCAGAACATTTTATTGGTGCGATAACTAACCTAAATGAAACCATTGAGAACTTTGAATCGCTATTCCCAAAAATTGCGAGTCTAAAACAAACCTTACAAGGTTATTCAGGTAAAGTTACCGAAAGTAATTATATTGAGAAGGTTGAATATCTTCTAAATAATAGCGATGAGTTCAAAGATGCTATTCAAAATATATTAAAAGCTCAGAAATTTATCAAAAAGAATTTTCCTAAGGTTAGGGAGTTCAAGCGTTTTATTGATGATGTTCGCAATGAACTGATCAAAGCGGATCGTACTGATATTAATATCCAAGAAGCATATGAAGAATTCGACCGTCTATTTAAACAGGATATGGTCAAAAACTTCGGCCATTTGCAGCAACAAGTACAAGTGGTTAAGGATGCTTACTATAAGTTGGTAAAAACAGCTTCAGCTGGTATGAGTCACGAATATCAGCTGTTAACTGGAAAAATTGATGCAGCACTGCGAGATCTTAAAGCGAATTATCCTATTCGACCAAATACGCAAAATCTGCAAAAACTTGAAGCATTAAAAGCTTACGCTGATAAGCGTGTGGTAGGTGAACCCTTGCTAGAGTTCAGTACTGCTTGTTTGAATAGTGGTTACTCACTGTCTGATATTTTGAATTACACAGTTCAAGCACCATTAAAAGACAACGAAATACTCATTATAGAAAGCAGTCTTATCAAAGAGGAACCTGAGCCGACTCCATCTCCACTCTTGGGATCATCTGGAACAAGTGAGCCAGTTTCTATACCAGTTCCAGCACCTAAAAAACCACGTAGGGTTACTTTTAACGTTCCAAGCCGATTAATGACAGTACAAGATTATAAAGCACTGCTTACTCGTCAACTTACGTCACTTGCTGCAGCTAAGCCAGATGAAGAAATTGAACTTACACTAGATATAGAAAATGAAGGACCGTAAGAAATGAAATTAGCTGACCATGTAGATCATTTGAGAGAGCTGATTGAAGCGGCCTTTGAAAAGCAGTTTGCAAGACTTGGTTTTGGCAAAAATAAAAAAATAAATGCCGAGAAGTTACCAGAAGAAGTAAAGAGCAAGCGAGAGCGTTTTGTTACTATGCTCGAAAACCATATCGGTGAAACTGGTGACTACGAGCAGGCCCGTGAAAAACTACTGGATGAGTTAACTTTTACGTTGTTTAACCGTCTGGCTGCTATTAAAGTTATGGAAGCAGCAAGTCTTTTTCCTCCTATTCTGACTAAACAGATCGAGCATGGAGATCGCTCTTTTGGCCACAAAGCATGGCTGGAAATGAACCCACACATGCGCGATGAGGAGCTTGAAGGCATACGTGATTATTTGAAAACAGCCTTTAATGAGTTGGGTCAAACCTTACCTCTATATAGCAAAACATATCCCTACGCTTTGCTACCAGATGCCATCAGTCTTAACGATATCATCGATGCTTTTAATGCAGTTGAGAAAGATGTTCAAGTCGGTTCAGAAATATGGCTGAGTGATGATGTGCTTGGCTGGATGTACGAAAGTTATAACAATAAGAAAAAGCAGGCTCATAAAGATAGCAAAGCAAAAACGGAATACAACAAGGTCTCTTTGCAATCACAAGTGTATACACCGCGTTGGGTAGTAAAGTTTTTGGTGGAAAATTCACTGGGTAAGATGTATCTGGAGATGTACCCGCAATCCGAGATCAAGCAGCGTTTTAAAATTGCTAACACACCTATAACGCAAATGCGGACACCTAAACCATTACATGAAGTACGCACGATTGACCCAGCTTGTGGTTCTGGAAACTTTTTGCTTTATGCCTTTGATTTTTATTACGAGCTCTATCTGGACCAGATTGAAAATTATGGTGCTGAATATGAAGAAAAGGATATAGCCAAGCTCATTATCGAAAACAACCTGCACGGTATTGATTTAGATGATCGAGCCATTCAGTTGGCACAACTAGGTTTGTTTATTAAAGCTAAGAAAAAACGTCGAAATATTGGTGAGCTGAACTTTAGAGTTGTCTCTTCAGATTTTTATTTGCCTGAATACAGTGAAGTTCGTCATATCTTCGAGCAAGGAAGTGGAATAGAACGTAACCAGCAAGAGCTGATTGAGAAAATTTGGGGTGACTTGCAGTATGCTTATAAGTTTGGCTCTTTAGTACATATTGATGAGCAAATTAACAAACAATTACATGCTATAAAAGAACGAGCTGGAGATGATTTGTTTGCAGCAGCTGATTTATCTGAGCATAAAGACTTTGCTACGAACTTCTTTAAAAACTTAACCATGGCAGTGGAGCAGTATGCTCGTACTAGTACCAACACTTTCTTATCTAGCAAAACTAGGGATGCTATCACATTTCTTGAACTCTTAACTATGAAATATGATGTGGCTATGGCTAATCCACCTTATACCGATAGTGCGGATTTTGGTCCGGAATTGAAAGAATTTATTGAAGATAATTATAAAAAATCTTATAAATTTAATATTAACTTATATGCTGCATTTATCAAGCGTTGTTATGATTTCACATGTGATGCTGGTTTTATTGCAATGCTCCATCCACTTACGTTTATGTATATTAAGACGTTTGAAGATGTTCGAGAATTTATCTTAACCAAAACAAATGTTAATTTGTTGGTTGAACTGGGGTTGGGGGGGGTCTTTGCTAACTCTGATGTTCAAGTTGATGCGGCTATGTATATTTTACAAAAAGTTGATACAGAAGCCTACGGCACTTACTTTGATCTAAAAAAATATAAAAACCATACTAATAAACCAACTATATTCAGAAAAATTTATGAAAACTATGTGTCTGGTTTAATAGATGAACATGTTTTTACAATACCGCAAAAAAAGCTCAAAATAATCAAATCTTGGCCTTTTATTTATTGGATTTCTGATGAATTTCGAGAGAAGTTTGGTCTAAGTTGTCTTGAAGATATTGCAAATGCAACAGTTGGTATAAATTCTGGAGGGAATGAAAGATTTTTAAGATTTTGGTGGGAAGTCAAAAAGAATGATCTTTCCGAGTGTTATAGTCAAGACAGATTAAAATGGGTTGGCTACGCTAAAGGGGGAGCATTTAATAAATGGTATGGAAATAATTGGCTGAAATTGAATTGGTCCAATAATGGCGCTGAAGTTAGCAATTCCCCAAAATCTATTATGCGAAATAGCAGCTTTTACTTTAAAGAGGGAATTACATACTCTGCATCTGGATCAAAAGGAGTATCCTTCCGATACCTCGGTGATAATAATGTATTTGATGTTGGCGGCTCATCGATTTTTATTAAAGATAATGCCAATATTCATTTAGATTATCTCTTAGGGTTTTTAAATAGCAAATTGTGTTTCTATATCACTGATTGCCTAAATCCAACAGTAAATACTCAAGTTGGCGATCTTAAGAGAATTCCTATAGTTAACTGTGTAGAGAGTGAACAGAAAAAGGTAAGTTATCTTGTTCAAAAGAATATAAATATAAAAAAGAAATTAAACAGTTATTCCTTATATGAGTTGGAGTTTAATAATAATCCATTACTTCAGTTTAAGGATTTTAGGTCTCGCAATTTTTTCAATTATGAAAATCATCTCTTAACTCAAGTCTTAATCAATGAGGCTATTATTAATGAAAAAATCTTTGAAGTTTATGACTTAACTGAACATGATAAAGCTATGGTATTGGCTAAAGAAGGTGAATGCATTGGTAGCTTGCCTGTTTCACTTGAAGCCAGGGATGCTTATTTAGCTGAAGTTGAAGCAACCAAAGAGTTTTCATTAAATGCTATCCATGAGTATATTGAGTCAATTTTAACTAAAGAATTTACTACGGATGAGCGTGAAAAAATTGAGAGTGGTTTCTCTGTATTATATCAGGGTAACAATACTTTTGAGGAATTCTGTATCCGTCATGAAGTTAATCCGATTAATGTTTGGTACTGGTTTAAACAAAGTAATGTGATTCCAACGCAACGTATGCAAACGTTAGCAATGGAATTTTTGACAGACATGATTCGTGAAATTCTTATGCAAGATGAGGACGGTATTATTCCATTGGTGCCTAACGCAGGTGAAAAGGTATTACTCGACCGCATTGAAGAAAAGTTTATCGAAAAGGGATTCAGCACTGCTCAGTACTCTAGTTTTGACTCAGTTCTTGGTCGACCAATTTATGAATATTTAAACAAATATTTCTTTGCTGAGTTGTCTGATCACTTAAAACTGTTTAAGCAATTACCAGCAACACCATTCATTTGGCATATCAGCAGTGGTCCAGAACAAGGTTTTGATTGCTATATCATTATCTACAAGTGGAGTCGTGATAACTTAATGCGGCTACGTTCGGTTTATATTGAAAACCGTGAGCGTGCTTTGCAGAACAGACAAAGTGATATTGCTGGTAATGATAGTGCTGATTCCCAGAATGAGAAAGAACGCATCTTTAAACAATTAAAGGAAATCGAATCCTTTAAAAAGAAAATTGATGAGCTTTTGTCTGAAGGCTATAACCCGATTCTTGATGATGGTGTTGGGAAAAATATAGCACCTCTTCAGAAAAAGAAAATGCTGCCTTATGAAGTGCTTAATGATGGTCAGCTGAAAAAATATCTGAATGCAGACTGGTAAGGTGCTGAATAATGATTGATACATGGTTTAAAGAAGATTTAAAAAAAATCCTAGCTCAACATCCAGTTGCAGTATTTATTGATGAAAGTGGAGAAGCAGATTTTTTATTAAAGAGTTTCAAAAGTGATTGTACTATTTACCGTACCAATAGCGATCTGGAAGAGCTTGAAGCAAAATATCGCATTGAAAAACTGATTCAAGAAAATCCAGCTTCTGGTCAGAAGTTTTTAGTTTATACCCAATTAACCAAAGATAATTTGACCTTTATACGAGAGTATTGTGAAACTCACGGTTGTATTGAGATCCGTTATTTACAGAACTATATCAAGGACAAGGTTCATCAAGCCTTAAATTTAAATATCAATTTGCCAAAGGATGAGTTGATTGCTGCGGCAAAGGTTAGTGTGGGAAAAGACCGCACTTACTGGATGGATTTAAGTCATAAAGGTGCCTCTGAAATCTTTGATTTAGGTAAAGAATTATTGCCTTTTTTACATGACCCTCAAGGCTATTCAACAGAAAAGTATGACGCTCAATTACGTGAAACCTTCTATCGCAAAGTCAATGAACTATTAGGTCAGGAATATATTGATAAGCCAGCTACTACCTTGGCTAGTGAGGTTGTAACTACAATATTGAATGGATTAATTACTAATAATTGTAATAAGACCCTTTTTTCAATTTACACCAATTGGTTAGATTCGATAAGTTATCGTGATTCATTTGGACCTTATCTATCTAAATATTCAATAGATTCAGATATTGATATCTGGAAGGTTAACCCTGACCATCCTTTTAAACAAGTGGATAGTTCTTGGTTAAAACAGCTTGGTATTAAACTGGCAAATAAGATGATCAACCAAGGGGAAATTTCGCAACTTATAGCACGATTAAAACAACGCCATCAGAGTAAGCAAGCACAGGCTGTTGGAATAGTTTTTTGGGGAGATATTATAACGCTACTGGAATTTGATCCGAAAGACATGGCGTATTTAAGCAGCTTTGATGAGTGTGTTGAATTCTATAAAAAGCATTTCTGCCCATTAGATACAGCTATACGCAATCTGTATACTGAATTGTTACAACATCGTGATGTACTTGAACCCTTCCAAGAGCTTTATAAAGAATATGTAACTTTATTCTTGGATAAATGGTTCAAATTTTTTGATCATTATCAAGAAGAACAAACTGGAATATTACAGCACATCATCGATGCCAATAATAAAAAAATCGCTGTTATTGTCGGGGATGGAGTAGCATATGAGATAGCTGAACAAATAGCTAAAAAGGTGAATGGTCATATCAAATTAACGCGCCAGTCAATTCTTGCCGACTACCCATCAGAAACAGAAAACAATATGAGCCATATTTACATGGCAAATGGCGTGGTAGAGGCTGTTCAAAGTAAACGTGAAAAATATCTCTCAACGCAAAATATAGAAAAAACAATTGATTATATTCGGTTGGATGAGGTGAATGATGAGCCACTTGTTGGTCAAATTCTTATTTGTACCTATAAAGATATAGATGACATGGGAGATAAGCTTAATCATAAAGCATTGAAGTATTTTCCTGAATCTATTGATTTTTTTGCTCAGAAGATTAATCAGTTGCTTAATATTGGTTACGCCAAAGTATATTTAATAACTGACCATGGTTTCGTATTAACTGGATTATTAAGTGAATCTGACAAAATTGTGGTGAAACCTTTAGGAAATAATTATATCGATGAGCGATTCATTTGGACTAGTGAGAAGCAAGATGGTCTAAGTGTGCAACTTATAGAAGTGAAAAAGAGTTATAAGGATTATAACTATTTGTATTTTGCTCGAAATATGAACCCATTCAAAACCGCAGGTACTTATGGTTTTGCACATGGAGGATTAGCCCCTCAAGAATTAGTGACTCCTTATTTTTGTTGGGAGCTAGAAAATGAGGGAATGGGTGAGTTGTCTATTTCAATCAGCAATAAATCTGATCTGACTAGTGTTGCTGGGGAACTATACCAAATTAAGCTGAAGGGAGATAAAGGTGAAGGTAATCTCTTTACTCAAGATCGCAAAGTACTTCTGCTGTTTTTTGCTAATAAGTGCCAAATCAACAAGAGTGATGTTATATCGATGCACTGCGATAGCGAAGTAATAAAAGAATATACATTTGATGGCTATAAGGAAATTGAAGTACAGTTAGTTGATGCTCTTACTAAGCAACTACTTGATCGAGTAATGATCAAGAAGAATAACGATCGAGATTTGGATGGGTTATTTTAAAAGTATTGTTAATAATTGAGACAATGCTGAAAGACTTCGAGTAAGGAATTGTGATGACTGTATTAAATGAATTAGACCATAAGCTTCTAGAGCATTTTAGAGGTTATGTGGTTAAAAAAGACTTAGTGCGAATGGTGAAAGTTGGCGCCAATGTACCAGTTTTTGTCTTGGAGTATTTAATTGCTAATTCTTGCTCGACTGATGATGAAGAAAAAATTAAAGTGGGTATGGATAATGTCAAAAAGATTCTTAGCGAACATTATGTTAACCCAGAAGAAAGTGCACTGATTCATTCTAAAATTCGAGAAAAAGGTCGTTATAAAGTTATTGACAAAATTTCAGTCGAGTTAGATTCAAAGAAGGATATTTATTGGGCTAAATTACAAAATAGTAATATTACTAATGGAAATATCCGAGATGATTTAGTTAAAGAACATGAAAAAATGTTGATGGGGGGGATTTGGGCCATTATAGATGTGGAATATGATCCAGATATTCGCATTGGGCAAAATATTTTCCCATTTGTGATTACTAACATTAGACCAATACAACTCTCTTCTTTTGACAACAGTAAAATTCTGCATAAACGTAAAGAGTTTACAAAAAGCGAATGGATGGATATTTTACTTAGAAGTTGTGGTTATGAACCGAGCGCTGAAGGTGTAACTGATCGAATAAAAATGTTACTACTTTCCAGACTGCTGCCAATGGTAGAAAGTAATTTTAACTTTATTGAACTAGGTCCACGCTCTACAGGTAAATCATTCGTTTTCAAAGAGCTTACACCGTATGCGGTGCTAATTTCAGGTGGACAGGGGACAGTTGCTAAACTTTTTGTTCATGGTTCATCTGGTAAAGTCGGAGCAGTTGGGCAATGGGATGCGATTTGTTTTGATGAAGCAACAGATAAAATTTTTAAAGATCGTGATGCTGTACCTTTAATGAAGGACTATATGGAGTCAGGATCCTTCTCAAGAGCTGGTTCTGGTGGTGAAATTACAGGTGTCGCATCTATTATTTTTAACGGTAACATTAATCAGCCTGTTGAAGCTGTCTTGCAAACATCGCACTTATTCAGTCCATTATCAAATGAAGTGAACAATGACACTGCATTTCTAGATCGTATTCATTTCTATTTACCGGGTTGGGAAATGATAAAATTTGCTCCAAAGCATTTTACAAATCATTTCGGTTTTAGTACTGATTACTTTTCAGAGACATTAAAGTCTTTCCGTCGGGTAACCTATACGGATGCTATAGAAAGTTTCTTTTCATTAGGATCTCACTTAAAACAGCGTGATACAAAGCCAGTTAAGAAGACTGTTTCTGGCTTCATTAAGTTAATGCATCCAGATGGTGAATATACTAAGGAAGATGTTCGGGAATATTTGGAAATTGCTCTTGAAATGCGTCGTAGGGTAAAAGAGCAGCTTAAGCGTATTGGTGGTATGGAATTCTGGGATACAAACTTTTCTTATATTGATAAAGACACCCAAGAAGAGCACTTTGTTGGCTTGCCTGAAGAGAAAGGTTCACATTTAATTGAGAATACTCCTTTACCACCTGGTGTTTGCTATACCAGCACTAGTGATGGGGAAAATGTTGCACTAGTCAGAGTTGAGACCATTGCGGTATCAGGCTCAGGTAAGCTAAACATTACAGGGGTAAATAACACTACAGTTAAAGAAAATATAAAAAATACCTATCAATATATTAAAGCAAATGAAAAAACTATCTTAAGTGAGCAGCACTCCTTAAAAAATTACGATATTACTATTCAGGTATCTAATTTATTAGGAGCATCGATCTCTTCTGGTATAGGTTCTGCTGTTTATATTGCAATTGTTTCAGCGCTTTACAAGAAAAATCTCAAAGCTGGACTTGCAGTTTTAGGGAATATTTCTGTAGGAGGGGCTATAGAAAGAGCTATTAATTTTGCGGACAAAATTACTATGTTGTCAGAAAATGGGGCTAAGTCTGTTGTAGTACCTATGGATAATTTAAATGAATTAACTAATATTCCTGCAACGGTATTAGGTAATACAGATGTACCATTTTATCAAAATAATCAAATGCTAATGCAAAAGGCCATTTTATTAGATTAATTTGAATAGTAGAAAAATGTTATAGCTATAAGTGTGGCAAGCTTTCACATTTTTAAATGGCTTTGTTGCACAAAGATTTAAAAGACAGCACCTGCTTATCTGAACAGAACTCAAGTGACAACTTGGGTATGAGGTCGGCCTAATTCCGTAAACCGATTCAGAACTGCCACACGTGTGTGGATTTCATTGACTTGACTTTGATAGTTCCTTGCGTTGAGTTTCTCTCCTAATAATTTGATGCCGTCAGTAATAAGATGTAGTTTCTTCAATAACCAAGACTTGAATATAGCAAGCTTAAATCTGCTACAATTGCGCCAATTTTAAGTTATCACTTCACTGGCTTGGTACACATTTGTAGGTGTGTACAAAACTGTGTACATATTGAAGATTTCCCTTATGTTTAAAGATCAATTAGCTAGAGAAGTCGCGGCTCGCAGGACTTTTGCTATTATTTCCCACCCCGATGCTGGTAAAACCACCATGACAGAAAAACTGCTGTTATGGGGACAGGCTATTCAGGTTGCAGGGATGGTAAAAAGCCGTAAGTCTGACCGTGGTGCTACATCTGACTGGATGGAAATGGAAAAAGAGCGTGGAATTTCCATTACCACCTCGGTGATGCAATTCCCATATAAAGACAAAATGATCAACTTGCTTGACACCCCAGGGCATGAAGATTTCTCAGAAGATACTTATCGGACTTTAACTGCGGTGGACTCTGCACTGATGGTGATTGACGGAGCAAAAGGTGTCGAAGACCGTACTATTAAACTGATGGACGTGTGTCGGATGCGCGATACCCCGATCATCTCATTTGTCAACAAAATGGACCGTGAAATCCGTGAGCCGCTCGAACTTCTTGATGAAATTGAAAACGTTCTAAAAATTAAATGTGTGCCGATTACTTGGCCACTCGGTACTGGCCGTGATTTCGCAGGTGTATTTAATTTAATCGAAGAAAAATTCTACGTGTATAAAGCCGGTTTCGGTTCAGTCATTACTGAGATTGAAGTGCGTGATGGCTATAACCATGCAGACTTACGTGAAAAAGTCGGTGAATTGGCATGGGCAGCATTTGAAGAGTCACTTGAATTGGTACAAATGGCGAATGAGCCATTAGATCGAGAAGAATTCTTGGCAGGTCGTCAAACCCCTGTATTATTTGGTACAGCCTTGGGTAACTTCGGTGTAGATCATGTATTGAATGCTTTTAGTGACTATGCGCCGCCCCCAAAAGCACATCCAACTCAAGAACGTATTGTAGAAGCTGATGAAGAAGGCTTTAGTGGTTTTGTATTTAAGATTCAGGCCAATATGGATCCGAAACACCGTGACCGTATTGCATTCATGCGAATTTGTTCGGGTAAGTATGAAAAAGGCATGAAAATGAAACATGTACGCATAGATAAAGATGTGCGTATTAGTGATGCTTTAACCTTCTTGGCAGGTGACCGCCAGCATTTAGAAGAAGCTTGGCCAGGCGATATCATTGGTTTGCATAACCACGGTACTATTCAAATTGGCGATACATTCACTTCGGGTGAGAAGCTACAATTTACAGGTATTCCTCACTTCGCACCTGAAATGTTCCGTCGTGTGCGTTTGAAAGACCCATTGAAGTCAAAACAGCTGCAAAAAGGTCTTAAAGAGCTTTCAGAAGAAGGTGCAACGCAAGTCTTTATGCCACAAAACAGCAATGATTTAATCGTGGGTGCTGTTGGTGTGCTGCAGTTTGAAGTAGTTGCCTATCGCCTGAAAGAAGAATATAAGGTCGATTGTATGTATGAGCCAGTCAGCATCAATACTGTGCGTTGGGTGTCTTGTGCCGATGAGAAAAAATTTAACGAGTTTAAGAAAAAAGCCCACGACCAATTGTCTGTCGATGGTGGTGGACACTTAACTTATCTCGCACCTAGCCGCGTGAATTTACAGTTAATGCAAGAGCGTTATCCTGATATTGAGTTTAGAAATACGCGTGAGCACTAAGTTCAAGCTTTTAAAAATAAAACAGCTTCATCACGAAGCTGTTTTATTATGGCTGGTGATTATTTTTAGATAAATACATTGGGGATGTCATGCTGCAAAAAACAGTCTATCTGGGAGTAATGTTGAGTGGAGCGATCTTACTCAGTGCCTGTGACTCATCTCAACAAAATAAAAATACAGATGAGCAAACCTCTATTTTACAGAAAGATCAGGCTGAAGTTTTACCTTATTTAAATATCAAACCACAGGCGGCAGATATTGCCTTGCCTTTTTGTGAAAATAAAAACTGCATTGAATTAGAAGTACAAACTTTAAATACCCAAGATGCATGGCTCAACAGTTGGATTGCTAAAAATCAGGCTATGGTGATTCAAGATCAAATTGGCTTAAAACAAAACATGAATTTGCAGCAAGCTGTAGATGCCTATGTGAAAAAATCCGATGCTTGGCAGGCGCAATTAGATCAAAATAAAGCTTATGAATTAGCGATGTACACCCGTATGGCATATCAACGCAATCAATATGTCTTGTTGCAAGTCGGGGTAGATAGCAAACAGGAAGGCACACAGGTCAAAGAACGCTATTATTTCTTTGTCGCAGATCGGAAGCAGCAAAAAGCCTTGTCTGTTTTAGACGTGATTGATGCCAAACAACAAACCCGTATGAATACTTTTGTACAGCAGGCCTATCAGGATTGGCTCAAAACACAAAGCAGTGACGTGCAAAAATCAGCACCTCCCAAACTGTATTGGGGGCAGGCAGATTGGTTTTTTGATGATCAGGGTTTAGGATTGCATTATCGCACCCATGAAATTGTCAAAGATGGCACGCAGTTAGACATTTACCTAAGCAAAGCACAAACACAACAAGTTTTAAAAGCAGAGATCTACCCATCTATGTTTTAGTAGATGAGTTTGATGATAAGCAAAAATTGATGAAATCAAGGTTGAATCCATGTTGAAAAATAAAAGTATTTTGGCGATCAGTATTTTAATTACAACTTTAGGGATCACTGCATGTCAGCCAAAGAAAACTGAACCTGAAGCCGTCGAGCCAGAGCAGACACAGACGGAACAGCAAAGCCTAAAGCTGGTCGGAGATACTGAAAAACTGAATTTGTCGTTGCCTAAATGTGATGGGAAAAACTGCCCTGAAATCTCAATTGAGCGTTTGAATAGCAATCAGGCCTTTATCGACCAATTTATTGATCAGAAAATTATTCAAGAATTGGCACAAATTTTAGAAATTGCGCCACAGCAGGCGGTTTCTGAAGCTGCTGCAATTGAGAATGCAGCCACTGCTGCAGATGCACCTACCAGCAACCCCACTGCAGCAGCCATTGCACAAGTTGAAACTTTGGCGCAAAAATTAGAAAAACAAACCTTGCCTTATGTGCAAAGCTTTTTGGCGCTTGATCAGGAACTGAAAGCTTTAAGTTCAAATCATAAAATCAGTTTGATGATTAAGCCTAAAATTTTAAATGCAGATCAGCCTTTGGCAACCGTGGTATTGAATAGCAGCAGTTATTTGGGCGGAGCACATGGGTCATCGGCACAGCAATACTATAATTTTGATTTAGAAAAGAAAAAATTAGTGTTGTTAAATGACATTTTATTAGATAAGCAGCGTCCACAATTGGAACGTAAAGCTTACGAAGCGTTTAAACAATGGGTGATCGCATCTGAACTTTCCACCAATGTGCAAGAATATGAACAAGCGTGGAAATTTAAGCTGTCAGAAAATTACTACTTGGGTCAACAAGGTTTAATTTTGCAATATGCAGAATATGAAATTGGCCCTTATGTCGCGGGTTTACCGCGCTTAACCATTCCTTATGCAGAACTGCAGGGGATTTTAAAAGCTGCGTATTTACCTGTAACAGAAGCAGCCTCTGAAGCAACCGCAAAATCTACCGAAGCAAGTGCTGCAAACGCAACAACCAAAGCGAAATCTTAATATGAGCATTGCGCTGTTTGATACGCATACCCATTTTGATGTACCTGATTTTGACTCAGATCGGGAGCAATTGGCGTATGCGGCAAAGGCAGCGGGTGTTGAACATTTGGTGCTGATTGGCTTTGTGCAATCACGTTTTCAAGATTTAATTGCCACACAACAGTTTTTAAATCAACTTGAGCAGGTGCCACAAAGTCATCTTGCGCCAGGCTTGCATCCTTTTTATATCGAGCAGCACCAAAATCAACATCTACAAGATTTAGAACAATTTTTGCAACAACAGCATTGTGTCGCGGTGGGTGAAATTGGCTTAGATACTTTTTTGGCCGAACATAAACAGCCTGAAGCGTTTCAAAAGCAGCAAGATTTTTTTGCTACGCAATTGGAAATTGCACAGCATCGACAAAAACCTGTGCTGCTACATATTCGTAAAGCCCATGCTGAAACCTTAAAAATACTCAAACAGCAACAGTTTCAGTTTGGTGGTATCGCACATGCATTTAGTGGTGGGGTGGAAGAAGCCAAAGCACTGATCAAATTAGGTTTTAAAATTGGTGTGACAGGGCAGATTAGCAATCCTAATGCCAAAAAACTACGTCGCGTCGTGCAGCAAATTGGTGCTGAACATTTGGTTTTAGAAACCGACTGCCCCGATATGACGCCTTTATGCTGTCAGACAGATACTCAATCACGCACCCGAAATACCCCTGCAAACCTGATTTATGTCCTTGAAGGTTTGGCGGATTGTTTGGAAATTGTACCGAAGACTTTAGCCGCACAGCTTTGGCAGAATAGTGTTCAAGTATTAGACTTGCCTAAACCTTAGATGAAATAACACGAAGTCTGCGAAACGCAGTAAAATGGCCACACTTTGAAATTAGATTTGATTGCAGCATGACAGACCTTCTTCAAGATGATGAATATGAACGCCGTTTTGCAGGTGTGGCCAAAATTTATGGCGACAGTGCTTTTCAGCATTATGCCCAAAGTCATGTCATGGTGATTGGAATTGGCGGTGTCGGCTCTTGGGCAGTTGAGGCGTTGGCACGTACAGGTATCGGTAAGCTGACATTGGTGGATATGGATGTGGTCGCAGCATCCAACATTAACCGTCAATTGCCTGCCATGAGTTCGACCTTGGGGCGTGAAAAAATTAATGTCATGGCAGAGCGTTGTCGTTCTATTAATCCACGTATCAAAATTAATTTGGTCGATGACTACCTCAGTCCAGACAACGTCAAAGTCTTATTGGCGACTGCACCTGATTTGATTTTAGATTGCATTGATGATGTAAAAGCTAAACTAGCGTTGATGCTGCATTGCCGTTTTAACAAGATTCCGTTGATTGTTTCGGGTGGTGCAGGTGGCAAACTTGATCCGTTGAAAATTCGAGTGGCAGATTTATCTAAAACCGAACAAGACCCAATGTTGGCCAAATTGCGCGCCCAATTACGCAGCAAAGGTATTTGTAAAAAACCAAAAGAAAAGTTTGGGATTACCTGTGTGTATTCCATCGACAATCCATTTTCCAGTGCCGATGTGTGCCCTAGCGCAGGCTTGCGCTGTGGCGGCTATGGTTCGGCGGTGGTGGTCACGTCCAGTTTTGCGATGGTCGCTGTGGCAGAAGTGTTGAAAAAGTTAGATGCCTTGCAGGCTAAAAATACATAAATTAAAGCCATGCGAGGCATGGCTTATAAAAAAATCTTTGATTTTTGCACATCGCCAATGACTTTATTCAGTAGGTCGTTGTAGCTGTTGCTCTTTTAAATAGTCTTCTGTACGCTGCATTGCTGCTTGAATGTTCACCAGTGCTTGTTCTACATCTGCAAAGGTTTTTGCATTGCCACCACTTAAAGCCTGACGCCATTTACGTGCCCCAGGCAGGTTTTGGAATAAACCTAAAATATGGCGGGTGATGACAGAAAGTGGTGCGCCTTGTTGTAAGCGTTGTTCAATATACGGCAACATGCGCTGCATAATTTCAAAACGGTCAGGCAATTCTAATCCCCATAATTGTCCAAGCTCTGCCAGTAAATAAGGGTTGTGATAGGCTTCACGACCAATCATCACCCCATCGACATGCTTGAGATGTTGTTGGGTTTCGGCAAGCGTTTTAATGCCACCATTAATTTCAATCAACAATTCAGGACGGTCATGTTTTAAACGATACACATCCTCATAACGCAGCGGTGGTACTTCGCGGTTTTCTTTAGGGGATAAACCTTGTAATAAGGCAATTCGGGCATGCACGATAAAGTTATTGCAACCTGTTTGAGCCACGGTATCCACAAAATGCAGCATCTCTGCATAAGAGTGCATGTCGTCAATCCCGATCCGATGTTTTACGGTCACAGGAATATCAACCGCTTGACGCATGGCGGCAATACACTCTGCCACCAAGTCTGGTTCTGCCATTAAACATGCGCCAATTTTATTGTTTTGTACTCGATCACTTGGGCAGCCAACGTTCAGGTTGATTTCATCATAACCCCAGTCTTGTGCCATTTTACTGCAGGTCACAAGGTCTTTCGGATTTGAACCACCAAGCTGCAACACAATTGGATGTTCTTCCTTGCTGTAATCCAAATGGCGCTTGGCATCACCAAATAAAATTGCGCCAGTGGTTACCATTTCAGTATACAGAATGATATTGGGGTTAAATAAACGTGCAAAAAAACGATAGTCCTTGGTAGTCCAATCCATCATCGGGGCAACCGAAATGCGAGGTTGTAAAGTTTGGATGGCACGTGTCATAACCCACCTGAATTGAAAAACAAAAGCACAAGACCGCGCATTATACGGGGTTTAAGTGAAAATCGACAGTATCCCCAACTCACTACATTGGCATCAACTTTGCATTTATAGCCATGAACAAAGCAGCGCAACTACTGTAGACGTTAAAACCGAACTGCTCAGTATTTGTATGCGTAACCGTTTTTTAGTATGTTGAAAAGATAACGATAATGCAGCATAAGAGGGGGAATAAAATGCTGGTATTAGAAGAAATTTATCGAACTAAGAAAAATGAATTTTCAGCGGCATTTAATTTACGCATGCAGCGCAGTTTAAGTTGGTGGAAAAAAGCCACTGAGTTTCATAATGATATTGATATGCAATTTATGACAGCATGGGTGGCATTAAGTGCTTTGTATGCGCAAGGTCAGACGGCAGAGCATACACAACAGACCCTGCAGCAATTTGTGCAGTGTATGTATCAAAAAGATGTCGATCAGCGCATGGCGAGAATCATTTGGGACAAATATCCACAAAGTTTAGAGGTATTGCTGACCAACCCTTATTTGTATCAAAGTTTTTGGGATTGGTGTAATCAAAAAAACACTGAAGCTGAATGGCGTGCAGATTATGAAGCAGAAAAACAGCAGATTATGCAGGCATTGCACATCCATGATTCAGCCACAATTTTGGCATGTTTATTTAAGCGTTTATTGGCGTTAAAGCAGCAACTTTTACAAGGTGGAGCAACTTATAATAGTGCAATCAACCGCAAACAACTTAGCCATGCCAATACTTTACTTTGTGCGTTGATGCCGTGTTTTATCCAAATTTTATTGGAAAATTTAGAAAATGTGGAATTGAGTCAGCCATTTTATCCTGCGATGCAAATGTCTTAAGCGACTTGCTTGATTGTAATAGCCGCTTTCAAAGCATGCTGGTGTTTTGACGTTGATGTTGCCAGTCGAGCAGGGCAAAGCTTATTGCGGCTGCAACAAAACACAAACCAACTAAGCAACTCCATAACCATCCACCGTGTTGCCAAGCATAGATCCCCAAGGCAGAGCCGCAGGCACCGCCAGTAAAATAACTGGTCATATAAATTGAGTTAATCCGCGATTTGGCATCGGGGCGTAAACGGAAAATCACGTTCTGGTTACTACTATGTACGGTGGCAAGCCCAAAGTTAATTAAGCCAAAACCAAGAATATAACTCCATAAGCTAAATTGTCCGTAGTATAGAAAGAGCCAGCTGATTGCTAATAAAGCCAAACCACCCCACGTCAGCGCTGTAACATAGCCACGATCTGCAATTTTTCCCACGTGTTTGGTCGAAAGAGCACCGAATACTCCCACCATTGCCACAATGCCCACCATAAAGTCGGCTAGGCCAAAACTGGATTTGAGTAGTACTGCAATGGTAGAAAACAACACGCTCATTGCAGCAAAAGCAAACGCACCGAGTAAAGCGCGGTAGACCAAACGACGTTCTTCTAAAATGAGTTTGCCCATAGACTGAAACACGGCCAAATAGCTGAGTTTGCTGGTTGAGATAAACGGTAAGCGCGCTTTGAGTACTGCGGCAATGCACAGCATTAGCACGCCGCTAATCAAGTAAATCACTTTCCAATGGAATAAATTAGACAGCAAACCTGCCAAACTGGTTGAAAGTAAAATACCGACCAATAAACCACTCATCAATAAACCGACCACTTCACCCATTTTTTCAGGTTTTACGGTCATGGTGGCAAAGGGAATTAAGACTTGTGCCGCAACTGAAAACAGCCCTGTAATCATCGTGCCAATCCATAACATGCTTAAATTACGGGAAAAAGCACATAAAAATAAGCCTATCGAGGCTAAAAACATCAATAAGGGGATGAATTTGGTTTTATTGACAATATCGCCCAAGGGCACAATGAACAATAGACCTATTGCATAAGATATTTGTGCAAAAGTCACCGTCAATGCCACTTGAGATTGTGGGATCTGGAAAGATTGATGAATCGAGTAAATCAGCGGTTGGCAATAATAATTCGCACCCGCGCATAAACCACAGGCAATCGCCATCAACCAGAGCAGGGTTTTATCTTGGCTGATGTCGGGCGCAGTGTTCATAATTATCCTAAGGTCAATGATAAAACGGGATTGCAGCAGCTTAAAGACTGAATTCAAAATTCAACTTAAATACACGGCACGATGTCGTCTTTAGCTTAATGAGTAAATTTGTTTTTGGACAAGGTGATGATCATCACGCCTACAATATTAAGAATGCAGCCGATCCATTGTATGCCATTTACGTGTTCACCTAAAAATGCTTTGGCCAAGAAAATCGTCAAGATCGGTCCAATTGAAGCAATCATGGCCGATTGTGCCGCACCTAAACGGGCGATACTGTGCGCCATGAGTAAGGTGGGCAAGACTGTGACAAATATCCCTAAAGCTATGCCATAGCCCAGCACTTCTAAAGGCAGTTGTTGTATCAGTCCCAGTGGATTGGGTGTGACCAAACTGTAATGCGTAAGTGTACCAATGCAGGCAATACTTAACGCCAGACCTGTAAAATTCCATGAACCAAAATGCTGAATCAAGCTTTTGGTCAGCAATAAATAACCTGCAAAACACACCGCACTGGCAAACACCAAACTGCTGCCCAACCAAAAATACGTGTCGTGCGGAGTATTGCACTGTTCCTGTAACATCACAATCACTGTTCCGCCATAACTCAGAGCAATTGCAAACAGACTCAGCCAGCTAAGTTTCTACCGATACATCACACTCGACGCCAGAACGGTGAGGGTTGGGTATAAAAACAGAATAATGCGTTCTAATGAGGCACTAATGAACATCAGACCTAAAAAATCCAACCAGCTGGAAAAATAATAGCCCATCAAACCTGCAAAAATCAGCAGCACCCAATTGCGTGTAGATATGTTGCGACTGTGATGGCGATTGAGCCAACAAATCAGCAAGAAGAAAGGCAGGGCACTTGCCATGCGTAAAGCCATGAGTACAGTTGCATCGACCAGCGTGGAAAGCGCATAAGCCTGTTTAATAAAAATGGCTTTGGTGCTAAACAAAAAGGCAGCAAATAAAGCAAAGATTGAGCCCGATTGTGTGGCGTTAAGTCTAATCATGAAAAATGCTGTCGAGCAAGGTGGATGCAAGAAAAGTGATACATGCCGCGCACACAAATGCAAGTTGTATGATAGATAAGACAGATGCGACTGCATGGATAAAACTGTGTGCCGTGTTTGAGCAAGCATAGCTGATTTTATGCAAATGGTCTGCTTGAGATGGCATAAATTTTGTGAAAAGTGGAATAAATCAATTGTGCGCGATAATGGTGCAAATTGGGTGGAAATATTGCAAAACAGACAAAATCCATCATCAGACAAAATGATGTTTAAATAAAATTAAAAAAATAATAGTGGTCAACTTAGACATGCACTGAATAAATTTACAGAGGGTTTAAAAGTTTTGCTGTTGCCACTTTTAGATTTTAATGATTAGGCAAAGGTAGGTTTTTCTAAGGTTTTCAGATGCACAAAACACTTCTAAATTGATCCTTGTTGTGCGGTGTAAAAATTGTCAAAAAAGTCAATTTGGTGTTTAAGTTTTTGCTTTTAGCGCTTAAATGTATAGATATGCAATCTTTTAGCGTTAAGTCGGATTTTCCCATTTAAGTGAAATGCGTGTCAGAATGATCAATGCTTAATTCATTTAAATGTGGTCAACTGCAAGCTCAAAGCATCGCTTTTTTTCTTTTAGACACTTCAAATCGGAGTTTTGCTGAATAATTAGACTTATATTCAAGAAGCAAAACCTATCAATTATATCTCGCAACAATATTTTTATGAATTATCAGTTCAAAATATCGGTATTTATTTAATAAATATTGGGTGGTAATTTAAAATTGTTGCATTAGAATCCAAAAATTCAACAAAACTTATCCTGAGGGGAAAGCATCGTTATCCACGATGTTGACTTAAGAAAAACCAGCTTGAGGAACGCTCATGCAGATCGGAATTCCAACCGAAACTGTTGTCGGTGAAAATCGTGTCGCTGCGACGCCAGAAACAGTAAAGAAGTTGATTAGCGCGGGTCATAGCGTAGTCATTGAACGTGGTGCAGGCGTAAAAGCCGCTTATATCGACAGCGCTTATGAACAAGTAGGTGCGACCATGACAGATGATGCTTATCGTGGTAGCCAAATGATTTTGAAAGTTCGTGCCCCAAAGGGTGAGGAAATTCAAAAACTTGCACCGAACAGCACTGTGGTAGCGATGTTCGATCCTTACCGTAATACTGAATTAGACCAATTTGCTGCCGCTCAGGTATCTGCATTTGCTTTAGAGCTTTTGCCACGTACCTTGTCGCGTGCGCAAAATATGGACGTGTTGTCATCACAAGCCAACTTGGCAGGTTATAAATCTGTGTTGTTGGCTGCCGCAGAATATCAACGCATGTTCCCAATGTTAATGACGGCAGCGGGTACTGTAAAACCTGCGCGTGTTGTGATTATGGGTGTGGGTGTTGCTGGTTTGCAAGCGATTGCAACAGCGAAGCGTTTAGGTGCTGTAGTCGAAGCAACTGACTTGCGTCCAACGGCAAAAGATCAGGTGGAATCTTTAGGTGGTAAGTGGCTAGATGTACCAATGTCTGAAGAAGAAAAACAAAAAGCTGCCGATGCTGCCAAAAATGGTTATGGCTGGATGCCTGGTGAACAATACATTAAAGACCAAGCTGTGATTGTCGATAAAGCAGTTTCTAATGCGGACATCGTGATCACCACTGCGTTATTGCCAGGTCGTGATGCACCGCGTTTAATCAAAGCAGAAACCGTGGCAAAAATGAAGCCAGGTTCTGTGATTTTAGATATGGCGGTTGAGACGGGTGGTAATGTCGAAGGTTCACAATGCGGTGAAACTGTTGTGACTGCCAATGGTGTGAAAATTTTGGGTATTCCAAACATTCCATCGACTGTATCTACAGAAGCATCTGCACTATATGCGCGTAATGTGTTGAATTTTGTTGAAACATTATTTGATAACGACAAGAACTTCGCATTGAATCCTGAAGAAGAAATTCAGAAAGCGTTGCTAGTCACTCATAACGGTCAAGTGCTGTTAAAGCGTGGTTAAGGAGAACTCTCATGGTTGAAACAATTACGATTTTTGTCCTTGCCATTTTCGTAGGTTACTACGTGGTTTGGGGCGTAACGCCTGCATTGCATACGCCACTTATGGCGGTAACCAATGCGCTGTCTTCGATCATTATCGTGGGTGCGATGATTCAAACTGTTGGCTTACCAATGGTTGGTGTAGAAGGTAGTGTCGATTTTCAAACCATTAACGTGGTGAGTGTACTGGGTGCTATTGCTGTGTTCTTGGCAAGTATCAATATTTTTGGTGGTTTCGCAGTAACGGCACGTATGCTGGAAATGTTCAAACCAAAAGCAAAGAAAAAAGAGGGCTAATGCATGGAATTTATTCGTGAATATGCAGACTGGTTCTATTTAATCGGGGCTGTACTTTTTATCTTAACGCTTCGTGGTTTGTCTGGTCCAAAAACAGCAATTGCAGGTAACCGCTACGGCATGATCGCCATGGCAATTGCCGTATTGACCACATTCTTTGTAGCCGATAATCCAGTGGTTTGGATGATCGTAGGTGCTATGGTTCTAGGTGCAATCGTTGGTATTGCCCGCGCACGTACTGTTCCTATGACTCAAATGCCTGAAACAGTTGCACTGATGCACTCTTTGGTGGGTTTGGCAGCAGTTTTAATTGCCATTGCGGCAATTATTCACAACAACAAGTTGGTGGAATTAGGTCCAGACCTATTGGCTGCAAATGGTATTAATTTCCATGAAATGAGCAAAGTTCATTTATTTGAATTGTTTGTGGGTTGTTTCGTGGGTGCAATTACCTTTACAGCATCTGTATTTGCGTACGGCAAACTGGCTGCAAAGAAATGGGCAAAAACCATTTCAGGTGCATGGGTTAAACCTGTTCAAGCATTGATTTTCATTGCCATGTTAGGTTTTGGTATCCACTTCTTCTTGACTGGAAACATGACATCATTCTGGGCAATGACTGGTCTTGCACTTGCATTTGGTTGGGTATGGATTGCACCTGTAGGTGGTGGTGATATGCCAGTGGTGGTATCACTTCTCAACTCATTCTCAGGTTGGGCTGCAGCAGGGATTGGTTTCACACTTGAAAACAACATGCTGATTGTTGCGGGTTCACTTGTAGGTTCATCGGGTGCGATTCTGTCGTACATTATGTGTAAAGCGATGAATCGTTCAATCATCAACGTATTGTTTGGTGGTGCGATGGGTGGTGCAGCAGCACCGACTGCTGGCGCTGGTGAGCAAGTACAACGTAACTACCGTTCTGGTTCTGCTGATGATGCTGGCTTCTTGATGTCAAATGCAGACAGCGTGGTGATTATACCTGGTTATGGTATGGCACAAGGTCGTGCTCAGAATGCTGTAAAAGAATTGGCAAACTTGTTGAAAGAGCAAGGTGTAACAGTTCGCTTTGCGATTCACCCAGTGGCAGGTCGTATGCCAGGTCACATGAACGTATTGCTTGCAGAAGCTGATGTACCGTATGAAGATATCTTGGAAATGGACGAAATCAACTCAGATTTCCCTGCTACAGATGTGGTGTTGGTGATTGGTGCGAATGACGTAGTTAACCCTGCGGCAAAAGATGATCCAAACTCGCCAATTTACGGTATGCCAATTCTTGAAGCGCATAAAGCACGTACCATTATGGTCATCAAGCGCTCTATGGCAACAGGTTATGCCGGTCTAGACAATGACTTGTTCTATAACGACAAGACCATGATGATCTTTGGTGATGCCAAGAAAGTGGTGGAAGATATGACTAAAGCCATTAATGGTACAGGTCACTAATTCTCTCAATCATTCGATTCTAAAAAAATCCCTCTTTATTCAAAGGGGGATTTTTTTATGCCTGAAATATTTTCACTTATGTAGCTCATCTTTTGGGTATGTTTGATGAGAGCCGGAATTCGTGCAAATAAATAACTATTAAACAGGTTCGGATTTTATTTTTGTGATTTAAATTTTTGAAAAATAATAAAAATATATTTTTTAAATGCTCAGAAGAATCCGTAATAAATGGCATTGTTCTTGCATTTCTCTGTTTAAAAGGTAGGGGTGTTGCATGAAAATAAATCATTATATTGCGTTGTTCATTGGGGTATTGGCTCTACCTGCTTATGCAGCAGAGCAAGTTGAAATGATTCAAAATATTCAAGAGATTCGTATTTCACTCGATAGTGTGTGGGTGATTATGGGCGGAATTTTGGTGTTCTTTATGCAAGCCGGATTTGCCATGATTGAAAGTGGTTCGGTACGTAGTAAAAACACCGTCAATGTATTAATGAAAAATTATATGGACGCCTGCTTGGGTGGGCTGGTCTTTTGGATTGTGGGTTTTGGTTTGATGTTTGGGGTCAACCAAAGTGGTTGGTTAGGGACATCGCATTTTTTACCGAATCAGCTTGATGATTGGCATTGGAATCTTTTGTTCTTTCAAATGATGTTCGCTGCTACTGCGACCACCATTGCCAGTGGGGCAATGGCTGAACGGATTCGCTTTGTTGCCTATGTGGTGAGTGCGGCGGTGGTCAATGGTTTGATCTATCCGGTCTTTGGCAGTTGGGCGTGGGGGAGCTTATTTGCAGGAGAGGGTTGGCTCAAAGCCATGGGCTTTATTGATTTTGCCGGCTCTACGGTGGTGCATTCGATTGGAGGATGGGTCGCGCTTGCAGGCATTATCGTGCTCGGCCCACGAATTGGACGTTTTGGGCGTCATGGTCAAGTGCATCATTTGCCTGGGCATAACTTGCCCTTAATTGCCTTGGGTGGTTTTATCTTATGGCTTGCGTGGTTTGGCTTTAATGCTGCCTCCACGGTCAATGCCAATGTCAGCATCGGGCGTATTGCCTTAAATACTCACTTAGCAGCATGTTCCGCTGCAGTGGCTTATATGTTATTTGCACTCCTGATGCGTAAAGCGATTCTCATCAAAACCACGATTAATGCATCGCTTGGGGGCTTAGTCGGCATTACTGCGGGTTGTGCGACTATGAGTCCGATGTTCGCTGTACTGACCGGTTTGGTCGCAGGGTTAATGGTCAGCATTTTGCCTGCACTGCTTGAAAAACTCCGAGTGGATGATGTAGTCGATGCAGTCACCGTGCATGGCTTTTGCGGGGCATGGGGCACACTCGCTGCAGGGCTCTTCTTTGAAAGCAATATGTTTAATACCGAGATTATTCTTGTACAAGCCATGGGGGTGTTTGCGGCCTTTGCATGGGGGTTTGGAGTGTCATTTATTGTATTTAAAACCTTGCATGTCGTCTTGGGCGGCTTACGTGTCAGTGCGCAGCATGAGCAGCGTGGTTTAGATTATACCGAGCATGCGGAACTGTCTTATCCAGAATTTCAGCGTGATATTACCTGTGAAACTGATGACATCACCAAACGCCATTAAATGAGGAGGTAATTCAAGATGAATGCAGAAGTCCTGAATGTTGGACAACGTCGTTTAGCCATTCAACGTGCACTCCAACACTATTTTCATGGGGCACGTTTAGATCAGGTGGTAGGCTATTGGGAGCAGGAATACAGTGCAAAACCAGCCTTTGTGCTCAATCGATTTTTAAGTGAAATTTGCACCACAGAAGAGCTTAAGCAAAACCGTAAAGAAATGCTCAAACAAGTATTATATGAGCTGACCATCATTGAAAAAGATGAGTTATTGCAGACCAATACGAAGGCACAAACCGTCAACGTTTCAGCGCAATATCATGCCTATATCGATTTTGTTGCTGAGGTGCTGCATGCTGTGCTTGAGCAAGATACAGATGACTTTTTTGATACGTTGAAAATGCAATTATTGAGAGATCGTATTTTGCTGAATGACTCCAGTGCGATGTACAACACGACACTTGCGATGATGGATCGTGCACAAGCCAAAGATTATGCCAAGGCCATTACCAGTTTATATCAGGTGCTGTGTGAGTTTTATGGACCACAACGTTCAGATCAAGTATTTGCGCAAGCTCGGCTAATGATTAAAGCGAAATATCCGGAGGCCGATTTGCATCAATTGCTCTAGTCGTATGCAGGCAATAAAAAAGCGACCTACACAGGTCGCTTTTTTGAATATTTGGTTTTTACGCTACAGAGTCAGTATCTGTAGGATTGCGCCATAAGCTTTCTAGGTCATAGAATTTACGCGCTGTTGGAAGCATACAATGAACCACAACATAACCAAGGTCGATGAGGATCCATTCAGCATCACGTTCACCTTCAATACCGATTGGGCGAAAGCCTGCTTTGCGCGCTTCTTCGGCAACATTATCGGCAATAGATTTTACGTGGCGAGTTGAAGTGCCGCTAGCAATCACAATGGCATCTGAAACATTGCTGATGCTGCTGACATCAAGTTCAACAATTTCTTTGGCTTTTATATCAAGGAGAGCTTCATGTACAACTTTAAGACAAGTTTGTACGTCATGCTTTTGGGTATTCATTGCAAGATCGTGAGAATTAGAAGCGCCGGGCGATGGTTCTAAATTCATGGGGTGTATAATTTCCTAAAATTATTCATCATCTAATATAGCTGTTTTAGCTTGAAATTTCAAATCGGTTTAATTTTAACCATTTTAAGGCGAGGCAAAATATTTGTCTTTCCATGCAAATGATTGATGTGACGCAAGACTTGGGCGGTATTCTGCAGCGATATAGCCTGAATAAGCACTGTGCTTTAACCATTTAAAAATAGCAGCATAGTCTAACTCGCCTGATTCGGGTTCATGACGTCCTGGATTGTCGGCAAATTGGATATGACCAATATCCTGAATGTTTTCTTGCAATGCACTCAGTACATCTTCGCCCACCATCGCCATGTGATAACAGTCGTATTGCATTTTAAGAGCAGGATGTTTGACTGCTTCTAGCATCTCTTGAGCTTGCGCAATATTTTGTACTAAAAAGCGTGGCATGTCGGTGCCATTAATCATTTCAAATACAGGCTGAATATGATGTTGAGTGAGCATCGAGCAGGCCAGTTTTAGGTTTTCTGCCAACGTGTTTAAGCAAGGCAGTAAATCGGCATCGACAGGTTGTTTGCCTGCCAAAATATTGACGCTAGGGATATTTAACGCTGTGGCATAACGGATAGCTAACTCTAGGGCGTGATGAAATTCAATCTCTTTTCCGGGTACGCCCGCCAAACCATTACCGCCTTGCATGAGGTCGCCTGCAGGGACATTTATTAAGCACAGGCTAAGTTGATGGAGTATGAGTTGGCTTTGAATTTGCTCAATACTCAGCTCATAGGGAAATTGAATTTCAACATGCTGAAAACCATGTTCACGTGCAAGGGCAAAGCGTTCGATTAAAGGCACTTCGGTAAAAATCATTGACAGATTAACCGCCAGTTTAGACATGCAGATGCTCCTTGCAAGCAAAGGGTGGATCAGGAATCAAACCGATTAAGCTTCGATTTGATGGATAATCGTGGCTAAATCTGCTTCTGCAAAACCCTTGGCTTGATGGGCTTGAAGTTGCGAAAAGGCTTTTTCTGCCACAGGAATCTGTAACTGAAATTGCGCTGCCAGTTGTAAGGCATTGTTTAAATCTTTAGATAGGGTTTGGACTTTCCATTGCACAGGCTCAAAACTGTGGGTTGCCATGCGTGGCGTTAAAATCTGAAACGGTTTTGAGTCGGCAAAACCACCCGCCAAAGCAGGTGCAAGTAAACGAGTATCTACGCCTGCCTGTCCAGCTAGGGCAACGGCTTCGGCAATCAGGGTGCTATTGGCAGCAACAATCAGTTGGTTGCAGATTTTAGTGGCTTGTCCTGTGCCTGTTTCGCCCATACGAGTCACACGTTGTGACAGCACATCATAAATCGGGCTTAATTTTTCGATGGTGTTTGCATCTCCCCCTGCAAAAATCACCAAACTGCCTTGTTCAGCTCCTGCTGTACCTCCTGAAACAGGCGAGTCAATCCATGTGACCTGTTTGAGATTGGCTTGCTGCGCTAGCTTTTCGGTTTGATTTACAGACAAACTGGAAAAATCGACAATGACTTGTTGAGCAGTCAAAAATGGCTCGATTTGATCAAATACGGCTTGGACAGCATGATCATCGGCAAGGCAACTCAAGATCACTGGATATTGTCCGATCTCGCTCAATTGCAGCGGTTTTGCCCCCAGACTGAGCACAGATTCGCAAGCCGCAGGGCTACGATTCCACACCGCGACCTCAAAACCTGCCTGAACTAAGCGGGTTGCCATGCGCGTCCCCATAAGTCCCATACCTAAAAAAGCGATTTTTGTGTCACGATCAAAATGCATAGCGCTGATTCTCCATTTTTGCCTACAGTACAAGTCTGGCTTGAAATGTCAATTTAGCCTTTGGTCAAAGTCTGTTGTGTCTGAACTGCATTAAAACTGACGCGGTGCAAAGGTCACTTCAGGATTCTTGTCCTTTTTACGTGCCAGTTGGCTATTTTTACCTAGCAATAATTTTAATTGCCAAATTTTTTCTAAACGTAAAGATTTATTTGGAGAATGTTCCATGGCATCCAGCACTTGTTTAGCTGCAGCCAATGCATCTGGGGAGCGCTGTGCAATTTCTTCGGCAAGCACTTGTGCTTTTTGTAATGGGTTCTCGGCAAGATGTGTCACTAAACCAATTTCTTTAGCATAGTTCGCATCAAAAATACGTGCGGTGAGGGTTAATTCTTTGGCAAGGTCTAAACCAATTAAACCTTTTAAAGAGCGGCTGAGTCCCATGTCTGGCACTAAGCCCCAGCGGCTTTCCATGATCGACATTTGTGTGTCAGGATGCGCAATACGAATGTCGGCAGCCAACGCCAGTTGCATGCCTGCGCCAAAACAATAACCTTGCATTGCTGCAATGACAGGTACAGGTAACTCCTGCCAAACCAAAAATGCTTTTTGGAATAGGCTTTGTCCTGGTTTAATCAGTTCCCACGCTGCAAAAGCACGATTTTGAGGATTGTTGAGGTCGGCTAAATCAATGCCTGCACTAAATACGTTTGCTTCGCCTGTTAAAATCACACAACGTAAGCTGCGGTCTTTTTTAAGCTTTTCTGCAGTGCGCACCAATTCTTTGAGTAGGGCAAAACTCATGGCATTGCGTTTGTCTGGGCGGTTCAGGGAAACTATGGCGATGCCATTATTTTTTTCGATTCGAAGTAAAGTCATGATGTGAGCTCTTGTTTTTACTCAGCAAAGCATAGCATGCACAGACCCAAGATAAATGACAGCAGAGTCACGGCCAAAACGGTGGGCTCTGCCTGAAACGATTCCTAAAAATCATGTGTTGCACTTTGTGAAACTTGTATTTAAAAACGCTATTTTTACTTGGAGGAAATGCTATTCATCCTACTTTATTCACTATGAGCTGGTTGCTGTATGTTGCGCAAAAATATGTTCTGCTGCATGTTCAACTTGCTGTATACAGGTTTGTAATTCCTGATAACGATTTAAGACCTCTTGTACAAACAGATCATCGGCTTTGCGACGTTCCTTGCGCAAGGTCGATACAAACTGTTCAAATGAGCCTGTCGCTTCTTGCAGGTTTGGTGTGCCAACATAGCGGGTTGCGCCATACAGACGATGCAACACATGTTCGAGTTGCGGGAAATCTTCCAGTTCAATCAGCTGCTCTATTTCATGTAATTCTGTGGCAAAGCTATCTACCAACATTTTTAGTAAATCCACTGCAAGGTCTTCTTTGTTGGCAGCTAGCATCAGGCTTTGTTGCCAATCCAACACCTGTGGATCTAATGCTTCAATTACAATGGCTTTTTCGACTGCGGGTAGTTTATTAAAACTTTGTGTCGTCCAATGAGTTAAAATCTGGATGATTTGTTCAATCTGAATCGGTTTGGTGACGTAGTCATCCATACCGACTTTGAGTAATTTTTGCTTCTCATCGGCAAGTGCATGCGCGGTGAGGGCAATAATAGGCAAGCGTTTGTGATTTTCCAAAGTCGATTCTAAAGAACGAATCGCACGAGTGGTATCTACCCCTGACATCACAGGCATTTGAATATCCATAAAGATCAGGTCAAATGGTTGCTGTCCCTGTTCAATACGCTGCTGCAAAATCCCTAAAGCTTCCTGACCGCTTTGCGCTTTGGTGGTGGTCACATTCAGTTCACCCAACAAGGCTTCGAGTACAATCAGGTTTGGTAGATGGTCATCCACCGCTAAAACGTGCAGGCCTTTACCATCAAATGATGCAGAATCCTGTTCATCAAAACTATTTTCATTCCTGAGTAATTCAATTAAGGCTGAACGACTGAGCGGTTGATATAAAGCGCGCGCACGATATTCATTTAACAGGCTTGGATCTAGCGCCATTTGATAGCCATACACCGCCAAATTGCCTTGATAACGGGTACGGATTTCTTTTAATAAAGCTTCGGTGTCGCCACTATGATCAACAATCAACCAAGTGTTGTCTTGTAGGCTAGATACATCTTTTAAGCGGCTAAATAAGTCTAAAATTGAAGCGGCTTCAATATGTTGCACAGCATAATTTTCAAGATAATGACGCAAGACATTTGCTGTGGCAGGGTGTGCTAAATAGGATACCACTTGAATCTCTTTGAAGCTTGGATGTTGCTGAGCATGCGCTTCATCTACTGCAAACATGGCAGTAAACCAGAAGGTCGAGCCTTTTTCGGTTGGGGCGCGTTCCTGATTGTCTTCAAAGCCAATTTGACCTTGCATCAAATGCACCAACTGTTTAGAAATAGCCAAGCCTAAGCCTGTACCACCAAATTGACGCGTGACCGAAGTATCACCTTGAGAGAACGACTCAAACAGTTTTTTACGGTCTGTGCCGCTTAAACCAATGCCGCTGTCTTGGACGCTAAAGTGGATGAGGCATTGTCCAATATCATCATGTTCTACCCGCGCCCGTACAATAATTTCACCATCGGGGGTGAATTTAATCGCATTGGAAATTAAATTGGTTAAAATTTGCTTGAAACGTAAAGCATCGCCCAGCACATATTGCGGCACGTTATCGGCAAAATAAAAGGCCATGTTGATGTGTTTTTGCGCAGCCAAAGGTGAGAGCATATCCATCACATCAAAAATGGCTTCTTCTAAATCAAAGGGTGCGGTATCCAGTTCCAGTTTGCCTGCATCAATTTTGGAAAAATCCAACACGTCATTAATGAGTGCTAAAAGATGCGCCGATGATTTACGAATAGTTTGTAAATACAAATTCTGCTCATTGCTTAGGTTTTCCTGACGCAATAACAGGTGAATAAAGCCATCAATACTGTTCAGCGGTGTTCTGAGTTCGTGACTGATGTTGGCTAAAAATACCGATTTAGACTGATTGGCAGAAATCGCTTGGTCACGTGCCTGACGATAAGTAATGTTCTGCACTTCCAAAGTATCGAGGGTGCGACGCAAGTCATCTTCAGTTTGTTCGGTGTGTTCTTTGAGTTCAAGAAAGCTGAAATGCAGGCGTTTTACCAGATTGGCAATATCACGCTGCAATAAGCGTAATTCGCCAGTACTGTTAATGACCATGTGTTGATCGAGCGTATCGGCATTCAGGCGTTGTAGCTGCATGCGGATTTCATACATAGGTGCAATCCAGCGTCGAGAATAGAAATTCAGACACAGCAATAACAACAATAGGGTCAGCAAGCCTGTGGCAATTAATACAATCATGACCCGATAGTGGGCAATTTGTAGCGGTTGATTGTCTAGTTCAATCAGCAACCATGCAGGTCGATTGACGTCTTGCTGAATTTGCATGCCATACACATGATTATTTTTATACAGGATTGGGCCAAAAAATTCGGCATTTTTAGGGAACTTGGGCCATTCGGCTTGGTCTTGAAAACCCATGCTTAAACGGCGTGTACCTGAAGCATCAATCAGTGCAGTACGAATCAAGTGCTTTTCGTTCATCATATTTTGCATATAAGAACGTGCTTCTTCGTACTTCCATGGGAAGCTAGACAATTGATCTAGGGCTGCTTCAGACGGTAATTCAAATCGAGTTAAAATCGCAATCGCCATTTGCCGCTGTTGTGCTTTGGCTGCGTTAGAGGTTTCAGAAAGAACCAACATGGTACCGACGCATGCCAAAACCATAATTGGCACAAAAATAAGTGCAATCAACTGTCCATAAGCATGATTTAAATGTAAGCGCTTAAATAACTTTTTATTGATATTTGACATGGTTAACGCAGTTTAATCCCTATGTTTGGCAGTTTAGCACGCTTTATTTCTACAGACTGTGTTTTCATCTGTTAGACGTGTACGGTGCAGCTTTATCTTGCAATTAATCTGTGTGTATATTTTTGCATTCATCTCGCAAAAGACAATCTGAAACTGTGTTCATCTTGCATAGAATTGTGCAGGCGGTGAGTGATGCATAAATTGTCGGCAGACTAGTGCTGTTTTGATAAAAAGCCTGCGAAAAACGTGCAGGAAGGTGCAAATTTTCATACAATAAGCCCACCTTGATATTGGTGCAGAGCATGCGTGATACCCAACCAGATTTCCAAAGTGATGAATTTTTGTTAGATCATTATGTGGGCAAAACCCCATTAGTGCGTTTGCAGCGTTTGGCAAGTCATACGCAGGCAACGGTTTTAGCAAAACTGGAAGGCAATAACCCTGCGGGTTCTGTTAAAGATCGTCCTGCCTATAACATGATTATGCAGGCAGAAAAACGCGGTGAAATTCAACCGGGCGATACTTTAATTGAAGCAACGAGTGGTAACACAGGCATTGCTTTGGCGATGGTAGCAGCCATGCGCGGCTATAAAATGCAGCTGATCATGCCTGACAATATGAGCCAAGAGCGTAAAGATGCCATGCGTGCCTATGGTGCAGAGTTGATTGAAGTAACCAAAGCACAAGGTATGGAAGGCGCACGTGATTTAGCTTTGCAAATGCAGCGCGAAGGCAAAGGCTTGGTGCTAAACCAATTTGGGAATCCAGATAATGTTGAAGCACATTACCTGACCACAGGGCCTGAAATTTGGCAGCAAACGGGCGGTAAAATTACCCACTTTGTAAGCTCTATGGGTACAACAGGCACCATTATGGGCGTGTCTAAATACTTAAAGGAACAAAACCCAGAGATTCAAATTATTGGTTTACAACCTTCAGATGGTTCAAGTATTGCAGGGATTCGCCGTTGGCCTGAAGCGTATTTACCCACCATTTTTGACCGTAGCCGTGTTGACCGTATTATTGATATTCCGCAAATTGAAGCGGAAAAAACCATGCGTAAATTGGCGCAAAAAGAAGGTATCAGTGCAGGCACATCATCGGGTGGGGCGGTTTGGGCTGCTTTAAAAATTGCCGAAGAAAATCCAGACGCAGTCATTGTTTGTATTGTCTGTGACCGTGGTGACCGTTATTTATCGACAGGGTTATTCTCTGTTCAAGACCCTGAATAGCCGAAAAGCATTCATTTCTTTGTAGCTGACTGAGTAAAATCGTATGCGTTTACCTGTGCTGATTTTCGATATAGAAACCGTTACCGATTTGAAATCAGGCGCGCATTTATATCAGCTGGATTTGCCTGAGGCTGAACTTGAACAGGCGTTGATGAAACTGCGTCGCCAAGAAGCTGGAACCGATTTTCAGCGTTTGCCCTTGCACGAAATTGTGTGTATTTCAGGCTTGTGGATTGATGAACACGGCATGAAGCTGTTTTCCTTTAGCCGTGAACACGACAGCGAAGCGACAATGCTGAAAAAGTTTTTGTCTATTTTTGATAAGCGTCATCCGACTTTGGTCAGTTGGAACGGGTCGCAGTTTGATTTGCCAGTGATTTTATTCCGTGCCATGTATCACGGGTTGTCTGCGCCAAGTTTATTTGATCAGGGCGAGATTGATCAGCAAAAACGCTATAACAATTATCAAAATCGTTACCATCAGCGTCATGTCGATTTAATGGATGTGATGGCCATGTTCAATGGTCGTCATTTCCAAAAGTTGGATGACATTGCGTATTTGCTAGGTTTTCCGGGTAAGCGTGTAGATGCGGGCTATCATGTTCCTGCATTTATGCAAAGCGGTGAATGGTCGAGACTGACGCGTTATTGTGAAGGCGATGTCTTAAATACTTGGCTCATTTACCTGCGTTGGCTGCTGCTCAAAGGTCAATTACTGCTTGAAGATCATACTTTATGGGTACAGCACACCATTCAATATTTGCATACCCAGCCGCAGCATGCAGACTTTTTAAGCGTGTGGCAGCACAGTTCGCAGCAAACTGAATTTACCCGTACAGATTTTCCTGAACAAAGTGTCACCACGCCTTCAAATGAATCCGTGATGCCTTTTCAATCTTCCCCATCTTTCGATATTTAGACTGATATGAAACATCGCAGTAAAAACCGTACCACGCAGCAGGCTGAATATTGCTTTCAGGTGGAATCGTTGTCACATGAAGGGCGCGGGATTGCACACTACACAGCTCAGTCGGGTCATCCAGCCGAGAAGCAGGGGAAAACAGTTTTTATAGAGGGCGCATTGCCTGGTGAAACAGTACGCGCCAAAATTACGCATAGTAACAAACGCTTAGAAGAAGCCGAGTGTCTAGAAGTGCTGGGTGAGCCTTCGACATTACGGGTTACGCCACAATGTCCACATTATCAGCGTTGCGGTGGTTGTAGCATGCAGCATATTCAGTTGGATGAGCAGATTCATCTCAAACAACAGGTGTTGCAGTCGCATCTGCAACATTTTGCGCAAATTCAGCCTGAAGAATGGTTAGCGCCTTTGCGTTCACAGCGTGAAGATTATCGCCGCAAAGCCCGTGTTGGGGTGCGTTATATTGCCAGTCAAGACAAATTGGTGGTCGGTTTTCGTGAGCGCAATAGCAATAAACTGACCTCAATTGACCGCTGTATGGTGTTGGATCAGGCATTTGGTTCGTTAACACGAATCAAGCAGCTACTCCAAAGTCTAACAGGCAAGGCCCATATTGGTCATATAGAATTGGCGATGGGAGATCAAGAGATTGCTTTGGTGGTGCGGCATACAGAACAACTATCTGCAGCCGATATCAACCAGTTACAGCAGTTTGCGTTACAGAAACACTGGCAATTGTATTTGCAGCCTGAAGGTCCAGACAGTTTGCATCGGGTTGATGATCCGCATGCAGCAATGCGTTTGCATTATCGTTTAGATGATTTTGATGTGAGTTTTGGCTTTCATCCCCAAGACTTTACCCAAGTCAATTCTACAATTAATCCACAAATGGTTAAGCTGGCATGTGATTTGCTTAACTTAAAATCAGGTGATTGGGTGCTTGATCTGTTTTGTGGATTAGGCAACTTTTCATTGCCGCTTGCACGTTGTGTAGGTGCAACAGGAAAGGTGGTTGCTGTAGAGGGTTCAGAGCAAATGGTGCAGCGTGGTCAAGAGAATGCGCAATCCAATGATTTGGACAATGTTAAGTTTTATTCACAAGATTTAACAAAAGATTTTTCGCATCATTCTTGGGCAAATCAAGGATTTGAGGCATTATTAATTGATCCTCCGCGTTCAGGCGCAGAGGAAGTGATGTATTATGTGCCCAAATTTGGCGCAGATAGAATCGTTTATGTGTCTTGTAATCCAGCTACACTCGCAAGGGATGCTGGTGTATTGGTCAGGCAGGGTTATCAATTGAAAAAAGCAGGCGTAATGGATATGTTCCCACATACGGGACATGTCGAATCCATTGCCTTGTTTGAGAAAGAAAAGCAAATAAACGATTTATAATATGAAGTACATAGAGGTAGGAGAAGGGTATGGTCACAGTACGTGAACAACTTCCTGGACGTTTAAATGAACTGTCTGAGGAAACGACTGTAGAACATGCCGAGCAAGCCCGACAGGATTTAGCAGAATGGCTAGACCGAGTTCGTGGGATTTACGATGGGGCGGCACTTGAACAATTAGAACGCGTTGCCAGTTATACCCTGAAAAAAGAGCTGGAAACAGACGTTAGTCATCCATCGCATACCCTGTATACAGGTATTGAGATGGCAAATATCTTAGCGCACTTGCATGTTGACGAAGACACTTTGTCTGCGGCGGTGCTCTATCGTAGCGTGCGTGAAAATGTCCTAAAGTTAGATGAAGTACGTGAAAAATTTGGTGAAGCAGTTTATGGCTTGATCAAAGGCACCTTGTCGATGGGTAAGTTGTCTGAACTGATTGAGAAAAATAAGCGTTTAGAAGACCACTTTAATAATAACCAGCGTGAACATTTAACAGGCATTTATAAAATGCTGATTTCCATGACGGAAGATGTGCGCGTGGTGCTAATTAAACTGGCAGAACGTACCTATTCATTACGTGAGTTGGCAACTGCTTCCAAAGAACGTCAGGAGCGTGTGGCGCGGGAAATTTTAACCATTTACTCGCCATTGGCACACCGTTTAGGGATTGCCCAACTGAAATGGGAACTCGAAGATTTAGCATTCCGTTATTTGGCACCAGACCGCTATAAAGAAATTGCAACATTGCTGAATGAAAAGCGTTTAGAACGTGAAAATTACATTCAAAGCGTAATTGAGCAATTGCGTACAGAGCTAAGCAATAACGGTATTCATGCCGAAATTAGTGGGCGGGTGAAACATATTTATTCGATTTATCGAAAAATGAAGAGTAAAAGCCTCAGCTTTGACCAGCTCTATGACATTCGTGCTGTACGTGTTTTGGTGAAAACCATTCCAGAGTGCTATCACTCTTTGGGCATCGTACACCAATTGTGGCGGCATATTCCGCACCAGTTTGATGATTACATTACCAATCCAAAAGCCAATGGTTATCGCTCATTGCATACTGCAGTGATTGCAGAAAACAAGTCGCTTGAAGTGCAAATTCGTACTTTGGATATGCACCAAGAAGCCGAGCTTGGGGTATGTTCACATTTTAATTATAAAGAAGGTTCTAAAGCCACAGACCATTCTTTCAATCATCGTTTGCATTCGTTACGTTCTGTTTTGGAGCATTATCAGGAACGTAACGATGCTAGCGCACATAAAGAAGATGATGATTCTGAAAACTTTGAACAAATCCAAGAGTTTGAAGATTTTGAAAAAATTTATGTGTTCAGCCGTGATGGTGATATTAAAGAGTTACCACGTGGCTCAACAGTGCTGGACTTTGCCTATCATGTGCATACCGAAGTGGGTAACAAATGTTATGCTGCGCGGGTCAATCAGCGCTATGTACCGCTCACCTACAGCTTAAAAACAGGGGAGCAGGTTGAGATTTTGACCAAAAAAGACCGTGAACCGAACCGTGATTGGTTGGTGAACTCTTTAGGTTATATTAAAACGGCACGTGCGCGCGATAAACTGCGTCATTGGTTTAGACAGCAAGACCGCAGTAAAAATCTCGAAGTTGGGCGTGAAGTACTCAACAAAGAATTGTCACGTTTGGCGATTCATCCAAAAAGTATTGATTTAAATGATTATTGCAATCACTTTAACGTCAAAACAGGTGAAGACATTCTGATTGGTCTGGTCAATAGTGATATTAGCTTGCATGCCTTAATTAATCAGGTCAATCGTCACATGCACTTAGATCAGGATGAACCTGAGCTGGTGTTGAAGCCGACTTTGAATCCACGTGCCAGCCATACCTTATCGGCACATGGTATTTTGATTGATGGTTTGGATAACGTTGAACTGCATATCGCACAATGCTGTCAGCCAGTGCATGGTGAGGCGATTGCGGGGTATATCACTCTGAATCGTGGCGTGAGTATTCATAAATTAGCGTGTTCAGACTATGTGCGCATGATTGGCAATGAGCCTGAACGTGCAGTCGAAGCTGACTGGGAAATGCAGCCCACCCGTGGTCAAAGCGTGCAGATTGTGGTGGAAGCCTACGACCGCCGCGGTTTGCTCAAAGACTTAACCCAAGTGATTTTTGCTGACCAAATTAACATTCGTCAGGTGAATACCATTTCTGAGAATGATGGAATTGCCAACATGAAACTGTTAATTGAGGTCAAAGGCTTGGCGCAACTTTCTCGTTTGTTGGCGCGTTTGGAGCAGCAACCAGGTATTATCAGTGCACGCCGTTTGGTGCAGGGTAGTTAATCAAAATCGCTTCTAAAAAAACCAGCATTGTGCTGGTTTTTTTTCTGTATGCCTTAGAGTGGCAATTTTAATTTGCTGTGAGTTGAAGCAAAAGGAATAGGAGGATCAGGGATGAGTAAAACAGATAAAAAAATTCATGTAGATGTGAGCCCTATTCATAAAATTTTTGTTCCTGCTGCAACAGATTCACGAACAGAAAAGATTCAACAGCTAAAGCAGGCGATTTATCGGTATCGGAATCAATTGTTGTCTGAGTACTTAAAACACGATATTCAAAACAGCGATATTGAGCGTAACCCACATGGCAAGCCATTTTTGATGGCATTCCCTCAATTGCAGTTTAACCATAGCCATAGCCGTCAACATTATGCATTGGCAAGCAGTTTTGAGTTGCTAGATGTTGGGATAGATATTGAAGACTTAGACCGTAATGTGCGTTTTGATGGCTTGGCACAACATGCGTTTCATCCCAATGAACTCAAATACTGGCAAGATTTGGAACATGACGCCGATTATTGGTTTCGTGTCTGGACAACCAAAGAGGCGGTGTTGAAAGCATCAGGTTTAGGGATTCGTTTAAGCCTAAATGAGTTAGATACCCGTGTGCATCCGAGTGCACAGGGCGGCATTTGTCATCATCCACAGATTGGGAGTTTTGCTTATCAAAACTTTCGTTTAACAGACTATATGCTGACTGTGGCATGGCGAGCTGCGCCATCCTGCGCAGGCTTTCAGTTTCCACAAATTCATATTGTTCAGCATTAACATCGCAATATCAGATCAAATATCGTAACGTCAAGGCACAAAAAAGCCTATCCGAAGATAGGCTTGCGTGTTGTTGTCGACAGAAATGTATTAAGGAATTTCTTGCTCTTCACCCTCAAATTCAGGTTTGACTTGAACAATAAAGTCCTGACGGTTCAAACCGCGCCATAAGGCAAAGGCTGTACCAATGTAAATAGATGAATATGTTCCGACAAATACACCGACAAACATCGCAATCGAGAACCATTTCAGACCATCACCGCCCATGAGCATCATTGCGACTACAACCAGTAACAGGGTCATAGAGGTGTGAATGGTACGACGCAAAGTTTCTGTCAGTGCAATGTTCACCACTTCAAGCGGTGTTGCACCACGGATTTTACGGAAGTTTTCACGAATACGGTCAGATACAACAATGTTATCGTTGAGTGAGAAGCCAATAATTGCCAATAGCGCTGCCAATACAGTCAGGTCAAATGGCCATTGCAGCATGGCAAAAATACCCAGTGTCACAATAATATCGTGGAACAATGACAGTACCGCACCCATTGCCAGTTTGAATTCAAAGCGAATGGTGACGTAAACCAACATCAATAACATGGCTAAAGCGACAGCGCCAGCAGAACGTATGTACAGCTCATTACCGACTTGACCGCCAACCACATCTACCTTTGGCACAGCAGCAGCATTATTTGGTAACTGTACCGCAGCGGTAATCGCTTTGGTTAGGTCTTCGGCTTCTACATCTTCTTGCACAGGCATACGCACCATTAGGTCGCGGTCTGAGCCAAGTGTTTGTACCACAGGGTCATTGAAGCCTGCTTTAATTAAAGCATTAGATACGTCAGTCGCTTTAACAGGGTTACTATAGTTAAGTTCTGCCGCAATACCGCCAGTAAAGTCCAAACCTAAATTTAAACCTTTAGTGGCAATAAAGAAGATGCTGGCGACCGTAAGTAGAATAGAAAGCAATGCCGCAGGCAAAGCTATCTTCATAAACGGAATCACGCGCTCATCATCAGGGCGACCGTATTTTTTTGAAGGTAGTTGAGTATTCTCAGTCATCATTGATCTCCTTAAATGCTCAACTTTTTCAAGTTACGTTTTTTGCCATAAATGATTTGTACAATTGCACGGGTGACTGTAATTGCAGTAAACATCGAGCAGACAATACCAATCATGAGCGTCACAGCAAAGCCCTTGATAGGACCTGTACCAATCGCAAACAGAATGAATGCCACCAAGAATGTGGTTAAGTTCGAATCGAAAATAGTGTTATACGCTCGGTCATAACCTGCCACAATGGCTTGTTTTGGTGAGGCCCCCCACTTAATTTCTTCTCGTATTCGCTCACAAATCAATACGTTGGCATCCACCGCCATACCAATGGTGATTACGATACCCGCAATACCCGGTAAAGTGAGTGAAGCACCAATCCAAGACATGACGGTTAAAATCATGGCTAAGTTAAACACTAAAGCGAAGTTGGCAATCAAACCAAACAGACGGAAGAACACCACCATCCAAATTGCCACCAAAATGAAGCCAATCTGAGTCGACAATACACCTTTATCAATGTTTTCTTGACCCAAGCTTGGACCAATCACACGTTCTTCGACAAAGTACATTGGCGCTGCTAAGGCACCTGCACGAAGCATTAAGGCCAATTCAGAGGCTTCTTGTGGAGAATCTAGGCCTGTAATACGGAACTGTGAACCCAATACCGCCTGAATGGTTGCAGCATTAATGACGACAGATTCGGTGTACGGGGTACGTACTTCAGTTTGTGTACCATTTTCATCGGTCACATAGCTAATGCGTTGTTTATTTTCAATAAACAATACCGCCATACGTTTACCCACAGCGTTGCGCGTCGCATCTGCCATGAGCTTGCCGCCCGCAGCATCTAGGGTAATGTTAACTTCTGCACCGCCTGTATCTTGGCTAAAGCCACTTGATGCATTTTGAACACGCTCACCCGTTAAAATACGACTACGGTTCAATAATATTTGGCGGCCACTGTCCAAAGATTCAAAGGCAAAAGCTTCTGTGCCAGGTGGTACAGGACCTGTAAGCTGACCTGTGTACGGATCAATATATTGATCATTTAAGTCAGACACCAAGCGGAATTCGAGGTTCGCAGTACGACCGAGTACACGCTTCGCTTCAGCCGTATCTTGTACGCCTGGCAATTCCACCACAATACGGTTGCTGCCTTGAGTTTGCACCAAGGCTTCGGCTACACCTAGTTCGTTAATACGGTTACGCAGTGTGGTCAAGTTTTGATTGACTGCATAAGACTGAATTTCTTGTTTGCGTACATCGGTATACGTCAGGCGTAAACTCGAACCTTCTGCTGTCGCTACCGCTTGTTGAGTGTACTCATTGCCGTTACGGCGCAAGAAATCCATTACCGCATCACGGTCTGCATTGTTGGCAAACTGTAGGGTGATGGTGTTGTTGTTCAGCGAAAGGCTATTAAATTTCAGCTTGTTGTCACGCAATTGACGGCGTAAATCGGCGGCTGAAGTTTCCATACGTTGGCTGATGGCCTTGTCCATATCCACTTCTAATAAGAAGTGCACACCACCACGTAAGTCCAGACCTAGCTTCATTGGTTTTGCACCAATTTTTTGTAGCCATTCTGGTGTGGTTGGCGCAAGGTTCAGCGCCACGACATAGTCATCCCCCAAACCGCGACGTAAAGCTTCTTTGGCTTTGAGTTGGGCTTCTGAGGTGTCTAAACGCAACAATGCGGCATTGTTGGTAAAGCTGTTGTCATGACTGGCAATATTTTCTGATTGTAAAATTTGCTCTGCTTTTTGTATGATGCTTTGATCAATTTGGGTACCAGCTTTGGCACCTGAAATTTGAACAGCAGGTTCATCTGGATACAAGCTAGGCAGGGCATATAATGTACTCACCACAAGAACAACAAGGATGAGCAGATATTTCCATGCTGGGTAACGCATTTATTTTCTTCTTAAAATGAAAAAGTCGTGCGTGAGCACGACTCTTTTTGATTAGAGGTTGTTTAATGTGCCTTCAGGAAGAACTGAAATGACACTCGCGCGTTGTACTTTTACTTCTACACCACGGTTCAGCTCTACCACTGCAAAATCACCTTCAATTTTAGTGATTTTACCCATAAGACCACCTGCGAATACCACTTCACTGCCTACGCCCAAGCTTTCAATCAGTGTGCGATGCTCTTTGGCACGCTTTGATTGTGGGCGCCAAATCAGGAAGTAGAAAATTGCAATGAAGACTGCAATCATTAAAAGGTTAGCCACAAGGCTTGGTTGTTGTGCAGCTTCACCTGCTGCGTGAGCGGTCGAAATAAAAAGGCTCATTTCATTTTCCTAAACTAAAAACTGGCGATCAGTGATCTGATAATAAATGGGTTTGTTCTGCAATTTACCTTGTCTTTTTACTCAGCGCAAATACTGAAAAGACTAATCTTCAGGACAAGGCGGTACTTCTAAGCCACGGCGGGCATAAAAGTCCTGTACAAATTCATCGAAAGTGCCGTTATCTAAGGCATTGCGAATACCTTGGGTAAAGCGTTGGTAATAACGTAAGTTGTGAATCGTGCCTAGCATTGACCCCAACATTTCGCCACATTTTTCTAAATGGAACAAATAGGCGCGGGTAAAGTTCTTACAAGTATAGCAATCACAATGCGGATCGAGCGGACTTTGGTCATGACGATACTTACTGTTACGAATACGCACCAAGCCATCGGTGACAAAGTAATGACCATTGCGCGCATTGCGGGTTGGCATCACGCAGTCGAACATATCCACACCACGACGAATTGCTTCAACAATGTCTTCTGGCTTACCCACGCCCATTAAATAGCGGGGTTTATCTTCTGGCATTTTAGCTGGTAAATAATCCAGTACTTTGATCATTTCTTCTTTCGGTTCACCCACCGAAAGACCACCAATCGCATAACCATCAAAACCAATTTCGAGTAAGCCGTTTAAAGATTCATCACGTAAATCTTCATACATACCACCTTGAATAATTCCAAACAGCGCGTTGCTATTTTGTAGTTCATCATGGTGATGGGTTTTACAGCGTTTTGCCCAGCGTAAAGACAATTGCAACGATTTTTGTGCCTCTTCATGCGTTGCAGGATAAGGCGTACATTCGTCAAAAATCATTACGATATCAGAGTTCAAAGTTTGTTGAATTTCCATCGAGATTTCAGGCGAAAGAAAAACCTTTGAGCCATCAATAGGCGAGCGGAAGGTCACACCTTCTTCTTTAATTTTACGCATTGCACCTAAGCTAAACACCTGAAAGCCGCCAGAGTCAGTCAAAATAGGCTTATCCCATTTGATGAATTCATGTAGACCGCCGTGTTGCTGAATCACTTCCAGTCCTGGACGCAAATATAAATGGAAGGTATTGCCTAAAATAATTTGTGCCTGAATTTCTTCAATATCACGTGGCAGCATGCCTTTGACTGTGCCATACGTCCCCACAGGCATAAACACAGGGGTTTCGACCACACCATGAGCAAGCGTTAAACGACCACGACGGGCACGCCCCGACTGACCTAATTTCTCAAACTTCATATATGTTCCAAATCAAGGCGAAAAAACAGTTCGCTGATTGTTCATGCTAAAAGTGCACTATTTTCCTAGATTATGCACAGAATTGCCAGTTGAGATACGTTTTCCTTGGTAAAAATTGAGAGTGAATATTTTGCTCAAATCCATTGTGCTTACGTGGTGGAAAATTGCTGAATACGCTGGGTAATTTCTTCTTTATCGGCTTACTTTTTATTTTGAGATTTATGTTTGGAGTAATTGTTGTTTATATTTTGCTTAACTCTATGAGTTTGTCAAAGTTGAAGAAAATGTCAATAAGACAAAACAAATTGTAGTCAAAGCTCACTTAAGTTGTTAAATTGTAATTAAAATCAATTCATAGAGGTGGGCTATGAGTGAATTAAACAGTGCACTAAAAGAAGACCAATTCTATAAAACGCTTTTGGAAACCACGAATGCAATTCCGTGGCAGATTAACTGGAAAACCAAAGCTTTTAGCTACATCGGTCCACAAATTGAGTCTTTACTGGGTTGGACGCAAGACAGTTGGAAAACTGCACAAGATTGGATTGATCGGATGCATCCTGAAGATCGAGACAAGACCGTAAATATGTGTGTGAGTTTGTCTGATCAAGGTACAGACCACGAAGCTGATTATCGTGCCTTAACCGCTACAGGAGATTATGTCTGGATTCGTGATGTGGTGCATGTGATTCGTGAAAATGACGAAACTGTGGCGATTATCGGGTTTATGTTTGATATTTCTGCACGTAAACAGATGGAGTTGGAACTCGAAGCATTGAGTCGTAAAAATCTGGCTTTGAGCTTGCAAGACCCGCTGACCTTGGTTGCCAATCGAAAGGCGCTCAGCGAGTGTATAGAGAATGAATTTAAACGAGCTTCACGTCATCAACATGCATTGTCTCTCTTGTTTATCGACATCGATCATTTCAAGCCTTATAACGACAATCATGGGCATTTACAGGGTGATCATTGTTTGATTAGTGTGGCACAGTTGCTTAAACAACATTTTGCGCGTGCATCTGACTTTGTGGCTCGCTTTGGTGGCGAAGAATTTGTGGTGCTGTTGCCCGAAACACCATTGGCAGATGCTGTACAACTTGCTGAAAACTTTAGGCAGGCAGTATATGCGCTAGAAATTCCACATACCAAGACTAGGGAAACGACCCAAGTCACGGTGAGTATTGGTGTAAATAGCTATGATCAAAATCAGCAGTATCACAATGTGGTCGATTTTCTGCATTCAGCCGATGAATTATTGTATTTGGCAAAAAATAAAGGGCGTAATCAAGTGCAGTATCTGACACAGTCACCTGTTTAGTTGAAATCTGAAAAAACAGCAAGCTTCGTGCCTGTTGTTTTATTGACATATCAAAAATAACTTAAAAATTTGGACGATAATCAAAACTTTGCGCTGCGCTGTTGTCACGAAAAGCGCGCACTGGTTTTTTGGCTGTGGTTGCAGTATTGATTATGTTGTTGGGAAAGACCTGAATATAATTATTAAATAGCTCGACATTGCGGTTATAAATGGTAATTGCAGCACCGACATTTTCATTCTGCTCATCAATTTCATGCATCATTTTTAAATACAGTTGATCGGCTTTAAGCTCAGGATAATTTTCGACCACCACATTCAAGCTGCGCATCAATTCTTTGCTTAATGCTTCAACACGTTGTAATTGATTAACATCGGCATTGTTGATGTTTAGGTTCATAATATTTTGGCGCAGTTCAGTCACTTTTTCTAAAGTGCTTTTTTCCATGCCTGCATATTGTTCGACTACTGGCGCAAGTTCTTCGAGTGTTTTTAATTTCTGTCGTTCAAAACTGGTTACATCTGCCCAAGCGCGGATAGTAGCGTTGTGGTGGCGTACGATATTGTTACGAATCATGATGCCTAGAATCACTAATACGATAACAACCAAAAGAAAAATTGCGATACCCATGCTTTGCCCCAAGATGATTTTCTTAGTCTAGAAAATCGACCAGATCTGTCTGTAATTGTTCTAAATAAGGTAATTTAAAAGTGCGTAAGTGTCCACGCAATGCGGAAATATCTTGAATATTTTTTGCTTTACTGGAAATTTCAAACAGGTTGCGATTGCCTAAAAAGCACAGCGTGTTCCGCTCAGGGTGAAATAATAAATCACCTTGTTGATGCTGAAAAAAATCATCTAGTTTTAACACCATTGCAGGGCTGAGCGTACGCGCCAGTTGAATTGCATCACTACCAAAAAAATTGAGTTTTTGATTTAGGCGAATATCACTGGTATGCCACGGAACATGATAAGGCGCACCAAAGGTTTTATTGTTTGAGGTAACGGCTAAACCTTGTAGCTGCACATCAAAGACAAATACGCCGGATAAATAGCGCACGACTTCACGCACTTTATAGTCATTGCCATTTTGATCTTTAATGCGGGTTTCGCTGACATAACGATATTCAAAGACCAAAACCTGATGCTCCTTGCCTTGTTGATCCTGCCAAACAGTACTGGCGTAACGGCGAATTTCATTAGACAGATTCCCTAAATTAAATAAAGGGAACAGACTTTTTAAATGGGCAATCAAATAAACGGGTTGTAAAGTTCGGGCAAGATACTGTGGCGGTTGCTGCCACGCCAGTTGATAGCGCTGCGCAATACTTTCCTGTTCTAAAAAAGTGATAACTTCTTCAATGGGGTCGTCTTGCTCATAGGTAATAAATGCCCAAAAAATACAGACTACGCCAATCAGTAAACAAAATTGCAGCCAAATATTGCTTGGTTGAATCAAGAGCATTAAACAGAACAACACACCCATAATACCAAGCAAGACAGGTAAAACATTTTCAAACTTGAGGGTGATGTCATCTTGCCAAGGGTGTAAACCATCTAAAATTTCTTGATGGCTTTGCGCTTTTTTTCCAATATCCCATAACCGCGCGATATTACGAAATACCCGCTGATTCTTCTTGCGTCGAATATGAATGGAGTGTTGCACGGTATCGAGCGGCATGGCGATTGTTTTAACAGGTTGAAAATTAAGTTTGAGCTTGATCAATCAGCATGGCATCGCCATAACTAAAGAAACGATAGCGTTCAGCCACAGCATGTTGATACGCCCGCATGACATTTTCACGGCTCGAAAGCGCAGACACCAACATTAATAAGGTCGATTCAGGCAAGTGAAAATTGGTGATCAAACGATCCACCACTTTAAACTGATAACCTGGGTAAATAAAGATTTGCGTATCACCCGACCACGCCGCAAGTTCGCCTGCATGAGCTTGTGCTGCACTTTCCACGGCACGTGTGGCAGTTGTACCTACTGAAATAACTTTGTTGCCTCGTGCTTTGGTTTCACGAATCAGCGCTACGGCAGCCTCAGAAACTTCACACCATTCACTGTGCATAATGTGATTGGCAATATCTTCGGTACGTACAGGTAAAAATGTACCTGCACCCACATGCAAGGTCACAAAGGTTTTTTGAATGCCTTTATCTGCTAACTGTTGCAGCAAGGCTTCATCAAAGTGCAAGCTGGCAGTGGGTGCGGCAACACTAGCGAGTTTTGTCGGGTCGTTAAACACGGTTTGATAACGTTCGGTATCAATCGCTTCTGCTTCACGGTTAAAGTAGGGTGGAATTGGCAGCTGACCGTAGACATCCAATACGTCTAAAATAGGCTGTGAAAATTCGACAATAAATAAGTTTTCATGACGACCATGTACGGTCACTTTTACAGCATCAGGCCCAATAAACAGTTCAGCACCAGCTTTTGGTGAGTTGCTGGCTTTAATATGACAATGGGCAATAAATTGATCTTGCAGACGTTCAACCAAGACTTCTACCGCACCCCCTGTGGCACGTTTACCTTTAAGACGTGCTTTCATGACTTTGGTATCGTTAAGTACCAGTAAATCGCCCGCTTCGAGTAAATTCAGTAAGTCGGTAAATTGATGGTCGTGATATTGACCTTGAGCATCAAGATGCAGCAGGCGAGAAGCGCTACGACTGGCTAGCGGGTAGCGTGCAATGAGTTCATCGGGGAGATTAAAGTTAAAGTCAGAAAGCTGCATGATAAAAAAAGTTAGAACACTGGGAAAACTGCGCCTAGTATATGCTTTTTTAGGTTTTATGGATGAAATTGGTCGATTATAAATCAAAAAAATGACAGCTGATTTAATTTTAAACAATTGCAAAAAACTTGCGTTGACAAGCTGTCAAAAAAGTTTATTATACCCATCAACACCTACCCGAGGTGGTGAAATTGGTAGACGCGGCGGACTCAAAATCCGCTGTCAGAGATGACGTGTCGGTTCGAGTCCGACCCTCGGGACCATATAAAGGAAAAGCCCTCAAGCATATTAAGACTTGGGGGCTTTTTTTATTGTCTGAACTTTATCCAATGATTTGAATATCTTAAAGTTTTTATAAGAAGGTTGTTGCTTACTTTAATTTGATTTTCTTGGTTCATGAATAAAAATAGGCATACAGAATAAGAAATAAGGATATATTTGAGGATATCGCTAACTTATCCCGTCTTTATCAATTTTCTGACAACAAAAAACCAGCGTGAAAGCACTGGTTTTTTGTAGAACAGGCACTGAATTGTATCAGTGCGATGTCATAGCATTAAATAGTTTCAAGTGCAGCATTGAATGTTGCGCTTGGACGCATTACTGCATTCACTTTAGCTTGATCTACTGCGTAGTAACCACCGATATCAACCGATTTACCTTGTACTTCCGCAAGTTCAGCAACAATTTTGTCTTCGTTTTCAGCTAAAGTTTGTGCAAGTGGTGCAAACTTCGCTTTTAACTCAGCATCTTCGTCTTGAGCAGCAAGTGCTTCTGCCCAGTATTTTGCCAAGTAGAAGTGGCTGCCACGGTTGTCCAATTCGCCAGTACGACGTGATGGAGACTTGTCGTTGTCCAGTAATTTGCTGGTCGCTTGATCAAGGGTTGATGCAAGTAACTTCGCACGCGCATTGTCTTCTTTAATCCCCATTTCTTCTAAAGAAGCAGCAAGTGCAAGGAACTCACCTAAAGAATCCCAACGTAAGTGGTTTTCTTCAACAAGTTGTTGTACGTGTTTAGGCGCAGAACCACCCGCACCAGTTTCATACATACCGCCACCCGCCATTAACGGAACGATAGACAGCATTTTCGCGGAAGTACCAAGTTCCATAATTGGGAACAAGTCAGTGAGGTAGTCACGTAAGATGTTACCTGTTACAGAAATGGTATCTAAACCACGCGCAACACGCTCAAGCGTATAACGCATCGCACGCACTTGAGACATGATTTGAATGTCTAAACCAGTCGTGTCGTGATCTTTTAAGTATTTTTGAACTTTTTTGATCACTTCATTTTCGTGTGGACGGTACGGGTCAAGCCAGAAGATTGCTGGCATGCCAGAGTTGCGTGCACGAGTAACTGCAAGTTTCACCCAGTCGCGAATTGGTGCGTCTTTCACCTGACACATACGCCAGATATCGCCTTCTTCCACGTTTTGAGTCATCAACACTTCACCAGTGTCAATGTCGGTGATGTTTGCAACACCCGCAGCAGGAACTTCAAAAGTCTTGTCGTGTGAACCGTATTCTTCAGCTTTTTGCGCCATCAAACCTACGTTTGGCACAGTACCCATCGTACGTGGGTCGAAGTTGCCATTCCATTTACAGAAATTGATCATTTCTTGGTAAATACGTGCGAAAGTCGACTCTGGCATTACAGCTTTACAGTCATAAGGCTTGCCGTCAGCACCCCACATTTTACCGCCACCACGAATCATTGCAGGCATAGAAGCATCTACAATTACGTCGTTTGGAGAATGGAAGTTGGTGATGCCTTTTGCAGAATCCACCATTGCAAGTGCAGGGCGGTGTTCTTGGCATGCGTGTAAATCTTCGATGATTTCTTCACGTAAAGAAGTTGGTAAGGTTTCGATCTTTTCATAAAGACCCGCCATACCGTTGTTGACGTTAATGCCAAGTTCTTCAAACAATTTACCGTGTTTTTCAAACGCTTCTTTATAGTAAATTTTCACACAGTGACCGAATACAATCGGGTGTGAAACTTTCATCATGGTTGCTTTTACGTGTAAAGAGAACAAAATGCCTGCTTCTTTACAATCATCCAGTTGTTTTTCATAAAAGTCGCAAAGCGCTTTTTTGCTCATGAACATAGAGTCGATGATTTCGCCATCAAGTAACGCTACTTTTTCTTTCAATACAATGGTTTCACCAGATTGAGTGATGAGTTCCATTTTTACGTTACGTGCGCGGTCAAGCGTCATCGATTTTTCGCCATGGTAGAAGTCGCCTTCATTCATGTGTGAAACGTGAGTTTGTGACCATTGCTTCCATTCACCCATAGAGTGCGGGTGTTTTTTCGCGTAGTTTTTCACTGCAGCAGGTGCACGACGGTCAGAGTTACCTTCACGTAATACAGGGTTTACAGCTGAACCAAGACATTTGCCATAGCGTGCTTTAATCGCTTTTTCGTCTTCAGTGGTTGGGTTTTCAGGATAGTCAGGAATTGCATAACCTTTTGCTTGTAATTCCTTGATACATGCAACTAACTGGGCAACTGAAGCACTGATGTTTGGAAGTTTGATGATGTTGGTATCTGGATCTTGCGTGAGACGTCCAAGCTCTGCGAGGTTGTCGGCTACCTTCTGTTCTTCGCTTAGGTATTCCGAGAATTCAGAGAGTACGCGTGCTGCTACAGAGATATCACTCTTGACAATCTCGATGCCAGCAGGCTTAGTAAAGGTCTCAATGATCGGCAGTAGAGAGTAGGTCGCCAACAATGGCGCCTCATCGGTCAGTGTGTAAATGATTTTTGACTTTCCACCAGCCATATATAGCCCCTTGCTTTGATTGAGTTTTTTAGGAGCGAGATGATAACTCAGCCCCTGCGAACCGATTTGCCTAATTTAACCTTGAGAGTATCGACTCTCTGTGCATTTCAGTCAACGTAATTACAGTGATGACGCCATTTCGCTACGAAATGATCTATCGCGTTTGTGCGAGTCAAGACACGGCTTAATGTAAAAATGAGCCAGTTTAAACCTAAAAATCGCCTTGAGTATTTAGTATTGAAATACTAATCAAATCGTATGATGAAGATATGACATCAAAAATATATGTATATTTTATTATAAATTAACCAGTTGAGGGTTCGACTTAAGTCGAATGTTTGATAAATAACCGATGAAAATGATGGGTGGATATATTTAGTCTATTTATTTTATATGTTTATCAATATGTTGCTTAGGTTTTTTTCAGTGTGATGCAATGTAAATTCTTGTATAGAAGTTGAGATTGTCTTCAAAAAAGGAATGGAAATTTACATTTAAAAAGTCTGATTTAGATTTTAACAGTTTAGATCTATTTTTAAGGGCTAAATTTTACAAAAATCGGCGTATTTTATTTGGTGGTTTGAAGCACAGTTTGATCCCTCTGAAAGCATGGTTCATCGTGATCTCAACTCTTATTCATGCATAGATGAAAAAACAAGCTCGAAAGAAGAGGTGCCGATTTGTGGCACAGTTTTTTAATGGGTTTGAAAGCTTGTATTTTGTGTTAAAGTTTGTAGGTTAACTCTGAATTCAATGGACGAGTTTTGCAGAGAAAATAATTCATAAGGCAGCACACTTTAAATTAACGAGGCAAAAATGAAAATACAGTTGCTGGAAATTGGTCCTGAAACGGAGCAACTCAGTGCTTGCACACTCTCGTTATTATTGGGTGTACATACGCCAAGTAACCAAATTGATGGTTTTTTGAAGTTTGCCCGTCAAATGCTGCAAGTCGATCATGCCATTTTAACTTTTAAAAATGAGCCCTATTTCTGGTATTCCACCAATCAAGTTTTTAAAGCTTTTCATGCCAATCCAACTGCACAGTTAGACGCTTTCTTTCAAGGTCAGCAACTGATTGAACATCAACATTCGCAATATGCGAAGTTTGTGAAGCATATTGCAAGTTTGGGGATAGAAGCCGCGCGTGTAATTGCGCTGGATTTACTCAAGACTGATGGTGAGTCGATTGGACAGTTGCTGCTATTTGATCATCGTGAAGAAGCGTTTAGTTTAGGTGCTGTGCCGACAGTGGCGGAGTTTGCTGCAGGTTTGGTACGTTATATTGAATTAAAAGTTGATTATACTGACTTAAAAGAACTGTATGAACAGCAGTCTGCATTGAATTTTAGTAAAACCAAGTTTTTCCAGATTATTGCGCATGATTTGCGTGCGCCATTTCATGGCTTATTGGGTTTTTCCGAGGTTTTGGCGCAAGAGCGCGAAACTTTGGATGATTCTAGTATTCAAAATATAGCCGACTATTTATTCGATACAGCACAATCGACTTATAACTTGTTAGAAAGTTTATTGAATTGGGCAATGGCAGAGGGTGGACGCTTTGTTTATCACCCTATTAATTTTGAGTTAAAGCAATCGACTAAAATTGTTTGTAATGTTTTGAAAAGTTTGGCAATTAAGAAAAATATTGAACTCATTGATCAAGTTGAAGAAGGTATTAAAGTCTATGCCGACATCAATATGATTACCTCGGTGATTCAAAACTTGGTCTCGAATGCGCTGAAATTTACCTTTACCGATGGTACAGGCAAAGTCATTTTACGTGCAGAGCAAACAGAAACCAGTGTAGATATTTATATCCAAGACACAGGTTTAGGCATGACTGCAGAACAACTTGAAACGCTGTTCGAGCCTAAACTTACTGTTAGTTTTAAAGGCACTGCAGGTGAAAAGGGCATCGGTTTAGGTTTGGTGTTGTGCAAGCGTTTTGTCGATTTGAACCACGGGCAAATTGTCGTGGAATCGAAAGAAGGTGTGGGAACGACTTTTAAAGTTAGTTTGCCGATTGCGACCAGTAGCCATCAAGTGTTAAGTAAAGAAGCGTTATTGTCTGAGAAAACTTAATTTTTAACGTTTATATGCACAGTAAGCAAAAGCCTGTCGATGTTTAAATCGAGATTTAAAATCATCCACAGACTTTTGTATCACGATCAATTTGGATCAACTCTTGTATTATTGAATGTTTTGAATTGGACTGCCACCCAACGCTTGCAATAAAGTCACATAGGCATTGTATTGATTTTGCTTGGTCTGCAATAAACTTAAACGCGCATTACGCGTAGTTTCCTGTGCATCTAGCAGGTTTTTTAAGGCAATCGCACCATGCCGATAACGCACCTCGGTTAAGCGTTCAGTTTTTTCTGCCAGTGCTAAATTGCGGCTTTGCAGTGCGACTTGTTGATTCAGCGCGGTTCGTGCCGACAGTGCATTTTCGACATCAGCAAAGGCCTTATATAAAGTCTGTCGATATTGCACAATGGCTTTTTCATATTCCAAAGCATTTACTTTTAAATCACGCTGCATGTCATTCCATTGCAAAAATGGCAGGGTTAAACCAGCACCTAAAGTGGCAATCGGATTTTTTAGGGCATCACTTAAAGAGGTGTGAGCACCTGTACCGACACCTGTACTGAGTGTGCCTGTAAGACTGATAGATGGATAATAACTGGCTCGATTGGCATCTTTATTGGCTAAGGCTTTGCGTAAACGTAACTCAGCTGCGCGCAAATCGGGACGACGTGATAGTAATTCTGCAGGTAAGCCTGCAGTAATGTTGGGTAGACGAACAGCGGCTAAACTCTGTGGTTCATTGATATTCAACATTTGCATAGGTTGATGCAGTAAAACTGCCAAGGCGGTACGCGTTTCAACTTTTTGCTGTGCAATTTGGCTTAAAGTCGATTTTTGACTTTGTAGGGCTTGCTCGGCTTGGTTTAAATCCAGCCCTGAAACTGCACCTGTGCGATATTGTGCATTGACCAATTGATAAGTTTTTTGCGTACTGGCAAGGTTTTGTTGTGCAACAACATAGCGTTCATTTAAATATCCTAATTGCCAATATAAATTGGCAGTGGTCGCAATCAGGCTTTGTGCGGTAGCTTGTAAGTCTTGTTCGGTGGCTAAGGCTTCCCAACGTGCAGCTTCAGTCTGATTGGCAAGTTTACCGAATAAGTCCAATTCATAGCTTAGTCCAGGATAATTCAGCGAAATCCCGCGTGCTGCATCACCGTTGCCCTCTAAACTAAATTGATGCCCTGTAGAAATACCTGCATTGCCAATCCGGACACCTTGCTGACTTTGGCTTTGTTTGGCTTGTAATCTAGCTTGTTGCAAATTTAGTCCTGCAACCGCGAGGTCGCTGTTACGCGCCAAGACTTGTTCAATCAATTGATTTAAAGCAGCATCGTGAAAGAGTGTCCACCAACGGTCTGTATTTAGTTGCGCAAGCACTTGCTGGCTTTTTTGCTGATGGTCAAACTGTTGTGGAATATCTACAGCAGGTGCCTGATAAGGCGTTTTGACTACGGCTGCACAACCCACCAAGCTGCTGCCAAGAAAAAGTGCAATGACAAGTTGGCTGAATTGTCGTGACTTCTGGTTAAATCGCATCATCATTCCTTACTCTAATTGCTTATTCTCTAGATAGCGCATCGACAGGGTTCAGTTGGGCAGCATTACGTGCAGGAATAAAACCGAACACAATCCCAATCAGGCTTGAACAGACAAAAGCGGCTACAATCGAGGTGGTGGAGTACGCCATTTCAAAGGTTCCGCCAGCCACATGATTAATCAATTGCCCAATTCCGAGTGCGAGCAAGACGCCAAGTACACCGCCTAAAATACACACCAAAATGGCTTCAATTAAAAATTGCTGCAAAATATCGCTTTGTCGTGCGCCGACTGCCATGCGCACCCCAATTTCTTGGGTGCGTTCAGTGACAGAGACCAACATGATGTTCATGACCCCAATTCCACCGACCACCAGTGAAATCACTGCAATAGCAGAAACCAGTAAGGTCATAGTGGCGGTGGTTTGTTGGATGGTTTCGCGGATACTGTCGGCATTTTGAGTAAATACATCCTGTGCACCATGACGTTGTACCAACAGGCTTAGAATGGCATTTTCTGCTGCAGCACTTGGGTATTCATCTTTGACTCGTACAATAATGCTGCGCACATGGCTTTGACCAAGCATGCGACTCATTACCGTAGAGTAAGGCAAATACACATTTAAGCTGTCGGCATTGCCCATCATGCTTTTTTGTTCTTCGACCACGCCAATAATACGGCTGGGCACACTGCCTAATAAAATCACTTGCCCAACTGGGTTGCTGCCATCACTAAAGAATGTATTTTTGGTGTTGTGATCAATCACCACATCTTGCGCTTGTTCCAATACACTGTGTTTGTCAAAAGGCTGACCCGACTGAAAGTTCATGCCGCGTACATAGAAAAAGTCTTCACTCACACCATTGACTGTAGCAGACGCTTCGGTGTCTTTAAAACGTATTGTGACGTTGCTATTGACCGATGGGCTGACGCCATCCACATAAGGCTGTTCTGCCAAAGCATCGGCATCGGCAGGAATCAGGGTTTTAAGCTGCGATGAGCGCGAGGTATCGCCAAAACCACGCCCCTGAAATACGGTGATGGTATTGGTACCTAAACTGCTGATGTTCTCTAAAATTTGTTTCTGTGAACCATTGCCGAGTGCCACAACAGATACAACTGAAGCGATCCCGATAATAATCCCGAGCATGGTTAAAAAGGTACGCATGCGATGCGCATTCATTGCCAGTAGCGCCATGCGGAACGCTTCACCTAAACGATCAAATACAGAACGCCAAGCTGAAGTTCTTTTTTGTGGCGGATGTTGCAAGGTTTGTTGGGCAATATCATCTTGATCGGCAGGTGTGTTGGGCTGATCAGAAATAATAAGACCATCACTGATTTCAATAATCCGTGTGGCATTTTTAGCGACATTATGGTCATGTGTGACCAAGATGATAGTGTGACCTTTGGCATTCAGCTCACGTAAAATCCGCATCACTTCAATACCGCTATTCTTGTCGAGTGCACCTGTGGGTTCGTCAGCAAGAATCACATCGCCACCATTCATCAAGGCACGTGCAATTGATACACGTTGTTGTTGCCCACCTGAAAGCTGACTTGGGCGGTTTTGGGTTTTATCGGCTAGACCTAAGTCACTGAGCAGCGCAGTTGCGCGAGCTTGTCGTTCTTCAACATCGGCACCTGCATAAATTGCAGGCACTTCGACGTTGCCCGCAGCGGTTAAATCGCCCAATAAGTGATAGCGCTGGAAAATAAAACCAAAATATTCACGACGTAGCTGTGCCAGTTCATCGGCTTCAAGTTGTCGGGTTTCACGACCTTTGACTTTATAGCTGCCCGTGGTGGGTTGATCCAAACAGCCCAAAATATTCATGAGGGTGGATTTTCCTGAACCCGACTGACCCACAATGGCAACCAGTTCACCTGGGTAAATCTTCAGATCAATGCCTTTGAGAATCTGTACTGTAGATTCACCCGCAGGGAATTCACGGGTCAGATTGGTGACCTCTAACAGAGGTTGAGACTGACTCATCTTACATTCTCACTGATGGGCCAACACGACCACCACGCTTCGCCGCATCGTTTGAGGTATCAGAACCATCGGCAATAATGACTTGATCGCCCAGTTTTAGGCCGCGAATGACTTGTACCGTTGCACGGTTGTTTAAGCCAAGCAATACCGATTGTGGTCGAGCTGAGCCATCGGCTTGTAGCACGCGTACCATGCCTAAAGAGGCTTTACCCTGATCAACCAAGGCTTTTTCATTGGCTGTCAATTCCAAACGGGCAGGGCGTTTGGCCGAACTGGCATCGGTATTGTCGCGTTCAGTACGTGCGTTGCTGTCTGAATTATTGCTGTTGCTACGACTGCGTGAACGGTTTGCACCTTGCACTGCAGCAGCAGGAATGGTCAGTACATTGCGTGCCTCTGCCAAAACAATGGACACTTGTGCGGTCATATTGATGCGTAGCTTGCCGTCTTCATTTGGTACGTCAAATAAAGCGTTGTAGTACACGGCAGAACTTGAAGATGATGAGGTGTTGTTATTGCTTTCGGTATTGATGGATTTGGGTGCAGGTTCTACCTGACGTAAAGTAGCGTAATGTTTTTTCTCGCTGTTGCCTAAGGTGGTGAAATAAACTGTTTGTCCTTCTTCGACCTTCATCACATCTGCTTCAGAAATTTCTGCTTTCACGGTCATGGTGTCAAGTTTAGCTAATTTAACAATCGTGGGTGCGCTTTGATTGGCGTTCACGGTTTGACCTTCTTCGGTCACAATTGCGACGACAGTGCCATCCATTGGGGCAAGAATACGGGTATAACCTAAATTTTCTTTAGATGTGTCTAAAGTTAGGCGTGATTGTTCAATTTGAGCGTTAATGGCAGCAATTTCTGCTTGCGAAGTTTTATAGTTGGCTAAGGCCGTTTCAAGTTCGGCGCGTGAGGTCGCATCTTGCGCATACATGGCTTGTTGACGCTGATATTCTGCTGCGACTTTGGCGAGATTGGCTTGCCGAACCGCCAATTGTGCCTGTTGGTTTTTAATACTGGCTTGTGCTGTTTTAAACTCATTTTCCTGTCGTACGGAGTCAATTTGGGCAATCAACTGTCCTTGTTTGACCTGATCGCCTAACTGAACATACATTTTTTTGACTTGACCTGAAACTTGCGCACCAACGCTGACCATTTTGGTGGCTTCAAGCACGCCTGTTGCCAAAACCGCACTTTCAATATCTCCACGGCTTACTTCGGCAGTAATGTATTGTGGTTGTTCTTGTTTTGGTTTCAAAAAATACCAAGCGGCAAATGCCAGCATCAGCGCAATGAGAATTCCCACAATAAGTTTGGTCGATTTTATTTTTGGCATGAGTCAAAAAACAGAAAAAATAAATTAAAAAGGATTATAGAAGTGAAAGAAGGATAAATCGTGAATTTTTTAAAGAAATTGCAAATGAGAATAGACTTCTTGCGTTAGTCAAATTTTAAGCAGTCAAAAGCTATATTTTATAAGGTTTTAGCCAATTCAAAAATTAGATAAAACTATACTTTCGCAAGAGGTCTAATTATTCACTATTGGTTTGATCTTAATTTGATCCAATCTGAAAGGGGTATTGTATACATAAAAAAGTGAAAATAGCATCTAGTCATGCGGTAAGGTGTTTTATTTCATCTCTATGATAATTTTATGAATTTTTATGATAAATGTTGAAAAATACAACTATGGTCTAAGTTGCTTAAAAAACCTTATTTTCTATATGGATTTAAAAGTTAAAAGCAGCTAGTATCAAATTCCATAAAATAATTATGGATTTAATCATTAGGATAATACGGCATCGGGACGATGCAATAAAACACGACTTTAAGCAAAAAATCTGAGGGGTACATCATGGAGTGGAGTGAGAAATTTAATATCGGAATTGATGTGATTGACAATCAACATCGACAAATTCTGGACTATATTAATGCGCTAGAAAAAATTCGGGCGACAGGTGCGCGGGAGCAAATTAAGGAAGTTTTGGATGACTTGATTGACTATACGCAATCGCATTGTAGCTTTGAAGAAAACTTGTTGTCACAGGTCAATTATCAATACTTACCATCGCATCGTGGTATTCACGAACTCTTTGTGAGGCGTTTGAATGATTGCCGTCAGCGTTTTGCCAATGGCGAATCGGTAGAACATGACTTGTATCGTTTGTTGTCTAAATGGTTGATTAACCATATTCAGCATGATGATCAGGATTATGTCGATGCAGTACGCGACAATATGCTGCATTATTTGCGTTCGCAGGAACAGAAAAAAGGCAAAAGTTGGTTTGCACGTTTCTTTAGCTAATCCTCTGAAAAGCAGATGATTTTAAAAATTATTTTGATGAAGAGGTCTGCTTAATTAAGCTGAGTGAGAAGCAAACAGCGTTTTACCACAGAGTTCTGTAATGGCTTGTAGCACCAGATGTTCAGGGTTTTCCTTGGACATCCCTTTAATAGAGGCATCGATACGCAATAACAGAGTAGGCCATTGCAAGAAACTATTTGGATTTAAACGTCGCAAAGCTTGTTGATAAACACTAACTTTGTTTTTCCAAATACCCAGTTGCAAAGCATTTTGTGGTTGTTCAAATAACTGCATCAGCAGGCGCATTTCTTTGCTGATGCTCCACAAAATTAAACTCATAGCTTCACCCGAAGCTATGAGGTATTGAAAAATTTTCATGGCTTGCGCCAGATTTCCCGCCAGTAAAGCATCACTTAAATCATAAGTGCTATAACGCGATTGATCTTGTAAGCAGGCATGTAGATGTTCAATCTGAATCTGTTGAACTTCAGGAAAGGTGTCACTAACCCGCATCAAACTGTTTTTGGCAGCCAAAAGGTTGTGCTCATGATGTTGTTCCAGCCATTGCCACGCATCATGACCCAATTGAATGCCTAGCTTTTCTGCTTCTAAAGCTAAAATCTGTTGACGATCTTTAGGGTAGTTTGCCGTGAGTGCAACATTGACCCCATTGGCATCAATCAACTGAAAGAAACTGGACTTCAGGCTATTGCTATCTTGTTTTGGCATCACCACCAACAGCAAGTTTTGTTCATTGTGCTGAATATAACTTTTCAGTTGTTTGAGTGTGCTGGCATCGGGTTTGATATTGCCGTGTACTTCAACCGCCAATTGGCTTGAAAACAGTGACAAACTGTTCAAAGCATTGAATACATTTTTCCAGTCGCTCACGCTATTTAAGTCATAACGCTGGCGTTCAATCTCTTGTTTCTGCCAACTGGAACGAAAAGTATCGAGCAAGTTTTGTTCGAGTAAGGGTTCTTGACCATGCAAAATCCATGCACCACGTGCTTCATCGACACGTTTGAGAGCTTGTAGATAGTCAAGTTTCATAAAAAAAATCGCACTCGGAAACTTATTTAGGGTTTGAATACACAGGTGGATTGACCAGAGGTAAACGGTTCGATGAAATTTGACGCACAATTTGTTGTGCCACATCATCAATAATCACTTCTTTTAAGAATTTTTGTTCCTGATCATCGGTATTCACCGTTGCGACATCGTATTGATAGCTGCGCGATGCCATGACGGTACGAGGTTCGGTAATCGGGTTGCCTTGCGCATCTTCAATACGGAACGTCACACTCAAACGCAATAAGGTTTCTACCAGTTTGCCATTCAATTCCAAGCGACGTGGCGTAAAGTCAAGTACACGCAGTACATAGGCATTCGGATCATTACTGAGTTGTACACCTGCCGTACCCAGATGAATAGAAAGTTTTTCTTCTAATTCTTCAGCATTGCTCGGTAAAGCTAGGCTCATTTTTGAATAAGCCACAGGTGCAATACTTGGGTTGCTGCCTTTAAGATGAAAACCACAGCCGACTAAGCCAGCACTGAGTCCACAAGTTAAAACAATGACTGCTAAACGTTGGCTAAAGTGCATGTGCTGTCCTCTGTAATATTTTCGAAAGTTCTAAAGTGGAAGTTGAGAATATCTTGATTGTAGGTGCAAAGCCCGTTGACTGACAACGGGCTTTGTTTGGAAATTGTGAAATCCTTCAGAAAGTTCCTTCTCCCTCTAGGATGAGGGGGTACATATTTACCTCTCCCTAGCCCTCTCCTAAAAGGAGAGGGTACTTAAGGATTTAAACAACCAAATTCACTAACTTATTCGGTACCACAATTTCTTTCTTGGTTGGGCCAGTCAAGAATGGTTGTACTTCTGGTAAGGCTTTGGCCAGTGCAAGAATATCCTCTTTAGAAGCATCTATCGCGACATCGAGCTTGCCACGTAATTTACCATTGACTTGTACCACAATCGTTTGAGTACTTCGGGTTAATGCAGACTCATCGACGACAGGGAACAGGGTAGCGGTTAATTCAATTCCGAACTCTGCCAGTAAGGTCTGGCTTAAGTGTGGTGCAAATGGTGCCAGCAAGGTCAATAAAGTCACAATCGCTTCGCGTTCAACCGCAAAGTCTTGTTCGCTCTGTGCTTCAAACTTGTTGCAAGCATTCAAGAGCTCCATCAATGCGGCAATTGCAGTGTTGAATGCATGACGACGCTCAATATCATCGCCTACTTTTTGAATGGTTTCATGGGTTTTGCGGCGTAAGTCTTGTGCTGCTGTAGCAAGTTTGCTGCTGTCAATTGCAGTTACATTACTGCCTTTTTCAAGGAAACCTGCCGCTAAACGCCAAACGCGTTTTAAGAAGCGGTTAGCGCCTTCAACGCCTGCATCTGACCACTCTAAAGACTGATCGGGTGGTGCGGCGAACATCATAAACACACGTGCAGTATCTGCGCCGTATTGATCAATAATGGCTTGCGGGTCGATACCATTATTTTTCGATTTCGACATTTTTTCCTGACCGCCAACAATCACTGCTTGACCATCACCCGTGTATTTTGCAGAAAGCACACGACCTTTTTCGTCTTTTTCAAGTTCAATATCGGCAGGGTTAAACCAAGTTTTTTTACCGTTTTCTGCTTCACGATAGAAAGTATCTGCCAAGACCATGCCTTGAGTCAGTAAGTTGGTAAATGGTTCATTGCCTTGTACCACACCTTCATCACGCATGAGTTTGTGGAAGAAACGCGCGTATAACAAGTGCAAGATGGCGTGTTCTACACCACCAATATATTGATTAACCGGCAACCAAGTTTGTGCAGCTTCAGGCTTGACCATACCGCCCGTAAAATCTGGAGATGCATAGCGGGCATAGTACCAAGACGATTCTACAAAGGTATCCAAAGTGTCGGTTTCGCGACGTGCTTCGCCACCACAGCATGGGCAAGTGGTTTGATAGAATTCAGGCATTTTATTTAACGGGTTGCCTGAACCATCTGGCACAACATCGGTAGGTAAAATGACAGGAAGCTGATCTTCTGGAACTGGGACTTGTCCACATTTTTCACAGTTGATCATAGGAATTGGACAACCCCAGTAGCGTTGGCGTGAAACACCCCAGTCACGTAAGCGGAATTGTACTTTTACATTGGCTAAGCCTTGTGGCTCTAATTTCGCTAAAATTGCATCAAAAGCCGCTTGGAAATCTAAACCATCAAATTCGCCAGAATTGACCAGTTTACCTTCTTTAGAACCGTACCATTCTTGCCATTGGGTTGTGTCAAAGTCCGCATCGTCTGCACCTTTGGCATCAATTACCTGAAGAATTGGCAATTGGAATTTATTGGCAAACTCAAAATCACGCTCATCGTGTGAAGGTACAGCCATCACCGCGCCAGAACCGTAAGACATCAACACATAGTTGGCAATCCACACAGGTAATTCTTTACCTGTTACTGGATGCTTCACAAATAAGCCAGTCGCCATACCTTTTTTCTCGGCAGTGGCAAGGTCAGCTTCTGCTACAGAACCCATACGGCATTCTTCAATAAAGGCTTTTAATTGCGCATTGTTTTCTGCTGCTTTTAACGCCATTGGATGTTCTGCAGCCACAGCCACATAAGTTGCACCCATTAAGGTATCGGCACGCGTGGTAAATACAGTCAGACCCTCTGCATAAACTTCAGGATTTGCCGATGGGAATGTAATTTCCATCCCTTGCGAACGACCAATCCAGTTACGCTGCATGGTCAAAACTTGCTGCGGCCAGCCATCTTTTAAGGTTTCTAAATCATCTAATAATTCTTGGGCATAATCGGTAATGCGGAAGTAGTACATTGGAATATCGCGTTTTTCTACCAATGCACCTGAACGCCAACCACGACCATTTTCGACCTGTTCATTGGCCAAAACTGTTTGATCGACAGGATCCCAGTTGACTGTCGAGAGTTTGCGATAAATTAACCCTTTTTTATACAGTTGCACGAATAACCATTGTTCCCAGTGGTAATACTCTGGGGTGCAAGTGGCAAATTCACGATCCCAATCTACTGCCAAACCTAGTTTTTTCAATTGGTCGCGCATGTAGGCGATATTTTCAAAAGTCCATTTAGCTGGGGCAACCTGATGCGCAATCGCTGCGTTTTCAGCAGGTAAACCAAAAGCATCCCAACCCATAGGTTGTAAGACTGTTTCACCTTTTAAACGGTGAAAACGGCTAATTACATCACCAATGGTGTAGTTACGCACGTGACCCATGTGCAGTTTGCCGCTTGGGTAAGGGAACATCGAGAGGATATAACGACGTGGACCTTCGACAGTGTCGGCAACTTTAAAGGCTTTGCGAGATTCCCAGTCGCTTTGGACTTGAGGTTCAATCGCACTGGCTTGATATTCAGGGTCAATGTGAGTAGTCATAAGGTTAAATCAGGAATAAACGGTTAAAAAAGTGTGTCACACAGCATAGCGCAAAATGCAGCTAAATTGAATTTTGCGCATGGGATTGTGCAGGAAAATTTGAGCGAGTCGCATTTTATGGCTTAAAACATCAAACTTGTAGACTGGCACGTTCTTATTTTGCTTGATTTAAAGCTGCATTGGCTTCACGTTGTTGTTGATCCATGGCTGGATTTCCTTCAGGGTGATTTGTAGTTGGTGTCGCTTGTTGGTTTGTTGCACTAGGTGTTGGATTCACAGCAGGATTTGCAGGAGTAGCAACAGTCGGTGCTGAATTTTTCCAGCCATAGGTATCGACTTTACCTTTTTTCTTGGCAGTTTTTGGTGGCGGTGTTGTGGTGTAATGGGTTGAACCATTTGCATCGACCCACTTGTAATATTGTTTTGCAGAAACGGCACTGGTGGCAAAAATTAAAATCAAGCTTGCAGAAAGACAACTCAAGCGGCGGATCATTGGTGTTTTCATGTTTGGACGTCCTGAGCAAAAAAAGGTAAATCGCAGAAAATCAATTACAAAAATCATGTTGGCTAAATTTTAGCAATAATTACCCATGAAGCTAGGATTTATTGACAATTTTTGATGATTTTTATCTGCAATAGTGCTTGTTTAAAATTGGGCATGGGCTTGCCTATTTGCGATTTAAAATAAGCTGAAATACGTTGGTGAATCATAACCAGGCGCTTTATATATTTTTTTAACTCATTCTTTATTTTTATGAATTTAATATGAAAAAATTATAAAAAATCATCAAATATCTGAAGTTATTTGTTTTATATGGAAATATTAGACTTTGGATTAAATTGTGATGGATGACACAAAGCTTAAAAAATACCCAGTTTATCAATAAAGCAGAAAAAGCCGATTTTTAAACTTGACTTTAGTCAGGTAAACTACAAAAATGCACACTTTAGTTTTATGTGCCTTAGATCGATCACCCTTCGAATAAGTGTCATGTCATGCAATGGGCAACTTCTCTAGCCGAGAAGCTGAACAAAGCTTATAAAATGTGTTTACCCCAACACATTTTAGATCTCATATTGCTTATACGGTAATCAGATCAGAAATTTTTCCTATTGCCATGAAAACTATGAAATATGTGTGCTATAACAGTGCACGAATTAATGAACAAAACACTGCAGGTGTCTCCCATTTTGCAGTGACAAGACTAGGGTGAATCACGTTGGAACTTTTATCTGGTGGTGAAATGCTCGTTCGCGCATTGGCGGACGAAGGCGTTGAACATGTTTTTGGATACCCAGGCGGCGCAGTACTTCATATTTACGATGCGTTCTTTCAACAAGACAAAATTAATCATTACCTTGTGCGCCATGAGCAAGCTGCTGGTCATATGGCAGATGCCTACTCGCGTGTAACAGGTAAAACCGGTGTGGTGCTTGTGACTTCAGGTCCGGGTGCAACCAACACGGTAACTCCAATTGCAACGGCATATATGGACTCAATCCCAATGGTGATTTTGTCTGGTCAGGTTGCGAGTCACTTGATTGGTGAAGATGCCTTCCAAGAAACCGATATGGTAGGTATTTCACGTCCAATCGTAAAACATAGTTTCCAAGTGCGCCATGCCAGCGAAATTCCTTCGATTATTAAGAAGGCATTCTATATTGCATCTTCAGGCCGTCCAGGTCCTGTGGTGGTTGATATTCCTAAGGATGCAACCAATCCAGCGGAAAAATTTGCGTACGAATACCCAGAAAAAGTGAAGATGCGTTCGTATCAACCGCCGCATCGTGGTCACTCAGGTCAAATTCGTAAAGCGATTGATGAATTATTAAATGCCAAACGTCCTGTGATTTATTCAGGCGGTGGCGTGGTTCAAGGCAATGCATCTGAGCAATTGACTGAACTTGCGCACATTTTGGGCTTTCCTGTAACCAATACATTGATGGGCTTGGGTGCGTTCCCTGGTAATGATCCACAATTTATTGGTATGTTGGGGATGCATGGCACGTATGAAGCTAACATGACCATGCACAACGCTGATGTGATTTTGTGTATTGGTGCACGTTTTGATGACCGTGTAACCAATAATCCAGCAAAATTCTGTCCAAATGCCAAAGTCATTCATATTGACATTGACCCAGCGACGATTTCAAAAACCATCATGGCGCATATTCCAATTGTGGGTGCAGTTGAACCTGTACTTCAGGAAATGCTAGTGCAGTTGAAACAGTTAAATGTTTCTAAGCCAAACCCAGAAGCAATTGCTGCATGGTGGAATCAAATTAATGAATGGCGCAAAGTTCATGGTCTGAAATATGACAAGCCAACTGATGGCAGCATGAAGCCACAACAAGTAGTTGAAGCTTTAGATAAAGTGACCAATGGTGATGCAATTATTACATCTGACGTTGGTCAGCACCAAATGTTTGGCGCGAACTACTATAAGTACAAGCGTCCACGTCAATGGTTGAACTCTGGCGGTTTAGGAACGATGGGCGTAGGTTTACCGTATGCAATGGCGGCTAAACTGGCATATCCAGATCAACAGGTTGTATGTATTACAGGTGAGGCATCTATTCAGATGTGTATCCAAGAGCTTTCTACCTGTAAGCAATATGGTTTAAACGTAAAAATCTTATGCTTGAATAACCAAGCTTTAGGTATGGTTAAACAATGGCAAGATATGAACTATGAAGGTCGTCACTCAAGTTCTTATGTTGACTCATTGCCTGACTTCCCTAAATTGATGGAAGCTTATGGTCACGTTGGTATTCAAATTAACCATGCCGATGAGCTTGAATCTAAGCTTGCAGAAGCGATGGCAATTAATGACAAATGCGTATTCATTAATGTCATGGTTGACCGTACAGAGCACGTTTATCCGATGCAAATTGCAGGTCAATCCATGAAAGATATGTGGTTAGGTAAAGGGGAGCGTACAGAATGAGACACATTATTTCCGTTCTCGTTGAAAACGAATCAGGTGCGCTTTCTCGTTTAGTGGGTTTATTCTCTCAACGTGGTTATAACATTGAGACTTTAAACGTTGCACCAACCGAAGACCCAACACTTTCACGTTTAACACTGACCACGTATGGTGATGATCATAAAATTGAGCAGATCACCAAGCAATTAAACAAATTGGTTGAAGTGGTTAAAGTCGTCGACTTGTCAGAAGGTCCACATATTGAACGCGAATTGATGCTAATTAAAGTCAAAGCATCGGGTGCTGCACGTGCTGAAATTAAACGCACTGCTGACATCTTCCGTGGACAAATTGTTGATGTTACACCAACGACTTATACCGTGCAGCTTGCGGGTACAACTGAAAAATTAGATGGCTTTATTGATGCGATTGCAGAAAACACTATTTTAGAAGTTGTGCGTTCAGGTGTGTCAGGTATCGCACGTGGCGAAAAAGTTTTAACCATTTAACTGAATTTATAGTTAATTTTACTCATCGAATTCATTCCATCTCAAAGGATGGAGCGCTTACTCAAGTATTGAATAGATAAGTACTTGAGTAAGATAAGAATCCAAAGCATTTTAGCGGAGACAGCAATGCAAATTTTTTACGATAAAGACTGCGACTTATCTATCATTCAATCTAAGAAAGTAGCGATCATTGGTTACGGTTCACAAGGTCACGCGCACGCGCTTAACCTGAAAGATTCTGGCGTAGACGTCACTGTAGGTTTACGTGCTGGTTCTGCTTCTTGGAAAAAAGCTGAAAATTCGGGTCTTAAAGTTTCTGAAGTTCCTGCTGCTGTTGCTCAAGCTGACTTGGTTATGATTTTGACTCCAGATGAGTTCCAATCACAACTTTATCGTGACGTCATTGAACCAAACATCAAGCAAGGCGCAACTTTAGCATTTGCTCACGGTTTCTCTGTACTTTATAACCAAGTTGTTCCACGTGCTGACTTAGACGTAATCATGGTTGCACCTAAAGCACCTGGTCACACTGTACGTTCTGAATTCCAACGTGGTTCAGGTGTTCCTGATCTTATCGCGATTCATCAAGATGCTTCTGGTAATGCACGTAACGTTGCACTTTCTTACGCTTCAGGCGTAGGTGGTGGTCGTACAGGTATCATCGAAACTTCTTTCCGTGAAGAAACTGAAACTGACTTATTTGGTGAGCAAGCAGTTCTTTGTGGTGGTGCTGTTGAATTGGTTAAAATGGGCTTCGAAACTCTTGTTGAAGCAGGTTATGCACCAGAAATGGCTTACTTCGAATGCTTACACGAGCTTAAATTGATCGTTGACTTGATGTTCGAAGGCGGTATCGCTGACATGAACTATTCAGTATCTAACAATGCTGAATATGGCGAGTATGTAACGGGTACTGAAGTGATTAACGAACAGTCTCGTGAAGCAATGCGTAATGCACTTAAACGTATTCAATCTGGTGAATATGCGAAGATGTTCATCCAAGAGGGTGCATTAAACTACCCATCTATGACTGCTCGTCGTCGTCAAAATGCGGCGCATGGTATCGAGGTAACGGGTAATAAATTACGTGCAATGATGCCTTGGATCCAAGCAAACAAAATCGTAGACAAAGAAAAGAACTAAGTTACGCGCCTTAAGAAAAGTAAAGCAGTGCTTTACTTTTCTTTCGTACCTTGGATTCAAGCGAACAAGATCGTAGATAAAGAAAAGAACTAAGGTTGCGTTACGTGCCTTAAAAAATGGGAAAGCAGTGCTTTCCCATTTTTTTCGTACCTTGGATCCAAGCAAACAAGATTGTAGACAAAGAGAAAAACTAATTTCTCGAATCAGTTGATTTGAATGCGAAAACCCACTCAATTTGAGTGGGTTTTTTATATTTATAGTGACGTGCCTCAAATAAATGAAAACGGTACTTTCACTCGTTGCGCTTCATTCAAAGCAGCGCTTTGAATTCCTTGCGCTTCGCTCAGAACAGTGTTCTGAACTTGCTCATACCTTGGATTCAAGCGACCAAGATTATTGATAAAGAGAAAAACGAAGCTTTAGTTTAACCTTTATAAAGCCGTTATTTATATAGAGGTTTTATGGGTGAAGTAAATGTTGCTACGAGCTTTATACTTCGGACAAGACAGTATTTTGCTTCTTGTACATTATTCTAATCATCCATCCCAAATACGTCGCGCGTATAAACCTTGTTTTGCACATCATGCAGCAGTGAGCATTTACGGTTACAAACAATTAAATCGGCACGTTGTTTAAACTCGGCTAAATCGTGAATCACTTTGGAATTTAAAAACTTTTTCTGATCTATTTCGGGTTCATAAATAATCACTTTTATGCCATAGGCTTTGAGATATTGCATCACGCCTTGTATAGCAGAGGCACGGAAATTATCTGAACCACTTTTCATGGTCAGGCGATAAATCCCAACCACTTTGGGCTGTTGTTTACGAATGGATTCGGCAATAAATTCTTGGCGGGTTTGATTAGCATCTACCACCGCTTTAATTAAGTTGCTCGGAACTTGAGCATAGTTTGCCAGTAGTTGTTTGGTGTCTTTAGGTAAGCAATATCCACCATAACCGAAGGATGGATTATTGTAAAATTGACCAATACGTGAGTCTAAACAGACACCATCAATAATTTGCCGTGTGTCTAGGTTGTAGATTTGAGCATAGGTATCTAACTCATTGAAATAAGCCACACGCATCGCTAGAAAAGTATTGGCGAATAGCTTAATCGCTTCGGCTTCGGTAGCGTCGGTAAACAGCACCGTACAGTCTTTTTTGATTGCACCATCTACCAGCATATTCGCAAAAAGTTTGGCACGTTCTGATTTTTCACCCACAATAATCCGCGAAGGATAAAGATTGTCATGTAGTGCTTTACCTTCGCGCAAAAATTCAGGTGAAAAAATAATATTTCCAGTGTGATATTTTTTCTTAATCTGTTGGGTGAAGCCTACAGGTACAGTGGATTTGATCACCATGGTTGCCAAAGGATTAATAGCCAATACATCCTGAATGACTGCTTCAACACTTTGCGTATTGAAGTAATTGGTATCTGGGTCGTAGTCAGTAGGCGTGGCGATAATCACAAAATCTGCATGTTGATAAGCATCGACTTTGCAATGTGTGGCTTGAAAATTTAATTCAGGTTTTGCTAAAAAATCAGAAATCTCTTGATCGCGAATGGGCGAGATGCGTTGATTGAGTAATTTAATTTTTTCTGCTTGAAGATCATAAGCCACGACCTGATGATGTTGGGCAAAAATCATGGCATTAGATAAACCGACGTAACCTGTACCTGCAATTGCGATTTTCATATTCAATCAAATTTCTTATTATTTATACGTGTTTAATGTGATGAAAATTTATTCAAGCTCGATGACGGTTTGGTGAAGCTTATATTTCTATGAAAGATTTGCGTTAAACTGTGCAGAAATGAAAAGCAAGCATCTCAGTTATGCTGTGTTAATGGTATGATATTGAAATTGCGCGGGTGGATAATGGATGCATGAACATGAATCAAAATGACCTAAAGGCTCAGGCAGATAATTTGACTGAGCAAAATGTTGTGATCTGTATGAAATGGGGCACAAAATACGGGTCTGAGTATGTGAATCGTCTTTATAATATGGTGAAGCGACATACCACAGTTGATTTTAAAATGGTGTGTTTGACAGATCGTACTGAAGGTATTGATTCAAATGTAGAATGTTTCCCGATTCCACCACTTGCATTGCCTGAGGGCGCACCTGAACGTGGCTGGAACAAGCTTTCGACCTTTGAGCCAGACTTATATGGGTTAACAGGCAATGCTCTGTTTTTAGACCTAGATGTGGTGATTGTTGATAATATTGATGGTTTCTTTACCCATCCAGGCGATTTTTTGATTATTCATGACTGGAAACGTCCATGGCGTATTACGGGTAACAGTTCAGTATATCGTTTTAAGTTAGGTGCATTTCCTGGTTTATTGCCATATTTTCGTGAACATTTTGATGAAATTCGCCAAAAGTTCCGTAATGAGCAAGCATATTTATCTTGGTATGTAGATCAAGAGAAAAAGTTAACTTACTGGCCAGACAGTTGGTGCAAAAGTTATAAATATCATTGTTTGCAAAAAATTCCGATGGCTTATTTTAAGCCACCTGTAAAGCCAGATGGTGTAAAAATTATTATCTTCCATGGTGAAATTAACCCGCCTGATGCAATTCATGGTGGTGGGGGTAAGTGGTATCGTTATGTATTACCATCGGATTGGATTAAAGAGGCTTGGCAGTAAGAACTTGGAATTTAAAAAATGAAGTTAGGTGTGTATTTGATCAACTTAGATTCTAGTGTTGATCGATTAAAACAAGCTGATGCTGAGCTAAAAAAACATCATATGGATTATATTCGTATTTCTGCAGTTGATGGAAGACAGTTGGATGTTCAGAATTTTGATCTCTACAATGCAGCTCGCTCGAATGCGTATACGGGAAGAGACTTAATTGGCTCAGAAATTGGTTGCTATTTAAGCCATAAAAAGGCTTTAGAAACATTTGTTAATTCTGATGCTGATTATGGATTGATATTAGAGGATGATCTCAAACTTAATGAGGATTTTAATCTTATTTTGAAAAAATCCCTGAGTATTATTCAAAAGCAAAATATTAATTGGGCTGTTATTAATGTTGCAGCCAATAAAAAGAAGTTGGCAAGGGAGTTTGCTACAGTACAGCAATATGGTTTATTTAAAGCATATTATTTTCCTATACTCGCTTTGGGTTTACTATGGACCAAGCGCGGAGCTCAACAGTTTTTATCTGAAATGAAAGAGATCTATACACCTATAGATGTTGAAATTCAGGCTTGGGCATGTGAAACAGGTTTAGGTTTATCTATTTATCCAGCAATTGTACAACCGAGTGGTGTTGATAGTGATATTGATGCAAATACATTGGCGCAGAAAAAAAATAGTTTGCGAATTGATAGGTTTGCACCTAGACAAAAAAGGATGTGGCGAAATAAGCTGAATGCTATTAAGCATTTATATTTTAAATCAAATTAAAAGTTATTTAAAATAATGAAAATTTTGTTGATTAATTTAGATCAGTCTGTCGAACGGTTTGAGGAACAATTAACTCAGTTTGAGCGATTGGAGTTGAGTTTTGAGCGATTTTCAGCAACTTCAATTCAGGACTTTACAGAACAAGATTATAAAAAAATGGCTTTTGGTGGCCAGCGACCAATGAAACAATCAGAGTTAGCTTGCTTTTTGAGTCATAAAAGGGCGTGGGAATATGTAATTCAGTATAATCAACCCTGTGCAATTTTGGAGGATGATGCTGTATTGGTTTCCGATTTTAAAGATGTTTTAGATCATATTGAAAGTATACCTGGCCTAGATTATGTTAATTTAGAAGTTGTTGGTAGAAAAAAAATTGTTGGGAAAACATCATCACATCATTTTAATGAGTATCAATTGTATAAATTATATCAAGATAGGAATGGAACAGGTGGTTATATTTTATTTCCTACTGGTGCACAAAAATTATTAAATCTTATGAATGATAGATCAATTGGTTTGGTAGATGAATATATTGCAAGTTGTCGTACTTTAAGAGGTTTTCAGATTGAACCTGCAGCTCTTTTACAAGGCGTAATTTGCCCAATATATGGTGTTGAAACAGAAATTGATAAAAATTCTGTGATTGGTTTAGTAAAAAATGTGCATCAGGTTGATTTATCTGTAAAACAAAAAATTAGATTTAAAAGGAATAGAATAGTCGCACAAATTATTTTGGGTTTCATACAATTAAAGTATTTGTTTATAGGTTGTAGGCGAGATATAGATGTAAATGCTTCAAAGTTTAAGTAGTTTTTTGATCAAATGATGCTTCATCACTCTCTAAACAAAATTTCCATAACTTGATCTATTTAAGTTGATTAAATGTATAATCAACTTGAAAGTCATATAGTAACTGCACGTTTATGTCTGAAAGAATTCCTAAAATTATTCATTTTTGCTGGTTTGGTGGCGGAGAATACTCTCCTTTGATGCAAAAATGTATGAAGACATGGCAAGTTTATTGTCCAGAGTGGGAAATAAAAAAGTGGGATGAGACAAACATTCCTGACGATATCCCATATTTAAAACATGCACTTGAGAAAAAGTTATATGCTTTTGCTTCAGATTTCATGCGTTTTTATGCTTTGCGGGAGTACGGAGGGGTATATTTAGATACCGATGTTGAAGTGATCCAAAACTTATCTCCCTTATTAGAATATACGGCTTTTGCTGCTTCTGAAAGTCGAAATGGACTCATGTTGAATGGTGCTGTAATAGGTGGTATGCCTAATGCACCATTTTTTCAACAAATATTAAAATACTATACAGAAATGCGGCCTATTGTTTTTAAAACGATTCCACATGTAATTACTGAAATTTATTTGAAAGATCAAAAAATACTACAAGTTTTAGATACAGAAACATTTTATCCCTACAATCCGTATGATGCTAATCAAACTGTGAAGCAACTTATGTTTTGTGATATTACAGAAAATACATTGGCAATTCATCATTGGCATAAGACTTGGAAACTTTCAGGTTGGCAAAAATTTATGAATAGTGTGAAAAAACGACTTAAATGAAAATTATGATTTTTGAGTTAATTATTTAATCTTTGGCTATAAGTGTAAATTATCTTAGAGTTATTTCGTACTTTTAAAGTGAAGTGAATTCAATGCAAGTCTATGTTATTAGTTTGGAAATGGCTGTTGCACGCAGACAGCATATTGAAAAAGAATTTGGACAACAAAGTATCAAGTTTAGTTTTTTTGATGCGCTTACTCCTGAGTTAGCAAAACCTTTAGCTGAAAAAATGAATTTAAGGGTTCATAGTGACTTTTTGACATATGGGGAGCTTGCATGCTTTATGAGCCATGTGTCAATTTGGAAAAAAATGGTCAACGAGCAAATTCCTTATGTGGCTATATTTGAAGATGATGTATATCTGGGAGAAAACTCTAGTGAGTTATTAAATCATACTGATTGGATTAAATCTGATTGGGATATTATAAAAACTGAAGCATTTGCAGATAAGGTTCTACTTGGTTCTGTTGAGGCTAAAGTAGCTAATGAAAATCGTAAAATTGTTGCGTTAAGGGGGCCAAATCTAGGAACTGCAGGTTATATTCTAAGTCTTCGAGGTGCGCAGAAATATTTAGAATATATAAGTCAAATTCAACTTATTCCTTTAGATCAGGTTATGTTTAATGAGTTTATTCTTAAGCAAACACATCCCGTTTATCAAATGTCGCCTGCATTGTGCATTCAAGAAATGAAGTTATTTCCTGAAAAAAACACTGTACTTGCTAGTGATTTGCTTGCTGAACGTAAAGCACGCATGCGTAAGCAAAAGAAGAAAGGGTTAGCTAAGGTTCAATTAGAGATTGCACGTATATTTAAACAAGTAAAATATGCTGTAGTTGGTAAGCATATTGAGTTTAAATAGAAGTTGGACTAGCAGTTATGTTAAATAAATCGATGCCTTGTTTAAAACATCAAAATATAAATATGATGAAATAATAGGAATAGCTTGAGATGCGCATTCTTGTGACTGGCGGTGCAGGCTTTATTGGTTCAGCCGTGATCCGCCATATTATCCAAAATACCAACAGCCAAGTTTTAAACATAGATAAACTGACTTACGCAGGTAATTTAGAGTCGTTAAAAGAAATTGATCAAGATTTAAACTACCAGTTTAAGCAAATTGATATTTGCGATACTGAGCAAATTACAGCCGCAATAGATGCGTTTCAACCCCATGCAATTATGCATTTAGCTGCAGAGTCGCATGTAGACCGCTCAATTGATGGCCCAGCAGCATTTATTCAAACCAATATTGTGGGAACTTATACTTTATTAGAAGCCGCTCGAAAGTATTGGATGGGGCTTGACGCCGAAGCTCAACAAAACTTTCGCTTTCATCATATTTCAACTGATGAGGTTTATGGTGACTTAGAAGGCACGACAGATTTGTTTACTGAAACAACTTCATACGCGCCAAGCTCTCCATATTCTGCCTCTAAAGCCAGTTCGGATCATCTGGTACGTGCTTGGCACAGAACTTATGGCCTACCTATCATTGTGACCAATTGCTCCAATAATTATGGGCCTTACCATTTTCCAGAAAAATTAATTCCATTGGTGATCTTAAATGCACTGGATGCTAAACCTTTGCCTGTATATGGTAATGGTCAGCAAATTCGGGATTGGTTATTTGTAGAAGATCATGCACGCGCTTTATATAAAGTGGTGACTGAGGGTGTAGTGGGTGAAACCTATAATATTGGTGGTCATAATGAAAAACAGAATATAGAAGTGGTCAAAACTATTTGTAAAATTTTGAATGAGCTAAAACCACAGGTAAATGGTCAAACCTATGAATCACTGATTACATTTGTAAAAGACCGCCCTGGGCATGATTTACGCTATGCGATTGATGCTACAAAAATTCAAAATGAATTAGGTTGGACACCTACAGAAACTTTTGAAACTGGAATTCGTAAAACGGTGCAATGGTATTTAAATAATTTAGATTGGTGTCATCGAGTGCAAGATGGCAGTTACCAACGCGAAAGATTAGGTGTAAATTCATAATGTCAAATACAACAAAAGGTATTATTTTAGCGGGCGGTTCAGGTACACGTTTATATCCGATTACCAAAGGTGTATCTAAGCAATTATTGCCTATTTATGACAAGCCAATGGTGTATTACCCGCTTTCGGTGCTTATGCTTGCAGGTATTTGTGAAGTACTCATTATTAGTACTCCTGAAGATATTGATGGTTTTAAGCGTTTGTTGGGTGATGGTGCTCAATTTGGTATTCAGCTTGAATATGCAGTCCAACCTAGTCCAGACGGTTTAGCGCAAGCATTTATAATTGGTGAAAGCTTTATTGGGGATAGTAATGTTTGCTTAGTGCTTGGCGACAATATTTTTTATGGTCAAGGTTTTACTCCAATGCTACGTCAAGCCGTTGCCCGTCAAAAAGGTGCAACGGTATTTGGCTATCAGGTGAAAGACCCTGAGCGTTTTGGTGTGGTTGAATTTGATGAGCAGAAACGAGCAATTTCTTTAGAAGAAAAACCTAAACAACCTAAATCTCACTTTGCAGTCACCGGTTTGTATTTTTATGACAATGATGTGATTCAAATTGCGAAACAAGTGAAGCCTTCTGAGCGTGGAGAGTTAGAGATTACTACCGTTAATCAGATGTATTTAGAACGTGGTGATTTAAATGTAGAGTTACTTGGACGTGGTTTTGCATGGTTGGATACAGGTACGCATTCAAGTTTGCTAGAGGCAGCACAGTTTGTAGAAACCATTGAAAAACGTCAGGGCTATAAAGTGGCGTGTTTAGAAGAAATTGCCTTGAATAATGGCTGGCTCAGTAAAGAACAGGTTTTAGAAATTGGTCAGAGCATGAGTAAAAATGACTATGGTCAATATCTAATTTCATTGGTGAATGAATTAATATGAGTTTAATAAAACTAATTGATTTGCCGAGTTTGGGAGATCAGCGAGGGGGATTGGTTGCAATAGAGTCTAATCAATCCATTCCTTTTGAGATTAAGCGTTTGTATTATATTTTTAATACAACCAATCAGTCTCGTGGCTTTCATGCACATATCGATTTAAAGCAAGTCGCGGTGTGCGTCAAAGGAAGTTGTCGTTTTATTTTAGATAATGGGCATACTAGAGAAGAAGTAACGCTTAACTCACCAACACAAGGTCTTTATATTGATGCGCTAACTTGGCGAGAAATGCATGATTTTTCAGAAGATTGTGTTTTATTGGTATTGGCAAGTGAACATTATGATGAAAATGACTATATTCGTACGTATACTGAGTTTCAGGCTATGGAGAGGCTAAAATGAAAGATTTTGATTTGAAGGCGAATACGGTTTATCTTCGGTTAGTGCATGAAAGTGATGCTGCATTTATTTGTAGCTTAAGAAATAATGACCAATTAAACACTTATATTTCTAAATCTACAGCAGATGAAGATGCTCAACGTCAATGGATTGTAAATTATAAAAAAAGAGAAGAGGCTGGGGAAGAGTACTATTTTATTATTTGCAGAAATAGTGATGATTTATCTGTTGGTACAGTGCGACTTTACGACTTTAAAGAGGAATCAAAGTCATTTTGCTGGGGAAGTTGGATTTTAAACGAAAATAAAACTAAGTATGCGGCGGTTGAAAGTGCGCTTTTAGTTTACGAGGCGGGTTTTGAGTATTTAGATTTCAAGCAAAGTCATTATGATGTAATGAGAGGGAATGATAAGGTTCATTCATTTCACTTGAAAATGGGTGCAGAAAAAGTGTCAGAGGACAGCACGAATATATATTATATTTTCCCGAAAGAAAAATATGAAAAGAATAAAGTTCAATATAGTCGTTTTTTGGGTTGATTAATTATGTTGTCGATTACTGAGTATAAAGTCGGGATGTGCGCGGAACTAGTTCGCTCATTTAATGAGAGTGATGTGAAATTGTTTTCTGAACTCTCTGGCGATACAAATCCTGTTCATTTAAATGAAAGTTATGCAAAAAATACAATTTTTGGTGCACGTATTGTACATGGTGCTTTAGCTAGCAGTATTTTTTCTACAATTTTTGCAAACTGCTTACCAGGCGCCGGTTGCATTTACTTAAAATCTGAAAATAAATTTCTTAGACCTATATACTTAAACGAAAAAGTTATTTTTAAAGTAGAAATAATAGATGTTCTGCAAGAAAAGAAACGTGTAATTTTTAAGACAGTTGCTGTATCTAATGATCAAGAGTGTATTGTGGGTATGGCTGAACTTTATATTCCTGAATAATGTGAATTTATAATGATCCCTTTCCTTGATTTAAAAAATATCAATCAGCAGTATCGTGAAGAGTTGATTACGGCTTGTACGCGAGTGATTGATTCAGGTTGGTATATTGGTGGTAAAGAGCTACAAAGTTTTGAAAAGAACTTTGCTGAATATTGTGGTACACAGTTTGCAATTGGTGTTGCAAACGGCTTAGATGCATTGATTCTGACACTACGTGCATGGAAAGAGTTAGGCAAACTTAAAGATGGAGATGAAGTTATTGTTCCATCGAATACCTATATTGCTAGCATTCTTGCCATTACAGCAAATAACTTGACGCCAGTTTTAGTTGAGCCAAATATTTCTACCTACAATATTGATCCTATAAAAATAAAAGAAGCAATAACGGCTAAAACCAAAGTGATTTTACCTGTCCATTTATATGGGCAACTCGCTGATATGCCAGAAATCATGCAAATTGCCAAACAATACAACTTGTTGGTTTTAGAAGATTCAGCGCAAAGTCATGGTGCACAACTACAAGGGATAAAAGCAGGGAACTGGGGTGATGCTTCAGGTTTTAGTTTTTATCCTGGAAAAAATTTAGGTGCATTGGGTGATGCGGGTGCAGTTACGACGAATGATGCAGAATTAGCTACTATGTTAAAAGCATTGCGTAACTATGGCTCGCATGAAAAGTATAAAAATTTAGTTCCGGGTGTGAATAGTCGATTAGATGAAATACAAGCAGCTATGCTGGATGTTAAGCTCAAATACTTGGACCAAGAAACTCAGCACAGACGTAATATTGCGAGTTTGTATTTGAATGGAATTAAAAATCCACTAATTCAACTTTCATTAAGCTCTATTAATGCTGAATCTTATATGCAGCATGTTTGGCATTTATTTGTAATTCGCTGCAAACATCGTGATGCATTACAACAGTTTTTATTAGATCATGGTGTTCAAACATTAATTCATTATCCAATTCCTCCACACAAACAACAAGCATATAAAGAATGTAAGAATTTAAGTTATCCAATTTCTGAGCAGATACATAGAGAAGTTTTGAGTTTACCTATGGGAGGTCACTTAGATATTGAAGATGTTAGTTTAGTTGTGAAGCTATGTAATGAGTTTAGAGTAAATGGATAAGCAAATATTGAAGCCCTTAGTTAGTGTCGTGATTCCGAGTTATAATCATGCTTCCTTTGTACAAGATGCAATACGTAGTGTTATTAATCAAACTTATGAAAATATTGAGCTCATAATTATTGATGATGGTTCCACTGATCAGTCTTTAAACAAAATTGAAGAGTTAATGGTTGAGTGTAAGCAAAGATTTGTTCGTTTTGAGTTTAGACACCGTTCAAATAAAGGATTAAGTAATACATTAAATGAAGCGCTAGACTGGGCGGAAGGTGAGTATTTTTGTGCATTGGCATCTGATGATCAGATGTTAGAAGAAAAGACCTTTATACAGCTTGATATCTTTAAAAAAAACCCTATGGTTTCAGCAGTTGTTGGAGCCCATCAATATATTGATAATGAAAATCGTATAATTAGTATTAAGAAAGCACCTTATAAAGAGTTTAGTTTTAGAGATGTGTTTCATCACAAACATGATATTCCAGCTTCATCACAAATGATTAGATGTAAAAATTTGAGAGGAATAGGTGGATATAATGAGAAGACAATGGTAGAAGATTGGGATCTGTGGCTTCGATTAACAGAAGATGGTGCCAAATTGGTTTATATCCCCGATATAATAGTTTCATACAGGATGCATGATAATAATTTGAGTAAAGACAAGGCTCTTATGTTTAATGAGGTATTAGAGTTAGTAAAAAGATATAAGGGATATCGTGGATTTCCTTATGCTGAGTATATGGTGTATAAATTATATAAAGTACGTCCAGCTAAAGAAAAGAGCTATTTGTTATATTTGTTTTTGAGACTTAAATATACATTTAGGTATCTGATTAAGAGTATAAGAAATTAAGTGAAAGATTGTATATGATAGGGAAAGTATTAATTAGTTATATAGAAAAAAGGGACTTTGTAGTACTTGATTTTTTATATAAGTGTTTGAGATTGATGAGGATTTACAAGAAAAAACTAGTTTGGTTGGATGAGGTTCAAGGGAATAAGCTTAATGATATCAGTAAACAATTAACTTGTGTTAGTTTTTCTCCAGTTTTTAATGAAGGCCGAGGGAGAAAATATAACTCTAATATTACTATCTCATTATACAAGTTTAATACGACTTTGATAAATATTCGTTCATCAAGCTTTTATTTAATTAGTGATGATTTTGTTATTTTAGAGAGAGTGCCTAATATTTCTTTAGAATTCTGTAACTATTCAACTGGTTTTGTGAGAGTGCATAATGAGCTTTATGCATTATTGCGCTTTAATAAAAAAAGTATAAAATTGAATAGAGTATTTTTTTTAGGTGGTAATGGTTGCTTTAATTATTATCATTGGTTGGTTGAAATAATACCTAGGCTTCTTTTAGTCGATAATGATGTTTTTAAAAAATATGCTATCGATTATATTGTTTGTGATTCTTCAGTTAGGGATATTGTCTCTTATAGGAGGTTGCTAGAAATAGTATTAAATAGTAGAGGTATTGCCACTCCTATTTTTTATATTGAGAAAAATTGTAATTTATATGCAGAAAGTGTTTTTTATATCAACTCAGCTAATAATGTAGTATTCAATACTAAAAATATTTTATCTTCTGTTGAATATTCATTTTTTTCAATACCTATTTTAAAGGATTTGAGAGAAATTTTGATGAAATCAATTCCATCTAAAAAAGTAAAAAAATCAAAAATTTTTCTTGCGAGAAAAAAAAGTCAGTTAAGATCGTATAATCAAGAGGAAATAATAGAATATTTGGGTACACAAGGCTTTGAGGCAGTATATTTAGACGATTTAGCGTTGGAAGAGCAAATTTTATTATTCAATCAAGCTGATTTTATTATAGGTCCTAGTGGTGCTGCCTGGTCAAATATTATTTTCTGTAAAAAGGGATGTAAAGCTATCAGTTGGTTATCTGATGAGATGTCAGAATTTTCTGTTTTTTCATCTTTAGCTAAAATTTTTGATTGTGATATGAATTTTTTTATTATTGATCAAGTAGATAATTTTGATAATATTCATTCAAATTATATGGTTGAGTTATCTAAGCTAAAAGAGTTATATGCTAAAATGATAATTTAAGAGACTGTAAATAAAAATGTGTAAACGCTTAAACTATCCCTCAACGCTGTTGGGGGGGGCAACACAGGTGTTTACCATGAAAGATGAAGCAATGCTGGCATTGGCAAAAGAATTTGCTAAGAACTTAAAAACAGAAGCTGACCTGAATAATTTCAGTAAAGCTTTAAAGAAACTCACCGTTGAAACTGCACTCAATGCTGAACTGACTGAACATTTAGGCTATGAGAAGAATAGTCCTCGTATAGGCAAAAATACACGTAATGGCTATACAACCAAACGGCTATTTACTGATGATGGTGAATTTGAACTAGACACGCCTAGAGATCGTGATGGCACTTTTGAGCCCCAGTTGATCAAGAAGATGAGAAGCAGCGCTTCGCAAGGCGTATCACACAAATGGATAGCCAAATCCTATCCTTATACGCCAAAGGCATGACGACACGAGATATTGTTGCCACATTCAAGGAAATGTACGATGCGGACGTCTCCCCAACGCTTATTTCCAAAGTGACGGATGCAGTTAAAGAACAAGTAATAGAATGGCAAAATCGACCATTGGATGCCCTTTATCCTATTGTCTATATGGATTGTATCGTCGTGAAAGTGCGTCAAGATAGTACGATTATTAACAAAGCGGTGTATCTGGCATTAGGTGTCAATACAGACGGACAGAAAGACTTATTAGGTATGTGGATGTCAGAAAACGAAGGTTCTAAATTTTGGCTCTCAGTCCTTACAGAACTGAAAAATCGTGGGTTAAAGGATATTGATTGCCTGCCTTGCGAAGCAGCGCTTCTCAGGACTGAAGGGCTTTCCTGATGCAATCAATACAATTTACCCTGATACGCATATTCAGTTGTGTATCATCCACATGGTACGCAACAACCTTAAATATGTGAGTTGGAAAGACTACAAAGCTGTCACAGCCGATTTAAAAAAGATATATAAAGCTGTTACAGAAGACGCAGCCTTACAGGCTTTAGATGAATTTGGACAAAAATGGGATGAGAAGTATCCTCAAATCAGCAAGTCATGGCTTGCCAACTGGTCGAATCTAAACACGTTTTTCGCTTATTCTATGGATATTCGCAAAGCGATTTACACGACGAATGCGATTGAATCATTGAACAGCGTTATCCGCCATGCAACCAAGAAAAGAAAAATCTTCCCAACTGATGATTCCGTGAAAAAGGTGGTATATTTAGCAATTATGGCAGCAAGCAAAAAATGGACGATGCCTATTCAGAATTGGAAAGCTGCCATGAATCGCTTTAGTATCATGTTTGAAGAGCGTGTAACCAAGTATTTTTAAAACTGTATTTACACAGAATTATTTACACCCTCTAATTTAATTTTGAGTAATATAGTTCAATTGGAAACTCAACTTATAAAATTTTTTTATAGTGGTTTCTTCCTCCCTCAACCTTCCTAAACCGCTTATACCCCCACAAATACTGCTCCGGAGCGTAATTAATCATGCGCTCCATTTCTTTGTTTAAGGTATCTACAGAAAGCTGTAAATCTTTAGATAAAATATCATTTGATAATTCGGTTACATAAATATCATAACCCGATAAATCATCACGTCTTAAACAACTTAACCCGATCACGGAACATTGGGTTTTTGCGGCTAGCTTAGAAAGCAAAGTTGAGGATAATGCATTTTGACCATAAAACGGAGAGTAAATTCCTCCAGACTCTTTAGGTACATGATCAGGTAAAATTGCAGAAAAACCACCTTGCTTCAAATGCTTAAATAGCGCACGTACACCTGTATCATCGGTAGGGACTAAAGTTGCATTCAAACGCTGACGAGCCTCTAACATAAAACGATCTAAATCTTTATTTTTGCTAGGTTTATACATAATGACAGGTGCAGTGTGTTGATTTAGCCAAACATTTAGTAATTCCCAAGTTCCAAAATGAGGAACAACAGCCAAAGTACCATTTGGGTTTTCTAAAGCTTTTAAAAATAAATCAGCACCATGAATATCTCGAATCAATGAGAGGGCATATTCTGTAGATGAGCCCCAAATTTTTACAGATTCCGCATACGTCATGCACTGACTTTTAAGACTTTTTTTAGTTAGGCTTTGTCTTTCCGCATCTGTAAGTTCAGGATAAGCCGATTTTAAATTGATTTCGGTTGTGGTTCTTGCGGAAGAGTTTGAATAATACAGCAGGGAACCTACAGCTTTTGCCATAGATTGAATGATTCTTAACGGAAGACGAGAAAAATTCTTCAGCAAAGCATACATAAATAGAAATCTGAGCGCTATATATAAAAATTATTGTTTATCCGCATTCCCCGCTAACACCATATAAATCAGCCCCACAAAAATCACAAACGCACCACCAATAGAACTTAAGCTAAAATATAAAATACGGTCATTGGTGTCTAAGGCAAACATGTTATTGGCCAGAATATAACGCATGAATAACCATTGAGCGACAGCAAATACAATTAGCATAATGCCACGATTACGAACTGCAGGACGCATAGCCATAGTAACGCTCAACTTAAAATTCAAAACGAAGCGCTATTATGCCACTAGCTTGGCTTTATCTCAATTCATAAAAAACCCTGCAAATTTGCAGGGTTTTTTCAAACGCTCAAAACTTATTCTTGAGATTCTGCTTTTGGTTTTTCACGTAAACGAATACCCAAATCACGCAATTGAGTCGCTTCAACTGGGGCAGGTGCTTGAGTCAATGGACATTCAGCCGTCTTAGTTTTCGGGAAGGCAATCACATCACGAATAGACGATGCACCTGTCATCAACATCACCAAACGGTCTAAACCAAATGCCAAGCCACCGTGCGGAGGCGCACCGTATTTCAACGCATTCAACAAGAAACTGAATTTCTCTTCGGCTTCCTCTTCTTCAATACCTAAAGCTTCAAAAATCGCTTTTTGCATTTCTAAAGTATAAATACGCAGTGAGCCGCCACCAATTTCAGTACCGTTCAACACCATGTCGTACGCAACAGATAAAGCTTCACCTGGGTTGCTCTTTACATCTTCAACGCTTGATTTAGGCAAGGTGAATGGGTGATGCACAGAGGTCCATTTACCATCATCAGTTTCTTCAAACATTGGGAAATCAACCACCCAAAGCGGAGCCCATTCACAAGTTCCAAGGTTCAAATCGTGACCAATTTTCACACGAAGTGCGCCCATTGCATCGTTGACCACTTTAGCTTTATCTGCACCAAAGAATACGATGTCGCCATTTTCAGCGCCTACACGTTTTAATAAATCAAGCACGATTGGCTCAATAAATTTCACGATAGGAGATTGTAAACCTTCGATGCCTTTTTCAAGCTCATTGACTTTAATATACGCCAAACCTTTCGCACCATAGATGCCTACAAATTTAGTGTATTCATCAATTGCACTACGTGGCAATGAACCCGCGCCAGGAACGCGAAGCGCGACAATACGACCTTTTGGATCTTTCGCAGGGCCAGCAAATACTTTGAACTCAACGTCTTGCATCAAGTCTGCAACATCTACCAATTTCAGTGGAATACGCAAGTCTGGTTTGTCAGAAGCATAATCACGCATTGCTTCTGAATATGGCATACGTTGGAATTTGTCGAATTTCACGCCCAAAAGTTCATCGAACATCTTCACGGTCATGCCTTCCATCAAATCCATAATGTCATCGTCACTCATGAACGATGTTTCAATGTCGATTTGAGTAAATTCTGGCTGACGGTCCGCACGTAAATCTTCATCACGGAAACATTTAGCGATTTGGTAATAACGGTCAATACCACCTACCATCAACAATTGTTTAAACAATTGTGGCGATTGTGGCAGTGCATAGAAGCTACCGTTAGATACACGGCTTGGCACTAAATAGTCACGTGCACCTTCAGGTGTAGCACGTGTCAAAATTGGTGTTTCAACATCCAAGAAACCATGATCGTCTAAATAGTTGCGAATCAGGTTGGTCACTTTAGAACGGAAACGTAAGCGATCTAACATTTCTGGACGACGGATGTCCAAGAAACGGTATTTCAAACGAATTTCTTCTGAAATGTTGGTATTTTCATCGTTCAATGGGAACGGAGGCGTTTCAGATGCTGCAAGAACTTCAATTTCCTTGCCTAAAACTTCAATTTGTCCATTGACCATATTGGCATTTTCTGTGCCTGCATAGCGACGGCGTACACGACCTGTGATTTTTAATACAAATTCTGAACGTGCTTTGTCTGCAGTTGCAAATGCTTCTGGAGTGTCTGGGTCAATCACGACTTGCACAAGACCATCGCGGTCACGCATGTCTAGGAAAATTACACCACCGTGGTCACGACGACGGTGTACCCAGCCACACAGGGTCACGGTTTGATCAATTTGAGCTTCGGTTAAAGAACCGCAATAATGAGTTCGCATCATAGCGTTAAAAATCCAACTATATGGGTTAAGGAAGCGAATACGTAAACAGCGCACCGCCTTTAGCAAAGGTAGGATTATGCCTCTTTGGGCATGTAGCTACAAGAACCTGCTGCAAAAACCGTGGGTTTTTAGCAGGAATCTGCTTGAAACAGAAGAATGTAGGCACGTGAAGGCAAAAGTAGAGCGATAGAGCGTTTATTCCATCTGCCTTTGAAAATCTAAAAACAAAAATAGCAGACAGCCAAAACTCAACATGAGTAAGGCGCCTTGACTAAACTCATTGATGGCACGTCCTGTAAAATAATACAGTTCGGCTTGCCAAGTTGCATCGGGAATATAACGTGCATAATCCCAAAGCGAGAAACAGCCCAAAGCGACAGACAGTGTAATAAGACCAACTGCATAGCCCCGAACTTTGATGCTTACAGGTCTGATTTGCCGATGCTTCTTATAATAATGCAGGCTCATCCACAACAAAAAAGGCAGGGCTAAAATAGAGCTACCAATTTGCAGTACGCGATGCATCGGATAAATATCTGTGCCTAATTGTACCGATTGCGCCAAAAAATCCTGAAAGGCAAAACTACGAAAGTCGTGATGGGTTAAACCATCCCAAATTAAATGCGTGGCATTGCCAATCAGTAAGGCGAGAATCATGCCGCCTATAAAGCCTAGTACAGATTTTATCGTGTTTAGATTTAAAGGGTGATACACACCCATAAAGCGATACAATGCAGGGCGATAGAGTAAATACCACAGCGCACAAAACACAAGACCCAATAATAAATTCGGATACAGCAATGCCGACCATAAATGTGGCGTGGGGTCTTGGCGTAGGGTAAATAGGCGATGTAAATCTGGCAACATACAGCCAATTGCAAGTGCAGCAATAGGTAGCCGTTGTCCTGAAAGCTTGGCGAGTGGCGGGGCAAGTACTGCATGTGAGAGCGTAAAGGGCATACCAATAAAAAGAAGAATAAATATCAGCAGAATTGAAAGCGTAGCTTAACTGAAAATACGGAATGAGAATGTTTTTTATTGCAATGCTATTGAAATGTTATATTATAACAACAATTATTTTTTGCTACTTTGAGCATGGATCATGGCGTTCCACAAGAATTTAATAACAGTTTCAATTTTTGCAGTACTTAGTCCAGCAGCATTTGCCAATACAGATGCTACAAATACACAACTGGAAACGATTCAGCTACAAGCACATCCTTTGGTACAAACTGCGGCAGATTTCGCTGTAGCAGATCATGTGATTGATCAGAAAACGTTGGCAGAGCGCAGCACCACTATAGGTGATGCAATGTCAGATGAGCTAGGCGTATATTCCAATCAATATGGCTCAGGCTCTAGCCGCCCTGTGATTCGTGGGCAAGATGGCCCACGGGTTAAAGTGTTGCAACATGCTTCAGAAACGGCCGATGTTTCTACACTTTCACCCGACCATGCGGTAACGGTAGATCCAATTTTGGCCAAGCAAGTTGAAATTATTCGTGGGCCATCAACCTTACTTTATGGTGCAGGTACCGTAGGTGGTTTGGTCAATGTGACCGATCAAAAAATTCCAACGCAAATGCCAAATAATGGTTTAGAAGGACGAGTCGGTCTGCGTTATAACACAGGCAGTGATGAAAAACTGGCCAGCGCAGGTGTGACCGCAGCAATTGGTGACCAGTTTGCGCTGCGTGTAGAAGGTTCTAAGCGTAAGGCTAATGATTACATTACCCCAAACTATTGGGTAGAACATCATAATGATGAAGCAGGCCATGATGACCATGATCACGGACATAATGATCCAGGACATGATCATGATGATGAAGGCACACATTTAGATAAAGCACGTCGTGTAGAGAATACCTTTGCTGAAGGGCAAACGGTGAATATTGGTGGCTCATGGATTCATGATCGTGGTTTTGTGGGCATGTCATATAGTAATCGTCAGGATAAATATGGGTTGCCAGGGCATGGTTCTCATGGTGATGAAGATGGCGATCATACACACGAACATACCGCTGGCCCATGGGTGGATTTAGAATCACACCGTTATGATTTGCGTACCGAGCTTGATCAGCCTTTTGTAGGCTTTGATAAACTGCGTGCGCATGCCAGTTTTACTGACTATGAACATGATGAAATTGAAGGTCATGAGGTTGTTAGTAATTTTAAAAACAAAGGTTATGATGCACGTTTGGAATTGGTGCACAAACCCGTTGCAGGTTGGGAAGGTGTATTTGGTACACAATATAGTCAACAACAATTAGATATTGCTGCTGCCGCGCATGATCATGCTGAAGATGAACATGACGGACATGATCATGCCGTACTCATGCCAAATACGAAAACTGAAAAATATAGCTTATTTGGTTTAGAGCATAAACAATTTGGTGATGTACATGTTGAACTTGGTGCGCGAGTTGAACATCAAAAAATTGATGTCGATGCTGATCTAAAAGATTATTCCGATACTGGTGTGTCTGCGTCTGCTGCATCCAATTGGCAGTTTGCACCCAACTATAAATTGTCGCTTACAGGTTCACACCAGCAACGTTTACCTTTGGCACAAGAGTTATATGCGCAAGGTAAACACTACGCTACAAAAACCATTGAGCATGGTAATGTAAATCTGAGTCCAGAAAAATCGAATAATTTAGAGTTAGGTTTACACTATGAAGCCGACAAATTAGATTATTCGCTGCATGTTTACCATAACTGGTTTGACAACTATATTTATGGACAGGCTCAAGGGGCGAGAAATGAGGAAGGATTCTTAGAACTTGAATATACTCAAGACAAAGCCAAGTTTTATGGTACAGAAGCCAAGCTAGGTTATCAGATTAGTCCCGATTATAAACTCAGTGTGTTTGGTGATTATGTGCGTGGTGAAATTGACAATCAAAATGCACCACGTGTACCTGCAGGTCGTTTGGGAACTAAAGTAGATGCCAACTTTGCCGATGGCTGGTCGGGTATGGCGGAATACTATCGTGTATTCAAACAAGACAAGGTTGCTGCTTATGAGCAAGAAACAGCAGGCTATAATATGGTCAATGTCGGTGTGGCTTATGCGGGTAATTATGCCAATAAACAAGATTACCGTGTGTATTTTAAAGCCAACAACTTGCTCGATGATGAAGTGTATTCACATGCATCATTTTTGTCGAATATTCCACAATTGGGTCGTAACTTTACAGTTGGCGTGGAATTTGGCTTCTAAAATTCAATTTGCTTTGAGCAGGATGTCTGCGTGAAAACACAGAAATCCTCTTGAAAAACCAAACAATTAAACCTAGTCTGAGCGCATCGGACTAGGTTTTTTGTTATGCGTATCTTTCAGCGAATTCATCAAAAATTGAATTGGTCGCCTCGGGCGTATGTGGGACTTATTATAAGTTTTCTGGCTTTAGGTTATTTGTCCTCGGCTATTTACCACAGTCTTAAACCGTTACCAGATGGTCTGAATTACACCGGAAAATTACGTCATGCGCCTATTAAATTTATTGCCGATCAGACCTATATTGATGAGCAAGGTGTTCAGCAACAACAGCATCAAATTTTTAATGAAATTTTAGGGCTGATTGACGCAGCACAAAGCACCATTGTATTGGATATGTTCTTGTTTAATCCTGAAGTGGGAACATCTAAACAGCAGCATCAGCCACTGACACAGCAACTCACCGCTGCTTTAATTCATAAACGTCAGATGCAGCCAAATATTGAAATTAAGGTCATTACAGACCCAATTAACTCAGTATATGGCGGTATTGCACCTGAGCATTATCGTCAATTGCGTCAAGCAGGCATTGATGTGATTGAAACAGATTTAACCCCGCTGCGCGCATCGAATCCGCTGTGGTCGGGGTTTTGGTATCTCTGCTGTCAGGGCATTCCGAATAATGCCGAAAAGGGTTGGCTACCCAGTCCTTTTGGCAAAGATAAAATTACCCTGCGCAGTTATTTCAGCTTGTTTAATTTTAAAGCTAATCACCGTAAAACCATGGTAGTCGATACCGCTGAAGGCTGGAAAGCGTTGGTTACGTCGTTTAATCCTCATGATGGCAGTTCACGTCATTCCAACAGCGCTTTATTGGTGACGGGCAATACTGCAGTAGATGTGTTGAAAACAGAACAAGCCGTCGCGCGTATGTCGCAGGGCAATCTGTCTGGGGTGGTTGTGGGGGAATTTGAGGCAGACTCGTCTTATCCTCAAGTGCAAGTCATCACTGAACAAGCCATTCTAGAGGCCAGTTTGACACTGATTCGGCAGGCAAAAGCGCAAGAACATCTTGATTTGGCGATGTTCTATCTGTCTGAACGACAGATCATTCAGGCACTGATTGCTGCACAGCAACGTGGCGTACAGGTGCGAGTATTGCTGGACCCGAATAAAGATGCCTTCGGACGTGAAAAAAATGGCATTCCAAACCGACCTGTAGCAGCAGAATTGCATGCTGCAGGGGTGAAGATACGTTGGTGTAATACCCGAGGCGAGCAATGCCACAATAAAATGCTGATGAAATCGAATGCAACACAGGCCGAATTGATTTTAGGTTCCGCCAATTTCACGGCACGTAATTTAAAAAACTATAATTTAGAAACCAACTTGCGTGTGGTTGGACAGATGCAAGACCCCGTCTTTCAGGATGCTCAACACTATTTTAATACCGCATGGTCGAACCTTGAGGGTAAAAATATGAGTGTGGATTATGCTGTGTATGCCGATGAGTCGAAGTGGAAATATACGCTGTATCGCTTTATGGAGTGGAGTGGTTTATCGACATTCTGACTTTAAGTTTTTGGTCAGATGTAATATTTCTAGCAAAATCCCTCTTGTTTCAAGAGGGATTTTTAGAAAATGACAATGAAGCTCTAAAAATTATTTTTTAGGATTTGGCGGCACCATTTCATCTAAATCTTTATCACTCAGCTGATCTAACTCAGCAATATCGGTTTTGATTTTCCATTGTGTTTCATCATCTACAGGATTGGGTAAACGCGCTTCTAACCAGTCACAGACCACATCTGGGCTAAATTCTGGATGGTTACATTGAATCACCCACGATAAAAAATCTTTGGCTTCACCATTCATATATGGCGGTGGAGATACAGGCAAGAATTGGGTCGGTAAACGCTCATCTCTAGAAATATAATTCAGGACATGCCCCAATTCTTGTACGGTTTGCCATGCCAGTGGGTGTTCTACATCTATTTGAAATTTAAACCACCATGCATGCTGACCGTCTGAACCATAAGAATCCACACGGGCTTGCTGCACACTTGGAACTTTACAGAAAAACTGATGAAGGCGGTCAAAATTTAATTCAGGCACGAGGTTTCATCCAATTTAAAAAAAAATGTATCTTAGCATAATGTGAAAATGAAACAGGTATGCTGCAGCTTTGTTTCTGTAAGAGCGGAGTTGGAATGAATAAAATTGCTGTTTTTTTATTCATTGTTTATCCTTAATTTGAGGTTAAAATTAAATGATAACCAGAGGAGTGTTGGATATGAAAGTAGCAATTTTAACTGCATTAAGTGGCATGCTACTTATGGGTGCTACGCTGCCAGCATTTGCAGAAACGAATCGTTGGGCAGGCTATACAGGTGTCGATACTCAGCGTTATCAGCATCATCCTGCATATCCACAACATCGACCATATTATTCACAGCATCCTCAACCGCAGTACTATCCACGACATTACCCGCAGCATCACCCACGTCCTGCACCGCAGTGGGGGCAGCCAACTATTCGGAGTGGTATTAATATTCAATACAATGCACCAAGCACGGTGCAATATAACCACCAAAGCTATAGTTGGGTGAATGGTGAACCGAGCACTGCTCATATTGAAAGTTCGACTTATCGGGTTGTGACCAATTGGCAGCATTTAGGCTTGCCTGCACCACCACGTGGTATGTATTGGGTTTTTGAACATGGCCGTTATGTGTTGGTGGCAAATCGTTAGAACACCTTAAGTGTTCAAGTGATAAAGAAAAGTATTTTAGCCAAATGCATCATTAGGTGAATCTTCAAAAATCAGCGCGTCATGGTTTATCCTGACGCGCTTTTTTATAGCAGAAGTTTGAGTGGCTTTGAGTGAATTAAGCAATTTTAGTTTAGGCCAGCTCATCATCTTCTGGGCGTGGCGTCTTGCCCGGTGGCAATGGTTTTTCACTGTGTTTATCTCGAATGACCGATGGATAATTCCACGAGGCAAAACGCACCACCAGAATTGCAAAGGCTAGAATTAGAATTGAACCCGTAATAATCACCAAGTCCATATCTGCCTTATGGTCATGTTGAATATCGGAAATGAGCAGTCGGGTTAGGGCGGTAATGGCAATATAAATCAGAAAGCGTACTGGCATATGATTGGTTTTAAAGTAAATTCCAACCATGGCACCAAGTTCTAAATAAATGAATAGCAATAAAATATCATCAATCGTGGCATATTGTTTAACGGTCAGAATGTCGATTACGGTATGACCAGCTGACCAGATCACCATACAGCCAATGATGAACAGGGCAATATAGTGAAAACTTTCAACGGCCAGGTTGCCAAGTCGGTCGAGGAGGGTTTCTATTTTTTCTACTTTGGAATGTTGTGCTTTCATTTGTTCCCCCTGATAATTTTGATGAATGATAAAAACTCATGCAAAAACTGTGCACAACTACAGGAAAAGCTGCGTAAACATAGTAAAAATAAGAGGTATAAAAAAACGCCTGACGATGCAGACGTTTTTTAGAGACAATCGACTTAAGCTTGACTGGTGAAGTAATCTTCGCTGAAGTTCATTACCACTTCTGCACCCGCTTTCACTTTTGTAATGCGTAAAGCTAGTTCTGGCAAAATACGTTGTACAAAGTACAGTGCCAATGACAATTTGTTTTGATAGAACTCGCCCTCTTTTTGCTTAGCGGCATTCGCGATGCGCGCAAACATATATGAGAAGCTGAGCAAACCTACCGCATGTAAATAATCTACCGCTGCTGCATTCGGGAAATCTACATTTTCTTTGGCTGCATTTAAAACGTATTGGGTCACAGATTCGACTTCGGTCGCTGCATCCAAAGTTGCATCTTTAATGAAGTTCAGGTCTGCATCTAAACCATTGGCAAAATCACGGATTTCTGCAATGTATTCTGCAATAAATTCACCATTGCATTTAATGGTTTTACGACCAATCAAGTCTTGTGATTGTACGCCGTTGGTGCCTTCATAGATTTGCGCAATACGTAAGTCACGTACACATTGTTCCATGCCCCATTCACGAATATAACCGTGACCACCAAATACCATTTGCGCATCTAAAGTGGCTTGGAATGCAGTATCTGTGAGGTAAGCTTTTGCAATTGGTGTTAATAACGCTACACGGTCATTGGCTTTTTTCACAGCTTCTGCATCGGTAGAGAATTTAGTGATATCCAGTTGCTGACCCACGTAAACTGCAAATGCACGAGATGCTTCATTATTGGCACGGGCATTGAGCAACATGCGACGAACATCACCATGTACCAAAATACTATCCGCAGGTTTGCTTGGAGATTTAACACCAGAAGCACTACGACCTTGTAAACGATCAGTCGCATATTGAGCTGCATTTTGGTAAGCAAATTCAGAAGCACCAAGACCTTGGATACCCATTGATAAACGTTCATAGTTCATCATCACGAACATGGCTGCAAGACCTTCATTTTCTTTACCGACCAAGAAACCCTTCGCACCGTCAAAGTTCATCACACAAGTCGCAGAGGCTTTAATGCCCATTTTGTGTTCGATTGAGCCTGGACCTACTGGGTTGCGCTCACCCAATGAACCATCTTCATTCACCAAGAATTTTGGCACGATGAATAAAGAAATACCGCGTGAACCTGCAGGAGCATCTGGTGTTTTCGCTAAAACTAAGTGAATGATGTTTTCTGCGAGGTCGTGATCACCACCTGTAATGAAGATCTTAGTACCTGTAATGTTATAAGTACCATCTTCGTTGCGTTCAGCTTTAGTTTTAATAATCCCTAAATCTGTACCTGCATGCGGTTCAGTTAAGCACATGGTGCCTGACCATTCGCCAGAGTAGATTTTAGGTAAATACGTTTCTTTCTGTTCTTGTGATGCATAACTGCTTAACGCCATGCCTGCACCGACAGACAGTAGTGGATACAATAAGAATGATGGGTTGGTGGCAAACAGCATTTCATCTGACAATACTGTCAGCATTTTTGGCATGCCTTGACCACCCCATTCTTCATCTGCGCCTAAACCAATCCAGCCGCCTTCGGCATATTGTTTAAATGCTTCTTTAAATCCAGCAGGTGTGGTGACTTCGCCATTGTTATAGGTCGCGCCTTCTTCATCACCGCTACGGTTAATAGGCAACGTCACATTTTGGGCAAATTTTGCCATTTCTTCCAAAATTGCTTCAGCCGTTGCAGCATCAAGGTGAGCGAGGTTTTCATTGTTTTGCCAGAATTGTTCTGCACTGAATACATCATTTAAGATGAATTTCATATCGGCAAGTGGGGCATTATAAATTGGCATGTGAGTTCACCTGTTTATTGTTTGAATCTTGATTCGTTGAGTTCAGTGTAATCTACAATTGTGAATGTTGTAGGCGACTAAAGCGAAAGAATGCTTTATTTATAAAGAAAAAGGACTGTCAATGCTATGACCGTCCTTTCTCAATTTCTGTACTCAAGAGTACAACATTTTGAATATCTAGTTAAATATTCTCAATATTTAGCTTAGAAAGCAAAGTGTTCAGCATCTAATGCAAGTAAAGGCTCTACACCTGTTGCAATCACTTCTACGTGTGAGCGAACACGTGGCAAGATTTTCTTGAAGTAGAAGCGAGCAGTCGTCACTTTAGCATTGTAGAAGTCTACATCGGTGGTGCCCGCTGCAAGTGCTTCTTGTGCGACCAATGCCATACGAGCCCATAGGTAAGCAAGCGTTACATAGCCAGAGAAATACATGTAATCAACTGCAGCTGCACCAACTTCATCAGGGTTTTGCATTGCGCGCATACCAATTTGCATGGTCAAATCGCCCCATTCTTTATTGAGCGCTGCAAGCGGTTCAACAAATTCTTGCATTGCTGCGTTGTCTTTGTTGGCTTCTGCAAATTTATGGATGATTTTGGTGAAGTCTTTCAACATTGCACCTTGTGTACCCAAAACTTTACGGCCTAAAAGGTCAAGTGCTTGAATCTCAGTGGTTCCTTCATAAATGGTAGAGATACGTGTATCTCGTGCAATTTGTTCCATACCGTATTCAGAAATGAAACCATGACCACCCAATACTTGAATACCGTGTTTTGCTGACTCTGAACCTGTTTCAGTTAAGAACGCTTTTGCAATTGGGGTTAAAAGAGACAAGATATTGTCAGAAGATTTGCGTTCTTCTTCAGTTGCACCTTGTTCAACGATATCTGCGTGTAGACACAACAGATGCACTAGTGCGCGACCACCTTCTGCAAATGCTTTCTGCGTCAACAGCATGTTACGTACCGCAGGATGCACAATGATTGGATCTGCTTCTTTTTCAGGAGATTTCGGGCCAGAAAGTGAGCGCATTGCCACACGGTCTTTCGCATATGCTAAAGCACCTTGGAAAGAACCTTCAGATGCAGCAAGACCTTGAACGGCTGTACCAATACGTGCAGTGTTCATGAACGTGAACATGCAGTTTAGGCCGCGGTTTTCAGGGCCAATCAAGAAACCTTTCGCGTTATCAAAGTTGATGACGCAAGTTGCGTTACCATGAATCCCCATTTTGTGTTCGATTGAACCACAACGTACACCATTACGCTCCCCTAAAGAACCATCTGCATTCAGGTTGAACTTAGGAACGATGAACAGAGAAATACCTTTAGTTCCTTTAGGTGCACCAGGTAAACGTGCCAATACGATGTGCACGATATTCTCTGCCATGTCATGTTCACCAGCAGAGATAAAGATTTTCTCGCCCGAGATTGCATAGCTTCCGTCGGCCTGAGGTTCAGCTTTAGTACGGATAATACCCAAGTCAGAACCTGCATGTGATTCAGTAAGACACATGGTGCCAGTCCAAACACCTGAAACCAAGTTAGGTAGGTAGGTGGATTTTTGTTCGTCTGAACCATGATGTTCTAGGGTACGTATTGCACCGTGAGAAAGGCCAGGATACATTCCCCATGCCCAGTTTGCTGTACCTACCATTTCTGAAATCACGTTTCCTAGAGAAACAGGTAGGCCTTGACCGCCGTATTGCTCTTCAGCAGACAACGATGGGAAGCCAAGTTCGATATATTTTTGATACGCTTCTTTAAAGCCTGTAGGCGTAGTAACAACACCATCGTTCCAAGTACAACCTTCACGATCGCCTGATTGGTTGATAGGAGAAAGTTCATTCTCACAGAAATCAGCTGCTGCTTCTAAATATTGGTCAATCAATTCACGGTTCACAGTTTCCTGAAATGCAGGCAATTTAGAATAATGTTCTTCTGCGTTAAGTAATTCATGCAGTACGAATTGCATATCACGTAAAGGCGCTTTGTATTGTGGCATATCGGTTTCCTCAATACTGGTTTGACCAGCGTTATATTTTAAAGGGATTTCAGCGCATGCCTTATTAGACATGCCGTGTTGCAATGGTTGTAATCGTGCAACATCTTCTAATTCGGTACAAGCATCTGCATGGCATTTCTTTGTGACTGTAAAGTCAAAGATTTTTACCTTGAAATGGCTAAGTTGTTTGAGTGTAAATAGTTTTGCTGAATTTGAAATGACACAAATAGTCAAAAAGCGTAAAGAGATATGTCTGAGTACAGTGGATAAAAAGATCAATAAAAAGGCGCTCAATGAGCGCCTTTAAAACAGTGTGAATTGACTGGTACGATTGCTTAACGTGATGCAGATTGCTTGATTTTTAAAGGTTGAATAGGCTGATTTGGCTGAAAACGTACTAAACATTGACCATTGAGTTGTTGGTCGCCTAGTTTAACCTGAACTTTTTGACCGTGGGTTTTACCTTTACAAGCTGTGCGCATTGCTTGTTGATGAGCTTGACGCTGTGCCAATTGTTGATCGTACTGTTTGGTCATTTCAGCACGTTGTGCATCGGTCAGTACTTCACCACGTTGCGGGCGCTGCATATTGGCATGCATAGCTTGATGCTGTTTCATCATATATTGACGTTGTTGTTTAAACGATTGACGGTCTGGCTGAAAGCGCATAGTACAGGTACCCGAAACTGTTTTTTCGCCGAGTTTGAGTTGCAGTTTTGTACCTGCTGCCTTATTGTCACACGCTTGTTGCATCTGGCTACGAAAAGCACGGTGTTCTGCGCGCTTCGCACGATACTGTTCACGTTGTTCTGGGCTAAAACGTGAATCGGCTCCAGCATGATGCTTCATCATGCGTGCCTGTTGTCGATCCGTTAAGTCATTGCTAGTTTGACAAGCCGTTAAAGCACCCATCCCCAAAACACTCGCCCCAAGTAACGCGATTTTTGTCATCTGTTTCATCTTACAGCTCCTTAACTGGAATCCGACTTTGCTTAAGTTAAGATTAAATAATAAAGATGAAGAAACAATGGAGAGTTTTTTGAAGCGCTGTTGGTTACAATGCTCAAAATGAAGAAAAAATTCTGAGACTGTTCTATTGAAAATTCGCCGCATTCCCATCGCCTTACGCCTGTTTTTAACAGTGCTACTGACGACCTTGCTAATCACCACGGTTAGTTTGGGGGTATTGCATGTCAATATGCAGCGTAACTTCAGTAAATACGTGGCCGACGTAGAAATGCAGAAGCTGGACTTGCTCACTCAAAACTTGGCAGAAGTCTATGCGGTATATCACGATTGGGGCAACGCCATTCAGGCGCAAATTCTCCAAATTGAAGGTGAGGCTGCACCCGATGATTATGACCGTTTATCGCGGTGGTGGTTGCGTCGTCAGTATGATATTGCCTTGCAGCAGCGCTATTTTCAGGAACATAGCTTAGCCAATGTAAACCCAAGTGTGGTTGAGCCGGACCCAATGAAGCGTCAAGCCAATGCAGAAGAGTTACGTTGGTTAGAGCTAAATTTACCTTCGCAGTTTCAGCCTTTTGAGGGGTTAGTATTTCCTTTAAGCGCCAATCAAAATGCATTCCGTTCAGATCGTAAAAACGAAGGGCAGAACAATACAACAGACGCTTCGGGTAAAAAACAATTTATTTCGATGCCTGACCGTTTAGGCTTGAGTTCACGCTTATCTTTATATGATGCTCAGCGGCAATTTGTAGTGGGAGAGCCTGCTGAAACTCAAATTTCTTATCGTCCAATTATGGTCAATGAAAAAGTCGTGGGCTATTTAGGCTTAAAACCTGTGTTAGATCAGGAAGATGCTTTAAGTATTAACTTTTTTAGTAAGCAAACCCGTTATTTATTATTGGTTTATGCTTTAAGTATTTTGGCGAGCTTGATTGCTGCATTGTTATTGGCGACCTATTTTAAAAAACCGATTCAGCGTTTGTTGAATGGTACACGTGAATTGACCAAAGGGCATTATCAGCATCAGGTCACGGTCAATCGTAATGATGAATTGGGTGATTTATCTACCGAGTTGAATCATTTGGCGGTGATTTTAGATCAACATGAAACTTCACGTCGTCAGTGGGTGGCAGATACTTCGCATGAATTAAAAACGCCATTGGCGGTGTTGCAGGCGCAAATTGAAGCCATGCAAGATGGTATCCGCAAAGCCACACCAGAGCATTTGGCTGCGATGATGCATCAGGTCAATAATCTGAAAAAACTCACACAGGATTTATCGGACTTGGCGCAAGCCGAAGCCATGCAGCTGAAATGCTATTTCTCGAGCATTGATCCATGGCAAGTGATTGAGCAGGAAATCGAAAGCTTTAAGCCGAAATTTGAACAGGCGCAGTTGGACTTGATCGTGTCGGGTGAAGGCACGCAATTACAATTGGATATAGACCGTTTTAAACAAATTATGCTCAACTTGCTCAGTAATAGTATTCGTTATACCGAAGCGGGTGGGCAGGTGCATATTCACACCAGTCAAAGTGCAACAGAATGGACAGTGTATGTAGATGACAGTCCGTTTGGTTTAAGTGATGAACAATTGGCACGTTTGGGTGAGCGTTTTTATCGTGCCGATGATTCGCGTACACGTGCCACAGGCGGGACAGGTTTAGGTCTGGCTTTATCGGTCAAAATTGCCAAAGCATTGGGCGGAGAGCTAAGTTTTGCTCATTCACCGTTGGGTGGTTTACGCTGCAAATTAAGTTTTCCAAAAATCAAATCTTAATGGACTTTAAGGAATCGTGCATGAAACATATCTTGCTGGTTGAAGATGAAATTGAACTTGCCCAATTGGTGCGAGATTATTTAGAAGCTGCTGGTTTTGAAGTCAGTATGTTTCATGATGGGCAAGAAGCCTATGACAGCTTTTTGCAGCGTAAACCGAGCCTGATGATTTTGGATTTGATGGTACCGCGTATGGATGGTTTGACCATTTGCCGCAAAGTGCGTGAACAGTCCGATGTGCCTATTATTATGGTCACGGCACGAACAGAAGAAATTGATCGGGTGCTGGGTCTAAACATGGGCGCAGATGATTATGTATGTAAGCCTTTTAGCCCGAAAGAGCTGGTCGCGCGTGTACAGGCAGTGTTGCGCCGTTTAGAACGTAAGGCTGAGCCCGAAGATCCGTCTTTGTTCCGTATGGATAAAGCGCAGCAGCGTATTTGGTATCAGCAAAAAACCTTGAATTTGACCCCAACCGAATTCCGTTTATTGGAATTGTTTTTAGAGCATGTTGGGCAGGTGTATTCACGTGCGCAATTGTTAGATCATATTAACCCTGACAGTTTTGAAGTGGCAGATCGGGTGATCGATAGCCACATTAAAAACTTGCGCCGTAAAATTTCTGACGCTGCCGAAACAGGTAATCGACATGAGTGGATTCAGGCTGTGTATGGTGTAGGTTATCGTTTTGAATATCCTGATGAGTAGAAAAAATTAATCTAGTCCATCTTTAATACAGAGAGATGGGCTAGATAAAATATTTGTCATTTCACATCGCAGCTAAATTTTGTAGTTTGTACAATCAATTGCTTAGCAGGACAATGGCTTTGTTGCATAAATATTTTGCAAGATACTAATTTTTAAAGGTTTCTTTAGGTTTTAATAAAATCATAGTGTTAGGCATTTGTGCAACAAGGCTATTAAGATGAGCAACTCACCATCACTTCTGGCACATCACTTGGTAAAGGTGCTAAATCTTCAGGTTTTTCCAATGCTGTTTGCTGAATATAGGGTTGGCTGAGCAAGTTAAATAAACGCTCAACTTCTGAAAAATCATCACGCTCTGCTTGCTCAATCGCCTTTTGTGCCATGTGATTGCGCAAAATATACTGAGGGTTGACTTGCTGCATAGCAATATCTAAGGCATCGGTATCCTGATGTTCACGAATTTGTAAATACTGCGCCAAAAAGCTTTCCCACTGACGACGATCCAAACAATCATCCAATATTTCTGTGTATTGTTTATTTTGTAGACGGATAAAACTTTGGGTGTAATCCAGTTGCTCACTTTGCAAAATACGTAAGAAGTTGGTTGCGCAGTCAAAACTGTCTTTATGGAAGCTTGGCAGTCCCACTTTTTCACATAAACCGAGTTTATAATGCTCCAAAAAAGTGGGTTCAAAATGTTCTAAGCATGCTGCCAGTGCTTGTTTCCAGTGTTCTTTCAGATCTGGATTTTGCTCAAGCGGAATTAAATTATTTAACCAGACCCACAAATTCCAGTGTGCCATGCTCGGTTGTTGTTGGTAGGTATAACGTCCTTGATAGTCCGAATGATTGTTGATCCAATTGGGACGAAAACGCTCCATAAAGCCATAAGGACCGAAATCGAGTGTTGAACCTGTGATATTTAAATTGTCGGTGTTCATCACGCCATGCGCAAAACCGACCAGTTGCCACTTTGCAATCATGACAGCGGTACGTTGAATAACTTGCGTAGCAAAGGCGAGTACAGGCTGTTCGGCTGCCAAGCATTCTGGATAGTGCCATTCGATACACTTTTGCACAAATTCAGGCAGTAATTCAGGTTGATACTGATTGATCCATTCAAAATGCCCCAAACGAATATGACAGTCAGAGGTGCGTAATAACATGGCGCCCAGTTCTAGTTTTTCACGTTGTACGCCTTGAGTGGATGAGGTAAATCCAACGGCATTGCTTGATGGCACACCAAGTGCATTTAAAGCATGACCTGCTAAATATTCACGAATCACGGAACGCAAAACCGCACGTCCATCGCCCATACGAGAATAAGGCGTTGCTCCTGCACCTTTTAAATGTAGGTCGATTGTGCGTTGTTGTGTATCCAACACTTGCGCAATGAGTAAACCGCGTCCATCTCCCAATTGACCTGCCCACTGTCCAAATTGATGTCCTGCATAGACCATTGCCAAAGCAGGAAATTCCTGGAAGGTGGTTTGTCCACTGCAAATTTCAATCCAATGCTGTTGTTCTTCGGCTGTCCATTGCAGTTCTTTTGCCAATGCAGCATTAAAGTGTCCTGCTTTTGCACCTTTTAAAGGTAAAGGCTCCTGCATGTGATAAAGACGGGCGGGCAGAGTCGGATAACGTGGATTAAATTGCATAGTGAGAGAGCTTTGGCACAAAGTGAGTTTCACTATAGCAAACTTAGGCTTTAAAAACTGTAGTCTAAAAATGCAGAAAGCCCTGAACAGGTCAGGGTTTTCGCAGTGCATTAGAATGGAGGTTTATTCAGATACAGGATTCTTTTTCAGGTTGCGCATGAGTAAGTTCAATGTTTCACGATGGTGTGAAAGACGCTGTTCAACCAATTGGAATTCAACTTTTAATTTGTCATCCATTTGGTGGATTTTTTCAGCTACAGACGCTTTTTTCGCCTGAATTTCTTGCTCTTTTAACTTTGCCCAATCGTTCAGAGTTTGAGTAAAGGCATCATATTCTTGCGAAATACGGCTTTTAACTTGGCCAATGTCATCATTTACATTGTGTCCATAGACCGCCAAGTCTTGCTCTACATATTTAAAACGCATCGCCAATTCTGCTTTTTTAATATTAAAGCTTGGAATACGGCGTAAGTTTTTCGCTAAGCCCAACTTCGAGCATGTCCAAATTAACCATTTGGTTGGGTCATATTGCCACCATTTTACGCCATTACGATAATCGTACTGGAAAATGTGGTGATAGTTATGATAACCCTCGCCCCAAGTGGCAATGGCTAACCAGAAGTTATCACGCGCGGTATTTTCGTCAGTATAAGGACGTGAACCCCACATATGACATAGTGAGTTAATAAAGAAGGTAACATGGTGGCTTAAAATCAGACGCATTAAACCGCCCAATAACAACACGCCCCAAATATCGCCTACAGCCCAACCTATTGGCACCAAAATACCAACGTGCACTGCAATCACGAGCGGAATATAGTATTTGTGTTGGAACATCACCAACTTGTCATTTAACAAATCTGGTGCATTTTTAAAGTTTGGCTCTGCAGCAGGATAGTCACGTAACATCCAGCCCATGTGCGCATACCAGAAGCCGTTATTAATTGAATATGGGTCTTTTTCGATGTCATCGACATGACGGTGATGGGTACGGTGACCTGAACCCCAATACAGAATACTGTTCTGCACGGCAAAGGTACCCATGATCATTAAAATGATTTTTAATGGTAAAGTCGCTTCATAAGCACGATGTGCCCATAAACGGTGATAACCTGCTGTAATACCCAAGCTACTTACGCCAAGTAATACAAACATACTGATCCAAGCGGCAAGGCTAAAATCATGGTGATACGCATATAACGGAATCGCGATAACAGCTACAATGGGTAAAACCACCAGAGCAAACACAGCGACCCAGTTAATTGGGGCTTGAGGTAGGGGAGCATTCATCTCCAACAGCACTCCTAGAACCTTGGGAGGTATAAATGGACCTTAATCCGTTACAACGTTATGACCGATCTGTAGATTGAAATCATAGTATTAAGTTATATGGGGATTAATTTTTTCGCATATTAGCATGAGCGTATTCACGATCACAGTATTATTGTACAGTTGTATTGTACTGGGTGGTAACAGAATATAATGGTATCTGCGAGATTTTACGGAAATAGAGTATACGGCAACCAAACAAGCACGATAAATCAATCATTTATCCATCAAAATACTTGAGGTTGTGCCGCTCACAAGTGTTGCATCATCAGTTTAGGATAATCGGTAATTAAACCCTGAACACCCAAATCTTTAAGTTGTTTGGCACGTTCAATTTGGTTGACTGTCCAAACGCTGATATTCAGTTTGGCTTGTTGTGTGGCCTGAATGAGTGCATCAGTTGCGAGTTCATTCATCCAACCAATTTGGCAACAGCCAAATGCTAAAGCCTGGTCAATGGCCTGATATTGCAAATTATCTTCAACCAATAAACCGCGTTTAAAGCGTGATTTTTGTTGTTGCAAGGCCCAATGAATTTTTGGATCAAAACTGGTGATGATGGCGTTGTGTTCAAAACCCTGTAAATGTTGCTCTAAACTTTGGGTAATTTTTTCGGCATCGGCATGCGAGTCGACTGCTTTAACTTCTACTTCAATATGATCAAAATTTTGAATAATGCTCATGGTTTGATTGAGTAGGGGCGTGGTTTCAACTTTATTCCAGTCTGACCACATCACCGCATGGTTATAATGGTTTAAATCTTCCAGACTACATTCATACAACGCTTTGTCTTGTCCTGTGGTGCGGATGAATTGATCATCATGCATAACCACCAAGGCATTGTCTTTGAGTTGACGCACATCAAATTCGACGGCACGAATACCAATATTTTGAATATATTCAAAACCACCAAGCGTGTTTTCAGGTGCTTCGCCACGCGCACCGCGATGACCAATTATGCGCATAATGTGCCCATGAATTGAAGGTTTGCTTTCATTTTGCAAGTACGACGTGACAGAGGGATGACAACTCTTATTTTGGTCAGATGGTGTGAAAATTCAAGCACCATCTGCTGTGATTTTTTAGATGTAAAATCAGGACTTTATTTTAGTTTCCGATGTCAGTTACTAATGCTGTCATTGATATTTTTTTGCCAAAGTACTTCGCTGCCACCTTCGGCGCGTTGCAAGCTGCGCGATGCGACAAATAGCCAGTCAGACAGTCGATTTAGTAATTGCAAAGACGGTGCTTGAATATTTTGATCACGGTTGTGGACGGTCATTAAACTGCGTTCTGCACGGCGGCATACGGCACGGGCTTGATGTGCATAACTGCATGCCAATGTACCTGCAGGCAGAATAAATTCTTTGAGCATTGGCAGGCTTTCATTCATGCGGTCAATGTCTTGTTCTAGGAACTCAATCGCAAGTGGTTGTACGAGATGGTAATTGGGGATACAGACTTCACCGCCTAAATCGAATAGCCAGTGCTGAATCAGGCTAAGCGATTTGTCCCAAGTGTTTTTGTCTTGAATGTTGCTATGTGTAATTTGTGAGCGCAATACGCCAATGCAGGCATTGAGTTCATCGACATCACCCAGTGCATGAATGCGTAAGTCGTCTTTGGCAACACGTGAGCCATCGCCCAGTCCTGTTGTACCTGAGTCGCCTGTGCGGGTATAAATTTTACTTAAACGGTGGCCCATAATTTGTCCTGCCTAAAAAATGAAAAAAAGGATAATGTCGGTCAAAACATTATCCATAAACTGCGCTGTTTTAAATTGTTTTTTGAGCCATTGCGTTAAATTAATAACGGAAAGTGACTCCTACAGAGGCTTGACGGCCGCCGTTGATGTACCAAGTATCAGTGCTTGAGTAGACTGCTTTGTATTTCACATCACCAATGTTTTGGATATTGGTGAACAATTTGATATTTGGATTTACATTCCAAAATGCATTGAGATCAATCGTTGCATAGCCAGGAATTTTAACGGAGTTTTGGCTTGCTTGAGCTTTTGCATGAGAACGAGCAACAAGAGCAGTATTTACACCATAAGTTCCGTCATCATATCCTGCTGTAAAGGTAAAGGTTTGACGTGGACGACGCACGAGTTCAAACCCAGTAGATTCATCTTCTGTTTTTACGTAAGCATATTCAGCAGATGTAAAAAGTTGATCTTTTTTCCAATTTAGTCCGAGCTCACCACCAGTCATATTGGCATCATCAATATTGACATATTGCCATGAAGCATTTGATCCAATTAGGTTTTTAACCTTAGTGTAATACACAGACGCATTTGCACTTAAACCATAGTTAAGTTGTTGATCTAGACCAATTTCATAAGAAATACTTTCTTCTGGTTTGAGATCTTGATTTCCATAAAAACCAGCATATAACTGATAGGCTGTTGGCGCTTTAAATGCAGAGCCAATATTGGCATAAATACTTGTCAACGGGGCAATTTGTAAACGCCCAGCTATTTGCCCTACAGTGTGTTGGCCAAATTGATCATCATCTTCTAAACGGATACCTGCTTGAGTGTGTATGCCCGCATTATTATATTGATGTTGTAAGTAATACCCTGTAGATCCAAGGTTTTTCTTCCCAGATAGGTAATCATAAGTCACATCGGTATCTTGCGTTGATACACCGAACAAAATGTTTTGTTTTGGAGTGAACTTCCAATTTAAATTGATGTCACCTTCATTGCGCTCACTATCATAGGCATAAGAATATGTTTCAATATAAGTTGCTTCATCTTGATAATTTGAATAGCGGGCATTTAATGTTAATGCATCTGTGAATTGGTATAGGCCATTCCAATTGATCAATTGATTTTTAAAATCACGTTTAGCCGTATTTGTACCTGTAGAATAGTCTAAATAGTGATTGATTCCTTCATTTTCACTAATAGACACGTTTGTTTTAAAATTATCTTGTTTGTATCCAATCTTAGCGCTATAGCCTTTTTGGTCATAGCTCGCTTGGTCATTATTCTGTGTATTTAAGATTTCTGTACCGTCACTTTCTAAGCGTTGACCACGAATTTGAGCAAAAAAACCATCTTGAGCTAGATCTAATCCTACCAGTGCTTTATATGTGTTGTTCTCACCATATAAGCCAGTAATGAATGCACTATTTTTTTCTGGGGTATCTGTCAGTAATTGGATTACCCCACCAATTGCATCAGAACCATATTGAACCGAAGCTGGTCCTTTAAGAATTTCAATTTGACTAATGTCAGATAAATCTAAAAGTTCGGTATTATTTTTACCGTTAATTCCTTCAATTAAAGCAGCACCATCTTTAAGTACTAAAGTATGATTTGAATTTGTACCACGGGTGAAAATGGAAGTTGTTTGCCCAAGACCGCCAGTTTGAACAACATTTAATGCGGCATCTTGTTTGACTAGATCATTTAAGTTAAGGGCTGGATTTTTTGCGATTTCACTTTTTGAAATTACAGAAATACGGGCAGGAACGTCTTTAATCTTTTTTTCAGAACGTGTTGCAGTGACAACCAATGTATCTAAAGATGTATTAATACTGTCTTGTGCAGATGCTGTTGCGGAGAAACCCATCGCAATAGCGATTGCGCCCACTAAAGCTGTAGGCTGAAATAAATTTGGCATGCTGGCTCCATACATTCACCCCCCGTGAATGATTGAGTTAAATGGCGCAATAAGCAGGTCTCCGGACTTAAATATAAATATTGCGAACAATATTGGTATATCCATCTTCCCACACGAGTGCAGTGATGTAAGTGCAAACACTTATAAAGATATACGTTTCGTTTTACCGTTGCGGGGGCAGTGTTGGACTCTCACCAACTTCCCTAAAGCATAGTGCTCAGACTTATTGCATTTGGGCGAAGTATAAGGTTTGTATGCGAATTAAACAATCTATGTAAAGATTTTTCAGGATGAACTTTACGCAAGGCGAAAAAATTGCATTACAATGATTCGCCCTTTATTTATAGATCAGCTATAAATAGGGTTGAGCCAGAGTTATAACCTATGCGAACCCGTGCCAAAATTTGTGGGATTACCCGTAGCCAAGATATTCAAGCTGTGGTCAATGCAGGGGCAGATGCAATTGGTTTTGTATTTTTCCCGCCTAGTCCACGCCATGTCAGTGCAGTTCAAGCTAAAGAATTGATTCGACATGTGCCTGCCTATGTGCAAACTGTTGGACTTTTTGTGAATGCCACTGCGGATGATATTGCGGATGTGTTAAAACAAGTGGCACTGGATATTATTCAGTTTCATGGCGATGAAACACCAGAAGACTGTCAGGCGATTGCAGCACAGGTTGGGCGTCGCTGGTATAAAGCCATTCAAGTGAAACCTGAACTGGATGTAGTTGCAGAAGTTCAACGCTTTCAACAGGCAGGGGCAAGCGCAGTACTTTTAGATGCGTGGCATCCAGAATTGAAAGGTGGAACAGGACACAGTTTTGACTGGTCAAATTTCCCCAAACTCGATATTCCTTTAATTTTGGCGGGTGGTTTAAACCCTGAAAATATTGAAGATGCAATACAGACGACTCAAGCCTATGCTGTTGATGTCAGTGGTGGGGTAGAGTCAGCAAAAGGTATTAAAGACCAACAACTCATAGAAAGCTTCATGCAAGGAGTCCAACGTGGATCAGCAAAGTACAAATCACAATAACTCAGTGATTGACTATACCCAATTCCCAGATGCAAAAGGGCATTTTGGGATCCATGGCGGACGTTTTGTGTCAGAAACGCTGATGGCGGCTTTACAAGATTTAGAAAAACTGTATTTCCGCATGAAAGATGATCCGCAGTTTTTGGCAGAATTCGACCGCGATCTCGCCTACTATGTAGGTCGTCCTAGTCCTTTGTATTATGCTGAGCGATGGTCAAAAGAGTTGGGTGGTGCGCAAATTTACTTAAAACGTGAAGATTTGAACCATACTGGCTCACATAAAGTGAATAACACCATTGGTCAGGCATTACTGGCAAAGTTGTCTGGTAAAAAACGCATTATTGCCGAAACAGGCGCTGGTCAGCATGGTGTGGCAACCGCAACGATTGCAGCCCGCTTAGGTTTAGAGTGCGTAGTGTTCATGGGTGCAGAAGACGTCAAACGTCAGGCCATGAACGTGTATCGCATGCGTTTATTGGGTGCAACTGTTGTACCTGTGGAAAGTGGCTCTAAAACATTAAAAGATGCCATGAACGAAGCCATGCGTGATTGGGTGACCAATGTTGACTCTACATATTACGTGATTGGTACAGTCGCTGGCCCACACCCATATCCACAATTGGTACGTGATTTCCAGTCAATTATTGGTCGTGAAGCACGTCGTCAAATTCAGGAGCAGGCAGGTCGTTTACCTGACGCACTTGTGGCGTGTGTTGGTGGTGGTTCCAATGCGATGGGCTTGTTCTATCCATTCCTGAACGATGCCGAAGTGAAAATGTACGGTGTCGAAGCTGCAGGTTTGGGCATTGAAACAGGCAAACACTCTGCGCCATTGAATGCAGGACACGTAGGCGTATTGCACGGTAACCGTACTTATTTAATGTCGGATGCGCAAGGTCAGATTATTGAAACCCATTCTATTTCTGCAGGTCTAGATTACCCAGGTGTAGGGCCAGAGCATAGCTTCTTAAAAGATATGCACCGTGTCGATTATGTGCCAATCAATGACCAAGAAGCTTTGCAAGGTTTCCGTGACCTAACCCGTATTGAAGGGATCATTCCTGCATTGGAAAGTTCACATGCGATGGCGTATGTCACCAAGCTTGCGCCAACTATGGATAAAGACCAAATCATTATTGCGACCGTTTCAGGTCGTGGTGATAAAGACTTAATGACTGTTGCACGTTTAGATGGCGTAGAAATGGTAGATATGTAAATTGCCACATGCTCGAAATAGAGCAGGCTAGATTTTCAATTCCTTAATCGTGCTGAAGCAATTCGGCACGATTTTTTAATTGGATCATTTAAAAATTCTCGCTACTTTAAAACCATTAAAGCTAAAAATTATGTAGGGGATGGGTATGCCAAGTTTATTTATTGTCATGTTGGGTGGGCGTCATGCACGGGCCAATACCGAAGTACATGATGTGGTACTTGCAGTGGGTGATGCTTTAGAAGAAACCTATCCTCAACTCAAGCAGGCTTGGTTTGCAGAGCCGAAAGGTTTGCATATTGATGCATGGGCGCAAATTAATGGTGTTGCGTTTGAAGGCAAATCTTACTATTTAAAATTTACCGATGCGCAGCCGAATCAGGTAGAAAACCGACTGTATTTAATTAATTTAGGTGGATATGATCCGCGAGAGTTTGGTGAGTTACATCGTTATGTTTTGGTGGTGGCGCAAAACCCAATGGTGGCAAAACAGCGTGGTAAAGCCTATTTTGCTCAGCACTGGCAAAAACAACATACCGATCGGGTATTAGAAGTGGATGATTGTATTGCGATAGATCAGGTGCATGGTCGCTATGTGCAATTGGTTGAAGGGTCATTTTCAGGCAATCGCTGGGAAAATACCTATCTGACTTTGAAGGCTGATGCTTAAAAGTATTCAGAATATTGAGGCAGAAATAGATTAATTTATGTTTTGTATATTTAGTAAGCGCTCAGGCCTTAAAATGGTAAAACAATCTATGTTTTTATAGTTTTTTGAACAAAATCATAAGCTGCGGGTTTTTTGTACATGCATTTGTAGGCATAATACGACCAAAGATGAATTGTTTTTAGACAACAGGGAATGTCTTCAATGGATTTAATTCAGGCGAATGGACAACCGCATTATGGACGCTTTAGTGAACTTCCCAAAAAAATTGATTATCAGGCTTACCAATATAAATCACCGTATGGTGAGGTATTGTCAGGTTGGCGTAAGCGATTAAAATATAAAAAGTTTAAATTTTGTAGTATTCAACACGAACACTATACCATTGGGCTTGCGATTGCCGATATTGCTTGGGCAGGGCACGGTTTTGTCTATATTTATAATCACATGACGGGAGAAGTACAGGAATGGAATGCGATTAATTTATTATCGCGTAATACTGTTTTAGATGAGCAACCGTTATTTAATCAAAGTTTTTTTGAAAAATCGCCATTTCAAATTGAAATTCAACATGCCAATGGTGTGCGTTATATCCGCGTGACCAAATACGGTGAAATAAAACTCAGTGCGCGGATATTTTGTGCAGGCACAGACCCGCTGAGTATGTGTAGCCCAACGGGTATTAATGGTTGGACTTACACCCAAAAACTGACCACGCTCGGCTGTGAAGGCTATTTTGTCAATAAAACCGGACAAACCATTCAATTCCATGAACGCACCTTTGCTTCTTTAGATGACACCTGCGGGTTTTTACGTCCTGAAACGGCATGGTTTTGGTTGTCGTGTAACTTCTGGGGTACCGAAAACCGTCGTGTAGGCTTGAATCTGGCGTCTGGAGTGAATGAAAGTTTTGGCAATGAAAACTGTTTGTGGATTAATGGGGTGCTGTATCCATTAACAGATGTGTTGTTCCAACTTGAAGATGATGGTTCGTGGAGTATTCGTTCACTGGATCATCGCTTGAATTTAACTGTTAGTACTGGTTGGCGCCGTTATGAAAACTTGAATTTGCGTCTAGTCGGCAGTCAGTTTAGCCAATGGCAAGCCAAAATTAGCGGTACTATTCAACAAAATGGCACCGAAATTATTTTGTTAAACGAATACGGCTTGCTTGAACAGCATTATGCCAAGTGGTAGGGCAGGTTTTTAACTAAGATTGTACGTCACCACTTGCAGATCAATCCTGTGATTTCATCTACCACTCAATTGAAACGCCATTGAGTTTTTACATAATCTGCAAAAAAAGTCGCATTATGCAATTTCACTATGCGTTCAGAATTGGCATGATACTGCGAAATATATCAAGGTGAGTTTCACATGGCACAAGGTCTTTTGGCGGGTAAGCGTTTTTTAATTGCTGGTATTGCAAGTAAATTATCTATCGCATTTGGTATTGCAGAAGCATTGCATCGTGAAGGTGCAGAATTAGCATTTACTTATCCGAATGAAAAACTCAAAAAACGTGTTGATGACTTCGCTGCACAATTTGGCTCAAGCATTGTATTGCCTTGCGATGTAGGTGTAGATGCAGAAATTGAGCAAGCTTTTGCTGACTTGGCAAAGCACTGGGATGGTTTGGATGGTTTGGTTCACTCGATTGGTTTTGCACCTGCGCATACTTTAGACGGTGACTTTACCGATGTTACAGATCGTGATGGTTTCAAAGTTGCGCATGATATTAGTGCTTATAGCTTTATTGCGATGGCACGTGCTGCAAAACCATTATTACAAGCACGCCAAGGTTGCTTATTGACTTTGACTTATCAAGGTTCTGAGCGCGTGATGCCAAACTACAACGTCATGGGTATGGCAAAAGCATCTTTAGAAGCGGGTGTACGTTACTTGGCTTCAAGTTTGGGTGCTGAAGGTATTCGTGTAAATGCAATTTCTGCAGGACCAATTCGTACGCTTGCAGCTTCAGGTATTAAATCGTTTCGTAAAATGTTAGACCTGAATGAAAAAGTTGCACCTTTAAAACGCAACGTGACCATTGAAGATGTCGGTAATGCTGCACTATTCCTCTGTTCACCATGGGCCAATGGTATTACCGGTGAAATTCTGTATGTCGATGCAGGTTTTAACACCGTGGGTATGAGTGCAGAATTAATGCTAGATGCTGAATAGGCATTGCATCAAGCAGATAGAACCGAAGTTTAGACTTCGGTTTTTTTATCGCTGCATTTTAAGTAAGAGGTATTTTATAGATTGCGGTAATTTTATTTTCTTCTTTGGCACGTCTGCTGCTATAAATAGATGAGTTGACAATATTTCAAAATAAAACTGGGTTTTAGGTCTTAAAAATGAATGCGGAACAATTGCAAAAAACGTTACATGCCAGTCAATATGCAGAACAAGTTTTGGCAAATCACGAAAGCCTGTTACAGCAGGATTATGCAATTGACCAATTTCTAAAACCGCTGAGCGCAGACTATATTCATCAACTGGTAATTTCGACTTTACAAGACATTCAAGATGAAACCTTGTGGATGAAAACCCTGCGAATTTTACGCGCGCGTTTAATGTTTCGCTGGATTTGGCAAGATGCCAACCAACTCACCGATGTGGTGACGTTGACGCAGGAACTTTCAGACTTTGCCGATATTTGTGTGCAAGTTGCCAAAGATTTTGCGCGGATTCCGTTGGTTGCCAAGCATGGCGAACCGATGGGATATAACGGCAAAGTCCAAGACCTGATTGTGGTCGCCATGGGCAAGCATGGTGCGCAGGAATTGAATTTATCCAGCGACATCGACCTGATTTTTGCCTTTGATGAACAAGGTGAAACCAATGGACGCAAGTGTATTGAAGTGCAGCAATTCTGCATCTTATGGGGACAAAAACTGATCTATCTATTAGATCATATCACCGCCGATGGTTTTGTTTTTCGTGTCGATATGCGTTTACGTCCGTGGGGCGATGGTTCAGCATTGGCAATTAGCCACGTGGCATTGGAAAAATATTTAAGTCAGCATGGACGTGAATGGGAACGCTATGCTTGGATTAAGGCACGTATTATCACAGGCGGGCAAGAAGGTCATGAATTACTGCAAATGACCCGACCTTTCGTATTCCGCAAGTATGTCGATTACACCGCCTTCGAAGCTATGCGCGAAATGAAAGCTATGATTGAACGCGAAGTGCAGCGCCGTAATATCGAAGACAATATTAAATTGGGCGCAGGTGGAATTCGTGAAGTTGAATTTATTGTGCAGGTTTTTCAGCTAATTTACGGTGGTTCAAAACTAGAATTACAAGATCGCCAGTGTTTGGTGAGTTTGCGCCATTTGGGCGAAGCCGAATTGCTAGAACCGCAAGCCGTACTTGATTTGGAAGATGCTTATTTATTCCTACGCCGAGTTGAACATGCCATTCAAGCCTTGAATGATCAGCAAAGCCAAGCTTTACCAACCGAACCTGAGTTACGTGCACGCATTAGCGATACTTTGGGCTTTGCCGATTGGGATAGCTTTATGCAGACCCTAAATGAAAAACGTGCCAAAGTCATTTATCAGTTTGAACATTTAATTAAAGAAAATGAACCCGATTCTTTGCTGGAAAATTACAGTCAGCTAGAAAAACAGCTCGATGCGGTATTGGACGACCAAGCGAAAAATTTAGTGCATGAGTTCTGGTATGGACATGCCACTAAAAAACTCACCGCCAAAGCTTTGCAGCGTTTAAAAACCTTTTGGCCACACCTGATTGAGGCGGTGTTACAGTCGGAAAACCCACAGATGGCGCTAATGCGTTTAATGCCATTGGTTGAATCTGTACTGCGTCGTTCCGTGTATTTGGTCATGTTGATTGAGAGTAAGGGCGCTTTACAACGCTTGGTGAAAATGGCCACGGTCAGCCCATGGATTTGTGAAGAATTGACGCAATATCCTGTGTTGCTAGATGAGTTTTTGTCTATGGATTTTGAATTGCCAAAACGCAGCGATTTGGAAGATTCTTTGCGCCAACAATTGTTGCGCATTGAACTGGATGAAGTCGAAGACCTCATGCGGGTGCTACGTTTATTCAAAAAATCCAACGTATTGACCGTTGCAGCGAGCGATGTACTAGCAGAAAGTCACTTAATGAAAGTGTCAGATGCTTTAACTGATATTGCCGAAGTGACCGCAAATGCAGCCCTGCAACTAGCCTATCAAATGATTGTCAAAAAGCATGGTTATCCACTAGACAGTGAAGGGCAGCGTTGTGGTTTAGAGCATAACGCTTTTGCCATTATTGGTTATGGCAAAGTGGGTGGCATTGAACTGGGTTACGGCTCAGATTTAGATGTAGTTTTTATTCACAACATGGATGAACAGGCCGATACTGATGGTATTAAACCCATCAGTGGCTTTGAATTTGCCATGCGGGTAGCGCGTAAATTTGTATCTTTAATGACCACGCAAACTTTAGATGGTCGCGTTTATGATGTCGATACCCGTTTACGTCCTTCGGGAGATGCGGGTTTATTGGTGACCAGTTTACGGGCCTTTGAGCAATATCAACTGAAAAGTGCATGGCTGTGGGAGCATCAGGCTTTGGTGCGTGCGCGCAGTATTGCGGGAGATCAAGATTTACGTGACAAGTTTGAAGTGTTGCGTTGTAAGATTTTAACCCAGCCGCGTGACGAAGCTTATGTCCGCAGCGAAGTGCTGAAAATGCGTCAAAAAATGAAAGATCATTTGGGTTCATCTAAAGAGCAAAAAAAAGATGGAATTTTTCATTTAAAACAGGATGCAGGTGGTATCGTTGATATCGAATTTATGGCACAGTATGCGGTATTAGCCTGGAGTGGGTCGAATCCTGATCTCGCCCATTATTCCGACAACGTAAGAATCCTTGAAGATGCCGCAAAAACAGGTTGCTTATCCAGCGACGATGCGACAGCATTGATTCAAGCTTATCTCCGTGAACGAGCCGAAAGCCACCGCTTAGCCCTTGCAAATCAATCCATGCAAGTCAATGCTGCGGACTGGTACGATACCCGTGAGGTCGTTTGCAAGTTATGGCAAAGATTAATTGATCCGACTGCAATGTCTGCGTTGGATTAAAATGACTATTGTATAAACATTTGGAGTGTGTGCCATGAATTTGGCTGATCGTGATGGTTTTATTTGGCAAGATGGACAATTGGTTGACTGGCGTGATGCAAAAATTCACGTCTTAACGCATACCTTACACTACAGTATGGGTGTGTTTGAGGGTGTCCGCGCTTATGAAACGCCAAACGGAACTGCGATTTTCCGTCTTCAGGACCATACTAAGCGTTTGTTAAACTCTGCAAAAATCTATCAAATGAAAGTACCATTTGATCAAGCAGCTCTAGAACAGGCGCAAATTGATGTGGTACGTGAAAACAAACTTTCATCGTGCTATTTACGCCCTTTAATCTGGATTGGTTCTGAAAAACTGGGTATTGCTGCAACCAATAACACCATTCATGCTGCGGTTGCGGCTTGGGGTTGGGGGGCATACTTGGGTGAAGAGGCAATGGCTAAAGGCATTCGCGTTAAAACTTCATCATTTACGCACCATCATCCAAACGTGACTATGTGTAAAGCCAAAGCTTCAGGTAACTACACCTTGTCTATTCTTGCACACCAAGAAGTCGCGCAAGCAGGCTATGATGAAGCCATGTTGATGGACCCACAAGGTTATGTATGCCAAGGTTCTGGTGAAAACGTATTCTTAATTAGAGATGGCGTTTTACACACACCAGACATCGCAGGCGGTGCTTTAGATGGTATTACGCGTCAAACAGTGATCACCATTGCTAAAGACTTGGGTTATGAGGTGGTTGAACGCCGTATTACACGTGATGAATTCTACATTGCCGATGAAGCCTTCTTTACAGGTACAGCAGCGGAAGTCACCCCAATTCGTGAATATGATGACCGTGTGATTGGTTGTGGTTCACGTGGCCCAATTACCACTGAAATTCAAAAAACTTTCTTTGATGCAGTTCAAGGTAAGAATGACAAATATGCACACTGGTTGACTTACGTTAAATGAGTCACGCTTGCGTGCCTGGGTGAAGAGAATTGACTCAGGTGTGATGACCCCATTCAGGCAGTGCTTGAATGGGGTTTTATTTTGTCTGCTATTACCTTATGAGCTCGCTAAACATCGAGCAAGATTTATCACTCACGTTAGCGATATAAATGAATAATCAATTATTTCTTCGTTGAGTTAGTGATGTGCAAATTTGATCTTAACGATAAATTTAGTTGCTCAAAACATAGGTTTTTTATAGCGAGAGGCAATCCCTGTAATTGGTGAGATTTGATGTTAAAAAGCGCTCAGTCTGTCGAATGTGATAGGAGATAGCGAATCAAATATGTGAAAAGTATAGTAAAAAATGGACTAAAAATGAGAATTTAACCATTCAGTTAAAAATAAACCGACTTAAAATGTAACAAAAGTTAAAATGAAGTTAAAGTAAAAATTCCATAAAAACAAAATCTTAATCTAGAAGTTAAGAAATATATTTTTTTATTATCCCTAAAATTTGGGTCACAAATTTTAGGGAGTGAGCTGCTCCCTAGTTTTTTGTGATGTCATTTAAAACAGTACTTTAATCATCCTAATTTACTGAAATTCAAGGTTTATTCAATATTGTGTGAAATAGCGCGTATAGATGGTTTTTTGTGAGAAATACCTAAAATGAAGAAGCTTGCTAAGGATTGAGTTTCAATAATTCTAACGATATCTCAAGCGAGTGAATGATTAAAAAATGGTTTTTTATAAGAGTTATGGAGAAATGAAATGTCTAAATTTATTAAAACAGCTGCAGCTGTGGTGGTTTTCGGCGCTTTTTCAACGGTAACAATGGCAGGTGGTGGCGGCAATCACGGTCCTAAACCAGACCCTAAGCCAACCCCAGTATGTAACGAAGGGCCTTGCACAGGAAGTATACCAATTCAAGTGACTGTACCTAAGCGTTGTGAGCTGAAAGTGAAAACACCAAGTATCTCATTAAAAGATGGTGCAGAAGCTTCAGGTCAATTTTTGGTTGGAGCGAATGCAGACTACAACTTATTAGTCGATACCGACAACCGTGTTGGTGGAGGCAAAACAACCAAATCTGAAGCTAAATCAGGTAGCCATGCCGTGGGCTTAACCGTTGAAACCAAGCGTACGGGTTCATCGTCTGTGATTAAGTTAAATGATCAGCAAACCAATATTGCGCCAGGCAGCAATGGCTGGAACACTTACAATGTCTTTGTTAAAAGTGACAGCGTAGGTATTTCTAAACCAGCGGGTACTTATACCGATAAATACAACATTCGAGTGTCATTCTAATACGTTTGAACTCAATCTGAATGAGTTGGCTTTGCCGATGGGTGGAGTCAACTTTTTAGTCTAAATAAATACAAAATAAGACATTGCTGGGGGAAGCATGAAACGATTATTGAAATATATGCTGATTGCAAGTTGCTTATGTGTAGAAGCTGTTTATGCAAACATGGTGATTTCACCTACACAAATGTATTTGGGCGATAAAGCACGACAACGCAGTGCAACGGTTGTGATGGAAGCCACTGATCTTACCGAACCGAAAAGCTTTGAAATGTTTGCCTATAAATGGACGCAAAATGCTCAGGGTGAAGATGTACTAGAGCCAGATCAAGACCTTTTAATTAATCCAAAAAACTTTGTTTTACAACCTAATACGCAACAAATTATTCGTGTAGGTTTTAGCCGACCACTTTCGAAGGAAGAAATGGCGCAAGAAAAAACTTGGCGCATTGTTTTTAAAGAAATTGCTCCTGTAGTGGAAGAAGACGCCTTACAATTTTTATTCACAATTTCTGTTCCTTTATTTGTGGGTAAGCAAGAAGCCATTCAGGTAACAGCAACCCCGCGTTATCAAAATGATCATTTATTTTTAGAGATAGAAAATCATGCTGGATCGCATGTGCAAATTTCTTCAATCAGTATTTTGAATCAACAAAAACAACCTGTCGCAACTACTCGTGAAATGAAATATTTGTTGAATCAACAAAAGCACAGCTTTGATATGGGGCAAATCAAACTGAGTGATTTGAAAAATTACATACTCAAACTTGAAACAGATAAAAGTGAGCAAGCCATTGAGTTGAAAATGAAGGGCTAAATCATGCATAGAACTCGACTGTTTTTTGCGCTGCAAAGTGTCCTGTGGGGGATACCATTACAAGCCGCTGCTGCTCAGCCTGAAATGGTATTAAATAGTGTCTGGCTAAATGGCGTTGATCGTGTCGTTGAAAGTCTAGTATTGCAGCAGGACGGGCAACGTTATATGGAATGTGAAGTCTTGCAACAATTGGGTTTGCTGCAAGAGCGCTTACAAAAACACAGCGCACAAACTCAGTTCTGTTCTGTAAGCACCAATGAAATTCAGTCCGTGCAAGACGCTGCGCTGCAAGCCATTAAACTGACTGTACCAGCCAGCTATTTTATTGATGCACAATTTACCCAAACGCATGCGATTCCCTCAAAAGCGGACTTGGGTGGCTTTTTAAATTATGATGTGCTGTATGCACGTTATGATAATTACAATGAAATAAATGGCTTGGCGGAGCTTGGTATTTTTAAAGATTACTGGATTTTTAAAAATGCCATGATGTATCGCAAAGAGGTAGAACAAGATCAAGATAAGCTACTGCGTTTGAATACCAGTTTTGAAATAGAGTTTCCATCACGTTATCAGCGTTTAACCTTGGGTGATAACACAAGTGTTTATAATCCATTATTAGATACATTTAGATTTGGCGGTGTATCTTTTGGTTCAAATTTTAGTAGTTATCCAGATTTTATTTATTGGAATGTACCCACCTTAAGGGGGAGTGCTGTACTGCCATCCACAGTCGATTTATACATTAATGGTATCAATTTATATCAACAACAGGTTACGCCTGGACACTATAGCTTAAATACAGGTGCCAATATTCAGCAGTCGGGTGAGGCGCAGGTGGTGGTGGAAGATGTATTGGGTAACCGTACCGTGCAATCCTTTCCTGTCTATGTCACCACGCAATTACTCAAACCTGGGTTAAATGAATATAACTTTTCTGCAGGCAAGTTGCGTTATGACTATGACTACGTGTCAGATGATTATCGTGAGTTTTTTGGCAACCTTTATTTCAGACGCGGGATTACTGACAGCACGACCTTAGGCACTAATTTAAGTTACAGCAAGGATGTGCAAAATGTTGGTTTGTTATGGACGCAAGCTATCAACAAATATGCCTTGTTAGATACGCATGCAGCTTCTAGTCACAGTGATTGGGGCGATGGCTATACCTTTGGCGCTTCGCTAAGCCGGAGTGGAAGTTGGATTGCGCTTGGTGCAAGTCATAAATACTACAGTCCTGAATATCGCGGTTTGGGATATAGCAATACGACGCAAACAGTGGAATACGACAATTTAGCTTATGTCAGTATTTTTAATATTCCTTTAATCAACACCTTAAATGTGAATTATCTTGAGCGCCGTTATCATCCAAATGCAAATAATAGTTTTACAGATAGCCAAATGCTTACAGTCGGTTTTTCTCGTATGTTGGGACGTCAAACCTCAATATCGTTTTCTTATTATAAAGACTTGAAAATGCAGGATAGCGACGGAGCCTATTTAACGCTGAATTATCAATTTGACCAACGCCGCAGTGCGCAGCTTTCACATAATTTTGAAGAACAAACCCAGTTACGTTATGCGCAAAGCAGCCTAACTCAAAATGGTGTGGATTACACGCTTGCTGTGCGCCATCAGCAAGCTGAAGGGGATATTGGTGTAAATGCTTATACAGCCCTGAAAATGCCGATGGGCAATTTATATTTAAGCCACGATGAAAGCGAGCGCTTTAGTTATAGTCAAGCCAATTATCAGGGTGCAGTGGTTTGGTTAGATCGAAAATGGGCCATGACCAAATACGTAGACAATGCCTTTGCATTGGTAAATGTCGGTGATATTCCAAATGTAGAAGTACAACGGGCTTTAACACCAGTCGGCAAAACCAATCAAAAAGGCTATGTGTTTGTGCATGACATTGTACCTTACGTCAATTACGACGTGTCTTTTGATCAAGACCAGTTAGACATGTATGACAGCTTTGAATATTCAAGCCAAAAAGTGATTGGTATGAATCAACGTGGTTATAAAGTGAATTTTCCTGTGCAGCGTACAGGATTGATTATATTACGTTTACTTACAGCTGATCAGCAGCCGTTTGTGCAGGGAAGTGAGGTGTATTTAAGTCGTGATACCACTGAGTTTGTACCTGTGGGCAGTGATGGAAATGTACATTTATATGGTGTGAAACCCGGCAGCTATACGCTAAAAGTCAAAACCAAAGGTGGAAAGATTTGCCATAGCCAGCTTGAAGTACCTCAAGTTAAAGCTGGCACGGTTCCGCAAACAACGCAAATGGATTTGATTTGTCAGTAAGCATGTCAGCATGATGAGTGAGGGTGAGAAAAATGAAAAGATTAGAGATCGTAAAAAAAATAAGCCTGTTGTTGTGTGGCTGTTGGGTCTGTGTTCCTGCACAGGCCTGCACCATTGGTTCGGTGAGTGAGTCTTTATTGCAAATGAGCGCTCAATACCGTAGTCAGACGGCAACCAGTTTTAATGTGCACTGTGATCGGGGTTATAGCATTCAGTTTAGTAGTCGTAATTTACGGGACAAGCACGGCAGCAGTTTTGTGAATAATGGTGCTCACCGTTTACGGACCAGTATGCGCATTATGGGTGCAAAAAATAATCTGTGGAACACACCAATTGAAGGACAGACTTCTGCATCAGGGCATAAATACAGTGTAGCGGTACAGTTAGATGAACAGCCGAGTTTGACAACGCCAGCAGGACGCTATACCGATGAGTTATATGTTAACTTACTGTTTTAGATGTTTTGATTTATAACAGACTCAAGATGATGTATTGAGCAGGTCGGTATTGAATATTTGCTTTTTTCATGTGTTATTAGGCTAAATGACAGCAAATTATGGGGGTTGCTAGCTTTTTAAAATTGAAAAAAATGACAAACGTGTCACCAAAGCATCATATTATTGCAATGCTGCTGTATTAGGCTAACGAGCATAAAATAAGAATTGAGCAGAAAGGCGATGAGTAATGTATTGGCAAAGCAGAGCAGTAAATTAGAGCGTTACAGCGATGCGTTTAAATTTTATTTCAAACAAAATCAAAAACAAAAAAGCAGCCAATCCACTTCTGATCTATCAGACCTTGTCCGCCCACGTTTAAAAATCGCCCTTGTGACAGAAACCTGGCCACCCGAAATTAATGGTGTAGCACGTTCATTGCAGCAATTGTGCAAAGGCTTACAGGCACTTGGACATAAAATTCTGCTCATACGCCCTGAACAAAAACAGCATGATGGTCAGTTTCAGCCCTATAAAGAATGTCTAGTTAAAGCCCAAGCGATTCCTAAATATCATAATTTGCAATTCGGCTGGCCACAGTGGTCTAAAGTTTCGCAGGCGCTAGATGAGTTTCAACCCGATGTGGTGCATATCGTCACTGAAGGTCCTTTGGGTCTAGCTAGTTTACAAATTGCAAAGTCCAAAAATATTCCAATATCGAGTGGTTTTCACTCTGCTTTTCAGGATTTTAGCCGTTTTTTCGATTTGGCATTTTTACTCAAACCCATTCAGCATTATCTAAAATGGTTTCATAACAATACCTTGCTCACTTGTGTGCCAAGTAGTCATACTGAAAAATCATTGCGTCAGTTTGGCGTGCAAGGGCCTCTGGTGGTGGTTGGGCGTGGTGTTGATGCCGAATATTTTTCCCCAGATTTTCGTTCGCCTCAACTTAGAGCGAGCTGGGGTGCCAGTGAAAACACGCGGGTGATGTTGTATGTAGGGCGTCTATCACCTGAAAAAGAAGTCAATCTTATTATTGATGCCTATCAGTGTATGCCAAAAAATACTGAACAGCCTGTGAAATTGGTGATTGTCGGGGATGGGCCAGACCGTGAGCATTTAGAAGCTATGAACACTCAGGGAGATATTGTTTTTACAGGTAGTTTAAGTGGCACAGCACTTGCACAAGCCTATGCCAGTGCCGATGTGTTTGCTTTTGCCAGTCAGGTCGAAACCTTTGGCAATGTCGTGTTAGAAGCCATGGCCAGTGGCTTGCCTGTCATTGCTTATGACTATGCTTGTGCACGTTTACATATAAAACCGAATGAAACAGGTTGGTTGAGTCCACTCGGTCAGCCAGAAAACTTGGTCGGTCATATCCACCGACTTCCCAATCTTACAACCCTTAGACAGATGGGCGAACGCGCCCGCAAAGCGACTTTAAATATTGGCTGGCAGTATCCAGTCCAACAATTTGAGCAAGCGTTATATCAGGTGGCGAAGGAGCTACACATGCCATCTTAGCTATACGCCAAAGAGGAGAGAACTGATGAAGTTTAAAAATGCAAAAATAAGAATGCTGGATCTCGACTTAAAAGGCTGTTTGTATCTTAACCATTTTTCCCACTCTCAGCGGGTGGCACAATTTTTTAAAGTCATTAGCCGTTTGGGCGACGGTGTGTTCTGGTATGTCATGCTCGCAAGTGCTTGGGTGATGCAGGGCATTGGCTATAGTTTACAAATTATTTATCTGTTATTAGGCGGTTCTGTTGGTACAGGTATTTATAAATATTTAAAACAAAAAACAGTCCGTCCGCGCCCATATCAGGTACACCAAGTGATTCGTTTGGGGGAACGTCCCTTAGATCATTTTAGCTTCCCCTCCGGTCACACTTTGCATGCAGTCATGACCACGACGGTTTTGGGTTATATCCAGCCAGTATTGTTGATGTTGATGTTGCCTTTTACGATTTTGGTGGCCATTTCCCGTATGATTTTAGGCTTGCACTATCCGAGTGATGTGGCGGTTGGGGCGATGATTGGCGGTGCAGTGGCGAGTGCGATTATTTTGGCCGCGCCTTATGTAAATATTGTTTTATAAGTCTGGATAAAACCAAATCGAAAATTCAGTGGAGAATGGCAGGCAGCCCATGCGAAATTTGTTAAAGTAGTCGCTGTCTTGACTAGAATAGGGAATACACATGGGTTTACGTTGGACAGACAGCATCGACATTGCCATTGAGTTGTATGAGGCGCATCCTGATGTTGATCCGCAATGGATTCGTTTTACCGATTTACACGCTTGGGTTTGTGCTTTACCAGAATTTGAGGATGATCCTGAAAAATCGACTGAAGGCATCTTGGAAGCCATTCAAATGGCGTGGATTGATGAAGCGCGTTAATTTAGCGGTATGAAGCAAGATTGATTTGCCGATCAAGGTCCTGCACAATGCGCTTCATATCGAAAAAAGCAATTTTTTTACACATCAAAAGCAGAAAATAGCCCATTATTCGGTATAATGCGGCAAAATTTTCGTGTCAACATTGACTTAAGGAGCCAATCATGGCTATTGAACGTACTTTATCTATCGTAAAACCAGATGCAGTTGCTAAAAACCACATCGGTGACATCTTTGCTCGTTTCGAAAAAGCTGGTCTTAAAATCGTTGCGACTAAAATGAAACACCTTTCTCAAGCTGAAGCTGAAGGCTTTTATGCAGAGCACAAAGAACGTGGTTTCTTTGGTGACCTAGTTGCGTTCATGACTTCTGGTCCAGTAGTTGTGTCAGTTCTTGAAGGTGAAAACGCAGTTCTTGCTCACCGCGAAATTTTAGGTGCAACAAACCCTAAAGAAGCTGCACCAGGTACAATTCGTGCAGATTTCGCTGTAAGCATCGACGAAAACGCTGCTCACGGTTCAGACTCAGTTGCATCTGCAGAGCGTGAAGTAAACTACTTCTTTGCTCAAACTGAAGTTTGCCCACGTACTCGTTAATACGCAGTATTCAAACCAGATAAGTGTTATTATGCTTATCTGGTTTTTTATTCTCTGATTTTTATTTTCTGAATAAACCTTTGCTCTCCTCTTGAGCTTCTCCTTTCATCTTTAGACATGGTTTAGGTATACACACATGAGTACAGAAGTCCTCGCTGCATCTTCAATAGATGTTCAGCAAGTATCTGCGTCCGCTCCTGCACAGTCTGCGACTGCAGAGAAAGTGAATCTACTTGGCATGTCACGTCCACAAATGGAAAAATTCTTTGAAGATTTAGGTGAGAAGAAGTTCCGTGCAGGACAGGTGATGAAATGGATTCACCAGTTTTTTGTCACAGATTTTGCCGAAATGACCAATATTTCAGGCAAGTTACGTGAAAAATTGGAAAAGATTTGTGAAATTAAAGCGCCTGAAGTGGTGCATAAAAATTATTCTAAAGACGGTACCCGTAAGTGGGTGTTTCGTGTGGGTGATGGCGAAGGCTCATTGGTCGAAACCGTTCTGATTCCTGCAGAAGACAAAACAGGCTCACGTAAAACCCTGTGTATTTCATCGCAAGTGGGTTGTGCGCTCGATTGTTCATTTTGTTCTACGGGCAAACAAGGTTTTCAGCGTGACCTGACTCAAGCCGAAATTATTGGTCAGTTGTGGATGGCAAACTATTCCTATATGGAAGATGTGCCTGTGATTGAGCGTGAGCGTTCAGTGACCAACGTGGTGATGATGGGTATGGGCGAGCCGTTGCTGAATTACGATGCCGTCTTGAATTCCATGCGCATTATGTTGGACGACTTTGCTTATGGTATGTCTAAGCGTCGTGTGACTTTATCTACTTCGGGTGTTGTACCTAAAATTGACCAATTGGCACAAGATATTGACGTGGCTTTGGCAATTTCTTTACATGCAACCAATAACCAACTGCGTGATGAACTGGTTCCTATTAATAAAAAATATCCGTTGGAACAATTAATCGCAGCTTGTCAGCGTTATATTGGTAAAGATGGCAACGAAAGCGCACGTAAACACGTGACCATTGAATATGTGATGTTAGATGGCGTAAATGACCATCCTGAACATGCGCAGCAAATGATTAAACTACTCAAGAACCTGCCAAGCAAGATTAATTTGATTCCATTTAACCCATTTCCACATGCGCCGTATGGACGTTCAAGCCGAAATCGAATAATTTCTTTCCAAAAAACTTTGTCTGATGCTGGTTTTGTGTGTACGATTCGTCAGACACGTGGTGATGATATTGATGCCGCGTGTGGGCAATTGGTCGGACAAGTGGCAGACCGCACCCGCCGTGCCGAACAGTGGAAAAAGAAAGTTGCAGCGCAAAATGAAATCATACGCTCGCAAGGATAATGACTTGTATAGATAAGTAACTTGCATCGAACGAAGACGCAAAGGGGATGTCCATTGAATAAGCCTGTATTTAAAATCGCACAAATTACAACTGTTTGTATTTCGGCAATTTTTGCTGCAGCTTGTCAAACCACAGCTCCAACCTTAGGGCAAAAAGACCCTGAAAAAGCGGTGCAAGTACGTACCCAGTTGGCAGCAGAATACTTAAAAAATGGTGATTTAGATTCAGCCAAACGCGCACTTGATCAAGCTTTGGAAAGCGATTCACGTGATTCCGCTGCCAATATGATGATGGGCGTGTTGCTGCAACAAGAAGGCAGCAAGCTGAATTTAGAAAAAGCCGATGCTTATTTTAAGCGAGCCATTGCCGCTGACCCAAAAAATGCACAAGCGCGTAACAACTATGGTACGTATTTATATCAAGTAGAACGCTATAATGATGCGATTGAGCAGCTCAGTATTGCAGGTGCAACGCTAGGTTATGATCAACGCTTTAGAGCATTGGAAAATGTAGGTCGTATTTACTTGAAACTAGGCGATATAGAGAATGCCGAAAAGTCATTCAAACAAGCCTTGCAAGCCAATCGCGATTCTTATGTTTCAATGTTAGAGTTGTCGGAAATTTTATATTTAAGACAACAATTTGCACCCGCACGACAACTGTATGAACAATTTGTACGTGCAGTGGGGCAAACAAATCAAGGTGCACGTGCCTTATGGATCGGGATTCGTTTAGCACGTGCCAATGGCGATCAATTGGGAACTCAGGTTTTAGTGAACCAGCTGCGTGCATTATTTCCCAATAGCCAAGAATACCAACGTTATTTGCAATTACAGTACAGTACTGAGGCCGTATGGAAGTAAATCCTAATTCACCGCAACCCACACAGGGGACCACGCCTGTATCCCATGCATTAGGAAATGTTCAACGTCCAGGTGAGTACCTTCGTCAAATTCGCGTCAATCAAAAACGCGAGCTGGATGATGTTTCAAAAGATTTGAAAATTCCATTAAAAACGCTGATGGCGCTAGAGCAAGACGAATATACCGCTTTGCCTGAAGCTACCTTTATTAAAGGTTATTATCGTACCTATGCCAAATATTTACAGGTCGATGCTTCAGTCATTATTCAGCGTTTTGATGAAATTTATGCCAACGATACAGGGTTGTTGCCAAATCACGCCTTGAACAATTCACCCATTAAAATTATGGGAAAACTGCCTGGCTCTAACCGTGATCGCAATAAAAAGTGGCTCACTCGTATCGCCATAATTGTGGCGGTATTGCTGTTGTTGTGGGCATTGGTCGCGCTAATTCAAAACTGGATGTCATCTGGTCAAGAGGGTGCAGAACCTGAAATTGCAGTACTGCAATCCGATGTGCAAATTATTTCAGACAATGCGACAGGCAGCACGACTGCTCTTGCTTCAGGCGATCAGCTGAATTTGCAATTTTCTCGTCCAACTTCAGTGCATATTGTTGACGCTGCTGGCAATGTTTTGGCGACAGGACGTCAAGCCTCTACGTTAAATTTACAAGGCGAAGCTCCATTTCAAATTCGCTTAGATGATGCGACTGCTGTGTCATTAAGTTTGAATAATGAGTCGATTTCATTATCGCCATACACGGTGAACGGAAAAGCAGAATTCCGTTTATCTCGATAATACAGCAAGGTAGAGCGATATCATGATTGTAAATCCAATTCAACGCCGTCCGACCCGTAAAATTCGTGTGGGTTCTGTTTATGTGGGTGGGGATGCGCCCATCAGCATCCAAAGTATGACCAATACGGAAACCTGCGATGTTGCTGCAACTGTGGCACAAATTCAGCGTTGTGTAGATGCAGGTGTAGACATCATGCGTGTTTCTGTACCGACAATGGAATCCGCAGCTGCATTTGGTGAAATTCGTAAGCAAGTGTCTGTGCCGTTGGTGGCAGACATTCACTTTGATTATAAAATTGCGTTGGCGGTTGCCGATGCGGGTGCGGACTGTTTACGGATTAACCCAGGCAATATTGGTTCGGAAGCCAAGATTCGTGAAGTGGTGGCTGCAGCCAAACATCATGACATTTCTATGCGAATTGGTGTGAACGCTGGATCGCTGGAAAAAGATATTCAGAAAAAATATGGTGAGCCAACAGGGGCTGCATTGCTAGAATCTGCCATGCGTCATATTGATATATTAGACCGTCTAGATTTTCAGGAATTTAAAGTTTCAGTCAAAGCATCGAACGTGTTTTTAACGATGGATGCTTATCGTTTATTGTCACAAAAAATTGATAATCCATTACATTTGGGCGTGACTGAAGCAGGAATTTATCGTACTGGTACCGTAAAGTCTGCAATTGCCTTGGGTGGTCTGCTCATGGAAGGCATTGGCGATACCATGCGTATTTCGCTTGCGGCAGAACCTGAAGATGAAGTCAAAATTGGTTTTGATATTCTTAAATCTTTAAGCTTACGCTCAAACGGCATTAACTTCATTGCTTGCCCAAGCTGTTCACGTCAGGAATTTAATGTGATTTCTGTGATGCAGGCTTTGGAAGAGCGTTTGGAAGATATCCGCACGCCTATGGATGTATCGGTTATTGGATGTAAAGTGAATGGCCCAGGTGAAGCCAAAGAGGCGGATATTGGTGTGGTGGGTGCAAGTCCACGTTCGTTGGTATATCGAAATGGTGAAAAAAGCCATTTAATTGATACCAACCAACTTGTTGATGAAATCGAAAGCATGGTTCGTCAACGTGTGACAGAGCTTGAAGAAGCTAAATCTAAAGAGATTATTCGTACAAACTTTTCTGAGTAAGACATGAGTTCAATTGTTGCAATCAAAGGTTTTAATGACATTCTTCCAACGCAAACACCAGCGTGGAGACGTCTAGAGCAACATTTAGCATCTTTAATGGATGCTTATGGTTATCAACAAATTCGTTTGCCAATGGTCGAGCAAACCAATTTGTTTAAGCGTTCAATTGGTGATGCCACAGACATCGTCGAAAAAGAAATGTACACATTCCTAGATAAGGGTAATCCGCCAGAGTCTTTGACTTTACGTCCAGAAGGAACTGCAGGTTGTGTACGTGCCATGTTAGAGCACAATTTGCTACGTGGTGCGACACCGCGTGTATGGTATATCGGTCCGATGTTCCGTTATGAAAAACCGCAAAAAGGTCGTTATCGTCAATTCCATCAATTTGGTGTCGAAACTTTTGGTGTTGCCACACCCGATATGGATGCCGAACTTATTTTAATGACTGCGCGTTTATGGAAACGCATGGGCGTTGCCGATAAAGTTCGCTTAGAGTTAAATACCTTGGGTGAGTCGGATGAGCGTGCAGCCTATCGTGCCGCTTTGGTTGAATTTTTGCAAGCGCACAAAGCCGATTTAGATGAAGATTCACAGCGTCGTTTAAGTACCAATCCATTGCGTATTTTGGACTCGAAAGATGCTAAAACCCAAAGCATTCTAGAAAATGCACCTAAATTGCATGATTTTATGGGTGAAGACACCCTGAATCATTTTGCCCAATTACAGCAATATTTAACCGATGCTGGCATTGAGTTTGTGATTAATCAAAAACTGGTACGCGGTTTAGATTATTACAACAAAACCGTTTTTGAATGGACAACCACGCATTTAGGTTCGCAAGGCACAGTTTGTGCAGGCGGACGCTATGATGGTTTGGTGGGGCAGTTGAAAGGTAAAGCAGATCAGTCTGTACCTGCCGTGGGCTTTGCAATGGGTATTGAGCGTTTATTGTTATTGCTTGAACAGGTTGAAGACAATACAGCTGTACGTGATTGTGAAGTGTTCTTGTTGGCAGACCCAACAACTCAAGGCAAAGCGTTGGTTTTAGCTGAGCAAATTCGTGACCAATTGGAACAAGCGGGCAGCCAGATTCGCTTAAAAGTAGGTTCACAAGGCTCAATGAAAAGCCAAATGAAAAAAGCCGATCAATCAGGTGCAATCTACGCCTTGATTTTTGGTGAGCGCGAAGCAGAAGCACAGCAATTAGCAGTGAAAACCTTGGCAACTGCTGAGCAAACTGCAGTTGCTGTTGCTGAAATTGTACCTTTCATCATTGAAAAATTTTCTTCACAATAAGCCAAATAACATAAGGAAAAGGGTAATCCAATGAGCGCATTGAGTGATGACGAACAACTTGATAGTTTAAAATCGTTTGCGAAAAAATATGGTTCAGCCATGATTAGCGGGATTTTAATTGCGTTGATTGCCTTTTTCGGATGGCAATATTGGCAGAAAAAAACCTTGGCAGAGCAGCAAATGAATACAGCTAAAGTGCAACAACTGATGGATGATGCACGTACAGCGGAAGGCAATCCAGATGCCTTTAGTCAATTGTCTGCAACTGCCGATAAAATTGTGAAAGAAGCTCCAGATTCTGTGCAAGCCATTCAAACCCAATTCTTAATGGCAAAACTCGCTTACGATCAGCAAGATTTTGCTGCCGCAGAAAAAGCCTTAAAGAAAGTTGAAAACTCTAAAGTGAAAGACCAAGGCTTGCTGCAATTGGTTAAGTTGCGTTTGGCTTATGCACAGTTGGCGCAAAAGAAATACGATGAAGCTATTCAAAGTTTGGCAGCGGTGACTGATCCTGCATTTAAAGCGACTGCAGATGAAGCGCGTGGCGATGTTTATGTCGCGAAAAATGACCGTGAAAATGCCAAAAAAGCGTATCAAAGTGCATGGGATACTTTGGCGGAACGTAAACAAGAGCGTCAAATTTTACAAATAAAACTCGAAAGTGTTGGTGTTTTGGTGGATGATCCTGAAATTGAACGCCCAGTATTAGAAACACAAGTGGATGAGAGCTAATGAATAGAAAGTATAAAACACCGTTTGCACTGACCGTTTTAACCCTTGCTTTGGTGGGGTGTTCCACCAATAAAATTAAAGTTGCAGAAGTTAAGCCTAATCCACTACCAAAACTTGAGCAAGCACAAAGTTTAGTTCCTGTGTTTTCACAAAGCGTTGCATCGACTACAGCAGCCGATCCATTGCGTCTGCAATTAGATGCAGAAAATGGGGTGGTTTATACCGTTGATCCTAAAGGTGAAATGGCCGCCTATCAAGGCAAACAGCGCCTTTGGCAAAAACAAGTGTCTAAGCAAGGCTTAACGGCAGGTGTCAATGCTGCAGAAGGAATAGTGGTTGCAGGCAACAGCAAAGGACAATTGTTCGCCCTAGATCAGCAAACAGGCGAACAAAAGTGGGTTGCAAAGTTAACAGGTGCAATTCTTGCGCCATCGTTAATTCAGGCAGGTCGTGTGGTCACTGTCAGCAATGACGGCACGGTATATGCACACAATGCCGAAACAGGGCAATTGGTTTGGACTTACAATTTGCCAAACGTGCAATTTAGCTTACGTGGCATGGCGGCACCCGTTGCGCTCGATTCACGTACTGTGCTGATTGCTTCAGCAAATGCCTATGTGTATGCGCTAGATATTGTTACAGGCGTACCACGTATGCAGCGCCGTGTTGCTATTAGTGAAGGCCGTTCAGACATTCAACGCTTAAATGACATTGATGGTGACCCTGTGGTTGCGGGTCAATTCTTGGTGACTACAAGTTACCAAGGTCAGGTCACAGTATTGGACTTGGCTTCACAACAAGTGATTTGGAGTGAAGATGCAAGCAGTACCAAACGCCCAGAAGTTGCGGGGAATGGTGTATTTGTCAGCACTACAGATGGCAAAATTGCAGCTTACGAAATCACATCTGGGCAATTACTTTGGGAAAATGACAGTTTACTGAACCGTCGTTTATCTAATCCTGTATTGTTTGGAAAATATTTGGTGGTCGGTGATTTAGATGGTGTTTTACACCTCATTGATCCAAGCTCAGGGCAACTGGTTGGACGTTCAAAAACCAATGGCGAAGTCCGTTCATTGCGTGTAATTGACAATCAACTCTATGTCGCAACGCAAAAGGGCGCATTAAGCGTTTGGCAGAACCGCTAATTTTGTTCTGACTTTTATGCTAAAATAGTTGTCCGTATTTTTACGCGGGGTAATTGAATCATCAATGCCCCGTGTTTTTATTTAATAGAGTGGTCGATGTTCTCTTTGTCGTTTGCGTGGTCGCAACGCTGAACCCAACATCCATACTCTGTTCTTTCTTCCACAGTTTCGGATGTACAGACCATTGAAACTGACTGATCTTGAATAAAGGTTAATCTATGAAACCCGTAATTGCGCTCATTGGTCGTCCGAACGTCGGAAAATCAACGCTGTTTAACCAGATTACCAAGAGCCGTGATGCACTTGTTGCCGACTTTGCAGGTCTGACACGTGACCGCAAATATGGTGATGCAACCTATCAAAATAAATCTTTCATTGTGGTTGATACTGGCGGTATTGGCGAAAGTGAAGGTGGCATCGACTCTTATATGGCTGAACAATCTAAAACAGCCATCCACGAAGCCGATATGATCATTTTTGTGGTCGATGCACGTGCAGGCTTGTTAGCATCGGACGAGCAAATTGCGCGTGAATTGCGTACTTTGGGCAAAAAAGTATTCTTGGTGGCGAACAAAGTAGATGGCGTACATGCCGAAGCCGCTTTGGTTGAATTCTTTAAATTGGGAATGGGTGAGCCATTGCAAGTGGCCGCTAGTCATGGTCGAGGCGTTCAGCAAATGCTGGAAGACGTTTTGGCGGATGTTCCTGAAGATGAAAACCCAGATGCACATGATCAAGATACAGGTTTGCGTTTAGCTATTATTGGGCGTCCAAACGTAGGTAAATCGACACTGGTTAACCGTTTATTGGGCGAAGAACGTGTGGTGGCATATGATCAGCCAGGTACGACACGTGACTCTGTCTATATTCCGTTTGAGCGCAATGAACGTAAATACACCTTGATTGATACTGCAGGTGTGCGTCGTAAAGGTAAGGTCGATGAAATGATCGAGAAATTCTCGATTGTCAAAACCTTGCAAGCGATGAAAGATGCACACGTGGTGGTGATTGTGGTGGATGCACGAGATGGCATTGTCGAGCAAGATTTACACTTAATTGGTTATGCGCTTGAAGCAGGGCGTGCCATGGTAATTGCGATTAACAAATGGGACAATATGTCCGAATATGATCGCAAACAATGTAAGTTAGATGTTGAGCGTCGTTTTGACTTTATTCCATGGGCAAAAATTCATTTAATTTCTGCCTTGCATGGTACAGGTGTGGGCGATTTATATCCTTCAATTCACCGTGCTTATGAATCATCACGCTTAAAAGTGTCACCTGCGAAACTGACCCAAATTTTGAATGATGCAACAGATGCACACCATCCACCTAAAGTGCAAGGTCGTGCCATCAAAATGCGTTATGCACACATGGGTGGACAGAACCCGCCAACCATTGTGATTCATGGTAATAAGGTAGACAAAACTCCTGCAGATTATCGTCGCTATTTAGAAAACGTGTTCCGTAAAGTCTATAAACTAGAAGGTACACCTGTAAAAATTGAATTTAAGACCTCTGATAACCCGTTTGAAGGACGTAAGTCACAAGTGGATGAACGCACAGCGGCACGTCGTCGCCGTTATGTGCAGAAGTTTAAGAAAGCCGAGAAGAAGTTTAAGCGAGGCTAAGGCTTAAACTTTGACGAGTTTGATTAAAAAATCCCGAATGTGAATTCGGGATTTTTTTTGAGTGACTTAATCTAAATATGATAGATGTAGAATTAATGCCGCTTCGCTAACAAGCTATTCGACAAACGATTTAACCATTGCGGGCTAATACTTGAAAGTTGCATCAGGGTTTTGGCTTTTAAACCGACTGCACGATGCGTATTGGTCAGAATCGAATCTTTAACCGTCGCTTGTTGATACACCACCTGTGCAACATCTTCTGTTGATAAATGCACACCCATGTTTTGAATGGTGGCTGCATCCATATCTTTAACCATTGCGGTTTGTACAAATAGCGGCATGACATCTAAGACCCGAATGCCGTATTTTTGCCACTCTATATCTAAACCTTCCGTAATGCCACGCACTGCAAACTTGGAAGCAGAATAAGAAATTAAATCGGCTTGTCCATAAATCGCAGATGCAGAAGATAGGTTAATCACCCGCGCAAAACTGGCTTGTTTTAAATAAGGAAAAGCCGCATGACAGCCGTTCAACACACCATTTACATTCACCGCCATAGTTCGATGATGCGCTTCTATAGGGGTGTTCTCAAATGCGCCTGAGTAGAGGATTCCAGCATTATTCACCAAAATATTCAATTCACCTGCCCATTGGCAAAAATCAGATAATGCAGCTTGCCAACTGGCATAGTCCGCCACATCAAGTAAACCTGCATGTGCACGCTCACCCAATTGTTCTGCCAATTGCTGCGCTTGTGCGAGATGAATATCATAAATACCGACACGGTAACCTTGTTGATAAAACAATTGTGCGATCGCCGCACCAATGCCTTGTGCAGCGCCACTAATCAAGATACTGTGCATTTGAACTTGCTCCCTGATGTTATTTTTGTTGTGCATATCGTCCTTGCTGTCTGAGCATAACAAAAAAATAGCTACATTCGTGCAATAAATTGAAATAAGGAACAACCCATGCAGCAATTGCTTTCCATCATGCAACAATTACGTCAACAATGCCCGTGGGATCAAAAACAAACCCCAGAAAGTTTGACTCAATATGCGATTGAAGAAGCTTATGAAGTTGAAGCGGCAGTGCGTTCAGGCAAGGTGGATGATGTACGTGATGAGCTAGGTGATTTGTTGTTGCAAGTGGTGTTTCAGGCACAAATGTATAGCGAGGAAGGTGCATTTGATTTTCAGGATGTGGTACAAGCCATTTGCGATAAATTGATTCGTCGGCATCCACACGTGTTTCATGCAGAACAGTTTACACAGCTTAGCGCAGAAGATGTTGCTGCCTTATGGAAAACCATCAAACAACAAGAAAAACAGGGTAAAGCAAAGTCCCGTTTAGATGCGGTGAAACATGCACCCGCATTGGTGCAAGCACAGCAAATTCAACAGCATGCGGCACAGTTGGGCTTTGACTTTCATACTGTGCAAGATGCCTATGGTAAGTTAGAAGAAGAATTGCAAGAACTACAACATGCGATTCAGCAGCAACAATCCGACGAAATAGTGGATGAATTTGGGGATTGTTTGTTTTCTTTAATCAATGTTGGGCGTAAACTTGGCGTGTCCAGTGAGATGGCATTATTGGGCACGATTCATAAATTTAGAACACGCTTTGCTTACATTGAAGATCAGGCCGAATTACAACAAAAAACAATAGAAGATATGACTTTAGAAGAAATGGATCAACTTTGGGAGCAGGCAAAACAACAATTAAAATGACAGGTTTTGCAGCAACATGAATATATCGCAGCAATTAAAAGTTTCTTTTCGCTTTTTTTCTTTCGGATGGCAGTACTGGCTTGCATTGCTGTTATGTAGTATCAGCGCATGGACTACAGCACAAAATGTGCAGTCCAAGTCTACTCAGGTGAATGGACACAGCTATGATCAAAATTATTTAAAATGGAAAGCGCAGCAAGCTGCGCAAGATCAGCGTTTAAGTGCGACTCAAGCCTCAGCAACCGCAGAACATTATTTAGCGCGTCCTACCCAGCAAAGTGCGCATTCAAACCAGGTGCGTTTAAATAGTGCTTCATTAGAACAATTGCAGCAATTGTCTGGGGTGGGTATGAAAAAAGCACAAGCGATTGTGGAATATCGAAAACAAAATGGAAAATTCCAAAGTATTGAAGAACTTCAGCAAGTCAAAGGGATTGGGCCTGCCTTATTTGCCAAGAATAAACACAAGTTGGCATTGTAGCTGCAAGCAGAATTTTAGCACCGCACATTGCAAAATTAGCGTGTGAATCAAATTGCCCTTTGATTGTGTTAGAGATATGATTAGCGACATCTTATCTGTTTTACGTTCAGACGTAGGAGACAGCGTCTTTTGCAAACTTTGCGCGCGTCAAAATGTGGTTTATCTACCGCTCAATTACCTTCTTCCATTTTAGATGTTCTAGATGCTTTAACCAAAGCAGGCTATGAAGCCTATATAGTCGGTGGTGGAGTTCGTGACTTAATGTTAGGGCTAAATCCGAAGGATTTTGATGCCGTAACCAATGCTACCCCCTCACAAGTGAAAGAAGTTTTCGGACGACGTTGCCGAATTATTGGACGACGTTTTGAGTTGGCGCATGTCTATGCAGGACGTGAATTGATTGAAGTAGCCACTTTCCGAGCACCACCCAAAAAAGCTGTGACGTCTGCCGCAGGGATGATTCTGCGCGATAATAACTGGGGTACAATAGAGGAAGATTTTGCTCGTCGTGACTTTTCAATCAACGCATTGTATTACCAGCCACGTAAAGGCATCGTACTCGATTTTTGCAATGCGGTAGATGATATTAAGCACAGAAACTTACGCTTATTGGGTGATCCAACCTTGCGTTTTGAAGAAGACCCAGTGCGTATGTTGCGTACTTTGCGTTTCGCTGCCAAATTAAATTTCAATATTGATCCAAAAATTCTTAAAATTTTTACCCCTGAAATGACGCAGTTATTGCGTGATGTTTCGCCACACCGTTTATATGATGAGTCGCAAAAACTCTTTACGATGGGACATTTAAGTAAAGTCCTGCCTATGTTGATTGAGTTTGGTATTTGGCGTCAGTTATTTGCCGACATCAAGCCTGACATCAACTCTTTTATTGAGCGTGCAGCAAAAAATACCGATCAACGAATTGCAATTGGTAAAACCATCAACCCTGCATTTTTCTATGCGGTGCTGTTGTGGCAACCGTTTTTAGAGCGTTGTGACTTTTATCTTTCTAAAGGTGTGGTGGCAGCCGAAGCGCGAGCGCAAGCAGGTTTAGATGTGTTAAAGCGTCAGGCGACACGTACCATTATCCCACGCTTTGCTGAAACTTTTATTCGTGAAGTTTGGGAAATGCAAACCCGTTTATTGCAACCGAAACCACAGCAAATTGAAGCATTGTCTGGGCATGCACGTTTCCGTGCAGGGTTTGACTTTTTATTACTGCGTGAAAAAGCAGGTGATAGCTCGACTTTAGGAATGGGGCAGTGGTGGGATGCCTACCAGCTCATGAGCATCGATGAAAAAGAACGTGCGATTGCCCAATACAACCGACTACGTGCCAAGAGCCGCCGTAAAACAGCGCAAGAGCCTGTTGATGTGACACCAGCAATACATGCTGCTGATATGCAGATTGAACCCTTGGTGAATGAGCCTGAGCCTCGAAGTCGTCGTGCGCGTAAAGCCAAACAATATGAAGAAAATCGAGCGCAATTGACTGCTACAGCAAGCAGTTCAGGTATTGGTGCAGATCATCCAATTTTAAAACGTAAACGTGTGCAACGTGATTTAGGCCAAGTGATTTTTGGGCCAACACAATGAGCAACATCACCTATATTGGTTTAGGCAGTAATTTAGGCGATTCGCGTCAAATTTTGACTGAAGCGGTGCAAAAACTGGCAACACTGGGGCAGGTGCAGACATCTAAACTGTATCAAAGCCCACCAATGGGACCACAAGATCAGCCTAATTATTTGAATGCTGTGGTACGTTTAGATACCGAGCTTGAAGCCCTGGCATTGTTAGATGAATTGCAGCGTCTTGAACATGAGTCAGGTCGGGTACGTTTACGTCATTGGGGTGAGCGTACGCTAGATTTAGACTTGTTGATTTATGCTGATGCTAGTATTCAAAATGAACGTCTGACTGTACCGCATGTGGGGGTGTTAGAACGCGATTTTGTCGTCATCCCGCTGTTAGATTTGGATGCTAACTTAAGCGTCAAAGGACAATTATTAAAACACTCGCCATTGCTTGAACATCCGAGCTTAACTGTTGTGGATGCAGGCAATTGGGCAGGGCTATAAAGTTTTAAATTAAGCATGCGTGATGCTTTTTCCATAGAGGAATATTTCATGATTAGTTTAAGTGACCTAAGAAAATTTAAAGCGGAAGGTCGAAAATTCTCCTGCCTGACTTGCTATGATGCAAGCATGGCGAAAGCAATGGAAATTGCTGAAATTGATACGATTTTAATTGGTGATTCTTTGGGTATGTCTATTCAGGGACGTGACTCAACCTTGCCTGTAAGCGTGGCGGATATGGCTTATCACACTGCGGCGGTGCGTCGTGGTAATCAACATGCTTTTATTTTGACTGACTTGCCATTTATGAGTTATGCCACCTTAAATGATGCATTGCAAAGCTCGAAAGAAGTGATGCAGGCGGGTGCGCAAATGGTCAAAATGGAAGGTGGTGCATGGCTCTGTGAAACCGTTGCAACACTGACCCGTAATGGTATTCCTGTCTGTGTGCATTTAGGTTTAACGCCACAATCGGTGCATGTATTTGGCGGTTATAAATTACAGGCACGTACCCGTGAAGCTGCAGATAAACTAATTGCTGATTGTAAAGCTGTTGTAGAAGCTGGCGCTGCGATTCTATTATTAGAATGTGTGCCAGCACAGCTAGGTCAAGAAATTTCTGCCTTGTTCCCTGAAGTTCCCGTTATTGGAATTGGTGCGGGCGCAGACACTGACGGTCAGGTATTGGTGGTGCAAGACATGCTGGGGTTGACTTTTGGCCGTGTCGCAAAATTCGTGCGTAATTTTATGAAAGAACAAGCGGGTGAAACTGCCATTTTAGATGCGTTTAAAGCCTATCATGCTGCAGTTCAAGATGGCTCTTTCCCAGCACGTGAACAAACTTTCCAAGTCGAGTTGTAATATGAAAACTGAAACCACAATTCAAGGCTTAGCGGCTTCGTTACAGCCTGCACGCGCTGCACGAAAAAGCATTGGTTTTGTTCCGACCATGGGCAATTTGCACGAAGGGCATTTAACTTTAGTGCGCGAAGCGAAAAAAATATGTGATGTGGTGGTGGTTAGTATTTTTGTCAATCCAATTCAATTTGGACCTAATGAAGACTTTGATAGTTATCCACGAACTTTAGACCAAGACAGTCAATTGTTAGCAGAGGTTGGCTGCGACATTATTTTTGCACCTTCAGTTGAGCAAATGTATGGTAACAAACCACGTTTGACCAATATTTCAGTCAGCCAGATTACGGCAGACTTGTGTGGTTTGCAGCGTCCTGGACACTTTGATGGTGTTGCGGTGGTCGTGACCAAATTATTCAACATGGTACAGCCAAACTATGCTTTCTTTGGTGAAAAAGACTATCAACAATTGGCAGTCATTCGTCAGTTTGTACGCGACTTGAATATTCCGCTAGAAGTGATTGGTATACCAATTGTACGTGCAGCTGATGGTTTGGCACTTAGTTCACGCAATGGGTATTTGAGTGTGGAACAGCGTCAAATTGCACCGACAATTTATCAAAGTTTAAAAACAGCTGCACAAGCATTACAGCAAGGTGAAACTTTGTCACAAGTGTTAGCGAATATTAAAGCAACATTGACAGCAGCAGGCTTTGTTGTGGACTATGTAGAGGCGCGTACAACAGAACTGCAGAAAATTGAAGCGTTTAGTGAAGATTTAGTGTTGTTCGTTGCGGCAAAATTGGGCAATACACGTTTAATTGATAATTTGCAGGTCAAACATTCTGCATAGCTGACAAGAGAAGGGTTGCATGCCATGAAACGTATTTTGATCGTAACAGGTCAATCGGGTTCTGGAAAATCTTCGGCATTACAAGTGTTGGAAGATTTGGGTTATTATTGTATTGATAATTTACCTTTGGCATTGCTTCCCGAAATTGTGGATAAACTGGATCAGGAAAATAACTTGGAACAGTTGGCATTGGGGGTAGATGTACGCAGTACCCGTGCCGACTTGCAAGAGTTTGATTTGGTATTTGAGCAACTGCAAAAGCATGGTTCAGTCGATATTATTTATCTGACCACGCAAGATCAGGAATTGATTGCCCGTTTTAGCGCATCACGCCGTCCGCATCCACTCTCTAATCGTTTTAAAAGCTTGAATGAATGTATTCAAGAAGAAAAAAACTTGTTGATGCCCATTCAGTTTCGCTCTTCGGTGCATATTGATACTACCGACAAAAGTGTGCATGATTTAAAACACGTGTTGTTGTCTAAGCTTGGGCAAACTGACAATCTCATTGTAATTTTACAATCCTTTGGCTATAAGCACGGAATTCCCTTAGATGCCGATTATGTCTTTGATGTACGCCATTTACCCAATCCACATTGGGATTTGGAGCTCAGGAAATATTCAGGCTTAGATGCACCTGTGCAGGAATTTTTGCAACAAAGTCCACAAACTCATGAAATGATTCATGACATTCAGCAGTTTTTAGAAAAATGGTTGCCAGCGTTTGCCGAAGGGCATCGCCACTACATTACCATTTCAATTGGCTGTACGGGTGGGCAACACCGTTCTGTCTATATCGTTGATAGACTAAAGAAAGCACTTGAGGCACAATGGTCTATTCAAGTCTTACACCGAGAAATGAAGCACTGGTCATGATTGACACAACTGTTGACGTAATTAATAAACTAGGTTTACATGCACGGGCATCTGGGAAGCTGATTGAAGTGACCACTAAATTTCGTTCGTCAATCCAAATTGGTAAAGGCGACAAATTGGTTGATGCTAAAAATATTATGTCCTTGCTCATGTTAGGTGCAGGCAAGGGAACTACTTTACGCTTGGTGATTGATGGTACAGATGAAGAAAAAGCTTTATCTGATATTCAAGCACTGTTTGCAGCAAAATTTTACGAGGCAGATTAATCGTGGCACGTCGACCGCAACGTTTTACCGAAGATGACTTTGAATCTTTAGAAGGGCGTGCAAGTAAAACCGAACAGAAAAAAGCCGTACAACGTATGGCTGCGCTAGGCGAACAATTGGCGCAGTTAAGCACCAAACAAATTCAAAAACTTCCAGTAGAAGAGCGTTTAATTGATGCTTTACTGGAATTGCAAAGTATTACTTCACATGAAGCACGTCGTCGTCAGTGTCAGCGTATTGGTAAATTGTTGCGTAATGAAGATGAAAGCGTAATTTTGTCTTATTTGACCCCGCAACAAGGTGCGAAAAAAACCGCACAGTTACAGCGTTGGGTGGAGCGAATCATTAAAGATGGCGACCCTGTAATTAATGATTTTAGTAAAACCTATAAAGCGGCTGAGCGTCATACGCTGCGTCAGCATGTGTTGCGTATCCATCGTGATATGAAGCAAGAAATGTCTGTAGAAGAACTTGAAGCATCTAAACTCAAGTTGTTTAACTATGTGCAGCAAGTCGCTTTATTGTCAGAAAGCTAAATTAGTGTTCCTTATCTAAGAAGATAGATAGCGTGAGCTGATGATTGCACAAAAAAACGACTCATGCCGAGTCGTTTTTTATTTGGCCTGTTATGTGTAGGGATTTTTCAAATTTTAGCCACACTCACCGACTGAACGCTCTTTGGCCCATTCGCGCAGTACAAATTTTTGTAGCTTACCTGTCGACGTTTTGGGAATTTCAGTAATCACCACATCCTTTGGCACTTTAAAACGCGCTAAATGTTGACTGCAATAGGCAATAATTTCTTCAGGGCTGACCTGTTTACCTTCTTTCAGTTCAATAAAGGCACACGGGACTTCTTGCCAACGTGGGTCTGGTTTTGCCACCACTGCGGCGGTCAAAACTGCAGGATGTTGATACAACACTTCTTCCACTTCGAGTGAAGAAATATTTTCACCACCTGAAATAATCACATCTTTAGAACGGTCAGTAATTTTGGCGTAGCCATCAGGTTGGCAGACAGCTAAATCGCCCGTATGGAACCAACCGCCTGCAAATGCTTCTGCGGTAGCTTCTGGGTTTTTCAAATAGCCTTTCATCACGATATTGCCACGGAACATAATTTCGCCCATGGTTTTGCCGTCTTTTGGCACGGGTTGCATGGTTTCAGGGTCTAAAACTTTCATGCCATCTTGCAATGGGTAAGGAACGCCTTGACGCGAATGTAATTGTGACTGTTCCTGAATGGATAGGTCGCTCCAACCAGCTTGAGAAGCACACAATGCAGATGGGCCATAGGTTTCAGTTAAGCCATAAACGTGAGTCACATTAATGCCAATATTGCGCATGCCCTCAATAATTGCTGCTGGTGGTGCAGCACCAGCAACCATCACTTCAACACGGTGATCAAACTGGGTTTTTTTCTGTTCTGGGGTATTGATGAGCATCGACAAGACAATTGGTGCACCGCAGAAATAATCGACTTTGTGCTCTGCGATTAATTTAAAAATCAGTTCAGGGTCGACTTTTCGCAAGCAGATATTGGTGCCACCGTTGGCCGCCATTGTCCATGCAAAGCACCAGCCATTACAGTGGAATAGGGGCAATGTCCATAGGTAGGTTGCACGTGGGGTCATCCCGCAGGCAATAATATTGCTGGCTGCATTAATGTAAGCACCACGATGATGATAGACCACGCCTTTCGGGTTGCCTGTCGTGCCCGAAGTATAGTTCAGGCTAATTGCATCCCATTCATCTTGAGGTAAATGCCATTCAAAATTGGGGTCACCTGCAGCCAGCCAAGTTTCGTATTCAATCTGTCCGATGCTAAGAGCATTGGCAGCATGCTCATATTCTGCATCGCTGACATCAATCACGTAAATTTCATGATTGACCATCTGCAACGCTTCTTGTGCTAAAGCCGCAAATTCAGGGTCCACCAAAAGCACTTTGGATTCTGCATGATCGAGCATAAATGCCAGTGTTTTAGCATCCAGACGAGTGTTTAAGGTATTCAGCACTGCACCTGACATTGGTACGGCAAAGTGTGCTTCTAGCATGGCGGGAACATTTGGGAGCAGCACCGAAACAGTATCATTTTTGCTGATGCCTAAATTTTGAAGTTGATGCGCAAATTGGCAGCAGCGCAAATAAGTTTCGCGCCAGGTAATTTGACGTGAACCGTGAATAATCGCGTTTTGGTGAGGGTAAATATAAGCTGCCCGCTCTAAGTAACGTAACGGGGACAAGGCGACAAAGTTCGCAGGGGTACGCGGTAGTTCATCGTATGCGCTGACCATTGTTATTCTCCATATATGTGTCGTTATTTTATCCAACTTAAAACGATAGGGATTTTATGGCAGCTTTGCATTTATGCTTTAGTCGAAAATCTGTTGTTTTTATTTTGAATCACTTGTAAGTATATTTAAAAATTAGTTTCAGTAAAAATTAGCAGCTTTTTTACTCAATAAAAAAAATCACTTATTTTGTTATTTGGCTTTATAGAGTGATGGGTTGAGTCCTATCCAACGCTTAAATGCACGTCAAAATTTCCGTAATTCACTAAAGCCAAGTGGTTGGCTAATTTCAGTCATGCTCATAGGCGCGATGTAATCTACGTCTGGTTATTTGTAGTTATAAATTTAAGTCCCCCACTTGTTTTTAAGTAGGGACTAAATTAAGGCTTATAGAATGAATTCATAAGGTCTATTCAGTGCACGCTTACTTTTACGCAACTTCATGAGCAGCTTGATCCACAGCAAAAATGGGTTAATCCATTTTAAGTCATATTTTCACGACTCCAAGTTTGAGTGCAGCGTGATGTTCAATAAACAACTCAAGCAATCGTCAAAGTAAGCGCATTGAACAGGGGAGCGTGATATGCAAAGTAATTATTTTTGGATGGGAGATTATATTTATCCTGAGGGTAGTCATCCACATGCCTTATATGGACGTAACAGCAATCAAGGGTTGATTCAATTGCCCAAACAGCATTGCATTCAAATAGATGATTACGTGTTTTTACGCCCGCAGTAGAGTGAGGCGGTGTTACCACAGTTTGCCGAGGTGTATGCCTATCAGCATGGACAATTCACGCTGTGGGTAACCTGCAGGGAATAAAAACAGCTGAAATACCGATTCTTTGGCTTTTTTAGTACACAAAGGTTTAAACCTGAACGCAAGCCGTGTAAAATTTAAGGCGCTTTTTATTTATACACCGTTTTTATCTTTTGAGGGTCTCCCTTAATCATAATCTCGCGGTGATATGCTCCATGGTACGGGGCATCACTCCTTAAGGATTTTTATCTATGCCTATTATCACTTTGCCAAATGGCGATCAAAAACAGTTTGATCAAGCCGTATCTGTGATGGAAGTTGCTCAAAGCATCGGTCCAGGTCTTGCCAAAAATACAGTTGCTGGACGTGTGAATGATCGTTTGGTCGATGCTTGCGATTTAATTACTGAAGATGCAACCGTACAAATTATTACGCCTAAAGATGAAGAAGGTGTAGAAATTATCCGTCACTCATGTGCGCACTTAGTAGGGCATGCGGTAAAACAGCTTTTCCCTGAAGCGAAAATGGTGATAGGCCCTGTCATTGAAGAAGGTTTCTACTATGACATCTGGATGCCACGCCCATTTACGTTAGATGACTTGGCAGCAATCGAAGAGCGTATGAAAAAGCTCATCGACCAAGATTATGATGTTGTGAAAAAAATGACCCCGCGTGATGAGGTGATTGCAGAATTCACAGCACGTGGCGAAGAATATAAATTACGTTTGATTGCAGACATGCCAAACGAAACTCAAATGGGCTTGTACTATCACCAAGACTATTTGGATATGTGCCGCGGTCCACACGTTCCAAACACTAAATTCTTAAAGTCGTTCAAACTCACCAAAATTTCTGGCGCTTACTGGCGCGGTGATGCCAAAAACGAACAGTTACAACGTATTTATGGTACGGCTTGGGCAGATAAAAAGCAACTCGCGGCGTATATCAAACGTATAGAAGAAGCAGAAAAACGTGACCATCGTAAAATTGGTAAAGCTTTGGACTTGTTCCACATGCAGGAAGAAGCGCCAGGCATGGTGTTCTGGCATCCAAATGGCTGGACGATTTACCAAGTACTTGAGCAATACATGCGTAAAGTACAACAAGACCACGGTTACTTGGAAATTCGTACCCCGCAAGTGGTCGATTTTACGCTATGGGAAAAATCAGGACATGCTGCCAACTATGCAGACAATATGTTCACTACCCATTCTGAAAATCGTAATTATGCAGTAAAACCAATGAACTGCCCATGTCACGTACAAGTTTTTAACCAAGGGCTAAAGTCGTATCGTGATTTGCCAATTCGTCTGGCAGAATTTGGTTCATGTCACCGTAATGAGCCATCGGGTTCATTGCACGGCATTATGCGCGTGCGTGGCTTTACACAAGACGATGCTCACATTTTTTGTACCAAAGAGCAAATTGGGCCTGAAGTTGCAGACTTCATCAAACTGACTTTAGATGTTTATAAAGATTTCGGTTTTGAAGAGGTGCAAATGAAGCTGTCTACACGTCCTGAAAAACGTGTGGGAGATGATGCACTTTGGGATATTGCAGAAAAATCTTTGGCAGATGCTCTGGATGCTGCAGGTCTAGATTGGGAGTTACAACCGGGTGAAGGCGCGTTCTACGGCCCGAAAATTGAATTCTCACTGAAAGACTGCTTAGGTCGTGTGTGGCAATGTGGTACAATTCAGTGTGACTTTAACTTGCCTGAACGTTTAGAGGCATCTTATGTCACTGAAGACAATGATCGTGATCAGCCTGTAATGTTGCACCGTGCAATTCTTGGCAGCTTTGAACGATTTATTGGTATACTTATTGAGCACTATGCAGGCTTTATGCCACCATGGTTAGCGCCAGTGCAAGCTTGTGTTATGAATATTACCGACTCACAAGCTGCTGCAAGTGAACAGGTCGTCGCAAAACTTAAAGAAAACGGTATTCGTGCTATTTCTGACTTGAGAAATGAGAAAATCGGCTTTAAGATTCGTGAGCGTACATTAGAGCGTATTCCATACTTATTGGTACTTGGGGACCGTGAAGTGGAAGAAGGAACGGTAAACGTCCGTACTCGCTCAGGAACAAATTTGGGTACTATGTCAATTGATGCTTTCATTGACCTAGTGAAAACAGCCGTCGCAGAACGCGGCCGGTATATTGTGGAGTAACAGCGATTAAACAGCCTGACCGTAATCAACAGGGCGGAAAATCTAACCGTCCTGCTTTGAATGATGAAATTCGTGCAAAAGAAGTCCGTCTTGTAGACGAAAATGGTGAGCAAAAAGGTATTGTCAGCTTGGCTGATGCATTACGCGCAGCAGAAAGCGTAGACCTTGATTTGGTGGAAATTGTGGCAAATGCTGAACCACCAGTATGCAAAATCATGGACTTTAACAAGCATTTGTTTGATCTAAAGCAAAAGCAGAAAGAAGCGAAGAAAAAACAGCATCAAGTACAGGTGAAAGAAATCAAGCTGCGCCCTGCGACTGATGTTGGCGATTACAACGTAAAATTACGTGCAATTATCAAATTCCTTGAAGAAGGAAACAAGGTAAAAATCACTTTACGCTTCCGTGGTCGTGAAATGGCTCACCAACAGTTAGGTTTGGCTCAATTACAAAAAGTTGAAGCTGACGTAGTTGAATATGGTGTAGTTGAACAAGCACCAAAAATGGAAGGTCGTCAAATGGGAATGCTGCTTGGTCCTAAAAAGAAAAAGTAAGCACTTATTGAGTCTAAAAAGCCCTGCAATCGCAGGGCTTTTTGATGCTGGTTTTATGAGTCTCGATGGAATTTTAAATTCCAATGGTCTTGAAGCATTTGAACAATCGCATGACGATGCTGTTTGGAAAAACTGAGTAAATACATCAGGCTGAATTTATGTCTCAGCCAATTGATGGGTTGTTGATGAATAAAAACAAACTCTATGGTTCCCATTTTTCTGTCAAATGCATCTAGATCACTCGTTGAATCGAAAGTTTTTACTTGCCTTAACATCCAAGTAAGTGGTGCATCAAACTGATGATTAATCTGGCAATCATAAATTTCATGTTTTTGAATGCCCAAAGTAATGGGAATGTTCCAAACCCTATAATAAATTTTCTGTGGTGTAATGATTAAACGTAAATTTCCATAAGACCACTGCGATGGCAATACAGCCTAGATTGTATAAGTGCATGGTCAGTTCCAGCTCAATGAATAGCGTCCAGATTTCTACATAAGTCTTATTGTTGCTCCGCCCGATATAGAAGATAACTGAAGTTACCAAGAGCGGCAAGAGAACAAAAAATACTGCTGCAAGTTTAAAGATAGCAACCGGATACTGTTTTATTGAGGGCGTTCAAAATTCTGTGTCAGTAAATTTGACTAGATTTTAATTATATCATCTAATCGACCTTCAAAGTAAATGGATAATTGAGTAATCGTTTGTCCCCATTCCTGAATAGGCATTGTCCATTTTTCTGATGCCTGTTGAATACCAATATACAGTAATTTCATCAGACTATCCTCATTGGGGAAAGCTCCTTTGGTTTTGGTTAGTTTGCGGAATTGACGATGTACGGCTTCAACGGCATTGGTGGTGTAAATCGGCTTCCTAATCGCTTTAGGGTATTTGAAATAGGCGGATAGTAGATGCCATTTGGTACGCCATGACTGAATGACCACACCATATTTTTCGCCCCATTTTTCTTCTAGCTCATCCAGTGCTACTTCTGCCGCCCCTTTGGTATCAGCACGGTAAATTGGCTTTAAATCAGCCATAAATGCCTTCTGATCTTTACTGGCAACATAGCGTAAAGAATTACGAATTTGATGAACGATACACAGTTGTATTTCTGTTTGAGGGTAAATCGCTGCTATGGCTTCGGGGAAACCTTTTAGTCCATCTACACAGGCAATCAGAATATCCTGAACACCACGATTTTGTAGGTCTGTCAGTACACTAAGCCAATGGTTCGCCCCTTCGCTTTCCGATAAATACAAGCCGAGTAGTTCCTTCTTACCTTCAACATTTAAAGCTAAAATGGTATAGATCGCTTTACTCACATAAACACCTTTATCCTTCACTTTGTAATGTATGGCATCTAACCAAACAAAGGGATAAATTGTATCGAGTGGGCGTTGTTTCCATGCTTGTAACTGAGGGAGGAGCTTATCTGTAATATTGGTGATAGCACCATCTGAAATCTCCAATCCATACATATCAGCAACATGCTTTTGAATATCACGATAGCTCATACCAAGTGCATAGAGTGATATGATTTTATTGTCAATTTCTTCTGATAATTTGGTCTGGTTCTTTTTAACTAACTGTGGCTCAAATTCACCATTTCGATCTCTAGGGGTTTCAAGCTCAAATGAACCTGATGTAGATTTTACTGTCTTGCGAGTATAGCCATTGCGGCGATTACCTTGTTTCGGATTCGCTTCAATGTAATTCTCGATTTCTGCTTCAAGAGCAGCTTCGGTCAGTTGTTTAATTAAAGGGGTGAGTATGCCATTTTCTCCAGTCAGTGCTTGTCCTGACTGGAGTTGTTTTAAGGCTGTTTCAAAATCAAATGTAGTTGCCATAATGCATCATTCCTGTTTTTAACAGTTTAAGGAAATGACACAGTTTTTTGAACACTACCGTTTTATTGAAGGTTGTGCTTTCATCTATGTTTTTATTATGCATGTTTTGAATCTACTATACTAGACCTCTTGCGAAAGTCGTTATTGCAAGTTCATCCGGTTTACCAGTGCAGCGATTAAGTTAATGCGTAAACCGAATCTTTTTCGTCTATTTCGATAGCGTTCACTTAGTATTCTAAATCTTTTCAATTGATTATTAATATGTTCGATTACAACTCGTATTTTTCCAATCATTTTATTGTAATTTTTCTCAGCATCAAATAAGGGGAAATTCTTCTTTTTCTTTATTGGCATCAATAATTTAAAGCCATCTTGCTCTAACCCATAGTACCCTAAATCGGTCATAACATAGTCACAATGTTTGAATTTCTTAACTGTTTTTCTTGCCAATTTAATATCATGCTGACTGCCAGACGATATATCTACTCCTATGATTTGTTTGCTCTTCGGATGATAGATTACTTGGGCTTTTAACGTATGTTTCTTCTTTTTACCACTGTAGAACTTACTCTGATTTTTTTTTCGGGCGTTCTATTGAACATTCTGTCGCATCAATAATTACCCAGTTAAATTGTTCGTCTGCTGTGGTAATGCTTCGTTTTGGCAGGGTAAAACGCCTTGATTTCATTAATGCATCTTCAACCTTTTTAATGGTTCGATTCACATTACTTTCAGCGATATGGTAATTTGCAGCCAATTCCAATTGAGTGCTGTAATTCCGTAAGTAATTGAGTGTTAATAATAATTGATCCTCTATAGCTAAAGTATGAGGACGCCCAGATTTCTTTTTAAGTGATTCTGCTTCTTTTAAAACTTCGACCATTTCACTAAAAACTGGTCGAGGTACGCCAACCAAGCGCTTGAATTCAGAATCTGAAAAACGGTTTAATTTCTGATATTTCATGGAATCTATATTGAGGCAGTTTTTACTTTCGCAAGAGGTCTACTGTTATGTATAAAAAAAGAAAGACTCCAGTTGGAGTCTTTCTTTGAATAAGCACATTATTCCGTATTCACGGTTTTTTCGGTCACCTTTTCCGGATTTTCTAGCAGTAACTTTTTGCCGATCGGGATTTGTCGCGGCAACTTCTCTTCTGGAATGATACGTTGCAGATCAATCACCAACAGACCATTTTCATAATCGGCTTGTTGTACTTCAATGTGCTCGTCTAAACGCAATGACAGTTTAAAGGAGCGACGGGCAATACCTTTATGCAGATATTCAGTACCTTCGGTTTGCACAACCTCAGGCTTGCCGGAAATGGTCAGTAAACGGTTTTCAAGTGAAATATCCAGCTCGTTCTGGTCGAAACCAGCAGTTGCCACTACAATGCGGTAATGGTTTTCACCATGTTTTTCAATATTGTAGGGCGGATAGTTGGGTGCATCGCTTTGCATGGCATAATCAATGAAATCATTCAATCGATCAAAACCAATACTGCGACGGAAAAGTGGATGAAGATTGATGTTACTCATTATTAGAACCTCCTGAGGTCAGCAAAGTCTTAAAACAAGAATTTATCTGTCATGATCATCATCGACAGGGCAAAAGATGAAATATCATCCTGATGCAAAAATAAATATGTGTTTGAGTGAAAAAAATTCAAGGAAGAGCGCGAAAATTTTTTATTTTTAGTTTCAAGTAATTGAATAGATAATAAAAATTTATTTTTCGGCGCAATGCTTGTTGTTTTTGGTCAGATCTATTATGTTGTTGAAACACCAAAATAAAGGTGCACGGAGCATAGGCACAAATGATTGATTTATATTATTGGGGTACGCCCAACGGTCATAAAATTACAATTGCATTAGAAGAAATGGGCTTGGAATATCAAATTTTCCCCATCAATATTTCAGAAGATGATCAATTTCAGCCAGATTTTTTAAAAATTTCGCCCAATAATAAAATTCCTGCAATTGTCGATCAGAATGGCCCACGTGGTGAGCCAATCTCTGTGTTTGAGTCGGGTGCAATTTTACAATATCTTGGGCGAAAAACAGGCATGTTCTACCCTAACGATGAGCAAGAACGTGTTGAAGTAGAGCAGTGGCTGATGTGGCAGATGGGTGGTTTTGGTCCAATGCTGGGGCAAAATCATCATTTTAGTCGCTACGCACCAGAGAAAATTCCTTATGCGATTGAGCGTTATATCAATGAATCCAAGCGTTTATATGGTGTGTTAAATAAGCAGTTGATGGGGCAAAAGTACGTGGCAGGTGAATATTCAATCGCTGATATGGCTATTTTGCCATGGGCACTACGTCATGACTGGCAAAATATTTCGCTAGAAGATTATCCTTATGTACAAGACTATATTACACGATTGACTGCTCGCCCTGCGGTGCAGAAAGCACTTGAGATTCAAGTTTGAATTTACTTTTATGCTAATATGCCAGCCACCTGATACCTTACTTTTTCAGGTGGCTTTTTTATTGGATGGGCTATGCAAGAATTTTTTTTAAACTTTACCAAGATTGTTGAACAAAATGCCAAAGTGTATTGGAGCATTATTTTGGGTATCGTATCTTGCTTGATCTTGTTTGTGATCGAAGCTTTTCATGTGCAGAATATGATTGGGGCTTTAAATAGCACAGATCAGCAGGTTTTACGTGCCGCGATTGAGCCTGTTACTCAGCGTTATACATGGGCGCGTGCGGTGCTCATTTTGCTCTGTATTGTTTGGGCGAACTGGGAATATCGTAAAACTAAACGAGCTTTAGGACTTTAAATCGTCTATGCTTTGGACGTTGTTGGGTTTATTTTTATCTGCATTTGGTGCGGCAACTTTATTGCCTTTACAGTCCGAAGCCGTGCTGTTGGGGCTGTTATATGAAGGCAGTTATGCACCCATTTGGCTCATTAGCATTGCGAGTCTAGGCAATATTTTAGGTTCTTGTGTGAACTGGTATTTGGGACTTAAAATCGAACATTATAAAGATAAAAAATGGTTTCCTGTTTCGGCTACTCAATTAGAAAAAGCACAACATACTTACGCCAAATATGGCTTTTGGTCTTTATTTCTCAGTTGGGTGCCGATTATTGGTGATCCAATTACCCTGATTGCAGGCTTAATGAAAGAACATTTTGCCCGTTTTGTGTTGATCGTGAGTCTTGCCAAAATCGGGCGTTATCTGTTTATTTATTTTGTTTATACATGGGTTTAAGTCAGCCACCAATAACTTAGTCACCACGTTCACTTATGACTGTTCTTGAGCATCACACGTGTTTATATCAAAATAAATTTCATCTTTTAATTTTGACTTTTTATATAGCCAAAATTGACGCGGTACATCTACTTGAGCAGCTTTCACTGCAGCCAAAACTTGTTGATCAAGTGCAGATTGTCCTGAACCTTGTGTCAATTTCACACGTTTCACCTCGCCATGCTTATTCACTTTGAATTGAAACTTTAACTTGCGTGAGTGGTTTTTTAAATCTTCGGCACTTAAGTTTAATTGTGGTTGATGACGATACTTAAATTGAACTTTTTGCTGTTGTTGCTGTGCTAACCATTGTTTAGATTGAAAATCAAACTGGCAATTTTCGTGTTGGTTATCCTGAAATCTTAAATTAAAGCTTTGAAAACCAATGGTCGGAACGGCAGTATCTTCTACATAGGTTGGTTGGATTTCAGCAGTGCGAACCGCTTGTAATAAGGCGTTATCTAAGTTTTTCAGCCCTGTACTTTCTTGAATAGTGGCTTGACTAATTTTGCCCGTTTCATCTGCATAAATACGCACAATTGCAGCTCGGTTTTGCTGATTTAAATCTTCATTTTTATATTTGGGCTGTGGGAACTTACGCCATGTTAAACGTGTGGTGAGATGAGCAGGCAAGGCGGCACTTTTTTGTACCTCGAGTGTGGCTTTTGCTGTTGGTTGCAGTTGCGTTGGTTTTGCATATAAGTGCGTCCCACTGATTCCAAGCAATAGAGTTATATATAAAGATGTTTTCATCATGTTACGGTCTTTTTTATCTCACACAAGCGAGACGAAGTATTGATGTAATTGTGAATAATCGCAAGAGTAATCCGTAACTTATTGCAAGTTTTTAGGGTGTCGATCTGCACAATTTTTTGCAGAACTTAAGCTTTGTTGTGAATTGTAGTAAATGTTCACAATTTCATGATGTTTTCCAAAGTTGAATTACAGTAAACGAGTGATGAGACGCTCATTTTTATTTAGCTAATATGCTTTTGTTTTAAGCAAAGATGCTTTAGAATACTCGCTCCCTTACCTGCAGGTCGTTTTTGCAATGGTGCAGACGTGCCGAACAGGTGTTTAAAGAGGTTGTTATGGCTAAGTTAAAAACTCGCCGTGGTGCAGCTAAACGTTTTAAAGCGACTGCTAACGGTTTCAAGCGTAAACAAGCGTTCAAACGCCACATTTTGACCAAAAAATCTGCTAAACGTATCCGTCAATTGCGCGGCTGTGTAATGGTTCACGTGAGTGACGTTGCTGCTGTTCGTGCTATGTGCCCATACATCTAAGGAGATTATAAATGGCTCGTGTAAAACGTGGTGTACAGGCTCATCGCCGTCATAAAAAAATTCTTGCTCGTGCTAAAGGTTACTATGGCGCTCGTTCACGCGTATATCGCGTAGCGTTCCAAGCGGTAATCAAAGCAGGTCAATACGCTTACCGTGACCGTCGTCAAAAGAAACGTCAATTCCGTGCTTTATGGATTGCGCGTATCAATGCGGGTGCTCGTCAAAATGGTTTATCGTACAGCCGTATGATCGCTGGCTTGAAAAAAGCTCAAGTGATTATCGACCGTCGCGTACTTGCTGACATCGCTATGCATGACGCAGTTGCATTTGCTGCTTTAGCTTCAAAAGCTAAAGATGCATTAGCTGCATAAGTCTTTTAAGACTAAAAAAAGACCGTATTTGTTATATATAGTACCTTAGCGGTCTTTTTTTATGCTCAAAATTTATGACTGGCTTATAAGCCAAAATAGTAAGCTGCAGCACAAATCACCACGGTAATTAAAATCAGTTTAATTACTGCAGATGCACCGACTTTATGTGAAGCTGCAGGTGTTGGTATTTGGGGTGAAGTGATATTTTGTAGTTGACTAGGCGTTGATTCAAAATGATCAGGCGTTTGCACTGGCGTAAGCTGTGCGGTCTGATAATGGTTCGCAACCTTCGTGATAAATTTGGCGTGTAAATCTTCAAGTTTCTGAGAAAAATGACGTAAATTGAGTTGTTCGCTCGGTTCGAATTCTGTGCCATCGGCATGATAAGGATGCTGGATTTTGTTCTGAATAAATTGATGCAGTGCATCTAAACGATACAGCATTTGATGTGCATACGCAGCAGGGTAGTCTGCGGGAATTAACGCTAAAGTTGGGTGCATGCTTTCAGTTGAATTTTGAGTAAGATCTACACCGAAATAAGGTTTAGCACTTTGCTCTGGTTCAATAAACTCCGCAGCACAAGAATTTAAAAATAATTCAGAACGAATAAAGCGATCAATTTCATCCCAGTTTGGAGAGAAAAAATCTGTATCGAGCTGTTTGACGAGTTTGTGGTTTAGTTGATAACGCCACATCACTTCCTGACGTAGCTCGCTCTGTTGCGAAACGGGCGCCATATAATCTTGTTCTGCGGTATACCATTCTGCAAGTTCTTTTCCGAAAATCCAGGCAGATTTGTGTTTTGCCTCGTGGCTTACAATAAAGTGTGCAAAAGGTAATAACTCTACATTTGGATTGGGGTTTTTCTCATCATTTAAAATACTTGCCTGATGTAGGCTCAAACGTCGCACGCCTTGTTGTTTAAGATGCTCTAACCAAATTTGAAAGTGTTGTGCCAATAAATGTTGTGACAATAAATCACGAAATTGAATTTGATGCTGGTTAAATACTTGATGCTTGAGCCAATGATTGAAACTTAAATCTTGAGTCAAATATTCATTGCCATAAGTCACAAGGGCAAGTTGCTGCTTCCAAATCTGATCGAGCGCCATAATATTGAGATCTCGTGTTGATTGGCTTTATCTTATACTTTTTGTATTTCAAGATGCTAATCTAATTTTGATTATATCGAAGCTTCATCATAGCGACTAAAAACTGTTAGAATACGGGGTTTTTAAATTATTTCTAAATTGTTGCTTTTGAGAGTTACTATGTCACTGGAAGCCCTGACCAATGAAGCGCTCGCTGCAATTGCAGCAGCAGAGGACCTTGCTACACTCGACCAGGTGCGAGTGCAATTTACGGGGAAAAAAAGCCAGCTTGCGGAACAATCCAAAGCACTGGGTAAAATGGACCCTGAACAGCGTAAAGAATTTGGTGCACAAATTCACGCTGTGCGTGAAGCAATTAATGCGGCATTAACTGCGCGTCAATCTGAATTACAACAAGCGGCTTTGGCGCAAAAACTGGCTAATGAAACCGTTGATATTACTTTGCCAGGTCGTGGTCAAAGCATTGGCAGTATTCACCCAGTTACGCAGGTTCAGGAACGTATTTGCCAATTCTTTACCAAAGCCGGTTTTACCGTGGCAACGGGCCCAGAAGTTGAAGATGACTATCACAACTTTGAAGCGTTGAATATTCCAGGACATCACCCTGCACGTGCCATGCACGATACTTTCTATTTTGATGTGAATCATTTATTGCGTACACATACGTCTGGCGTACAGATTCGCACCATGGAAAATCAACAGCCGCCTATTCGTATTGTTTGTCCAGGTCGTGTTTATCGCTGCGACTCAGACCAAACACACTCACCAATGTTCCATCAAATTGAAGGCTTATACGTCGCAGAAAACACCAGTTTTGCAGAACTCAAAGGTTTGTTGATTAACTTATTGAATGTATTCTTTGAAAAAGACTTAAAAGTTCGTTTCCGCCCATCGTATTTCCCATTTACAGAGCCAAGTGCCGAAGTGGATATTATGGATGAACGTGGTCGTTGGTTGGAAGTTTTGGGTTGCGGCATGGTGCACCCAAACGTATTACGCGCTTCAGGCATCGACCCAGAAAAATATAAAGGATTTGCCTTTGGTTTAGGGGTAGAGCGTTTTGCAATGTTGCGTTATGGCATTAATGACTTACGTATGTTCTACCAAAATGATGTGCGTTTCTTGCGCCAGTTTGCTTAAAAACAAATTTATACCTCTCCCTGACCTCTCCTAAAAGGAGAGGGGTGTCCATATATGACACAGGACGCTTCTTCTTTGAAAAGAGGGAGTAGAGGGGATTCAAAATTTAGATTTATAGGTTTTATATCAATGAAAATTAGCGAAAATTGGCTACGCACGTGGGTTAACCCAGCCATTGACAGCGATACTTTATCGAATCAACTCACGATGCTGGGTCTAGAAGTTGATGATATGTCACCAGCAGCAAAGCCATTTACAGGCGTTGTGGTGGGTGAAGTCTTAACGGTTGAACAGCATCCAGATGCAGATCGTTTACGTGTGACTACGGTAAATATTGGTTCAGGTGAGCCGTTGCAGATTGTGTGTGGTGCGCCAAACGTGCGTGCAGGTATGAAAGCACCTGTGGCAACCATTGGTGCGGTATTGCCAGGCGACTTTAAAATTAAAAAAGGCAAACTGCGTGGTGTGGAATCACAAGGGATGCTGTGCGGTGCATCAGAAATTGATCTTGAAGATAAACTTGATGGCTTACTGGAACTGCCTGCAGATGCACCTGTAGGGGTGAATGTGCGTGAGTATCTTGATTTAGATGACCATGTCATTGATATTAGTATTACTCCAAACCGTGGTGACTGTTTCAGTATTCGTGGTATAGCCCGTGAAATTGGAGTGATTAACCAATTGCCAGTTAATTCACCTGATATTCAGGCAGTAGCATCAACCATTCACGATGAAAAAACCGTACAAAGTCTGACTGAAGGCTGCCCACGTTATTTAGGTCGTGTGATTAAAAATGTCAATACCAAAGCAGCTACACCTGAGTGGATGGAGCGCGCGTTGACACGTTCAGGGATCCGTCAACATAGTATTTTGGTAGATATTACTAACTATGTCTTGATTGAATTGGGTCAGCCCATGCACGCTTTTGATGGTGCGAAAATTCAAGGTGGTATCCAAGTTCGACAAGCGACTGCAGCAGAGAAAATGGTGCTGTTAAACGAGCAAGAAGTAGAGCTACAAGAAGATGTGATGGTGATTGCCGATGACGTAAAAGTATTGGCGATGGCGGGCATCATGGGTGGCTTATCTTCTGCGGTAAGTGATGAAACCACAGAAATTTTCCTTGAATCCGCTTTCTTTGCACCATTGCATATTGCAGGTCGTGCACGTCGTTATGGCCTACATACCGATGCCTCACAGCGTTATGAACGTGGTGTCGATTTTGAATTGCCATTATTGGCCATGAACCGTGCATCCCAACTGATTGCAGAATTAGCGGGTGGCGAATTTGGTCCAATTACAGTGGCAGAACAAGCAGCACAATTACCAACACGTGCAGCAATTTCGTTAAATCAAGCGCAAGTCGATCAGCTCTTGGGTTATCACGTTGATACGGCATTTATTGCCGATGCTTTAACCCGTTTAGGTTGTCAAGTGACTGTTCAAGCTGAAGGTCAGTGGAGCGTTGTGCCGCCATCGCATCGTTTTGATATGGCAATTTACCAAGACTTAATTGAAGAAATTGCCCGTATTCACGGTTACGACAACATTCAAATCAGTTTGCCTGTGATAGATGTGCGATTGGCAAAATACCAAGATCAGTTTGAAGTTTCTCAATTACGTCAAACTGCAGTAACTTTGGGCTATCAAGAAGCGATTAGTTTTAGCTTTGCCGATGCAAAATTGGAAAAACAGTTAAACCCTGCGGTGAACCCGTTGGCATTGGCGAATCCAATTTCTAGCGATTTGGCAGTGATGCGCTCAACACTGTTATCAAGCTTAATTCCATGCGTGCAATACAACGTGAATCGTCAGCAAAACCGTGTGCGTTTTTTTGAGTTGGGTTTACGTTTTGATTATCAACATGCAGCAAGCATTCATGATTTAAAACAAATTCCAACTTTGGCATTGATTGCTGTGGGTGCTAAACATGCAGAATCATGGCATGCCAAAGCTCAGCCTATGGATTTCTTCGACTTTAAAGGTGATATTGAAGAAATTTTAGCTGCAGGTCGTGTACAAGTCGAGTATGTTCGCTCAGAGCGCACTTGGTTGCATCCTGGGCAATCTGCTGAAATTTTAGTAGATGGTCAGTCTATTGGTTACTTTGGTCGTTTGCATCCATCTTTAGAAGATGAGCTAGATTTAGGCACGACTTGGGTGGCAGAACTCGATCAAACAGCAGTTTTGCAAACTTATGTATATAATTTTACAGAATTATCACGTTTTCCATCGGTTAGACGTGATATTGCGCTTTTAATTAGTGATAAGATAAATGTAAGTGAAATTCAGCAACTTATTGAAAAAACGGGTGGAGCGCTGTTAGACTCAACTTGGTTATTCGATGTGTATACTGGTCAAGGTGTTGAACAAGGCAAGCGTTCTTTGGCTTTTGCCTTGTTATGGCAACATCCAACACGTACACTTGAAGATGCTGAAATTAAATCTGGTATGGATAACATTCTGCAAGTGTTGGAAAACACTTACCAAGCGACATTGAGGGCTTCATGACAGCATTAACAAAAGCAGAAATGGCTGATCATTTAAGTGAGCTCACGAGTTTAAACCGCCGTGAAGCGAAACAAATGGTCGAGCTATTTTTTGATGAGATCAGCCAAGCACTGATCTCTGGCGAGCAAGTTAAACTTTCAGGGTTTGGGAACTTCGAGTTACGTGATAAACGTCAACGACCTGGTCGCAACCCGAAAACAGGCGAAGAAATTCCAATTTCAGCCCGCCGTGTAGTCACATTCCGCGCAGGCCAGAAATTCCGCCAGCGTGTGGGAAATGAGCAGATCGATTGATCTGCTTTTTTTATGTTTTAATTCTGCGTTAGATATTTAATACTTGTATTTGGTTTAGGCTGGCATCTAGCGTGAGTTTAAATACATTTAGCCTACTTTTTAAAATAATCTATAAACAAGACCAATAGCTTAGATAGGCAATTATCTCTGTAGCACATAATCAATAGATGATTTTACCTTGCCCAAAATGGATGGGTAGCTTTAATAAACTTTGGAAAATATTCTGATTGAATTTAAAAGGTTTGACTAACCTACTTGTAAGTAGGGTAGGACTGTTCTGATACTTTGATATATCACGATTTGTTATTGTGTCAGTAATTTAAAACAGGTAATAAAAAAAGAGAGCCAGAGGCTCTCTTTTTGTACTGCATAATCTAATCGATTATTGAGCAGCAGCTTCAGAAGCAGCAGCAGCAGCGTCTACAGCAGCATCAGCAGCGTCAGTTGCAGCAGCAGCAGCAGTGTCAGCAGCATCAGTAGCAGCGTCTACAGCAGCTTCAGCGCCAGAAGCAACTTCTACAGCAGCAGCGTCAGCAGCAGCTTCAGCTTCAGATGCAGCTACAACAGCTTCAGATGCAGCAGCGTTAGCGTCAGCAGCAGCTTCTTCAGTTTTTTTAGCACAACCAACAAAAGCTAAAGTAGTAGCAACTGCAGCAGCAATAGCGATTTTTTTGAATAACATGGCATCACTCTCTAAAATATGAGATTAAAAAAAACCGACGTTAGTCTGTTGTATGCTTTTATTATTCCTAAATTTTGTTAGGCACTAACAACGCAGGCGCAGTCTAACTGGTCTGCGAATATGCTATCACTGCGCTTTTTGAATTGCTACTAGGTTGATTGAAAAAAAGGCAAAAAAACGCGAAAAATACGTGCTTTTTTAACAGAAAATAACAATTAATTTGGCATTTTAGATTGGAGAGTTGCACAGTAACTGGCTAAAAACTAAAAGGTTTTGACTAAATATTTTTTTATAATCATTTACTTAAAAATAAGTTTACATATAACAGGTGCAATTGTGTCTTTATGTAACTTTTGTCAACCAAATAAAAAAAGCCATCGTTATAAGATGACTTTTTTAGGTGTTCTGATATTTCTAATAGTTTAATTGGCTGCTTTACGTTTCATTTGATCGAAGAAATCGTCATTGGTTTTGGTTTCTTTCATGCGATCAAGTAAGAACTCCATTGCTGCCAATTCATCTTGAGTGTGCAACAATTTACGTAAAATCCAAACTTTACGAAGATTATCTTCACTCATTAACCGTTCTTCACGACGCGTACCTGATTTCTTGATGTTCATGGCAGGGAAAACACGTTTTTCTGCAATACGACGGTCTAAGGTGATCTCTTGGTTGCCCGTACCTTTAAACTCTTCGTAAATCACTTCATCCATTTTACTGCCTGTTTCAATCAGTGCAGTTGAAATAATGGTCAGTGAACCACCTTCTTCAATATTACGTGCAGCACCAAAGAAGCGTTTTGGACGTTCTAAAGCGTGCGCATCAACACCACCCGTTAAAACTTTGCCTGAAGATGGTACAACGGTGTTATACGCACGAGCCAAACGGGTAATGGAATCCAGTAAAATGACGACATCTTTTTTGTGTTCAACCAAGCGTTTGGCTTTTTCAATGACCATTTCGGCTACTTGAACGTGACGTGCAGGTGATTCATCAAAGGTTGACGCAATGACTTCGCCACGAACGGTACGTTCCATTTCCGTCACTTCTTCTGGACGTTCGTCAATGAGAAGTACGATTAAGAACACCTCAGGGTTGTTGCGCACAATCGACTGGGCGATGTTTTGTAGCAACATGGTTTTACCCGCTTTAGGCGGAGCGACAATAATTGAACGCTGACCTTTACCGATTGGGGCAACCAAATCTACCACACGTGCAGTTAAGTCTTCAGTTGTTCCGTTACCCAACTCCATTACCAATTGTTCTGTTGGGAAAAGCGGGGTTAAGTTTTCAAATAAGATTTTATTACGTGAATTTTCAGGGGTGTCATAGTTTATTTGGTTTACTTTAAGTAAAGCAAAATAACGTTCACCTTCTTTAGGTGGACGAATCGTACCCGTAATTGTGTCACCTGTACGTAGGTTAAAGCGACGAATCTGTGAAGGACTGACATAAATGTCATCTGGGCCAGCAAGATATGAACCAGCAGCAGAGCGTAAAAAACCAAAACCATCAGAGAGAATTTCTAGAACGCCATCACCAAAAATCTCTTCACCATTCATGGCGTGGCGCTTTAAGATGGCAAAAATAATGTCTTGCTTACGGTTACGTGCCATTCCTTCAAGGCCCATAAACTCGGCAATTTTGATGAGTTCGCCAATCGGTTTTTTCTTGAGTTCGGTTAAATTCATAGAGGTTCTGATAGAATTAAAATTCTGGGGTACTGGTTAGAGAAGGAGCAACATTTAGCCGCATTCATACAATAAAATGAAAGCAATTGTATTTGCACAATAACGATTCAGAGCACTGATTCATTGTTTGAATGAAAAATGTGAAAAACAATTTCTGTTGCCGAGCGGCATTTTTGTGTTGTGTCTTTTCAGAAAGAGGATGAAAGATCCTGCGTTTCCTGAGCATGCAATATAAGAGAGAAATCTCTAGTTGTCAATTTGTAGGAAAAAAAATACGCCAGTGTTTGGCGTATTTTTTTCATCATCTCTATAAATAGATGATGTATCCATCGACTTAGATATTTTCGTCAATAAACGCAGTCAATTTAGATTTAGGTGCTGCACCAACTTGCTGTGCAACCACTTCACCATTTTTGAACATCAATAAAGCTGGAATATTGCGGATGTTGTAGTTCACTGCAGTTTGTTCGCAAGAAGTCACATCAACCTTTACAATTTTAACTTTGCCTTGGTATTCGTTTGCAAGTACTTCAAGTACAGGTGCAATTGCTTTACATGGCGCACACCAGCCAGCCCAAAAGTCAACCAATACAGGAGTATCTGATTGAAGAACATCGGCTTCGAAGTTTGCATCAGTGGTGTTTACGATGTTGCCAGACATGGATTACGCTCCAAATAATTTATAAGATAGCTTTAATTAGTATTACATAGCCATCTTGAACAAAGTAGGGAATCTGTGAATTTTCCATTCAATATACAAATTTGTCCAATTGATCGTGACGATAAGGCTAAACGAAAATGCTAATTCTGTAACACAATTGTCATATATGCAGAAAATTTAAATAGTCGTTAAATTGTGCTGATAAATGGCTTTTAAATTAGGTTTATGTGAATTACTCTAGGCACAATTCTGTCTAGGTTTGTTTGAAGAATGTCTGATTTTTTAATTGATGAAGAGTTACTCGCAGCCATCGATATGGGGTCGAATAGTTTCCACTTGGCGATTGCACGGGTGGATCATGGTGAAGTAAAAAAAGTGGCATCAATGTCAGAAAAAGTACAGTTGGCTGCAGGTTTAGATGAAAATAAGAATTTGACCGAAGCAGCTCAACAACGAGGTTTGGCTTGTTTGGCGCGTTTTGTGGGGCGTTTAACTGCAGTACAGTCAAACCGTTTGCGTATTGTGGCAACTAACGCACTGCGTCAGGCCAAAAATGGACATGAGTTTATTCAAAAAGCCGCAGAAATTTTGCCTAAACCTATTGAAATTATTGCAGGGCGTGAAGAAGCCCGTTTAATTTATTTAGGCGTATCGCACACGATGGCGAATAGTGGACGTCGTTTGGTGATTGATATTGGCGGTGGTTCGACAGAATTGATTATTGGCGAAGAGTTTGAGCCAATTCATACTGAATCTTTACAAATGGGCTGTGTGGCCTATACCAAAGCCTATTTTGCCGATGGTGAAATTAGCAAGAGTAGTTTTGAAAAAGCAGTAGTTGCAGCGCGTAAAGAACTGTATTCGATTGCAAACACTTATAAAGAAGCAGGTTGGGATACGGTTGTAGGTTCAAGCGGTACCATTAAAGCCTGTCGTCAAATTACGGTAAATATGGGCTGGAGCAATGAGCAGGAAAATCTGACTCGTGAAGGTTTAGAAAAACTCAAAGACCGTTTGCTCAAGTTTAAACACGTATCAGAAATGGAATTTGATGGCCTTAAAGAAGACCGTCGAGCAGTTTTGCCAGCAGGTTTAGCAATTTTATATGCCGTATTTGATGTATTAGATATCGATAAATTGGTGTATTCCGATGGTGCCTTGCGTGAAGGTGTAATGTATGACTTGTTAGGACGTTTCCAGCATGAAGACATTCGTGATCGCAGTGTACAGGCCTTAATGGGGCGTTATAACTCAGACCCGAAACAGGCAGGACGCGTGGTCAAAACTGCGCAACATTTGTTTGATAGTGTGGCAGATTCATTAAGATTAAATAATGAAGATAGTGACTTATTGCGTCGTGCTGCGTACCTGCATGAAATTGGTTTAGCCATCAGTCACAGCAGTTATCATCGTCATGGTGCATATTTATTGCAACATTCGGACATTCCAGGGTTTTCACAAATTGACCAAAACTATCTCTCGCATTTGGTGGGCAACCATCGTCGAAAGTTGCGTCATGACGCGAAAATAGAAGCATTGAAAGCGGGTGGCAATAAAATTGTTTACTTAAGTTTGTTGCTTCGCCTTGCAGTTTTGGTCAATGCAAGTCGTAGCGATGCGATGCTTCCTGCCATTGAATTAAGCATCCGCAATGCGCAACAATGGCAGCTCAGCGTGTCGGGTGATGCCAAACAGTGGCCATTACTTGTCGCTGAATTGCACGATGAACAAGTGCAATTCAAGAATTGGGACATTGAATTGAATATTCAGTCGGAACAATTTGTCGATTAAGATTTGGTTAATTTAGGGATAACAGTCGACTTATGAAAAAAGCTGCTCAATCTAAAGCATGGAAAACCGTGCAAATTGCACGTCATCCTGAACGTCCGCAATTTCTAGACTATGTGGGTGAAATTTTCACTGAATTTGATGCCTTGCATGGTGATCGTTTATTTGGTGATGATGGGGCAATGATCGGTGGATTGGCACGCTTTGATGGTCAGCCTGTCATGGTGATAGGTCAACATCGTGGTCGCAGTACCCGCGAAAAATTACAACACAACTTTGGGATGTGTAATCCAGAAGGCTACCGTAAGGCACAGCGTCTTATGGATATGGCAGAGCGTTTTAATCTGCCAGTTTTCACTTTTGTTGATACCATGGGCGCATACCCAGGTGTAGGTGCAGAAGAACGTGGTCAGGCAGAAGCGATTGCGACTAGCTTGGCACAACTGTCGAATTTAAAAGTACCTGTAATTGCTACAGTATTGGGCGAAGGTGGTTCAGGTGGTGCTTTGGGTATTGGTGTGGCTGACCGTGTAGTGATGTTGTCACACAGTATTTACTCTGTTATTTCACCAGAAGGTTGTGCGTCTATTCTCTGGAAAACTGCAGAAAAAGCCGAACAAGCCAGTGAAGCATTGGCATTGACCGCAGAAAAACTGCAAAAGATTGGTATTGTAGAATACGTGGTTGATGAAGGTGAGGGAGCACATTTAAATCCTGTACACGTCATGCACAGTCTAAAAAATGTGTTAAAAGAAGCTTTGAATGAATTGCAAGCGATGGATGCAACACAACGATGCGAAGAACGTTACCAGCGTTTAATGAAGTTTGGCAGCGACAATTTAGGTCTAGCGTCTTAAGTCAACTACAGGCTTTTCCTGCACAGACAAAATTTTTAATTGGATGTAGTGGCGGCATGGATTCCATGTTGCTACTGCATCTTTTATCATTTTTGTGTCCTGAAAAAGTACGCGCGATTTACATTGATCACCAATTGCAAAGTCCAAGCGCAGCGTGGGGCGTGTTGGTGCAAGCCACCTGTCAGAATTTAAATGTACCGTGTGTACTGCAAAAAGTCAGTGTGTCTGAGGGTAATCTAGAAAATCAGGCACGTCAGGCGCGTTATCAGGCCTATATGCAGCACTTGGATAGCGACGAAGTTTTAGTATTGGCGCACCATCAGCAAGATCAGGCGGAAACCGTATTGCTGCGTTTGTTTTCAGGCGCAGGTGTGAAAGGACTTGCTGCCATGGAGGTTGTCGATGTACGGGATGATTTGAGCATTTGGCGTCCGTTATTGGAGGTCTCGCGTGAGCAGATTTGCCAATGGAGTGCTGAATTAAAGCTGGATTATGTGCAAGACCCTAGTAATCAGGATGTGCATTATGACCGAGCATGGGCGAGAGAAATGTTGTGGCCAGTGTTGCAACAACGTTTTCCTAGAATGCAGCAAGCTGTGGCACGTACTGCAAACTTGATGCAAGATGCCGAACATATTTTGGCCGAAGTTTTAGCGCAGGATTTAGCGGCTTGCGGTTCAGCTTCGCAGTTGAATTTAATTCAGTTACAACAATTATCTTTGCCACGGCAACGTCAGCTTTTATCGGCGTGGATGAAAGGGCAAGCACAATATCGCCCAAGTTATGATATGGTCGATCGTTTGCAGCGAGAAGTGATTCAGGCCAAAGCCGATGCACAAGCGGCGTTACATTGTCAGGATTATTATTATCTGCGTTATCAGCAACAATTATTTCGTTTGCCAAAAGCAGAGTATTTAGCTGCAGAACAGTTTGAGGCAGAAGAACAAGCGTTATGTTTACAGGCAGATCAGACTTTTCAAGTGTGGTCTGGCTGTTATCAACTGCAACAAGCCAAAGTTGGTTTATCTGCAACTTTGCTGAATCGTCGATTAACTTTACGGCCACGTTTGGGTGGTGAAAAAATTCATTTGTATGGTCGGGTGGGCACATGGCCACTGAAAAAAGCTATTCAGGAAGCACAAATTTTTCCGTGGACACGTCATACAATTCAAATATTAAGCCTAGATAATGTTATGCTAGGCGTTTTTAGCCCCAAAGGCTTTTGGCTTGCACAGTCGGACTATTGTGTCGCAGATGGATGGCAACCGAATTTAGTCTCTTAACGACAAAGAACTCAACGAAGAGCGTGGATCATGAGTGCAGTATTGAATTGTAATATTAGTTTCATTGGCGGTGGCAACATGGCGCAAGCCTTGATTGGTGGTTTGATTGCCAGAGGTTTGCCGCCTACCCGTATTACAGTTTCAGATCCTGTAGAACAAGTACGTGATTTATTGAAAGAAAAAGATGTGCATGTCACTGAGGATAATTTGGCCGCGATTGCAGATGCAGATATTGTGGTATTTGCAGTCAAACCACAGGTTTTGGCACAAGTATTGCGTCCATTGCACGGTCAGTTTGAAGATAAACTGGTGATTTCGATTGTTGCGGGCGCAGAAATTGCCACGATTTCTGAGTTATTGGGTACAGAACGTGTAGTGCGGGTAATGCCAAATACGCCTGCTTTGGTGCAAACAGGTGCACATGGTTTGTATGCAACCGAACAGGTCAATAGCACTGACCGTGAATTGGCAAGTCAGGTTTTGGCAGCGACAGGTTTAACTATTTGGGTAAACTCTGAGGCGCAAATTGATGCTGTGACTGCAGTATCTGGTTCAGGGCCAGCATATTTCTTCTATTTGATGGAAAGCATGATTCGTGCAGGCAAGAACTTAGGTTTAGATGAAAAAGTTGCGACAGCATTGACCTTGCAAACTGCTTTGGGTGCTGCGCAAATGGCAATTACCAGCTCGAATACACCTGCAGAATTACGCAAAAATGTGACTTCACCAAATGGCACGACCCAAGCTGCGATTGAAGTGTTTGATCATGCACAAATTTCACAAAATATTCAGGCGGCGTTGGCTGCTGCTAAAACGCGTAGTCAAGAATTAGCGCAAGAGTTGAGTGATAGTATTTAATTTATTGAAAAACAACGAATTTAAATTTTAGGAAAGTTTAAGTATGGGTGCAAATTCTGCGCTAATTTTTGGCATTATCATTAACGTAGCGATTTTGCTCGTATTCTTCCGTTTCCTAATGCAATTGGCAGCGGTGAGTCCTTATAACCCTGTGGTGCTTTCAACCATTAAAGCCACCAAAATTGTAGATGTATTTGGACGTATCTTTCCAACAGTTGGCAAAGGTCGGGTCAATTCTGCTGCCTTAGCTTTGTTGGTGGTGCTGTATTTACTCAAAATATTTGGTGTCATGTACTTAAATGGTGCGATGCCAAATAGTCCAATTCACTTAGTGATTCTGACTTTTGTGACTATGATTCAGGATTTAATCCGTTTCTGTCGTTATTTGATTTTTGCCACCATTATTTTAAGTTGGGTGGTGATGTTTACTCAATCTCGAGGCCCGTATATTGAAGTGATTCAAGAGTTGGCAGAGCCGTTGTTGGCACCATTTCGTCGTTTATTGCCAAACATGGGGATGATTGATTTGTCGCCTATTATTGCATTTTTGGCTTTATATATCGCTGAAATCATTATGAATCAGGTGGCGATTGTTTTGCTGACAGGCTTATAAGTCGCAATATTCCAGAACCATTAAAAAGGACTCTTGGAGTCCTTTTTAATGCTTGAAGTTTGGACTGACGACCTTAATATGTCTTTGGGAATACAAATAACCTTCACCCTGACCTTCCTTCTCGAAGAAGGAAGGTGCGGAAAAAGAGAGTGCAACGATTTTAGTGTGCTTCATCCCAGTTATTGCCTTGACCGACTTCCACTACCAATGGTACTGAAATTTCCACTACAGATTGCATGACTTCTGCCAACTTCGGCGCGAGTTCATCTGCCGCATCGCGATCGACTTCAAATACCAATTCATCGTGTACTTGCAGCAACATTTTGGCTTGCGCTTGCGGTAACATTTTGTCAACTTCAATCATCGCCATTTTAATAATATCCGCTGCAGAGCCTTGTAATGGCGCGTTAATTGCCGCACGTTCTGCCGCTTTACGTATCATCATATTACGTGCAGCAATATCTGGCGTATAGAGGCGACGGCCTAAAATAGTTTCTACAAAACCTTGTTCTAGCGCGACTTGGCGGGTGCGCTGCATATATTCATAAATACCTGGATAACGCTGGAAATATTGCTTGATGTAGTTTTGTGATTCTTCACGGGTAAACCCAAGCTGACGAATTAAGCCAAATTCAGACATGCCGTAGAGCAAACCGAAGTTTACGGCCTTAGCCTGACGACGCTGATCTGAGGTTACATCTTCTAAGGCAATACCCAAGACTTCTGCTGCAGTACGGCGGTGCACGTCTTGACCGTGGTTAAAGGCATCGAGCAGGGCATCATCTTGTGAAAAATGCGCCATTAAACGTAATTCGATTTGCGAGTAGTCGGCTGCCAATAGCACACGACCTTCAGGTGCGACAAAGGCTTTACGAATTTGACGACCAATTTCGGTACGAATGGGAATGTTTTGTAAGTTTGGATCGGTGGAAGATAAACGCCCTGTTGCAGTCAAAGCTTGGTGATAACTGGTATGCACTCGATGCGTATCGTTGTTGGCTTGTTTCAGCAAACCATCGGTATAGGTGCTTTTTAGTTTGGATAAACCACGGTAGTCTAAAATTAAGCTACTAATCGGATGCTCAATTTTCTCCAAAACACTTTCACTGGTGCTGTATTGACCTGTTGCGGTTTTCTTGCCGCCTTTGAGTCCGAGTTTATCAAATAGGATTTCACCCACTTGTTTGGGTGAGCTGACATTAAAGTTTTCACCTGCCAACTCTACAATTTGGTTTTCTAAATCTTGCATGGTTCGGGCAAAATCGACACCTAATTGATCTAAAAATTCCAGGTCAAGTTGAATGCCGTTTTCTTCCATGCAGGTCAGCACACGAGCCACAGGCATTTCAATGTTGTGCAAAATATTGACCAATTCAGGATGTTTTTGTAGCTTCGCAGACAGCACTTCATATAAACGATAGGTGACATGCGCATCTTCTGCAGCGTAGTGTGCAGCCGTTTCAATTTCAATTTGATTGAAGGTTTTTTGTTTAACGCCTTTGCCTGCAATTTGCTCATACGATGTAGTCAGGTGACTTAAATATAAACGTGCCACATCATCCATGCCGTGTCGAGTTGCAACTGAGTTGAGCACATAAGATGCCAGCATGGTATCGAAATACCAACCTTGTAAATGAATACCATGATTTTCAAGCACATGCGCATCATATTTTAAATGGTGCCCAATTTTCTCCACAGCATTATTTTCTAAAATAGGTTTGATTTGCGCCAAGATTTGATCACGGTTGAGCTGCTGTGGTGCGCCTTCATAATCATGCGCTAAAGGTACATAGTAGGCATTTTTGGCATCGAAAGCGACTGAGAAACCAACAATTTCTGCAACGCGATAATCTAGACTGGTGGTTTCGGTATCAAAGGCAAAACGCTGTGCAGTTTGCAAGCGTTGCAGCAAACTATCCCAATCCATCTGATCTAAAATGGTTTGGTATGTTGCTACTCCGAGTTGATCATCGATACTGCTTTGTGTGGCTTGATCTTCAGTTTCAATTTCATTGGCTGTCGGTGCGGCGACTGTTTGTGCAGCTTGTTGATAATTGTTGTTGTTTGGATTATTTGGATGATCAAGCGATTGTAATTGGTTACGGAATTCTAGCTCTGTATATAAATTGCGTAGGGCTTCGACATTTGGGTTTTGCAGTTTTAGATCGGCATAGCCAAAGCCTAGATCAAGATCACACACAATGCTGGCAAGTTGATGATCCAACGCAATACCATCCGCATTGTCTTTAATATTTTGTCCGACTTTGCCTTTAATGTGGTCGACATTTTCCAAAATCCCACCAATCGAGCCATATTCGGTCAGCAGTTTTGCAGCAGTTTTGGCGCCAATACCAGGCACACCCATAATGCCATCGGAAGCATCACCCATGAGCGTGAGGTAATCAATAATTTGATGTGGCCATACGCCAAACTTATCGAATACCGCCTGTATATCCATTGGCTTTTCTTTGAAGCTGTCTTCAAGGGTAACTTTTTCAGTTACCAACTGCGCCATGTCTTTATCGCCTGTAGAAATCAGCACTTGCTGTCCTTCAGCTTCAGCACGTTTGGCTAAAGTTCCTATAATATCATCGGCTTCTGCGCCTGGCAGCATGTAAAGCGGAATACCCAAAGCACGAATTAAAGCGTGTAAGTATGGGATTTGCTGAGAAAGTTCCTCAGGCATACTTGGGCGGTCACCTTTATAGATAGGCGATAATTCATGGCGAAAAGTCGGCTCAGGGGTATCAAAAATCACCGCCATGTGAGTAGGCTGAGTACGACGCATCAACTTTTGAATCGCAGAGATCGCGCCACGAATAGCATTGGTATGTAAACCAGTTGACGTGGTTAATGGTGGTAGTGCGTGAAAGGCACGAAATAGAAAATATGAGCCATCGACCAAGACAAATGGTGGCATGGATTGATTCCTCCTGCAAATAAGCAGTTTATTGTACGTGATTTTTGTAGTTGTCGCAGAAACTGATTTTAAGGCAAGTGTTGCAGACGCGCAGTTACCGAATTGTTGATGAATCCTGATTCAGATTCGTGCTGGCTGTTGTATGATCGGAGCCATGACAATATCAATAAAATGAAGAGCAATGCAGACACGGCAGAATGAAATTCGAATCATTTGGTTCATGCTATTAATCATAGTAGCAATTGGTGCATGGTGGCTCGATGTGCCGATGCTGAGTTATATCTGTGCAGTCGCTGCAGTGGTCAGTGTGATATTTTTTGTGGGACGAGTGCAGAATTCACTGGAACAGGTTGCAGAAGCGCAGTCCCAAGTACAGCGTCAAAGCTCTAAAACTCCTTTATATATCGCCACTTTTATTGCTTTTTTAGGGGTGTTGCTGGATTGGTATTTGCTGGCATCGATTGCTTTAAGTGCATGGATTTTTATGTTATTGCGATGGTTGCAGCGTTTGGAGCAAGGGCTGTATCAATTACAGCAATTACAAAGTGCTGCTAAGCTTCAGACGCATGCTCAAAAGAGCTATCCCCAAAAGGCCTATGCTCAAGAAACAAAGACTCAAACGCAATTCACAGAGCATATTTTAGCCAAAACATCTGAAGTCGATGCAAGTCTTTCATTATCTAAGGCGAATGTGGATGGGAGCGTTATATCAACAACTTCTCAACCTGAAACCATCGCTATTCAACCTGATTCCATATTATCGAGTGTGCCAAACTCTGTTCAGGAACAACCAGCTCAAGTTTCTTATTCATATCAAGATCAAGAACATCTAGATCAAAAATATTCAGCTCCAGATTTAGCTAATTCCTCAAGGTCTGCTGGCTCTTTTGCAACACAAGCGCGCACATCAAGTAATAGCTTATTGCAACAAGCCCAATTATGGCTGTTGCATGGCAATCCCGTGTTAAAAGCGGCAATTGCAGTATTACTTATTGGTGTGGTGTTGCTGTTACGTTTTGCTACTGAGCATTGGCAATTTAGTTTGGCGGTGAAACTTCTGTTCGTTTCTGGCGTGAGTGCTGCCGTGATAGTATTTGGTTATCTATTACGCAACAAAAATCGCAGCTTCGCTTTGGCGGTACAAGGTTTGGGGTTGGCAGGGTTGTGTCTGACCTTATTTTTTGCTTATTACAATTTGGTCATTCCAAATTTAGTGGTTGCCAGTCTGTGTTTTATTGTGGTGATGTTGCTCACGCTCTGGCTGAGTTTAAAACAACAATCAGTCGAACTTGCCCTCATGGCAATGCTAATTGCTTATTTCGCACCGTTTACTTTACCTGTCCGTAATGCCACAGCCATTGAATTTATTGCTTATTATTTGCTGATTAATATTTCTGTTGCCATTTTAAGTAGTTTGCGCCCGTGGAAATATTTAAATCAAATCGCATTTTTAATGACGGTTGTGGTCGGTGGCAGTTATGCCTTTTATCATGGTTATATCTTTGAACGGCAGGTGTTAACGCTACTGATTTTGGCGCATGCGGCTATTTTTATTTGGTTGGGTTTTCGCTTTAGTCAGCTTTTGGCACAGGATGATGTTGTCTCGTTTCAGCTGAAACCTATTTTAGATCTTGCCTTAATTTTTGGTGCACCCATTGTCGGTTATGCTTGTTTATATCTCATGTATTTTGAAGAAACAGCAGGGCAGGCAGCTTTTAGTTTGTTGTTTGCTGTAATTTTTGCTGGTTTGTATTGGCTGACCAAACAGCATCGGCAGACAAAATTTATTGCACAGAGTTATTTCAGTTTGATGCTGATTTTTAGTGTGTTGATTCCTCCTATTTTACTGCCTGAACAGTGGAGTGTCATCGGGTGGGCATTGCAAGGCGTGGCTGTGTTTATTTTTGCCTTTATTCAACATTCTAAAATTAGCCGTTATTTGGCATTGGGTTTGTTTGCCGTTGCGGGCTTGTCAGGGTTGTATTATTTAGTCGAGTTGCCTTATTTCGAACGCAGTATTTATTGGGTACTGAGCCTAAGTTATGCCACGGTTGTGGTGTTTTCCAACAGCCGTGCAGTATTTAGACAACAACTGAGCACCGCTACCACGAGCGTACTGTGTCTCATGATGTTGTCTGCAACCAGTTTATGGCTATGGTTAGGCTTAGACTACTTCGATGGAGAGCTTGCAACAGTACAGACGCTTTTGGCAGTGGTGGTCATCTATTTGCTCTTCAACGAAGTATTGCTTTCTCGTCAAGCGACATGGTCATGGTTATTGCCCAAATGGTTAGGTTTAACGCCTGTTTCACTCACTGCAGCAGGATTATTATTCAGCCGTAGCTATGATGGGGCAGTGCATTGGGTTTCGGGCGCTGAACGTCTGCTATTTGCCTTGTTTGCAAGTGTGCTCTGTGTCTTGTGGCTGCGTCCTATATGGACTGTCCGTAGCGACAAAGAGTGGGTGAGTTTAGGGCTGTTACCCATTTTGGCGATGGCGAGTTTAACGCTGTTTCCTCAACATCCGTATAGCAGTGTGGTGATTTTACCATTGATCTTTGCTGCGTGGTGTTGGTGGCAACAACCAGATTCAGATTGGCGCAAGTTTTGGTATGCGCGTAGCAATTTAATCTTTATGTTGATGTGGATGCTATGTTCACAACTGTTGACGGAACAAGCATTTTACGGCTATGTACTGCCTATTTTGAATCCATTTGATTTGGTCAGTATAGCCATGTTGGTGGCTATTTTGTGGATGCTGAATCTGCAACGCAAAACCAATTTAGATCAAGGCTTGACTGCGGTGATTATGGTCTTGAGTTTACTGTGGCTGAGTAGTTATGTGCTATTACGTGCCTTGCATTTGTATTTGGGAACGCCAATCAACGGGATTGCTGTTTGGCAAGATGCGACTGTGCAGCTCAGTCTGACCTTGCTTTGGGTAAGTTTAGCTTGTATCGCCATGTGGATTGCTAGTCTAAAACAATTACGTGCCTTATGGATTTTAGGCAGCAGTATTTTGGTTATTGTGACCTTGAAATTGGTACTCTTGGATTTATCTAATATTGGAACTCTCATGCGCATACTGTCATTCTTTGCTGCAGGTTTGGGCATGCTGCTAATTGCATACATCGCCCCAATTCCCGAGCTAAATCTTGCAAAAAATAACACTTCGCCGTCTTCTAAAGTTTGAGCAGATCATTAATTTTAGTAAGAGGCAAAGTGTCGAAGACTGAAACGGTTACTTTAAGTCTGGTTCTCGTTTCAGTGCTTGGGCGCTGGCATATTGATCAAGGTCTTCATTGTTTAAAGGGCGCGATAAAGGATGATCAACAAACCCCATTTTGGGTACAGGAATTTCGATTTGGTTGTCTAGGAAACCATTACGGATACGTTCCTGCATTTCATCGCGTACTTTAAAAAAGTTTTCTTGCTGACACCACACCGCAAACAACAATTCAATTGAGGATTCACGGAAAGCTGTAACCGTTACAGCAGGCTTTGGGTCAGACAATACTAAGGCATATTGATTGGCAACGCTGAGCAATACTTCACGCACTTTAATAATATCTTCGTGAAAGTTAATCGCTAGGGTAATAGGCACACGTCGGATGGGAAACTTAGACAAGTTCTGTACGGGCGCACGAATCAATTGTTCATTGGGCAAACGCACATAAATATTGTCCTGAGTCAGTAATTTGACTGAAAGTAAGTCAATTGAAATCACTTCACCTTCAATGGTATGTCCACGAATCAGGGTGATTTGAATAGTATCGCCCACTTCAAAAGAACCTTCACCAATTAGGAACATGCCACTAATTAAATTGGATGCCGAGGTTTGTGAGGCAAAACCCAAAGCCACGGTTAAAATACCTGCTGCACCTAAAAACACGCTGAGTTTAAAGCCTGCTTCTTTCAGGCTCGCCATCACAAACAGCAGGAAAATAAAGTAAAAAATCCCGCGTCGCCAAACTAAGCGTTGATGCGCATTAAAACGTGCGCCAATAGTACGCACAAAAGTATTGGAAACAAAACGCGCAATTAAAAAACCAATCAAAGACAATACAATTGCGACCAAAATTTCAGTCAGACGATCTGTATTGATACTGGTAAAAATTCCTTTGAGGCTGTTGGTGATTTCTTTGTAAATATTTGAATCTGCCATAACAACCTCTTAGAAGAATGAATCAAACATATTAAATAAAGCACCTGCCGTTTCACGTGGTGGTTGCAAATAGGTCACCTCACCTGCATGTGGTGGGGTACGATTTTCAATCCGAATCCGCAGCGGGCGGTCTAAACCTTCGTGCATCACTTTAATTTGTGAAGTCCATAAACGACCTGTACTTTCGCTGAAAAATAAAGGCAGTGCAGGCACAGGCACATTCATTCGGTCAAAACGCAATTGTTGATTACTGGTGTTGTGAAATTCAATAGGCGTGACGGCACGAAATGCACGGGGTTTGAGTTGATGTAATTCGGTACGGCCATCGACTGCTGTGGCATAGCAAATTTCACCTGTACGATGATTTGGGCCAAACCAAGTATCTTTCGGGCGAATAACTGGCAAATCAAAAATGGGTTCACGTTGTCCATCTACAAAGGCAGACATCCACAATGGCGTGCTGATATACAAGGTGCCGCGTTGCCCTGCAGGAATATAAATTGGATCGACAGGTTTGATTACCACGGAACGGTCTGCCAAACGTGGCATGAGGTGTAATTTACTTTGTGTAGATTTGAACATATAGCGTTCAATTTTTATAGGTTGTGGAAAGGCAAATTCAGGATCATCAATTTTATGCCATTGCTGTTCATAATCATATTGAATTTGCGGACGATAGTATTCCAACCGCCATTCTTGCATGCCACGCGTCAAACGTACTAAGAGTGAGCCAAATTGCCACGCTTTAGGATGATTGAGCTCAAACGCATAATCACCCCACCATTTTAATTTAGCTGAATCAGTTTCTGAAATCTCATGAATTTGTGACAATGGCCTATCCCTTTCTTGATAAATCAGCGAAAACAGACTTCACGCTGTTATACGCTTAGAGTACACTCAAATTAAATTTTTTCATCATTATTATAATCTCTGATGCAAGTACTGAAACAATTACAAATACCGTATAGCTTTGCCAAACGCCATGGGGTGTTAATTCGTTATGAAGGCGATCATGCCTTTATTGTACGTCGTGAAAATACGCCGATGCTTGCCATTCAAGAAGCACGTCGTTTTCTGGGGCATCCTGCACAGCATCAACTTTGTAGCAATCAGGAATTTCACAAATTATTAAGCAGCAGTTTTGCAGGTGATACGGGTGAGTCGCAGCAAGTCGCTGCGGGACTGGAAGATCATCCTGACTTGCTCAGTTTGGCAGATTCAGTTCCAGAAGCAGAAGATCTGATGGATCAGGAAGATGACGCACCTATTGTACGTTTAATTAATGCCTTACTATCTGAAGCGATTCGGGTCGGTGCATCCGATATTCATATCGAATCTTTTGAAAAAAAATTGTCGGTGCGTTTACGGGTCGATGGTCAGCTACGTGAAATTGTACAACCTCGTCGTGAATTGGCGCCGTTGTTGGTGTCACGTATTAAAGTCATGGCCAAGCTCGATATTGCTGAAAAACGTATTCCTCAAGATGGTCGCATTTCGCTCAGACTGGCAGGTCGTGAGGTCGATGTGCGTGTTTCAACGCTTCCATCTTCACATGGTGAGCGAGTGGTGATGCGTTTGCTGGATAAGCAAGCGGGTCGTTTAAACATGACGCACTTGGGGTTGATGCAAAATGATTATGATCGCTTAAAGCAACTGGTACATCGACCACATGGGATTATTTTGGTTACAGGGCCGACAGGTTCAGGTAAAACTACGACATTATATGCCGCCTTGTCAGACCTAAATGACGGTTCTAAAAATATTTTGACTGCAGAAGACCCAATTGAATATCAACTTGAAGGGATTGGACAAACACAGGTCAACACCAAAGTGGATATGACCTTTGCGCGTGCTTTAAAAGCCATGCTGCGCCAAGACCCCGATGTGGTGATGGTCGGGGAAATTCGTGACTTGGAAACTGCCGAAATTGCGGTGCAGGCCTCTTTAACGGGTCACTTGGTATTATCTACACTGCATACTAATACTGCTATTGGTGCAGTCACACGTTTAAAAGATATGGGCATCGAGCCGTTCTTGTTGTCAAGTTCTTTAATTGGTGTAATTGCACAGCGTTTGGTACGTACCTTATGTTCACAATGTGCCACGTGGCATGACGCAGATGACTTTGAACAAGCATTGTTTAAACATGTGACCGATGCAACCGATTTGAAACTTCCACAACCCAAAGGCTGTGAGCATTGCTCACATACAGGTTTTACAGGGCGGACTGCAATTTATGAAATTGTACCTGTAGATGAAGCGATGCGCCGTCTGATTCATGGCAATGCCGCAGAATACGAACTGGAAGATTATGCACGACAGCAATCAGGTTCTATTCGTGAAGATGGATTGCGTAAGGTATTGGCTGGTAAAACGACCTTGGAAGAAGTCTTGCGTGTTACCAATGAAGCGGCTGAATAGTTAAAAAGTAAGATGGGAAATGAAAAGGGTTGATCACTATATTGTAGATCAGCCCTTTTTATTGAAATTTGAGTTTAAAATTGCAATAAACGACGATGCTGGATTAACGGCATTGACTCTCGAATTTTGCTTTGTTCATCTAAATCAAAGGGCACTGTAATCAGTTGCGTACCTTCGTCTTGCACCATTGATAATAACTGCCCACGTGAATTAGCAGCGCCTGAATGTCCCCAAGTCTGACGTTTTTCACCATGCCAGCCTTGTTGGGCTGCACCTAAAACCTGACATTGACTATCCATGCCACGTGCCTGCAAGAGCAATTGCCAGTGCATTTGACCTGTGGTGTAGGTAAAAGCTGATGGCGCAGTTAAAATATTGGCGCCCTGAGCACGTAAAGTTAAGGCCAATTCAGGAAAGCGCAAGTCATAACACACCATTAAGCCGATATGACCAAACGGTGTTTTGGCCACAACAACTTCAGAACCAGGTTCAAAAAATTTAGATTCCTGATAACCACCAACTGAGTCGCCAACTTGCACATCAAACAAATGAATTTTGTCATAACGTGCTTCGGTTTTTTCTGGGCTAATACATAAACTGACCGTACGCACACGACCATCTGCAATTGTTGAGCCGTCTGGGCGATACGGACAGGGCAATGTACCTGCTACAATCCAGATTTGATATTGATGCGCAAGCTGTTCCAAACGCTGTTGAATACTTTCAAACTGTGCCGCGGTTTCGCGTTGTTTACCAGCCGCAAAGCAGACAAAATTTTCTGGAAAAACGATCAGCTCTGCACCATCAACTTTACTCTGTTGAATCAATGTTTCAATGATTTTGAAGTTTTCTTCAATATCGTTTTGCGAGTTCATTTGAGCAACAGAAAGTAGAGTCATCAACCTATTCCTAAGTGAAGATCAAGCGTTCTGCTGATTTTGGTCAGCACATTGATCGAGATTATCTTGTTCTTTTTGTAGCTGTTTCACCAAAGGTTCAAACATATTTTGGTTGTTTTCATTCAGCTTCATGAGGGTTTTATGGGCATCTAATACTGTGGTGAGCATATTGCTATGTGTAACGTGTTCTTCGACCAGTTCACGCGTGCAGAGTGTCGGTTCGCCACAGTAGTTTAAAATTACAAATACCTGTCCTAAGCCCATGCTATTGGCGAGCGTAGTAATGTCAGGATTCGTAGATAGCATAACTGCTTGAATGTGATGAATTTGTTTCAGTTTTAAGCCTAGCTTAGCCAATACACCTAAAACTGTACTGTCAATAAATGTAGTTTGGGTTAAATCTACAATTGCACCCACTACATTAGATTGCTGTTCAATTTTACTGAGTAGTTTGTCTAGACTAATACAAGATTGGGCACGCACTTCGCCAAAAAGCTTAAAGATATGCGTTCCATTCAAGCTTGCATATTCAACATGACCTGTTGACATATAAATGCCATTTGCAGAGAAGGATCAGATAATTATCCCATAGCGACTATATAGACTCAAGTAGCTTACAGTCGTATATCTTGGGTTAAGAGGTTAACTAACTGATTTGTTGTTTATTTTGTCCGGCATAAACTCAAGATCGCAATATCATCTGCCACATGATCGGGGGCTTGGAATGATTGATTTTGCAAGTGAAAGACCAATTGCTCGAACTGTTCATTCAAACCACCGCTATAAGGTTCCAATGCACCATCGGAGCAGATAATAAACCGCGCCTGTTTATTTAATACACACTCAAATTCTTCAACTTCTAAATCTTCAGTCAGTCCTAGAGGGAAACTACTGGTATTTAAAATCCTAGGTGCTTGATTGGGCGAGATTATAATGGCAGGTGGATAATGCCCCGCACTCGACCAACGCAGCTCATGGGTTTCAATATTTAAAATCCCACTAATCATAGTGATATGCTTTTCAATATTTTCTTGAACCAGCATGCCATTCAGCTTTTTAATCAGCTCGCGCGGTGTTTTGGAGCGACCATGAAAGGCAGCCATCCAAGACGTCAGTAAACTACTGGTTACACCATGCCCAGACACATCGGCCAAATAGAACATAATTTCTTTGTCACTGATTTTCCAGTAATCAAACCAATCGCCCGACAAATAAGCCGAAGGTTTAAATAAGGTATCAACACGGTAGTTGTACAGTTCAATAGGATTTGGCAGTAATTTTTTTTGTAGTTCTGCTGCAGAAGGTAAGTCACGGCTGTCTTGATTACGTTTATATTGTGCGTCAATTTTGCGTAAGGCTTGCGGTGGATTTTCGGGTAAACGACTCCACAACCAACCTGCTAAAGCACCTTGCTCCCATGCTTGCACCAATGCTGTACCTTCATCTTCAAAGGCCAATACAATCGTGGGTAAATTCCATTGATGGGTTAAATAATCGTGCACATCGGCAATTGCAATAATGGTTGGGTCATACAAACTGATGTCATCTATGTGAATCATTTGCACACTAGGAAGTGTGTCGAGCACCTGTTCTAGATATGGAATATCGCGTGTGGGTTGAATGAAATACATAGAGTTTTGTGTTGACCCTTAACCTAAACAAAGCGTTACTATAACAATGCCTGAATACTCAAGGAAAGTAAAAACACACCTTGAGTAAAATGTTTTACAAATTATTCTTTGCTTTCTTCAGGTGCGGTTATTTCTTCTTGATCATCGAAAAACTCTTCGGTTTCATCATCTACAAAAGAAATACTGTCGGCATCGAGTCCTTTCTTTTCTGCAATTTCAAAGTTTTTACGTTGCAAGTAAATATCTCGAATCGCGGCATATTTATCGCCCTGTAATACTTTTTCTACATCTAAGATTTGCGAACGCGTATCTAGGCCGCGCATAACTTGTTCCGACCAATATAAACGGTCATTCCCATCTAAAATGTATTTTTGTGGACGCGCCTGACCATCTACAATTGTGCCAAAACCATCACGGAAAGTACTTGGTCCGTAAATTGGTAACATAACATAAGGCCCTGAAGGGACACCGTAATAGCCCAAGGTTGTACCAAAATTTTCTTCTTCAGTATCTAAACCTAAACGACGTGCAGGGTCAGCCATTCCTAAAGTGGTAATGGTGTTTAAGCTAAAACGACCTAAAGTTTTTGCGGCACGTAAAGGGCGACCTTGAATCAATTGATTAACCGCATTCCAAGGTTCACCTAAGTTTTTTCTGAACTGGCGATATGAACCGCGAACTTCACGAGGGACATTTTTTGCATATTGCACTGCAAGTGGACGCGCGATATTACGATCTAGCATGTCATTGAATGCATAAACCTGACGGTTCAAAGGCTGGAGTGGGTCTTTGACTTCATCGGGTTGTGTAGCATTTGCATTCACTTTTAAATCTTTGGTTTTTACATTTTTTAATTCTTTTAGTGCATCCAAACGACTATTTTTAGTTTTAGAAGATGAATCTGCCGCAATAACTTCAGCGGTTTCTTTTTGAGTAACTTCTTCTCTAGAAGATGATGATGTTGTCGCATGTGTTGAGGTGATGAATCCTAAAGAAACAAGGCACACCCAAAGATATTTTTGTTGATACATAAGAATCCTAGCGCTTAAATCTGAGTAAGCAAAAGCTGTTATATCGCCGATGGTTATATATTAACAGTTAATTGAAACGATGTATTGAAGCAAATTTGCTCAAAATGTATGTAAAAAATGCAAAAAAGAACAAAAAACAAGCACCCGATATATTTCTTTAAAAAAAAGTATTGCAAGGTAAAATAATTGCCCTATAATGCACATCCATCGGCGGTGATGCAGATTAAAACTTCTGATAAAACAATGACTTGGTTGGAAATGATTGAGTTGGGTTTTATTTGATAAGTTTAAAATAATTTAATTTACCAGTTGACACTTTAGAAATAAAGCGTAATATAGCCGACCTAGCTTGCTGCTGACGAAGTGGCAAGAAGATCATTAAGAGATTATGAAGAACAACTTGTGTGGATTTTTACTGGTTGATTGATCGAAATTATTTTCATTGATTGATTGGTTTAAATTACTCGAAGTTTATTTGAGCGAAATTTAAGTCAGAAAATTGATGAGCCAGATTTGGTCACTTCGAATAAAGTGACAAAATGATTTTAACTGAAGAGTTTGATCATGGCTCAGATTGAACGCTGGCGGCAGGCTTAACACATGCAAGTCGAGCGGGCGAGGTTGCTTCGGTAACTGAGCTAGCGGCGGACGGGTGAGTAAAGCTTAGGAATCTGCCTATTAGTGGGGGACAACATTTCGAAAGGGATGCTAATACCGCATACGTCCTACGGGAGAAAGCAGGGGACCTTCGGGCCTTGCGCTAATAGATGAGCCTAAGTCGGATTAGCTAGTTGGTGGGGTAAAGGCCTACCAAGGCGACGATCTGTAGCGGGTCTGAGAGGATGATCCGCCACACTGGGACTGAGACACGGCCCAGACTCCTACGGGAGGCAGCAGTGGGGAATATTGGACAATGGGGGGAACCCTGATCCAGCCATGCCGCGTGTGTGAAGAAGGCCTTTTGGTTGTAAAGCACTTTAAGTGGGGAGGAGGCTCTCTTGGTTAATACCTAAGAAGAGTGGACGTTACCCACAGAATAAGCACCGGCTAACTCTGTGCCAGCAGCCGCGGTAATACAGAGGGTGCGAGCGTTAATCGGATTTACTGGGCGTAAAGCGCGCGTAGGTGGTTAATTAAGTCAAATGTGAAATCCCCGAGCTTAACTTGGGAATTGCATTCGATACTGGTTAGCTAGAGTATGGGAGAGGATGGTAGAATTCCAGGTGTAGCGGTGAAATGCGTAGAGATCTGGAGGAATACCGATGGCGAAGGCAGCCATCTGGCCTAATACTGACACTGAGGTGCGAAAGCATGGGGAGCAAACAGGATTAGATACCCTGGTAGTCCATGCCGTAAACGATGTCTACTAGCCGTTGGGGGATTTGATCCTTTAGTGGCGCAGCTAACGCGATAAGTAGACCGCCTGGGGAGTACGGTCGCAAGACTAAAACTCAAATGAATTGACGGGGGCCCGCACAAGCGGTGGAGCATGTGGTTTAATTCGATGCAACGCGAAGAACCTTACCTGGCCTTGACATAGTAGAGACTTTCCAGAGATGGATTGGTGCCTTCGGGAATCTACATACAGGTGCTGCATGGCTGTCGTCAGCTCGTGTCGTGAGATGTTGGGTTAAGTCCCGCAACGAGCGCAACCCTTTTCCTTACTTGCCAGCATTTCGGATGGGAACTTTAAGGATACTGCCAGTGACAAACTGGAGGAAGGCGGGGACGACGTCAAGTCATCATGGCCCTTACGGCCAGGGCTACACACGTGCTACAATGGTCGGTACAAAGGGTTGCTACACAGCGATGTGATGCTAATCTCAAAAAGCCGATCGTAGTCCGGATCGCAGTCTGCAACTCGACTGCGTGAAGTCGGAATCGCTAGTAATCGCGGATCAGAATGCCGCGGTGAATACGTTCCCGGGCCTTGTACACACCGCCCGTCACACCATGGGAGTTTGTTGCACCAGAAGTAGGTAGTCTAACCGTAAGGAGGACGCTTACCACGGTGTGGCCGATGACTGGGGTGAAGTCGTAACAAGGTAGCCGTAGGGGAACCTGCGGCTGGATCACCTCCTTAACGAAAGATTGACGATTGGTAAGAATCCACAACAAGTTGTTCTTCATGACGATGTGTCTTAAAAGATAATTCGAGGTTTTCGAATTGGATTGAGTAGCAGATACTACGCACTGCGTTTGTCTTGCGAAAAATACAAAGCGATGCTTTGATTTTTCTCAGGGTCTGTAGCTCAGTTGGTTAGAGCACACGCTTGATAAGCGTGGGGTCACAAGTTCAAGTCTTGTCAGACCCACCATGAGCAAGACTTAAAGCACTGCTTTAAGGCGAAGCGCAAGGCAAACGAACGTGAGTGAGTGCGCAGGCTATAATCTGATACATCGAATCAAAAATGATAAGCTGGGGACTTAGCTTAGTTGGTAGAGCGCCTGCTTTGCACGCAGGAGGTCAGGAGTTCGACTCTCCTAGTCTCCACCAGAGCTTCGATCAGCAAAGCAACGCTTTGCCGAAGCGCAAGACAAGCAGCTATGCTGCGCGTAGTATCTGATCTAATATGGTAGTGAAAGATATTTTTAAATTATAGAACTTAATAAATAAGGTGAATCAAGAGATTGATTTAGATTTATTAAGTTCTGTGATTTATCACAGTTGACTGCAGTCCGACGAGGATGCAGTGAATCATTAACAGATTGGCAAAAATTGAGTCTGAAATAAATTGTTCAACTCATTTTATTCAAGATTGACAGTAATGCTTCGGTGTTACGGTTTAATTACGAATTGAAATGAGCACTAGCAAATTAACTGAATCAAGCGTTTTGGTATATGAATTTAGATTGAAGCTGTACGGTGCTTAAGAGCACGGGACTTCAAACTGTAGATTAAATAGATCATTGATTATTTATTTAATTGTCTTAATCCTACTTGTAGGGATTAACGACTGTTTGGGGTTGTATAGTCAAGTAATTAAGTGCATGTGGTGGATGCCTTGGCAGTCAGAGGCGAAGAAAGACGTGATAGCCTGCGAAAAGCTCCGGGGAGGCGGCAAATATCCTTTGATCCGGAGATGTCTGAATGGGGAAACCCACCTACCTTAAGGTAGGTATCGTATGATGAATACATAGTCATACGAAGCGAACGAGGGGAAGTGAAACATCTCAGTACCCTTAGGAAAAGAAATCAATTGAGATTCCCTCAGTAGCGGCGAGCGAAAGGGGAAAAGCCCATTAAGTTATGTGTGTTTTAGTGGAATGCTCTGGGAAGTGCAACCATAGTGGGTGATAGTCCTGTACACGAAAGGGCACACATAATGATGACGAGTAGGGCGAGGCACGTGAAACCTTGTCTGAATATGGGGGGACCATCCTCCAAGGCTAAATACTCCTGACTGACCGATAGTGAACCAGTACCGTGAGGGAAAGGCGAAAAGAACCCCTGTGAGGGGAGTGAAATAGATCCTGAAACCGCATGCATACAAGCAGTGGGAGCCAACTTGTTTGGTGACTGCGTACCTTTTGTATAATGGGTCAGCGACTTATATTCAGTAGCGAGGTTAACCGCATAGGGGAGCCGTAGAGAAATCGAGTCTTAATAGGGCGTATAGTTGCTGGGTATAGACCCGAAACCGGGTGATCTATCCATGAGCAGGTTGAAGGTTGGGTAACACTAACTGGAGGACCGAACCCACTGTCGTTGAAAAGCCAGGGGATGACTTGTGGATAGGGGTGAAAGGCTAATCAAACTCGGTGATAGCTGGTTCTCCCCGAAAGCTATTTAGGTAGCGCCTCGGACGAATACCATTGGGGGTAGAGCACTGTTTCGGCTAGGGGGTCATCCCGACTTACCAAACCGATGCAAACTCCGAATACCAATGAGTACTATCCGGGAGACAGACTGCGGGTGCTAACGTCCGTAGTCAAGAGGAAAACAATCCAGACCGCCAGCTAAGGCCCCAAAATCATAGTTAAGTGGGAAACGATGTGGGAAGGCATAGACAGCTAGGAGGTTGGCTTAGAAGCAGCCACCCTTTAAAGAAAGCGTAATAGCTCACTAGTCGAGTCGGCCTGCGCGGAAGATGTAACGGGGCTAAAACTATGTGCCGAAGCTGCGGATGTATACATTGTATACGTGGTAGGGGAGCGTTCTGTAAGCCGACGAAGGTGGATTGAGAAGTCTGCTGGAGGTATCAGAAGTGCGAATGCTGACGTGAGTAACGACAAAACGGGTGAAAAACCCGTTCGCTGAAAGACCAAGGGTTCCAGTCCAACGTTAATCGGGGCTGGGTGAGTCGACCCCTAAGGCGAGGCCGAGAGGCGTAGTCGATGGGAAATTGGTTAATATTCCAATACTTCAGTGTAATGCGATGAGAGGACGGAGAAGGTTAAGTCAGCCTGGCGTTGGTAGTCCAGGTGAAAGGAAGTAGGCATGCATCTTAGGCAAATCCGGGGTGCTCTATGCTGAGATCTGATATCAAGCTGTACTTGTACAGTGAAGTGGCTGATACCCTGCTTCCAGGAAAAGTCTCTAAGCTTCAGTTACACTGGAATCGTACCCGAAACCGACACAGGTGGTCAGGTCGAGTAGACCAAAGCGCTTGAGAGAACTCTGCTGAAGGAACTAGGCAAAATGGTACCGTAACTTCGGGAGAAGGTACGCTGTTGATGGTGATAGGACTTGCTCCTTGAGCTGTCGACAGCCTCAGAAACCAGGCCGCTGCAACTGTTTATTAAAAACATAGCACTCTGCAAACACGAAAGTGGACGTATAGGGTGTGATGCCTGCCCGGTGCTGGAAGGTTAATTGATGGGGTTAGCGTAAGCGAAGCTCTTGATCGAAGCCCCAGTAAACGGCGGCCGTAACTATAACGGTCCTAAGGTAGCGAAATTCCTTGTCGGGTAAGTTCCGACCTGCACGAATGGCATAATGATGGCGGCGCTGTCTCCAGCAGAGGCTCAGTGAAATCGAATTCGCCGTGAAGATGCGGTGTACCCGCGGCTAGACGGAAAGACCCCGTGAACCTTTACTGCAGCTTGACATTGAACTTTGACCTTACTTGTGTAGGATAGGTGGGAGGCTTTGAAACTTGGACGCTAGTCCGAGTGGAGCCGTCCTTGAAATACCACCCTGGTAATGTTGAGGTTCTAACTCTGTCCCGTTATCCGGGACGAGGACCATGTCTGGTGGGTAGTTTGACTGGGGCGGTCTCCTCCTAAAGAGTAACGGAGGAGTACGAAGGTGCGCTCAGCGTGGTCGGAAATCACGCGTAGAGTATAAAGGCAAAAGCGCGCTTAACTGCGAGACCCACAAGTCGAGCAGGTACGAAAGTAGGTCTTAGTGATCCGGTGGTTCTGTATGGAAGGGCCATCGCTCAACGGATAAAAGGTACTCTGGGGATAACAGGCTGATACCGCCCAAGAGTTCATATCGACGGCGGTGTTTGGCACCTCGATGTCGGCTCATCTCATCCTGGGGCTGAAGCAGGTCCCAAGGGTATGGCTGTTCGCCATTTAAAGAGGTACGCGAGCTGGGTTTAGAACGTCGTGAGACAGTTCGGTCCCTATCTACCGTGGGCGCTGGAAATTTGAGAGGATCTGCTCCTAGTACGAGAGGACCAGAGTGGACGAACCTCTGGTGTACCGGTTGTGACGCCAGTCGCATCGCCGGGTAGCTATGTTCGGAAGGGATAACCGCTGAAAGCATCTAAGCGGGAAGCCTACCTCAAGATAAGATTTCCCCGAGGCTTTATGCCTCCTAAAGAGCCGTTGAAGACTACGACGTTGATAGGTTGGATGTGGAAGCATAGCGATATGTGAAGCTGACCAATACTAATTGCTCGTGAGGCTTGACTATACAACACCCAAACAGTTGTTGTACGAACTTCGAAAGAAGTGAGGATCAATCGATTTCATATTGATCTAACGATCAAACAAAAACTTGATTTAGTGAACGCTAAACAATAAACTTCAGACCCAATAGCCAACCTGTTAATAACTCATTTGGAACCAAGTAAGGCATTACATGCAAAAGCATCAAGCAAAAGCAATGTAACTAAGACCCGAACAAGTCCATAACAGTTGTGCTGGCGACCATAGCAAGAGTGAACCACCTGATCCCTTCCCGAACTCAGAAGTGAAACCTCTTCGCGCTGATGGTAGTGTGGGATTACCCATGTGAGAGTAAGTCATCGCCAGCTCATTATTCAAACACCCTCAACTCACGTTGGGGGTGTTTTTTTATGGGGAAAGATAAGTAGAAAAAGAAAATAAATTGAATAGAATTTCTAATTAAAATCTTTATGTTTTTTCATAAATTTATGTTATATCTAAAATAACGGCATAGAAATTGCTTATCAAAAACTTATGTATTAAGTTTTTGAAAAAATAAATTTAAAAGAGTGGTGAAAATGAAGTTATCGGTTGGATTAAAAGTTGCAAACTCCTTGTCGCTGACACCGCAGTTACAACAAGCCATTCGTTTGCTTCAGCTTTCAAGTTTAGAGCTTGAACAAGAAGTTCAAATTCAGTTGGACAGTAACCCTCTATTAGAAAAAGTCGAAGAACAAAGTAGTTTCGAAAGTTTATCCACTTTAGAAGAGCAAGAACATAATCAAAAAGATTTAACCAAAGAATTAAATGCAGATCATCTGCCTAATGACTTGCCTGTCGATACAGACTGGGATGATGTGTACACTCATTTACCAACGAGTTTGGGCACGGCGGAATATGAAGAGCGAGAGGATAATCGTCAGGGGCATTTGGGTTTAAAAGAGCACATGATGCAACAAATCAATCTGTTACATTTTTCTCAAGTTGAGCAGCTCATTGCCTACTGTATTGTCGATGCTTTAGATGACAATGGTTTCTTGGATTGTGAAATATCGGAAATCACTACATCTGTACAGCATCTATTGATCTCCATGGAATATGATGATGAAGTTGAAGACGATGAAGTTTTAGTCGTTTTGAAACATATTCAGCGTTTAGATCCAATTGGAATCGGTTCGCGTAATTTGGCGGAATGCTTATCTATTCAGCTTGAAAGTTTGGCTACAGATGTGCCTTATCGTCAGGAGGCATTGCAACTTTTACAGCATTATGAATTATTAATTGCGAATGATTTAGCCAAGTTAATTAAGCAAACAGGTTTAAGTGCTGATCAGCTTCAGTATGCAGTGTCTTTATTAAAAACTTTGAAAGCGCATCCTGGTAAAGCATTTGAAGATCAGGATTTAGACTATCAAATTCCAGATGTGGTGGTCAGTAAAAAACAGGATCATTGGCAGGTGCAATTGAATCCAGATGTTGTGCCGAAGCTTAGAATCAATTCATTTTATGCCAATATGATTAAACGCGCGGATCAAAGCGAAGAAAATCAATATTTGCGCAATCAAATGTTGGATGCAAAAAACTTTATTAAAAGTGTCGATGAACGTCATAAAACTTTATTAAAAGTCGCGACCTGTATTGTACAGCATCAACGTGAATTTCTAGAAATTGGTGCTGAAGGAATGAAGCCTTTGATTTTGCGTGATGTTGCTGATGAGGTGGAATTGCATGAATCTACAGTTTCACGGGTGACCACCAATAAATATATGTTAACTCCGCGTGGTTTGTTTGAATTGAAATATTTCTTTTCAAGTCACGTCGGAACCAGTTCAGGCGGTGAAGCATCCTCAACTGCGATTCGCGCCAAGATTAAAAAATTAATTGCAGATGAAAATCCACGTAAGCCTTTATCCGATAACACAATTGCTAATCTACTTAAGGAGGAAGGAATTGATGTAGCACGTCGGACTATAGCGAAATATCGTGAGTCATTAAATATTCCGTCATCTTCTGAACGAAAAGTCTTGATCTAATTTTTAAAATCGGTCTATTCTAAGGATTCATTATGACCAAATAATGAATCTTTTTTTTTGAAGGAATAGTTAGACATGATTTAAAGTGACCGCTGCAGCGATCTGTTATTTGGCAATCAATCATGTGAACTATGCCTTCCTAATCCTAATGAAGGTGAGGGATAGAACTATGCAAATAACAATTCGTGGACATCACTTAGCTATCACCCCTGCAATTGAAGAAAATATTCGACTTAAATTTGCACAAATGACCAAACATCTGGATCAGGTCAATAGTATGCAGGTGAAATTAAGTAAAGATCATCAAATCGATAAACATTCTAAAAAAGGCAGCGCCAATCATATTGCAGAAGCGATTATTCGTTTACCTGGAACGGAGCTTTTTGCGCAGGCCAGCGCTGATGATATGTATACTTCAATTAAGATGATGACAGAAAAATTAAAACGGCAGTTAGAGAAACATCGGAAGATGCAGCTGGATTATCAGCCATTAGCAATCTAATCAAAATGTGATTTAAAAAGAGGTTTTGGATAAACCTCTTTTTTATTGCGATAATGTATAGGATTAATGAATTATTTTTTCTATTTATAGTAAAATGACAGGTTTTTACACCGTTGGTCCTATAAGAGGTCTTTGTGATGAATAGTGAACAGCTCACTGAAATTTTAAAAGCTGCTTTTCCAGAGGCTGAAGTTGCTGTAAGTGGGCAAGGCGGCAAGTTTGATCTTCGTATTGTAGATAATCAGTTTGAAGGTAAGCGTCCTGTTGCTCGTCAACAAGCAGTGTATGCACCATTGAATAGCTATATTGCCAGCGGTGAAGTTCATGCGGTTACAATTCGTGCAATGACACAAGAAGAATGGCGTAAAGCAAGCTTATTTGGAGCTTAATAATTTAATGGATAAATTTTTAATTCAGGGCGGTAATAAGCTCGAAGGTGAAGTGCGCATTTCTGGTGCGAAAAATGCAGCCTTGCCACTTCTTGCTGCAATGATTCTTGCAGAAACACCAATAACATTGAAAAATGTTCCAAATTTAAAAGATGTAAATACCTTGGTGAAGTTGATCGCAGGCTTGGGCATTAAAATGTCTTATGAGGGCGATACTGTCATTGCGGATACCTCAACATTGGATAACCAATTTGCACCTTATGAGTTGGTAAAAACCATGCGTGCTTCTATTTTGGTGCTTGGCCCATTAGTCGCGCGCTATGGTAGTGCAAAAGTATCTTTACCTGGTGGCTGTGCAATTGGTTCTCGTCCTGTCGATCAGCATCTTAAAGCACTTGAAGCTTTAGGCGCAGAAATTGAAGTTGAAAATGGCTATGTAAATGCCAAAGTCAATGGTCGCCTTAAAGGTGGTGAAGTGGTCTTTGATATGGTCACTGTTGGCGGTACAGAAAATATTCTCATGGCGGCCGTATTGGCAGAAGGTGTGACTACCATTCGTAATGCTGCACGTGAACCTGAAATTACTGACCTTGCACAAATGCTCATTAAAATGGGCGCTAAAATTGAAGGTTTAGACACCGATACTTTAGTGGTCACAGGCGTTGAACATTTGTATGGTTGTGAGTATTCCGTGGTTGCCGACCGTATCGAAACAGGTTCTTATTTGGCAGCAGCTGCAATTACAGGTGGTAAAATTAGAACCACGCATACCGATCCTGCGTTGCTAGAATCCGTGTTAGATAAATTTGAAGAAATGGGTGCAGAAGTCACACGTGGCGATGACTGGATTGAACTGGATATGATGGGCAAGCGTCCTAAGGCTGTGAGTTTCAGAACTTTGCCACATCCTGAATTTCCGACTGACATGCAAGCACAGTTAATGGCGGTGAATGCGATTGGACGCGGTTTTGCAACGATTTCAGAAACTATTTTTGAAAACCGTTTTATGCATGTCCCTGAGTTGTCACGTATGGGCGCCAATATTCAGGTAGAAGGTAATGATGCGGTGGTGACAGGAGTCGAAAAACTTTCTGCTGCACCTGTTATGGCAACCGATTTACGTGCCTCTTTCTCGTTGGTGTTAGCAGCATTGGCGGCAGAAGGCGAAACATTGATTGATCGTATTTATCATATTGATCGCGGTTATGAAAATGTAGAACAAAAGTTACAAGGTTTAGGCGCCCAAATTAAGCGAGTAAATAGATGAATGACATGAGAAACGATGATCCAAATTTTGACGTCATGGGCAATTTTGATCATGGTTTAACTTTGGCATTAAGTAAGGGGCGAATTCTAAAAGAAACTTTGCCTTTATTGGAAACTGCGGGAATTAATTTACTGGAAGACCCAGATAAATCACGTAAGTTGATTTTCCCAACCACACATAAACAAGTGCGTATTTTAATTTTACGTGCTTCTGATGTACCCACTTATGTTGAAAATGGTGCGGCAGATATTGGGGTTGCGGGTAAAGATGTATTGATGGAGCATGGCGCTCAAAATGTATATGAGCCGCTAGATCTGAAAATTGCCAATTGTAAATTAATGACTGCTGGTAAGGTTGGCATGCAGCGTCCAAAAGGTCGCTTAAAGATAGCCACTAAATATGTGAATTTAACCCGTCAATACTATGCCAGCTTAGGCGAGCAGGTTGATGTAATTAAGCTCTATGGCTCAATGGAATTAGCGCCATTGGTCGGTTTGGGTGATTACATTGTGGATGTGGTTGATACAGGTAATACTTTACGTGCCAACGGTTTAGAGCCGCTAGAAGAAATCTGTAAAGTATCTTCACGTTTAATTGTCAATAAAGCCAGTTTTAAGCGCAAGCAAGATTTGCTCAATCCAATTTTGGCACAACTTGAAAAAGCTGTGGCAGAACGAGAGTTGGCAAAACAATCTGCTTAACTTTGTATCCATCATCCTGCCTTCTCAAAAAACCGTCATTCAATGGCGGTTTTTTTATGTTCGTGCATGATTCTGTTCTTGAATGATTTTGAACGTGAATTTCCATCAAAACATACTGCTTTGACCATGTATAGACTCCCACAAAGCCCTAGAAACAAGGTAAACTAAACTTTTCTATTAAACCTTGTGGGTAAATTGATGCGACGTTTATCGACTCAAGATCAAAGCTTTAAACAAGCTTTTGCGGACTTGTTGGCTTTTGAAACTGTCAGTGATCCTGAACTTTTAAAAACTGTAGATCAAATTATTGCTGATGTACGTCAGCATGGTGATGCTCAGGTTCTTAAACTCACTCAACAGTTCGATCGACATCCAGCGCATCAATTTTCAGAACTTGAGTTAAGTCAGGAACAGCTGAAAGCCGCATTTGATGCTTTAGAGCGCGAAGTTCGTGAGGCATTGGAATTGGCTGCTGTACGTATTCGTGAATTTCACCAAGCGCAAAAACAGGATGGATGGAGTTATGTTGATGCTTTGGGCAATACACTCGGACAAAAAGTCACACCATTAGACCGTGTGGGTATTTATGTGCCAGGTGGTTTGGCGTCTTATCCATCTTCAGTGCTTATGAATGCTGTACCTGCGCATGTTGCTGGTGTGCCTGAAATTATTATGGTTGTGCCTGCACCGAATGGTGAACTCAATCCATTGGTTTTGGCCGCTGCATATTTGGCAGGGGTGACTCGTGTATTTACCATTGGCGGCGCGCAAGCCGTTGCTGCATTGGCTTATGGTACAGAAACTATCCCCTCGGTAGATAAAATCACGGGGCCGGGTAACCGCTTTGTAGCAGCTGCAAAACGTGCTGTGTTTGGTCAGGTTGGCATTGATATGATTGCAGGACCATCCGAAATTTTGGTTTATGCCGAAGGTGAGAATAATCCAGAATGGTTGGCCATGGACTTGCTTTCTCAAGCCGAACACGACACTGTTGCACAATCTATTTTTATGACACCAGATGAGCAATTGCTAAATCAGGTTGAACAAGCGATTGAACAGCACTTGGCAAATTTGCCTAAAGCTGAAATAGCTCGCACCTCTATTGCAAATCGTGGTGCATTGGTATTAGTGAAAGATCGTCACGAAGCCATTGAATTGATTAACCAAGTGGCGCCAGAACACTTGGAATTGTGTATGGATAATCCTCAAGTAATGGCAGAAGAAATTCGTCATGCGGGTGCGATCTTTATGGGGCGCTATACACCAGAAGCGATTGGTGATTATTGTGCAGGACCAAACCACGTTTTGCCAACGTCGGGGACGGCACGTTTTTCATCACCATTGGGTGTTTATGATTTCCAAAAACGCTCAAGTCTGATTATGTGTTCAGCTGAGGGTGTGAAAAGCTTAGCGAAAACCGCTGATATTTTAGCGCAGCAGGAAAATCTTGATGCACATGCAAGATCAGCACGCTATCGTTATCAGTAATTAATTTAAAAAACTCTCATTTAAAGCTCCTTATCCCTTTGAGGGAAAAGTATGACTTCACAAAAGGATGAGGGCTGCAATCTTTAATTCAGTTTGGCATGGTTTAAAACCTCACCCCAACCTTCTCCTGAAAAGAGAAGGCTTACGCGAAAGTAAGTTGAGTGCATGAACGAGAATATAAAATGAATATCACAGCAGAAAAAATGCGTTTTTGGAGCCCTGAAGTACGTGAGCTAGAACCTTATGTACCGGGTGAGCAGCCAAAAATCCAAAATTTATTAAAATTGAACACCAATGAAAACCCGTATCCACCTTCACCTAAAGTGGTGGGAGCGGTGCAAAAGGTTTTAGAAAATTCAGCTGATGCACTGCGTTTATATCCAGACCCAGATGCGTCTGAACTTAAGCAAGCCATTGCGAAACAGCAAAATGTAGCGGTGGAAAATGTCTTTGTTGGCAACGGTTCAGATGAAGTTCTTGCACATATTTTTAAGGCTTTTTTTGTTCAGGAACAGCCACTACTGTATCCAGATATTACTTATAGTTTTTACCCTGTATATAGTCAATTTTTTGGGGTGAAAACTAAAATTTTGCCTTTAAATGATGATTTTGAAATTGTAGTTAATGACTATAAGCAAGCCAATGGCGGCATTATCATCACCAATCCGAATGCACCGACCAGTATTGCTTTAGGTTTAAGCGCTATTGAAGAAATTTTAAAGGCCAATCCAAATTCAGTGGTGGTGATTGATGAGGCCTATGTCGATTTTGGTGCAGCGTCTGCAGTGAAATTGGTGGAAAAGTACGAGAATTTGGTGGTGTGTCAAACCACCTCTAAATCACGTTCTTTGGCAGGTTTACGTGTTGGTTTTGCGATTGCACAACCACATTTAATTGCCGCATTGGAAGCCGTAAAAAATAGTTTTAACTCCTATCCAATGGATCGTTTTGCCATTGCAGCCGCGGTGGCATCTTTTCAAGATCAGGCGTATTTTGAAGCGCAATGCCAAAAAGTTATTGCTAGCCGTGAGAAATTGGTGACGGATTTAATCACCTTGGGCTTTAAGGTATTGCCATCACACGCTAACTTTATTTTTACATCACATCCTCAACGGGATGCAGGTGAATTAGCTACAGCATTACGTGAACGCGGTATTATTGTGCGTTATTTTAATAAACCACGTATCAATCAATATTTGCGCATTACGATTGGTACTGATGAGCAAAATCAACGCTTAGTCGAAACTTTAAAACACGAGATTTTGGTCTAATAATCAAAATATAATAGTAGCGAGTGAAGTTTTGAATTCACTCGCTTTTTTTGTTTTTACTTCATGCTATAGCACAGGTTTATACCAACGATTCAATAAATCCAACATGGCTGAAACTTTGTCAAAACATTCTTGATATTCTGCTTCACATACAGATGCAATCGTGACTCCGCCACCTGCCCATAATGAAACATCTTGCTGATATTTTTGAATAGAACGGATCAAAATATTCCAGGAACCCGTTCCATCTGCATCAAAATAACCCATAGAGCCGCAATAGGCGCCACGTGCTGCACCTTCTAGTTCATCTATAATTTGCATGGCACGAATTTTTGGTGCACCTGTAATTGAGCCACCTGGCAAGGCAGACATCAATACAGCAAAAGGATTCATTTCTGCTTTTAGTGTTGCAGTAACTTCACTGACCATGTGATGCACTTGATTAAAAGACTCAATATTGAATAACTTTGGCGTTTTGACGCTGCCAGTTTCGGCATAAACACTTAAATCATTACGTAATAAATCTACAATCATCACATTTTCGGCCTGATCTTTTTCAGATTCGCTTAATTGTTGTTTCGATTGTCGGTCTAATTCAGGATCATCATAGCGTGGCATCGTGCCTTTAATTGGTTTTGTGGTAATTTTTCGATTTTCCTCAAAATTAATAAAGAGTTCGGGCGAACAACTTAAAATTTCAAAATCACCAATACGTAAATAACCTGCATAAGGTGCATTGGTCAGTTGCCAAAACTGAGCAGCAGTTGCTAAAAGTGGACCTTGAGCCTCAGCGCTAAACTCTTGCGTAAGATTAATTTGATAACAATCTCCAGCGACTATATAGTCTTGAACACGCTGAAAGGCACGTTGGTAATCTGTGAAATTCCAGCGTGCTTGACACTTTTGGCTTAATTCAAACTGTTCAACTACGGCTGATTGGGTATATAAATTAAAAATAAAATCAAAAGTTTGTGTTGGATTGTCGTCTGAACTATAAAAATACCAGCCATCTGGTTCTTGCTGTAAATAGCTTTTAAATTGACCTAAAAAAGCACTTGGCTGGGCGCGGGATTGCATATCGATGTGTTGCTGTGCTGCTGCATCATACGAAATAAAACCCATTAAACTGCAAAATGGGGCAGTGTTTGTATCATTTGAAGCACCGAGATGAGCTGTTAAATCTAATTGAGTTGAACTTAATTCGTATTGATTCAATGCTGTTTTTTGAAAGTAAAAATGTTGATGGTTTTGTTCCACACAATAGCATTCAGCCAAAAATGCAATACGTGCCTTTCCATTATTTTGCAAATAAATACAATGTGAAAGTGCTGCCAAAGCTTGCAGAATTTTTGCAGCCTCGCATTCAGGTTCACAGAATAATTTTTTAAAATGATTAGGATAGGACATAAAGTGTAAACAGCTGAGAGATTTAAAAAGGCTATTTTACATGATTACAGCACATAAAAAGTAAATAACCGTTTGTCGGTAAGATGTGGATTGCGACCAACAGCAGTTGAACAAAAAATAACTCAGATATACCTTTGTACGTGCAAACCGGCTGCTCAAGGAATGTGTGTCAGTGTTGTCCTCATCAAATAAAAAAACAATCATTGGCACTGAGTGGTAAAACCAAAAAAATAATACTCTCGGGAGAGTAACAAGATGAAAAAATTTACTAAACTTGGGCAGATATAGCACCAAATGCCACAGCAACCGATATGTCAGGTCAATGTGCTGAAATTAGTCAGACTGGTGCTGAATATGTGGATACAAATGGTGTGCAGCAATACCGTATTGGTGTGTTAGGTGCAACCGATATCGACAATAAAGCAGTCACTTTGCGTATGATTTTAGCCAATCCAAAATTTCATAAACTTGATGGCGCAGTCATTGGTTTGAACACCAAAATTGAAGCTGTCGAAGGTGGGGTTGGTCAAGTGGTGGGTGGTGCACGCGCCAATATAGGCAATTTAGTTGCAGCCAACTCCACACGTATTACTTTGTCAGATTTTAATGGCGCAACAGTGAAGTGGAGCAATATTTATCATGCACAACTTGCAACCTACGTGGCTCAGAACCCAACTTTAGCAACTGATGCAGATAAAGCTTTGGTGAAAGCCCAGGGTGGAGCGGTAAGTCTAGATGTTGCTGAGTGTTATAACCCAAATAGAGTGCGTATTTAGCATTCATTTTAGCTGATATGAGTTGACAAAAGCCCACTGTGAGAGTGGGCTATTTTTATTCAGATTTCAGGTTGGTTTAAATGAATATCATATGGGGTTAACCCGTATGATCGGTACGTGAACCTAAGGTTTCTAAATGAATCGTGAAATGATTGTTTTTTCGGTCTGTAAAGTAGTGCTGTAAAGTACGTTCTACACTTGGAAACGCCAATTCAGACCAGGGAATCTCATCTTCACTAAACAAACGTGATTCGATGGTTTCTTCACCTGCACCAAATTGACCATTCAACAATTGAGCTTTGAATAGCACATAAATTTGCCCAATCCGAGGAATGTTATACATACAGTAAAGTTGTTCGATTTCAATTTCAGCTTCGGCTTCTTCGCGGGTTTCACGAGCAGAACCTTGCTCCATAGTTTCAAACATTTCCATGTAGCCTGCAGGTAAAGTCCACAAACCATAGCGCGGTTCAATTGCACGACGACACAATAATACTTTATTTTCCCAAACCACCAATGCACCACAAATGACTTTTGGATTGACGTAGTGAATGTTGCCACATGCGCTACAGACTTGACGTAATTGCTGATCGCCAAGCGGAATTTTCGTTGTTGTTTTTTGCCCACAATTTCCACAAAAGTTCATAGTGATCGTCATTGTTAAAGGGAGTTCTCAGAATAACTGAAAATTTCAACTTTGGCATCCTCTCTATCTATTGCCTAGCTATTTCAGCTATGATGAAAACTTAGACAAGGAGAGTTATAAGGCATGATTGATCATTCGCTCACGCATCTGTTACAGCAACGTTTGCGCTTTTCTAAAACGTTCATGGAAGCGCATGCAGCGGTGTTGATTGCTATTACCGACGAGTCTGATCCTAAGGTGTTGCTCACACGCCGCTCTACCTTACTCAACAATCATGCGGGTGAGGTGTCTTTTCCAGGTGGCAAACGCGATCCGCAAGATACCAGTAATATTGTGGTGGCATTGCGTGAAGCGCAGGAGGAAACCGCATTAAATCCATTTGAAGTGCAGTTGATTGGTGATTTGCCAATGCAAAAAGCTCGTAATGGGATGTTGGTTAAACCTGTGGTGGGGCTGATTCCCCCAAAAGTAGAACTAATTCCACAACCTTCAGAAATTGATCGGATCTTTTTTGCTTCTTTACAGCATTTAATGGAAGCGCCACCGATGCCGTATGAAGTGAGCTTTGCACAACAAAAATTATATTTTCCGAGCATGCAGATCGAAGATGAAGTAGTTTGGGGGTTAACAGCGCGGATGTTAGTATCTTTATTTGAATATGGTTTGGATTATCGTAAAGAATGGCCGTTTTTGTTAAATTCACCAACATTTAACAAATAGAAAAAATTTTGATGTGAGGATAGAAAGGAACTATGTTGTATAAATTTAAAGGATATGCGCCTCAAGCAATGCAGCAACCGTGGGATGGTTGGGTAGCTGATAATGCTACGGTCATTGGTCAGGTTGAGTTGGGGAAAAAAGTTAGCATTTGGTTTGGGGCTGTGGTACGTGCCGATAACAGTAAAATCAAATTGGGTAATTTTAGCAATGTTCAGGAAAATGCTGTATTGCATACTGATGCAGGCATTGAAATGCAGATTGGTGATTATGTGACTATTGGACATCAGGCGATGTTACATGGTTGTACCGTGGGCGATAACAGTCTGATTGGTATTAATGCGGTGGTATTGAATCATGCGGTGATTGGTAAAAACTGTATTATTGGCGCCAATGCTTTAATTCCTGAAGGGAAAGTGATTCCTGATAATTCTGTGGTGATGGGCTCTCCTGGAAAAGTGGTCAAGATTTTGGATGAATCTGCAGAAGCACGTTTAAAAATGAGTGCGCTGCACTATGCTGAACATTTTCAACAATTTGTAAACCTAGAGCCTGCCACACTCTAAATTAGAATTTGCATCGTTCAGTCAAACGCATATTTTGGCTTTAATTGCATAGAATTTTATACGCATGAATTGCAATCTGAGGCATGTAAATCCTCGCGTGAATTTCAGGAGTGGAGTATCATAACGCCAATTTTTGATATTTACTCCTTGAAGGTTGTGCATGAAATTGCTGGCATTGGAAACTGCCAATGAGCAGTGTTCCGTTTCGATTGTAGATGAAACACAGGAACTTTTTTTTCAATTAGATACGCGAGCAAAAGCACAAACGCAAACCATCTTACCGATGATTGAGCAAGGCTTTGCTGAAACTCAAATGAGTACGGCTGACCTGACTGCAATTGCCTTTAGTCGTGGCCCAGGTTCTTTTAGTGGTGTGCGAATCAATGCAGCAGTTACGCAAGCTTTGGCGTGGTCGCATGATGTGCCTGTAATTCCTGTATCGACTTTGCAGGCATTGGCGCAAGCGGCTTATCGTCTTGAAGGGTTAACTGCAGTTACAGCTGTGTTGGATGCACGCATGAATGAAGTGTATATCGCTAGTTTTGAGCTAGATATACAAGAAATTATGCAGGCGGTTGATCAGGAACAATTATTGAATTATAGCGACGCTGCACAAGTGGTACGCTTTCAATTGGTCGGTTCTGGTGCAGGCCTAATTGATCAAGAACAAATACAATACAAGGGCTTAAGTGCAACCGCACAAGATATTGCTACTATTGCACGCGTCTGTGCACAGCAACAGCAATGGGTCAGCGCAGAACAAGCATTACCTGTTTATTTACGTGACAATGCTTGGAAAAAAATTCCAGAACAAGGCAAGGCATAATTAGGGTTATTTATGGATCTTTTACTGCTGCTCAAAGCGGCAATTATGGGTATTGTAGAAGGGATTACCGAATTTCTACCCATTTCTAGCACAGGACATTTGATTCTAGCTGCAGAGCTAATGGACTTTTGGACCAAAGAAAAAAGTGATGTATTTGTGATTGCCATTCAAATGGGAGCAATTGCAGCGGTCATTTATGAGTATTGGACACGTTTATGGGGCGCAGCCACAGGTATGTTTACAGGCGAAGAAAAAGGTCGTCGCTTGGGCTTTGGTCTGATTATGGCGTCTATTCCAATAATTCTGATTGGACTGACTTTTGGACAAACTGTAAAAGAATTATTGTTTAATGATGTTGCCGTAGCCATTGGTCTGATTATTGGCGGTTTTATCATTATGTGGATTGAGAAACATCCACCACAAGTACGTGCACATGAAGTTGAAGACCTAACTTATAGAGATGCTATCTGGATTGGTCTGATTCAGGTGTTGTCGCTGATTCCGGGGACTTCGCGTTCAGGGGCAACCATTATTGGTGCAATGTTCTTAGGTGTTTCGCGTAAAGCCGCCACTGAATTTTCTTTCTTTTTGGGTATTCCTGTCATTATTGGCGCAGGCTTACTCGACTTGTACCAAAGCTATGATGTATTCCAAACCACAGAAGATTGGACGGTGCTCAGTTTCGGGATCATCGTTTCTTTTGTATCGGCGCTCTTGCTAATCCGTGCCTTGGTGGCGTATGTGGCTAAGCGAGATTTTATGATTTTTGCTTGGTATCGCATTGCTTCAGGTTTAATCATTTTATTGTTCGCATTCACAGGCTGGAAACTATGGTAAGCGAACTTCGCTTATACATAGAAGCCGAGTGGCTCACTCAAGCACAGCATTATTCTGCTGTGCTTTTGTCTAGAGGCGTGCAAACGCGCATTGAAACAGTAGAAAAACTGAATGCGCGTTTTTTGCGTTTGAACCCTGAATTGGCATTGTGTGTAGATGCTGAAGGGCTGTGGTTGTGTGCCAATGGCATGAAAATGCAACCCGATTGGAAAGCTGAAATTGGACGGCTAAAGCGTGCCTCTTTAAAATCAGAAATGATTGCTCGTGCCTGTAATTTGTCGGAAAAACCAAGCCTGATTGATGCTACGGCAGGACTAGGACACGACAGCTTGCTTATGGCATATTTGGGTGCTCAGGTCACGTTGTTGGAGCGTCATCCTATTCTTTTTACTTTGTTGGAAGATGCTAAACGCCAAGCTGAAGATGATCCTTTCTTGGCACGTGTTGTTGCACGTATCCAGTTGGTTTTTACAGATTCAGCAGATTATTTACGCAACTGCGCAGCGCGGGGAAAAATTGTTGATGTGGTGTATTTAGACCCGATGTTTCCGCAGAGAGATCAACATCAACAGACACAGAAAAAGCAGGCTCAAGTCAAAAAACAAATGCAGTTATTACATTTGTTGTTACCTGAAGATGGTGAAATGGATTTAGGTGATCATTTATTAGGCTTAGCACAGCAAATTGCCAAACGTGTTGTAGTGAAGCGTCCACGTTTGGCAGTATTTTTGGCGGGGCAGGAAACTACACATCAATGGCATGGTGATGCATGCAGATTTGATGCTTATTTCCAAGCAAATTTGAACAACGGGTAGATTTCTACCACTAAAGCAGTGGCAAGGCATTCAATGCTTCTATAATGCACAAAGATTTGTTATATAGTTAAAATTAACAATTGATAATTACGACGACAAGCATAAACTTGGAGTGTGGAAACGCGAGCTGCGATTAACAGAATCCTATGATTGACTTCAAACCCTCCATTAATTTTTGGCACGATTTTAAAAGCAACCAAGCCGCGGGCGTTTGGTTATTTTTGGGTTCGCGACGCTCTTTGCAAATTATTCGTCCATCTATCTTACAACTGATTTTTTGGGGGATTTTAGGCGGTCTTGCCAATACCTTATTCAGTTGGTTGGTGGCGGGAGAAGTGAGTGAATTTAACCCACAGGGTTTGGTCAGTTATGCCTTGTGGCCGTTTATTGCCTTAATTGTCGGAATTATTCTTTCTCAGCGTGTCAATAACCCGCGCTTATTGTTAGTCCCTGCTTTGTTGTGGCTAGTATTAGATACTCACGTTGCTTTATTACAAAGCTTGATTCAATACATGGGCATGATGGATGTCTTGCCGTATGTGTTGTATGACTATTTGCCTATCATTTTTATGGTGCTTTTTGTTTGGCAAAGCTTGGCCGTGGTGTGGGTGTTTTCACGTGAGCTGCATTGGCCGTGGTGGGAAAGGGCACTGATTGTTTTGGCGACCTTATTCACTTTGGTGGTTTGGCAGATGTCAGTGAAAAGTCAGCCCATTTGGAAAGTAGAAGAAGTTCCACCAAGTTTAAGCGAAGAAGCTTTTTATGCACAAAGCCGTGTACTGAATAAAGCTTTAGACAGTATTCAATATGGGGAATTTGCCCAATCGCATTGGTACTTTTTAGGGGTTGCAGGGGCGAGCTATCAAGACGTATTTATGTCTGAAATTGAGCGGATTCGTGAACAGTTTGATACCCGTTTTGGTACTTTTGGGCGTTCGATGGTGCTCATTAATAACCCAATGACCCGCAATGTAATTCCAATTGCCTCACAAACCAGTATTGAATTGGCGCTGCGCCGTATGGGGCAACGCATGAACCGTGAAAGTGATGTGCTATTTTTATATATGACCTCACATGGTTTAAAAGACCATTTTGAAATTGAAAATGCACCACTTGACTTAAATCAGGTCGATCCGAAATGGCTGCGTGATACTTTGGATAAATCGGGTATTCGCTGGCGTGTGATCGTTATTTCAGCCTGTTATTCAGGTAGCTTTGTATCCGCCTTGCAAGATGATAATACCTTGGTAATTACTGCATCGGCAGCAGATCGTGAGTCGTTTGGTTGTTCAAACGAAGCTGACTATACTTATTTTGGTCGTGCCTTTTTTGATCAGGCCATGCGTGAACAAAATTCATTTGCCAATGCCTTTAATGAAGCCAAAGTGACTGTGGCCAAATGGGAGCAAGCGCAAGGTTTTGAGCCTTCAGAGCCGCAATGGGCGATAGGTAAAAATATGGAATTGATGCTGCCACAATTAGAGCAGCGTTTGTTTCCACAAAAAAGTGTTGCAACATCGGCAGAAATTCAATTGAGTGCGCAATCTGTTCAATAAGCCAAAGAGGAGAGGGTGATGGAGTTAATTCAGAACAACCGCTGTTTTGAGGGTGAGCAACGGATTTATCGTTTTCATTCTAATGCTTTACAGACTGAAACTCAGTTTGGCATTTTTTTGCCCGAACAAGCTTTGGCGGGACAGGCTTGTCCTGCGGTATTTTATTTGGCAGGTTTAACCTGTAACGAAGAAACTTTTGCGATTAAAGCACATGCACAGCACATGGCAGCGCAATTGGGACTAATTTTGATTAGTCCAGATACTTCACCACGTGGTGAAGCTGTTGCTAAAGGTGACCATTGGGATATTGGACAGGGTGCAGGTTTCTATATCAATGCCACACAAGCACCGTGGGCGGCACATTATCAAATGGAAACTTTTGTAGCCGATGAGCTTTATCAATTGGTACGACAACAGTTCCCAATTCAGCCACAGCAAGTGGGTATCATGGGGCACAGTATGGGTGGTCATGGTGCATTGACCCTCGCGTTTAAATATCCTGAAAAATTTAAGTCCGTGTCTGCTTTTGCTCCGATTTGTGCACCAACCCAATGCCCGTGGGGTGAAAAAGCGTTTTCTAATTATTTAGGCTCAGATCAACAACTATGGTTACAGCACGATGCGACTGCTTTGGTGCAGGCCAAAGGTGCATTGTTCAGTGAAATTTTGATTGATCAGGGATTGAAAGATCAATTCTACAGTCAGCTCAATCCTGCATTATTTCAGCAAGCTTGCGATGCAGTTGGGCAAAAATTGAGTTTGCGTGAACATGCGGGCTATGATCATGGCTATTATTTCATTCAAAGCTTTATAGATCAGCATTTACAATTCCATGTGGTGCAATTGCAAGCAGACTAAGCCAAGCAATCAATTTTACACATTGATTTTTAAACTTTTCTAGGCACGTTGTTTAGTTTTTAATAGAATGGTGAACACTTGTTTTTTTACCAATTAGAAAGATTGCTCATTTGGGTTTGAGTGTCTAGGTAAAAGAACGACTGCACAATAAAATAACTAAGGCATCACATGCACAATTCAGAATGGGATTTACCACAACAAACACCGTCATCTTCCCCGTTTTTTCCAGCGGAGCCTACAACGCCGCCTGCGCTGAATCCATTACTTGGACGGATTCATCATTTTCAGTTTCATGGTAGCGCCTCAGAGTATTTTGGCATTTGGATTGTCAATATTTTATTGATGATTGTAACCTTCGGGCTATATGCACCGTGGGCAAAAGTACGTCGTTTGCGCTATTTTTATGGCAATACCGAATTAAACAAACGCCGTTTTGATTTCACGGGCATCCCACATAAAATTTTATTAGGGCGTTTAATTGCCATTGGAATTTATGTTGCGATCTCGGTGATTTCCAATTATTCAGTCAAAGCCATGCTCATTGGCGTGGTGACTTTATATTTAGTTGTGCCGTGGTTGATTCGAGCGACCCTTCGTTTCAAGGCGCGAAATAGTAAATTTGGTAATGCGCGTTTTTATTTTTCAGGTAGCAACAAAGAAGCCTACTGGGTATTTTTAAAATGTATCGTGATTAATCTGTTTACTTTAGGCTTGTTTTTTCCTGTATTGGTGTGGATGTATAAGCGTTATTGCCTAGACCATTTATATGCAGGACAGCTTAAATTTAAATTAAAAGCTGACTGGCCTGCTTTTATGCGCGCGATGTATATACCTATTTTCTTATTCTTTGGTATTTTGCTTGCTGTGGGGATGATTTTGGCTTTGTCAGGACAGTTAAGTCGAAATCCTGCACAGTTGCTTTGGTTGTTTTTAGCGGTTTATCTGCTGGGGTTGTTTTTAATTTGGCCGCTGATGTCGGCGCGAATTTTTATCACTACATGGAACAATACCAGTATCAGTGGTAGTGAATTTCAGACCGATTGCGGGCAGTGGCACTATACTTGGATTGTGGTGACCAATTGGATTGTGAAAGTTCTGAGTTTGGGGTTAATGACTCCATGGGCAGCCATTCGTTTATATCGCTATCAGGTTGAGTCTTTAAGTCTACATTTAAAAAATGATCCAGATTTGATGATCAATCAACTGCAAGCTGAACATAGCGCACTTGCAGAAGAAATCAGTGATATTTTTGATATTGATGTATCGCTGTAAGGTGGGAGAGAAATATGGCTGAACAGGTCGTGGATGTGGTGTTTTATGATGGCGTGGTATCTAAACCATGGCCAGCCAAAATCTCGCCTATTGATGCTCAGTCGGTACTCATTTGTTATGGTGAGAACTTACAACAACAACGGCGCTATCATTATCAAGACATGATGTTGGTGGGCGCACTGGGTAAAATTCAGCCTGTCATTGAACTTAAAGACGATGCACGTATTGAGTTTTCTCAAGCGTTGCCTGACTGGTTTCAACTACGAAATAAACAGCTGCAGCATTCCATCTGGAAATTGGAACGTACGCCAAGCTTGATTGTATTTAGTCTGTTTTTTGTGATGTTGATGGTATTTGCCACCGTACAATGGGGCATTCCGAGTGCATCCAAATACGTTGCCTTTCAATTGCCTGCGAACACCTTGAATCAAATTGGTGATGAAGCAGAGCGTTATATTTTAGATATGACAGCTCCTAGTCAATTACCTACAGCGCGTCAGCAGAAAATTCTGAAAGATTATCGCAAGCTCATTGCAGGAGATACACCTGCTAAAGTGCTGTTTCGACAAGGTAATCGCTTAGGAGCGAATGCTTTGGCAATTCCGAATAACACCATTATTTTGACCGATGAATTGGTGGAATTGGCGCAGAATGATCAGGAAATTTTTGGTGTGTTGGCGCATGAACAAGGGCATTTGGCAGAAAGACACAGCTTGCAACAAGCTTTATCGAGCTTAGGGTTTAGTATTATTTTGCTTGCGATTACAGGAGATGGTACAGATTTAGTTTCGACCTTGCCTGTGGCGCTCGTGGGGGCAAGTTATTCACGTAATTTTGAATCTGAAGCAGATCATTATGCTCTAAATACCATGCACGCTCAGGGCATTCCAACCATTCATTTTGCTCATTTTTTGGAGCGTTTGGCACAAGATACAGGAGAAGACATCGGCAAAAGTCCTTTGGATTTTTTGCAAAGCCATCCTGCAACACAAAAACGTATTCAAGCAGTCAAGGATTTTGAGCAGACGCAGCGTTTAGCGCCTTAACATCAATCAGTTAGTGTTGTTGCCAAACCGCGCTCAATTCTGTTTGTCCCATACGATTTAAATGGTCAAGCACGACTTGTTCGAGGTAACTTAAATCTGTTTCAGCATCTTTGGCTTGAATTTCAACCACAAGCTTATGTGTTTGAGGCGTGAGCAGAATTGTGGCGCTTGGCATCATAATTTGGTATTGGCTTGCATTTTCTACAACGTTAAATTTATGTTTCCAGTGGTTGAGTAGCCGCTTGGCAATGCGACTTGCTTGTGTTGTTTGAATATGGGCAGTACTATTCATCATCTGTTGAAACCAGCATTTTGTTTATATGAGTAAAGACCTTTACCATAACAAAGTCAGACTGAAAGAAAAGTGGAATCCTGCAACGGAGCGTTGCGGAAATAGAATTATCAAATTGGATGATGTAACTGAAGAATCGAACTGAATGATCCAATCGTAACAGAATCCACAACACCAAGCAGTGTTTGCTATAATGCGCCTCAATCCCAATATTCAGCCAGGTTCTCCCATGTCCAAGCCTTATTTAATTGCGCCGTCTATTTTATCTGCAGATTTTGCTCGTCTAGGCGAAGAAGTGGAAAATGTACTTCAGGCAGGTGCCGATGTGGTGCATTTTGATGTAATGGATAATCACTATGTGCCGAATTTAACTTTCGGCGCAGGTGTGTGTAAGGCATTGAAAAACTATGGTATTACTGCACCAATTGATGTGCATTTAATGGTAAAACCTGTAGACCGGATGATTGGTGATTTTCTTGAAGCGGGTGCAGACATTATCACGTTCCATCCTGAAGCTTCAGAGCATATTGACCGTTCATTGCAACTGATTAAATCGGGTGGAGCAAAAGCGGGTTTGGTATTTAACCCTGCTACACCGCTACATTATTTAGATTATGTACTTGATAAAGTCGATCAGATTTTACTTATGAGTGTGAACCCGGGTTTTGGTGGGCAAAAATTCATTCCAATGACTTTAGAGAAATTACGTCAGGCACGTCAAATCATTGATGCTTCAGGTCGTGATATTCGTTTAGAAGTTGATGGCGGTGTAGGACCTGCCAATATTCGTGAAATTGCAGAAGCGGGTGCAGATATGTTTGTTGCAGGTTCAGCAATTTTTGGCAAGCCAGACTATAAAACAGTGATTGATGACATGCGCGCTGAATTGGCAAAAGTTGGCGCAGTCGAAGTATAAGTTTCTACAATCACAAGGTCTTAAGCTGTGGATAACTTTGTAGATAACTGTATGGATATCTATGTTGATAACACTATGGATAAGCCGATTAATTTATAAACATTGGTACATCAATTGTTTGTGACTTATACAAAATAAGTATAAAAAGGATTCAATAGAATCCTTTTTGTATATTTTAAATACACTGAATTTGTTTGGTATTTGCTCAGGTAGTCATAAAAATAAGTTGCTTAATATATAACTTGATTGTTTTAGTTGGCTTTTTAATCGCACCGATTCACTCAGTTTTTCAATGCAAAAGTTATTGTGTATAAGTGGGGCTTGAATTATATTGAGCGAGTTGTAGATTGTGGATTGCGCTTGGCAAAAATGTTCAATTCTTGCGCAATTTCAGGTTTACATCTTTCATACTCAGGAATTCATTTAGTGCTGACTCAACCCTACAAACAAATGTGGTTTGTTGTCCTGATGGCATTTGTCATGGGGTGGAGTGGTATTGTCAGTGCTGCGGTAAAACCTGCACACAATTGGATGATGTCAAATCATGCAGCAGGGTCTGAGCTTCTACATTCTGCAACCGCAGTGCCTATAGTGACATCTTTAGTAGATTGTCATACGACAGCTTTGCAAATGCATCCTGAAACCAAGCAGCATTTATCTGGGCATGATTCCAATGCCAACAGCATCTCAGTCAGCACACATCTGCAACGGATACCGATTTAAATGCGGCAGGTTGTTATGGCTCGGCTGAATTTTCTACTGCCAACATGAATTGTCAGGACTGTGTGCAGTTGCATTGTCAAAGCTTAAACAGTGTGTTGAATGTGCAAGTTCCTGAACTGACTCAACCTGCAGCACTCACATCTGTCAATATTCTATTGCCTGCTTATCACGCTCAACATTTACTTGGTCATTGGCAGCAAATTTTACGTCCACCCAAAGCTTAATCCTAAATTCAAAACACTTTTAAGTTTTATTTTAAGGATTAAGTCATGTCTAAATTTTATCAGCCTACGCTGTTTTTAACAGTCTGTGCATTGTATTCGAGTTCTGCGTTTGCCGCGGTCAAGGTATATCACCTGACCATTGCAGAACAAACAGTCAATATCACGGGAAAACCTGTTCAACGCATTACGGTCAATGGGCAGTTTCCTGCGCCTGCACTCGAATTTGAAGAGGGTGATGAGGCGGTAATTCACGTTAATAATCAATTGAAAAATCAGGATTCATCTATTCATTGGCATGGTTTATTGCTGCCGGGTTTGATGGATGGTGTGCCTGGATTTAATGGTTTTCAAGGGATTAAGCCACAAGGGCATTTTGTGTATCGGTTTAAAGTGCGCCAAAGTGGCACCTATTGGTATCACGCACATTCCAAAGGTCAGGAACAAGATGGCCTATACGGTTCATTGGTGATTCATCCTAAAGCCAAGCCAGCTGTAAACACACATGAATACACCGATCGTGATTATGTGGTGCTGCTGTCAGATTTTCATGAAAAATCTAGCAATCAAATTCAGAAAGATTTAAAAATTTCAGCCGAGTTTTATCAAAATCAGCGTGAAACGTTAGGTGATGTTTGGCGTCAAATACAGCGTGATGGACTAAAAGCCACATGGTCAGACCGTAAAATGTGGAATCAGATGCGCATGCTGAAAACTGACCTTTCCGATGTCACAGGCTATACTTTTTTAATGAATGGCAAGACACCTGAACAGAATTGGACAGGTGCATTCAAGCCAAATGAAAAAGTACGTTTACGTTTTATCAACGCCTCTGCGATGTCATTTTATGATGTGCGGATTCCAAACTTAAAAATGACAGTGGTCAGTGCAGATGGTCAGCCAGTCAAACCTGTCACTGTAGATGAGTTTCGTATCGGAACTGCAGAAACCTACGATGTGATTGTTGAACCTCAAGCAGCGCACTATCAAATTGAAGCAGAATCGATAGACCGCTCAGGTTTTGCTGTGGGTAGTTTGCAGAATGAACTTCATTCTGCATCATCAAATCTACAGCTGCCCGCAGCGCGTCCGCGTGCTTTACTCACCATGCAAGATATGGGGCATGCCACAGAACATGCAGATGATCATTCCAAAATGAATCATGCAGCGATGTCTGAGATGGACCATTCCAAGATGAATCATGCAAAGATGTCAGAAATGGATCACTCCAAAATGAATCATGTAGCGATGTCGGAAATGGATCATTCCAAAATGAACCATGCAACGATGCATGAAATGGATCATTCCAAGATGAATCATGCAGCAATGTCGGAGATGGATCATTCCAAGATGAATCATGCAGCGATGTCGGAAATGGATCATTCCAAGATGAACCATGTAGCGATGTCAGAAATGGATCATTCCAAGATGAATCATGCGGTAATAGATCATTCCAAGATGAACCATGCAACAATGTCTGAAAATACGCATACACAATATGGCATGCCTTCAGTAGAACACAAAAATGCGGTGGTATATGGATGGACAAATGCTTCTACACCTGCGGGGCATAAGGCCTTGAACTATGAAGATTTGAAATCGCTGCAGCTACAACCAGACACACGTAAACCTAGCAGTGAATTGGTCGTGCGTTTAGGTGGTACGATGGAGCGTTATATCTGGACAATCAACGGCAAGAAATTTAGTGACGCCACACCGCTCAAGGTGAAATATGGTGAACGTATTCGGATCAAATTTATCAATGACAGTATGATGGCGCATCCGATGCATTTACATGGCATGTTTATGCAGTTGGAAAATGGTCAAACGGCAGCAGAAATGCCGAATAAACACACCTTAATTGTGCCGCCAGGTAAAACTGTAACAGCACTGCTTACTGCAGATGAATTAGGTGAATGGGCCATACATTGTCATTTGCTCTATCACATGAGTGCAGGAATGATGAACAAATTGATTGTGGCACAGGTCAGCGATAATGAACCGCTTTCTACCACAGCAATTCAGGCGACTCAAACCTCTTCAGCGACAGCGCAAAAAGGAGCAGCACATGCACAACACTAATCTTTTTGCGAAAACAGTTTTGAGTATTTTTGTCTGCTGCATCAGCTCAGTTGGGTTGGCAGCAACAGAGGCGCATAGCGCACATGGCAGTTCCGCAAAGGTTGCAGCAATCGCAGCTAAGGTAAATACTCAATCGCATCAATCGCATCAATCGCATCAATCGCATCAATCGCATCAATCGCATCAATCGCATCAATCGCATCAATCGCATCAATCGCATCAATCGCATCAATTTGCTTCGCTCTTGCAAGAGTCGCAGTCACACGATCATCGTAAAGAACATGGCGCGCAAGTATATGCGGTGAGCACTTTAGATACGCAATGGCAAGTGAATGATCATGCCGAGGGAGTGCTCAAATCTAAATTACAAACTCGTATTGGAACCGATGAAAACAAGTTGTTTTTGAAAATTCATAGCGATAAACACGAATCACAAGCAACTGAATATGATGTCAAGTTGTTATACAGTCGTGTGATTTCGGATTTTTGGGATGTGCAAGCAGGTGTGCGTTATCGCCATGAAGTGAATCAGCAAGAGCATCAAATAGACCGAGAAGATAAGTTTGACGCTGTGTTTGGCTTACATGGTTTAGCTCCATATTTTTTTGAAACCGATGCTTATTTTTATTTGGGTGAGGATCAATATGCGGCTTTGAGTTTGGAAACCACACGGGATCTGTTATTGACTCAGAAATTGATTGCACAACCTTATTTAGATGTAGATGTTATTCTGCAGGATGATGCCAAATATGCGAAAAAAACAGGACTCAACCGTGCGGCTGTGGGTGTGGCAATGCGTTATGAAATCAGCAAGAACATCATGCCGTATATCAGTGCAGGTTATGAATATACGAAAGGCAATCAACAAACTGCTTGGCAGTCAGCAGCTGATTCCGAGCAGAGCGGCTTATATGCGATAGGCTTGCGTCTCAGGTTTTAATGATTACGACAATTATCGCTGCAACTTCTAAATAGAATAGATTGTCCCTAAATACATAGGCTTGGTTTATACTGAGCCTATTGTATTTTTGGGTGTGGCGTATGTCTTCATCAACTCAAGATCCTTAATCGAATCAAGATAAAAACTCAGAAAACCAAAATCTAAACAATGCTGGCTGTGGTCTGTCTTACGATACAAAAAAATCCTGTGCGGATCAAAATAGCGTTACATCTGCCATGACTACTCAAACAGATAAAGCAACAGTCTTATATTCATAACTTTTGAGTCCGTGCGTAAGTGCATACCATATAAAATGAATGGTGGTGCAGATGAACAAATGGTACGGATTGCTTTAGCAGACTATAATAATATTGCAGCCTTATCTTTTGATTTGCCTGCGCGACTGTTAATCGTTTACCACAGCAACCAATATGTCACAGAAATTAGCTATAAATTATGGGCATTGGGTTTGGGTGCTGTGTTGCAACAGACTGAAGCCAATACACAAACTGAACTACCTGTATCTAACAGTGCTGCACAACAAAAAGTGCTGTATGCCTTGCTTGGCATTAATGCTGCTATGTTTTTAGTGGAATTAATCGCAGGTTTAATTGCATCTTCGACTGGGTTAATTGCTGACTCCTTAGATATGTTTGCTGATGCTGCTGTGTATGGTTTGGCTTTATTTGTTGTGGGTCAATCCGCCAAGAAACAGCTCAAAGCTGCGCATTTGTCTGGTTGGGTACAACTGGGTTTGGCTGCACTGGTTATTTTTGATGTTCTGCGCCGTTTCTTCTTGGGCAGTGAGCCTGAATCCATATTGATGATGGGTATTGGCGCTGTAGCATTGCTGGCAAACGTCACCTGTTTATGGCTGATTTCAGGGCATAAGGATGGCGGAACCCACATGCAGGCCAGTTATATTTTTTCCGCCAATGATGTAATTGTTAATTTAGGTGTGATTATCGCGGGCGGTTTGGTGATGCTCACATGCTCGAATTATCCAGACCTGATTATTCGCTTAATTGTGGCCATGTTTGAGTTGAATGATGCGCGCAAAATTTTAAGTTTAAAATAGAGGGGTCATCGCTGCACGGTGGCTTAAATTTCAACAGGAGGAACGACCTCCCTTGTTTGGGTTTTGGGAAATAGGCAAAGTGACTGACACTCGACAAGAAAAATCATCAGGGCGGCCTGATTTCATGATATTGAAGGAGGGCGTTATGGCCTGGTTGATGTTGATATTGGCGGGTATTTTTGAAGTGGTTTGGGCATATTCCATGAAGTTGTCTGACGGCTTTAGTAAATTAACGCCTAGCATTGTGACGCTCTTTTTTATGATTTTAAGTTTTGCGCTTTTGGCCTATGCGATGCGTACTTTACCATTGGGCACGGCTTATACGATTTGGACAGGTATTGGCGCAGTCGGTTCATTTTTAGTGGGTATTTTTGTGTTAGGCGAACCTGCCAGTGCTATGCGTATGTTGGCTGCAGTTCTGATTATTTCCGGTCTGGTGTTGATGAAAATTTCATCTACATAATTGGGAATGTGGTTGTTTGGTATGTGCGTGCAATCACAGATCGGTTCGAGTTAAAACAGGGTGAGCTGATACCCTACCTGCTTGAGGAGAAAAATAATGCAATTGGCATTTACTGAAATGGACACTCCTGTAAGCGTGCTTAAATTGGTGGCTCACGATCACGCATTGGTTGCGGTAATGTGGGATAACGAAGATCATAAACGGGTACGTTTAGCCAGTTTAGTTCGACAAGATGATCATCCAATTTTGCTCAAAACTCAGCAGCAACTCCAAGAGTATTTTGCAGGTCAGCGTCAGCAATTTGATGTGCCTCTTGATTTTGAAGGCACTGAATTTCAGAAGAAAGTTTGGCAGGCATTATTAAGCATTCCTTTTGGGGAAACTCGCAGTTATAAGCAAATTGCCGAACAGGTCGGTAGTGTGAATGCGATGCGTGCTGTAGGGGCGGCAAATGGTAAAAATCCAATTTCGATTATTGTACCGTGTCATCGTGTGGTGGGTGCAAGTGGAAAGCTAGTAGGCTTTGCAGGCGGGTTGGATAATAAAGCGATTTTGTTAAGATTAGAATCTTCAAATTCAAAAGTTTAAATTACTGCGATTCAACAACAATTTTGATCATAATAAAGAAGAGCAGGGGAAATGTTAAAAACATTATTGTGGCAGTTTTGGTGGCTTATTCTGCTGGTTGCAGGGGTAGGACTGATCAAAATTTTCAAACCGTTTCTTAAGGGAAAGGCAGGAGAACTCGCAGTAAGTGCGCATGTGAAGTTGTATCTAGATGAACATTATATCTTGTTGAATGATGTAACTCTGCCTGATGAGTCCACAGGAACAACTCAAATAGATCATATTTTATTGAGTCCTTTTGGAATTTTTGTGATTGAAACAAAAAACTATAAAGGTTGGATTTTTGGTGGAGAACGCCAAAAAGTATGGACACAAAAAATTTATAAAAAGACCTATAAATTTCAGAATCCTGTCTATCAGAACTATAAGCATATAAAAGTTTTGGAATCAGTATTAAGCGATATTATCGAGCCTGAATATCTGCATTCTGTGATTGTATTTATGCCAGACTGTGAGTTTAAGACCCATTTGCCCAACAATGTTTTTAAAGGTAGTGCATGGGTTGAGCATGTCAAAGGTTTTCGGCATGAAGTTATTTCACCGATGAAACTGAAACGCATTCAACTAAGAATTGAAAAAGAACTACTCGATAAGTCTTGGAAAACCCATCGTCAGCATGTCGAAAATTTAAAACAACGGCACGAACATTAAAAAAGTTGCAATAAAAAACCCTGATACAGTGTGATCAGGGTATGAAAGAGTTGAACGTTAAATACTAAAACCTTTTCGGAATTTTCTGTCCATTCGGTACAGGCGTTTCCGCAATTTTAAGCACACCAAACAGCCAAGTTTCTGCATGTTGTACCGCTTGTTTCAGTTGATCTCCTAATGCCAAGCGACCTGCAATAAAACTCGCCAAAGAACAGCCTGAACCGTGATATTCACCTTCAAGACGTGGACAGCGGGTTTCGGAAACCATTTCATTGTTCATATACAGCGCATTACGAATGTGATCAGGGGTATCTTCATGCCCACCTTTGACCAAAACAGCCTGCGCCCCCATGGCAAATAATTTAGCCGTTGCACGCTCTAAATCATCTTCACCCGTTAAAGCGCGTAATTCCACAGTATTTGGCGTGATTAACGTCGCCAGTGGAATTAACTCGACAAATGCCTGAACCAACGTCGCTTGATCTCCTAAAGAACCACCACTATTGGCAACCAAAACAGGGTCAAGCACATATAAATAATCAGGATGCGCACGTAAAAAATCTGCCAGTGCTGCAATATTGTCAGTGGTGCCCAACATGCCGGACTTTACAACTTTAATGGGCAAATCATTCACCACCGCATTGGCTTGTGCCAACAACAACTCTTTAGAGGTGGCTTCAAAGCCAAACACTTGCTGAGAGTTTTGAATAGTCAGTGCTGTGCAGGCAATCGCTGCATGTGCACCGCTATTGCCAACGGCTTCAATATCAGCCTGTAAACCAGCACCACCCGAAGGGTCTAAACCAGAAAAACAAAGTACTGTTGGTCGCACACACATATCCTTCATTGCTTATATTTACGTTAGTATAGGCAACTTTGTAATAACTCTCGATAGTCATTTGTACTGATAGGCATGGATTGTGATTAACACCCTTTTAATTGATTTGGATGGCACGTTGACCGACCCGAAAGAGGGCATTACCGCTTCTGCACGCTATGGTTTGGCAAAAGTTGGGCATCCTATTGCAGATATGGAAAATATTGACTGGATTATTGGGCCTCCCTTAAAAGCCTCTTTGGCAAAATTACTCAATGTAGATGTGCATGACGTATTGGCAGAGCAAGCCTTAGCAGGCTATCGAGAGCGTTTTGCTGCAACAGGCTTGTTTGAAAATCACGTCTTTGAAGATGCTGCCGCAACCTTGGCAGCTTTAAAACAACAAGGCTATAAACTGTTTTTAGCAACAGCCAAGCCTGAAATTTATGCACGCCAAATATTGGATCACTTCGATTTATTGCAATATTTTGAATATCCCTATGGTAGTGAACTGAATGGCGAGCGTACCCATAAAGCAGACCTTATTCACTATATTTTGCAGCAAGAACAATTGCAACCTGAACAATGTTTAATGATTGGAGATCGTGAACACGATGTTTTCGGTGCGCGAGCCAATGGCATCGATTGTGTTGCAGTCGAGTATGGCTATGGTTCGGCTCAGGAGCTAGATTTGGCTGCACCAAAATACAGAATTCAGTGTTTTGCGCAAATTTTGTCGGTAGTCGAAAAATTACCTTAATTGGGGGCTATATCTGTTTGCACTTTTACCGCAGAGTTTTAGGCAGGATCATGCTTCAATATTTATATCCAGATTGAGAGGGAAGTTATGATGAAGCAAAGCAGTCAATCGATGACTTTTGTAGCAGTTTCAGTGTTCTTGACGGCATGTGTAAATAGCATACCCACACCTACACAGTCCGCAGCACAGGTCGAAATGTACACATCATTGCAACATCGTCAGTGTGAGCCTGACTCTGGTTTAACTGTTGCTGAGATTAGCCAACGTTTGCAGCAGGCACAGATTCAGGTATATCAGGCTCGTGTGGGTTCAGATGGAAGAATGTATGCACAAGTCTGTGGTGGGGCAGATGGACGAATTGCCATCGTGACTATTCCTCAATCTCAGCAGAAACAAGCAGAAGCCTTAGGGTTTAAGTCTTATCACGCAATCCAATCTATCAAAAATAAATAAGGCTGGAGTCAATAAAAAAACCTCAGTTCATATAGAGCTGAGGTTTTTTCTAACTCAATTGGAATTGAGTTAAGTTGGACGTATCTAGATGTTGCGGTTTAACGCTTAGAATTGCGGCTTAACCACCACTAAAATCACAATTGCCAGTAACAAAACTGTTGGCATTTCATTGAAGAATCGCCAAAACTTATGTGATTTATAATGTGCATTGCCAATTAGTTTTTGGCGGTAATAGCCACAAACCAAGTGATAAATCACCAATAAACCGACTAATCCCACTTTCAGGTAAAACCATAACGCATCGTGGTAATTCCGGGTCGCATCACCCCAATCTACCAAAAAGTGTGCCGTAATGAGGGTGGCAATCATAGATGGCCACATAATCCCTCGGTACAACTTGCGTTCCATGATTTCAAAACGCTGATGGCTCAGCGTATCTTCACTCATGGCATGGTAAACATATAAACGTGGTAGGTAGAACAATGCAGCGAACCAACAAACCACAGCAATAATATGTAATGCTTTTACCCATAAAAAAGCATCAGAAGGTGCATCCATCGATCATCCTATGGAGATTATTCATCCCACTTCTTGAAAATAAGGCAGGCATTTACGCCGCCAAAACCGAAACTGTTACTCATCACAGTATTCAATTTTGTGTCACGTTTTTCAAGTACGATATCAAATGGTTTTGCGCCTTCATCTAGTTCAGTAACGTTGATGTTTGGTGCAATAAAGTCGTTTTGCATCATCAAGACAGAGTAAATTGCTTCTTGAACACCAGCGGCGCCCAAGCTGTGACCTGTCATTGACTTCGTAGAGCTAAGTGCAGGAACTTGACCTTCGCCAAACGCACGTTCCATCGCTTTTAATTCTGTTACATCACCCGCAGGGGTAGAAGTACCATGTGTGTTCACATAGTCAATTTTTTCTACACCGTGTTGTTTTGCTTCGTCTAAAGCCATCAAGATACAACGTGTTGCACCTTCGCCGCTTGGAGCAACCATGTCTGCACCGTCAGAGTTTGCAGCATACGCAACCACTTCAGCTAAAATGTTTGCACCACGTGCTTGAGCGTGTTCAAGTGATTCAAGCACCACAAAACCACCACCACCAGCAATCACGAAACCGTCACGGTCTGCAGAATACGGACGAGATGCTGTTTCTGGAGTGTCGTTGTATTTAGAACTCAATGCACCCATCGCATCAAACAATAAGCTTTGTGACCAGTGATCTTCTTCACCGCCACCTGCTAGCATTAAATCTTGTTTACCCAATTGAATGAGGTTGTAGGCATAACCAATTGCATCGGCAGAAGTTGCGCATGCACTGGTAATTGAGTGCGCAATACCTTGTAATTTGAATGCAACGCCCAAGTTTGCCGTAATCGTGTTTGACATGTTGCGCGGTACGAAGAATGGACCAATTTTACGCGCACCTTTTTCTTCAAGCAGCTCAATCATTTCTGCAACAGATGCTGTAGAGTTACCGCCTGAACCACCTGCGATACCGTAACGTGGGTTGCCTGCTAAATCTTCTTGCTTTAAGCCCGCGTGTTCAATGGCATCTACTGCAGCGTTGTAAGCGTACATCGCACACACGCCCATAAAGCGTTTTAATTTACGGTCAATGTGGTCAAAGTTTTGTTCAGCTGCTGCACTTACGTGGCTTTTGAAATTAAGTTCAGCATAAGTTGGGTTGGAACGTGTCCCAGAAATACCGTTTTGTAAAGAATGAGTCACAGCTTCTAAAGTATTACCAATGCACGAGTTAATGCCCATGCCGGTGATTACAACACGTTTCATCTACAGATCCCTTTTATGGTGATAATGTCGAGCCGAACACCGTAATTGCCAAGCAATCGCTGATACGGTATGACTCATGTCTTACAATTGCGTTCATAATAGCAGAAAGAATTTTGAATTCTTATGGCAAATATGATGCCACTTTGCAAGGAAGATCAAACTGCAGTGAAGCGGCGAATGAGATGCAGGAAGCCAACCAAAAGATACACAATCATATTGAGATAAACTTAGACTACACCTAGTATTTACCTATAAATCATAGAAATTAAAAATGAGGAGTAAGAATGTCAGATTCCAACAATAAACAATCAAGCGGATTCTTCTCGAATGCGATTGGGGTGGCTAAAAAGCTCAGTAGTACAGGCATCCATGTATTGCAGCAAGTTGCACCGGTTGCTGTAGCAAAGGATGAGCACAGTGCAAAATCAGGGCAAATTATTGAAGGTCAGGCGCGTAGTTTTAGTGCTTTTCAAGCACGTCAATATGATAATCCTCAACACATGCTCAGACAGCACGTGCCACAAGTTTCACGTCAGCTTTTAGGTCGTCACTATAACCGCGTCAATCAGGTGGCAAGTTTTGTGTCGCCCGATTTTTCCGATAAAATTTCAGATTATTTATTTGATCAGTTGAATAGTTTTACTTCCAATATTAGCTCAGTTGATGATGTGCTTGATCAGGCTGGTGTACGTGATTTAGAAGAATTGACTCAAGATGTGGATCGTTCTAAACGAATTAGTCAGGCACTCGCAGAACAAAATAAATGGATTGCATCACTGCAAGGCGCATTAACAGGTGCAACGGGAGTGATTGGCTCAACCATTGATGTGCCTGCATCTATTGTGATGTCTTTGCGTACCATTTATCAGGTGGGGCGTGCCTACGGTTTTGAACTGAATAAAGATACCGAGCAAGAAATTGTTCAGTTTATTTTTAAACAAATTGATTTAGGTGTCATTGCAGAAAAGCAAGCAGTGTTGATGGGGTTAAAAACCTTATCCAATATGCTGCAAACTCATGATGTGCATCAACTACAGAATATGCTCGGTTCAAGCAATGATTATGAGGCATTAAAGAAATACTTCTTGAATGAGCAAGGTCAAGTCAAATGGTCTTGGTTGAACCATGTACCTAAGTTTTCCATGTTGAATAAACTCACGCCTGTAGCAACCGCATCGGTGAGTGCAGTATATAGCTGGAAATTAGTTGAGGATGTGCATCAAAAGGCACAGCAAGTGTTTTCAAATGCTCGCAGCTATTTAATTCAGCATAAAGACAGCAATTTATCTGCCATTCATGCTTATGAAAAATCATTAGAATTACTGGCACAGGCTGCGCCTAAACTCTTGGAACAATTGAAGGGCAATGAAGCCAAACATGCGCAAGATGCTTTGGTAGAGGGGCAAGAGCGCGCGGAATCTGCACCGTCAGATGCTCTAGTGCAAACCTTATCAGACCATGAAAGTATTCGAACGGTAAAAGTGCAGAAAAAATCGGACAAAGTGGAAACAACGGCAGCACAGCGAGATGAAAATATTCAGCAAGGTTTAGTAGAACTGGCAGATCAAATGCTAGAGCCACATGCTGAAGTTGCACCGCAAAAACCAGCTGTACCTGCTGATGAAATTGATGAATATATGCTAGAAGATGCTTTGGAGCCTGTGAAAGATTCAACCCAAATGGCTGAAACTGTTTCAGATAATTCAGTAACATCAAGCAAAGAAACTGCAAGGCAGGTTACAAAAAAACCGAGAACTCGTACAAGTACTCGCAAGCCAAAAGCTGAATAAAAACAAGTGATAAGTAGAAATTGGGTTGGTGTTTTAACTGCCTATGCAATATTGACCATTATTCTATCTTCGCTTACAATTGCATGCCCTCAAAAAGTAGTATGTTTTGGGGCTTTTTAATAACGGGAGAATTGCCACATGGCAACAACAAATCAGTTGATCCGTAAGGGTCGTACGACTTTGGTTGAAAAATCAAAAGTTCCTGCGTTGAAGGCTTGTCCACAACGTCGTGGTGTTTGTACACGTGTTTACACAACTACACCTAAAAAACCTAACTCAGCAATGCGTAAAGTTTGCCGTGTGCGCTTAACTTCAGGTTTTGAAGTTTCTAGCTACATCGGTGGTGAAGGTCACAACCTACAAGAGCACAGCGTTGTTCTTATCCGTGGTGGTCGTGTTAAAGACTTACCAGGTGTACGTTACCATACCGTTCGTGGTTCTTTAGACTGTGCTGGCGTGAAAGATCGTAACCAGTCGCGTTCTAAATACGGTGCTAAACGTCCTAAGAAATAATCTTTTAAAGATTAAGCTCTTAGTTCGTAGAACTGCAATCCTTTATCGTCTCGCTTGTCTGATTTCTGCATTTAATTTTGTGAAATTCAAGCGACGTGTAGTAAGGCCAGCGAAATGCACACGACACTTTGTGCTACGGCTGGATCACCCTGAAGTGTCATATTTATAGGTAGTTTAAAATGCCAAGACGTCGCGTAGTCGCTGCTCGTGAAATCCTTCCGGATCCTAAATTCAGCAGCCAAACAATCGCTAAATTCATGAACCACGTAATGCAAGATGGTAAAAAATCTATTGCTGAAAGTATCGTTTACGGTGCTTTAGACCGCGTTCAAGAAAAATCTAAAGTAGACCCAGTTGAATTTTTTGAAGCTACGCTTGAAAAAGTTCGTCCAATGGTCGAAGTAAAAGCACGCCGTGTTGGTGGTGCTACTTATCAAGTTCCTATGGAAGTACGCCCATCCCGTCGTACTGCTTTAGCGATGCGTTGGTTGGTAGATGCTGCTGCTAAGCGTTCTGAAAAAACTATGGCTTTACGTCTTGCTGGTGAGTTGCTTGATGCATCTGAAGGTAAAGGCGCAGCGGTTAAAAAACGTGATGACGTGCATCGTATGGCTGAAGCCAACAAAGCATTCTCTCACTACCGCTTCTAAGCGACTAAAACAGGCCCTAATCAGGAGGGTGATGAATCGGTTGTCACTGAATTGTCATCAAATCGCTTTAAGTTGCTAGGCAGCTTAAAGCGTCCTGTTTTAAACAACAAAATTTAGGAATGCTAGAAATCATGGCACGTCAAACCCCAATTTCTCGTTATCGTAACATTGGTATCTCTGCGCATATTGATGCGGGTAAAACCACCACTACAGAACGTATTTTGTTCTACACAGGTGTATCTCACAAAATTGGTGAAGTACACGATGGTGCAGCAACAATGGACTGGATGGAGCAAGAGCAAGAGCGTGGTATTACCATTACTTCTGCTGCTACTACTACCTTCTGGTCAGGTATGTCTAAGCAATTCCCTGAACACCGTATTAACGTAATTGATACACCGGGACACGTTGACTTCACTATTGAAGTTGAGCGTTCTATGCGTGTTCTTGATGGTGCATGTATGGTTTACTGTGCTGTAGGTGGTGTACAACCTCAGTCTGAAACTGTATGGCGTCAAGCAAACAAATACCAAGTACCTCGTTTAGCATTCGTGAACAAGATGGACCGTACAGGTGCAAACTTCTTCCGTGTTGTTGAGCAAATGAAGACACGTTTAGGCGCGTCTCCAGTACCTGTAGTCATTCCTATTGGTGCTGAAGAAAACTTCCAAGGCGTAATCGACTTGATCGAAATGAAAGCGATCATTTGGGATGAAGCGTCACAAGGTATGAAGTTTGAGTACGGTGAGATTCCAGCTGATCTTCAAGCGACTGCTGAAGAATGGCGTACAAACATGGTTGAAGCTGCTGCTGAAGCTTCTGAAGAGCTCATGGATAAATACCTAGAAGAAGGCGAACTATCTAAAGAAGATATCGTTGCTGGTCTACGTATTCAAACTTTGGCTTGTCAAATTCAACCAATGCTTTGTGGTACAGCATTCAAAAACAAAGGTGTTCAACGTATGTTGGACGCAGTAATTGAATTCTTGCCATCACCTACAGAAGTGAAAGCAATTGAAGGTGTTCTTGACGACAAAGCTGAAACTAAAGCGATTCGTGAAGCATCTGACGAAGCTCCGTTCTCTGCACTTGCGTTCAAAATCATGAACGACAAATTCGTAGGTAACTTAACGTTCGTTCGTGTTTACTCTGGTGTTCTTAAGCAAGGTGATTCTGTTTATAACCCAGTTAAATCTAAACGTGAGCGTATCGGTCGTATCGTGCAAATGCACGCGAACGATCGTCAAGACGTTGAAGAAATCCGTGCGGGTGATATCGCTGCATGTGTAGGTCTCAAAGACGTAACTACAGGTGATACACTGTGTGATGAGAAAAACATCATTACACTAGAGCGTATGGAATTCCCAGAGCCAGTAATTGCATTGGCTGTTGAGCCAAAAACGAAAGCTGACCAAGAAAAAATGTCAATTGCTTTAGGTCGCTTGGCGAAAGAAGACCCATCATTCCGCGTTCGTACAGACGAAGAGTCAGGTCAAACAATCATCGCTGGTATGGGTGAACTTCACCTTGACATCATCGTTGACCGTATGAAACGTGAATTCAACGTTGAAGCGAACATTGGTAAACCAATGGTTGCTTACCGCGAAACAATCAAAAAGACTGTTGAGCAAGAAGGTAAGTTCGTACGTCAAACTGGTGGTAAGGGTAAATTCGGTCACGTATACGTACGTTTAGAGCCGCTTGATCCTGAATCTGGTAAAGAATACGAATTCGCTGAAGAAGTTGTAGGTGGTGTAGTACCTAAAGAGTTCTTCGGTGCAGTAGACAAAGGTATCCAAGAACGTATGAAGAATGGTGTCTTGGCTGGTTACCCAGTTGTGGGCATTAAAGCGACATTATTCGACGGTTCTTACCACGATGTCGACTCTGACGAACTATCGTTCAAAATGGCAGGTTCTTACGCGTTCCGTGACGGTTTCATGAAAGCAGATCCTGTTCTTCTTGAGCCAATCATGAAAGTTGAAGTAGAAACTCCAGAAGACTACATGGGCGATATCATGGGTGACTTAAACCGTCGTCGTGGTATAGTTCAAGGCATGGACGACTTACCTGGTGGTACTAAAGCAATTCGTGCTGAAGTTCCTCTTGCAGAAATGTTTGGTTACGCAACTCACATGCGTTCTATGTCTCAAGGTCGTGCGACTTATTCTATGGAATTTGCTAAATATGCTGAAACTCCACGTAACGTGGCAGAGGGTATCATTGCTAAATTCCAGTCTGGTGGTAAAAAAGGTGACGACGAGTAATCTTTCGATTACTATAAGCGCAAACTAATTTATAGTTAAAAAACCTAATGCTCATGGAGTGATCCTCCATGAGTTGTTTTAAAAAGGAAGATCTCATGGCTAAGGCTAAGTTCGAACGTAATAAGCCACACGTTAACGTGGGCACAATCGGTCACGTTGACCATGGTAAAACAACTTTAACAGCTGCAATTGCAACTGTATGTGCAAAAAAATTCGGTGGTGAAGCGAAAGATTACGCTGCAATCGACTCTGCACCAGAAGAAAAAGCACGTGGTATTACAATTAATACTTCTCACGTAGAATACGACTCTCCAACTCGTCACTACGCGCACGTAGACTGCCCAGGCCACGCTGACTATGTTAAAAACATGATCACTGGTGCTGCTCAGATGGATGGTGCAATCCTTGTATGTGCTGCGACTGACGGTCCAATGCCACAAACTCGTGAACATATCCTTCTTTCTCGTCAGGTAGGTGTACCTTACATCGTTGTATTCTTGAATAAATGCGACCTTGTAGACGACGAAGAGCTTCTTGAGCTAGTTGAAATGGAAGTTCGTGAACTTCTTTCTACTTACGACTTCCCTGGTGATGACACTCCAGTAATCCGTGGTTCAGCTCTTCTTGCGCTTAACGGCGACGCTGGTCAATATGGTGAAGCTGCAGTTGAAGCGCTTGTTGAAGCGCTTGACACTTACATCCCAGAGCCAGTACGTGCAATCGATCAAGCATTCTTGATGCCAATCGAAGACGTATTCTCTATTTCTGGTCGTGGTACAGTGGTAACTGGCCGTGTAGAAACTGGTGTCGTGAAAGTAGGTGAAGAAGTTGAAATCGTAGGTATCAAAGATACAGTTAAAACAACTGTAACTGGCGTAGAAATGTTCCGTAAATTGCTTGACGAAGGTCGTGCAGGCGAGAACTGTGGTGTTCTTTTACGTGGTACTAAGCGTGAAGACGTACAACGTGGTCAAGTACTTGCTAAGCCAGGTACAATCAAGCCACACACTAAATTCGATGCGGAAGTATACGTACTTTCTAAAGAAGAAGGTGGTCGTCACACTCCATTCCTTAACGGTTACCGTCCACAATTCTATTTCCGTACAACTGACGTAACTGGTGCAATCCAGTTGAAAGAAGGCGTTGAAATGGTAATGCCAGGTGACAACGTTGAAATGTCAGTAGAATTAATCCACCCAATCGCAATGGACGCTGGTTTACGCTTCGCGATCCGTGAAGGTGGTCGTACTGTAGGTGCTGGTGTTGTTGCTAAAGTAACAGCATAATCGCTTTATAGTGTGAAAGAGCGCTCCGTTTGGGGCGCTTTTTTATGGCTGTATTTTGAGTGCTAGTTTTCATTTATGGATGATAGCTTGTCATACAGTTTGATGGATCAAAAAAGTCATTCTTTAAGCCTTGAATCATCTAAAAACCATTTTTTTAACTTTCTTATGCTACGGTATAGTTACCGATTTTTCTCTAAATCACAAAAATAATTTCACTTATCATTATTTTTTTCCTCATGTCCTGAATTGACAATTCGCTGTCCCTAAGTGCACTTAAATACTGCGCAGAAAACCGTAATATGAAGTCATATCGAAAAATAAAAATAGAGTGGGTTACAAGGAGTAAATAACTTCATAGTTGTAACCTCAGGAGTGAGCAACATGAATGCTAAGGTAAGTATAAGTAAACGTGCTGGGGCGAGTTTTCCTGTCCGCCGTATGAATTTCAACTTTGATACTGTACCCGAATATTGGATGGGTGGTAATGCAGGCCTAACGCATTTTATGACTGCTTTATCTGCATTATTTCCTGCAGGTGAGAAGTTTTTTATAGACAGTGTACGTGCTGTACGTTATCACCCAATACTGAAAAACAATGCAGATTTACAGAAAGAAATCAGTGCTTTCATTGGACAAGAAGCCATGCACACGCATGAGCATGTCGGTTTTAATGCCTCTGCGCAGAAATTTGGGCATGATGTTGATGCTTTGGAACGTCATACAGATACCGTGATTCAAACCACTCGAAAATTTATGGCAAAGTTAGCTAAACCGATTGGCATTACACAGGAAATGGTAGATTTAACTACAACTACTGCGCTAGAACATTTCACGGCAACGATTGCTTCACAGTTACTCAGTAATTCTCATATTCAAGAATTGATGACTGATGACACCATGAAAACCATGTGGTTGTGGCATGCAATTGAAGAAAATGAACATAAAGCTGTGGCTTATGATGTGTTTAAAGGTGTGTTTGGTAAGGGTTTGAGAGCCTATGCACTACGGACAAGTTCTTTGGTTATCTCGATGGTGATTTTGTTTTTTATACAAAACTATTTTTTATGGCGTTTATTAAAACAAGACAAGCAATTGAATTTGGAAAATTTACGCATGATTTATCGTTATGCTTATAGTCCATCCAAAGGGATTATTACCGGCATGGGCAAAGAAATGTTGTTATATTTCAATCCGAATTTTCATCCGAACGATTTTGACACCACAACATTATTAAATACTTGGAAAGCCAAATTAGGCTTCTAAACTTTTCCCTTTGGTCAGGCAACGTAAGTTGCCTTTTTTTTTGCTCGATTTTTTTGTAGTGAAATCTATAATGCCTACATCTTAGAGCACAAGATCACTTCTTATGATTCGTTTAATGCAAGCCCATGATGTCGCCGATGTGGTTGTTATTGAAAATTTGGTACAAAGTCATCCGTGGAGTGCCAACCAATTTGGTGAAGCTGTGGACAGTTATCACAGTACCGTGATTGAACACGCAGGGAAAGTAGTGGGCTTTTGTATTTTGCAACCTGTATTGGATGAAGCGAATTTGTTGTTGATGGCGGTGCATCCAAGTCAGCAAGGCAAAGGTTTAGGCTATCAATTGCTAGAACATTCTATTGCAGGCTTAAAGAATCGACCCGTTCAGATTTTTTTAGAAGTACGTGAAAGTAATTTAGCTGCGATAGCCCTGTATGAAAAATCAGGTTTTCATCAAATTGATTTACGTAAAAATTATTATCCTAAAACGGATGGGACACGCGAGCATGCCATTATTATGGTGAAATCTTGTAGTGATGATTTTGCCAGTTTGTTTAAGTAAATCTGTTCGAGGTAAAAATTGATCTTGTGTGAATTCAGTTTATTTGATGATTGAGTTATTCCAGCCTAAGGGCAGTGTGGTCATTAAAGAGTTTCCCAATTGCTGCACCTCATCGGTATTTAGGCTGCGGTTAATACGTCGCCATTGACCATCGAGCAGTAGCTCAAGTGGTACATATTGCGATTTATAATTCATTTTATTGGAATGTGGTACCCAATAGCCTAAGTATACATATTGCAGCCCCAAATGTTGCGCCTGTTCAATTTGTTTTAATACTGCAAATGTTCCGAGTGAGCGACGACTTTCGTCAGGATCAAAAAAGGTATAGACCGCAGAAATACCATCATCTAAATAATCACAGGTCGATACCGCAATAAGGCGATCTGCGTGCCAAATTTCTAAAAAGAAGCTGTTAGTACAACTGTGGATCAGGAATTTTTCAAATTGGTCACGACTGGCAGGGAACATATCACCATCGGCATGTCGTTCATTGATATAGTGTTCATACAGTGCATAATGCAAATCGCCTGCATCTTGTGGCTGCGTTATTTTTATCTGTAAATCATGATTGCGTTTCCAAGCTTTCTTTTGGGTGCTGTTCATTTTAAATTCAGCGACAGGAATGCGTGAAGAAAGGCATTGGCGGCATAAATGGCATTCAGGGCGATATACAAAATCGCCACTGCGACGAAAACCGACCCTAGAGAGTTCAGACAAAGTCAGCACATCAATTTTATGTGTAGGGTCTAAAAATACCATCCGCGCAGATTTTTCAGGTAAATAGCTGCAATCGTGCGGTGGAGTAATGTAATACTGCAAATCATTTAGCGGGGATTTTGGGTGATATGAATTCATTTTCAAGATCCCTCTCTGTTATTGTCATTCAAGTAAGCGCGCATACTGCACTATTGTTTTACTTGAAAATACACTGTCCTGATATTTTTTCCAATTGATCGCAGGCTGTTTTACAACATCTTGTAACGATTTAAGATAGTCTTGGCGAGAAATTGTACATGCGCCCAGGCTAATTAAATGGTCATTAACCAATTGACAGTCAATCCAAGGCAATTGTTGTTCTTGTCCGAGCAGCATCAAACTATAAAATGCCATTTTGGATACATCGGTACGATGGCTAAACATCGACTCGCCAAAACAGCCTTTACCAATGCTGACTCCATACAAACCACCAACTAAAAGATCTTGCTCCCAAACTTCGACACTGTAGCCATAACCTGCTGCAAAAAGCTGACAATAACCTTGAATGATTTCTTCAGAAATCCAAGTTTCATTGGCGTAGCTGCGAGGTAAAGCACAATTGCGAATCACCTGTGCAAAGGCGTGATTGATAGTAATACGATAATCCATTTTTTTCATGTTGCGGATTAAAGATTTACTGGGCTGATAATGTTGCGGAATGATCACGCAGCGCGGTTCTGGACTCCACCAGCAAATAGGATCACCTTCTGAAAACCATGGAAATAAACCATGGGTATAGGCTGCATAGAGCGTAGAAGGGGAGAGGTCTGCACCTACACAAATCAAACCTTCACCTTCAGGATCAACTTCAATAGGATCGGGGAAAATGAATTGTGAAGCGGGGAGTGTGAGCATAGCAATTGCCGTGTGAATTTTTGTGAGGAACTTGACTCATCATACCTAAAAATGTCGTGTTAAAAAAACCGCTCAAAGAGAGCGGTCTTTAAACGTAGTCACTAAATTATTTACCCAGTGCATCTAAATATTTTTCTGCATCCAATGCTGCCATACAGCCTGAACCTGCAGAAGTAATTGCTTGGCGATAAATTGAATCTGCCACATCACCCGCAGCAAAAACACCATCCACCGAAGTTTGAGTCGCATTGCCTGAAGTGCCACTTTGTACTTGGATATAACCATCACGCAAGTTTAATTGACCTTCAAACATGCCAGTATTCGGTTTGTGACCAATCGCAATGAATAAGCCAGATACATCAACATCTTGAGTAGAACCATCGGTAGTTGATTTTAAACGGACTGAAGTTACGCCTGTGTTGTCACCCAAGACTTCATCGACCTGGTTATTCCAAAGAATACTGATTTTGCCTTCTTTCACTTTTGCAAATAATTGGTCTTGCATGATTTTTTCAGAACGAAGTGAATCACGACGATGCACCAATGTCACGTGTGCTGCAATATTAGAAAGGTATAATGCTTCTTCGACAGCCGTGTTACCACCACCAACGACCATCACTTTTTGGTTTTTGTAGAAGAAACCATCACAGGTGGCGCAGGCACTTACACCCTGACCCATAAATGCTGCTTCAGATTCTAAACCTAAATATTGAGCAGTCGCGCCTGTGCAAATGATTAAAGCATCACAGGTAAATTCTTCCATATCGCCTTTGAGTACAAATGGGCGCACATTCAGGTTTACTTCATTGATATGGTCATACACGATTTCTGTGCCAAAGCGTTCTGCATGCGCTTGCATACGCTCCATTAACACTGGGCCTGTTAAACCTTCAGGATCGCCTGGCCAGTTATCAACTTCCGTGGTCGTGGTGAGTTGACCACCCAATTGTAAGCCTGCAATTAAAGTCGGTTTTAAGTTGGCGCGTGCGGCATATACTGCGGCACTATAACCTGCAGGGCCTGAACCTAAAATAATCAAACGTGAGTGACGAGCGCTCATGCACAGCATCCTTTTTTTATTCAGAAATTTATGGAATTATACGTGAAACAGGATGAGTTTGCTGTGTGATTAAAGTTGATATTACTGATCATCTAAATCGATTTGAGCTATATAGAAAAAGTTAACAACACACTTCAATAATCTTGCATCTTTTTCTAGGCAACACATGCATAATAGAAGGTCTGTTATAATTTATGGCTTGCTGTGTGATGAAGTTTGCATCGTGAAATGCGACTTAAATGCCATAGCTAAATGAAACACAGACGCTCTGAATTAGGTGGCTTTTTTAGACCATCGAGCAAACAAAACATTGATGAAGAATTGGCGACAGGACAATATATGACTGCGGTGTCGGGTGCTTATGCACAGCGCTTAATAGCGACATTATTTTTGGTCTCTTTTGGAATATATCTGTTCCTTGCAACAGTGACCTATACTCCATTTGACCCAGGTTGGATGCACATTTCTAGTGATACCCAACAGGTTTCAAATGCAAGTGGAATAGCAGGTGCATGGATTGCCGATTTATTGTTTGGCTTTTTAGGTTGGGCGAGTCTGCTCCTTCCTGCTTATTTATTTATTGAAGCTTTACAAGTCTGGTGGCCACGTAGTTTTTTAAACCGTCCATTTCGTTATGCTGCACAATTCTTCATTTTATTGGCGACCGCAAGTTTATTGTATTTATTTTGGCAAGTGCCTGCCGATACTTTAGACAATGCCTCAGGCGGCATTATCGGTTTTGAGCTTGGGAAAAGTTTGTCGCAAATTTTAACCATTTATGGGGCAACAATTTTTTTAGTCGTCTTTTGGATTTTCTTATTTACCCTCGCATTTGGGGTGAAGTGGAACAGAACCTGGGCAACTTTAAAAGCCACACCTGCTTATCTGCAAGATTTGTTCTATCGCAATGTACCTGAAGTAGAATCGGAGTTTGACCGTTCTGCACCACAGGTGAAAAAGACCGTTGTCGCTGCTGCACCTGTGGATGCTGCCAAAGTGGCATCAACCGATTCAGAAGAGAGTGAACTCGTTGTGGCACAGGTGAAACAAGCTAAAGTAACTACGCCACATCCTGCGGCAGAGCGTATGTTTAATGATATGCAGCAACGCGAAGAAGAAGAGCAACAGCCGCAGCAACAGGGATTGATACAAGATGAAATTGATGAGGTTGAATTAGAGAAAACCCTAGAAAAGGCGCATCGCTTAAAACAAGACAGCCAGCGTATTGTTGCGACAGGTGAAGTATGGCGTGCTTTACAAGAAAATACCGACAGTCAGCATAACCAAGACATTCATGCTTTATTGCGTGCTTCAGAAGAGCCTGAGTCGCATCTACAATCTAATCCTTTTGATGACGTGCTTCCTAGAACTGCAGCAGCTCAAGCCACTACAAAATCATCGTTGGATTGGGATGATGACCAAATTTTTGATGAATTGCTCGCAGCAGTTCCGCAAGGCAAAGCTGCAAGTGATTTACATAGCCCATTCCAAAATAGTGGGGCAATCGATGCTTTAGACGAGTCAGTGAACCAGCAAAAAACAGTACATCCACACTCGAATCATACGACTCACAATTTTAACGATGATCTTAGTCGATTTGAGTCAGATTTTACTCCGCCATCTTCAAGTGCCTCGAATGCGCAAAACCATGCTATACGCCAAGAACGTCATTTGCAGCATGATTTAGACAGTTTAGATGATTTATTGGTGGATGATCTTTTAGCTGATGAGTTACAGCAAGATTCATTTCAAGATCAAACACCTGTAACGCGCAGTACTAACAGTTATGCACAAAGTTCAGCTTTTGTTCAGGCACCTATTCAGACAGCAGCTGCCGCCACGATGGCAAGCGCAGCGACTGCTACACAGGCTGATCATGCAGAAAAAGCAGCATTATCCAAAGAAGCATTTATCGAAGCTTGGCAGGAAAATGCAGGCAAACCTCAAGACGAATATGACTTCGATTTTGATGCGCCCTTGACCGATGCACATGGTCGCCCGATGTCCCGTGCTATGCAGGTCGCAGAAAAACGCCGTGATTTATCGCCATTACCAGGTTTGGACTTGCTCGATAAAGTCGATCCAAACAAAAAAGTAAATTTCACCGCAGAACAATTATCACGCTTGTCGGAATTGCTGGAAATTAAATTACAGGAATTTAATGTCAAAGCCAAAGTCGTTGAAGCGCAGCCTGGCCCTGTCGTGACTCGTTTTGAGCTGGATTTGGCACCCGGAGTCAAAGCTTCGAAAGTCACCAACATTTCCCGTGACTTGGCACGTTCAATGTCGATGGCATCGGTACGTGTAGTCGAAGTCATTCCTGGTAAGCCGTATATTGGTATTGAAGTACCGAATAGTTCACGTGAAATGGTACGTTTGATTGAGTTATTACAAACGCCTGCTTTTGAAGATCCAAACGGCATTTTATCTATGGCGATGGGGAAAGACATTTCAGGTAATCCCGTCATTACTGAATTGGGCAAAGCACCACACATGTTGGTGGCAGGGACGACTGGTTCTGGTAAATCGGTGGCAGTGAACTCGATGATTTTGTCGATGTTGCTGAAATACAAGCCTGATCAATTGCGTTTAATTTTGATTGATCCGAAACAACTAGAGCTTGCTAACTATAACGATATTCCACACTTGTTGACGCCTGTGGTGACGGACATGAAAGATGCAGTCAGTGCCTTAAATTGGTGTGTCAATGAAATGGAACGTCGCTATAAGTTGATGTCTTTTCTTAAAATTCGTAAATTAAGTGACTATAACCGTAAGGTTGAAGAATCCATTGCCAATGGTGAAGATTTAATTGATCCAACTTGGAAACCTGGCGATTCTGCAACGCAGGAACGTGCACCGCGCTTAACGCCATTGCCATCCATTGTCATTGTGGCAGATGAGTTTGCCGATATGATTATGCAAGTAGGAAAGAAAGCGGAAGAAATGATTACCCGGTTAGCACAAAAATCACGGGCAGCAGGGATTCACTTACTCTTGGCAACTCAGCGTCCATCGGTAGATGTGATTACTGGTCTAATTAAAGCCAACATTCCAACTCGTGTGGCTTTACGTGTAAACTCAAAAATTGACTCACGTACTATTTTGGATGCAGGCGGAGCAGAAGATCTGCTCGGCCATGGTGACATGCTGTTTTTAGGGCCTGGTAAAATTGAGCCAGAACGTGTACATGGTGCATTTATTTCAGATGATGAAGTCAACCGTATTTGTGATGCATGGCGTGAGCGTGGTGATCCAGACTATGTTGATGAAATCTTGACACCATTTGATGAAGAACCGTCCTCACGTGGTTTTGAAGATGGGGAGGGCAGTCCAGACCGTGATGTGCTATATGATCAGTGTGTGGCATTTGTACTGGAAACACGTAAAGTATCGACCTCATCTTTACAGCGCAAATTTAGCTTGGGCTATAACCGTGCAGCGCGTATTGTTGATCAGATGCAAGAGCAAGGTATTGTGAGCGAGCAGGGTGCAAATGGAAAACGTGAAATTTTAGTGTAAAGCTTCGCTTTCTGTTTGATCTTGAATTAAGTGCTGCAGTAAAAAATCCCGCAATTCAATATTGCGGGATTTTTTTAACTCAACCGCTTTGGCTGAGTTTTGCAAAATGCTGTGATTAAGCAGTTTAAGCAAACTTGGCTAAAACTGCTAAAAAACCATCTTTCTGACGAGGAAATTCAGCAATTACATCATGAATACGCTGACCTTGAGGGTTGGTGGCATTTACATCGCGACCATCGGCAACAAATTGTGTTAGTAGACGTTCATAATCGCTTGGACGCATGTGTTTAAATGCGTGATAGAGTACGTGAAAATCTGCATTCACACCTGCTGGTGGAAGTTGATTCAAGTAGGCAAATACACGTTCATCCGACCATGCCTCGTTAAAGGTCGCAGGTTGAGATAATGCCATAGCAATCTCCTTTATATTCTTTTGAAAAAATAGGGCAAAATAACTTGCGTTATTTTGCCCTGATTCAATTTGCTTGACTAATCAGTATTCAGATTATCGCTCTTCAGGCAAATTGATATTCATTTCTAACATTTCAATATTGGCTTCTGAACGCACAGACATTTGAATATGTTGTTCATCGACACCACGCACATAGCGGTTTACCACTTGCATAATTTCTTTTTTCATCTGATCAATTTTGTCTTGGCTTAAGCGTTTACCCAGACCTTGTTCAGAAGCAACAATCACTTTTAAGCGATCTTTAGCTGTTTGTGCGCTAGATGGCTTGTCTTCACCGCTAAATAATTTGCTCCAAAATCCTGCCATGTCTACGCTCCAAATAACCGTGCTAACCAACCTTTCGGTTTTGTTTCAATATGGCGAAACGGACGTTCTTCACCCAAGAAACGTGCAACCAAGTCATCGTACGCCTGACCTGCAGCGGCATCGCTATACAGAATCACAGGTTTACCTTCGTTAGATGCTTGAAGTACGCTCTTACATTCAGGAATCACACCTAAAGTTGGTACACGTAAAATATCTTTAGAAATATCGTCAATAGTTAGCATTTCTTGTTTATCGGCACGTTCTGGGTTGTAACGTGTAATACACAAGTGCTTACGCACACGACCTTCATTTTGTTCTACTTTTTTGGTTTTGCTGTCAAGCATACCAATAATACGGTCAGAGTCACGTACTGAAGAAATTTCAGGGTTAGTCACAATAATCGCTTCATCGGCATGGTACATTGCAAGAATGGCACCGCGCTCAATCCCTGCAGGTGAGTCGCAAATAATGTAATCAAACTCTTGTGCCAACTCATCCATAATACGTGCCACACCTTCATCGGTGAGGGCATCTTTATCACGGGTTTGTGAAGCTGGAAGAATATAAAGGTTTTCGATATCTTTATCGCGAATTAATGCTTGTTGTAAACGCGCTTCATTATTTAATACATTCACAAAATCATAAACAACGCGACGTTCACAACCCATAATTAAGTCAAGGTTACGTAAACCCACGTCAAAATCGATAACAACAGTTTTGTGACCACGTAGGGCTAAACCTGTTGCAAAAGATGCACTTGTAGTGGTTTTACCTACGCCACCTTTGCCTGATGTTACGACAACAATTTTCGCCACCGAATCCACTCCTGTTATGGTTTAAATTCCCCTATATTTTTTCGGGGATTTTTGGTGATTATTTATACATTAAAATTGTAGAGCTTCAAATACAAGCTCTTGGTTATCATTTAAGTAAATATGCACAGGTTTTTTAGTCACATGCTGAGGAATATCGTCCGCCACGCAATACGTGCCTGCAATAGATACCAATTCTGCTTCTAGGGAATGACAGAAAATTCGTGCCGCAATATTCCCGCCCGCGCCGGCAATGACTCTACCACGTACACTACCATAAATATGTATATTTCCTGAAGCAATCACTTCAGAACCGCTGTTGATGCCTGCGGTTAAAATAATGTCGCCCTGATGTTGTACCAAGCATTGACCTGTACGCAAAATTTCATCGTGATAAGACGTAATATGCGCTACAGCAGGTGCAGTTTCAGCAACTTGATTTTCCGTCTGTTGCTGTTCTGCCGCAGGTTCAGGTTTTACTTCAACCACTTGTTCTTTGGTGGCTTTCACTTCCTGCAATGGACGGTCTTGCGGGATGACAGGGAACTGAATAGCACGTGCCTGATCTGCCATAATGCCTTCAGTCACAGCAATTGGCTGTGCTTCTAGGCTAATTAGCAATTGAATTAGCGCAATCAATTCTTGTTCGACTGAACTTTCAATGACCACCAAAACCCCTGGTGGAAATGATTTTTGCAACATTGGGCTTAGTTGCTGGCGGATCGCATCATGATCATTGGTGTCTAAGCTAATGCGAATCGCATTGACCAATCTGCCTTTTATCCGTATGTCAGCCATAATGATTCCTTAAGACTTCTGACCTGTTCATTGTTGTCGAAGTAAATGTTGTAAATAGAGCAAATCCTAGAACAAAATGAAGGATTGCACTAGCTGCGTTTGTAATATTTTTATCTTAATGCTTATTCTTTGGCTTGATCATATTTTTCGAGCTCTTCTAACCACTGTTTCACCTTAACTTGCTTGCGAATAGCATCCAAACTTTCATAGACCACAGACTCAACCAATTGTTCCAAAGACTGATTATCAATTTTTAAATCACTGACTTTTTCAGCTATTAAGCGATAGGTAGCATTGGGCTGTGTAGGATTTCCAGTCACCATTGGTTCCAGTAAACCTTGTGTGATGTTTTCACCGAGTCGTTGTCCGATACTTTGAATTTGTTGCTCAATTCTTCCACCCACAATTGGAATCAAACGCAGTAATTGGGTCAGTTCAGGGGTATCTTCAATCGCACGATTGATAATCAGACCGACATTTTGGGTAATTAAATACTGTCGCTGTTTCAATTCAGTGGCCAAAGACTCTTGTAAAATTTCAGCCAATGCTTGTGCAAATAAAGCCCGATGATGATCGACCAGATCATGGATAATTTTTTTATGGGTCGAACTGGTATTTAATTCGTGCTTCACCCCATCTAATACAGTAATGACGACTCGGTCAGAGAGTTCTTCCATCACCACACGGTAGTAAAATTTGGCCTTGATTTGTAACGACTTAGGAATTACGTTATAGCCTAATTCATGCAGTCGAAAAGCAATCACCCCTGCACGAAATAATCTTAAAAAACGTAAATGAGGAATAATCGCTAAAATTTCGTACCAATGAATAAAGGGAAAGAAAAACCAGCGACGATGGTGTCGATACACGATGGCAATGCCCCAACGCACCAATAATTCAGTAATTAAGAACAGAATAAACCAAGCTTCTGTGGTGATGACCCATGGATGCAAATGCTCACGATAGAAGTTTAAGACACTTTCTAGGTGAATAGCATGGAAAAACCATCCACCGATATTGCTCATGATAAAAAAATTAGCACACAAACAAAACAAGTTAAAAATGATGAGAAACACCATAAAAATGTCATAGATCAAAAACAGTTTGAAATACAAACTTTGAGGATCAACCTGATGATATTTAGACTTTTTGACTTGGTTATTCTGCATCATGCATAGACTCTTACTGGGTTAAATTCGACTTTGAGTATTTGGCTTTCATTTTTTCAATCAACTGGTCTTTTTCAGTCCAAAGTTGATCGACCCACTGTTGGAATTTTTCTCGAAAGTCTGCATCGTCTTCATAGTTTCCAGCGAGTACCCATGCTGGAATATCAATTTTACGCAAATTGACCGCAATTCGTGGGACTTCCCCGAGCCAAAATTCGCTATAGCCAGGTGCGCCGTCGGGATAGACAATGGTCATATCCACTAAGGCATCAATTTGATCACCCAAAATATTCAATGCCAAAGCTAAACCACCAGCTTTTGGCTTTAATAAATGTTGATAAGGCGATTGTTGTTGATCATGTTTTTCTTGGGTAAAGCGTGTGCCTTCTAAATAATTCAGCAGGGTAAAGGGCTGACTTAATAACTGTTGGCAGGCTTTACGCGCTTCTTCCATATCGTGGTCTTTCAGCTCAGGTTTTTTGGCAATTTGTGCTTTGCTGTGACGCTTCATCATTGGGAAGCCTAAAATTTTAAAGGCTTGTCCTACAAAGGGAATAAAGATCAGTTCCCACTTGGTAAAAAAGCGGGTCAATGGCATACGGGTTAAGCCAAAATACTGATTTACTGTGGTATCGACCCAACTTTGATGGTTACAGGTCATGAGATAACGACCTTGCATGCTCAGTTGCAAATCTTCATCAATGCTGATATCCCATTGGGTATTGGGTAATACATGATCAATCAGCCAGTTGTTTACACTGAGCCAACTGTTGGTAATTTGAATATTGGTTTCATCGACCTTACGTGACTGCTTTAACAGTTTGGTTAAGCCCAAAGCCAACACAGGAGGGCCGTGAAAAAATGTACTGCCAGTGATGACTGTACCCACGGTGAGACCTTTTGTGATTTTTTTTAATAAAGGGTGTTTCTTTGCTTGCGATGACATATAAATCAATCCTGAAGATAAATCGTCCAATGCGTCACGTGTTTGTAGATGACTCCAATATAAATGTTGTTTTTAAAATAAAAAAGTGTTGAAGTGAAAGTGTGTAGAAATTGTGATGAAGTTATACCAAGATTTGTACACGATCATGAAGAATTGTAAGTAAAAGTTTTTTTATTAACAAAAAATCAATGGTCTAAGTATATTTTTTCATTCAATATTCCGCATATACAACAAAACACAAGTAAGGAGGCATGCCATGCGTGCATTAGCAATTTCGGCAGCAGTCGTAGGTGCAATGGTTTTAACTGGTTGTCAAACGACTGGTAACAACCTTGGTGGTATAGAATATGACAAAACTGCGTTAGGCACAGTAATTGGCGCTGCTGCAGGTTATGGGGTCTCTAAAAGTAATGCAAATACAAGCGCACAAAATAACCGTGCTGCAGCGATTGGTGCTGTGGTGGGTGCTGCTGCGGGTGTTTATCTTGACAACAAAGAAAAACAACTTCGTCAACAAATGGCAGGCACTGGTGTAGAAGTAAACCGTAATCCAGATGGTTCTGTAGGCTTAATCATGCCAGGTAACATCACGTTTGATACTAACAAATCAAACATCAAACCAAACTTCTATTCTACCTTGGACAAAGTAGCGCAAACGCTAACCCAAGATAACAAGAGTGGTATTTTGGTAACAGGTTATACCGATAGTACTGGTAACGATGCAATCAACATTCCATTGTCTCAAGCACGTGCACAATCTGTTGCGAACTACCTTGCTGGTAAAGGCGTAGCACGTACTCGTATCAATGCACAAGGTCACGGTGCTGCAAACCCAATCGCATCGAATGCGACTGCAGAAGGTCGTGAGCAAAACCGTCGTGTAGAAATCAGCATTTATGCAATCCAATAATCTGGCATTGTATAGACTGTAAAAAACCGCCTTCGGGCGGTTTTTTTATGCAAGCATTTTTAGGGGTTACTCAGCAAATAGACAATGAGGTTTAAAGTAGCATTTTAGATTAGTCATCTTTGGTGGAGATGACTATAATCGAGCACGAACCGAAATAGAGGAAATACTATGTCACTGGCAAGTCAGTTAAACGACAAGCAACTTGAAGCGATGAAATACACTCAAGGACCCTTGTTAGTGCTTGCAGGGGCGGGTTCAGGCAAAACTTCGGTGATTACCCGAAAAATTGCCTATTTGGTGAAGCATTGTGGGATTCCTGCGCATCGTATTACAGCGATGACTTTTACCAATAAAGCAGCACGCGAAATGAAAGAGCGTGTGACCAAACTATTGTCACGTGAAGAAGCCAAAGGTTTGTCTGTTTCGACTTTCCACACCTTTGGTCTGAATTTATTGCGTCTTGAATTAAAACACACGCCATTAAAAGCCAATTTCTCGATTTTAGATGCCGATGACTGCAAACGTATTCTGATGGACTTAATGCACCGAGATAATTTGTCGGGTGCAGAAAGCAAAGAATTGATTGCTAAAGCCATGAAGATGATTTCAGACTGGAAAAACGATCTGATTGCACCAGAGCAGGCGCATACTACGTGTGAAACGCCAGAAGACATCCAGTTCGCACATTTATATCAACTTTATGAACGTAATTTACGTGCCTATAATGCGGTAGATTTTGATGATTTAATTGTAATGCCGACACGACTTTTGCAAGAAAATGCCGAAGTACGTGACAAGTGGCAAAACCGTGTTCGTTATTTATTGGTCGATGAGTATCAAGATACCAACACCGCACAATATATCTTGGTGAAATTACTTGTAGGTGTGATGGGGCAGTTCACTGCGGTAGGTGATGACGACCAATCTATTTATGCATGGCGCGGTGCTAAGCCTGAAAATATGGCCTTACTGAAAGATGATTTCCCGAATTTAAAAGTGATTAAACTTGAGCAAAACTATCGTTCGACCAGTCGTATTTTAAAAGCAGCCAACACTGTTATTGGTAATAATCCACATATTTTTGATAAAAAACTCTGGTCAGATAAAGGTCATGGTGAAGTGATTCGGGTGATCACTTGCCGTAACGATGATGATGAATCAGAACGCGTGGTGAAAGACTTACTCACCCATAAGTTAATGAACGGTAAAAGCTGGAAAGATTATGCGATTTTGTATCGTGGTAACTTTCAGGCACGCATTTTGGAAACCCAATTGCGCCAAATGCAAATTCCGTACAAGCTTTCAGGTGGTCAATCGTTCTTTGCGCGCGCTGAAATCAAAGACATCATGAGTTATTTGCGTTTGATTATTAATCCTGAAGATGACAGCGCATTCTTACGCATTATTAATACGCCTAAACGCGCGATTGGCCCTGTGACTTTGGAAAAACTAGGGCTGTTTGCACAAGAAAACCATTTGTCATTATTGGCTGCTGCAGGTGATCAGCGCCTGACGATGGCAATTCCGAAAAAAGCCACGACACAGTTGGCAGAGTTTGCAGATTTTATTGGTAACTTTACCCGTAATTTATTGGAAGATGATGAGCCTGTGCCAATCATCCGTCAAATGATGCTCGAAGCAGGTTATATCGACTACATTAAAGAGCAAGCAGCCACCCCTGCGCAGGAAAAAACCAAGCTGGATAATATTGAAGTTCTGTATAGCAGCATCCAAAGTTTGATTAACCGCGCTGAAGATGTCGATGAAAAAAATATTGAAAGTGTGATTCGTAAAATGGTGCTGTTGGATATGCTCGAACAGCAACAGGAAGAAGAAGACACTGATAAAGTCAATTTACTCACCCTGCATGCGTCCAAAGGCTTGGAATTTCCGTACGTGTATTTAATTGGTTTGGAAGAAGAGCTTTTGCCGCATAAAAACTCGATTGTGGCAGATACTGTCGAGGAAGAACGCCGCTTGATGTACGTGGGGATTACTCGTGCACGTCAGGGCTTAACCATTACTTTGGCAGAGCAGCGCAAAGCGGGCGGGCAAATGAAACAAATGACCCCAAGTCGTTTTTTGGATGAATTACCACAAGATGAATTGGAATGGCTCGGACGTAAGAAAAAGTTAGCTGGTGATGTCGATCCGAAATTACAGGCACATCATTATTTGGAAAATTTACGTGCTCTGATTAAGCGCTGAAAAACATTCAGCGGTGTTGATGCAAGTACAGCATCAAAGGGCATAATTTATATCGAAATTACATTGAAAATTTAAAAACAGGATAAACTTCATGAAAGTTCAAGTTAAAGTCTTAGATTCACGTTTAGGCACAGAATGGCCAATGCCAACTTATGCAACCTCAGGTTCGGCAGGTTTGGACTTACGTGCTTGTGTAGACAGCAGCACCGTGATTGAGCCAGGTCAAACTGTATTGGTCAAAACAGGTTTAGCGATTTATATTCAAGATACAGGTTTTGCAGGCATGATTTTGCCGCGTTCAGGCTTAGGTCACAAACATGGCATCGTGTTAGGTAACTTGGTGGGTTTGATTGATTCAGATTATCAGGGTGAGTTGATGGTTTCGGTTTGGAACCGTAGCCAAACTGCATTTAACCTAGAACCTGGTGAGCGCTTAGCGCAATACGTTTTGGTTCCTGTGGTGCAGGCTGAGTTTGAACAGGTAGATGAATTTGTGGCCACTGAACGTGGTGCAGGTGGTTTTGGGCATACGGGTAAAAACTGAGTTTACTTAGGTTTTAGCTTATATCGTTTGGTAAAGTTTTATCTGAAACTTTACCAGCAATTCTTGAAAAGTAACGCAAGATGTACTAATAATGACAAACATATTTCTTGATGATTTGAGACGATAATTCCTACTTAAAAAAGTTTGATTAGAATTTTTTAAAATTTAGAGAGCCAAGATTTATTCATTTTATGTTGGCTCATCTTTGTAGTTGTAAGCCTATGAACAATCCACAAACACTTTTTCCTCAGCATATTTTTCGCGCTTACGACATACGTGGCAAAGAAACTGTGCTGACTGTGAAATTGATACACGCGATTGCACAAGGATTGGTGCAACAATATCAACAACAACAGCAAACTCAAATTAGTATTGGTTATGATGCGCGTTTAAATAGTCCTGCTTATGCTGAAATTGTGCGTCAAGCGTTTCTTGCCCATCAATTTCAAGTGACGATGGTGGGGTGTTGTTCCAGCCCGATGTTGTATTTTATGGCACGACATACTGCAGGTAACGGCATTATGCTTACGGCCAGTCATAATCCAAAATCGGACAACGGCATTAAATGGATAGTACAGGGCGAACCACCAACCCCTGAAATGATTCAACAAGTGGCACAAGATGCAGCACCACATTATTTAAATACCGATGCGGCAACCTTCATTGAATTACAACATGCTGACAATATTTCTCATGAATTTATTGAAGATGCGTGTCAACAATATCAAAATGCGATGTTGCAGGATCTCCATCTGGCACGCCCTTATAGAGTGGTGCTAGATGGGATGTATGGCTCGGCTGGGCATTGTGCTGCTTTGGTGTTGCAAAAGATGGGTTGTGAGGTGATTGCTTTACGCTGCGAAGCCAATGGTCATTTTCCAGAGCATGCACCCGATCCATCACAAGAAAAACACTTACAACATTTAAAAGCTGCGGTTCATGAACATCAGGCAGACATTGGCATTGCTTTAGATGGCGATGGTGACCGTGTCGTCTTGTTGGATGAACGCGCAAAAGTGCTGTCTGCAGATCGCTTGTTGTCTTTATTTGCAGAAATGTGCTTAAAAACCCATCCTCAGCATCAAGTGGTGTTTGATGTAAAATGCTCCACCATGGTTCGCAATACCGTACGTGATTTGGGTGGCGAAGCGGTGATGATTCGTACAGGCAGCACCTTCTTGCGTCGTTATTTGGCTCAGTCACAAGGCAAAGCTGTGTTCGGTGGCGAATACGCGGGACATTATGTATTTAATGATGGACGTGGTTTTGGCTATGATGATGGTATTTATGCTGCCTTACGCGTGCTTGAATATTTAAGCCACAGTACATACAGCAGTCTTTCAGCACTGATGCAGAAATATCCTGAGCGTTGCTGCACTGAAGATACGTATATCAGCACACGGAATATTGAACCGAGTACGGTTTTAAATGATGTTGAAAGTTATAGCCATCGTAGTGGGGCAGAATTAAGTAAAATAGATGGTATAAGACTTGATTTTGAAGATGGTTTTGGCATTATTCGAGCATCTAATACAGGCGAATATTTTACGGTGCGTTTTGATGCTGATAATCCAACACGACTGAATGATATCCGCGATACATTTGTTTCCATGTTAAGTGAGCGATACCCTGAAATCGCCCAAGACATTTTAGATGCTCAATAAGGAGAGGCGAATGCCACATCAACAGACTGGTATCGACAAAGCGCAAATTTTGACCGAAGCTTTGCCGTATATTCAACGTTTTGCGGGCAAGACCCTTGTTGTGAAATATGGTGGCAATGCCATGACCGATCCTGAGCTAGAAAGCTCTTTTGCTCGAGATATTGTGCTGTTAAAAACTGTAGGCTTAAACCCAATTGTGGTTCATGGTGGCGGCCCACAAGTGGATTCTATGCTCAAGCAATTGGGACGTGAGTCTGATCGTATTGATGGTATGCGTGTCACCGATCCTGCGACCATGGAGGTCGTAGAAATGGTTTTGGGCGGGAGCGTCAACAAATCTATCGTCAATCTGATAAACCAACACGGCGGTCGTGCGATTGGTTTGACAGGTAAAGATGGTAACTTGATTCGCGCGCAGAAATTATTGATGCAAAAAACCACTGAAACAGGCGAAGTACAACAGATTGATCTTGGTTTGGTGGGTGAAGTGATAGGTGTCAAAACCGATGTGCTGGAAATGTTTACCAGCAGTGACTTTATTCCAGTGATTGCACCTTTGGGTGTCGATGATGCAGGCAATACCTATAACATCAATGCCGATTTAGTCGCAGGTAAAGTTGCTGAAGCATTGGGGGCGGAAAAGTTAATTTTGCTGACCAATATTACGGGTGTATTAGACGAAAATAAAAAACTGTTAACCGGTTTGACCACGCAGGAAGTGGATCGTTTAATTGATACAGGTGTGATTTACGGTGGCATGATTCCAAAAGTGGGTTGTGCATTGGATGCAGTCAAGGGTGGTGTGATCAGCGCACATATTGTCGATGGTCGTGTGCCACATGCTACTTTATTGGAAATCTTTACTGATCATGGAGTAGGAACTTTAATTACCAACCGTGTCCAAATGCGTAAATGAAACTCTAGAAAATGATCCATAAAAGAGCTTCTCAATTGAAGCTCTTTTTTTTGTAAGGTTTTGAGCACGAAATTGAAACTTTATTGATTCAGCATGCTTGAAATAGCTTAGTAGCTATCCTGAGATCTTAAAATTTTAGTCAGCGAACCCGTAGTCATCATAGTGTCATGTCGCTGTCCTAGTGTAGGAGAAAACATGAGGTATCTATGATGCTACAAAAATTAAATCAGTATCGTCAACAGTTTAGCTTTCCTATGGTTAAAGTGGGTAAAGCTCAGAAAAAAAATAGTAAAGCCACACAATATGCATTTGAATGGGTTGAAAATTTAAAACAACTACAAGAAGTACAGCGTTTTCGTGCAAAACAATTTTCCAAGCAATTTGGCATTGAATTTGAGTCAGGTTTAGATCAGGACTTGTACGATTTTGGCTGTGAGCACGCCGTACTCAGAGATAAATCTACGGGTGAAATTGTTGCCTATACCCGTTTAAAACTTTGGCAAGGGCATGAGCTTGCGAATAGTTATAGCGCTCAAGAGTTTAAAATTATAGATGAGTTAGGGCATCTCTCGAATATTGTCGAAATGGGGCGTACTTGTGTGCATCCACGCTATCGTTCAGGCAAAACACTCTCTATTTTATGGCTGAATTTAGTACCGAAAGTGTTATGGGAAATGCGTGCCAAACACCTTATTGGCTGTGTCAGTATTCGTTTGGAAGGCAATGAAGCGCGGGCTTATCATACCCATCAAGCGATTCAGCAATTGGCAGAAAATCAGCGTTGCGATATTCAGTCACAGCAGCCGTTTGAGCCTAGTTGCCCAAGTCACATTTTTAGCCAAGATGAACGGATTCCTAAATTGTTTGATGTTTATCTGAAAATGAATGCCAAACTGTCTGAGCAAGCATTTTATGATCGTGAGTTTAACTGTTTGGACTATTTTGTTTTGTTAGATGTGAAACAAATGGCAAAACATTTTATTCGCCAAAAGAAAGTAAAAGCATCATAACATCGTGATGAAATGGAGATTTCTACAGCACTGCATATTTATAAAATGGTGGTGTAGAAATCTATTTATATTTTTCGGATTTGAATTATGTACATGGCTGATGCACAATAATCAGATAATTTCATTATTTGTATAAAGATAAGGCCTTATGTGTCAGTTGCTTGGAATGAATTGTGCGACACCTACCGATATTACCTTTTCATTTCGGGGATTTTCGCAGCGTGCAGGAATCACCTCAGACCATTCTGATGGCTTCGGAATTGCTTTTTTTGAAGATAAAGCTTGCCGTTTATTTGTTGATAACCAATCTGCAGTGGAATCACCCATTGCAGAATTGATCCGCAACTATCCCATCAAATCGCGCAATGTGATTGCCCATATTCGTAAAGCGACACAAGGCAAAATTAATTTAGAAAATTCGCATCCGTTTAGTCGTGAGTTGTGGGGACGCCAGTGGATTTTTGCCCATAATGGCGATTTACAAGACTTTCATCCACGTTTATCAGGTCGTTTTACCCCTGTGGGCAATACTGACAGTGAACGAGCATTTTGTTATTTGTTAGATCAATTGATAAATCGTTTTGGTTATGATGAACCTAGCCTGACACAAGTTTTTGATCTATTAGTCGAAATTTCTCCTACAATTGCAGAACATGGCACTTTTAATTTTTGTTTGTCTAATGGTCAGGCATTATTTAGTTATGCAGTGACCAAATTACATTGGTTGGTTCGCGCTTATCCATTTCAACCTGCACAATTAATTGATTTAGATGTTGAGGTCGATTTTAGCCAAGTCACCACAGCTGAGGATTGTGTGGCGGTGATTACCACCGAACCTTTGACTCAAAATGAAACATGGACGGCATTTCAACCAGGTGAAATGATTTTATTTCAACATGGACGCCCAATTAAAACCCATATGACACATATTGCGCGTTTGGAACGTGAACGTTTAAATCCTGAATTAAGACGGATCACCAAAGCGGATCAATATTAATTTATACGGGTATATGTGATAAAAAAGTACTCATTTTATTGTTGTATAATTCAATTAAATCAAGAACAAAAATGTATAAGTTGGTTAATTAATAACTGAGTCTTTTTGTTGGTTATCTTGATTTAAATTTATTTAAATCAATACCTTGTGTTGTTTTTGTTTGGTTTTAATCAATCCCTACCAATTCACTTCATTTTTATTTGTGGGAAATACCGCTACCATTCCACAGTGTGATTAATCATTTATTTCTGTAAGGTGGTCGTATGAAGATGAAATGGGTTCCAGAATACAACACTGGAATTGATGTGATTGACGATCAGCATAAACGTATCCTCGATTATATTAATGAAATTGTTGAAATTAGCGATGGCACTGATCGAGCACGTGTAAAGCATATTTTAGATAATATTATTGACTATACCCAATCGCATTTTACCTTTGAAGAATCATTACAAGAAGAAGCAGGTTATAAATACCGCGTCCCACATAAACGTGTACATGATTTATTCATTAAAAAAATTGAGTCTTACCGTCAACGTTTTGAACTAGGACAATCCATTGAAAGCGAATTGCATGAAGTCCTATCAAAATGGTTAATTAATCATATTCAACACGATGATGCCGATTATGTAGGCGCTGTGAAAGAGAATATGATGGGCATTATTAAAGAAAACGAGAAGAAAAAAGGTAAAGGCTGGTTCGCTCGTTTCTTCTCATAAGTTTGTAGCCATAAAAAAATGAAAGAATAAAAATTATAAATTTGCGCAGCAAACTAGAGGAGTTGTTGGCACTATCATAAATAGATGGAGTGTTAGCAGCCCCTCAGACAGTTTGCTTTTTTCTTTTTGAGGTTTTGCTTTTCCTTGATGACAAAGGCAAAATAGCCGTAGATTTTTATTAGGACAGCGTCATGCAGGACAATGCTATGTCACGATGGTTATCGCCGCTGATGGCATTTGGTTTATCATTCATTATTATTGCCACACTCGCACCAATGACAGGTATTCAGGTTGAGCGCCAGCTCGACTTTTGGTTGTTGTGGTTAGCAACCATGCTGATTTTGGCATTGCCGATTACTTATTTGGAAATTGCCTTAGCCAAACGCTCTAAAACGACAGCATTACAAGCACTTTCAAGTTTAACCCGTGATGCCGATGCTTCTCAAAAATGGCGTTTAGTGGGTTGGCTTGCTGTGGTGTTTATTCCATTTTTAGCTGGCGGGTTGCTGTCTAATGCTGCACAAATTTTAAATCAATATGCCACGGCAGATTTGGCTAGTCATTTCTTATTTGTGATTGTTGCTGTTTTAGCCTTGGCATTGTCATTCGTGCCGCGTCAAATTTTATTGTTGTGTACCGCTGTTGCTGTTGGGGCGGCTTTGGTTTTAGCAATGGTGATGGGTTCAGAACTCCCTGCATGGCAAGTCACTTCAATCGAGTTTAGTGAATGGGGAAGTGCAACCGTTTTAGCTTTGGTGGCCAGTGGTTTAGGCATGGGCTTGTACTGGCAAACCAGTTTGCCGCAAGTACAGCAACAATCTGCAGCAACCGCAACGGTATTGCCAATTTGGATTGCTCAGCTATTGGCGGTCGTTGCTTTTGCATTCTTTGCCGTACAGGCACAAATTCCAGCCTTGGCTTTGGTGGTGGCAACTGTTGCAGCAGCAGCAGTGTTATTGCAACTGGCACGTGAACAATTGGCACAACGTCAAATGGCGGTTGCGATTCAGTGGATTGTATTGATTGCAGCAACTTTGGTTTGGGCAATTCCTGCCATGAGTCCTGTGTTTAATTTTGCCTTGTTGCTTTGGGGCTTAGTCATTTGTTTGATTTATGCTATTTTTGCAGGCTGGATTATGAAAATCAGCCATTTGCGCAAAGCCATGAACTTTAGCAGCGAAGCATTTTATAACATTTGGCGTATTGCGGTACGTGTGGTGTTGCCTGTATCTATCGTAGTGGCGATGGTGGCGTTAATTGGACAGTGGATCGCATGAGTCAAGTGGCACAGGTTTGGGTGGCGTATGCCACACCTGATCAACAATGGCATGTGGCTGTCGCATTTCAGCAGGGCATGACCGTACTGGATGCAATTCAGCAGAGTGGGCTTGCGATAGCAACGACTTTGCCTGAACCGTTGATGGTGGGTATTTTTGGCGTACGGGTTGAGCCGCAACATGTATTACAAGCAGGTGATCGGGTTGAGATTTATCGTGCTTTGACCATTAATCCGAAAGATATTCGTCGTAAACGTGCCGCAAAGAACCCTGTAGGACGTTATGCCAAAAGCAATCGCTTAAGACAATTGAAATGATTTAAAAACCCCTCAGATGAATTTCAGTGAGGGGTTTCTTTTTATTCTAAAGCGGCTATAGTGGAGGCGCGTTGAGAATCGCTTCTTTCGATCCTGGTAGACCAGGTTGAGATTCTGGAATGGTTTCCAAGCCTTCAACTTTTTCTACGATACCATTTTGATTGAAAAAGATTTTCAAATGCTGACCATGCGCGGCAGGGATCTTGGCTTTTTTAGCATAAGTTCCTGGGATATAGTTGTAAATGTAGTCCCAACGTAGCGGATTCATCGGATCGGCGATGGTTGGACTGCCCAGTAAAAAGCGGACTTGTTGATGACTCATACCGACTTGGACTTTAGACGCTTGAGCTTGGGTTAAAGGTGTACCCTGTGGAATATCGACTTTATAAACGCCCAAGGTCGAACAGCCTGCGAGCAGTGAAGTGACCAATAACGTCAACATGATTTTTTGCATTTTGCTACACTATCCCAAATTAATTATGATGCATTTGATCTTGATCCAGTGTTAGATCATACTGCATCTTAACTTTGTTGCATATTCCAACTTTAATTTTGTTGAGAGACCTTTTTTCATGCCTATTTCAAATCAAGAATTACGCAAAGCTGGACTTAAAGTTACCCTTCCACGAATTAAAATCTTAGAATTATTAGAAAATTCAAAACAACATCATTTAAGTGCAGAAGATATCTACAAAACTTTACTCGATCAGGGTGAAGATGTGGGTTTAGCAACTGTGTATCGTGTGTTAACACAGTTTGAGGCTGCAGGCATTATTGAGCGCCATAATTTTGAGAACAATCATTCTGTGTTTGAAATTATGCAGGAAGATCACCACGATCATCTAGTCTGCTTGAACTGTAGCAAAGTGGTTGAATTTATTAATGATACTATTGAAAAAGAACAGCATGATGTGGCAGAGAAATTTGGTTTTGAGCTAACAGGTCACTCGCTGAATTTATATGGTTATTGCGATGCGCCAGAATGTCGTGAAGCGTTACGCAAAAAATAATTTGCTAAAGGTATAAAAAATAGGCTTCCGTATGGAAGCCTATTTTTTATGTTTAAGCGTTGTTATTGACCATCGAAGGTTATATTCGAGGTTGCATGTAACAAACGCTCGCCACCTTCTTCTGCAAGTTTGATTTGTAGACGCAAATCGTTTGGCGAGTCGGCGTGTTTGAGTGCATCTTTATAACTAATTTGCTTGGCTTTATAGAGGTCGTATAAAGCTTGGTCAAAGGTTTGCATACCCAATTCACGTGAACGCTTCATTAGGTCTTTAATTTCGTGCACATCACCTTTACGGATTAAATCTGCAACTAATGGTGAGTTAATTAAAATTTCAATCGCAGCACGTCGTGAGTTGCCATCAATGGTTGGAATTAACTGCTGCGCCACAATTGCTTTCAGGTTTAGTGATAAATCCATGAATAATTGGTTATGACGGTCTGCGTCAAAGAAGTGAATAATACGGTCGATGGCTTGGTTAGCGTTGTTGGCGTGCAGGGTGGCAAATACCAAATGCCCCGTTTCGGCAAAGGCAATGGCATAATCCATGGTTTCGCGGGAACGAATCTCACCAATTAGAATCACATCAGGCGCTTGACGTAAGGTGTTTTTTAACGCAACTTCAAAGGAATCGGTATCAATCCCGACTTCACGTTGGGTAATAATACAGCCCGCATGTTCATGCACAAATTCAATTGGGTCTTCAATGGTAATAATATGACCTTTAGAATTTTGGTTGCGGTAACCAATAATAGACGCCAAAGAAGTCGATTTACCTGTACCCGTTGCGCCTACAAAAATGATGATGCCACGCTTGGTCATCGCCAAATCTTTGAGAATAGGGGGTAGTTTCAAGTCATCCATGGTCGGAATTTTGGTTTCAATCCGACGCAGTACCATGCCTGGCTCATCACGTTGCTGGAATGCGCTGACACGAAAACGTGCTGTTTTTTCACGGTTGGTGATCGCAAAGTTACATTCACGGGTTTCGGCAAATTCCTTACGCTGTTTTTCACTCATAATTGAGTTAAGTAACTGACCGATAATTTCACCTGTGAGCTTACTTTTCGCGACAGGAACAATTTGTCCATGAATTTTCATGGAAGGTTCAACATTGGCTGTAATAAACAAGTCTGATGCTTGTTGCTGAATCATTAAATTCAGTAAATCATTAAAGTCCATCGCGTATCTCGAATTTTAAACTTATAAGAATGATTCAGGCTGTTTTGCAACCGTACGAGCCGTTTGTGGGCTAATTACACCGCGCGATACCAAGTTTTTCAAACTCTGGTCGAGGGTGGTCATACCGTAGTTGGCACCTGTCTGAATTGCCGAGTACATTTGAGCTACTTTGTTTTCACGAATTAAGTTACGCACCGCAGGAATACCAATCATGATTTCATACGCTGCTACACGTCCACCGCCATTTTTCTTGAGCAGAGATTGCGAAATGACGGCTTGTAAAGATTCAGATAACATGGCGCGTACCATGTCTTTTTCTTCTGCAGGGAATACGTCAATCACACGGTCAATGGTTTTTGCTGCAGACGTGGTGTGTAGCGTACCAAATACCAAGTGACCTGTTTCGGCAGCCGTCAGTGCCAAACGAATGGTTTCTAAGTCACGCATTTCACCCACTAGAATAATGTCAGGGTCTTCACGCAGTGCTGAACGTAATGCTTCGTTAAAGCCATGCGTATCACGGTGTACTTCACGTTGGTTGACCAAACATTTTTTAGATTGGTGTACAAATTCGATTGGGTCTTCGACGGTCAGAATGTGGTCGTAGCGATTGTCATTAATAAAGTCAATCATCGCGGCAAGTGTGGTCGATTTACCTGAACCCGTTGGGCCTGTCACTAACACTAAACCACGTGGATATTCACAAATATCTTTAAAGATTTGTCCCATGCCTAAATCTTCCAGGGTCAAAACTTTAGAAGGAATGGTACGGAATACTGCGCCTGCACCGCGGTTTTGGTTAAAAGCGTTCACACGGAAACGAGCCACACCAGGGACTTCAAAAGAAAAGTCCGTTTCTAGATTTTCTTCATAATCACGACGTTGTTTATCATTCATAATGTCGTACACCAATTTGTGTACTTCTTTATGTTCTAATGCTGGTAAGTTAATACGACGAACTTCACCATCCACACGAATCAGTGGTGGCATGCCCGCAGATAAGTGTAAATCCGAAGCGCCATTTTTAGCGGAGAACGCCAATAATTCTGTAATATCCATAAAGTCCCCGAGATCAATTAAATCTTAATTATTTTGATAGAATAATACGGCTTTCCATCAGCTTAACCAACTGTTAGTTGCTGGACAAGGAAAAAAAAGATGAATGAAATGAGAAATGCATCAATGAATAATCTGCAGCTTATGCGCACTCAGGTTTTGCAACAAATTCAACACGCATGTCAGTTGGCGCAGCGCGAGCCAAATACGGTGCAATTATTGGCGGTGTCTAAGACTCATCCGGGTGACGCCTTGCGTGAAATGTATGCGACAGGGCAGCGCGCTTTTGGCGAAAATTATTTGCAAGAAGCTTTGGATAAAATGCAGGCCTTGAGTGATTTAGAAATTGAATGGCACTTTATTGGGCATGTGCAACGCAATAAAACCAAGCATTTGGCAGAAAAGTTTGCATGGGTGCATGGGGTAGATCGTTTAATTATTGCCGAGCGTTTATCGAATCAGCGCGATGCTCAACAAGCGCCCCTGAATATTTGTTTGCAAGTGAATATTGATGCGCAAGACACGAAGGATGGTTGTCAGCCGAGTGAAGTCGCAGAGTTAGTCCAACAGATCAGCCAATTACCGCATTTAAAACTGCGCGGTTTGATGGTGATTCCTGCGCCCAATCATCCGCAAGCGTTTCAGGATGCCAAACAATTGTTTGATGCAGTTAAAGTACAACATGCACAGCCTGAAGATTGGGATACTTTGAGTATGGGCATGTCGGGCGATTTAAATGCTGCAATTGCAGCAGGTTCAACCATGGTGCGCATTGGGACAGCATTGTTTGGTGCACGTGACTATTCCAAGGCTTAAGCTTTAAATACACTAGAAAAGCGACTAGATTTAGCAAACGCTACCTTGTACGTTTTGGCTGACACGAAATGCGGAATTTTGCGGCTAGTGCTGAAGGCTGGATTTTCTTATTATGAACTTATCGGGAAACAGGGAGTTTCCTAAATAAGAAGAATAAGAAATAGAACAACACGGAAGTGCTTGGTACGACAGGAGTTATACCAAAAACTGAATCTAGAAAGCCTCGACAGGATGTCGAGGCTTTTTTAGTTTTGTGTCGTAAAGCTGTCAAAATTTTGGCTTATGTAGATTATTTCTAATCACCTTTACTATTTTTTAGAAAGCGTCACTTCCGTCTAGTAAGTCTAGTAAACAGGTGAAGTGGACATTCAAGATTTATTTTCTATCCAGATTCGAATACGGGCAATGAGTAAAAATAGCAAAAAACAGAACTGAAAGAAGCCTGTAAAAATGATGATCCAACCGCTATTTCCGGGTGTTTTTCTTGCATCCAACTCAATGACTAAAGTGCAGACGGTGAGGAGGATTTCAAAAATTAAAACCGCTTTAAAAACCCAAAATTTAGGGAAACGTACTAACCACGTGAGAAAAATAATACTTAAACTGGGCAATACAACAAAGAGAATAATCGTTTTTATATCCATAAAATTAAGTACTTAAAGTGTGGGTGATTTTAAAATAAATTCAATACAACTTCAGGGAAGCCTAAAATCTGAAATCTCACGGTCATCTCAATAATTCTTCAATCGACAAATAATTTTCAGATTTTAGGCAGTATTGGCTTTAACCCACTACATTGACTTCACTTGCCCCTGCACCCACAGGTTTGACTTGAATTTGCACAGGAATTCGTTCGTGCATTTCCTGAATATGCGAAATCAACACCACTTTACGTCCCTGACTTTGCAGATGGTCTAAGGCATTCATCACCATGTGTAAGGAAGTTGGATCGAGTGTGCCAAAACCTTCATCAATAAATAATGATTCCAACTTCATTGAACCAGATGCCATATTGGCAATAGCCAGTGCTAACGCTAAAGAAACTAAAAAGGTTTCTCCACCTGATAAAGATAGAACAGGGCGAATTTCACTGTTCATGTCTAAATCAATAATCGCCAAACCCAAACTGTCAGGAATACGATGCAATTGATAACGCGAACTGAGTGGTAGTAATTGCTGATTGGCGTATTCCACCAAAATATCCAAGTGATGTTCTTGGGCAATTTTCTTAAATTTTGTCCCTTCTTTATGCCCAATTAAATCGTAAATACGTCCCCAACGATATTCTTCAGCTTTGATACTTTCAATTTGAGTCTGGTAGGCTGCAAAAATCCCCTGATTGGTGCTATTCATGCGTAGTTGCGCCTCAATGTCATTATAGTCTTGCTGTTGTTTGGCTTTGTCTGTTTGTAGTGCAGCAAGTTGAGTGGTGACCTCGTCAAAAGTCAGTTGCGGCTGTTGTTTCAAGTGCTTTTGATATTGTTCTTCTAGCGTTTGCCAAGCCGTTTTAGCACTTTCCAAACTGTTTTGCTGTTGCTGTATCATCTTGCGTATTTGCTGATGTTCAGCATAAGAAATCTGTAAACATTCATCAATGACGCTGGCTTGAAAGTGCGTGTGTGCCGCTTGCCACGTTGCAATGTATTGCTGGCATTCAGTGTGTTGCTGCATGCGCTGTTGAATTTTACTGTCCAAACCATGTTTTTGTAGTTGTAAGTCATTTAACACCTGTTCTGCTTGGCGAAGTACGGTGCGTTGTGTGTTAAGTGCAAGACTGAGTTGCTGTTGTTGCTGATCTAAAGCCTGCTGCCATTCTTGATAGGTCTGATATTCGCATCCCGCATGGGTTTTTGTCAGTTGCTTAATTTGATCACGTAACTCACTGCCTGCAGTTTTAATGTGCTGCAGTTGTTGGGTTTTCTCGGCATGTTGCTGTTGTAAAAATAGCAACTTTTCTTGCACTTGCTGCTGTTGTTGAGTCAGTTGTTCTATCGTTTTGCTCAGTTGAACTTGCTGCTGCTGTAAGTGATGACGTTGCTCTAACTGTTGCAAGGCATCTTGATAGTATTCAATCGGTTGATTGAGCCAAGCAAGTTTTTGTTCTGCATCTAAAAGTGACAAAATAGGCTGTAAACGCTGTGCAAGGTCTTGGCGCTGTTGAATAGCATATTTGAGTTGTTCTGCCTGCTGTGCAGCATTGCGCCATTGTTTTAGGGTGTCGTTTGCCTGTTGAATGCTCTGCTGCAAGTGTTGAGTGGACTGATATGTGGTTGCCCAATGTTGCTGCACGCTTTCAATTTGCTTAGCAACAGGCAGCGCCGCATCCACATCTAATGATAAGGACGCTGTAAGCTGTTGTACCAATGTCTGCTGTTGCTCAAGTTGCTGTTGCAGCTCAAGTTTACGTTGTTGTTGTTGCTGATAAGTTGCATTGTGTTGACTGCAATCACGCTCCAATTGCTGTAACTGTTTTTGCGCATGCTCAAATTCAGTTTTGGCCTGCTGCAATTGCTGATCCTGCAATTGGTTTAAAGCGTCACTGAGTAAGTTTTCATGTTGAATAAACGGATGTTCATGGCTACCGCAGACCATACACGCTTCATTCGGTTTCAGTTGGGAACGTAAATCCTGCACACTTTGATGCTGTAATAAACGCTGCTGTTCAAAGATTTGCTGTAATTGTTGCAAGGCTTGTTCAGTAATTTGTACTTGCTGCTGTTGGGTTTGAATTTGAGCCTGTGTCTGCTGTTGCAAGCTTAAAGTTTCTTGCTGACGCTGTTGTAATTGCTCAAATAAAGTGGTCTGTTGTTGCCATTGTTCAAGTGCTTGCTGCAAGCGTTCTAAAACATGCACACTCTTTAAAGTATATTGTAATTGCTGTTGCTCTGCCGTGAGTTGCTGCTCAAGTTGTTCAGGGTGTTGATATTGTTTTTCCCAAACCAAAAGTTGTTGTTGTGTATGTTGTTGTTGCTCAATTAAGGTATCTAATGCCGATTGGAACAGCTCTGGGTTTTGCTGACGCAGTTGCTGTTCAAGCTGCAAATAATCTTGTAGACGTTGCAGCGTAAGGGCTAAGTTTTCATCAAAATTTGCCCATGCAGCAGTCTGTTTGAATTGTTGCTGTAAGTGTTGCTGTTGTTGTTGCTCAGTCGCAAGTTGAGCGGTCAGTTGGTTTAAGTCATTTTGTACAGGCTGAATTTGCTGCGCTAAAAATAATTTTTGTGCGGCATCCAAAGCGGTATATTGCTGGAGTTTGCTGGAAATTTCATGTTGTAACTGTGCCGCAATTTCAAGTTGTGGCTTCAATTGCTCTACATGTTGCTGCCATGCTTGAAGTTCTTTCTCCGCTTGCTGTTGCTGACTCATCGCTTGCTGTTGTGCGAGTTCAGCTTGTTGCAAGTTTGGTTCAAATTTCAAAAGCTGCTGATTCAGGTTTTTTAGCTCGGTATCCGCTTGCTGACGTAACACAAATTGCTCACGGATAGTTTGAAATTCATCTAAATGTCTGAGCAATTGTTTTTGCGAGGCGAGTTTAAGATCGGCATCGACTTGAACATCGTATATTTCTTTTTTAGCTTGGGTGCTGGCATAGAGTTCATGGCAATCTTTGTGCCATTTCACATCATTTTCATACAGTTTTTCGGTTTGGGTCAGTAAAGCTAACTGCTGACTCAGTTCATGTTTTTGGACTTCTAAGCCTTTCAGTGTTTCCTCGCTGAGGAGCACCACATGCCCCATGACATTTTCAAGATCTGTCCGTTTTTGTTTAATTTCACTAAACTTAACGGCTGCACGTTTACTGACTTCTGTAAAAATTTGCGAATTGGTTAAATATTCGAGTAAATCTGCCCGTTCATGGTCTTTGGCTTTGAGAAATGCACCCACTTCCGATTGTGCCAATAAGACTGCTCGAGTGAACTGCTCAAAACTAAGGCCAATCAACTGCTCTACAATTGGCGTAGCTTCAGAAATTTTTTGATTTAAAACCCGTTGCTCATCTAGGCAGGTAATGGCACGTTCAACTTTTAAGTTACCATCTACTTTGTTGTGCGCACGGCGTATTTGCCAACGTGCCGAATAGCGTTTTTGATCGAGCGCGATAAATTCAAGTTCTGCAAAGCCAGAAGTCGTGCCACGACGTAAAATGTGTTTTGAGTCTTTTAAGGAAATCTCTTTGCCTGCGGTATCAGTCAGGCTGCCTGTAGCACCTCTTAAACGTGGAATTTCATCATAAAGTGCCAAACACATGGCATCGAGCAAAGTCGATTTACCTGCACCCGTTTTGCCCGTAATTGCAATTAAACCTGCCTGTGCCAATGGCTCATCTTCAAAATTGATGACATGGGTGCCTGCCAAAGATGCCAAATTATTTAAACTTAAACGTAAAATTTTCATGGCAAATCCTTAAGCTTTATTCAGATCAAGTTCTTGTTGGGCTTCGGCCAAAAGCTGTAAAAAATCTTGGCTTACTTCTGGATCAGGTTGATAGCCCATTTTTTCCCATAAATCTAAAAATAATTTTTCAGGCGTTGGCGGTTCTAAATCAATTTTTGATTGTTGCAAGTTGGAGTTTTCACTATTTTGAAAGCGTCTTGCAATGCGCAGTAAACGATAGCGGTTGGCAGGTAGTGCCTGTTCAATTTGTTGACGTAAATCAATGGGTGGTGGTGCATCGCTGACATATTCAATTTCTAAAAAATGCCGTGCGCAGACTTCTGCAATTTCATCTTTTGGTAATTGATTTAGTTCAGTAATTAATTCAGAAAGTTCGCAGCGAATCCGAAGCAGCTCTACCGTGCGTGGAATAAGCAAGCTTTCATATTGGAAACGCTGTGCATCTGCCTGCAACGGGTCAATTCTGACCTCAAGAACTTGGTGTTTATAATTCAGCTCGCTAAATGATAAGGGGATGGGTGAACCGCTATAGCGAATGTGTGGCTGTCCAACCTGTTGCGGTTTGTGTAAGTGTCCTAGTGCGACATAGTCAATCACCTCATCAAACAGCGCAGTCGATAACGCTTCTTCATTCCCCACTACAATTGGGCGTTCTGAGTCGGAGGTTTCGCCGCCTTGCATGTGCGCATGTGACATTAAAATCAAAGCTTGATCGGGCTGTTTACGGACTTTGGCTTCTGCAATGAGTTGTTGATGCAAATAAGCGACCGCAGATTGATTGTCACTGCTATGCTCATTTAAGCCAGTAATTTCTGCACTGCGTAAATAGGGTAGAGTCAGACACCACGCCACAATATTTTGCGCAGCGTCATAAATAGGCACTAAGAGTTTATCTAAATCTAATTTTTGCTCGGCTGTTTTGCCAATTACACCAACAGCTTTGGCATTGAAACGATCCAAAAAGGGTTCAACTTGCTCAATGCGATATCCAGAGTCATGATTACCAGCAATCATTAAGGTTCGCATGTGTGGGGCAAGCGCATGCGCATCGGTGAGGAATTGATAGAGTTGTTTTTGAGCGCTCGAAGCAGGATTCACTACATCAAAAATATCGCCTGCAATGAGCAGGGCATTCGGCTGTTTGCTTTTAATTTGAGTTAAGAGCCAATTCAAAAATGCAGTATGTTCATATTCACGTTCATGGTGATGGAAAAATTGTCCCAAATGCCAATCAGAAGTATGTAAAAAATGAACAGCCATAGGTGTTCCAATCTTGATGTTGAATTATAGGATAACTTAACATAATCGAGCGTAACACTGTGGCGAAAAAATAGTTTTCTGCTTTTAAAACGACAATTTAGGTCGCATGAGTTTTAAAAATAAGGGCAAAAAAATGTCGTGATCTGTATAGAAAATTAGGGAAGATAAAATACAGATGCTAGATATTTGATATAAAAAAGACCTTAAAAAATAAAGACCGACGATTCGAGTGATGATGAAATCGTCGGTCAAAAAAACTTGCGATACAGTAAAGCTTGGGCTGATGTTCAAAGCATGACTGTATGCGATTTATTGCTTTAGTAGGTCACCGAAAATATTGTGGATGCCATACACATTAACGGTTGTTGTGACCTTGTAGCCTATTTAACGTCAGGCTTTTGTATTCGGTTGACAATTTCATGAAAAAAAAATCATTTTTTTTTATACTAAGATGAATCTTTTGTCTGAGTTATCTTCATGGTATCGCTAAGCCGTTATTTTCTCTGGTTTTTCTTATATTGCTTTGTGATGACCTGTATTTGTGGCGTGTTGGCTGCATTATTACCTGCGGGTGTGGGTGGGATTTTAACTGCGGTGCCTTATTTGGTTGCCATGATTTTAGTGCTGTATAAGTTTTTAAAACAACAACGCCGCGCACCGAATGACAAGGAACGTAAGACATTTACTTTAGGATTTAGCCTGATTTTTTGGGGCTATAACTTGGCATTTTTATTATTAGGTTTGGCCATATTTTCTCGCCAAAACCCCAGCATTTGGCAAGATTTTTTACAGTATGTACAACAGCCGCAATTTATGAGCGTGGTAGTGATCATGTTCGTATTGATCGCAATTCCATTGTATTTGCTGACCTATTGGTTTTATGGCAAACAGGCTCAGCGTATGGCAGTTAAAATGTTTGGCTTGCAAAAATAGTTATGTGTGACTGATTTTATTTAAATATACATGATTAGTCATGATGTGGTGATTTGCTCAGACTTGAATATTCAGCCTTAATCACGTATAGCTAACAGTATATTTTTTCTCATGCTGAGACTGGAAGATGCATAAACCTTTGGTACTGGTAACAGGGGCAAGTGGTTTTATTGGTTCACAGTTGTTGCCATTTTTATTGCAACAGGATTATCGGGTGGTGGGGCTAACCCGACAGCCTAATCGAGTATCCAAACATCCACAATTACGCTGGATTCAGCAGTTAGATGAACTCGACACCGACCAAATTGATTATGTAATTAATTTGGCGGGAGAAAGTATTGGGCAGGGCAGATGGACAGCAGCACGCAAACAAAAATTGCTTGATAGTCGAGTTCAGACCACACTGCACTTATATCAATATCTTGAAAAGCGCCGTATTTTTCCAAAGTGTATTATTTCAGGCTCGGCTGTGGGGTATTACGGAATTGATCCACAGGAACAATGGCTAGGATTGTGTACCGAGCACAGTGCAGCACAAGATATTTTTATGTCGCAGTTGTGCCAGCAATGGGAACAGGCTGCATTAAGCTTCAGCCAGCAAAATACCAAAATTATGCGCTTGGGCGTGGTGTTTGGACGCGGTGGCGGCATTTTACCGCAAATGTTATTACCAATTCGTTTAAATGCCGTCGGGCGGATTGGGCATGGACGGCAGCCTGTTGCATGGGTGCATATACAAGATGTTTTACAGGTCATTCACTGGTTAATGACGCAAACTGTAGACGCCAAAATTCTGAATGTCGTTGCACCTGAAAAAACCAGTCAGCAGGACTTTGCCAAAACAGCAGCTCGGCTTTTAAAGCGTCGTCCATTTTTTGTGTTACCTGCTTTTGTTTTACGTTGGCTATTGGGCGAGCAATCACAATTGGTGCTCAATGGGCAATATGTCAAACCACAAGCGTTAGAACACGCGGGCTATTACTTTCAATATCCAAAACTTGAACAGGCGCTAGCGGCTTGTCTGGGTGCATCATCCTCTACGTAAACGGAGGATGATGCTGAACATTATGCATTGATAGAAGTTGGCTGTAACTGTTTTGGATCATAAGCAGCAGGATCAACAATTGTCTCTTGCCCAAGCATGAGCTGTCTTAATAACTGCGCTGAAGCAGTGCCCATACATAAGCCATTACGGAAGTGTCCGAAATTCACCCAAACATTATTCAAGTTTGGTACTTTGCCGATATACGGCACACCTGTAGGCGAGCCTGGACGTAAACCCGCCCATTGTTTCACAATAGGGAATTGTGCCAGTTCAGGCACCATTTCAAAACAGGCACTTAAAATATCCTGCTTAATTTGTGGGTCAGGGCAAGTATCAAAACCAACATGACGCATACTTGAACCGCAGAGCACATGGCCATCTTGACGTGGAATCAAGTACATCACCTTGTTCATGCACATGCTGGGTAACCATTGTGCAGGGGTTTTAAACAATACAATTTGCCCCTGCACAGGCTGTATAGGAATCTCTAAACCCAGTTGCGTCGCCGATTGCTGTGACCATGCACCTGTTGCAAGCACGATATGATCTGCTTGATGTAAGCGGCCATCGGCAGATTGAATGGCTTGAATACGATTTTCAATGATCTGAAATTGGTGAATTGGACAGTGTTCAAAAAAACGCACGCGCGGATGTTGTTTTAAATATTGCGTGAGCGATTGTAATAAACGTGGATTGCGCACATTGGCAAGCTGTGAAAAATACAGAGCCTGTTTAAATTTAGGATGGATATGCGGGTTAATTTGTTCGAGCTGTTCCCGATTCAGATATTCGGCTTGCTGCATCGGTTCGTGATGACGCTCGGCATAATTTAAACCAATTTCAAAATCATCTTCATCAAAAATCAGCATGCCTGTTTCATGGATTTCAAAATCAATGCCTGTGATGGGTTTGAGTTTTTCATTCCATGCTTGGTACTGTAGTTTGGCAAATTGAGCTAAGTCATTGACCGCTTGAGGATAACGCCACGGATACATGGGAGATAGAATTCCACTCCCTGCCCATGATGCGGCTTGTGCTGCCTGTTGTTGATCAAAAATACTGATAGAGCAACCTTGCTCTACCAGTTCGAGTGCAGACAACAAACCGCTGATGCCTGCACCAATAATTGCGATGTGCATGAAAGCCTCTGTTTTATGCCATATTTTTAAGTTTGAGTGCTGCTTCTTCGGCAAAATACGTCCAAATACCATCTGCACCTGCACGGCGGCAACTCATCAGCGATTCAATAATCACGCTGTCCGACAACCAGCCATTTTGAATCGCTGCAGCAAGCATGGCGTATTCACCACTCACTTGATAGACAAAGGTGGGCACACCAAAGTTATCTTTCACTTCACGTACAATGTCTAAATAAGGCATGCCTGGTTTTACAATCACCATGTCTGCACCTTCTTGAATATCTAGTGCAATTTCATGCAAGGCTTCGGCACGGTTGCCAATATCCATTTGATAATTGTATTTGTTGCCGCCTTTCAGGTTGCTAGAAGAACCAACGGCATCACGGAAAGGACCGTAAAAGCTAGAAGCGTATTTGGCAGAGTAGGCCATGATAGAGGTATAAATATGCCCGTTGCTTTCGAGCGCCTGACGAATCGCCCCAATACGACCATCCATCATGTCACTTGGCGCAACGACATCTGCACCCGCTTCGGCATGGCTTAAAGCCTGTTTAATTAGACATTCAACGGTTTCATCATTCAGTACATAGCCTGTGTCATCAATAATGCCATCTTGACCATGCGTGGTGTATGGATCGAGTGCACCATCGGTAATCAGTACCATCTCTGGCAATTCTTTTTTTAGCAGGCGTAGTGTGTTTTGCACCAAGCCATCTTCACGCCATGCCGCTTCTGCGTTTAAGCTTTTATCTTCTTGTGGCGTGACTGGAAATAAGGCCAGTTTAGATACACCTAGTTGCATTAAACGCTCGGCTTTTTTGAGTAATAGGTCTGCCGATAAACGCTGAATGTTGGGCATGCTTGGGATATCTTGGGTTTGATTTTGTCCTGGTAAAACAAATACAGGATAAATCAAGTGATCTGTGCTTAAGTGAGTTTCGCGCACCATGGCGCGTAATTGATCATTTTTACGGATACGACGCATACGAGTGGCAGGAAATGCAGGGCGATTGAACGTATAGGTCATAAAAATCTCACTGATCGGTATTAAACTAGACAACTATTGTAGCCCCTTAAATTTCATTTGGGCATACATTGGCTTTTTTTTATTGTTGGTAAATTGAGTTGTTTGGACTTTTGGGCACGTTATGAGTAATGCAGAGAAAAATTGGACTGGGAATATACATTTAGGCGCGAAAGTCGATATTGAGATCGTGCTAAGACAATTGGTCAATGCATTTAATGGATCGCCATTTTTTCAACACAATGGCATGAGCATGCGTGTGGTAGATGGTCAAATTGAAGCATATATTGAGATGCAACCGTATATGGTAGGCAATGTGGCATTTCAAATTTTACATGGTGGTGTTGCTGCAACCATTTTGGATAGTGTGGGCGGTATTGTGGCGATGGGTGAGTTATATAAAAGTAGTAAACCTGATAATTTGCCCGACACCATAAAAAAAGTCACCCGTTTGGCTACGGTAGATATGCGGGTGGATTATTTAGCGCCAGGACGTGGCAAGTATTTTATTGCCCGTGCGGAAACTTTACGTTTAGGGCGTAAAGGTTGCACTATGCGAATGACGATGGTGAATGATGAAGATAAACCCATTGCAACGGCAATAGCGTCTTATGCCTATTAAAATCTAAGCTAGGGCGCGAACAATTGTGTTTTGCCTATTGTTTTAGATATCTAAGGAGTTGAGTAATCAGCTCCTTTTTTTGTGTGCATAAAAAAATTTTTGAATTGTGACAGTTTGTAGCGACTTAAGTTTTCTTTAAGTTTAGATTTCTATCTTGAGCATTGATTTATTTTATATCCAATGTGATGCACATGATCAAATTTAATTTTGATGCTCAATCATCCAGTCAAACGCATTTTCTGGATGAGAATTTCCATCAGAAAAAAAATAAAAAACAATTTATCGGATATGCGTCTGTAGCGCAGCCGTATAAACCACAAACGAACTCAAAACAGTTGAACCTAGAACAGCCACATTTAGATGTATTACACAGCTATGCCTCGGTGATTCAAGCACAGACAACAGCACAACATTTAAATGTGACAACGGTGAGCCGAGATGCTAGCGAACAACGCTTGGAACTAGAGCATTTTATTCGAGATAAATACCAAAAAGTCCATCAGGCATCCATAAATACTTTTTCAGATACCTTATTTGCGGGTTATGTAAACCACGACATGCAAGTGGTGATTGGCATGCAGCCATTGGGCGAGAACCAAGCCTTTTTGGAACAGTATTTAGATGCGCCCATTGAAATCATTTTAACCCAATTGAGCCAAGTGCCTGTAACGCGCGCGCAGATAGTTGAAATTGGTAATTTGGCCGCGCAAGACATAAGCAAAGCCAAATTGATGGTGGCTTTTTTGGTGTTTCATTTATCGCAGAACAATGTGTCGTGGGCAGTTTGCACAGGAACAGCAGCGGTGCGCTATGTGTTACACCAAATGGGACTGCATTTTCAGGTAATAGAAAAAGCCAACCCTGAAGCATTGGGTGATCCGCGGCATCAATGGGGCAGTTATTACCAACAGAAGCCTTATGTACTGGCGATTGACGTTGCAGCAGCGTTGGCGGTCACGCAACAGCAATATTGTTTTTATGCCTAAGGTCATGCAGAAAGGTGGAAATTGAAAGATGAATGAGTTGTTTGAAAACCTGAATTACTATGCCCAAATAGACCCTGAACGTGAAGCCATTGTGACGGCACAAACCACACTGAGTTATGCCACATTACAACAACGGGTGGAGTTGCTCAGTGCAGAATTGGCGACTTATCAAGTACAGCGTTTGGCATTGTGGGGTGTGAATCAGGCCGATTGGATTGTGGTCGATTTAGCCGCGCGTATAGCTGCAATGACAGTCATTCCTGTGCCTTTATTTTTTACTGCTGCACAAGTGCAACATTTACTGCATGACAGCCAAGCGGAGTTGCTGTGTATTTTGACAGATACCACACAAGGCGATACTCCGTCCAATCTTAACTCGGCTATTGGAAATACAGCTATCCCCGAAGCTTTGTTGGAAGTAATTCATGCAGTTCATGCGCAGTTTTTGCCGCCATCAGATTTATATCAAGGGCAGTTGTTTCGTCTAAGCGTTGAAACAGCAAAACTGCATTTATCCCCAAATTCTGCTGAGCAGCCTACAAAAATCACCTATACCTCGGGTAGTACAGGTACACCCAAAGGTGTGTGTTTGGCAGAAGCTACCATCAATTCAATTACGCACTCTTTAAGTCAGGCATTACAAAGCAGCCAGCTTGGGCGGCATTTGTGTCTAATTCCATTTGCAACATTGCTTGAAAATATCGCAGGCGTGTATGTGCCTTTTCACATGGGACGTGCAGTGGTGGTGGCTGAAGTCAGCCAGTTTGGTTTGCTGTCTAACCATGAGTTTGATGTTTCTCGCTTTGTCGATGCCGTACAGCAATATCGCATTGAAAGTGTGATTTTATTGCCGCAAATGCTCAAAGCTATTGTGGAATATATCCATCAACACGGAGATGCGGGCTTACGCACTTTGAAGTTTATTGCTGTGGGTGGCGGCAAAGTGTCTGCAGATTTACTCAAGCAGTGTCAGCAATTCAATTTACCTGTTTATGAAGGTTATGGTCTGTCTGAATGTGCATCTGTTGTGAGTTTAAACCTGCCGGAAGCTCGCAGAATTGGCAGTGTTGGACGTGTATTGCCGCATGTTCAAGTCGAAATTGCTGCCAATCAAGAAGTGGTAGTTAAAGGCAATGCCATGTTGGGATATATGCATGAACTTGGCCGTGAGCAGGATGTGGTATCAGCCGATATTCACACAGGCGATGCAGGTTATTTTGATGAAGATGGCTATTTATATATTACGGGACGTATCAAGCAAATTATTGTCAGCAGTTTTGGGCGCAATATTTCACCAGAATGGGTTGAATCGAACAGTTTGAATGAACCCGAAATTCAGCAGATTGCCGTGTTTGGTGAAGCACAGCCGTCATTATCTGCAGTGATTTATGCCACAGAACATCGTTCAGATGCGCAATTGGCAGCCGCGATTTATCGTGCCAATACCCGCATGCCTGATTATGCCCAAATTAAACACTGGTGCCGTGCCGCACAACCTTTTTCTTTAAATAATCAGATGTTAACCGATAACGGAAAATTGCGTAGAGCAATCATTCAGCAACAGTATCAGACAGCTTTGGCGCATCCTACAACGTATTAAATGGCTGATCTTGAAGATGTTTCACAGATAGACATCAACCTGTCAGTCATCAATAGAGATAGAGAGAAATCACATGAATATTGCACAACAGCAATTCAAACATTTACCACAACAAATTAAAGATCGTTTGGTGGAACACGGTTGGGTTTTACTCAGAAATGAACATTATGATGTGAATGCGTTTAGTCGGCTGATGAGCAATATTTGCCAAAAGCTGACCTATGACCCTGCACGTGAAAATGTAACTAGACAATCGCAAAAAGTAGATGCAGGTACGCAGGCAATGGGGCTGCATATTGAAAATGGCTCAACCCCAATGCCGCCTGACATCATTGCTTTTTTTAGTGAAAAAAGTGCTTCGCGTGGTTCGCAGACTACTTTATGTGATGGACATGAGGTATGGAAAAAACTGCCTGACACACTGAAGCAGAAATTTGCTGAACCCATGACCATCAGCCGTTACTTACCCAAAGTAATGTGGCAAAAGTATGTGGCAACTGCACTCAATATTGCCGATGCTGCACAGGTCGGGCAGCAGGAATTCGCTCATTTTATTGAGATGATTCCTGGACAACGGATTCGCCCTGCGCATGATGAAGGTGTGCAGTATGATTTGAGCATGCCGATGATTCGCCATGACAATTTAAAAGCCGTGCCTGCCTTTGCCAACACCTTGCTGGGGCCTTCTTATAATTACGAAAAGCCGCATTTTTACTTTGCCGATGGCAGCGAAATCGAAGCAGAATTATTGGAAGAACTGGCAGAACGTTGCGAGCGTGAAACCTCAGAAATTGACTGGCAAGATGGTGATGTGGTGCTCATTGACAATAAGCGCTTTATGCATGGCAGACGTGAAATATTGGTGCCATTAGAAGATCGTAAACTCTATATTTGTATGGGCTTGGGACTGAATCCTGCCTTTTTATAATTGAGTTGTATCGAATATCTTAAAATTGAGAGTATCTTTTATGTCAAATTTAACTGCGGTGATTTTCGGGGCAACAGGCGGGATTGGTCATGCGATTGCGCATCATTTTGCAGACAAAGGCTTAAACTTAATTTTAGTTGGGCGTAAGCAAGACACCTTGCAACAACTAGGGCAAAGTCTGGCGCAGCAGCATCCTCAGTTGCAATTACACAGTCTGCGTTGTGACTTAACTGATGCCAGCAGTCGTCATGATTTTATTCAGGCACTTGCCGCATTAAAACAGCCAATTCATTACTATATTCACAATGCAGGCATGAATGATTTTTGTTTGTTTGCGCAGCAATCACAGGATACCATTGAGCAAATGCTATTAGTCAATGTGGCTTATGCACTGCAATTGATTCAGGACGTGATTCCCTATATGTCGGACAGTCAGCCGAGTCAGATCATCAATATCGGCTCGACGTTTGGCAGTATCGGCTATCCTGGCTATGTGAGTTATTGCGCGAGTAAGTTTGCTTTGCGTGGTGCAACTGAAGCGTTGGCGCGAGAGTATAGTCAGACCGCCATTCGTTTTAGATATTTCTCACCACGCGCGACCCATACCAGTATGAACAATCCCGATGTGATTGAAATGAATAGCAAACTGGGTACAAAAGTAGATTCACCTGAATGTGTAGCGCAAGAGCTGTATCAGTTTTTGCACACAGCGCGTCAATCCTATCAGGTCGGGTATCCTGAAAAAGTCTTTGTCAAACTGAATCAGTTGATGCCTAGCCGAGTTGCGGCTGCCATTCAAAAAGATTTAGACACCATTTATGAATATGCAGATCAAAGCAAAGCGACGCGTCCTTCATACAGCGATTAAAGCTTAAGTCTGATTTTGGCATATTCGGTTTTTAGTCTGAACTGCAATATGCTGAATAGGTAACGTATTGTTAAGTGTAAGAAAAAGCACTAGACCTAGACCAAATTAAAGATTAGTTTAGTTGTATAAAATGACAAGGAGCCTAGAATGAAAAAACATTTATTTTGTGTGGGTGTTGAGTTCCGTAAAGCTTCCGATGAAACAGGCTCTTATGCGTATTTGACCGCATATTTAGGTGCAGATCACCTGTATGAAGCAATTGATCGCGTACAGAAACAATTGGAGCAAGAAGGCAATAAAGTATTATTTGTGCGTGGTTGCTGGGTTGTTGATGCCGATTGTGATGACGGTTTCTGCCCAACCGAAGAAAGTAATGCTGCATCTAAAGCAGGTCTGCTGTTTAATGATGAAATCTATTATGGCAAATTGCAGAAATGGTCAATCCATAATGGCTATGAATATTAAGCAAGATTTTGACTAAGTAGGATGCCGATGGGATTAGTTTACTGAACCATGGATGTTAAAAATCAAACCGCGTTTGAATGATTCAAATGCGGTTGTTTTATTTTTTGGTGGGACATTTGGGGACGAATCGCCCCAATAAAAAAAAGCTCAAGCCCTAAAAGTGGATTTGAACCTAGATGGTTGAAATGAAAGTTATATTTATTATTTCTCTTGAAGTTGTATAGTCAGCACGCCAAAAACCCATACAATACCGATATGAGTTATCCAATACATTTTAGAAAGAAAATATTAGCCAAGCTTGAAGAAGGTCAATCTATCCGAGCGGTTGCTCAGCACTTCGAAATTAATAAAAATACAATTGTCGAATGGAAAAAGCGAATCGAAATAAAAAGAACTCGGCCAAGAAAACCATCTAAAGTTGATGATGATGCCTTACGTGCAGATGTTGAGCAATATCCTGATGATTATCAATATGAACGCGCTGCTCGTTTTGGTTGTGGTACTTCTACCATTGGAGATGCGCTCAAGCGTCTAAAAATCACAGTTAAAAAAAGACCTTACGGCACCCGAAAGCAAAAACAGAACTCAGAGAACAGTATTTAAAAGATTTAAACCGATTAAGGTATCAACACCCGATCATCTATCTTGATGAAAGTGGATTTAAATCTCATGAACATAGACCTTATGGTTATTCAAAACAGGGAACTCCTTGTTATGGAACATATAATTGGCAATTAAAAAATCAAACCAATGCAATAGGAGCAATCCATGAGGGTAAGTTATTTGCAGTGGGTTTATTTGATAGCAAAGTAAATTCGGATGTATTTTATTTTTGGGTAGATCAGTTTTTATTACCAGAATTACCCTCGAATAGTGTAATAGTCATGGACAATGCAGCCTTCCATAAACGACAAGATATACAAGATCTATTAACCCAACATGGACATCAAATACTTTGGTTACCACCGTATAGTCCTGACCTTAATCCTATTGAAAAAATGTGGGCATGGGTGAAAGCAAAAGGAAAAAATGGTTGGTTAACTCAATAGATAAGCTTTTTAGTCGTTTCTTTAACGAGTGTATGGGTAATTAAACGGTTTGACTATATACATATTCGTCACTATTTATGTATATGCATAAAAAAAGCCTTAAACACTGATGTTTAAGGCTTTTTAAGTCATATTTAGTTATGTAACTTCATATGAATTTAAGAATTTGGTGGGGTGGCGTCTACTAAACTGTAATGATAATGCATTGATTTTAAATAATTTTAATTAATTAAAAAAATCAACCATACAAAGCACCATACATTTTATCTTTATTTGAGTAAATAATACATGAAAAAACAAGGCTCGTTCCAAATGAAATCGAGCCTTATAGTGATTTTTAATGCACTTTCTTGTGCAAATTCTTACGCCTTTATTGGCTGCTCAATTTTTTCATGCTGACTTAAGCCATATTCCACTTCAAATTTCTAAATCGGGGATTTAGTTTTTTCTCGCCTAAGATGGAAGAGCGAGACACTTATATTTTTCATGTCCGTGTGAACATTAGCTAGATTAAAAAGAACCTAGCAACTCCGTATAAGCAATATTTCTTCAGTGACCAAACTTAAGAATACTCATACTTCATCAATCATGGTCTAGTTTGAGCGACCAAGCTCAAACATAGGAATACGACCAAGTATTCCCTTAACCTTCTTCTAACATATTGCCGAACATATTTTCATATGTGCCGACTCAAGCTTTCGCAGTGAGCAATCTGATCAATCAGACTGTTTTAGGATTCGCTTTAAGCTAGCTATCTCACTTAATACAGTTCTTTTTAATGAAGATCTGTATCACAACTTCCACAGGTAGAACCTGCTTTATATGCGCTACTTGCCATCGCTCCCACACTGTATAAATTAACAGACCTTTAACCAATTTAAGTCCTTCATACAGTGCTTCCCAAGTTATTTCAAAGTGTCTTAATGTGCAGACCGTTTATCCTCTCGCTTGCATACATACTTCCTGTTTCCCCCAACCGTAGTTCCTTAGTTTTATCGGGATATGATGTATACACAACTTTATAAAGGGTAAAACTCTTACACTCCAATCAGCATCTATCGATTAATGCCGTTACACGTTTAAGCTATCCAGCGACCCATTTAGCTTGCGCCAAATGGTGCCAACTTCTCCACCGTTAGGCTCGAAGTCCTAGTACCTCACGGTACTCTCAGCAGCCATCGTGATTGGAAATGAGCATACTTTTCGCAAGTTGTTCACTTGCCTCGATCAAGCATACACACTCAGCTATTAACGGAGACTATCGCACATCCTATGCTGCTCCTGACTGTATCACTTTGAACAGGGTATCAATTCAAAACCTAAGTTTTAAATCTAATCTGGCTATTCCTAACCAAATGACCATTTCGGAATAGATTCCTTATAGGCTCCCGTGTCCTTGTCGCCCAACAACTTTATATGCAATGCATATAGGAACTCTTAAATCCAAGTTGAATGAACGGATAGAAGAAGAGCATTGCAGCTCTCCAGCCCCCGTTGCAACGTACCGAGCGAGGTTTCCCCAGCAGTCCGCTACATCGGCAGTACAAGAATGGTTAGTTCAGGTACTCACGGCAATATGTATCAAAGTTTTGAATGGTGGTCTTAAATCCATCCAAAACTTCAAAGAAGAAAATTAAGGATGGATGGTCAGTCCACAATTCGATTGATAACTTCATATTAGTACATCAAATTTTAAATATCAATAATATTGATAATAAATTTAAAATAATATAAATTTAACTAATAATGTTTGTGTCGTCATTAGGAACTACTTAATTGCCACCTTACAAAGTGAGGTGATCATTCATAAAGCTATGGCTTTGCCATAGCGGTTTTTGAGCAAAGCTCAAAAGTAAAAACACCTTAATTGAGACAATTTCTATTGTTGATTGACACAAATGCTTAGATGGGATTCCACAGGGAAAAAGTGGATTGTTGATTTACAGTTAAACTGTATTGTTGGATGACAAAAAATGATTGATTACAGCCCTCATACCAAATACACAGCACAAAAAATTCAGGACAAAGTCACTCGTGGCGCATACTTTTACTCATCATTTAGTATTGATAATGGTATTGGCTCAACAACCAACATTAAGAAACTCATCGAGAAACTAACGGACAGATATGACCTAAATTTAACGAGTCGGCAAAGGAATTATCGACTGAAAACAGGAAAGCCGATTGCAGATCTGATTGTTCAAGATGTGATGTATGAAAATAGATGGCTTTTTATTTTATTAATCACCACGCCTAATAGTCATAGACATAGTAAACAGCCAATTCACGCTAATGAACAACAAGAGCAAATCGGCAAAGATAAAATCTTTGAAATGGAAGCATTGTCTTTTTCTAAAGAAAATATTATCGCTGAAACTGATCTAATCCACAGGTACTTTAATGATGATGAATGTTTTAAATTTGTCATGTCTAAACCTTATCTAGAATTAGATTTTTCTGGATGTTCAGCAGAATTGGTTCGAATGACTCATAAGAAATACAAATCACATTCTGACAAATTTTATAGAACTCCAAGTAAACCCTTTAGCTGGACTTGGAGATGGAAGAAAGAAGTTGTGGTAAAAAAGAAGACGGATCTAGTTAATATTATTAATCGCTATGTCTCACAGACTCACAAAACTAAAGCTGTTGAAGATCTCGTTAAATGGCAGTCCTATTTTCAAACCTATGCGGTTTTTAGAGGGATGCGGCAACAGGTTGGACGACTCTATACATTGGGCAAATTGTTTCTATATAGCCGTGGCAAACAAAGATGGGATGATCAAAAATTACCAACTTTGAAACTATATTTTGCCCCACGTTATGAAACATATGCTGATAGCTATGAAGAATATTATTTGAAAAGAGAAATTTACCTAAATTTTGATAAGGAGCTCCCAAGGGAAATTTCATCAAAATTAGATATGAATCAAGTTATGGAGTTTTTGGATAAAGATATGGTTTAGACTGGGAAAATACCGTCTTAATTTATAAAAAATAGGTCTTTGTATGCTAAATTCTCTACTAAAAATGCTTTTGCATATTTCGGAGTTATATTTGCATGTCAGCCCTGTTAAATTTATTAGAAAAAATTAAAGAAGTGTCTACTACACAACGAGATAAAGGAACTTCTTTTGAGAATTTAATGGTTCAATATTTTTTAAATGAGCCTAAATATGCTGAAATTTATACCGATGTATTATCGTATTCTGATTGGGTCGAAAAGTATGGTGAAAAATTAAATATTACTGATAAAAGAGATTATGGTATTGATCTCGTAGCGGTAACTATTGAAGGTGATTTTCATCCAATTCAATGTAAAAACTACAACACTACAAAAATTCAAAAAAAAGACATTGATAGCTTTTTGGGTGGGTCGGGTAAATCATATTTTGCCTATCGTTATATTGTGGCATCAACGGATGATTGGTCAGACAATGCCAAATCATCTTTAGTGGATGCACAGCCGCCTGTTGCAACTATCTCACTTCTTGATTTAGAGGGAAGTTTGATTGATTGGTCTCAGTTTGATTTCGATCCAAATGTGAAACCAGTTTTTCGTGATAAGAAACAGCTACGCCAACACCAACGTCCTGCATTAAATGCAGTAAAACATGCTTTAACAACTGCTGATCGTGGCGACAGGTACTGGTAAAACTTTTACTTCGTTGCGTATTGCAGAAGAATTAGCAGGTCGTGGCAAAAATGTCTTATTCCTTGTGCCAAGCCTTGCATTATTAAGTCAAACACTGGATGAGTGGACGCAAGATACCATGATTGGTATTCGTAGCTTTGCAGTCTGTTCTGATAGTGATGTTGGTAAGAAAAAAGATGATGACAATATTGTAGTTGGTATTAGCGATTTAAAATTTCCTGCTACTACTAATCCTCAAAGTTTAGTACGAGCATTCAAAGCTAGAGATTTATTCAAGCCCAATGAAGCCAATGAGGACATGAATGTAGTGTTCTCTACCTATCACTCCATTGATGTTATTACAGAAGCACAAAAAGCAGGATTTCCTGAATTTGATTTAATCATTTGTGATGAGGCTCACCGTACTACAGGTGCAACATTTGAAGGAGATGATGAGTCTAAATTTGTGCGTATTCATAACAATGATTATGTACAAGGGAAGAAACGCTTATACATGACTGCTACCCCTCGTATTTATGGCGATACAGCTAAAGAAACAGAGGGAGTTACACTTTGCTCAATGGATGATAAGTCACTTTACGGTGAAGATTTATATGTCATCACATTCTCACAAGCTGTAAAAATGGGGATTCTATGTGACTACAAAGTAATTGTACTTGCTGTTGAAGAAAGCCACATTAATCGCCAGTTGCAGAGCTTATTAAAAGACGAAAATAATTCTCTAAAAGTTGATGATGCTGCAAAAATTGTTGGCTGTTGGAAAGCACTAGCTAAACAAGGTTTATATAATCCAGATGGTACAGTTGCAAAGCCAATGGAACGTGCAGTTGCTTTCTGTCAGGTCATTGAAAAAGAATACAAAGGTAAAAAACATAAGGTAAGTTCTAAACAAATCACGGAAATGTTTAGTGCTGTTGTAGAGGCTTATCAAGATGCTGAAATGGATCATTTGTACAGAACAGAACAAGATCCATACATTGACCCATCATTGAAACTGAACTGTCAGGTAAAACATGTTGATGGTGGTATGAATGCAACAGAAAAGAAAGAAAAAATCACATGGTTAAAAGAGCAAGCACCTGAAAACACATGCCGTATTTTATCAAATGTGCGCTGTTTATCAGAAGGTGTTGATGTTCCATCCCTTGATGCAGTTCTTTTTCTTACGCCTCGTAATTCACAAGTAGATGTGGTTCAGTCTGTTGGCCGTGTCATGCGTAAAGCCCCAAACAAAGAATTGGGCTACGTAATTTTACCTGTCGTCATCCCTGCGGGTGTAGAGCCTGAACAGGCATTAAATAATAACGAAGCATATCGTGTAGTTTGGCAAGTATTAAATGCCCTACGCGCACATGATGACCGCTTTGATGCCATGATTAACAAACTTGAGTTTAATGGCAAAGATGTATCTCGTATGGAAGTCATTGCCATTGCAGATAAAGTTGTTAAAAAGACTAAAAAAGCAAAGCCACAACCGACTGATGGAAATGAAACATCTGATCAATCGGGTTTAAGTGAAGGTAAAAAACGCAAGGCAAAAGCCCAAGCTAGAGGTGGATCATCTATTGGGCAAGCTGCCTCACCAACGCCTCAGCAAACAGAAATGGAATTTGAAGTTGGTGAAATTGAACGTGCTTTATATGCCAAAATCGTAAAAAAATGCGTAATCGCCATCATTGGGAAGATTGGGCTAGTGATGTTGCTAAAATTGCTAAAACTCATATTGACCGTATTCAAGCCATCCTTGAAAACCCTACTAATACAAATGAAATTGCAGCATTCAACGAATTTGCACATGAACTACGTGATGATTTGAACAATAGCGTATCTGATGCTGAAATCATTGAAATGTTGGCACAGCATTTAATTACTAAACCTGTATTTGATGCCCTATTTAAAGACCATAGCTTTGCTGAACATAACCCAATGAGCTTGGCAATGCAAAAGGTGCTTGATGCGCTGAATGAGCATCACTTAGAAAAAGAAGCGGATACGCTTAACTCCTTCTATGAATCAGTCCGTATGCGAGCAGAAGGCATTAATACTGCCGAAGGTAAGCAAAGTATTATTTTAACTCTATACGATTCATTCTTTAAAAATGCCTTCCCACGTATGACCGAGAAACTAGGGATTGTTTATACCCCTGTAGAGGTGGTGGACTTTATTATCCATAGTGTAAATGACGTACTCAAAAGTGAGTTTGGTAAAACCTTTGCTGATGATAACGTGCATGTACTCGATCCATTTACTGGCACTGGTACATTCATCAACCGTTTGCTTCAATCAGGTTTAATCCCTGCGGATCGTTTAACGTATAAGTATAAGAATGAAATTCATGCCAATGAGATTGTTTTATTGGCGTATTACATTGCTTCAATCAACATTGAAACCGTATATCACGATCAAATGAAAACGGTTAATCCTAATCTTGAATATGCACCATTTGAAGGAATTTGTTTAACTGATACCTTTGAAATGTATGAAAAAGAAGATTTAGTTAGCAAAGTTTTAGTAGATAATAGTTCAAGACGTAAGCGCCAAAAGAACTTAGATATCCGAGTAATTATTGGTAATCCACCTTATTCAGCAGGACAAAAGTCAGGCAATGATAATAATGCTAATGTAAAATACCCATTTTTAGATAGTCGTATCGAATCGACTTATGCCAAATATACTCAGGTTACAAATAAAAATTCACTTTATGATTCATACATTCGTGCTATTCGTTGGGCAAGTGATCGTATCAAAGACTGTGGTGTAATTGGTTTTGTAACTAATGCAGGATTTATTGATTCAAACTCAGCCGATGGTTTACGTAAATGTTTAGCTGATGAGTTTAGTTCGTTATATTTTTTTCATTTGCGAGGAAATGGAAGAACATCTGGTGAACGATGTAGAAAAGAAGGGCATCCTCTATTTGCTGCAATAGGTGGTAAAGGTGGAAGCCTAGCGCCTATCGTTATATCGGTTTTAGTGAAAAATCCCAATGCTAAACAACATGGTCAAATTTATTTCCATGACATTGGTGATTATCTAAGTCGTAAGGAAAAGTTAGAAAAAATTTCTGATCTTGTTAGTATTAGTGGTATTACTGCTATTGATGGTTGGACAACAATCTCCCCTGATACTCATAATGATTGGATAAATCAACGTGATGATAGTTTTAATAAATTCATTTCAATTGGAAATAAGAAAAATAAATCAGAAATAGATTTATTTGAAAATTATTCAAGAGGTGTAGCAACAAGTCGAGATGCTTGGTGTTATCAAGCCTCAAATAAAAAATTAATTCATCAAATAAAAAAATTTATTGATTTCTATAATTTAGAAAGAAATAGGCTTAGCAGTTTAATTAATAAAACTAAAGAATTAGATATTAATTCTTTAATTAAAAATGATACAACTAACATAAGTTGGGCTGACAACTTAAAAGATGATCTTAAAAAAAATAAGCCTTTAAATTTTGAAAATGAATCTTTAAGAATAGCTACTTATAGACCATTTATTAAATCATGGATGTATTTTAATAGGAGGCTAAATGAAAGGGTTTATCAAATGCCACAAATTTTCCCAACAGTAGATGTCGAAAATTTAATTATTTCTGTTACAGGACTTGGTGGTAAAAAAGGGTTTTCAACTATCATATCTAATCAAATTCTTGATTTAAACTCAATGGATGCGGGAGCACAATGTTTCCCACTTTATCTTTACGAAGAAAATACCGTAAAAGCTAATGATACTGATCTATTTAACCAAGAAGAAAGTGGCTCAACAGATGAAAAGTACACCCGTAAAGATGCAATTAATGATGCGGGGCTAAAGCATTTCCACGATGCTTACCCGACTGAAACGATTAGTAAGGAAGATATTTTCTACTATGTGTATGGCTTATTACATAGTGAAGATTATCGTAGTCGTTATGCAGACAACTTGACTAAAGAGTTACCACGTATCCCATGCGTGAAAAAAGCCGAAGATTTCTGGGCATTCTCTAAAGCAGGGCGTGATTTGGCGCATTGGCATTTAAACTATGAAACTGTAGAGCCGTACAAAGCTAAATTGGATTTAGGCGGTAAATCATTAAAGCAATTAGAAGATAAAGACTTCTATGTGACCAAAATGAAATTCCCTAAAAAAGACCAAAAGGATACGGTGGTCTATAACAATTCTATTACCATCCGTGAAATACCGTTAGAGGCTTATGACTACGTGGTGAATGGTAAGTCTGCACTTGAATGGGTTATGGAGCGTCAAGGCGTTTCTACGCACAAAGACAGTGGCATTGTGAATGATGCGAATGATTGGGCAATTGAAACTATGGGTGATGCTAAATATCCATTAGAGTTGTTTTTACGGGTCATCACAGTAAGTTTGGAAACAATGAAGATTGTGAGAAGTTTACCGAAGTTGGATATTTAAGTTTTTAGTTTTAAAGCACCAGAGTTTTCTGGTGCTTTTTTATGTATGAAATCATATTGAGGGGTAGCTAATGTTAAGTGCAAATAAAGAACAAATTAGTTCTTTTTTAGAAGGTAGTTTGCAATTCCATATTCCATTTTTTCAACGACCTTATGTTTGGAAAATAGAAAACTGGCAAGAATTCTTCGACAGTATTTTAGAACAGTTAAATAAAGAAGATTCGAATAGCTCTGAACATTTCATAGGCACAATTATTGTTCAGCAAAAACAAGTTAAAAAAATGGGGGCTAATGAATATGATTTAGTTGATGGTCAACAACGCCTGACAACAATTTGCCTTTTAATTCGAGCAATTCATGATGAAATAAAGAGTCCTAATTTAAAAGAGTGGATTAAAAATTTAGTTGTATTTACAGATAGATATGGTAATAAAAATCCAAGAATTATTCATAGTAAAAATGACAAAAAAAAGTTTGAAGCTATCTTAGTAAATGAAAATGACAATTCTGAAATTTGGGAAGAAGTTCAAGATTTGAATCTTGTTACTTTAGAACAATACATCGATTTAAGCTTAAAGAATGATGCTATTCATGGCTGTTACATGTACTTTAGAAAACGTCTTATCACTATGCTTGATGAGCAATTAACTGATGAAGAGCGTGATGAATTTCTTACTAATTTTCTTGATATTGTTTTGAATAACTTGCCGATAATTCATATGGCACTATCAAATAGTGACGATGTTCAAGAGATTTTTGATACGATTAACTCACAAGGCGTAAAGCTTACAACTGCTGAGCTATTAAAGAATTTTCTATTCCGTAATGATTCAGAATCAATCACCCTCTATCAAGACAATTGGTATTCAGTATTTGAAGAAAATGAAGATGATATTGAGTTTTGGTCATCTGAACGTACATCTGGACGTATTCGTCGATCAACGATAGAACTCTTCCTATACAGCTATTTGGTAATAACGAAAGAGGCTCCTGTCCGACTTGAAAAACTATTTAAAGAATATAAAGCTTTAATTAAAGAAAAAAATAAAGATGAATTAGCACTGTTTATTAAAGACTTAAAAGATCATGCAGTAGTTTACCGTCAAATACCAGATGGTATTGATTTACGGTCATTATCATATTCGGAATATAAAAAAAGATTCTTCCAGATCATATCTGAATTTGAAATCACCACAATCATGCCTCTTATGCTCTATATTATGAAGCAAGTGAAAGATGAGGATGAACTGAAGAAAATTTTAGCTACATTGGAATCATATATCGCTAGACGTACAATCTGCAAATTGACAACCAAAAACTATAACAATCTCTTTTTAGGCTTGTTAGTGGAAATCAAAAAATGGGATACAGTAACTAGCCAAAAAATTTTAGATAAACTTGTATCTTATACGGACGATACAAATATTTTTCCAACTGATCAACAAGTTAAAGATGCAGTTTTAGGCAAGGCTCTCATCAATAAATATACGCGGGAAATTTTGTATATTATATCTTTATATGATCTTAGCGACTGTAAAGTTGACAACCATACTTTGTCATTAGAAGGATTCTCTTTGGAACATCTTATGCCTAAAAAATGGCAAAATAATTGGGATATTCCCGACTCAAAAGAGTTAATCGATCAAAATAATTATAAGCTTTTAACTTTAGGTAATTTGGCTTTAATTAAAGGTTCATTAAACTCTAAACTTCGTGATTCAGCTTGGAAAAATAAACGTAAAGAGTTAGATACTTATTCCACATTATTGCGCACAAGAGAGTGTCTAAGCAAAGAGGTTTGGGATGTAAGTACGATTAATGAGCGTGGTGAAAAACTATATGAAACTATCGTAAAAGTTTGGAAGTACCAATAAGCAATGTTTCAAGATGCTGAAGCTTTAAATCATATGAGCTTCAGTATCTTTTTATGATCATTATTTTTTTAACATATTTATAAAGAATTTTTTCCAATATTATGACTTTAGAATTTGAAGATGTTTTTTCCCCTTTAATTTTCATTGAAGGAAACCCAAGTGAAAATTTTAAAAATGCGATTAAAAAGGTTGAAGATCAAAAAATATTCTTTCTGCACAATCTTCATAAAGATAAAATTCCTAGCATGATTTTTAAAAAACTAGGATATGGAAACCTACTTGACATAGAAGACAATGTAATAGCATTGAATAAAATATTGAAAAATTCAAATTTTATAAAATTATTTAAAATCAGTGATATGACTTTAGATGGAGTTTGTAAAATTATTTACATTTATGATAAGTCATCTAAATATCATATTAATTCTTTAAAATTAAGGCAAAAAAAAGATAAAGAAATTTTAGAAGGCTTAGAAAAAAACTACAGTTATTTTAATGAAAAATCAAAAAATGTTTTGGATTTTAATGAGTGGTTAAATCAGAGATTAGACTTTCATATAAATATGGCTATTCAAAAGTTAATTAACTCAAAGTTAGTAGCAAAAAATATTGATTTGGATTTAATTAAAAATGAGATGAAAAATAGTTTTTCTATCCTCTCTGATTCAGATGTGCTTTTCAATGATTATATTACAGATGCTCAGTACTTAGTTAATGCAAGAGATCCATTTGCACCGAAAGAGAAAAATTTACAAATTAACTTTTTTGTAAGAGAGATTAAAAATACCTTTCATCAAAAGATTTCAAACCAAATAATTTGTGAACTTACATCCACGCTCTTTGGTCACGAGTTGGATGAAACTGGTGTTAAAAATATACTAAAAAATGCCAATACCAATCCTATCAATACACAAATGATGACTCAGATCACTATTGGTGAAGACAATAATACTATTGAACATTTAAAGCTAGCAGATGAGTTTTAATTCATTTTTTTCTTATTTTGTCAAGGTTGTCAGAGCAACTTATTTTCCATATCTCTGCAACCAAGATAAACAGATACTGATCTAATAAAAATATATGTATCCGCAAATATCAGCAATTGGATACATACGATGTTAAAGACGAAAAATGAAATCTGTGCTTTTCTTAGCCTGACTCCTGATGGCTTGAATAAGCTAATTAAAAAAGACAAAACATTCCCACGCCCAATAAAGTTTGGAACTTCACGACAGTCCCATGCGTATTTTGATATAAAAGAAGTAATTGAATGGGTTGAATCAAAGAAAGCTGCGAGAGAGGAAGTATAAATGAATACTAAGCCTCTAATAGCTTCCCTTCAAGAAGTCTTGCGTGAAACCATCACTGAATACCCTATTCAAGCATTTCCAGTGATAGTTGCGAATGCTATAAATAAATCAGCATTTTATCATCAAGTCCCTCATTCCGTTGCAGGTCAAACTTATTTAGCTCAAATGGCATATATGGCACAGCCATATATCAATGCGCCTAGTGATAAAAAGAAAGAAGGACAACCTTGTAGCTTAGCTATATTGACTGTTTTTCCTAGCGGTGAAGGGAAAGATGTCTGTAAAGATGATGCTGCTAAAATCATTAATGAAATTGATGATGCATCTTTGGAATCATTTAGACAAGAAGTTGATGAATGGAAGTCTAGTACACAGAAAAACAAAGGGACTCGACCACATAGCCCACAATCAATTTTTATGAGAGCAACAACTCAAGGCTTACTAAAGCATATGTCCTTAAGTCCTTCCTCAAGCTACATATGGAGTACTGGCGAAGGTGGATATGTATTTGGAGGATTCTCGTTACAAAGTGATATGAAAGGTGATTCATTAAGTACATTAACTGATCTTATTGATCGAGGTACTGTGATCACGAATTTGGGAGGTGAAGACAGCAGTTATATAAGTAATAAAAGATTTTGCTTAGATATCTCTGTACAAGATGTGGTTGTAAAAAAAGTATTAAATGATGAAATGTTTAGAAATCAAGGCTTCATGGCTAGATTTTTATTTGCTTCACCTAAACCTTTAGCCTATAAACCCAGAACTTATGAAGAAACTAAGCTAAAACCTTACGATGACCATGATTTGCAAATGTATTGGGATTTATGTAAAGATCTTTTAGATAGGTCTTCAAATCTAAAAACTAGATCTGTCATTTCAAAAAATGAAGACGCTGATAGGCTCCATCATGAATTTAATGAGTTTATAAGAAAAGAAACAGATTTATTGTCTGAGGGTTTATATGTTGAAATAGCACCATTTGCTAAACGAACTCAACAGTATGTTCTCAGAGTAGCTGCGGTGTTCGCATTCTTTGAAGGAAAAGATGAAATTGATTACATAACAATGAAAAATGCTATCTTGATTGTGAAGTATTCATTAGATCAGTGGTTATTGTATTTGACCCAAAATAAAAAAAGCCTTGACACCATCTTACTTGAATGGATGCGAGCTAAGGTTCAAAGTGGTACTACTCAATTCAAGGTCTCCACACTTAATCAATACGGCCCAGAACAGATTAGAACGTGTGAAATACGTAAGCTTGCTGTAAAAATTTTACTCGAAAAAAATTTAATCAAATATACAGATGATAAGGAAAAATTTATTGAGTTAGTAGGTAGTACAACTAAATAGACTGCTAATAATGCTAAAATAGGCAACCGACTGATTTTAAATTACTTTTAGCAGGACTAACTAAATAGTTATCCTGCTAAATTTGCTAAATTATTTTTAGCAAATTTAGCAAAAATCATTTTCCATTATAAATCATATATATCAATACTTTATGAGTTGTTAGCAAATTAGCAGTTATTACAAATATTTAAAGACTGTCCATTAATAGTTGTTCAATAACCTTGCTAATAATATTTTTTTGATCATCACTTAAACCCATATTTTCCAAGCTATCAAAAATATCTGTATTTTCGAAACCTAAAGCACTAGCTGAATTATTTACTAGATCATCTAAATAGTTTGCCCACTTCTGCATCATAACAGCTCGTTGTTTAAGATATTGAGCTTTATTATAAACACCTTCAACTCCACCGACTGTATGAGCTAAAGCAGTCTCAACATATTCTTTTCTAAAACCTTTTTCTCTCAAAGTAGTACTTAAAATATGCCTAAACCCATGCGGAGTCTGGCGTCCTTGATAACCTAATGACTTTAAGGCTTTATTAAATGTATTATTGGAAATAGGTTGTTTCTTGGTACCTCTGCTCGGGAACAAGAATACAGAATCACTAGTGATTATTTTTAGCTCGTTAAGAAGTAATAAGGCTTGCTGTGGTAAAGGGATAATATGTTCTTTTCGTTTTTTCATTCTATGTGCAGGAATAGACCATAGGTTTTCCTGAAAATCAAATTCTTCCCACACAGCTTGCCTCATTTCTGAGGGGCGTGTACCTAACATAACACTCAACTCCAATCCGATAGCGGTCATTCGATTTGGATATGCTTTTATTTTTTTTAATAATTCTGGCAACTCTTTTTCTGAAACATGTGGCATATTTTGCTTTTCATGTTTGTCTAAAAATTTTGTAATACCAGCGACTGGGTTGTAATCTATACGCCCTGTAACTTCTGCAAAATCATAAATCTCTCTACATAATGTACATAGCCTTTTACCCATTTCAACAATAGGTTCTTTCGTTTTAGGGTGTAATTTTTTTTGAATCGCTTTAAATAACTCCAACCATGCTTTTTTTGTTATTTTTCTATAATCCAGTTTTCCCATCACTGGATAAATATGGTTTTTTAATGCCCCTTCATTTCTAACTCTTGTACCCTCTGTCCATGTTTTAGTTAGACAAAATTCTATAGCTAATTGCTCAAATGTATATGATTTGCTTAACAATTCGGCTTGCTTTTTATTTTCTCTATCAATTTTTGGATCTATCCCCTCTGAAATTAATTTTCTCATTTCTTCTGCATTTTTTCTTGCAAGTTTTCCACCAACTGACGGATATCCTCCTAACCCCAACCATGTCCACTTACCATCGCTTGGTCTTTTATATCTTAATTCCCAGCGTTTGTTTCCTTTACTATGAACCGTGAAATATAGATTATTGCTATCTTTAACACGGTACTCTTTTTCTTCAGGCTCCAAACTTGCAAGAGTAGTATCAGATAAAGGATATTTTTTTATATCGACTCTTTTCATAGCCAAGGCCTTGTATGGTGGTTTTATTGCAACTCAAAATATACATGACACCATACAAACAATACAAGACTATACGTATTCATCGCTATTTATGTATATGCATAAAAAAAGCCTTAAACACTGATATTTAAGGCTTTTTGCTTCATATTTAGTTATGTAACTTCATATGTATTTAAGAATTTGGTGGAGGTGGCGGGAGTTGAACCCGCGTCCGCCAACACTACACTCGAGAATACTACATGCTTAGATATCGTCTATTATTTTAACACTCTAAGACCCGACGAACAGGGTTCAAAGTGCGATCCTCTAAGTTTGGTATAAAGTCCCGAGGCTCAACTTTATACGGACTTGTGTGCGTGCGCTTCAGTCGGGTTCACTGACCACAAGTATTCAGTGAAGCGGACAAGCTGCCCTTAGGCAGCTAGAGCGTAAGATTCGTCGTTTGCGACTATTTTAATGCAAATTTGATTTACGAGAGAAAATGCGCTCTCGGCATGCATCTATGAGCTTCATCATCAGCGTCGAAGCCAATAACACCCCCATATCACAGCGCTATCATAGCATAGTTGGCAAAAATTACGATGTATTTTCTGCACAATTAAACATTTCAATGCGCTTAGTTACATAATTGCGCTAATATTTTCTTTTTCAAGTCGAACACAATAAAAAAATATGAGTTATTTACTAGCACTCGATCAAGGCACAACCTCTAGTCGCGCCATTATCTTCAATGAACACGGACAAGTTCAGGCAACGGCACAACGTGAAACCCAGATCCTGACTCCGCATTCAGGCTGGGTTGAGCAAGATGCCCAAGAAATTTGGTCAAATCAAATTGCCGTGGTGCAACAGGCATTGGCAACTGCAGGTATTTTGGCTAAAGACATTTGCGCGATTGGAGTGACCAATCAACGTGAAACCACAGTAGTGTGGGATAAACGCACAGGCAAACCTCTAGCGCCTGCAATAATTTGGCAAGATCGTCGTGCTGCGGATTGGTGTAATCAGCTTATTCATAATAACCAGATTCAATTGATTCAGGATAAAACAGGTCTGCGTATAGACCCGTATTTTAGTGCAGGCAAGCTGGTGTGGCTGCTGGAGCATGTGAATGGGTTAAAAGCATTGGCACAGCAGGGGCATGTTGCTTTTGGCACTATCGACAGTTGGTTAATCTGGAATCTGACCCAGGGTGCAGAGCATGTCATTGAAGCAAGTAATGCTTCAAGAACAATGTTGATGAACTTACATCGTCAAAAGTGGGATGAAGACTTACTGGAATTGTTTCAAATACCAGCATCAGTTTTACCTAAAATTATTACATCCGACAGCTATATTGCAGATACGGCAACAGGTTTATTGGGCGCGAATATCCCCATTACAGGTATTTTAGGTGATCAGCAAGCGGCGTTATTTGGACAATCTTGTTTTGAGGTTGGCACAGCAAAAAACACCTACGGTACAGGCTGTTTCATGTTGTTCAATACAGGCAATCAGGTGCGGTTTAGCAAAAATAAGTTACTCACCACTTTGGCATGGCAATGTCAAAATCAAACCCATTTTGCCCTAGAAGGCAGTGTCTTTATGGCTGGGGCTGTGGTGCAATGGCTACGGGATGGTTTGGGGATTATTCAACAAAGCAGCGATGTGGAACAACTTGCCAATAGTGTAACTTCTAGCGATGGTGTAGTGCTAGTTCCTGCATTTACAGGGCTTGGTGCGCCACATTGGGACAGTGAAGCGCGAGCGCTTTTATGTGGAATGTCACGTGGCACCAATAAGGCGCATATTGCCCGTGCTGCCTTAGAATCCATTGCATTTCAGGTCTCGGATGTACTCACTGCGATGCAATCCGATTTAGATCATCCACTAAAAGAACTTCGGGTGGATGGTGGTGCGAGTCAAAATGATATGTTGATGCAATTCCAAGCGGATATTTTAAATGTGCCTGTGTTACGTCCTAAAATGTTGGAATCAACTGCTTGGGGAGCAGCGGCGATGGCAGGTTTAAAGGCGGGTGTATTTACTGACTTATCTGAAATTTCAGCATCTTGGCAGTTAGATCGTGTATTTGAACCACAAATGAATGCAGCAGAGCGGGCTGAATATTTAGCGCGTTGGCAACATGCCTTAAAACGCGCCAAGTCGGATTTATAATTGCGCTATTTCTAAAATAGCGATAAGTTGAAATAAATCTTAAACTACAAGCCTCATCAGCAGTATTTATCAGGCTTGTAGTTATTTTTTTCGTTACAGCAGGCGTGCATTGATCTTATAGATCACGCCTTACATTGCCTCACGTTGAGCTTCATCTTCTAGATAACTTTCCAAAAAATCATCTAGTGCATAAAGCCATGGTGTGTGATGCGGTTTAGCCATTTTTCCTGTCATCACTGAGCGATAAACTTTATCTCTAAAGCCCATAATATTTTCTTTTTTATGCTTTTTCCATTGCATGAAAATATCGTGTACTGCATCAATATTGAAAGATGGATAGTCGGTCTGCGCAATCAGGCGTTTGATGTAATCCCCTTGAAAACGTGCAGATTGTTCATCGCTCATTAAGCGTTGTTCTTTTTCATGCAAGGTTTGGGTATGGCTTTGCATTTCGTCTATACTTGGCAACGCAATTTTGCCCAAAATCACATCGCGGACAAACCATGCCTGCGCATCGAACATATTGAAGGTGTACCATTGATCTTGCATACCCAAATAGAACAAACGTGGATTCTTTTCCCAAACCACACCTTGATATAAACCTAGTGGATAAAGGCAGTTATGCGTTCTGAGGCGCAAGCCATCTTCAATAAACGGGAAGTGGTGTAAATAGCCCGTACATAAAATAATGGCATCAATTTTGGCCGATGTTCCATCACCAAAATAAGCAGTATTTTCATCTACACGCAGTAATTGTGGTTTTTCAGACCAGTTTTTGGGCCACTTAAAGCCCATGGCTTTACTGCGATAGCAACTGTAAATTTGTTTGGCGCCGTATTTATAACATTGCGAACCAATGTCTTCGGCAGAGTAGCTGCTGCCCACCAACAGCACTGATTTACCTTTAAATTCCAGTGCATCACGGAAATCATGCGCGTGTAAAATACGACCATGGAATTGATCAAAGCCTTCATAAACAGGGACACGCGGGGTAGAAAAGTGCCCAGAGGCCACCACAACATAATCAAACTGTTCTGAATAATGACGTTGCTGTGCGTAATCTTCGACATCAACCGTAAATTTTTGCGTCGCATCATCATAATGAATATGCTGAACGGCGGTATTAAAGCGGACTAAGTCTTTCACCTGTGCTTTTTCTGCACGACCTTGAATATAATCCCACAACACTGCGCGTGGCGGATAAGATGCGATTGGTTTTTTGAAGTGTTCATCAAAAGTATAATCGGCAAATTCTAGCGCTTCTTTAGGGCCATTTGACCATAAATAACGGTACATGCTGCCGTGGACAGGTTCACCATGTTCATCTATACCTGTGCGCCAAGTATAGTTCCAGAGTCCACCCCAATCATTTTGTTTTTCGAAACATACAATTTCAGGAACTTGTAGACCTTTGGCCTTTGCTGACTGAAACGCTCTTAATTGGGCCATGCCGCTTGGGCCAGCGCCAATAATTGCAATTCGATCCATTGCTATCTCCATTAGTTTTGAGTTCTTAATTACCTCTCCAATTTTGAGTGTCACAATTCAGGATTTAAAATATAAGCGTTATAAAGATAAGCAAATACAATCCTAAATTGAGCGATTAAAAAATCTGTTCAAAATAGGATGTGAATTAAAAAAAGAAAAAATAAAATGTGCTAAAGACAGTAAAAATTACCTAAGCAATTCATCTTTATAAAAAAACACATTTTGTAAGAAAGCTGATCTTATCATAATTTCTGATTAATTTTTGATTTTATTAGTTATAAAATTGAATTGTAAGTCATTTTGTTAATGTTGTTGATTTTAATGTTTAGTATATTTTATTGATTATTATGAATTTTTCCGTGAGGATTCTGAATAGAATTTGTTTAGACTTTTTTTAAAGTTTGTTTGAATTGAAGTGCTTTGAGGACCTAAGAAACTTTTTGTGAGCACGGTTACGATCATGAAATATAGCAGGAATAAGAAAGCAGATTAGATGATTGCGATTTGAAGTTGATTGTGTGAGCTGGAAAGGAGAGACAGCGAAACATAAAAAACATTGGATGAATTAGGCGCATCCAATGTTTCTAATTTTGAGCAGAGATACGAAAGAATTAAAGTTTACGCCACACCTTATTTTCATCTTCTAAAGCGACAGTAAAGTTAAACTCGTCGTCTACGGTAACCAAGTAGGAGTTAGGATTAACCAATAAAACTTTTAAAATTGTACCTTGCTCAAATTCAATTGGTGCGCAGTTTTCTTTACGCAGAACAATAGGTTCAAGTAGCTCAATAGCAATGTTTTCTGTTGTTGATCGCATACCGCACCCTAAATGAGTTATTTTTAATCAATTGTATTATATAGTAAACTGATGAATAATCAACAAAAAATCGGAAATCTGTGTCGCATTTAAATATTTGGTATTTAAATGGTTGGTCAAAAAAATCGAAATAAATTTGTCTAATACTGCATGATTTCACGCTTTAAAAAATATAAGAAAGTTGAAATTTCATTTAATTTTTTAGATGAGTGGCAAATGAACAGCACAGTAAAATAAAGCCGATTGATGAAATTTACAGTTTTCAGTATAAAAATAAAATTATTGCTGAAAAAACAGCGTATAAAGTATAAAAGTTCTAGTACCCAGCCACTATGTTTTGAGCTAGTAACAGCGTTGGGTTTTATCGTCATATTTTAAGAATAAAGGCATTTTGTCTGCATGTTTAAGTCATTTTTTCCAAATCCAAAATGGTTTTTTATTTCACTGTTGCTCTGGTTGAGTATTAACCTAAGCTTATGGTATTCGGGCGGTAATGCATGGGGCAGTTGGATTGGCTTCCCGCAAGGCTATGCCGAAGCAACATTACCCATAGATGTCAGCCGTTTTTGGTCAACTGCATTTTTATGGTTTTACCTGTGGTTTTTTTTGGCAACGACGCTGTTTGCCATTTTCTGGAAAATTAAAGCAAATCACCCATGGCAGCGCTGGTCGGTATGGGGATCGGCATTCATCCTGTTTAATATTTGGTTTGGGGTTCAAGTCAGTGTTGTGGTGAATGCTTGGTACAACCCATTTTATGACCTGATTCAAAAAATGCTCAGTAGTGGTGGTGGAGATGTCAATGAACTCTATGCAGGTGTGCTGACCTTTTTATACATCGCCATGGTGGCAGTGACCTTAATGGTTTTGAATTTATTTTTTGTTAGTCACTATGTCTTCCGTTGGCGTACGGCAATGAATAATTATTACACCGCACATTGGGAAAAGCTTAGACATATTGAAGGTGCATCGCAGCGTATTCAAGAAGATACCATGCGCTTTGCTAGAACCATGGAAACTTTAGGGGTGAATTTAGTCGAAGCCCTAATGACTTTGTTGGCATTTTTACCTGTGCTGTTTAGTTTGTCTGTGCATGTCAAAGCCCTGCCTATAATAGGAGAAATTCCATATGCTTTAGTTTGGGCTGCAGTGGGTTGGGCAGTATTTGGTACAGTGGTGTTAATTGTGGTGGGTGCGAAGTTACCAGGTCTGGAATTTAATAACCAAAAAGTTGAGGCGGCTTATCGTAAAGAATTGGTTTATGGTGAAGATCACGCTGAACGTGCCGATCCGCTGAGTTTAAAAGAACTGTTTAGCAAAGTGCGTTTGAACTATTTCCGTTTATATTTCCACTATGCCTATTTTAACTTGGTACGCATTTGGTACATGCAATTGGACAATATTTACGGTTTATTTGTGTTGTTCCCAAGTATTGCCGCAGGTGCAATTACATTGGGTTTGATGATGCAAATTGCCAACGTATTTGGCAAAGTCCGTGAATCTTTTCAGTATCTAATTGCATCTTGGCCAACCATTATTGAGCTTTTGTCTATCTATAAGCGTTTAAAAGCATTTGAGTCGACATTAGATCAATAGGTGTGGTGGCGACATCCATCATTTGTTGTGGATGTCGCGTTTACATGTTCAGAGCCATGATGGCTAAATATAAATTGATCTGAACAGTTGTATGAAAATAATACGAGTGTTAGTTTTCAAAATCATAAAAAACTGTGATGAATTGGATTGTTTTATAAAAATATCAAACTTGATTCAAATAAAGCGATGATTATTTAACTATAAAATCAAGGTGTTAGATTTGTTATTTTTAGCCAATTCATATATTTTCATTCATATAAAAACAATAGAGAATTGAAACGTGACCTGCAAAAAATTACTTTTAATGGGTGGGGTTGGTAGCCTATTATTTGGTTGTGCAACAGTTGATCAATATAGCCCAAATTCGGTGAAGCATTTTGCATCTCCACAAGAACTGATTGTTCAAAAAAAATTAAATCAGCCCAATGGTGCCGCTAAAGAATATGTCTATTATTGGGGGCCACAGCGTAAAGAACAACCTGCTGAATCTATGCTGCCACGTAAATATCTGGGTAGTTACTGTCAGTCACAAAATGGACGTCTCACGCTTGCCTATAAAAGCTCAATGAGTTTAGTCAAGAATGCATGGTCTAAAAAATTACTCAATAGCTATCGAGATGTAAAACAGGGGATTGGAGCATACCGCTGTGTAGGTAATAAGGGCGAAAATTGGATCGTATCCATTGAGCCAGTGGCAGAGCGCCAGTTGGAACAGCGTGGTGAAGCGCGAGTGGTGAGTTTGGTCACTAAAATAATGTCTGAAGATGAAGCACGACGCTTTTACCGTGCGACTTCTGAATCCGCAAAGGCAGGAGCTAAAGTAACTCCAAGTAATCCCAAAACAATAAATAAAACCAAAGTTGCTGAAGTGAAAGAAAAACTTGAAGAGAAAAAAGAGCCAGTGGCTGCAGCAGTAAAAACAGCTCCACCACGTGTGGTTGAAACACCGCAACAGCAACAGACACGTTTATATGTCGCGGCACGTCGCGATTTAAACAATGGGCGTAATCAAATTAATGCCTGTAATAATGCGCAACGTGCTTATAACTATGGCAAGTTACAAGGCGCAGAAGGGACACGTATTTATACAGAGTCTGGCATGTTGGTGGCTCGTTGTTTAACGGGTGTTTCGAATTATCGGAGTCGTTTCCCAAATTCCGATGCGCAGGCAAAACGTATTTTAGAGAATTTAGCCAATAATTATAATCATGCAGGGGCTAAGAATATGTTAAGAGACATGAAGTGATGGGTGAATGATTTTTGATCTGTACTTCATTTTAAAATTTAAATATTTATCTCTCCCTCACCCTCTCGTTATAGGAAAAGGTGTGGAATGTGTCCTGAGTCCTCAGGTTTGGTCATAGAGGTTACATTTAAAAAATAACATACTAATTGAGTTTTTCTATTAATTTTATTATATTTTATATAATTGATTTCAAAGAATAAATGAAATGATAGTTGGAATTTTCTTAAGACATATAAAAACTTATAAGGGTATTAATTTTATTCCGCTGAGTGATGGAGAAAAATTTTGTGGCTTAGTTGGTAACAATGGAATTGGGAAAAGTACTATTTTAGAGGCTTTGGATAAAATTTTCTTGTCCCATAAAGAATGGAATATTAATTTATCTCATAATAAATCCCAAGATGATTCTAATATTCCGTACATTGTGCCAATTTTTTTAATTGAAAAAGATAAGGTTACATTTGATGCTAAAGAACTTGAAGTAGTTCAAGTTATAGATAAATCAATTAAACAGATTAAGGCTACAAATTTACCGTAAGCGTCCGCTGAACACACCTTATGAATTCATCCTATAAGCCTTAATTTAGTCCCCACTTAAAAACAAGTGGGGACTAAAATTTATGACTACAAATCACCAGACATCCATCGCATCTCTTGCGAAAAAACGAAGAACATACAGTGCTGAATTTAAACAGCAGATCGTTCAGGCTTGTAAAGCACCGGACGTTTCAATTGCTTCGGTCGCTTTGCAACATGGATTGAATACAAATCTTGTATCCAAATGGATTCGCTTAATTGATGCTAAGCCAGGGAATGATCGCTCACCACTACCGAATAAACCTGCATTTATTGCCTTATCTTGCTCTGCACCATTAGATCCTACTCCTACTGACATGTTAACGGTTCAAATTACTTTACCCCACTCAAAAGCAGAAATTGGCTTGAAATGGCAAGTATCAGAAATATCTGCTTTAGCAGAATTACTCAAGGCACTTGCAATATGATCCGCATTGATGAAATCTGGTTGTCTACTCAGCCCATGGACATGCGTGCAGGTATGGATACGACCATGGCTCAGGTGGTGAGAGCCTTTGGCTACATCAAACCGCATTGTGCTTACCTGTTCTGTAATAAACGTGGCCATCGCATGAAAGTGCTGGTACATGATGGATTGGGCATCTGGCTGTGTGCCCGGCGGCTGGAACAGGGCAAATTTCACTGGGCTCAAGTTCACCAAGGTGAAACCGTGGCCCTCAGCCCGGAACAGTTACAGGCACTGATCCAAGGTTTGCCCTGGCAGCGCATTGGACGACAGCAGGTGGTGACGATGCTTTAAACCAGGCTGTTCCATTCTGCTATTCTCCAAACGTTCTATTTCATTCTTCTCATGACCTCAGGCATACTGCGGTCATGAATACGCTGCCTGACTTAAGCCAACTGACCCATGAACAACTGCTGGAATTCACCAGGCAGTTGGCGCTGCAGCATCAGTCTCTAGCACAATCAAACCAACAATTGGATGCCAAAGTTCAACATCTTTCTATTCTCAATCAAAAATACGAGCATGAACTGGCGCTGTTTAAAAAGCACAAATTCGCCCAAAAGAATGAACACTTAACGGCAAAACAAATCCATCTGTGGGATGAAGCGGTTGAAGAAGATATTGCCGCGGTTGATCTAGAACTGGAACGGCTAAATGCAGATAAAACCAATGCAGCGACACAGAAAGCCAAAACCAATAAACCTAAACGTCGACCACTGCCAGATCATCTACACACCATCCGTATTGAGCATGAACCTGCATCAACCCAATGTGCTTGTGGCTGCCAACTCCGTCGTATCGGCGAAGATGTCAGTGAAAAACTGCATTTCAGACCGGCACAGTTCTATAAGGAACAGCATGTGCGTGGTAAATGGGTCTGTGATCAGTGTGACACTCTGACTCAGCAAGCGATGCCCGCCTATGTGATTGATAAAGGCATTGCTTCACCTGAATTGCTCAGCCATGTGCTGGTATCGAAGTATGCCGATCATTTGCCGCTGTACCGTCAGCGCCTGATCTATCAGCGGGCTGGCATTGATCTGTCCAGATCCACTTTATCTGACTGGATAGGTCGCTGCGGTGTAGAACTGGAACCTCTGGCCAATGCCTTAAAAGAGGTGGTGCTGCAACAGCGGGTGCTGCATGCAGATGAAACACCGGTCACCATCATGCGGATGGGTGAGAATAATAAAAAACCGAAGAAAGGTTATGTCTGGGCCTATGCCACCACACAGTATAATCCAGTTCAGGCGGTGATCTATGACTTTCAGGATAGCCGTTCAGGTCAGCATGCAGAAGAGTTCCTGAATGGCTGGCAGGGCCATCTGGTCTGTGATGATTACAGTGGTTATAAAGCACGCTTTAAATCAGGCGATGTCATTGAGGTGGGCTGCATGGCGCATGCACGTCGTAAATTCCATGAGCTACATGTGACTGGGAAAAGTCAGATCGCTGAACAGGCATTGGTGCTGATTCAGAAACTGTATGCGATAGAAGCAGAACTCAGGAAAAAGACCGATAGTACAGCAGAACACCGCCGCGAATACCGACAACAGCACAGCCAACCGGTGATGCAACAACTATATGAATGGCTCAACCAACATCATCTGACAGTGCCATCGAGTTCTCCCACCGCCAAGGCGATCAATTACACTCTGAAGCGTTGGCCAGCCTTAAGCCGCTATCTGGATGATGGCAATCTACCGATATGCAACAATTGGGTAGAGAATCAGATGCGTCCCTGGGCGTTGGGACGCAAGAACTGGCTGTTTGCAGGTTCGCTGCGCAGTGGTCAGCGAGCGGCAAACATCATGACTTTAATCCAGTCAGCAAAGCTGAATGGCTTGGATCCGTATGCCTATTTAAGTGATGTGCTGAAAAGGTTACCGACACACAAAGTGACCCAAATTGAAGAATTGCTGCCGCACTGCTGGAAACCTAAATCGAATTAAAAAATAGGTATGGGATTCAGCGGACGCTTACAATTTACCTCCAAGGTTTTCGGGAGCTAAAGAAACAGTTCAGCATATTCAAAGAGTAGTATCTGCACTCAAAAATATAGATGATTATTTTCTAATTCCATTGGGTATAACTTTAAATAATAAAAAGAGTTTTAGTGTTTTTAATAGCTATTTTAAAGAAAAATTATCTGAGTTTTTAGAAGGGATCAATTCTCCAAGTGCCGAGGTCGAAGAGATTGATGAAACTGAATTTGACTTGAATGTTTTAGATAATATTTTTAGTAAAATTGTAGATATTTATCGCTATATTTATATTCCTAGAGAGTTAAGTGCTGAAGAATTTACTAAGTTGCATAACAAACAATTTGAATTTTTGATGGGGAAAAGTTTACAACAAACTTTAAATGAAACAATCTCTGCTGCAACTGTAAAAAAAATAAATGACTCTTTGGATGGGATTATTGGAGAAATTGAACAAGATCTTGAGTCATATATTTATAAAACAAATAGCGATGTAAGGCAGACAAAATTAAAACGAGTAGATATCAACAACCTAATTATTGAAGCATATTTCAATATAAGGACTATGCATCTGAAAGTAGATGCGAGTTCATCAATGGCGATTACTAAACTTAGTTCAGGTGAGAAACAAAAAGCTATATTGGATATTGCAAATAGTTTACTTAGAAAAAACTATGAAAATCATAATGAAAAATATGTGATTTTTGGGTTCGATGAGCCTGAGTCGTCTTTACATATTTCAGCATGTTTTGATATGTTTCAAAGTTTATATGAAACAACTAATTATTGTTCTCAAGTATTATTTACTACACATTGGTATGGTTATATCCCCTCTGTGATTAGAGGTAATACGGTAATTTTAAATAAAGGAGATGATAGTAGTCATAAGTTTGATTTTATTAATATTAGCAAGTACCGTGAAGAAACAAGGATTATAGGTGTTCAGTCACGTAATCAACTACCTTTTAGTATTCAATTGAAAAGTATAAATGATTTAGTTCAGGCTATTATTTATGGAAGTATGAGTGAGAATCCATTTAATTGGTTGATTTGTGAAGGTTCTTCAGAAAAAGTCTATTTTAATTATTACCTATCTGATTTGGTTGAAAATTCTAGATTGAGAATTTTACCTGTTGGTGGGTATAGTGAAGTTAAAAAATTGTATAATCATCTTGCAATAGCATTTGAAGACTTCAAACAAGAAATGAAAGGCAAGGTGTTTTTGGTTTGTGATACGGATGCCAATTTAGATGCTAATACCAATTATGTAAAACATGATACTCAGCACCCTAAATTAAAATATCGTCGTTTAATTAATAATCAAGAAAATGAGAAATCTGAATTGGTGATGATTAACTCAACAACTGCTGCTAATTCGACTGTTCTTGAAGATGTTCTTAATGCAAAAACGTTTTTAAAAGTATTAGAAGAGAAAAAAGGAGAACATCCTGAACTAGAAGTACTGCTTAGTGAACACAAAAGAGTACCGTTGTTGGAAAATCAATTTTATCCTTCAGGTTTATGTTTAACTTTATCTATACCTGAAAGAAAGATTTTAAAAGAATTTTTTGGCAAAAATAATAATACCATGAAAGTGGAGTTTGCTGAGGAATATATTAGAGCGGTTAATAGTTTAGAAGAAATAGAATGGATCAATGAAATTAGAGAATTTTTCACAAAGTAAGAGTTAAAAAACCCGCTCTAAAGCGGGTTTTATTTAAAAAAAAAGATCAGATCAACCAATCAATTTTTTCATTAATTCATTTACTTGTGCAGGGTTTGCTTTACCTTTCGCAGCTTTCATCACTTGACCAACAAGACCATTGAAAGCTTTCTCTTTACCAGATTTATACTCTTCAACCATCTTCTCATTGGCAGTAAGAACTTCTTTAATAATCGCTTCAATCGCGCCTGTATCAGTTTCCTGCTTTAAGCCTTTTTCTGCAATGATTTCGTCCGCAGATTTGCCTTCTTCCCACATAAAGCCGAATACTTGCTTCGCGATCTTACCGTTAATCGTGTTGTCCACAATACGCGCGATCATACCGCCAAGTTTTTCTGCAGATACAGGAGAATCCGCCAATTCCAAGCCTGCTTTATTTAAAGCACCTGAGAATTCGCCCATCACCCAGTTTGCCGCAATCTTACCTTGTGCAGCGCCGCCAGCAGCTTTTACCACATCTTCGTAAAACTCTGACATTTCACGAGTCAGTGTCAGTACGTGAGCATCATACTCAGTCACACCGAAGTCAGCCACGAAACGCGCACGACGAGCAGCAGGCAGCTCAGGCATAGTCGCTTTAATGGCTTCAATTTGCGCGTCAGGAATAATCACAGGCAACAAGTCTGGATCAGGGAAGTAACGGTAATCGTTGGCTTCTTCCTTCGAACGCATTGAACGCGTTTCCATCTTCACAGGGTCAAACAAACGTGTTTCCTGATCAATGGTGCCATCCCATTCCAAAATTTCCATTTGACGCTCAATTTCGACATTGATCGCTTGTTCAATGAAACGGAATGAGTTTAGATTTTTAAGCTCACAACGTGTACCGAATGGTTGACCTGGACGACGTAACGACACGTTACAGTCCGCACGGAAAGAACCTTCAGCCATGTTGCCGTCAGAAATACCCAACCAACGCACCAGTGTGTGAATCGCTTTAATATAAGCAACCGCTTCTTCAACTGAGCGCATATCGGGTTCAGATACGATTTCTAATAAAGGCGTACCTGCACGGTTTAAGTCGATGCCAGACATGCCTTCGAATTGGTCATGGATTGATTTACCTGCATCTTCCTCAAGGTGCGCACGGGTCACGCCAATGCGTTTGGTTGTGCCATCTTCAAGTTGGATGTCGATATGACCTAAGCCCACAATCGGGTTATCCATTTGGCTAATTTGGTAGCCTTTTGGAGAGTCAGGGTAGAAGTAGTTTTTACGCGCAAACACAGAAGCTTGGTCGATGTAAGCATCAATACCCAAACCAAAACGGATTGCCAAATCCACCACTTCTTTATTCAGCACTGGCAAGACGCCTGGCATGGCTAAATCAACAAGGCTGGCCTGCGTATTTGGGTCTTGACCAAATTCGGTTGATGAGCCTGAGAAAATTTTAGAATGGGTTGCAAGCTGAGTGTGAATCTCAATACCAATCACGACTTCCCAACCATCAATCAGGTTTGATTTTGGTTTAGCAGTATTCTTCGCCATTATGCGTTCTCCTCAGCAATTGCAGCGCGTTGAGTATGCCAATCGGTCGCTTGTTGATACTGATGTACCACAGATAGCAGTTGCGATTCAGACCAGTAATTGCCAATTAATTGTAAACCCACAGGCAAGTGATCTTGGTCAAAACCAACAGGCGCACTAATTGCAGGTAAGCCCGCCAAGTTCACCGCGATGGTGTAAATATCGCCCAAATACATTTCAACAGGGTCTAAAGACGCGCCAATTTTATATGCAGTGGTTGGTGCAGTCGGTGCAGCAATTACATCTACCTGTTCAAAGGCTTTTAAGAAGTCTTGCTGAATTAAACGACGTACTTTTTGCGCTTTCACGTAGTAGGCATCGTAATAACCTGCAGAAAGGGCATAAGTACCAATCAAGATACGACGTTGTACTTCTGCACCAAAACCTTCAGAACGTGAGCGTTTGTAAAGGTCTAAAATATCTTGCGGATTTTCTGCACGGTAGCCATAACGCACACCATCGTAACGAGAAAGGTTAGACGATGCTTCTGCAGGGGCAATCAGATAGTAAGTTGGCACGTAGCTTTCCGTCATGTTGAGATCAATCTCAACCAATACTGCGCCCAATTCTTCTAATTTTTTTAGTGATTCTTCAACACGTGCTTTTACATCAGCATCTAAGCCTGCCACATTGAAGTATTGTTTAGGAATACCAATGCGTAAGCCTTTAAGCGCTGTCGCATTGAGGTTTGCCACATAATCTTCAACCGCTTTATCCATAGAGGTTGAGTCTTTAGCATCATGACCTGCCATCACATTCATTAAATAAGCACAGTCTTCTGCAGAGCGTGCCATTGGGCCTGCTTGATCTAAAGACGATGCATAAGCAATGATGCCGTAACGTGAAACACGTCCATAGGTTGGTTTTAAACCCGTCAAACCACAGAACGATGCAGGCTGACGGATTGAGCCACCTGTATCTGTACCTGTAGCAAATGGTGCTAGATCAGCCGCCACGACTGCAGCCGAACCACCTGATGAACCACCCGGTACATGGTCAAGTGCCCAGGGGTTTTTTGTTGCACCGTAGAATGAACTTTCAGAGGTTGAACCCATTGCAAATTCATCCATGTTCACTTTACCTAAAGTGACCAAACCTGCATTTTTACCTTGCGCCACCACAGTTGCATCATAAGGCGAGATAAAATTGTCCAGCATTTTTGAACCCGCAGAGGTTTTAATGCCTTGGGTACAAAAAATATCTTTATGTGCAACAGGAACGCCTGTTAAAGCTGTCGCTTGACCTGCCTGACGTATCGCATCGGCTGCATCTGCCTGTGCCAGTGCTACTTCATTGGTCACGGTGACATAAGAGCGTACTTGCGGATCAATTTTGGCAATACGTTTTAAATAATGTTCTGTTAGTTCGCGAGAGGAGAATTTGGCTGCCGCTAAACCCTCAGAGATTTCACGAATCGATAAGCGATGTAAATCTGTCATGAGAAAAATTCTTTTACCTTTTTATGAAGTCAAAATGTAACAGCCGAATAAATTATTCAATCACACGTGGAACAAGGTACAAGCCATCCTGAACTGCAGGGGCAACAGCTTGATATTGCTCACGATGGTTCTGTTCGGTTACGACGTCTTCACGTAATGGTTGCGGGTGGTCAAATGGGCTTTTTAAAGGCTCAACGTCATCGGTATTTATGCCTTTTAAACTTTCCATCATGCCTAAAATTTTATTTAGACTTTGAGCATACTCAGCAGATTGCGTATCATTGAGTTTAAGACGGGCAAGATGGGCAATTGCTGAAACTGTTTGTGCATTTAAATCTGCAGAATGCTGAGCATCCGAGGTAGACATAACATCACCTAAAATCAGTATTAATAAAAAATTTCAAAATATCGTGCGTTATAATAAGCGATTGACTTGTTCAACGCACCACATTTAGTTAAAGTTGCCAACTTGCGTCCACATAAAGTTTAATCGAGAACGACTCCGTGATTCTAAAACGACTAATTGGCTTGTTTTCGCCAGACCTAGCCATTGATTTAGGTACAGCAAATACACTTATTTATGCGCCAGGACGAGGCATTATATTAAATGAACCGACGGTTGTGGCAATTCGTCACAGCGGTTCACAGAAAATTGTTGCCGCAGTCGGTCTTGATGCCAAACAAATGTTGGGTCGTACCCCTGCAAACATTTCTGCAATTCGTCCCATGAAAGATGGTGTCATCGCTGATTTTGAGGTGACTGAAACCATGCTGAACCAATTTATTGGCAAAGTGCATGAAAAACGCTTATTCCCACCTGCACCGCGTGTCGTGGTGTGTGTGCCATGTAAATCTACCTTGGTAGAGCGCCGTGCGATTCGTGAAGCTGTGTTTAATGCGGGTGCACGTGATGTCCGCCTGATTGAAGAACCGATGGCTGCTGCAATTGGTGCAGGCATGCCTGTAGAGCAAGCTTGCGGTTCAATGGTAGTCGATGTTGGGGGTGGCACGACAGAAATCGCGATCATTTCACTACAAGGTTGTGTTTATTCAGATTCTTTACGTATTGGGGGAGATGTGTTTGATGAGCAAATCATTAATTATGTACGCAAGGCACATGGTTGTGTCATTGGTGAAACCACCGCAGAAACCATTAAGAAAGAAGTCGGCATGGCTTTGCCAGATGAAGGTGCTAAACCACTGGAAATTGAAGTGCGTGGTCGTAACTTGGCAGAAGGTGTGCCACGTGCCATTACTGTAACTTCTGATGAAATTACCCAAGCGATTTCTGATCCATTACAAAGCATTGTATCGGCAGTAAAATCTGCACTGGAACAAACGCCTCCTGAACTTTCCTCAGATATTGCAGAGCGTGGAATTGTGCTCACCGGTGGCGGTGCGTTATTGCGTAACCTAGACAAGCTTTTGGCACAAGAAACTGGCTTGCCTGTGGTAGTCGCAGAAGAACCATTAACTTGCGTTACCCGTGGTGGTGGCAAGGTCTTGGAATTCTTTGATAATCCAAACCACGATATGTTATTTGTTGGCTAATACATAGGATTCGGCGGTGCAAACAAATCTGTTTTCCAGACAACCGCCATCTTTTCGCTCTTTTATCATTGCGGTCATTACTTGTTTGGTCATTCTGTTCTTTAACTGGCGTGTACCGCATGTAATTCAACCTGCACGTGATGTTTTGTATGCGGCATATAATCCAATTTATGCCCTTGCAAGCTATCCTGTATTGTCGCGAGAATGGCTAAGTCAACAAAGTAAGTCTGAGGCTCAATTGCGTCGTGAAAATACCGCGATGCAGGCAGAGCTACTGCAGGCTCAAGTCCGTTTGCAAAAATTATCTGAACTCTCTGCAGAAAATACCCGCCTGCGTGGTCTACTCGATACCCCTCTCATTATTGATGGACGCATGGAAATTGCCGAAGTGATTGGTACAGATGCCGATCCTTTGCGTCATATTATTGTGATTAACCGTGGTTCACAAAATCAACTCAAAGTCGGACAAACCGTTTTGGATGATAAGGGCATTATGGGGCAGATTATCGCTGTGTATCCACACAGTAGCCGTGTCATGTTGCTTTCCGATAAAGAACACTCGCTTTCAGTGCGTTTGGAGCATACAGGCATGCGTGCGATTGTGTCAGGTACGGGCGATTTGGGACGTTTAAAAATGGAATATGTGCCGACCAGTGCCAATATTCAGGTTGGTGAAAAGGTCTATAGCTCAGGCTTGGGTGAGCATTTTCCTGCAGGGTATTTGGTTGGAAGCATTACCAAAATCAGCCGACATAATTCTGGTGAGTTTGCACAAATTGATGTGATGCCTGCAGCACAATTGGCGGGTGGTCATCATGTGGTGGTGCTTTTCTCAGAATCTTTAGCGAAGGAGCAGCCAAATGCCAATCGCTAAAATTGGGCAAACTCGACTCGGACAAAACAAAAATAAAGATCCACTGTTGCCGATTATTTTTTCTGTCATAGCTGCATCCGTACTCATGGTGTATCCATTGTCTTATACAGGCTCGGGTTGGCGACCATTGTTTATGTTGATGGTGACTTTGTTTTGGGTGCTTGGGCAGCCAACTTGGTGTGGCATCTGGTTCGCCTTTGGTACAGGCTTGTTTGCAGACTTACTTCTCGATGCACCTTTGGGTATGAATGCCCTGAGTTTTGTGGTCATTACTTTTGTGGCGCGTTTCCTGACTCGCGAACGCCGTATTATGACGTTTGCGAATTTATGGGTCATCAGTGCAATCGCAATTTTGGCACACCTCGCCTTGATTTGGGTGTTGCAAGTCATGGGGGGAATTCAGTTCCCATTTGCGCGTCATTGGCAACCTTTGCTGAGTAGTATTTTACTCTGGCCTGTGCTGTATTATTTCTTGCGAAAATGGCGCATTTAATTCTCGCTTCAAGTTCACCGCGCCGTCGGGAACTCCTACAACAGCTCGGACTGGAATTTGAAATTTACAGTCCAGATATTGATGAATCTATTTTAGCGGGCGAAGACGTTGCCACCTATGTTGAGCGTTTGGCGTGTGCCAAAGCCGATGCTGTTTTGCAGCTATTTCCTGATGCTATGGTGTTAGCTGCTGATACCAGTTTGGGCGTAGATGGGCAGATATTGGGCAAGCCAGAATCCAAAGCACATGCCTTTGCCATTTGGTCACAAATTTCTGGTCGAAAACATGATGTTTTTTCAGGTGTTTGTGTGCGTACACAACAGAAAAAATCCAGTATAGTGGTACGTACACAGGTTGAATTTCAATCGCTAAGCTTAGAAGATATGGAAAGTTACTGGGCAACAGGTGAGCCGATTGGAAAAGCGGGTGCTTATGCAATTCAAGGCATCGCAGCACGTTATATTCCGCGTATTGAGGGTAGTTATAGCAACGTTGTTGGCTTGCCGCTCTATGAAACCGTACAGTTATTACAGACAGTTAAGGTACTAAATTAACTGCTGCACAAAAATTTTTATAATGTTTTGAGTTTTATTATGTCTGACGAGTTGTTGATTAATGTCACACCGATGGAGTGTCGAGTGGCATTAATTCAAAACGGCACGGTCAATGAACTATTCATTGAACGTACCGCTAAGCGTGGTTTGGTGGGTAATATTTATAAAGGCAAAGTCGTGCGCGTGCTGCCAGGCATGCAAGCTGCCTTTGTCGATATTGGGCTGTCGCGTACCGCTTTTCTGCATATCAATGACATGATTTGGCCGCGCAGCCAACCTACACCGAATGTCTTTGAATTATTGCAGCCTGGGCAAATTCTAACCGTGCAAGTCATGAAAGACATGCTAGGTACTAAAGGCGCACGACTAAGCACTGATCTTTCTATTCCTTCACGTTATTTGGTTTTAATGCCGTATGGCAGTCATATTGGCGTATCTCAACGCATTGAATCGAATGAAGAACGTGAGCGTCTACGTGGCATCATTGAAACCATTCAGGCCGAGCATAAATTGCCAGGTTCGGTAATTGTACGCACAGCAGCTGAAGGTGTCGATGAAGCGGCCTTAGTGCAAGATATGTGTTACTTGGCAAAATTGTGGGAATACATTCAGCGTAAACAAAAAAGCATTGCTGTGCCTTCTTTGATTTTTGAAGAGTTGCCGTTACCGCAACGCGTAATTCGTGATTTGGCGAATGATAACACCGCCAAAATTTATGTCGATTCACGTGAAATTCACGCCAAATTAAAAGAATTTGTGGATGAGTTTGTGCCCAATATGCACAATCGCCTGATTCATTATCCAGGTGAGCGTCCACTGTTCGATTTATACAATGTCGAAGAAGATATTCAAAAAGCATTGCAAACCCGTGTGGCATTAAAGTCAGGCGGTTATCTGATGATTGATCAGACCGAAGCCATGACCACCATTGATGTAAATACAGGTTCTTATGTCGGTGGTCGGACTTTAGAAGACACTGTATTTAAAACCAATATGGAAGCCACACAGGTCATTGCCCGCCAGTTACGTTTGCGTAATTTGGGCGGTATTATCATTATTGACTTCATTGATATGCAAGAAGCACAGCATCGTGATGAAGTCTTGAGTCAGTTTGAGCGTATGCTTGAAAGAGATCATGCCAAGACCAAAATTACCCAAGTGTCTGAGCTGGGCTTGGTCGAGATGACCCGTAAACGTACCCGTGAATCTTTAGAACATTTACTTTGTGAAGCCTGTCCAACTTGTCAGGGGCGGGGCTATGTTAAAACAGCAGAGTCAGTTTGTTACGAAATTTTTCGGGAAATTTTAAGATATGCGCGTGCATTTGAATCACAACGTGGCTTTACTGTTGTTGCGCATCCATCGGTGATTGACCGATTGTTAACTGCAGAAGCGCCAGCAGTGGCGGATTTAGAGCATTTTGTTAGTCGTGTGATTAAATTTCAGGTGGAAAATTTATATACGCAAGAGCAATACGATATCATTCTGAGCTGAAATTGTAACAGGATATCGCTAAACAGTTGTTACATCTGAAATTTTACTTTTTTGAGCGAATTCTCAATACTAAGCATACAGAGTAGCCAAAGCCGAATATCTCCCTCGGTTTAGCAAATGAGGTATGTCATGGGTATGAGTGAAGTTGTGATTCAAAAGAGTTTAAAAGTATTAGATCGTAAAGTGACACATAACGGTTATATTGTAGATGAGCAAGGTAAAGAAACTCAAATTACCACCGCAATGATCAGCGCAGTTTGTCAGCAATTATTAAAACAGTGTCGTACTATTCAAAAATAAGGGGCAGCAATTGCCCCTTAATTGATTCTGTTGAATTGTTTCTGATGGATTGACGTATCAATCCACGATTTTATTGACCCCTTCAGGCGCATCAATAATCTGTTCAAAACGCTGAATTTCATCTTCCAAGTGTTGCAATAAGTTTTGCATTTTTGGTAAGGCATGACGACAAGCAGTTAAACCTACTTCCAATTTGTCTAAATAGCTAGTCATGGTAATGTTTAAAGCTTGTCCATCTAATACAATTGAAGCAGGGTAAAGCGCATCTAATTTTGCACCATTCCAATACAAAGGTTCACTCGGGCCAGGTACATTGGAAATCACTAAGTTAAAGGCCTGACGCTTTGGCATAATGCCTGACAAAATATTTAAACCTGCAGCACCGTAAACAAAAGCACTATAGTTCATAATTTGATTGGCATTCATGCGTTTAAAACGCTGTTTAGCATTTTGTACACTGCGACGCACAATTTCTAAACGCTCAAGTGGATTTTCTTTGTGTGTACCTAAGTTGGCTAAAATCATGGTGATTCGATTGGATACTTCAGAATCGTCATCACGAATAGAGGCAGGCACCATCGCAATGAGTGGTTTTTTAGGTAAGGCATATTGGCTGAGTAAATACTCACGTAATGCGCCTGAGCAAATTGCCAGTACCACATCATTAATAGTTACACCCAAAGCCTTAGCAATACGGTGTAAACGTGCAAACTCAAAAGATTGAGCGGCAAAACGACGTGAGGCGCTCACACGTTGGTTTAAGATGGTACTTGGTGCTTGGAAGCTGGAGACATAATCAGGATTACGTCCCATATCTTTAGCAACAGTCTGTGATACTTCATAGACTGCGCGAGGAGTTGCTTCAACATGACCTTTAACCCCACCAAAAATTTTCTTTAAACGGCTGACTCTAGGCTCTTTCAGACGTTTAGCACGCGGACCTTCCACACACCAAGGCGGTACAATTCTTTTTGCATTTGCATCATGCGATAGAGATTTTTCAACTAAGCGCATGCCTGCAATACCATCTACCATGGCATGATGAATTTTAAAGAACATCGCAAAACGATTATCTTCAATGCCTTCAATAATATGGCAAGTCCATAAAGGTTTGGCGCGATCAATGAGTGAGCTATGTTCTTGTGAAATATAAGTTAATAATTCACGAATACGGCCTGGCTTTGGCAAGGCGATATGACGGAAGTGATGATCGAGATCGAACTCTTCATCTTCATCCCAAAACAGACCATTGAGCTTATTGTTAAATGGTGCAATTGGCATTGACTTTGAATTGCGAATATCAGCAACCAAGTCTTGAATAAAAGTGTCTGGCGCATGTTCTGGAATTTGGAATAGGAATAATCCACCCACATGCATGGGCTGTTGACGTTTTTCTAATGATAAAAATATAAAATCAATAGGGTGTAATGGTCGCATATTCTGGATTGCCTCACTGCAATTTCTACGCCTCTTCTTTGCTGAACAGGCTTTTTAGAGTTATATAAGATTTAATTTCAGTATAGCTTTTTTACCAAACAAATACAGTGGTTTTTGCGCCATCATCCGTCAATAAAAATCACAGTAGGTGGGTGATTTTTATTGACCTTAATAGGGTAATAGGGTGCAGATTATTTGAGATTTCCTGCATGCAGACCACATTCTTTGTGCGTAGCTTCTTCCCACCACCAACGACCTTCGCGTTCATGTTGGTTTGGGAGCACAGGGCGGGTGCACGGTTCACAGCCAATAGAAATAAAACCTTTTTCATGCAAACGATTGTATGGAATTTCCATCATGCGAATGTAGTTCCACACGTCATTGCTTGACCAGTTTGCCAGTGGATTATATTTGATTAATTGCTTGGCTGGACCTGAAAAGCCTACATCTGCTTGTATGACAGGAATATCTTGCCGTGTACCCGGGCTTTGGTCTTTACGTTGTCCTGTAATCCAACCATCTAAAGTTGCCAGTTTTTTGCGTAAAGGTTGAACTTTGCGAATTCCGCAACATTCCTGATGTCCATCTTCAAAAAAGCTAAACAAGCCTTTTTCTTGAACTAATTGTTGTACCCCTTCGGTTTCGGGAAAGCAAATTTCGATCTCAATATTATAATATTTGCGTACAGTTTCTAAAAATTGATAGGTTTCAGGATGCAAACGTCCTGTATCTAAACTAAATACACGAAATGGCAAACCTAAATTGGATGCCATATCAATTAGCACCACATCCTCTGCACCTGAAAATGAAATTGCGACTTCACCTTGCTGACTCAAAGCAAGCTTTAAAATGTCACTTGGTGATTTATCAGCATATTCAGTCGCGAGTGCATCAACAATGTCTATGGTGGGGATGGTATGCATAAGTCTTCCTGCAGTCGGCTTGAGGGCTAATCTTTATACTTGCGTGGATTATTTTAATGGAATTCCTAATAAGGTCTTATCACTAAAAAATAAATGCTTATGAATGAAATAGATTTAAAAAAGATCAAGGCAAATACCAAATCTTCGGCTATGATAGGGAAAAATTTTTACAGGTATTTTGGGAGAGCCCATGGAAATCGTATGTCTTGATCTTGAAGGTGTGTTAGTTCCAGAAATTTGGATTAACTTTGCTAAAAAAACTGGCATTAAAGAACTTGAAGCAACTACACGTGATATTCCTGACTACGATGTGTTGATGACTCAGCGTTTAAATATTCTAAAACAGCATGGCTTGGGGTTGAATGATATTCAAGCGGTGATTGCGGATATGGGGCCATTTCCTGGCGCGAAAGAGTTTGTAGAGTGGGTGAGCACACACTTCCAATTGATTATTCTTTCAGACACGTTCTATGAGTTTGCACATCCGTTGATGAAGCAGTTGGGTTGGCCAACAATTTTCTGCCATAAACTAGAAACAGATGAAAATGGCATGATTACCGCGTATAAACTGCGTCAACCTGATCAAAAGCGTCAAGCTGTAAAAGCCTTACACGGTTTAAATTTCCGTGTAATTGCTGCAGGCGATTCATATAACGACACCACCATGCTAGGTGAAGCGGATCATGGTTTCTTATTTGATGCACCTGAAAATGTGATTGCAGAATTCCCACAATTCCCTGCAATTCATGGGTATGCAGCATTAAAAGAAGCAATTCGTGGTGCTTCGGTACGAGATATTCCTGCTTAATCTGAAGCTGAATACAATAAAGGGCATCATTTGATGCCCTTTGTTTTTATGCGATATTAACAGTGCATTGATTTAGAAGCGGTAGCCAATTTTTAAGCCATAACCCAATGCATAGTTGTCTTCAAATTCACCAACGTTTGTTGTACCCGTACGTGCAGTGGCATCACCTAACCAAAAATATTTTACGCCAGCTTGAATAAAATAGTTTTCCGCTGGGCTGTATTGACCACCTAAGCCAACGCTCCAATAACCCTCAGTCGGGCCTAAAGTGGTGACAGGGTTACCCGCACCAGAGTCATAACCTACAGAAGCAGAACCAGACCAATGACTATTAAACTTGTGGCCAACGCCTACGGTTGCAGACCATTGATCATCTGAATAGTCAATAAGGTTATTGCCAGAAGCAGCATTTAAAAACTTTGGTGTGACCGCAAATTGATCCCAATGTACCCAACGGATATTGGCATAAGCTAACGTGTTGGCTGCAATACCTGTTTGAAAATCGATGTTTACTGATTGCGGAGTTATGGCATCAAGTTGTGATTCTACATTTAACATTGGCATTAACTTGTGTGTCTCTACCGATTTAGCTTTATGCTTGATTTCGGAGCGATAAGTTACTGATGTTTTAAGTGCGATTTCAGGGATTTGATAAGCAAAGCCTGCGAGCCAACCAAAAGCCTCTTCTTCATGTATTTTAATGTCATAGCCACTTAAAACTTTAGTTGGGTCTTTAGGTGATATATAGGCTTGACCACGTAGGGAGATATCTGCTTCAACAGTTTGCCAAACAGGACCCGCGTAGAAATTCCAGTTTTCTGTAGGTTGGTAACCAATTAAAGCCGTGAGATTGTGTGTTTCAACTTCAACTTTTGTAGCTTCAATTCCATTAGTAAACATGCTCTGTTCTAGGCTATACATCGCATCTGCACCAAATGGCTGGTCATATAAAAGACCTAAAGAAATTTGTTCAGTCGCTTGTACTTTAATTGCAGCGGAAGGGAAGTAATAATCTTCAGCCATATCGCTGACGTTATTTTTTATAAGATCTTTTCCTTTAACCGTTGGATCTAAAATTGAAATACCTGCTTCTGCATAATTACCCGGTTGTAAAAATGCAGCAATAGATTGACCAGAACGGTCTAAACCAGCAGCAAGCGCAGGTGTAAGTGGGAGAGTGCTAAGTAAAATAGCCGAATAAATTCTATTGAGCTTCATGTTCCTTCCCTGATGCTTTATGTAACAAAAAGTGCAGGAAAAGTAACATATTTAAAAAAAGAGTAAATGCTCAACTTCGCAGAATAAATGAACTGAATAAGTTATAAATAGCAGTTGATTAGAGTAAAAGTACTATTTTAAAGTCTTAAGTAAATGAATTCTATTAAATAATTTTTTAGGGTAATGTTTGGGTAAATATGAGTTTAAGTGTTTTAAATTTGAACATTTAGTTAACACTCGTATAAAAAATGGGAGTTTTAGTTGAAAAAAAAGCCACCCTGAAGGGTGGCTCCTTTGAAAAGCAATAGATTAGAAGCGGTAACCGATTTTTAAACCGTATGCCCAAGCATCGTTGTCTTCAAATTCTGCGATATAAGAATCTGAACCGAAGTCAGACGCTACTTGTGCTTTGGCATCTCCTAGCATGAAGTATTTAACACCACCAGCGATAAAGGTTGCAGGTGTTGGACTATATTGAAGTCCTAAGCCAACATTCCAGTAACCTTCAGTTGGGCCAAGAGTTGATATAGGATTACCTGCACCAGAATCCCAACCTACTGAGACATTACCTGCCCATAGATCATTAAATTTACGGCCTACACCTACGTTTGCTGACCATTGGTCATCAGTATAAGCAACAATATCAAAGCCATTTGGGTTGTCTGGAGTCTGGCCTAGCGCACCTAGAGTATCTGCAACAGTTCCGAATTGTTTTAGGTCAATAGAAAAGTCTTTCCAATTCACCCAACGTACATTTGCAAAGGCAACTGTATTTGCCATGATCCCTGTTTGGAAATCAAGGTTAACAGATTGGGGAGTTGTAATATTTGCATCTGTTGCTACATCGTAAACAGGGCTACTGCCAACAAATGCTAATACGTTACTTTGACCATATTCGCGAGCAGATGCTTTGTGGTCAATTTCAGAGCGATAAGTGATAGATGTTTTTAAAGCAATTTCAGGAATTTGATAAGCAAAGCCAGCTAACCAGCCAACTGCACCATCTTCATCTAAATCAGCATTATATAAGCCAAGGCCGTTAGCTGAACCATATGCCGCACCACGTAATTGAACATTACCTTTAATTGTTTGATAAACAGGACCAGCATAAATGTTGAAATTTTCATTTGGCTGGAAACCAAAAATCATAGACAAACTTTGAGTGTCAACTTCTACTTCAGTTGCTTCACCGTTTAAGTGGAACAAACCTGTATTGAGACCAACAAGTGGGTCACTTGTTGAGTATGCAGCATCAGCACCAAATGGTTGGTCATAGATCAAACCAAATGAGAAGTGGTCTGTTACTTGTAATTTAAGAGCAGCTGAGGGGAAGTAGTAATCATCTCCCATGTCAGAAAGATTGCCGCCACCAGCAGTTGAAATAGCCTTCCCAGATACATCTGGATCTAATACAGAAATACCTGCTTCAAAGTAATTACCAGGTTGCAAGAATGCAGCCATAGATTGACCTGAACGATCTAGAGCAGCGGCAAATGCCCCCGTCATTGGTACAGTTGCAAGAATCATTGCTGTGCTAAGTGCTTTTAATTTCATTATACATTTCCCTTGGGCTATAAAGTCTTTTATGACAGTTTTTGTTGATGCTTTAAGCTTTCATTTAGGATGATTTCGACTTGTGCAAACCGAGACCATTTGTTACTCCATGTGACAAAAATATCACAATTAAAATAAGAGTAAATGCTCTAGGAAAAACTAATTAGTTTAAAAATTAAGCTGAATAGAGTATTTGTTCTAATTGGTGTGGGTTTTTGGTTTGTTAGTGATTGAAATTAAAGAATAAAATTTAAAAATCAATCTTTGGTTTGAGTGTTTTTAATTGGTTAAAAAAAATACTATTTTTACTCTAAAACCCATTGTTGCTCTACATATTTAGCAACAATGGGACAGATCAACGTGGGGTTTTTCCAAGCTTTGCCAATAAAATAACAGGAATCAGACCGACCAATACAATTAGTAAAGCTGCTACTGCGCCATCTTCATAAGTTCCTCTAGAGGCTTCTGCATACAATTGGGTGGCGAGTGTTTCCATATTTAGAGGACGGAGCAATAAAGTTGCTGGCAGTTCTTTCATGCAGTCTACAAAGATTAATAAAGCTGCAGAAATAATGGCAGGACGCAATAATGGCAAGTGCACACGCCATAAAATCGCAAAGCTGTTTTGTCCTAAATTACGTGCAGCATCATCAAAAACACCATGAATACGGTTATAGCCTGACTCAATGCCACCTACTGAAATAGCTAAAAAACGCACAGCATAAGCATAAATAAGGGTAAAACTGGTGCCGAGGAATAATAAACCTGTGTGTATCCCTAATTTAAATTCTAAAAAGTCGGCAATGGTATGATCAATTTTACCCAAAGCCAGCATGAGACCAATTGCCAAAACGGTTCCTGGAATGGCATAACCTAAGCTCGAAATGCGGCTAAACCAGTTGTGTTTGCTAAAACGTGCAGCACTGACAATAAAGAAGCCAATCAAAATGGTGACGATGGTGGCAATACTGGCAAGCGTCAGTGTGTTGATGGATGCTTGGATCAGATAATCTGAGAACCCTGCATATTGAATACGTTTATAGGATTCGACCAATAAATGACTGGTTGGAATTAAAAAGCCAATACAGACAGGAATTAAACCTAAACCGAATAATACAAGTGCTTTAACACCTTTAACCGATTGTGCAGGCATCAAGCGGCTACGTTGTGCAGAGTTCATATAGCGCTGTTTACGTCGTCCTAAACGCTCTACTAAAACTAATAGAGTAATGATCATCAACATGAAAATGGCAATTTGCGCTGCGCCTGCCAAGTCGGATTGATTGGTCCAGGTTGAATAAATCGACAAAGTTAAGGTTTTAATACCTAAAAATTCTGTTGCGCCAATATCATTAATGGTTTCCATTAAAACTAGACTAGTACCCACAGCAATCGCAGGACGTGCTAATGGAATCGCAACACGTAAAAACACTTGATCGGGTTTTAATCCTAATGTACGTGCGACCTCAATTAAACTGGCCGATTGCATCAGAAACATTGCACGGGTGCTTAAATACACATACGGATACAGCACAAAGCTAAGTAAGAAGATGCCGCCCCAAACGCTACGAATATTGGGAAACCAAAACTGTTGTAATTCTAAATTAAACCAATCACGCAGGATGCTTTGCACAGGGCCGATGGGATGCAAAATGTCAATATAACTATACGCAATAATATAAGTCGGTACGGCTAAAGGAAGCAGTAAGGCCCAATCTAAAAATGCACGCCCTCGGAATTGATACGCTGTTACAATCCATGCACTGCCTGTACCAATCAGGATGGTGAGAATTCCCACACCCAACAATAAAATCCCAGTTTCTGCCAACGTGTGTGGAATTACATAACGCAGCAGATGCCCCCAAATTTCACTATCACCTTGTAATGCTGTCCAAATTAAAGCGACCACAGGTAAACAGGCGAGTAGTGTCAATAACCCACTGAGCGAAAATAAAAAATTAAATTTATTTTTAAGCATTGCAATAGAGGTACTAAATAAGGGGGGAAGGGAACAGTTGCGCATCTTACAGTGCAAAGCGCTGCACTGTAAGACAAAAGCAGAAAATTTTAGCGGTTAAACTGGACTTTATCGACCAATAAGTTGGCGGCTTTACGGTGACGTGCAATATCGCTTAAACGAATTGAATCAATATTCAGTTTGCCAAAACTGGCAATAATTGGGTCAATTTTTACACCAGGTTTAACAGGGTATTCAAAGCCGTTTTTTGCGTAAATGGCTTGCGCATGATCTGAAGCTAAAAATTCAAGCAGTTGTACAGCTTCTTTACGGTTTGGCGCATGTTTAGAGACCACTGCACCCGATACGTTTACATGTGTTCCACCATTTTTAAAACGCGGTAACACGACATTAATCGCATTGCCCCAACGTTGTTGTTCGGCATCACCTGTGCGCATTGTGCCGACATAATAAGTGTTGGCAACGCCAATATCACAAATTTTGCCTAAAATATCACGTGCTACATCACGGTCACCACCACTAGCTGGGCGAGCTAAATTAGCTTTTACACCACGCAACCAAGTTTCAGCTTGTTTTTCACCATGATGGGCAATATAAGCCGCAATCAAAGCAGTGTTATATGGATGGCTGCCTGAACGAATACAGATTTTATTTTTCCATTTGGGATTGGCTAAATCTTCATAAGTAATCGCATTAAGCGGTGTACGGTCTTTAGAAGCATAGACTGCACGTGCACGCATCGACAAGGCATACCAGTGACCATTGGCAGCACGTAAATTGGCAGGAATTGCGCTATTTAAGGTTTTAGAACTCACGCGCTGAGTTAAACCACTTTCAACCAAATCAACCAAATTGCCAAAATCTACAGTCAGCATAACGTCGGCAGGGGAGCGACGACCTTCTGCTTTCACCCGTTCTAATAAACCATCTTTAATAAAAACCGTATTCACTTTTACCCCAGTTTTTTGGGTAAATTCAGTCAATAAAGTTTGAATGAGCACAGGCTCACGTGTGGTGTATAAATTGACTTCCGCTGCTTGTGCGACACTCGCACCAAATGCAAGTAAACCTGTAACAAGCAATGATATTTTAGATAGTGGTTTCATGCAGTAATCCTAATTAAAAGTTTGAACTGAAAATCTAAACCTGAACAGCGGTATGAGTAGAAGACGATGTGATGGCTGATTGCTCATCAGCAGCCAAGAAATAACAGCTGTTTAAATCGACAGAAACATAGACCTGTTCTGAAAGTTGAATATCTTGAAGGTGATTCACTTGTGCCAAAAGCGTGAGATCATGATCGCGTAGTTTTAGACGCAGTTGTTGCGCATGCCCCATAAAGCTGGATGACACAATGCTTGCTGGCAAGGCATTTTCACTTGGTGTTTGGCTGACATGCAATTGATGCGGACGGAAGCAGCAAACTATTGAATCTTGAGGGTTTGCATATTCTGGTAAATCAATCTTGCCAAATACTGTGTGAATTTCTTGATGCTGGATATGTGTTGGAATTTCATTCAACGAAGAAAAATAACGTGCAGCAAACAACGTTTTTGGCTGTAAATAAAGTTGTTTGGGTGAACCAATTTGAATAACTTGCCCTTGATGCATCAAAATAATTTGATCAGCAATTTGCAGGGCTTCTTCTGGATCATGTGTCACGATAACGGTAGTTGTTGCAGTTTGTTTGAGCAGTTGAATGGTGTTTTGACGAATTTGATCTCGCAGACGATGATCCAAATTTGAAAAAGGTTCATCCATTAACAAGACTTGTGGTTCTGGTGCTAAGGCGCGAGCTAAGGCGACTCGTTGTTGCTCGCCCCCCGAAAGTGTATATGGATAGCTGTCTTGATGGTGCAGCATGGAAACATGCGCTAAAGCTTGTTTGGCAATTGCTTCCCGCTGCGCTTTGGGAAATTTCTTTAAGCCAAAAATAACATTGTCTAACACACTTAAATGCGGAAAAAGTGCGTAATCTTGAAACACTAAACCAATATGGCGAGCTTCTGCAGGAATCTGCGCATGTTCACTCCACATGGTTTTCTGTTCTAGCAGGATTGTCCCACTGCTAGGTGTTTCTAAGCCTGCAATCAGACGAAGCATCGTGGTTTTGCCACAGCCTGAATGACCTAATAAACATATAATTTGTCCACTCATTGCCGACCATGTTGCTTGTTGTACTGCAAAACGCGCGCCAAACTTTTTACTGAGCTGTTGGATCGTCAAGATATTGGCAGGTTGAGCAGCGTACGCATTCATAGTTCATTCACACGACAAATTTTGTGCTCAAATAATAACTAAGAATTCTTCTCATGTAGAGTCTTTTTATCATTTAGAATGTAAATGATGCGGCTTTTGCTACAAAAAAGTCGAAATATCAACTTAAACAATAGGTTTGAATTAAAGTTATTTTAAATGTAACGCTTTATTTAGGGGCAAAAGGGTATGTTGCACTTAAAAGCAAAAAGTTATTGCCGAAGCAATAACTTTTTAGTTGTTAGAAATATATGCTGTATAAATTAAGATTTTTTAGCATTCAGCACTTTAAATAAAATGTACATCAAAACCACCCACACAGGAATTATAATGACTGATTCTTTAAAGCCTTGGGTCCACATAATATAAAGTACCACTGCAATAAACGCTAAAACCAAATAGTTGCTGAATGGTGACCATAGTGCAGGGAACTTGGTTGGAATCGCTAATTTTTTCAGTGTGTTGGTAAATTTGAGGTGAGTCAAACTGATCATTGCCCAGTTTAAAACCAATGCACCCACGACAATATACATAAGGTGGCTTAAAGCTTCTTCGGGTACAAAGTAGTTCAACAATACACAGCCAAAAATTAACACTGCAGAGAATAATACTGCTGGAATTGGCACACCTTGTTTATTCACTTTCAGGAAAATCTTTGGTGCATTCCCTTGTTTGGCTAAACCAAAAAGCATACGACTGTTGGCATACATACCACTGTTATACACAGAAAGTGCCGCAGTCAAAATCACGAAATTCAGTAAGTGGGCTGCCCATTCAATGCCCATTTGACTAAAGATCATCACGAATGGACTTTTATCTAAACCACCTAAATCTAACTGATTCCAAGGCACTAATGACAATAGAATGGTGAGTGAACCGATATAGAAAATCAGAATACGGAACACAACTTGGTTAATGGCTTTAGGAATGGTTTTTTCAGGATCTTGTGCTTCAGCGGCTGCCATACCAATCAACTCAATGCCACCAAAAGCAAACATGAGGAATGCTAACATAAAGAACAGGCCTTCAAAGCCATTCGGGAAGAAACCACCATGCGCCCAAAGGTTACTGAATGATGCGGTTGAATTGGCATCTGCAGAAAGTAAGAGATATAAACCAAAGACAATCATCGAAATCACAGCAGCGACTTTAATGATTGCTAGCCAGAACTCTGATTCACCGTAAAACTTTACATTGCCCAAGTTAATAATGGTAATTACAATGAAAAAGAACAGTGCCGAAGTCCAAGCAGGAATATGGGGCCACCAATAGTTAATATATTTAGCCACTGCAGTAAGTTCTGCCATTGCCACTAAAATATACAAAATCCAGTAGTTCCAACCTGCTAAAAAGCCGGGGAATTTACCAGCATATTTATAGGCAAAGTGACTGAATGATCCTGCAACGGGCTCATGAACAATCATTTCCCCCAATTGTCGCATAATTAAAAATGCAATAAGACCACCAATAGCATAACCCAAAATAATAGAAGGGCCAGCAGATTGGATGACCTGCGCGGAACCTAAGAATAAGCCAGTACCAATTGCGCCACCCATGGCAATCAATTGAATATGGCGGTTCTTTAAGCCACGCTGAAGTTGTGAAGACTTGTTGTTCAAAGTATTCAGCCCGACAATGAAAAAGTGACAAGATTGTAATAGATCAAATTTCATTAGCCTAGTAGCTAGGTAGTTATGAGTTAAATTTATGTAAATTATAAAAATAAGTTTATCTGTTCTTTATTTTAAAAATTAGTATAATCAATAGATTAATTTTATTTATACCTTGTAAATCAAGATGACTGGTTAGGGTGAATTTTAACAAATGTTGTTTTTTTATACTTAAGTCAAGACCGCGATACCTTTTGAATAAAAACCGTTATGATGTAAAAAGGTCTTTTATATGGCCATAACAATCAGAAAACAAGGGAATAAAATTCATGCGTTTTGCACCACAAGTTAAAATTCCAGCAACATATATGCGTGGCGGTACAAGTAAAGGTGTATTTTTTAAACTTGATGATTTACCTGAAGCAGCGCAGCAGCCAGGGAAAATTCGAGATCAAATTTTATTACGTGTGATTGGCAGTCCAGATCCCTACGCCAAGCAAATTGATGGAATGGGTGGTGCGAGCTCGAGTACCAGTAAAACCGTTATTTTAGCTAAAAGTACTCAACCCAATCACGATGTTGATTATTTGTTTGGACAAGTTTCGATTGATCAGCCATTTGTAGATTGGAGTGGTAACTGCGGTAATTTGACAGCTGCAGTCGGTGCGTTTGCGATTAGCAATGGCTTAGTCGATGCCAGTAAAATTCCCCAAAATGGCATTTGTACCGTACGCATTTGGCAAAAAAATATTGAAAAAACCATTATCGCGCATGTGCCTATGTCGCATGGTCAAGTGCAGGAAACGGGAGATTTTGAATTAGATGGTGTGACTTTTCCTGCTGCTGAAGTACAAATTGAATTTTTAGACCCTGCCGATGATGGCGAAGAAGGAGGAGCAATGTTCCCCACTGGAAATGTGGTGGATACTTTGCATGTGCCAGATATAGGAACGTTCCAAGCGACTTTTATTAACGCGGGTATTCCAACAATTTTCCTCAATGCAGAAGAAATTGGTTATACGGGCACAGAACTGCAAGATGCAATCAATGGTGATGCGCAAGCTTTGGCGCGTTTTGAAGCTATTCGCGCTTATGGGGCTAAACAAATGGGGCTGATTCAGGAAATAACTGAAGCTGAAAAACGCCAGCATACGCCAAAAATTGCCTTTGTTTCTGCGCCAAAAAGTTATGTATCTTCAAGTGGCAAACAGATTCAGGCTGAAGACACCGATTTGTTGGTACGTGCATTGTCGATGGGTAAACTACACCATGCCATGATGGGCACAGCAGCAGTGGCGATTGGTACAGCTGCAGCCATTCCAGGAACACTGGTCAATTTGGCTGCAGGCGGGGGCGAGCGTGAAGCTGTTCGTTTTGGACATCCATCAGGTACGCTTCGTGTGGGTGCGCAAGCTGTGCAGGAAAATGGACAATGGCAAGTGAAAAAAGCTGTGATGAGCCGTAGTGCACGTGTATTAATGGAAGGTTGGGTACGCATACCTGTGGAAACATTAGAATAAGTTTTGCTTCGAGCAAATATTAGCTAGCTACATACAGCCTCTATTTCGATAGGGGCTTTTTTATGGTTGAAATGTTATATCGGTTCAGCTAAAGCTTAAAAAACTTTGAATTATAGGTACAATGCAGCTACACAGGCAGCTTACTGCTTATTAGAAATGAATCAATCAATCGAGGCGAATGTGTCATCACTTCACGATTTACAGGCGCATGCATTAACCGCAGCCCAACAACGTATTCAGCAAGACTTGCTTACCGCTTTAGAGGCTTTTGCATTGCCAGAACCGTTAAAGTCTGCCGTGCATCATGCCGTCATGTTGGGTGGAAAACGTGTTCGTCCTGCCTTGTGTTATGCCACTGCAGCATTAAGACCGAATCAAAATTCTGCTGCGGTACGCCGTGCTGCGGTTGCGATTGAACTTATTCATTGCTACTCATTGGCACATGATGATTTGCCATGTATGGACAATGACTTATTGCGTCGTGGCCAACCGACATGTCATGCAGCGTTTGGTGAAGATACTGCGTTGCTGGCAGGCGATATTTTGCAGTCGATGGCATTTGAGATTTTAGGCAGCCGTTTGTTTGATCAGTCTGCTGCGGTAGATCAAGGCATTGTGCTCAAACAGATGCAAATTTTAGCCACCGCTTCTTCAAAAATGGTGTGTGGGCAGGTTTTAGATTTGCAGTCTGAAGGTAAACAGGTAGATCAGGCGACTTTGGAAAATATCCACCGCAACAAAACAGGTGCGTTAATTTCAGCAGCCGTGATGATGGCGGCTGTGACTGTGTTTGATGGACGAGATCAAGCGATTCCGCAATTGCGTGAATATGCGCAGGCGATTGGTTTAGCCTTTCAGGTACAAGATGATATTTTAGATATTATTTCGGATACAGAAGTATTGGGTAAAACTGCAGGGAAAGATCAAGAAGTTGAAAAATCGACCTATCCTGCACTCATGGGCTTGGAAAAAGCACAAGCTTATGCACAAGAATTGCACGATCAAGCCTTTGCTGCATTAACATATTTTAAAAACGACAACGTCTTAGAGTTACAGCAGATATCAGAGTTTTTATTGTCACGTAAAAGCTAAATTATTTTAGATAAGGGGCTTATGGCTCCCGATACTCAAAAGCGAGCAGATGCTCGCTTTTTTGTGCTTTATGAAAGTGTTAGCTGTTTAAAACACACACTTTAATGCAGATTCTATAGGGCTTTATTCTTGCAGGGTTGCATCGGGTGGCAAAATTGCTTTGCCTTGTTTTAAGCTGTCTAAAGCCTCACGGTTAAAATCGACCAATAAAGAATTGTTTTGTGGGTCAATCGCATAACGACTAATTAATTTTTGATCGCCCTGTAGGGTTTCTAGGCGGTATTCATCTGCAATATTCATAATACCGTCTAAATTAATGGTGGCAGATGCTTTGTCTTGGCGAAATAACTCGTAAATATCACGCAAGTCAAAAATTGCATTTTGTGCGTCAGGATGTTTTTCAAAATAATTTTGCAAATGACGAATAAATAATTGCGCAAACATAAAGTAATTTGGTTTGTGAATATAGTCTAAGCTCATGTGTTTACTCCTTATTATTCAAATTTTTAATGCTTACTAGGAATAGCACACTCTGAGTGAAAAATTAAAGAAACTCAGAGCTTAAGTTGCAAAAAATACACAAATTTTTATGTGGCTTAAACTAAGCTGAAACCTGAAGTTGCGATGATCTCTCTATAAATTTAAAAAATTGGCAACGAACCGCTCAATTGGTGTTTTGGAAAAAATAATCACAACTGGCTTATCTATTTGTTAAAGCGATCAAAGAGCCCTGCGGAGTAGTGGAATTCTAAAATATCAAGTATTTGAATAAAAAATCATCCGAAAGACTAAGACTTATGAGCTAGCAAGTGAAATCATAAATCAGGTACAATTGGCGTGATTAATTTTGTGTTTGGTGTATTTGAAGGCCAATACATACATTCTTTGTTAATAAATAGGCCTGCCAGGAGTTATCCCCGCATGAGTGCCATTACTCCATACGAATGGGCAATTATTGCCTTCGTGATCGGCGTTACATTTTTATGCGTCTTTATGCTGACCGTTCCTTTACTCCTTGGGGGTAAATCATGGGGACGTGCAAAGCAAGAGCAGTTTGAGTCGGGTGTTGTAGGTGCTGGTGGAGCACGTATCCGCTTATCTGCAAAGTTCTATTTGGTTGCAATTTTCTTCGTTGTTTTCGACTTGGAAGCACTTTATCTATACGCATGGGCAGCTTCTGTTCGTGAAGTAGGTTGGGTGGGCTTTGCAACGGCTGCTGTATTTATTTTAGTTTTACTCGTTGGCTTAATTTATGAATTATCAACTGGTGCGCTGAACTGGGCTCCATCTGATAAGCGTAAAGCAGCAGGGATTAAACCTAAAATTGGTTCGCCAAATATGGATCTTGCAGAAATCACACGCTTTAACTCAATTGAAGAATTGGTAATGGACCCTACCGGTCAAATTCCAGCTCAATCCTCTGGTCGTGTAAAAAAATCTGCGACTACCTCATCTGACAAGGAGTAACTCGGGATGAAATATACCTTAACCCGTGCGAATCCCGATGCTGATCAATATCCACTTCAAGAGCGTCAAATCGTTACAGATCCGCTTGAAGAAGAAGTGAATAAAAATGTGTTCATGACTCGTTTAGAGGACTTGGCACATACAGCAGTAAACTGGGGACGTAAGAACTCAGTTTGGCCGTTCAACTTTGGTACATCGTGCTGCTACGTAGAGTATGCAACGACATTAACAGGCGTGCATGACTTGTCACGTTTTGGTGCCGAGGTTATTCGTGCTTCACCACGTCAGGCAGACTTGATGATTGTTGCAGGTACGTGTTTTGTGAAAATGGCACCTGTAATTCAGCGTTTGTACGAGCAAATGCTTGAGCCTAAATGGGTTATCTCAATGGGCGCATGTGCAAACTCAGGTGGTATGTACGACATTTATTCAGTTGTACAAGGTGTGGATAAAATCATTCCTGTGGATGTGTACATTCCAGGTTGCCCACCACGTCCTGAAGCATTAATCCAAGCATTGATGTTATTACAAGACCAAATTCAATTAGAGCGTCGTCCGTTATCTGCGGTGATTGGTGATGATCTTAAGCCAGTGTATAAGCCTAAGATGATGCCAGAACGTGACCGTAAGAATGCACAGCGTATTGCGGTGAAAAACTTACGCTCTATGGATGAAATTAAATAATTTAAACGTACAAATATCGATGCACCTGATGGGTGTAGTTGTCGTTTAGGTTGACTGAATTTGTATTAAATAGGAAGCCAAGCCAATGGCTGAAACTGACATTGCTATGCCAGAATCAACAGCAGTTGATTCCCGCCCAGCATTTGCAATTGTAGAAGAGCTCAAAACCAAATTTGGTGAAAACTTCTATGTGCAAACGACTTTTGAAGATTTTCCAACGGTCTGGGTTGAGCGCGCACGCGTACAAGAAGTCTTGATGTTCTTGCGTACAGTGTCACGTCCATACGTGATGCTGTTTGACCTGTCTGCGGTAGATGAGCGTTTACGTACGCACCGCGATGGTCTACCTGCGTCTGACTTTACTGTGTTCTATCACTTGTTATCGCTTGAGCGTAACACGGATATTCGTATTAAAGTTGCGTTGAATGAGAACGATCTCAACATTCCAACAGCAACCAATATTTGGCCAAATGCCAACTGGTACGAGCGTGAAGCTTACGATATGTTTGGTATCAACTTCGAAGGGCATCCAATGCTTCGTCGTATCTTGTTGCCAACCTATTGGGAAGGTCATCCGTTACGCAAAGAGTATTCTGCACGTGCAACGGAATATACACCGTATATGCAGAACCAAGCCAAACAAGACTTCGAACAAGAACATCTACGCTTTGTGCCTGAAGATTGGGGCTTAAAGCGCGGTAATAAAGACGAAGACTTTATGTTCTTGAACTTGGGTCCTAACCACCCATCTGCACACGGTGCGTTCCGTGTAATTTTGCAGTTGGATGGTGAAGAAGTGAAAGACTGTGTGCCAGATATTGGCTATCACCACCGCGGTGTGGAAAAGATGGCTGAACGTCAAACTTGGCATTCATTCATTCCTTATACAGACCGTGTCGACTACTTGGGTGGTTGTGCGCAAAACATGCCGTATGTGATGGGTGTGGAACAACTGGCAGGCATTACTGTGCCAGACCGCGCACAATGTATTCGTGTCATGATGTCGGAATTATTTCGTATCAATAACCACTTATTGTTCATCGGTACTGCAATTCAGGATGCGGGCGGTATGACCCCTGTATTCTATATGTTCGCAGACCGTCAAAAAATCTATGATGCGATTGAAGCGATCACAGGTTACCGTATGCACCCGGCTTGGTTCCGTATCGGTGGTACCGCACACGACTTACCAAACAACTGGCAGCACCTAATTCGTGAAATCTTGGAGTGGATGCCAAAACGTATGAATGAATACTACACTGCGGCATTACGCAACTCGGTATTCATGGGTCGTACGCAAGGCGTTGCACAGTATGATGCGAAATCTGCTTTGGCTTGGGGTGTGACAGGTACAGGTTTACGTGCAACTGGTATTGATTTTGATGTGCGTAAATACCGTCCATACAGTGGTTATGAAAACTATGACTTTGATGTGCCATTAGAGTACGAAGGCGATGCTTACGCACGTGTGTTGGTACACTTCCGTGAAATCGAAGAGTCATTGAAAATCATCAAACAATGTCTAGATAACATGCCATCTGGTCCATATAAAGCAGACCATCCATTGGCTGTTCCACCACCAAAAGACAAGACATTACAAGATATTGAAACCTTGATTACGCACTTCTTAAGCGTGTCTTGGGGTCCTGTAATGCCTGCTGGTGAAGCATCTGTAATGGCAGAAGTGGTGAAAGGTGCATCTAACTATTACTTGACTTCAGATAAGTCGACGATGAGTTACCGTACCCGTATTCGTACACCAACTTTCACGCATTTACAGCAAATGCCTTCTGTGATTAACGGCAGTCTGGTATCTGACTTAATCATTTATTTAGCGACCATTGACGTCGTAATGGCAGACGTGGATCGCTAAGGGGTAAACGCATTATGATGATTTTGACTGATAAAAAGCCACGTGTGAATGTTGAAGGGATTTTAACTGCGGAAGAAATCCATGAAATTGAACATCACATTGGTCATTATCCGTACCCACGTGCAGCATCTTTAGATGCCTTGAAGTGTGTACAGCGCCGTAATGGCTGGGTAGATGACGCGCAGTTAAATGCGATTGCACAGCTTCTCACCATCAGCGTTGCTGATTTAGAAGGTGTTGCAACTTTCTATAACCGTATTTATCGCCAGCCTGTAGGTCGCCACGTGATTTTATTGTGTGACTCGATTGCATGCTTCTTGATGGGTGCAGAAACACTGGCAGAAGCATTCCAACGTGAATTAGGCATTCAGTTTGGTCAAACGACTGCAGATGGTCGTTTCACGTTATTGCCAATTTGCTGTTTAGGAAATTGCGACAAGGGACCAACCTTGATGATTGATGAAGATACTCACGGTTTAGTTGAGGTGACATCGGTGCAACAGTTATTGGAGAAGTATGTATGAATACCGAACCAAGACCAATTTATGGTGACGGTAACCCAGAAACGCATCCATTAACTTGGCGTTTAAGCAAGCAAGAGCACGTGCGTAATGCAGATGATTACGAAGCGCTAGAAGGTTATGCAGGCTTTAAGAAAGCGATTTTTATGCCGCCTAAAGATGTGCTTGAAGTCATTAAAGCTGCGACAGTAAAAGGTCGTGGTGGTGCAGGCTTCCCAGCAGGGATCAAATGGTCACTGATGGCGCCAAACGACAATTCAGGTCCACGTTACCTGATTTGTAATGCCGATGAGATGGAGCCGGGTACTTTCAAAGACCGTTTGTTGATGGAAAAACTTCCTCACCAACTGATTGAAGGTATGTTGATTGCAGCTTATACGCTTGAAGCTACACACGGTTATATCTTTATTCGTGGCGAATACATCGAAGCTGCACAGTACTTAAATGAAGCGATTGAGCAAATTCGTGCCAAAGGTTATTTGGGCGAAAACATTTTAGGTACCAACTGGGGCTTTGAGCTATACGTGCACACAGGCGCAGGTCGTTATATCTGTGGTGAAGAAACCGCATTGATTAACTCACTTGAAGGTCGTCGTGCAAACCCACGTACTAAGCCACCATTCCCGCAAGTTGCAGGGGCATGGGGTCGTCCAACAATTGTCAACAACGTAGAAACCTATAACAACTTACCTGCAATCATGTTGCGTGGTGCAGAGTGGTATATCGGTTTATCTGCAGGCAAATCGAAAGACCCAGGCACAAAAATTTACGGTGCTTCTGGTAAGGTGAAATTCCCAGGTCTATGGGAGCTTCCATTTGGTACGACTGCACGTGAAGTAATTGAAGACTATGCGGGTGGCATGCGTGATGGTTTGAAGTTAAAAGCATGGTTACCAGGTGGTGCATCTACCGACTTCTTGGCAGCAGAACACATTGACTTGCCAATGGATGCAGAAAGCATCATGAAGGCTGGTTCACGTTTAGGTACGTGTTTGCTTATGGTGGTCGATGAAACCCAGTGTATGGTTTCTGCAACCCGTAACTTAGAAGAATTCTTTGCGCGCGAATCATGTGGTTTCTGTACGCCATGTCGTGATGGCTTACCATGGGCTGTGAAAGCACTCAAAGCAATTGAGAATGGGGAAGGAAAAGAAGAAGACATTCAACATCTTCAAGAACTCACCAAAAAATTGTGGATTGGTAAGACCTTCTGTGCTCACGCACCAGGTGCGATGGAGCCATTAATGGGCGCACTCAAATATTTCCGTAGCGAGTTTGAAGCAAAAGTGGCAAATAGCCGTCCTGCTGCTCAAGCTAGCAACGTAGAACAAGCTTAAGGAATTCGACTATGGCTACAATTCATGTCGATGGAAAATCGTACGAAGTCAATGGCTCGGAAAACTTGCTGCAAGCATGTTTGAGCCTTGGGATCGACATTCCGTACTTTTGTTGGCATCCATCCTTAGGTTCTGTCGGTTCTTGCCGTCAATGTGCCGTGACCCAATATGCGAACCCTGAAGATACTCGTGGTCGCTTGGTGATGTCATGTATGACACCTGCTGCTGACAATACCTATATCTCTATTGAAGACAAGGAAGCGACTGAGTTCCGTGCTTCAATTGTAGAGTTCTTGATGACGAACCACCCGCACGACTGTCCAGTCTGTGAAGAAGGTGGTCACTGTCATTTACAAGATATGACTGTAATGACGCAGCATGACCGTCGTCGTTACCGCTTCACCAAACGTACGCACTATAACCAAGAGCTAGGTTCGTTCATTGCACATGAAATGAACCGTTGTATCGCATGTTATCGTTGTGTGCGTTACTACAAAGACTATGCAGGTGGTACAGACTTTGGCGTTTATGCCAACGCATCACGTGTTTACTTTGGTCGTCCTGAATCGGGTACTTTGGAATCTGAATTCTCTGGTAACTTGACTGAAGTATGTCCAACAGGTGTATTTACCGACAAAACGCACTCTGCACGTTATAACCGTAAGTGGGACATGCAGTATGCGCCAAGCGTATGCCAAGGCTGTTCTTCTGGCTGTAACATTTCTCCAGGTGAGCGTTATGGCGAATTACGTCGTGTAGAAAACCGCTTTAACGGTGAAGTTAACCAATACTTCCTGTGCGACAAAGGTCGTTTCGGTACAGGTTATGTGAACCGTGAAGATCGTCCACGTCAGCCACAGTTCCGTAATGGTGCGAGTGTAGAAACCGTTTCTGTAGATACTGCACTTGATACGATTATTGCCAAAGTTCAAGGCAAAAAAGTTTTGGGTATTGGTTCGCCACGTGCATCGCTTGAATCAAACTTTACTTTGCGTGAGTTAGTGGGTCAAGACAACTACTCAACGGGCTTATCGCAAAAAGAGCAAAACTTGGTAGAGCTTGCAGCTTCAATCATGCAAACCGAAGGTATTTACAACCCAGGTATGCGTGAAATTGAAGATTACGATGCTGTGTTAATTTTGGGTGAAGATTTAACCCAAACTGCACCACGTATGGCGTTGTCTGTGCGTCAAGCGGCGAAAAATAAAGCCAAAGAAATGGCGGCAGAGCGTCGTACCCCAGACTGGTTGGCTGAACCTGTACAACGTATTGCGCAAGATGCAAAATCACCAATTTACATTTTGGCTGCAACACAAACCCGTTTAGCTGATGTCGCAACTGGTGAAGTGGTTGCTTCTCCAAACGATATTGCACGTTTAGGTTTTGCGATTGCAGCTGCAGTAGTAGGCGATGTAATCACTGGTTTAGATGACGATGCTAAAGCATTTGCACAAACTATTGCCGACACGTTAAAAGCTGCGAAAAAGCCATTGGTGATTTCAGGTACAAGCTTACAAGAAGCTGCCATTATGGAAGCGGCTGCACAAGTGGCACAAAACTTGGGCGCAAATGCAGGTTTAAGCTTAACTGTGCCAGAAGTGAACTCAATGGGCTTGGCTATTTTTGGTGGTCAAAGCTTAGAGCAAGCATTTGCACAAGATTATGATGCTGTGATTGTGGTTGAAAATGACTTATACCGTCGTTTACCTGCGGCACAAGTTGATGCCGCTTTGGCTAAAGCACAAGATGTCATTGTGTTAGATCATTCTGAAACAGCAACTGTGCAAAAAGCCAATATCGTACTTTCTGCAGCAAGCTTTGCGGAAGGTGATGGTACGGTGGTGAGTCAGGAAGGTCGTGCACAACGCTTCTTCCAAGTTTATGACCCAAGCTACTACAAACCTGAATTGGCGATTAAGGAATCTTGGCGCTGGTTACACGCGCTTGAAACAGGCTTAAAAGGTAAAGCAATTTCCTGGACTGTTTTAGATGACGTGATTGAATCTGTTGCGAAAAATGTTCCAGCACTTGAAGCAATTCAGGATGTTGCACCAGATGCAGGCTTCCGTGTACATGGCTTGAAAGTTGCGCGTGAACCACGTCGTTACTCAGGTCGTACAGCTATGCGTGCGCCGTTATCTATTCACGAGCCGAAACAACCTGTCGATGTCGATTCTGCATTAACGTTCTCTATGGAAGGTTATGTAGGTAATCAAACGCCAGCGGCACTTGTACCATTTGCATGGTCTGCAGGTTGGAACTCGCCACAAGCTTGGAACAAATTCCAAGACAGCGTAGGTGGTCACTTAAAAGGTGGCGACTCAGGTATTCGTTTATTCGACCGTTTGGCAAAACGTCCTGCACGTAGCTATGTTGCACCTGCACCAGTGCTTGCTAATCCAGACAGCTTCCGTTTAATTCCAATGCATCACATTTTTGCATCGGGTGAATTTACGGTGAAAACACCTGCAATGGAATCACGTATTCCTGAAGCAGTATTTGCTGTAGGTACGCAGGATGCACAGCGTTTGAATCTACAAGATGGTCAAAAAATTACTGTACAAACAGGCGAAACATCTATCGTGTTGCCAGTGCAAGTGATTGAATATTTACCTACAGGTTATATTGGCTACCCAATTGGTCTCGCACCAACGGTATCTCTTGCTGAGCCTGTTTCAGTCGCGGTAGGAGTGTAATTCATGCAAGAAGAATTAATCCGTCAGACGCCGCTGTGGGCTGAGAACTGGCCAATTGCCTATTCAGTCATTCAAGCGATTGTCATCTTACTGGTTGTAGTATTGATTGCTGCACTCATGTCTTTTATTGAGCGTCGTTTACTGGGCTTATGGCAAGACCGTTATGGTCCGAACCGTGTAGGTCCAGGCGGTATGTTCCAGATTGTTGCCGACATGCTGAAAATCATGTTCAAAGAAGACTGGACACCAAAATTTGCCGACAAACTTACGTTCCGTATGGCACCAGCGGTTGCAATGGCAACTGCGGTACTGTCATTCATGGTTATTCCTGTGTCACCTTATTTAGGTGTGGCAGACATGAGCATTGGCCTGTTGTTCTTTATGGCAATGGCAGGTATCGCAGTGTATGCGGTGTTATTTGGTGGTTGGTCATCAAATAACAAATACGCATTACTTGGTGGTTTACGTTCAGCTGCTCAAACCATTTCTTATGAAGTTTTCTTGGGTATTTCACTCATGGGTGTGGTTGCAATTGCAGGCTCATTCAACATGCGTGAAATTGTTGAAGCGCAACGTGATGTTTGGTTTGTGATTCCACAATTCTTAGGTTTCTTGATTTTCGTGGTTGCGGGCGTTGCGGTAACTCACCGTCACCCATTTGACCAACCAGAAGCAGAACAAGAATTGGCAGAAGGTTATCACGTCGAATATGGCGGTATGAAGTGGGGGATGTTCTTCGTTGCAGAATATGTCAACGTAGTTCTGATCTCTGCACTTATCGTGACTTTATTCTTCGGTGGATGGCTTGCGCCGTTTAACCTTGAAATTCCATTCATTCCAGCAGCTTTCTGGTTCATTATCAAAACAGCATTCTTTGTGATGATGTTTGTCTTGGCACGTGGTTCTTTAATGCGTCCACGTTATGACCAAGTGATGAACTTTGGTTGGAAAATTTGCTTGCCATTGGCGCTTGTTAACCTTTTGGTAACTGGTGCTGTGATTCTTATGAATCATTCGGCCTAAGACAGCAGGGAGAACAATATGTTTAAGTTTCTAGCTGGGTTTGGGTCAATTGTACGTTCACTGTGGATGGTTTTCTCACACGTGACACGTAAACGTGACACCATTTTGTATCCGGAAGTACCAGCCGAAGAAATTGTACCTCCACGCTTCCGTGGTCGTATTGTGTTAACACGCGATCCAGATGGCGAAGAGCGTTGTGTAGCATGTAACCTCTGTGCAGTTGCCTGCCCAGTAGGTTGTATTTCACTGCAAAAAGCAGAACAGGAAGATGGTCGTTGGTATCCAGAGTTTTTCCGTATCAACTTCTCACGCTGTATTTTCTGCGGTATGTGTGAAGAAGCATGTCCAACGACTGCAATTCAGTTAACACCTGACTTTGAGTTAGGTGAATATGTGCGTCAAGACTTGGTGTATGAGAAAGAACACTTACTCATTTCAGGTCCTGGTAAATATCCTGACTACAACTTCTACCGCGTAACCGGTATGGCTGTTACAGGTAAAGACAAAGGTCAAGCGCAACGTGAAAGCGCACCTATTGATGTACGGAGTCTATTACCATGATGTGGCCGTTTTATTTGATGGCACTCGTGGCCATTGTTTCTACGGTTCGTGTAGTGACTAACGCGAACCCAGTACATGCTTTACTAAGCTTGATCGTGTCATTACTTGCTGTTGCAGGTATGTTCATGATCGTGGGAGCGCCATTTGCTGGCGCCTTGGAAATCATTGTTTATGCGGGTGCGATCATGGTCTTGTTCGTATTCGTGGTGATGATGCTCAACCTCGGTCAGCAAACTGTTGAACAAGAGCGTAAATGGTTGACTTCATCAACTTGGGCTTACCCAGCGTTGATGAGCTTCCTGATTGGTTTGGTTTTAGTGTGGTCATTAAGCTCAGACTACACTGCACCAAGCGCGCTTATGGGCACAGAGATGGTGGGTCCAAAAGCAGTAGGTCAAGCACTCTTTACTCAGTACTTATTGTTGGTTGAAGTTGCCGCAATGTTATTACTTGCAGCCTTGGTTGCAGGCTTCCACATCGGTAAACGTGAACCAAGTGCAGAAGAGGAAAAAGAATAATGGGCAACATCCCTTTAGAACATGGTTTGATTGTCGCGACCATTCTTTTTGCACTTGGTTTTTACGGTGTAATGGTGCGACGCAACCTACTATTTATTTTAATGGGCCTTGAAATCATGATGAACGCTGCTGCATTTGCGTTTGTCATGGCTGGTAGTGCATGGGTACAACCAGATGGTCAGATCATGTTTATCTTGATCTTGACACTTGCTGCGGCAGAGGCGTGTATCGGTCTTGCGATCGTCCTTCAGTTCTATCATCGCTTCCATCATTTGGATGTGGATGCTGCTAGTGAGATGCGCGGATGAGTTATTTATATCTAACAGTATTGTTTCCGCTCATTGGTTTTATCCTTTTAGCGGCAGGGCGTAACAACTTACCTGAAAAAGTTGCTGCGATTATTGGCGTAGGTTCAGTAGGTCTGTCTGCATTATTTGCGTTAATTGCAGGCATGGACTTTGTAAACAACGGTTCGGTTGCAACGACTCAATATTTATGGACTTGGTTCAATGTTGGTGGTTTTGCACCTGAGTTTAGCTTGCACCTAGACGGTTTATCTTTGCTCATGCTAGGCATGATTACAGGCGTGGGTTTCTTAATTCACATCTTTGCATCATGGTATATGCGTGGTGAAGAGGACTTCGCACGTTTCTTCTCTTACTTCAACTTGTTCGTTGCGAGCATGTTGCTGTTGGTACTTGGCGATAACTTGGCGTTATTGTTCTTAGGTTGGGAAGGTGTAGGTCTGTGCTCTTACTTGCTGATTGGTTATTACTACCAAAACCCTGCAAATGGTTTTGCCGCAATCAAAGCATTTACCGTAACACGTGTGGGTGACGTTTTCCTACTGATCGCGTTGTTCTTGTTGTATCAACAATTTGGTACTTTGAACACACAATACATCGTAGAAAATGCAGCCAATGTAATGACTCAAAGCTCGTCTATCACTATTTGGACAGCGTTAATGTTGTTCTTGGGTGCTGCGGGTAAATCTGCGCAAATTCCGTTACAAACTTGGTTAGCAGATGCGATGGCAGGTCCTACACCTGTATCTGCATTGATCCACGCTGCGACCATGGTCACTGCGGGTGTTTATTTATGCTGCCGTATGTTCAGCGTATTTGAACTTGCGCCTGAAGTGATGTTATTCATTTCAATTACAGGTGCTGTGACCTTAATGGTTGCTGGTTTTGCAGCATTGGTTCAAACCGACATCAAACGTATTTTGGCTTACTCAACCATGAGTCAGCTAGGCTATATGTTTATGGCAGTTGGTGCAGAAGCATACCAAGCGGGTTTGTTCCACATGCTCACTCACGCATTCTTCAAGGCATTATTATTCTTGTCTTCTGGTGCGGTGATTTTGGCTTACCATCACGAACAAAACATTTTCAAAATGGGCGGCTTGTTCTACAAGAACAAATTCCTGTTTGCATGTTTCGCAATTGGTGGCGGTGCATTGGCAGCGATTCCATTCTTGACCATTGGTTTCTTCTCAAAAGACGCTATTTTGGCAGCAGTTTGGACGCAAAGTCATATCGCAGGTATTCCGCTATATAACAGCTTATATTGGGTGGGTGTAGCTGGTGCATTCTTAACATCAATTTATACATTCCGTTTAATTTGGGTTGTATTCTTTGGTAAAGAAAACACACCGTATCACGAGATCAAAGGCGCAACTTATTGGTTCCCATTGGCAGTACTTGCCGTACTTTCAACTGGTTTAGCAATTGTTTTAAAAGCGCCAGTGATGAGCATTCTCAATGCTGCAAAAATCCCAGCATTTGTGATTCCTGAAGCATTAGAAGCAGGCGCACATGGTGCAGAGTATGTTGCAATTGGTGTGGCTTTGGCAGGTTTAGCTGTAGGTGCTGTGTTATTTGCCTTTGCTTACAATGCGGTAAAAGGATTCGCACAAACTTCATTGGGTGCAGGTCTTGCCAATATTTGCCGTAATGCACTTGGTTTCGATGCGTTGTATGACATCGTATTTGTAAAACCATACTTGCTGATTGCCAAACTATTAGGTCGTGATCCAGTGGATGCTATGTGGTTAATACTGCCTGCACTGGTGAAAGGTGGTCATAGCTTTACAAGTTCACGTCAAACTGGTTCATTACGTGAGTACGCATCGAGTATGGCACTTGGTGTGGTGGTCTTACTAATGATCTTGATCGTGATTCAGGTCGTGGGGAAATAAGATGGATACTCCAAACAATTTAATTCTACCCGCGCTGATCCTTGTTCCGTTCATTGCAGGTTTTATTTGCTGGTTGGTCGATAAACTCGACGATAAATTGCCGCGTTACATTGCTTTAGTAGGCATGCTCGTTACTTTGGGCTTAACTGTCGCATTGTGGCAAGGTGCTAGCTATAACTATGAATTAGGCGCTCAAGTTCCAACTTGGTCGGCTGAATTTATGTTGCCTTGGATTCAAACACTAGGCATCAACATTCACTTAGCAGTGGATGGCTTATCTTTACTCATGGTAGGTTTAACTGCATTACTGGGTATTTTGGCGGTAGGTTGTTCATTTGGTGAGATTCAAAAGAACGTCGGTTTCTTCCACCTGAACCTTTTATGGTCTTTGGGCGGGGTAATTGGTGTATTCCTTGCGATTGACTTGTTCCTGTTCTTCTTCTTCTGGGAGATGATGCTTGTACCAATCTACTTCCTGATTGCGTTATGGGGTCATAAAGGTTCAAATGGTCGTTCACGTGTTTATGCTGCAACCAAATTCTTCATCTACACGCAAGTTGCTGGTTTAATCATGTTGGTGGGTATCTTAGGTCTAGTGATCTACGGATACATGATGTCAGGTACGATTTCGTTCAACTACAACTATTTATTGGCTGTAGCGAATACACTTGATGCACAGTTACCAGCAGTCGCTTATGCCTTCATGATCTGTTTATTCATCGGTTTTGCGGTAAAACTTCCAGTTTTCCCATTACATGGTTGGTTACCAGATGCACACGCACAAGCGCCTACAGCAGGTTCTGTCGATCTTGCAGGTATTTTGATTAAAACTGCGGCATACGGTTTATTACGTTTCGTAATTCCATTCTTCCCAGCGGCTTCTGCTCAGTTTGCTGACATTGCCATTATTTTGGGTTTAATTGGTGTGTTCTACGGTGCGTGGTGTGCTTTCCAGCAAACCGATATGAAGCGTTTACTTGCCTATACCTCAATTTCGCACATGGGCTTCGTATTACTTGCAATTTATGCAGGTAATATCCTAACTTACCAAGGCTTAATGATCATGATGTTGGCACATGGCTTGTCATCTGCTGCATTGTTCATTATGTGTGGTCAAATTTACGAGCGCGTACACACACGTGACATGCGTTTAATGGGCGGTATTCGTGGTCAATTCCAATACCTTTCATTCTTCCTTATGTTCTTTGTGGCTGCGTTAGTCGGTATTCCTGGTTTAGGTAACTTTATTGGTGAATTCCTAATTTTAATGGGTTCATTTGAACAGTTTCCAGCCTTCACAATTATTGCGGCAATCAGCTTAGTTTTTGCAGGTGTTTACGGTTTAATCCTGATTCACAAAGCCTTATTTGGTGTACCAAATGAAGAGCAAAAACAGCACTATGCAAATCCGTTAAAAGATTTAAATGCACGTGAAGTTGTGATCCTTTCAATTTGTGCGCTGGGTCTAGTATGGCTTGGTCTTTATCCACAAACCTTCCTTGATGTTTCAAATTCAAGTATGGCGTGGTTAGCAAATAGCTACATCCCTGTTCAAGAAGTAGTTGAAGTTACTCAAGAAGTAACAGCTCAACTCGAAAATGTGGAGATCCAATAAGCCATGAACTTCACAATGTCATTTTCTGAGCTTATGCCTTTAGCTCCTGTGATGATCGTGGCTTTAACTGCGATTGTCGTGATGATCCTTACTGCAATTAAGCGTAACCATAACTTAATTGCTACAGCATCAGTAGTGGGTTTGAACCTCGCTGCTGCTTACCTATTACTCATGATGTTTGGCGGGAATTTTGCTCCTGCCAGCGTGATGGGCATGTTTATGATTGATCCGTTCACCTTGTTATATCAACTGGTGATTCTGATCGCAGCATTGGCATGTTCTACTTTGTCGCATGCCTATATTGAAACGTATAAAGACAACCGCGAAGAACTCTACATTTTAATGTTATGTTCTGTAGTGGGCGCTATGTTGATGGTGTCAAGTTCGCACTATGCATCGTTCTTCATCAGCCTTGAGTTAATGTCAATTCCTATGTATGGCTTATTGGCATATACCCACCAGCGTTCTAAATCTTTAGAAGCGGGCGTGAAATACTTGGTATTGTCTGCAACTGCATCAGCAATGTTGCTTATGGGCATGGCGTATATTTATGCGTACACAGGTTCATTGTCGTTCTATGACTCTGTGCAAGCATTAATGCAAAATATCCAACAGCCATTGGTGATTTTAGGTTTAGGCTTAATTGTCTTTGCTGTGGCATTTAAACTGTCTTTGGCACCATTCCACAAATGGACACCAGACGTTTATGACGGTGCACCTGCACCAATCGCAACTTTCCTTGCGACTGTAGCTAAAGTAGCAACCATTGGTTTGTTTGTGCGTTACATGTTGGGTTCAGGTGCAATCCTGATCGACTCGATTGTAACCATCATGAGCATTATTGCCGTGCTTTCAATTTTGGTGGGTAACTTCCTTGCTGTACGTCAAGTGAACCTTAAACGTATTTTGGCTTACTCATCAATTGCACACTTTGGTTATTTGTTGATTGGTTTAATCAGCATGACTTATGCAAGCTTGGGCAATGTCAGCGTTTATGTGATTACCTATGTCTTGACGACTATTGGTGCTTTTGGTGCAGTGGCATTAATGTCGAGCCCATACAACAACGTAGCAGAAGCAGAAAGCTTGGCTGACTACCGTGGTTTGTTCTGGCGTCGTCCAGTATTGACTGCTGTACTAACCGTGATGATGCTTTCTCTAGCTGGTATTCCACTCACTGCAGGCTTCATTGGTAAGTTCTTGGTGGTGATGGCTGCGGTAACGACTCAGCATTGGTTCTTAGCTGCGATGATCATCGTGGGTTCAGGTATTGGTTTGTACTATTATTTGCGCGTTATGGTGGTGATGTATATGACACCACCAGACGAACCAAAAATGGACGCTGTCGATCATTGGGGGCAAAAAGTGGGCGGTATTATGGTATTGGCTGCAGCTTTAGCAGTATTGGTGATTGGTGTTTATCCAGACCCAATTATCAAAATTGCGCTGGAAGCTGAAATTTTATCACCAATCCATTTCATGCTGTCACAGCAATAATTTGAAAGAATTTTAACTTTCAGTCAAAAAGCCTTCATAAATTGAAGGCTTTTTGGTTTATGTACATATTAAAAACAGCATATAATAAAACGCTATTTGCTTTTATTCCTTTTAGGTGTTCTCCCGTGGCTATTCATGAAATCCGTCATCCGCTTATTCGTCATAAATTAGGGCTATTACGTCGTGCTGACATCAGCACAAAAAACTTCCGTGAATTGGCACAAGAAGTCACTATGTTGCTGACTTATGAAGCCACCAAAGATTTGCCTATGGTCGAGCACGAGATTGCGGGTTGGAATGGTGCGGTTACTGTAGATCGTATTGCAGGTAAAAAAATTACGGTTGTGCCAATTTTACGTGCAGGTATTGGCATGTTGGATGGTTTCTTGAACCTAATTCCAAGTGCTAAAGTATCTGTACTTGGTTTAGAACGTGATGAAGAAACTTTAGAAGCGCGTACGTATTACAAAAAGTTAGTACCAGATGTACAAAACCGTATCGCGATGATTATTGACCCCATGCTTGCTACAGGTTCATCTTTAGTGGCAGCGATTGATTTGCTTAAAGCCAGTGGTTGTAAAGACATCCGTGTGATGGTGTTGGTTGCAGCGCCAGAAGGCATTCAACGTGTAGAAGCCGCGCATCCAGATGTGGTGATCTTTACTGCATCGGTAGATGATGGTTTAAACCAAGACGGTTATATTGTGCCTGGCTTGGGGGATGCAGGCGATAAAATTTTTGGTTCGGTACAAAAAGATTAAGCTGAATGTTGGTGAAAAAGAGGCATTAACTGCCTCTTTTTTATATACTCATATAAAGTGCAGCGCGTAAAAGGTTAAGCCATGAAATCTGAACAATATCAAGGGAAAATCAAACAATACAATGCCGAAAAAGGCTATGGATTTATTGCCGCACCTGAAGGTGAAGTATTTTTCCATATTTCGGATTTTCCTGCGGCTGTAGGCGAGCCAAAGCGCAATGATCGGGTTAAATTTAATGTGGTTCAAAATGGTGATCGTTATAAAGCCATTAATATTGAACCTATAGAAGATAAATCCAAGAAAGCGAAAAAAGCCAAAGCAGTTGCCGCAAATACGTCGATTACGTCTGCATTGTTATCCAACTTAAAGCGTTAATTTAAATGTTTTCCTGAACAGAAAAGGGGCATTTCCGCCTCTTTTTTTGTACAATAATCAAAAATTAACGTGAAAAGAGTAATTTATGTTTATAGAAGGGAAAATAAAAACTTATAACGAAGAAAGAGGCTTTGGTTTTATTCAAATAGAAGGAGAGCCTAAAGATTTGTTTTTTCATATTAAAGATTTTCCCAATAGACCTTGTATCTTGGAGGTTGTAGTGATTAGCTTCCACTATATGCAAATTGTAGAGTTTGTAATAGACCTAAGACTTTTAGTCTGTGCAAGAGATAAAACCTACAATTTGCCCTAACCACTTGCACAACTCTGGACGGTAACTAAGCACTTTGATGCTGCATTCACAAGAAAAGACGGTGGTTATGCTAAAACAATAATTGAATAATTAAAGCAGGTAAAGATTATGTTTTATCTTGGTATTGATGTTGCTAAAGCTAAAATTGATTGCTGTTTAATTTTAGAAAATTCTGCAAATAAAAAGAAAACCAAAACTTTTTCAAATACACCAAAAGGTTTTGAGCAACTTCAAATCTGGCTAAACCAGCATGCTGCAACTTCTACGCAGACCATTATCTTAATGGAAGCAACATCTATTTATCATGAACTCTTGGCTAAATATTTATTTGATGAGGGCTATCAAGTCTCTGTAACCAATCCTGCCAGAGCTCGATATTTTGCTCAGAGTATGTCTAAGCTGAATAAAACAGACAAGGTAGATAGTGAGGTTCTAGCTCGATTTGCGATGACTGCCAATCTACATTTTTGGCAACCTTTACCCAAACATATTCAATTGCTGAATGCTTTACTGGATAGAAGAGCTGTTCTTTGTGAAGATTTACAACGTGAAAAGAATCGTTTGGAAAAAGCAGAGTCTACCTTCACGATGGAACCTGTACTTGAGTCTCTCCACAAGAGTATTGAACAGTTAAACCAACATATTCAGGGTATCGACCAACAAATTGATGATCACATTGATCAGAATCCTGATTTAAAAAATGATAAAGAACTGCTCAGCAGTATTCCAGCCATTGCAGATCGAACTAGTTTATTAATGCTCAGTTTCTTGCGCAGTCATACTTTTGAAAGAGCTAGTCAAGCGGCCGCCTTTGTTGGCTTGGTGCCCACTCAAAAGCAGTCAGGTAGCTCCATTCATGGCAGAAGCCATTTATCCAAAGCGGGCTCTTCCAAAATACGTGCCGGTTTATATATGGCAGCCATTGTCGCAACTCGGCATAATCCTCATATTAAAGGGATGAATGAAAGATTATTAGCTAATGGTAAAACCAAAATGATGGCGATTGGAGCTGCAATGAGAAAGTTGGTTCATCTTTGTTATGGTGTACTCAAACACCAACAGCCTTATCAAGCAGATTATTGAGCATGAATTTTCGATAATTTGCTTGACGTTTCAGACGGTATCTCTTGCGAAAGTTTTTATTGCAAGTTCATCCTGTTTACCAATGCAGCGATTAAGTTAATGCGTAAACCGAATCTTTTCCGTCTATTTCGATAGCGTTCACTGAGTATTCTAAATCTTTTCAATTGACTATTAATGTGTTCGATCACAACTCGTATTTTTCCAATCATTTTATTGTACTTTTTCTCAACATCAAATAAGGGTAAATTCTTATTTTTCTTTATTGGCATCAATAATTTAAAGCCATCTTGCTCTAACCCATAGTACCCTAAATCGGTCATAACATAGCCACAATGTTTGAATTTCTTAACTGTTTTTCTTGCCAATTTAATATCATGCTGACTACCAAACGATATATCTACTCCTATGATTTGTTTGCTCTTCGGATGATAGATCACTTGGGCTTTTAGCGTATGTTTCTTCTTTTTACCACTGTAGAACTTACTCTGATTTTTTTTTCGGGCGTTCTATTGAACATTCTGTCGCATCAATAATGACCCAGTTAAACTGTTCGTCTGCTGTGGTAATGTTTCGTTTTGGCAGGGTAAAACGTCTTGATTTCATTAATGCATCTTCAACCTTTTTAATGGTTCGATTCACATTACTTTCAGCGATATGGTAATTTGCCGCCAATTCCAATTGGGTGTTGTAGTTTCGTAAGTAATTGAGTGTTAATAATAATTGATCCTCTATAGCTAAAGTATGAGGACGTCCTAATTTCTTTTTAAGTGATTCTGCTTCTTTTAAAACTTCGACCATTTCAGTAAAAACTGGTCGAGGTACGCCCACCAAGCGCTTGAATTCAGAATCTGAAAAACGGTTTAATTTCTGATATTTCATGAAATCTATATTGATGCAGTTTTTACTTTCGCAAGAGGTCTAATAAAAATATTCCACTAAAAGTGGGAGAAAATCTAAAATTTCGTAAAGTAGAAGAAAATGGCAAGTTCAAAGCAGATAATATCGTCCGTCTAGATATTAAAGTTGCAGTCGAAAGGCATACGCCTCAATCAAGGGCAATTTATACCACAAAGCAGAATCATAAAAGACAGCAGAAGCCTGAAAATAACTCATCCAATTTTGTGACTTATATGGGTATATTGATTATATTCGGCTTGTCTTATGCAGTATTTAATAAGTATCAAGCTTGGCAAAATAGTCAGTCTGAAGCTTTGTCAGTACAAAAAGCAGTAGAGGTTCCAGTGGTCGAACAGAACTTTACTTGTGATGGGCGTGAGCACTGTAGTCAAATGACGTCTTACGAAGAAGCGTTATTCTTTGTAAGAAATTGTCCAAATACTAAAATGGACGGTGATGGTGACGGCATACCATGTGAGAGTCAGTTTTAATTGTTAAAAAAGAGTACCTTGATTGGTACTCCTATAAACTATTTCGCGTCGCAAAACTTCATAAATGCTTTTAAACCCGGTCCTTGGTATTTTTGCCGATGCACCAACATGAATAACGGGCGCGTCAATTGCCAGAAAGGCGTATCTAAAATCACCAATTGACCTTTTTCTAGTAAAGGCTCAATCGCCAATCGTGAAATACACGACACACCAATTCCACCTGCGACAATTTTTAAAATCGCTTCGTTATGACCCAAAGTTAAACGAATATTGGCATCAGGCAGGTCTTTTAAAATTGCATTGTCAAACACTTCACGGGTGCCTGAACCTTCTTCACGTAAAATCCATTCGGCATCTTCAAAATCTGCAATGCTTAAGGAACGGTTTAACTGTGCTAAAGGATGACTTGGTGCACAGCACACAGCAAGTTCATCGTCACGCCAATGAATACATTGCAGTTGTGGTAAGTGACAAGAACCTTCAATCAGTGCTAAATCTAGTTGAAACTGGTTCACAGCTTCAATCATTTGGCGAGTATTGCCCACTTGTAACTGTAAATGTGCTTGTGGTTGAATTTGTAAAAAGTCTGCCATTAAATCAGGCATCAAATAGTCACTGATGGTCAGCGTTGCACCTAAACGCAAATCAATGCTTTGTAGTTCACCTTTAGCAGCTTGCTCAAATGCTTCACAACGCCCCAAAATTTCTAAGGCTTGTGGCAATAAAAAACGACCTAAATCGTTCAGTTGTAGGCGCTTACCCAAACGGTCAAACAGTGGAGCGCCTAAGCCATCTTCCAAATCTGCTAAGGCCATGCTTGCAGCACTTTGGGTGAGCTTAACGGCATCACTGGCTTTGGTTACTGTCCCTTCCTGGGCAACTGCTACAAAAACCGCCAACTGGCGTAAAGTCATGCGCATGAATCAAGCCTTAACATTTAAAAAATATTAATAAATTACCCCGACATGCTAACATGAGCACAGTCTTTCATGCCACGCTCAAATCATGTCAATTGAAAAATTTACTTTAGAAAAAGTGCTTTCGGTTCATCGTTGGACCAACACCTTATTTAGCTTCACCATGACCCGTCCTGCACATTTTAAATTTACCGCAGGGCAGTTTGCACGTATCGGGTTAAAAGTGGATGATGAATTGGTGGTACGTGCTTATTCGGTGGTGTCATCACCATTTGCTGAAACTTTGGAGTTTTTTTCGATTGTTGTGCCAGATGGTGCGTTTACTTCTAACTTGCAGCACCTTCAAGTGGGCGATGAGCTGTACTTGGAAAAAATTCCGTATGGTTTTTTGACTTTGGCGCGTTATCAATTGCCTGCACCACACGATTTATGGTTACTGGCCACAGGTACAGGTCTTGCCCCATTTTTATCCATGCTGCAAGACTTTGAAACATGGAAGAAATATCAACATATTTATTTGGTTTATAGCGTGCGTACCGAAGCCGAATTGGCTTATGTCGATAAAATTCACGAAATTGCCGAAACTTTTGGCGAAGGGCATACAGGCTTTGAGTTTATCCCAATTATCACCCGCGACCCTCAAGCTGCTTTGCATGATCGTTTGCCTGTGTTAATTGCAAATGGTGAACTGGAACAGGTTGCAGGCAGTGTATTTAACCCTGAAACCAGCCATGTGATGTTATGCGGTAACCCTGCCATGGTCGATGACACCAAAGAAGCCTTGAAAGCGCGTGGGTTAAGCATGAATCGCCGCGGGGAAGGCAATATTGCAGTTGAAAATTATTGGTGAGGATGTAATGCAGCTATTTAAATATCCACTGTTTAAATTTATAGCCAGTCTAGGTTTCATGTTTCATATTTATAGTCGCATATACCGTACAGGCTGAAATTCTGGAAAATCAGGTATCTGTGCAAGATCATGTGCTTAATTTAAGATGGGCCACTTAGCTGTCAAACCATTGCACCATCAGTTGAATTAGTTAAACAGTCAGACAAGATTAAAACCTTAACAATCAATAGCCGTGGTGGTGAGATCGGCTTCACATTGATTTGGGTAATTTGGTTTATGATCATCAACTCGATGTACAAGTTGGATAGTATTGCTGTTCTTCTTGTGCCAATTATGTGTTTGCTGTGGGCAAAGTAAAAGATTTAAACTTGCGTAGTCCACTGGGTGGCATGGAAGCAGTTGTCAAACATTGCAATTTGAATGTGCCGAAATGCAGCAAATGTATAACGAATATATTGGCTCAATCTGCGAAAGAAACCGCTATTTTCAGAAAATCAAAGTTCAGCAAAGCTTAACCATTGCAAGTCAAGCACTTGAATTTGAAAAATATAAAGACTGTGTCGGTTGGCGCTATGCACCTAAGAAAATGCGAAGTTTTTGTAACTATCAGATACATTTTAAGCAGTTTTTTGGATGCCTAAATCAAGTTTAAAAAATTATGTATTTTCACAATTCGCTAAAAATTAGGTGTTGATGTAACTTTCATCATCCAGATAAAAACCTCAACTACAACATTGCAGATGAGGTTTTTGCTTTGTACGATTCCAGTTTGAAAACAGCTTTTGAGGGCAATGCTTGAAAGTGATTTTTTGAAAGAGATTAGTGTACAAACATATCCATATATTCACGGATTTCCTGAATCGCGCTATCGACATCACTACTCAGCCAAGTCGGTTCGAAAAAGCCTGCATAATGTTCTAAGCGTTCTTGAGGAACCACCAAACGCACAGGGCATTCTTCTTCAATTAAGCGCCACGGCAAAATTGGCACTTCATTATCCAAAAATGCAGCAATGTTGCGAATATCAATGATCATGGCATTTACACAATCTGGAAATGGCATGACTGAAAATTCTTCGGTACGACGACGAAAATATTCTAAATCGCTCCAGTTAAGCAGATAGCTTGGCTTGCTAAATTCAATAATACCAATTAGATGCCCATCACGAGTATAGTGCAAGGCACATTGATGAGTGACGTCAGTGTCAAGATCAAGCGATACACTTTGTTGACGATACGCCATAAAATTCAAAGTACACAAAAAAACGGTATGTGATTATAGCGCATTTCTCTGTGAGAGGCAGCTTTGTCCACAAGAGGAAGAATTGGTGTCATTTAAGGCTTATTACATCTTTTCACCATCTTGCTATGTATTTTCACACAATCAGCATGAGGAGCTTGTTAGTATAAAAATTCATCAGATAAATACATAAGTGAGGGGAACATGCCACATGATTTGAATAAACCACCTCATGTAAACTCAGCTGAAGACATCAAGCGTAAAAAACGTATTCCCGTCTATATGCTTCTACTGGTGGGTATTTTTTTATTGGCATTGTTGGTTTACATGTTGGCGGATCGCAAACCGAGTCCAAATGAAGCGCCTCCTGGACATCCTAATCCAACCGTACAACAAGCAACGCCAAATAGCACGACTACGGGCACAGCTGGAGATGAAGCACGTGCGGATGACAGCAATACTGCAACAGCAACAGATCGGTAGTTATGCCTAGACCTAAGAAAATCATATGTTATAAATTGAGCCTTGCCTAGTTGCAGGGCTTTTTTGTGGATTTTCGCAAGGTTTATTATCCCTCCTTTGTAGAATTGTTGCGATTCTGCATCCTAAGATTGAATAAGAAATATACAAATTCTATGGTGGATAGAACTTTACACAATAATTTGAATCGATAAAAAGCAGTTTTGCGCTGAAGTGCAAAACTAAAAATGAATCTAATCACCATGAGGATTAAACAAGATGAATGATTATTTTAATGGGAACCTACATGGTAGAGGTTTTGATGCCATGTATTATTGGGAGCAATTTCAACCCATTTTAGCTGCAGTCGCAATTTTACTTGTCGGGTGGGTGATTGCATTATTGGTTGCGGGTGGAATTAAAAAGGTTCTACAAAAATTAGGCACCGATCAAAAGTTATCAAATGCAACGGGGCATCGTTCAAATATTGAAGTGATTGTGTCACGGGTCGTATTTTGGGTGATTTTAATTATTGCAGTCATTGGTGCGCTGAATGTGTTGAATCTGACCAGTGTCAGTGGGCCATTCAGTAATATGATTCAGCAGTTTTTACTGTTTATTCCTTCTTTACTTGCGGCTGTAGCCGTCGGTTTTATCGGCTGGATTTTGGCAAATTTGGTCAAAGTGGGGATACAAAAACTGTTGGGACGTACCCAATTGGATGAAAAACTCAGCGACGATGTGGGTGTGAGTGGCTTTAGTCAAAATATCAGTGAAATTGTTTATTGGCTGATTTTATTGCTGTTCTTGCCAATTGTGCTGTCAATTTTAGGCTTAAACGGTCTGTTGTTCCCTGTGCAAAACATGGTGAATGAAGTTGTGCTGTATTTACCGAACATCTTCATTGCAGGCGTGATTGTTTTTGTCGGATACATTCTGGCAAAAATTGTTCGTGGCATTGTCGAAGGTTTATTAGGCAGCCTGAATATTCAACAGCATGCTGAAAAAGTTGGCATTTTTAAAAATTCAAATTTACCTAAATTACTCGGTTCGTTTGTTTTCGCCTTGGTGATCATCACCGCCTTGATTATTGGTTTTGAGGCACTTGGAATTGAAGCCATTTCGCAGCCTGCGACAGCCATGCTGTATGAAATTATGAATGCGATCCCGCATATTATTGCGGCAGGTCTGATTCTTATTTTGGCTTATGTGGTGTCACGCTTTGTCGCCAATATTGTGGTGGAAGTGGTTGCAGGCACAGGAGTCGATGATATTCCTGCCAAACTCGACTTACAGCGCTTTTTAGGTACGACTAAAATTTCATGTGTAGTCGGTTATCTGATTGTATTCTTTACCATGCTATTTGCGGTATCTGAAGCGGCGAACCGTTTGGGCTTTGATCAAGTCAGCGGCTTGATTGCCATGTTTATCCAGTTTGGTGCAGATATCCTGTTGGGTGCTGTCATTTTGGTGGTGGGTTTCTGGCTCGCGAATTTGGTCGCCAAAGTGGTACAGCGCGGTGAATATAACAGCTCACGTTGGTTGGCAAACTTAGTCCGTATTTTAATTATGGGTTTGGTGGTAGCCATGGGCTTACGCGCGATGGATATTGCCGACTCGATTGTGAACTTGGCCTTTGGTTTAACTCTCGGTTCTGTTGCAGTGGCTTTCGCACTTGCCTTTGGTTTAGGTGGTCGTCAACCTGCAGAGCGTGTGTTAACTGATTTGATTGATAAAGCTAAACGTGAGGCAAATCAACCGAATCCTTTGCACAAGACAGAAACGGCAACGTCAGCATCAAGTGTGATGACACCTATTGTATCTGAGCAGCCGCAAGCGTCTGTAAGTGATGTGACTACAACACCTGAAGCGGCAACTGATCATGCAGTGCCAGATACCTTAAAGGTTGATCCTGAACATCCACCAGTCAACAACCCATTTGGTTCGACAGGTGAGGCTGAACCTGATGTCGATGAACATCCAAAAAATGACCCGAAATAACCTATTCAAATTTTGATTTGAATCGCTAAGATGATCGACCAATCACCGTATTGGTCGATTTCTTTTCGGTATTCATTAAAAAAGAGGAAACGATAATATCCAAATCAGCACCCAATAAGTTTTTTGCTCCAATCGTGATTGCTGGTATCACTATCGGCTTTTTTGTTGCAGCTTATAAGTTTGTCTTTGCTAAGCCAGCAGCAACAGAAAAATCAACTGAAAATATTGAAAAAAGTTATCTAAAAGAGGATAGACCAAGCTCTTAAATTATGTTAAAAATTAATCAACTTTGACAGGAATGAGTCAAAGACTGATTTTGGATAATCAGATCAATAGCTTGGAAGGCTTAATGAACGTTTAAAGGGAAAATAAAAATCTTTGGTTTTAACCAAGCTGAAATATTTGAGTCTTAAAATTCGCGCAAGGATGACAATAATGAGAGAAATCAATATGCTAAATAAACTCCGTATCAGTTTAAAAGTTCAAGTGGTAAATTCGTTACCTATGCATCAGCAAAGTGCAGTCCTCAAAATGCAGCAAACTGAATCACGTTTGGCAAACACGCCAAAATTGGTATTATTTCGTACCGATTATTTAGAATAAAATAATAGGATTCACGTATTGCTCAGTTTTATAGTGCGTGATGCTGTTCATTAAAGAAAAAGCCAGTTTAGAAAAACTGGCTTTTGTTATTTCAAAATTTGATTCGCAACATCAATATTGATTCATTTTGACTCGAAGCATTGCTATCACATGCTTTAATTGAATGTTTCATATAAAAGCTGCTTAAACATACTGCGATGCTGCATGTGCAGATGACCATGCCCATTGAAAGTTATAGCCACCTAAATGTCCCGTCACATCTAAAACTTCACCAACAAAATACAAGCCTTTTTGTTTTTTACTTTCCATGGTTTTAGAGGAAACTTCTTGGGTATCCACTCCGCCTAAAGTAACTTCGGCAGTACGATAACCCTCTGTACCCGATGGTTTAACTTCAAAGTCATTTAAACGTGCTGCAATCTGTTCTAGCTTTTCATCACTGATATTGCCAATTGCCGTTTCAGAGAGTGCAGGCCAAATCAGTTGCTGTAATTCAGCCACTACACTTTTTGGCAGATGCTCGCTGAGTAAGGTGCGCAGTAAAACTTTAGGACTGCTTTGCTTTTTATTTTTAAAAAAGTCATAGAGTTCTAAGTAAGGTAAAAAGTTAATTTTAAAACTTTGTCCGACATCCCAATAATTAGAAAGCTGTAAGGCACTCGGCCCACTCAAACCGCGATGGGTGAATAGCAATGCTTCGGTAAAACTAGTCAATGAATTTGATAAAGTCGCATCCACCGCATTACCGCTTAAACGTGTAGTGACTTCTTTAAAGCTGTCTGAGAAGGTAAAAGGCACTAAACCTGCACGGGTCGGGTAAACACGATGACCAAATTGTTTGGCAATTTCATAGCCAATTCCAGAGCCACCTAAAGTTGGAATAGATAAACCGCCAGTTGCTACGACCACAGCGCTTGCTTGGAAATAACCCAAAGTCGTTGCAATTTGAAAACCTTGATCATCTACCGCATTCACGGCTTTGACTTCACAATTGGTTTGAATATCGACCAATTTGGTTTTTTCACATTCGGCTAAGAGCATGGCTAAAATTTCTTTAGCGCCGTTTAAAGTGAATAATTGTCCGTGTTTGCGTTCTTCATATTCAATGCCGTATTCGCAGACTAAACCAATAAAATCCCAATTGGTATAACGGGTGAGTGCAGAAATGACAAAGTGTGGATTATGTGAAATATAATGGTTTGGCTCGACTTCTAAGTTGGTAAAGTTACATTTACCACCACCCGACATCAGAATTTTTTTGCCCACTTTATTGGCTTTTTCTAACACCAATACTTTACGACCACGTTGTGCTGCCATATAAGCAGTCATCAGCCCCGATGCACCCGCACCTAATACCAAAACATCATATTGATTTGCAGTTGCCATGTTGCACCGAGAGAAATGAGAAAGCGCATTATTATAGACTTTATCGTTTGTCGTTGCCGTTTTTTTGCATTTGAATTGTGGTTGATATGCCTATCTTTTCAATAAAACTATGAAGTGTTTATCATAAAAATAGATCATTGCTGTGATGCACTCACTTCGGCTTTGTTGCATAAACCTATGTGTAAAGGCTTTTTCAGCAGTATAATTTTCAAATGAAGAAGCCTACACACAAAATCTACCGCACAACTCATTAGTCTTTATATAACCGAGCACTCGTTAATCGCGGAAATATGGCTATGTGGTTCGATCCAACTACGCAATGGTATGCTCCATCAAAAGGCAAACAAAGATGAAATCAAATCTACTCCGACGAAGCCATCCAAGGCTGCTTAATGATTAAATCCTTGAAGTTGGGTTGAAACTAAGATGCATTGCATCAAATGATGAGGAGATAAACTCAGTGCAAGGCGTTTTGATCGCCAAGTCAAAGAGATTCATGCACGTGTATCAGTCCTCTACAGATGTACGCAATTAGGTCTGAATTTACCCAAATTGCGCTTAAATTTGCTGATTTGTGGCGCTTTGCCTTTCAAATCTTTATGCAACAAAGTCTGTTGAATTAGGCAGATGCAATATGCCTGCCTTGTAAACCACCACTATGAATGAGCAAAATATGTTCGCCTGTATTGAACTCGCCTCGTTGTATCATGTGACTTAATCCAAACAGCATTTTTCCTGTATAAATTTGCTCGAGTGGAATTGCATGTTCTTTTTCAAACGCTCGAATAAAGGCTAGTAATTCAGGTGTGGTTTTGGCATAACCGCCACAGCAAAACTCATCAGTGATTTGCCAATTTCTTTTCATGGTCAGTTGTTTAACATCCTGCGTTAAAAAATCTCCCTTTAATGCAGAAAAACCCAAAATCTGTTGATGTGGATGACTCGCTTCAATCAAACCTGTAAGTGTGCCACCTGTACCAACGGCACAACAAATCAGATCAAACTGATGCAAATCATCGGCACTTAAAATTTCCTGACAGCCCTGAATTGCCAATGCGTTAGTACCACCTTCAGGAAGAATATAAGCATCGGGATATTCATGCTGCAAATCCTGTAAAAACTCGGGACTGCTTTTCTGACGATACATTTCACGTGAAACAAATTGAAATTGCATGCCCATCTCATGGGCTAAAGCCAAAGTTGAGTTCAAAGGGCGTTGTGCCAACTCTTCACCACGGATGATTGCGGTACTTTTCCAACCAAACAACTGAGCGGCAAAAGCGGTTGCAGCAATATGATTTGAATATGCGCCGCCAAAAGTCAGAACGTGTTGATAACCCTGCGCTTGGGCAGCTAAAAAATTATATTTTAGTTTGTAAAACTTATTGCCCGAAATATTAGGATGCACTAAATCGAGGCGTTTAATCCACAGCTCACGACCATAAAAATCAATACGTTGTAATGGAATTTCTTGCGCGATGGTATCGAACATACAGATCAGCAATAAGATTAATAACATAATTATAAAGGGCACGGTAACAAACACAATGAATTTACGTGCTGAATGAATGCTATGCTCGAACGATAAATATAAGAACAGGAGAAAAAACATGTCATTCTTTTCTCATCAATGGTGTTGTTTATTTTTGCTTAGTGTGATTCTGGGTTTATGTGCATGTGATGCCGCAAGTGTGCAAGAAACACAAACGCAAAGCTCAAACAAAATAGAAACTCGCGGCGTGATTATGGTGGGCATGCCTGTACATGAACATCACTATCAATTGGTTACGACATCTAGTAGGAAAATGAGCCATAAATAATTTGACCAAATAGTACAACCATGGAAATAAAAACCGTAAAATAGCTAAATTGATTTTGTTGTGTTAGGTGTTGGTTTTGGAATCCTTGCTTATATTAGGTTCAATTGCGATGGCATTAATGCTAGGCGCAATGAGTCCTGGCCCCACCTTTATTTATGTGGCAAAAAATTCGATAGCCATTTCGCGTAAGCATGGTTTATATACGGCCTTAGGCACAGGTACGGGTGCCGCAATTTTTGGTTTATTGGCGGTGATGGGGTTGCAGGCTATTTTATTGGCTGTGCCTTCTGCATATTTGCTGCTTAAAATTTGTGGTGGTTTATATCTGTTATTTTTGGCTTATAAAATTGTGAAGCATGCCAAAGCGCCTATTCAAACCAATCTTGTAGATGGGCCGAAAATGTCATTGCGCCGCGCGTTTACCACAGGTTTAATTACGCAGTTATCAAATCCTAAGATTGCAATTGTCTTGGCGAGTATTTTTACAGCTTTGTTGCCTAAAGAAATTCCGAACTTTTTTTATGTGGTGTTGCCAATTCTGTGTTTTTTTATTGATGCAGGTTGGTGCTCATTGGTTGCAGTGGCTTTGTCTGCAGAAAAACCGCGTCAGGCTTATATTAAGTTTAAGGCTATTTTTGACCGTGCAGCAGGGGCAGTAATGACAGTATTGGGCTTAAAGTTAATTTTTGGGATGAAGTGAGTAATATATGTATAGTGCCTTCATTCAAACCTTCTCCTAAATGGAGAAGGTTTTATAGAATCATTAATCTTTAAAATGAATTGGCATCCATTTATAGCTCTTTCCATCCTGAGAATAGATATGACCGATCCCTGGGAAGGGTAAATGCGGCGCTGCAATAGTCTGACCTTGCTTCGCATATTCGGCAAAATGTTTTAAACGGGTTTGTACCGCAGCTTTAGGATCAACATCGAATTCGATTGCTGTTTCAGGTTTGTCGAATTGCAATGAATGTGAATGTACGATGTCACCGATAAAAACGATTTCCTGATCTGCGACTTTCAGCTTAAAGCTGTAATGTCCGGGAGTATGACCAAAGGATGGCTTAAATTCGATTCCACCCAATGCCAATGATTTGTCCGAGAATACCTTCACTTTTTTGGCTTTTTCATACGGCGCTAAAGCCGCTTTAATTTTTTCAACTGTGCTTAAGAAGCCTGCCTGTTTGTCTTTTGGCAGTTTCTTCACTGTCTTGGGATTCAGCCAGAAATCGTATTCTATTTTTGAAATATGCAAAGTGGCATTTGGATAATGCGCTACGCCGTTATTGGAAATACCGCAAACATGGTCAGGGTGTAAGTGGGTGAGGAAGATGTCATTTACTTGTGTAGGTTTGTAGCCCGAGGCTTTTAGGTTGTTATAGATTGAACCCAGATGTTCGCCAAAGCAGCTGGCTGCACCGCTGTCGACCATGAGCAATTGCTTGCCTGTATTGATGAGAAAGGCATTGACTGAAGTTTGAACGCCTTTGTCATTTTTAGCAGCATATTTTTTTAGGATGTCGCTTTTTTCGCTTTCGCTTATGCCTTTAAACATGGATGGGTTGAGGTAGTTTGTGCCATCGAGTAGGGCGGTGATTTGGGTATTGCCGAATTGGTGATGGTAGTAGCCCGCGACCTGTTTTTGTTGGGGAATGGTTGGTTCAGCGGCTTGGGTGGTGAGGGCTGCGGTGCTTAGGCTTAGAGCGAGAAGGATGGGATTTAAAGTTTTCATAGGTTCTTATTGATTTTAAGAAGATGGATTATTTTTAGCATGTTGTGAAATATTTTTCATTGAGTTTTAATTCAACCAATTCATTCTAATTAAAAAGAGTAAACCAAAGAGTATGTCTACTTATATTTCAGAGCCTAATAAACATATCGAAGATTACTTAGACTATTACTTCGATGGGAAAAAGAATTTCGAATATGCTGTGTTATTGAACGGAGCATGGGGAAGTGGGAAGACATGGTTTGTAAAGCAATATCTAGAAAAGAAAGAAGATCAGGGAAAAAAGATTTGTTATGTAAGCTTAAATGGAATTACTAAAACTTCTTTGATTGATGAGGCAATTTTTAAAAGTATTCATCCAATACTGAGTAGTAAAGGTGCAAAATTAGCAGGTCAAATTTTAAAAGGGACACTGAAGGCAACAATCAAAATTGATCTAGATGGTGATGGTAAATCAGATGGAAGTACTTCAAGCGGTATACCAAATATTTCGTTGCCAGATTATTTAAAAATTGATGATAAATTCATTCTTGTTTTTGATGATTTAGAACGCTGTGAGTTAAAAAAAGAAGAAACTTTGGGCTACATTAACTATTTCGTAGAGCAAGAAGGGATTAAGACACTCATTGTGTCAAATGAAGAAGAAATTCAAGATAATGAAGAATATGCTAGAAAAAAAGAAAAACTTATAGGGGCAACATTTAGCTATATCGAAGATCAAAATTTAGCTATTAAAAGTATTTTAGATGAAATTTCAGAAGTAGATTTAAAAAGTATTCTTAATTCAGAAATTGAACTGATTACGCAAACATTTAATCAAGTAGGCTATAAAAATTTAAGAGCCTTTAAGCAAACTATTTTCGATTTTGAACGGTTCTATAAAAGGAAATATTTTGAAGATAAGGATGATAGCTTTGATTCTGAGATTTTTAAGAAAGTTTTAAGGGCTTTTTTGATTCTTTCATTAGAGAATAAGAAAGGAAGATTTGATAAAGAAGTTTTAAATTTTAAATCTGATTTAAATGAGGAAAATTCTAAAAAGCCTGTGGATAAAATTGTAGAATCAATATCAGGCTTTGTGGGAGAAAAGGCTCAAGAATTTAAAAAGAAATATCAAATGAATCTTGCAGAGTATATGTTTTCAAAAGATTTATGGGATCAAATTCTCAACAAAAATATTATCAATGATTCCTTAATAAGTAATGAGTTATATCAGATTTATTTCCGTTTAAAGGAAGAACCACCTACTTGGTTTAAACTTTGGCACTATTTAGACTTGGAGCAAAAAGAATTTGAAGAACTAGTCAAAGAAGCAAAATTAACTATTGAAAATCAAAACTTAACTAATGTTACGGATATTCTTCATACTGTTAGTATGTTGGTATATTTCAAAGAAAAAAGTCTCATTTTCTTTTCAATTGAAAATCTATTAGTGTTAGCAATTAATCAATACAAAAAAATTGTAAATTTACAGGAAAATATTAAGAAATTTGGTTACTTTGATATTTGTGATGAGTCTGGTGGATATGGATTGTATGCTAGAGAACTTCCAATTTTTCAGAAATTTCTAAAAGATATTGCTCAAGCATATGAAGATAAATATATTGAAAAAAATGAAGAAAGAGGAAAACTATTATTAACATTAATGGAAAATGATAGTTATGAGTTTTACCAACAAATTACGAATAAATTTTACGATTATCCGATCTTAAATGCATTAGAACCTGAAGATTTTATAAATCAACTTTGTAAAATTAACTATAGATGTGCTATGTCTGCGATAGATGGATTAAAATCACGCTATACAGCACATCCCCAAGCTAAAATTTATTTACAGGAAGAAAAATGGTTTGAAAGAGTTATTGAAGTAATAAATGAAAAACTAGCTCAGCCTATAACTATTTTGGAAAAGCATAAGTTACAAGATAAATTTTTGCCTAACTTAACGGAAATTAAGAATACCGCATACAAAGGTTAAATCGTTCTTGCATGGAAAAATTAATAAATTAAAAGCCACAAAAAAGCCTCTACTTTGTAGAGGCTTCTATCATCTTAACTTCTTAAAATTAAGAGACTTTATCACCCGGTTTAGCACCAGTTTCAGGTGAAATGACCCAAACGCCGTCACCATTACCCGCAGCGAGTACCATCCCGTTAGAAATACCAAAACGCATTTTACGTGGTGCAAGGTTGGCCACCATCACCACCAATTTGCCTTTTAAGTCTTCAGGCTTATAGAACTCACGAATACCACTAAATACATTGCGTGGTTCAGCTTCACCGACATTTAAGGTCAATTGAAGCAGTTTGTCAGAACCTTCAACGGTAGTAGCTTCTAAAACTTCTGCGACACGTAAATCAATTTTGACAAAGTCATCAATCGTGATAATTTCCGCTTCACCCACTTTAGGTTCAGCTTTTTTCTCTTTGGCTTTTTCTTTTTTCTTTTCCACTTTTGGTGCTTCAGTAGGTGAGGCTAAAGAATCTTTAGATGCATCCACCATTGCAGCTACCGCTTTCGGGTCTACACGTTGCATGAGGGGTTGGAACAATGCAATTTCATGTGCAACCAAAATTTGCTGACGAGATTCAAAGTTAAAGCTGTCTAATTGCAAGAAGGCTTGAACTTCTTCAGCCAATGTCGGCAGTACAGGCGCCAGATAAATTGCCAATTGTCGGAATAGGTTAATCCCTACAGAACATACGTCATGAACTTGCTGTTCTTCGCCTTCAATTTTGGCTAAAGCCCAAGGTTTTTTCTCATCAATATATTGGTTGGCGCGGTCTGCAAGTGCCATAATTTCACGAATGGCTGCAGAGAATTCACGCTCTTCATAGGCTTTGGCAATCGAGTCACCTGCAGCAATAAAGCTTTGTACTAACTCAGGTTCAGCACAGTTTGCACTTAATTTGTTATCAAATTTGCTGTTGATGAATTTCGCACAACGGCTGGCAATATTCACCACTTTACCCACAAGGTCAGAGTTTACTTTCTGCACAAAATCATCCAGATTTAAGTCAGAGTCTTCAACTTTGTCAGACAGTTTTGATGCAAAGTAATAACGTAAATATTCAGGGTTTAAATGCTGTAAGTATGTTTCTGCCTTAATGAATGTGCCACGAGATTTCGACATTTTTTGACCATTTACAGTCAAGAAACCATTTACAAATAAACCTGTAGGTGTGCGATAACCTGCGCCATTCAACATTGCAGGCCAGAACAAGGCGTGGAAATATACGATGTCTTTACCAATGAAGTGATAGACTTCTTTGTCTGAATCTTTTTTCCAGTAATCGTCAAAATTTAGGTCAGGGCGTTTGGTGTTCACGTAGTTTTCAAAACTCGACATATAACCAATTGGCGCATCAACCCAGACATAAAAATATTTATTTGGTGCATCTGGAATTTCAAAACCAAAATATGGCGCATCACGTGAAATATCCCAGTCATTCAAACCATTTTCAAACCATTCATCCAATTTGTTGGCAATTGAAACTGGCAAACGACCTTCATCACGCGTCCATTTTTGTAAGTATTCGCCAAAATTAGGCAATTTAAAAAAATAATGATCTGATGATTTTTCTACAGGTGTTGCACCGCTTAAAGTCGATTTTGGATTAATCAGCTCAGTCGCGTTATAGGTAGTGCCGCAAACTTCGCAAGAGTCGCCGTATTGATCTTCCGCTTTACATTTTGGGCAAGTGCCTTTGATAAAACGATCCGATAAGAACATGCCTTTTTCAGGATCAAATAATTGCGTAACAGGACGCACGGCAATATTGCCTGCATCACGGTTTTTGACATAAATTTCACTGGCACGTGCGCGGTTGGTGTCGCTATGCGTTGAATCATAATGATCAAAATGCACGCCAAAACCGTCAAAATCACGAATGTGTTCTTGTTGCACATTCGCAATTTGCTGTTCAGGACTAATTCCATTGGCTTCGGCACGCAGCATGATTGCTGTACCATGCGCATCATCCGCACAGACATAAGTCACATCATGTCCCATTGCACGCATGGCGCGAACCCAGATATCTGCCTGGATATAACCGAGTAAGTGACCCATATGGATCGGACCATTGGCGTATGGTAGGGCGTTAGTGACTAAAATTTGACGCACGGATATAACTCTCTAATAGGGATGATGCAATTCGGGCAATTTTACCTTAGATAGCACATAGATGCACAAGGGATTCCATGAATTCTTTTCAAATCCGGCTAGAAGGCTAAACACAATATCGAAACAAGCTCTTGGTCTGTATTTGAAGATAAATCATGTCAAAAACCAAGCAATACACTCAGAATTAAGTATTTCATTGATAGCCCGACTTAACCTTAGACTGAATTATCGTTACACTATCAAAATCGCGGTATTTCCAAACTTTGGAGTAAATCTATGTCTTGGCTTTCTTCACTTAAATCGGTTTTTTCACCTTCGCATACGGTGAATGAGGAAGCTATTCAGCACGTGCTACAAAGTTATGTATTGCCTGAATCTGAACATGCTTTAAAAGATCGTATTTCTCAAGTGAATGTGCAAGGTGACATCCTGCAAATCACCATCAATACTTATCCTGAAGAAAAACAACATTTACAACAAATTCATGATGAGTTGGCAGATGCTTTAGAAAAATGCGGCATTAAAGAATTGAATATGCATGTGATTCAGCAGAAAACTGGACAAAAAAAAGAAAGTTGTGGGCATCAACATGCTGAAGGTGAAAGCTGCGCAACATCGACCACACAGACTGCTGCATCTCATTTACCCCCCGTGATAGATGCTGCAGGTCAAAGTTCAATGCAAGAAGTCGATCCGAATAATCCACCGATTCAAAAAGCTGCGCCACAACAACGTGATGTGCCGAAACATCCGCGTATTCAAAACGTAATTTTGGTGTCATCGGGCAAAGGCGGGGTTGGAAAATCCACCACTACGGTAAATTTGGCTTTGGCATTACAAAAGCTTGGCTTAAAAGTTGGTGTATTAGATGCCGATATTTATGGTCCTAGTATTCCGACCATGCTCGGCAATGCAGGTAAAACCCCAATGATTGAAGCTGAGCAGTTTGTACCGTTGGATGCTTTTGGGATGCCTGTGTTATCCATCGGGCATTTAACGGGTGACCACAACACACCTGTGGCGTGGCGTGGACCAAAAGCCACAGGTGCATTAATGCAGCTCTTTAATCAAACCTTATGGCCAGATTTAGATGTATTGATGATTGATATGCCGCCAGGAACCGGGGATATTCAATTGACACTTGCACAGCGTATTCCTGTAACGGGAGCAGTAATTGTAACCACACCACAAAATGTCGCTTTAATGGATGCTGTCAAAGGCATAGAGTTGTTTAATCGTGTGCAAATTCCTGTCATGGGGGTAATTGAGAATATGTCGACGCATATCTGCTCAAACTGTGGCTACGAAGAACAAATTTTTGGTCAGGGCGGCGGCGATAAACTGGCAGAACAATATGACATTCCGCTGCTTGGGCGTTTACCCTTAAATGTCAGTATTCGTGAAAATGTCGATGCAGGTACGCCGTCAGTGATTGCAGGCGATGATGCTGCCGATAGTTACATTGCGATTGCTCAGAAAATCGCAAAAAAACTGCCTAAAGCTGAAAAAGATCAGAATCGTATTTTCTAAACAGTCATCTCTGCTTTGAATGATCGAGGTTGCAGTGATTCAGTTATCGCCCTTCAAATTTTGAGTGATTCATCTTTAAAAGCTAAGTCACAATATTTTGAATATTTGGCTCACTTCGGTGAGCTATTTTTTTTGATTAAAAAATACACAAGCATCTGATTTAATGGCGTTTAATCTATAAGTAACTTAAAATTGTTAAGAAAAAATGACTTATAAGTTACTATTCAATTAAAAAATATTTTTTATATAAGTGGTTGAATAAGAATAATAAATTTAAAATATTCAACTAAACAAAAATTTGTCTTACAAAATACTTTTTGCCAATTGCAATGAACTATTTTAATCTGCGTTCATTCAGTAGTGAGGTCAATTCATGATTTCATGGTTTTTTATCGGTTTGGTGATCACAATTTTATTGACACCAGGGCCAACCAATACCTTGCTTGCATCATCAGGTATTCAGGTTGGTATCCGTAAATCTTTCCGATTAATTCCAGCAGAAGCATTGGGTTATTTGATTTCTATTACACTTTGGGGTGCTTTAATTGGTACGGTGTCTACCCATCTTCCATTATTGCCCACCATTCTAAAATTATTTAGTTCAAGCTATATTATTTTCTTGGCGATTAAATTGTGGCGCACGGCCAAAGTTGAGCAAAGCTTTAATCAACCTACGATTCGTGCGAGTGAGCTATTTTTAGCGACTTTATTGAATCCGAAAGCATTGTTGTTTGCCTCTGCGATTTTCCCAACGATTGCATGGGTAAAAGCAGACTATTATGTGGCACACATGCTGGTATTTTTATGTTTAATCGTGCCGATTGCTTTTTTCTGGACATTTATTGGTTCGGTGCTCGCTAAAAATAAAATTAGCTGGCTCAATCAGTGCAATCTACAAAAAACAGCTTCTATTGTGTTGTTAAGCTTTTCAATTCCTTTAAGTTATTCGGCTTTATTAAGTTTGTAAAGTTAACGTTGTATCAAAAATTTATATCTACTGGAAATAGGGTCTGTTGACATTTCATAAATGGCTTGCGCTGTGTGCTAAAACTGAGCAGATCAGGCATGAAACGCAGGGAATAGCGAGACTATTTCCAAGTTTCATAACGTAATCTGAGAAAGTTTTAGCCACAGCCTTTCAGGACAAGCATATTTTTTGCTGCTATTGCGTTATGTGCCAGTCATTTAGAATGACTAAATTTCCTGTCCCATGCCTTATATCAGCTAAAAAATATGCGTTGTCGCAAACATAGACGAATTGTCAACAGACCCTAATCATTGCACTCAAAAAGCGATGTGAGGGAAACGGCTGGTTTTCATTAACTTAGATTTCAGTTAAAGTACAGCACAGTTAAACATTCATATTTTGGATAGAAAATAAATGGCAATTAAGTCTGATCGTTGGATTCGCGAAATGAGCGAAAAACACGGCATGATTGAACCGTATGCAGAAAACCAAGTTCGCTTTGACGAAAATGGCGAGAAACTCATTTCTTATGGTGTTTCTAGCTATGGTTATGACGTACGTTGTGCACGTGAATTTAAAGTCTTTACCAATGTTCACTCAGCAATTGTCGATCCAAAAAACTTTGATGAAAAAAGTTTTATCGATATTGAATCAGATGTGTGCATCATTCCGCCAAACTCGTTTGCCTTGGCGCGTACCGTTGAATATTTCCGTATTCCACGCAATGTATTAACAGTGTGTTTAGGTAAATCGACCTATGCACGTTGTGGCATTATTGTGAATGTCACGCCACTCGAACCAGAGTGGGAAGGTCATGTAACTTTAGAGTTTTCCAATACCACGAACTTACCTGCACGTATTTATGCAGGCGAAGGTGTGGCACAAATGTTGTTCTTTGAATCAGATGAAGTTTGTGAAACCTCGTACAAAGACCGTGGTGGTAAATATCAAGGGCAGACAGGCGTAACCTTGCCTAAAGCATAAGCAACAACTATCTATCACAATTTTTCTATTGAAGAAGCGAGCCAATGTGCTCGCTTTTTTTCATTCATCGGAAAGCTGTACTGTTTAGCCAGTTTGTTTTGCATTTGCATAAATATTCAGCATAATTAAATATGAGAATGGTTTGGCATAATCACGTTTTTAAGGATAAAAACACTCAAATAAATAGCCAAGCTATAGATAAATAAAAGAAAGATGCGGAGCATCAGATAAAAGGATGGTCGAGATGACTGAACACGCAATTACTTTCCCTTTTCGTAAGCATTGCTTAGCCACTGCGATAAGCTTATTTTTGGCGAACCCAAGTTATGCTTTACAAGCACTCTCAGATGACTCCCTCTCTAATACGACAGGCGAAGGTGTTGCGTTAGTTCTTCATGACTTCAAAATGGTGTTTCAGCAACCGAATGATCTTTCTACAGGGTCAAGCTATACTCGTGGGTTAGAAAACCCTAGTCAATATGATACGGGCTTTATTCGTATTATTCCGACGGGAGAGAATTATGCGCAGTTGGCAGAAAGTGCATATCACACGGTTTTTAATAATACTTATAATCAAAGTGTTCTAGAAGGTAAGGCTGCGCATAAATATAACGAAACTTACCGTTCAACTTATGAACAAACCTATACAAATCAATATTCAACTTTGTATCAAGAATATACTAAAAATATTGTAACAGATGCTCAAGCGAAAACAGAAACATTTACATTTGAGGTTCGTGAAGGTTTTTTTAAAAATGAGACGCTCAAGAATTATTACAATCAGCGTCTTGCAGACTATAGTAATGGTACCTGGGGATGGAAGGATGAATGGTTGTTAACTGATGGTGAAGGTCTAGCAAAAGATGGAACTACAGCATATTCTTTGAGTAATATTGGTACTGATCAGAAAAAAGCAAAAGAATATGCTATAGCTAATACTTATGAAATGCTTGATCTCTTGTATGGCAGTCGGTCGGCAGAAACTAATAATGATTTATTGAATTCTGATTTTTATAAAGGGCTTGGCAACTTTACTCGAGCAGACCAAGTTGGCTCACAAGTTAATGCGCTAATACAAACGGAAATAAATAAAGAAACAGCATCGGCTCAAATTCGGGCTAAATATAATGCGGGTCAACTTGCAGAAGATACAGCAAAGTCTGCTGTAGCTGAAATTTATGCTCAAATTATACAATCAGCTGAACAGGCTGCGACAATTGCAGCATCAGGTTCTCCAGTAAAATCGCTTAGAACCAAAGCAGATGTTTTTATTTATGGTTTAGCATTATCTAAAAGTGATAATTCATTAAGTAGCCGTTATAGCAATCAGGGTTTTAACTGGGGTTCCGCAGATAACCCATGGTTATTCCGCGCGGGTACAGAAAAAGTCAAACAATTTAAAAATATAGAAAAAGATGTTGGTTATTTGGCACTTGAGGCGCCGCTTGCAACTACTGCAGCAACTGAAAGTGATAATAATATTAAATTAGGCTTTTGGACTGATATTTTTTCGCGTCAGTTGGATTCAAGCGCAGAGGTAGATCCAAGCACTGGAGCGCCAACATCAGGTTTAGATAAAGCGCATCGTTTGCGCACACAATTTGTTGCCAATGGTCTCAGTTTAAATGGGTCACAGACCCGACTATTTCAGACTTTAGACTCGGATAACCCAAACCATCATCAAACCTTGGGTATGGCAAGTCTATTGCGTTTGAACACCAATGATAATTCTTCGAATCTAAGTTTCACAGATTCAAACCTAGATAGTAAAGGGATTCGCATTAGCACAGCAGCAAAATTAGATACTTTGGATGGAACGGCGGTCACACCTGCAATAGATGGTTCATTGGCACCAGTTTTTCATGATATCGAGGGTCTATATTTATACAGCCCAAATATCAATTTAGTTTTAGGGAATATGTATCAGCCTTTTGTGGTTGGTTCTGAGGGTAATAATATTGTGCTGGAAGTTACACGTATTCCAAATGTCCCTGAAATTTATAATAAAATTTATCAAAATTATGAAGATGGAAAGGGTGGATATTTAGGTTCTGCGGCGTTTACAGGTGCGACTTGTAATGTGGTCAGTTGTGGTACGTCACTCAAAGCTAGTGCAACAGATAGTACAGCAATGTATCAGGGGCGCAATGCAACACACAGTAGTATTGCTATTGGTACAGTTGAGCGCTTGCCAAATAATATGTTACGTGCCAAGGATCATGATAATGCCACCGGTGTTGTATTTAAAGGTGTAGATGGTTCTGCTAAGAATCTAGGTTCGGTTGCAATTGATGGCGTGCTGATTCAACACCTGAAATTTAAAACGACAGGTCTATAAGAGGAGAATCATCATGTTAAAAAAACTGTCTTGTATTGCATTGATGTGTAGTCCTTTGACCCATGCCGATTTAATTGCACTGGAAAATCATGAACCGTACCAGGTTTGTCGGAGACTCAATATTCTGAGAGACTATTCCGATGAAAAAACCAAACTATACCCCCGAAATTAGAGAAAGAGCGGTTCAATTACTAATTGAATCTGAAAAAGATTATCCTTCTACTTGGGCAGCAATCACAGCTATTGCTCCTAAAATCGGTTGTACTCCTGAAACATTGCGTGTTTGGTATTTAAAGCATATGGATCAACTAAATCCTGCCAAAGTACAACAGATATCTGACCAAGAAAAAATGAAGCAAATGGAACGTGAAATTAAAGAATTAAAGCGTGCCAATGAAATTCTACGCAAAGCAGCCGCTTTTTTCGCCCAGGCGGAGCTCGACCGCCCACACAAATAATGGTGGATTTTATCCAGAACAATAAAGATCGATATGGTGTTGAAGCGATTTGTAGAATTTTACCGATTGCAGCTTCGACCTATTATCGGGCTTTAGATCTCGTTGATAACCCAGAACATCGAGCGAAACGTGCTCTGCATGATTTACATCATGCAGAGCAAATCAAACGTATTTGGAAAGAAAGTTTAGGTCGATATGGTGTGCGTAAGGTCTGGCAACAATTGAAACGTGAAGGTTATGTTATCGCACGTTGTACAGTTGCTCGATTGATGCAGAAGCTAGGTATACAAGGTGTTTGGCGTGGTAAGAATAAACAAACCACCCGTAGCCGAGATGATCAAAAACGAGCAGATGACTTAGTAAAACGCAATTTTAATGCAGATCATCCTGACCAGCTGTGGGTCGCTGACTTCACGTATATTCAAACTCATTCAGGCTGGGTCTACACCGCATTTATTATTGATGTGTTCTCGCGAACAATTGTTGGATGGAAAGTATCAACACGGATGAATACAGATATGGTACTTGATGCACTGGAGCAAGCATTGCATGATCGAGGCATGCCAAAGAATGTGATTCATCATTCCGACAGAGGTGTGCAATATCTTTCCATTCGCTATACCAATCGTTTAGAAGCAGCAAATTTACGAGCATCAGTCGGTACAACGGGTGATTCATACGATAATGCTCTGGCTGAAACGGTGAATGGCTTATACAAAACAGAGGTGATTGAATATTTAAAAGCAGATTGGCAAGGTTTAGCGGATGTACAACTTGCGACATTAAATTGGGTAGATTGGTTCAACAAAAAGCGTGTACACAGTGCACTGGGTTATGTATCGCCTTTTGAGTTTGAAGCAATGTACTATGATAAGATTAATCCGTTAGGTCAGGTGGCCTAACTTAAATAAAAAAGTCTCCGATAAACCCGGTACGGTTCATCATGAATTAACCCAAGCAACAGGTCAAGGGGGTGCAGATCTCAGTTGGACGTTGTCGTTAAACCATGAATATGCCGAAAACTTGGAACTCAGCAATATTTCAAAATTTAATGGCGGGACTAAACCTACAGAAGTTTATTATAGCTATAGTAAAAATTGTGCTGACAATAATGTGCTCTGTCGTTTAGCGATTGCACCCAATAACCATGAAGATAATAACGGTAATAAAAAATGGCTGGTATTTAAGCAAATTCAAGGCACCCTACAAATTGATAAGTTTTCTTTAGATGGCACGACTATTATTAATCATAAAAATGACCCACAAACGGCAATGATGTTGAGTTTTTATGATGATAAGCCATTAAAAATAAGAAATTTGGGTTTTGCAACCATGGCGATTGAAACAGGTACAGGGCAGGGAGTAAATGAAGGTTATGCAAATTCAGAGGTATACACCAAATTTGAAGGAAGAAATTATGAACAAGATGGTAGTTATAGCTTAGTTCAGGAAAATGTCCCTCTGTTTGATCGGGGCGCCGAAAAAGGATTTATAGGCTTAAATATTCACGGCAATATGCACATGTCTAGCAATGTGAAAATATTTAGCTACAACTGTACAGGTTCAGCAGCAAGTCGTTGTTGAATAAAGGATTAAGTACAGTATAGGGATGTAAAAATGAAAAAAATAATGCAGTTAAATTTATTAACATTAAGCGTACTTTGTGCGCAACAAGTGCATGCTCTAGAGCTGATTGCAGACCAACATTTGTCTGATGTAAGTGGGCAAGATGGTATTGTAATCACCCACGAAATGTCTAAAGCCACGATTAATCAAGTCAATTGGTATGATCCTGATTTAGTGACTGGCACTCAACAGGGCTTAGGCTTACATAATGTAGAAATTAAAGGACAGAATAACCAACCTATTATCAGTAAGCTTGCTTTAGATGTGGGGAAAACTGATGTTGGCGCAGGTGTGCGTATCGATGCGAGCATTGATGCTTTTGAAGCGACTGCAGATTTAAACTTAGTCCAAAAAAACTGTGTCGGAAATAGTTGTACTAAAGAAACACAAAGCTTGGGTCAGTTCGGCTTAGAAACGAAATCACCTTTAAAAGTTTTATTAGAAACCAAAGCAGGTTTATTCAATCAAAATGAAACAGCACATTTAAACTTCCAGTTACAGAATGCCAAAATTAGTCATGGTTTAGGTAAGCATCAATTATCTCTGCATGATTTTAACTTTAATTTTGCGACTGATGGCTATATGTATATTGATGCCGATGAGGGATTGGTCTTTACCACTAAAAATGGTTCCACCGACCATTTTGTAAATCTTGGGCGTGTGAAGGACTTGAGTGATGTTGCAAGTAGCCGACAAAATGCAACCAATCCTGGGGTCAATATTGACTTGCGTTATGATGATAAAAACTTAATTCGCTTTGGTGCTTCAGGTGCGGTAAGCAATGCAAAATTGTTCTTTAATGGGCAGCAAAAGAATGTTGCCAATTTTGACGTTTCGAATAAGGTCAATGGTGTAATTGAAACTAAAAATACCGCAGTTACAAGCTACGATACTGTGGTGGGACAAGGTGGTTTGCATTTGGGCTTATCTGCAGATTTTACCAATCAAAATACGACAGGTTTGGCTGCAGGGCAATTACCAACAATCTTGGAAATTGGGCACACAGGAAAAGGCAGTTATGCAGTTGAGTTTTCGAATCTAAGACCGCTAACCACACGTGATGCACAAGGTAATTTACACAATAAAAATGCTTATATCGATTTTGGCGATATTTATATTAATACCGTACAAGCGAAAAATCTCAATTTTTTAGTCAATGAAAATATAAAAAATACCATTGGTGCATCGAGTCCTATTTTAAACCAGTTGCTATCGAGTAAGCTTGAAGGTGATCAGTTCTCACTGATTGCTGTTCGTGGCATGGACTTTCAATCAATTGCAGCCAAAGCGAGAATTATTTCTGACAATTCTTTAGATGAATTGACAGGGGATGGTGGTTCTTGGGGTATTGGAATTCCAATTTATAATTTAAATGCCAATGTGGCCTTGTTGGGTAAACAATATCTGTCACCTTATGATCAAACAAATAAAACTGGAATTGGTTATAACGCCATGGTTTCTACCGAAGGTTATGGCATAGATTCAAAAACAGGCTTGCCCAGTACTACTTCTATTATCTTAATTGATGGGCAAAACAGCCTGCATGCAGGAGAAACTGTTAACTATTATGCTGGTTTAAGAAATATTGATGCATTAATTCAGTCCGATGGTGTAATTGGTTATGAAGATGAAGGGATTTATATCCGTGCAGATCATTTATTGGTTGCAGCAAAAGCAGAGTTAGCGATTGGCCAATTACCAGGTTCAAAATACAACTGCGTCACAGAATCAACGAAATGCGGTAGCTTTGTACCTTACGATAATTTTTCGAAGAAAGATGATGTGTTGACCACCATCGCTTTTAAATTAGATGGCAATGGCGAGTTGTTGGTAATTCCAGGAATGGATCCAATTGCTACTAATCCGAACTCAAACTTTTTGTCTTTTGATGCGAACTTTAAGTTTAGAAGTCTAGATAGCACAGAACAGGCAGATCCCAAGAACTTGGGTAGTTATTTTAGTTTGATTAATGAAGATCAAGTGGATAATAAAACTATTCAAACGTCTTCAATTAACTTGAATCGTATGGAAGGTCATTTAGGGGTTAAAGGAAAAGTCTTCGTCAGTGCAGATACGGTCACTTTAGACAATCAAGTTAAATTTAATTATAAAAATAATATTGCTCAACCCTTTAAAACAGACTTTGCAATGTCTACCAATGGCAATATGCAAAAAATTGCTTCTGTCGCGCTTACAGGTGGAGCCATGCGCAGCACATTCGGCATTACGCCACGCTAAAGGATAAAAATAAAATGAAAAAAACAATTTTAGTTGCATCTATTTTAAGTACAGCTTTTTCATTTAATTCTGCTCACGCGATGCAGGCTTTAAATGATGATCAGTTATCTCATGTACAAGGTCAGGCACTTTTGAACCTGATGACTGCGACAGATCAATCGCAAGGATTAAACTTTTATAAACTGAGTGTTGATGCACTCATGGAGCTCAATGCCAACATTAAAACACTACAACTAGGTTGTGGCGGTGTAAATAATGCGATTCATAATAGAGCAGGATGTGATATTGATATTTCTAATATTGCATTAAGTGGTTTGAACGAGTCCCATGATTCAACAGGTAGCCCAAAGTTTAATGGTGAACGTGCGGGTACCAGTGCACAAATTACCAATCCATTTATTGAATTTGCGATTAGTGGAAATAGTGCGTCAACACGTGAAGTGGTTGGTTTTCGCTTAGGTGCGGAAGAAATTATAGGTTTACTGACCTTGGGTACAGACAACGTACAAAACCCAAATGACGGGATTAAAAGTTTCAGTGGTTATATGAAAATGGCACAAACTCAAGGGCACTCTTATACTCAGGCTGCTAAGTTTGGTAATGCTTCTGACCAAAAAATCAGTGGGACATTGACAGCATTGGGGCAGGATCGTGTTTATACAAGTAAACCTGGTGCAGAAGGACATACTGGGATTACCGTTCCATCTATGAGAGCTGATTTTACGATGCCTGAAACAGTAGTGACTGGTCAGCGTATGGAATCCGCTGTAGTTACAGGTATCCGTTCAACATTAGGTTCTATTCCACTAGCGGCAACAGAGTCTGGGACATATGCTGCTGATGTAAATGGAACACCTGACTTTTCCAACGACCAATTATATGTCACATTTCCTCCTTTATTGTTTGGTTCTGTTGGTGATCACTCATTCTTTAAAATGAGTAAGGGTTCTACATTAGAAAATTTGAATATGGATATTACTTTTGTCCAAGCCCTAAATATGATTCACAATATTCCTCTGAAAGGAACAGGTGGATATTTATCTTTACAAAGCAAGCCAGTGCAGTGGATGGGTGCAGATGAAAAAGATATTGCACAACAAGGTTGGTGGATGTCGTTTAAAGAACCGGTGCAATTGGGTTATTTGGCAACTGCGGATTTGGTAGATGTTTCTTCAGTACTACCACAGGTCGCAAAAGCATTAACCTCTGAGTTAATACAAAATAAGCATAATGTAGATGTAAGTTTTTTAGAAGCATTAGGTTCATTGGCTGGTACACCAATCGAGCGTAAAATGAATATTGATGTTGGTAGTTACACAGGCTATTACACGGGTCAACCAGCCAGATTGACACTTAATAATCAGGTTTTACATAACCAAAACGTTACCCCTAACTGTTATGGTGGTATGAAATTCTGTTAATTCCAAATGAAAAAAATCCCGCCAGTTGTGCGGGATTTTTTATACTCAGTGTTTAATCTTATTTGGCAATTTGGATGAGTAATTCTTCTTTCGTTAGGTTGCTAGATTCAGCATCACGACGACCTTTATATTCAAAAGTACCTGCATCTAAACCTTTCTCACCAATCACAATACGGTGCGGAATACCTGTAAGCTCAAGGTCAGAGAATTTCACCCCAGGACGTTCATTACGATCATCCAGTAATACATCATAACCTGCAGCTTGAAGTTCAGCATAAAGTGCTTCTGCTGCTTCTAATGTACGTGGTGATTTATGTGCATTCATTGGCACAATCGCAATTTCAAATGGTGCGATGGCTGCAGGCCAAATAATCCCTTTATCATCAAAGTTCTGTTCAATAGCAGAGGCAACCACACGCGTAACACCAATCCCATAGCATCCCATGGTAACAGTAAACGGTTTGCCATCTTCACCTAATACTTTACAGCCCAACGCTTCTGAGTATTTAGTCCCAAGCTGGAAGATATGACCGACTTCAATACCGCGTTTAATTTGTAGCGTTCCTTTCCCATCGGGAGATGGATCGCCCTCAACGACATTACGTAAATCATAAACTTCAGTATATTGTGCATCGCGCTCCCAGTTCACACCTGTTGCGTGTTGATCAACTTGGTTTGCACCAGCAACAAAGTCAGACAGTACCGATACAGCACGGTCTACAATCACAGTTATACCTTTTTCAACCAAACCTTGTGGACCAACAAAGCCAGCAGTTAAACCTAATGCTGCAATTTGTGCATCGGTTGCAAAAGTAAGTGGTGCAGCAATCTGTGGATGCTTTTCTGCTTTAATTTCGTTGAGTTCATGGTCACCACGCAAGAATAATGCAATCACAGGGATTTGACCCGATTCATCTGCAACACCTTGAACCAAGAGCGCTTTGACTGACTGGTTACTATTCGTGCCTAAAAATGCAGAAACATCCGCAATGGTTTTTTTGTTTGGTGTATCTACAATCTTGAGTTCTTGCGTTGCAGCAGCACGTTCACCCACCAAAATGGCCTCAGCCATTTCAATATTGGCTGCATAATCAGATTCTGTAGAGAAGGCGATATCATCTTCACCACTTGAAGCTAGAACGTGGAATTCATGTGAACCTGAACCACCAATAGAACCTGTATCTGCTTGTACTGGGCGGAAGTCTAAACCTAAGCGCGAGAAAATTCGGCAGTATGTGTCGTACATGACATCATAGGTTTCTTGTAAGGAGGCTTGATTGGTATGGAAAGAATAAGCATCTTTCATAATAAATTCACGTGAACGCATTACCCCAAAACGTGGTCGAATTTCGTCACGGAATTTAGTTTGAATTTGATAGAAGTTAATTGGCAATTGCTTATAGCTTTTTAACTCATTACGTGCCAAATCTGTAATGACTTCTTCATGTGTTGGACCAAGTACAAAAGGATTGTCGTGGCGGTCTTTAAAGCGTAGTAATTCAGGACCATATTGCACATAACGCCCAGATTCTTCCCAAAGTGAAGCGGGCTGAGTGACAGGCATAAAAGTTTCTAAAGCGCCTGCGCGGTTCATTTCTTCACGAACAATAGCTTCAACTTTATTTAGCACACGTACCCCCATTGGCAACCAAGTATATAAACCTGAAGCCAATTTACGAATCATACCCGCACGTAACATTAGCTGGTGAGAAATCACCTCGGCATCGTTTGGGGTTTCTCTTAACGTAGCAAATAAAAAGCGACTCGCGCGCATGGAAACTGTCCTAAAAAATGAAGCGTTAAATGGAATTTTTTCAAAGCCAGATTATACAATAAAAATCGGGCTAAACTTGCGTTAAAATTTAGCCCAACGATTGTGTGAATTTGTGCGAGATTTTAAGAGATCAGTTTACGTGTTTGGCGTAACATAAAATTCTTAAAATCATCTAAGTAAGTGAAAATAACAGGTACAACCACCAAGGTGAGCAGGGTAGATGTCATCACACCGCCAATGACTGCATGTGCCATTGGTGCACTTTGTTCACCGCCTTCACCCAAGCCAAGTGCCAGTGGCACCATCCCCATCACCATTGCACTGGTGGTCATTAAAATGGGACGTAAACGGGTTTTTCCTGCAGCAATAATTGCATCATAACGTGACTCGCCCTGATCCATGGCTTTTTTAATAAAATCAATCAGCAAAATTGCGTTTTTGGTTACCAATCCCATCAGCATAATAATACCGATAATAGAAAACAGGTTCATGGTCGAGTTGAAAATAAACAGTGCCAAGAATACCCCAATCAGTGATAAAGGCAGAGAAGCCATAATTGCAGCGGGGTGAATGAAACTGTTGAATTGCGACCCTAAAACGATATAAATAAACACAATAGATAGGGTAATAGCAGTCAGCGCATAACCTGCAGATTCAGTCATGTCGGCATTGGCACCTTGTGTATCGAAGCTATAACCTGCGGGTAATTTAAAGTTGTCCTGAATTTTTTCAATGTCGGCACCAATGTCACCTGCAGGACGTCCTGCGGTGTTTGCTTCGACCAAAACTTCACGGGCTAAATCACGGCGGTTGATTTGTGCTGCACCTAAACTTTCCTCAAACTTAGCCACACTTGCCAAAGGCACTAAAATATTTTGTCCATTGGCATCGGTTTTTTGTGAAGTTAAATACATATTTTGCACATCGCTCGGCAAGCTACGACGGTTTTCTGTAAGGCGAACATTAACATCGTAGGTTTCGCCATGTTCATCTTGCCATGTAGTGACATCATCCCCTGCAATGAGTGGTCGGATAATATTGGCAATTTGATTCACCGATAGCCCCAAATCGCTAGCAAGCACGCGGTTTATATGAACACCTAATGTAGGTTTAGGGGCTTTTAGCGAGCTTTCTAAATCGACAATACCCTCCACCTGAGCAATTTCTTTCATAAAGCGGTCAGAAATTTTTTGTAACTCTGCTAAATTAGGGCCTTTAATGGACACCATCACAGGTTTTTGCCCCCCCGAAACTGTTTCATCGGCAGATGCGACAGAGGTGATGGTGATGCCTGCAATACTTTGTAGACGCTGGCGGAATTCATTATTGAGTTCAGTCAGCGTTTGTTGACGTTCATTACGCGGGCTGACAGTTACACGCAAGTTAACATGATTTTTCCCGCGATCTGTCACGCTGTTAATTGCCCCGTAAGTCGCACGTACTTCAGGGTGTTGACGGATGATTTGGTCTACTTGTTTTAATTTTGCTTGTGAATATTCAAGAGAGGCATCCACAGGTGTTTCAAATTTAATCCGAATTTCACCTTTGTCAGGTACAGGTACAAACTCTGTGCCAATCAGTTTGGATAATCCGAGTGCAGCAAATAATGAACCCACGGCAATCAATAAGGTAATAACGCGAAATCGTAGCGCTAATTTTAAAAGTTTTTCATAATGATGACTTAAATTGTCGAGTTTGTTGGAAATCCAATTTAAGAAGCGTTTTATCCGTCCAGGTTGTTTATCGGGATTGGATTTTTCAGCCCAATGTGCAGATAACATTGGGTCTAGGGTAAAACTGACAAACATGGAAATCAGCACGGCAGTACTGACGGTTACCCCAAATTGATAGAAAAAGCGTCCGATTATCCCGCCCATAAATGCTACAGGTAAAAATACCGCAACAATGGTTAGAGTGGTGGCTAAAACCGCCAAGCCAATTTCTTTGGTGCCATCCAAAGCAGCCGTGACATGGTCTTTACCCATGTCGGCATGACGCACTATATTTTCACGAACCACAATTGCATCATCAATCAATAAGCCAATACTGAGCGAGAGCGCCAGTAAGGTCATCATGTTGATGGTAAAGCCAAATGCCCAAATAAAGGTGAGTGTGCCGAGTAGGGCGATGGGCAGGGTCAATCCTGTAATGACGGTAGAACGGAATGAACCAAGAAACAATAGTACAATCAGGACTGCTAAAATCGCACCCTCAATAATGGTGCGAGCTACATCACGGATACTGCCACGAATCCCTTTAGAAGAATCCACCACGACTTTTGCAGTCATGCCTGCAGGTAGTTGGGTTTGAATACGTTCCAAGGTTTTGTGGGTGTTATCTACCACTTCAATGATATTAGAGTCTGAGCTACGCAAGATATCGACAGCAACCGCAGTTTGGCCATTTAGAAACGCACTGGTTTCCAGCTCTGCCTGACTGTCTTGAATTGTGGCTACTTGTTTTAAGAAGATTGGCGCAGCATTTTTATTGGCAATAATCAAATCGCCAAAAGCTAGAGGGTGAATGACTTTGGATTGAATTTCGACCACCAATTCACTCTTGGCTTGTTTGAGTGTACCGCCTGGCACTTCAATATTTTCAGCTTTTAGGGTATTGATAACTTGATCCACACCTAAACCAAAACTCATTAATTTTTGTGGATCGACCTCAATCCGAATTTGTCGCTGTGCATCACCCAATAAATTGACTGTCCCGACGCCAGATACGGTACGCAGTTGTGGCACAACCTGCTGATCTAGATAGGAACTTAGATCGCGCAAGGACATTTGTGAGGATTCAAAGACAATCGACATGACCGCATTGGCTGTTGGGTCGTAGCGCTCCACTACAGGGTCTTGAATTTCATCTCGAAAACCTGCACTGACTGAGGAAATTTTATCGCGTACATCTTGTGCCGCCACTGCCGAAGGAACATCTAAATTAAATTCGGCTGTTATGGTAGATAACCCTTCACTGGATTGTGAAACCAGTTGTTTTAGTCCAGAAATGGTGTTGATCTGGTCTTCCATTTTCTTGGTGATTTCAGACTCAACTGTTTCAGGTGATGCCCCTGGATAACTGGTATAAACGACTACAAATGGAAAATCGACGTCAGGAAATTCTTCCACGCCCATACGTTGCCATGAAGCCAAGCCAAGCACCATCAGACAAAACATCATCATGATGGTAAAAACGGGATACTTGACGCTAACTCGGGTAAACCACATACAACGATCCTGATTTTTTATTTATTGGACATCTGCACTACTGCATTGAGATGAAATTCTAATTATTGAAGGTTATTTTGGATGATCACCTGCTGCTGGATTTGATCGGGGCTAAATACCACTCGACTCACTAGATCATTGTTCTGTAAGCCTTGAATCACAGCAGTATTATCACTGTAGCGTTGTTCTAAAACTGTGATATCAACACGGGCAATTTTTTGATCTCGTATCACCCAAACATAAGGTTTGTTTTGGATATCGTGAATGGTATTGAGTGGAATGATTTGCCCTGAAATTGTGCTGTTCGCTAAAATATAACCATCCACAAATGCCCCAATACTTAAAGATGGAAGACGCTCAAGCGGGGTCGCAAAAAACTCAATTTGACGACTGGCTAAATCTGCTACAGGGGAAACGCGACTAATTTGTGCATTAAATGTGTTTGCTTGCCCTTGTAGTTGATATTCAATTTTTTGACCAATTTTTAGTGCGGCTTGTAAGTCGCTTGGTAATTTTGCTTGAATTTCTAATTGGTTCGGATCTACGATTTCAAATAAGGTTTGTCCTGTAGCCACAGTTTGCCCAGGCTCAACTTGACGTTGGGTAATGACACCATGAATTGGACTGGTAATCGTACCATCTTGATCGGCTTTTAGTGCTATATCGACATTGGCTTGTTGGGCACGTACATTTTCCATTTGTGCACGGTAATCTAACTGACTTTGCTCATATTCCACTTGTGAAATAAAACCCTGATCGAGCAAACGCTTTTTTCGTTGCATCATGTTTCGGGCTTGGTTGGCTTGTGCTTGCGTTGCAGCTAAATTTGCGCGAGCTTGTGCCAAACGCGAAGCATTATCCTGATTATTCAAGCGCAGCAAGGTTTGACCACGTTGTACGCTATCGCCTATTTTGACATAGACTGAAGTTGCTGTGGCAGTCACCTGTGCTTGAATACTGCTTTGATTGACTGCACGCACTGTCCCTGTAAAGGCAGTTTTACTGATTGCTCTGCCTTGTTGTGGGGTCACTAAATCTTGCTGAATGAGTTCTACTTTTTCTGATGCTATTGTTTTATTTTCAGTTTCTGATTTTTGGCAGGCACTCACTAAAATACATAAGCCGATTGTAGCGATACGAAAAATGGGTAAATAATGCCGATTAAACCTAACTGCGATACGCTGTGCAATGTGCATGCATATTTGTCCTTAATAATTGCCAAAATGACAATGTAATTCAAATCAACTATTCAAGAGCTTTTAAGCGAGTAATAATTTTGTCGTATTCTGCTTGTGTATTTCGATAGCTTGTTTGTAAAGATTGAATCATATTTTTTTTAAGCTCGATGTTTTTCAAGTTATTGTCCAAATTGGTTTTTAGTTGTGCAGGCACAGGTTTGACTTTGCGTAGATACTCCATTTCTTGGCGTTTAAAAGTAATACGGTCATTTTGCAACTGTTTGATTTGTTCTTGTTGGAAAATAATTTGCTTTTTAATATGAGCTAAAGCGTTATTACGTTTAGTGATTGCGGTTTGGCTATTGGTATAGGCTTTTTTCAAACGCTGATCAGATTCCATTTGATACGCTTGAGCAGCGCGTTGTGGAGCTTTTTTAATATCCGCTTCGGTGCTGTATGGACGTGCACGCTGAATCACTTGCATGTTACGGTCTAATGCTTCATAGCCGTGACGAATATGATTAGGTGTCACATTACTACTAATATTCGCAACGCCATGTTGATCATAATAGCGGTACCACACCGCTTTATTCTGGCTGTCAGCCATGAGTGGGGCAGAGGGAAAGAGCAGTAAAGCAAGCATGCCCAATTTGAGTGACTGCTTAGTTTGTTTTAATTTGACAGCGAGTGATTTTGCAAAAAAAGTGCTCACGTTGTCCCCCATAATAAAGTTGACTAAATTACTTAAATTACACGTAATAATAGTGTTATATTAGATCAGATTTAGGAATTAGAAAAATACAACCGATAAAAAAATATCAATGGTCACACGAAAGTGTGAGCGGTTTGGTGATAATGGTGTAAAAGTGTAGCTTTACACTAAATATGTTCATTGAAACTACAAGTAAAGATATGTTAAAAATAACATCAATATGTAAAAATTTTCTACTCAGTTGCTTGTGCAAATAAAATGGGAAGGGTCATTGAATGGACGATAAATTCCAAAATCTAAAAGTCATGGTGATTGATGATTCAAAAACCATTCGCCGTACAGCTGAAACACTTCTACAGCGTGAAGGTTGTGAAGTGGTTACCGCAGTTGATGGATTTGAGGCATTATCCAAAATTGCCGAATCAAATCCGGATATCGTATTCGTAGATATTATGATGCCGCGCTTAGATGGTTACCAAACGTGTGCCTTGATTAAAAACTCGCAAAACTACCAAAACATTCCTGTCATTATGCTATCAAGTAAAGATGGTTTATTTGATCAAGCCAAAGGACGTGTCGTGGGTTCTGATGAGTATCTGACTAAACCATTTAGTAAAGATGAATTATTAAACGCCATTCGTAACCACGTGACCGCATAATTATTAGTTAGTTTGATTTATTGGGGGAAATAATGGCTCGTATTCTTATTGTAGATGATTCACCTACAGAAACATTCCGCTTTAGAGAAATCTTGACCAAGCATGGTTTTGATGTCATTGAAGCAGCGAATGGTGCAGATGGCGTGACCATGGCGCAAGCCGAATTACCAGATTTAGTATTAATGGATGTAGTTATGCCAGGCGTGAACGGCTTTCAGGCAACACGTCAAATTTCGCGTGGTGATACCACCAAACACATTCCAATTGTAATTGTGAGTACCAAAGATCAGGCAACTGATCGTGTTTGGGGGAAACGCCAAGGTGCGAGCGATTACTTAACTAAGCCTGTTGACGAAAAACAATTAATTGATGTGATTAATCAACACCTTAATGCAGGATAAGCTATGGCTGCAAATGGTTTTATTGAATTACTTCGGTTATCTAAACGTGGAAACAAAAACTACGTTAGTACCGAAAATGAGGTAAACCGCTGGTCAGGTATTGCTTTTGAGATGATGGGGCAATATTTCGTTGCTCCATTAGGAGAGGTTTCTGAGGTTATTTATCCACCGAAATATACGCCAGTACCAAATACCCAACCTTGGGTAGTGGGTCTAGCGAATATTCGCGGAAGATTACTTTCAGTTTCAGATTTGGCACATTATGTATCTGGGCAAAGTAGCCAATATTCACCTACTCAAAAAGTAATGTGTATTAGTCATAATGACCATTATGTCGGTTTAATTGTAGATCAAGTTTTGGGTATACAGCACTTTAATAAGAAAAGTTTCTTTTCTAAACACAATGATTTAGATAGTAATTTACAAGAATATTGTCAGGGGTATTTTCACCAACATAACCAACAATGGCATGTTTTCTTATTTAGTCGTTTATTGCAAAACCCAAAATACATGAACGCATCTATAAAATTTATAAATTAACTGTCGCGCACCTAAAAATGAAGGCGTCAATCGGGGAGAAGCTGTATGGGCTTTAAACTTAAAAAGAAAAATCCAGGCGAAGAAACCGTCCATAAAGCAAGTGGTTCAGGTTTTTTTGCAAAATTACAGGCGCGAACAGAAGAGTTTGCGAGTGTATTTGGCGAAACAGAAAAATCTAAGCCACTTATTTTAGGTGCAGCTTTTTGTATCATCTTATCGCTTTTCCTGTTGCTATACCTTTTTTATAGCGTGCCGCGTAATAACGACTTTACCCGTAGTTTGGGTGAATTACGTCTGTTGTCACAAACCATTTCTCGTCAAGCAACTGAAGCGACTGCATCAGGTACACCTGAATCGATTAAAAATTTAACAGATTCACAAAAAGCCTTTGCTGATAACTTAGAAACAGTGAAAGACATTCATCCAAATACAGATACTTTGCGTGATGTAGAAACACAGTGGAAATCAATTTCTGAAAATATTGATTTAATTGCGTCACAACAAAAAATTATTAACCAGCTTTATGACACGAGCATTGCAATTAGTGAAACCATCCCTGGTATTCAGGCGGAATATAATTTGATGGTTGACCAAATGGCACGCCAAGACATGCCAAGTAGCCAGGTGGTTATTGCAAAGAACCAAGTATTCATTGCAGAGCGTATTTTACGTTCAATCAGTTCTGTATTGACAGGTACAGACAGTTCTCGTGAATCTGCAGATGACTTTAGTGCCGATACCGAAACATTTGGTGCTTACTTAGCAGCGCAGTTGAATGGTAGTGCAGAACTGGGCGTACAACGTATTACTCAAGAAGATTTACGTAGTTCATTAGAAAGCATTCAAGCAGAATATGAAGAAGTATTGAAATCTGCTGCTGCAACGGTTTTAAAGAACTCAACGCAAATTGTAAAAGTACGTCAGGCATCCTCTTCTATTTTTGACCAGTCAGATAAACTTTTAACCAATTTAAATAAATTGTCTGGCGGTTCAGGTTGGTCTATTGCGATTCCTGCAATTGGCTTGATTGCAGCATTACTTGCATTCTTGTTCTGTGTATTCAAGTTACTTGGTTTACGTGGTGAAGCCGATAAATCTCGCGTGGTTCGTCTACAAGATGAATATGACCGTAACCAGAACGCGATTTTACGTTTACTCGATGAAATTGCCGACCTTGCGGATGGTGACTTACGTTCATACGCAACAGTATCGGAAGACTTCACGGGTGCTATTGCTGACTCGATTAACTTTGCGATTGACCAATTACGTGACCTTGTATCGCGTATTCAAGAAACATCGCACGAAGTTGCACGATATACGGCAACCACACAGAACATTACTAACCAGTTAGCAGAAGCATCTGAGCATCAAGCGCAAGAAATTGCAGGTGCATCTGCCGCAATTAACGAAATGGCAATGTCAATTGACCAAGTATCTGCCAACGCTGAAGAATCAGCAGCGGTAGCAGAACGTTCAGTACATATTGCATCGAATGGTGCAGACGTTGTAAACCGTTCAATCGAAGGTATGGATATCATTCGTGAGCAGATTCAAGAAACCTCAAAGCGTATTAAGCGTTTGGGTGAATCTTCACAAGAGATTGGTAACATCGTTGCCTTGATTAACGATATTGCCGACCAAACTAACATTTTGGCATTAAACGCAGCAATTCAGGCGTCTATGGCGGGTGAAGCTGGTCGTGGTTTCGCAGTCGTAGCCGACGAGGTACAGCGTCTAGCGGAACGTTCAGCATCTGCAACCAAGCAGATTGAAACACTGGTTAAAACCATTCAGACCGATACCAACGAAGCCGTAATTTCGATGGAACAAACTACATCTGAAGTTGTACGTGGTGCGAACTTATCTAAGGATGCGGGTGTTGCACTGGATGAGATTCAAACGGTATCAGCCAACCTTGCGAAATTGATTTCGAACATTTCGGATGCTGCAAAACTTCAATCTGCTTCTGCAGGTCACATTGCAACCACAATGAATGTGGTACAAGAAATTACCTCGCAAACGACCAGTGCAACTTTCGATACTGCACGTTCGGTATCTGAGTTAGCCAACATGGCAGAATCATTACGTGAATCTGTAACTGACTTTAAACTACCTGAATAAGCCGGATTCCAGCTTGGGGAAAGGTGTACCTATACACAGTTATGGGTGCACCATCATTCAGAGATAAAGCATCGCAAAGATGAACTTAACTTTTGGGTTAGGGGCATTCAGGATGGTTACAATTAAGTTGAAGTACCTTTTGGTGCTGAAAACGTAAGAAGCCTTAGCTATGAAAGAAATATTAAAAAATTTAGTTGAAACAATGACGCTTCCTGAAGATAGTTATCTTGAGCAAGATGCGGAAATTCTTGAAATTTTTATCGAAGAAATTGAAGAAATCTTCGAAGAATTAAATCCATTATTTAGAAATTGGTTTGCGAACCCAACAGATCAAGAAACTTTAGTGACAATTCGTCGTCACTTTCACACTTTAAAAGGCTCGGGTCGCATGGTGGGTGCGAAATCTGCGAGCGAATTGGCATGGACGGTTGAGGATACTTTAAATCGTGTGCTTTCGGGTGCGGTGACACTCAATACTGATATTCAAAAATACGCTAAAACTGTTTTAAATATTTATCAATTCAAGCTTTATCCAATTTTTAAGCAAGTCGGTTTAATTGATCTTGATTTACGCCCGTTGGTGCTTTTAGGACAACAATTACAGCAAAACCAAAGTCCTGAACCTGCACTGGAAGAATTGCTCGTTCTAGCGGATCAACTGACTGCAACTGATATGCCGATAGGACTAGAATTGGCGGATGCTGAAGTTGAAACAGCATCTGTCGCAGCAGTTGAATCATCTGATGATGTAATAACTTCTGAAGAAACTCTGCAGACAGACGTTGCGCAAGAAGTGGCAGCTGATGAAAGTCTATTGGCTGAAACTCTGGCTATTTTTGTGGAAGAAGCGGAAGACCATTTAGCGACAATTGATCATTTCTTGGCGCAAGATCAGATTCAATCGCAAGACTATAATGGTTTAATCCGTGCTTTACATACACTGCGCGGCAGTTCGTCTATGGCACAAATTGTGCAGGTGTTTGAAGCAAGCTCTAAAGTTGAAAACTTGTTTAAAACGTTTGTGCAAGATGAAATTGAGTCGACCTCTAAAGAAACTGCGCTGTTGGTACAATATGCGGAATTTGTCCGTGATTATCTGCATGTACTTCGTCAAGGTCACTGTGATGGTTTAGATGTTATCTATGCAACTTTTAATAAAGCTTGGGATAGCTACGGCTTTAGCACTAGCGATACGGAAGACTCTAATCCTCAAGGTTTAGTATCGAAGCTCATCGAACTGAATATTGATCGTTTACTTGATGCCGAATTTGATTTTGATAAATTGGCGCAAGCGCAATTCCCAAGCTATTTAGAAGAACTTAGCGCACAAGCGCAATTATTGGTAGATCATACTGATAACCGTGCGTCTGTAGGTATCCATCAATTTACTCAAGAACTTAAAGCTGCTTACGACAGTGTTTTAGCCCAACCAATTTTACTTAATTCTGAATATTGTCATGAGTTATTTGCACAGACGCACCAAGAGTTTATTCATTTATTCGATACCTTGGCTGCGGGACAGCGCGTTACAGTTACCGGAGATATTCAGAAATCCTTAAATGACTTAACTGCATTTGTACAGCAAGATATTGATGCAATTGCACTTCAAGATGCTGAATCATCAGTGAGTGACAACGCTGTGGAAACTGCGGTTGTTGCGGAACATGAAGGTTCGCCTGCTGCAGTTGTGAGCGAAAGTTCGGGCACGGTGAATTTGGCGCAATTGTCACAACGTATTGCGTCTGATCAACAAAACATGCATGCCGATGATGCCAATAAAGACTTTGATCCTGACTTGCTGGATATTTTCTTGGAAGAAGCAGAAGAACTTTTGGTGGGTATGGATGAAGACGTTAATACTTGGTCAAAAGATGCTAGTGATACTTCAGCATTAAACAACCTTATGCGTTATTTGCACACATTAAAAGGTGGTGCAAATATGATCTCGGCGACGCATATAGGTTTAATTGCACACAACCTCGAGTCAATTTACGAGCGTATCATTAACAACCAAATTGCTGTTTCACCTGCGTTAATTCAAATTATCCGTTTGGTGCAAGATAATATTGCAGACCGTATTCAGACCATTCGTGATGAGCGTGTTGACTATGCTGCGCCAGAGTCCATTGCGATTTTAGGCAATATTGTCAGCTTGGCACAAGGCGATGCGGATTTATCTGTTGCAAGTGTGACAACTACAGCGCAGCTTGAACAGGGTATCGAAGCAACTGAAGATTTTGATACCCAGCCTGAGTTGGCGGCAGAAGTGTTCCAAGACACGATTGCAGATTTAGCTAAAGATGACGTAGTTATTGGTGATGATGCAAGTCTTAAAGCAAGTGCTGAATCTAAAGATGAGCAATTGCATTCAGTTGTGGTTGAAACTTTCCGAGAAGAAGCGGAAGAAATTTTGGATGCTGCAGATCAGCGTTTGAAACAATGGTTCGAACAGCGAAGTGACCGAAGTATCTTGCTTCAATTACAACGTGCGGCACACAGCTTAAAAGGCGGTGCGCGAATGTTGGAAATTGATCCTGTTTCGCAAATTGCTTATCAACTTGAACGTGCCTTTGAACAGTTTGCGGTGCATCAATTTAACTCAAATGTTTATGATGCCTTGTTGCAAACTACGTTGGCATGGTTGCGTGATGCGATCTTCAATGCAGATTACAGCAATTATGACAGCTTAAAATCTAGCTTGTCGGCGATGCAGTTTGTAGATGTATCTGCACAATTGCCTGAGCGTTTAACGCATACCGACTTATTATCGCCGAGCCGTAGTTATGAGTTTGTTCAGGGTGATGGTACAGAACCACCTGCAATGTCGGGTGAATGGGGCGAAACCACGCAGCTGGATAACAGCAATGAGATGATTCGTATCTCTGCTGATTTAGTCGAGAAGATGATTGACTTGTCCGGCGAGAACTCGATTAACCGTTCACGTATTGAAATGGAGCTAGGGCAACTGGGCGGTACCTTGAATGAGATGGAATTGGCGATTAAACGTCTTGCCGATCAGTTACGCCGAATGGAAGGCGAGCTAGAATCGCAAATTATTGCCAAGCACGGTTCTGAAAACTCACGTTATGCAGATTTTGACCCATTAGAGATGGACCAATATTCATCGTTGAATCAGTTGTCTAAATCACTGGCGGAATCTGCATCAGACTTGGTGGACTTTAAGAGTACATTGGCTGAAAAAATCCGTGATGCCGAAGGCTTGTTATTACAACAATCACGTATTCAGGCCGAAATTCAAGAAAGCTTGATGCGTACACGCCTTGTACCATTTTCGCGGTTATTGCCACGTTTACAACGTATTGTGCGTCAGACTTCATCGACCTTAAACCGTCCGACAGAGCTAGTGGTTAATAACACTGAAGGTGAATTAGACCGTACCATTCTTGAACGTTTGGTGACACCGTTTGAACACATGCTGCGTAATGCGGTCGACCATGGTATTGAAGACCCTGTGCAACGTGCTGCAGCCAATAAACCTGAAGTTGGTAAAATTGAACTGAACATTACCCGTCAAGGCACAGATGTTGTGGTGACTTTTGTGGATGATGGTAAGGGTATTGATGATGCCAAGATTAAACAAAAAGCATTGAGCTTAGGTTTAATCAAAGCCGATCAGAATTTAGATAAAAATGAAATTCTACAATACATTTTCCACCCAGGTTTTACGACAGCACAATCGGTTACACAAATTTCAGGTCGTGGTGTTGGTTTAGACGTGGTGCAAAGTGAAATTAAGGCACTTGGTGGTCACGTTTCTGTAGATTCAATATTGGGTCAAGGTACAACCTTCAGTATTCGCGTACCAACCACGGTTGCGGTATCTGATGCCTTAATGGTAAAAGTTGGCGATCAACAATTTGCGGTACCTTTGGCGCAAATTGACCGTATTGTACGTATCGCACCAACCACTTTGGAATCTTACTTCAACAGCAATGAAGACTTCTTTCAAATTGATAACCAGAACTATAAGTTACGCTATTTATCTGAATTCGTTGGCAATCAGCCATTACCGCGTTTAAGCAATATAGGGCATTCACTGCCAGTACTGTTAATTAAAGGCAGTACAGGTCAAACCATTGCCTTGCTGGTCGATCAGTTGATTGGTTCGCGTGGTCAAATTGTTGTGAAGCCAATTGGACAGCAGTTCACAAGCATTGGTGCAATTGCAGGCGCAACTATTTTGGGGGATGGTCAAGTTTGTTTAATTTTGGATGGTCAGAACATTGCCCGTCAAATTCTTGCAACACAACGTACTAAACAAGCCAGTGATCAACGTGAAATCCAGCGTCGAAATACGCGCCGCTTAATTATGATTGTGGATGACTCAGTCACCGTACGTAAGGTAACTTCACGTCTGCTTGAGCGTCAAGGTTATGACATCGTGACTGCCAAAGATGGTGTCGATGCCATCGAGCAACTTGAAAACGTCAAACCTGACTTGATGTTACTGGATATTGAAATGCCACGTATGGATGGTTTTGAGGTAACTAACCTCGTACGCCACCACGACATGCATAGCAATCTGCCAATCATCATGATTACGTCGCGTACAGGTGAAAAACACCGTGAACGTGCGTTTAGCTTAGGTGTGACACATTACATGGGTAAACCGTTCCAAGAGACAGAATTGCTTGCCAATATTGAACAATTATTAGCAGTCAGTCAGAGGTAAACGATGAGTCAGACGAATAGTCCAAATTTACTTGGGCAAATCAGTCAACAAGAACTACAGCATTTAATTACCGTATCTACGGGTTTTATTGATGCTTATATTGTTGAATGTCATGGTAAACAACCGATGCTGATACCTCAAAATATTGTGTTATCAGCGTTGGATAACGCCACTCAAGTTAAAACTGTAGAATGGCACGAATCGCAATTGCCTGTTTATGCTGTCAACGACCCAGAGAAAAAAATGGGCGTGGCACTGGTCATTGAAGGTGACGAAATGGAGCAGCGTTTTGCTTTGATGTGCAATGAAATGCCTAAAACACTGCGCTTACGTATTTCTGAAGTGGTAGATGATGACCAACTAACCACGACTGATCCTGCGGTATTCCAATATGTCCGTATGGGTGAGCAGGTCTTTCATGTACCGAATTTGCAATACATTCAAGAAAACTTGACGGCTTAAACGCAATTTTCTATGTTGTAAAACAGAAAAGGAACTCAAATAGAGTTCCTTTTCTGTTTTGTGTAACTAACTTTTATCAAATTTAAGTGAGTAACCCTTCTAAAATCTGCTCATAAATTTCGGCTAAGGGTTCTAAATCAGCTACATCAACGTGCTCGTTAATTTGGTGAATGGTGGCATTGAGTACGCCTAATTCCAATACTTGCGCACCTGTTGGCGCAATAAAACGACCATCGGAAGTGCCGCCACTGGTCGATAATTCTGTTTCAACACCTGTGACATTGCGAATGGCCTGACGTGCAGCATTGACCAATTCGCCCACAGGGGTTAAAAATGGCAAACCTGAAAGCGTCCACTCGATTTCATAATCCACTTGATGGCGATCTAAAATTTCCAACACACGTGCTTTTAGCTCATCTGCAGTCACTTCAGTCGAATAACGGAAGTTAAAGGTCACAGTCATGTTGCCTGGGACAACATTGGTCGCACCTGTTCCTGCTTGAATATTTGAAATTTGAAATGAGGTGGCAGGAAAGTATTCGTTGCCATGATCCCACACCGTTTCACAAAGTTCCGCAATTGCTTTAGACGCGGTATGAATCGGGTTAATTGCCAAGTGTGGATAAGCCACATGACCTTGTTTACCTTTTACAGTCAAGACTCCATTCAGTGAACCACGACGACCATTTTTAATAATATCGCCTAATTCATGTGTGCTTGAAGGTTCACCGACCAAACACCAAGTCATTTTTTCCTGACGTGCTTCCAAAGTTTCAACGACTTTTACGGTACCGTTAATGGATGGCCCTTCTTCATCAGAGGTGATCAGAAAAGCAATTGAACCTTTGTGGTCAGGATGTTTAGCAACAAAGCGTTCAGAGGCAACCACCATAGCTGCCAATGCTGTTTTCATGTCGGCACTGCCACGACCATAAAGCTTGCCATCACGAATTTCAGGTACGAATGGATCGGTATTCCATGCGTCTAAATTGCCTGTAGGGACAACATCGGTATGACCTGCAAAGCAAAAGACGGGTGCTTCTGTGCCTTTACGTGCCCATAGGTTATCTACATCATCAAAACGCATAGTTTCAATCTTAAATCCAATTTTTTCTAAGCGTTCTGCCATGAGATTTTGGCAGTTGTGATCGACAGGAGTGACAGAGGGTTGGCGTAAAAGCTGCAGGCTTAAATCCAGAGTAGCAGAAGAGGTCATGAGAGTTTCAGACGTTTATCAAGAGTAAGTGCTAATAATAGGGGAATAATGCAACAAAAGTGAAATTTTTAGCGTGAAAAAACCTTGTTCTCGGACAAGGTTTTTTGTTGTTTTGTGAAGATCTTTCTGAAATTGTCAGAATTATTTTCGAATTTCTTGTTGGGTTTTTTCAGCAGTGTTACTTACCGCATTACCTGCAGAAGATACGTCTTCGCCCACACCTTTAATTGTATTACAACCCGTTAAAATAAAGGTCAGTAACAGTGAAGTCGCTAGAATTTTTTTCATGATTATCTCCAATATACTCTAGATAGATTATTTTGATGTGTTTTTTAGCTTAGAAAATAAACAGAATAATAAATAGTCAACTTTTATGGTGCTTGCGTAATAAAATGTTGAAACAGTTATTCAGTGTGTTAATGGAGGATAGCTAATCAGCGATGCAGCACGATACATATAAAATTGTGAATGGGCTTCTTGATAGTATAAACCATCTCCCCACCATTGATTCGGTAGGCTACTGGCTTGAGTATTTTGGCAAATCCATTCATGTCGTTGTAGGCGATAAAACTGTTCAGCTTGAGCAGGAATATCACTTCCCCAAAGACCTAAACGCCGAGCGCGATTGATCCAGTGTGGCGTAAGTGTTGTAGATGATTGTGCCAAGTGATACGTAGCTAAATATAATTGTCCTTTGAGTACGGCTAAGCGACGTTGAATTGGCACATCTAAGGCTTGCTTAAATTGAAATTGCTTTTGACTAAAATGATTTAATTTACGCACCAAAGTATCGGAGCGGTTTAAACCATACCAGTGTGCCAAAGAGCAATCCGCTTCGGCTAAATAGTATTTTAATGCGACTTCCCAGTGTTCAACCTGCTGTGTGTCATGGTTGCGCAGTAAAAAATCCAGTTCACCTACGGTTTTAGCGCCATCAATAATTTGAATGCTGTGTCCTAATAATTCAAAGGGATGATAGTCACGATCTCGCAGCCAAAACCACAACAGCATTTCAAAGCGTAAGCCTAAACGGGTACTTTTCAGTTGATTTAAAAAATCGTAAACCGCTTCGGGATGAGAATCCAAATAGGCTAAACGTGATTGATAAGCTTGATAATGCTTTTGCCAAAAAGCATCTGAATGGAATTCAAAAGGATGTTGAATGGGCAATTGCTCAGGAACAGTACATAAAATATTCGGACTGGCCACGCTAAAAGCCAACTGACGGATAAGCGGGGTTTTATAAGTCAGCCAGACTTCGGGCAAAAGTTCGGGTTGATGCAACTCAATCATTATGAATCCATACTGAAAAATGCATAATTACAACGGAAAATTAAAAAACGCTTTATACTACCGCAATTCGTAGTTTGGGACAGTGGTATGCAAAGCTTGTTATGGCGAAGTTTAGTGGTGATCTTTGTCATCCTTGGCTTTATTGGTGCATTGCTGCCAGGCATGCCTACTACTGTTTTCTTGATTTTAGCAGCTTGGGCATCGTCGCGTGGTTGGCCGCAAATGGATAACTGGTTACTGAATCATCCTAAATATGGCAGTACACTCAGGGATTGGCGTGCCAATGGCACAGTACCGCGTAAAGCCAAATGGTTAGCAACGATCATGATGAGTATCAGTGCTGTGATCATGCTGTTTACAACAGCACCTGTTGCGGTCAAAGTTTTTACCAATACCACCATGTTGGTGGTGTGTATTTGGTTGTGGTTACGTCCTGAACCACAACCGCTCAAGAAAGAAGAACAATAGGGTGCGCAATGTCTTTTTTATACACACAAGCAGATATTTTGATTGATTTGGCTGAGCAAACTCTATATTTGCCGAAGCATCACAAATTTTATGTCATTTCTAGTGGGGTGAATGGAATTGGTGAAACTGAAAATAGTGGTAAAACACCGCGTGGTTGGCATGAAGTCGCTTTAAAATTTGGTGAAAATGAACCTGAAAATGCAGTGTTCATTGCGCGGCAACCCACAGGTGAAATATACAGTTTAGATTTAGCCCAACAATTTCCTGAACGGGACTGGATTTTAAGCCGTATTTTATGGCTGAGTGGTTTGCAAGAGGGATTTAATCAGGGCATCGGCTGCGATACTTTTCAGCGTTATATCTATATACATGGCACACCAGACACTGAGCCGATGGGCATCCCAGCATCGCATGGCTGTATTCGGATGCGTAACCACGATATTTTAGAATTGTTTGAACTGATTCCAGAAAAAGCACTCGTTTATATTTCTGAACACAAATTAGATTTAAATAGCTTAGGTTTACTTTGTTGATGGTGTAAGTTGATTGCATAAAGTTGCATCTATGACAATAAAAAAATCAATATAGTGAGCAGGTTGATTGCAGCGCTAACAAGTTGAAATGCAGATTAATTTTTGCTTGAAAACTATAATAACTTGCAGAATTTGTTTGTTTTTATAGCGGATTACCTATTTTTTAATCACTCAGTCACAAAAAAATGAAAACAAGCCTAAAAGCGTTTGACAGGCGGTAAAGATTCTCTATAATGCACCTCACAAACGATAAAGACGTTAAGGGCGCTTAGCTCAGTTGGTAGAGCGTCTGCCTTACAAGCAGAATGTCGGCGGTTCGATCCCGTCAGCGCCCACCAAGCCTTTACGTTATAGATTCTTACGTGCAGCGGTAGTTCAGTTGGTTAGAATACCGGCCTGTCACGCCGGGGGTCGCGGGTTCGAGCCCCGTCCGCTGCGCCACTTAAGATTCTTTAATCATCGTTTGTACCACAAGAGTGACTTTGTGTAAGTGCAGCGGTAGTTCAGTTGGTTAGAATACCGGCCTGTCACGCCGGGGGTCGCGGGTTCGAGCCCCGTCCGCTGCGCCATTTACATAAAATTGCATTTGAGGGCGCTTAGCTCAGTTGGTAGAGCGTCTGCCTTACAAGCAGAATGTCGGCGGTTCGATCCCGTCAGCGCCCACCAGATTCTTTTGCGATGCAGCGGTAGTTCAGTTGGTTAGAATACCGGCCTGTCACGCCGGGGGTCGCGGGTTCGAGCCCCGTCCGCTGCGCCATTCAAAAGAGAAGTTTAAGTTTCCTGATAGATTTAAACTTAAATGATGCAAAGTTTGACAGTTTTGCAAAATCAGAACAAAATGTTGTTTTGATCTTATCAGGGCGCTTAGCTCAGTTGGTAGAGCGTCTGCCTTACAAGCAGAATGTCGGCGGTTCGATCCCGTCAGCGCCCACCATATTTTAGTATATATGCTTGGCATACATACAAAAAAATAAGACCTTAATTGCTTAACGCAATTACCGTTGCAGCGGTAGTTCAGTTGGTTAGAATACCGGCCTGTCACGCCGGGGGTCGCGGGTTCGAGCCCCGTCCGCTGCGCCATTTTTCATTCCCTGATGTGAAAAATGTGTTTCAAAGTTCAAGACTACGGCCTTCGTTGTCTTGCATACTAAAATAACGATGTTATTTTTTCTTTTCAGGGCGCTTAGCTCAGTTGGTAGAGCGTCTGCCTTACAAGCAGAATGTCGGCGGTTCGATCCCGTCAGCGCCCACCATATATTCTCATACTCCTTTATCTTATATTTCTTGCGTATTGCAATAAATTCGCCTAGAATTTTTATTTAATAATAATACTAATATCCGTGTCTTATGCGAAATCCTTATCAACGTAAAGCTGCATCTAAGCAAGCAACGCAAACTTATAATGTGCAAGATATTTACAAGCAATTTATTGAAACCATTGTGTCTCAGGGGCATGTTTTTGCCTTGTATGAAGATGGTTGGGCGCTTTGTGCTACCCCTACAGGGCAACGTGCTTTTGCGATCTGGCAAAATAAAAGTCTGGCAAAACTGTTAATTAAAGACAATTGGGCCAATTATCAAGTTGAAGAAATTTCACTGAAAGATTTTATTGAAAAAGTGATTCCGTTTCTACGTCAGGAAACCACTAATATTTCTATGAATCTAAGTCCAGAAGGGCAGAATGTATTGGTTGCTCCTGAAAAGTTATTGCTTGATCTAAAAAATTATTTGTATCAGGTGTATATGCAAAAACCTGAATTTTTTAAAGATATGCAAATTCCTTTACCACGCTCAATTCGTTTGAATTAAGCGATCTGCTTGTTAGATTTTATTTTTAATACTCATTTAGTAGCCAACCACTGATATAAGCAAAATACTCGCGCAACCATGCGTTATAGCGGATATAGAGTGGTGTTGCTGCACTGAGCATGCTGAACTGTGTGTATCCCTGTCGTTTGGCAATCGCTGCTGCACGTGGTGTGTGAAAGTCGCTGGTGACAATCGTAATTGGTTGGGTTTTATCTGTGCCTAATTGATGCAGCAAAGGCTGACTGTTTTTTAAATTGAGTGCCGTACTGGTACTTTGGGTTTCTAAGATAATGCGTGATGCTGCAATAGCATAGCGTTGTTGTAAATAGTTGGACATCACCTGCGCTTCGGTGAGTTGTTCCGCAAAAGCGGGGCCGCCACTGACAATTAAATAACTGTGTGGATGTTCTAAGGCATAAGCTGCTGCGGTATCTAGTCGTTTGGCGAGTGTGGGCGATGGTAGTCCATTTTCAATGCCACTGCCGAGTACAATCACCACTTTAGCATTGTTGGTCACAGTATTTTGCTGCTGTGTACTGAAATGAATATAAGCAAAAAAGATCGACAGGCTGATACACCACAGCCAAAATACGCCCCAACTCAATTTCCACAACCAATCTGAGCGTGTATGTTGTTTTAAGTAGCTTTGAATCCAAGTATAGAAAATGGCATAACACAGCAGCATCGTGCCTATTAAAACAGGCAAAACGGTGCCGAAATGAATTTTCTTTAAGCTGATGAGATAGACACCATCCAAAACTAAAATTAATCCAATTAGGCTACTGAATATTCTTTTGAATGGACTTGATTGCGGGTGTACGTGACTTGCTTGCATGCCCTGCATAACTTTATTGCGCTATGATGCTGTGTAAACAGTATAGCCGAAGCTGCTTAAAAATTTAGCCCCAACTGAAGTATGTTTCGGTTGAGGCTATGGGTAAAGCTTAGGTGAATTGACAAGTTTTGACTAATACACATCTCGGCGATAACGTCCTTGCTGACGTAATTGTTCCAGTTGAGTTTCACCCAAAATATCTTTTAAAGCTTGGTCGACATCACTAGCCATGCCATGAATACTACCGCAAACATAAATCACGGCATCTTGTTCAACCCAGCGTTTTAACTCTTCAGCCTGTTCACGTAACTTATGGTGTATATAGACTTTCTCGGCTTGATCACGAGAAAAAGCCAAATCAAGCCGTTGTAGCACGCCTGTACTTTGCCAAGCCTCGATGGTGCGTTGATAAAAGTAATCGTGCGCTTGCTGACGTTCACCAAAAAACAACCAGTTTTGGGTGTAATTCAGGCGGTTACGTGCATGCAATAAGCTCATTAAACCCGCAAGTCCAGTGCCGTTACCAATACAAATCATTGGGCGGTCATCATCAATTAAATGAAAAGATGGATTATTGCGAATGCGCAGTGCGATATTTTGTCCCAGTGCAGCATGAGCAGTCAACCATCCTGAACCTAAGCCAAGTTCACCTTGAGCATCGAATTTTTGACGTACCACAAGTCTTAAAACCTGTTGTGAAGGAATACTGGCAATTGAATATTCACGACTAGGTAAGGGTGAAAGTTGTGCCAATAATTCATCGATAGTTTTAAATGTCTGAATAGGGGCTGTCAGGTCTTTATGTGCTAAAGCCTGTGCTAGGGTTTGCTGACCATCAGCAATAATAGTATTTGCATCGAGTTGATGTTGTTTTAAAAAATCCTGAATCCGTACAGTACTGTTTTCTGGTTGAATTTCAGCAATATCACCTGCAGCCCAATGTGCTTCGTGCTGCGGTACAAGTTCAATATTAAACACAGGGGTACCTAAACTATTCGGATTGAGCAAATCACGTTGTTGCAAACACCATGTATCAAAAGTTTTATCAATTTGCATGCTTTGTAATTCAAGCTGAGTCACCTGTGCCAATGCTTGATTCCAACGCTGTACATCAGCAGGATTGGCATTGTCTACCTCAATAGTGTCAAACAAAGCGTGAGCCTGATTATGTTGCAGCCATGCAGCAAGACGATGTCCAAAATCGCAATAACTGTCAGGATACTCTTTGGAGCCTAGGGCTAAAACCGCATAACGTAAATGAGAGAGGTCTAAGCTTTGGGACATGATTTTTTTAACAAAGTTAGAGGATAAATCGGGTGCATCTCCTGTGCCGTATGTGCTGGCAACAAACAAAATTTGAGTATTGTTTTTGAGGTCAGCTATCTGCAATTCTTGAATAGCTTTGACTGTGACAGGTTGATGTGCCTCTTGCAGACTGGTTGCAGTGCGCCATGCCAATTGTTCGGCAGTACCTGTTTGGCTGGCATAGACGATGAGCCAGTGTTCAGCATTTGGGTCAATTTTAAATTGAGTTTGATTTTGACGTGCAGCAAGAGTCAAATGCTTTTGTTTACGACGTTTTAAATATAGCATCCAGCCTGTGACGAAAAACAGCGGCATCATCAATGCAGCAAGCATTGCCAAAAATTGATAAACAGGACCAAAGAAACTACCCCGATGCACAGGCAGCATGCTGCTCATGATTTTTTCATTGAGTTGTTTGTTTGCATATAATTCAAGTTGAGTAATATGCGCTTGTTGATAATCAAAAGTTGCGGTGTTGCGTGCGCGTTCATGTTGCGGAATGACATCGATAAAGTTTATTTCAATTTCACTATTGTCATGTTTAGGCACATTAAAAGTGATGCTCGAATAATCTTGCTCTAACTGCTGCGGGAAATGTTGCCATGCCTGAGTCAATGCAAAATTGATTTGTGCCTGATCCAGTGTATTTTTCTGAGCAGGGAGCGTAGTATTTGGGCGAGGTTCTGTAACTTGTGTTTGCCTTGCTTGATGAGATGTTTGAGTTTTTTGATTTTCCTTTTTATTGTGTCCATCTGCTTGCACTTGCGCTTGTGGTCTTTCTACACCCATGACTTTAAACATGCCATTGCGCCACCAATCATACGACCAATATAGACCTGTGCATGCCATAACGAGATAGAAGATCACTACCCATGTACCGACCACAGCATGTAAGTCCCAAATAAAATTGCGACCTTTGAGTTGAGGTTTAATCGCAAACCATTGTTTGAAGGAGTGACGTTTTGGCCACCGCAAATACACGCCACTTAAAACAAAGAAAATCAGGATTAAGCTACAGGCACCTGTGATTTGTTTGCCAATCGGACCAATGGTTAAATTGCGGTGTAATTGTTGGATAAATTGAAAAAATTCACGCCCTTTCACTTCAGGTAAAATGTCTGCAGAGTAGGGATTAATCATGATATTTTCCCCGCGTCTGGCGCCTTCTTTTTCAATATTTATGCTTGAAGATGCTGCAGGATCTTGGGCAATAGTAATGCTGTTAATTTTATAATTGGGTTGGACTTGCTGAAAATGTGTGTAAATTTCTGCAGGAGTAAGTTTCGGTTTTTGCTCAACTTGAACTTGGTAACTGTCTGGATTCAACCATTTTAGAATTTGTTGTTCATAGGAATAAATTGCCCCAGTGACCCCCATGAGTGACAAAATAAGCCCTGCTGTAATGCCGAGGAACCAGTGAATTTGAAAAAATGTTTTTTTTAACATGAGGAATGAGGGTTGAGCATGAATTTTGGAGAAGAATAATCCAGATACAAAGTTAATGCAAATGCTATTTATTCTCATTATCGTTCATTGTTTTGATTTTAAGTAAAAAAACCTCCATCACAGGGGATAGAGGTTTATTTTTAGATCAGAATATTTAGATTTGCTTGGCTTCGCCTGCAGCTTCGGTTAAATGCTTGCGAATGGTGTTGAACGAAAAGTTCTTGCTGTCCATGCGCTTAGGTAGAATATAAGCACCTTGCTGACCTTTTACTTTGAAGTTTATCAAAATAAATTCAGGGGTGTTGTACCATTCATACACATCTTTCCAGCCAATTGCACCCACGCCTTCTTGAGCGCCCATTTGCTGACGCATCACGATTCCGTGTGGTTGTACGCCTAAACGAATTCCTTTAATTTCTTGAACAGGAAATTCATTCATTTTGCGTTTAACATACCATTCCAAGCCGTATTTACGCACCAGTAGGTAAAGTGCCACACAGACAATGGCGACCCAGCAGAAAATTGTCGAATAATTTTTTAATAGTAGAATGCCTAAAATGGAAAGGGCAACAATCACCCCCATAATAATCCATGCTTTCATGCCAATTTTATTGGTACTGCGCCATATTACCAGTTGTGCGTGACGTTGTTCTTCTTCAGAAACTTCGTAGATCACAGGCTGTAGGGTGTAGGCGTATAAACTTTTCGCGGTCATAGTGAAACTAACAAATTTAAAACTATAAAAAGTTTAGCATTAATTGCTGTCATGCAGTGAGTATATTGTCGCAAAATCATGCTAAGGTCGGTGAATACTTACACAGCTTAGGGTGAGAAAGTAGGCACGGACTATTTGCAGGATTGTTTATAAAGACGCCAGTTCAGTTGCATCCTGATCATGTTCGTGGCTTAAACTTTGTTTTAAGCGACTTAATTGCTGCAAGATACTCATCATTAATGATAATTGCTGCAAAATAATCAATGATTTTTGATCTTCCTCATTGTTTTGACTTAAACGCTGACGAATGGTTTGCAGCATGTTGTGTGCGCTTAAATCCGGCGTTTCATCTTTGAGTAAAGCACCTTGAATATCGTCCATCGCTTGATCGAGCAGTTGCAAGACTTCCTGATCTTCAATTTTGTCACGGTGCGCACCCAGTGCAGCGATATAACTAATAAAGGTGTGATTAAGACACAAAAACTCAAAGGCCTGAGCTTTTTGATCAGGATCAAAATCAGGTTCGGTGGCGAGTGTTGAAATCAGTGAAGCAACTTCTGCGTCGGTATTGTGAGCAGCGCGGCGCACCACTCGATAATTCAAGCCGTTATTGCGTCCATTTTTATATTGTTCAATCACTTCTGCCAAATAGTCACATTGTGCGGTGAGTGAGCGATGAATCGTGCGTGATAGACGACGGAATTTCCAGTCGGGGAAGATGAAACTCACGCCAAACCATGCCAGTGCACAGCCAATTAAGGTATCGACCATACGAGGTACAGCTGCGGCATAGCCCAAACCTTCTAGGTTAAAGTTCATCAGCGCCAAAATAGTCATAAAAGCAGTCGCTTGTGCATATTGTTTACTGCGTAATTCAAAGAACAACATGCCACTAATAATTAAAACTACCAATTGCCCTTCTACGGATGGCACAAAATATAAAATGGTGTAGCCGACCACAATCCCAGCCAGTGTCCCAATAATACGCAAACGTAAACGCCGTTTGGTGGTGTTAAAGTTAGGCTGCATCACAAACAGGGCGGTCAGTAAAATCCAGTAGCCATATTGAATATTGGTGACTTGTACAAAAATATAGCCAATCAACAGTACAATTGACAAACGAATGGCATGGCGGAACAAGACAGATTCAGGGGTTAAATGCTGTTTGATACGGATGACAATATCATCCCAGCTTTTTAAGTCGTCATCTATGAGTTGTTGCTCAATATTCTTGGATTTATCCAGTTTAATATTGCGTTCAGTTTCAAGATTACGCAGTTGAGCGTCAATCGATTTTAGGTTTTGGTATAAGGCAAACAATGCATTAATCCAAACTTGGTCATATTGCTGCTCACTGCGCAGCTTTTCTAAAGACTGTTTAAGATTTTCAAAAGCATGTTTAAAACGCTTGTTATGCACATAAGGTTTACGATGCAGAATACTTTCGCTTAAATCTTTACAGGCTTTGCCTTGAATAGACAAAATGCGCTGGAAGCGAAATAAAATATCACTGTGCTGAAATATTTTCGCCAGTTTTTGATAATCAATATGTGCAGAATCGGCACGTTCATGAATGTCTTGTGCGACAAAATAATACTGTAAGCTGCGTCGGGTATCTTTTTGCCCGCGGTCACCTTTTAAACGAGTCAGCAAAGCAGTTTTTAAGTCGTTAAAAATCGCAATTAATTTGGCGTTTTCAAGTGATAAATCAATGATGCTTTGCTGATAACTGGGTGCAGTCATATCCACATCAAATAGATTAGATTTGGCAAATAAAAAATCACCTAAAGCAGAATAACTGAGCGAAAGTTTGTCTTGTAAGGCACGAACAGGAAACAGTAAAAAGCTGATGGTCGAAATTAAGCCGTACCAGATTGCGCCCGAAACCAAAAGTAGCGGTTGCATGTACCAGTCATCAAATAGATTGACACCAAGCATGGCGTAGACCGATACCACCAAACAGCCATAAGAAATGGTGGCATAACGCCGTCCGAGCGAACCGAGCAAAATTAAGACAATACACGACAGGATTAAGCCTGTGGCAAACAAAATAGGGTGCGGAAATAAAAACTGAACTGAAGTGGCGGTAACAAAGAAACCAATATAAGTATAGAGCTGATTGACGATACGCACCGAAAAACGGTCATCAATATCACTCAAACCTGCGGCAACTACACCTAAAGTTAAAGGAATGGTGGCAAGTTGCATTCCCATAAAATAGGGAACAAAAGCAGTTCCCGCAAATGCAATGAGCATGCGGATGTTATACATAAATGTAGTGTTATAGGTCGCTTGTTTAAGCTTTATCAGCCAAGGTTTCAACATCGTTCCTTTAAGTAACTTTTCTGTCTAAACAGAGATTTATGCTGTGAGATGAAAGCTTGCGTAAATTGTAACTGTAGATGAGTGTTTAGAGTGTTTAATATGTGAAAATTCATCTTTGATCACAACAAATAATATTATGAAGCGTGTAAGCTTGTCTGTACATCTGTCATTTCACGATAAAAAATGAGCATATCGAAAACGCTACCAAGTTCAAACAGTACGCCACCATCTGCGCCACAACCCAACATGCAGCAATATTCGACAGCGTGGATATTGTTGTTGGCGTTACTGACTTCGCTTGGGCCTTTGTCGATTGATATGTATTTGCCTGCCTTGCCAGCAATGGCAAGCGAGTTTGGTGTATCGACCCAAATGGTCGCAAACAGTTTGCCTGCTTATTTTTTAGGTTTGGCTTTGGGACAACTGATTTATGGGCCGCTGAGTGATCGGATTGGACGTAAGCCGCCTTTATATTTTGGCTTGGTATTGTTTTCACTGGCCAGTATGTTGTGCGTGTTTGCACACAATGAATGGGGATTGATTGCTGCACGTATTTTGCAGGCTTTGGGCGGTTGTGTGGGCGTGGTGATTGCACGAGCAGCCATTCGTGATCGCTTGGATTTGCAAACGTCCGCTCAAGCTTTTTCGAGTATGATGATTGTGATGACCCTTGCACCCATTATTGCACCTACGCTGGGTGCATGGGTACTTAAATGGATGAATTGGCAAGCGATTTTTGTGGTGCTGACCTGCGTTGGAATCATTTGCTGTTTATGCGTGCATTTCTTTTTTAAAGAAACGTTAGCCAAAGAACGCCGTTTAAATTTGAGCTTTCAGCAAGTCCTGACCTTATATTTCGCAATTTTAAAAGATCGTGATTTTCGTTTTCCAATGTTGGCAGGCTGTCTGACAGGTGGGGCATTGTTTTGCTATATCAGCGGTTCAAGTGCGCTCATGATGGATCAATATGGCTTGAGTGAAACGGCTTTTGCTTATGTGTTTGGTGCCAATGCCCTTGGTATTATGCTGTTTTCGACCCTAAATAAAAAAATCAGTGGAAAATTGGGCGTGTTGCAACGCTTAAAATTGGGCAGCTTCATTCAACTGAGTGGTGCGGTCATTCTACTGCTCGCAGGTAGTCTGGGGTATGCACCTTTGGCATTGGTAATGCTCGGTTTATTTCTTGCAGTGTCTGGGATAGGTTTTACAGGTCCGAATGCCATGGCGCTGGCAATGGCAAAACAAGGCGCACGTGCTGGAACCGCCAGTGCGATCATGGGCAGTGTGCAATTCTTTTGTGGCTTGATTGGTGGGGTATTACTCAATTTTTTAACAGGCACTGCTTTGCTGAATATGGCGGTATTAATGCTGCTATTTATTGGGTCTGGAATGTTTGCCGTTTTTCATATTTTACAACCGCAACCAGACTAAATAGAGATAAATACTTTTTAAAATGGTGATTTTTTCTTAAAAATTGAGCTTTTAGACAGGACTGAAATATATACAATAGTCTAATATTGGTGTAAATACTTGAATAATCAACCTGTTTAAAGTATTGAATTTTATATGGTTTAATTAATTGGATTTGTAATTATGATTAATTTTGATTTCTTATTCGGGAAAACTGATTTTAATAAACGTCATAACTTGATAGATTGAAGTCTGTAATAAATGACACAATTTGTAATATTTTAAATATTTGAGTGTCTTGGACTATTTGGCAAAAGTGTTTTGATTTTTGAGCCATTTTTATAATTCGATGTGAAATCGATAGATGACGAACAAAATCATCATGCACGGATGCAGCGTTGTTTTATTTTGGAGAGAAAAATGAGTCAATTACTCAACGGTCAATTTGTGATCAAAGGTTTAGCGATTGCTGTTACAACATTCATGGTAGGTACTGCACACGCAGCAAAAACTGAGCAACAACAAATTCAAGAACTTCGTCAAGAAGTTGAAGCGTTAAAATCATTAATTCAGCAACAACAGCAAGTACAACAACAGCAGCAAACTCAAATTGCCCAAGTACAACAAGCGAAGCCTGCTGCACCTTTAAGTGCATTAAGCAGCTTAAAGTCTAAATCTGGTGCAGATGTTTCTATTTATGGTTTCGTACGTGGCGATGCAAGCTATGTTATTGACGGCGCGGACAGTGAGTTTCACAGTGCAAATACAGTGGGTGGGAGCACTAAATCTACAAATGACAAACTTTTAGCAACTGCAAAAGCTACTCGTTTAGGTTTGGACTTTAATACACCTGTAGGTGACAATAAAGTAGGTGGTAAAGTTGAAGTAGACTTTAATGGTGCAAGTGAAACCATACGCCTTCGTCACGCTTACTTAACTTTAAATAATTGGTTGTTTGGTCAAACTACATCGAACTTTTTGTCAAGCCACGCACCAGAAATGCTTGACTTGAATTCGAACATTGGTGGAGGTACAGCACGTGTGCCGCAAGTACGCTACAACTATAAATTAGCGCCTGCGACACAATTATTCGTTTCGGCTGAAGAGGGGAATAGTTCTTCACAAATTTATGATGCTAAAGAGAAGAAAAATGTTAGCTCTGACGTAACTTACCGAGCTCCAGTATTGACTGCAAAAGTAGTTCAAGGCTTTGCAGAAGGTAAAGGAACAGCTTCTGCCCGTGCATTGGTTGAACATTATAAATCAGAAGCAGCAAATGATGATAAGACAGGTTGGGGCGCAGCTGTAGGTACCAATTATCAAGTTGCAGAACCTTTAAAAGTATATGCGGATGTCTCTTATGTTAAGGGTAACAGTAACTACTTATATGGTAGTAACTCTGCATTCTATGTAGATACTAATAGCATTGAGCAAAACGAAGCATTTGGTGTACAAGTGGGTGCAAGCTATCAGTTCTCTCCACAACTACGTTCAACTTTAGCGTATGGTGCTTTATTTGCGGATGATGGTACAGACTATGCGCGTGCAGCAAATAATACTGGTGCTAACGAGAAAGTACAACAAGCGTGGATTAACTTTATCTATTCACCTGTAAAACCAGTCGATTTAGGTATTGAATATATCAACGGTGAGCGTGAAACATTTGCTGGCGATAAATTCAGTGATGACCGCGTAGGCTTTATGGCGCGTTATAGCTTCTAAGTCACTACTTTTGAGCAAAATCCAAAACAGAGCTTAATGTTAAGCTCTGTTTTTTTATGTTGAAAATTTATGTTGTCAATTCAATAATTTAAATTTTATTCAGTTTCAAGGAATGCTGTAACTTGCACTTATAGTTGAAAACAATCAATAAAATTTATAGAAATAATGCAGAAAATAGCAGCTTTTTGTCAAAAAAAATGCATAATGATCGACCTTTAATCTTGCTGTTTTTTATCAAGTGATTGAATATCTTTATCGCAAGGTATTTATCCACCTCAGATATTTTGGAGCTTATATGAGATTACCTCTCAGTCTTAAGCCGATTCAGTTGTTTGCACTCGAAGTCACCCCGAAAGTGAAATTACTGTCTTTTGTCTTTCTTTTCTTCTGTTCTAGGCAAACGCAGATCATAATGCTTGAGTGAAACCTAAGGATTGGGTTGGCTCAGTGAAACGCATACATCTTAAACATCGGTCAAATACGATACTGCTTACATACTTTATATTGCGGCATTTTTTAGTTGATTTAGAGTCATGCTGATGCAAATGCTTTGGTTTGCATAGACAGCTCTTCATCATATTAAAAAATAATCTGCAATCACTATATGGATATTGCCATGGAATTTACTTTTAATGCGTTTTATACGCTGATTGCTGCGGTCATCGTCTTGCTCTTGGGACGGTTTTTGGTTAATAAAATTGATTTTTTAAAACGCTATAACATTCCTGAACCTGTTGCAGGTGGTTTGGTTGCCGCAATTGTTTCATTGTTGGTGCATCAATTTTGGGGTTATAGCATTACCACCAGTAGCGTATTACAAACCAGTTTTATGCTGATTTTCTTCGCCTCGATTGGTTTAAGCGCGAACTTTACAAAATTGCGTCAAGGCGGAATTGGTTTAATTATCTTCTTGATTGCCGTTTCTGTGTTTATTGTGGTGCAAAACTTTGTCGGTATTAGTCTTGCAACATTGTTAGGTATTGATCCACTAATTGGTTTAATTGCAGGTTCAATTACTTTAACTGGCGGTCATGGTACGGCAGGTGCATGGGGTGAAATTTTAGAAACTCAACATGGTATTCAAGGTGCTTTAGCACTGGGAATGGCAAGCGCGACCTTCGGTTTAATTATTGGCGGCTTAATTGGTGGCCCATTGGCTAAAACCTTAATCAACCGTCATCAACTGGCTGTACCTCGTACTGAAGAACAAATTGAAAAACGTGATAATACGCTTGCAGATCAAGATTCCAATGAGTTTATTCCATTTGAATATCCGCATCAGGTGCGTTTAATCACAGCAGATAATGCTATTACCACTTTGGGTTTATTCGCAGCGTGTTTGGCATTTGCCGAGTTTATGACAGGCGCTGCCAAAGGTACTATGTTTGAATTGCCAACTTTCGTTTGGGCATTGGCGGGCGGTGTGATTCTGCGTAATGTTTTAGAAAGTATTTTTAAAGTCAATATTTTTGACCGTGCGATTGATGTGTTTGGGAATGCATCTTTATCGTTATATTTGGCGATGGCGTTGTTGTCACTCAAATTATGGCAATTGGCCGATTTGGCAGGTCCTTTAATGGTGATTTTAGGTGCGCAAACGCTCACAATGGCGTTGTATGCAGCTTTTGTGACCTTCCGTCTTATGGGGAAAAACTACGATGCAGCCGTGTTGGCAGCGGGACACTGCGGTTTTGGGATGGGGGCGACGCCAACTGCAGTCGCCAATATGCAGGCCATTACCAATATGTATGGTCCATCTTATAAAGCGTTCTTGATTGTGCCGCTGTGTGGTGCATTCTTTGTCGATTTAATTAACGTTGCGGTGATTCAATCTATTCTAAAATTCTTTGGTGGCTAAGCTTTAAAGCATTCAGGATTGATTTAATCATAGCATTCACAAAAAATGCCAGTTCAATTGAACTGGCATTGTTCTTTGATCTATCGCATTTCAATCTAAGCGATGAAATGCATGAATGCGGTATAGATCAGGAAACTGCCAATTAAACTGAGCCAAACAGGTAGTTTTGATTTTAATAATCCAATCACCAAAACAATAAACAGCAGATCAGTAATACTCAAAACATAACGCTGTGCCATTTCGAGCACCATATACAGCAGCAAACCGACTACCGCTGCATTAATACCTGTTACGGCATGACGAATATAAGCTTGCTGCATCCACCAAGACCAATAAGGCAAAGTCGCAAATACCAAAAAGAAAGATGGCAGAAAAATTGCCAACGTGGCTAAAGTCGCATTCAGCAGCATAGATTCTGTCATTGGAATCAAACTGCCCAAATACGTTGCAAAGCTGAACAATGGCCCAGGCACCAATTGCGCTATGGCATAACCCAAATCGAACTGTTCTTTGCTGACTAAGCCTGTACTAACAAAATCTTGATGTAATAAAGGTAAAATGACATGCCCACCACCAAAGACCAAAGATGCGGCTTTATAGAAACTTAAATTGGCTGCATAGAGTAAATGAGGTTGTAGCCAGTTTAGCGCGGATAGCACAATAAAAGGTGCAACAAAAAGTACTACCCAAAATGCAGCATAACGACGGTGTTGGGGTAGGTGTGCCGCAGTAAAATGTGTATCTGTCGCCATTGTATTGGCGGATGAGAGCGTTGCAGTGGGTGTTGTACGTTTCGCCATCCACATGCCTAAACAAGCTGCAATCAGAATCACTAAAACTTGATTGAAGCTCAAGGGCATTAGATAAATAAATAGGGCAGAAGCAAACATTAAGGCATATTGCCAAACCGTTTTACAAAAACTGCGCAGCATTTGCCAAAATGCCCAAGCTACCACGGCCAATACGATCAGTTGAATACTGTGAAAGCTATTTGACGACAGTACATCTAAATATTGATGTCCCAAAACTGCAACCAATGCCATAAACAATGCGGAAGGCATGGTAAAACCCAACCACGCTAGGACTGCACCCCAATAGCCTTTTTGCAAATAACCAATCGCTAAACCCACCTGACTACTGGTTGGGCCAGGTAAGAGTTGTGCAAGTGCGACAATTTGTGAATACTGGGATTCATCTAGCCATTTGAGTTGATGCACAAAACGCTGATGGAAAAATACCAAATGCGCTGCAGGCCCGCCAAAAGACAGACAGCCTAATTGCAGAAAAATCCAGAATAATAAGGAATAAGAAGGTGTTGGCATATAATTTTAGACAGATTCGACTTGTGCGCCACTGTAGTGGCTAGACGTGACAGTTTAACGAATTACTACAAGGATTGGTTAAAATAATAGATAGACTATGGGCGGTCATGCAAGGCGAAACAAATAGCATCAGTGGCATGGTTAAGATGGTTGCTGTATCAAGTTGGCTGATCAACCTTGTCACGATTGGCGGTGAAATATCGACTGAAACCTATGGATTCAAGAAGGTCATTATGAAATTTGGGTATGTATCTCTTACAGCATTATTGATGGTGGGATGTCAGGCAGTGCCATCACAGCAGCAATTTTCGACTCAAACTCTACTTGAGTCGCAGCCCATGGTTGAAGCAGAGTCACGCCTGAATCAAATTGATTTTCGGCAGTTAAAACAACAAGAAAAACGTCCAGTTATCGCGTTGGTTTTGGGCAGTGGTGGCGCACGTGGTTATGCACATATAGGTGTAATTGAAGTACTTGAGCAGTATGGTATTCATCCTGATTTTATTGTGGGCAGCAGCGCAGGCAGCATTGTCGGTTCAATTTATGCCAGCGGTAAAAATGCGCAGCAATTACGTGAAATTGCCATGAATATGAAACCCAATGATGTACGGGATGTGACTTTGGATTTAAAAGGCTTTTTTGATGGCAAAAAAGTTGAAAATTACGTCAATGCACAAGTCGATCAACTCCGTTTGGAGCAATTTAAAATCCCAATGTATGTGGTGGCGACTGAATTAAAAGAAGGCAAAAAAGTCGTATTTAATTATGGTAATACGGGGCAGGCGGTGCGTGCGTCAGTGTCTATCCCAAGTATGTTTGTACCTACTAAAATTGCAGAACATGAATATGTCGATGGGGGTTTAGTGAGCCCTGTACCTGTCAAGGTTGCACGCGATTTAGGGGCAGATATTGTAATTGCCGTGAATATTTTGGCGCAGCCTATTCATACTGAAACTAGTAATGTATGGGGATTGTTTAACCAAAATATTAATATTATGCAAAAGCATTTGGCCAATGAAGAATTGAAACTCGCAGATGTTGTCATTCAACCCGATTTACGTGAAAAAGCCCATATTTTTGATGTAAAAGGGCGGGAAGCGACCATGCTGGCAGGTGCAGAAGCAACCGCAGCGCAATTAAATAAAATAGATCAAGTCTATCAACAGCATCATTATGCACATGGGCATAGAATAGTAGATTATAAAGTGAGTAATACTTTTGGGGGTTATGGAGAGTTTAAATAGCTGTCCATATCCTTTATTTACGTAGACTCAATGAAATAAATAGATTTAACTTAAGTCTAATGAGGTGCTTGATTTAAATAACTTTAATGCTAGCTGGTTTAGATTGATATATTTTAAGCATTTGATATTTATAATCAAAAAATTTAAATACCCTAAAAATATTTAAAAGCCTAGATGAGCTATTTAGACTTAAAAATCAATTTTTATCGTATCCTTTTCGTTATGTTTGCATTTATCCTATTTGGCGTTTACTGAATTTGTTTTTGTAAGCAGTTTAAGAATTGAACATGCTTCCAAGACAGCCTATATTTTAGTGCTTCAGCTTAAAACTTTAAAAAAAATAGAGAGGTACTTGATGCACGGCCTTGAAATTGGACAGCAGATGATACTTGCCACGATGTAGAAGGTTGTTTTTACAGTGATGATGATTAATCTGGATGGTTCTTATGTGATTGAAGCAGCCCTGAGTACCGATCAAAATTTGACTTATAGTAATGCATCGAATGAAATGCTGCACTTGGCTTGAATGTTGCCACTCAATTTCAAAATTTAGGAACTAAATTGAACTTTCTTGGTGTAAAATTGCCGAAATTTGCTTGAATAATCCATTGAATAAAAGATTTTAGATTGTTTTTTGAACACTTGAGGCGGTGGTATTTACTGAATATACAATTTGAACAAATATTCTAAACATCAGAAATGAATTAAAAAATAATAGCTTGGGAGTCTTAGTCTTTAGTCTTATAATTTTAAATAAATGTTGTCATTAACGATATAAATAATAATGATGCACTTGTTGCCGAAATGAACATTCAAACTTTTATAAACACGATATAATAATACGCTCATATCTTACTGTCTTTAAAAAGAGTCTAGAGAACGCAATGTCATCATTAGATCAAATTGCCCCTGTGTTAGATGACCAGTCAGAATTAACTATGTCCGTGTTAATGACACCAGACATGGCAAATTTCTCAGGGAATGTACATGGTGGAACAATTTTAAAACTATTAGACCAAGTGGCGTATGCATGTGCGAGCCGCTATTCGGGTAGTTATGTGGTGACCCTTTCGGTTGATAAAGTGAACTTTAAAGAACCGATTCATGTGGGTGAATTGGTGACTTTCCTTGCTAGTGTGAACCACGTCGGCCGTACTTCAATGGAAATCGGGATTCGTGTAGAAGCGCAAAATATTCAAAAGCGTACAGTGCGCCATACCAACAGCTGTTACTTCACTATGGTTGCAGTGGATGAAAATGGTAAACCCAAACAAATCCCTGCATTGAAATTAGACAACGACTGGAAGCGTTGCCGTTTTGAAGCAGCAGAGCAGCGTAAAGTTGCGCGTTTGCAAGAAAATCATCATCCATCTTGCAGTATTTATAAGAAAACTGAACAAATCTAAGTTTTCATCAAATTCAGCTGAAAACCTGTTTGCAATTGCACACAGGTTTTTTTGTGTCTATTTTTTAATTTTTCTCAAGAGTAGTATTGATTAGCCTTATTGATGAACAAAAACTGAGTAAACCGAGAGAGTGGCTTAAAACTCAGTTTTTGTATTCAATTTACATTTTAAAATGTATCTAAGTTTTAAGGCTGTTGGCTCGATGCAGCAGGTGTTTCAGTGCTTGCTTCAGATGCAGGTTGTGTAGCAGCTTGTTCTGAAGCAGGTTCAGCAATAGTTTCCTGCGTTGAAACAATCACTTTTTCCTGTTCTGTAACTGTCGATTCAGCCTGTGCTGCAAAAGTGGTTACAGTGGCAATAGCAAAAGTTGAAGTGAGTAAAATTTGTGTCAATTTCATGGTTTGGCATCCTTATTTAAAGTTTTTCATGAATGGGTACAACTGTTCAGCACCAGCATTGAGTAAAAAAACTTCATGCGGCTAAAGTGTTCAAGTCAGTCATCACCTGATTTGAACGAGCTGAACAGGAACTCATCCTAAGCAGCCAATGCTGTCGGATCAATGCTTGCAACAAAGCAAAACAATGATGGTTACTAGAATCGCACAATGATGATGAACAGGTCGTATTTTGGTAATTTTTGTTTTAAATATGCAGCCAAATTCATCAGAAATGTCTATATTTTCGGCAAGGAAGTTCCACCGGCGGCAATAAAACATAACATCAAGCGGCTTAAACTTGCGTATTGACCAAAATCAGTTGTCGGTCATCCTACAATAAATGTAAGAAAATCTTTCAAATCATGATGCCAATTAATATGAACAATTGGATAAATTTTTAGTGTGTTTAGATTCAGATTGATCTAATCGCTAAACTTGCTTAGCATGCTCGAGTTGTTTAAAACTCAATAAAGCGAGCTTATTTTGAAAATAAATGCACCACAAAAAGCAGTCCCGACGCATATTATTTCTGGTTTTCTCGGTGCAGGAAAAACCACCTTATTAAAACAGTTACTCAGCCAAAAACCTGAACATGAAGTCTGGGCGGTGCTGATGAATGAATTTGGACAAATCGGAGTCGATCAACAACTTTTACCGCAGCAACAAGGCTATCAGATCAAAGAGTTATTGGGCGGTTGCTTATGTTGTAGCAGTCAGTTGCCGATGCAAATTGCCTTGTCGCGTTTATTGTCTGAAGCGAAGCCTGAGCGTTTATTCATTGAGCCGACAGGTTTGGGGCATCCTGCGCAACTCTTGGAGCAATTGACTGAACCACATTGGCATACGCATTTGTCGATGCGTGCTTTGGTTACAGTGGTCGATGGTTCACGTTTGCATGATCAGGCGTGGACGCAACAAAACCTGTATGCCGATCAGCTCAAAGCTGCACAAATTATTGTGGTGTCACATGCAGACCACATGCAAGCGGCAGATGAGCTTGCGCTAGTGCAGTTGCAACATGAATATCAAGCCTATATGCAAAAATGGTTGAAAGCTGAACAGGGTAGTCTGGCTTTGACAGAAATTGATATACCCTATGTCGGCACACAGCGTAAAATTCAGCCATTGCTGAAATTACAACAGAATGTCATCCCTACACATTTGCAAGAGCCAGCAGTAATCAAGCAATTGCCCTATCACTATGTCGAGACTGCACAAGAGTATGCAGTCGCAGGTTGGAAATTTCCTAAACGTTGGCTATTCGATTTTTATCCACTTCTAGATTTACTTTGTGAACAGCAAGATTGGTTGCGCATTAAAGGGATTTTTTATACCAATCAGGGATGGAAAAGTTTTAACTTCAATCCCCAGCAATTTAATTATCAATCTACCGATGAAGGCATAGACAATCGGGTAGAAATTATTTATCAAACCGAGCGGGATTGGGTACAGTTTGAGGCTGAATTATTGGCGTGTCGGGTTGATGCGACTACGGCTTTTTGAATGAAATCTATGTGCTATTTGGCAAACGATAAAGCAAAATCCCAGAAAATCTATTATGCTTGACGGCAAATTTGAACATGGTTTTAGGAATAGACAATGGCGCTGAAAGCGACAATTTATAAGGCAGATTTGAACATTGCCAATATGGATGTGCATCAATATGGTGACTATCAACTCACCATGGCATTGCATCCTTCTGAAACTATTGAGCGTTTGATGGTTCGTATTTTGGCATTCGCACGTTATGCAGATGAAGCTTTGGAATTCACCAAAGATTTGTTTGAAACTGATGAGCCTGCCTTGTGGGAAAAAGACTTAACAGGGCAGTTAATCAAATGGATTGAAGTTGGTTGCCCAGATGAAGATAAAGTCAAAAAAGCCAGTTCGCGCTGTAAGCAAGTTGCGATTATTGCTTATGGTTCATCGGTAGATGAATGGTACAAACGTAACAGTAAAATCAAAACTTTAAATAATGTTGAAGTGTGGCAACTATCGCCAGCGAGTACCGAAGCCGTTCAAGCTTTATGCGAACGTACCATGCAATTGCAGTTGAATGTAATGGATGGCGAATGGACATTGATTGGCGATCAGGCACAGGCTCAGATTGAGTGGACACTGTTGCAATAACACTTGCACGAGCTGGAAATTATCTTAAACATCGAAGTGTAAATATTTGGAGATGAACATGAGTGCAGAATTAGAAATTATTGATTTGGTGATGGGTGAGGGGAAAGAAGCGGTTAAAGGCGCTTTAATTACTACGCATTACACAGGCTGGTTGGAAGATGGCACCAAGTTTGATTCATCCTTAGACCGTGGTAACTATTTTGAAACCGTGATTGGTACAGGTCGTGTCATTAAAGGCTGGGATCAAGGCATCATGGGGATGAAAGTGGGTGGTAAACGCAAACTGATCGTACCTGCGCATTTGGCTTATGGTGAGCGCAAAATGGGCAATATCATTCCTGCCAATTCGAATTTAATTTTTGAAATTGAATTGTATGATGTGAAAACACGCGATCAATAAACACCTTTCAACTTAGCCAAACCGCTAGAATTTAAGTCATTCATCCGATGCCAGTAAGGTCTAGCATAAATGACTTAATTTTTTACTTCAAATTTAGTGCAAGAACGATTAGATTAAAAAACAAGCACAATAGGACTTTTGCATTTTTGAATTTCACTCGGATGTGGCACAAGTGTGCATTACTCTTCTTAATTTTACTGTGCAGTGTACTCACACCACCGTGTGTGTTGGCGCAGTATGAGTCTGCACCTGAATCTTACTATCTACATCAACAACTGCTCAATTCTGTTCAATTTACTGAAGATCAATCGAGTATTTTGACTGGGCGATGGTTGTTTTATCCGCAACAATTGATTCAAGAACCCAGTGCGGTACTGGCATCGAATACCGTTGAATTGCCTGCTTCATTTGAAGATTTAATGGGCAATGCCAATACTTACGGCACTTTTATTGGGCACTTTCAAATTCCAAAAGAATTTCTAGGCAGACGTATTGCGATTTGGATTCCCAACCAATATGGCGCCTATCGGGTATTTTTAAATGGCGATCCACTGGTGCGTGTTGGCACAGTCGGTGCAGATGCGAGTAGTCACCAAACCGAAAATGCCCCACGAATTGCATATTTTGTTCCTGAAAGTGAATATTTTACCCTGACCATTCAAGCGTCTAGCTTTCAGAGCTTGCAAGGTGGTTTAAAAAATCCAATGAAAATTGGTTTAAGTCGCACCATCAATCAACAGTATCAGCGTTTGATGATGAGTATTGCCATGATTTGTGGGGCAGTACTTGGTATTGGTTTGTTTACCTTGATGTTTTCGGCATTTAGTCTTGCAAATGGTGGAAAGACTAAGCGTATTTTTATTTTCGGGATTTTTATTGTTTTTCTGGCATTACACAATTTATTTTCTGCACCCTATGCCTATACCACTTTCCTGAATTTAAGTTGGTCTTGGGGAATAAGACTCGAATATTTATTTAGTTTTTTAGCGATTTTATTTTTCCTGAGTTATATGTTTTTGCTCAGTTCGCGCTATTTGCATCGTTGGGTATATAGCGCGGCAATGCTGTTATTGAGCTTTAATATTGGGGTGACGCTGTGGGCAGAACCCACTATTTTTCAGCAGTTGGCATTTTATAGTTCTTTTTTCTTTGTGCTGATTTTGGCAAATTTTGCTTATGGATTTTATCAAACCCTGCACTCAGGAGAGCATTATTCTAGAATCAATTTTTGGGCAGTAATTATTCTGTGTGGCACATTTATTCATGATTTTTTATTAATGCTGAATTTGGTCAATTCCATTCATTTATCTTTTATTTCGACCAGTGTTTATGCATTGCTCATCATGTTTCAGCAGGCACGAAATTATGCCTACCATAACTTACGCATTGAACGCTTGAACCAAAAACTGATTCATTTAAACAGCTCGTTAGATTTAAAAGTGCAGGAACGCACTGAACAACTCAGTCTTTTGAATGAAAAACTGGAAATACAGATTAAAACCGATGCATTAACAGGGGCATATAATCGCCGTGCATTAAATGAAGAAATTCAGCGTTTGTATTTTGAAACCTTGCAAAATAAGCGACATATTTTGGTCTTTGCGATGCTCGATGTCGATTATTTTAAAAAATACAATGATCATTATGGGCACTTAAAAGGCGATCAAATTCTGCAAAACCTAGTTAAAGTTTTACAAGATACTTTGCCTAAAAATGCGTTTGTGGCACGTTATGGGGGTGAAGAATTTGCCATTTTACTGCACGATATTCCGCAACCTGCGATTGCACCACTCATGCAAAAGGTCTTGCAGGCTGTGCGTGATGCAGCTTTTGAGCATGTAGCACGAGAAGACCATAAACAATATGTGACTTTAAGTATCGGTGTAGCGTGGATGACTCGCGCACAAGCGTATACGCACGTGGATGATTTTATGAAAGCTGCAGATGCGCATTTGTATCAAGCCAAACATGCAGGACGCGATCAGGTAGTAATTCAAACTTAATATGTTGACGCTACTCTACATGGCTTAAAGATAGCTCTGAATTTTTTGTTGAAGTTGTACGACAGAAACATTGCCCGACAGTCGTTCAACAATTTGCCCATCTTTAAAAATCAGAGTGGTCGGTAAACCAAAGACTTGATAACGCAAAGTTAAAATTGGAGATTGATCGACATTCACTTTGCCAAACTTTACCGAAGCATCAAAAAGTTGGGCAAGCTGCTCAAAAAATGGTGCATTTTGAACACAAGGCGTACACCACGTCGCATAAAAACGAATCACCGCAACGCCTGTTTCATATTCAAACTCACGGTAATTATTTTCGTTGTATTCCACAATTTCTGACATCACATACTCTTTAATCATAAATAAAAATTTAATCACGCATGAAACACCACGGCATGAGAATTATACCTAAGTTAATCTGGGTTTTAATGCTTTGCTGTTTTATGTTCAAATAGTCAGAATTCATATCAGCATCAAACAATCAGGGATTTGCCATGACACAAAACACAATGCAGCAGATTATTATTACAGAACCAGGTGGCCCAGAAAAATTAGCCTATGAAACGGTTGCAATACCTGAGCCACAAGCCAATGAGGTTTTGGTCAAAGTACATGCTTTTGGTTTGAATCGTCCTGATATTTTACAGCGTCAGGGTCTGTATCCTATGCCTAAAGGCGTGACGCCAGTGCCAGGTTTAGAAGTAGCAGGTGAAGTAGTTGCTGTGGGTGCAGATGTTAGCCAATTTAAAGTTGGTGATGCAGTGTGTGGCTTAACCAATGGTGGTGGTTATGCAGAATATTGTGTTGTACCAGAAAGCCAGACTTTGACAATTCCAACAGGTGTCAGTTTTGTACAAGCCGCTGCGATACCTGAAACATTTTTTACTGTGTGGGCCAATGTATTCCAAATGGGTAAAGCCAAAGCAGGTGAAACGGCGCTGATTCATGGTGGAACCAGTGGTATTGGTACAACTGCTTTAATGCTGTGCAATGCCTTAGGTTTAAAAACCTTTGCAACCGTAGGTTCAGATGAAAAAGTACAGGCAATTTCACACCTCACCACAGCAATTAATTACAAGACACAAGATTTTGAACAAGTGATTAACGAAGTGACAGACAATGCTGGGGTTGATGTCATTTTAGATATTGTTGGTGCGCCGTATTTGGAACGTAATTTAAATTTATTACGTCGTGATGGTCGCTTGGTGTATATCGCATTCTTGGGTGGTGCAAAAGCCAAAGAAGTGAAACTTGGTCAAATTATGATGAAGCGTCTTACCATTACTGGTTCGACTATGCGCGCCCGCAATACTGCAGAAAAAGCTGAAATTACCAAAGGCTTGCAAGAGATTGTTTGGCCATTGTTAGCAAAAGGCGAATGTCTGCCAATGATTTATAAAACTTTCCAGTTTGATCAAATTCAACAAGCACATGCCGAAATGGATACAGGTGAGCATGTGGGCAAAGTAGTGGTGGAAGTGATTTAAAGACTCAAAATTTAAAATCAGCCCGCATAAAAAACTGACCGAGTGTCAGTTTTTTTATGCATATTTTTATAGAAGATTTTAACAAAGATTTTTTGAATCTTTTTTAGCAATTATTTTAATCATAATTACATAAATATTCCTTTAAACTACAATTTAACACAATAAAATTTTTCCAAATAGTCAAATATTAAGGAGGTGTAGGACACACCCTGTCAATAATAGAGCTTATCTTTATATTCATTGAATTCATTCTCAAGATAACAAAACGGTTCATGTAAAATAATTTGATAGAGAGAGCAGGCTTATGAAAATTTTATCTGCATATACGCCAAAACACAGTCTACGTGCATTAAAACGGTTACACAAAAATATTGTTCGTCAGCAAATCAATGTTCGGAACTTAAATAAAATGTATCATGCGATGCTACATTTAGAACGCTATATTGACCGCCTCGATCATGATAAACGCGAAAACTTGTATTAAGTGTAAAGAGCAACCTGTTAATTATTTTTTACTAAAAAGTACAAGTGAGTTGAAAAGTTAAACCTGTTATTTATTGGATTATTCATTTGAAATAACGGGTTTTAAATAGACGGTAAAATTCAGGAGAAAAACTAAGGGAACAATAAGAAATTTAAAATAAACAAGGATGATCAAAGCTGAAAGATCAATTTTAAACTGCTGCACTGTAATAGGTGCAGCACTGCCTTGTGTGAACAATTGCTTCGGAATGTGTCGAGCTTTTAGCTAAATTGTGCGAAAATAGCGTTTTGCTATTTTTGTCCAAGGGCAGTACATGATTGACCAATCTCCTGAATCATTAAGTGATATCGAAATACTCGACATTTTGCAGTCTATGAAAAGTGATGAGCTAGACACAGAGGCAAAAGAAATTATCCGTAATGGTGGGAAAGCAGGTCGTCAGGAAGCGCATAAAGCAGCGTTGGTGGCACTGAATCAATCATTTGAAAGCAAATTTGTAGAAGCGGTGAGTTTGGCTTTGCAGTTAAATGAAGCGCAAATGAAAAAAATTCGTTATAAAAAAGACCGTGTGCGTATTTTAAAAGCACGTGGGATTGATTATTTAGCCATTGATGGCACAGAAACTGCACAAGTATTGGCTCAGGTTGCACAAGCGATTGTGCGTGAAGATGCTGTGGTAACGCATGATTTGCACAATATTTTCCCTTTCTGGAAAGAAGGTTGGCCAATGGTGCAATTCGACAATGTCTATAAAATTTTAGCTGAAGATATTGCGATTCATTATCAAGCAGTATTGGATGAGTTGATCAGTAAGTATTAAGTAAATACTCAGCTAAATTTCAGAAGTATCAGTTCAGATTTAAAAAAGCACCACTTCATTTTGATGTGGTGCTTTTTTGTGAATGCGAGAAAATGTAGATGCAATCAGGCTGAACGAATACAAGGAATCTCACTATCCATCTGCTTCAGTGTTGTTTTGTATTTCCTGCGTTTCTACAATTCGTGTCACTAAAAGTTGGTCAATTTTAAAATGATCGACGTCGACCACTTCAAATTTATAACCATCAAAAAGTACAGAGTCGGCAGGACGCGGGATTTTACGTAGCTTATACATCATAAAACCTGCAATGGTTTCATAATTTTCATCATCTGGCATTTCATCAATTTGCAGCGCGTGTTTAATGTCTTCAATTGGTGTACTGCCATCAATCAGCCAAGAATTGTTATCACGTTTAATGATTTGCTGATCTTCTTCAATAGGTGTTACCCAATCGCCCATCACAGTAATCATAATATCAGACAGGGTAATTACGCCCACAACCAACGCATATTCATTAATGACTACGGCAAATTTTTCTTTGGTAGAGCGGAAACGGTCTAAGACTTCAGACAGCGTGAGTGTATCTGGAATGGTTAATACATTACGGATGGTGCTTTCATTTAGTTGTAGTAAAGATTGATTATTGAGGATTCTGACCAAAATATCTTTGGCATCAACATAGCCAATAACATCATCAATATTTTCGCTACAGACCAAAAATTTGGAATAAGGATATTCTGCAAGTTTTTGACGAATACTGGCTTCAGATTCCTTTAGGGTAAAAAACACCACATTTTCACGTGTAGTCATACTCGAAGGCACGTTACGTTCTTCAAGTTCAAACACGTTTTCAATAAAGTGATGTTCCTGCTTTTGTAAAACACCTGCTTGAGCGCCTGCATCCATGACTGCAGAAATATCATCAAATGTAATATTATCTTCGCGCGTGGTATTTACTTTAAATAAACGGAACAGCACGTTGGCAATCGCATTAATCATCCATGCCAAAGGCTTGCATATCCGAATAAAAATTTGAATCGGATTAATCACCGATACCGCAATTTTTTCAGGTGCGATCATTGCCAAACGCTTAGGCATTAGGTCGGCAAATAAAATAAACAGCGAAGTCACTAAGGTAAATGACAAGGCAAAACTAAGTGTTTCAGTCCATGGTCCTTGATAGAAGCGCACAACTAAGTTGTAAAAATAAGGACGGAATGCGCCTTCACCTAAAATACCACCTAAAATGGCAACTGCGTTTAAGCCAATTTGTGAGGCAGCAAAAAAATCAGCTGAGTTTTCTTGTAGGTCTAAAACTTTTTGGGCACGTTCATCGCCTGATTCGGCTAGAATTTTCAGTTTAACTTTACGTGCACCAGCCAACGCAATTTCAGTCAGCGATAAAAAACCAGCTCCGACAATGAGGATGAGGATAATAACAATATTCTGGAAGAGGCTCACGAATCCACCTGTGGATTATATTATTTTAAATATAACAATTTGAATCTTTATTAAATCATGATTAAACAATGAGGAATATCGAAATATTCCTCATCTGAGTATAAGCGTTTGTGCCAATAAGTTCAGTGAATTTTTAATTAATAGGCTGAAAATTGAGAGTTATTCAGTAAAAACTCACGGTTTTCTTCTTCAATCATTTGGCGCGCTACATATAAAATCAATTGGCGTAACCAACGGTGTGCAGGGTGATGATGTAACAACGGACACCATGCCATCTTTAATTCAAATTCTGGAATATAAAATGGTGGGTCTTTAATCAGTAAGCTTTGGCTTTTGGCTTGTAAGCGCGCAATACGTGTAGGTAAGGTTGCGACTAAATCTACATTAGACGCGAGTAGTGCAGGCATTTGATAATGACGGGTAAACACCGAAATTTTACGTTTTTGTCCAATACGCTCTAAAGCTTGATCAATCCAACCCAGTCCCGCTTGTTTCTCTGGATTCACACCAAAACCAACGCCCATACCTGTTTTAGAAACCCAAATATGTTGTGCATCTAAGTAGCTTTTTAAATTCAGGTTATTGGCAGCAGGGTGTTTGTGATTGAGCAGGCAAGAAAAACTATCACGCCAAACTAACACTTGATGGAAACTTTGTGGAATTTCATTAAAACGGTTAATCGCTAAATCGACTTTACCTTGCTCCATGTCACGGTAAGACACATCACTCGGCGTTAAAAAGTCCAATACCACATTAGGTGCTTCAGAGCGTAAAGCTTTAACCAAGCGTGGTACTAATGTGGCTTCTGCATAATCGGAAGTCATAATCCGAAAGACACGATTTGAAGTATAAGGACGGAACTCGGTACGAGGTTCCAAAATCATTGAAAGGTCAGATAAGGCATCACGGATACGCGGTTGTAATTCAAGGGCACGTTCAGTTGGTGTCATGCCTTCAGAAGAACGAATCAGCAGGGGATCATTAAATAAATTGCGCAAACGACGTAAAATGTTACTCATTGCAGGTTGGGTAACGCCCAATTGTTCCGCAGCACGGGTTACATTTTTTTCACGAAGTAAGACGTCAAGATAAATTAATAGATTAAGATCAACCCGCTCCAGATTCATAAAATAAATACCGAAAATAAAATCACTAAATTATTGGAATTATGCCATAAGCCGTAAGGCTTGTGTATAAATTAAGATGAAAAAATCGACGAGATAAGCAGTCAAAAATCTGAATAAAAACAGCCAGCCCATCCTTATTTTAAAAAGAAATGTAGCTTGCCTAGTACTGCTTCTGTGCTTTTTAATTTTAAATGCAAAAACGCTTAAAAGCATTGGCAGAACTGATGGCAGATTCTATTTTGTATGAAACTTATGCGGTTTCATTGAGCTGAAAAGCATCAAAATTTTTCGATCAAATGGCAGAAATCGCCAATGCAAGTATTATTTTATGAAAGGCAAGACTTAAGTCTAATGCAGAAAATATCTGCACAAAAATGAATTTGTAAGCAAAGATATTTGATAAATTTTATAAAAAATACTTTTAAAAACAATGAATCATGTTTTTGATGTATTTTGGAATTAAGACTTTGATCTATACATTTTTTAAAAAAATACCGAGAATTACACTAGAATATTGGATTAATTCATTCAGTCACTCTACTCTGTGTTCATCGTAACGAAGTGCTCTAAATCTGAGCAATCAAACATAAGCGCGATTTAGCCTTCGATTGATAAATCCTAAATAATATTACAGGGTACAATATCATGACTACATACCAAACAGCGATTGATGCAATCCGCGAATTAAAAGCAAAATTCGGCAACACTTGGGCAGACATCAGTCCTGAAGATGCTGCGCGTATGCAAATGCAAAACCGTTTCAAAACTGGTTTAGACATTGCTAAATATACAGCTGCGATTATGCGTCGTGATATGGCTGCTTATGATGCAGACTCTAGCAAATACACTCAATCACTAGGCTGCTGGCACGGTTTTATCGCTCAGCAAAAAATGATTGCGAACAAAAAATACTTCGGTACAACTGAACGTCGCTATATCTACCTTTCTGGCTGGATGGTTGCTGCACTTCGTTCAGAATTCGGTCCACTTCCTGACCAATCTATGCACGAAAAAACTTCTGTTCCTGCATTGATCGAAGAAATCTACACATTCTTACGTCAAGCTGACGCGAAAGAATTAAACGACTTGTTCCGTGCACTTAAAAAAGCACAAGAAGCGGGCGACACTGCTAAAGCAGCTGAAATCACTTCACAAATCGACAACTTCCAAACTCACGTTGTGCCAATTATTGCGGACATCGACGCTGGTTTCGGTAACGAAGAAGCGACTTACTTACTTGCTAAGAAAATGATCGAAGCGGGTGCTTGTGCACTACAAATCGAAAACCAGGTGTCTGACGCGAAACAATGTGGTCACCAAGCTGGTAAAGTAACAGTTCCACATGAAGACTTCATCGCGAAAATCCACGCTCTTCGCTATGCATTCCTTGAAATGGGTCTTGACGACGGTATCATCGTTGCACGTACTGACTCTGAAGGCGCTGACTTAACTCAAAAAATCCCAGTAGTTAAAGAGCCAGGCGACATCGCTTCTCAATACATCAGCTACTTAGACACTCAAGAAATTGACATCTCTGAAGCGAAAGAAGACGAAATCTTAATCAAGCGTGATGGTAAATTACACCGTCCTAAGCGTTTAGCTTCTGGCTTGTACCAGTTCCGTGAAGGCACTCAAATTGACCGCGTTGTACTTGACTGTGTAACTAGCTTACAAAACGGTGCTGACCTTCTTTGGATCGAAACTGCGACTCCAAACGTAGCTGAAATCGCTCACATGGTTAACCGTGTTAAAGAAGTTGTTCCAAATGCGAAACTTGTTTACAACAACTCTCCATCGTTCAACTGGACTTTAAACTTCCGTCAACAAGCTTACGACCGTTGGGTTGCTGAAGGAAAAGACGTTTCTGCATACGACCGCGCTAAGTTAATGAGCGCTGAGTACGACAACACTGAATTGGCTGCTGAAGCTGACGAAAAAGTACGTACATTCCAAGCAGACGCTTCTCGTGAAGCAGGCGTGTTCCACCACTTGATCACACTTCCGACTTACCACACAGCTGCGCTTTCAACTCATGAGCTTGCAGAAGGTTACTTCGGTTCTGAAGGTATGTTGGCTTATGTTGCTGGCGTACAACGTAAAGAAATTCGCGGTGGTATCGCTTGTGTGAAACACCAAGCAATGGCTGGTTCTGACATCGGTGACGACCACAAAGAAATCTTCGCTGGTGACAACGCGCTTAAAGCGGGTGACGATGCGAAAAACACAATGAACCAATTCAATGCTTAATTGCTTGATGGTTTAAAAAAACCCTGCTTAAGCAGGGTTTTTTTATGGCGATAAAAAATAATCAAAGAATGCTTAAACACTTTTAAGACACATCTTTAAAGAGAGGTTTCTTTATTTATGAATAGTCAGCAGTTTAAACTTATTTAATTTTGATCACATCTGCCTGTACAGAAGTAGGGTAATGGAAAGACACCTTAATCCATTGTTTTTGTTGTGTGGGAATAGGCTTTAAAAATTGTGGATCGACTACAGCAGCGTATTCCTGATACTGCCGATCGACCAAAATTAAATCACTGGCATGTAATTGTAATGTATGCTCGGATTGATTGTGGATTGCCAGAAAATAATCATGTGCTATCACAGGGTGGTTTAATTCTTTGATTTCAACATCTTGCACGTATTCTGCCTGAATATCAACATGCTTCAGCGCATTACTGACTTGCATACTTTCTACTGGTTGTAAGAAAACCTGGGTTTCAGTTTTCTGCTGATTTTTTATATTTTTTTGCTTGTATAAACTGAATTTAAGACCGTGAGGTGTAAGCTGAATACGCGCGTAGGCTTCCCCATTTTCTGTGTTGAGCAACCATTCATTAATGGTATTTTGCGATGGATGTTGGGTCTGTTTTTCTCGCTGTCTGTTGTCCTGAGCAGCTTGAATCGTGCCTGTCACTAGGTTTTCACGATGGCGCTGTTTCCAGCGTTTAATGTCATTGAGTTGAAAGGTTTGATCATCATTCAGGCGTAAGTGAATCACATGTTGTTCACAGTGGTTACAAGGTAATAAGGCTTTAAAGTTACCGGTAGCTTGTCTTGACCATGAAATTGTTGAGTTTTGAGTTTCAGTTTTGGTCGCGACTGGGGGTTCGTAAGATAAATTAGATTGATATTCCTTACTTTGCTCGGTTGGCCCGCAAGCTGCTAAATATAAGCTAAGTGTACTGAGTGCAATCGCATAACGATTCAGCATAAATGTTCTGAACTTTAAACTTGTCTTGCTGCCACCTTAAACTTTCACTTTGTATATGACTAGCCAATTCGGCTCATTTTTTAAGGAAAATTTGTAGCAAATCATAACAAGTTCGGTGTTTTTAAGTTTTAAATTTTACTTCAAGGATTACATCGAATGATCCGTAGAAATAAAACAAAGTGTGTGTAAATTAATATATTTATTATTTTAAAATTGCTTAAATATGGTAATGAATAGGTGTAAACACAGCACGATTTAGCTTGGAATGAGAAAATTAAGATCAATGCAGGAAATTTTTATACATTTATAAATTATTTGTTTATTTATTCATCGTTTTAGAGTTTTATATTTGATGATGCTTGCTAAAATTCGCACTCTTTATTTGGGGTATGTGGTTGTGTTTGAGAAGTTAGCTGAGCGAAGCTTAAATTTAATGGGTTGGGAAGTCGACAATCATTGTCCGTTGGAATTAGACCAATACGTGATGATTGCTGCACCACATACCAGTAATTGGGATGCATTATATGCACGCTTAGGGCTTAAAGCTTTAGGTGTTAATGTTCGGCTGACCATTAAAGACAGCTACATGAAATTACCGTTTGGGCCATTTGTCCGTGCGATGGGCGGTATTGGTATTGACCGCCGTCCGAAAGCATCAGGTGAAGCAAGACCAAGCATGGTTCAGCTCATGACGGACTTATTTAAAACCCATCCTAAATTAGTGATGTTAGTGACACCTGAAGCTACTCGTGCGCGTCAAGAGCAATGGAAAACTGGTTTTTATCATGTTGCGTTAAATGCAGGTGTTCCAATTGCTTTGGCGTATATGGACTATGAAAAAAAGAAAACAGGTGTGGGAAAAATTGTGTATCCAACTGGTGATTTTGAAAAAGATATGGCTGAAATCATGGCATTTTATGCACACGTTCAAGCAAAATTTCCCGAAAGCTTTAGTGTCGATACACGTTACTATTCAGAGTAATCAGAATAATTAAGCGATTTTAGGGTAATAATCTATGAAAACCAAAAGACAGGAGATTAGCCCTGTCTTGCTTTAAAACGTGGATTGGATTTGCTAATCACAAATAATTTGCCACGACGTTTCACAATTTGACAATCAGCACGACATTTTGCACTTTTTAAAGATGAACGAACTTTCATAAAGATAAACACCTTAAATGTAATGTTATAATATAACATTATTTGCTAATTGTTGAAAAGTGTCAAAAACAGAAAGTTACAACATCTCTTTTAAGAAAAAAATTTAAACAGTGATCTTTTGATACAAGCCTGCACGTACAGTGCCCGCTTTGCTCTCTTTAATTTTTTGCCATGTATGCGGTAATTTTAACAGGTTTAAATCACGATCTGCTTCAACATAAATCAGACCTTGTGCTGCAATATGTGGATCAGCCAACGCTGCCAACTCTTCCCATAAATCTAAACTGTAGGGTGGGTCTAAAAATACCAAATCAAACTGATCTTTCAGTGTTGCCAAGGCATGCTGTGCGGTAGAAATTTTTAATTGTGCTGTGCTTTTATTGACGCGTAATAATTCTAAATTTTGCTGTAAAAACTGCGCTTGTGTACGGTTTGGCTCAATCATGACCACGTGTGCCGCACCGCGGGACAGGGCTTCAAAAGCTAATGCGCCCGAACCTGAACAGAGGTCTAACACTTTGGCGTTTTGCACATCCCACATTAACCAGTTAAATAAGGTTTCGCGGACTCGGTCAGGTGTAGGGCGTAATCCCTCAATTGAAGCAAAAGCCAACTGGCGACGTTTCCATTCTCCACCAATAATGCGTAGTTGATTTTTCATGACTTAGTCGCTCTCAATTGGGCTGGCTGGAACAATTGCTGCGGGTGCAGCTGCAGGTGAATGGGTTGTCGTTGAACTTGGAGCTGTTTGTTCATGATTCAGGTTTGGCGTAGGGTTGTGGGGCGCAATATTTGGATTATTGGAGCTATTGGTATTTGGAGCAGTAGATGACGGGACTTCACCACTTGGTAGCTCACTTGGTTTTAAGCCTGCAGTCATTAAGCCACCACTCACTTGAGCAGCAGATGGACGAATTGGCTTTTTATTTTTATTGAGTAACCAATAATCTAAAATTGGACGCGCCAAGGCTGTTGCGGCAGAACCACCACGACCATTTTCAAGAATAATTGCAATGGCAATTTCAGGGTTTTCGGCAGGGGCAAAGCCGACAAACAAGCCGTGGTCAAGTTGACGATCTGTTAGCAACGCTTCATTATATCGTTTGCCCTGTGCAATACTTTTAACCTGTGCTGTACCCGTTTTACCTGCAATCGAATATTGCAATCCGCCTTTAATCCCTTTACCTGTACCTGATTGAATCACATCAACCATGGCATTGCGCATTTTAATCCAGTCTTCTTCAGTACCATTAAAGTTAATTTTACCATTGGTGCCATTGTGAACCTTGAAGGGTTTTGCACCACGGCTTTCACGCAGTACGTGTGGTGTAACTTTTAAGCCTTTGTTGGCAGTAATGGCTGTTGCCATCGCCAATTGCAATGGGGTAGAGGTGAAGGCACCTTGTCCAATGCTGACTGAAATTGTTTCACCTTTCATCCATTTGGCATTACGAGTACGCATTTTCCAATCTGGGTTTGGGTAGAGCCCTGTGCTTTCATTTGGTAAATCGACTCCAGTTTTTTCACTAAAACCAAATTGACGCATCCAGTCGTTCATTTTTTCAATGCCCATACGATAGGACAATACATAGAAATAGGTATCGCACGACACGATTTGGGCTTTGTGCATATCGACAATGCCGTGCCCAGTTTTTTTATGATCACGGAAACGGTGGCTGTCACCCGGTAAAGTAAAATATCCATAATCCTGAATGGCAGTTTTCCAATCGACATAGCCATAATGAATACCGCCTAAACCAAACATCGGCTTAATGGTAGAACCAGGTGGATAAACACCTTGTACCGCACGGTTATAGAGCGGCTGATCTAAATTATCGCGTAGAGCTGAGTAGTCGGTATGACTAATGCCTGTGACAAATAAGTTAGGGTTAAAGCTAGGACTAGATACCAAAGCTAAAATTTCACCTGTACGTGGGTCGAGCGCCACAATTGCACCACGACGTTCTGCCAATTGTTCAGAGGCAACCACTTGCAAGCCGTAATCCAGTGATAAAAACAAATCATTGCCACGTAAAGGGTCTTTACGTCCTAAATTACGTAGCACATTACCATGCGCATCGGCTTCTACAGATTCGTTGCCAGGTACGCCATGTAGTAAGTGCTCATACGATTTTTCCACTCCAATTTTACCAATCAGATTAGTGCCTGCATAAGCATCTTTGTCAATTTCTTTCAGTTCTTTGTCGTTAATACGTCCGACATAACCAATCACATGCGCAAATAATTCACCGTGTGGATAATAACGAGTCATCTGAGTTTCAATATTGACCCCAGGGAACTGAAATTTGACTTCACTAAAACGCGCAATATCTGATTCATTTAAATTCAGTTTGATCGATACACGTTCGGTTTTACGTGAAGTTTTAATCCGACTTTTAAAGCGTTCAATATCTTCTTCTGTCAGTTGTAAAACAGGCGTCAGTCGCGCAATGGTGTCATCAATATCTTCAACATCTGCTCGGCTTAAGGTGGCAGAGAATACAGGGTAGTTATCGGCCAATAACACGCCATTGCGGTCATAAATATAACCACGTGCAGGCGCGAGTGGTTGTAATCGAATACGGTTTTTATCTGATGCAGTTGAAAATTCATCGTAGCCACTAATTTGTAAATAAGCATAACGTGCCACCAAAAGCAGCAAGAAAAAAACCACAACACCCACCGAAAAAAAGATGCGATTGCGAAAAATACGCTTCTCTTGCTGAGCATTTTTTAACGGATAGTGTTGTTTCATACAAAAATTGGCTTAACTAAAGTGATGAAGAAAGAGTTTGGACTATTCTAGCTTATCTAGTGGCAATTTTGAGTAGCCATGTTTGACTGAATTGCCCGATTTAACCGAGAAGGTGGGCGCAATCTTAATTTTTGACTTTAGCGACATCAAAATTCTAATTTGCTGTATATAAGAATTTTCACAATTCTGCTAGAGTCAAAACACGAAAAAGGACTGTTTTTAAAATTAAAACAAATGGACATGGTGACAATAATGACAAAAGTCTATTCTTTAGTGGCATTACTTGCCTTTTCAAATTTTAGCTTTGCTGGGAACACTACTTTTTTACCTGAAGCAAAAATTAGCGCAGATAGCGCAAAAACCTGGAATGTAGGCGCGGGTATTACCCAAAAATTACTGCATTTGAATGGTGAATGGGTCAATCCTTATGGTATTGCCTATGTAAAAGCGGGTGCATTTTTAAATGGTGACCATGAAGTCGGTGGGCAAACGGGTTTTCGTTACCCATACCACCTCACAGGTAAAGACAAAAATGGTTATTATATTGGTGCTTACGCAGGACATCTAGAATCTAAGTGGGTGGATGGTGAAGAAAAAGCACGTTTAGGTGCAGGAATTGATTTGGCTTATGTATTGCTCAGCCCTGAACGTATCAGTAGCTTTAGTGTTGGTATTGGTGCAGGTGAAAAATTGGAAGATCGACAAGGGCGAGTGATTGAGGAAACTGAGCCTAGAATACAATTTTCCTATACGCTCAGTATGGGTTTGTAGTCAGAATAGTGACTTTTAACTACTTTAGAATCTTGTAATTAGAACTAAATATGGAAAAAATGCATGCTTGAGTACGTCAATCAGTTGTGGCAAACTTTTTTGAATCGTCCAGATTTTTGGGCCGTGCTCAGTATTATTCCTGTGACTGCTTTTGTGACCTGGGCGCATGTATGGATGGCGCTAAAAATGGTGTTCTATCCAATCAACTTTTGGGGTTTTCACCTTGGGCCTATTCCTGTGGGATGGCAGGGGATTGTGCCGCGTAAAGCAGGGCGTATTTCAGGCATCATTACCGATAACACCTTGTCAAAACTGGGCTCGTTGCGTGAGTTTCTTAACGCCATGGACCCAGAAGACATGGCGCGTATTATTGGTGACCAAGTGGGTTTTGAACTTGAACACTTAATTGATGAGGTCATGTTAGACCGTAATGCAGTGCTTTGGGAAAACCTACCCTATTCGATTAAACGCCGTATTTACGCACAGGCGCATAAACAATTGCCAGGTGTGCTGCGTGAATTGGTGACTGAACTGACCTTGAATGTTGAATCCTTAGTGGATATGCGTGAAATGGTGGTTAGCCAAATGGAAGGTGACCGTCGCTTAATGGTGCGTATGTTCCTCAAAGTCGGTCAAAAAGAAATTAATTTTATTTGGCATATCAGTGCATTAATTGGGATGTTCTTTGGTATTTTCCAGATGATTGTTTGGTTTCTGGTGCCATGGCACTGGACGGTCCCATTTTGGGCGGCAATTTGGGGTTTCTTGACCAACTGGATTGCCATTTGGATGGTATTCAACCCTGTCGAACCGCATTACGTGAAATATCCGCAGTTCTTTAAATTGACTGAAAATCGCAAATTTCCATGGATTAAGCCAGTGATTCCACGCATTGGGACTTATAATATTCAGGGTGCGTTCATGAAACGCCAAGAAGAAGTCTCCGATGTGTTTGCAAAGGTAGTCACAGAAGATCTGATTACGTTAAAATCCATTATGACTGAAATGATGTATGGCAGTAAAAAAGACAAAACCCGCCGTATTGTCAAACGCCACATTAATCAAATTATGGAAACACCATTGGTTCGTACCTCTTTACAGTTGTCTTTGGGGCCAAAAGAGTATGCCAAACTCAAGACTGACTTGATTGATCGTTCGATTGAAATTACGATGGTGCCTGTATGCGACCCTGCCTTTAATGCGAGCCGTGCACAGAAAATTTTTCAAATGTTCAGAGATCGTATTCGTGAACTGACGCCAAAAGAATTTCAGAATCTCTTGCGTCCTGCCTTTCAGGAAGATGAGTGGATTTTAATTGTCTTGGGTGGCGTAACTGGTTTTATTGCTGGTGTAATACATTTGTTTGTCGCTTTCTTATAAGAGGATGCTGGCTGCGTAGAGGGCGATGGTGCTGATATGCAACGAGTGTCAAATACATTGTTAAAATGAGGATGTTTTTTATGCGCATTATCTTACTCGGACCACCTGGAGCAGGTAAAGGTACACAAGCTCAGTTGATCTGTAAGCGCTACAATATCCCACAAATTTCAACCGGTGATATGCTCCGTGCTGCAATTCGTGAAGGTACTGAATTAGGTCTACAAGCTAAAAGCGTCATGGATAGTGGCGGTTTGGTATCTGATGAACTTATCATTGGCTTAGTGAAAGAGCGTATTGCGCAGCCAGATTGCGTGAATGGTTGTATTTTTGATGGTTTCCCTCGCACTATTCCACAAGCTGAAGCTTTGGAAAGCGAAGGCATTAATATCGACCACGTAATTGAAATTGATGTTGCTGACGAAGAAATCGTACAGCGATTGTCAGGTCGTCGTCAGCACCCTGCGACTGGTCGTATTTATCACCTTGTTTACAATCCTCCAAAAGTGGAAGGTAAAGATGATGAAACTGGAGAAGATTTGGTTCAACGTCCAGATGACCAAGAAGAAACTATCCGTAAGCGTTTAAAAGCGTATCACTCAGAAACTGAGCAATTGGTTGGCTTCTATCAGAGTCGTGCTGCTTCTGGCGAAAATGCACCAAGCTACAACAAATTGAATGGTCTTCGTCCAATTGAAGAAGTTCAAGCAGATTTGTTTGCTATTTTAGATCAAGCAAAATAAGCCTAGGTTTTAGTTTTAGATTAAGTCTGTTTAAATGAAAATAAAACCGTTTAAACAGGCTGCTTGTTTTGACTTTAAAAGAGCGCTGATTCATATTAGGGCTCTTTTTATATGTTTCAATTCGGGAGAGTGCTTTGCAACACGCTGCTGTTATCATCATGTTATTGGCAAGTATTGCTGTTTTAGGCTTTCTTGTTTTTTTGAGCTATAAGTTATTGCGCAACACACAAGCTCAAAATTCGGCTGAAAAAAAATCAGGCAAACACTATCAATTGCATCCGAAACTCAAACAACAAGGTCAGTCTGAAGATTCTCAGGATAAATAAATCATCTCTGCATAATCTTGTGTATAGATTGCAAAGTTCTCCACACTATTTTAGATGATCCGGATTGCGTTGATGATCTATCTTGTCTTCAATAAGTTTGATCACTAAAGTTTACTGAAGTGTTTACTTAGGGATGGAGTCGTGATGAATTTCATGCAGCTTAATATGGCGGTGTGCACCAAATTCAAAGCGATCTGGCCAGTTACACACATCTGACACTACACATTCACCACATTTAGGTTTACGCGCAATACAGCAATAACGGCCATGCAAAATCAGCCAGTGATGCGAGTCAATTAAAAATTCTTTAGGAATAACTTTAATTAAACGCTGTTCTACTTCTAAAACATTTTTACCCACAGCCAAACCTGTGCGGTTACCTAAGCGGAAAATATGCGTATCTACCGCCATAGTGGGCTGTCCAAATGCTGTATTTAGCACCACATTGGCAGTTTTACGTCCCACGCCAGGCAGGGCTTCTAAATCGGCACGATTATCAGGCACAATACTGCCATGTTTTTCGATGAGAATTTTGCAGGTTTTAATCACATTTTCTGCTTTAGAATTATACAGCCCGATTGTTTTAATATATTCCTTTAAGCCTTCTACACCTAAGGCATAAATCGCTTCGGGAGTATTAGCAACAGGAAACAATTTGTCAGTGGCTTTATTGACGCTGACATCGGTAGATTGTGCAGATAAGGTCACCGCAATCAGTAATTCAAAAGGGTTGGAAAAATTAAGTTCGGTTGTTGGATTTGGGCGTTGTTCACGCAAGCGTTCAAAAAAAGTCTGAATTTGTTTTTTGGTCATATTTTTAGACGAATTTTCTTTCGGCTTTGTTCTTTTGGTGGCTGTTTTTTTAACCGCTTTATTGGTTAGACGTGCATTTCTTTCGGGCATGTTCATGCTCCTAATTCACCTAACTGTTGTTGTAAATCGGCAAGCAACTGCCGTTTTTTCTCATCTTCACGCACACTGAGTTGTTTTTCGAGTTTTTTAATTTGCGTGCGTAATTTTGCCAGTTCGATGGTGGTTTGTGCGTCGGCAGTGGAAATCTGTTCATTTGTTTGCACTGGCAACTCAATTACAGGAACAGCAGCATCGGTTTGTGCTGAGAATTGTGCAAACAGCTCAGTATCAATTTCTGCACGTACTACGGGGCCTTTACGGTGCAGGCGACGTTGTTCTTCACGTTGAATGTGGGCGTAATAACGCTGGCGTAAATCATTCTGTTCTGCCACACGCGCGCTTTCAGTAAGCAAAGGTTGTGTATCTTCCACCAAGTCAATGCAATCGACAGGACAAGGTGGAATACACAATTCACAACCTGTACATAAATCAGTCAAAACGCTGTGCATGAGTTTGCCTGAGCCTAAAATAGCATCGACAGGGCAGGCATTAATACATTTGGTACAGCCAATGCACTCATCTTCTCGAATAAGTGCTTTCATACGCTGTGGGCGTCCATCGGCCTGCACAGGCCAAACACTGGCTTCTGCGGTCAATAAAGGCCGTTGGAGTAAGTTTGCCAGTGCATCTGCAACAGGTTGTCCACCAGGTACACATTTATTGGCCGCTTCGCCTTCTGTAATCGCTTTGGCATAGGGTAAACAGCCATCACGGTGACCACATAAGCCACATTGAGTTTGAGGAAGGAGCGCATCAATATTTTGAATCAGAGCAATTTGCGAATTCATGGACAAACCAATGCCACTTTAACAGCAGCAGAAAAACGGAAGATAAATCTTGGGGAAAACTCTAGGTAGATGATTTTAGCACGATTTTTGCATTTAGGCTTGTGCGCAAATTAAGAACAACAATTGCAATTTTTTTGGGCAAAAATGCTCAAAACTATGAATTAATTTGTTACATAAACTTATGGGCTTAACACGCTAAAAAATAAGTTAAATTTATGAAAATAAATATGTTTTAAAGTTTTTTGAAAAAAACTATTGTAGATTGTTAACAAAAGATATTTAATATTTTGCGCCAAAATATATCATTGATTGAAATTTTGACCAATTTTGATCCATTTTCTGCTGAGGATTAAGCGTTGAAATACAACAGCCTTAACGAGTTCCTAAATTACGTTAAAACACGTGATGCACATCAACCAGAGTTTCTACAAGCTGTAGAAGAAGTAATGACCAGCCTTTGGCCGTTTATTGAAAAGAACCCTCAATATGCAGCACATGGTTTGCTTGAGCGTTTGGTTGAGCCTGAACGTGCAATTCAATTCCGCGTTTCTTGGGTAGATGACCAAGGTCAAACCCACGTAAACCGTGCATTCCGTGTACAGTACAACTCAGCAATTGGTCCATTTAAAGGTGGTATGCGTTTCCACCCATCAGTGAACCTTTCTATTTTAAAATTCTTAGGTTTTGAACAAACCTTTAAAAATGCTTTGACTACATTGCCGATGGGTGGTGGTAAAGGTGGTTCAGACTTTGACCCTAAAGGTAAGTCTGAAGGCGAAATTATGCGTTTCTGCCAAGCTTTAATGATCGAGTTATATCGTCATTTAGGTTCTAACACTGATATTCCTGCGGGTGATATTGGTGTAGGCGGCCGTGAAGTAGGTTACATGGCAGGCATGATGAAAAAACTTAGCAATGACACTTCATGTGTATTCACAGGAAAGGGCTTGTCTTTCGGTGGTTCTTTGGCGCGTCCAGAAGCTACAGGTTACGGTACTGTGTATTTCGCTGAGGAAATGCTCAAGACTCGTGGCGATTCCTTCAAAGATAAAGTTGTTGCGATTTCTGGTTCAGGCAACGTTGCACAATTCGCTGCAGATAAAGCAATGTACTTGGGTGCGAAAGTGGTTTCACTTTCTGACTCCAATGGTACTGTGTACGTGAAAGAAGGTTTCACACCAGAATTACTTGCTGAGGTGATGGAACTTAAAAACGTAAAACGTGGTCGTATTTCTGAATTTGCGTCTAAACACGGTTTCGAATATCTTGAAGGTCAACGACCTTGGGGTATTAAGTGTGACATCGCATTGCCATGTGCAACTCAAAATGAGTTAACTGGTGATGATGCTGCTATTTTACTTGCAAATGGCGTGATCTGTGTAGCTGAAGGTGCAAACATGCCTTCTACTTTGGATGCTGTAGAGAAATTCGTTGAAGCGAAAATCTTGTATGCACCAGGTAAAGCTTCAAATGCAGGTGGCGTAGCAACTTCTGGTCTTGAAATGTCTCAAAACGCGATTCGTTTAGGTTGGACGTTTGAAGAAGTGGATGAGCGTTTACATGCAATTATGAAAGAAATTCACCGTAACTGCGTGAAATACGGTACTCAAGAAGATGGTACTGTAAACTATGTAGATGGTGCGAATATTGCTGGTTTCGTAAAAGTTGCCGATGCCATGTTAGCGCAAGGTGTATTCTAAGCTTTGGCTTAAATAGACTTTCAAAAAACCGATGCACATGCATCGGTTTTTTTGGTTGATGCTTAGCAAATGGTGTGGTTTGGTATAGTCAAACCGTTTAATTACCCATACACTCGTTAAAGAAACGACTAAAAAGCTTATCTATTGAGTTAACCAACCATTTTTTCCTTTTTGCCTTCACCCATGCCCACATTTTTTCAATAGGATTAAGGTCAGGACTATACGGTGGTAACCAAAGTATTTGATGCCCATGTTGGCTTAATAGATCTTGTATATCTTGTCGTTTATGGAAGGCTGCATTGTCCATGACAATTATACTATTCGAGGGTAACTCTGGTAATAAAAACTGATCTACCCAAAAATGAAATACATCCGAATTTACTTTGCAATCAAATAAACCCACTGCAAATAACTTACCCTCATGGATTGCTCCTATTGCATTGGTTTGATTTTTTAATTGCCAATTATATGTTCCATAACAAGGAGTTCCCTGTTTTGAATAACCCTGAGGTCTATGCTCATGAGATTTAAATCCACTTTCATCAAGATAGATGATCGGGTGTTGATACCTTAATCGGTTCAAATCTTTTAAATACTGCTCTCTGAGTTCTGTTTTTGCTTTCGGGTGCCGTAAGGTCTTTTTTTAACTGTGATATTTAGACGCTTGAGCGCATCTCCAATTGTAGAAGTACCACAACCAAAACGAGCAGCGCGTTCATATTGATAATCATCAGGATATTGCTCAACATCTGCACGTAAGGCATCATCATCAACTTTAGATGGTTTTCTTGGCCGAGTTCTTTTTATTTCGATTCGCTTTTTCCATTCGACAATTGTATTTTTATTAATTTCGAAGTGCTGAGCAACCGCTCGGATAGATTGACCTTCTTCAAGCTTGGCTAATATTTTCTTTCTAAAATGTATTGGATAACTCATATCGGTATTGTATTGGTTTTTTGGCGTGCGGGCTATAACATAAGTATTGTTAAGTATTGATGGTTAAAAAGACTTCTTTTACAAATCTGCTTAAAACGATATTTACGATTCCCTCGTTCTCTGGCACGGCATATATCTTTATACTGAGTCATATATGGCCAAGAGAAGGAACTTTCAGTACTTATTTTACTGATGGCTGATGATCAATTTTTATTTTTAGAAAGAGTGCTCATTTTCAAGGCTGTATTCAACATTCTCAGATCAATCATGATATTCAAAATATAGCCTTATGGTCGTTTTTGTTTGGCAAAGTGCTTAATCAAAACGATAAATATCCATACCGAGTGAACCCATACTAAAGCTACTATGCACAATGTTAAATCGATCGCCTGTACCCATTGCAAAAAATAACGGTGCAAAGTGTTCTAACGTTGGATGGTTACGTGCCACATGCGGCAATTGTTGCCAATCCAGCACAGCATCATAATTGCGATGACTTAAATGCTGCACCACACGATTACGGAAACTAGATGCCCATTCAGGCACAGCTGCATGGGGTATATTCCAGGACAATTCACGTAAGTTATGGGTAATGCTGCCTGAACCAATCAGTAATATTTGCTGTTCACGCAATGGCGATAAACTTTGCCCAATGTAATAAATCTGTTCGGCGCTCATATTTATGGGCAAAGAAATGGTAATCACTGGAATATTGGCATCGGGGTACATGTGTAGTAAAGGCATCCATACACCATGATCATGCGGACGTGTACTGTTGGCATGTGCAGCAAAGCCAGCATCAGTCAAACGTTGCAAAATATCTTCTGCCAGTTCAGGCAAACCAGGTGCAGGGTAGCGTAAAGCATACAAAGCTTCAGGAAAACCACGAAAGTCATGCCATGTTTCAGGACGAATGCCTGTATTGACTTCCAGTGCATTACTTTCCCAATGCGCAGACATCACCACAATGGCTTGCGGTGTTGGCAAATTGTCCCTTAAACGGCTAAGCGCGGGCCCGACCTGTTCAGGATTGAGTGCCAACATGGGCGAACCATGTGAGATAAATAAACCAGGTAATGTCTGTAAGTTCATGCTTAGATCCCTAAAGCCTGCTGTTCTACAGCATCGCAAAAAAGTGTGTGCAGCGAAATGTACTTTTGTTCAACGCTATGTTGCAGCTTTGCAACGTTGCTTAAATTGGTGATACTGCTATAACTTCACGTGTAAATTGAGTCGTCTTATTTAACCGGCACGGTGATAAGGGTGGTTATGGTTAATGCTCATGGCACGGTATAGCTGTTCGATCAGCATCACGCGAACCAAAGGGTGTGGCAAAGTTAGTTTGGATAAGGACCAATGCCATGCTGCTGCTTTACGTACTTCTTCAGAATGACCATCTGGTCCACCAATCGCCAGGACGACATCATTACCTTCTAGCATCCAGCCTTTCATCGTTTCAGCAAGTTTTTCGGTGCTGAACTCTTTGCCGCCCACTTCTAAGGCAATTAACACCTCATTGGTTTTCATGGCATTTAAAATGCTGTCACCTTCAATTTGGCGGTATTTTAGAATATCGGCTTCAGAATCATTTTTGCCACGTTTCGCCATCGGCAGTTCGACAATTTGCGTCTGTACAAAAGGCTGAATCCGTTTGAAATAATCTTCAAAACCAGTCAGCACCCAAGTCGGCATTTTTTGTCCAATGGTCAGAATGCGAATTTTCATAGGCGAGTTCATGTAGCGAGCAATTAGAATCTCACATTATAACCATGATTCAATACAAGCGCTGTGTAACGACACAATTTGCAATTGAATTTGCCAACAGGCTGTTGCTTTAATACTCGACAATCTTATTGGTCTTTTTGTATTGGAATTATCAGCATGCGCACGTTTCAAAGTCAGCAGTTATATGTATGGGTATTGGGCGCGAGTATGGGATTGATGAGCACTGCTACATTTTCTGCTCCAGCGGAGCAATCGGCAGAACCAAACAATTTACAAGTCTATATGCAGCAAGTGATTGGGCAGCAGGGGTTAGGTAATTCCGAACAGTATCGTCATTATAAAAATGTGAATGAACTGAATCGGGTTTCGGCATGGATTCGGGAACAGATGCGGGTATTTGGAATACCGTGTCAGTTTCAGAATTATGTGGTCAATCAGCAAAGCTACCGTAATGTAGTGTGTAAGCTGAATATCGGTTCTGCGAAAAAAACGATTTTTGGTGCGCATTACGATGTATATGGACAGCAGCAGGGCGCAAATGACAACGCTTCTGGCGTGGCGGGTGTAATCGAAACAGCACGAATTTTGGCGCAGGAAAAGAATAAACTTAGTCAAAATGTCGAATTTGTATTTTATACCTTGGCAGAACCACCATTTTTTAAAACCGAGTCAATGGGCAGTTTTGTACATGCCAAATCTGTGCAGGCTGAAAAAGAAAAAATTAGTGCGGTGTATGTGCTCGATATGATTGGTTATTACGACAGCAATTTGGTGCAAAATTACCCAATCGGTATAAAGTGGATTTACCCCAGTCATGGCAATTTTATTGCGGCGTTGAGCAATATTCAGTCACGTGAAGTGAGTGCAGCCTATTGCAATGCGATGCAGCGTTTGAACCAACTGCAATGTGAACGCGTGGTGGCACCGACTTTCGTCAAGGGGATGGATTTTTCAGATCATTTAAACTATTGGAAATATGATATTCCAGCTATTTTAATAACCGATACAGGTAGTTATCGCAGTGCACTTCGTCATACTACAAGTGATACTTTAAAAACGGTAAATTTTGAAAAAATGGCGCATGTTGTAAATGGCTTTGTTACACAGCTTTTATCACCTTGATGGATGATCGCAGTGCATAAAAAACGCAGCCCTGAATTGAACTAGGACTGCGATTAAAAGGTCATCTATCTGGAGATATAGATGACCAGACCATGAAGCACGCTTCATTCAAAAGCGTCTGATCAATTTATCGGTCTAAATAGACCAAACAAGAAACATACAGCGCGATGTATCTCAAATTTATATATAGACGGTTTCCCTATTTTTCAAGGAAATTGAATTAAAAATATAGGATCTGTTTAAAAAAATAATTCAACTATTTTAAATCCAGAATCTAAATGCGACAAAAGAGCACCTAGGTGCTCTTTTGAGTAGTTGTTATGCAAAGTAAAGTCACTGGCTTAATGACGTGCTGCTTTGCCTGCTGCTACTGGCTTCACAATAGGTGCCTTGGTTAAAGGCTTAGGCATACTGGTCAGTGCCAAAGGCAAGATTTCATCAATGCTTTTTACAGCCTTGATTTCCAAGCCATCTTTGACATTGTCTGGAATTTCAGATAAGTCACGCACGTTTTCTTGTGGAATAAATACCAGTTTAATACCACCACGATGTGCCGCAAGAAGTTTCTCTTTCAAGCCACCAATGCGCATTGCACGACCACGTAAACTGGTTTCACCAGTCATGGCAATATCAGGACGAATTGGAATACCTGTAAACGCAGACACCAATGCTGTGGTCAATGCCAAACCTGCAGATGGACCATCTTTAGGTGTTGCACCTTCTGGCAAGTGTACGTGCACATCGGTTTCGGCAAATACACTCGCTTCAATGCCTAAGCTGTCAGCACGGGTACGCACAACGGTCATCGCAGCTTTGATCGACTCTTGCATCACGTCACCCAATGAACCTGTGGTGATGAAATTGCCTTTGCCTTTCATGGTTGCTACTTCAATGGTAAGTAATTCACCACCCACTGAAGTCCAAGCCAAGCCATTTACGCGGCCGACTTCAGCTTCTTCTTCTGCCATACCATAGTCAAATTTGTACGGACCAAGGTAATCAGGCAAGTTTTGTGAAGTCACATCTACCTGTAGGTTTTTGGCTTTTTTGCTGACTGCTTCTTTCACCACTTTACGGGCAATTTTTGACACTTCACGTTCCAGACTACGCACACCTGCTTCACGCGTATAGCGCTGTACAATGTCACGAATCGCTTCTTCATGAACCGTCAATTCTTTAGCACGCAAGCCGTTATTTTTGATGGCTTTAGGTACAAGATAGCGTTCTGCAATATTCACTTTTTCATCTTCGGTATAACCCGGTAGACGAATCACTTCCATACGATCTAGTAGAGCTTCTGGAATATTCATGCTGTTGGCAGTACAAATGAACATCACTTCAGACAAGTCTAAGTCTAGATCTAAATAGTGATCGTTAAACTTGTTATTTTGTGATGGATCAAGTACTTCTAACAAAGCAGAGGCAGGGTCACCACGGTAATCCTGTGCCATTTTGTCAATTTCATCGAGCAAGAATAGCGGGTTTTTAACCCCAACTTTGGTCAATGACTGCACAATTTTACCTGGCATCGCACCAATATAGGTACGACGGTGACCGCGAATTTCCGCTTCATCACGTACGCCGCCTAGCGCCATGCGCACGAACTCACGTCCAGTGGCTTTGGCAACCGACTCACCTAGTGAGGTTTTACCTACACCTGGAGGACCAACCAAGCACAGAATTGGACCTTTGAGTTTTTTCACGCGCGACTGCACAGCAAGGTATTCCACAATACGGTCTTTAACTTCATCTAAACCATAATGGTCGGCATCTAAAATTTCTTGTGCTTTCGCCAAGTTAATACTGACTTTACTGGCTTTGTTCCATGGCGTATCTAAAATAACTTCCAGATAGTTACGTACAACAGCTGCTTCGCTAGATGCAGGTTGCATCGCTTTTAGTTTACGGAACTCAGCTTCTGCTTTTTTACGTACATGCTCAGGCAAGTCTGCTTCGGCCAGACGTTTTTCAATTTCAGCGACATCATCTTCCGCACCGCCGTTCATATCGGACAGTTCGCGTTGAATGACTTTCATCTTCTCATTTAAGAAGTATTCACGCTGATTTTTTTCCATCTGACGTTTAACTGAGTCATGCAAAGTTTGCTCAATCTGCTGTTCTTCAGACTGTTGCAATAAATAAGTCATTAACTCGGTTAAGTGAGCTTCAAACTCGTCGTGCTCAAGGAATTTTTGTTTAACATCAATATTCAATGGCACGCGGGTTGCAACAAAGAACAACAACTGCAATAAATCTTCAATTTTATTGGCAGCAGCAATCAGTTCACGTGCATTGCGTAATTTTGCTTCTGCATATTGCGCAAATAAGGCACGTAATTCTTGCAAGCGTGTTGCTTGGGTATTTTCATCCATCGCAACAGTCATTGGGCTTAAGCTGTGTTCAGCAGTCAAATACGCGTCTTCATCAATAATTTTTTCGAGTTTGGCGCGGTATAAGCCTTCAATCAGCACTTTGATACAGTTTTCATCATTTTCGTGATTCACAACTTGCACAATCTTCGCGACAGTACCGTATTGATACAAATTGTCGTGATCAATTTCTTCTGTAAGCGAATCTTTTTGCGCAACTACAAATACTAGATTGTCACTGTTACGAGCCACATCAACTGCATTGATCGATTTTTCACGACCTACAAATAGCGCGATTTGCATGTGCGGATACACCACCACATCACGTAGCGCTAAAAGTGGTAATACACTTGGAACCTGAGGCTCTAAGGTTTCTTGATTCATAATAATTTCAGACATGGGCACTCCTAATGAGTGACAACGGTGTTGCCATGTTTTTTATAGTGATGGGTATTTTTAAAAATACAAGGGTAGGTCAACATAAATTGTTTAAAAAGTAGCTAAGTATTTGATTTTAAATTGACCTGCTCAGTCAAATTGATCAATTTAGCATTTCTAGTTGCGTTTAAACTGTAAAAAATACTGTGGTGTCAGTAAGGCATCTAGAGGTTGATCCCAATTTTCACGTGGCAAGTTTGCATGAATCAGCTGAAAATCATGTGCAATACCTAAGCGATAGGGACGCTGTGGAGCAGATGCCAGCGTGCGGTCATAATAACCACCACCCATTCCAATTCGGGTGCCGTGTGTATCGCAGGCCAATAAGGGCATCAATAGCATATCTAAATGCGAGATGTGTTTCCCGCGACTTGTTCTTGGTTCTTGCATCCCTAGACGATGATGGGTAAAACGCTGCTTACGATATTGTTGTAGGCTGATTTGTACCCACACCAAGCGTTGATTCATATTGCAAATCATTGGTAAATACACTTGTTTGCCTTGTACGAAGCAATATTCAATGATGCGCTGTGTATGAATTTCACCAAATGCATCTAAATACAGCCCCACTTTTTTTGCGTACTGAAATTTTGGCAGCCGTAGTAGGCGCTGCAAAACAGCTTGCTGCGCTTGTTGCTGTTGGGTACGCGTGACTGCTCTGCGTTGTTGTCGAAGCTGTTTACGCAAGGTTTTAAGTTCCAACAACTGCATTTCGGCACATCCTGATATTCCTGAGTTTAAATGCTTGAATTGGTATGGAATTACTGTCATTGCATCGACAAAACAAGCTTTTATCATGCTTGGCATTTTAACAGGATGTAATGTTATATTTCTGTTTATCTGAACCTGACCTGCTATTGGATAGTCTGGCTTGAACCTAGATTTAAAATTATAAAACAAATATGCGATTGCGCAATGAATGCCACGCCAACAATCTTCAAGGTCGTATCGAGATGAATTGGGACGATTTCAGTTAAAAACAACTATCATCTAAAAACACAAGCCAAACAAAAACAATACTTTTCATTTTGCTGTTTAGACAGAACAAGAACATGAATATTGCAACAAAGTGTTTAAACATCTGCTTTAAGGCGTGCCGGCTTTAACCAGTTGTGTCAGCACACAAGGCGATGCAGATTCGACTTATATACAGCAGCCACCGAATATTCAACAAGTCTTTTTTTTCGGCAATAACTGAGATGGTCCAGTGACTGTGATTCGCCTTTCGCAAGGCTTTGGAAAAGTGGTCGTGGTCAATATGATTCCTGACCACAAAGAGCGCTTATTAGAAATACATTTAAATATCATAAAATTAGTTACTTATGCTTAAATTCATCAAACTGCAGGTAAGCTTAATGAACAGTGGTTGGATGGTATGTATTCCAACCAAGATGGACAATCCATTTTAGATTCCCGTCAAAGTTTTGCTGATGGGGTATCCATTAAAATTAAAACAGGCAAAATGAATTGCTGTACGCCAGTCGAAGGTTTCCATGCAGAACATGGCGCTTTCAGTAGATGGACAACGTGTTGCTGTGTCGCCATCGTCAGGCAATGTGGTGCATATCTTAGATATTCATACAGGCAAAGAATTGGGTCGTTTTGCAACAGAGTATCAGCCGCATGAAAATATTTACTTTGCAGGTGGAACGAAAATCTTAAACGCTGCGATGGGTAACGTAGAAACCGTGATGGATGCGCAGGGGCAAGACTTCACAAAAGTTAAGCCCTTTATTACCATAGCCGATGCCAACAAATTATAAAGTTCTGAAAAAATGATTTCCGACTCGCGTTAGATGTATTTGGACGTAAAGATTTATCAAGGGTTCAATTCATCTTGCTAGAAATCACACTTATTTCATTGTATTGGACTAAAGTTGTATAAGGCTGTGCAGAATAAATTTGGTTTTTCCTTCCTTTTAAAAACTACAGAAAAAACAAAGTTTAAATTGTTCTTTAGCGTATTTTTTTATGCTGCAACCAAAGAACACCTTTATTTAAACTGGTATGACCATTTTAATAAATAATCAGACCAATGTTGACTTTTTCTTGTGTAAAACTATTATTTGTTGCAAATATTGAGGGGATTTTGATTTTATCTCAATATTGGTCAGACCAAAATTAGAATTTTTACCTCTATGCTTAAACCTATGTTTACGTTTGAGTGAGCATTTCAAGGAGATGACAATGCTTCAACATTGGCAACAGATCTATGATCCAATGGCAAATATTTGGATTTCGAGTCTTATTGCATCAATCCCGATTATATTTTTCTTTTTGGCATTGGCAGTATTTCGCTTAAAGGGAAGTGTTGCGGGAACAATTACGGTTATTTTGGCGTTATTAGTGTCGTTATTTGCCTATGGCATGCCTGCACCAATGGCTTTTGCTTCATTAATCTATGGTTTTTTCTACGGTTTATGGCCAATCGCATGGATTATTATTGGCGCGCTATTCTTATATAAAATCTCTGTAAAAACAGGGCAATTTAACATTATTCGCTCATCTATTCTGTCGATTACAGAAGATCAGCGTCTCCAGATGCTATTAGTAGGCTTTGCGTTTGGCACATTTTTAGAAGGTGCAGCGGGCTTTGGGGCGCCAGTGGCAATTACTGCAGCTTTGCTGGTGGGTTTGGGTTTTAAACCTTTATACGCTGCGGGTTTATGTTTGATTGTGAACACTGCACCTGTTGCGTTTGGTGCAATGGGGATCCCAATTATTGTGGCGGGTCAGGTTTCGGGTGTAGAAACTATGGAAATTAGCCAGATGGTTGGACGTCAGTTGCCATTTATGGTGCCAATTGTGCTGTTCTGGATTATGGCAATTATGGATGGCTGGCGCGGTGTTAAGGAAACTTGGCCTGCAGTGTTGGTGGGTGGTGGTGCTTTTGCAATTGCACAATACTTGACCTCTAACTTTGTTGGACCTGAGTTACCCGACATTACAGCTGCTATTGCATCTTTGATTAGTTTAACGGTGTTATTTAAATTCTGGCAGCCAAAACACATTTTCCGTTTTAGCGATGCAGACACAAAAGTAGATGCCAACTTAGTTGCAGAACAACAGCAAAAATACAGCATGGGTCAGATTGTTAAAGCATGGTCTCCATTTGCAGTGTTAACGGTGATGGTCACCATTTGGAGCATCAAACCGTTTAAAGATTTATTTGCCAAAGATGGGGCAATGCACGACTGGGTAATTTCCATCAAGGTGCCATTTTTACACCAATTGGTGCAAAAGATGCCGCCTGTGGTTGCTGAGGTTAAAGACTACGATGCGATCTTTAAGTTCGATTGGCTGAGTGCAACAGGGACTGCAATTATGATTGCGGCTGTCATCACCATCATTTACTTAAAAATGAAACCGCGTGAAGCTGTTAAAACTTTTGCAGAAACTATCAACGAGCTTAAAACACCGATTTATTCGATTGGGATGGTGTTGGCTTTTGCATTTATTGCCAATTATTCAGGTATGTCTGCGACTTTGGCACTGGCTTTGTCACACACAGGCCATGCTTTCACATTCTTCTCGCCATTTTTAGGTTGGATTGGGGTGTTCTTAACAGGTTCGGATACATCAGCCAATGCCTTGTTTGCTGCCTTGCAAGCTACAACTGCACAGCAAATTGGTGTACCAGAAGTCTTGTTAGTTGCTGCCAATACCAGTGGTGGGGTAACAGGTAAAATGATTTCACCACAATCGATTGCAATTGCCTGCGCAGCAGTAGGTTTAGTTGGAAAAGAATCGGATTTATTCCGCTTTACCGTGAAACACAGTATCACGTTCACCGTAATGATCGGTATTATTATCACTCTACAAGCTTATGTGTTCCCATGGATGATTCCATAACCACATGCACAAGAGGATTGCCGCATGAAAGTTTCCGACAAAGTTGTACAAGACCTGCGCACACTGGTTGAAAAAAATCAGATGCAAGTCGGAGACCGATTGCCTGCCGAAAGAAAGTTATGTGAACAACTCGGGGTTTCCCGTTCCTCTTTGCGTGAAGCTATTCAGCAATTGACTAGTCAGGGCATGTTGGTCAGCAAAGTTGGAGCGGGTACTTTTTTGCAACAGCTACCCACCAATTGGTCGCAATATCAAATTGTGCAGCCTTTAAGTAACCTGATTGATGAAGATCCTGCTTATCGTTTTGATGTGCAGGAAGCGCGAATGGTGCTTGAGGGTGGTACGGCATGGTATGCCGCACAGCGGGCAACTGCTGAGGATATGAAAAACATCCGTGCCTGTTATGAGCAAATCGCTCATTTTCAGATTTTGGGTGATGACGATCAGGCGGCAATTGCCGATGCCAAGTTTCATTTGGCAATTGCCGAGGCATCGCACAATTTGGTGCTCATTCAAATGATGCGCGGCTTATTTGATTTGTTGCAATACAACGTAGTTTTGGGCAGACGTAAAGTTTATACCGAAGCCCACCGTTTTGATCAGTTGCATGATCAACACTTTCAAGTGATGGATGCAATTGAACGTCAGGATCCAGAAGCTGCCCGTACGGCAGTGTGTGGACATATTGAATTTGTAGTTCAACAAGTACGCATGATCGACGAGGAAGATGCGCGTCGTCAGCGTGCGAGTCGATTAAACAGGATAGCGCCATGATTATTTCTTCTGCGAATGATTACCGCGAAGCAGCTAAACGCCGTTTACCGCCATTTTTATTTCACTATATTGATGGAGGTGCGTACGCGGAACAAACGCTGAAAAGAAATGTGGAAGACCTTTCACAAATTGCATTGCGCCAACGTGTTTTGAATGACATGTCGGCTTTGAGTTTAGAAACCACCTTATTTAATGAAACCTTGTCAATGCCTGTGGCGTTGGCACCTGTGGGTTTAACAGGCATGTATGCACGCCGTGGTGAAGTACAGGCTGCAGTTGCGGCTGACAAAAAAGGCATTCCGTTTACCTTATCTACTGTGTCGGTGTGCCCTATTGAAGAAGTGGTGCCTGCCATTTCACGCCCAATGTGGTTTCAATTATATGTATTGCGTGACCGTGGTTTTATGCGCAATGCTTTGGAACGTGCCAAAGCAGCAGGCTGTTCAACCTTGGTCTTTACAGTAGATATGCCTGTGCCTGGCGCACGTTACCGGGATGCGCACTCGGGCATGAGTGGTCCAAATGCTGCTATGCGACGCTATATGCAGGCAGTGATGCATCCAAACTGGGCATGGGATGTTGGCTTACTTGGTCGTCCGCACGACTTGGGCAATATCTCTAAATACTTAGGCAAACCAACAGGACTTGAAGATTATATTGGCTGGTTAGGCAATAACTTTGACCCATCTATTTCATGGAAAGACTTGGAGTGGATTCGTGAATTCTGGGATGGCCCAATGGTCATTAAAGGCATTTTAGACCCAGAAGATGCTAAGGATGCTGTTCGTTTTGGGGCTGATGGAATTGTGGTGTCCAATCACGGTGGTCGTCAGTTAGATGGTGTGCTCTCGACTGCACGTGCTTTACCGCCAATTGCTGATGCGGTGAAAGGAGATCTTAAAATTCTAGTGGATTCAGGTATTCGTAATGGCCTAGATGTGGTGCGCATGTTGGCGATGGGTGCGGATACTTGTATGCTCGGACGTGCTTTTATTTATGCACTAGGTGCAGCAGGCGGGGCGGGTGTGAGTAATTTACTCGAATTGATTGATAAAGAAATGCGCGTCGCAATGACCTTAACGGGGGCTAAAAACATTCAAGCGATTAATTCAGATTGCTTGGTACAACTTGAGCGTGAACTGAAAGGCTAAATTGCCAACAGGAGCGATCAATCCATCAACCGTTGCATTTGGCTGAATCGCTTAATTGTATTTTTCACCTTGTTTCAGGACTTGTACACTATGCCACAGACAATTTCTTCAATAACACAATTTGATGCTGCAGCAACCCTTAAAAACCTAGTTGATATTGTGGGAAAAGCGCATGTATTGACCCATGAATCGGATACTCGTTTATATCGTCAAGGGCGACGTTTTGGCGAAGGACAGGTTTTTGCGGTGGTCACGCCAGGTTCTTTATTGCAGCAGTGGCAAGTGTTACAAGTGGCTGTGGCCGCAGATTGCATTATTATTATGCAAGCCGCCAATACAGGACTCACGGGCGGCTCTACCCCTTTTGGTGATGACTATGATCGTCCTGTGATTTTGATTAACACCCAACGTTTAAAAGGTATCCAGCTCATCAACGATGCCAAGCAAGTGATTTGCTTGCCTGGTGCAACACTAGATGCTTTGGAACAACATTTGGCGCCGCATCAGCGTGAGCCACACTCAGTCATTGGTTCGTCTTGTATTGGCGCTTCGGTGTTGGGCGGGGTATGTAATAATTCAGGTGGTGCATTGGTCAGACGTGGCCCAGCCTATACTGAGTTGGCTTTATATGCCCAGGTCAATGAACTGGGCGAGTTGCAACTCATCAACCATTTGGGGGTGAATTTAGGAAGCTCGCCAGAAGAAATTTTAACCAAACTTGAGCAACAACAATATCGCCCTGAAGATATTGAATATTCAGAACATTGCTGTGCTTCAGATCAGCGTTATGTACATGATGTTACGCAAGTCGATGCCGATACCCCTGCACGATTTAATGCCGACCCGAGCCGTTTGTTTGAAGCTTCAGGTTCTGCAGGTAAAGTCTGTGTGTTTGCGGTGCGTTTGGATACGTTTGAGAAAATTCCGAGTCAGGTGTTTTATATCGGCAGCAATCAACAGGATGATTTAACCGCGATTCGCCGTTTTTTATTGCGTGATTTGCCGCGTGTACCGATTGCAGGCGAGTATATTCATCGAGATGCCTATGACATTGGCGCAGAATACGGCAAAGACAGCTTTTTGTTTATTGAGAAATTTGGCACCAGTAAAGTACCTGCCGCTTTTGCCATGAAAGACAAAGTCGATGGTTTTCTAACCCGTTGGGGTATGCGTGGATTGTCAGATAAAGTTTTGCAAATGTTCACGAAACTGTTGCCAAATCATTTACCTGAACGCATGAACCAATTTCGTGATTTGTATGAGCATCATTTAATTTTGCGGATTGAGCAGCAAGATGTTGCGGTAGTACAGCAGTTTTTACTGGATTATTTTATCACGCGCAGTTCCGGCAGTTTTTTTCTATGTAATGAAGATGAAGGACGTAAGGCATTTTTGCATCGCTTTGCTGTGGCAGGTGCTGCAATCCGTTATCGTGATACACATCGAAATGAAGTGGAAGACATTGTCGCTTTAGATATTGCGTTAAGACGTAATGATCAGCAATGGGTTGAAACCTTGCCTGCAGAGTTGGAGCAGGCGATTATACATAAGTTGTATTATGGTCATTTTCTATGTCATGTCTTTCATCAGGACTATATTATTAAAAAAGGTCTAGACCCGTTGGCGATGGAACATCAAATGTGGTCATTGCTTGATGCACGTGGGGCAGAGTATCCTGCAGAGCATAATGTTGGGCATTTATATGTGGCGAAGCCTGCCCTGAAGCAGCACTATAAAAAATTGGATCCGACCAATTGTTTTAATGTAGGCATTGGACATAGCTCTAAATTAAAAGCTTGGCGTTAAATAAGGATGAAAACTGAGCAGTGAAACTGATTCTAAGGATAGATGGATATGTTTAAGTTAGATAGCAGACTGCTACAGATTTTTTATTATGTGTATAAATTAAAAAATGTGTCTGCTGCCGCAGATGCGTTGGGCATGAGTCAGCCTGCGGTTAGTAACTGTTTAAATAAAATTCGTCAGCATTTTAATGACCCATTATTTTTAAGGGTGGGCAATGAAATGTTGCCAACAGAGTTGGCGAAACAGATTTTTTCACCGATTAGTGAAATTCTTAATAAAATTGAAACGGTTAATAACTTTAAAGTCGATTTTGATCCGACCCATTCCGATCAATTATTTACCTTGGCAATGACCGATGTTTCGCATTTGGTTCTATTGCCAAAGCTGACAAAGTTTTTAAAAAAACATGCGCCTTCGGTACGGATTAAAATTCGTCCTATTACCCGTGAAACCAGTTATCAAATGGCAAATGGTGAAATTGATTTTGCGATTGGATTTTTACCTGAATTAGAACAGGGTTTTTATCAGCAGCAATTATTTTTACAATATTATGTGGTGATTAGTCGTAAAGATCATCCACGCATCTGTGAAAAAAGTTTAGATGTTGAAGCTTATATTCGTGAATCGCATGTCGATGTGGATACCAGTATAGGTCACTACCATATTGAAAATGAATTAAGCAATCGCGGTTTAAGACGTAATATTTTAATGAGTATTCCAAGTTATTTGGGCGTTGGTTTAATTGTGCAAGAAACCGATATGATTGCGACAGTACCTTATTATTTAAGTGAGGTATTGTTGGCACGTGGGAATTTACAAGTAGTAAGTGCGCCGTTGAACTTCCCAACTTATCCTGTACGACAGTATTGGCATACGTCTTGTCATCACCAAACCTGTCATCAGTGGTTAAGAAAAGTGATTTTTGATTTGTTTAGCCAGCATCCTTAATTAATGGTGTTAGATTTTTTATAAGTTGTTTTTAAATCATCAATCGCTAATTCCGCCATCTTTAAAAGAGCAGGCTAGGCTGAGGGAAGGAGTGATTCATTTATTTATAATGCAATAAAACTAAACTTCTGCCCACGATTTTGATTGCAGCTATACATTTTCATTTTCCCATTATAAATATCTAAACATTTGCCTGTATCTGCACTACGAATACGCTGACCATCGAGATACCATTTTTGGTTACTTTGTCCATTACAGCTATAAGCAATGACTTCCGCACCATCATGTTTCTGTTTTCCTGCTACATCTAGACATTTGCCTTGCACGGTAATACTTTGATCAGGATGGAAAATGAAATACTGATTGGTTCCATCATGACAATGTGAAGTCTGAATGGAACGTTGATTACTGCGACTAAAATCTACGCAGCGGCCATCATAGGTTTTAATTTTGAGTTTTTGTTGCCATGTTTGTGTAGGATAAGGCTTAGATGTTGGCACATAAATAGTTTGTTGAGCAGGGTGTTCTAGAGGTGTACTGGGTGGAATTTGAGGTTGAATGACGATATTGGAAATCTGCCCCGATGCTGTTCCGTCAACCACAATACATGCTGTTAAAAGTCAGCAATTGCTTAAAGTGAAAAGTGTCTTAAACATAAGAGAAAACAATTTATTTATTAAGTGGATAGAGTGAATTTAAAGCATAGAGCAAATATTTAATTTTTGTAATTTTGTGTATAATTGATCCTAGAAGTTTATCTAATAGTCACGGTTTTCCAAAAAAATTAAGTACAAAAAACGTCAAGTTGTCATTCTTTGTTGTTAGACGGTGCATTCTTGGGAGATGTGTGGTAGAAGTTCTATTTTCAGGATATATTTCTGAATTGAGGTGGTGGTCAGCAACAAGGGAATTATCCAATTTGTGGAATTGAACATCAAAAATAGACAACTAAAATTCAACTGTATTGCTTTCAAATATGTGATTGAGTTGTAAAATTATGTGTTAAAATCGACATTTGTCGCAGTTTATGAATTTTTTGGGGTAGGAACTGTTGAAACAATTTTTACTACGACTCGGATTGGATCTGCGTAAACTTATTTTAATTTCCACAATTTTAAGTGTATCAGGCTTATTTGTCGTAAGTATTTTTATTTTAAATTATGTAATTAAACAACAATTAATTCAAAATTCACTTGTGATCAATGAAAAATATGCAGAAAAAATTGCCACCAGTGCCAATCAACATTTTTCAGATATGCTGCAAGAGTTGGATTATAGTGCACGTTTATTAGAAAAAAATTTTTATAATACACAAGTTAGAAAAGAAGAAGTAAAACGCTTAAAAAATCAATCGAATAATTTTAATAGCGTTTTATTGGTAGAGCAGAATAAACATATTTTAGCTTATGCACCTAATACATTAAAACTTAATTTTAATCAGGCTTATAGTACCATTGGTATTGATGGATCTATTAAAAAAAAGAAAACTTATATTTCATCTCCCTATTGGTCTATAAGTAATAATTTAATCGTCATGATGTCACAACCTATTTATGATAAAACACATCAATATTTAGGCTTAATCAGTGGTACGATTTATTTACAGGAGCAGAACTTGATTAATACCATGCTCAATACTCAGTATGATTATAAAAAAAGTTATATGTATGTGATTGATCAACATAATCGTATTATTTTTCATCCAGATAAAAAGCGCATTGGTGAAAAAATTATCAATAATACGGGTTTAGACTATATTAATAATCATAGAAAGGGATCAATCCGTTTAAAGAATAGTTTAGGTATAGATAATTTGGCGGGTTTTGCACATATTCCTAGTGTAAAATGGATTGTAGTTTCTCAGCAGCCGACTGATGATTTACTTGCACAAGCCAATACGCTGATTTTAAAAGTATCGATTGGGATCTTCTTTTTTTACTTATTTATTTTCTTAGTGGTTTGGTATATCTCAAGCTTTATTTCTTCACCTTTGAACCGCTTGGCACGTATGGCAAGTATGCTCAATCAGGCTGAAATTCAAGATAAAATTAAAGAAGTCGACCCGTGGTATTTCGAGGTATTAAAGTTTAGAACCTCATTATTACTCAGTTCGGAAACCTTTAGTCATCGGATTGCGGAGTTAAAACATCGTGTCAATACGGACCCATTGACAGGTTTATATAACCGTCGTGGGATGCAATTATTTTTAAATGAGTTGGTCAAAACCCGAACTGAGTTTGCAGCATTGGCTATTGATATTGATTTCTTTAAGAAAGTTAATGATCACTATGGGCATGATCAAGGTGATATGGTACTGCAAACGCTCGCCCAAATAATGCAAACTAATTTTAGGGATCATGATATTTGTTGCCGTTCTGGGGGCGAAGAGTTTTTAGTGCTGATGACGACTGCCGACCCAAGTGTGGCATATAAAGCTGCGGAGCGTTTAAGAACGACCATGCAACAAACCAATATTAATGGTATGGGGCAAATCACCATCTCTGTTGGTATCGCATTTTGGCCTCAAGATGCAGCAGATGTGAACGAAGTGCTAAAAATAGCAGATAATAAACTTTATGAAGCAAAACACAGTGGGCGTAATTGCACGCGTTCTACGGCAGAGCAGCAAACTTAAATTTGCACTTTGCCTAGGCTTTGTTGCATAAATATCTAAGGGTATGATTTTGTTTAATTTATTTTTGGATTGAAATTTAAAAAATCCTAAAAAATCAGTATTTTGAAGAATTTTTATGCAACAAAGTTCAATTTAATTTACAGTCTCTTTACTGGTGGTTTCTTATTATTCAAAAGCGCACTTATAATGTTACATGTTACACAGATTTAATTTATAGTCTCGAACGTTGGTAGTTAAGCCAATTTTAAGCTAAACCACTTAACATCTGGTTTATTTCAAATCAGATTCATTATGCTTCCACGCTCTCCTTATAAAGGCACTTCTGGTGTACAGCGAATTCTGAATGCTACAAGCTATTCTTTGGCAGGTTTTAAAGCCGCCTTTAAAAATGAAGCTGCATTTCGGCAAATCATCCTGATTAATACACTGCTGATTCCACTCAGTTTTTTCATGCCTGTCAGTCGTGTTGAACAGGTACTCATGATTGTGGTGTGTTTACTTGCCATCATTGTCGAACTAATTAATTCTGCTATTGAAGCTGTGGTCGATCGTGTTTCGATGGCGCAACACCCCTTGTCCAAAAATGCCAAAGATATGGGAAGTGCAGCACAATTTGTTGCCTTGGCAATTATCGCATTAACTTGGGCGGCATGCCTGATTCCTGCTTGATCTTTCTAAAGCAAGTATAAAACAGACGATAAAATAACCTGAGTTGAGTATTCCTCATGCGGCATCAGCATTCAAAATTTTTACTTTTTCAAGCAATTTTACTTATTCTGAGTTTGCTGATCTTGCTCAATTTTTTTAGTGTTGCAGGCAGGCTAGATTTACAGCTCATTCAACCCTTCGTAGATGCGCATGCAGAATTTCCACTTCGACAAGACTGGGCTTTGGCTGAATTAAATCACCGTTATGTCAAATATATCCTCATTGCGGTATATCTGAGTTATTTGCTGGCTTGGTTGTTGTCTTTTAGATTGCAAAAATTACGCACCCGTCGTTGGGAGTTTGGCTATTTCTTTTGGATGGTGGTGATAACGACTAGTGTGATTGCCGTACTTAAATCACAGTCGGTACATGCTTGCCCGTGGGATATGAGTATAGCCACAGCGCGTGGAGTTTGGTGGGATTTAAGTGCAACGGCAGGGCATTGTTTTCCTGGTGGGCATGCTTCTAGTGGCTTTGCTTTATTGGTCGGATATTTTATTTATCGAGTTACTCAACCTAAACGTGCTTATTTTTTCTTGATTGCGGCATGTATTTTGGGCATGGGGATGGGTTGGGCGCAAATGATGCGCGGTGCACATTTTTTTAGTCATAACCTTTGGACAGGCTGGGTGACTTGGTGTTTAAACGTGGTTGCTTATGCGTTCTTGGCGCATAAATTGCCACACTCAAAACCTGATTTTAACGCATCGGAAATTTAACCTGCACACATAAACCACCTAAACTGGTACTTTTTGAAAAATCTAGACTTGCACCTAAGCGTTGCGTGGCTTTATCTACAATAGATAAACCTAAGCCGCTGCCAATTTCTGCATGGTTATGAATACGGTAAAAACGCTGTCGAATTTGGTTGAATAGAGCGGGGTCAATGCCTGTACCGCTGTCTTCAATTTGCAAAATTGCATGCGGCGCTTGCTGAAAAATAGTCACATTAATCACGCCTTGTTGAGGGGTATATTTAATCGCATTATCAATTAAATTATAAATAATGGAATGTAAAGTAGAACTTTGTCCGTGGATATTCAACTCTTGGCGTTGTTCGACACCTAAATCAATATCTTTTTGCAATGCCAATTGAATGAGCTGTTCCACACAGGCAATGGTCATTTGATTTAAGGATAGGGTTTGATCGCTTTCAATTAGACTATCTAAGGCATCTTGTTTGGCTAAGCTTAATAACTGATTGACCAAATGTTGCAATCGTAAAACTCCTTGGCTTAAATTATTTAGGGCATCACTATGTGGAAATTCCTGCAATAAAATTTGTACCTGTAAATTAAGTGCGGTGAGTGGGGTACGTAATTCATGTGCAGCATCGGCAACGAACTGACGCTGATCCTGCTGTGCGGCAGAAATTCGCGTAAATAATTGATTCATTTCCTGAATAGTGGGTGCAAGCTCAACAGGATAATCCAGCATGCGAATTGGGTTGAGATCCTGTGCTTTACGACGTGCCAATTCACTTTTAAAGTCATTGAGCGGTTGAAAATTATGGTGAATTAGCCAACCTAAAGCCAATAATGCAAAGGGTAAAAATAGTGCATAGGGAATAAACATATTTGCCGCTAATTCTAAAGCTAAATATTGGCGCACAGAGTTTTGCTGGCTAATTTGAATTTGCAGATTTTCCTGCGGCAAAATATAGGTATGCCACAATCCAGATTCAGTTTGATGACTATAAAAACCCGGTTTTTCTACAGGTTGTAGTAGCAACACACCTTGAGGGTGTAATTGTGGTGTTGCATCAGCATACGACCAAATATCGACAAATAAGTCTTCTTCGCTATATTTCTGATTTAAATTGATTTGGCTTCGCGTAGGTTCAGGGTGGTTCTCTGCAATGCGTTCTGCCAAACTTTGCATTTGTGCATCTAAAATTTCATTGATTTCTTCTAGGGCAATTCGATACGCTGCAAATACCAAAACGCAGCCCAACATGACACTAAAAATAGAAACATAAATAATCAGACGTTTTTGCAAAGAGTAGGATTGCATTAAATTTGCCCTAAACGGTAGCCCAAACCACGAATGGTACGAATAAAGTCTTTGCCAAGTTTGGTGCGCAAATGGTGAATATAGACTTCGATTGTGTTGCTGCTGACTTCACTGTCAAAATCGTATAATTTATCTTCTAAATTACTTTTAGAGAAAATTTTATTAGGGTGGCTGAGCAAAGCCATTAAAATTGCCCATTCACGATTCGACAATTCAATATATTCACCTTTGAATTTTGCCAAATGTTGTTCGGTATCTAAGACTAAATCGCCATAACTTAAAATATGCGCAGTATTATTCACTGGATTTTGTGTACCGCTGCGTCTGAGTAGGGCATAAATTCGCGCCAGTAATTCATCAAACTCATAGGGCTTAATTAAATAATCATCTGCGCCCTGATTTAAACCATCAACTCGTTGTTGCAATTGATCACGCGCAGAAATAATCAGTACGGGCAATTGTGGATGTAACTGGCGAATATTTTTTAATACTTGCATGCCGTCCATCATGGGTAAGCCTAAGTCCAGCAACACCAGTTGGATATCGTGCAGCTGTAATTGCTTTAAGCCATCAATCCCGTTATTTACCCAAGTAACATCAAATTGCTGTAACTTGAGTAAGGTTTGGGTCGATTCGGCAATCATAAAATCATCTTCGATGATTAATATTTTGGGCATGTGATGACTCGTGCTGCGGTTGGACGGTAAATGGGGTAGAACATTGATTCAGCATATCATTTTTCGGGTCAATCACTTTGCTTTTTACGTTCAGCAAGCTCAATAAACTTGGGAAAAGATTATCCTGACTCAATGTTGCTTGGCGTTGTGCTTTTAAGCAATTCACTTGCGCAGAATTTTGTTGTTGCCAAGTTTCTGAAAACCACATCAGCATAGGTACATGGGTTTGTTGAGTAGGCGCCATGGAATATGGTGCACCGTGCAAATATAAACCATGTTCACCTGTCGACTCACCATGGTCAGACAAATACCAAAAACCGGTTTGATAGTGTTTTTGTTGCGCTAAAGTTTGAATCAACTGACTTAAAACATGGTCGGTGTAGACAATCGAGTTGTCATAGGTGTTGCGTAAGGCATCGGCACTGCAGCCCTGAATCGCATTACTATTACACGTCGGTTGGAAGGGTTGATAAGCTGCGGTTGAGCGTTTGAAATAAGCTGGTCCATGACTGCCCATTTGGTGCAATACAATTAAATGTGAGCGCGTGTCTTTCGGGTCAAGTTGAGCAAGATAAGCCTGTAAACTGTCGACTAAAATTTCATCTAAACATTCACCGCTGGCATCACACCATTTTTGTTTTAGCGCTGCAGGAATTTGATATTGCTGCACCCGATCACAGGCACCTTTACAGCCTGAATTGTTATCAATCCAAGTGACTTGATAACCTGCACGCTGTGCAATATCCAGTAAACCTTCACGGTGACTTGCCAGTTGTTCATCATAATTTTGGCGTGGCATCCCCGAGAACATACACGGCACAGAAACAGCTGTGGCAGTACCACAAGAGCTGACTTGACTGAAATTAATCACAGGCAGTTTAGACAGTTCTGGACTAGTATTTTTTGCGTAGCCATTCAGCGAGAAGCTTTCGGCACGTGCAGTTTCACCGACCACCAACAGCATAATTTTGGGTGGTGCGCCTGCTTGTGCAGGTTGAATTAAAAGTGCATCTTCACCATAGCGCAGCAGCGGCAAATTCTGTTTGGGTGCTTTCTTTTTATAATACGATAGACTAGAGGCAATCGCATTTTGTGGAGAAAGCATGCCTTTTAAATCACGATGCTCGCGGAAGATTGCAGCATAATCCACATAAAAACAGAACAATAAACCCAAAATCAGCACAATCGAAACTACACTGCCTAAAGTCTTTTGCAGTAATTGACGGGCAAAATGAGTCGGCTGAATTTTAACAGACCACACCAAGACCAATGGCAATAGTACAAACAGCACACTCCAAACCACTAAGCGTACAGACAAAAGATCACGTACTTCACGTACATCGGTTTGCAGCATATTTTGAATTTGGTCTGCGGTAATCACTACGCCCAAGCTATTAACAAAATAAGCGCTGAATCCACCGACTACAATCAAAATACTGGCTAATATTTTGGCATTCCAACGCCAGTTCAGCCATTGCAGCAACAGATGATACGCCGATACGATGACGATCACAGTTGCAATCAATAAGCCTATGGCTTTAATGCCCTGATAAGGTGTGAATTGTTGAATTTTCTCATAAAATCCATAGTTCAATACCAAGCCTAACCATAGGGCAAGCATTAGATTGAAATAGAATAAAGAAATCGGTTTTTGCCAAACGCGCAGTCGGGCCAAGAAAGACGGAGTAAGTGGTGATTGGGACTGCTTAGACATCGTCAATGATTCAAAAGACTTTAAGATGTTTTAGCCTAATACTTGAAACTTAAAACTCACTTAAAATTGTGGCTGAATCTGTTGTAGTGTTTATTTGTGGAAGATAGAAATTTTAGAGATATCAACTTTGCATGGACAACCTGCCCCTTCATGCTATTTCTGAAGCTTGCCCTATCTCTGAATATATCTTTATTCAAAGACAGGACAGAAATTTATACTGAATTTTCTAGGTTTTAAGCCACAGCGACATGGAACATGGAACCAATCCACGCACTGAATACCATGGCAACAATACCCCAAATCATGACGCGCAATGCGCCTTTGCACATACTTGCACCACCCACATAGCTGGCAAGCGCACCCATAATGCCTAGACTGATTACACCGACCAGCATCACGCCTTTATCTAACAGATGTTCAGGTAACAGTAAAATAGACACCAACGGGAATAATGAACCTATGGTAAATGCCAATGCCGAAGAAAATGCTGCGGTAAATGGTCGCGCTGCGGTGTGTTCTAAAATACCAATTTCATCACGGGCATGGGCATCTAAAGCATTATGTGCAGTCAGTTGTATGGCCACTTGTTCTGCCAATTTGGCATCTAAACCGCGAATCATATAAATATTGGTGAGCTCTTTTAGCTCATGCTCTGGGTTGAGTTTTAATTCACGAGCTTCCATTGCAAGGTCATTTTTTTCAATGTCTTGTTGAGATTTCACCGAAATATATTCACCCGCTGCCATAGAAGCAGCGCCCGAAATTAAACCCGCAATACAGGTAATCAACAGGGTTTGAGAAGATGCACCACTAGCTGCCATCCCAACGACCAAACTGGTCACAGAAATGATTCCATCGTTCGCCCCTAAAACTGCAGCACGTAACCATCCAGATCGTGCAATATAATGTTTTTCGAGGTGGTAAGAATGAGGCATAAATCAAATTCTCTTGTTATTCAATTTTCATTTATTGATGTGTGATATAGCATAAATCATTCTAAAAAAATTATCGGTTAAATAGGTGCTTTATTTCAGAAAAAGATGTTTTGTACAAAGCCAATGACCATAGGTAAAGAAAGATTGAATAAGGATTTCATCATTAAGCAGTATTGGATGGCTGCTTTGGAGTAGGTTCGGTATATCCCTTGTTTCCCTTTTATGGAGCATAGCATTGCGCAGCAGGATCAAACCAAATGGCAATATTTTCGCGATGAATGAGTGCTCGGTAATATGAAGACCAATGGGTTGTCGGATAAATCTTGGGTTTAGGCTTATTCATTTGGAAATTATATTGTGGAATAAGCCTTAGAGATAGTTTTGTGCAACAAAGCCATTTAAAATTCAATGTTGAGTTGAATTCTCACTTGCCCAATTCAATATTCTTCAAAATCACACAATCGGCTTGCTCATCACCAGAGCAATGGTCTGCAGAACTTTGTAGCCAATTCGCCATTTCCTGTAATTGTGCAATCTTTTGTTTTAAGGTTTCAATATGTTTAAGCGTGAGTTGCTTCACTTCTGCACTTTGTCGGTCAGCATTTTTCCATAAACCTAGCAATTCTTTCATTTGCTCAGAAGAAAAACCCAAATCCCGCGCATGTTTAATAAAAGACAACGTTTTTAAGTCTTGCTCAGAATAAATTCGATAACCCGAAGCAGAGCGTTTGGCCGTATCTAACAAACCAATTTGCTCATAATAACGAATCATTTTGCTGGAAATACCCGATAGCTTAGAGGCTTGACCAATATTCATGTGACTTCTCTTATAAAAGGGCATAGAACAATCTTCTAAACCCTTTGTATGTTACATTTAAACCTGTGCTGCTTGGAAATATTTTAAGCGGAGCGCATTACCCAACACAAACACTGAAGATAACGCCATCGCACCCGCAGCAAAAATAGGCGAGAGCAAAATACCTGCAAACGGATACAGCACGCCCGCAGCAATTGGAATCAAGGCAATATTATAAATAAATGCCCAAAATAGATTTTGACGAATATTGCGGATGGTGGCTTTACTCAACGCAATTGCATTCGGCACACCTTGTAAATTGCCCGACATCAACACCACTTCGGCTGCTTCAATCGCAACATCTGTGCCTGTACCAATCGCAATTCCGACATCGGCTTGTGCCAAAGCAGGGGCATCATTAATGCCATCGCCCACAAAAGCCACACGTCCAAATTGCTGTTGTAATTCACGTACAACATCAACCTTACCTTCAGGTAAAACTTCGGCTACCACATGATCAATCTGTAAACGGGCAGCAATTGCCTGAGCCGTATGTCTGTTGTCACCTGTAATCATCGCCACTTTTAAACCCAGTTGATGCAACGCTGCAATTGCAGCAAAAGTCGTATTTTTAATGGGGTCAGCAACGGCCACAATGGCTGCCAGTTGCTGATCAATCGCCATATAAATTGGCGTTTTACCTTCGTGCCCCAAACGTGCAGCTTCTGCATCAAAAGCACTAACATCTAACCCAATTTGCTGCATATAACGGTCTGCACCAATCTGAATACGCTGAGCATCCACTCGTGCTTTAATACCAGAACCTATGATGCTGTCAAACTCGGTCACAGGCAGTAAACTGACTTGCTTTTCTGTTGCAGCTTGCACAATCGCCAATGCAATGGGATGCTCAGACTTTGCTTCAACTGATGCCAAAAGTGCAAAAACTCGATCTGCATCAAAACCCGATTGCACATGAAAATCGGTCAATGTCGGTTTGCCTTCGGTGAGCGTTCCTGTTTTATCCACCGCAATCACTTTAACCTCTTGCAACAGCTGCAAAGCTTCACCTTTACGAAACAGCACCCCCATTTCTGCGCCACGACCTGTTCCCACCATAATTGAAGTAGGTGTGGCTAAACCCATTGCACATGGGCAGGCAATAATCAGCACAGCAACCGCATTGACTAAACCAAAAGTTAGGGCTGGTTCTGGGCCAAAAATAAACCACACAATAAAAGTAAGTGCAGCCAATAGCATCACGGCAGGCACAAACCACATAGTCACTTTATCTACCAATGCTTGAATGGGCAATTTAGACCCTTGCGCCTGCTCGACCATGCGAATAATTTGCGCCAATACTGAAGCTTCACCAATCGCTGTGGCACGAATATTCAGTGTGCCATTTTGGTTGATGGTGCCGCCCACAACTTGATGGCCGACTTGTTTGGCTACAGGCACAGGTTCACCCGTAATCATCGATTCATCTATATAGCTATGACCCTCGACAACTTCACCATCTACAGGAATGCGCTCACCTGGGCGGATTTCAACAATGGTATTGGAACTCACTTCTGCCACAGGTACTTCAATAATTTGACCATCCCGATGAATACGCGCAGTTTTAGCTTGCATGCCAATTAAATGCTGAATGGCTTGAGATGTGCGCCCTTTGGCTTTGGCTTCAAAATAGCGACCCAGCAAAATTAAACTGACAATCACTGCCGCAGCTTCATAATAAACATGCACTGTGCCTTCGGGTAAAAGCTGTGGCATAAATGTCGCCACCAATGAAAAACTGTAAGCAGCCAAAGTTCCCACAGCCACCAAAGAGTTCATATCAGGCGCAAAACGTAACAGCGCAGGAATCCCTTTTTGATAAAAACGGCGTCCAGGTAAAAGCAGTACCAATGTGGTTAAAGCAAATTGAATTAACCAGCTTTGTTGTTGTCCAATATTGTGCATCACCCACATGTGAAAGGCAGGAATCATGTGTGATCCCATTTCCAGAATAAATACAGGCAAGGCTAAAATGACTGAAATCACTAAATCACGTTTCAGTTGTTGCTGTTCTAGATTTTTTTTATCGTGTTGTTCATTAGCGTCGTGTTGCAGCAGTTTGGCGTCATAACCTGCTTTTTGGATCGCTTGAATTAAATCTTGGCTAGAAATTGCGGCATTCGGCTGAATCCACGCGCGTTCAGTCGCCAAATTGACATTGGCTTGTTCTACACCAGGCACTTTTTTTAAAGCTTTTTCGACACGTGCCACACACGAGGCACAGGTCATGCCATCAATAGACAGTTCTATCGGTTGAATGGCTGGCACATCAAAACCTGCACGTTGCACCGCCTTAATGAGTAGTGCGCGGTCTAAAGGTTGCGATGCGTGAATTAGTGCTTTTTCAGTTGCAAGATTCACTTCAGCTTTTTCTACACCATCGACTTTTTTTAAAGCTTTTTCCACACGCCCAACACATGAGGCACAGGTCATGCCTTCTATAGACAAGGTTTCCTGATAGGGAGAGGCATTTGGGTGTTTTGCGTCCATAGTTGTCTCTATAATTTGGGGGATGATGTGCTTAGCATATAGATTGACATGATGGTAAGGTCAAGTAAATTCTTGCTTAGAATAAGCTTGACCTTACCAGCATGGTAAGCTTTAAACTACAGTTCAACAAATGCAGAAATGTGGAGTTCTTAATGAAACTATTGATTGAAAATATGACTTGTGGCGGTTGTGCACGTGGCGTCACTGCAACGATTCAAGATGTTGATCCTACTGCAAAAGTTGAAGTCGATTTAGCGACTAAAATTGTGACTGTGGAAAGCACTGCAACAGTAGATCAAATTACCGCTGCATTGGCTGAAGATGGTTTTCCTGCACAAGTTCAATAAAATTGCATCATCTATGAGCCCCAAGGTGTGAGCTTATAGCTAAGGTCAATTGGTAAACTGACGATTGACCTATTTTTTTGTCTAGTGACTTTAATGTGATTCAATCAATACGTTTTATCAAGAAGATGCTCAACCATGCCAATCAGAAGCTGAGATTTTCTAACTTCAAGCTGAGTTTCATTCATTCAGGGCTGAAATTTGCTGAATGGGTAATGGGCTATCAACTAAAATCTACTCCTCAATATTTTTCAGAATAAAAATATATTTTTATTTAAATCATTGTTATTAAGATATTTATTTAAATTTTAAAATTTTGCTTATCGCAGAAGAATCATTATTTTAGAAATATTGCTGCATTTTTTTATAAAGGTGAATGAAATTCACTTTAGGTTGAGGTTAAATCATTTTTATTCACTTTGTCGTTCTAGTATAAATATCCTCATTCAGAAATTTTAACTTTTTAAATTTGGGTAGTAGATCATCATGACTAAGCCATTCACTTGTTCAATTAAGCGTATTCGTTTTGACGAAAACTATGAACCTGCTAACAGCACGCGTTTAACCACCAATTTTGCAAATTTAGCGCGAGGTGAAAGTCGTCAGGAAAATTTACGCAGAACCTTAGCGATGATCAATAATCGTTTTAACTCGCTGGCGTCTTGCGATAACCCTAAAGGTGATCGTTATTCGCTTGAAATTGACATCATTTCTGCAGAAATTGATATTGAAGGAAATGGCAAAACTTTCCCATTCATTGAAATGCTAAAAAGCACGATCATAGATCATCAAACAAATGAACGCATTGAAGGCATGATTGGCAACAGCTTTTCTTCTTATGTTCGTGATTATGACTTTAGTGTGGTATTGCCAGCATTGGGCTGCAAAGTCAATGAAAAGCCTGAAAGTTTTGGCGATTTGCACGGTAAGCTTTATCAGCATTTGGTCTGTTCGGCAGTGTTTCAAGCCGAGTTCCAAAAACAACCTGTGATTTGCCTGAGCGTATCCACTTCAAAAACTTATTATCGTACGACCAATGTGCATCCTGTCTTAGGTACAGAATATAAAAATGATGAATATTCACGTACCGATGACTACTTTGAAAAAATGGGTCTAACCGTGCGTTACTTTAAACCGGAAAATAGCAATGCACCGCTTGCGTTCTATTTTTCTGGTGATTTACTGCGTGATTACACAGATTTTGAGCTGATCAGTGCTATCAGTACCATGGAAAGTTTCCAGAAAATTTATCGTCCTGAAATTTATAACACCAACTCACCTGCAGGCGAGGTCTATCAGCCAAGTTTGAATTATCAGGATTATTCATTGACCCAAGTTGTGTATGACCGAGTTGAGCGTGCTCAGTTGGCAGTCAAGCAGGGCAAATGGACTGAAGAAAACTTTATCAAGCCTTATCAAGACATTCTTGAACAATGGGCTGCCAAATTTGTGCCGGCTTATGCTGCCAAACAAGAACGTGTTGCTTAACTTAAAATACAGATAGAAGATTCAAAATGACTATTTTATTACCGACCTCAACGGCTGGCAGTTTACCTAAACCTTCGTGGCTGGCAGAACCTGAAAAGCTTTGGTCAGCTTGGAAATTAACAGGGCAAGAATTACTGGACGCAAAACAAGATGCGCTAAGTCTATCACTGCATGAACAACTGCAAGCAGGGATTGATATTGTGAGTGATGGGGAGCAAACCCGCCAGCATTTTGTTACCACTTTCATTGAACACCTTGAAGGTGTCGATTTTGAAAAACGTGAAACAGTTAAAATTCGTGATCGTTATGATGCTAGTGTCCCTTCGGTAGTGGGTGCAGTTTCTCGGCAAAAACCAGTATTTGTCGAAGATGCCAAATTCTTGCGCTCACTGACAGATCAACCTATTAAATGGGCGCTGCCTGGCCCTATGACCATGATTGATACTTTATACGATGCACACTACAAGAGCCGTGAAAAATTAGCATGGGAGTTTGCCAAAATCCTGAATCGGGAAGCACGTGAACTTGAAGCTGCAGGAGTAGACATTATTCAATTTGATGAACCTGCGTTTAACGTGTTTTTTGATGAGGTGAATGACTGGGGCGTGGCAACATTAGAGCGTGCTTTAGAAGGTTTGAAATGTGAAACGGCCGTGCATATTTGCTATGGCTATGGCATTAAAGCCAATACTGATTGGAAAAAAACACTCGGCTCAGAATGGCGTCAATACGAGGCTGTTTTCCCAAAATTACAGCAGTCAAATTTAGATATTATCTCACTGGAATGTCACAACTCACGTGTTCCGATGGATTTGCTTGAGCTTATCCGCGGTAAAAAGGTGATGGTGGGTGCGATTGATGTTGCAACAAATACCATTGAAACAGCCGATGAAGTCGCAAATACATTGCGCAAAGCATTGCAGTTTGTCGATGCTGATAAGCTTTATCCTTCGACCAACTGCGGTATGGCGCCGTTGAGTCGTCAGGTTGCGCGGGGCAAGTTACAGGCTTTGGCCGCTGGTACGAACATCATTCGCCAAGAATTATCTAGTTAAGCGTTTGACCTGGCGAAGTTAATTCAAGCCAAGTGAATTCAAGTTAAGTGAATCATGGATGCTTTTTCATGCAAAAAGCATCCTTTGGACTTTCTATAAAAGTTGAGTGTTGGAATACGGTGATGGTTAAAGCGACAGACTTTAAAAATGCAATGTCTTTCTTATCAAGTGCGGTCAATGTAGTGACGACAATCGGAGATGCAGGACGTCATGGTTTTACTGCATCTGCGGTGTGTAGCGTGACAGATACACCGCCGACCTTGTTGGTGTGCATGAACAAATCATCGCGTTCTCATCTCAGTTTTTTAGAAAATAAAGTGCTGTGTGTGAATGTGCTGAATGCAGAACAAGAACACCTTGCAAATGCGTTTGCCTCATCAAAATTGAGCTCCGATGAGCGTTTTAAACTGGCGGAATGGGCTGCTTTAGAAACGGGTGCTCCTATATTAAAAAATGCATTAGTGAGCTTTGATTGTGAAATTTCGCAAATTCAAGAAGTCGGAACGCATACTATTTTTATTTGCCCAATTGTTGCCATACAAAAAAATCAGAAAGATCAGGCATTGATTTATTTTAATCGCAACTATCATCATGTGGGTGAGATTGAATGTGTTTAGAAGTGATGAAATTGATACTGATTCAAACTACTTAGCAAGCTTTAATGTCGAGATCAGTAGTTTTAAATTTATTCTGACAAAAGAAAACTTTTCATTTTATTTCTCTAATATTTTCATTTTAGATAGCTACTAGGCTGTTGATGATAAGGCTTAGGATGGATGAGCTATCCAAAAGCTGAGAAAGTGAAAATGTCGAAAGTGAGGTTTTATAAAATATTGTATTTATGGCATTAAATAACTAATTAGCTCCGAAGATGCCGCTGCATGTCGTTACCCTGAACCCGAAAAAGTTCAAGGCGGACGCGACGCATACTTGCTGGGTTTCCCATACGAGATGGGCATACGCTCTAAATATGCAGAACACAATCCTAAGATTTAAGTATCGGCAGGGATATAGACTCGCTGGCGAACATCTCAGAGTTAGAATTAGTATAACCTATCTCAGTTGCTTGGCAACTCATGTTCACGAATTAACTATAAAGACTAGGCTCATTTGTATAGCCTTTATGCAAACTTTAATAAAAAAACAACATTTAAGTGAGGGCTTCGACTTCTTGCAAAATAGTGCTGAGTAAACGCTCACAATGCGCATAGTGCTGCAAAGATTTATTCATAGAAAGAACCTCTTGCATTAACTCTAAAGCCACCACAATAATCAGTTTGCTAGGTTCCATATTGGGCGCTTTACGACGAAACTCATCATAGCGTTCATTCAATAATTGTGCTGCACGTTCTAAGTCTTCTTTTTTCTCTTCAGTTGTGGCTAAACGGAAACTATGCCCTAAAACACGTAAATCAATTGGAATTTGAACTGACATATTAGCCTTCCTCATTCACTTCAGCAGGGTGGGCAAGTTGTTGAATTTCTTGCGCATGATGATCTTGAGCTGTACCTAAAATTGCAAGACGCTGAATAATGGCTTCCACTTTGGCTTTGGCATGCTCATTTTTTTGTAACAATCTTTCACGTTCTTGTTTGAGTGTCTGAATTTCTTGCTGATTCATACGCTGATCATTCAGCATTTTTTCTTTCAAAATGCGTAATTCATTGCGCTCAGCCAAAATTTCCTGAAAGCGATTTTTCAAATCAGTACAGCTTTTTTCCAAACGACTGTAACGATCTGCCAGTGCTGTCGCATCTTGGTTTAACTGCTGTAATTGCGCTTGAGTGCTGCTTAATTGCTCAGTCAGATTCTCAATTTCATCTTGCTTGGCAGTAATAATGCCGTTTCTTTGCACAATTTGAGCATGATGCTGTTCCTCAGCAGTTTGCTTGGCTGTGCTGAGGGCCTTATTTTCACTTTCATAATGATCAATTCGTGTTTTTAAAACACCAATATGCGCTTGTAGACGCTGTAATTCTTCTAACATATCGTGGTCGCACAGTATTGCAAACAAAGGTAATATATACGAAGTATAAAGATTGGATAAACGAATGCAAGACGATATTTCAGGTTGGTCAGAATGGTTTCGCAATTTTTCTGGCATTGAAGAAATTTCAAGCCCAAGTGAGTTACACGGCTTGCTCACAGGTATAGTTTGTGTGACAAATGCACCAAGCGAAACCGAATGGCAGCAGATTTTACAAACCTTAAATGTGCCCGATTTAGAGCCAACAGCCCTGGCACTTTTAACCGATGAATCTGAAGATGTGGCACATGCCTTGTCTGAAGATGAACTGGATTATTTGCCGCTGTTGCCAGATGACGAACATCTTTTACAAGAGCGTGTACAAGCTTTAGCCGACTGGTGTGCGGGTGTTGTACTCGGTTTCGGTCTGGCTTCTGGGCATATCCGTTCAGATGAAATTGAACTGATTGAGCATTTACAAGATGTGGCTGCGGTTGAATTTGAAGATTCAGACAATGATGAAGAAGGCGAAGAAAGTTATCAGGAATTGTATGAATTTGTACGTTTAATTCCTGTGAGTTTGTCTGTGGGCCGTAAAAAAGTAGCTGTGGAAGAAAGTTCTTTATTGCAAAACGTACACGCTAAATCACGTGTACAGACTGCACAAACAGGGAAAAATCCATCTTCAGTGGTAGAAATGTTTACACCACACCGTCCGAGCTAATCGGACGTTGTGGCTTGGGTTGCGAAAGTGTAAGTTAATTGAACGCATCATAATCATTTTAATTTCATCAACATATTTTCAATGAAAGAACTCAATATGAAAAAACTGACTCAAGTCGAATTTAAAGAACGTCGTGATCAATTTGCAGAGCGTATGGGCCCCAACAGTGTTGCTATTATTGCAACCAGTCCTGTTGCAATACGTAATCGTGATGCAGACTATAAATATCGTGCCGACAGCAGTTTTTTCTATCTGACAGGTTTTGCAGAACCTGAAGCAGTTGCGGTAATTGAAACTTATGAATCGATTGATGAAGGCTACACTTACACCTTGTTCTGCCGTGAACGTAACCGTGAAATGGAAATCTGGAATGGTTATCGCGCAGGACTAGAAGGTGCAATTGAGCAGTATGAGGCAGATGAGTCTTTTGCAATTGAGCAGTTAGATGCTGAAATCATTGCGAAAATTGTTAACAAAGACACGCTATATTACCGCTTGGGTCATCAAGCTGAATTTGATGTACGTGTAGCTGCATGGAACCAACAAGCCGATGCACAGCATCGTCAAGGCAATACTGCACCCGCCAAAATTGTGCAATTAGATCGTTTGCTGGATGAAATGCGTTTGCATAAAACCGAGTCTGAACTGGAGTTGATGCAAATTGCTTCAGACATTAGTGCTGAGGCACATACCCGTGCTATGCATACTGTCAAAGCAGGCATGATGGAATATGAATTAGAAGCTGAACTGAATTATATTTTTGGTAAAAATGGTTGTGTTCCTGCCTATAACAGCATTGTCGGTGGTGGTGAAAATGCCTGCATTTTGCATTATGTCGAAAATGACAAGGTGCTTAAAGATGGCGATTTAGTCCTGATTGATGCGGCCTGTGAATATCAGTGTTATGCCTCAGATATTACCCGTACTTTTCCCGTGAATGGTCAATTCAGTGCAGAACAAAAAGCACTGTATAACATTGTTTTGGATGCGCAAATTGCAGCCATTGATGCTGTGCAAATTGGTAACTCCTACAAAGAGCCACATCATGTTGCGGTGCGTATTTTGGTGCAAGGTTTGCTTGATCTAGGCATTATGCAGGGCGATTTAGAAGAAATTATTGCTTCAGAAAGTTATCGTCAGTTTTATATGCACGGTACAGGGCATTGGTTGGGCATGGATGTGCATGATGTCGGCAGCTATAAACACGGTGAAGACTGGCGTGTTTTTGAAGAAGGTATGGTGGTGACCGTTGAGCCAGGTCTATACATTGCACCCGATGATGAAACGGTAGATGCTAAATGGCGTGGTATTGGTATCCGTATTGAAGACGATGTGGTGGCAACACAAAATGGACGTCGTGTTTTGACTGCAAATGTAGTAAAAACAGTAGCAGAGATTGAAGCGCTCATGGCTCAAGCCAAAGCCTAAATTCAGTATGATTCAGTGAAATTGAGCAGATTGGGGAACGAAATGCAGCAACAAGAAGTGATCATTGTAGGCGGTGGTATGGTCGGGCTAAGCTTAGCCTTGATGTTGGCTAAGTCAAACATTGCAGTGAAGTTGCTAGAAGCGATTCAATATCCCAATTATGACGATGCTAACCTTGCACCGTATCATTCCAGTTTCGATGCCCGTAACAGCGCATTGTCACGTCGCAGTGTACAAATTTACCAAGAACTGGGTTTATGGGATGCCTTGCAGCAACATGCCACACCTATTTTAGAAGTTCAAATTACCGAACAAGGCAGTTTTGGCAAGGCACGTTTATTGGCCGAACAAGAAAAAGTTGAAAGCTTTGGTCAGGTGATTGAGAACGCATGGCTCGGTCGGGTGTTGCTGACTGAAGTGCGTAAACAGCCGCTTATTGAGTTAATTGATGGTGTGCAGGTAACGGCACTGAAGCAAGACACAGAATTTGCATATATCGAGGCGGTGCGTGGTCAGGAGCAACTCCAACTTTCTGCAAAACTACTAATTGCTGCTGATGGTCGTGATTCTTTCTGCCGTAAAGCCTTGGGGATTGGTGCATCGGAACATGATTATGACCAAGTGGCGATTGTGACCACAGTACAAACCTCCAAGCCACATGCAAATGTGGGCTTTGAGCGTTTTAGTCATTTAGGGCCTTTGGCGTTACTACCACTGCCAGGCGAATATCGCCGTTCCGTGGTGTGGCCTGTGCCAAAAGGTACAGAACATGAATGGATGGGCGATGAAAATGATCAACATTTTTTAAATGCTTTGCAACAAGCCTATGGTGATCGTGCAGGGAAATTTGAAAAAACAGGACGTCGTTTTAGTTTTCCATTGGCACAAGTTTTGGCTGAAAAACAGGCGGTTGGCCGCGTTGTACTGATGGGTAATGCAGCCCATACCATTCACCCAGTGGCAGGGCAAGGGTTTAACCTGTGTATGCGAGATGCTTATGTTTTATTGCGTTATCTCACCGAACAGGCAGCAAAATCTGCAGATTTAGGCGACCCAACTGTACTACGTGACTATGAACAATCTCGCTTAAAGGATCAGCAACGCGTTATTAAATTCTGCGACAGTGTTGTACGTGGCTTTAGCAATCAAAATCCAATCCTAAAATTCATGCGTAATACGGGCTTAGTCGCATTTGATACCATTCCAGGCATTAAGCCTTTGGTCGCCAACTATGCCATGGGGTTAAAAGCATGATCACAGCAAATCAACAAACTCAAGTGTTAGATGTCATCATTATTGGTGGCGGCTTGGTGGGAGGCTTAACTGCGCTCTTATTGGCACAAGGGGGTGTGCAGGCTACAGTTTTAGATGCCGCACCTATTTTAGATACAGAGAAAACCCTTGCAGTTGCCAATCCACGTGTATTGGCTTTAAGTCAGGCCACCATCCACTTGTTAAAAACAGTCGATGTCTGGTCTAAACTGGCGCGACACATGCCGTATAGCGGCATGCAGGTTTGGAACAAAAATGGCTATGGCGAAATTAACTTTGGGGCAAGTGCTGAACGTACGCCAGCTATTGAGCAGGCTCTGGGTTCAATGGTCGAGCCAAGCATTTTAAATCTAGCGATTCAGCAGCAAATGTTGCAACAAGTGCAAGATTATCGAACGCAAGTCAAAGTGACCCGTTTAGAGCGTGGTGTTGGCGTTTGGCACATTTATTTGGCCGATGGTACACAATTACAGACTAAGCTAGTCATTGGCGCAGATGGTGCTAACTCCTTTGTACGCGAACAAGCCTTTATTGATTTTGATGTGTTGGATTATCGTCAGGCAGGTCTAACCTGTGCAATTCGTACTGCGCAGCCGCATCAGCATGTTGCACGTCAAATTTTCTTAGAAACTGGTCCTTTGGCCTATTTACCGATGGCAAGTTTACACGCCGAGCAGGAAGGGCATTGGCAGTCGATTGTTTGGACTTTGCCTGATGACTATGCCGAAGAATATGCCAAACTGAATGATGACGACTTTACCCAACTTTTGACTCGTGAAAGTCATCACATGCTTGGGGAAGTCTTAGAGGCAACCCCACGTGCTATTTTCCCACTGAAAGCACGTGCAGCGCAGCGCTATGTGCAAGATGGTCTGGCACTGATTGGTGATGCCGCGCATGTGATTCATCCGCTCGCAGGACAGGGGGTGAATATTGGTTGTCTGGATTCAGCCGTACTATGTGATGTATTGTTGCATGATTTCAAACGTGGCGTTTGGGCGCATGAGCAGACCTTAAAGCGTTATGAGCATCACCGTAAAGGACAAAATGATGCCATGATGCATAGCATGTCTGCGATAGGCTGGATGGAAACCAGCACTTTATTCCCGGTGGTGTGGGCACGTAACTTTGGTTTGAAACAGGTAGAGCAACAGCCTGCGTTAAAGGATGCCTTTATGGCACAAGCCAATGGATTAAGCATACTTAAAGACACACGCTACGCGGTTTAAAGCAAAACAGTTGTTTTTTGTACGGTCATACATACCTGATGATCAATTTAATTAAAAAAGATACGTTTTTTTTAATCTAGACTCTATGCGAAAGGCCAAGAGATTGCTAAATTTCATCGTAATTCATAACCAGTGTCACTTGGACTAAATTGAAATCATTTGTGGAGAGATTAAGATGACAGACATGAACGATTACGATGATGCAGAAGATTCAACTGTAGACGAAGATGAAGCGAAAGCTGCCGAAAAAGGCGCTGTAGATTCAGAAGAAGGTGCTGTAGATGGTGATCTTGCAGAAGCAGAAACTCTCACTGTAACTGCCAAACTGAAACAGCGTCAGGCATTGGAAGATGAAGTGGCTGCGTTCTTGGCACGTGGCGGAAAAATTACCGAAGTACCACCAGATGAGTCTGCACGCGACTAATCTCTTGAACTTGCTGCTCGCGAAACGCGTTGATTGAATTTGTTCGTTGAACTGTTGAGTGGGGTTGGGCGGAGTGCTGACTATGCAGGCTGCTCTAATGTTTATAACTTCAACATAAAAAAAGCATCACCTTGCATAAAGTGTGATGCTTTTTTTATGAGCGATGATTGGAGACTGTAAATTAAATTGTGTAATTGCCTGAATTTGCTATGTTCATATTCACTACGGAGTCAGGCAACATGATGAACGAACAAAAACTAAAAGACCTTGCAGCAGAATTTGCTAAAGGAATCAAAACAGAAGACGATCTCAATCAATTCACCCGATTGTTGACTAAACTCACTGTTGAAACGGCTCTCAATGCCGAACTTACCGAACACCTCGGACATGAAAAGAATGCTCGTAAGAACGGTTCAAATGCCCGTAATGGTTATTCCAGTAAGACAGTGCTTAGCGATGATGGGGAGATTGAGATCACCACACCACGAGACCGTGATGGTACTTTCGAACCTCAGTTGATTAAGAAAAATCAGACCCGTATCACGCAAATGGATAGCCAGATTTTATCCCTTTATGCCAAAGGCATGACCACCCGTGAAATCGTTGCTACCTTCAAGGAAATGTACGATGCTGATGTATCGCCAACGCTGATTTCCAAGGTGACTGATGCCGTCAATGAGCAGGTTGCTGAATGGCAAAACCGTCCGCTGGATGCAATCTATCCCATCGTTTATATGGACTGTATTGTGGTTAAAGTCCGTCATAATGGCAGTGTCATCAACAAGGCTGTATTCCTTGCCTTAGGCATTAATCTTGATGGACAGAAAGAACTGCTCGGCATGTGGATGGCTGAGAATGAAGGTGCCAAGTTCTGGCTAAATGTTCTGACTGAGCTGAAAAACCGAGGGCTGCAGGATATTCTGATCGCCTGTGTAGATGGACTAAAAGGCTTTCCTGATGCCATTAACAGCGTATACCCGCAAACCCACATCCAGCTGTGCATTATCCATATGCTGCGCAACAGCTTGAAATATGTGTCATGGAAAGATTACAAGGCGGTCACTCAGGATTTAAAAGCCGTTTATCAATCACCCACTGAAGAGGCAGCCTTGATGGCCCTGGATCAATTTGCCCAAACATGGGATGACAAGTACCCACAGATCAGCAAAAGCTGGCGTACGCACTGGGAGAATCTGAATACCTTCTTTGCTTATCCAGCCGAGATACGCAAAGCCATCTATACCACTAATGCGATCGAGTCATTAAACAGCGTAATACGCCAGGCAATCAAAAAGCGGAAAGTCTTTCCAACGGATGATTCTGTACGTAAAGTGATTTACTTGGCCATTGATGCAGCGTCTAAAAAGTGGAATATGCCTATTCGCGACTGGCGTTTAGCTATGAGTCGCTTTATTATTGAATTCGGTGACCGCTTAAGCAATCACCTTTAAATTTATGAAAAGCAATTACACAAAATTATTTACAGGCTCGATGATTGTCATCACTCTTATTGCTCAATCGGTTTATTGAGCTGCTTGGCTTAATTCTAATGCACGTTGATAGGCAATTTTCTTTTTAATCCCTGTTAAGTCAGCCGCCAATTGTGATGCTGCTTTAACCGATAAATCTTGCAATAAACGCTGTAATAACTGATCTAATTTTGCTTGTTCGATGTCTTTTTCTTCGCTCGCTCCAGCCACCACCAATACAATTTCTCCTTTTTGTTGATGATGATCTGCTGCGATAAATTCAACCAATTCGCCCAAAGTCATCTTTTTAATGGTTTCAAAAGTTTTGGTAATTTCACGGGCAAAGCCAACTGGACGGTCTGCACCAAACACGGCAGCCATATCTTTGACCGAATCTAAAATTCGATGCGGTGCTTCATAAAAAATCAAGGTTTGGGTTTCATCTTTCAGCTTTTCAAGTTGTTGTAATCGCTGTGACTGTTTAGAAGCAAGAAATCCCTGAAAACTAAAGCGATCACTGGGTAAACCCACTGCACTTAGCGCTGCAATCGCTGCACATGCACCTGGTACTGGAATCACACGAATACCATTGGCTTGTGCGGCACGAACCAATTTAAAACCAGGGTCGCTAATCAGTGGTGTACCTGCATCGCTAATGAGCGCCATGTCTTCGCCATTGAGTAATTTTTGGATTAAAATATCAATCTTGTTGCTTTCGTTGTGTTCATGGCAGGCTGTAAGCGGAGTTGAAATATTAAAATGTTTCATTAATTGTGCAGAGGTGCGGGTATCTTCAGCAGCAATTAGGCTGACCGATTTAAGCACATCAATTGCACGGTAGCTCATATCATCTAAGTGACCAATTGGGGTAGCAACAACAAATAACTGGGCACTCATTGAGTTTTCTCCGTGGGGCATAGCAAACTAAAATAAAAAAATGATCGAACACGAAACAACAGCAGTCTTGGCTTGCGTCTGATGCAAGTTACAGACCAAGCATTTATTCTACCTGAATTGCAGTCTGACGTGTGAAACTCGCGTCATTGCAATTCAGCGAATACTATGATGGGCACAATAACAAAATAAAAAATCGGATATAGCATGAATCAAAAAATACTCCAGCAAAGCATCGGCACATGGGCAGAGCAGACGGCTTGGCAATATTTACAACAACATGGTTGGCATATGCTGGAGCAGAATTATCACAGTGTTTTTGGTGAAATAGATGGTATTTTTATTCAAGCTGAACAATTGATTTTTGTAGAAGTCAAAGCACGTTCTCAAACCCGTTATGGCAAAGCCTATGAAGTGGTGTCTGCATCTAAGCAGCGTAAAATTATGAAAACCGCCATGCAGTTTTTAACAGAATATCCACACTATTCAGAATATTATTGTCGTTTTGATGTGATTTGCTTTGATTTTTATCGGCAATTTGCAAAAACAGTACAGCACGACTTTTCCAAATTCCCGTATGATTTGCAATGGATTGAAAATGCTTTTACTTTTGATGCAGACTTGATTAATCTTTAAGTGAAATTTAAAGCAAAAGCATCAGTCGGTGTATTGTTGATCGTGCAAATCTAAGGATGAAATGCACAGCACAAGCTAGAATTGAAAGAAAATAATAGGAGTCTTGCTGAGTGTTCAAGCGTATTGCAGTGACCTTGCTGTGTGTAGCAAGTTTATCGGGTTGTGCAAGTTTTATTTCAAGTGGCACAGGCACAGCGCCAGTGGGTACAGAAAGTGGTGCACGCTCACTTGGGCAAGTGTTTATAGATAACTCTATTGAACGTACTGCAAAAATTAATTTATATAAACTGGATTCACGTTTTAAACAATCACGTGTCAATATAGAAAGTTTTCATGGCAATGTGTTGTTGACAGGGCAAGTGCCTGACGCGCATTTAAAACAGTTGGCAGAAGACAATGTGCGTGCCATGAGTGATGTAAAAACCATCCACAATTATATTACAGTGGGTAATCAAATTAGTTATAGTACTATTATGCAGGACACCACGGTCACTGCAAATACACGCGGCTTAATTATGAAAGCGCCTGTAGTGTCAGACAGCAAAGTGCGTATACATACCGAAGATGGTGTGCTGTATGTAATGGGACGTTTAAATAATGCAGAATTGCAGGATTTAAACCAAGTGCTACAACAAGTGGGTAATGTCACTAAAATTATTACCTTAATTGATAATATTGAGTTGCAACCAAGCAACAACTCGAACTTTGTAAGTCCAATGGTTGCTCCAGAAACACAAACGCCTGTCGCGATTGACCCAGATCAGGTTGAACCGACGCATGTTCAATAATGTGGAACACTGGTTCAAACAACTGAATAAAACTTTAGAACAGGCGAAACGTATTTATGAAGAATTTCGCCTGTATAGTTTGGGCAGCTATGCGCTGAACCGTTTAACGCCACGTCAGGGTTATACCGTTCAAAGCAATATTGCTTATGGTTTACGCGCACGGCATCGTTTGGATTTGTACCGCACCACAACAGCACGTTCGCAGCGTCCACTCATGGTTTTTGTACATGGTGGGGCATGGTCACGTGGCGATAAGCAGGATTATCGTTTTGTGGGCGAAGCATTTGCCAAAGAAGGATTTGATGTTGCGGTGATGAACTATCAGCTCGCGCCACAGCATATATTTCCAACCTATATTGATGATTTAACCCTTGCACTGAATTACTTGACTCAGCAGCAACATAAACTGGGTATTTCCACGGCACAGCTGGTGTTGATGGGACATTCTGCAGGGGCGTTTAATGTCATGTCCTTGTTGTACCATCCACAGCCTTATGCTTTAAGTTGTAAAGATCACATCCGCGCTATTATTGGCTTAGCTGGGCCTTATCATTTTGATTATAAAGATGATCCGCTATGTGCCGATGCCTTTGATCAAGAGGTGCCATATCAGGCTGTGATGCCGTATTATTTTGTGAAGCCGAATTCAGTCAAACACTATTTATTGGTGGCAGAAAAAGATCAAATTGTAGGGGCATATAATGCCACAGACTTCGATCACGTGTTAAAGAAATATGGCAATCACAGTGAAATTATTGTCATTCCAAAAACAGGGCATGTTAGTGTTATGGCATCGGTGTCGAGTCTGTTTAGCCGTTTCTTTGCGACCAAACGCCAAATAATGCGTGCTTTAGATCAGGCGCTTAACGATGCATGATGTGGATTGATCTTCTGATGGAAATAATCATTAAAAACCGTTGCAGCTTAAGGCTTGCAACGGTTTTTTTGTATGCAAGATTGCGAATTGGACTTACAGCCACGCTTTTGTGTCGTCTGCCACAGGCGTGCCTTGAGTTACATGCATAATCATGGCATGGGCGATACTGCCTTTAAATGGAATATCAGGCAGTTGATCAAATTTAAAGAACTGCGCATCATGAATTTCTTCTTCCTGTAACTGAATTTCACCGCCTGCGTATTCAGCTTTAAAGGCGATCATTAAGTTACTTGGAAAAGGCCACGGCTGGCTGGCAAGATACTGAATATTTTTAAGCTGGACACCAACTTCTTCAAAAGTCTCACGACGTACAGCTTCTTCAAGTGTTTCACCCACTTCCACAAAGCCTGCAATTAAACCGTAAATTGGCAATTTATTGCGTGCATTACGTGCCAATAAAACTTCATCTTCACCACGGGTAATCACGGTAATGACACATGGATTTACGCGCGGATATTGGTGATAGCCACAAGCAGGGCAGACCATGGCGTATTGAGTCGCATGAACTTCGGTTTTATGACCGCAATGGCTGCAGAATTTATGATTACGACGCCATTCGAGTAACTGAATAGCACGGCTGGCTTGTTCAAACTGCTGAGTGTTCCAGACTTGTAGAAGTTGTCGGATTGGAACCAGTTGAAAGCCTTCAGGTATAGATTCATCTTCAAGCAGATCTCGGGCAATCACTTGATCACCCGAGCTAAAACTTAAATCACTTGCCAACTTTTCCACACGTGGTAATTGGAAGTTTTCATCGACCAAAAGTTGTTGTTGCTGAAAAATATATGCAAGGGAGAGTTCAGTCATTAGGCTACAGTTTTCAATTTTTCACTACTGTCCAATGCTACCTTAAACATGCTATGTAGAACAGGCTGTTTGTTCTTTAAATTGTCAATCAGCATGTCTGCGCTCGCAAGTGTATCCAAGATGTGATTGACTTGCTCTAGCGTTAAGTTCTGACCTGCTTCGACTTGCGCATGCACAAAATCTGCAGATACTTTGAGTGCTTGTTGACCGCTTTCGGCATTTAAGAACTGCATAGCCCCTGCAACTTCACGAATTTGCGCAGAAGTATGCTCTAAATCTGCAACGCTTTGATTTTGTAAGTGCTGTGTTAGTGTTTGCGTGATGAGGTCAATCAGTAACTTGGTTTCAGTGAGCAAGGCTTCGTGTGCTTCATCTAAACGATCTAGCGAAATGTTCATGTTGTTCACACGTAACTGTAACCGGCTAGAAGTGTGATGACGCTCTAACACACCAATAGAGTTCATCGCCGATAAAATCACGTTCATTAATTGCTGAGCAAAGTTTTCATCTTTGAGCAATTCCAGGCGACTTAAAGATTCTGACTGACGTTGCAGATCAATATGTGCTTCATTTAAATTTAGGACTTTAAATAAATTGGCTAACTGGTTTAATTTGCTTTGCAATTCATGCGTTTTTTCAGGACTCATGTTTTGATAGTTGTATTCGATGTCATTGCGAATCTGTGACATTTCTGTGGTCACTAAATCGCTAATGGTGTGCATGGTGTCAAAGTCAGGACCATACAAATGACGGCTAAATACTTGTAACTGTGTATCGGTGAGTAGGTCTTCACCCAAATTGATTTGACTGCGAATATGTTGAGAAACTTCATCTTCCTGACTAATGCACAAGCTCAAAACATTGGCAAGGTCAGTGAGGTTTGCTTTAAAGCTTTCTGGCGCAGCAAAGTATTGACGCATATTGTGCTCAATACTAATAAAAGTACGCAAACGTGGCTCATTCAACAACAAGTTATCAATATGGTTAAAGGCAACGTGTACTAAGCCCCAATATTGCTGACTCGGATGTTGTTCTGCCAAACCTGCCAAATACGTTCCTACCAGTTTAATCGCTTGAAGATCCATGGCAGATTCTTCTTGCTTGAGCAGCTTATGTAATGACAGTTTATATAAGCGATGCACATAAGCCGACTTTTCTAAAGAAGGCACTTGCGGCAATTGGAAACTTGGAGTGATGCAGTCCAATAAAGTTTCAATATGCTGACCTTCCTGAGTCAATGGTTTACCCAATGCCAATTCTAAACGGTTTAAAGTGTCGAGTAGGAATTGTGGAATTTTAACTTCACGTAGGCAAATAAACTCAATATAACGCTTGAGCATGGTGGTGCCTTCGCTAAGTGCAATGACTTCAAGCGTGTTGATATTGCCTGGGTTCCCCATAATTTTACGCATGAGCTCTGCTGAGTATTGCGCAATTTTTGCCAAGCATTCCATATCAATTAAGGCTAAAACCTGAGCACACTGTTCAAATTGATTCAGTGCATCGTCAATCCCAAAAGGCAAAGTTTGATCTTCAGCTAAGGAACTTACTGCGGATTCAACCAGTTTGATAGAATTATCAACCTCATTTTTTATTATCAGTAAGGCAGTTGGATCAAAATGTATAGAGGTTTGGTAAGACATGGATCTGCACCTTTCCTAGTGTTTTATCTGTTTGTTGGTTCTTTGCAAAATACACAAAGTCCTATTTGCTTTAACTATAACTGAACTGGCAAATCTTTAAATACATAAAATTACAAAACTCGTAGTTTTTATTTGGCAAAAAAGCAAGGTTTACCATGTTTCTCTTCAAATTGTTTGATCCAATTCTCATGTGCAGCCAATTCTTCTTCAGACGGTAGAATCACTGCAAGATTAATATCAATATTTAAACGATCACTTTGACGTTGCTGTGCTTCACTTGCAGACAGGGCATCCATATCAAAGGCGACTTGTCCACCCGTCATTGCCAAGTAAACATCGGCTAGAATTTCAGCATCCAGTAATGCGCCGTGGAAGGTACGGTCACGTGCAGGAATTTCATAGCGTCTGACTAAAGCATCTAAGGAGTTTTTTTGCCCAGGGTGTTTGCTTTTTGCCATCAACAATGAGTCCGTTACGGTACACACGTCTGATAAATTGCCCAAACCTGCACGACTGAACTCCATATCCAAGAAGTTCATATCGAAGGTGGCGTTGTGCGCGATAATTTCTGCACCTTTGAGATATTGATACAGTACATCAGCAATTTCGGCAAACTTGGGTTTGTCTTTTAAGAAGTCATCTGAAATGCCGTGAATGTTTTCCGATTCACCGACCAATTTTTCAGGCTGAATATAAATGTGGATGGAGCTGCCCGTGAGTTTACGGTTAATCATTTCCAACGCACCGACTTCAATAATTCGGTCACCATCTTGATAGTAAAAACCTGTGGTTTCAGTATCCAGAATCAGTTGGCGCGGGCCGTGTAGCTGCATTGTGGCAGGGGTAATCACAATATGAGGATGCGATTGAGCTGTGTTCACTGCTTCAACACCAGTTGATGAATTGTTTTTTTCCGCTTCAGCTTCGTCAGTGATAGTTGATTCAGTTGTCTGATGAGTTTCCTGAAACGTATTTTGCATATTCTCTGTTTCAACCTCGGCATCATCGCTCACTAAATCAAAACCAAAGGGGTCATCTAACAACCAGTCAGATTCCGTTTTTTTTTTATCATGTTCTGTGGTGTCTGCTGCCGATGTGACTAAGGTTGCATTGAGCCTTAGGTTTGAGTCTGCGGTTTTTAACATTTCGCTGACTTGATCTGCACCCACATTGGCAAGTTGATCTGCCATTTCATTGCCAGCATGTCCTGCATGACCTTTAATCCAGTTCCATTCAATTTCACGACCTTGACAGACCGCATCTAATTTTTGCCAAAGATCAGGATTTTTGACATCTTTCCAGTTTTTCTTTTTCCAGCCGTGAATCCACTCAGTAATGCCTTGTTTGACGTAATTGGAGTCAGTCCAAATAATTAGCTTGGCATCCGTTGGGCAAAATAAAATGCCTTCAATCGCTGCAGTCAACTCCATACGATTATTGGTGGTTTGAGCTTCGCCACCATATAATTTATGTTCTGCTTGTTCAGTAACAATATACGCACCCCAGCCACCCAAGCCAGGATTACCACGACAAGCACCATCAACATATAATGTGATTGTTTGAGACATAAATCAGATCCGCAGGTTGTGCAAAATAAATCGGAATGAAAAGCTATTGTATATCGCAAATTCGGTTTAGACGTGTAAATCCTGTCTATTTTTTAATTTCTTGTAACATTTATAGACGAAACGCGCTAAATTAATGCCTTGTGTCGTTGTCTAGCTCTACTACAATGGCAAGTCTAAAAAATAATTTATATACGAGTTGTTTGGATTTTTTTATGTATAAACCAACCACGCGCATGTGGCAGCTGACTTTACCTTCATTTTTAAAAATTACAGTTTTAGGTTCAGCATTGGCTGCCCTTGGCTTGATGACGGGTTGTAGTTCGACTCAAGGTGCGAGCAAGCCACTCACTTCAAGTCAGGTTGGGTCGGGTTATTTAGATGCCAGTACTTTAGATGGTCTGGAAGATTTACTTTCTGCAACCGATATGCGTGCGGTAGAAGGTGACCGTTTATTAATTTTAAAACACGGTGATGTCTGGAAGCGTATGACCGTTGGTTTCAAAATGGATTTAAATCATTGGAACCCACGTATTGAAGCGCAGCGTGGCTGGTTTATTTCACGTCAGCCGTATTTGGATCGTTTAAGTGCGCGTGCTTCACGTTATTTGTATCACACGGTTAAAGAAGCTGAACGTCGTGGCATGCCAACTGAATTAGCGTTGTTACCTGTAATAGAAAGTTCCTATGACCCTGCAGCAACCAGTAGTGCCGCAGCTGCAGGTTTATGGCAGTTTATTCCAAGTACGGGGCGTATTTACGGCTTAAAACAAACGTCATTGTACGACGGTCGCCGTGATGTCGTGGAATCGACCCGTGCTGCCTATGAGTTTCTGGGCAGTTTGTATAATCAGTTTGGTTCTTGGGAATTGGCATTGGCGGCTTATAACGCAGGTCCAGGTCGTATTCAACAAGCCATTAACCGCAATAAAGCTGCAGGTTTACCAACCGATTATTGGTCTTTAAAACTGCCGCAAGAAACCATGAACTATGTGCCGCGTTTCTTGGCGGTGGCACAAATTATTAAAAGTCCGCATGCTTATAATGTGTCTTTGCCCCCAATTGCCAACCGTCCGCACTTCCGTGAAATTAATGTAGGTGCAGTGAATTTAAATGATGTGGCGAATATTACAGGATTAAGCCGAGCAGAACTCTATTCTCTTAACCCAGGGCATCGTGGTGACTGGATTGACACCCAAAGTCCAATGCGTATTTTAATTCCTGCAGATTTAAGCCCAACGGTAGATGCACGATTGAAAAAACTACATGGTGGTAGCGGTTTATTGGCAAGCAATAGCAGCAATACACCATCCTTTTCATCCTCTGGTGTGACCATTACACCATCTAAATCTTCACCACCAGCATTAACGACCAATACTACAACCCGAACAACTACAAGCAAACCTGCAGAATCTACGGCAGTTACGACCACCCTTAAACCAAGCACAGCATCGACCACAGCCAGTGTTTCAAAACCAGCAACGACTGTGCCTGTACGTTTGTCACGTACCCCACAAGGTTCAAACGCTTTGGCTGCATTTGCTGCGGGTAGTGATATTCCAAGTGCGCCACGTATTCCTGTTGCTGTTACACCTGCGGCCAATATTCAGCCTGTGCGGATTGAACCACCAATTTCCAATACTGAGCGCGAGCAAATTTTGGCAGCCGTGCAGGCAGAAGGTAGCAATAAAACTGTAGAAGAAGTGTTGCAGCCTGTGGCTTCTAAGGCTGAGCAAGAACAACTAGTGGCCGAGTTGAAACAAATTGCGCCGCAAGGCACTGAAATTGTTGATCCATACGATGGCAAAATTAAGCTGACCGCTATTCAGACCAGTCAGTCTGTTGCAGAGCAGCAAGGTAAAGAATTAACCAAGGGTTTTGCTTACCCGAAAAGTGTGGCAGAAAACACGCGCCTAGATTCAGAAGAAGCAAAGCGTAACCAAGGTAAGAACTATGTACGTACAGAATCTGAAGTGGTGGTCGTTCCACCAAAAGGTAAACGTAGCACGTACACTGTGTTAGCGGGGGACACCTTGGCCAGTATCGCTATGAAAAATGGTTTGAATTGGCGTGATATTGCCAAGTGGAACCAAATCGCCCCAGATGCAACTTTGTATGTGGGCACCAGTATTTATTTATATGATGCTAAGCCACAAGTACAGGCAGAACCTGCCAAGCCAAAAACTATGCCTGAGCAATACGTGGTGCAAGCCAATGACACCTTAACAGGTGTCGCCAGTCAGTTTGGTTTAACTGTAAAACAATTGGCAGACTTGAATAACTTAAGCAGCACCAGTGGCTTATTTGTAGGGCAACGATTAAGTTTAAAAGAAACAGCTGCATCTAAAGCCAAAGCAGAAGCCGACAAAAAAACTGCAGAACAGGCTGCAAAAATTACAACTAAAACTTACGTGGTGAAGCGCGGCGAATACTTAAAGTTAATTGCAGATCGTTATGCCTTGTCGAATCAGGAATTGGCCGATTTAACTCCAGGTTTAAATGCGAACAGTAGTTTATTGGTTGGGCAGCGCATTCATGTACCTGTGCATGAGGTAACTGCACCAAAAGTGGAAGCGAGCAAAGCTGAAGTGAATCAGTCAGATGTAAAAACAGCAGAGCCAAAATATTCGACTGAAAATTATCAAGTACAGCGAGGCGATACTTTATCGAGCATTGCCAACCAAGCCAAAATTTCGTTGGCTGAATTGGCCAGTTTAAACAATTTGACCACTCAAAGTGGGGTACGCATTGGGCAAACCCTTAAAGTACCTGCAGGTGTTAATGTGCCTGAGCGTTATACGGTACAACGTGGCGATACCTTATCGGCGATTTCGACAAAATATAATCTCAGCCAAGACTATATTGCAGACTTAAACAATCTAAGCCGTAACAGTGGTTTAAGAGCAGGGCAAAGTTTGAAACTTACGGGTGATGTTCCTGAGAAAAAAGTCCAAGTTGAAGCGGTGGCTGAAACCACCAATGACATTCACGTAGTCAAAGCAGGGGAAACTTTAAGCAGTATCGCCCGCCAATATAAATTGCAATTGAATTATTTGGCAGAGCTGAATGACCTTTCACGTACTGCAAATGTACGCATTGGGCAACGTTTAAAAGTCGATGCCAGTGCTGCAAAGAATGAATTAAAAACAGAGGTCACAAGTTTAGCGAAAAGCAGCAGTAGCAAAGCTACTGAAGCCTATACCGTTAAAAGTGGCGAGTCGTTAAATTCGATTGCTAACCGTGTAGGTGTGTCGGTTGCAGAATTAGCGAGTTTAAATAAATTAACCCCACGTTCAGGTTTGCGCGTTGGACAAAGCATACAAATTCCTAAAACCGTGACTGATTATAAAGTGAAACGTGGGGATACGCTGATTGGCTTAGCCAGTCGTTATGGCATCGACACTAAAGCATTGGCAGATTTAAATGATATGCAGCCAAATACTCAATTACGTATTGGCGATATGATTAAAGTCCCGAATCTGTAAAGTTTAATCCTGAGGATGCGGCGTTTGACTGCATCCTCAGGAATACTGCACAAGGAGCTGTGTGCATGTCATTTGCCAAAAAAAAGACACATCAATATCTTGGCTATATTTTAGGTTGTGTGGTCTTGCCACAGTGTGGATGGGCTGCATTACAAACCACGCCATATATTGCTGTACATAGCCAGCCTCAGTATGTAGGGCGTTCGGCTATGCCTTATGCCAACCCGCAAGCACCTAAAGGTGGCGATTTAATTCGTGCCAGTAATGGCACTTTTGATAATTTAAATGGTATGAATGGCAAGGGCAGCTCCACCGATGGGGTAGATTTTTTATTTGATTCACTCATGAGCAGTTCTTTAGATGAGCCAGGGGTGATGTATCCCTTATTGGCAGAAAAAGTCAGCTATGATCCGAAGCAAACTGCATTCGTCATTTTTCATTTAAATCCTAAAGCCAAATTTAGTGATGGCAGCCCGCTCACAGCAGATGATGTCAAATTCAGTTTTGATGCTTTTCAGACCAAGTCCAATCCGGGTTTACAAATGTATTTATCCGATTTAGATAAAACCACGGTCTTGTCTAAGCATCAGGTCAAAGTGAGTTTTAAATCCAATAACAATGCCGAAATGCCACTGATTTTGTCGCAAATGCCAATCTATTCTAAAAATGACTGGCAAAAGCGTGATTTTACCCGCATTACCCTAGAACCGATTTTAGGTTCAGGGCCGTATCTTATTGAGCGGATTGATGCAGGGCGCAGCATTACTTATAAGCGTAATCCAAATTATTGGGGCAAAGATTTACCTGTAAATAAAGGGCGCTATAATTTTGATCGCCTGAAGTATGTTTATTACCGTAATCTAGATATTGCCTTTGAAGGGTTTAAGTCAGGGCAATACACGCTGCATGAAGAATATACGGCACGAAAATGGGTTACGGAATATCGTTTTCCTGCTGTGAATGCGGGCATGGTGGTCAAGCATAAATTTCAGCACCAAAATCCAATTCCGACCCAAAGTTTTGTTTTTAATACCCGCAGACATGCGTTTCAGGATATTCGCTTTAGGCAGGCTTTAACCTACGCTTATGATTTTGAATGGCAAAACAAAGCTCTGTTTTATGGGCAATATCGCCGTTTGCAAAGTTATTTTTCCAATAGCGAGTTAGAAGCAATAGGCACTCCTTCAGCCGCAGAATTGGCTGTTTTAAAACCCTTTTTGGCCAAGCTGCATCCTATTCAACGTCAAGGCGTATTGCAAAATTGGCAGTATCCTGTGACCGATGCCAGTGGCTTTAACCGAAGCGGTTTGCTTAAAGCACGTGAATTGCTTTTGAAAGCGGGTTATCGTTTTCAGCAAGGTAAATTGATAGATGCCAAAGGCAAAGCCATTCAAATTGAATTTTTAATCCATCAGGATGGTTTGCAACGCACATTAATGCCTTTTGTGCGCAATATGAAACGTCTGGGTGTTAGGGTAAATATTCGGCATGTAGATGTGCCGCAATATATTGAACGCATGCGTCGTGCCGATTTTGATATGACCACCAGTGTCATGCCGCAATCTTTAAGCCCGGGCAATGAACAGGCACAGCTTTGGAGTAGTGCTGCCGCAGATCAACCAGGAAACTACAATTACGCAGGCATTAAAAACCCAGTGATTGATGAAGTGGTACAACAGTTGATACGTGCACCTAATCGTGAACAATTGATTGTGCGTACCAAAGTTTTGGATCGTTTATTGCGCGCAGGGTATTATCAAATTCCAACCTATGGCAAAGGTGAAAACTGGTATGCCTATTGGAATATGTATCGTCAGCCCGCCACCAAACCTAAATTATCGGCAGGAATTGATTATTGGTGGAGCGATGCCGCACAAGCCAAGAAAGTTGCACATTATTTACGTCAACAATAACGATTTTAAAACTCAAGCATGACAGTGTTTGCGATAAACCAGAACATTGCCAAAAGGTAAGCACATGGGCACATACATACTCAAAAGATTGCTCCTGATTATTCCAACCTTGTTTTTCATTTTATTGATTAACTTTGTGGTGATTCAAATTGCACCAGGCGGGCCGGTTGAACAAGCAATTCAGCAAGCCGAAGCTTTTCAGGGCATGGGGATGATAGGCGGTGAAACTGCTGCAACATCTAATAGTAGTAATTATCAAGGCGCTAAAGGTTTAAGTGATGAAATGGTTGCAAAAATCGAAGCGCAATATGGATTTGATAAGCCTGCACATGAACGCTTTTGGAAAATGCTCACGAGCTATGTGCAGCTCGATTTTGGCACCAGTTTTTTTAAAGATAAACCTGTGACCCAATTGTTATGGGAAAAATTGCCTGTATCGCTATCTTTAGGTTTATGGAGCACTTTGCTAATTTATTTAATTTCTATTCCATTAGGTATTAAAAAAGCCCGTCAGCATGGTTTGTTGTTTGATAAAGCCACTTCTATTTTGTTGGCAGTCGGTTATGCCATTCCTGCATTTGCATTTGCAATTTTGCTGATTGTATTTTTTGCGGGTGGTTCATATTTTCAGTGGTTCCCCTTACAGGGTTTGGTGTCTGAAAACTTTGCACAATTAAGCCTATGGGGCAAAATCACCGATTATTTCTGGCACATGACTTTGCCTTTATTGGCGATGGTGATTGGTGGTTTTGCAGGGCTGACCTATCTGACCAAATACTCGTTTATGGAAGAATTAAACAAGCAGTATGTGTTGGCAGCACGGTCTAAAGGTCTCACAGAATCGCGTGTGTTATATGGGCATGTGTTTCGTAATGCCATGCTGATTGTAATTGCAGGTTTGCCTGAAGCATTGGTGGGTATTTTCTTTGTCGGGAACTTATTCATCGAAATCATTTTTAATTTGGATGGATTAGGCCTGCTTGGTTTTGAGGCGATTGTGCAGCGTGATTATCCTGTAATTTTTGGTACTTTGTTTATTTTTACCTTATTGGGCTTAATTCTGCGCTTAATCAGTGATGTGTTATATCAGGTGATTGACCCACGTATTAGTTTTGAATCGCGAGGGGCCAAATAATGTCACCGATCATGCAGGCGCGTCTGCAGCGTTTTAAACAGAACAAATTGGGTTTTGGTTGTTTCATTGTCTTTATCATTATTTTTGTATTGTCTTTGGCGGCAGAATTGATTGCCAATGATAAACCGTTATTGATTAGATATGAGCAATCTTTATATCTGCCAGTGTTCAAGGCTTATCCTGAAACAACCTTTGGCGGTGTATTTGAAACCGAAGCCGATTATAAAGACCCTGTAGTGCAACAACTGATTGCAGACCGAGGGTGGGCAGTTTGGCCGCTTATTGAGTTTTCTTACCAGACCCCGAATTTAGATTTGACCGTGCCTGTACCTTCAGCACCGACTGCACAAAACTGGCTAGGTACAGATGACCAAGGGCGTGATGTGTTAGCGCGAATTTTATATGGCTTGCGTGTATCTTTGTTATTTGGTTTTGCACTGACTTTTGCAACGGCAGCTTTAGGCATTTTGGTCGGGGCGATACAGGGCTATTATGGCGGTTGGGTTGATTTAATTGGTCAGCGTGTTTTAGAAGTGTGGGGGGGGTTACCTATGCTGTTCATGGTGATGATTTTGGTCAGCATGTTTACCCCAAGTGTGTATTGGCTATTTGTAATTATGCTGCTATTTGGCTGGACGACACTGGTTGGCTTAGTTCGGGCAGAGTTTTTACGCGCCCGAAATTTTGATTATGTCCGTGCAGCGAGAAGTTTAGGCGTAACCGATCGTACCATTATGTTTCGGCATATTTTACCCAATGCCATGAGTTCGAGTTTGTCGCAGTTGCCTTTTATGCTGACCGCCAATATTACAGCTTTAACCGCACTGGATTTTTTGGGTTATGGTTTACCACCCGATGCAGCATCTTTAGGGGAATTGCTGTTACAAGGTAAAAATAATTTAAATGCACCGTGGTTGGCGTTGTCAGGCTTTTTTACCTTAGCGATTGTGCTGTCCTTGTTAATTTATATTGGAGAGGCGACCCGTGATGCATTTGATCCAAGACGTTAATCCTTCAACTGCGTCACATCCTACAGTATTGCTAACAGTCAGTCATCTGCATATTCGGCAGCAGCAACAGGTTTTGCTGCATGATTTAAACTTGGAGCTGCATACAGGCGAAACTATTGCGTTGGTCGGTGAAAGTGGTTCTGGAAAATCTATTAGCAGTTTGGCATTGCTAGGTTTATTGCCCGAACATTTACAGGTGCAAGGTCAGGCAATCTTTGCAGAACAGGATTTACTTCGCCTTAAACCGCAACAATTGCGGCAAGTTCGTGGTCAAAAAATTGCGATGATTTTTCAGGAACCGATGACGGCTTTAAATCCGTTGCATCGCGTGGAAAAAATTATTGGTGAAAGTTTGTTGCTCCAAGGTTGGAGCAAGGAAAAAACGCGTGCCCGAGTATTGCAATTACTTGAAGATGTTGGCATTCCTCAGCCTGAAGAAAAACTAAAGCGTTATCCACATGAATTATCTGGGGGGCAACGTCAGCGAGTGATGATCGCAATGGCCTTAGCACTTGATCCCGATATTTTAATTGCCGATGAACCAACCACTGCTTTAGACGTCACTTTGCAGGCACAGATTTTGGATTTATTAAAAAGTCTGCAAGTGCGTCGTAATATGGCCATGATTTTGATCAGCCACGATCTGAATTTGGTCAAACACTATGCAGATCAGGTCATTGTCATGAATCAGGGGCGAGTCGAAGAACAGGGCAGTGTGGCAGATATTTTTAATAGACCGCAGCAAGCCTATACTCAAAATTTGTTAAACCATGATTTTGGCGAAGCTTTGCAGATTGATGAGTTGCCGACTATTTTGGCGTTAGAACAGGTTGCTGTGAAATTTCCGATTAAACAAGGCTTACTGAATCGGGTTAAAGATTATGTGGTTGCGGTTGAACCGTTAAGCTTAGAACTTCCGCAAGGTCAATCTATTGGCATTGTCGGTGAAAGCGGTTCGGGTAAAAGTTCATTGGCACTTGCAATTGCAAGACTGATTGAAAGTGAGGGAAAAATTGAACTACTTGGGCGAGACCTGAATCAACTGAATGAACGCCAATTGCGTCCCTTACGACAGCAGTTTCAAATTGTATTTCAAGATCCATTTAGCAGCTTAAATCCACGTTTAAATGTGGAACAAACCATTGGTGAAGGTTTGACATTGCAACATTTGTCCAAACCTGAAATCATTCAGCGCATAGATGAAGCTTTAAGCAAAGTAGAATTGCCTGTGAGTTTTAAACAGCGCTATCCGCATGAATTGTCGGGTGGGCAACGTCAACGGATTGCATTAGCACGTGCGTTGGTATTACGCCCTAAACTGTTAATTATGGATGAGCCGACCTCTGCCCTAGATCGTAGCACGCAACGCGCTGTAGTGCAGTTGTTGCGCCGCTTACAGCAGCAAGAACAGATGAGTTATTTGTTTATTAGCCACGATTTGCAAGTGGTGAAAGCGCTTTGTCAAAAAGTGTTGGTGCTGCATCAAGCTAAAGTTATGGAATTTCAGGAGACTGCGCAGTTATTTAGCCATCCGCAAACGGAATACACCCGTCAACTGATAGCAGCCAGTGAGTATTGACCGTTCAATATTTTAAACCGCTATTGAGGCTTATTGGTTTAGTTTACCATTATTGACAATAAGATTTGTCAAAATGGCATTGACCTGTTCCGAAAAATCTTTAGAGTAAAAAAGACCAATAAAATACAATACGGAACAGTGTATGAGCCATCTTGCCAAAGCAATTCAGATTCGTAATACCATGTTTAAAAATCGCATTATTAAAGGTGCCATGAGTGAGGCGTTGGCTAATGATGCAGGCCAACCTAATCAAGCCCATTTAAAGTTGTATGAGGCTTGGGCCAAAGGCGGTTTAGGCTGTGCGATTACGGGTAATGTCATGGTGGATTTTCGTGCCAAGAATGAACCTGGGGTAGTGGTAGTAGAAACTGAACGTGATCTGGAAAAGTTAAAGGCGTGGGCGAATATCGGAAAACGTCATGGCATGATACAACTGGTACAGTTGTCTCATCCTGGACGTCAGTGCCCGAAAGGCTTGAATAAAGAAACTGTAGCACCTTCAGCTGTACCTTTTAGTCCGGCACTGGCGATGAGTTTCGGTACGCCACGTGAACTGCGTGAAGATGAAATTTTAGATATTATCCAGCGCTTTGCGACTTCAGCTGCCATTTGTGAAAAGGCGGGATTTGAAGGCGTACAGCTACATGGTGCACATGGTTATCTGATTAGCCAGTTTTTATCGCCGCTGACCAATAAACGTCAAGATCAGTGGGGTGGCAGTATTGAAAACCGCAGCCGATTTTTGCTAGAAGCCTATAAGGCGGTACGTGCAGCAACTTCAGAGAATTTTATCATTTCAGTGAAATTAAACTCGGCAGACTTTCAGCGCGGTGGCATTAGTGAAGAAGACGTTATTTATGTCTTTAAGGCGATGGATGCAGCCGGGATCGATATTATTGAAGTTTCTGGCGGAACCTATGAAGCACCCGCAATGGCTGGGGTAAAAGCAGAGAAACGTAAAGCATCAACGGTTGCCCGCGAAGCCTATTTCCTCGACTTTGCCGAAAAGATCCGTCAGGAAGTTAATTGTCATTTAATGGTGACGGGGGGCTTCCGTACCGCAGTGGGTATGAATGCAGCCCTTGACAGCGGCGCATGTGATTTTGTCGGTATTGCACGTCCATTTGCGGTCGAGCCTGATCTAGGTAACCGTCTGGTGGCTGGGCAGGATGTACGTTATGCAGTGGAGAAAATTAAAACTGGTATTCCAATGATCGATAAAATGGCGATTATGGAAATCATCTGGTATGCCGCGCAATTTAAGGAAATTGCTAAAGGTAATCGACCAAATCCAAAATTGTCACCTTTAAAGGTATTTTTAAATTATGTAAAAGGCAATGTGAAAGCTGTGATTAAAGGTCAGATCAATTCACGTAAATCGGCTTAATTTGCATAATACATTGAAGTAAAAACAGGGCATATAAAATGCCCTGTTTTTATATGAGTGATCTTTTTAAGAATAAGTCATGGCTTGAATCTGAAAAGGGAAGAGTAACTGAGAAAGCTGACGTGTTGCCCACAAACCCACTTCCTGATGATGCATATGCGGTGTCACATAAGGAATCAAAAGATCAATCTTTTGTTCGGCAGCGGCACAGCGATTCAGACGGCTTTTCAGCTGATGGATCTGCTGCTGGTCGATACGGTTCAGCACCGGTTCCATCTGGTTATGTACTTGAGATCTGCTACGTGATGGCAGACGAGCAGCAAAAGTCTCACCTTGAATCCAGTCTTTAATAATTTGTTTTTCAGTCGCATTAAATACACCAAACATTTTACCATCTGGATCATCAATCATTTTCCAGAATCGGCTTTGTTCTACAGGCGCTTCTTTTACAATCCAGCCTTTTTCAATCATGACTTTCAGGAAGCCCGCAATCTGTGTCGGATCGGATAACCACTCATTAATAGTCTTGCCACTAAACTGGCATTTCTGGTTATGGATATATTGTCCAATCAGCGCTTTGTTCTGGAACACTTTCAAAGCCAGTTTTTCAATATCCAGCTGCTTGATGATCTGGGTAGAGCTTTTACCAATGTCATTCAGCACATAGCCTTTTTTAATCAGATCAAGATACTGAGCAGGATCTTCAGCGAGTGCATACTGATCTAAATAGGCTTGCAGAGATTTTTGTGCATGACCGTTGTGAGCATTATCAATGGTAATGTGTACATTGAAATAATGTGGATCAATACCGAGTTCAGACAGCTCATAATTGGTAATTAACAGGTGTAAGGGCAGCTGCTCATAACCCAGATTGAAGCCAATCACTAAAGGCAAATACTCGGGTGGTGCGTAGGCCAGTGCCAACTGGACAGCCGCTTGTTCATAGTAACTGGCATCCAGCTGCTCGGCATAGCTGTTCAGCTCATAATGATTCAACAAATCTTGATACATAGTGACATGATTGGCACGAGTATGACCCATGCCCAGTTCTTCCAGATAGATAGAAATCAAGTCTTTGGTTTCCGGACGATTCCAGTTTTGCACAGTTGAATACAGCCATGAGCCGTCTACCAGTTTTACGGGTGCGACTTTGGCCAGGAACTCAAATGCATGTGATACAGTCGGGAAGTACTCGCGTCCTTGCTGCTGTTTACGCCGCTCTACATAAGACTGGAAAATTGTGCAGGTTTGGTGGTGCTGTTCCAGAAAATGTTGCTCTACATGTCTGGGTTGATCCAGCCATTCCAATCCAGCCACATCAACTTGCTGGATTAAATCTCTTAAATAGTTCTCAGCCTGTTCGGTCTTTACTGCCGTCGAAATCTGTTGATCTTGAAAGAAGTTGACCCAATCTTTAAAGTTATTGAATTGATGATTATGTTTTTTAATAGATGATTCAGGCGAACTTAACTTTGTACTGACGAACATAATCTGATCCTTGCAGATATATTATGCTTTCTACCTTAACGGCATGCTTATACTATCGGTATTGATTTTTGTTCGGATTTATAGTGCGATTGCTGTAAATGAAAATGAATGGATAACGAGTTGAAGAGAAATGTAAAAGAATAATATTTTTAAATGAATTATTTATAAACAAATAAAATTGCAATCGAGACAATTTGATCAAACGTTAAAAACAGGAATGAAGGAACAAGCAAAAAAAAGCCCAAGTCATCATGCTTGGGCTTTTTTATGAGAAGTTAATTAAATTAACTATCTCGAATATGGCGTCCCTACGGGGATTCGAACCCCGGTTACCGCCGTGAAAGGGCGATGTCCTAGGCCTCTAGACGATAGGGACAGTGTAGAAGTGATATTTTAAACCAGAACTTTGGATTTGAAGTAATGGCGTCCCTACGGGGATTCGAACCCCGGTTACCGCCGTGAAAGGGCGATGTCCTAGGCCTCTAGACGATAGGGACTTAAAAAAAATCTACTTCTGAAATTGGCGTCCCTACGGGGATTCGAACCCCGGTTACCGCCGTGAAAGGGCGATGTCCTAGGCCTCTAGACGATAGGGACGTTTCAGAGGTGGGCGTATAATAGGGCGTATAAAGGGGGGTGTCAAACGCTTTTCTGCAATAATTCTGAAAAAATTGTTCAACTGAATAAAATTAAAACTATTCTGCTGCTGTGATTCGTCTGAAGCGGTAAAAATCATGCTTTTCAAGCTATTCTTTAAATAGACGCATTTATTTGAGTAGCGTGATTTTCTTTGTATTTTGCAATATTCGTTGCTAATCAACACAACTCAAAAAATAGGGCAATCCTAAGATTGCCCTTATTATTTTTATATCATCGCTAAAAAAAATTATGATTTTTTGTGATAAATCATGTAATAACTGAGATAGCACAACACAATAAAAATCATACAGCCAATAAAACCTGCTAGCATTTCAGGGTCAAATACCATACTTAGGCAAGTAATAAAACAGAACACAAAACCTAAAATCGGCACTATAGGAAATAGCGGTGCAGCAAAACCTAAATCCTGCACGGTTTTGCCTTGTTTATACCATTGCCGACGGAAGTTAAACTGGCTTAAACAAATGCTCATCCACACGACCACCATGGTAAATGCTGCCACGCCTAAGAGGTTTTTAAAAATGGTTTCAGGAGCAAATTGTTCAGACAATAAACCCGGCATTGCACCGAGCATGGTGACCATGACTGCAATATAAGGAATACCACGTGAATTCACTTTAGAAAAAATCTGTGGCAATTGTTTTTGGTGTGAGAGCGACCACATCATTCGTGAAGCTGCAAATAAGCCTGAATTGGCTGCAGAGAGTAACGCCGTTATAATCACAAAACGGATAATATCTTCCGCATACGGAATACCAATCTGATTAAACACCGTCACAAAAGGACTGCTACTTACACCTTCTGCAGCCAAACCTGCAGCCTGATGTGGTAACAGCGCACTAATTACCACAATGGTACCTACAAAGAAAATCAACAGGCGGAAAATTGCGGTGTTGATTGCTTTAGGCACGTTTTTAGCCGGGTCTTTAGTTTCACCTGCAGCAACACCAATTAACTCCGTACCTGAAAAGGCGAAATTGACGATCAACATGGTGGCAAAAATAGGGAATAACCCTTCAGGAAACCAGCCCTGTGCAGTTAAATTACTAAATAAAGGTAGAGCTATAACCTTGATAGGATACAACACCAAAAATTGCCATTAAACCCAAAACGATAAAGGCAATAACAGTCACGACCTTGACTAAAGACAACCAAAACTCAGATTCTGCAAACAGGCGTGTGGAAATCATATTTAAACTAAATACGACACCACCAAAAATCAGTGTCCAAATCCACATGGAAATATGGGGGAACCATTCCTGCATTAACAACGCGGCGGCGGTAAATTCTGTGCCTAAAGTGACCGACCACGTGAGCCAATACAACCAAGTGATGGTGTAGCCCGTGCCAGGCCCAATATATTGTTTAGCGTATGCCCCAAATGAACCTGAAACAGGCATGTGTACGGCAAGTTCGCCCAAACACAGCATGACCATGTAGGCAATTAAACCACCAAAAATATACGCGATAATTGCGCCAATAGGCCCTGTTTGTGCAATCACTTCACCTGAGCCAAGAAATAAACCTGTACCAATGGCTCCGCCCAATGAAATCATAACCAAATGGCGGGTACTCATTGCACGTTTTAAAGGCTCAGCACGACCTTGATGCACAGCATCATTCTGATGATTGGATGACTGCATAAGTGATAGGAGAAAAAATAAAAGAAGCGAAGTATTGTAGAGAAAAACTACAATTCTGCAATCTTGAAAATAATATGTTTGAATTAGAAATGATCGTATAGCACGATAAATGGCGTCCCTACGGGGATTCGAACCCCGGTTACCGCCGTGAAAGGGCGATGTCCTAGGCCTCTAGACGATAGGGACGTTGCGAGGTGATGCGTATATTATGAATTTTTCGCAACAGTGTCAAACCTGAATCCTAGAAAACAGCCGCGCTATTTGTTATTTGTTTAAAAAATAATACATCTTTAAAAGTAATAAATCACCGTATAAATATTTGAACGCTGTGCAGTATTTTAATGATCAGGGGGGTGATATTACTTTTCAGAGGTTGTTGTTTGTGTAGCTGCGGGTTGAGTGCTTGGTTCAGGTTGTGCAGGCTCACGATTCACTATATAAAGATACAACGCAGAAGGCGCGAGAATGACCAAAACCAATACAATTTTTTTCAACATGGCAGAATCAGTAACACAAATTGGAATATTGCCATTATAACCAAAGTCAGCTCAAAAGACTGCATGGATAAAAGCTGATTCTAAGTAAAAACATTTCGATGCTCAGCCTTGTGGTTGAAAAACATGAATCAAAACCAAAACAATAAAAAGAAAACAGGATGACAAACGCAGTCTGTCATCCTGTAAACATCTCAATTTTTGAGTAACAATCGTATTATTGATCTGGGTTGAGTAAGTTCTCTACCATGTACGGTGCAAGTTTATTCAGAATAAAACAAAACAGTTCTGCAGTTTTTTGCGTATCGTATAAAGCTGAATGTGCTTCTTTGCCATCAAACTCAATACCTGCCTGAATACATGATTTTGCCAGCACTGTTTGACCAAACATCACCGCACTTAAAGTCACTGTATCAAACACTGAAAAGCTGTGGAATGGGTTTTGGTTCTTCGTACCTGTGCGGGCAATGGCGGCTTGCACAAAGCCTAAATCGAAATGCGCATTGTGACCCACCAAAATGGCATGGGTGCAATTTTGTTGGCGACGCACCTCATTGACCGATTTAAAAATTCGTTTTAACGCAGTTTTTTCATCTTCAGCCATGGCCATTCGCATAGGGTTGAAAGGATCAATCCCAATAAAGTCTAAAGAGCGGCGGTCTAAATTTGCCCCTTGAAACGGGTTGATATGCGCATGATACGCTTCACCGGGTACAAATTTCCCTTCCGCATCATAAACAATTGGAATGGCAGCAATTTCTAACAAAGCATCAGTTTGGGCGTTAAAGCCTGCGGTTTCCACATCGACCACCACAGGCAAGAAACCACGAAAACGTTGCCCCATAACGGGCAAAGTTGTATCTGTCACACTTTTCTCCATTGAATGGTTTTACCCGCATATAACGGAATAATTTGTTCACCATCCAAGTAGTCTAAACTGGTTGGAATGATTTGCTCTTCTTTCACCAAGGTAATGGTGTTGGTATTACGCGGCAAACCATAAAAATCTGCACCAAACAAGCTTGCAAAGCCTTCTAAGCGGTCAATACGTCCAGCTTGATCAAAAGCTTGTGCATAAAGTTCAATTGCCGTAGGCGCACTATAGCAGCCTGCACAGCCACATGCATTTTCTTTGGCATTTTTTGAGTGCGGTGCGCTATCTGTCCCTAAGAAAAACTTAGGATTTCCGCTAGTCGCAACTTCCAATAAGGTTTGCTGATGGGTTTGACGTTTTAAAATAGGCAAACAATAGAAATGTGGTTTCACACCACCCACCAACATATCATTACGGTTAAATAATAAATGTTGCGGGGTAATGGTTGCTGCGACATTACGGCCTTGTTCTAAAACAAATTGCGCTGCTTCAGAGGTGGTAATGTGCTCAAGCACCAATTTTAAGTTAGGAAATTGTTGTAATAATGGTGAAAGCACTTCATCTAAGAAGCGTTTTTCACGGTCAAAAATATCGACATGATTGTGCGTGACTTCACCGTGCAATAATAATGGCACTTGTTGTTCTTCAAGTTGCTCAATCACCGCATATACTTTACGAATGTCGCTCACGCCATTGTCTGAATTTGTTGTTGCGCCAGCAGGGTAAAGTTTAATGGCATTCACATGTGCAGAGGCTTTAATTTTCTTAACTTCTTCAGGAGCGGTTTGATCGGTAAAATACAACACCATACGCGGATCAAAATTTACACCTTTTGGAACGTGTGCCATGATGCGTTCACGATATGCTTCCGCTTCTTCTACCGTTTTTACTGGCGGAACAAGGTTAGGCATACAAATTGCGCGTGAAAACTGCTTGGCAAGATCGGGAACAGTACGTTGTAGTGCTAAACCATCACGTAAATGAGCATGCCAGTCATCTGGCTGGATAAGAGTAATCGTATTCAAGGCGCTGCCAGTCTGAAAAATAAAACAGATGATAATCTATAAATGTTAAAATGGTAACGCTGAAAGCCATAAAAAATAGAAATGCCTGAATTAATTGTTTCGACATTGTGTTATTTTTAAACCACTAAAAAATTATATTCAGGCTGTTACAGTTTTGCTGTGCAACAATCGTGATTAAATGGAATTTAAAGCATCCATGGAATACAAATATAAGTTAGCCAAGCTACAGTACGACAAAGAAAAAAATGAAGAGTTGATTAAACGTCAACGTAAACGTGCTGGGCAGGTTTTTCCGAAACAACTCGAAGTTGAATTTTGGCAACAGCATCTTGAACAAGCACGGCATAACATTAACCAATATTTTTGGTCGGGCGTACTCATCTACTTTATTATCACTGTGCTGATCATTACTGGGGATTACTGGCTTATTGATCGTAATTTTTTTAAACACGACCTTATCCATTCCTTACTAGGTTTGGTGAATGGTGCATTTTGCTTACTGACCCTGTTCTTTTTTGCCCATTATAAAATTTTGCGCCCGTATTATGCTTATGCTGCCATGGCGTTGACTTTTTGGGCCATTGTGTCGATGACTTGGCTGACCATGACAGTGCTTACCGAAGTGTTTAGATATCAAGCCATGATGATCATTAGTATGATTTATATTATGGGCTTTGTACTGACAGGGGTGAAGCCGTTTCACATGCTGCTGACAGGGCTAATGGCTGCAGTGGTTGCCATGATTATGTTATTAAGCTTGCATATTCCAATTGATGTGATGGTGATGGGGCGGGTGTTGGTTGGCAGTACGGTGATGGGTTTTTTAATCAGCAAAATGCTGTGTACCCGAGAGCGGATGATTTTTTTGGTGATGCACCAAGCTCGACTCAGTGAAAAAATTAACCGTATCCATGCCGAAGAGTTGTTGCATTTAAGTCAGCATGATGCGTTGACCAAAGTGTCTAACCGACGTACCTTTGATGAAATGCTAGATAGCTATTTTGAACAGGCACGGCATGATGAAGTGCCATTATCCTTACTTTTTATAGATGTCGATTTTTTTAAAAAATATAACGATCATTATGGGCATCAAAAGGGGGATGAGGTCATTTCAGCGATTGCCAAATCCATCAAAGACTCGATTCGTCACATGGATTTTGTCGCACGTTATGGTGGCGAAGAATTCGTGGTGTTATTGCCAGAAACGGATGCACATGGTGCGTATGCTGTGGCTTCCAATATTTTTAAAGCGGTTGAGCGTTTGGCGATTCCACATAGCCAATCTTTAGTTTCCAGTAACGTCACAATCAGTTTAGGTTTTACTGTCTACAAAGGTGAGGCTGAAATTTTTAAAAGCGACTTCTTGCAACGAGCAGACCAAGCCTTGTACCGTGCAAAACAGTTGGGACGTAATCAAATTTATTACCACACTTTGCAGGTAGAAGAGGTGGTATAAGTTTTTATCGCAGCTTTCATTTAGTCTGAATTATCCAGTGCTTCTGTTTAAACAGACATAAAAAAGCCGCTCAATTTGAGCGGCTTTTGATTTCACAAAATCATCAGCAAGTGATTATTTGTTTTTGTCTTTCAATTGTGGCACTGCAGACCCTGAACCAATCGACAATAAGCCAGAATTGGTATAAATACCTAATTTAGCGCGTGTATCGGTAATGTCCAAGTTGCGCATCGTTAACTGCCCAATACGGTCCATTGGCGTAAACATTGAATCACCTTTCTCCATCGTCAAACGTTCAGCTTCATAAGTGAGGTTTTCAGATTCAGTGTTCATAATCGTGTAGTCATTGCCACGACGAAGTTCTAAAGTCACAGTACCTGTGATAGCTTTCGCAACCCAACGCTGTGCAGTTTCACGAAGCATTAATGCTTGAGAGTCGAACCAACGACCTTGGTAAAGCAAACGACCTAAGCGTAAACCATTAATACGGTATTGTTCGATCGTGTCTTCGTTATGAATACCGGTAACCAAGCGCTCATAAGCAATATGTAGAAGTGCCATACCCGGTGCTTCATAAATACCGCGAGATTTCGCTTCAATAATACGGTTTTCAATTTGGTCAGACATACCTAGACCATGACGACCACCAATACGGTTGGCTTCAAGAATGAACTCAACAGGATCTTCGATACGTTGACCGTTGATTGCAACAGGGAAGCCTTCTTCAAAAGTAATCGATACTTCTTCGGGTTGAATTTCAACGTCGTCTTTCCAGAACGCCACGCCCATGATTGGATCAACGATTTTGATGCCAGCATCTAGGTACTCAAGGTCTTTCGCTTCGTGTGTTGCACCTAGCATGTTTGAGTCAGTTGAATACGCTTTTTCTTTTGACATTTTATAGTCAAAACCATTGTCGATGAGGAATTGTGACATTTCCGCACGACCGCCCAACTCATCAATAAAGGTTTGGTCTAACCATGGCTTATAAATTTTAAGCGCAGGATTGGTCAATAAACCATACCGATAGAAACGCTCAATATCGTTACCTTTATAAGTTGAACCATCACCCCAGATGTTGACGTCATCTTCTTTCATGGCAGTCACGAGCATCGTACCTGTTACTGCACGACCAAGCGGGGTGGTGTTAAAGTAAGGCACACCGCCTGTGCTGATATGGAATGCACCACATTGAATGGCAGCAATACCTTCCAAAGCCAACTGCAAACGGCAGTCAACCAAGCGTGCTTTTACCGCGCCATATTCTTCGGCTTTCTTTGGAATGGCATCATAGTCATCTTCATCTGGCTGCCCCAAGTTTGCTGTATACGCATACGGTTCAGCGCCTTTTTGCTTCATCCACAATAAAGCAGCTGAAGTATCTAGACCACCAGAAAAGGCGATACCGACTTTTTTGCCTACTGGTACATTCTGCAAGATAGTTGCATTATCAGTCATTGCTAGTCCTAACTTTTTAAAATAGGCACCACATTTGGTGGCCAAGGAAAATTCTAAACTGAAAATTATAGCACCCTTTAAAATGCTTGTTTTCGTTAAAAAAGCGCATTTGATAAAAAAATCAGGTTCAGACTTAAATTTTCATTTAGAAATGGCAAACTTGGTGTAAAAATTGAATAACAAAACCCGAAATTTGGATGGTGCAAAATAAAATCACTTTTATTTAGGGCATTTCACCAAGAATAGTTTATAGATTGACGTTTGCGCCACGCAGTCGAACTTTAGAGTCATAAACAGTTTATAAAAATCGGTTAAAGTATTCATGCAACAAGTTGCAAAGCTCATTATATAAGGATTCATCATGACAACTCGCTATGCAAATATTCTAAAACCATTACATTTAGGATTTACCACCATTAAAAACCGTGTTGTGATGGGTTCAATGCACACGGGTTTGGAAGATCGTTTTTATAACTATCCAAAACTGGCTGCTTATTTTGGCGAACGTGCTAAAGGTGGCGTGGGTTTAATTATTACGGGTGGTATTTCACCTAACCGTCAAGGCTGGTTATTGCCTGCGGGCGGGGCTATGAATACATTGGGCGATGTTGCGCCACACCGACTGGTGACACATGCAGTACATAAGCATGGCGCTAAAATTTTAATGCAAATTCTGCATTCAGGACGCTACGGCTATCATCCATTTGTGGTGTCAGCAAGCCCGATTAAATCTCCAATTTCACCATTTAAACCTCGTAAAATGAGTGAAAGACAAATTTTAAATACCATTGAAGATTATGCAAAAACAGCCAGTTTAGCCAAAATGGCAGGCTACGATGGTGTGGAAATTATGGGTTCGGAAGGCTATTTGTTGAACCAGTTTTTAAGCCGTCATGTGAATCAGCGTGAAGACCAATGGGGCGGTGCAATTGAAAATCGTATGCGTTTTGCTTTGGAAGTGGTCAAAGCTATTCGTGCTGAAGTTGGCGAAAAATTTATTATCTGCTTCCGTTTGTCGATGTTGGATTTAGTCCACGATGGCAACACTATGCAGGAAGTGATTACCGTTGCAAAAGCCTTAGAGCACGCGGGTGTGAACTTACTCAATACTGGAATTGGCTGGCATGAAGCTCGTATTCCGACCATTGTGACTTCTGTGCCACGTGCAGCTTTTGTTGATTACACCGCAGAAGTGAAAAAACACGTTGAGATTCCTGTAATTGCATCCAACCGTATTAATATGCCTGATACTGCAGAAGAAATTTTGGCAGCGGGTAAAGCCGATATGATTCAAATGGCACGCCCATTATTGGCAGATGCATTCTGGGTCAATAAAACTGCGACTAATCGTGTCAATGAAATTAACACCTGTATTGCCTGTAACCAAGCGTGTTTAGATCATACCTTTAAAAATCAACGAGCGACTTGTTTGGTCAACCCGCGTGCAGCCTATGAAACTGAATTGGTCTATGAAAAAACCAAGCAACCGAAGCGTATTGCAGTTGTCGGTGGTGGTGTTGCTGGAATGTCTGCCGCTACAGTTGCTGCCAGTCGCGGGCATCAGGTGACTTTATTTGAAGCCAGCAATGAAGTGGGTGGGCAATTTAACTTGGCAAAAGTCGTACCGGGCAAAGAGGAATTTCATGAAACCATTCGCTATTTTAAAGTACAAATTGAAAAAACTGGGGTCGATTTACGTTTAAATACCAAAGTCAACCGCGAGCAACTCGAACGTGAAGGTTTTGATGAAGTGGTCATTGCAACAGGTGTTGTACCACGTCCACTAAAAATTGAAGGCAGCGAAGCACCGCAAGTATTGTCTTATGCACAAGTATTACGTGGCGCACCTGTTGGACGGAAAGTTGCTGTGATTGGTGCAGGTGGAATCGGTTTTGATGTTTCGGAGTTTTTACTGAAACCTGAACATCAGCCACAACCGCAACCTTTGGCAGAATGGCAGCGTGAATGGGGTGTCGATCCGAATCCTAATTATGTGACTGAAGGAGGCATGAGTGCTCCAGAAGTACATCCCCCAATCCGTGAAATTTATTTATTGCAACGTAAAACGACGGCTTTGGGTGCTGGTTTGGGTAAAACTTCAGGGTGGGTACACCGCGCACAGTTAAAAAAACATGCAGTGCGTATGCTACGTGGTGTGCAATATAAAGCTATTAGCAATGAAGGCTTGTGGATTGAAATGGCAGGTCAAGACCAATTGTTACGTGTAGATAGCATTGTAGTCTGTGCGGGGCAAGAATCAGTTAAAGATTTAATGCCTGCGGCAGATGAAAATACTTTGGCTAATTATCATATTATTGGTGGGGCAAAGCTTGCTGCAGAGTTAGATGCAAAACGTGCGATTCGTGAAGGGGCAGAATTAGCTGCTAAACTTTAAAAAGTGAGGTGGCTATGCTGTTGTTTTGATGAGCTTTAGCATTGATTTGGTGAAACAATATTCACTTGAGTGCTGACGAGGAATTTTTTGCTTGTCATCAAATCAAAAGCTTCGTATCATGGCGCACATGGAAGCGTGGCAGAGCGGTTTAATGCACCGGTCTTGAAAACCGACGAGGGTGTGAGTCCTCCGTGAGTTCGAATCTCACCGCTTCCGCCAAATTTTAAGATAAGCCCTTGTATTTGCAAGGGCTTATTTTTTGTCTGTAGTTTTACCCCTCAACCTACCCCTCATCAAATTTTGGATTGGATTGATTTCTTTTGGTGGTATTTGGAAGATTAAGGAATATAGTTTAATAAGCTGTATTTAAATCTAACTAAATTCTTATTCAAACATTTTTTAATTATAAATATTTTCACTCCCCATTTATTTAGCTTGCTTGACGCTCTACAGCGTGCAGATTATCCTTAGTCTGCTGACCTACATCGTCAGCGGGTTTTGACAGACCCATTAACAAAGACAATATGTGAAATCTGATTTTGCATGTTGTGGACTCGTTCGTCCCCCTTCTTTGCGGTAGGGCGGGGGAGGGACGCCTTCGGGCGTGCTGATTCTTAGGTTCAGTCTGTCAACCCTTTCTCGTTCTGCCACCATCAATTGACAGTGGTTGTGGTAGAGCTCTATTACCTAAGGAGTACGCCATGCGCTTACATCAATACCGTCTTTTACATTTCTCTTTTTTCATGTTTGTGCCGTTGGGTGATTAGACCTGATGCCGTGCAGTCAATGCATAGCTGTGTCCATGACTTTCTAAGAATAAAATTTTTTCAAGTACATATTACCGATATGAAGATGAATCTCTCATGCTGTTTTTGAGGGGCATAGATTTGTGTGCTTTATCGTCTATAACACTTCAAAAAAACATAGATATTCATTCTAACATTCATGCATGGGGAGCACTGCGTCTGATTAAGACCAAGACCAGTGATGCCTATAAAAAAGAGAAAATGATGATGTTTAAAACTTTTCTAAAAACGACCCTGATTTCATCACTACTTGCAGGCGCATCATTGGCGCAGGCAGGCTGGTTTGCACAAGCCGGTGAATCCTACCTTGTTCAAGCACGTCATACAGGCGGTGGGGTTTATCAATGTCTTTATAAAACCAATCCTGGCAACCGTGGTTGGCGTAATTTCACGGTGAACTTTCAGGGTGGTTGTCCGCGCTTTGTTCACTTTAATACTCAGAATGGTCAAGTCACTGTGCCCAACTAAACGAGGGGAACATTCAAATGACCCAAAAAACCATATTGGGCTTGGCGGCAATCTTAGCCCTGACCTTGATCAGCATCGCAGGCTTCTACTTCTTTAGCCCTAAACACGCAACTGAAAAAACGGTTCCAGCCAGTACTTCTGAGACCAGCTCTGCACAGCCTTTAGAATCCGCCAGTTCAGAAGCAGTATCCACTGAGATTGCAGCGGCAGAAGTGGATGGGATCGATGTCAAAGAATTGACCACGGGAAGCAAAAGTCTGAGTCCATCAGACCATGAGCCTGAGCTGCTGAGTTTTGAGTTTGATCAAAAACTTAAGGCTGTGGATACCTTACTGTCGATGCTGCCTTATGATGAACTGCCTGAATTTGAGCAGGACAATATAGACAAGTATCAACGCTATATCTTTGCCAAAGCCGCAAAAGATACAGGCAAATCAGTGCAAGACTTTAGCTTGCAAGAACATGGCGCACTGGAGTCGGAGCAAGCGGGTAATCGCTACTACGTCTATAAATTTGATAACGGCACAGACTGTGAAATCCATCTGGCTAGCATTGATTTAAATACAGGCGATTATGGCGTGAGCTATAACTACTGCTAAGGATGAACTTGATGAAGCAACTTTTAAAACCCTTACTCCTCGCAGTGACTACAACGACAGGCATCATGTTGAGTGGCTGTAATGCTGGCCTTGATCCAAACACGTTTACGGTCGAACTCGATGTAATTGATACCAGTAACTGGTATGCCCAAAATCAATCCGCTGCGGTATTAACGATCCGTTCTAACAGTGCAGATCCGATTGATGTGACCAATGTGCTGATCAACAACGGTGAATGCAGTTATGAAGGTTATCGCCGATCATTGGAATATCCGCAGCATTTTAAAATGGGTTTGCGTTTAAGGCTGAAATTAACCGGTTGTGGCTATGACAATGTAGTGCGTGTCGATGTTGAAACAGAAAAAGGCACTGCAAGCTATAGCTTTCAATAGCGACTCTCCTCGACAAAGTAAAATTTAAATCAAACCGTGTCCTCAATGGGCACGGTTTTTTTATGCCCTCAATTCAGCTTTTCGTACCCAATTCATTTAACAAGGAATATTCAATGTCCTTAATTCAATGCCCCTATTGTCAGTCCACCCATGTCAGACAGACTGATTCAAGTCATGCAAACGCCAATTATTTCGAACAACTGCAACGTTGTATTTCACCGACACAGATGGCGCTGTTCGGCATGCAGTTTGCCAAAAAGGCAGGATTCCCGCCTTTTACAGGCGCAGCCATCGGTGTTGTGATGGGTGGTGTATTGGTTATTGTCAGTCAGTACTGCTATGAAAAATATTACAGCAATGCCGAGAGTATCTCTGTCTGGATTGCCAACAAGCGTTTGCATGGGTGCCGTAATCGCATCTCTAACTTTACACGGTTACATCTTTGAATAGATGGATTGTTTAAACCCTTACAGCACATTTCTGCATCTTTACATCTTTCACTTTTATTTAAGGAATAATCAAAATGGCACATCAACTTGAACAAATGGCGTATGTCGGACAAACCCCGTGGCACGGTCTGGGCAATCAACTTAGCCAAAACCAACCGATTGAAGTCTGGGCCAAGCAAGCAGGTATGGACTGGCGCATTGAATCATCCAATGTCAGCTACATGGCTCAAAACGCGCGTGGACAAAGCATCATCATGCCGTATGAAGAACAACGGGTACTGTACCGTTCAGATACCCATGCTCCTTTATCGGTGGTGAGTCAGCGTTATCAAGAAGTCCAACCGATGGAAATTCTGGAGTTCTACCGTGATCTGACTGAGCAATCCGGCTTTGAACTGGAAACCGCAGGTGTCCTAAAAGGTGGGAAAAAGTTCTGGGCTTTGGCACGTACAGGACAAACTGCAGAATTGAAAGGTGGGGATGTCAGCAATGGCTATATTCTGCTAGCAACCGCATGTGATGGTACTTTAGCCACCACCGCACAATTCACCAATATCCGTGTGGTGTGCAACAACACCTTAGCGATTGCCTTACGAGGGCAGAGTTCCAATGCAGGCGTGGTCAAAGTACCGCACAGTACCAAATTCGATGCCGACAAAGTCAAAGATCAACTCGGTATTTCAGTGAAAACATGGTACGACCACATGTATGAAATGAAACAACTCACCCAACGTAAAGTCACCCAGAAAGAAGCAGCGGCTTATTTTGATGTGGTATTTAACAACAATAGCCTAAGTGCGATGGAACAGGAGGATAACATTATTCAGTACTACCGTAATGTCGCGTCTCAAGCCAATCCACAACCCAATAAAACTGAACCGAATGGACGTGCCATGACCAAAGTCATGAATATGTTTAATGGGCAGGGACGTGGAGCAGACTTATCTTCAGCCAAAGACACCGCCTATGGACTACTTTGTGCGATCACCGAGTTTGTCGACCATGAACGTCGTGCGATGAGTACTGATCACCGCCTTGACTCTGCTTGGTTTGGTGCAGGGGCAGCATTAAAGCAACGTGGATTAGAGCAAGCATTATATCTTGCAGCCTAAATTTTATCTTGTATCCCTCTTTGCCACATCTTCGGATGTGGCTTTTTTTATGCCGTTTTAAAATCAATGATAGAAGGATAAACCCATGAATCAGATTATAAACCCAACAGTAACGTCTCAATCTCAGTATTTACCAACTATAGCCAATGACAAGCCTAAACAAAGTCAATCAGGTTCAAAACGTAGTTTAAATGCCAAACGTCTGATCAACACCAAACAACTGGACTATCAGGCATGGCTGGAAGTGCGTAAACAGGGAATAGGCAGTAGTGACGCCGCAGCCGCCTGTGGCTTGAATCCTTATATGTCGATGCTGGAACTGTGGATGATCAAAACAGGACGGGTACAGCAAAACATTGAAGATGAAAGCTCAGGACATGCACCTTTATATTGGGGCAAGCAGCTAGAACCGCTAGTGGCTGAATACTACAGTCTGCATACCAATAATAAAGTCCGTCGAGTCAATGCGGTGCTACAGCATCCTGATCCTGACAAAGCCTTTATGTTGGCGAACTTGGATTATGCCGTTGTGGGCAATGAAGACGTGCAAATCCTGGAATGTAAAACCGCAGGGGAATATGGTGCCAAACTGTGGCGAGATGGTGTGCCCTTATACGTGTTGTGTCAGGTACAACATCAACTGGCGGTGACAGGTAAGCACGCGGCACATATTTGTGTGTTGCTGTGTGGACAGGAAACCAAAATCTACAAAGTCAGTCGTAACGAAGCCCTGATTGAACAAATCATTCAGGCAGAACGGCTGTTTTGGGAATGTGTTGAAAATGACGTTCCGCCTGCTGTTGATGCCAGTGAATCGGCAGCCAAAGCTTTACAACAGCTCTATCCTGAACATACCCCACTGAGCTGTGTTGATCTAACGGAGGTGAAACTTGCTAATGAACTGTTTGATCAGCTGATACAGGAGAAACAGCAGCTTGAACAGCACCAAAGCCAGTTTGATCTACTCAAACACCGTGTTCAAGCACTGATGCAGGAACATGAACGTGCTGTCTTTCAGCAAGGTTCAGTGACATGGAAGAAGAGCAAGGATAGTATTAGCCTGGACATCAAATCCTTACTTCAGCACCAACCTGAACTCATTCAACAGTACCCACTGCAGAAAGCAGGCAGCCGTCGTTTCAACATTTATCACGATTAGCTCAAAGTTTAGAGTTAATCACTCAGCAAGAAGCAATCTGAAATCCCGTGCAGCCCTGCATGGGATTTTTTTATGCCGATTTTAATTTAAGCAAACAGTGCAACACATCTAAACATCTCAACGACAGAGGAATTTCAACATGATTAAAGGTCTAGCCATTACACCACCCATCTTGGGACGGATCAGTATTGGCCGTGTAATAGAAAAGAATGGCAAGCGTCTGCCAGAGAAAGACGATCAGTTCACCATTACCAGTCAAATACAGGGTAAGGACGGTTGGATTAAACACCCCTTGGATGAGCAATTGCGTAATCAAGCACCGAATCAAAAGTTACGTAGCATCCCTGTACGGATGATCTTTAATGACCCTGAACTCAATCTTCGAGCTGAATATAGTTTATTTGACCGACAGACAGGTCGCCCGATTTGTGTGGGGAATGGTCAGACGTGTCAGCGTATGACATCACAAGGTGTAGAGCAACATGCTTGTCCATCCCCCGACTTATGCCCACTTGGACAAGGCGGGCACTGTAAGCCTTATGCACGCCTGCATGTCAATTTAGATGAGTCCGATGAACTGGGCACATTCATCTTTAGAACCACAGGTTTTAACAGCATTCGGACTTTGGCGGCACGACTCAGTTATTACCATGCAGCATCGAATGGCTTGCTTTCATGCCTACCTTTACAACTCACTCTTAGAGGCAAGTCTACGACCCAAAGCTATCGTCAGCCCGTGTATTACGTGGATTTAACGTTACGGGAAGGTGTGGATTTGCAAACAGCGATACAGACGGCCAAAGAGATTGACCAGCAGAGTAAGCAGGCGGGGTTTGATCAGGCGGCATTGGATCAGATTGCACGGCAGGGTTTTGCCAATGCCAAGTTTGAGGTGCATGCAGAGGAGGGGATGGAATTGCTGGAGGAATTTTATCCACACAGTGACAGTGCTGTAGATACAGAGCATTCAGCGCAATTGAGCTATGTGCAGGAGATTCAGCAGGGGTTGCAGCAGAGTGTTAGAGCTGTGAATTGAGCACAGTTGAATTATCTAGTCAGCTTGGTAAGTCAATTAATGGATTCTGAACAAGTTGGCTAGTCACTAATTGAAGGGAGCTTCGGCTCCCTTAATTTTTTTGGGTAAGCGGATTAAATGGTTGATCTTACCTTTGCATGAGAGTGAGACAGACCGGCATCTCATCGGATTATCTGGTTGATGCTTCACCTACTGCTGGTGCATGTTTCCTTCGCTAATTCCAGCAAGAACCCCACACGCCTTAACTTCCCGGTCATCGTTGCAACGCGCTCTTAGTGAAACGAGTTGTTTCTCAAGCGCCTGTAGAGCGGTTATCTGCGAGCGCACATGAGAGATGTGATCATCGAGCAAGGCATTGACAGCGGTACAGGACTGATGAGGGTCGTCCTGATAGCGCTTTAGTTCGTGAATTTCTGCCAGTGACAGATCCAGGATGCGGCAGCGACGAATAAAGGCCAGCCGCTCAACGTGTTTCTCGGTATAGACACGGTAACCGTTCTCCTGCCGACCAGGCGGCGGCAACAAGCCCTGCCGTTCGTAGAAGCGGATCGTCTGTGTATCTACCCCTACTGACTGTGCCAACTGACCAATACGCATCGGGTTCCTCCGCAACGGATTCTCTACGCTATTGACATTATAGCTACTATATAGTTTTAAATGAAAACCCGATCACATTCAAGTGGAGTCATATCATGAGTAAAAACTGCGGAGGCCCCTGTGGCGACCATGCAAGGCCTGCGGCGGATATCGATATGCAGGCCTCCTCCGAGGCGCCAGGGAGATGGGTCAGTGTTTATGCCGTGCCGAAGATGGACTGTCCATCAGAAGAGCGCATGATTCGCCTGGCCCTGAACGGCGTTGAGGGGATTCGGGCACTGTCCTTCGACTTGTCGAACCGCCGGTTGAAGGTCGTGCATGACGGCGAGGCTGAGCCCATTACCGCGAAACTGGCGACCTTGGGGCTAGGCGCCTCGCTTCAGGAAACCGTCATTGCCGACCCAGAGACGATCAAGGCCGCTGAGAGCTCGGCAGTCTCTGCTACGCAGGAGTCAGGCACTCTGCGCGTGTTGCTCGGTATCAATGCGATCATGTTCGTGGTGGAAATGACTGCTGGCCTGATCGCCCAGTCTACCGGCCTGATCGCTGATTCCCTGGATATGTTTGCCGATGCAGCCGTCTATGGCCTGGCTCTCTATGCCGTAGGGCGCAGTGCGAAAATGCAGGTACGTGCCGCGCATCTGGCAGGGGTACTGCAACTGATTTTGGCTATCGGCGTACTCGTCGAGGTGGTGCGACGCTTTGTTTTCGGTAGTGAGCCTGAATCGCTGATGATGATGGCGATCGCCTTCGTCGCATTGATTGCCAATACCAGTTGTCTGCTGCTCATATCCAAACATCGGGAGGGCGGAGCGCACATGAAGGCAAGCTGGATATTCTCGGCCAACGACGTGGTGATCAACCTGGGGGTCATCACCGCCGGCGCTCTGGTCGCGTGGACCGGGTCCAATTATCCGGATCTGATTATCGGCACCATCGTGGGGGTAATTGTACTTAACGGTGCTAGACGCATTTTGGCGTTGAAGGGTTAAATAATGCTCATTATTGGCAAAAAGCTCTCGCCGTATGCCCTATTGTCCATATCGGGCCTGCTGGCAGCGTCTGATCAGGCCGTAAAATGGCTGGTGCAACAATCAATGGCATATGGCGAGTCTATTTCAGTGACCTCATTCTTTAACTGGGTACACGTATGGAATACCGGTGCCGCATTCAGTCTTTTTGCGAATGGTGGAGGCTGGCAGCGCTACTTTTTTATCGGAATCGCGGTAGTGGTCTCGATTTTTCTGATCAAGCTGATCCTTGAAAATCGTCATAAAGGAGAAGCCATCGCTTACAGTCTTATCCTCGGTGGCGCCATGGGCAACCTGATTGACCGGGTCTTTCGCGGCTATGTTGTGGATTCCTTTGATTTCTATTGGCGAGACTGGCATTGGCCGGCCTTCAACCTGGCTGATATTGCAATTGTCCTCGGTGCCTTACTTTTAGTTTCCAGCAGCTTGTTGGGTAAAAAAGCAAACACCAATGCCGAGTCGGATGGATCTGACTGACACCTACGCCTATACAACACCATGACCGAACTTCCCGACAACATCCTTCACCTGCCGCAATACCAAGTACTGGGCTGCAAATCAACCGACGACGAAATGCACTTCCAGGTGGACGTGCCCGATCCCATCGCCTGCGAGGAATGCGGCGTGCAGGGTGAGTTCGTACGGTTCGGCAAGCGTGACGTTCCCTATCGTGATCTGCCCATCCACGGCAAGCGGGTCACTCTCTGGGTGGGGGCACCTCAGAAATCGGAAAATAAAGCACGCTAAGGCATAGCTGACCTTGCCAGGCCTGCTTCGCCCTGTAGTGACGCGATCAACGGGCAGGAAACATTCCCCATTCGTGCATGGCAGGCGCACACGAGTTCAGACAGCACGGTTTCCATGCGCGCCAAGTCGGCCATCTTCTCGCGCACGTCCTTGAGCTTGTGTTCGGCCAGGCTGCTGGCCTCCTCGCAGTGGGTGCCATCGTCGAGCCGCAACAGCTCGGCAATCTCGTCCAGACTGAACCCCAGCCGCTGTGCCGATTTCACGAATTTCACCCGAACCACGTCCGCCTCCCCATAGCGGCGAATGCTGCCATAGGGCTTGTCTGGCTCCGGCAGCAGGCCCTTGCGCTGGTAGAACCGGATGGTCTCCACATTGACCCCGGCCGCCTTGGCAAAAACGCCAATGGTCAGATTCTCAAAATTAATTTGCATATCGCTTGACTCCGTACATAACTACGGAAGTAAGCTTAAGCTATCCAAACCAAATTTGAAAGGACAAGCGTATGTCTGAACCACAAAACGGGCGCGGCGCGCTCTTCGCCGGTGGGCTGGCCGCCATTCTTGCGTCGGCCTGCTGCCTGGGGCCGCTGGTTTTGATCGCCTTGGGGTTCAGCGGGGCATGGATCGGCAACCTGACGGTATTGGAGCCGTATCGGCCGATCTTCATCGGCGCGGCGCTGGTTGCACTGTTCTTTGCCTGGCGGCGCATCGTCCGACCGACCGCAGCCTGCAAGCCGGGCGAGGTGTGCGCGATTCCGCAAGTGCGCACCACCTACAAGCTCATTTTCTGGTTCGTCGCCGTGTTGGTCTTGGTCGCGCTTGGTTTTCCCTACGTCATGCCATTTTTCTACTAATCAGGAGTTCATCATGAAAAAGCTGTTTGCCTCCCTCGCTCTCGCCGCTTTCGTTGCCCCCGTGTTCGCCGCCACTCAGACCGTAACGCTGTCCGTGCCTGGCATGACCTGCGCCTCTTGCCCGATCACTGTCAAGCACGCGCTTTCCAAGGTTGAGGGCGTGAGCAAGACCGACGTAAGTTTCGACAAGCGCCAGGCCGTCGTCACCTTCGACGATGCCAAGACCAACGTCCAGAAGTTGACCAAGGCGACCGAGGACGCGGGCTATCCGTCCAGCCTCAAACGCTGATCCGTTAACCGAACTCGGGAGCGACACATGGGACTCATCACGCGCATCGCTGGCAAAACCGGCGCGCTCGGCAGCGTCGTTTCCGCGATGGGCTGCGCCGCCTGTTTTCCTGCCATCGCCAGCTTTGGCGCGGCCATCGGACTGGGCTTCTTGAGCCAGTACGAGGGGCTATTCATTGGCATCCTGCTGCCGATGTTCGCCGGCATCGCGTTACTCGCCAATGCTATCGCTTGGCTCAATCATCGACAGTGGCGACGCACGGCGCTCGGCACGATAGGCCCGATCTTGGTGCTGGCAGCGGTGTTTTTAATGCGGGCTTACGGCTGGCAGAGCGGTGGACTGCTCTATGTCGGCCTGGCCTTGATGGTTGGGGTGTCGGTCTGGGATTTCATCTCGCCAGCACATCGCCGCTGCGGGCCGGACAGCTGTGAATTGCCAGAACAACGTGGCTGACGGCAACAGCCGTAGCCACCACAGAAAAGGAAAAATACATGACCACCCTGAAAATCACCGGGATGACCTGCGACTCGTGCGCGGCTCACGTCAAGGAAGCCTTGGAGAAAGTGCCCGGCGTGCAATCGGCGCTGGTGTCCTATCCGAAGGGCACAGCGCAACTCGCCATTGAGGCGGGCACGTCATCGGATGCGCTGACTACCGCCGTGGCCAGACTGGGCTACGAGGCAACGCTTGCCGATGCGCCACCGACGGACAACCGCGCCGGCCTGCTCGACAAGATGCGCGGCTGGATAGGGGCCGCTGATAAGCCCAGTGGCAACGAACGCCCGTTGCAGGTCGTCGTCATTGGTAGCGGTGGCGCGGCAATGGCGGCAGCACTGAAGGCCGTCGAGCAAGGCGCGCAGGTCACGCTGATCGAGCGCGGCACCATCGGCGGCACCTGCGTCAATGTCGGCTGTGTGCCGTCCAAGATCATGATCCGCGCCGCCCACATCGCCCATCTGCGCCGGGAAAGCCCGTTCGATGGCGGTATTGCGGCAACTGTGCCTACGATTGACCGCAGTAAGCTGCTGGCCCAGCAGCAGGCCCGCGTCGACGAACTGCGGCACGCCAAGTACGAAGGCATCCTGGGCGGTAATCCGGCCATCACCGTTGTGCACGGTGAGGCGCGCTTCAAGGACGACCAGAGCCTTACCGTCCGTTTGAACGAGGGTGGCGAGCGCGTCGTGATGTTCGACCGCTGCCTGGTCGCCACGGGTGCCAGCCCGGCGGTCCCGCCGATTCCGGGCTTGAAAGAGTCACCCTACTGGACTTCCACCGAGGCCCTGGCGAGCGACACCATTCCCGAACGCCTTGCCGTAATCGGCTCGTCGGTGGTGGCGCTGGAGCTGGCGCAAGCCTTTGCCCGGCTGGGCAGCAAGGTCACGGTCCTGGCGCGCAATACCTTGTTCTTCCGTGAAGACCCGGCCATCGGCGAGGCGGTGACAGCCGCTTTCCGTGCCGAGGGCATCGAGGTGCTGGAGCACACGCAAGCCAGCCAGGTCGCCCATATGGACGGTGAATTCGTGCTGACCACCACGCACGGTGAATTGCGCGCCGACAAACTGCTGGTTGCCACCGGTCGGACACCGAACACGCGCAGCCTCGCGCTGGACGCAGCGGGGGTCACTGTCAATGCGCAAGGTGCCATCGTCATCGACCAAGGCATGCGCACGAGCAACCCGAACATCTACGCGGCCGGCGACTGCACCGACCAGCCGCAGTTCGTCTATGTGGCGGCAGCGGCCGGCACCCGTGCCGCGATCAACATGACCGGCGGCGACGCAGCCCTCAATCTGACCGCGATGCCGGCAGTGGTGTTCACCGACCCGCAAGTCGCCACCGTGGGCTACAGCGAGGCGGAAGCGCACCACGATGGCATCGAGACCGACAGTCGCACGCTGACACTCGACAACGTTCCGCGAGCGCTTGCCAACTTCGACACACGCGGCTTCATCAAGCTGGTCATCGAGGAAGGTAGCGGACGGCTCATCGGCGTGCAGGCGGTGGCCCCGGAAGCGGGCGAACTGATCCAGACGGCGGTGCTCGCCATCCGCAACCGCATGACGGTGCAGGAACTGGCTGACCAGTTGTTCCCCTACCTGACAATGGTCGAGGGGTTGAAGCTTGCGGCGCAGACCTTCAACAAGGACGTGAAGCAGCTTTCCTGCTGCGCTGGATAAAAAAAGGAGGTTTTCAATGAGCGCCTACACCGTGTCCCGGCTGGCCCTTGATGCCGGGGTGAGCGTGCATATCGTGCGCGACTACCTGCTGCGCGGATTGCTGCGTCCGGTGGCGTGCACCCCGGGCGGCTATGGCCTGTTCGATGATGCCGCCTTGCAACGGCTGTGCTTCGTGCGGGCGGCCTTCGAGGCGGGCATCGGCCTGGACGCGCTGGCGCGGCTGTGCCGGGCGCTGGATGCTGCGGACGGCGATGAAGCGGCCGCGCAGCTTGCCGTTCTGCGCCAGTTCGTCGAGCGTCGGCGCGAAGCGTTGGCCCATCTGGACGCGCAACTGGCCTCCATGCCAGCCGAGCGGGCGCACGAGGAGGCATTGCCGTGAACGCCCCTGACAAACTGCCGCCCGAGACGCGCCAACCCGTTTCCGGCTACCTGTGGGGTGCGCTGGCCGTGTTGACCTAGAGAGAGTGCGCAAGGGCCTCAGAAAGGAGCTGAAACCGTCCCAGAGCCGGACTCTCAAGGGAGACCGGAAAATCCTGCTGAAACGCGCTCACGAAGTCTCAGACCGGGAGCGCCTCATCATGGAGACCTGGACAGGCGCGTTCCCGCAACTGCTGGCCGCCTACGAGCACAAGGAGCGCTTCTACGGCATCTGGGACGCCACCACACGGCTCCAGGCAGAAGCCGCCCTGGACGAGTGGATAGCCACCATCCCGAAGGGCCAAAAGGAAGTCTGGAGCGATCTGGTCAGGGCAGTGGGAAACTGGCGCGAAGAGACCATGACCTACTTCGAGACGGACATGCCCGTCACCAACGCTTACACGGAGTCCATCAACCGACTGGCCAAGGACAAGAACCGTGAAGGGCGCGGTTACTCCTTCGAGGTGATGCGGGCACGAATGCTCTACACCACGAAGCACAAGAAGAAGGCACCGACTGCGAAGGTCTCTCCTTTCTACAAGAAAACCATCGGTTACGGACTGCCGGACTTCGCAGAGGAACTCAACTACGGAGTCGATCTATCAACCATCTGAGGGTGGTATCAGATTGATGGGGTGAAGGTGCCCCATCAACCATTAAATCCGTATACCCATTTTTTTGTTATTCAGGAGTGATAATGCAGGCTTCAAAAATAGCGATCAGTCCATCTAGCCGGCAGTTGAATCCATCAATATTGGCCTGAATCCAGACTTCCTTATTGTTAATTTTAATCCACTGTACCCCATAGCCGCAGTGAGCAAGTAGGTGTTCAAAGAAGATACGCTGGGTGCGTCCATTGCCTTCACGAAATGGGTGAATCACGTTGACTTCACAATAAAAATCAGCGATTTTTTGGATAAGTACTGGTTTGGCTAAACCTTGAAAATAGTGCTGCTGCTCAAGTTGCTTGAAGAGCTTATTGGCTTCAATTTCAATACGCGGGAAGGTACAAAAGCGGGTATCGCCTTTGGCAATATCCACTTGTCTTAGTTCACCTGCCCAGGCATACAGGTCTGAAAAGAGCTGAAAGTGAATGGATTGCAGGTATTTGAGATCGTAAGGTGGCTCCGCATACTCAATTCGTGTGCTGGCATACTCAGTCAACTCCAGTTCTGCCTGTTGCAGAATTTCAGCATCCTGAATGTTCAGTTTGTTTTTGAGGACGTCCGAGTCGGGGTAACAGTAAATGCTGTCACCCATTTCACCATATTTATCCATAAGGAAGCCTGATCACGATTCCGAGGTCTGTGAGAATTTCTTATATTTCTGTAGAATCTGAGCTTTACTTAATGCCGGTGCGTTTGAGGACGGGTTAATGCCTTCCAGCTTTAAACTGGCTTGATAATTCTGCAAGCGCGTAGCTTGGATATATTTTTTTTTCTGTTCGAGAGTGTTTAGCATTCTGGAATTTCCTTGAACAAAGGTGATGTAAGCCTAGTTTAGCAGATGGGCTTATAAATAGGCACGGCTTTCAAAAGCAGGGTTGTAGCGTTATGGTGGATGAACCTTCTATGAGAAAAATCTGAAACCAGATGACAAAATTTGTCGCTTAACTGTCATGCAATAAATGAATAATCAACAATCTGCTTTTAAATAATATAATATTATCCAACAGTTAAAAAATTATCAGTATTATCTCTAGCAACCGAAGTGTCGCCAGATACTGAACAGATAAGAATTCAGGAATTGATTCGCTACTATGACCAACAATAACTTTTCACAAATCGCTTCTTTCATCTGGTCGGTTGCCGACCTGCTGCGTGGTGACTTCAAACAATCGCAATATGGCCGCATCATTCTGCCATTTACCTTGTTACGTCGTCTGGAGTGTGTACTGGAAGAAAGCAAGGCAGCGGTACTGGCAGAACATGAAAAAGTCTCCAAGCTGAATCTGCCAGAAGAAGCTCAAGAAAAGTTATTGCTGCGTGCCACCAACGGTCTAGCCTTCTTTAATACCTCCCCAATGGATCTTAGCAAAATGGGGCAGAGTGATATCAAGGCCAACTTGAGCACTTATGTGCAAAGTTTCTCTAAAGATGCCCGCGAGATCTTTGAATACTTTAACTTCATCGAATTTGTCGGCCTCCTCGATGATGCCAACCTTTTGTATAAAGTCGTGCAAAAGTTTGCTACCACGGATCTGAGTCCAAAGAACGTATCCAACCATGACATGGGCTTGGTGTTTGAAGAACTGATCCGTCGTTTTGCCGAAGGTTCCAATGAAACCGCAGGGGAACACTTTACCCCGCGTGACATCGTGCGTCTGACCACGGCACTGGTGTTTATGGAAGATGATGACGTGCTGACCAAAGACGGCATTATCCGTACCATTTACGATCCTACTGCGGGAACAGGCGGCTTCCTGTCTTCAGGTATGGAATATCTGCATGAGCTGAACCCGAATGCGGTGATGCGTGCCTTTGGTCAGGAACTCAATCCAGAATCCTACGCTATCTGTAAAGCCGACATGCTCATTAAAGGTCAGGATGTAAGCCGAATCAAACTTGGTAATACCTTGTCGAATGATCAACTCGCATTAGATAAATTTGACTATATGTTATCTAACCCACCTTTTGGTGTGGACTGGAAAAAGATCGAACAGGACATCAAGGACGAGCACGAGCACAAAGGCTTTAATGGCCGTTTCGGTGCAGGCTTGCCACGGGTATCGGATGGTTCACTATTATTCCTGATGCACCTGATCAGCAAGATGCGTGATGCCAGTAGTAGCGAGAGCGGCAGCCGCATCGGGATTATCCTGAATGGTTCACCATTGTTTACCGGTAGTGCAGGCAGTGGCGAAAGTGAGATCCGTCGCTATATTTTAGAAGCCGACTTGCTGGAAGCCATTATTGCCTTACCGAATGACATGTTCTACAACACCGGGATTGCCACCTATATCTGGGTACTCAGCAATAAAAAAGCCGCTGAACGTAAAGGCAAGGTACAGCTGATTAATGCCTCAAACCTCAGTACCAAAATGCGTAAGTCGCTGGGTTCAAAACGTAACTATCTGACTGAAGCTGAAATTGCCACCATTACCCAAAATTACGGTGACTTTGTGGCGGTAGACACCTTGGCGCAGGATGGCGAAACCGAACAGCAAAAACCATTCGCCAGCAAAATCTTTGACAGTCATGAATTTGGCTATCGTCGCGTGACCATTGAACGTCCATTACGTTTATCGGCACAGATCACGGATAGCGCGATTGCCGCATTACGTTTTGCGCCAAAACCGTTTAATGCCGTGATGCAAAGTATCGATGCGCAATTGGGCACAGCCTTTGGTACAGCATGGACAGCTGAAACTTATGGTCAGTTGCAGGACGTTGCCCTTGAGGTCCGTGCCCTGATTAAAGCGGAATTCCCTGAGCTAAAAGAAAAAGACATTAAAGAGGTACTGGACAGCAAAATCTGGCTGTTCCAGAAAGCCTTGATGGAAAAAGCCCAAGCCTTACAGAATGTGATTGGCACTGAGCAGTTTGATGATTTCAACCAGTTTGATGAAGTGCTGAAAAAAGCCCTGAAGCAAACCGACATCAAGCTGGATGCCAAAGAGAAGAAACAGCTGTTAGATGCCATTACCTGGAAAAATCCGGAAGCGGAACCGGTGATTAACAAGGTCGTGAAACAGGCGGAAAACCCACTATATGGCCAGTTTAGCTACAAGGGCAAAGTGGTGGAGTTTGTACAGGATGGAGATTTGCGTGATGCCGAAAATATTGCACTGAATCCAAAGGTCAGCACCACAGATTTAATCGAGTCTTACTTTAAACGTGAAGTACAGCCACACGTGCCGGATGCCTGGATTAATGCTGACAAGCGCGATGAAAAGGATTGCGAGATTGGCATTGTCGGTTATGAAATTCCGTTTAACCGTCATTTTTATGTGTATGAACCGCCACGTGACCTAAGTGAGATTGATGCTGATTTGGATGCGGTGAGTGCCGAGATTATGCAGCTACTCCAAGAGGTGCATTCATAATGGCGAAGTATCAGAAATACGCGGAGTATAAAGATTCAGGGGTTGAATGGTTGGGGGAAATTCCAAATGATTGGATTAACACTAAGGTTAAATATGAAGCTTATGTAAAAGCTCGTGTAGGTTGGCATGGGCTTAAATCAGATGATTTTACAGACGAAGGTCCTTATTTAGTTACAGGTAGTGATTTTAAAGGAACTAATATTGATTGGTCTCAATGTTATCATTGCGATTTACCACGTTATGAGCAAGACCCATATATTCAATTGAAAGATGGAGACTTGTTAATTACTAAAGATGGTACGATCGGTAAGGTTGCATTAGTTAGTAATTTAAAAGATGACGAAAAAGCTACTTTGAATAGTGGAATTTTCGTTGTGCGACCATTGCGAAATAATTTCTCCACAAAGTTTTATTTTTGGTTGCTTCAATCGAAAGTATTTAAAGAATTTGTGGACTTTAATAAAACAGGTTCAACGATTGTTCATTTGTATCAAGATACCTTTGTAAATTTTGAATATGCTTCTCCAGTATTAGAAGATCAGATAAAGATTTCTAATTTTTTAGATCACGAAACCACCAAAATCGATCGCCTGATTGAAAAACAACAACAACTGATTGAACTGCTCAAAGAAAAACGTCAGGCGGTGATTAGCCATGCCGTGACCAAAGGACTCGATCCAAATGTTCCAATGAAAGATTCGGGTGTGGCATGGTTAGGGGAAGTGCCGGGGCATTGGATAGTAATGAAATTTAATAGATGTGTTCAAATTCGCAATGGGCTTGTAGACCCTAGAGATAATAATTATAAAAATTTCATACTTTATGCACCAAATCATATTGAAAAAGCGACAGGTAAGATTCTCTATAAAGAGACAGCTGAAGAACAAGGTGCGGATAGTAATAAATATCTTTGCTTTAAGGGGGAGGTCGTTTATAGCAAGATTCGTCCTGCTTTAGCAAAAGTAGCTATTTGTGAAGAAGATATGGCTCTATGTAGTGCTGATATGTACCCAATGAACGCTTGTAATGGTTTAACAAATGATTTTTTATATCACTTCATATTGTCTGATAGTTTTACCAAAGCTGTGATCCTAGATTCTGATAGGGTAGCAATGCCAAAAATTAATAGAGAATCATTAAACGAATACAGGTTGCCAATACCACCTGTTGATGAACAGGTGAAAATTCTAAAATATATTGAAATAAGTAGCCGAAAGTTAGATGAATTAGAGCAAAAAGCACTACAAGCAATTCAGTTAATGCAAGAACGCCGAACCGCCCTGATCTCAGCCGCAGTCACTGGAAAAATCGACGTGCGCCACTGGCAAGCCCCAACGGTTGCTGAGGCAGACACGGAGTTAAGCGCATGAGTGAGCATTCATTAACGAGCTTAGCCTTGCCACAACTAACCCAAGATATTGTTTCACTTGTCCATGCCGCCAAACAGCGTGCAGCCATAGCCGTCAATGCCGAACTGACCTTGCTGTATTGGCACGTGGGACAACGTATCCGACAGGAAATCCTCAAAGGCGAACGGGCAGAATATGGGCAACACATCATTGGCAATTTATCCAAAGCTCTGACAGCGCAATTAGGCCGAGGCTGGGGAAAGTCACAGCTCAACTACTATGTTAAATTTGCCGAAGTTTTTGATGATATCAACATTGTCCATGCAGTGCGTGGACAATTAAGCTGGACGCATCTTAAAACCCTGATGTATATAGATGACCACATCAAACGAGAATTCTATCTCAACATGGCAGTGCAGGAACGCTGGTCTACGCGAACGCTGGATGAACGGATCGGTTCAATGCTGTTTGAACGTACCGCGATTTCCAAAAAACCGGATGAAACCATTCTGCATGAACTGCAACAGCTCAAGGAACAAGGGGTTGTACATCAGCAGCTCTTGCTCAAAGATCCCTATATTCTGGACTTTCTCGATCTGAATGACCGCTATCTGGAAAAAGATTTAGAAGATGCCATTTTGCGCGATATTGAGCAGTTTCTTTTAGAGCTGGGTTCAGGCTTTAGCTTTATTGCCCGCCAGAAGCGTATTCAAATCGATGAAGATGATTTCTACATTGACCTGTTGTTTTATAACCGCAAACTCAAACGACTGGTCGCGATTGACCTGAAAACTGAAAAATTCCGCCATTCGCATAAAAGCCAGATGGAACTGTATTTACGCTGGCTGGCCAAATACGAACAGGAAGAAGGTGAAAACCCACCGCTGGGCATTATTTTCTGTACCTCCAAAAAACATGAACAAATTGAATTGCTGGACTTGGAAAAATCGGATATTCATGTGGCTGAATATATGACGGTTTTGCCACCCAAAGAAGTCTTGGAACAGCGCTTACACCTTGCGAGGGAACGTGCTAAACAACGCTTGCTCGCCGATGGAGAACAATAATCATGGACGCGACCCGTGAAAGCATCTTCCAGAACGACATCATTCAACAGATGCTGGCTCAGGGCTGGCAACTCGGAACCCCACAAGGTTATAACCGTGAAACCGCCTTGTATGAGCAGGACGTACTAGATTTTGTGCAACAAACCCAAGCACAAGACTGGCAGAAGTTTCAGCGCATCTTTCCACAAGATACCGAACGGCATTTTCTAGAAGCCGTGGTTGCCCAGCTGAAGAAAGCCGACATCAATGCCACTGATGAACAGTCACGTAGCTATGGCACTTTAGGTGTGCTGCGTCACGGAGTGAAAACCCGCAGCGCACGTTTTTTCCTGTGTCAGTTTAAGCCTGAACATGCGCTAAATCCCGATACACTAGCCAATTACAAAAAGAACATCTGCCGCATTGTGCCAGAGTTGGTCTATAGCCCGTATGCTACGGCTGCCGAGTTACAGGACATGGGCAAACAGGCCAAGAAATGGCGTATTGACTTGGTGCTGTTTATAAACGGCTTTCCTGTGGCAACACTGGAACTCAAGTCCGAGTTTAAACAGGCGGTGCAGAATGCCATGTTGCAGTACAAACGCACCCGCTTGCCGAAAGATCCAGAAACCAACAAGCCTGAACCCTTGCTGATGTTTAAGCGTGGCGCATTGGTACACTTTGCCGTGAGTCAATACGAAGTCTATATGGCGACCCAACTGGCCGGAGAAGATACTTTCTTCCTGCCATTCAATAAAGGCACGCATGACGGTGGCGCAGGCAATGATGTGCCAGAAGACCAGAATCAGTACGCCACCGCCTATCTGTGGAATGAAGTCCTCACACCGGACAATTTGCTGAATATCATTGGACGTTTTGTCCATCTGCAAATTGAAGAAAAAGAAGACTGGGAAGGACGCAAGTACAAAAAAGAACTGCTGATCTTCCCACGTTACCACCAGTGGAATGTGGTCACCAAACTGATCAATGCCGCATTAGAGGAGGGCACTGGACAGAAATATCTGATTCAGCACAGTGCAGGTTCAGGCAAGTCCAACTCAATTGCCTGGACAGCACATCAGCTGTCGACCCTGTACGATCAACACAATCAGAAACTGTTTGATTCGGTGATTGTGGTCACTGACCGTACCATTCTGGATGCCCAGCTACAGGACACCATCTACCAGTTTGAACATGCCGATGGCGTGGTCGGACGCATCAATAACAAAGAAGGCGATGGCTCCAAATCGGAAAAACTGGCCAAGGCACTGGAAACATCACAGCCGATTATCATTGTGACCATCCAGACTTTCCCCTTTGTGTTGCGTGCGATTGAAAACAGTACCAATCTGAAACAGCGACGTTATGCGGTGATTGCCGATGAAGCGCATTCTTCACAAAGCGGCTCTACGGCACGACAACTCAAAGAAGTGTTGATGCTGGAAGAGCGCGAAGAGGATGCTGAACTGTCCTCGGAAGATATTCTGGATGCGGTGGTGGCTGCACGTAAGGGCAGTAATAACCTCAGTTACTATGCCTTTACCGCGACACCGAAAGACAAAACCCTGCAACTGTTTGGCCGGGTACCCAATCCTGAGCTACCACCCTCCAAGCAGAACAAGCCAGAAGCTTTTCATGTCTACTCCATGCGTCAAGCCATTGAAGAAGGCTTTATTCTGGATGTGCTGAAAAACTATACCAACTATAAAGTGGTGTATAAGCTCAAACAAAAAATTGAACAAGCCGACAAACAGGTCGATGCCAAAAAAGCCAAGATCAGGCTGAATCAATGGGTGCGCCTGCATGACCACAACATTTCCCAGAAAGTGAAAGTCATTGTCGAGCATTTTAAAAATAACGTGATGGGCTTATTGGGTGGGCAGGCTAAAGCCATGGTGGTGACCAGTTCACGTAAAGAAGCGGTGCGTTACAAGCTGGCCTTTGACAAATACGTGACGGATCAGGGCTATAAGTCTATTCAGGCTATGGTCGCATTCTCGGGTGAGGTTGAGTTTAATGACAAGGATACCGACAGCATGAACCGTACCGGGTTTATCGGAGACTTTTTTATTTAAGTTAGGCCACCTGACCTAACGGATTAATCTTATCATAGTACATTGCTTCAAACTCAAAAGGCGATACATAACCCAGTGCACTGTGTACACGCTTTTTGTTGAACCAATCTACCCAATTTAATGTCGCAAGTTGTACATCCGCTAAACCTTGCCAATCTGCTTTTAAATATTCAATCACCTCTGTTTTGTATAAGCCATTCACCGTTTCAGCCAGAGCATTATCGTATGAATCACCCGTTGTACCGACTGATGCTCGTAAATTTGCTGCTTCTAAACGATTGGTATAGCGAATGGAAAGATATTGCACACCTCTGTCGGAATGATGAATCACATTCTTTGGCATGCCTCGATCATGCAATGCTTGCTCCAGTGCATCAAGTACCATATCTGTATTCATCCGTGTTGATACTTTCCATCCAACAATTGCTCGCGAGAACACATCAATAATAAATGCGGTATATACCCAGCCAGAATTGGTTTGAATATACGTAAAGTCACTGACCCATAATTGGTCAGGTCGATCAGCACTAAAATTCCGTTTCACTAAATCATCTGCTCGTTTTTGATCATCTCGGCTGCGGGTAGTTTGTTTGTTCTTACCACGCCAAACACCTTGTATATCTAGCTTTTTCATCAATCGAGCAACTGTACAACGTGCAATAACATAGCCTTCACGTTTCAATTTTTGCCAAACTTTACGTACACCATATCGACCTAAACTTTCTTTCCAAATACGTTTGATTTGCTCTGCATGATGTAAATCATGCAGAGCACGTTTCGCTCGATGTTCTGGGTTATCAACGAGATCTAAAGCCCGATAATAGGTCGAAGCTGCAATCGGTAAAATTCTACAAATCGCTTCAACGCCATATCGATCTTTATTGTGATGGATAAAATCCACCATTATTTGTGTGGGCGGTCGAGCTCCGCCTGGGCGAAAAAAGCGGCTGCTTTGCGTAGAATTTCATTGGCACGCTTTAATTCTTTAATTTCACGTTCCATTTGCTTCATTTTTTCTTGGTCAGATATCTGTTGTACTTTGGCAGGATTTAGTTGATCCATATGCTTTAAATACCAAACACGCAATGTTTCAGGAGTACAACCGATTTTAGGAGCAATAGCTGTGATTGCTGCCCAAGTAGAAGGATAATCTTTTTCAGATTCAATTAGTAATTGAACCGCTCTTTCTCTAATTTCGGGGGTATAGTTTGGTTTTTTCATCGGAATAGTCTCTCAGAATATTGAGTCTCCGACAAACCTGGTACGGTTCAGCAGTGGTTTAGTCGGGCAGACCTTTAATGAACGCAACATGAACCCGGGGCTAAAAGGACGGGAAATGCGCAAGGCCTTTGATAGTGATGACTATCAGGTGATGCTGGTAGCCAACAAGTTCCAGACTGGCTTTGACCAACCGAAACTGTGTGCCATGTACGTAGACAAAAAGCTGGGCGGTGTGGAGTGCGTACAAACCCTGTCACGCCTGAACCGTACTTATCCGGGCAAAGCGGAATCTGGCACCTTTGTGCTGGACTTCTTTAACGATCCCGAAGACATTCTTGGGGCCTTCCAGCCTTACTTTCAAACCGCAGAACTGGCTGATGTATCGAATCCGGATCAGATCTTTGACCTGTTTGAAAAGCTGAAAGCTACCAAGATTTTTCTGTGGACGGAAGTTGAACAGTTTGTAGAAGCCTTCTTTACCAAGAACAAATCCAATGCCGCGATCAGTAACATTTGCAAGCCTGCGGTTGAACGCTGGCAGAAACGCTATAGCCAAGCCATCGAAGCCTATAACACCACCCGAGATATGCTGGAACGCTGCAAGAAAACCAATGATGCGGTGCTGATTGCCAATGCCGACAATGCCTTTAAAGCGGCCAAGCTTGAAAAAGACAAGTTGGAAATCTTTAAAAAAGACTTGGGAAGCTTTACTCGTTTTTACGAGTTTATGTCGCAGATCGTGGACTACGATGACAAAGAACTGGAGAAGCTCAGTCTGTATGCGCGTAACCTGCGTCCATTGCTGCGTGAAACCGCAACGAAAGATGATGAGGTGGACTTAAGTAATGTCAGCATGAGCCATTACCGCTTGTCCAAGATCCGTCAGCAGGACATCAAGCTGAAAGAAGATGCCGAAGATTTTAAGCTGGAACCGGGCAATGACCTCGGTGCAGCCAAGCCACGTGATAAGAAAGAAGAATTCCTGTCACAGATCATTGAGCGTCTGAATGATGTCTTTATCACTGATAACCTGACCGATAAAGACATGCTGAACTATGCCTATACGGTACGTGACAAGCTGGCGGAAAATGAGATTGTGATGAAGCAGATTGCCAACAATACCCGCGAACAGGCCATGCTGGGGGATTTCCCGAAAGCCATGGATGATGCCATTCTTGGCAGTAGTGCGGCACATCAGGAACAGATGATGCAGTTGTTGTCTGATCCGGCGAAGGCCAGCATCTTTGCACGGGTGATCTTTGATATGTTGAGCAGTCCAAGATGACCGCTAAATTAACAAAGGGGGGCAGTTTTTAAATGCGGTTAGGGGGCATTTTTACACTGCCGCTAACAGCCAAATTGTGGCGAGACGGTGTACCTTTATACGTGCTGTGTCAGGTACAACATCAATTGGCAGTGACAGGTAAAAAAGCAGCACATATTTGTGTATTGATTTGTGGGCATGAAACCCGAATTTTTAAAGTGACCCGTTCAGAATCCGTGATTCAGCACATCATCAATGCGGAGCGTTACTTCTGGGAATGTGTGGAAAAGGATACACCACCTGAAGCCGATGCCAGTGAATCCGCAGCCAAAGCCTTACAACTACTTTATCCAGAACATGTACCGCTCAGCACCACGGATCTATCTGAGGATGAGCAAGCCAATCAACAGTTTGAGCAACTCATTCAGACCCGTAACCAAATTGAAAAACATCAGGAGCAGTTCGATCTACTCAAACACCAACTGCAAGCCAAGATGCAAAACGTAGAACGAGCAACATTCTTAACAGGTTCGGTGACGTGGAAAAAGTCTAAAGACTCAATCAGCTTAGACAGCAAGACTTTATTGAAACAGCACCCTGAATATCTGAAGCAATTTCCACAAAGTAAAACAGGTTCACGGCGCTTCAATATCTACAGCAATGATGATTGAAATGAATTTAGCCTAAGTAAAATTCACAAGCAAAAATACAAGTCCCACCTAAACATCCCATGCCTCAGCGCATGGGATTTTTTATGTCCATTTCATTTTTAACCACACAACACATTTAAAGTATAGAGGAAATCATCATGATTAAAGGTTTAGCCATCACACCGCCTATTCTAGGGCGAATCAGCATTGGTAAAGTTGTGGAAAAGAACGGCAAACGTCTGCCTGAAAGGGATGATCAGTTTACCATTACCAGCCAAATTCAAGGTAAAGATGGATGGGTCAAGCACCCTTTAGATGAACAACTTCGTACCAAAGCACCTAATCAAAAACTTAGAACGATTCCTGTGTATGATCTTTAATGATCCTGAATTGAATCTTCGGGCTGAGTACAGTTTATTTGATCGTCAGACAGGACGCCCTGTGTGTGTAGGTAATGGTGAAACTTGTCAGCGCTTAACCAATCAGGGAGTTGAGCATCATCCCTGTCCATCTCCTGATTTATGTCGATTGGCACAAGGCGGAAACTGTAAACCTTATGGGCGTCTGCATGTCAATTTAGATGAGTCCGATGAACTGGGCACATTCATCTTTAGAACCACAGGTTTTAACAGCATTCGGACTTTGGCGGCACGACTCAGTTATTACCATGCAGCATCGAATGGCTTGCTTTCATGCCTACCTTTACAACTCACTCTTAGAGGCAAGTCTACGACACAAAGCTATCGTACACCTGTGTATTACGTGGATTTGACTTTACGGGATGGAGTTCATTTACAAGAGGCGATTCAAACAGCGAAGGAAATTGACCAGAAAAGTAAGTTGTGTGGTTTTAATCAGGCTACTTTAGATCAAATGGCACGGCAGGGTTATGGTAATACACGATTTGAGGTGAATGCTGAGGAGGGACTAGATTTCGTGGAAGAGTTTTATGTGGATGAGAATGCTGAGTCTGAGCATTCTCCACTTGAATCAAAAGCCAAGACGAAGACCAAATTCACTCAGAGTAAGGGTTTTGTGCAGGATATTCAGCAAGGCTTACAGCAATCGGTTAAAGCTTTAAATTGAATAAAAGGCATCACATGATGCCTTTTAATAAAACTCAGATCTTAATTTTTTTGTTATTAATGAGGGCGTTCAAAATTCTGTGTCAGTAAATTTGACTAGATTTTAATTATATCATCTAATCGACCTTCAAAGTAAATGGATAATTGAGTAATCGTTTGTCCCCATTCCTGAATAGGCATTGTCCATTTTTCTGATGCCTGTTGAATACCAATATACAGTAATTTCATCAGACTATCCTCATTGGGGAAAGCTCCTTTGGTTTTGGTTAGTTTGCGGAATTGACGATGTACGGCTTCAACGGCATTGGTGGTGTAAATCGGCTTCCTAATCGCTTTAGGGTATTTGAAATAGGCGGATAGTAGATGCCATTTGGTACGCCATGACTGAATGACCACACCATATTTTTCGCCCCATTTTTCTTCTAGCTCATCCAGTGCTACTTCTGCCGCCCCTTTGGTATCAGCACGGTAAATTGGCTTTAAATCAGTGAACCGTACCGGGTTTATCGGAGACTTTTTTATTTAAGTTAGGCCACCTGACCTAACGGATTAATCTTATCATAGTACATTGCTTCAAACTCAAAAGGCGATACATAACCCAGTGCACTGTGTACACGCTTTTTGTTGAACCAATCTACCCAATTTAATGTCGCAAGTTGTACATCCGCTAAACCTTGCCAATCTGCTTTTAAATATTCAATCACCTCTGTTTTGTATAAGCCATTCACCGTTTCAGCCAGAGCATTATCGTATGAATCACCCGTTGTACCGACTGATGCTCGTAAATTTGCTGCTTCTAAACGATTGGTATAGCGAATGGAAAGATATTGCACACCTCTGTCGGAATGATGAATCACATTCTTTGGCATGCCTCGATCATGCAATGCTTGCTCCAGTGCATCAAGTACCATATCTGTATTCATCCGTGTTGATACTTTCCATCCAACAATTGCTCGCGAGAACACATCAATAATAAATGCGGTATATACCCAGCCAGAATTGGTTTGAATATACGTAAAGTCACTGACCCATAATTGGTCAGGTCGATCAGCACTAAAATTCCGTTTCACTAAATCATCTGCTCGTTTTTGATCATCTCGGCTGCGGGTAGTTTGTTTGTTCTTACCACGCCAAACACCTTGTATATCTAGCTTTTTCATCAATCGAGCAACTGTACAACGTGCAATAACATAGCCTTCACGTTTCAATTTTTGCCAAACTTTACGTACACCATATCGACCTAAACTTTCTTTCCAAATACGTTTGATTTGCTCTGCATGATGTAAATCATGCAGAGCACGTTTCGCTCGATGTTCTGGGTTATCAACGAGATCTAAAGCCCGATAATAGGTCGAAGCTGCAATCGGTAAAATTCTACAAATCGCTTCAACGCCATATCGATCTTTATTGTGATGGATAAAATCCACCATTATTTGTGTGGGCGGTCGAGCTCCGCCTGGGCGAAAAAAGCGGCTGCTTTGCGTAGAATTTCATTGGCACGCTTTAATTCTTTAATTTCACGTTCCATTTGCTTCATTTTTTCTTGGTCAGATATCTGTTGTACTTTGGCAGGATTTAGTTGATCCATATGCTTTAAATACCAAACACGCAATGTTTCAGGAGTACAACCGATTTTAGGAGCAATAGCTGTGATTGCTGCCCAAGTAGAAGGATAATCTTTTTCAGATTCAATTAGTAATTGAACCGCTCTTTCTCTAATTTCGGGGGTATAGTTTGGTTTTTTCATCGGAATAGTCTCTCAGAATATTGAGTCTCCGACAAACCTGGTACGGTTCACAGCCATAAATGCCTTCTGATCTTTACTGGCAACATAGCGTAAAGAATTACGAATTTGATGAACGATACACAGTTGTATTTCTGTTTGAGGGTAAATCGCTGCTATGGCTTCGGGGAAACCTTTTAGTCCATCTACACAGGCAATCAGAATATCCTGAACACCACGATTTTGTAGGTCTGTCAGTACACTAAGCCAATGGTTCGCCCCTTCGCTTTCCGATAAATACAAGCCGAGTAGTTCCTTCTTACCTTCAACATTTAAAGCTAAAATGGTATAGATCGCTTTACTCACATAAACACCTTTATCCTTCACTTTGTAATGTATGGCATCTAACCAAACAAAGGGATAAATTGTATCGAGTGGGCGTTGTTTCCATGCTTGTAACTGAGGGAGGAGCTTATCTGTAATATTGGTGATAGCACCATCTGAAATCTCCAATCCATACATATCAGCAACATGCTTTTGAATATCACGATAGCTCATACCAAGTGCATAGAGTGATATGATTTTATTGTCAATTTCTTCTGATAATTTGGTCTGGTTCTTTTTAACTAACTGTGGCTCAAATTCACCATTTCGATCTCTAGGGGTTTCAAGCTCAAATGAACCTGATGTAGATTTTACTGTCTTGCGAGTATAGCCATTGCGGCGATTACCTTGTTTCGGATTCGCTTCAATGTAATTCTCGATTTCTGCTTCAAGAGCAGCTTCGGTCAGTTGTTTAATTAAAGGGGTGAGTATGCCATTTTCTCCAGTCAGTGCTTGTCCTGACTGGAGTTGTTTTAAGGCTGTTTCAAAATCAAATGTAGTTGCCATAATGCATCATTCCTGTTTTTAACAGTTTAAGGAAATGACACAGTTTTTTGAACACTACCTTATTAATCTTAATAAGTAGTTTTTTTTAAAGGTTGGTTGATTTCACATCCTCAACCTCTTGTGCTACCCTAAGTGCTCTAAAACCTAAACACTCTTTTCCTATATGACACTTACGCCACCTTAAGTTTATTTACCCCTTTAATCAGTAAATAACTCATCACTGTCTAGTGATGTGGTGTAGTCGCTTGTGTGTTGTATATATCACATCACTAGCCTATCTAAAAAATTAAAAAACAGGCTATGTTTATGTTATCTAATGTACGAGAACAATGGTTCTCTAACATCCGTGGGGATGTACTTGCAGGACTTGTCGTCGGTCTTGCACTTATCCCTGAAGCTATCGCTTTTTCAATTATTGCTGGTGTAGATCCTAAAGTAGGTCTATACGCATCCTTTTGTATTGCTGTCGTGATTTCTTTTGTTGGTGGCCGTCCAGCTATGATCTCAGCAGCTACTGGAGCGATGGCACTGCTCATGGTCACATTGGTCAAGGAGCATGGGCTAGAATATCTACTTGCTGCAACAATCTTGACTGGTATTATTCAGATATTAGCAGGTTATTTAAAGCTCGCTAAATTAATGCGATTCGTATCAAAATCTGTCGTTATTGGCTTTGTAAATGCTTTAGCCATCTTAATTTTTATGGCACAGCTACCTGAACTGATGAATGTAACTTGGTATGTATATGCATTGGTTGCTTTGGGTCTAGCGATTATTTATCTATTTCCTTTAATACCAAAATTAGGAAAGCTATTACCTTCTCCGCTTGTCTGCATCATTGTGATTACCTTATTAGTAATAGCCCTAGGAATTGATGTACGGACTGTTGGAGATATGGGAGCATTACCTGACACCCTTCCTATGTTCTTGATCCCGAATATCCCTCTAAATCTTGAGACATTGATGATCATTTTGCCGTATTCGGTTGCCCTAGCAGCCGTAGGTTTACTTGAATCTATGATGACAGCAACTATTGTCGATGAAATGACAGATACGCCAAGTGATAAGCATCAGGAATGTAAAGGACAGGGTATTGCGAATATCGCCTCTGGCTTCATGGGTGGTATGGCTGGTTGTGCCATGATCGGTCAATCTATGATTAACGTAAAGTCGGGTGGTCTCACACGATTATCGACTTTCTCAGCGGGTATTTTTCTTCTCATTCTTGTTGTATTTATCAGTGATTGGCTGAAAGTGATTCCAATGGCCGCCTTGGTTGCTGTGATGATCATGGTTTCAATCAGTACTTTTGAATGGAGTTCTGTCACCCAATTGAGGGACAATCCTAAAAGCAGCAATGTCGTGATGATTGCAACAGTTATTGTAGTAGTAGCTACACATAACTTAGCGTTAGGAGTATTAACAGGTGTAATGCTTTCAGCTTTATTCTTGGCCAATAAACTAGAAAATGATATTCAGGTCAGTGCTTCTTTTGAGGGGACAGCTCGTCTATATGATTTGAGAGGTCAGATCTTCTTTAGTTCTTCTGAAAAATTTATGCAGGGTTTTGACTTTAAAGAAGATGTGAAAGACGTAATTATTGATTTAACTCACTCACATATTTGGGATGTAACATCAGTCGCTATGCTTGATTCTGTGGTCAATAAGTTCCAAAAGAATGATGTGAATGTCACGGTTCGAGGCTTAAATGAAGCCAGTTCGATCATGATTGATAAATATGGAGTTCATTCAAGGGTTTAATTTAAAGTAAGTACTAATTCATTTTATGAGCAATGACACTATGAGAAATCACAGTGTCATTTTTTATAATCAATTTTATTCAATATGGAAATATGGAATTGCATATATATGATTATTCATATATAAATATATATAAAGATTCCATTGAGTTTGAGTAAATGACTGCGATTCCAAAAGTTAAGATTTATCACAACCCTGAATGTGGTACATCACGTAATACATTGGCGTTAATCCGTAATGCCAATATTGAACCTGAAGTGATTGAGTATCTTGTCAATCCTCCATCTAAAAATGAACTGATTCAAATGATCGCGGATGCAGGTTTAACGGTGAGAGAGGCAATCCGTAAAAATGTTGTGCCGTATTCTGAGCTAGAACTAGAACGTGATGATTGGACGGATGAACAGCTTTTAGATTTTATGCTTCAGTATCCAATTTTAATTAATCGTCCATTCGTGGTGACTGAACTAGGAACTCGTTTAAGTCGCCCGTCAGAACTGGTTTTAGAAATTCTGCCCCTCTCACAAAAAGGTGCTTTCACTAAAGAGGATGGTGAACAAGTGATTGATGCAAATGGGCAGCGATTGAAATAAAAATTTCATGGATATATGTGAATATTGATATATCCATATGTTTGAGTGGGTAAAAATATGGATCAAATCAATTTCTTTAAATGTTTGGCTGATGAAACTCGATTCAACATTGTCATGTTGGTTCTTGGGAATAATGAACAGTGTGTCTGTGATTTGACTGAAAAATTACAGCTGAGCCAACCTAAGATTTCACGGCATTTAGCCTTACTGCGTTCTTCGGGTCTCTTACAAGATCGACGTCAAGGGCAATGGGTCTATTACAGTCTCAATCCTAATTTACCCATTTGGTGCCTAGACATACTTAACACCCTTAAAAATGCTGATTTACAGCCAAAAGTTGCTCCATCATTTCAACAAATCAATAGTTATTGCGAGTAGAACAATATGAAATTCCTTTTTTTGTGTACTGGAAATAGTTGCCGTAGCATCCTGTCAGAAGTGCTGTTTAATAGTCGTGCCCCAGAGGGTTGGAAAGCATACAGTGCAGGTAGTAAGCCATCAGGGCAAGTACATCCATTGACCATAGAAACTTTAGAAAATCTAGGTCTTTCAACAGATGGTTTGTGGAGTAAAACCATTGATGATTGTGAACAATACCAACCTGATGTGGTGATTACGGTTTGTGATTCAGCAGCACAAGAAGCGTGTCCGCTTTATTTAGGCGGAGCGATCAAGGCACATTGGGGTTTGGCTGATCCATCACACTTAGACTTACCTAAAGAAGAAAAATTACAGGCATTCCAAGTGACTGTAGACCATATCAATCGTCGTTTAGATGCTTTATTTGCATTGGATACAGCACATATGTCTCGTCCTGAATTGATTGCTGCAATCAATCACATCTCAGATATTGAATGAGAAAATTATGGCTCAACAAAGATTATCCTTTTTAGATCGTAACCTCACGCTATGGATTTTTATTGCCATGGCTTTAGGGATTGCGATAGGCGTGTTTTTTCCGCAAGCCTCTGTCGCTTTGGATAAAATGAGTGTGGATTCAGTCAATATTCCTATTGCGATAGGTTTGATTTTGATGATGTATCCGCCACTGGCAAAAGTGGACTATGCAACGTTACCGCAAGTATTTAAGGATAAGAAAACACTAACTTTATCCTTAGTACAAAACTGGCTGATCGCTCCCGTGCTGATGTTTGCATTGGCAATCATATTTTTGCAGAGTTATCCCGAGTACATGACAGGCGTAATCCTGATCGGCTTAGCACGATGTATTGCAATGGTTCTGGTTTGGAATGGTTTGGCCTGTGGTGATAACCAATATGTCGCAGCATTGGTCGCTTTTAACAGTATCTTTCAGATTTTGTTCTTTAGTATTTATGCTTGGCTATTCTTGACCTTTTTACCGCCTTATTTTGGCGTTGCAGGGCAAGTGATCAATGTTGATTTCTGGACGATTACCCATGCTGTTTTGATTTATCTCGGTATTCCGTTTTTATTAGGTTTCTTAACGCGCTTAATTTTGGTGAAACAAAAAGGCGTGGAGTGGTATCAAACCAAGTTTATTCCGAAAATCAGTCCTCTAAGTTTGATTGCTTTGCTGTTCACGATTTTGGCTATGTTTAGCCTAAAAGGTGGTGATGTTGTAAGCCTGCCAATGGATGTTTTACGAATTGCGATTCCTTTAACAATTTACTTTGTCTTGATGTTCTTTATTAGCTTCTTTATGAGCAAATGGATGGGCAATGATTATCCGAAGACAGCAGCAATCTCTTTTACTGCGGCTGGAAACAACTTTGAATTAGCACTTGCCGTTGCAATCGCCACATTCGGTTTAGCTTCACCAGTCGCTTTTACAACGGTGATTGGGCCATTGGTTGAAGTACCTGTGCTGATTGCTTTGGTGAGCGTGTCTTTATGGCTTAGAAAAAAGTTTTTTAAAGAAGAGGTGTAATTTCTATGACTCTCCCAAATGTAGATATGAATCTTTTGGATCAACCTACTTTAGAAAAAGTACAAGCTAAAGAGCTGCATCATCCACCGCGTATTTTGCTGCTGTATGGTTCAAACCGTGAGCGCTCATACAGCCGATTGGCGGTGATGGAAGCAGGACGTATTTTGGAGCAGTTTGGCGCTGAAGTAAAAATCTTTCATCCAAAAGGCTTACCCTTACCCGAAGATGCGGAAATTGAGCATCCAAAGGTTAAAGAAGTGCATAATCAATCGCTTGCTGTTTAAATTCGGGACTAAAACGTTTAGCCATTTCTTGAATCTCCAAAGATTAAAGTTACGTTATCTTTAGAGGGACGTGCTGTCCATTATTTTGTCTAGGATCAGTTAAATCAAATGGGCGTTAAAACTTCAATTGTTTTGCCAAAATTAATTTATTTGTTAGGATCTGGTAGTATTTTCTTATTTTTAGGAGTTTGGCGAATTCGTAGGTCTAAAAATGAGTTGCGTTTCGCAAAGAAAATAGACTTCTTGCGTTAGTCAAATTTTAAGCAGTCAAAAGCTATATTTTATAAGGTTTTAGCCAATTCAAAAATTAGATAAAACTATACTTTCGCAAGAGGTCTAATATAATAAGTTTTTCTTTGTGAGGATATCTTCTGATGGACTTTGTTGCACAAACATTTTGCAACTGACTAATTTTAAAATTTTTGTATAAATTTTAAGCTCTAAATAAATATAATAAAATCATATTCTTATTTTTTATGCCATAAAGCCTTTTCAAATTAGGATTACTAAAGGCGCTTTGAGTAGTTTGAATCAATTATTTGATTCAAGTTTGATATAGGTCGACAAACCTATGTTTTAGGTAGTCGGCTTAAATTTTGTGATAAAAATAATATTCACAAGTTTTACTGCCGAAACGCACCAAGAAAACCATTTTCCATCTAGCTGATTATGGCATTTCGCAGTAGAATATGCGCTCTCTTCAAGTCACATTGTGGCATGGTCCAAAAGATCAGCCCGTGGAGCCAAAATCAGCATGTTTATCGTTGCCGGTGCACCTGCACATTCATCTTTTAAGAAAACTCAACTCTTAAACCGTTTAGCGTCAATGAGTTCTGTTCAATCTTTCGATAGCCAATGGGTTTATTTATTTGACCAAGCGCTCGACGAGCAACAACAGCAATCTGCTTTACAGCTTTTAAATGATGGTGCATCTTTTGAATTACGCCAAGCTGCAAGTGATGAAGTTCAAATTTTAGTGACACCACGTGTGGGCACAATTTCTCCTTGGTCATCAAAAGCAACCGATATTTTTGCCAACTGTAATACGCCTGTACACCGCCTAGATCGCGGTGTTTTGTTTACCTTGAAGGGTATTGCAGACGTTTCAAACGAACTAAAACAAGTATTGCATGACCGCATGACTGAAAGTGTGTTTAATCACATTGATGATGCTGCAGCGTTATTTGTTGAAACTGAACCAAAACCTTTAAATAGCATTGATATTTTGGGTGAAGGTAAGGCGGCATTGGTAAAAGCCAACAGCGAGTTTGGTTTTGCCTTGTCTGATGAAGAAATAGATTATTTAACTGAAGCATTTATCAAGATAGGCCGTAATCCGCATGACATCGAATTGATGATGTTTGCGCAAGCCAATTCTGAACACTGCCGTCACAAAATCTTTGGTTCAGAATGGACAATTGATGGCGAAGTACAGCCATTGTCATTGTTCCAAATGATCAAAAACACTTATAAAGAATCACCAACAGATGTATTGTCGGCTTATAAAGACAACGCTTCGGTGATAGTTGGTTTTGACACGCAGCGCTTCTATCCGAAAAAAGATGCTGCAACAGGTCACTACGTTTATAAATATAAGAGCCAAGCTGCCCACATTCTAATGAAAGTTGAAACGCACAACCACCCAACTGCAATTGCACCATTTGCAGGTGCTGCGACAGGTTCGGGCGGTGAAATCCGTGATGAAGGCGCGACAGGTCGTGGCGGTAAACCAAAAGCAGGTTTAACGGGCTTTACGGTATCGAATTTAAACATTCCTGGTTTTGAACAGCCTTGGGAAGAAAACTACGGCAAGCCTTCACGTATAGCATCGCCATTACAAATTATGATTGAAGGCCCATTGGGCGGTGCAGCGTTTAACAACGAATTTGGTCGTCCTGCGTTAAATGGTTACTTCCGTACTTTCGAGCAAAACGTGAATGGCGAAGTCAAAGGCTTCCATAAACCAATCATGATTGCAGGGGGTTACGGTAACATTCGTCCAGACCATGTCGAAAAAGACCCAATTGAGCCGGGCGATTTATTAATCGTTTTAGGCGGCCCTGCGATGTTGATTGGTTTGGGTGGTGGCGCTGCATCTTCTGTAGATAGCGGAACCATGGGTGAAAACCTTGACTTTGCTTCAGTACAACGTGAAAACCCAGAAATGGAACGCCGTTGCCAAGAAGTGATTGATACATGCTGGCGTTTGGAAGATGCCAACCCAATCGTGTCTGTGCATGACGTGGGTGCAGGGGGTATTTCTAACGCAATGCCTGAGTTGGTGAATGATCACGAATTAGGTGCAGTGCTTGATTTACGTAAAATTCCATCTTTAGAACCAGGCATGTCGCCAATGGAAATTTGGTCAAACGAAGCGCAAGAGCGTTATGTATTGGCTATTCGTCCAAGTTCCTTAGAGTTATTTGAATCGATTTGTGCGCGTGAACGTTGTCCGTTTGCGGTATTGGGTGAAGCGACTGAAGCACGTCATTTAACTGTTGAAGATCCACTATTCAATAATAACGCTGTAGATATACCAATGCAGGTCATCTTAGGTGGTACACCTCGCATGAGCCGTTCTTATGAAAGCATTAAGCGTCAAGGCGATGATTTTGATGCCGCTCAAGTTACTGATCTGAAAGATGCGATTTACCGCGTCATCAAGAATCCAACCGTTGCTTCTAAATCATTCCTCATTACCATTGGTGATCGTTCAATTACTGGTATGGTTGCACGTGATCAGATGGTTGGCCCATGGCAAGTCCCTGTTGCGGATGCAGCAGTGACGACCACTAGCTTGCAAGGCTTCACAGGTGAAGCAATGGCAATGGGTGAACGTCCGCCTGTAGCATTGTTAAACCCAGCAGCATCTGCACGTTTGGCAGTGGCGGAATCTATTTCCAATATCATGTCAGCCAAAATTGACCAGATCAGCGACATTAAATTGTCTGCAAACTGGATGGCGGCAGCAGGGCAAAAAGGTGAAGACCAAGCCTTGTTTGAAGGTGTTAAAGCCATTGGTATGGAAATGTGTCCTGCACTAGGTATTGCAATTCCAGTAGGTAAAGACTCATTGTCTATGCGTACCACTTGGAATGACGAAGGTGAAGACAAATCTGTAACGTCACCAATGTCAGGTGTTATCACAGCCTTTGCACCTGTAACCGATGTACGCAAAACCTTAACTCCTGAATTAAAAAATACCGATTCAGTGTTAGTGCGTATTGATTTGTCTAAAGGTCAGTTCCGTTTAGGCGGTTCAATTTTGGCACAGGTGTATAAAGCCATTGGTTCAATCACACCAGATGTAGACAATTTTGATGAGTTCAAAGCTTTCTTTGCGTTGGTACAAGATTGGAATGCACGTGGTCTGATCCAAGCCTATCACGACATTGGTGATGGTGGTTTAGTGGCGACTGTTGCAGAAATGATGTTTGCTTCACGTTTAGGTGTGGCACTTGAAGATCAATCTGTTGCAGCATTGTTTGCTGAAGAAATTGGTGCAGTATTGCAAATTTCTAAAGCAGATTGGGCAGCCTTGGCAGCAGAAGTCGCTGCATCTGCACTGAAAGATACAATTACAGTCGTGGGTACTGTTAATAATACCGATCAATTGTCTGTGAATGGTTTGGTTCTTGAACGTGCTGACTTGCAAGTGGCGTGGACTGAAGTATCTCACCAAATCCAACGTTTACGTGATAACTCGGAAACAGCAGATCAAGAGTTTGCTTTGATCACAGACAAAAACCACAAAGGCTTAATTGCTCAACCGACATTTGACTTAAATGAGCCCGTTGAAGCGCCGTACATCAACACACGTCGTCCTAACATGGTGATTTTACGTGAACAAGGCGTAAACGGTCATGTCGAAATGGCGGCAGCGTTTGACAAAGTTGGCTTTAACACCGTTGACGTACACATGAGCGACTTGCTTGCAGGACGTGTCGATTTAGACGACTTTGAAGGTTTGGTAGCGTGTGGTGGGTTCTCTTATGGTGACGTCTTAGGTGCTGGCGGTGGCTGGGCGAAATCAGTTTTGTTCAACTCGAAATTACGTGATCAGTTTGAGAAATTCTTTAATCGTCAAGAAACATTCTCATTGGGTATCTGTAACGGTTGTCAAATGTTGTCACAATTAGCGCCACTCATTCCGGGTGCAGAAGCGTGGCCACGTTTCCATCGTAATACCTCAGAAGTGTTTGAAGCACGTAGCGTTAACGTACGTGTGGAAAAATCTAATTCTGTATTATTGCAAGATATGGAAGGCTCGATTTTACCAATCGCAGTGGCGCATGGCGAAGGTCGTGTCGTTGCACCGGAAGTTAATTTGGCAGCCTTAAACGCAGGGAACCAAGTGATTTTACGATATGTCGATAGTCACGGAAATACGACACAGCATTACCCTATGAACCCGAATGGTTCACCAGAAGGTATTTCAGGTGTGACTTCAAAAGATGGTCGTGCAACAATTATGATGCCGCACCCTGAACGTAATTTCCGTGCGATTCAACATTCTTGGAAACCTGAAGAATGGGCTGAAGATGGTGCATGGTTACGTATGTTCCGCAATGCGCGTAAATTTATTGGTTAAGGTTTCACTGGCTTAATCTATAGCAGTCAGCCACCTTCGGGTGGCTGATTTTTTTGTGCGAATATTTAGTCTCAATATAAATGTGCATGTTTCTGCCGAAATGAATAGTCAGATTGCTGTTCAACAATTCTGCATCAATATCAACAATCGTAGTCATCCTAGACAACTCAAGCTATCATAAACAGGCAAATACACATGGGATGGCGTTATGAAAATCATTGCAGATGAAAATCTGGCATATACCGATTATTTCTTTGCAGATTTGGCTGAAATAGAGCATAAGGCAGGGCGTCGACTAACGCATCAAGAAGTGCAAGATGCTGATGCGCTGTTAGTTCGTTCCGTCACCCAAGTGAACGCAGCACTGATTCAACAGACAGCGCTTCAATTTATCGGTAGCGCGACCATTGGCACAGACCATCTTGATATTCCAGCCATCGAGCAGCAGGATATTACCTGGTCAAATGCGGCGGGTTGTAATGCGCAGGCGGTGAGTGAGTATGTCATTACTGCATTGCTTCATCTCAAGCCTGAATTACTACATGCCAATCATGACTTTAAACTTGGCATTATTGGGCTGGGCAATGTTGGCTCGCGCTTGGTCAAAATGGCACAATTACTGGGTTGGGATGTTATCGCTTATGATCCATTTGTACAGTTACCCAATGTGCAGCAATCTGACTTAAATGCAGTATTACAGCAGGCAGATGCGATTTCTATTCATGTGCCTTTAACTGAAACTGGCGAGCATCCTACTTATCATTTAATCAATGCAACACGTTTGGCACGTATGAAACCTCAAGCCATGTTGATTAATTCAGCACGTGGGCCAGTGGTGGAAGAAGCGGCTTTAATGCAGGATATTCAGCGTACCCAGCGTTTAGTGGTATTAGATGTTTTTGAAAATGAGCCTGAAATCTCTGCAGAATTATTGGACTTGCTTGCTTTGGCAACCCCGCATATTGCAGGGTATAGCCTTGAGGGAAAGGCACGCGGTACACAAATGATTTATCAGGCTTTTTGTGAAAAGTTTGGTTTAGAGGCAACAAAACAATTTGAAACTCAATTGCCAAGCTGCGCGCAATACTTTCAAACACACGATTTGAAAAATAGTCTGCGTGCACATTTAAACCAAATTTATGATATTGCACAGGATGATGCTAATTTACGTGCCTGTGTCAAAGCGGGCAAAGTTGAGCAGCAGGCTTTTGATCATTTAAGAAAAACTTATCCTCTGCGTCGTGAATGGGCAGCGCATGGAGGCCCACAAGCATGAGTTCAAATCATCTGCAATATCAACCCACTTGCGACTTAAACAGCATGCGCGCACGTGCGCAATTGTATGCACAGATACGCCAGTTTTTTGCGGAACGTGAGGTACTTGAGGTTGAAACGCCAATTTTGTCACAGGCAGGAGTAACTGATGTTCATTTAGCTTCAGTGCAAGCTCAGCGCCATGTGCAGGGCAAATTGCATACGCACTATTTACAGACCTCACCTGAATTTGCCATGAAGCGTTTATTGGCCAGTGGCAGTGGTGCTATTTATCAAATTTGCAAAGTTTTTCGTGATGATGAACATGGGCGTAAACACAACAGTGAATTTACCATGTTGGAATGGTATCGTCCCCAATTTAGCCTGAAAGATCTCATGTTTGAGGTGACAGATTTACTCAATCTGACTTTAAAACAACGCTTTGGCGAAGTACGTCCAACGGTATTAAGTTATAAACATGCATTTATGGATCGTTTGGATTTAAATCCTTTACAGGCAAGTCTGCAACAATTGAAAGACTGTTGTCATCGTGTGGGTTTGCATCTGGATTTGGGGGATGATCGTCTAGGCTATATCGACCTATTGTTTTCACATTTTGTAGAACCAAGTTTGGGTTTTGATGCTCCCGTGTTCTTAACTGATTTTCCGCCTGAATTGGCATCTTTAGCTAAAACCAGAACAGATGATGATGGGGAGTTGGTTGCAGCCCGTTTTGAGCTTTATATCGAAGGTTTAGAGCTTGCCAATGCCTATGATGAATTGGTTGATGCTGTGGTGCTGCGTTCCCGTTTTGAAGCCGATAATGTAGAACGCGCAGGTCTTGGTTTACATGTGATGCCTATTGATGAATATTTATTGGCTGCTTTACCGCATATGCCTGAATGTTCAGGTATCGCCTTGGGTATAGATCGCTTATTGATGGTTGCAACTGAGCAGATGCGTTTAGAGCAGGTGATTAGTTTTCCTGCACAGCTTGCCTAAAAGTTAAAATTTAGTAGTTTCTCAATTCGCGATGTATTTAGTCGAGAACCTAAAGCAAAAAAAAAGCCGCAACTTCTATATTTTGAGAAGATTGCAGCTTTTGATCAGAACTTTAGGATAGTTTCGAGTAAGCTAAAGAGAATTGATAAATGAACGCATGTAATGCTGTTGCATAGACTAAAATAGTCTATGCAGTAGCAGCCAAGTGGCGTGCCTTCAATTGTTCAATCGCTTTAATACGTCGTTCAATCAGCATTTCACCAATATCAGGGCCTTGGACATCGGCAGGTAAGTCTTGCGCTTTAATGCTACGTACCACTTGAATCGCTTCCAATATATAGCTCGCTTGTGGATAGTCACGATCTTCCAAACCTAAACGCCCACGAGAGTCACATTCACAGGCTTGTACAAAGGCTTCTACACGCTCAGGACGACGCAACACATCCAAACGCTGTAATAAACGCCATAACGTGCCGGGCTTTAAGCTCAGTGCTTGGTGGCATTTTAAATGCTCTTTACATACCGCAAGTGCCAGCTGTTTGGTATTGGTCGGTACGCGCAGACGATCGCATACTTCCGTTACAGGTCGAATCCCACGCTCTTCATGCATAATATGCCGTGGCAATTCATCGGCAGGGGTTAATGCCTTACCCAAATCATGCAATAACACTGCAAAGCGTACATCGAGTGAGTAATTGGCACGACAGGCTTGTTGTAATGACATCATAGTGTGCACACCACAGTCAATTTCAGGGTGATATTCAGGGCGCTGTGGAATACCGAATAATGCATCTAATTCAGGAAACAAAACTTTTAAAGCACCACAGGTACGTAATGTTTCAAAATACACATCCGCATGCGCTTCCATTAGGGCACGCGAAGTTTCTTTCCATACGCGCTCAGGTGTCAGCGCATTTAATTCGCCAGACTCTGCCAACTCTTGCATTAATAACAAGGTTTCAGGGGCAACCACAAAGCCTAGAGCGTGATAACGTGCTGCAAAACGGGCAATACGCAACACCCGTAACGGGTCTTCTACAAATGCGTCGGATACATGGCGCAGCACTTTATTGCACAAATCTTGCTGTCCACCGTAAGGGTCGTAGACATTGCCATCATTGTCCATCGCCATGGCATTAATGGTTAAATCACGACGGATTAAATCTTGTTCTAAGGTCACGCTTGGGTCGGTATGAAATTCAAAACCATGATAACCATGTCCAGATTTGCGCTCTGTACGGGCAAGCGCATATTCATCTTTAGTTTCAGGATGAAGAAAAACAGGGAAGTCTTTGCCCACAGGTTGGAAGCCTTGAACCAAAAGTTGTTCGGGGGTTGCGCCAACCACAACATAATCTTTTTCGTGATAGGGATGCCCGAGTAAGTGATCTCGAACTGCACCGCCTACTAAATAAACTTGCATGAAAAAACCTCTATTCTTCAAGCAATCATGCAACAGAATAGAGGTTTTCTCAAGTCTATAATTCTGAGTCAGCCACTCAGAAATATAGGTTTAGGCTTTAACTTGCGCTGTTTGTTGAATTTCAGCAACAGTGAGGGCCGTCATATTCACAACACGACGTGTCGTTGCAGTCGGAGTTAAAATATGTACAGGTTTTGCTGCACCTAATAAGATAGGGCCAATCGTAACATTGTTACCAGAAGTCGATTTCAATAAGTTAAATGAAATATTGGCCGCATCTAAGTTCGGCATAATCAACAAGTTTGCAGAACCTTTGAAGCGAGAGTTCGGGAAAGCAAAATGACGGATATTTTCGTCTAATGCTGCATCGCCGTGCATTTCACCTTCAACTTCCAGCTCAGGTGCAATCTCACTTAAAATTTCAAAGACTTTACGCATTTTTTGTGCGCTAGCGTCTTGTTGGTCAGAACCAAAGCTTGAGTGAGAAAGTAGTGCAATACGTGGTGTCATACCAAAACGACGTACTTCTTCAGCCGCTAAAAGCGTCATTTCAGCTAACTGTTCAGCAGTTGGGTTGGTATTAACGTAAGTGTCGGCAATGAACAAGTTACGGTCTTCAAGCATCAATGCATTAAGGGTAAAGAAGTTAGTACGACCTTCTTTTAGACCAATCACATTTTTTACGAAATCAAGGTGAATGTCGTAGCTTGAATAAGTGCCACACAACATACCATCGGCTAAACCATGCTTGACTAACATTGCTGCAATGAGAGTGGAACGACGACGTGCTTCACGCTGCGCGTATTCAGGTGTCACGCCTTTACGCTGCATGATGGTGTAGTAATCATCTGCAAATTTTTCGTAGTTCGGGTTGTTTTCCTGATCTACAATTTCCATATTCACGCCATGTTCAAGACGTAAACCTAGCTTTTTAATGTTTGCTTCAATCACTGCCGTACGACCGACAAGGATTGGTTTTGCCAAGCCTTCATCAACTGCAATTTGTACTGCGCGAAGTACGCGTAGGTCTTCGCCTTCTGCATAGGCAATACGCTTAGGATCAGTTTTTGCCTGAGCAAAAATAGGCTTCATCATAAATGCTGAGTTGTAAACAAACTCAGACAAACGCTGACGATATGCAGAGAAGTCTTGAATTGGACGAATGGCTACACCTGAATCCATAGCTGCTTGAGCAACTGCAGGTGCAATTTCAAGAATTAAGCGCTGATCAAGTGGACGCGGAATTAAATAGTCACGGCCGAATGATGCAGATTTTTCACCATAAGTTGCAGCATCTGCTTCAATGTGTGCCATACGAGCAATTGCATGTACGCAAGCAATTTTCATTTCTTCGTTGATGGTTGTTGCGCCAACGTCTAATGCACCACGGAAAATATACGGGAAGCAAAGTGCGTTGTTGACTTGATTCGGATAGTCCGAACGACCAGTTGCCATAATCACGTCAGGACGTACTTCGTGCGCATGTTCAGGCAAAATTTCTGGGTCTGGGTTAGCCAATGCAAAGATAATTGGATTTTCAGCCATTTCTTTAACCATAGCTTTGGTCAAGATACCCGCTGCAGAAAGACCGAGGAACATATCTGCACCGCCAATTACATCGGCAAGTTGCGTAGCTTCAATGTCTTGCATATAGCGTTTTTTCGAGTCATCCAAACCTTCACGTTTGGTGGTGATTAGACCACGTGAGTCCGCAACAATGATATTTTCTTTTTTCGCGCCCAATGCACATAATAGGTCTAAACAAGATAATGCGGCGGCACCTGCACCTGAAGCAACGATTTTGATTTCTTCAATTTTCTTGCCATTGAGTAACAAAGCATTGAGTAGGGCTGAACCGACAATGATTGACGTACCGTGTTGGTCATCATGGAACACAGGAATATTCATGCGTTCACGAAGTTTTTGCTCAATGTAGAAACATTCTGGTGCCTTGATGTCTTCAAGGTTAATACCACCAAAAGTTGGTTCTAATGCTGCAACAATATCTACAATTTTGTCTGGATCATTTTCAGCAATTTCGATGTCAAATACATCGACACCAGCAAACTTTTTAAAGAGTACGCCTTTACCTTCCATCACAGGTTTAGACGCCAAAGGACCGATATTACCTAAACCTAACACTGCTGTACCGTTACTAACGACAGCAACCAAGTTACCGCGTGCGGTATAAAGTGCAGCTGTTGAAGGATCACGTTCAATCTCTAAACATGGTGCTGCGACACCTGGTGAGTAAGCGAGCGCTAAGTCACGTTGGTTGACCAGCTGCTTACTTGGAGTAACGCTGATTTTTCCTGGTGTTGGAAATTCGTGATAGTAAAGTGCCTGCTGTTTTAATGATTGATCGTCCATCTGAATCTCTTATGTGACAAGTTGGCCAGCGATGCTGGTGGATTTTTATGAATCTTATCGAATATACCATTACTTGCCCCCTTAGCACAGACGTCACTGTTTATTTTTAGAACAAACTTAGAGCTTTTAGGTCTGGTATCAGATTAAGGAGCGATAAGCGCGCGATACTAAATTGGCTTTTAGAAATTGAGTCGCTTCACTTTCAGGCAAAGGCCTAGAGAATAAATATCCCTGCGCAATATCACAATTTAAATTCTTCAAATATTCGAGTTGTTGCTCAGTTTCAATTCCTTCAGCCACCACACTCATGCCCATGGCTTTGCCCATGGCAATCATGGCATTGACAATGGCTTCTTGTTTGGTATTTCCAATTTTAGAAATAAAGCTACGGTCTATTTTTAAACTGTCAATTGGGAAGTCAGTTAAGTAAGAAAGTGAGGAATAGCCTGTACCAAAATCATCTAAGGCAATATGAATATCACGTTGTTTAATTTCATCTAATAAAGACTTCACGGTTGTGGAATTTTCCACTAAAGAGGATTCGGTAATTTCTAATTCTAAGCTTGCACCTGAAATTTGATAGGTGTTAATCGCATCATCCAAATCTTGCAGCAATTGACCGCGTTGCAGTTGTTGTGCAACCACATTAACCGATACTTGAATGTGATCAAAACCTAACAGGTTCCATTGACGAATTTGCTTGGCTGTTTGTTGAATCACAACTCGACCAATATCGGAAATTAAACTGGTTTGTTCTGCAATAGGAATAAATAGGTTAGGTGGAAGAACACCTTTGGTTGGGTGTTTCCAGCGCACCAATGCTTCAAACCCAACCACCTGATAATTATGAAAATCAATTTTAGGTTGATAATATACAATTAATTCATCATTTTTAATGGCTTGGCGTAAGTCGCGCTCTAAATGCACATCTTGTTCTAGCAGTTTGGAATTATCTAAATCGTAATATTTAACGGTATTGCCCCCCAAACGCTTGGCTTCAGACAAGGCTTGTTCAGCACAATTATTCAGATAATCCAACTGGCGTCCATGTTCAGGATAGAGGGAAACCCCCATCGACAGGGTAATAATATGTTCTTGTCCCTGCACATTAAACGGCACATTAAAGGCTTTGGTGATGCGTTCACAGTGCTGTTGGATTGAAGGGCGAATATGAGATATTTCATACACAATTGCAAAATCATCGCCATTTAAGTGCGCAACAAATAGCGCTTCGGCATTGGTGATACGTAAACGCTGCGCCACTTGACGGAGTAATTCATCACCACCATTATTGCTTAAATATTCATTTAAAGGTCTGAAACGGTCAATATTGAGTCGAATGACCGCTAATTGCTGCAATGAATCTTGCTGCGAAATAAGATATTGATGTAGTTGATAATTATAATAAAAACGATTAGGTAGATCGGTCAGCGGATCATAATTTTCTAAATAGGATAAACGCTGTTCTTGTAGTTTACGTTCGGTTAAATCAGACACAATCCCAATATAATTAATTATACGGTTTTGCTCATCAGTGACAGCATTGATATGCATACGAACTTCTAATTCTTTACCTGAGCGGAATTTTATATTCCGTTCAGTATCATATTCGCCTGTACTGAGTAATTTTTGAACAATTTCTTCTTGCGTCTTGCATTGATGTAATTTGTTTGACTCAACTAAATCAAACAGATATTTACCTAAAATATGATCACGTTTAAATCCGCTCATTTGTGCATAGAATGGATTGGCTTCAATATAGCGTAGGTTTTTATCTAAAATAAAAATACCTTCAGCCGCTTGTTCAAGTACGCTGGCAGTGAGTTTTAATCGCTCTTGCCCAATTCGTTCTTGGTGAATATCACGGCGAATTCCTACCATACGCAAAGGTTTATGAGTGACAGGATCACGCTCAATCACCCGCCCAATATCATGTACCCAATACCATTCACCTGAACTATGTTGTACGCGATAAGTGGCTTGATAACGTTCTGTCTGACCACGTAAATGCTGTTTCATGGTTTGGTGAAAGTGTGGAACATCATCGGGGTGAATCAGTTGCTGTAATTTATTTCGATGCTGTTTGGTATTTTCTAAACGGGTTTGCTGTCCGCCACTACCAAAGACAATACTGCGTTGTCGAATATTCCAGTCCCATGCTTTTAGACCTGCAGCTTCATGTGCCAAAATTAAACTATGTTGTTGATTGATTAAGTCTTGATGGGTTTGTTCTAAGTCAAAGGTACGTTCTCTAACTTTTTGTTCTAGCATTTGATTGTTAAATTGCAGTTGTAATTCAATATCTTTAGATTTGTTCATTGCAACTTGCAATTGTTGGCAGAGTTGATCTGTCCAGCCAACTTGTTGCTCTGCGGCTTTTTTTAATTGGTCGTTCTTAAAATAGACGCTCGATAAACGACGATGCATGCGCATTGAAGTATTGGCACAAATGAGCAAGGTAATTAAGGCAAAATTTGTTGCGAGAAAAAAGAAAGCAGAAGTATCAGAGCGAATTAAAAACTGCGCGGCAATATAGGGTGTAATCACTGGAATGAATACCCAGCAAAAATAACTCAAGCGTTGCGTTAAAAAGGTGAGGGCAAAGATTTGACTCACAATAATTAATAAGGCCGCTAGAATAATGGCTTCATGGATGTTTAGTTCAGGGTTTTGATGAGGTAAAAAGTAATACAGCAAACTTACCCCAACTGCGATTGCAGTTCCAATTAAGAAACACACCAATTTTAGCCAGCGATCTGCTTGTTGGAGTTGATATTGTCCCGCTTTAAAATGAATTGCCGTAAGCAGTAAACACGAACCAATAGTCAGTTCAGTGAGAATAAACCAGATATTCAGGTAGGATGATGAATGTGCGAAAGAAATTTGATAGATAAAAAATACATACAGACAAACAATCAGGACGCTGACCAAAAAGAATCGAATAAGCCGAATGGTATTGGTGATTTGCGCAGCATATAAGTATTGCTGCAACAATTCATCTTGAGCGTCTGACATACTTCCCCAAAATCTAGTTAAATGAACCCTACATTTATATTTTAAATAACATTACGTTGATGCATAAACTATTGCGGTTTTGTGTTTAAATTCTATGCAAAATCTTTAAGATCTTCTTCGAGAATAATCCTGTGCTTTGTAAATTGCAATGTTATTGGCTATCGATTTCTTCAAAAGTGGATAAATTACTCAGCTAAGCGATAATTTAAGATTGCTAAAGCAACCACGGGTGCGGTTTCAGTGCGTAATACCCGAGAACCAATACACCAGTTTTCAAAGCCAACTGCATTGGCAGCGTTAATTTCAGCTTCGCTTAAACCACCTTCAGGCCCAATTAATAAAGCCAAATCTTTGCTGGCGTTGTTTAACACATCGACTTGATCTTTATTCGGTGCTAACACTAATTTGGTGGCAGGAAGGTTGCTATTGAACCAGTCCTCTAAACGGAGTGGAGCTAAAATTTTCGGTACGATATTCATGCCACACTGTTCGCAAGCTGCAATGGCAATGCCTTGCCAATGATCTAATTTCTTTTGATCGCGGTCATATTTTAAGCGCATTTCACAGCGTTCAGAGGTGAGCAACTGAATGTTAGTCACGCCAAGCTCTACCGCTTTTTGAATCGCATAATCCATCCGATCACCTTTGCTCATTACTTGTCCTAATAAGGCGTTAAAGCTTGGGGTGCGATTGTCTGGATTAAAACTTTTAATCTGCACTTGCGCTGTTTTTTTGTTAACTTCAATCAGTTCCGCTTCGTATTCACCACCTTGTCCATTGAACAAAGTGGCGGTTTCTCCGACTTGTGCGCGTAGTACTTTCACCCAGTGATGAAATACTGTTTCAGTCAGTTCAACTTGCGTATCTACTGCTAATTCAGTTTCAATATAAAAACGGGGCATAGGGATTACTCGTTCAAGTCAATTAAATATGAAAAATATAGCTTAAGCCAAACCAAGATCTGTGACCAACTGGCGGGTCGGGTCGGTGTTGTTCATGGTGTAAAAATGCAGACTTGGTGCACCACCTGCAATTAGGCGTTCGCACAGTTTAATGATCACTTCATGACCAAAAGCTTTGATTGAAGCTGTATCATCACCATAGCTTGCCAATTGCTTGCGAATCCAACGTGGAATTTCTGCACCTGTACCATCTGCAAAGCGAATTAAATTGCTGGCATTAGTAATCGGCATAATGCCGGGTGCAACAGGAATATTCACACCTTGTTTTTGAATACCTTCTACAAAGTAGAAGTACGCATCTGGATTGAAAAAGAACTGTGTGATTGCCGCATTGGCACCTGCATTTACCTTGGTGACAAAGTTTTTAATGTCTTGATCAAAGTGATCTGCTTGTGGATGCATTTCAGGATAAGCCGCAACTTCAATGTGAAAATGATCACCTGAATGTTCACGAATAAAACGCACCAAGTCGGAGGCATATGGCAATTCGCCTAAACCCACTTGACCTGAAGGTAAATCACCACGTAAAGCCACAATGCGGTCAATACCTTGTGCTTTATAAATATCAAGTAATTCAGCAATACGCGCTTTGTCATCACCAATACATGATAGGTGTGGTGCTACAGGTGTACCTTTGCCATTGAAGTCACTGATGGTGGATAAAGTGCGTTCACGAGTAGAACCACCTGCACCATAAGTAATAGAAAAAAACTCTGGATTTAAAAGTTGTAATTCTTGATGCACAACTTTGAGTTTTTCCGCACCTACATCGGTTTTAGATGGGAAAAATTCAAATGAAATCGGAATTTGTTTGGTCATGATTTAATCCTTGTTATAAATACTTATTTGTATTTGCACCTCTGCTAAATCCTCTCTTGGGCTGAACTTCAAAGCAGTGCTGGAAGTACGCTCAGGAGAGGGTTATGCAGAGGGATTAAACGCTTAGTATTTATAAGCATCCGATTTAAACGGACCATCAACAGCTACACCTAAGTAGTCCGCTTGTACTTGAGTCAATTGTGTTAACACACCACCAAAACCAGCAACCATTGCAGCAGCAACTTCTTCGTCTAGTTTTTTTGGTAAGATTTCAACACGAATTGCCGCTTGTTTTTGATCGGCAGGAAGATCGGCAAATTTCTCAGCAAATAAGTGCATTTGTGCCAATACTTGGTTGGCAAAAGAACCATCCATAATACGTGATGGGTGACCTGTTGCGTTACCTAAGTTCACTAAACGACCTTCAGAAAGCAAGATTAAATAATCGTTTTCATTTTCTGAGCGATACACTTGGTGTACTTGTGGTTTCACTTCAACCCACTTATAACCACGTAAGTAATTGGTGTCGATTTCTGTATCGAAGTGACCAATGTTACATACGACAGCGCCTGCTTTAAGTGTATCTAGCATTGCCGCGTCACACACGTGATAGTTACCTGTTGTAGTCACAATCAAGTCAGTATTTTCTAACAGCTCTAGGTTTACGTCTGCTTTATTACCTGTTTGTACGCCATTTTTGTATGGAGATACAACTTCATAACCATCCATACATGCTTGCATTGCACAAATTGGGTCAATTTCAGAAACACGAACAATCATGCCTTCCTGACGTAAAGATTGTGCAGAACCTTTACCCACATCACCGTAACCAATGACCAATGCACGACGGCCAGACAATAGCATGTCTGTACCACGTTTAATTGCATCATTAAGTGAGTGACGGCAACCGTATTTATTGTCGTTTTTAGATTTGGTCACAGAATCGTTGACGTTAATTGCAGGCACTTTTAAAGAACCATCTTTCCACATTTCAATTAGACGTTGTACGCCTGTGGTGGTTTCTTCAGTAATGCCGTGAATGCGCTCTAATAATGCAGGATATTTCTCGTGAACAAGTGCAGTTAAGTCACCGCCATCGTCCAAAATCATGTTGGCATCCCAAGGTGTGCCATTCACATTAATTTGTTGCTCAAGACACCATACATATTCTTCTTCTGTTTCGCCTTTCCAGGCAAAAACAGGTACACCAGAAGCAGCAATTGCGGCAGCAGCGTGATCTTGAGTAGAGAAGATGTTACAAGAAGTCCAACGAACTTCTGCACCCAATTCAACCAAAGTTTCAATTAAAACAGCAGTTTGAATGGTCATGTGGATACAGCCGAGAATTTTCGCGCCTGCAAGAGGTTTTGCAGCTGAGTAGCGTTTACGCAAACCCATCAGGGCTGGCATTTCTGCTTCTGCAAGTTTGATTTCTTTGCGACCAAAATCAGCTAGTGTGATATCGGCAACTTTATAATCTGTAAATGAAGCATTAACCGCGTTCATCACGATCTCCTTATAAAAAACAATTGATCATTCAGTTCGCGGATGCCGTTTGTGACATAGCAAACGCATTGCTATGCTGGTCGAGCCTGGCGATTTTACATTTCGTGCCTGTAAAACGTCGCAGCATCCCTCGACTAGCGCAATATTGTACTTGGAAATTGATTCAGTTCCAATCATGTTTTGTTTATTATCACCACAAACATATTTTTGAGATCGAATGATGGCTTTAGAGCTTCCTCAAGAGTTGGCAAATTTAGAAGCCAACGGCGGGATTTATGCAGTATGGATGCTGCTACGACACTTAGGCATTGACGCCGATATTCAACAATTGATTGAAGTGTGTGGTTATACGCCAGAGCAGGGCACAACCACAATTGGCTTGGCTGTTGGACTGAAAAAGTTTGGCTTTAAGGTGCAGTTTTATACCGACCCCGACCCAGATTTACAAGATTCAGAAAAGTTAAGTTATGCCAAAGCTGAACAGCTTAAATTGCCTGTATTGGCGGCAATCGGCTATCAGCAAATACAGCAGGTATTTGATGAAAATAAATTTGTGATTGTCTATTACGACACTTTAGAAGGAGTGGGCAATCACTCATTGCTATATTCTATTAATGACGCTGAAATTTGTTTCTTTGATAGTTTTGATTCGATGCCTGCGACTGTATTTGAACGACAGCGTCAGCAAGAAGGTATTTGCAGACAAGTAATTGTGGTCGAAGTCTAAGCGCTATAAAAAGTTCAAGCTCGATTCAATGACGATTCGAATTATGCAAAAATTGTCTAGCCCATCAATTGATCGGCTAGAGAAATGAATTACTCCGCCGCATCTGCTTTTTGTGTCCAATATTCAGCTTTGTTTTCATCAGCATCTACACCCAAAGCATTTGCATAAATAAAAGCAAGATCACGCATGGCTTGAACTTCGCCTAATTCTGCTGCTTGCTGAACCAATGCCACAGAGCGAGCGACATCTTGTTCAACCACATCACCACGACGGTAATAGCCTGCCAGCTCTAAAATAGCGGCAGGATGTTGTGCATCACTGGCTTTTTTAAGCCAGACAAAAGCATCTTTAAAGTGTTGTTTGGCATCTTCAGGGTCATCTTGCTGAACGTCTTTGGCATATACGGTATAGCCTTCACCAAGCCAATACATCGCTTCGATATGTCCATTTGCGGCAGCTTTGAGTGCCCATTGTTCGGCAAGTTCAATATCTTCATTAAAATCGCTTTGCATATACAGCACCGCCACTTCAAATTGGGCTTCGGCTTGTCCTGCAATAGCGCGGTTCATTAGCGCAGGAGAGATAGAAACAGATTCTGACATAATGCTATCCAGCAAAATTACAACATAAGAATATGCGATAGCCTAAAAGGTCTGCAGGGAAAAAGCCATCTTCGATGTGATTTTATTTTCTAAAACTAGGGTCTGTTGATTATTCAATTATGCAGACAATAACAAAAAATCACTTGAGCGATATCATCAACTTTCAATATGCTGAATCTTAAATAACGACATGATGAGAACAATAAAATGGCAAATTTTTTAACCGCTGAACAAGCAAAAGTTTATTCAGATTATGCCAAGCTAGATATTGAATTGTACAAGCAGCGTTTGGCGTCTTTAATTGAAGAGAATGCTAAGCAGGGCAATACTGCAGTTTTTACCGTGCTGCCAAAACATTTACCTTTAGAAGATATTCGGAGTTTATCGGCGCAGTTGACTGATTTAGGTTATCAGGTGCGCTTTGAGTTAAATGAGTTCTTTTATAGCTTTAATGTGTATTGGATTTAAATTCAATCCTACGACATTACACGGAATAATTTTAGTGCAATGTCATAGGTTTATATTTCTTGTTTGGGTTTTGTTTAAGTATTTGTAGTGTGTTCTGCCAAAACTTCCAACGCTGCGCGAAAAGCTTCCTGTGTTGCAGGTGCGCCACAATAGGGCAAGCTGTGTAACAAGACTTCCTGAATTTCTTCGACACTTGCACCGTTATTTAGTGCACCACGAATATGCCCTTTAAGCTCTGTCGGGCTCTTTAATGCAGTTAAAAATGCGATCGTAATTAAGGAGCGGTATTTGCGCGGCAACACACCTTCGCGTTGCCAAGTTGAACCCCATGCATGCTCATTAATCCAGTCTTGCAAAGGTTGGGTAAATGGTACAGTGTTGTCCTGTGCGCGTTTTACAAAGCTTTCGCCCATGACTTCAGTACGAACTTTTAAGCCATTGTCATAGTCTTGTTGTGACATGTTTACTATCCCTATTTTATTGTTTGAACTTGAAGCATAGATTAACAATTTATGGCTGCAATAGCATGTGCAGTTAGTCGTAGACAATAAAAATGTTCACAATCAGCTATTTTAAATATATCCACAAGGCATAAAAAAAGCCCCAAACATAAAGTCGGGGCTGTTTTAGCTTTATCACAAATTTTGAAATAAGCGAGTGTTAAGCTTCAATGGTTTGCACCGTAATTTTTTTAGCAGGGTCAGCTTTGCGACGTACTGTTGGTACAGGTTCACCATAATATTGACGGTCTGCAAAATAACTTGAACGCACCATTGGCGCAGCCCAAATATTTTTAAAACCTAACTTTTGACCATGCGCTGTATAACGCTCAAATTCTTCAGGTGTTACAAAGCGGTCAATCGGTGCATGTTCTTTAGATGGCTGTAAATATTGACCAATGGTCACATAATCTACATCGTGCGCTTTAAGGTCATCTAACAGTGCAATGACTTCTGCTTCAGTTTCGCCAATACCCACCATTAAACCGCATTTGGTTGGAATATCTGGGCAATATTCTTTAAACATTTTCAGCAAGTTCAAAGAGTGCTGATAGTCTGAACCTGGACGCATGGCTTTATATAAACGCGGTACAGTTTCAATATTGTGGTTAAAAACATCTGGCGGACATTCGGTCATAATGCGTAGTGCAATATCCATACGGCCACGGAAGTCTGGCACCAAAATTTCCAACAACGTATTTGGGCTTACAGAACGGGTTTCTTTAATGCAATCGACAAAATGTTGTGCGCCACCATCTAACAAGTCATCACGGTCTACAGAGGTGATCACGGCATATTTTAAGCCTAAGTTGGCAATCGTTTCTGCCATGTGACGCGGTTCATCAGGATCTAGTGCATTTGGACGACCATGTGCAACATCACAGAACGGGCAGCGACGCGTACAAATATCACCCATAATCATAAAGGTTGCTGTACCGCCGCCAAAACATTCTGGCAGGTTTGGACAAGCAGCTTCTTCACAAACGGTGTGCAATTTTTGCTGACGTAAAGTGGTTTTGATGCGTTGAACCTCTTCTGGTGCCGTCATTTTGACCCGAATCCAGTCAGGCTTACGAGGCGTTTCAACCGTAGGAATAACTTTTACAGGAATACGTGCGACTTTTTCAGCACCACGAAGTTTGACACCCTGTTCTGGTTTACGGTTTGCAGACATATTCAACTTTTCCACTGTTTTTGAAAGGGGAGAGATTTAGTGTAGGGTAGATTTTACGTAAAATAGAGTCCGATTAAATCGAATCTAAAGGCAAAAGTAAAATGTCACCTTAACATCATCATAAGATGATTATTATAACGAAATTGTGCTTAAATTGGGTAAAAACGATATTCATATAAAAAATGTGGTTATCACGTAATATATGCACAGTAAATACAGAAAATTCAAAAGATTTACGTCATAATATAGCCCATTGAAAAGACAGATTTAAATAAAAGGAGCGTTGAATGCCACGTAAAAAAGAGGTCGTTAGTGGAACTTTCGTGAAGTATGATGCGGTTGTTCTCGGTTCAGGCCCAGCGGGTGAAGGCGCGGCAATGAAACTTGCCAAATCAGGTAAGCGTGTTGCGATTGTAGATGTTCGTGAGCAGCTTGGCGGTAACTGTACCCATGTGGGCACCATTCCAAGTAAAGCATTGCGTCAGACAGTGTCGAATATTATCCGTTATCGCCGTGACCCAATGTTTAAAAAAATGGGTGATTGGCGTCAGTTCACCATGAAACAAGTGTTGCAAAGTGCACATAAAGTTATTCAGCAGCAAGTTGAAACGCACTCACGCTTTTATGACCGTAATGAAATTGCGATTTATCATGGTCGTGCTTATATCCAAGATAAAAACACGGTCATGGTATTTGGTGCAGATGGCATTAAAGAAACCATTATGTGTCATCAAATTGTGATTGCGACAGGTAGCCGTCCATATCGCCCAGAAATGTTAGATTTCAACCATCCGCGTGTATTTGATTCAGACAAAATTTTGGATTTGGATTTCTCGATTCAAAAAATCATCATTTATGGCGCGGGTGTGATTGGTTGTGAATATGCTTCCATCTTCATTGGTTTAGATCATAAAGTTGATTTGATTAATACTCAGCACAAATTGCTCAGCTATTTGGATGATGAAATTTCAGATGCTTTGTCATATCACTTACGTGCGCAAGGGGTTCTGATTCGCCACAATGAGCAAATTGATCATTTAGAAACTTTTGATGATCACGTGGTTTTATATTTGCAAAGTGGCAAGAAAATTAAAGCCGATGCGATTTTATGGTGTAACGGACGTTCAGGTAATACCGATGGTTTAGGTTTAGAAAACGTAGAACTTAAACCAAACAGCCGTGGTCAATTAACAGTCAATGATCAATATCAAACCGAAGTAGATAATATCTATGCTGCGGGTGATGTGATTGGTTGGCCATCATTGGCATCAGCTGCCTATGACCAAGGTCGTTGCGCGGGTGCAAATATGAGTGGCGAAGAAAATGTTGCGCCTGTAACCGATATTCCAACAGGTATTTATACCATTCCAGAAATTTCTTCGATTGGTAAAACTGAGCAGGAGTTGACAGAAGAAAAAATCCCTTATGAAGTTGGTCAGGCATCTTTCCGTCATTTGGCTCGTGCGCAAATTACGGGTGATACAGTGGGTGAATTGAAGATTTTATTCCACCGTGACACTTTAGAAGTGCTGGGCGTGCATTGCTTTGGTAATAATGCTGCGGAAATTATCCACATTGGTCAGGCGGTGATGAACAGCCCGAACAATACTATTAAGTATTTTGTGGAAACCACATTCAATTATCCAACTATGGCAGAAGCTTACCGTGTCGCGACCTTAAATGGGATGAATCGTTTGTTTTAATGTTGAATTAGTTGGGTTTAGCATATTATAAAATACCCCATAAGATTATTCTTGAGGGGTATTTTATTGCTTGAGATTTTAGCGATATGGCGTAATGTTGCGCTTTAATGCGCACAAAACGCCTGATTAAAATATTCAAATAGCTGTGGTGTTTGCGCCCATAAAAAAATCGACAAACCAAAAAGGGCAGTGATGGCAAGTGTGAGCCATAATTTAAAATTAAATAAAGAATTAATCATGAATGACGTGCTCCTCATCTACCCAAAAATGTACCAAGACCGCAAACGCACTTAAAGCAATAGAAACAATCCAGATTGCATTATAGTTACCTGTTAGATCGTGATTTAAACCGCCAAGCCATCCACCAAAAAATGAGCCGACTTGGTGTGTGAAAAACACAATGCCACTGAGCATGGTCAGGTATTTAATCCCAAACATATTTGCCACAATACCATTGGTCAAAGGAACTGTAGATAACCACAATAAACCCATAATGATCCCGAATGCATAAATTGTCCAGATGCTTAAAGGCAGGATTAAAAAGGCGATAATGGCAATCCCGCGTAATCCGTAAAGCCACATCAGCAAATGCGGTTTGGAATAGCGGCCACCTAACCAACCCGCTGTATAGGTGCCCACAATATTAAATAAACCCACGAGTGCCAGAAAAACTGTGCCTGTGGTTGCATTAAAGCCATGATCAATTAAGTAGCTAGGAAGGTGAATCCCGATAAACACCACTTGAAAGCCACAGACAAAAAAACCTAAAGCTAAAAACCAAAAGGGTTTGTGGTTTTTGGCAATCACCAAAACTTGTTTAAAGCCTAAAGCGGGTTGACTGGTTGAGATTGTATTGGGGTTTTGGTACATAGGTGCTTTGAGCATCCATGCCAAAGGAATAATTAACGTAATTAAAATTGCACTGACAATTAAAGCGCCTGACCAGCCCACACTTTGTAATAATAATAAGGTTGATGGCAACATAATAAACTGCCCAAACGAGCCTGCGGCACTGGCAATGCCCATCGCAAGGCTGCGCTTTTCGGGTGGTGCTGCACGCCCCACAGCAGAAAGTAGTACAGGGAATGAGGTCGCAGAAAGTGCTAAACCTAAAATTAAACCCACACTTAAATTTAGCAATAACCCTGTCGAACTGACTGCCATGAGCAGTAAACCGAGCGCATACAGTGCGCCACCAACTGCAACCACAATTTTACTACCATATTTGTCTGCAAAAGCACCTGTGATGGGTTGGACTGCACCCCAAATCAGGTTTTGCATGGCAATGGCTAAACTAAAGACATTATGACCCCAGCCAAATTCGTGGCTCATAGGCACCAAATACAAGCCAAACGCATGCCGAACGCCAAGTGATAATGCCAAAATAACGGCACTTCCAATTAACATATAAATCAGAGGTTTGGAAAATTGAGCATTCGACATAAGGCATCCATGTATTGCTAACAGCTTGTTATGATAGTCGATTCAGCCGCAGATCGCGATAAAATAAAATTCATCAAATGATAAAATTTGGTTATCAGTTTGAACTTTTAATCAAAAAGAAAAAAATGATCGTGAGTCATCAAGAAATGGGGATCGAGAGTTCCTTCTCCTTGTGGAGAAGGGTTGGATGAAGGCGATTATAGTTTTCAAAAGGACTGATCCAAGAGCGCTATTAGCACTTAAAAACGCATACCAAAACCTGCATAGGCAATCACTGGATTCACCTCAATATCTGCTTTAGAATGAATTAATTCGCCGTGTTTAGCATCGGTCACCGTAATGGTGGTTTCATTTTTAAGATGTGCATAAGACAGTGAGCCAACTGCAAACCATTTTTCATTAAAGTCATAGGTAAAACCCACACTGGCAACGGGCGCAAAGGCATCGGTGGCGTCTAATTCAACTTTAGGGTTGGCTGCACTTGGTGTGCCTTCTAAAGATGCGCCCGCTTTTCCTTCTTTAATATTGGCAATCATGTGACCAGCGGCGATCAGGTCTTGTTCAGTGCGTGGGTTAATTTCTAATTCATTAAAATAAGCGTACATTAACCCGACACCGACATAAGGACGGAATTTATTTACACCTGTTTTTCCAAAATGGTATTGAAACTCAAATGCAGGTGTCCAAGCACGGGCAGAAGCAGCAGGGCCATGTGCTTCTAAATCGGTAATGAAAATATCATTTTGTAATTCAAGCTCACCCAATGCGCCGCCTAATGGACGTGCAATTGCTGAGAAGGGTGCATAGATTTTACCTTTGCCTTGTAAATCAACTTTAGGGGGAATACCACCTTTGACTTCAAAGGAAATATTATCGGTAAAGTAATAGTTGCTGATAATACCGAGTGTGGTGACATTATCTGCTTCTAAACCTGTGCCAGGATTATCCCATTGCTCCAAACCTGAAATTGTGGCTTGTCCACTCATGTTGGCAGGAACGGTAGGCAGCAAATTTAATGCCCCACTTAATAATAAGGGAGGCTCAAATCCGTCACGTAAGTTATCTTTTACAGTTTGCGATTGAACCTCACCGACATCGGCTGTGTAGCCATTTTGAATAGCTGTATTGACTCGAAAAGGTTGTGCCTTGCCTTGCGGCATAACATGCAGTGCACCAACCGAAACAGAAAAGCGTTTAAAACCATCGCCATCCTGTAAGCTAAAGTAGGGTGAATTGGCATAACTCACAATTGGTAAGCTGCTGACTGCAAGGCAGCATAAGGTTTTTTTCATAACGGAACTCCATGTCCATTGTGCTTGTTGTTATTTGCGATTTTGTTATGTGAGGCATTATGAAATGGTGGAGGAAAATAAAACTGTTGTTTTTACAGCATATTTTTTTAATTGTTTGTTTGTGATCTGAAAGTTGTATTGAGTTTTTGTTAACTCTATAGCGGGTAGATGAAATGCAGTGAATCAATTATTTATTGTTGAGTTTTTATATAATCTTTTGAATTTTAAAATTATCTTTAAGGTTTAAAGCAAATAAATTAAAAAAAGACCAGTTTAAAACTGATCTTTTTGACAGACTGCTTCAATTTCTAGCCAATGACAGATTTTAGCTAATTTTTGCTAAAGCTTAGGCTTGAAAGCGAGATAAATCTTCATCAGGGCGTGCAGTCAGCACTTCTAAGCCATCTTTGGTGACTAAAATGGTGTGTTCAAACTGTGCCGATAATTTATGGTCTTTAGTTACGACCGTCCATTTATCACCCAGTAATTTGGTTTGCCATACGCCTGCATTGACCATTGGTTCAATGGTAAAAGTCATACCTTCTTCTAAAACCATACCTGTATTGGCTTGACCATAGTGCAATACTTGCGGTTCATCATGGAAGGTTGTGCCAATACCATGACCACAATATTCACGTACCACGCTAAAGCGCTCTGATTCGACATACTTTTGAATGGCATGACCAATATCACCAATGGTAGAACCTGGTTTTACAGTCGCCATACCACGGTACATGGCTTCTTGAGCAACTTTACATAAACGATTGGCCAAAATGGAAGTTTCGCCACCCACGATATACATCATATTGGTATCGCCGTGGAAGCCATCTTTAATGACCGTGACATCAATATTTAAAATATCACCTTTTTTCAGCACTTTATTTTCCGATGGAATGCCGTGACAGACCACATGGTTAACCGAGGTGCAAATGGTATGTTGGAAGGCTGGACGTCCTGGAGCAGCACCATAACCTAAGCAGGCAGGAATGGCTTGCTGTTGATTGACAATATAGTCATGGCAAATCGTATCTAGTTCGAGCGTGGTAACACCTGGTTTAACGTATGCTTTGATCATCTCCAAAACTTCTGCTGCTAGTCGTCCTGCCACGCGCATTTTCTCAATATCTTCTGCGGTTTTGATGAGTCGACGAGGCGCTTGATAAGTACTGTTCATGATCTCTAAAAACTTTTGGAAATTTGTATGTGACTATGGTATAAATAGCCGCCCATTTTATCAAATGCTTTTTATGAATATGTTTCATAAGGCAAGGTAAAAAGGGAATTAAAAATCCGCACATATATCGTCACATTACTCTGGGTGCCCTTTGGGGTGGAGAATGCGGATATATGGAGGCCTAACCCAAACATTTAAGGTAAAGAAAATGGCAGATTACAACGTAAGCATGCGCGACCTTCTTCAAGCTGGCGCACACTTTGGTCACCAAACACGTTTCTGGAACCCAAAGATGCGTCAATACATCTTTGGTGCGCGCAACAAAATTCACATCATCAACCTTGAGCACACTGTTCCTGCGTTAAATGATGCTTTGAACTTTGCAAACCAATTGGCTAGCAAAAAGAACAAAGTTTTGTTCGTTGGTACAAAACGTGCTGCTTCTGCAATCATCCGTGAACAAGCTCAACGCGCTGGTCAACCATATGTAGATCACCGTTGGTTAGGTGGTATGTTGACGAACTGGAAAACACTTCGCCAATCTATCAGCCGTTTAAAAGATCTTCAAGTTCAGTCTACTGATGGTACTTTTGCTAAGCTTACTAAACGTGAAGCTTTAGAGCGTAGCCGTGAAATGGAAAAACTTGAGCGCGCTTTAGGCGGTGTGAAAAACATGGGTGGTTTACCTGACGCATTATTCGTAATTGACGTTGATCACGAAGCAATTGCAATTAAAGAAGCTAAAAACTTAGGTATTCCTGTAATCGGTATCGTTGATACAAACTCTAACCCAGACAACGTAGACTACGTTATTCCGGGTAACGACGATGCGATCCGTGCAGTTACACTTTACGCTTCTTCAATGGCTGATGCGATCATTGCTGGTAAAGAATACGCTCAAACTCAAGCCAATGCTCAAGCAAAAGGCGAAGAAGCTCCTGCTTCTGAGGCTTAATGCGTTTTGACGTAAGCTTGTCATTTTTGCGACATGTGATGGTGGCAAAGTAAGCGTCATGTATGCAGACGGCCCAAGAGACACCCTCTGGGCCGTTTCTGTTAAAAAAGAATTCATTTTCTACCGATTTTAGGAGATAAACATGACTGCAGTTACAGCAAGCATGGTTAAAGAATTGCGTGATCGTACTGGTCTAGCAATGATGGAATGTAAAAAAGCATTAACAGAAGCCGGCGGTGACATCGAATTAGCGATTGACAACCTTCGTAAATCTGGTCAAGCAAAAGCTGCTAAAAAAGCAGGTAACATAGCTGCTGACGGTGCTATCACAATCGTTCAAGAAGGCAATAAAGCGATTCTTTTAGAAGTAAACTGTCAAACTGACTTCGTTGCAAAAGACGAAAACTTTGCTGATTTCTCTGCGAAAGTTGCTGCTGCTGCTCTAGCTGCAAACGAAACTGATGCTGCTAAAATTGCTGAACTTAAACTTGAAGATGGTGCAACTGTTGAAGAAGCACGTATTGCCCTTGTTCAAAAAATTGGTGAAAACATCCAAGTTCGTCGTGCACAAATCGTTGAAGGCGACAACCTTGCTGTGTACAAGCACGGTTTAAAAATCGGTGTTGTTGTTTCTTACACAGGTGATGCTGCGACTGGTAAAGGTATTGCAATGCACGTTGCTGCATTCAACCCAGTTGCTGTTACTGCTGAACAAATTCCTGCTGATCTTATCGCTAAAGAGAAAGAAATTGCAGAAGCGAAAGCAGTTGAATCTGGTAAGCCTGCAAACATCGTAGAGAAGATGGTAACTGGTTCAGTTGAAAAATACTTGAACGAAGTTGCGCTTGATCGTCAAATGTACGTAATTGACAACGAGAAGAAAGTTGCTGAAGTATTAAAAGCAACTGGTACAACTGTTGCTCAATTCGTTCGTTTCGAAGTAGGCGAAGGTATTGAGAAAAAAGCAGAAATGAGCTTCGCTGAAGAAGTTGCTGCTGCTCAAGCTGCTGCAAAATAATTTTTACTTCACGTAAAATATTTTGTAAGGAAAGCCCCAATTTATTTTGGGGCTTTTTTGTGAATATCGGTTTTAGCAATATGCAATCGGGGCATAAATATTGAGATAAAAACAAAGATATTAATTTTAAATCAGTATGTTATGAGTAATTGGCTTGATTATATAGATCGGAATCAGAACAAGAAGGTTATATGGCAAATAAAAAGAATTTAAGTATTGGCGCAATTATTGTAGTGTTAATTGCTGCATTTTTTGGCATGGATTTACAGCAGTTTCAGTCTGAAACATCAAACACGCCATCTACAAGTACTGCTCGCACATCGCAAACTGAAAAAAAACAATCGAACTTACAGCGAGATACACCGCAAGGACAGGATGCTCAGGGTGTTCAGCTGATTGAACGTGCGTTTGAGCGTAAGCAGAGTAATCTACAAGTCCGTGCGAGTGGACAAGTCGTTGCAGTGTTAGCAGATGACAACGAAGGTTCACGTCATCAAAAATTTATTTTGAAATTGAGCAATGGGCAAACTGTATTGGTTGCACATAATATTGATCTTGCACCACGAATTGCCAATATAGCCAAAGGCGATACCGTTGAGTTTTTTGGTGAATATGAATACTCAGATAAGGGTGGGGTGATTCATTGGACGCATCATGATCCAGCAAATAAACACGTAGCTGGATGGTTAAAACATCAAGGAAGAACCTACCAGTAACGGTTCTTCCGATAATAAAAATAGGATATAGCGTTTAAACGCTCATAATGCTGTTTTTACGACGTGTTTTCCAAGAGGGTAGGATTTTACCTAAATAGGCATCCATGCACCAAATTGGGCCAATGAGAAGGAATTGGAGGTCTTTGAAGAATGAAGGCTTTTTTCCTTCAATTTTGTGACCATAAAACTGCCCAATCCATGCCAAAACAAAAATCGCGATATAAAAACCCATTCCCACAGGCAATACATAAATTAGCCAGGCCATCACCAGCATTAAAGCTGCCATTGCGACGGCAAGAACCAAGTCTAAACGTGCATAAAAAATAAAACTGAGTACTAGAAGTAATGTTGTTAGTAAAGCACTGAAATGCGCCAAGATGGCGACAATCGAAAAAAAGATCGTCGGTACGCAAACCCAGTGAATTAATTTATTGGTTTTATTTTGATGGCTCTCGCTGTATTCATCTAGCCACTCGCTTACTGTCTTCATGTACTACTCCTGTAGACCGATCATCCGTTGTTATTGTTTTGCTGTCTAAAATATAACTGAGAACAGAGAGGTGGTCAAAACAGTATTCATATTTTCAAACTCAAGTGGCCACAAAATTTGTGTGGATCATCTTTGTGCGTAGATGCATGGGATGACTGTAAATCTTACAGGCATTAAAAAAGCCACATTGCTGTGGCTTTTAAGTCAAATGTGAAGTCGTGTAAGCGAATCTTAAGAGTTTGGACCGTCAATACGCTCGATGCTTACTTTAGCAGTACCTGCATTGGTGATGCCCAATTGTTTTGCAGCGCCATAAGAAAGATCGAGTACACGGTTGCCATGGAATGGACCACGGTCGTTTACTTTAACTACAACGCTCTTACCATTGTTTTTATTGGTTACGCGAATATAGCAGTTTAGCGGCAGGCTACGGTGTGCAGCAGTCATTGCGTTCATGTCGAACGTTTCACCGCTTGCAGTTTTACGACCGTGGAATTGACGACCGTACCAAGATGCCATACCTGTTTGGCTAAATTTACGTACAGTGTTCGATGCCACTGTATTTAACTTTTCAATCACTGAAGGCTCTTCAGCAGGAATTTCAATTTTCGCTGCAATCGTTTGACGACGGATTTGGTCGCCTGAACGTTCGGTGATTGAAAGGCTATTCAAATTGGAGAAATGTGAATTAAAACTTTGTGCTTCTTTGTTGAGTACACGCGCAGCAAGGCTAGATGACTCATTATCATTATTGAATGATGATTGCACCATTTCAGCTTGCGACTGACTTAGGGCAACAGCTGCAGAAAGTGCAAGTAAGTATTTAAGTGAACTATGCATGGTTTGAACTCCTGAAGACAGAATTTTTAACTTATTTCGCTCTTAACTGATTGAAATAGCGGTAATCCTGTCTGTAATTTCACTTTTTCGACTACATTTGACGAAATGGATAATATTCATCCCTTACTCAAGGTGTCTAGTCTTTATACGAAAATAATGACAAAAAGTACCAAAAACCAACTCTATTTGATTAAAAAATAATCAATATTGTAACATGATGTGTAAAAAGTTTGTTTTGTGATCAAATTGTCAAAAATATTTCTTGACTTTTTGGTTTTGTATTTAAATTTGTGCTTAGCGACTCGCAATTTCAGTGCCCAATAACCACAGTGCAGTCGCATACATACGGCTACGGTTATAAGTCGTAATCACCTGAAAATTTGGATAGGTTATATAGTAGATATGACCATAATTTTCTTGTAATTGAATAACATTGACCAAGTCTAGGTCATCTATTTGCACAATTGGATTCATTGGCATTACCCCTTGCGACTTTAAAACCCCGTAAGGTGTTGGTAGGGTTAAATCTTTGGCAATCACGCTGTCAGGATTGTTGCCTATATATCGTGCAGCAAATGCAATGGGTTGGTTGCGCTGCCAACCATGTTGTGCCAAGTAGTTTGCAATGGAGCCAATGGCATCGACTGCTGAGTTGCGTAGGTCAATATGTCCGTTGCCGTCATAATCGACTCCAAATTTTGGAATATTGCTTGGCATAAACTGCGGATAACCAACAGCGCCTGCATAAGAACCAACAATTGAAGAGGTTGGCACACCATCTTTATATGACCATGCGATCAGTGCCGCGAGTTCATCTTTAAAGTATTCTGCGCGACGTTCATAACCAAAGCCCAAGGTAGCAAGGGCATCGCGGGTTACAAAAGAGCCTTTATTGCTCCCAAAACCTGTTTCCACACCCAAAATCCCTAAAATAATGGATTGCGGTACACCAAATTGCTGTTCAGCTCTATTGAGCGTATCTGCATATTGTTGTTTAAAGCGCACACCACGCTGAATGGTACTTTCTGCAAGGAAATTAGTTTTATAGTCGTACCAAGGCTTACTTTCGCCTGGGCGGTTCATGATGTTGATGATATTGGGTAAGTTTTTGGAACCTTCCATCGCCCAATCGACTTGTGCTGCACTTAAGCCATAGGTCTGCATGGTTTTTTGTTTAAAATTGGCATATGACGGATGATTTTGGAAATCATTGGCCTGACAAAAACTGGTGATAGAAAATGCACCAATGAGTAAAGATAGACGTTTTAGTTTGTTATAAAAATCAAGTTTGAACATATTGGGAAAAATTCCAAATTGATGATTTACACAACTTATTTATATGCATTAAATAAGTTGCTACTTATAAATGTAGAATAAGCCGCTATTTGGGCCAAACTATCAAAGTGAAGCAAGCGGCTAAGATAGCATTCATGCGTAACGGGTTTGCAAAAACTTATACAAAAATAGACAAAGAATGTGTAAAAAGCGCGCAGGATTTGTAACAAAATTCAATTGAGGGGCAAAAACTTGTTCTGAATTGTGTAAGAGTTGCAGACATACTCCGCTTTTCAATTGTGCATAAAAATGCCTGATTGAAATCAGGCATTGTGTAGGTTGGTTGCATCTTTTAAGAATACTGCATATTTAGTTTGTGTTGTATGAGATGCTAGAACATGTAATTCCTACTATTTTGCAGTTAACATGCAACAAAAGGACTTAAACCACATCAACAGCTAAACTCGCTGGCATTAATGATGGAATAATGTGTCGTGATATTCCGCTAAAACCAATAGTTCTTCTTTGGTTAAATTGGGGATGATTTTATCCACCGCAATATGGACAGCTTTAATTACCGCTGCTGCGCCAATATCTGCCGCTTTACGTTTAATCATGCCTAAATCGAGGGTTTTGTTAAAATCGCTCATAAAGTGGCGTACAGTCGCTTCTGCAAACTGTTTATACAACTCTGTCAAAACGGCTTTATTCACTTCATTGCCTGCTTGAATTTCGGCATAGTTATGTTTCAGATTGGTCACTAAACTCGCATCAAGTGTTTCACCTACACGTGCATTGCCTGCTGCATCTTTAAAGCTACTGCGCTCAGAAAATTCAATCGATTGTTTCACGACATCATTGGGCGCTTTGCTTAATAATTGTTTTAGGAGTACTGCAACGGTAGATTTGACATAGCCCGCAAGTTTTTCGGCAGTGTCGCGTTTATCGCTTGCAGGAAAACGACGTACCAATTCGGTTAAAATGGCATCAATAATTTCTTCATTAATCATTAATGCAGTTTTGTCACGCAGTGGGAACAGCGGCTCACTTGAATTTTTTTTCTGTTGTGCAGTTTCAATCGTATTTAATAATTCTGCAGATGGAATGAATCCAAAAAATGGCATTTTTCAACCTCAATGTTGTTATTGTCGCGCTAAACGAATAGGGCGAGGCATCCATGTTAAATCCGATACACGACAAGGGTTAATGTCTAATCCACCACGACGTGTATAGGTTGCATATACCATCAGTTTTTCAGGTGCAAATTTTTGCCAGATGTCTGCAAACATCTGTTCCACACATTGTTCATGGAAACCATTATGCTGACGATAAGAAATAATATAAGCCAAAATACTGCGATAACAAGGCTTTTTACCTTGATAACGGATAAAAACAGTACCCCAGTCAGGTTGTCCTGTTACAGGACAGTTACTGCGTAATAAATGCGAGTACAGTTGTACCTCTATATCTTCAGCTTGTTCTAAATCGAATTGCAATAAACTTGGGTCAGGATGTTGCTCTAAACGCTCAGGTGTGAGCTGATCAATGCAAATACCTTCAGGCTGACTAATTGCCAAATCATCGACCTGAAATAAAGTGATGGTAACAGGTGCTTGCGCCGCAGCCGTTAAATCATGCTCAACGGTTTCGATAAAATTGGCTTCAGACTGAAAACGGGTAAAGTTCATACTATTAAAGTAGAGCTTTAATGATTTTGATTCGATCAGGTTGGGTGATGACGCAGGTAGCGTAATTCGACCAATCGCAACTTGCGGAACGCCTGTGGCATTTAACCACGAAATTTCAAAAATGTGCCACCAGTCTTGCCCCAATCGAATTCCTTCGACATCTGCATATTTTTCGCGTGAATCAACACGTGAAATAGGGAATAAAATATCAGGTTGATATTCTGTAGGATAATTGGTGTCTTTACCAAGGAGAGATTGTTCAACACTCATTATTCACGCATTCCTGAACCACGAGAAAGTAAATGATAGGCAATACCATAAAGCACTGCACAGCATAGTGTAATCACAGATAATGAAATCGTCACGTTGACATCACTATGTCCTAAAATGCCGTAACGGAAAGCATTAACCATATACACCACAGGGTTAATTAAAGAGAGGTTTTGCCAAAAAGGGCTTAAGGCACTAATGGCATAGAATACACCACCTAAATAAGTCAGTGGAGTCAGTACAAAAGTCGGTATAATGGAAATATCATCAAACGATTTGGCATAAACAGCATTAATAAAACCGCCTAATGAGAATAAAAAGGACGTAATTAATACCGTGTAAATGGTGATAAACCAATTGGTAATATAAAGGTCGGTAAAGAATAAACTCATGGTGGTGACAATAATGCCGACCAATACACCACGGATAACACCACCCAAAACATAGCCCCATAAAATGGCATGCAACGGTACAGGACTCATAATCAGTTCTTCAATGCTTTTCTGGAATTTTGCACTAAAAAAACTGGAAGATACGTTAGCATAACTGTTAGTGATGACTGCCATCATAATTAAGCCAGGCACAATAAATTGCATATAGCTAAAGCCGCCCATTTCACCAATACGCGAACCGACCAAATTACCAAAAATCACAAAGTACAAACTCATGGTGATGGCTGGTGGTAGCAAGGTTTGTGGCCATATGCGCATAAAACGACGAACTTCTTTATGCACTAAGGTATAGAGTGCAATCCGTAGTTGGGTAAAATTCATTGCGCAGCTCCATCTAAATTCTTTTCGACCATTTTGACAAATAACTCTTCTAGACGGTTGGACTTATTGCGCATACTGCGCACGCGAATGCCTTGTGTTTCTAAAAGTTGAAATAAATCATTTAATGTGTGAGCTTTATCCATCGTGACTTCTAGTGTCACTGCATCAATTAGGTTGAATCGTACACCAATAATATCTAAGTGAATCGGCTGAATAGGTTCAGCTAAATCGAAAATAAAAGATTCTTCACTTAACTGGTTTAAGAAGTTTTTCATGGAGGTGTCTTCTTTAATCACACCACGATCAATAATCGCGATACGACGACACAACATTTCGGCTTCTTCTAAATAGTGGGTGGTGAGAATGATTGAAGTGCCTTTATCATTCATCTCTGTTAAAAAATCCCACATTGAACGACGCAGCTCAATATCTACACCTGCAGTCGGTTCATCTAAAATAAGCAGTTTCGGCTCGTGCATCATGGCACGTGCGATCATTAAACGACGTTTCATACCGCCAGACAGCATTCGCGCTTGAGTGGCCCGCTTATCCCACAAGCCCAGTTTTTCTAAATATTCTTCGGCACGTTGTTCGGCAACTCTCTTAGAAATACCGTAATAGCCTGCTTGTGTGACCAAAATATCAAAGGTCTTTTCAAACTGACCAAAGTTAAATTCTTGCGGTACAACCCCTAAGCATTGCTTGGCTTGAGATGGTTGGGTATCTAGATTATGTCCAAAAATTTCGACAGTACCTGCCGTTTTTTTGGTGAGAGAACTGATGATGCTAATGGTTGTAGATTTACCTGCACCATTGGGTCCAAGTAGGGCATAAAACTCACCTTCAGGAACGGTCAAATTAATTCCTTTCAGTGCTTGGAAACCATTTCGATAGGTCTTTGACACGTCCCTTAACGTCAATGCATCAGTCATGAAATTCTCACTTGAGGAATAGAGCCACTATTGTGAGCGATCTGAGCCAATAAACCAAGTAAGTTACATGGAATTCTATGTTCCAAGTTTGGAACATTGTTTAAAGCATAAGCATAAAAATGCGTAACTTTTACATAGTTGCTTTACCTTCAGCAATTTTTTGTTATGATGTGCAGCGCGCGCTCATAGCTCAACTGGATAGAGTACAGGTCTCCGAAGCCTGTGGCGTGGGTTCGAGTCCCGCTGAGCGCACCACATAATCATATTAAGTATTTGATTTTAAACAATAATATAAATAAAAATCATATCCTATGTACTCATTTGTGTACTCATAATTAATTTCACCACTTTGTAAGCTAATATTTCAAGATTCCCGAAATTTTTTTCTATTATGTTGATATTTCTACAATTGCACTGATTTTATATAAAAATTGGTTTAAGTCTTCTATTAATAAGAATTGAAATAAGGATGATCCAAAGATTATGTACAGCTACTCCAACAAATAAAGAATTTGATAAAGCTCAAGAACTGTTTTTTAAGATGGGTTATGAGTGGAATGGCTTTGAAATGGAAATTGAAGGCAGCCAGGAATTAATAGAACATAGTGGTGCTACATTGCCCATATTTTGATTAATTTTTTAGAAAGACAGGAACATATTCTTTTGCGTATTCAGGGTAGTCTTTGCAGATAATTTTCTTACTGATTTCTATTGATCTGTTCGGACTATCTAATTGATCTAGAAAATTACTCATCTTTTCATCAGCAGCCTTAAATTATTCAATCATTTTTGAATCATGATGCGCCGTAGATGATGCCTCTAATATTCAGGTTCCTTTTGGAACCGTTAAGAGTGATAGTGAAAAGTAAGCTGGTCAGGAGGATTTTTTGTATGGTCAAAGTTTTATTGTTATTAGATTTTAAACTATAAGCGGTAATAGGCAAAAGAAAACCCACCGCTGGGGTGGGTTGGATGGAGTTTGTTATGAATAGAAGTCAAGAAGACATAAAAATGGAACTCACGCTTGCTTTAATAGAAGCGGGTTTAACCGATTCAGAAATAATTAATCATGCGGTGAATAGCATGTATCTGAATATTATTGCGAGAACCTTTCTTACCCCTCAAAATTCCTCAGAACAACAGTCTTAATGCACTTGGCGTATAGGTTTAGGTAGTATTCACGCGCAAATTCCTGACCTTGCGCTTCTTTTGTTTCAGCGTTTGCAATTATTTTCATTAGCTCTAGGGCGACTAACTCAATCGAGCCATCTAATGGTGTTTCAATATCAAAGGTTGGTAAGGCGTTTCTTGGCATATTTCTCTCCACCCGATCTGCTCAAAGGACTGCGTCGGGTTCGCAGTTGTAGTTTTTGTTAAATTCCTAAAATACAGCAGTCAATGCGATTAAAGCAGGTATCGCCTGTATGAATAAAATTTTTACGCATCTAGGATCATACAATAATTTTAGTGGGTTATTTTTGCTAAATTAAAAACCCACCGCAGGGTGGGTTGGTGTTTTAAGGGCGATAGTTATTAAAAAATTTAAATTCCTCAAGGAGAGGATGGCTTTTAGGATCAGCGCTTGCCCTGTGCTTCTTTTGATATTCCATGTAGTCATCATAGTTGTTGATTTTGCTCCAAGCTTTAGGTTTCTTTTCCTGAAACCAGCCTTTCTGAACATAACTATCTATGGGAATATGAAAAAAACGTGCATTTTTTTCAATATTTTTAATTCTGTGTTCACCTAATACTAGCCAGTATTTCAGTGTCATATTTATCCATTTTTGCGCCTGGCCATAAGTTAAGACGCTCCAAGTACCAATTAAGGAATCACATAATTCTTGGTGTAGTGAATCGAAATCTTCCTGTGATTCAAGCTCTTTTGAAATAAGTACAAGCAGTTGGCTTTTTAAAAAATCTTCACATTTAATCTTATTACTTGGATGCAAATCTCTATCATTAATTTTTAATGTGCGATTAAAGTCCAAATAAGCCTTACGAATCCCCGCATACTCAAATCCATCTGCTGTATTGAAAAGTAATCTAATAAGAAAGTCGTCACGTAAATTTTGAGGCAAGAAAGCGTCTATTTGCATATAAGTTTTGGTTACTATATTTTTAGAGCGGGTTATGATTATAAATCAATAAATTAGATAAGAAAAACCCACCGATAGGCATTGGCGGGTCAGTTTTGCGCTACTTCGTTATTACAGGTCAGGAGTGCGTTTGACCTTGATTAGATAATAATCACTAGATATGACAGTAGTTTTACTTCATGGATTGCAGTTAATCTCAAATAAAGTTTAACCTTGCTTTCATGTATCTTAAAAGATACAATTTTATAAAAGCTACAGATATACTGTGATGCAGATTAAAAAACTACCACCTTTTGATAGATGGTTTAAAAAACTTAAGGATTTACAGGCCAAAGCTCGCATACAAGCTCGACTTGATCGTTTAGAGGAAACAGGACACTTTGGTGATGTAAAGACGGTAGAGCACCCTGTATGTGAAATGCGGTTTTTCTTTGGCGATGGGTACCGTGTGTACTATTTACAGGAAAATGAAAGTATTGTTTTGCTGCTTATTGGTGGCGATAAAACCAGTCAGCAGGACGATATTAAAAAAGCCGTACAACTTGCTGCAGCCTATTTGGAATTAAAGGAGAGACACCATGATTGATCCAGCTGATTTAGTTGCAACAAAATGGGACAGTGCCGAGTACCTAGAAACTGAAGAGGATATGCAAGCCTACTTACAGGCCTGTATTGAAGAAGCAGGTGATGACGCAGCTTTTATTGCCAAAGCACTGGGAACGATCGCACGTGCCCGTGGTATGACACAACTCGCTAAAGATACAGGATTAGGGCGTGAGTCATTATATCGCTCGTTATCTGGTGAGGTTGTACCCAATTTTGATACTGTCCTAAAAGTGGTACATGCGTTGGGTTTAAATTTGACTGTAACACCTAAAACCACTCCTGCTGGAGCTTGATTTAACTTTTACAGGTTGCAGTTAATCACATATTTTTCTTTGTAATAGTCCACGGCTCTGTCGAGTGCCTGACTCAACTCTTCATCGGTATAGTCTGGTGAAAGTTGCTTTAAAGCAGGGACGTACTGCTTGTAATAGATATCAGGCCAGTCTTTGCAAAGGATCTGTTTGCGTACCTCTTGTGAAGTACTTGGATTTTCCAATAAATCAAAATAGCCGTTAATTTTTTCATCCGATTCTTCAAACTGCTTTGTTATCGCTGCACGTTCTTCTTCAGGTAGAGCGGCTGGCTGCTTTTGACAGCCAGTGATGATCAAGGCAAGGAGTAGGGTGGTTATGGTTGTTTTTTTCATAATACACTTTTTGTTGTTTTACTATACAAAGTATATGTAAAGTTAAAAAAAGTAAAACTGTCAAGATTACTTTTCAACTTTTAATTGAGTATCATTAAGATGGGTAGAATGGTATTGAAATTCTTCTGAGCTTCTGATATGGATTTAGAATATAAGACTTTGTCAAAAATCTTTAATAGTGGTGTCTTAGCTGACATTGCTGAGGGAGATTTGTCTTATATTTTTAAAGTTTTAAATAAATTCTTTCCAGAAGAAGACGCTGAGCTTTCTTTGAAAGAGTTTTATGAAAAAACATATCAAATTCTTCTTAAACAATATCCTAATGAATATATCTATAAGAACTTGATAGCCAATAAAATTCTTTTAGGACGTCACTCTCTAAACACAGCTACTATGTTGTCTGAGTTTAGAGTAGGAACTAACAAGGCCGATTGTGTAATTTTGAATGGCAAATCAACATGCTATGAAATCAAAACTGATTACGACTCTTTGGTTAGATTAGATGACCAATTGGATGCTTATACTCAAATCTTCGACGATGTATATGTTGTTTGCAGCCAAAAGCATGTAAAGTCTGTTTTAGAAAAAACAAAATCATCAATAGGTGTAATTTTTCTATCAGAAAAAATGACTTTTCAAGAAATAAGAAAAGCTCATCATAATGAAATAAAGAATAAAAAATTATTATTGCAATCTCTTCGTAAGAATGAGTATGTGGAGTTGGTTCAAAATTTAACAGGACAAGTATTAGAGGCTCCAAATACACAGTTATTTGATTTATGCCTAGAAAGGCTAGAGTTAAACAAAGATGAAAAAAAATTAAATAAGTTGTTTATTGAAACTTTAAAGAAGTCACGCAAAAACAATGAGCACTTTATAAGTCATATGCCAAATTCTTTGGTTAATGCTATTATCAGCTATAAATTTAATAAAGTTCAGATGCACTCATTAATAGACTGTTTTGCTACAGAGGAAAAACTTAATGTACTATCCAATATTACGAGGAAAACTTAATGAGCTTTTAGCATTAAGAGAGTTAGCAAACCTTTCTGTTGATAAAAAATTTTGTCCCGTTATCGAGCCTGTAAGAGGTTCTCTAGCACCACTTTTTAGAACAATAAAAGAATTAAATGATAAGGAAATCGTACCTTTAGTTTTTATGAATCCAACAGTTGGGGATTTAGTTGGATGCAGTGAAAATATTATCAATGAATTTAGTAAAGAAGAAGGTTTGCGCTTTATACCAATTTTCGCAGTGAGTGATGGTGTTGATGATCTACGTTCATTATTCTCTCAATTCAATGAATATGCTTTGTTTTTAGTTGATGGATTAAATGCAAGTATTATTGAAGAGTCATCTGAAGCTATTCTAACTTTTATTAGCGCTACAACAGCACCAAATTTAATTAAGCGACTAAGTAATGTAGTTCTGTATGATGACTTCTTCAAAAAGCAAAAAAGAAATGCTGACTATCCTATAGAATCTCCATTTTCATCATTACATACTTACTATAATGGCTTTGGAAATGTTAAGGGTTTTGGTGATTACACTATTCTAAGTGAAGAATATAGTGAATCTGGTGGCCCTGCTTATGTAGTTACGATACATATCACTTATATCAATTCTGAAAAATTTGATGAAGCTTTTATTCGTCACTATTCCTCAAATTATGAAAGTGACACTCCGGCTAACCCTGGTAAAAAGTTCATTGAAGCATTAGGTAAGTTCATTTCTGAAAAAAGAAATAAAACAATTAATTTTCTAGAAACCTCAGCGTGTCAAGATTTTGAGAGAATTTATAATGCACAGCATTTCCCTGGCCTAGGGCAGGTGAAGAAAATTTCAATTATGCATCACATTGAAACTATTAATGATTACTTAATAAATAATTGAGTGAATAATGTCAATTGAAAGAGTTTGTTGCCAACAATGTTTTAATGAAACAAATATTGCTCAGTACATCACACATAACGGTGATTTTAGGGCTAGTTGCTCATATTGTGAATCTGAAAATGTTAAAGCTGTAAATCCAAAAGAGATATTCCAGTTTGTAGAAAAGTTTGCTTACGGTTTAAAAGAGGTGGATGATGGAAAGCCATTATTTGCTTTATTGGAAGAAGATTTTTGTTTTTTTGAAGAAAAAGTTCTTGATAAACAAAATTTACTTTCTAATATTTTAAGTGATAACCAAGAGTTACTTTCTAAGAAATATTCTGTTCCAGACATTCAACTAACAAGAGATAGTTGGGATGAATTTCGCAATGAAATCACAACAAAAAACCGATTTTTCCCACAAACAGAACTATATAAGAATATTTTCACTAATACCAAAGAAATGAATAATGGGCAAACAAATGCTTTTATATCATTAGTCGATTCTTTAACAAAATCTTATTCTACGGGCAGAGTCTTTTATCGAGCAAGAGTTGATGAAAATAAGCTAGATATTAAACAAATGCGAGCACCTCCTGCGAATATAGTAACTCCAGGAAGAGCAAACCCTGCTGGAATTTCTTATCTTTATTTAGCAGAAGATGAGAAAACCTGTATTGCTGAGGTTCGCCCAAGTAATGGTAGCCTAGTTAATATTGCAACTTTCAATTTAAACAAGGAACTAGATCTGCTAGATCTAACAAATCCAAGAAAAAAAGCTTCATTTCTTCTACAAGAAAGCGAAAGTTTAGAGGATAGTATTACACATATAAATTTACTAGAGATTTTTGCACAAGAGTTATCCAAAGCCATATTACCTCATAGAAGTCACTTAGATTATATTCCAACACAATTTATTAGTGAGTTTTTCAAAACAGTTTGTGGTTTTGATGGAATTGTTTTTAATAGCTCATTTGGTCATGGTAAAAACATTGTTTTATTTGATGAAAGTGTGGTTAAAGATAATTCTATGAAATATTGTCGTATTTCGAGTGTTGACCATAAATATGGTGAGGAGTAAGAAAGGTAGTGTTCAAAAAACTGTGTCATTTCCTTAAACTGTTAAAAACAGGAATGATGCATTATGGCAACTACATTTGATTTTGAAACAGCCTTAAAACAACTCCAGTCAGGACAAGCACTGACTGGAGAAAATGGCATACTCACCCCTTTAATTAAACAACTGACCGAAGCTGCTCTTGAAGCAGAAATCGAGAATTACATTGAAGCGAATCCGAAACAAGGTAATCGCCGCAATGGCTATACTCGCAAGACAGTAAAATCTACATCAGGTTCATTTGAGCTTGAAACCCCTAGAGATCGAAATGGTGAATTTGAGCCACAGTTAGTTAAAAAGAACCAGACCAAATTATCAGAAGAAATTGACAATAAAATCATATCACTCTATGCACTTGGTATGAGCTATCGTGATATTCAAAAGCATGTTGCTGATATGTATGGATTGGAGATTTCAGATGGTGCTATCACCAATATTACAGATAAGCTCCTCCCTCAGTTACAAGCATGGAAACAACGCCCACTCGATACAATTTATCCCTTTGTTTGGTTAGATGCCATACATTACAAAGTGAAGGATAAAGGTGTTTATGTGAGCAAAGCGATCTATACCATTTTAGCTTTAAATGTTGAAGGTAAGAAGGAACTACTCGGCTTGTATTTATCGGAAAGCGAAGGGGCGAACCATTGGCTTAGTGTACTGACAGACCTACAAAATCGTGGTGTTCAGGATATTCTGATTGCCTGTGTAGATGGACTAAAAGGTTTCCCCGAAGCCATAGCAGCGATTTACCCTCAAACAGAAATACAACTGTGTATCGTTCATCAAATTCGTAATTCTTTACGCTATGTTGCCAGTAAAGATCAGAAGGCATTTATGGCTGATTTAAAGCCAATTTACCGTGCTGATACCAAAGGGGCGGCAGAAGTAGCACTGGATGAGCTAGAAGAAAAATGGGGCGAAAAATATGGTGTGGTCATTCAGTCATGGCGTACCAAATGGCATCTACTATCCGCCTATTTCAAATACCCTAAAGCGATTAGGAAGCCGATTTACACCACCAATGCCGTTGAAGCCGTACATCGTCAATTCCGCAAACTAACCAAAACCAAAGGAGCTTTCCCCAATGAGGATAGTCGGTAGTGTTCAAAAAACTGTGTCATTTCCTTAAACTGTTAAAAACAGGAATGATGCATTATGGCAACTACATTTGATTTTGAAACAGCCTTAAAACAACTCCAGTCAGGACAAGCACTGACTGGAGAAAATGGCATACTCACCCCTTTAATTAAACAACTGACCGAAGCTGCTCTTGAAGCAGAAATCGAGAATTACATTGAAGCGAATCCGAAACAAGGTAATCGCCGCAATGGCTATACTCGCAAGACAGTAAAATCTACATCAGGTTCATTTGAGCTTGAAACCCCTAGAGATCGAAATGGTGAATTTGAGCCACAGTTAGTTAAAAAGAACCAGACCAAATTATCAGAAGAAATTGACAATAAAATCATATCACTCTATGCACTTGGTATGAGCTATCGTGATATTCAAAAGCATGTTGCTGATATGTATGGATTGGAGATTTCAGATGGTGCTATCACCAAGGTAGTGTTCAAAAAACTGTGTCATTTCCTTAAACTGTTAAAAACAGGAATGATGCATTATGGCAACTACATTTGATTTTGAAACAGCCTTAAAACAACTCCAGTCAGGACAAGCACTGACTGGAGAAAATGGCATACTCACCCCTTTAATTAAACAACTGACCGAAGCTGCTCTTGAAGCAGAAATCGAGAATTACATTGAAGCGAATCCGAAACAAGGTAATCGCCGCAATGGCTATACTCGCAAGACAGTAAAATCTACATCAGGTTCATTTGAGCTTGAAACCCCTAGAGATCGAAATGGTGAATTTGAGCCACAGTTAGTTAAAAAGAACCAGACCAAATTATCAGAAGAAATTGACAATAAAATCATATCACTCTATGCACTTGGTATGAGCTATCGTGATATTCAAAAGCATGTTGCTGATATGTATGGATTGGAGATTTCAGATGGTGCTATCACCAATATTACAGATAAGCTCCTCCCTCAGTTACAAGCATGGAAACAACGCCCACTCGATACAATTTATCCCTTTGTTTGGTTAGATGCCATACATTACAAAGTGAAGGATAAAGGTGTTTATGTGAGCAAAGCGATCTATACCATTTTAGCTTTAAATGTTGAAGGTAAGAAGGAACTACTCGGCTTGTATTTATCGGAAAGCGAAGGGGCGAACCATTGGCTTAGTGTACTGACAGACCTACAAAATCGTGGTGTTCAGGATATTCTGATTGCCTGTGTAGATGGACTAAAAGGTTTCCCCGAAGCCATAGCAGCGATTTACCCTCAAACAGAAATACAACTGTGTATCGTTCATCAAATTCGTAATTCTTTACGCTATGTTGCCAGTAAAGATCAGAAGGCATTTATGGCTGATTTAAAGCCAATTTACCGTGCTGATACCAAAGGGGCGGCAGAAGTAGCACTGGATGAGCTAGAAGAAAAATGGGGCGAAAAATATGGTGTGGTCATTCAGTCATGGCGTACCAAATGGCATCTACTATCCGCCTATTTCAAATACCCTAAAGCGATTAGGAAGCCGATTTACACCACCAATGCCGTTGAAGCCGTACATCGTCAATTCCGCAAACTAACCAAAACCAAAGGAGCTTTCCCCAATGAGGATAGTCTGATGAAATTACTGTATATTGGTATTCAACAGGCATCAGAAAAATGGACAATGCCTATTCAGGAATGGGGACAAACGATTACTCAATTATCCATTTACTTTGAAGGTCGATTAGATGATATAATTAAAATCTAGTCAAATTTACTGACACAGAATTTTGAACGCCCTCATCACCAATATTACAGATAAGCTCCTCCCTCAGTTACAAGCATGGAAACAACGCCCACTCGATACAATTTATCCCTTTGTTTGGTTAGATGCCATACATTACAAAGTGAAGGATAAAGGTGTTTATGTGAACCGTACCGGGTTTATCGGAGACTTTTTTATTTAAGTTAGGCCACCTGACCTAACGGATTAATCTTATCATAGTACATTGCTTCAAACTCAAAAGGCGATACATAACCCAGTGCACTGTGTACACGCTTTTTGTTGAACCAATCTACCCAATTTAATGTCGCAAGTTGTACATCCGCTAAACCTTGCCAATCTGCTTTTAAATATTCAATCACCTCTGTTTTGTATAAGCCATTCACCGTTTCAGCCAGAGCATTATCGTATGAATCACCCGTTGTACCGACTGATGCTCGTAAATTTGCTGCTTCTAAACGATTGGTATAGCGAATGGAAAGATATTGCACACCTCTGTCGGAATGATGAATCACATTCTTTGGCATGCCTCGATCATGCAATGCTTGCTCCAGTGCATCAAGTACCATATCTGTATTCATCCGTGTTGATACTTTCCATCCAACAATTGTTCGCGAGAACACATCAATAATAAATGCGGTGTAGACCCAGCCTGAATGAGTTTGAATATACGTGAAGTCAGCGACCCACAGCTGGTCAGGATGATCTGCATTAAAATTGCGTTTTACTAAGTCATCTGCTCGTTTTTGATCATCTCGGCTACGGGTGGTTTGTTTATTCTTACCACGCCAAACACCTTGTATACCTAGCTTCTGCATCAATCGAGCAACTGTACAACGTGCGATAACATAACCTTCACGTTTCAATTGTTGCCAGACCTTACGCACACCATATCGACCTAAACTTTCTTTCCAAATACGTTTGATTTGCTCTGCATGATGTAAATCATGCAGAGCACGTTTCGCTCGATGTTCTGGGTTATCAACGAGATCTAAAGCCCGATAATAGGTCGAAGCTGCAATCGGTAAAATTCTACAAATCGCTTCAACACCATATCGATCTTTATTGTTCTGGATAAAATCCACCATTATTTGTGTGGGCGGTCGAGCTCCGCCTGGGCGAAAAAAGCGGCTGCTTTGCGTAGAATTTCATTGGCACGCTTTAATTCTTTAATTTCACGTTCCATTTGCTTCATTTTTTCTTGGTCAGATATCTGTTGTACTTTGGCAGGATTTAGTTGATCCATATGCTTTAAATACCAAACACGCAATGTTTCAGGAGTACAACCGATTTTAGGAGCAATAGCTGTGATTGCTGCCCAAGTAGAAGGATAATCTTTTTCAGATTCAATTAGTAATTGAACCGCTCTTTCTCTAATTTCGGGGGTATAGTTTGGTTTTTTCATCGGAATAGTCTCTCAGAATATTGAGTCTCCGACAAACCCGGTACGGTTCACCACTTGTTGACTTGGCTTCAATTATTTTATTGGCGAGTATCTTTAACTGGAAAATTGCATTGGTCTATGTGTTACTTGGATTAGTGCTGGCAGTCATCGGCGGGTCATTAATCAGCTACTTGAAAATGGAAAAGTATGTGGCTGAATTTGTGACTCATCATCAAACAATCTCAGGTGATGATGAAGATTTCAGCATGACTGCAAAAGAGCGGCGTACATTTGCTTGGGAACAGGTGACAGACATTTTTAGTAAGGTCTGGCTTTATGTCTTGATAGGTGTCGGGATTGGTGCGGCAATTCATAACTGGATTCCTGAGCAGTGGATTACCGCCTTACTTGGTCAGGAACACTGGTATTCCGTACTGATTGCCACGATTGTCGGAATGCCAATGTATGCGGATATCTTTGGCACCTTGCCGATTGCAGAAGCACTTGTGACTAAAGGCGTTGGCTTGGGGACGGTTTTAGCGTTTATGATGGCGGTCACCGCACTTTCTCTGCCATCGCTAATCTTGTTAAAACAAGTGGTGAAAACCCGTTTATTGAGCCTGTTTGTAGGGATTGTTTTTGTGGGAATCTTGATTGTTGGTTATAGCCTGAATACTTTGGGTTATTGGTTTTTATAAAAAGTGTGGAGAATAAAGATGCAAATTAAAGTTTTAGGAACAGGTTGTCGTAAATGCAAAGCCTTATTGGCTGCAACTGAAGAAGCTGTAAAAAGTACGGGTGTTCAGGCAGAAATTGAATATGTAACTGATATGATGCAAATTGCTGAAACAGGGTTGTTAAGTACGCCAGGTCTGATCATAGATAATCAAATCGTTTCAAGTGGCAAAGTTTTGGAACCACAAGCCATTGTGGAGTTGATTGAAATAAATAAGTGTATGTGGAAAACTGTAAAAAAGACCTGTGGCATAAGCCACGGGTCTTTTTTATTTGTGTCTTGAGATGTTAAGAAGTTTTAAATTTTTCCCTTTCTGGCAAGCATATACGGATATGGGTATACTTTTATAATGAGTACTCTTTACTGAATATATGGATATGTGTATATTTGCATAATAGAATGGGAGCAGTTATGGACCACGTTCAGTTTTTTAAATGTTTATCTGATGAAACACGTCTCAGTATTGTCATGCTTATCGCAGAAAACGAAGAGCAATGTGTTTGTGATTTGACAGATAAACTCCAGTTAAGCCAACCAAAAATTTCACGGCATTTAGCCCTGTTAAGATCAAGTGGTTTGCTGAATGACCGTCGGCAAAAGCAGTGGGTGTATTACAGTCTTAACCCACAACTACCTGAATGGTGCTTTGAAATTCTGAATACACTTAAACGTAGCAATGTTCCCGTGTTATTTGATCCCTCAGCTCTATCGATTCAGAGCCATTGCGAGTAAGTTTTTATGAAATTTTTGTTTCTGTGCACGGGTAACAGTTGTCGCAGTATTCTTTCTGAAGTTCTGTTTAATAGTCGAGCGCCTGAAGGTTGGGTAGCTTATAGCGCTGGAAGTAAACCTTCTGGCCAAGTTCATTCGTTAACCATTCAGACTTTACAGAACCTGGGTTTGTCTACCGAAGGTTTGTCGAGTAAAACGATTGATGCCTGTGAACAGTATCAGCCCGATGTCGTCATCACCGTGTGTGATGCGGCAGCACAAGAAGCTTGTCCGTTGTATTTAGGAGGAGCAATCAAAGCACATTGGGGTCTATCTGATCCATCACATTTAGATTTGCCTGAACAAGAAAAATTACAGGCATTTTTAAGTACTGTAGAACATATCAACAAACGCTTAGATGCACTTTTTGCATTAGATACCCATCACATGAGCCGTCCTCAGCTTATTGCTGAAATTAATCAAATTTCCCATCTTTAAGCGAGCAGATCATGTCTAAACCAGGATTATCCTTTTTGGATCGCAACCTGACGCTATGGATTTTTGTGGCCATGGCATTGGGTGTTGCGATTGGGGTGGTATTTCCACAAGCATCCGTCGCATTGGACGCAATGAGTGTAAATTCAGTCAACTTGCCAATTGCGATTGGTTTGATTTTGATGATGTATCCACCATTAGCCAAAGTAGATTATGCAGCTTTGCCCAAAGTATTTCAGGATAAAAAAACATTAGCGCTCTCTCTGATTCAGAACTGGCTGATTGCGCCAGTGCTGATGTTTGTATTGGCGATAGTCTTCTTGAGTGATTACCCAGAATACATGACAGGTCTGATTCTGATTGGCTTGGCGCGTTGTATTGCCATGGTACTGATTTGGAATGGACTGGCATGCGGGGACAATCAATACGGTGCTGCATTGGTCGCATTTAACAGCATTTTTCAGATTCTATTCTTTAGTAGTTATGCCTGGTTCTTCCTGACCTATCTGCCGCCACTTTTTGGGATAGAAGGGAATGTCATCAATGTTGATTTTTGGACCATTGCCAATGCTGTCCTTATCTACTTGGGGATTCCATTCCTGATGGGCTTCCTGACGCGTCTATCTTTAGTGAAAGCCAAAGGTCTGGACTGGTATCAGAATCAGTTTCTACCCAAAATTGGTCCACTCAGCTTATTGGCCTTGTTATTCACCATTGTAGCCATGTTTAGCTTGAAAGGCGGTGATGTAGTGAGTTTACCAATGGATGTGTTGCGGATTGCAATTCCATTGACGCTTTACTTTGTCGTGATGTTCTTTGTCAGCTTTTTCATGAGTAAGTGGATGGGGAATGACTATCCCAAAACCACCGCAATTTCATTTACCGCAGCAGGTAACAATTTTGAGTTAGCGTTGGCCGTTGCGATTGCTACCTTTGGTTTGGCTTCACCAATTGCCTTTACTACGATTATTGGCCCATTGGTTGAAGTGCCCGTGCTGATTGCATTGGTTAGCGTAGCTTTATGGCTGAAGAAAAAATATTATCCAAATTCTTAAGAGGCAAAGATGACACTCCCTAATCTTGAATCTGATCTTTTACCGACACCAACTTTTGCGGAAGTGCAGGCTAAAGAACTGAGTCACCCACCACGTATCTTATTGCTATATGGCTCAAACAGAGAACGTTCATATAGCCGCCTGGCTGTGATGGAAGCTGGGCGAATTCTTGAGCGTTTTGGTTGTGAGGTTAAAATCTTTCATCCCAAAGGTTTACCTTTACCTGAAGATGGTGATCTGGAACATCCAAAGGTTAAAGAGCTGCATGAATTGTTGGCTTGGTCTGAAGGCATGGTTTGGTGTTCGCCTGAGCGGCATGGTTCGATGAGCTCAATCTTTAAAGCACAGATTGATTGGATTCCACTTGCTGCAGGAGCTATTCGTGCTACGCAGGGTAAAACATTGGCTTTGATGCAAGTGAGCGGTGGATCACAGTCATTTAACAGTGTAAACCAGATGCGAATTCTTGGGCGCTGGATGCGGATGATCACGATTCCAAATCAGTCTTCTGTTCCTAAAGCCTTTTTGGAGTTTGATGAGGCAGGGCGGATGAAGCCTTCATCGCTATATGATCGTATTGTTGATGTAATGGAAGAGCTATACAAGTTTACTTTGCTGACTCGCGGCCAGAGTGCCTATTTGACCAACCGTTATTCAGAGCGAAAAGAATCGGCTGAAGAACTGTCTAAACGAGTCAATCAGCGCAATATTTAAGGCTGATTCATTATGGTGAGAGCAAGGATGCCACACTGTAACTGATAACTCGATTGTTTGTTTAATCAAAATAAGAGTCTAGAGCAAATTATATTTATTGAAGGAAAAGTGAGTTTCAACCTCTTTCGATTTTTCACTAGTCTTACATGGATTTTCGACCTGCACTTATTTTAAGATAATTTGAACCGTACCGGGTTTGTCGGAGGCTCAATATTCTGAGAGACTATTCCGATGAAAAAACCAAACTATACCCCCGAAATTAGAGAAAGAGCGGTTCAATTACTAATTGAATCTGAAAAAGATTATCCTTCTACTTGGGCAGCAATGGTAATCCCCCCTAAAAATAATAGGATCTAAAAGTAGAATTTTCTCTTAAGATACAAGCAGGAGATTCTGCATGAAAACATCTAAATTTACTGACAGTCAGATCATGTCCATCTTGAAACAGGCAGAATCTGGCACACCTGTAGCGACCCTTTGCCGTGAACACGGCATGAGTAATGCTACCTTTTATAAATGGCGTGCCAAATATGGTGGTATGGATACATCATTAATGGATCGACTGAAAGAGCTAGAAGCCGAAAATACCAGACTTAAAAAGATGTATGCGGAAGAGCGATTAAAGGCCGAAATCATCCAGGAAGCGATGGCAATGAGTAGCACTGCTACGCAAGGGTAAAGCCATCTTGCCGGCGTAAGATGGCACAACAGGCAGTTGCCCAGCATGCCATTAGTATTCGTTTGGCTTGTAAAGCATTTGGCATTAGTGAAACCTGCTACCGCTATCAAGCCAATCTCAGCGATGACAATGCACTCATTGCTGAACAGCTCATTGAACTCACTGAGGAAAATTCCGATTGGGGCTTTGGTTTGTGCTTCTCGTATTTACGGCATGTTGGGAGTTGCTGCTGGAATCACAAGCGGGTTTACCGCATTTACTGTGAGTTGGCACTGAATCTGCGTATTAAACCGAGAAGAAGACTAAAACGGCATGCGCCTGAACCATTGAAAGAACCAATCCGAGAAAATCAGGTTTGGTCATTAGATTTTATGCATGATCAGCTTTCCGATGGTCGCAAGTTTCGATTATTGAATGTGATTGATGATTACCGCCGCGAAGGCCTAGCCATTGAAGCAGGGTTCTCATTGCCCACAATCAGGGTTATTCGTACGTTGAATCAATTGCTGGAGTGGAGAGAAAAACCGTTAGTGATCCGATGCGATAATGGTCCCGAATTTATCAGTCACGAATTTGTGCGCTGGGCTACTGAGCACGGTATTCGTATTGAATATATTCAACCGGGTAAGCCACAGCAGAATGCGTATATTGAACGCTATAATCGGACCATACGTTATAGTTGGCTGAGCAAGCATTTATTTGATACTTTGGATGAAGTACAAGATTATGCAACAAACTGGTTGTGGCATTACAACCATGAAAGACCACATCAAGCTAACAAAGGAAAGCCACCTCTAATGGCTGCTTAACCTCTACTTTTAACTTCGGTTATTTATGGGAGGATTACCAGTGGATAGTACTTGATAGATAGTCGCTAAGGACAACGAGATTCCATGCAGCCTCATCCATTCTGTTTGCAAAAGTAGAGCACCAAGATTTCTAGCCGAGCGCATTTCTAATATCAAAGCTTCTAGCTCAGCATTGATTTTAGTATTTGGCGATTTTAAGGGACGTTTACTCTGACTACTTAATCCATCAATAGCTTGTGCAGAATATCGTTTCCACCACTTGCGTAACATTGGTCTAGAAATGCCACATCTCCGACAAACTAGGTCAGCATCATTAGTCTATTCAAATAAATTAAGCCATACGAGTCTTTGTAGAATTTCTCTAACACTCATTATATTGAAATGATGTCTCTGAATCACACACTTTTAGGTGCTGCAAAGCGCAAGCTTATACATCTGAGTTATGGTGTTTTAAAACATCAGACTGCCTTTGAAATAGATTATTTATTAATCGAATAATCTAAAAACCTGATTAACTACCAAGACGGTATCTCAGGTAGGACACTATGAAAAATAGTCTGGCTATTATCGGCGCAGTTCGGTTGAAACTATACTGCATGTCCTCCAATGCTTAGGAGAGAACCCTAGTGCAAGGCGCTTTGAATTTTAAAAGTCATATAAAACTCACATATTTTAAAACTGAAAATCTGAGAGCACCTTCCTGGGTTATATCGTTTAACTTTTTGCATAAAACCATTATTTTGTTCCACATCAGAACGAAATAGGCACCACGGAATTTCGCTGTAAAGCTGTCGCAGAAGGGAAGCAGGTCTGTTCTAAGATTTTTTTGCGGCTACAGCAATGGCAAAGTTTTAAAAATAAAAAGTTGCTGCAAGATGTTGATTATAAAATTGAATTAATTGAGTAATCAGCTGCGGTTCGTTTTTAAAAATATCTTCGATTTGCACTGATGGTGATACTAAAAGGCTGAAGCTTTTAACTGCATAAAATTATGCGGCTACTGATAATCAAATCAATTGAAATTTTGCTGTGTAAATGTGTTGAAATGTAGTGAGCTATTGCAGCAATAAATAAGTTTCACTATATTAAAACTACAGTAGGTCATTCAACATAATAGACGCTACGATGAAGTTGGACGGATCAATGACAGCTCGTTGAGTTTGCAACATAGGTTCAAACAATAAATCAGCACTAGCCTTCCGACATAAAAAAGCTCGCAGCAATGCGAGCTTTTTCTATGCTAGAATAAAGACCAAGCAACTTTACAGTGATTTTGTAAGTTGTAAATAAAATTTTAAAAAATATGATGTTGAAATATAACGATAATTAAATTGTTCTTTAAAAAATTACTACATTGTCAAACAATTTAACATCTCACTTTTTTAAAAAATTTATAAGCTATGGTATAAAAAATTTCCGTCAAGAAAAAAAAGGGAACAACAATGACGCAACTAGTCGATATTAAAGTTAAGGACCAATTCAGCCATATTTACGAAGCAAAGGCATTGCTGCGTAATATTCCAGAAAGCTCATTGGCCGCGGGTTTGGCACTTTTCCACAAAATTGAACATATTATTGTAGAGGGTGAAGTGATTTTGCCAAGTATCGAACTTTTATTTGAAAGTCGTGAATCTGACAGTATTTTCCGTGTTTTGGAGTAAATTTTTGTGATTCCAAGATTCGTTTAAAGAAGCTCACCTTGATGAGCTTCTTTTGTTTTGGGTCGATATTTTTTACAGAAGCAAATGCAGCAATATGCTGACCAACTTTATTATTAAAATATCAATCGATTCGATTTGATCATTTGCCATTTTCAATCAGCTGAATACTTACATCGTATTTATCAAATTCTTGAATCACTCTCTGAATGACTGTTTGTCCTATTGTATCTCTGGCTTGAAAACTAATTTCCTGATTCGTCTGACTATCAAAACAATCAATTTGCTGAATTTGCCATTGCTGTGCATCAGCGCTTTGTTGAATTACAATTCGACGAGGTTGCAGTTGTGCAGAAATTTGACGTGGCAATACATTGGTGATTGCCAGTTGTATTTGATGCTCTTGGTCTTTCGGGCTTAAAAAGGTAATAACCCAATTGCCCACTTTACTTAATTGCATTGGATTGTCGTAAGCATCAAACTCTAAAAAAAATGCGCTGCCCATGCCTAAACCCTAGTTTCAACAATTTTGGTTAATCCCTATATCGCTGATTTGTATTACTAAGGGCTATGCATCTAAAGTCTTAGTTTATGCTGGAATACTGTGCGTACAGTCTATCTTAGATTTCAAATCTATATGAAAAATAATAAAAAAATAAAATAGGCCTAAGTTTTTTATGGTTTTTTTATCGTTTAAAAGACTTAGAGTGAATTAAAAAAATCTAAGCATTAAGCAGGATTAAGTTTCTGTAAAGAATAATTAATTTGCTGCAAAACTCGATTTAACTCTTTAGGTGGCAAACGCGTTTCTTGCAAAGAGGTAATCCACTGCATTTGGCATAGTTTTAAACTGCGAATATCTTGCGATTGTAAAATGCGCTGAATTAATTGCTTGGCCATGAGCCCACAATGGCGCTGCAAAGTATCCATCATTAAAAATTTTACATCTTCAAAACTTAAGGCTGAAATTTCTAGTTGAGCTGCTTCATGCTGTGCAGTTTTTTCTTCTACCACTGTTTCTGTGGATGTTACAGCTTCGGCGTATGTTTCTGTATTTACACGTGGTGGGGGAACGTGTAAATGTTGTGTTTGAATCGGCGCTGCCAAAATTTCTGCATGAGAGGGCTGGGGAGCGCTGGAAAGATGAGTTTGAATTTCAGTTTGAAAAACCTGTGGGGCAGAAATAGTTTCTGGTTGATGTGTATTTTCGATTGTTGCCGTAAGTGTTAAGTCTGGGGATTCATCAAGCGCAGTAGGTGCAATGAGTTGCATATCTAAAAGCTGCTCAATGAGTTCAGGTGGTGCAATACGTTGCTTGAACTGATCACCCAATAAATCAAAATCTTCAGTACCTATGAGTACCAACAAGCGACGTTGACGTGCATTTAAATCACGTGTGCGCTGTTGTAATGCATCTATACCGTGTTGAGTTTTTTGATAATTAAACATGAGCCTTAATTTATTTTCCTAATAAATTGAGGCAAAGCATAGACTGTGAAAATTACAATAATATGAATAATTTATGACAGGTAAATGCAATAAGGTTCACTTGAAATGTTTATAAAGTCAAAATACTGGTATTTTCGAGCGCCTTGCGTAAGTAAGGATCTAAATCTTCTTGCCTTAATAACCATTGCACATAATCGGCAGGAAGGTCAGCAATTGCTGTACCACGATGTTTACCAAAATTGATGATTTGTGGAATACGTGCTTCTTCTGAGGCTGTGTAGAGTTCTTCAATACTTTGAATTTGTAATTGATGAACTTCGTGCATCAAAATATTAGCCGTTAAAATAATATCCATATCGGCACGATGCGCTTTTTTAATCATGTCACGCGCTTTCTCGCTGCCTTTGGTAATCATATAAATTAAAGCTGAAATATTGTGTGCTTCTGCATTCGGCCATACGCGACGAGCAAGTGCCAAAGTACAAATGGCTTTAATTTTAGAGGTATCTACACCACATTTTTCTAGAGCTCGAATATCGTAATCAATATTATGTCCAATGATAAAGGTGGTTTCGGCAGGTAATTCAAAACTACTGTAATGTGGTTGATCAATTAAGTCAGACTCTAATATATGGTGTACCGCCATCGCTGCGAATGAAATCGGCTCATCCACTTGATACAGTTGATCGAAAATTTGACTTTTATCCAGACTGATTTTGCCATCTTCAACTTGAATGGGGGCGTAAGCAATCTCAATAGGTTGTCCATTTAAAGTATGGGTTTCAGTGTCGAGAATAATGGCTTGCATGTCCTGATTCGCTTGCGTCATTCAATAAAAATGCAATCTAACATTAGCGCCTGCGTATGACAATTGAATCGAAATTTAATAAACAACTGTATATGTGATCGATTTACTGGTTTTTACAGTAAGTGTTTAATTTTAAATAAAATACACTTGCATATTAATTATTGGAATCTTGCCTGATGTTATAAAAAAGCGTACAAATAAAGATTGCGAAGGATGCAATCAATAACAATATGAAGACAAGGGTAAGCAAATGAAAAAAATATGGTTAAGCGTGGCTTTGGCCAGCAGCAGCTTGTTTTTAACCGCCTGTAATGATGATCATGACGATACTAGCGTTATAGTAATTGATGATGGGGTTCCGAAATATAATTTTAGTGCCCCTAGCTATCGCACCTGCATCAAATTTAGCCTTGGTATTGGCGGGTGGTGAACAAAAAGCAGCTCAAGAGCCAGATGTAATAAAGAAAGTACAGACACTTGCACCATTAGATACGTTTACTGCTCTAATTGCTGCGGGGTTAAAAAATACTGCTCCAACCTTGCAATATTCTGAAATATTTGTACCGCCAACAGATCTACTTGCTGCTCAGGCAGAGTCTCTCTGTTATGAAACATTAGGTGGGAGTATAGCTCAGCCAATGCTAGAGCATGTGACGTCGGTTGGAAAATTGGATGGTTATCCGCGTACTCAACCAAATTTCATGACGACCATCCCTGAAGTTAAAGATTTCTTAACTAATAGCTCACAGCCGTTAAAAGTGAAAATCAGCACGCCTATATTTATTTATCAAGGAACAGCAGATCCAACTGTCCCGAAACAAGTTACCGATTACTTAGTTCAGGCGGCTCAAGGGGTAGGAACTAAAATTCATTACGTCACTGACCAGGATTTACCTGTAGAGCAAAAATGGGATCATGGTTCGGTGTATGTGAATAATATGGATGAGATTGTTAAAGATGTGCAATCGTTAATGCCTATTCAATAAGTCATTGAATTACGATAAAGATTGATTTGACCTGAAATAGCTCGTGTTTTATCTGAAACATGAGCTATTTTTATGTAAAACTGAGCAAAGTTCATTCTCTCAGTTCACAAACTTTATGCTACAATACGCGCCAATCTTAGCACGGCTTAAAAGCCCTAAATTAATAGGACCTCGCTAATGTTTGCCAATATTTCTATTGCCGAATTTGATCCGGAATTAGCTCAAGCGATCACAAATGAAGATGCGCGCCAAGAAGCTCATATTGAGTTAATTGCTTCTGAGAACTACTGCTCACCTGCAGTAATGGAAGCTCAAGGTTCAAAACTTACAAACAAATATGCTGAGGGCTACCCTGGCAAACGCTACTACGGCGGTTGCGAATACGTAGATATTATTGAACAACTGGCGATTGACCGTGCTAAAGAACTCTTTGGTGCAGATTATGCTAACGTTCAACCACATGCTGGTTCGCAAGCAAACTCTGCAGTTTACTTAGCTTTACTTAACCCAGGCGACACTGTGTTAGGTATGAGCTTGGCACATGGTGGTCACTTGACTCACGGTGCAAAAGTAAGTTTCTCTGGTAAAACATATAATGCTATCCAATATGGTTTAAACCCAGAAACTGGCGAGATTGATTACGAAGAAGTTGAGCGTTTAGCGCTTGAACACAAACCACGTATGATCGTTGCGGGTTTCTCTGCGTATAGCCAAATTGTAGATTGGCAGCGTTTCCGTGATATCGCAGACAAAGTAGGTGCTTATTTATTTGTAGATATGGCACACGTTGCTGGTCTCGTGGCCGCGGGTGTTTATCCAAATCCTGTACAAATTGCTGACGTAACGACTACGACAACACATAAAACATTGCGTGGTCCACGTTCTGGTCTAATTCTTGCGAAAGCAAACGAAGAGATCGAGAAAAAATTACAATCTGCTGTATTCCCTGGTAACCAAGGTGGTCCACTGGTACACGCAGTTGCAGCAAAAGCGATTTGCTTTAAAGAAGCAATGGCGCCTGAATACAAAGCGTATCAACAACAAGTTGTTAAAAATGCGCAAGCGATGGCTGAAGTTCTTATCGAACGTGGTTATGATGTCGTATCTGGTGGTACGAAAAACCACTTGTTCTTGCTTTCTTTAATCAAGCAAGATATTACAGGTAAAGATGCAGATGCATGGTTAGGTGCTGCGCATATTACTGTAAACAAAAACTCTGTACCGAACGATCCACGTTCACCATTTGTAACTTCTGGTATCCGTATTGGTACTCCAGCAGTAACTACACGTGGTTTTGGTGAAGCAGAAGTACGTGATCTTGCGGGTTGGATTGCAGACATTCTTGACAGCAAAGGTGACGAAGCTGTAATTAATACTGTAAAAGCAAAAGTTGAAGCTGTTTGCGCGAAATTCCCAGTTTACGCAAAATAAGCATAGCCTTGAGAAAAGCCCCTCAAGGGGCTTTTTTTATGAATGTAAAAAATTGATTTTGCGTTCAATAAGCTGAATTTCTGTTATAACTTAAGCGTATTGAATATGATTGTAGGCAAGCTGATGATGACAGTATTGTCGGAATGACAGGAATAAAATTAAATGATTAGACCAAAGATTATTATTTCAGAACAAGATTTGCACCGTTTGGAAACGATGCTTGAGCATCAACCTAAATTGACGCCAACGATGCAACATCTAGAAGATGAATTGGCACGTGCTGAAGTAGTTGCGCCACAAGATGTACCAAACAATGTGGTGAGCATGAATACCCGCGCATTGATTACCATTGCACCTGCAAAAGAACCGACTGAAATTACCTTGGTTTATCCGCATGACTTTAAAGGTGAGAAAGGGCAGGTGAATGTGGTTGCACCTGTCGGAACTGCCATTTTAGGATTAGCTGAAGGACAGGAAATTGAATGGCCACAGCCTGATGGCCATATGATGAAAGTCAAAATTGAGAAAATTTTATATCAGCCAGAGCGCGAAGGCGATTATTTGTAATCTGCTTATCATCTTGCGTCTGGAACATAAAAAGCCATGTTGATCATGGCTTTTTTATGCACTGATGTTTTTAATCAGTCCTTTTATGACTAATGTCATCCGAATATAGAAAAGCATTTAAGCAGATCGACATGAAAAATTGCAAAATATTACATGACCTTAGCCGAAAAACACGTACTATAAAATCATGAAAAGAGAGTTGGATGGTCTATGGTCTATGGCTCAGTTTGAAGTGTTACTGCCTTTGCAAGAGATTACGGTGGATCGTGCTGAGCTTTTGGCGGTTCAACGCAATGAGTTAGTTCCGTTATTGAATGATCAATATCGTCTCAATCATTATGCAGATCAGGTGATTCAAGCGCAGTCAGTTTTATTGGATGGGGTGGATCCACATTTAACCCAGCAATTGAGTGTGACCATTGAGCAGTTGATTCAGGCGCTTGGCAAATCTAAAAAAGTGTTAAAGCAACGTAAGTTTAATGCACTACAAAAGTGGCTAGGCATAGATTTGGAATATGGCGCGGGGCAAGTGCAATATTATAAAAACCTAGATCATTTATTAGGACAAGCAGATCGTTTAAGCCAAAAGCTGCAAATCGAAATTCAGAAATCACAATCACGTTTTCAGCAGTTGGTTGGTTTGCGTGAGCAAATGGCGAAATACATTCAAGCTGCCGATGAGTTTTTAGTGGAATATCCACGATTTGTGCGCAATCAGCATCCTTTGGATAATTTTAGCGAACGCCTAGCCAAGAAAATTTATAGTTTAAAGACTTTGCAAAGTAGCAATGATATTGCGATTACCCAAATGCAACTTTCACAGCAACTCTCTTTTAGTTTGTTAGATCGCTTTAAAGAAGCACAGCAGGTACTCATTCCTGCATGGCAATATCATGTCAAACAAAGTCAGCAAAGTGGCTCACACAGTCAGCTAGAAAAGCTGGATCAAAGTCGTGAGCATTTAATTAAGACGTTAAGAAAATCCTTAGAAAAACCTGCGCAATCATAAGGCTCGGTTTTGATTAGATAGAGGCGAAATATGACAACTTCTGAACAACACAATGTCGCTGTGCAAGTGAGTGATGAACAGACTCAGCAACAATTTCAGCAACTCAATTTGCAGGAAATTGGCTTACAGGCTGATGACTTTCAGGAGGTGCTAGCAGCGCGTAAAGAATTAAGTGATCTGAGCCATCATTCGGTTGCAGAATATGGAAAAAATATCGCTACTCAAACTGCAAGTTATACCGATGAGCTTTTAGGTTTAGTGCAAAATAAAGATTTGGATGATACAGGGCAAAAGCTGAATCAGGTGGTGCAGGTTGCACAGCAGTTAAATACCAACAGTATTTTAAATCCAAACAAAAGTAGTGGCTTTCTAGGTGGTTTATTCAATAAGTTGAAAGGCGCCAAACACAGTTTCGATCAAAACTTTAACAGCACCAAAGCGCAAATCGACAGTCTAGTCACAGAAATTGAAAGCTCACAAAATGGTTTAAAAAACCGTGTAGATACGCTAGATAAAATGTTTCATGGTGTGCAGGATGAATATAAACAATTGGGGATTTATATTGCTGCAGGTAAGTTGAAGCAGCAAGAAATTCAGCAGCAAATTTCTGAATTTGCCGCGCAGCCACAGGATCAGACTACGACTCAAAAAATTTATGATCTCAATCATCTTGCTAATAATTTAGAAAAGCGAGTGAGTGATTTGCAGGTATTACAACAATCTGCCATGCAAACTTTACCGATGATTCGGATTATCCAGTCCAATAATTTAATGTTGGTCGATAAATTTTATGCGATTAAAAACATTACCTTACCTGCGTGGAAAAATCAGATCAGTTTAGCGATTTCTTTAAATGAGCAGAAAAACAGTGTGCAACTGGCCAACAGTATTGATGATGCCACCAATGAATTACTGCGCCGTAATGCAGATTTATTGCATCAAAACTCGGTGGATACTGCCAAAGCCAATCAGCGTTCGGTGATTGATATTGAAACCCTTGAACACGTACAAAATACCCTCATTAAAACTGTGAACGATGTGATTCAGGTACAAAAAGAAGGAATGCAAAAACGTGCAGAAGCGACTACGCGTTTACGAGCCTTGCAAGAGAATCTAAATCAATTGGTGATTGGATCAAGCCAACAGTTTGGTGAATAAACGTGTTTGACAATGACTTCATTTAATCTGAAATTTACCTGAAAAGGAGTCGGATTTGCCCGCACTTGATGAATATGCCATTCAGCCACAGCAACTAAAAACAGGGGTTGTGGCATTACAGCAGCGCCAAAAAAAGCTCAGTTTTTTGTCTGTGCTGTCTATGACGATGGTGCTTATATCGGCAATTGGCTTTTTTATTCAGCAAGATGTGATTTATAGCTTCTTTGGTTTAAGTACTGAAGTTCAGCAATTTCACATGCCTGCAAGTGTCGATGCGACTTTGGCAAATTTAGGGCAGCAACCTGATTATTTTTTTAGCTTATTGAGCTGGTTTGGTTGGTTGATTTTAAAACTGTCTGTGTCGTTTATGGGTGCATTCGTTCTAGTTCATCTACTCAAGAAAATTCGTTTTTTTTATATTCGCTTTCAGTCCTTTGTCTTGAAATTTGTAGCTTGGTTGCTGAGTTTTATCTTACTCTGGTCGGCATTGAGTTATGTGCAGCATGAGCGACAAGATGATACGCAGCAGGTATATGCCAAAATTGTGCATTATGAAAAGCACATTCAGGAAAGCGAATTGGCGCGTTATTTACAAAATGCAGACATGGCAGCGCCTGTTAAGGCCTATTTGTTGGCGCAAACGGCATTGATGCACCATCCTGCAGATAAAGATGCAGCTATTCCGCAAGTCTTGGCATTGGTCAAAGCCGAGCAGCAAGATCCGCAATTTTTACAATATGGTTTTAAACCTGAACAGTTGTGGACGATGCAGCAGCAAGTTTATGGAAAAGCTTTAACACCTATGGCACAAAGCGTACATAAGCAAGTGCAGCAAGCAGAGCAATTAAATATGCTGGCTTATTATATGAATCTGGCGGTTATGGTGCTTATGTTAATACTGACTGCGGTACTGTGGTTTTTATCACGACATTTACAGCAACGTATTCTGCGGATTCAACAACAACTTGAATAAAAAAATGATTAGGCTCAATTGCTTAAAGCAGAGATTAAATTTTTATGTTAATGTCTAAATTGAATAGCTTTGGGTGCTTTAAATGAAATGGAAAGCTTAAAATTCTGTTGTCATTTGAAAAAACGATCATAAATATAAAAATAAACCGTTTCCCCTATGTAGATATTTCTCGTAAGATGACATCAACAAATAAATTTACTCCCTTGGAGACGTTAGCCATGTTAGACCAAAATACTTCTGCACAACTTAAAACCTTATTAGAACGTCTTGAAAGCCCAATCGAGCTTGTGGCGACTTTAGATGATTCTGATAAATCTGCCAAAATTAAAGAATTAGTTGAAGAAATTGCGGCACTTTCGCCACAAGTTACTGCACGTTTTGACGGTAACAACGCACGTGTACCAAGTTTTGGGATCGCAAAAGCAGGTGAGCAACCACGTGTATTCTTCGCCGGTTTGCCAATGGGGCATGAATTCACTTCATTAATTTTGGCGTTATTGCAAACTTCTGGCTATGCACCAAAAGTATCGGATGAAGTATTAACGCAAATCAAAGCATTGAATCTTTCATCTCATTTTGATGTGTTTGTATCGCTGAGCTGCCACAACTGTCCAGATGTAGTACAAGCTTTGAACCTCATTGCGATTTACAACCCTGGCACAACAGCAACCATGATTGATGGTGCATTCTTCCAAGAAGAAGTTGAGCAACGCAAAATTATGGCTGTGCCGATGGTATTCCAAGATGGCAACCACATCGGTCAAGGTCGTATGACTTTGGAAGAAATTGTAGCTAAATTAGATACAGATGCTGCAAGCAAAGATGCAGCTAAACTGAATGCCAAAGAAGCTTTTGATGTCTTGGTAATTGGTGGCGGCCCTGCTGGGAATACATCTGCAATCTATGCAGCGCGTAAAGGTATTCGTACAGGTATTGTGGCTGAGCGCATGGGCGGTCAGGTCATGGACACCATGGATATTGAAAACTTTACTTCTATCCAAAAAACACAAGGTCCAAAGTTTGCGGCAGAAATGGAAGCGCATGTGCGTGAATACGATGTAGATATTATGAATCTACAAAAAGTATCTGCAATTAAAGGTGCCGATGAAACTGCCAATGGTTTGGTGGAAGTGACTTTGGAAAATGGTGCAACACTTGAATCGAAAACGGTGATCTTATCTACAGGTGCACGTTGGAGAGAAATGAATGTACCAGGTGAAGCAGAATACCGTACCCGTGGCGTGGCATACTGCCCACACTGTGATGGCCCATTATTTAAAGGCAAACGTGTTGCAGTGATTGGTGGTGGTAACTCAGGTGTAGAAGCAGCGATTGACCTTGCAGGGATTGTAGAGCATGTGACTTTGGTCGAGTTTGATACTAAATTACGTGCAGACCAAGTCTTGCAAAACAAATTGAACAGCTTGCCAAATATCACTGTAATTACCAATGCATTATCGACTGAAGTGATTGGTGATGGTGCGCAAGTGACTGCATTGAAATATAAAGACCGCGCGACAGATGTTGAGCATACTGTTGAGCTTGCAGGAATTTTCGTACAAATTGGTTTATTGCCAAATACGGATTTCTTAAAAGCGTCAAAAGTAGAGTTGACCAATCGTGGTGAGATTATGATTAATGAGCGCAACGAAACCAATGTAAAAGGTGTATTTGCCGCAGGTGACTGTACAACTGTACCGTACAAGCAAATCATCATTGCAACAGGTGAAGGCGCGAAAGCATCACTTTCAGCATTCGATTACATTATTCGTTCAGGTCAATAAGTCTGAACGAATACATCTGAATACGCTGATTAACTATCCTTAAATTGTATTTGCTAAAAAGCTAGCGCCTGAGTTCCCCAATACTCAGGCGCTATGTTCAGTAAAGTGCGGTATCCCACAGTATTAAAAATCTATTTATTTTATGTTTGGTTATAAGAACTGGGTCGGCTAACAATTCAGTTCTTTTTTTATTTTTAACATCCAGTTTGATTTACTGTAGTTGGATTCATTTCAGTCTAATTAACCTTATTATTTTGTCCAAATAAATTTAGCTGATTAAACTTTTTCTGCAGTTGCTCTTTGGTTTCGACATGCTCAGGATGCGGAATAATACATTCAATTGGGCAGACTGAAACGCAGGTTTGGTAGTCATAAAACCCCACACATTCTGTACAACGCGCCACATCAATTTCATACACCTTATCGCCCTCATAAATCGCTTCATTCGGGCATTCGGGTAAGCACATATCACAATTGATGCATTGGTCGGTAATCAGGAGTGCCATCGCAATACTCGCTTAGTTTATTGCCACTTAGTTGGCTTGATAAGCCAATGATGAGGCAGAAATATCTGCAGTCGAATGGGGCAAGTTGCGAATCAGCAGGGCGTAACGCATATCGACATCGGCGGGTACAGGGATTTCTACAATATGCCCTGAACCTTTGGCAGCTTCAATCAAATTGCCTTTTTTATCTTTAATTTCAGTTAAAGTAAAATAGATATTGCCTTGTGGCGTCATCAATTCTAAAGAGTCACCCACCACAAAACGATTTTTTACATCAATTTTAATGTAGTCGCCATTGCGTTCTAAAACTTCACCACAGAATTGTTGATGATCAAAACTGGAAGAACCTGTTTCGTAGTTTTGGTATTCGCTGTGTATATGCCGACGCAAGAAACCTTCGGTATAACCACGGTTGGCTAAGCCTTCTAATTGCGTCATTAAAGCAGGGTCGAATGGTTTGCCTGCGAGTGCATCATCAATGGCTTTACGGTAAATTTGTGCGGTACGCGCACAGTAGAAATAAGATTTGGTGCGACCTTCAATTTTCAAAGAATGGATGCCCATTTTAGTTAAACGGTCAACGTGTTGCACAGCACGTAAATCTTTAGAATTCATAAGGTAAGTGCCGTGTTCATCTTCTTCGGCAGCAAACATATCTTCGTCATTACGTTGTAATAGCACAGGCGCGTTAAATTGATGCTGTGCCTGCATGTGTTGTTCATCTGCATCGGCAGTTTCAGAAATATTTTTGACAGGAATCACGTCGCCTGTTTCATCTTCTTTTGCATCGTGAATTTTATATTCCCAACGGCAGGCATTGGTACATGCACCTTGGTTGGCATCACGTTTATTCATATAGCCTGAAAGCATGCAACGCCCTGAATAGGCCATGCACAGCGCACCATGCACAAATACTTCAATTTCCATGCCAGGCACGTTGTTTTTAATTTCTTCAATTTCATCAATCGACAATTCACGCGAAAGAATGACACGGGTTAAACCCATATTTTGCCAGAATTTCACCGTTGCCCAGTTCACCGCATTGGCTTGTACCGATAAATGTACAGGCATGTCGGGGAAATTTTCACGCACCATCATAATCAGACCTGGGTCAGACATGATCAGCGCATCGGGTTGCATGGCAACCACAGGTTCTAGGTCACGAATAAAGTTTTTGAGTTTGCTGTTATGCGGTTGGATGTTCACCACCACATAAAACTTTTTGCCTAATTCATGTGCTTCTTGAATACCAATTGCTAAGTTTTCATGATCAAATTCGTTATTACGCACGCGCAAACTGTAACGCGGCTGACCTGCATAGACTGCATCTGCACCATAAGCAAAGGCATAGCGCATGTTTTTTAAAGAACCAGCAGGAGAGAGAAGTTCGGTGACGTGGGAAATGGTCATGATCAAAAAGCAATAGCAGAAATATGGCTTTATTGTATGAATCTAAATTTAGGATTCAACCTAGTAAATAGCTCGGGATTCAGAAGAAAACTTGTGCTGAAACGCTGGGGCTAATCTTGATATAGAAAGTTCCTCATCCTGAGCTATACAAAACGCACGAGAAGGGACTTTCAATACCAATTTGACAGATTGCTTATAATCAATTTCTGATGGATGAAAGCGTTTTAACGCACTCGATGCCCATGTTCATCGATGAACAGTTCACCATCTTCTTTACGGAAACTTTTTAATTGCGGTTGAGTCAGCAAGTCTAAGACCAGTTCAGAAGGGCGGCCCAGTTTCACACCTAACTCGGTCACGACAAATGGACGATTAATTAAAATCGGATGCTCGACCATCAATGCAATTAATTCCGCATCGCTGTGTGAGCTACCTTCAAGTTGCAACTGTTCGTATGGTTCTACATTTTTGCGGATTGCATCGCGCACACTCAAACCTGCTTGTTGAATCATGATGGTAAGTTCAGCTTGTGTAGGTGGGTTTTTTAAATATTCAATAATTTCAGGTTCTTGTCCTGTGTTGCGAATCAATTCTAAAGTGTTGCGTGATGTTCCACAGGCAGGGTTATGAAAAATTTTGATAGTGTTACTCATCCGTAGTGACTCATTTTTAGGTCAGTAAAATTTCAATATTGCATATATCTGGATATGCGTATATTCGAAATAGTTAATATTGAAGTACAGAAAAAATGAATCAAACTGATTTTTTTAAATGGTTGTCAGACCCAACCCGACTGGATATTCTGAAATTGGTGATGGCTCACCACAATATTTGTGTATGCGAATTGACAGAACAATTGCAGTTAAATTAACCAAAAATATCACGTCATTTGGCGCTGTTACGCAATTTATCTATTTTACTCGATCAACGTCAGGGGTAATGGGTACATTACCGTTTTAACCCAAATTTACCCGACTGGGCGCTCGCTTTTATAAATATTATTGCATAGCAAGATGTCAGCTCGATGACGCGCATCAACCCTACAATTGCAGCACATTGTGAGTAAGCACATGGCACATCCAAATATTCTTTTTAGATCGTTATAACGAACGTGTGGAAACTGCCGAGCAGTTGTCGAAACGTGTTAATCAGAAGTCTTGATAATTCAATTTTAGATATGCAAAACCGTATTTAAAAAGCTTGGAGCGTGATTATTTGGCTTCGAGTTGTTTTAAAATCTGACAATCATCAATAGTTGTTTGTGTGGTGCAGGCTTGTCTAAGTTGCTGAAGTTGTAGTTGAAAATGCTGAAATTCGGCAATTTTATCTTCTACGTGCCTTAAATGTTCATCAATCAATTCATTGACGGCGCAGCAGTTTTGTTCCGGCTGCTTTTCTAATTCAATCAAAGTTTCAATTTCTTTTAAGTTCATATCTAAAGCGCGGCAACGCTTAATAAAAATCAAACGCTTGAGAGCATCATCGTTGTAATAGCGATAATTATTTTCGGCACGAAAGCTTGGATTGAGTAAGTGTTTCTTTTCATAAAAACGAATGGTATCTGTGCTGACACCAACTTTTTTTGCTAATTCATGAATTAAATATTGTGCCATGCTTGACCTTGGACTAAGTCTATAGTTTTAAATGAGCATAATCCAAACAGTTTCATTTTGAAAGAAGGTGTGTCTATGGCATGTACGTGTAGTCATGAACCTGCGCCAATCAAACCGAATAGTAAATTTAGAATCGCTTTATGGATTGCATTGGTGATTAATCTCAGCATGTTTTTGGTCGAGTTGATTGGTGGTGCCTATGCCCATTCATCATCCTTGTGGGCAGATTCTCTGGATTTCTTTGGTGATTCAGTCAATTACGGGATTTCACTTGCGGTGCTAAGTGCGAGTTTATATTGGCGTGCTACTGTGGCTTTGATCAAAGGTATCACTATGGCATTATTTGGTGTGGTGGTGATGGGCAAGGTCATCTATGCCTATATACAGGGTATTCCACCTGAAGCCATCACCATGGGTATTATTGGGATTATTGCCTTGTTGGCTAATGTGGTTACTGCATTGATTTTATATGCATTTCGTGAAGGCGACTCGAATATGAAATCGGTGTGGTTATGTAGCCGTAACGATGCGATTGGTAATTGTGCAGTCATTTTGGCGGCAGTAGGTGTATTTGGTACGGGCAGTTTGATTCCAGACCTTGTTGTAGCCGTGATTATGGCGAGTTTGGGCTTATCAGCAGGGTATCAAGTGATTCAGCAAGCTTTGGCTGAACGACGTGAATATAAAGATGGACTCTCTTGCGATTCTTAAAATATGTGGATGATATGCAAGTAATAAAAAAACCGAGTTATTAACTCGGTTTTTTTAGATTCAATAGCTCTTATTTTTCAACGAAAGCACGTTCAATCACGTAATCGCCCAATTCACCCATACGTGGTGATTCTTTTAAACCGTGTTGGTCAAGTAATGCTGCAACATCTTTTAAGAATGCAGGGCTACCACATAGCATGGCACGGTCAGTTTCAGGGTTAAAACGTGGTAAACCAATTTTTTCAAAGAGTTCACCCGACTCAATTGCCGTCGTCACACGCCCTTGGTTTGGATATTCTTCACGTGTAACGGTTGGGTAATAGATCAGTTTTTCACGAATACCCAGTTCTTGGAAAAACTCATGATTTGGCAATTCATTTAGAATTAAATCTTGATAAGCCAGTTCAGAAATGAAACGTGTACCGTGAACCACAATCACTTTTTCAAAACGTTCATAAGTTTCAGGATCACGGATGGTTGCCAAAAATGGAGCTAGGCCTGTACCTGAAGAAAGCAAGTATAAGTTTTTACCAGGATTTAAATCATCCAGCACCAAAGTTCCTGTTGGTTTTTTAGAAACCAGTAATTCATCGCCCACTTTTATTTTTTGTAAAATAGACGTTAAAGGGCCATCAGGGACTTTAATTGAGAAGAATTCTAGCTCTTCTTCATAGTTAGCACTGGCAATCGAGTAAGCGCGCATTAAAGGCTTGCCATTGACTTCCAGACCAATCATCACAAATTGACCGTTTTTAAAACGTAGTGCAGTATCACGAGTCGTTTTAAAACTGAATAAAGTGTCATTCCAGTGGTGTACGTGAGTAATCTTTTCGACGTTGAAAGCAGCCATTAAAGGTCTCAATAAATTATCAAATTAGAACAGCTTGCTATTCTAATCTAAAATCATTCTCTATAAACTGAATATATTTAATTGAGCTTATCAGAAAAATTGATGAAGACTGATCTAAAAATGCCAATAATCGGATTTATGCACTCTCCCTATCGAGAAAAATTTGGTATTCCTCGTCAACCCAATCTGGTACAGGTCGAATCGTATATTGAAATGCAAGCACCTTATAACGATGTGTTGGCATTTGAAGGGATCGAAGCGTTTAGTCATTTATGGTTAATCTGGCAATTTCACGACAATAAAAACCAAACCGATGCTCATCAAACTTTACAGAAGCAGCAAAGCCCTAGTTTTCGTGCGCAAGTTCGTCCACCGCGTTTGGGTGGCAATCAAAAAATAGGCGTGTTTGCGACGCGCAGCATGTATCGTCCTGCACCGATTGGTTTGTCTGTAGTGCAATTTAAACAGGTCAAAAAAGTGGGTAAGTCATTGCGAGTTTATGTGACAGGGGCAGATTTACTGCATGGCACGCCTATTTTGGATATTAAGCCTTATATTCAATATTCAGATGCCGTGCCTGAGGCACAATGTGGTTATGCGCAAGATGAACCCATAAGAAAAACAGTGATCTGGATGGACACAGCAGAAGCACAAAAAAATCAGTTACTCGGCTCTGGCGTATTGCAACCACAAACTGCACAGGAGTTGGAACAGGTCTTGTCTTTAGATCCTCGACCTGCATATCAGGATGATGCTGAACGAATTTACACCATGAATTTTGCAGATTTTGACGTCAGTTTCCGTGTCAATCAGCACACAGTACACATCCTAAAAATTGTTTTAATCGCTGTCGATTAAACCATCATATATAAAATAGCCACCAAAGCCAGCATGTGCAGAATTTGGGCAGGAGCGAAATACAATGCAAATCGCAAACCACCAATGAGTACGGCATTGACGCATTTGGCAATCGCATGCGCCACCAGACCTAAAATTAAGGCATATAAAAGCACTTGCTGGCTTGGTGGGCCTTGCATCACTACGGTTGCAATTGCACCATGCACCTCAAATAACGAGGCGAGCAGAGTACCAATGATTAAACCTGCATCCCCTAGGGTTTGTTCCAAGCCGTACACCATGGCTTGAATTGCCGTTAATGTCGCCACAATAATTGCGGCTTCTTTAAGGCTAAACATACGGGTATCAGTTTCTGGCTTTGCCGTTGCCGTATTTTTATGCCGTTTAAGCAACCAGACACCCGTTACAACCAAAATCGCGATTCCGAGCAAACTTGGAATAATTAATAACTTAAACCACGCCAGATTGACACCTGCCACTATAATTAACATTTGCGCTAAAGTTGCCACGCAAGACATTAGCGCTGCACCTGCATTGATACGTGCTTCACCACGACCCGCACGTACTTCCATACCTAAACTGGCGATGGTCGCGGTGCTTGATACAAAACCTGAAGCAATCGCAGATAGCATGAGCGCATTGCTGCTTGAGAGTAAGCGTTTGGCGATATGTGCCAAAGCCTGCACACTTAAAATTAAAATCAATAATTTTAAAATCACATAAGGATTAAGCACATTGCCCCATAATGCTGAATTGGGCGTCAGTGGTAAAGCAATCAGCACTAAGGCTAATAAGAACAAGCCATCACGCAGTTCAGCTTCGGTAATCCACTGGCTGATAATGCCATGCATAGTGTGTTTGGTCATGAGTAAGCCAGTCAAAATGACCGATAGACCCGCAGCAAGTGGAATGTTCCATAAACACAATGCACCAATAAAATAGGTCATAACAAAGGCCAATTCGGTGGTTGCACCCGGGTCATCTTCCGTTTGTTGTTTAAGGGAGAATAAACCAATTCCACCAACAATCAGTGCACCCACAATAGCGAGCGGTGTGCCAAATAAAAAGCAGATTGCACCTAACAGCGAGCAAATACCGAAGGTACGGACTCCCGCAAAGTGATGATGTTGTGCATTTTTTTTACTGCGTTCACGTTCTAACCCAATCAGTAAGCCACAGCCAAGCGCTGCTGCAAATATGGTGAGCAGTTCTGGGAAATTGGTTGTAACCAAAGATGGAGGAGTGAGAAAATCCACAGCAACATTCCAAATATGAGGTGTTATTTAAACATCATATATTTGAATTGTGTCTATCGCCATTTATGAATCTATTTTCGCTTTCAAATTATTGCTTAAATGAACCAAACAAGATGGCGGTGTCAAAGAAGTCATTCAGCCCTGAAAGCAAACTCTGCTATAGTAAACCCAGATTTTGGGGCATATAACAATGAATTTTAATTTTGAAATAGACAGTACTTGGTGTTTAGAACAATTAGTCAAAGATGGCAAAATTACCGAACGTGATCAGGCTTTGGTACAAACCACGCATCGTCAGCGTGACCAATTAAAATGGCATCCGTTACAATGGATTGCCAACTTTAATTTGGTCGATCAAAGTCATCCCCAAACCACTTTAACTTTAAACCGTTTATGCCAATGGCTGGCTGATAAATCAGGCTTGCCATTTTATATTATTGATCCATTAAAAGCCGATGTTGCTGCTTTAACTGCTGTGATGTCGCAGGAATTTGCGCTGCGTAACCGTATTTTAGCGGTAGAAGTGACTGCAGGTGCGGTGTTAATTGCGACAGATCAACCTTATAAAAAAGAATGGGTTGTCAACTTAGAACATAGTTTATTGCCCAAAAAAATTCAGCGGGTTTTACTCAGCCCAGATCAATTGCAGCGCTATTTGATTGAATATTACCAAGTGAGTCGTGCAGTACATTCATCACAAAAATCTTCTGCACATGACCGTGAAAATAAAGGGGTCGAAGCTTTATTGCAATTGGGCGATACCCAAAACCCAGATGCCAATGATCAACATATTGTGAAGTTGGTGGATTGGGTGCTGCAATTTGCCTTTGAACAAGGCGCAAGCGATATTCACCTCGAACCACGTAAAGACACAGGCAAAGTGCGTTTCCGTATTGATGGCGTGTTGCACACCATCTATAACATGCCTGCCAATACGCTTACCGCAGTCATCTCACGGATTAAAATTTTAGGGCGCATGAATGTAGCCGAAAAACGTAAACCACAAGATGGACGCCTAAAAACCCGAACCCCAAAAGGGCAAGAAACTGAACTGCGTTTATCGACCTTGCCAACGGCGTTTGGCGAAAAAATGGTCATGCGTATTTTTGACCCAGAAGTATTGGTACGCAGTTTTCAACAATTGGGTTTTGATAGTCGTTTGTTGAATGAATGGCATGCACTCACCGCACATAGTCACGGCATTATTTTGGTTACAGGTCCTACAGGTTCGGGTAAAACCACCACGCTGTATTCATCTCTAAAGCAATTGGCCACCGATGAGGTTAATGTCTGCACTATTGAAGACCCAATTGAAATGCTAGAACCGAGTTTTAACCAAATGCAGGTCAATACTGCAATTGATTTAGGCTTTGCCGATGGTGTGCGTGCGTTAATGCGTCAAGACCCTGACATTATTATGGTCGGAGAGATTCGTGATCAGGATACCGCAAATATGGCGATTCAAGCGGCACTGACGGGACATTTGGTTTTATCGACACTGCATACCAATGATGCGCCTTCTAGTTTGACTCGCTTGCATGATTTAGGCGTGCAGCCATTTTTGACTGCTGCCACAATTTTAGGGGTCTTGGCACAGCGTTTGGTGCGTAAGCTGTGTCCACATTGTAAGCAGGAAGGCTCAATAAATGAAAAAGATTGGGAACATTTGACTTTTGACTACATTATGGAAATGCCTGCACAAGTGTTTAAACCTGTCGGATGTGATGAATGTCGTCAAACGGGCTATAAAGGTCGGGTCGGAATTTATGAGTTTATGCCGTTAAGTTTAGACACCAAACAGCTCATCAGCGCCAATGCCAATTTAAATGAATTACGTCAGCAAGCTAAAAAAGAGGGGATTGAACCGTTACGTATTGCAGGCGCACGCAAAGTTTTAGAAGGCATGACCACTTTAGAAGAAGTGTTGCGAGTCGTGCCATTAAATTAGCAGATTCAAACTTTTTACGATGAAGTTTAAAAATGGAAATCTTAAGATTCAGCTCATCTTACTTTGTTTTAATCACCATAGCGAAATGAGCAACACAAAAAGGTGAAACAATGAAATTTACAATGAAAGCAATGTTGATGGCAGGTTTAATGGCAACGGCTTCAATCACCATGGCAAATGACAGCATCAATACCCAAGCACTACATCAAAATGTAACGGTAAAACAAGCATTAAGCCTGAAAGATGACAGCAAAGTGCAGTTAAAAGGCTATGTAGTCAAAGCCATTGGTGATGAAAAATATCAGTTCCGGGACAACACAGGCACCATTACGGTCGATATTGATGATGATTTATGGAATGGCAAAGCAGTTTCTGCCAAAACACCTGTCACCTTAATTGGTGAAGTGGATATTGATCACAAGCCTGCAAAACGTATTGAAATAGATGTGGATCAAGTTCGTTTCTAAATCTACACTGTGTAAAATAGCATTAGTTTCTATACAAAATTGATCTCACTCAAAAACCACATACGCTGTAAGGTGTATGTGGTTTTATCGTGTAAAGTATTTTGAAATCATAAAACTTTGAAGCATAAGTAATAGAGGATGATATGCGCCTACTCTTGGCTGAAGACGATGTATCACAAGCAGAAAGCATAAAAACTTGGCTAGAAATGGATGGTTATAATGTCGATTGGGTCGAGCGTGGCGATCACGCCATTTTGGCCATTCAGCAGCATCATTATGATTGTGTGTTGTTAGACCGTGGGTTGCCTAAAAATAGCGGTGATGAAATTCTGCACGCTTTACGACAACAGCAACAGGACACACCTGTTATTTTTATTACTGCGCGCGATAGTATTCAAGATCGGGTACAGGGACTTGATTTGGGCGCCAATGATTATTTGGTCAAACCGTTTAGCCTTGAAGAACTATCGGCGCGGGTACGCAGTCAGTTACGCAATGCGCAAAGTCATCCGACACAGCAGCTTGAATTTGCGAACTTGGTTTTAGACACACAAAGCAAACAAGTGAAAGTAGATGATCAACTGGTCAATTTAACGGCCAAAGAATTCCAGATTTTACATAAACTGATGCAAAACCCGCAGTATGTGGTGACTCGTGAACAGCTTGAAGAGTCTTTATATGCATGGGGCGATGAAATTGAAAGTAATGCGATTGAAGTATTTATTTATCAATTACGTAAAAAAATTGGCAGTAGCCGCATTAAAACCATACGAGGTTTAGGCTATCGTATGCAGCAAGATAACTAATTCAGTTTGATCTTAGCATGTCTAAACAGGTCATTTCTTTACAATCCAAACTGGTTAAAAGCTCCGTTTTAAGCTCGGTCTTGGCGGGTGGCTTCGCTCTGATTTTATTATTGGCGGTTGCCAGTTACCAAACCATGCAAGTCCATGACGAGATTATGGATGAAATAGCCGATATGTTGCTGCGAGCAGACTTGCGCGACCATGCCGGTAATCAGGTCGATGAGTTGAGCGAGCAATTTCATATTGCTTATCAATTGGGTTTGGATGATCTGATTCTGACCACCTCTGAAGATGAACAAGACATACCTCCGCTTCACTTGCCTCAGGTTGCCGTGGCATCTGAGCATGGTTTTTCATTTCATTGGCAAGCTGGGCAAATTTGGCGTAACTATGTGGCAGAGGAAGATGGCTTGCATGTAATAGTTGTACAACCGCTTAAATATCGCTTTAAGGAAATTGCTGCAACCAGTTTAGGTTATGCCGCTATTTTATTGCTGCTGTGGTTGCTGCAATGGGCAATAGTGCATTTTATGATTGGTCGTCAATTTAAGCGGATTCAGCAACTCTCCCAACAAATTGCAGAAAAAAATCAACATGATTTGACACCAATTATCCCCACACAACCTGAATTGAAAGAACTGCAACCGATGCTGCAGCAATTGAATAAATTGTTGGGGCGGGTAGAGCAGTCTTTAATTGCAGAACAGCGATTTACTGCAGATGCTTCGCATGAATTACGTTCACCTTTATCTGCCATTCAACTGCGTTTGCAGGTGTTAAAACGTAAATATCAACATCAACCTGAATTAGCTCAAGATTTAGAGCAAATTCAGCGTGATGTCAGCCGTGGTACACAAGTATTAGAAAATTTGTTGTTATTGGCACGTTTAGACCCGACCGATGCTGTATCGTTAAATAAGAGTACGGTATCTATTGCAGACTTGGTACAGGAAGTTTTACAAAGTCTGACGCCATTTATTCAGGAAAAATCCATTCAGATTCATCTAGATGTGCAAGAAATACAAGTGCAGGGCAATCCTGAATTGCTATTTAGCTGCCTGCGTAATTTGATTGACAATGCAGTGCGTTATACAGCACCTCAAGGACGTATTTGGATTGAAGCAAAACCATATGAATTGATGCAGGAAATTTGTATCGCCGATAATGGTCAAGCGGTGACTGATGAAGTTTTGGCACGATTGGGCGAACGCTTTTACCGTGCTTTGGGCAGTAAAACTCAAGGTTCTGGTTTAGGACTGTCGATTTGTAAGAAAATTATAGAGTTGCATGCAGGAAAGATTGAATTTTCACGTGCTGAACAAGGTGGTTTAAAAGTGAGCATTTTGTTGCCTATAGCTCAGTTGTAAAGCAAGTTAAAATTGAACAAGTCAGAACTTAAAAGCAGTATGCGCTGATTCATACTGCTGTTTCCACGTATTTTATTGTATTGATTGTTTTGATTATTTTGTAAGAATAAGGCGATTGTTACGGGTTAAGCGTAAACGATATTCTTCACCTGCATGCAAAATACGAATTTCGCGTCCTAGCGCAAACAAGTTATTTGAATGTAACATAGGTAGGGCATGCTGAGTGTCTGAATGACGTGAAAATAGGTTAAATGGGGCGTTCATTTTTGTTACTCCGTGGTGTGTAAGAATTGTTTTAAATGATAATCATTATCATGTAATCCTGTCAACGAATTATTGTTGATTTTATAAAAGTCTACAATTTGCAGTAAAACGTACATTGCAAAAAAAGGAATCGGGTTCATGTCTAAGCCAAATATTCATGTGGCGATTGCGTTGTTATTTCATCAAAACAAAGTGTTAGTGGGGTGGCGCGAAGCCAAACAACATCAAGGTAATAAGCACGAATTTCCAGGTGGAAAAGTGGAAGTAGGTGAACCCCCTGCAGATGCATGCCGACGCGAAGTGTTTGAAGAAGTTGGTATTGGCATACAGCAGTGGCATGCCTTTGATATCATTTGTCATGAATATGATGATGTGATTGTCAATCTGCATATTTTTCAGGCTGCTGTACCTGCGGCTTTATTAAAAGATATTCAACTGCCTTGGACGTGGTTTAGCCGCCCGCAACTTTTAGAACTGAATTTTCCGCAAGCCAATCGTGGAATTGTGCAACGACTGGCGTGGCAACAGGCAATTAAAGTTAGTGATGATTTAAAATATTTGGCAAATTTGCCTAAGCAAAAACTGCTGTATTGGCGGGTTGAACCCAACGCTGCCTGCAAGGTTGAATTGTCAGAATATTGTATTGAGCAACTGGGACAAGTGATTGTCAATTGGGAATTGTGGAAGCAATTAAATACGATTCAACAACATGCCATTGCAGCAATTCATTTGAAACAATCACAACTGATGCAATTACAAAAGGGCGATTTAAAAGTCGGGCAGCGTTATATTGCAGCGTGTCATGACATTGTTTCGGCACAACATGCACAGCAAATTGGTTGTGAAGCAATTTTACTCAGCCCTGTTTTAGCAACCACCACGCATCAGGATGCCACACCTTTGGGATGGGAAAAATTCCAGCAGATCGCTGAATTTGTCGATATTCCTGTGTTTGCTTTAGGTGGCTTAACTCAGCATGATTTTGCTACTGCAGAGCAGCATCATGCCTATGGTATTGCAGGCGTGCGCTTTATTTGATTTTTTAGTCTGCACAAATAAAAAAGGCTCTAGACTAGCAGAATAGATATGTTAGTCTAGAATCATGATAGAAAACAGTAAATTAAGTCACTATAAGATTAAAAAAATTATTCAGTGCTTTTGCATTGATATTCCTGCTTCTAAAACAGCCTTATTGCTTAACTTGAACCGTAATACCATCAACTATTGGTACATGCTTTTTAGAGAAGCAATCTACGATCATCAAACAGATTTAAGAGCAAAGTTTGTAGGTTCTATTGAAGTTGATGAGAGCTATTTTGGAGCAAAAAGACAACGTGGTTTTCATGGGAAATTGAAGCGAGGTCGAGGTACTTTAAAACAACCTGTATTTGGAATATTTGAAAGGAATGGTCGAGTTTATACAGAAATAGTCCCTGATTGTAAAAAGACTACATTACAACAAGTTATCTTAGGTAAAGTTGCACTTGAAAGTGTAATTTATAGTGATGGTTGGCGTGGATACAATGGTTTGGTAGATGTTGGTTACTCAAAGCATTTTAGAGTAAATCATGGAGCGAATGAATTTGCCAGAGGACAATGTCATATAAATGGAATAGAATCATTCTGGAGCTTTTGTAAAAGAAGGCTAGCAAAGTTCAACGGTATATCAAAAGAGTATTTTGATTATCATCTTAAAGAAACAGAATGGCGTTGGATGAGGGAGCCTAATGAGCTAGCAACAGAGTTGTGGGACCTCATTAGGTAAAACTAAGTGCAAATCTGCTAGTCTAGAGCCTAAAAAAAATCGCGGATGTAATCAAACTCAGCGATTTTTAGTGTATTAAATTATCATCCTTACAAATCTTTCAAAGCCTGTTGAGCCTGCGTAAGGCTTTTGGCATTATTTTGTTGCTGTGCTGCTTTTTGAATCACCAACCACAATTGACGTTTCATGGCATTGCTTTGTGCATAGCTTAAACCGCGACGTGCCAAAGCTTCGGCATTGGCAGGTTGTTTCTTTTGGTTGGCAATTAAAGCCAAATATAAATAGGTTTCAGACGCTTGCGGGGCAAGTCGCTGCGCTTGTAAAGCCGCAGTTTCGGCCTGATTGAATTGGCCTTGTTTATACGCGGTCTGAGTTTGCTGCATCAACTTTTGAAAAGCAGGCAAACGACGACCATCTTCTAATTTTTGTTGCACGATTTGTTGCGGCACCACCACTTGCAACGATTGACGCTTAATTTCTTCACGTTCATAAGGACGAATCACCACACCTTCTGGTGTCGTCACAGTTTTAGGTTTTTCAGGCACAGGCTGAGGTGCAGGCGCTTCGGGTAAACTTTGGCAAGCTACAATTGTTGCCATCGCGCCCACTGCGAAAGTGGTGAAAAAAACTTGTCTTATTTGAGATAATTTCATAAGCCTAACTGACTGATATCCTCAAGATTAATTGATATAACTGCCGCTTGAGATGATACGACCGTCGGTGTTGTCGTCTGTTACAGGTTCAGTTTCACGGATATAATTTTCGATACTATCACTGGTCTCAGGTGTTGCCTGCTGAGTTTCGGTATCGGGCTGGTAAACGGGTTCAACCTGATAGTGTGAAAAACCACATGCGGTTGCCTGACGCGGTACATTATTACGATTCACAGGAATGTACATCGCACCTTCACAGCCTTGCGCCGATAAATGCCCTGAATTGCGGTCAATCCAATGCCATTGAATTTGTTCAGTCTGACGTAAATTGACAGGTTTTTGACGCAATTGCTGCATCACATTGCTCCACACAGGCAAAGCACCAGACGAGCCTGTTAAGCCTGTGACTTTGTTATCATCTAAACCAAGCCAAACTACGGCTAAATAATTGCCCGAATAGCCTGCAAACCATGAATCACGGGTATCATTGGTGGTACCTGATTTGCCTGCCAATTTTAAATCTCTCGATAGGCTATTATATGCTGCGCGACCTGTACCAGAAGTCATGACTTGCTGTAAACCATAATTCAAAATATAGGCGGCAGAAGGATCGATGGTTTGTTGTACTGTTAAACCATAACGGTCAAGTAAACGTCCATTAGCATCGACCACTGTACGAATCGCTTTGGTCGGATATTTAAAACCACCCGTGGCAAAGTTGCCATAAATATCCATCACCTGCATAGGCGATAAATCTACTGCACCCAAGAAAATAGACGGATACTGTGGAATGGCATCACTCGGGATACCAAATTTAATGAGATGGTTACGGAAGGTCGATAGTCCAAATTCCTGTCCTAAACGAACTGCAGACAAGTTATAAGACTGAGACAGAGCTTGCAACATAGGCACAACCCCATGATCGATGCCACTGTAATTACGTGGTGTCCATGATTTACCATCAATCGGGATGCTGATCTGACTGTCTTCTACAGGACTTGCCCAGTTATATCGACCAGACTCAATCGCAGTTAAATAAATAATTGGTTTCAGCAGCGAGCCAACTTGACGTTTGGCATCCAAGGCACGGTTAAAGCCGGTAAAATCTTGCGTAGAACCCACCGCTGCCACTAACTCGCCATTTTCAGGATGAGAAATTAGCACCGCACCCTGTAAATCTTTTAAGCGCTTTGGATTGGCTTTGGTTAAACGCTCAACTGATGCTTTAAAGGCATTTTGTACGTTGGTTTGCGCAATAGGATCAAGCGTCGTGAAGATACGCAAACCCTGATTGGTCAAATCTCCTTCTTGATATTCAGTACGTAATTGACGGCGGACAATATCTAAAAAGTCGGGGAAGCGGGCAGGACCGAGGGTTGGTTTTGCAATGACATTTAAAGGGCGTGCGGTTTCTTTTTCATATTGTTCTTGGTTTAAGTAACCCATCACTAACATATTGTTTAGCACAATGTTACGGCGTTTTTTGGCAGCTTCTGGGTTGCGCCAAGGATTATATAATGATGGGCCTTGTACCAAACCCACTAAAAAGGCTTGCTGTGCAATGTTGAGTTCACGCAACGGCATACCAAAATAAAACTGTGAAGCCAAACCATAACCATTAATAGAATAGTTACCGTTTTGTCCTAAATTTACTTCATTTAAATAGGCTTCTAAAATTTCATCTTTGTTGTAATGTAGCTCAATCAGCATAGCCATGAGCGCCTCATTGGCTTTGCGTTTTAAAGTGCGTTCTGGACTTAAATAAAAGTTTTTCACCAATTGTTGGGTAAGAGTGGAACCGCCTTGGCGTTTGCCACCAGTGACGTTGCTGACAATTGCACGTGCAGTACCACGAATTGAAACGCCGTAGTGTTGATAGAAATTACGATCTTCGGTAGCGATGAGGGCTTCAATCAGTGGTTTAGGTACTTTATTCAGTTTAATCAGTACTCGATCTTCATTGTGCTGCGGATAAATCCCGCCAATCAACATGGGTTCTAAACGTGCGATACCCGTATTAGAAGGTTTGGTGGCACTCACTTCACTAATTTGATTATTGGCAAAACTGACTTTTAAAACCTGTTCAGGTTCAACACTGTCGCCAAAGTCAAAACCACGAGTATGTACAAATAAAGTATTGCCATCGCTAACATAACTGCCTGATTTAGCATAGTTATCTGTATTTTTGTAGCCAAGCAGTTTTAGTTCTTGAGTAAAGTCTGTCTGGCTGACAGGTGCATTACTATACACTTCTAATGGGCGTGCAAAAACCTTGGCTGGAATATCCCAACGCTGTCCTTCAAATTTGTCTCTGACAATATTATCCAGACGAATCAAGTAGATACTAAATGCAATAAACCCACCAATAACGATGATGCAAAATAGTAATGCAATTATACCTATGCCACGCTCAGACTTCATATATCGCGATAAGATCCTGATAAATTTTGCTAATCATGCGAAGCTTTTGCTGAATTTGCAATAATTAATCTGTGACTGAAGGGAAAATATCATCATAAAATTGAGTAGAAATGTAGTTTTAAAGTTTTCTTAAATCAACTAGCTTAGTGCTATGATAGGCGTCGAATCGTAGCGGAGCGATATCGCAGGTGCAAATTTCACATAAGAACTTTCGGAACATTGGACTGATTGGGCGTCCAGACAAATATTCTGTCGTAGAAACATTATGTCTGATTCACGACCATATTTTAGGATTGGGTTTGCATCCCGTTTTTGATTCTGACACTGCTCAGCTTGTACCTTATAACAATACCCAAACAGTTAGCCGTGCTTTATTAGGTGAAGTGGTCGATTTAGTGATTGTGGTGGGTGGTGATGGTTCTTTGCTGCATGCAGCGCGCGCCTTGGTCAAATACAATACTCCTGTGATTGGTGTGAACCGTGGGCGTTTAGGCTTTCTAACCGATATTAAACCGACAGAAGTCATTTTTAAACTTGATCAGGTTTTACAAGGGCATTTCCAGTCTGACCGTCGTTTTTTACTTGAAATGGAAGTGCGTTCTAAAGGCGAAATCATTTATGAAGCAATTGCACTAAATGATGTGGTACTACATTCGGGTAAGTCGGTTCACATGATTGACTTTGAACTGAATATTGATGGGCAATATGTCTATCGTCAGCACAGTGATGGTTTAATCGTTTCGACCCCAACAGGTTCAACGGCTTATGCTTTGTCGGGTGGTGGGCCAATTGTACATCCCAGCATGGATGCAATTGCATTGGTACCTATGCATCCACATACCTTGTCTTCACGCCCAATTGTGGTGGGTGGACACAGCGAAATTAAAATCCAAATTCGTGAAAATCGAGTGTTGCCAATGGTCAGTGCCGATGGTCAACATAGTGTTTCATTAAATGTTGGAGATAGTTTGCATATCCGCAAACATCCTTATAAATTAAACTTATTACATCCACCAGGTTATGACTTCTATATGGCATGTCGTACCAAGTTAGGGTGGAATCAAGATTTTGAATCAATGCAACAGCAGGATGAATGATGAATATTGAACAAATGCTTGCCGTACTCGATCCTGAAATTGTTGGACGTTTAAAAACGGCAATAGAAATTGGCAAGTGGCCAAACGGTGTTGCGCTGACCCAAGAGCAACGTCAAATTTGCATGCAAGCAGTATATGCGTGGGAAATGAAAAACCTGCCTGAAACTGAACGCAGTGGCTACATTGACCGTGGTACTAAAGATGAAGGCGAGCAGTGTGATGACGATCATCACAAGCATGAAGAATTTAAACCAATTCGCTTTGTTTAAATGATAAACCACTGCTTTCAGAAAAGGTTGAAAGATAAAAAAAGACACCTGAGATTGGTGTCTTTTTTTGTGTCTTCAATAAGTTTTAGTTGTGACGATTTTGCCAAAGCTGCTGAGCGTTTTGGATTGCTGCTGCATAATCATCACAAACGCCCATGGTATATAAAGCAATGCCCATGGTTTCGGTAATGGCAACTTCACCATATTCATGCGTTTGCTGACCTAACCAGACGGCTTTAAACACGGCCAAATCCAGTTCTTCTTCTACAGGGCTACGATTATCGGTCAGTTTAGGTAGTTCATGTTCATATAAAGCGCCATTTTTGATGCCACAAATTAAAGTTTTGGCATCGGGATTGCGCTCAAATTCACCACCTTCGCCTTTAATCACCGCACTGTTTTGATAACCTAACTGAAATGCGGCTTGTTGATGTGAGCTGCGATAGGCAGGGTGAAAAATTGCCTGCATGGTGGCTTTGGCATCAAATGGATTGATTAAACGGGCAAGGGTATGAATGGGAGAGCGTAAACCCATCACATTGCGTAAATTAATCAACTCACTCAAAATGGGTGACATAACCTCCAATGGTAAATAAGCGAAATTACGCTGCACCAAGTGCTGCTCAACGTCTAAGTCATTATGACAAATTGGATAATCTAAATATTGCAGCGCTTGTTCGGTATATAAACGGTTGATCGTATGCCCAGAAGCACCATGCATCACCACTTTATAACCATGTTTTGCTAAAGTCAGCGCTGCCAATAAAAACCAGGGATAATGTCTGCGTTTACCTGCATAAGATGACCAGTCTAAATCGACTTGAAGCGGTTTAAATTGCAGTTGATCACGGGTGGCTTGCACAAAACCCGCCAATTCTGCTACAGATTCTTCCTTTACGCGCAGCAGCATTAAAAAAGCGCCCACTTGTACATCCAACACTTCATTGCGCAAAATCATAGAAAAAGCTTGATAGGCTTCATCATAGGTCAGTGAGCGCGCGCCTGTTTTGCCTTTGCCAATAATACGGATAAATTGTGCAAAAGGATGTTCAGCATCTTTATAAATATTTCTTTTATTGGGGTTTGTATTTGGCATAAGCGAGTTCACACGTTATCAATTTTAATTTCATTGGTGTACTAGTGTATAAACTTTGGCAATAGTTTGCAGCATCATTCACGGCTTCAGTTTATACACGCTGCCACAAGTTTCAGTGCATAGCTGAAATGACAACTAAAGTTGACTCTAAAGTAAGACACAGTGTAGAGATAACACATGACAGCCATTATAAAAATGCATAGCATGGATATTGTTGAAAACAACAATTGAAAACATAAAGGATTGGATATGCTGGCTTATGATGCTGATTTAGAATTATTTAGAGATAACTTTCGACGTTTTATGCAGGAACATATTGCACCGCATTATGCGACGTGGGAACGCGAAGGTATCATGCCGCGCAGTGTCTGGAATTTGCTCGGTGAAAATGGTTTTTTATGTATTGATGTGCCTGAAGAATATGGTGGCTATGGTGTTCCAACACATTATTCTTTAATGTTGGTCGAAGAATCGGCACGTGCTGGTTATAGTGCACTGTCTACAGGTATTTCCTGCCACTCTGAAATTGCTGCGCCGTACATTTTGCACATTGGTACAGAAGAACAAAAACAATACTGGCTGCCTAAAATGGTGTCGGGTGAAGTGGTCGGTGCAATTGGCATGACCGAGCCAGGTGCGGGTTCAGACTTGCAGGCCATGCGGACCAATGCCATTTTGCAAGAAGATCATTATGTTTTAAATGGCTCTAAAACCTTTATTTCCAATGGTCAGCATGCAGACTTGGTGGTTTTGGCAGTAAAAACTGATCCACAAGCACGTGCCAAAGGCGTATCGCTTATGTTGGTCGATACGCATTTGGACGGCTTTAAAAAAGGCACCAATTTGGAAAAAATTGGTTTGCATTCACAAGATACGTCAGAGCTATTCTTTGACAATGTCAAAGTGCCGAAAAATCAATTGTTGGGTCAGGCAGGGCAAGGTTTTGCCTATTTAATGCAGGAATTGCCCCGTGAACGTACTGCCATTGCTGCCACGGCATTAGGAGCAATTCGCGGCTCGATTGATGTGACTACGCAATATGTACAAGAGCGTCAGGCTTTTGGACAGGCGATTGGTCAGTTCCAGAATACCCGTTTTGTATTAGCACAGGCAAAAATTGATGAATTGGCAACCGCTGCTTTTTATAATCAAAACGTCGAATTGTATATGCAGGGCAAACTGGACGTAGAAACTGCAGCCGCCCTAAAAAGCTTTGCAACCGATATGCAAATGAAAATTGCCGATCAATTGCTGCAACTGTTTGGCGGTTATGGCTATATGACGGAATATCCAATTTCTCGTTTCTTTGTCGATGCGCGAATCCAACAGATTTACGGCGGAACAAATGAAATTATGAAAGAAATTGTCGCGCGTGGTTTATTGGGGCGTTAAAACAATGCTTCAAAGTCTAATTGAGTAAAGATCAACGATGATCACCAGAGTCAGCCCCGTGCTGGCTCTTTTTTATGAGTTTGATCAGGCTTAAAACAATGAGCTGATTGATAATTACACTTAAAAATTACACCGCATAGAATTAGAGATGCAAAAAAGAAAAGTATAGTTGCACAGTATTAAGCGTTACATTGTGCAAAGTTGCGGCTTCAATGTATAGATTGAGGATGCTTTGCTCAACTGTATGTTTTTACATCTGAAACACTGAAAGTTGTATTGCGCAACATTTGAAAGCTAACTATTGTTATACTATTTGCAAAATGTTTATGAAGGGCGACATAACAATGATCCAAGACGATCAGAACACAACGACTTCTCTTGATCTCGCTAAAATCCGTGAAGATATTGACTCTGTAGATCAACAGATTCAGCAGCTGATTAACCGTCGAGCACAACTTGCTGAAGCGGTGGCGAAAGCAAAATTTGCAGCAGAAGAGAGCCCGTTGTTTTACCGTCCTGAACGTGAAGCGCAAGTTTTACGTAATGTTATGGAACGCAACGAAGGTCCGTTGTCCGATGTGACCATGGCACGTTTATTTCGTGAAATTATGTCGGCATGTTTGGCACTTGAAGCGCCACAAAGTATTGCGTTTTTAGGGCCAATTGGTACTTATACGCATTCCGCAGTGCTTAAACATTTTGGTCAAGATGCGATTGTACGTCCATTGCCTACAATTGATGAAGTATTCCGTGATGTGGAAGCTGGCAGTGCGAACTATGGTTTAGTGCCTGTCGAAAACTCATCTGAAGGTGTGGTGAACCATACTTTAGATTGTTTTAAATCATCGCCATTAAATGTGATTGGTGAAGTGGAGTTGCGTATTCATCACCAATTTCTTGTGTCTGAAAATACCCGTAAAGACAGCATTAAACAAATTTATGCGCATCAGCAAACTTTGGCACAATGCCGTAAATGGTTAGATGTGCATTATCCAGGGGTGGAGCGTGTAGCACTCAGCTCAAACGCAGAAGCAGCACGCCGTATTCGTAATGAATGGCATTCTGCTGCAATTGCCTCTGAAATAGCGGCCAATATTTACGAACTCGAAATTTTACATAGCAATATTGAAGATAACCCAGAAAACACTACGCGTTTCTTGGTGATTGGTCGTGAGAAAGTTCCACCAAGTGGCAACGACAAAACTTCATTGTTGATATCTGCACATGACCGTGCAGGGGCGCTGCTCGAAATTCTTGCACCATTTGCGAAGCATAATATTAGCTTGACCAGTATTGAAACGCGTCCTGCCTTGCCAGAAAAATGGGCCTATGTATTCTTTATTGACCTAGAAGGGCATGTCGAGCAAGACAATGTCCGTGCAGCGATTGAAGAAATCCGTCCATTAGTGAAAGAAATTCGTGTCTTGGGTTCTTATCCTGCTGCCGTGTTATAACCATATTTAATTCAGTGGTGCGCATGTTTGTCATGCGCACCACATTCACCACCTATTCAACTGGAAGTGTAAAATGTCGATTGTCCCAGCCAATGAAGGCATCTCGAAGTTAAAGCCTTATCAACCAGGTAAACCAATCAGTGAACTTGAGCGTGAGTTGGGCATTACAGATATCGTCAAACTTGCTTCAAATGAAAACCCATTGGGCTGTTCAGACAAAGTCAAAGAAGCCGTTACAGCAGCAATTGCTGAAATTGGTCGTTATCCAGATGGTGGTGGTTTTATTCTAAAAGACCAAATTCACAAACAATTTGGCTTTGCACACGATCGTATTACTTTGGGCAATGGTTCAAACGATTTGCTAGAAATGTTTGCGCGTACATTCGTTTCAGACCAAGATTCGGTGTTGTATAGCCAACACGCCTTTGCAGTATATGCTTTGGTGACGCAAGCGATTAATGCTCAAGCGATTGAAGTGCCTGCCAAAGGTTTTTCACATGACTTGGATGCTATGGCGGCAGCAATTCAAGACAACACCAAGTTAATCTTTATTGCCAACCCAAATAACCCAACAGGCACATGGTTTGAAGAGGCTGAATTTGAAGCCTTTATGCAAAAAGTTCCTGCACGGGTGATTGTGGTATTAGATGAAGCCTATGTGGAATATTTTCCAGAGAACTTCAATAGCCTTAAATTCCTTGAGCAATATCCAAACTTAATCGTGAGCCGTACTTTATCTAAGTGCTATGGTTTGGCGGCGCTGCGCGTTGGTTTTGCTTTAGCTTCTGCAGAAGTGACCGATTATTTAAACCGTATTCGTCAACCATTTAACGTCAATCACTTGGCAATGGTGGCTGCGGTTGCGGCATTAAAAGACGAAGATTTTATCGAAAAATCACGTATTGCCAACAAAGCAGGCATGGCGCAATTGGAAGCAGGCTTTAAAGCATTGGGTCTGAATTATGTGCCTTCACGTGCTAACTTTATTTTGGTAGATGTAGAAGCCGATCCGGGTCAAACTTTTAATGCCTTATTGAAAGAAGGTGTAATTGTACGTCCTGTGGGTATTACGACCCATTTACGTGTTTCAATTGGCACAGAAGCAGAAAATGCCAAGTTCCTGCGTGCATTAGCCAAAGTATTGGGCAAGGAAGCGAAGGCATAAAACATGGCGCAACCATTGTTTGAAAAAGTTGCATTTATCGGACTCGGGCTAATAGGCTCGAGTTTGGCACGTGTAATGCTGGCAGAAAACTTAAGTCGGCATATTGTGGCATCGACCCGTTCTGAAAAAACGCTGCAAGATGCTTTGGAATTAGGATTAATTGAACAAGGCTTTAACAATCCTGTAGATGCGGTACAAGGCGCAGATTTAGTGGTGTTGGCGCTACCTGTGCAAGCCACAGAAAAAGTCTTGCGATTAATTCAGCCACATTTGGCAGATAATGTAATTCTGACCGATGTAGGCAGCACCAAAGGCAGTGTCGTGGCTGCAGCCAAAGCGGTTTTTGGAGAACATTTACCTGCAGGTTTTGTACCCGGGCATCCAATTGCTGGGGCAGAGCATACAGGCGTGCATGCAGGCAAGGTTGATTTATTTGCCAATCACAAAGTCATTTTGACACCATTGCCAAGCAGTGCGCCGTGGGCAGTCAATAAACTGATTCAAATGTGGGAAAGCGCCAAAGCCGAAGTAATTTGCATGGATGTGGAAAAACATGATGAGGTATTGGCGTATACCAGTCATCTTCCACATTTAATGGCCTTTAATTTGGTCGAACAATTGGCAAATCGGGAAGATAATTTAGACATTTTCCGTTATGCTGCGGGTGGCTTTCGTGACTTCTCACGTATTGCTGCTAGCGATCCACAAATGTGGCATGACATTTTCTTTGCCAATAAAACTGCATTGTTAAAAGCGGTGGATGGCTTTGAAAGTCAACTCGCGATTATTCGCCAACTGATTGAACAAGAAGACTCGCATGCTTTAATGGGCTTGCTTGGACATGCACAAGCGGCACGACAGCATTTTAATCATATGCTCGCCAAGAAACCTTTTATGGAGAACAATAACGTGACACAACAATTTACGATTTTGCCGGGTGCTAAGACTTTCCAAGGTAAATTTACCGTACCGGGTGACAAATCTGTGTCACATCGTTCCATTATGTTTGGTGCAATTGCCGAAGGCACTACGCATGTGACAGGTTTCCTTGAAGGTGAGGATGCATTGGCGACTTTGCAAGCATTCCGTGATATGGGTGTGAGCATTGAAGGCCCTAAAAATGGTGAGGTCACCATTTATGGCGTAGGTATGCAAGGTTTAAAAGCACCTGCAGGCCCAATTTATATGGGTAACTCAGGCACATCTATGCGTTTGTTGGCAGGCATGTTGTCTGCACAGCAGTTTGATTCTGTTATGACAGGTGATGCGTCACTGACCAAGCGTCCAATGGAGCGTATTGCTAAACCATTGCGTGAAATGGGGGCACAAATTCAAACAACGGGTGAACGTGGCACACCGCCGGTATCTATTACAGGTGCGCAAGCGTTAAAAGGCATTCACTATGATTTGCCAATGGCATCTGCACAAGTGAAATCGGGTATTTTATTGGCAGGGCTTTGGGCAGAAGGTGAAACCTCAGTGACTGAGCCTGAACCAACGCGTGACCATACCGAACGTATGTTACGTGCATTTGGTTATGAAGTGAAAACTGAAGGTAATCGCATTTCATTGCAAGGTGGCGGTAAATTGGTGGGTGCAGATATTCAAGTACCTTCTGATATTTCATCTGCGGCGTTCTTTATGGTGGGTGCAGCCATTACAGAAAATTCAGATGTAACCTTAGAAGCGGTGGGCATTAACCCAACCCGTACAGGTGTGATTGAAATTCTGAAACAAATGGGTGCAGACCTGAGCGTGGAAAATGAACGTATTGCAGGCGGTGAACCAATTGCAGATATTCGTATTCGTGGTTCACGTACTTTAAAAGGGATTCATGTTCCTGAAGATCAAGTGCCATTGGCGATTGATGAATTTCCTGCATTGTTCATTGCTGCAGCTTGTGCTGAAGGTCAAACTGTACTGACAGGTGCTGCAGAATTGCGCGTAAAAGAATCAGACCGTATTCAAGTGATGGCAGATGGTTTAAAAACCATGGGCATTGACTGCACACCAACTGACGATGGCATCATCATTCAGGGTAAAGGCAAAGCAGGCGACTGGTCAGCGATATTTACAGGCGGCGAGATTGAATCACATCATGACCATCGTATCGCCATGAGTTTCTCTATGGCAGGCTTGCGTACTTCTGGTGAAATTAAAATTGTAGGTACAGAAACAGTAGCAACAAGTTTCCCTACCTTTACTGAGCTTGCAGGTGTGGCAGGTCTGAATATTCAAGTGACAGAATAAGCCAAAACGATACGGGCTGCGATGACAAATCGCAAAGCCTAGACTTTATGCTGAAACAGCCAAGCTTTTGCTTGGCTGTTTGCGTTTTATTGCTTATGCTAAACCCATACAAGAAAAAAGCCTTTGGGTTCGAGCATGCGCAAATTAAAATTTATGGCGAATTGTGAAAATAAACAAGAGTTACAAGATTGCACTCTGGCACAGAATTATGTGGCGAATTTACTTTCACAAAACTTATCTCATTATGGCTTTCAAACGTTGCCGCAGAGTGGTGCACAAGTCGCTGTAAGTGTAGATCAACATGCGCTGCCTTTGGCAGTAAACTGTCAAAGCCGTGGTGAAGATGGGCATCTTGTTTGTGAAATTACTTCATACCCAAATGAGGAACAAGACTGGCTAGAACGAATTACCGAGCAAAGTTTATTAAATCAATTGGCGCAAGCGGTAGAAAATACTCTGAAAGAAGACCAATCTTTTAGTGAATTTGAGTGGAAAGGTTAAACTAGGACGATATGTGTTGGATGTTTAAAATCTATACATGATTTTTAAATCAAAATCATTCGTTTTTTAATTGAAATGTCATCTAAATGACACATCGCAACCGTATATTAAGCAGCAAGAACAATACAACAAAATAATTTTTATTTAACCCGCTTAATTTGGGAGAGTTAAGTGGGTTTTTATTGCCTAGAGAAAAGTTGCAAGTACAATAAAAATACGTTTGACTAATCAGAACCATTCAATGTTTTTTAAGCATGTGCTGAAATAAAAGCACCTCAGCATCCATGTTGGATTGATTTAAGAGATCATCGGCAGGAAACACAACGCAACGTGTTTTTCCGATAGGGTGAAACAAAAACATGCATTGGAGTTTGTTGAAAGCTGCTGCTATAGTGAGCGCAGTATTTTTTATTTAGGTGGTTTATGCTCGCTTTAATTTCTCCAGCCAAGACTTTAGATTACGAAACTGCATTACCAAGCGATGAATATACTAAACCTAGATTACTAGAACATTCACAAGAGTTAATTGATGTGGCGCGTAAACTTTCTGCCACTGAAATTGCCAGTTTAATGAGCGTGAGTGAAAAAATAGCCAATTTAAATGTCGAGCGTTTTCGTGACTGGCAAGTAGAATTTGATCTTGCTAATGCACGTCAGGCCATGTTTGCCTTTAAAGGTGATGTGTATACAGGCTTAGATGCTTATAGTTTGTCTGCTGCAGATATTGAATTTGCTCAACAACATTTGCGTATGCTTTCTGGTTTATATGGCTTATTGCGTCCTTTAGATTTAATGATGCCGTATCGTTTGGAAATGGGCACTAAGTTGCATAATGCGCGCGGTGAAAATTTGTATCGTTTTTGGGGCGATATCATCACCAATTTAATTAACCAAGATTTAAAACACAACCAGTCGGCATTATTGGTCAATCTGGCTTCCGATGAATATTATAAGTCGGTGCAGGAAGCAAAAATTCAGGCTGAAATTATTAAACCTGTGTTTTTAGATCAGAAAAATGGCAAGTATAAAGTCATCAGTTTTTATGCTAAAAAAGCCCGTGGTTTGATGGCGCGTTTCATCATCGAAAATAAATTGGAACGTGCAGAAGACTTAAAAGCCTTCAATAGTGAGGGTTATTATTTCGATGCAGATAGTTCTTTACAAGGCGAATTGGTCTTTAAACGTCACGAGCAAGTCGCCTAAAGTTGCTTTAATCGTGTAATCTCCCATCATGCTAACGAATGCCAGGTGGGAGAGACTGACCAATTTCCTGTTTGTATTCTTAAAGCTGTTTAAAGGCTTCAATGGCACGTAAACGACTGAGTTTTAAATCCACAATTGGGTGGGGATAATCCAGTTTTAGATGTGGATGTTTCGCATACGGTTCATGAATGTTTTTGGCATCTAAATGTGCCAGTTCAGGTAGCCAACTGCGAATATAATCCCCATTGGGATCAAACTTTTGCGATTGGCTCACGGGGTTGAAAATCCGAAAATAGGGCACTGCATCTGTGCCAGTCGAGGCACACCATTGCCAGCCACCGTTATTGGCAGCCAAATCACCATCAATTAAATGTTGCATAAACCACTGTTCGCCCAAGCGCCAATCAATCAACAAGTTTTTGCACAGAAACATTGCACAAATCATTCTGACCCGATTATGCATCCAGCCCGTTTGTAAGAGTTGTTGCATGCCCGCATCCACAATGGGAATGCCTGTTTTCCCGTGTTGCCATGCCGCTAAACCTGCAGGATCATTGCGCCACGCTACTTGTGCGGTCTGATCTTTAAAAGGGCTGTGCTTTGAAACTTTGGGATAGTCAAACAAAATATGTTGATAAAATTCACGCCAAAGTAATTCATCTAACCAAGTTTGTTGCCCTATGTTTACAAGATGGAAATGCCCTTGTGAATGGACAAAAACTGCTGCAAGACATTGCCGAATGGAGAGTATGCCACAGTTTAAATACGCAGATAATTGGCTAGTACCAGACAGCGCAGGAAAGTCACGCTGTTGCTGATAATCATGCATTTGCTCGCGTGTAAAATCATCCAATAATTGCTGTGCATGTTGTTCCGTGACTGCCCATAAATCTTGTTGTGTGGTTGGAAGCGGATTAAAACCTAAGTGCTTTAAGCTAGGTACTGTGGAGATATATTGCTCGGGAAGTTGAATAGAGGTTTGTGGTTGTGGCAGAGGAAAGCAGCGCGGAATACTGATACTCAACTGTTGATAGGCATACTTTTTAAATGCGCTAAATACCTGATAAGGTTTCATACTTTGATTGCGCACCGTACCCACAGGAAAAAGCGTGCGGTCATGGTACAAAATTAAGTCCTGACCATGTTGGTTCAAGGTGTGTTGAACATCCAGATCACGTTTCAGTTCATTTACTCCCAATTCAATATTGGCATAAATATTTTGAATTGGATGCGTGTCCTTTAATGTTTGACACAGTAGGAGCAACTTTTGTGCAATGTCAGCCCAAGATGGTGTAATTTGAATAATCAGTGGGATATTGAGTTCTGCAAGTTCTTCTTTTAGCGCATTTAATTGACGCAAGTAAAAGTCAATTTTAATGGGTGCATCGTGATGCATACGATATTGCTGAGGCGAAAGAATCACCACGCCAATACAAGGTCCTGCTTGGCTGGCATGCCAAAGCGCGGTGTGATCTGAAATTCTTAAATCTTGTCGGAACCAAACTAAATTATAGCTTTGCATGGGAAGAATGCTTGCGTTGATCGCTGGAAAAGTGACTTCATTATAAGCATGGCTGAGTAGCTTGTCTTAAATGTGAGGGGGTTATTTGATCAAGAAAACGACAATGCACTGCGTTGATTCTTCCTGTAAGGATCTTTCCGCAATAGCCTGCCTGTAAAGATATTTCAATAATGTGCTTATCCTGGATTTTAGAATGGCAAACAAAAAAAGGCAAAGTAAAAATACTTTGCCTTTTGCTTCGATCAATACTGATCTTAGTGGTGATGACCACCCGCACCGTGTACGTGACCGTGATCTAATTCTTCTTGAGAAGCTTCACGGATTTCAACGATTTCAACTTCAAACGTTAAATCTTGACCAGCAAGTGGGAAGTTTGCATCAACAATTACGTTGTCGCCTTCAACTGCTTTTACAGTTACGATTTGAACGCCATCATCAGTTTGCGCTTGGAACTGCATGCCCGCTTGGATGTTGTCTACACCTTGAAACATTTGTGTAGGAACCTCTTGTACTAAGTCAGGGTTATATTCGCCATAACCTTCAGCTGCAGGTACGTTTACAGTAAATTTTTCGCCTACTGTTTTACCTTCTAACGCTTTTTCTAAACCAGGGATGATGTTACCTGCACCATGCAAATAGGCAAGTGGTTCACCTTGAGATTTGTCGAGAGTTTCACCCTCTGCGTTAGTCAATGTGTAGTGGAAAGAAACCACGAGGTCATTTGCAATAGCAGTCATGTTATTGATCCATTCAATTTTTTAAGGGTACATCATAAAGTGAAATGTGGAATTTGTTATAGACATTTCTGCAAATTCTTCACTTTTCCGAGTTTTTTATGACATTTTTTAGTTAATCGGGGCAAATTTTATAATTTCAATGCAAATTTATGCGTCATACCTATAAATTTGCAGATTTTATGGCAGGCTCATTTTAAGCCCTTTGTATGATGTGTAGATGACAATAAAAAAGATGGGACATTGCCCATCTTGGTGATATTTAATTCTTGAGGATCATCGGCTTCTAACCGAGTGAAGTTTTCTCATCTTCTACAGGTTGATGGCTAAAGAAATTAAACAAACTGCCAAACCACATCATGATTCTTTCAAAAATATTGGCTTCAACAATGTTGACCTGTTCTTCAATCGAAAAGCTGTTAATCAATTGGTTATTTTGATAAACGTGTACGGTTGCCAGTTTCATGACCTGTGCCAATGGCGCAGTCAGCAATTTTTCAGACAATTCAATATTGACATGCGTTTGTGTGCGCTGTGCAGGTTCAAGTGTTTCTAATCCACCTTGTGCATTCGTAAGTTGTAGACGTTGAGTGCTTTGATCAAACTGCGCCAAGTTAATTGCATGTGGCTGTTCATACAGTGATGTCGTTACAAACTTTGGCTGACTGCTTTCAATCTTAAACATGCGTAAAGTCGATTTCACCACAGGCAATTCTGCAATCATTTGTTTGGGTTTAATCGCGACTTCATTACGGGTATAGCTATAGGCTAAATTTAATAATTGATGTGCCACCTCAGCGCGTTTTTGCGCACTCTTGGTTCCCATCACCACCACCACCAAACGACGTTCAGGTGCATCACTGTCCAGTGTTGGGCGGTTTGCGGTTAGGGCAAGGTTGTAGCCTGCAGCTTTGGTGAAGCCTGTTTTTAATCCATCTACACTTGGGTCTTGTTTTAATAAAATATTGGTCGCACGGTGAAAGTGCTGATTATAGGTAAAACTGGTCTGTTTTGAATAAGCCAAATAATCGGGTGTTTCAGTCACAATCGCTTGTGCCAAACGTGCCATATCTGCCGCAGAAGAATAATGGTTTGGCATGGTCACACCAGACGGATTCTGAAAATGTGTGTCTTGCATACCCAAAGCTTGCGCTTCCTGATTCATTCGGGCAATAAACTGCGGCACACCACCTGCAACACGTTCACCTAAAGTGAGTGCAGCATCGTTAGCAGACATAATAATTAAGCCTGCCAATAATTGATCTACCGAAATCTGCTCACCTGCTTTTAGATACATTTGTGATTCATCCCACATCACTTGTTCTACCACAGGTGTTGCGGTCAAAATTTCATGTCGGTCTAATTTACCTGCCTGAATATCTTTCAGCACAATATAAGCCACCATCATTTTAGTGAGTGAAGCAGGTGCACGTTGTACGTGACTATTGTGCTCTGCAATCACTTGCCCAGATTGTGGGTCTAAAATTGCCCATGCTTCGGCTTCGACACTTTCAGCTTGAATATTCAATAATGCGGCATGCGTGATTGCGCTGCATAGCCAGCAGAGTGCCGCAATCAGATAGATAACACGTTTCAAAGAAGTTCCTTATTTACACCAATCCATTGGTGTCACAATGGTTTTAAGCAGTAAAAAAATGTCAATTGACTACGGAATGCTATGCCTTTTTTGTTCAGATGGCTAGCCATAAATGCAGACAAATCTCGCATTGACGCATCAATTGCTAAAAAAATGTTAAGCTTGTTACCAAGTTTTTATTTATACATTTTGTATTGCCCATTATGTTGCATTATCAAATCGAATTTGACGATTATCGTCAGCATCTTATGCATGTCACCGTGCGTTTTTTGGCTAATCCTACTCAGGTTTTATCACTACCTACTTGGATTCCAGGCAGCTATTTAATTCGTGAATTCTCCAAACATCTTGAGTCGGTACGTGCTTATGATGAAGCGGGGCGTATCCTCAAAATTCAGAAATTTGCAAAGAATAAATGGCGCTTATTTAATACCGATCATGAATTGATTACGGTGGAATATGATGTCTACGCTTATGATTTGTCGGTGCGTGGCGCTTATGTCGATCAAACGCGTTTATATGTCAATCCTGCCTGTGCTTGTTTGGGCTTAGATGGGCAAGAAGATAAAGCTATTGAAGTTGAATTATTTTTACCAGACGAGCTGAAGCATTTTCAGCTTGCGACAGGTTTGGCAGCAAAAAGTTTGGTGAAAGGGCGTTATACCTTAAAAGCCAAAAACTATGCCGAACTGATTGATGCACCGTTTGAATTGGCAGAACAAACCCGTTTTAGTTTTAGCGCAGCAGATATTCCACATGAATTTGTGGTATCGGGCAAACACGCGATGAACGCTGTGCGTATGCAGCAAGATATTGAAAAAATCTGCGCTACACAAATTGCTATGTTTGGTTCTGCGCCATTTGAAAACTATACCTTTATGACCATGGCAACAGGCAATAGTTATGGCGGTTTAGAGCATCCAAACAGTACTAGTCTAATTACACCGCGTGATGATTTGCCGAAAGCCAACGAGCCTGAACAACCTTCTAAAGATTATCAGCGCTTTTTAGGTCTGTGTAGCCATGAGTATTTTCATAGTTGGTTGGTGAAATTCATTCGTCCTGAAAGCTTTGTCAATTATGACCTGAATCAGGAAGGTTATACATCACTGTTGTGGATTTTTGAAGGCTTTACTTCTTATTACGATGATCTGTTATTGCTGCGCAGCGGTGTGATTGATCAGGCGGCTTATTTGGAGCTGCTTAAAGCACAAATTGATCGTTATTTGCAAAATCCGGGTCGTGCGATTCAAACGGTGGCAGAATCTAGTTTTGATGCTTGGGTTAAGTTCTATCGTCAAGATGAAAACTCGAATCATGCAGGAACCAGCTACTATAACAAAGGCTGTTTGGTGGCTTTGTGCTTAGATTTAGGCTTGCGCTTACGTGGTTCAAGCTTAGATGCCTTAATGCAGAAATTGTATGCCAATGCGCAACAGGGCATTCAAGTACATGAGCGTACAATTTCTGAGTTATGTAAAGAATTGACAGGAGATGATTGGTCAGAGCAAATCCATCATTTAATCAACACGACAGATGAATTGCCTTTAGATCAGTTATTGCCTGAATTTGGTATTCAGTATCAGCTTAAGCAGGACAAGTCTTTGCCATTTGGTCTGAAAGTGACAGATAAACCTGAAGGGGTGTTGGTACAAGCTGCGCGTCGTGAAGGTACTGCTGCAAAAGCAGGGCTTTCTGCACATGACGTGATTGTTGCGATAGATGGTTTAAAAGCTACGACAAAGTCGCTTGAGCAATATGCTAAACAAGATGCAGCTTATACTGTTCATGCTTTCCGTCGTGATGAGTTGATGACCTTTGAAGTGAAAGCTGCGCAGACCGAATTACATGAAGTTGAATTAAAACTGCAAGATCAGGCGAAAGTGGAATTGTGGTTAAAAGGCTGATTTAGGGTTTAGCTATAAAAATGGATGTTTCGGCATCTATTTTTATCTGATCAGATTATTTTGTGTGAGTGAAAAATGAGTTTGTATGTAAGCGTCCGCTGAATCCCATACCTATTTTTTAATTCGATTTAGGTTTCCAGCAGTGCGGCAGCAATTCTTCAATTTGGGTCACTTTGTGTGTCGGTAACCTTTTCAGCACATCACTTAAATAGGCATACGGATCCAAGCCATTCAGCTTTGCTGACTGGATTAAAGTCATGATGTTTGCCGCTCGCTGACCACTGCGCAGCGAACCTGCAAACAGCCAGTTCTTGCGTCCCAACGCCCAGGGACGCATCTGATTCTCTACCCAATTGTTGCATATCGGTAGATTGCCATCATCCAGATAGCGGCTTAAGGCTGGCCAACGCTTCAGAGTGTAATTGATAGCCTTGGCGGTGGGAGAACTCGATGGCACTGTCAGATGATGTTGGTTGAGCCATTCATATAGTTGTTGCATCACTGGTTGACTATGCTGTTGTCGGTATTCGCGGCGGTCTTCCGCTGTACCATCGGTCTTTTTCCTGAGTTCTGCTTCTATCGCATACAGTTTCTGAATCAGCACTAAGGCCTGTTCAGCAACCTGACTTTTCCCAGTTACATGCAGTTCATGGAATTTACGACGTGCATGGGCCATGCACCCTACCTCAATCACCTGGCCTGATTTAAAACGTGCTTTATAACCACTGTAATCATCACAGACTAGATAGCCCTGCCAGCCTTTCAAGAACTCTTCAGCATGCTGGCCTGAACGACTATCCTGAAAGTCATAGATCACCGCCTGAACTGGATTATACTGTGTGGTGGCATAGGCCCAGACATAACCTTTCTTCGGTTTTTTATTATTCTCACCCATCCGCATGATGGTGACCGGTGTTTCATCTGCATGCAGCACCCGCTGTTGCAGCACCACCTCTTTTAAGGCATTGGCCAGAGGTTCCAGTTCTACACCGCAGCGACCTATCCAGTCAGATAAAGTGGATCTGGACAGATCAATGCCAGCCCGCTGATAGATCAGGCGCTGACGGTACAGCGGCAAATGATCGGCATACTTCGATACCAGCACATGGCTGAGCAATTCAGGTGAAGCAATGCCTTTATCAATCACATAGGCGGGCATCGCTTGCTGAGTCAGAGTGTCACACTGATCACAGACCCATTTACCACGCACATGCTGTTCCTTATAGAACTGTGCCGGTCTGAAATGCAGTTTTTCACTGACATCTTCGCCGATACGACGGAGTTGGCAGCCACAAGCACATTGGGTTGATGCAGGTTCATGCTCAATACGGATGGTGTGTAGATGATCTGGCAGTGGTCGACGTTTAGGTTTATTGGTTTTGGCTTTCTGTGTCGCTGCATTGGTTTTATCTGCATTTAGCCGTTCCAGTTCTAGATCAACCGCGGCAATATCTTCTTCAACCGCTTCATCCCACAGATGGATTTGTTTTGCCGTTAAGTGTTCATTCCTTTGGGCGAATTTGTGCTTTTTAAACAGCGCCAGTTCATGCTCGTATTTTTGATTGAGAATAGAAAGATGTTGAACTTTGGCATCCAATTGTTGGTTTGATTGTGCTAGAGACTGATGCTGCAGCGCCAACTGCCTGGTGAATTCCAGCAGTTGTTCATGGGTCAGTTGGCTTAAGTCAGGCAGCGTATTCATGACCGCAGTATGCCTGAGGTCATGACGCAGAGGAAATAGAACGTTTGGAGAATAGCAGAATGGAACAGCCTGGTTTAAAGCATCGTCACCACCTGCTGTCGTCCAATGCGCTGCCAGGGCAAACCTTGGATTAATGCCTGTAACTGTTCCGGGCTGAGGGCCACGGTTTCACCTTGGTGAACTTGAGCCCAGTGAAATTTGCCCTGTTCCAGCCGCCGGGCACACAGCCAGATGCCCAATCCATCATGTACCAGCACTTTCATGCGATGGCCACGTTTATTACAGAACAGGTAAGCACAATGCGGTTTGATGTAGCCAAAGGCTCTCACCACCTGAGCCATGGTCGTATCCATACCTGCACGCATGTCCATGGGCTGAGTAGACAACCAGATTTCATCAATGCGGATCATATTGCAAGTGCCTTGAGTAATTCTGCCAAGGCAGGTATTTCTGATACTTGCCATTTCAAGCCAATTTCTGCTTTTGAGTGGGGTAAAGTAATTTGAACCTTTAACATGTCAGTAGGAGTAGGATCTAATGGTGCAGAGCAAGATAAGGCAATAAATGCAGGTTTATTCGGTAGTGGTGAGCGATCATTCCCTGGCTTACCATCAATTAAGCGAATCCATTTGGATACAAGATTTGTATTCAATCCATGTTGCAAAGCGACCGAAGCAATTGAAACGTCCGGTGCTTTACAAGCCTGAACGATCTGCTGTTTAAATTCAGCACTGTATGTTCTTCGTTTTTTCGCAAGAGATGCGATGGATGTCTGGTGATTTGTAGTCATAAATTTTAGTCCCCACTTGTTTTTAAGTGGGGACTAAATTAAGGCTTATAGGATGAATTCATAAGGTGTGTTCAGCGGACGCTTACGTTTGTATAAAGTTGAAACCGAAAAAAAGCAATTAGCACCACTACCTGTAACAAAATTGAGTGAGCAACAACTTACTGAAAGATACGATTTACAAGAGTGGTTAGCTCACCATCCACAGGCTTTAGGTGAACCTTTATTAATTATACAAAAAGAGTTTTCGGGCTTTGATGGAACAGGTGAACGTCTAGATTTATTAGCATTAGATACACAAGGTAATTTAGTTTTAATTGAAAATAAAAGAGATCAAACTGGTAAGGATGTAGTTTGGCAGGCAATTAAATATGCTTCTTATGTCGCTCCATTTACAGTAGATGATATAATTGAAGTTTATGCAAACTATCTATTAAAAAATAAAAAATTGCTTTCTGAAATAAATGAGGAAGGCTCGGATTTACAAAAACTAAAACTAACAGCTAAATCATTAATTGATCAATTTCTTGAAGAGTATCAGGATGATGAAATGTCACCAATCTCTTTAAATACTCGTAATAGTCAGCGTTTAATATTAGTTGCTGGAGATTTTCGAAAAGAGGTCACAAGTACAGCACTCTGGATGTTAGATCGTGGTATAGATGTAAAGTGTATCAAAGTTGTTCCCTATTTACTGGATTCACAACTATTGATTCAGATTCAGCAAATTATTCCTGTACCAGAAGCTTCAGAATATATGGTGCGTTTAAGTAGAAAAGAGGCAGAAGAAGTATCAAGTATTAAAAAAAAATATAATAAAGATGATATTAAATATTTGTATTGGACTCATCTTTTAGAATATTTTGAAAAAACCCACAATAATATGTATACCAATATTAGCCCTAAGGATGATCATTGGCTAAATACAGGTTCTGGTATTTCTGGATGTGCGTTTACTTTAATTTATTTACAAAAAATGTTACGTGTTGAGTTTTCTATGGGGCGTGGAAGCGCTTGGGAAAACAAAGTGCTTTTTGATTATTTTGAGTCGCACAAGACACAAATTGAAGCGCAATTTGGGGCTGCACTAGAGTGGCTAAGATTGGATAGCAAAAAGTCATCACGCATTCAATACTCAATAGCTGTCGATAGTTATGATCAAAATTTATGGGAAAGTCATTTTGCGTGGCACTCAAAATATATTCAAAAAATGCACATAAGTTTTAAACCTTTTATGCAAGGAGCTTATGAGCATTTAAAACTGAGTAATTTAGAAAGTGAGAATACTTAGTTTGTTAAGGCCTTAAATTACTTAAGACCTTATCTTATAGAAGCTTAACGCGCCCGACGTCCACGACTTTTGGTATTTGGGCGTGTTGTACCATTGGTCTTACGACGTGGTTTTTCACCTTCTTCCATTTGCCAAATACGTGGCGTACCAGATTTTTTCTTAGGCGTACCATCTTTATTTTTCTTCTGATGCATTGGTTTGCCGCCCGTACCACCTGGTTTTTTTACATAAGAACGCGAGCGATATGGCTCTGCCGCAGGGATATCTTTAAAGTCAGGATACAACAACGGTTCAATTTCTTTGGTTTCGCCAGGTTGCAAGCCAAGTTGTACCAAGTCGATTGAACCAATTTTAGTACGAATCAAACGTAATGTTGGAAAACCAACAGCAGCAGTCATGCGGCGTACTTGACGGTTGCGTCCTTCGCAAATTGATATTTCAACCCAAGAGGTTGGTACAGAAGCACGGAAACGGACAGGTGGATCACGCTCCCATAACCATTCTGGTTCATCTACTTTGTGTGCTTGTGCAGGTAAGGTCATACCATCTTTAAGCTCTACACCTTTGCGTAGTTGTACCAAGGCTTCTTCTGTGACATCACCTTCGACTTGTACCAAGTAGGTTTTGTATTTTTTATTGGCAGGGTTGGTAATAAACTGATTTAAGCCGCCATGATCGGTTAGGAATACCAAGCCTTCCGAATCCATATCTAAACGCCCAGCTAAACGTAAGTCTGGATCATCAACAAAAGCAGACATGGTAAGATGTTTTTCATCTTCACGGAATTGGGAGAGAACGTCATATGGTTTATTTAGGATAACGATTTTCACTGTAACCTACTAAAAAATTAAATATATTTTGTTGTGGTTTTCGAGTTACCCGTTTAGTTACCCATTTTGGGAGATGAAGGGTAAAAGCTGATAAAGAGAAGCCCACTAAGTGTGAGTTATCATAACAGATTCTGTTTTGTGTTCTTCAACTTTATTCTTCATGTAAGATGGATACTAAATATATCTTTGTCATAAAGACGTGTTGGCTGCTTAATATCGCCTGAATTGACTAATGTGTGAAACTTGTCTTTTCAATAGCCAATACAATAGGGCTGCGCTACTGAAATGGTATAGGGCGCTAAAGCTCGTAGGGTATCTCCTGTAGAAATGCAGCAGATCACGAATTGATTAGATACTGATTAATCAATATTCATGTTACCATCTTTCTATTTTTGAGGCGAGTGGAATGATAAAAACAATACCATTGGCTTTTCTTTTTGTCTCATCAGTAGCTTATTCTGCGGACTGGAAGTTGGTAACAACTTCGAGTAGTGGTGAGGAATTTTTTGTAGACTCGGAAACAATTACAACAGACGCGCAGAAGGGTAGTGCGCAATCTTGGTCAAAAGCCATTAAGAGAAAGAACGGTGGTGAATTGATAAAGTCTAAGGCTCTAGTTGAATATGACTGCAGAAACCGAAAACATAGGCTTTTGTCGCTAATAACCTACACTTATAGCCCTGACGGGACTGTCAGAACATCGAGTGGAAAAGAGGATTATAATTTTAGGCATGTTGCTCCTGATACCATTGCGGAAAGCATTATGCTACACAGTTGTAAGGTAAGCAGGCTAATTGATGCTTATCATGAAGCGCAGAAATACAAAAAATAAAGCCACAATCTGAGATAGGGGGGCTAAAATTTGAGGGCGTTCAAAATTCTGTGTCAGTAAATTTGACTAGATTTTAATTATATCATCTAATCGACCTTCAAAGTAAATGGATAATTGAGTAATCGTTTGTCCCCATTCCTGAATAGGCATTGTCCATTTTTCTGATGCCTGTTGAATACCAATATACAGTAATTTCATCAGACTATCCTCATTGGGGAAAGCTCCTTTGGTTTTGGTTAGTTTGCGGAATTGACGATGTACGGCTTCAACGGCATTGGTGGTGTAAATCGGCTTCCTAATCGCTTTAGGGTATTTGAAATAGGCGGATAGTAGATGCCATTTGGTACGCCATGACTGAATGACCACACCATATTTTTCGCCCCATTTTTCTTCTAGCTCATCCAGTGCTACTTCTGCCGCCCCTTTGGTATCAGCACGGTAAATTGGCTTTAAATCAGCCATAAATGCCTTCTGATCTTTACTGGCAACATAGCGTAAAGAATTACGAATTTGATGAACGATACACAGTTGTATTTCTGTTTGAGGGTAAATCGCTGCTATGGCTTCGGGGAAACCTTTTAGTCCATCTACACAGGCAATCAGAATATCCTGAACACCACGATTTTGTAGGTCTGTCAGTACACTAAGCCAATGGTTCGCCCCTTCGCTTTCCGATAAATGCAAGCCGAGTAGTTCCTTCTTACCTTCAACATTTAAAGCTAAAATGGTATAGATCGCTTTGCTCACATAAACACCTTTATCCTTCACTTTGTAATGTATGGCATCTAACCAAACAAAGGGATAAATTGTATCGAGTGGGCGTTGTTTCCATGCTTGTAACTGAGGGAGGAGCTTATCTGTAATATTGGTGATAGCACCATCTGAAATCTCCAATCCATACATATCAGCAACATGCTTTTGAATATCACGATAGCTCATACCAAGTGCATAGAGTGATATGATTTTATTGTCAATTTCTTCTGATAATTTGGTCTGGTTCTTTTTAACTAACTGTGGCTCAAATTCACCATTTCGATCTCTAGGGGTTTCAAGCTCAAATGAACCTGATGTAGATTTTACTGTCTTGCGAGTATAGCCATTGCGGCGATTACCTTGTTTCGGATTCGCTTCAATGTAATTCTCGATTTCTGCTTCAAGAGCAGCTTCGGTCAGTTGTTTAATTAAAGGGGTGAGTATGCCATTTTCTCCAGTCAGTGCTTGTCCTGACTGGAGTTGTTTTAAGGCTGTTTCAAAATCAAATGTAGTTGCCATAATGCATCATTCCTGTTTTTAACAGTTTAAGGAAATGACACAGTTTTTTGAACACTACCTAAAATTTGTGGATTTAGTTTATCAGACTTCTTCAGAGCTGCGTCTGCCAACTCTGGCTCGTAGGTCAATAATAGATACCTTTACTGTTTCTGTAGTATCAACTTCTTCAGCCAGTTTTATAAACTCTCGATCTTCAATTAAGTCCATCATTTCTTCATACAACTCAGCATGAACACAGTAAAAAGCAGGGGTATTTCTATCTAGAATAGCTACAGCTTCACCGAATCCTCCATTCACGACTTTCATTGGGTTTTCTTTAAGCTTGGAAATACTAGCCACAAATCGACTGTGAATAATGTTGTTCATTAGCATCACTCCACAATATGTACAGTCAATATTATCAATTTAAAGACCTAATACAAGTCCAGTTAATAGGTCTATAAAGATGCTATTACGAAATGAAAGCTAATGAATGCAAATGACAGTCTTTCCTAGATCAAGCCGTATTAAACGCTGGACAAGTAATCTTCTACTTAATCAAATATTGGAATAAAGAAGGGGGATTTTAAAGCTTTGCATCGCAGTGAATAACATAATTACCTGATACTACTGCTCGCTTTATGCCGAATTAATCCAAAATCAAACCACTTAGTAGATTGAAAGTACAGAAATAGGCTAGTCACTTATAGTGAAAAGAACTTAAGATGAAATCAGTGTATATATTTTTAGGATCATGAGTTCATTAATGAAAATCTATCAAGTCGATGCTTTTAGCCAAGAACTGTTTAAAGGCAATCCTGCCGCCGTACTTGTTAGCAAAACATGGTTAGCTGATGATTTAATGCAAAATATCGCATTGGAAAATAATCTGTCTGAAACCGCTTTTGTCAAAATGATAGATGCGGAAAACTTTGAAATTCGCTGGTTTACGCCCACAACAGAAGTCGATTTTTGTGGACATGCGACACTTGCCAGCAGCTTTGTTTTATTTAAGGATTTTACCGAGGCAAAGACAATTCAATTTCATGTGAAAAATTTGGGGATTTTTACAGTTCAGCAACAGCAAGATGGCAAAATTTGCATGAATTTCCCGATTCGTGCTGCCCAGCAAGTTGAAGATTATCCCGATATTTTACGACAAGCTTTGACTAAACCATTTAAAAACGTCTATATCAATGCACAAGCTTATATTGTGGAATATGAATCGGTACAAGATGTGCTGAATGAACAGCCGAATCTTGAATTATTAAAACAATTGGGACAATTACGTACAGCTATCACAGCACAGTCGAGTGTTGATGTATCAATTACTGCCTCTGCAAATACACAGTATGACTGCGTATCGCGTTATTTCGCTCCTGCTATGGGCATTGCAGAAGATCCTGTTACAGGGTCAATTCACACTGCAATTGCACCACTTTGGGCAGAAAAATTGCAGCAAACCGAACTTGTGGCATATCAGGCCTCAGCCCGAGGTGGCGTACTGTATTGCCAGATTTTGCCCAATGATCGCATCGAAATCTCAGGTTATGCCCAGTTATATCTACAGGGTGAAATTATGCTTTAATTCAAATTTGGCAGTGCGTTGGTTGTTTGATTTAAATCCTGAATTTTGCAAATTTTTACTGTTCAAAGAAGTACATCTTGTTAAGCTGTTTTGGCAAAAATGCGTGATGACTGTGCGCTGTAGCAGTCAAAAATAAAATGAAATTTATCGGAAAAATAATGTTGCTACGTTTGAAAACCTTAAGCTTGTCTTTATGTGTGTTGGCATTCAACGGTGTGGTTTTTGCCCAGCCTGTTTTAGTTAAATCAAAACAAGATATACAAGAATATCAAATAGATAATGGTTTGCGTGTCATTCTTGCACCTAATCAAAAAGAAAACAAAGTCTTTATGAATATGGTGTATTTGACAGGATCACTCAATGACCCACAAGGCAAAGGTGGTTTGGCACACTTGTTGGAACATTTGGCATTTAAAGGTACAGAAAATGTACCTGCCGAAGAGTTTCAGCGCCGTTTAGATCAATATAGTTTAATGCACAATGCCAGCACCGATTATTACTCGACCAAATACACTAACATCATTCGTCCTGAAACACGCGCAGTCAATGAAATGATTTATCTTGAAGCGGAGCGCATGGATAAATTGGTTATGCAGGAAAAATATGTGCCTGCAGAAATTGAGATTGTAAAGCGTGAACGCGAAGTGCGTATGGATCAGCCATTTTCAGTCTTATTGGATCAGGTGTGGAAAACGGCCTATGGCAATCAGTATTTTGGACGTTTACCCATTGGCGATTTAAACGAACTGCAATCCATTAAAATGCAGGAGTTAAATCAATTTTATCGGACTTGGTATGCACCGAATAATGCTATTTTGGTGATGACAGGTAAGTTTGATCAAGCCGCTGTGCTCAAGCAAATTGATCAGCATTTTAGTCCAATTACAGCACGGCAAATTCCCAAACAAGTACAAGTGCCACGATTAGAGAGTAACAAAATTCAGCAACGAAATTTCGTGGTAAAAAAGGGCAGTCAACTGGCCAAATTTAATCTGTATTTAAATGGCAATGACGAAAAGATCAAAACAGCTTTGGTATTGTCACCTTATTTACATACTTTGCAACCGAGTGGGCATTTGTATCAAGGACTGGTAGAAACAGGCAAAAGTACCATGGTGCAGTCCAGCACATGGTTAGATCAAGATTTTAATTTGGTGCTGATGGGGGCTTTGTATGCGCCCAATCATGATGCAAAGCAAGTACAAATTGGCTTGAATCAAAGTATCGAACAGGCAAAAAACTTTGATGATGCCGAGTTACAACGGGTTAAAAACCTGATTCAAAATCAGGCAGACAGTGTGATGAATGATGCGGTTGCTTTGGGTGGTCGCTTGAGTGATTATGCAGTGGCGTACCAGGGCGACTGGACACAATACTGGCAAGATTTACAAGATATTCAACAGTTAAATGTAGATACGCTCAATCAGCGTTTAAAAAAATTTTTTACTGCAGAACATCGCATAATAGGGGATATTCGGCCTACACCTGAAGATCAGAAACAGGCAATTATAGAAAAAAATAATTCAAATACAGCAAAAACTTTAGACCAGCAAGATGTACCTGTTGCACCGTTGAAAGATGTGCAAAGTTATCAGCAAGAAGTGACAGACTATGTGCAAAAATCTAAACAAGCTTTGATTCAAAATGAAAAAAAGATTCAGCGTGGCAGCTTAAAAAATGGTGCCAAGTATGCATTATTTCCAACTGCAACGCGGGATGATAAAACTTATGCCACTATTTCAGTGAATTTTGGTACGGCACAATCATTATTTAAACAGGGTGAGATTCTGGATTTAACTGCGTATTTGTTGCTGCGTGCATCTCAAGAGCATAGCTTGCAAGACATTGCCGATCAGTCAATTGCAGCAGGTGGTTCAGCTTTTGCACAAGCCGATGCCAATACGATTCATATTCAGATTGTGGCAAAAAAAGAAAAGTTTGAGACGTTTTTTAACTTTATTTTAGATGTCATGCAAAACCCAAGCTTTGAGCAAAGTCAGTTTGATTTAATTCGTTCTCAAAGTTTATCCAGTTTAGAGCGACCTTATACCGAGCCTGAAACTGTGGCAGCTTTGACTATGGCGCGTTTAATTGAAATTTATCCGCAGGGCGATTTACGCTATCACTTTGAGCCTGAATTCGCGAAGCAACAACTGAAAGCTGCAACCCAAGCGCAGGTGCAGCAGTTATATCGTCAATTTTTTGCCATGAATCATGCACATATTGCTATTACAGGTGAATTTGATCCGAAACAAATTAAAAAAATTTTAGTTCAGCGTTTAGGGCAATCACGTAACACGGAAGCGTATCAACGCTTAGATTCAACCTATACAGCATATCCTGCAAAAAAGCTGCATGTATTGTCAGAACAGCGTGAGTTTGGCAGTTATCAAAGTTTATTGACCTTACCTTTAGGCGTGAATCATCCTGATACACCTGCCATGATGGTGCTGAGTTATATTTTGGGCGAATCGCAATTGTCTTCACGTTTGGCGCAAGAATTACGTGAAAAAAATGCATTGGTTTATGGTTTTAGTAGTGGTTTGAGTTTAAGTGAATTTGAAGAGTCGGGTGCACTCAGTATTTCTGCACAATACAGTGCAGGCAAGTCGACTCAAGTGTCACAGGCGGTGCATAAAGTGTTCCAGGATTTGCAACGTGATGGTGTCAGTTTGCAAGAAGTTGAAGCTGCAAAAGCTGATATTTTGAAAAAACGTGTGACTGCTTTGGAAGATGAACGCACTATCCACCGTATGTTGGTGCCACAATTAGAACAAGGTCGTGATTTGCGCTATCGTGAACGGCGTGATCAAGCGTTGGCAAAGCTCACTAAAGCCGATGTAGATGCTGTGATTCAGAAATATTTACGCTTAGAACATTTGCTTGAAGTCGCCGCCGATCAGTATGGACAAGCCAATCTTGAAGTGCTTCCGTTAAAGCCGTATTCTAAATAAAGATTTAATTTTCGCAGATAGAAAAATGCATCTATTTCGATGCGTTTTTTTTGTAAGTTTTCTATCCATGCTCAACTGGCTAAAGCTTTAAAAGCGATAAAACTGTTTGGCATTATGATGAAATACTTGCTGCAAAGCATTTGGATGATAAGCCGCAACAATATCACTGGTCGCATCAATTAAATTGACCAAAGAGGTATTCACCCGATCCATTGGGAAATTTGAGGCAAGCATCAACCGATATATTCCAAAGCTTTGTAAGGCATGCTGAATCAGTGGTGCAGTTAAATCTATAATTTCCTGTTTCGAGGCTTCACGTTTTTGCAGGTGAAATTGATGACCTAAAACAGGCATAAATAAGCCAGAAATTTTGCTGTAAACATTTGGGCAGTGTGCCAACTCGGCAATATCTTCTTGCCAACGAAATAGAATATTTTCTCGTGCTGTTTTGGTCACGCCTGTATGTGTGCCAACTTGCCCGAACAGTCCTGCGGGTGTGCCCAAATGGTCAAGCACAATAGAAGTTTCTGGAAATTGTTTGGCCAATGCCAAGACATCACCCAATTGGGTCGAATACGTCCATGCATCAAAACTTAAATTATATTGCGCTAAAGCTTCAAAACCTTTTAGAAACTTTTTGTTCCGATATAAGTGTGGTTCGTCTGCCCAAGCAAAAATCCCTTGATCTTCATGCACGGCTGCCATTTTACGAATTCCACGAAAATATGGAGAGGCTTTGTGATGTCATTTGAGAATTTTCTTAAAAATTAGAATCGTGCGGGTCTGCAGTGGCGACAATCGCGCCCAAAGCTAAACCATTATTTTTAAAATCCAGACTTTCTATAAATTCGGTTTCACCGACTACGTCTTTGCCTTTATGGTCATGCCATTTGAAAAATAGCCGCAACAAAAAAGCCCCGTAGGGCTTTGTTTATATTAAAAATTAATGATCGTGTGAGTGGTCGTGATCATGTTTATGAGTATGGAATTCTTCGTTGTGGCGGAAGCGCAAATAGTTTTCAAACTGTTCACAATATTCATCATAGTTATCTTCAAGCATCATTTGAAATTGTTGCAAGATATATGACATGACTTGGTCTTTGGCATCGCGCATTTCATTGCCATCTTTAAAATTATTGGCTGCCACCCAAGTATTAAAACGCGCAGTAGCAAATAACATGGCAGCACTCACCTGACCACGAATTTCGGCAGGTTTTACTGTCGAGCCTTTTTCAAAATGACAGAAGCCATTGGCCTGTTTAATAAATTCATCGGCACGTTCAAAAAAAGCCGCATTTAATGCTTCTTCTTCGGTTACATCGGTTGCTTCAATCTTTTGAACCATGAATTTTTCCTAAGCTAAAAATCTGAGTGTTTCATTATAGGCAAAGCCTTGCAGAAACAAAACCTTTGCCTTAATCTAAAAATAGCCTAAGCAAAATTGGAGTGGTTGATGCAAGATGCAATTGCAGTACAAAGTTTAAAAAGTGACATAGCTTTATTACGTCAAAATATTTGGCCACCCGTGCAACTTGCCCATGTTGAAGGCTTGCCTATTTACTATGGTACACGGTCAGAAGTAGCAGAATATTATAAGCAATGGACAGGGCTGATTGAACGTGCGCAGGATTTATTTCAACCCTTTATGCAAGATGAAGTGATTGATGCGGTGCATTTACCCAGTCATTTGAACTTGCCCTTATTTTATTTTCATGTCGATCGGATTCGAGTGAATAAAACTCGCGCCAAAGAATCGAAAACTTTTCGGGGAATTGCTAGCCTGATCGAAAAATGCGGGCAATTTGCACCGCAGGAAATTCAGCTTATGCAACGTTGGTTAGACAGCGATGACAGTGCAGCACTGGTGGCACATCGTGAGTTTATTGATTTGCGTACTTACGTGTTTCAACATGGACAAAGTGATTACACGCGCACCCGTTTTTATGTGAATGGTATTGTGCTAAGTGTCGAATCACATTTTGAACTGGTCGATGCCCGCGATAAGCCACGTAAGCAGCGCAGTGACAGTTATCAAGATCCTTTGGCGGATAACCAAACATGGAAAGTATTTGGTAAATATCGTTAATCTTTTAGAAATTCTGGAATTTGCAGATTAAATATAAAAAATAAGCTCAACATGAAATGAATTTATGTTGAGCTTAAATGTGATCATGGATTGATGATCAAACTTCAACTAGGACCAAAAAGGCTGACTTTCAGCAAACTGCTGTAAATCCTGTTCAATCTGTATGGAAATATGATGCTCTTCAGACGCAATCCACCCCAATACAAACCATGTTTTCGGTTCCGTTTGAACATGGCTTTCATATAGACCTTGTGCCACCATCAAATCATTAAAATGTCCTAAAGTTTCCTGTAATGGTTTTAGGGTTTTTAAATATGTTTTGACATCATCTTCTGCAAATAAATTGCTCACAAATTCCACGGTATAGCGTAAGCGTTTCACACGCTTACGTGTGCGGTGTTTAGAGTCCACATCTAACGTTTGGAAATAACCTGCATCATCACAAATTTGTTGATGCATTTTCTGCAAGCGGTTACGTAATACTTTTTTCAATGGTTTTGATTCTGCATCTGCAACCGCCACAGAATGCGCAAAACTCATGAGTTGTAACAGTAATAAGGTGGTGGTTGGTGAACGGAAAATTGCATCAATCGCAATATTTTCAGATGCTGCAGGTGGTAGTTCGGTAATAGGTGAGCCTGCGTTTTCAAGTTGAGGAATCAGACTTTCACGCAAAGCATCTTGATCGCGGGTCGAACTTAACTGCTGAAAGAGGGTAGCCAATTGACTTTCCCAATTGTTATTTGCCAATGCATCATATTCAGCAAAGATTTTTAAGGCACTTCGTAAACGTCGAATTGCAACACGCGCTTGATGCACATGCCCACTAGCATAATCTTGACTGGCAATCGCAGTTGCATTTGGCAGCAAGTGTGCCAAACAATTCTGGGTAATTTGCGTCAACAACTCATGCATATTTTCGGGGTGTTGCAATGGCAAGGCACTTTGTTGTTGAACAGGAATCATGGTTTCATTGTTATACAGCATATTGCCACGCTGCGATTTACTGCGTGTGTCAAGCCATAAATGATATTTTTTAATCCACGGCTGAATATAGGCAATTAAATCTGTAATTTCACCTTGTTTCAGTTCAAACTCAACTTCGTAAATTTCAACCGAATTTTTGCCTTGTCGAATTTCACCTAAATCAAAAGCAACTTCAATTTGGCTGTTTTTGTAATGTGCCAATTGGCTGTAGCGTAAAACATCAGTTTCAAACTGCAGAGTTAAGTCGACTTCTGAACCACCCAAGGCCTTTTTTAAAATCTTCCGAGCTTGTTTATGATTTTCATAACATGCCAAATCACACAATTCAGGTGCATCATGTCCTAATTCATGCTCAAGTTCAAAGCGTTCATAATGTTGTGGACTAGGTGCTTTTAATGTTTGTCGCCAAATATCGCCCTCTAAACGCTGACGCAGTGCAATGCGTTGCCTGGCTAAGTGCTGGTCAGGACTATCATAATATTTAGCCCATAACCGTTGTTGTTGAACCAGTTTGTTCTTTTTAAATGCTTTTTCGAATGCCGCACGATAGTTGTGTGGAATTTGAAATTTTAACTCTATTTCAGACATCGGGAATTCCCTCGATGAAACAAGACAAGTTCTCTTTACTATAGTGTAAATCTATAAATGAACAAGAGGGGAAACTGTGAACAAAAGCTTGAAAAAGAAAATAATTTGTATTTAGTTTTTAAGATAAAGCAGCCGAATGAATATTCACAAGGCTGCCGTTGTATTGCAGTATTTTTAGCGGTTGTTGTGAGGATATTAAGGGAGCTTATTTTAAGAATTTACGGCTCACCATAAATTGTTCAGTCGCTTCTAATAAACGTTGTGCATACACTTCCTGTTTTGCGGTTAGCCAGCCCAAAACAAACCAGTCGCTCGTTTCCAATTCAGTTTGTTGAATATATGCTGCAGAAGATGCCAATATTTGATATTCCTGAGCTGCAAGCTGGGCATCATTCAAAGCTTTACTATATTTCTGCAAATTTTTTACATCATAAATATGCGTCAAAATGGGGAAGCTGAACTTAAGCTCCTGAATACGCAAAGCCAGTTGATCTAAGCTTTCAAAATCGTGAATATCACTGTGCTGTAATTGTTCATGCAACTGCTTATATTGCTGTTGCAACGTGTTTTGTGCAGCAGTTTTTAAGTCTAAACCCGAGTGATCGCTCGCGGCTAAACTAAACATCAATAATTCTAAATAGTGATGCACATTTTGCGTGGAACGGACTAAATTGACCAATTTTTCTTGGGCGTACAAGGTATCTTTTTTTAGGTTTTCTGCAGTCGTCGGGTTCTGTAAAAACGCGCCGAGTGTGGCTTGCATGTGTTCTAAATCCTGCAAGTGATCAAAATGTTGTTTAAATGCTGCAATTTGCATTGCCCATTTATCGCCTAAATGCTTCGACCAATCTTTAAATAAGGACAATGTTAGTTGTAAATGCTGCAATGCGAGTTGCGCCTGATCAATATGACTTTGCTCGGCAACTTGAGCAGAAATTGCAGCAATATTGGGCAATAAATGCTGTAATTGTTGTGCAATTAACAGACGTAAATTTTGGTCTGCATGGTCTTTTTTACTGAATTGAAATTCTTTGCTCTGAGCCGCAGGGCTGACTTTTTGCTGCACAGAAAGCAAATGTCCAATTTCTGCTTTATTGCGTACATCTAACCATAAATGAAATTTTTTCACCCACTCAAAACTAAATGCTAGCAATTGCTGAATAGAACCTTGTTTCAGTTCAAACTCAACCTCATGTACTTCAACTTCTGCATCTGCGCTACGAATGTGACCAATATCTAAACTGATTTCAATGTCAGTATCTTCAACGGTCATTAGTCGTGAAGTACGTTGAATATCGGTTTCAAATTGTAGTTGCAACTGATCCCAATTTTGTCCCAAAGCATGATTCAGCAATTGTTGTGCTTCGGGAATGCTTTGATAAATTTGCAGATCAAGTTGTGGTGAAGTATCAGTAGTTTCAATTGCTGCAAGCGGATGATTATGTTCAAAACTATGAAAATGACTTTGACCTGCCGCTTTTAAAGTTTGTACCCATTGCTCGCCTTCTAAACGCAGTCTTAATGCCATGCCATGATGCGCCAAACTGTGCGTAGATGTATCAAAATAGCGTGCTTTTAAAGGAATTAGGGTCGATTTTTTCGGGTCTAAAGTTTTGAGTAGTGCAGTGCGACGTGCCACTGGAATTTGAAATTTTAATTCAACTTCGACCATGAAAAATATCCTGAACGTAAAGCATGTTGCGCCAAAGCAGCGGCAAACAAATTGGTATTATAAATGTGTGAAAATTGCAGAACGAAGGTTTTGCAAAAGTGCGTTTGATTGTAACCAAAATAAGCCAAGATGTAAGACTTAACCTTGGGTTTTTAATGTTTGGTTTTTAATTTTGCTTGGTTTAAAGTGTTGAGAACATCAAAAATAATTCAAATCTATAACCATCAGGAGGATGAACATGAATGCAGCATTAAACCCCGAATTTGAGCCAACCCCAGAGCGCAAGTTTGAATTGCCAATTCAGGATTATTCAACATTTTACCGTTTTTATTTAACTGAACACCGCAACATTATGAGTCGTCGTTTGCACGTTGTTGGCAGCAGTATCGGTTTATATTGTGTGAGCAAAGCCATACGCCAGAAAAAAGCCAAATATGTACTCTATGGTTTGCTGGCAGGCTATGCCTGTGCATGGGTCGGGCACTTTGTTTTTGAAAAAAATAAACCTGCCAGTTTTAAACAGCCTGTGTACAGTTTTATTTCAGATTGGCGAATGTTTGCCGATGTTTTGCGTGGTCATTTAAGTTTGCAAGATCGCGCTAAAGATAAAATTTCAAGTTGAATTGAGTGCTTAGTTATACCGTTTAGCCAAAAACTAAACGATATGTGATTATTTTCATAAAAAATGTACAAATAAAACTAATTTTTTGTTGAAATGATAGAGTGAATATTCTAATAATGTGTCATCAAATTTATTGATAAAAGTTTGTGACTTTCCAAGCCTAGAGTGACCTTTCTCTAGGCTTTTTTTATGCGAAAAATTTATATTCAGAATCGCGCTAAATCAGAAGTCATTCATCTTTAAGCAAGGATATAGAGCAAGCAGGTTACTGATAGAGCGGCATGAAAAAATATAGACACATGATCATTTGTCGCACCCCCACATGCGCTCTGGCACAAATGATCATGTGTCTAAATGGGTGCCTAAATATGTCGTTATTCGCTGTAGTCACCCATATGGATTTTAAGATCCATATCTTATTGAACTGGTTACAGTTCTTGTTTTGCGCAGTTCAATTAAAGCTAAATCTAGCTTAGAACGCTATCACTAGAATTTGGTATTTTTAACTTTTTGACTTAATAAAACCCAAACAAAATAGAAGCTTATGGAGCCTATAAAAAAAACTTGCTGAGCCTGAGGTTCTGACGTATGTCGCCTGAATATGTAATAATGCAGACCTTGTATTATTTGTGGCTGAGATTATGCGCGGTTTATATCTGATTACCAATGATGATCCTATCGAACTGCTTTTGGCAAAACTAGAAGGGGCGATGGCAACTTATGAAGTCGCGGTGTTGCAATATCGTCGTAAAAATGTGCCTCAAACTCAGCAGGCATACGAAATTGAATATATGAAATCCATGTGTGATCAATACAAAGTGCCATTTGTGATTAATGATGATCTTGAAACTGCAGTGAAATATGGTGTTGGTGTACATTTGGGTCAAGAGGATGGCTCTATTGTTGAAGCGGTTGCACGTTTACCACAAGATGTATTGATTGGTCGTAGTTGTAATAACTCGATTGAATTGGCAAAACAAGCCATTGCCGATGGCGCAAACTACGTGGCTTTTGGCGCAGTCTACGCAACTGAGACTAAACCTGAGGCAAGTAGACTCACATTAGACACGCTCACACAAGCGAAGCAACAACTCAATGTCCCAATTTGTGCAATTGGTGGTTTAACTGTTGAAAACAGTCAGCCCGTCATTGATGCAGGTGCAGATTTATGTGCAGTGATTAGTGATATATTAGGACGTCCGATGCATACTGTTGCACAGCGTGTTTATGATTGGTCTGTACTTTTCCAAGCAGAAGCTTAAAGCAGACAGCTAATTTTATTTTATTTTTTGAGTTGAGTGCCTTCATGAGCTTATCTCCAAAGCAAGAACAATTGTTTAAACAAGCCAATAAGCATATTCCAGGTGGGGTTAATTCACCTGTACGCGCATTTAACGGGGTAGGCGGTACCCCTGTATTTATAGAAAAAGCCAAAGGTGCTTATTTGTACGATGTCGATGGCAAACGCTATGTCGACTATGTAGGTTCTTGGGGACCAATGATTTTAGGTCATGCCCATCCTGCTATCATTCAGGCGGTGCAGGCTGCTGCTGAAGATGGTTTGAGTTTTGGTGCGCCAACTGTGCATGAAACGACGTTGGCCGATATTATTTGCGAAATTATGCCTTCAATTGAATTGGTTCGTATGACTAACTCAGGTACAGAAGCCACCATGACTGCAATTCGTTTGGCGCGTGGTTATACAGGTCGTGACAAAATCGTCAAATTTGAAGGCTGCTATCATGGACACTCAGATTCGCTGTTGGTGAAAGCAGGCTCAGGACTTTTAACCAGTGGCGAAGGTGAAGCAACTTCTGCGGGTGTTCCTGCCGATTTTGCTAAACATACATTGACTTTACCGTATAACGATATCGCCACCTTAAAAGAATGTTTTGCAAAGTTTGGTGCTGAAATTGCAGGTGTGATTGTTGAACCTGTTGCGGGCAACATGAACTTGGTTAAACCGATTGATGGTTTTCTACAAGCGATTCGTGATGTGTGTGATGAACACGGTTCAGTCTTTATTATTGATGAAGTAATGACTGGTTTCCGTGTTGGTTTGGGCGGTGCTCAGGCGCATTATAATGTTAAACCAGACTTGACCACACTTGGTAAGATTATTGGTGCAGGGCTACCAGTGGGCGCATTTGGTGGTAAACGCGAAATCATGCAATGTATTGCGCCATTGGGTAAAGTGTATCAAGCAGGGACTTTGTCAGGTAACCCGTTAGCGATGCGTGCGGGCATTGAAATGTTTAAACATTTACGTGCTGAAGGTTTTTATGAAAACTTAACCGCGCAACTGAAAAAATTGTTAACAGGTTTGCAAGCTGCAGCAGATGAAGCAGGTATTCCATTCAAGACGCAACAAGTCGGTGCGATGTTTGGTTTGTACTTTACAGACCAAGATGACATCACCAGTTTTGATTCTATGCTGAAATGCGATGTCGATGCTTTCCGTAAATTCTTCCATGGGATGTTGCAACGTGGTGTGAACTTGGCACCATCTGCTTTTGAGGCGGGCTTTATTTCATCTGCACATAGTGATGAAGATATTGCTTTCACTATTCAAGCAGCGAAAGAAACCTTTGCTGAAATGAAAGCGTAATTTGACCTCTCCTTAACACCGTCCTAAAAGGCATAGGTATCTAAACAATGCCTATGCTTTAGGTTAAATTGAAGAGCATGCTCTTCAATTTAATATCAAAGGCTTAGATAAAAATCTTGTCAAACGCTACAATTTCCACGTCAAACTAAATATGAATCCTATTACTTCATTTACGCCCGCCATCAAATATATTGCTTCAGAACGGCTTTGTTGTACAAATACCTAGCACTATGATTTGAATCTGCGTTTTATTATATTTATTTTTATCAAAATTTTAATAAACCTTTTAAAATCATTATCTTGAAAAATATTTGTGTAACAAAGCCCCACGCTGTAAAAACACATTTCTAAAAATTCTCTGATTTAAAATTCAGCAGATTAGTTGTTTCAGCAAAGCAAATTGGAAAATTCATCTGGAATTCGCAAATTTTGCATTGTAATTCTGTGTCAGGCTTTTTATTATTGCCGCCTTATTTTCACGATCAAGCCTGGAATTGAAATTGAGTAATTTTCTAAGCGAACACCTGATTCATCGTGACGATGAGTTTATGGTAATCCATAAACCCGCTGGCATACTCACCGTTCCAGGTAAAACAGCAGATTTGCAAGATTGTGTGATGAGTCGTTTGGTTGAAATTGAACCGCGCACTTTGCTGATTCATCGTTTAGATCGTGACACTTCGGGTATTTTGGTATTTGCACTCACGAAATGGGCGCAAAAACAAATTTCGCGTCAGTTTCAAGAACGCCAAACCGACAAAACCTATCAGGCATTGGTGGCAGGGCAACTGCAAGGTGAAGGCACTGTAGATGTGCCTGTGGTCTATGATCCTGCACATCCTCCATTACACATTGCCGATGCAACCCATAACAAACCTGCATTAACGCATTGGCGCGCATTGGAACAGTTTGAATTGCAGGGGCAAATCGTGACTCGTGTGCAACTGAACCCGATTACAGGTCGTTCGCATCAACTGCGAGTGCACATGCAATATTTAGGTCATCCGATTATTGGCGATACCTTATATGCTACGCCAGAACAGCAACAGCTGATGCCACGTTTGTGTTTACATGCTGCCGAATTGAGTTTTCTACATCCACAAACTGAGCAACGTGTGCAGTTTGTTTGCCCAGTCCCATTTTAAGCTAAAAAGATTATGTAAAGCCTGTGCTTTAGGCTCTCTTTTTAGTGCGCTTTATGTCAAAATATATTGCTATACACCCTGAATTTTTGCTCAAATACTCATCAAGTTTTGCGCAAAAATTTATACGTCCTAACTTCTAAATAAAGGTGGAAAAATTGCAGCAGTTTGCTATTGGTCAACGTTGGTTATCAGACACAGAAACAGAATTAGGACTAGGTGTTCTGATTGATGTAGATGAGCGATCGGTCAGCATTTTATTCCCTAAAAGTGATGAAACCCGTGTCTATGCACGCAATAACGCACCTTTATCGCGCATCATTTTTAATGTAAATGATGAAGTTCAAGACCAAGAAGGCAATGTGTGGACGGTTGAGTCGGTTGAAGACCGTCATGGTGTATTACGTTATAACGTGGTGCGTCGTTTGCAAGACGGCAGTGAAGAAAAGAAATCGCTGAACGAAACCCGTATTGGCGCCAGTATCCAACTTTCAAAACCCTTAGACCGCTTGCTTGCTAGTCAAATTGACTATAAAGAATGGTACGACCTGCGTATTGAAGCCTTGTTGATGCAAGCCAATATGCAAAGCAGTCCGCTGCGTGGCTTGGTCGGTTCGCGCGTAGGTTTGATTCCACATCAACTTTATATTGCACATGAAGTCGGAAAGCGTTTTGCGCCACGTGTCTTGTTGGCAGATGAAGTTGGTTTGGGTAAAACCATCGAAGCAGGTTTAATCATCCATCAGCAACTCAAAACAGGACGTGCGGAAAGAATTCTGATTTTGGTACCTGATTCGCTGCAATATCAATGGATGATTGAAATGCGTCGCCGTTTCAATCTGCAATTCTCTTTGTTCGATTTAACTCGCACGGCATCCATTAAAGAACACGATCCAGAATTAAATCCATTCCTGACTGAACAATGCATTATTGCTTCAGTAGATTTAATGATTGACCACGATGACTTACGTGAACAAGCTTTAGAAGCAGGGTTTGATTTGCTGGTGGTCGATGAAGCGCATCACTTAATGTGGAGCGAAGAAGAAGGTGGTAATGATCGTTATGATTTGGTCGAAGAATTAGCCGAACAAACTGCAGGAGTGTTATTGCTCACAGCAACGCCTGAGCAATTGGGTGTAGAAAGCCATTTCGCACGTTTACGTTTACTTGACCCGCAGCGTTTTAGTTCGCTAGACCGTTTCTTGGATGAAGAAGCGCAATATCAGCATACGGCAAAAATTGCTGAAGTCTTAATGTCAGATGCCGCATTGGAAGAAAGCCATTTGGCTGCACTAGAAGGCTTATTGGGACATCGCATTGAAGATAACCCAGAGCAGCGTTTCCGTGCCATCCACGAATTATTAGACCGTCATGGTACAGGACGTATTTTGTTCCGTAATACCCGTGAAGCAATTCAAGGTTTCCCAGGTCGTGATTGTCAGCCTGCGCCATTACCTGCACCAGAAAATTGGTCTAAAGATGGTAAGCTGCGTGAACAAATGTGGCCAGAAGAAGCACAGCTCGATGGCAGTTGGATGGAAACTGACCCGCGTGTAATGTGGTTAATGGAGCGTTTACGTAGCGATTTAAAACATAAAAAAGTGCTTTTAATTGCGCGTAGTGGTCCTGTGGTAGAAGCCCTTGAAAATGCGCTCCGCCTACATGCAGGTATTCGTACTGCAATGTTCCATGAAGGCATGAGCTTGTTGGAGCGTGACCAAGCGGCAGCATATTTCGCAGAAGATTCGTATGGTGCGCAAATTTTATTGTGTTCAGAAATTGGTTCAGAAGGACGTAATTTCCAGTTTGCATCAGACTTAATTTTGTTTGACTTGCCTGCTAATCCCGACGTGTTAGAACAACGTATTGGCCGTTTAGACCGTATTGGGCAGGAAAACCGTATTCAAATTCATGTGCCGTATTTGGTGGGGACTGCACAAGAGCGTATGTTCCGTTGGTATAACGAAGCACTCAATATTTTTAGCAATATTTCACCCACTGCACAAACCTTGCAAGAAAACTTTATTGTTGATTTAAAAGACTGCTTATTGGCAGATTTAGGACAAAAGTTTGAAGATTTGCTAGAAGCAGTCAGCTTACAGCGCGAAGCTTTGGAAGCCGAATTACAAGCTGGACGAGATCGTTTATTGGAATACAACTCATGTCGTCCTGTAGTGGCACAAGAAATTGTGCAGGCACTTGAAGAGTATGATGACAATACTACGTTGCCGATGTTTATGAAGCGCTTTATGGCATCGACCAATATCGACTTTGATGAGCAAAGTAACGGTACGGTGATTATTAAACCAACCGATCAGATGCAGGTTCAAGGTTTAACTTTAGATGAAGAAGGCATGACTGTGACTTTCTATCGCGATCAGGCACAAATTCGTGAAGATGCTCAGTATTTGACCTTGGAACATCCATTCACCGAAAGTGTGATGGAAATGATCAATACGCAAGGTTTTGGTAGCACCAATGTTGCAGTATTAAAATCTGCAGCTTTGCCACAAGGCTCAGTATTGTTAGAAGTCTGGTTTAAGGTAGATGTTATTGCACCTAAAGCTCTGAACTTACCGTCCAGTTTGCCGCAACAACTCATTCGTGTGTTATTGAGTGAAAAAGGTCAGGATTTATCGCAAAAAATTTCGTCTGAAGTTTTAAAACCTTATTTACATCATTTAGATGGTAACAGTTGCCGCCAAGTGGTGAAAGCACGCCGTGATGTGATTGAAGCACGTTATAAACAGGCTTTGGAATTGGCTAAAGCTGCCTTGCCTGAATTTAAACAACAAGCCAAAGACGTATATAGCAAAAAATGGCAATATGAGATCGATCGTTTAAGCTATTTGAAACAATTTAACCCAAGTATTCGTGAAGATGAAATTACACGTTTACAGAAATTGCAAAAAGAAGGTTTGGCATTATTAGATGGTTTATCGGTCACGCCTGAAGCGATTCAGGTGATGGTGGTGGTAAAGCCATAACGGATTGATTTTAAATTTGAATATGTTGTATTTATGCTAAAGCGCCTTCGGGCGCTTTTTTTTATGGCTATGTTGAATTATTTTGTCATTCGGTTATTTAGTTAGCGTTGTTAGTGCCTATCAGAAAATACGTGTTGAGCAGATATTCAACTTCTACCTCAAAATTGTCTTCGGGTTGCATCATATAAAATAAATCACTAAATAACTTAAACTGAGGATGTGTCTGTAACAACATAATTCTCACCTCATAAAAACGCTGTTTGCCGCGCTGCATATAGGCATGTTGCAGTTTTTCGAGTGAAACATTGTTTAAGGTAGGTTGTTTAAGCGCAATTCCACCGCAGTGAGGCAGAATTTCAGTTAAGCTTCCTAAAATAAAATCTGCCTCAAGACCTTCGGCAACAATTACTTCGGGTTGATATTTTTGACTAAGCGTGACGATCTGCTGCTGAATAGTGGCGGCATCTTGTGATAAATCGAGTGTAATCTTGCGTTGTGGTTCAGTCTGAGCCATATCATCAAGAAATAGCATATTATTTTGCCTTCGTATTTGTTGTTATTGCTATAGCATCTTAAAAAATTCAGCATGACTTGTCGAATTTCAGCGTCATAAAGTGACGTGCAATTTTTGGTTGTAAAAAATATGTGGCAGATGAAAATAGATGCGTCCAAAATAAAAAAAGCAGCTTTAAATGGACAAAGTAGCTTGGATAGGAAGGGATAAACTAGAATTTATCAGATTTTCGCTTCATCTAAATGACGTGCACCTTCTAAAATCATACGAATCATAATCATGGTTTGTTCGGCGGTTTCTTTACGTGCTGCAGTCGGCATATCTATGACTTTAGCGCCCATATTAAATACTAGTTGTGTAATGGCTTTAGCTGCAATGTCGGGATGTGCCAATTTACTGTTATTTAGACGCTCCAAACGAATTAAATCATCCTGCAATTCTTGCTGGAAATAATTCAACTGGCGCTCAACAGCAAGTTTATACGAGGTTGAACCTGTATAACCTTCACGTAATAGCAGACTTAAATTGCCTTCATCGGTATCTAGTTGTTCAATAAATACCTCAACCGAACTGCGAATAATGCTGTTTTGTTTTGATGCTTTTAAACGTGCTTCATGCAGAATTTGACGCAACACCACTCCTGCACGATCAATCAGTTCAATCGCAAGTTCATCTATATCTTTAAAATGACGATAAAAACTGTTTGGTGCAATGCCTGCTTCACGTGCAACTTCACGTAAACTTAACGAGGCGATACTTTTCTGTGGGCCAATTAAATTTAATGCTGCCTGAAATAGCTCTTGTTTGGTAATGGTGGCTTTTCGCCCAACCGTACGCACGACAAGAGGCTCACGAACCGTTTCAGATTCTGGGAAAGTCACATCATGGTTTGTTTTCATGGCAGGTTGAGTCATATTTTCAATAATTTATAAGCTTAGAGGCATTATAGCGGCTGCGCTAGTACTTGTGAAATGATTAGAAACAATACAAGTGTATATACAAATATATATACATATGTATAATAATTAAAATTTCATCGGGTGGTGCTGAATCATGCAGCTAACTGAAAAAAGAAAATCTCCCCTTAGCAGTCTTGCAACGGCTGTGTTAGACCCTTATGCAGCAAACTTCTGGTTGCAAAAAGTAAATCCTTTATGGTCGGTGAATCAGTCACTCGGCAAAATTGTAAAAAAAGAGCAAACCGCAAAAGATGTGGTGAGTCTCACACTACAAGTCAATAAAAAGTTTCAAATGGGTGCAGCAGGTCAGCATCATCCAGTTTATGTAAACATTCAAGGTGTACGCTATGAGCGAACTTATAGTTTGACTCAGTTAGATGCACAACATGTTTTATTGACCGTGAAAAAGGTCGATCAGGGTAAAGTCAGTACATGGCTGGTTGAGCAGGCTAAGTTGGGCGACGCATTAGAATTTGGTGTACCTTATGGCGACATGCAATTGCCTGCTCAAACGCAGCCTTTAATTTTATTGGCAGCGGGCAGTGGTATTACGCCAATGTACAGCTTCATTCAGAATTTGGCGCAGTCAGGCCGTTTGGATAGTACTTCAATTCATTTGCTATATTGGGTTAAAACCTTTGCAGATGCAGCATTTAAAGCACAATTCGAAGCTTGGGCAGAGCAATTTCCTAACTTTACATTTCAAGTATTTTATACCCAAGAGCCGAGTTTGAAACACAGTCGTTTAAATGCGGAACATCTACAAGACTTGGCAAATATGGATCAGAGCACCGTATTTGCATGTGGTCCATCTGGATTTACCACTCAGGTAGAGCAACTGTTTACTCAAGCTGCCGTGGTGAAAACTGAAGCTTTTAGCATGAGTCCTGTTTTAGGGGATGATGTGGGCTTGGTACAAGTAACCTTAACCAAATCTAAAAAGATTGTGACCATTTCAAAAGGAAAATCAATTTTAGAAAGCCTAGAGCAGCAAAATATCAAACCGAAATATGGTTGCCGCATGGGTATTTGCCATAAATGCGTATGTAACAAAGCTGAAGGCTCAACAAAAAACTTGGTGGATAGCGTTCAAAATAGTGAACCAAATAACCAGTTAAAAATATGTGTTAACTCAGCACAAACAGATTTAATTATTGATTTATAAGCGAGTTCCGATTATGAATATGCCAGTGAAAATAGAATACTTTCGCAATCCTAAAAACCGTGAACTCACTCAATTTGAATTAGATGAGCTTGCACGTGAATTAGACGCTATTAAACAAGAAGTTTTGGATGATATTGGCGAGAAAGATGCCAAATACATCCGCCGTGTTTATTCAACTATTCGTTATAGCTCAATCGCGGGTCGTGCATTATTGTTCGCTGGTTGGTTCCCGCCAGCATGGGTTTTGGGTACAGGCTTATTGGGCTTTGCCAAAATTATGGAAAACATGGAATTAGGTCATAACGTCATGCATGGTCAGTATGACTGGATGAATGATCCTAAATTCAATGGTGCAAGTTATGAATGGGATACGGTAGGTACTTCAGATAACTGGCGTCAAACCCATAACTTTAAACACCATACTTATACCAATATTAAAGGTATGGATGATGATATTGGTTATGGTTTAGTGCGTTTGTTTCCAGAACAGCGTTGGAGATCGGGCTATTTATTGCAACCTTTATACAGTATTCCGTTCTGCTTATTGTTCCAATGGGGTGTCGCAATTCAGAATTTAGAAATTGGTAAAATTTTGAATGGTCGTAAAAGCAAAGCCCAAGCTAAAAAAGAATGGCAGCCAATGCAGAAGAAAATTGGCAAACAATTGTTCAAAGACTATGTGTTTTTCCCACTAATTGCTGGCCCATCAGCTCTGCCAGTATTTACAGGTAATTTGGTTGCGAATGGGATTCGTAATATTTGGACATTCAGTATTATTTTCTGCGGTCACTTTACAAAGGATGTAGAAGTATTTCCAAAGTCTGTGATGCAAAACGAAAGTCGTGGTCACTGGTATATGCGTCAAATTCGTGGTTCATCGAATCTTACAGGTTCTGAAGCATTTCACATTTTGACAGGGCATTTGAGCCACCAAATTGAACACCATTTATACCCAGATATTCCTGCACGTCGCTATCGTAAAATGGCACCAAAAGTACAAGCGGTGTGTGAAAAATATGGCTTGAACTACAACAATGCGAGCTTAGTTAAACAGTACGGTAGTGTGCTTAAACGTATTGTGAAATATGCTTTTCCGTTTAAGAAGTAAACAGTGTTATTCTTTTGAGGTCGTTATTGTAGTGAATTAATCAAATCGCAACAAACGCATTTAGATAAATCCATGAAAAGCAACTCTAACATGAGCTGCTTTTTTTATGCATGATTGCAATTTGATAAGAGAGATAAGACCGCTTTGGTACATGATATACCCATAACTAATGGTAGGGAAAATTGTGTAATTTTTTGTAGGATTTTATTTAAAAATAACAATGTGAAAAGCGCTGTTTTGGTATTTTTTGCAATTGTGAATTTAAATAACTTTAAAAATAAAAACCTATACTCTGTATAGGTATGGCAAGCAAAATATCACTCCATATCAAAAAAAGTGTGATGTATATCACATCATAATTTTTTAATATTTTAAAACATTGAATTATATAGTTTATATTTTGATATATTATAACGTAATATTTTTCGATTTTGGCTAATTATTTTAGATTTGTAGTGATACTTAAAAATGCACTAGAATTTTAGTTGTAGTGAATGGTTCTATGATTATGCAAGTGAAATGAGCATTTAGACAAATTATATATACGCTTATTTGTGTTACTTTATTATATATATACGTACCGATTGTGAAGAGAGTAATATAATGTCTAAAAAAAGTGTCTCAGGTTGCCAGTCTAAACAATCAGGTTTTACGCTTATCGAACTCATGATTGTTGTGGTCATTCTAGCCATTCTTGCTGCAATCGCAATGCCAATGTATTCAAATTATATTACCAAAGCTAAGGCACGTAGTGCGCAATCAGATTTGGTTGCTTTAAGTTTGGTTTTAGAAAGTATGTATCAGCGAAACTTAAAATATCCTGATCTGGCTGGTGGTAAAACAACTACAACTAATGCAACAAAAACATATGCAGGTGCTTGGTCTCCGAGTACTGAAACTTTTGATTACACGATTGAAAGTGTCACAGCAACATCCTACAAGCTAAAAGCTACGGGTAAAGATCGTAATGCAAATTGTGAGATGACTTTAGATAACAAAAACGAACGCAAATTTGAAAAATCATCTGGTTGTGGTGGGTTAACGTCATGGTAAGACAACGTGGTGTGACACTCATCGAGCTGATGATAGGAATTGCTTTGCTTGCAATATTGGCTTTAGCAATTTTTCCACTTGGTCGGGCTTGGGTGGCCAATCAGCAAATTACCAAAACGGAAAAAGAGTTTTTGGAAGCTTATTCCCGCGCTAAAAATGAAGCTTTGCGTAACCCGAATGCAGTGAAAGGGGATGATGTTGCAGCCACTTTAAAAGTGAATAATACAGATAAAAAGATTGAAGTTATAAACAGTAAAAATGATGTCATTTGGGAAGCAGTAATATCTCCTACCATTACAGTAACACTATCAATAGGCTGTACTACAGGGCATCAGCAACTAACATTGAATAATAATGGATATTTACGTACCGGTAGTTGCACTTATTACAATATAGCTGCAAGCGGAGGTGGTAACAATGCATCAGGAACATTATAAAACTTCTGCGATATCTAAGTATCAACAAGGCGTAACACTGATTGAAGTGTTAGTGTCTATGTTACTTATGGCAATTATTGGTTTGGGTGCAGCTTATATTTCTGGTCGTACTGCAGTTTTGCATCGTGATCAAAATTTACATTTACACACCGTGAATCAAATGAGGCAGTACCTTGAAAGCTCTGCTGGCAGTGGTTGTACCAATAATGTTGATTTAGATGTGGCAGGAAAAAAAGTAACAGTAAATTGTATTGTGCAAACAAAGGATTACAACGTAATCACTAAGGATAATGGCAATAATGTTATTGTAACTCCAGTTGATCGTGAAGTTACAGTTGTATCGCCAATTGTAAAAGTGGTTGAAAAAACTGATTCTACGACGCATTGGAATGTGCCTATTCCAGTTGAAATAGCACCGTGAGAGGAGTAAAGAACATGCACAGCTTAAAACTTTCACAGCGTGGTTTCACTTTGATTGAAATTTTGATCGCTTTGACACTTTCGATCATCATTATTTTGGCAATGCTACGCGCATTTGTGACAACAGGTAAAGTGACTGCTGAAGCATCATTGGGTGCACAAAGTGATAGCAGTATGATGCTGGGTTTAATTGCGACAGACCGGATTTTGCAAGGTATTGGTTTTGGTGATACGTCTAGTTACGGCACAAATTTAAAAGCATATAAATTGGAAGAAAATGGTTCAGATACTTATAACGTAACAGCATCAAGTACAGATAATGCTGAATATCTAGTTTGGAAAGTTGCGACGGATAAGTGTCAAGCATTACGAAATGTAAGTAATGGTTTGTTGCTTTATGGAAAAGGCACGGGCTATGACTGTACGAATTTGTCAAAACCGAATGTAACAACTGATCCAGTTGAGCGTTTAATCCAAATCAATGATGCTGTCCAAAATATTCAGTTTGAAGCAAGTAAAGCTGCTGGGAACAAAATTGGTGCAATGACAATTAAGGTCATTCAAAAAGACTGTTGGCCATTTGGTATTGTGAATGATGCTGATTTAGACCCTGGTAAGTATCAGATAATTATTACCACGAATACTTATGCGGCAAGTACCGAAACTGCTGCACAAAAAATTGAAAATACTACATGCCTATTTAACTTTAAATAGGGAGGATTAGTCATGCAAAATGTTATAGATATGAAAAGAAATATAAGCAACAGCATTTCTTTTATAAAACAAGCAGGCGTTTCCTCTCTGCTGTTTATTGTATTGGTGGGTTTGTCCCTAACAGTATTGACTGTGGGTTATATGTCGACAATGCGAAACTTGCAATCTAGTGCAACCACGACCCATGCGCAGACTCAGGCGCAAATGCAAGCCATGATAGGCTATCACGCTTTAGTCAAATATTTAAAAAAAGAGAGTACAATCAATATTGATAAAATTGAAACGGGCACTGTAAGTGGTGGTTCAGAGGTTATTGAATTTACAAGAGTTTCTTGTGGGGCTGGTCGCTACTGTTTTGATATTGTAGGTAAAAGTGGTGGCGCTACCGCGATTTTAAGAACTGACCTTATTATAGTTCAAGGAGAAGGATTATCTGCACATGAGGGTTCAGTTTTTGCGGGAGGTTTGAAAGTTCAAAAGAAAGAAACGCTTCAAGCATTAACTGAAAATGTAGCAATATCTGTTGGTGCAAATATAAATGAAGGGCTTCAATCAGGTAATATTTACCTAAGTAATGGAAAAACTGTAGTTGATTATCAACCTGAGACAGATGGGATTAAAGTAAATAAATTTGATGGTGGGCTGGATTTAATACCTGCAATTGATATGAAAGCACATGCAAATTATATTTTTAAGCATACCGGCACTACTATTAGTTGTGAAAAGCAAAATACGAATTTGCAAAACTCTGCTAAAGTAATTGACTGCCCTTATTATGACCAGGTTCTGGAAAAGATCAAAGGTAAGGATACACTTGTAACTAAATATGCTATCACACGTGAAAGTTCTGGCAATACGAGTTTTTGGGTAGTAGATGTCGATAAACTGATTAAAAGTAAAATTAAAATGGGTCAGAAATTTGATGGAATATTTTGGTTTGATGGAGATGTAGTAATACGCTTACCAAACTCACAAAATGATAGCTCGAAATATTTTAGAAATACAATCATTACGACTGGAAATTTAACGATTGAAAAAGATGCAAGTAGTAGTTCAGGTGAATTAAATGTTTTTTCACCTTATGATTATATCGTTGCAACAGATGTTACAGCACAGATTTTGGTGATAGATAAGCAATTAAAAACTGGCAAAGATTCAAATGGTAATAATCTAACAGAGGCGCAAAAGTCGTCGTTAGGCGCAAAAAGGGCAGAATTACTTGTTTCTCAATTAGCTACGATGAAAGTAAGGTTGTCGGAGGTTTGTCTTAATTCAGAGCGTCCTGTAAATTTATGTAAAGATTTTACTCAGCAACAAGTAAATGATATTGTGAAGTATGATGATATTTTAGCGGTGGACAATATATTTTTAAAAGATACTTCTAAATATCCTACTAGTCTTTTCACTTTAATTGGAATGGCTGATGAAGGGTTTGTTGTTCATGCAGATAATCAAACTCAAACAAAATTATTTGGTAATTTAATTGGCTCCAAAGGAGCTGGTAATACAGGTAAGGCTTCTGGAAAGTTCGCTGGTACTGGTCAAATTGAAGTCATAGGTAATTTAATTGTTGCCAAAGACATGGATTTAACTGAAATGAAAGGTGATGTTACAATCAAATTAGGTCAAACTAAAGCCAGTGGTAACGTTATACCTATTAAAAATAATACTTTTACTACTAAAGGCATCCGCTACATGTAACTTAAAAAAACCCACAATTCAAATTGTGGGTTTTTTATTTCACTTATTAAAATCAAGCCAGTTTTTTATAAGCTACAATTTCTGGCAATGGATGATCAGCACCAACCATATAAGAATAAGTCGCTAAACTCAGCATGGCTTCATCTTCATCACTATTGCCATACGCGTAAATAGCAGCATAATTTTTTAAATCGTATTGTTCTAAAATCCGTATATGCTTTTGTTCCCGACTGCAATCAGGTGTTGAATATCGCCCTGTAAATTGCAGATTCTCAATTTCTGTTTCAGTACAAATCAAATCGACATTTAACTGCTGACAAATATATTGCAAATAAATATCCACGCTGGCGGAAACAATCACCACATCATCACCATTGAATTGATGCTGCTTTAATTGTTGTAATAGTTGTGGGTTAAGGTCATGCATTGAATCTACTGCGTAGCGCTGTGCAAGCACTAATATTTCAGCTGTACTTGCATCTTTGAACATGGCATTAAACAATTTAGGACGCATGGCATGTGCAGGATAGACTTTTAAATAATAGGCCTGAATCCAAGGCAAGATTTTAAGTCCTTGCTTAAAAATATGCCGCTTAGATAAAGCATAGAAAATAAACCCTGTAAAACTATCTTTGCTGCACAGGGTTCCATCAAAATCAAATAGGGCTAGATTTTTATATTTTTGGCTTTTTGCATGCATGTTTTATAACGTCCATTGACTCGTGTTGCGAACCAATTGGTGTTGTAATCTCGACTCAGTTTAGGCCCTGAAATGACCACTTGCGGCATCGTGGCATAAAATGGCTCTTTGCCCGTTTGAGCTTTATACAGTTTAGTGACAGCCAGATAAGTCGCAGTGTCTTCAAATTTCTTTTCTTTTTCTTTTTTTAAGTCGGCACGAATTTGGCGTGGGGTGACTAGAATATTATGTTTGGCAAAAACAGCAATTAATTCACGTTCTGATTCACTCTTTGCATTACGCACACTACCATCTTTAGCATAAAGCAGCAAATCACCATCTAAATCTAATTCTGCTTCAGTTAAATCATTTAGCATGCTTTGGAATGCGGCATTGCGGCTCGAATACATGCCAGAGTTATAGTCAGCAAAACGGTATAGCGGTTGATCGTAATCGGCAGGGTACATCATTAAGCGATGAATCCCGTAATATAATCCGCCATATTGAGTGTATAGATCGCTGCGTAACTCTGCGATGTTACCGCTTTGGCGTTTATGCTCTTTGGCATAGCTAATATGTACTTGCATCGAGCCTAAAGTAGTAATTGGATTAAGTTTTTCGCCAATATTTTGTCCAAACAGTTTGGCAGCACCTGTTAGCGCAGACACGTGATAATGTTTGGCCATATAGTCAAAAATTTCACGATACAATTCGTCTAATTCACGTTCGGTTTTTACCCGACGCATTTGGCTTAAATAGTTATCATCAGGGCTTGGGTGGTTTTTTAGTACATCCTGAAAATAGCCTGCGACCGTACCGCCAATGGCGTCGCCCAATTTATCTTTAAACTTCTCATCCAAACGGTCTTGTACTTCTTTAACTGCTTTTTCGCCCAAGCCATAGACTTGAGGGTCGGCTACAAAGTTGGACTCCTGATCCACCACGGCAATAATGGTGCACATATTTTCTTTGGTTTGTGGAATGCCTAATTGCTCTGAAATATCGTAAATATCTTTTGCCCAAGCACTGCGTTCACTGACCCGATTCGGAATAAGTTTACGAATTTGTTCTGCTTCAAGGGTTGGCTCATTGTTCTTAGACCACCAAGCGCTATCTCCACATGCAGCCAAGCTGAGTGATAAAACCAGCACGCTGAAGGATTTCATCAAAGAATTGAATACAGTGTCTTTCATAGATAAGGGAAACTCGTTCCAAAAGGATGAGCCCAAAGGGCAGATGCAGTATACTATGCCAATCGTTAAAGTTAAGAATATATATGTATATTGGTCCCTATCAACTGTCAAATAATTTGATTGTTGCCCCTATGGCGGGCGTCACAGATAGACCGTTTCGTTCCCTGTGCAAGTACTTTGGTGCTGGGCATGCTGTTAGTGAAATGATGACTTCAGACAAAACCCTGCGCATGAGTAAGAAAAGTTTGTACCGTGCTAATTTTGATGGCGAACTGGCGCCAATTTCCGCACAAATTGCTGGTTCGGACCCGCATGATTTAGCTGAAGCCGCGCGTTATCAAGTCGCTAATGGTGCGCAAATTGTTGACATTAACATGGGATGTCCTGCTAAAAAAGTCTGCAATAAACTGGCAGGTTCTGCTTTATTGCAAGATGAAGATTTGGTGGCGCGCATTTTAGATACCGTTGTTGGAGCGGTAGATGTGCCTGTCACACTCAAAACCCGTTTAGGTTTTTTGAATGGGCAAGAAAATATTTTACGGGTTGCCAAACGCGCAGAACAAGCAGGCATCGCTGCATTAGCATTACATGGCCGTACTCGCGAAGATATGTATCTAAACACAGCGCGCTATTCACTGATTAAAGAAGTGAAAAGCATGCTCAATATTCCTGTGATTGCCAATGGTGATATTGATAGTCCTGAAAAAGCCAAATATGTCTTGGACTTTACAGGTGCAGATGCCATTATGATTGGGCGTGCAGCACAGGGACGTCCGTGGATTTTTCGGGAAATTGCACATTATTTAGCAACAGGGGAGTTGCTTGCCGCACCGAGTATTGCAGAAGTTCAAAAAGTCTTATTGGGGCATTTAGCCGAGCTTTATGAGTTTTATGGGGAATATTCAGGTTGTCGAATTTCACGTAAACATATTGCGTGGTACACCAAAGGTTTACGTTCCAGTAATGAATTTCGTCAAAATATGTATCGAGTGGAAAGCACAGCAGAACAATATAAAGTAGTGCAAGATTACTTTAATCAGTTACTCTCGCATGGTGAAATCATGAGTGATGTGCAGGTTGAAACCGTGAATTTGTTAGACACAAAGTAGTCGCATGCAAATATATGCTTTAGCTTATTTGAAACTAAAATATAAACTCAAGCATGATACACAGTTGAGTTTTCTGTGCCTATATTTAGCGTGCGTGAATCATTTCCAAAACTAACTGATTAATTAAATCTGCGGCTTCTAATTCACGAATCTGACTCACATTACTCCCTGCCCAAAAAGCAGCATAACCTTGTTCACCTTGTGTTACGGCTGCTGCATGCAACTGTTTTGCAAGATCATAGGTATACGGATAGGTGGGCACAGTTAAACGATCTGGAGTATCAACCTGTGTATGCCAATGATTAATTAAACCACGAGCAGGACGTCCAGAAATACTATCGGTAATTTGAGTAATATTTTGCTGAAATAAAGCTTGTCGATAAGCTGGATTGGCGTTAGAGCTTTTACATTGTACAAAAGCTGTACCCATTTGTACTGCAGAGGCACCCAATTTCAACATTAACTGTGCTTGCTGACCATTCATAATGCCACCAGCTGCTACTAATGGTAGGGTGCTGTTTTCACGAATGAGTTGTACTAAATCACTGGTTTTAATTGCACTATCAAAAGATTGGTTAAAAATTCCACGATGTCCACCAGCTTCAATTCCTTGAGCAATAATAATATCAATTCCAGCTGCTTCAATCGCCTGAGCTTCGGCTAAGTTGGTTGCTGAAACCATGGTAATGATCCCTGCATCTTTTAAAGCCTGAATTTGATGTGCATGTGGAATCCCGAAGTGAAAACTGACCGCTTGCGGTTTAGTTTCTAGAACAAGATCTAAATATCCATCATGATCTTTAAAACTTGGATAAATACAATTCAGTTGACTTGGTGCAGTTGCGCCATAGCGTTCAAAGATTGGCTCAAAATATGAAATCCACGCTTGTGCAGCGACTTCATCTAATGGGCTTGTTTCATGGCAAAAGAAATTGGTTTGAAATGGAAAATCGGTCAATTCTTGAGTGCGTAAAATTTGCTCACGTGCAGCATCGACGGTATGTGCACCTAAACCGAGTGAGCCCAAACCACCTTGATTAGAAACCTCGGCTGCAAGTTCGGGGGTAGAAACGCCAGCCATTGGAGCAAGAAAAATAGGATGCTTTATATTCAGTTGTTCTATTGTGGTCATATTATTTACTCCATGTTTTTATCTACTTTGCCCAACTCTAGATTGATTGGCAAATCATATACGTCATTTTCTTATGAAATATTAAGATGAGCAATATCATAAAATTTCAGATGCTTTCAGGCATAATAAGCCTGATGTGTGAATTGATGAGTAAATTAATGAAGCCTTTCGTTTATGGTGGTTTGCTTGTGATGTGTGGGTTAGTTGCGTGTAGCAATCCACAGAAAACTCAAGAAAATATTGACTCAAAGCAATATCAGGTACAGGATGCAGCAGCATTGCAGCAACGTATAGATGCTTTAAATGCCAAATTGGCGCAAGACTTCAAACAATTTAAACAAGCCGAGAATATCGCATTTGCGCATCAATTCCCTTTAGATGTGAATAATTTACAAACTTTGAGTCAGCACTTGGTCGCGAGTACTGCTTTAAAGTCGACTAAAATTGCCTATTGCGACATGATGAATGGTTATTTTGCCGAATTATATCGCTTAGGACATTACAATCTAGATTTACTTAAAGATGTAAAATTAGCGCGTGCAGAGCAGGAAAATTTGGTTGCAAATTTTGCCAATGCCGAATCTTATTATGATTTTATTTTGAATCGTTATACCAGTTACCGCCAAGTACAACAAACCATGGGCTATGGTTGTAATTTAAAAGCTGCATTGTAATTTCGGCAGGATTTGGGTGTATTGTTTAAATCGTGTTAAATAAAAAACTCCTAAGAGCATGCTCAGGAGTTTTTTTTTAACAACTCAATTATTGTTGTGCTTTTTCTTTCACATTTGCAGCACCTTGTTCAACTGCACCTGCAGTAGCAGCAGTTGCATCTTTAGCGGCTTGTACAGTCGCATCAGCTGCATTTTCTGTCGCAGTTGCAACATTGTGTGCGGCGTTTTCAGTTGCTTGCGCTGCATTATCTACAGCTGTTGCTGTAGCGGCAGCAGCTTCATGAGTTGCATCTTCAGCATCATGTGCCGCTTGAGCTGCAGCGTTTTCTAAGTGTTCACCCGTAGTTGCCCCTGTTTCTGGTGCTTTTTCTTTTGCACAACCTACAAGTGCCACAGTAGCAGCAAGACCTAAAGCAATAAGTAGTTTATTCATTATCATGTTTCCTTTATTTACATCCACTTAAGATGGGATACTGCGAATATAACCAAAAAATAATCAATTGGATGCTAAAAATTGTTCAAATAATGTAATGGATTTATTGGCAAATCATTGCATTTTGAGCACTTAAATCGAGATTTGGCTTTGTTGAACAAATACCTAACATGATCATTTTATTATATTTGTTTTTATTAAAATTTAAAAGAACCTTTAAAATATCAGTATCTTGCAAAATATTTATGCAATATGGCGCATCGCTAATTTTTTTAGTTGATAGCACTATCAATATGCTTTTGTCTTCTACAAAGCGTGGTGTACGAATATCACTGATATTCGGGACTGCTCATCCGCAAAATTTAATCAGACCTTTTACAAAGCCAATGACCATAGGTAAAGATAAACGGAATAAGGATTTAATCATTAAGCAGCATTGGATGGCTGCGTCGGAGTAGGTTTGATTTCGTCCTTGTTTACCTTTTTCTGAAGCATACCATTGCGTAGCAGGATCGAACCAAATGGCAATATTTCTCCGATGAATGAGAGCTCGGTTATGTGATCACCAATGGGTTGTACGATAAATTTTAGGTGTAGGTTTATTCATTTGAAAATTATATTGTGGAATAAGCCTCTTAGAGATAGGTTTGTGCAACAAAGCCAATTTTTAATAAGATGTATCACGTTAAATATTGGCTTTGCGATGCCAAACAGATTTTATTTTAATCTTTAAATGCAATTTGGGGAATTTGATGCTTAAAAAAGGGATATATCAACATTATAAAGGGCAGTTATATCAAGTACTGCATGTGGCAACACACAGTGAAACCCAAGAAAAATTGGTGGTTTATCAATGCTTATATGGCGATTATTCTATTTGGGTCAGACCGCTTGAGATGTTCAAAGAGCGTATTACTTTGGATGACGACCGTGAACAAGAACGCTTTAAATTGATTCAGGAAGTGCAATAAATATTTGAGGTCATTTACCAATCTAAAACGATCCAATCTATTTTAGATTGGATCGTTGTGTAGATGCGCAAAGTTTAATGAAATAAATTATTGAATGGAAATACGGTTAAAGCTTAAATCGTATGCTAAATATTTACTCACAAAAGCTGCTTTATCACTGCGTCTTAATAAGTTGTCATAAATAAATTGTGGTACAGGATGGAATAAATCCCCAGAGCCGTTTTCGTAAAATATTTTTAAATAACGTGAAGATGCACTGTATGTCCAGGATGTCACGGCAAGTGTTTTACTCATAAGCAACTCCTTTATCTTTTTATATTATTTTTCACAGAATAAATCTGCTTATTTTGAACATAAGTGAAGTGCTTGCTAAAAAGTATTACAGAATTGTAAATCTCAGATTTATTGGATTATTGTGCATTTTTGAACAAAATTACAAAAGATAAATAGAAGCGTGTTGCAGAAGTTATTTTTATCTTCAGCGATATAAAAGAGGAGGTGCGCCTGCTCATTATTGCTACTTTTTCATGATTTGTGGCATAAAAAAACCACGCAAGGTTGCGTGGTTTTTTGAGTGGTTGAATCTAAAACTTAGATTTTACCTACTAGGTCGATAGATGGTGCTAAAGTTGCATCACCTTCTTTCCATTTAGCTGGGCATACTTCACCTGGGTGAGCGTGAACGTATTGAGCTGCTTTAACTTTACGAAGAAGTTCTTGAGCATCACGGCCAATACCGCCAGCATTGATTTCGATGATTTGGATTTTTCCTTCTGGATCAATCACAAAAGTACCACGGTCAGCAAGACCAGCAGATTCAATTAATACTTCGAAGTTTTTAGAAAGCGTCCAAGTTGGATCGCCAACCATTACGTATTGAATTTTTTTGATTTCTTCTGAAGAATCATGCCAAGCTTTGTGCGTGAAGTGCGTGTCAGTAGAAACTGCATAGATTTCAACGCCTAATTTTTGGAATTCTGCATAGTTGTCTGCAAGGTCACCAAGCTCGGTTGGGCAAACGAAAGTGAAGTCCGCAGGGTAGAAGAATACTACAGACCATTTGCCTTTAAGGTCAGCTTCAGTTACTTCAATGAATTGACCGTTGTGGTATGCATTTGCTTTAAATGGTTTAACTTCAGTATTAATTAAGCTCATCATTGTCTCCATGATTAAGGTTTGTATTTCGTTAGCAATAGAGTATCTAATTTTGTTTTATTGCTGAAATGGTATTTTTACATTACTAGCATCGGAAAAACAAATGAGTATGTAAAAAGCGTAACTTTCATCACAGCATTATTGAGTCTTTATTAGGCCTCAAAATGATGATGATTGAATGACAACCTATTTTCTCAGGGTCAAATACAACCTATTTCAGCAATTGGTGAACATACATCTATATGGGGATGAAATTTTGAAATTCAAGGATGGATTGAAAACTTTTTAAATACGCATTCTAAATCACTGTTCTTTCGCTCAAAGGCATTACAGCGTAAAATACGCGTTTGTGTTTTGGTTAGGAAGCGTATTCTGTGCAGAGTCATTTAAATGTAGACCACCTCGTTTTGGCGCGTGATCGTCATCGTTTAAATCGACTACGAAAAGGCAAAGATGCCAATCCAAAGCAATATCAGGAATTATTCGAAAAATCTAATTTAAAAGTGTTGGCGCGCGCGCAGCGCATTCCCAATATCAAGTTGAATCAAGATTTACCCGTGACTCAATCTGCAGAGCAGTTGATTGCTGCAATTCAGCAACATCAGGTCATTATTGTGGCGGGTGAAACAGGTTCAGGAAAAACCACACAGCTACCACAAATTGCCATGCTGGCAGGTCGTGGTTTAACGGGGTTAATTGGTCATACTCAGCCACGACGTCTTGCTGCACGTAGTGTATCCCAGCGTATTGCTGAAGAAGTTGGCGAAAAGTTGGGCGAGTCCATCAGCTTTAAAGTTCGCTTTAATGAACAGGGTTCACAAGATTCAATTGTCCGTTTAATGACCGATGGTATTTTGTTAGCAGAGCTTGCCAATGACCGTTATTTAAATAAATACGACACCATTATTATAGATGAAGCGCATGAGCGTTCTTTAAATATTGACTTCATCATGGGGTATTTAAAGCAGCTCTTGCCGCGTCGTCCTGATTTAAAAGTCATTATCACTTCTGCAACTTTAGATGTGCAGCGTTTCAGTAATTACTTCAATGGCGCCCCAATTTTTGAGGTCGAAGGTCGCAGCTATCCTGTCGAAGTGCGTTATCGCCCCATTTCTGAATTAAGCATTGGTGGGAGTGATGATGATGAATTTGATGACTTTGAAGAAAACTTGCCACGCGCAGTGGTGCAAGCGGTAGAAGAATGTTTTGCCGATGCACAGGAAAAAGGTCATCCCGAGCATGCCGATATTCTCATTTTTGCCAGTACCGAACAGGAAATCCGGGAACTGCAAGAAACCTTATACAAACATGGGCCACGTCATACTGAAATTTTACCATTGTATGCGCGTTTGGCTTTGGCAGAACAACAAAAAATCTTTAATCCTTCAGGTGGTGGACGTCGCATTATTATTGCCACCAACGTTGCTGAAACTGCGCTTACTGTACCCAATATTCGCTATGTGATTGATAGTGGTTTTGCACGTATTTCACGTTATAACTACCGCTCACGGGTGCAGCGCTTACCGATTGAAGCAGTATCTCAGGCAGCAGCGAATCAGCGAAAAGGACGTTGTGGTCGTATTGCGCCAGGCGTCTGTATTCGCCTGTATTCCGAAGAAGATTTTTTAAGTCGCCCAGAGTTTACCGAACCTGAAATCAAACGCACCAACTTGGCATCGGTCATTTTACAAATGCAAAGTTTGGGCTTGGGCTCGCTCGAAGATTTTGATTTTATTGAGCCGCCAGATCATCGTTTGGTTAATGATGGTCGTAAGCTGTTGATTGAACTGGGTGCGATGATTGAGAAGGGGAAAGCCCCTATTATAGAAAGAATGAATAGCTCTGCTACGCAAGAGAAAGATTCAAACCCCAACACTACCGCTAAATCCAGTTCTAATAAAGGCGAGCTTCAAGGCAGCAGCCTAACCAAAATTGGTCAGCAAATGGCAAAAATGCCGATTGATCCACGACTGGCACGCATGATTTTAGGCGGTGCGCATTTTGGGGTATTAAATGAAGTCTTGATTATTGTAGCGGCATTGGCCGTACAAGACCCGCGCGAACGTCCTGCAGACAAGCAAATGCAAGCCGATCAAAAACATGCTTTGTTCCGTGAAGCAGATTCCGACTTTTTATTTTATCTAAAGCTTTGGGAAACTTTACACGAAAACCGTGACGGCATGAGTGAAAACAAACGTCGTAATTTTGCCCGCCAGCATTTTTTAAGTTGGCTACGTTTACGTGAATGGAAGAAAACCCATGAACAATTGGTGGATTTGGCGCGTGGCTTAAATCTGTCTTTTAATGAAAAAAAAGCCAGTTATGAAAATCTGCATCGGGCGTTATTAACAGGTTTGCTCTCTTTTATTGCTAATAAAACCGATGAACGCAATGTGTTCATGGCGGTGCGCCAACAAAAAGCGCGTATTTTCCCTGCATCGACTTTGCATAAAACTAATACGCCGTGGGTTATGGCATTTGAGATGGTAGAAACTTCGCAAGTGTATCTGCGCACCTTGGCAAAAATTGAACCTGAATGGATTTTATTGGCCGCACGTGATTTGCTGAAACATCATTATTTTGAACCACATTGGTCTAAAAAAGCAGGTGTGGTGAATGCCTATGATCAGATTTCGCTGTTTGGTTTGATTATCGAGCCAAAACGTCCTGTAAATTACGAAAAGGTCGATCAGCAAGCCGCACATGAAATTTTCTTGCGCGATGCGTTAACCACAGGCAACTTAGGTATTGCGCCTCCATTTTTAAAACACAACCTGCTTAAACTAGAAGAAGTTGAACGGGTTGAAGATAAATTACGTCGTCGTGATTTGGTAGTCGATGAAGAAACTATTTATCAATTTTATGCTGCCAAAGTACCAGCAGAAGTGGCAAGCCGACGTGCCTTTGAAGATTGGCGTGCTACGGTTGAGCCGCAAAATCCACGTTATTTATTTGTGGAAGATGATGCCCTTTGGTTGAATGATCGCCCGACCACGCAGCAATTTCCTGACTATTTACGTAATGGTGAGCTGCGCTTAGCGGTCAGTTACCGTTTTGACCCAAGCCATGATGAAGATGGTGCAACCGTTAAAATTCCTGTGCAAGCCTTGGCACAAGTTGATGAAAATATCTGGTCGTGGGGCATTCCAGGCTGGCGTGAAAATTTAATTGAAGCCTTGCTCAAAACCTTGCCGAAGGAAAAGCGTCGTCATTTGGTGCCTATTCCAGACACAGCCCGAAAATTGCGACAACGTGTCGATGCGGTAAATTTACGTGAGCATATTTTTAGCTATTTGGCATTTCAATTACGTGCAGAGCAGATCAGCGAAAAAGACTTTAGCTTCGAGCGGGTAGATGCGTATTTATTGCCGTTCATTAAAGTGTTAGATGAAAAAGGGCGGGTGATTGAACAAGGTCGTGATTTATCTGAATTAAAAGCGCGTTGCCATACCGAGACGCATAGTCCTGTAAAGCAGTTGCACGGAGAATTTCAAACCTTTCCTGAACGATTTGTATTCGAAGCCTCGCAAAAAGTTACGGGCGTAGTGGTTAAGCAATATCAGGCGTTGGTACCAAGCAAAGCGTTTGCAGAACTTTTACCAAAAGATGAATCGGGTGTGGTGATTCAAACCTTCAATGATCAGAGCGAGGCGATTCGTCAGCACCGTGAAGGGGTGATTCGTTTGCTGTATGTGCAATTGGGTGATTTATCACGCCAACTGAAAAAACAAATTGCCAAACCGTTGGCTTTGGCGTATTCACCTTTGGGTGATAAAGCACAACTTGAGCAAATGTTGATCTATGCAACCTTGCAAAGCATTATTAGTGACTTGCCAGTCAACCTGAAAGAGTTTCAAAATTTGCAGCTTGAGGTAAAAAAGTCTTTCCTCAGTCATGGTCAAACCACGCTACGTATCTTTAATGAAATTTATATTGCTTGGCAAGATATTCGTCGTCAGCTATTGATGCTTGATGAAACAATTTTTGCCAAAAATATAGATGATATTGAAGATCAACTGGACTTAATGCATCTGGCAGACTTTGTGTATAGCAAGCCTGTAGAGGTGTGGAGCGAATATCCGCGCTATTTGAAAGCGTTGTTATTACGTTTAGACCGCTTACCCAACAACTTGCAAAGAGACGATGCTGCCATCGCCCAAATTGACCCTTGGATGGACAAATTGTTCAAACACAAACAAGATGCCCGCCTTAAGGAATTGTACTTTATGGTAGAAGAATTACGCATATCGCTGTTCTCTCAACCCATGAAAACCAAAATGCCAATTTCTGCAACTCGGCTGCAAAAAGTATGGGAAAAGCTCGGAATCAGTTAAGATATAAGTAATTTCTAGAAGGAGTTTTACATGGGCATTCGCATTACAGGTACTGGTCTTTATCACCCAGAAGATGTTATTACCAATGAAGAGTTGGTCGAAAGTTTAAATGCTTATGTGGAACAGTACAATCAGCAGAATGCTGGCAAAATTGCAGCAGGTGAGCTAGAAGAACGTCGTGGCTCAAGTGCAGACTTTATCGAAAAAGCCTCAGGTGTAAAACGCCGTTATGTAGCAGAAAAAACAGGTATTTTAGACATCAACCGTTTACGTCCTAATTTGCGTGAACGTGGGGATGATGAAATTTCGCTACAAGCGGAATGGGGTGTAATTGCAGCAAAACAAGCCATGCAAAATGCAGGTGTGACTGCAGAAGATATTGATGTGGTGATATTGTCATGCTCAAACTTGCAACGTGCTTATCCTGCGGTGGCGATTGAAATTCAAACTGCGCTCGGTATTCAGGGTTATGCCTATGACATGAATGTGGCATGTTCTGCTGCGACTTTCGGCATTAAACAAGCGCATGATGCGATTAAAGCAGGTGCGCGTCGCGTGTTGTTGGTAAATGTCGAAATTACCTCAGGTCATAACGACTTCCGTTCACGCGACTGTCATTTTATTTTTGGTGATGTAGCAACGGCTTCCATTTTAGAAGAGACTGAAACCAAAGCCGGTTTTGAAATTTTGGACATGAACCTGTTCACTCAGTTTTCGAATAATATCCGCAATAACTTCGGTTTTTTAAACCTAAGTGAAAATGCAGATATTGACGACAAACGTTTCCATCAAGATGGTCGTAAAGTCTTTAAAGAAGTTTGCCCGTTAGTAGCCAAAATGATTACTGCGCAACTGGAAAAGAATCAGATTGCACCAACCGAGGTGAAGCGTTTCTGGTTGCATCAAGCCAATGCCAGCATGAATGAACTGATTTTGAAATTGGTGGTCGGTAAAGAAGCAGCTCAACCAGGTTTGGTGCCTATTATTTTAGATGAGTTTGCCAATACTTCTTCGGCAGGGGTAATTATCGCTTTACACCGTACTGCACATGAAGTCGACAACGGTGAATATGGTGTCTTGTGTTCATTTGGTGCAGGTTATTCAGTGGGCGCGATCTTGGTACAAAAACGCGATGCTGCATAAGTTTTGCAAAATTGCATAAGATCAGCAAACACTTAATTACAGCTATTAAAAGTTCCTTCTCCTTCGGGAGAAGGCTTGGATGAAAGGATGGATCAACCGCAATATTCTTTTCTCACAGACTCATACATAATAAAAACACCGAAAAACTTTATGAAAAATAATGCTTAGGTTAAGATGGAGCATCTTTTAATAGACCTATTTTGAAAACCTATGCAACCATTTGTTCTATATAACTCAGAGCAACGAAAGAAAGTTGAATTTGTTCCGCGTAAAGAAGGACATATCGACATGTATGTCTGTGGTATGACGGTTTATGATTACTGTCATATTGGGCATGCGCGGGTTATGGTTGCATTTGACTACATCATTCGCTTTTTACGCAGTCAAGGTTGGAATGTGAAATATGTGCGCAACATAACTGACATTGACGACAAAATTATTAAACGTGCCAATGAAAATGGCGAGAGCATTCAAGCTTTAACAGATCGTTTTATTCAAGCCATGAATGAAGATGCGGCAAGCTTAGGTTGTGTAGAACCTGATGCTGCACCACGTGCTACTGAATATATTGATCAAATGCAAAATATGATTGGTAATTTGGTCAATAAAGGCACGGCTTATCCTGCAAGAAATGGCGATGTTTATTTTCAGGTCGAAAAATTTGACAAATATGGCCGCCTTTCAGGTCGCAAGCTAGAAGACATGCAGGCAGGGGCATCTGAGCGGGTTGATGTTGAAGTTGATAAAAAGCATCCATTTGACTTTGTTTTGTGGAAACATGCCAAAGAAAATGAACCCTCGTGGGCTTCGCCGTGGGGCAATGGACGTCCAGGCTGGCACATTGAATGTTCTGCCATGTCCACTTGCTGCTTGGGCAATCATTTTGATATTCATGGTGGTGGTTCAGACTTAATGTTCCCACATCATGAAAATGAAATTGCTCAGTCTGAAGCATCGACAGGTGAGCAATATGTAAATTATTGGATGCACGTTGGTTTTATTAATGTCGATGGCGAAAAAATGTCAAAGTCATTGGGTAACTTCTTCACTATCCGTGATGTAATGGAAAAGTTCCATCCTGAAGTGATCCGTTACTTTATTGTTTCTTCGCATTATCGTAGCCCTGTAAACTTCTCAGATGTTGCCTTGAAAGAAGCGAAAACTGCTTTATCACGTTTCTATCACTCATTTAAAGCTTATCAACAAGCTTATGGTGCGAAAACTGTTGAGCCGTTAGATGAGGCTTTGGTAGAGCGCTTTAATGCTGCAATGCGTGATGACTTTAACACTGCAGACGCGATAGCAGTTCTGTTTGAAGTCAATAAAGAGCTGAACCGTGCGGTAAAAGAGCAGCAGGCAGAACAGGCGGCTGTGTATTATTCAACCTTGCGTCATTTGACCAATATTTTAGGTTTGTTACAGCATGATGTAGATGAATTCCTGAAGTCTGATATTGGTCAGGATGCTTTGGGTCTATCTGAACAAGCTATTGCAGACCTGATTCAGCAACGTCAGGATGCCAAAAAAGCCAAAGACTTTGCTCGTGCCGATGAAATTCGTCAATCTTTGCTCGATCATGGTGTAGTCTTGGAAGATACTCGTCAAGGTACGGTATGGCGTCGTGCTGATTAATTGAGCGTTTGGAAGCATAGAGAGTTGACAGTTGTATGAAATTCTCTATAATTCAGTTCGATATTGCGGGAATAGCTCAGTTGGTAGAGCACAACCTTGCCAAGGTTGGGGTCGCGAGTTCGAGTCTCGTTTCCCGCTCCAAAATTTTAAAAACGCTTATCAAAAGATAAGCGTTTTTTTATGGTTGTTTGTTATAGTTAGCTTACAGACAGCTTTGTAGATGGTTTTGATCCATAATTTTTTAGAGCATTTGCATTGAAATATGCTTCTGAGCTAGTTCTAGCTTTAGCTTTATCTGCAACTTTGAATAAATAAAAACAAATAGCCTAAGCTCAAATATGATTAGGATTCTTTCAAAAATAATTTTTGAATCACTGCAAAGGAAATTCCCTCTCCTTGTAGGAGGGGGTTAGGGAGAGGTTTTTTCTAAGAACCTCCCTCATCCTAACCTTCTCCCAGAGGGAGAAGGAACTTTCAATATCCATTTAAATATGAATATAACGATCATTTCTTGAATTATGAAAGATATCTATTGTTTTTCACTTGAAGCTCAAGTCAAAAAGCGAGTTAGCTAAAACAGCACACAAAAATGCGTTAAAACAAAAAACACACTCAGAATCAAAGCTTAGAATTGCATAGATATGCTAAAATTGCGAAAATCTAAGTGGCTCTAATAAACCTGTTTTATTAGGCTGCAAACCATACTTTATTTAAGTCCAACATTGAACAGAAAACATGCCAAATACCATTGATTTTCAATCTGTAGCCTTAGAAACATTAAAAATAGAAGAGCAAGCATTGCAGGTCTTAGCCACGCAAATTGATCAGCGTTTTAGCCGTGCCTGCGAAATTATGTTGCATTGCAAAGGGCGTGTTGTGGTCACAGGTATGGGAAAATCAGGTCATATTGGTCGTAAAATGGCTGCTACTTTTGCCTCTACAGGTACGCCGTCTTTCTTCATGCATCCGGGTGAAGCAGGGCATGGTGACTTAGGGATGCTGGTACGTGGCGATGTTTTAATTGCCATTTCCAACTCAGGCAAAAGTGACGAAATCATGATGTTGATGCCACTCATCAAGCATCTAGAAGTGCCGCTAATCACGATTAGCGGTGATGATCGTGGGCCAATGCCACAAAATGCCGATGTGGCACTGACATTGGGTAATATTCAGGAAGCTTGTCCGCTTGGTTTAGCGCCAACCTCCAGTACTACAGCAACCTTGGCTTTGGGGGATGCTTTGGCGGTCGCATTGCTTGAGGCGCGTGGTTTTACAGCCGATGATTTTGCTCGTTCACATCCTGCGGGAGCATTAGGAAAACGTCTGTTATTGCATGTAAAGCATTTGATGCACACGGGTACCGAGCTACCAAAAGTTGCACCAGATACACCAATGAACAAAGTGTTATACGAAATTTCAAACAAACGTCTAGGTTTAACCACAATTGTGGATGAAAATGATGTCTTATTAGGCATTTTCACCGATGGTGACTTACGTCGTTTAATTGATAAGCAACAGGGCTTTGATGTGAATTTGCAAGTCGGGCAAGTGATGACACAGCACCCTGCAACTATTTCAAAAGAAGCGCGTGCAGTTGAAGCTTTAGAACAATTACGTGACCGTAAAATTAATCAGTTTGTGGTGGTGGATGATGCTAATAAAGTCATTGGTGTGATCAGTATGCATGATTTGATTCAAGCAGGGGTAAACTAAACAATGGCATCTTATATTTTATTAGAGCAAGCGCGTCATATTGAAGCTTTGGTTTTAGATGTCGATGGAATTCTAAGTGATGGTTTTGTCACCTTAACCAACAGCGGTGATGAAATTAAATCATTCGATATTCGTGATGGTTTAGGCATGAAACTGGTGCAACAAGCAGGTGTTAAAGTCATTATTATCACAGGGCGTAAAAGTCATATTGTAGAAAAACGCATGTCTGATTTAGGCGTAGACTTGGTTTATCAAGGGCGTGAAGACAAAGGTACAGCCTTACAGGAAGCGTGTGCACAACTGGGTTTATTACCTCAAGATTGTATGTACATGGGTGATGACTGGCCTGATCTTTCTGCGTTTTCGATTGCAGGAATGAAAGTCACAGTGCCAAATGGACATATTGAGGTACGTCGTCGTGCCGATTTGGTTACGCAAGCCATGGGTGGTCGCGGAGCTGTACGTGAAATCTGCGATATGATTTTAACCGCAAAAGGTGTGTACCAAAGCTTACTTGAAAAATATCTCAGCTTCCCTCATTAATTAAGTCATACATTCAAAGGTTTGAGTTACAGCCCCACTTATGGATACTAAAGTTTTATATGTTACTGCGATTGCAATTGCAGCTGTAAGTGGTGGTTATTACTATTACAGCGGTAAAGGCAAAAAACTGGAAACCGACGCTGCTCGCTCTATGACTTATAGTGCAGAGCAAATTCATCTCACCCAAACAGATGAGCAGGGCAATTTATATGTGCGTGCGCAAATTGACCGTTTAGAGCAAGACATGCAACAAAAAACCTCTAAGCTGGAAAATGTAAACGCATCAATGTATAAAACGGGTGAGGTGGATGCCACTTTTTTCGCCAAACAGGCACAAGGTTTCAATGACAATGAAAAAGTTGTGTTGTCAGATCAAGTGTTGGCAACCAAGTTACTCACTCAAGGCAAACTAACGCTTGAAACTGCCGAGTTGAATGTTTTTCCTAAAACACGTGAAATCAGTACCGACAAACAAGTGACCGTACAATCTCCACAGGCTGATTTTATTAGTCAGGGTTTAAAAGCCAATTTAAATGACGGGCAATACGAATTTTTTAATATTCGAGGAAAGTATGAACCATAAATCTAAGCTTACAGATCCTAAAGCGTTGATAAAACAAGCAGTAATTGTGGGCTTGGTAGTGCTTTCATCGGCAGGTGCATGGGCAATTCCGTCAGACCGCAGTCAGCCTATTACTTTATTAGCCGACCGTGCGACCTTTAGTGAACGTACTGGCGTCACCACGTATACAGGCAATGTGGTGATTGAACAAGGCACCATGAAACTTCAGGCAGATTCGATTGTTGCTAATCTGAACAGTAAAAAAGAAATTAGTGTCATTACGGCAACGGGTAGACCTGCACAATTTCAGCAAAAAACCGATCCTGCTAAAGGGCTAGCGAAAGGCCAAGCGCAGAAGATTGTTTACAATGCAGAAACAGGCATTATTACCTTATCGGGTGGTGCACTTTTAGAACAAGATGGTGCCAGTATTCGTGGTAATACCTTGCGTTATAGTATGAACAAAGGTGATGTTGAAGCGATTGGTACACCGAACAAAACCGGCTCTGAAGCGGGTCGTGTAAAAATTGTGATTCCACCATCAAGTTCAAAATCATTCCCGGGAGCGCGTGATTAATGGATCAAACGAGCGCAGCACAGGACAGCGTCCAGTACGGTCAACAGACTTTATGTATTAAGCATTTAGCCAAAAACTACAATAAACGCTGGGTGGTAAAAGACGTTTCATTTGAAATGAAAAGTGGTGAAATTGTCGGATTACTTGGGCCGAATGGTGCGGGTAAAACTACCAGTTTCTACATGGTTGTAGGCTTGGTGCGCATGGATAAAGGGGAAATCCACTTAGATCAATTGGATTTGTCAGACCTTGCCATGCATGAACGTGCGCGTAAGGGGATTGGCTATTTACCGCAAGAAGCCTCTATTTTCAGAAAGTTGACCATCTCTGAAAATATCATGGCTATTTTAGAAACACGCAGAGATTTAAATAAACAGCAACGTCAGCAGCGTTTGGCAGAATTGCTGGCAGATTTTAAAATCACGCATATTAAAGATTCATTAGGGATGAGTGTGTCTGGTGGTGAACGCCGTCGCGCAGAAATTGCCCGTGCTTTGGCAGCAGACCCTAAATTTATGCTGTTAGATGAGCCTTTTGCAGGGGTCGATCCTATTTCTGTCGGTGATATTAAAGATATCATTCGCACCTTAAAAGATCGTGGCATTGGCGTATTAATTACCGACCATAATGTCCGTGAAACTTTAGCCATTTGTGAACGTGCTTATATTGTTAGTGAAGGTTCAGTGATTGCCGAAGGTACACCGCAAGAAATTCTTGAAAATGAAATTGTACGTGAAGTTTATTTGGGAGAAGACTTTTTTGTTTAAAGCTTGAATAATCTGATCGTTATTGGTTTGTGCAGCTTGTAGTATAAGTTGCAGAACAGCAAGTTGTGTAAAGATTTTTTTTAACCTTCTACCCTCAAAGGTATAGAAGGTTTTTTCATAGTGACTATCAGTCCAAATACGTTATAACTCTAAATACGTTATCACGCTCAACACGTTATAATGATCAAGTTTTCATTGAACTGGTTGATTGATTTGGAGTGTTATGCCATTTACCATTGCTTCGCCCATCACTTTTGAAGAAGAAATTAAAAAAAGTCGATTTCAGGCAATTGCCGTACCTGTAGATAATGAGCAAGCGGTAAAAACTTTTTTGGAACAACAGCGTGATCCATCTACCACACATCAATGCTGGGCATGGAAAATTGGGCATCAATTACGTTTTAATGACGATGGCGAACCGTCTGGTACGGCAGGACGTCCCATTTTAGCCACGATTGAAGGCAATGAGTTGACCAATATTTTGGTTTTGGTGAATCGCTGGTATGGCGGTATTAAACTAGGCACAGGCGGTTTAGTACGTGCCTATGGCGGTTGTGCAGGACGATGTTTGGCTCTGGCAGAAAAAGTAGATCTGATTGAGAAGAAGACCGTGCAATTTGCCTGTCATTTTAATGAGTGGGCAATTTTACAATACGAGCTGAATAGTCAGCAGATTGAGTACACCGAAGACTACACCACCGAAGGCGTGTTGGTAAAGGCATTCATCCAAGTCCATCAAATAGAACCTTTAACACTAAAATTACAAGATATTAGCCGTGGGCGTGAACAACTCAAAATCCTTGAGGATGATCAAGATGACTGAAGTAAACTCACCTGACCCTTTACTGAAATACCGTGAGCAGCATAAACACCGTTTAAATTACATGCCGTGGTTATATTGGTCATTGAAACCTAAACATCGTGTATGGGCAGAAGCTTGGCAGCAGGAATATCAAGCTTATTTAATGGCAATGGAAACGGTGGAGATTGGCAAAAACTGTTTTATTTCCCCTTTGGCACATATTTTTGCTGAGCCGGGACGTAAAATCAGTATTGGCGACAATACCTTTATTGCCGCCGATTGCACTTTGCATGGCCCTTTAGAAATTGGCAATGAAGTTGCGATTAATCACCACTGTATTTTAGATGGTGGCAGAGTTGGAATTAAACTCCATGATCAGGTGCGTATCGCAGCTTATTGTCATTTATATGCGTTTGATCATGGCATGGCTTTGGATCAGTCCATTTATCAACAAGCAGTACGTTCACAAGGCATTGAAATTGGGAAGGATGTTTGGTTAGGTGCGCATGTTGGTGTTAAAGATGGGGTGAAGATTGCGGCACACGCAGTCGTTGGTATGAACAGCATAGTCACCAAAGATGTTCAGGAACGGGAAATTGTGGCGGGAAATCCTGCCAAATTGATTCGTTATCGTGAATAAGTACTATACAGCAAGACTAAATCTTTAAACTTCATTACATTTTTTTGTGTCCCTGCAACACGAGTTGTGTTAAGTTAAAAATAACAACTAAAAAATAGCCTGCAAAAGACAGTAAGAGAGGCAACAATGAAACGTGTAATTGCTTGTATTGATTCTTCGCCTTGTATTAATGCGCTTGCTGAAGCTGCTGCGTGGATTGCAACACAAACTCAACGTGAATTGGTGTTATTACAAGTTTTGGATTATTACCCCGCTAGTTATCATTTGGGGGAAATTAGTGGTGTAATTGGCTTTGAAAGTAATGCCATGTTACTCAAAGAATTAGCCGAGTTAGAACAAAAACAAAGCGAATTAGCACTCGATTATAGCAACAATTTATTGCAGCACATTTCCAGTATGATTCAGGAAAAATATGAAATTGTAGCTACTCAAATTCAAGAAAAAGGCGATTTTCTAGAACAAAGCTTCAGTGTGTTGAATGAAGACGATATTGTGGTGATTGGACGCGTGGGCGAAAAATCTGCTGAACGGAACAAGGCTTTAGGGAGTAATGTTGAAAACTTTATTCGTGGTGCAAATTGTACCGTGATGACTGTGGGAGAGCATTTTAAAGCACCAACCCGCTTTATTTTTGCTTATGAATATTCCCCAACTTGCATCAAAATGATGAAGCGAATTGCACAAAGTGATTTGCTTAAATTACTGCAATGTCATTTGCTTTATGTGGGCGATCATCCTGAAGTTTTAAATGAACCTGCAGATTTTTTAACAGCAGCGGGTTTAGATGTAGTGGTGGAATATCGTTATGGTGATGTAGCTGAAAATATTTTAGATTATCAACGTGAACATGGTATCCAATTGATTGTACTAGGGGCATTTAGTCACAGTAAAATTCATCAATTTTTCTTAGGCAGCATTACTACAAATATTTTCCGTAACTCAACTGTGCCTTTATTGGTGGCTAAGTAAAACTCCTATGAGTCAAAAATATCATTTTATAGACTGTTGAGTTGAACTGTTGTAAATGCTAGCTGACTGTCCATGGTTATCCGCATATATTGTGGATAACTGTATGGACAGTATATGTAACATTATAATATATAATGTAAAATTGCATCAGGTTGTTTTTTAACCTTGTATTGACTTTACTTTACAATCGCTAAAGCAAAGCCATCATGTCCTTTGCTGCCTACAGTTTGCAATGCTGTGCACGATAAAATTCGTGGATGGTTTTGCATGGCTTTGAACATATCACGAATCCCTTCAATACTTGGTTTGTGATTGTCAGGATTTAAAATTTCACCTGCACGAATGACATTGTCTAAAAAGATAATTGTGCCTGAGCGCGAAAGTTTAAGACTAAGCTCCAAATATTCAGGATAGCTTTGTTTGTCGGCATCAATAAAAATAAAATCAAAAGCTTCGGTATCTTCAGGTAGGGCTTTTAGAATATCTGCAGCACGACCAACTTTTAATTCAATCATTTGTTTTAATTGCGCACGGTCGATATTTTCCTGCCCTAAAGCGGCGTGGGTATCACGTCCTTCAATTGTGAGTATATAACCATCTTCAGGCAGCGCACGTGCCAGCCACATTGTGCTATAAGCTGCGAATGTGCCCAATTCCAACACACGTTTGCATTGATTCATTTGAATGAGCATTTGTAGCAACATGCCCTGATTTGCCGCAACTGCAAGGTGATCTGGAAAACCTTTGGCATCGGTATTCTCTAAAGTTTGCGTCAAAATTGGGTCATGGGGAATTAAATGTGATTCGATATAGTGATCGATATCCGTCCACATTTGTTGCATAGCGTGCTCACCTTTGTTGCGATGTGTGCATTGTAAACTTTTCTGCTCAGAGTGCAATTTATTCACGGAATGGGGGAAGGCGATAATATACAAATAATTTATTTTGCAATAAAAAAAGGTCAGATTTGACCTTTTTAAGAATTAATTTTTAATCAAAGCAAGTTAGAAATTACACATAGATGAATGGCGGCTTAAATCTGGCCCCCAAGTTCGATAACCTTGTGTATCAATATGAATTTGTCCTGAAGCGTATAAACCTAAGCCCATGTTTAAACTTTGTCCATATTGGTGCCAGAACTGACATAATCTGTATTTGGTGCTTTCAATATACGTATAGTCTTCGGCATTCGGGAATTGCGGACCAATTCTAAAATCAATGGCAGAGTTAAATAAGTGACGTGAAGAGTTTGCACCACCTGCACATTGATTTAGTGGTAAATCTCGATAGACAGAAGTGACTTCAAAGTCGGTTAAAACTTTAGAGGCAACCAAATATTTAAATACACGTAGAGTCGGTACTTGGTTTTTCCACAATTCACGACTTGGAATCATAAACTGTGAGCGTCCACAACGCTGCCAATCCCGAGCAGTACGCATTAATTCAAAACTCGGGATAATATTGCCCACACCATTTTGTTCTAAGAAGCGTTCGTACTCACGGACTTGGCGTAAATTGTCACTCACCGCTACCCATGCATTATACGAATAAGGCACAATTTTAGGTGCTACCTGACGCTCGTAGGTGATTTTTTCTTGAGGAATGAAAATTCGTTTTCCATCGGGCGTGGTAATCGTTGTTGTTCTGTTTGGGGTTGAACTACAGGCAACCAAAATAACAGGAACAATGCTGAACGAAAACAGCGCCTTGAAAAATTTCTTCATTAGGCAAATCAGATATTTATTTAAAGTGTCGGTATTCTAATCGAAAATGCGGGTTAAAATTTGAAAATATTGCAATCAAATGTGTGTTTTAGGTATAAAAAAAGATCAGCACAGGGCTGATCTTTTTCACAACAAGACCAATTTACTTTTCTAAGTATTGTAATTTGTCCGGTTTGCCATTCCATTCTTCGCGGTCAGCAGGTTGATCACCAATTTGTGTAATGTTTGGCCAAATCTGTGAAAGCTCGGCATTTAGCTCGATAAATACTTCCTGACCTTCGGGTAACTCATCTTCAGAGAAAATAGCGTTGGCAGGACACTCAGGTTCACATAATGCACAGTCGATACATTCGTCTGGATTAATGACAAGGAAGTTCGGACCTTCGTAGAAGCAGTCTACAGGGCAAACTTCAACGCAGTCTTGATATTTACATTTAATACAGTTTTCAGTGACAACAAATGTCATGGCGACAGCTACCTAAAAATATGATTCTAATTCAGAATGGTCTATTTTAGGCAAAAATCACCACAACTAACAATCGCTTTTACTGATATTTGATATAGACAGTGCTGCTAAATTTTATAAAAGGGGGGATAAAATCATCAAAAAAACTTATAAATGAAAAAGACTCTCAATTAAGAGTCCTTGTGTGGCTAAATTATTTTTGAAGTAATAAAGACTAAGCATTCAATTGTTCCTTTAAAGCATACAACTGTTCTAAAGCTTGTCGTGGTGTCAAATTATCGACATCTATACTGCGTAATAACTCTAATGCCGCGGATGGCTTTTCTACCTCGATTACACGTTCAATCACTTCAGGTTCAGATGAGTTTGTTGCTGGTGCAAATAGGTCATCTTGAACGGCTAAATTGACATTTTTATGCTGCTGCTTTTCTAAAATTCTTAAGCGATTTTGTGCTTCTTTAATGACATTGGCTGGAATGCCTGCCAGTTTTGCCACTTGCAAACCGTGACTTTGGCTGGCTGGGCCTTGTTGGACTTTGTGCAATAGAATCAGGTTGCCATTCATTTCTTTGGCGGTCACGTGATAGTTATCGACCCCTGATTCTTTGCTTAATTCGGTCAATTCAAAATAATGCGTTGCAAATAGACATAAACATTTGATGCGTTTGCTTAAATCCAACACACATGCCCATGCCAAAGATAAGCCATCGTAGGTACTGGTTCCACGTCCAACTTCATCCATCAGCACTAACGACTGTGAGGTTGCATGGTGTAAAATTTGTGAAGTTTCAGTCATTTCAACCATAAAGGTCGATTTGCCTGTTGATAAATCATCGGCAGATCCAATACGGGTAAACACGCGATCAATAGGGCCTAATACGGCAGTTTTGGCAGGCACATAACTGCCACAATAGCCCAGTAGGGCAATCAGTGCGGTTTGACGCATATACGTTGATTTACCGCCCATATTCGGGCCAGTAATAATTGCCAAACGATGATTGTAGTCGAGTAAAGTATCGTTTGGCGTAAATACCGTTTTGCTCAAAGCTTCAACAACAGGATGACGTCCTGCTGCAATTTTAATTCCAATTTCAGGGCTGTATTCAGGACGCGCCCAATTGCGTAAACGTGCTTGATAGGCAAAGTTAGCTAATAAATCAATTTGTGCAATCGCGCTGCTCATCATTTGTAATTGAGCAATGTCTTGGCGTAATTCATCCAATAACATTTCGAACAGCATTTTTTCACGCGCTAAAGCACGGGACTCGCTAGACAGGACTTTATCTTCAAAACTTTTTAGCTCTGGGGTGATGTAGCGTTCTGCATTTTTTAAAGTTTGACGACGGATATAGTGTTCAGGTGCTTGCTCGGCTTGGGCGCGAGTGAGTTCAATGTAGTAGCCACTGACACGGTTGTAGCCAATTTTTAAAGTTGGGATACCGCTTTCTTGCCGTTCTTTGATTTCTAGGTCAATCAGGAATTGCCCTGCATGATCACGGATTTTACGGAGTTCATCCAGTTCACTGTCAAAACCTTCTGCAATGACATTGCCATCACGCAATAGTACAGGTGGGTTTTCGACAATTGCCTGCATTAGCCTTTGATGTAGCCCGTGAAAATCGCCCAGTTCTTCATTCAGGTTTTGAATAAGTGTGGATTGTTGCACAGAAACAATGGGCTGTAAGGCATGACGTAAATAGGGAATTTGCGCACAAGCTTGACGCAGTTGTACTAAATCACGTGGACGTGCGCTACCGAGCGCGACGCGACTTAGTACGCGTTCAATATCACTAATTTCTTTGAGCACCAAACGCACTGGAGATTCATGATAACCTTGTATTAATGCTTGAATTGCATCCAGTTTTGCATCTAACAATGCCGTATCACGCAAAGGTTGCATCAAGGTACGTCTCAGTAAACGGCTACCCATGGCAGTTTGGCAATCGTTGATGAGTTGGAATAAAGAAGTGCCATGATCAAATAATGGGTCAACTAATTCCAAATTACGTCGAGTTACAGGATCAAGCGCAATAAAATCGCTGCTTTGTTCTAATTGAATACTGCGAATATGTGGCAAAGCTGTTTTTTGGGTTTCTTTAGCGTAGTGAATTAACGCTGCCGCTGCTGCTTTGGCTAAGGGTAAATGATCAATACCAAAACCTGAAAGTGTCGATACAGCAAATTGATCACAAAGCGTTTTTTGCGCATTGTTTAGGTTGAAATCGACATTCGGGCGTTTAGTCACAGGGCAGTCAAGCTGCTTTTTAACCTGTTCAATAATATTTGGATCAACAATATCTTCATCGACCACAATTTCGCTTGGCATTAAACGCGAAAGTTCAATCGCGAGTTGTTCAGGCTGATAATCCATTTGCTGAACTTTAAAAATCCCTGCGCTTAAATCCAGTAATGCGATACCAATTTGGTTTTGCTGTAAGCATAAAGAAACCAAGTTGGAAGATTGATGACTGTTGAGCAAGGCATCATCGGTGAGTGTGCCTGGGGTGATAATCCGCACGACTCCACGTTCTACAGGCCCTTTGCCTGTTACCTCGCCAATTTGTTCACAAATTACCACGGTTTCGCCCTTTTTTACTAAGCGAGCGAGATAGCCTTCGGCAGCATGATAGGGCACGCCCGCCATTGGAATAGGCTTGCCGCTGGTTTTACCACGATGGGTGAGGGTAATGCCTAAAAGTTTGGCGGCTTTGTGTGCATCATCAAAAAACAATTCGTAGAAATCGCCCATGCGATAGAACATTAAAGAATGTGGATGTTCCATCTTCACCCTTAAGTATTGCTGCATCATTGGAGTGTGTGAAGATAGGTCAGCCATGATTTCTGTCATGTTCATGCAGTTGAAGTCCTTTAATTTGAAGCGTAATTTAAGTGTAAGTATGTGAGTAGCTTATTTTACGCCATCTTGGTTAAATTAGTGAACCTGCATGTCATTGTTGCTCGCTCTCTAAAATGAGTCGAATGCAGAGTGGTTTAAGCGTTTAAATGGATAATATTCAATTGATCGGGTGTGTTTGTGAGCACACAGCCTTAAAAATATCGCCCATACACTGCAAACCTACAGTTTCAAAAATGATATCGCATAGCTCAAAGAGTTTAGCCGTTGAAAATGTATGATTTGCGAAGTTAAAAGTGAAAATTATTGTTTCATTGGGCTTAATTTTACTGATTTTTCTTGTAATTCATCATTGTAAAAAGCATCGAAATTTGCTCGGTGTACTTCCACAAAACACTGAGTATTTTTGAATGCTTTGGATTGAAAAATACTTGAAGGGTCGAGTGCAAAATCTGCAGGATAATAAAATTTGATGAATTAGCTTAGCAGTTGTTTTCTGGGAGATTCATTTGGAAAGTAGGAGATGTTGTAACATTATGCTGTGGATGGTCTTATTTCTAGCTAGAAGCCGTACTTTGGAAAAACCTCAACTACAACTAAAGCAAGACATGCTATGCGAATCCTCTCGGGCAAATAAACAAGTGTACTGCGACTATTCTTGAATATGGGCAATGTTGACATCTCTAATGCAGCTGAGGGTTTAGCTTTGTTAATCTTTGTTTAAAAAATAATATCTTATTTAATTATAAGGTATATACTAGATTTAACACTTTTGTTCGATTGTTCAGGGGACGTAAAATGCCTGCAAGATTTTTTGGAATTTTTCTGGGTTTAATCGCAGCGGTTTTAATCATTGGTGGATTATTCATCAATATGATCAGTGGTGAAGCTACCGTTGTGGAATACTGGATTTTATTGTTGCTTCCATGTTTTGGTATTCCAATTTTGTCTGCAGTGTGCCTAAAAGAAATTGACTGAGTACAACAGTATAAGTTTTCTTTACAATTAAATTGATAGATGATTGATTTATCGCATTTGATTTTAATGACCCAAAACCCATGTGATCATGGGTTTTTGTTTTTATGGTGAAACAGTTTGTTTTGAATTTTATTTGAATATTTGCCAAGCATCGTTGCAGAATTATGCTGTCAACCAGCCTATCCATCGTTTTAAACTACTCAAAGCTAACAACAATATTTAAGCTCAATAACATGCAGGCATTCCATTATCAGGCGTTGCCAATTTATATTCACTTTGGCGAAGGTCTTCTGTAAAAAATCCAAGAGATTTTAAGACTATTAGCGTAATTTAATTATTACCACTAGAGAGCAACAAGCCGCAGGCGAGCGTTTATCAAGATGTGCAGCGATTAAAGGTCGATTACTGTTTGGCACTCGGCGGTGGCTCTGCGATTGGTTTAGCCAAAGCAAATGCTTTAGAAACTTATTTGCCGATTATTGTAATTCCGACAACTTATGCAGGCAGTGAAATGACTGCGGTGAATGGTATTACTGAAAATCAGTTGAAAACCACAGGCAAAGCAGCTTAAGTTTTGCCTAAAGTAGTGATTCATGAACCTGAATTGACACTCAACAACTTACCCACCGAAATTTCAGCATATTCGGGCATGAATACTATGGCAAATACAGTTGAGGTATTATATGCATAGGATAAAAATCCAATTATAAGTTTAATGTCGGTAGAGGCGATCACTCAACTGGCACAGGCTTTACCTGCAATTGTGTAAGCGTCTCAAAATATGGAGATACTTGAACACGCTTTATATGGCGGATGGTTAGCAGGTGTGTGTTTGGGTTCGGTGGACATAGCAATTCATCATAAAATTTGCCATAGCTTGGGTGGGTGCTATCAATTACCACATGCGTAAACCTATGCCATTATGTTGGCGTATTCAGTGCACTACAATCGACATGCGGATATTTCTACAATGAATTATTTGACAACAACTTTAAATGTGCAGATCGGGAACAGTTGGGTTTAGTGATTTATCAGCATAATCAAAAATTTAATATTGTAATGCGACTTAAAGATTTATGATTACCCGAAACAGCACCTGCTGAAGTGGCACTTATTATCAGTGGCAGTCCATATTACAATCCACGCGAATATGACTATGCTGAATTAGAGGATTTATTGACAAAAGCTTATTGGGAACAAGCACCAATGTACTGCTGCTGATAAACAGCCTAATAGATAAAAACCGAAGCCACTTAGACTTCGGTTTTATTTGCTGTGACAAATTACGGTTTATACAGACCTAAATCTTGTAAATGTAATCTAAGAATACGTCGCAACTCCAATACGGCTTCTGGTGTTTCCTGAATGGAATGTCCGCCTTTAATAATTTTTTCTGAAACAGCACCATCTAAGTGCGCACTGTTGTAATGCACCACATCATCATTCATCAGTTGATGCTCTGTGCTGTCAGTATTATTGCCAATAATACTGTGATATTTAAATCCTTTAACAGGCAAAATATTTTCAGTTAATTGCGTAAATTTGGAATTTTTACTTAAATCACTCGGACCGTTTTGAATGACGCCATGTCCAATTTCTTTGGTCAAGTTTTTTAAATCGACCTCATGTTGCTGTAAGGCGTCAGCAAAGGCACTTAAAAATGCAGTCGGTAAGCGAATAACTTTACGTGCAGCTAGAGTAAACCAGCGGTCTGCAAACTCTGTACCTTTATGCGGTGCAGCCAAGAATATTGCACGGTTAAAATTGTTAATAGGTTTGATACGCAAACGTGCTTGCAACAAAGGATCAGACCGAAAGCGTTCAAACTGTCGGTTATTGAGCATTTGCATGGCAGGTTGAGTTAAGTCGGTATCACTGACTAACAAACGCGCCAAAATACCGCCCATGCTGTGTCCAATCAACACAGCATCTTTTTTGGCAGCAGCAGAAGGGCTAACCTGTTTAAAGCCTTGTTGAAGTAGGGCGTAAATTTGGAAACGGCTTTCTAAAATTGGCATATTCGTTGAGTAAAACACTTGCCAAACTTGGAAGTTTTCTCGTAAAACAGAGTCGCCCATAATATCGTTGGTTAAGCGAATCCACGCTTCAGGACTACTGGCCAAACCATGAATGAGGACAATGACTTTTTTATTCGGATTATACGGCTCAAGTAAGTACAAATGCGGCATACTGAGTCGTTCTTCACGATCAATTAAGGACAAATAAGCCGATTTACCTAAATTATTTTGCGCTAACCACAAGCCATAAGGTGCAGAAAAGTTTGCGGCAAGTGGATACTGCTTTTGCGCAATTTGAGCAGACTCGTATTTATACGGATCATAAGCTTTGAGCTTAAAATGCGGCTGATTTAAAATATCTTCAATGGAATTGGCACTATGCGGTTCTGCAGTGATGGTCGCGGCTAAATAGCGTGCTTGATGAATGTTAGGATTTTTTCCTGCAGGATAATCATATTTTAGGGGATCAATAATATATTTGCTTTTGCTCAAATCATCGTTTGGATTTTCAGGTAGTACCACTAGAAATTCAGACCCAAAACCATCACGGCGGGTGATCGAGCGCAAACCCGAAAAGTTCAGGTTATAGGTTGACATCAATTGCTGAATTTTTTGTTGTTTCAGCTGTGGGTAGTAATCAAAATCAATATCGTAAATGCTGTTGCCAACACGAATTTGTTGTTGTAATTCATTGTGTTTATAGCGCAGCGCATAGCTGCTGACCAATTTGGCAATCGCTTGATTATAAAAATCCCGAATTTGGACCTGTCTGTTATCAAAAATACGGTCTTGCGGCGCACGTTTGGTTTTAAACATGTAGGCGTAACTATAACGAATACTTTGATCGAGCATATGCAATTGCTGATCTAAACATTGTTCATAATTGGCCTGATGAATTTTTTGTTGTTCCTCCGATCTTTTACTGTTCAAAATACTGATTTTGCAGGACGATGAGTTTTCCAGTTCAATCGCTTTTGCTAAATATAATTCACTGGCGGTTGAGAGGAGTTGTTCATCCTGAATTTGTGGTATTTGTTTTAGTGCAGTCACACATTCTTCAGGTTTTTCGGCACAAATATTGGCTTCACGTCCTGTCATCGACAAGACATTTAAACTGGCTTCACTGAGTTTCTTACGTGATAAAATACTATCGCGCTCATTGGCAATGCTGACTTTTAATGCCTGATTCTTAACACTAACTACCTGGCAACCAGACAGCAGTGTTGTACTGAGCAATGCAGCAATCACAATTTTATTCATGGAGAGTTTGGCTTAATTTTTTAAGATTTTTTTCCATCATACGTTTTTTTAAAGCTTTTTCAATTGCGTCGTAAGCAAAATAGACCGTCGAAACGGTCTATTTTTAGGTATTTTTGTATCGATCTTGAATCAAGTACGTGGCGCGATCACTTGCCATACATTCCAACGACCTTGCTTTTCAATTTCAGCAATTAAACGGTCAGCCACTTCGGCTTCTTGCGGGTATTTGATTTTATAATTTTTCAAAGTTTGTATTGCATTTTTCTTTTGTTCCATAGCTATATAGTTGTTTGCCGCAGACAAATAAGCTTCCTGCACACCTGCTTTCATGGCTTTGTCTAAATAAGGAATCGCTTCACGATGACCGCCACCTTCAGATAGACCAAAACCAAACCAGAAATTCGCTTCGGCATCTTCCTGATTAATTTTTAAGATACGTTGTGCATAGTTAAGTGAGCGTGTGGTGTAAACAGAGCCTAAGTCTAGGTTGCGCGCCATAACACTGGCTTTAAATGCTCGCATCAAAATATCAAAAGAGGCATTTTCATTGGCTGCTAAAGTGTCTAATTGTTGAGTCACTTCTTTGAGCTTCGCCTCAAAACCACGACGTTCCTGTCGTTCGCTAAAACGTGGCGGATAGTGACGTGCTTTGCCTTCGACCAATTGTAAGAAGTCATCAATTTCAGTGATGTCGATTTCGTTTTCACCAGCCAAAACCGCAAACTTCAAGCTACGGGTATTGTGATTGACCGTAGGTATAATCAATTTGTTTTGATCTAAGGTAATGCTTTTGCTTGGATCATTTGGGTTCGTGACCACCATTTTAGTCACAGGCTGTGCTGCTGCTTTCTGTAGGTTGATTTCAAATGGTGGTGGGGCATCATAATTAAATGGATTTAAGGCATAGAATGGTGCGCTTAATTCTGGTTCGGTAAATACGATAGGTGGTTTTACTTCTTGTTTTGGTGGTGCAACACAGGCGCTAACGAGCGTTGCGGCTAAAATACTGAGTGCCAAAGGCTTAAGAGTCATGGTGTTCTTCCATTCAATTTATTTTAAAAGTGAGAGGTGATTGTGTCGGATTAAAATATTGCATGTCGGTCAGTCTAAGAAATCTGTTCCGAACATGCAATATAAATGATGGGGCTTGGTTACACAGTGATACGAACTTTTTTAAGTGTCCGTTGAGTTGTATTGCATTTCACATTCACGTCTAACATCTTCAATTATTTTTAATTCTTCTGCACTATAAGCTTGTGCGTGTTGTTGTTGGTTTTTAAAACTTGGGTCAAGTAAAGATAAACGCTGACACAACAAATTCATACGTTTTTCATTTTGTTCTAAACGATCCAATAACACACGCATACCATCCAAAATCGGGTCGGACTGATTTTGTGTTGCCGCATAAGGTTGGAAACCAATGCTGGCAGCATAATCACGACGACGTGCTTCCTGATCATCGGCAGGTTTATTTTTAATAATAAAGCGCGCAGGGTTACCCACAGCAGTTGCACCTTCAGGAACTTCTTTGGTCACCACCGCATTGGAGCCAACTTTGGCATTTTTATGTACGGTAAATGGGCCTAGAATTTTCGCGCCTGCACCGACCACCACGCCATCTTCCAAAGTTGGATGACGTTTGCCTTTATTCCACGTGGTACCGCCTAAAGTAACGCCATGATATAAGGTAACATCATCGCCAATTTCAGCAGTTTCACCAATCACTACGCCCATGCCATGGTCAATAAAAAAGCGACGACCAATTTTTGCACCAGGATGAATTTCAATTCCTGTAGCAAAACGGCTAAATGACGAGAGTAGACGAGCCGATCCCTTACAGTCTTTGTTCCATAATTCATGTGCCAAGCGATGCATCAGTAAAGCGTGAATTCCTGGATAAGTCGTTAAGACTTCGAGCGTATTTCGAGCAGCAGGATCGCGCGCGAAGACAGCTTGAATGTCTTCTTTGAGCTGTTTAAGCATTAGTTTGATCCTCGTCCTGTGTTGATGTAGATTTTTTCCATGAACCGTTATTCATTGCTTGTACGCGGCTAAAAATACCGCGAAGTAAATGGTATTCCATGCGATCTAATTGTATACGTCCGAAAAGCCGACGCAAGCGCAAAGGCAATAATCGTGGATTTTTTGGGTCCATAAATTCAATTTCTGCCAGCATTTTTTCTAAATGTGGATAGAACTGTTGCATTTGTTCGTGGTTGACCAAAGGTTCATCCCATTGCATCGCTTCAGAATCTGTCACTTGCATAGTCGCTTCGGGATCGGCAATTTTTCCGACAATATCGATGGCAGCCATACGCATTTCATAGCAAATCACTTGAATGGCTTGAGCAACATTCAATACACCATATTCTTCATTGACAGGAATCGTCACGTGATAATTCGCCAACGCCAGTTCTTCATTGGTTAAACCACGATCTTCACGTCCGAAAATAATTGCAATGTTTTGCCCATGCTGCGCCACAGCATTTAAAGATTTTACTGCCGCAGGGCGTGCATCCAAGAGTGGCCAAGGTATAGTACGACTTCGCGCACTGGTGCCAAAGACCAAATGGCAGTCTGCAATGGCGTCTTCGAGCTGTTCAACCACTTCAATCTGTTCAATTAAATCGGTCGCACCTGCTGCCAAAGCATCAATATCTGGGTGTGGATAGGTTTTTGGAGCAACCAAAACCAATTTGTTTAGCCCCATGGTTTTCATGGCGCGTAAGGCACTGCCAATGTTGGCAGGCAGGGTGGTATTCACCATGACAATACGCACGTGGGAGAGGTGTGCGGCAACAGCTGCATTGTCGGTTTGACTCATAACAAATCCAGATGGGTTAAATTTTCAATTAAGAGTATTGATCAACTTCGGTATGGTATAAATCCATCGCATCGTCCATGCTGATGTCAGCTGCTGATGGTGCAATCGTTGCAGGTTTTGCCACATCGACAGCTTTTGCAGCTTTAGATTTCACTTGATACTCAATATGTAGACTTTCTTTACCAAAATAATCACGCAGCTTCACCAAGGCTTCATCTAAGGGAGCGATTTTCCACTGAATACCCAAATGTAATTCTGCAGTGGCATAAGCATAGTCAAGATGCAATAACACAGGAATATGCGTGCATAAATCTACATTACAGTACGGCAGTAACATATTTTGTAAGTCTTGACTCAGGGTCTTGCTTAAATGTTCAGGTTGTAAGTGAATTTGAATGCTATTGGCACGTTTTTGGCGAATTTCGTTCAGGCTAAATGCTTTGGTTAAGCGTCCCATTGGGCGATCAAAACCTTCGCGTTCATAAATTTCACCTTCGATCACCACCACTTTTTCAGTTTGTACAATATCTTTAAAGCGTTGGAAGCGTTCATGGTTGGCAGACACTTCAATACGTGCCGTACCATCATCCAAAGTGACTACCATACGATTGGGGAAGTTGGCCACATCCACCACCAAGCCTGCAAAGACTGTGGTCACACCACGACGAGTTGGCGTCAGCTCATTAATTTTACCTGGAATAAAGGCTTTTAATTCATTACGATAGACATCAATCGGGTGACCAGTGAGATAAAGTCCAAGCGTGTCTTTTTCACCTTTGAGTCTGACTTCATCTGACCATGGTTTCACAGGTTTAGCTGGCTTACGCTGTACTTCTTCAACCTCACCAAACAAATCCATGATGCCCGTTTCACGATTGGAACGTGCTTGTTCAGCTGCTTGTACCGCTTCTGGCAATTGAGCCATTAAGCTGGAGCGTTCAATGCCTAAACAGTCTAATGCGCCCGCACGAATTAAAGCTTCGAGGGTTCGTTTGTTGATTTTCTTCAAATCAATACGATGACAGAAGTCAAATAAATCGCGGTATGGGCCTTCTTTTTGGCGTGAATCAATCACCGATTGCATGGCTTGTTCGCCCACGCCTTTAATTGCACCAAGTCCATAGACAATGGTGCGCTCATCGCTGGCGTGGAAATGATACAAAGACATATTGACCGAAGGTGGTAAAACTTCCAAACCATTGTGGCGACAGTCATCAATTAGGAACACCACGTTGTCGGTGTTTTGCATTTCCGATGACATGACCGCTGCCAAGAATTCGGCAGGGTAATGTGCTTTAAGCCATGCGGTTTGATAGGCAACAAGGGCATAGGCTGCCGCATGAGATTTGTTAAAACCGTAGCCAGCAAACTTTTCCATATAGTCAAAAATATGGTTGGCTGTGGCGGCATCAATGTCTTTTTTTGCAGCACCTTCAATAAAGATTTGGCGCTGTTTCACCATTTCTTCAGGTTTTTTCTTACCCATAGCACGACGCAGTAAATCCGCACCACCCAGTGTATAGCCTGCACAATACTGTGCCGCCTGCATGACCTGTTCCTGATAAACCATAATGCCGTAGGTTGGCTCAAGCACACCTTCTAGCAATGGATGTAAATACTCAAACTCACCGCCGTGCATACGGTGAATAAAGTCTGGAATCAGGTCCATCGGGCCAGGACGATACAACGATACGAAAGCAATAATTTCTTCAAATTTACTTGGGCGTGCTTCTTTCAGCATTTTTTTCATGCCCACGGATTCAAACTGGAATACCGCTGTAGTGTTGGCATTGGCAAAGACTAAATAGGCGTCTTTATCGTCCAATGGAATATGGGCAATATCTAGCGGTGTATCGGCTCGCATACGTTTATTGATGTTTTGTACCGCATCTTCAATAACCGTCAGGTTACGTAAGCCCAAGAAGTCAAATTTGACTAAACCTGCAGATTCAACATCATCTTTATCGTATTGCGCAACACGAGCGGTACCATCGGCATCACACATCACAGCAGAAAAGTCAGTGATTTTAGTTGGTGCAATGACCACGCCACCAGCATGTTTGCCAGTGTTTCGGGTAATACCTTCTAGTTTTAAAGCCATTTCCCAAATTTCTGAAGCATCATCATAATCAGGATGAGATGGATTAGTCACCACATCTTTGAGTTGTGGTTCAGCTTCAATCGATTCTTCCAGACTGAGTCCTAAAGGTTTAGTTGGAATCAGTTTAGAAATACGATCTGCCAAACCATAAGATTTGCCTAAAACCCGCGCGACATCTCGAATTGCGCCTTTGGCGGCCATAGTACCGAAAGTGGCAATTTGTGATACTGCGTCACGTCCATAGGTACGTGCCACATAATCAATGACTTTATCGCGTCCCGCAATACAGAAGTCGACGTCAAAGTCGGGCATGGATACGCGTTCAGGGTTTAAGAAACGCTCAAAGAGTAGTTCATAACGCAGGGGGTCTAAGTCGGTAATTTTTAAGCTATAAGCGACCAATGAACCCGCACCTGAACCACGACCCGGCCCAACAGGTACGCCATTATTTTTGGACCATTGAATAAAGTCCATGACGATAAGGAAGTAACCTGGGAAACCCATTGAATTAATAATATTAATTTCGTATTCAATTCGCTCATCATAAGGTTTGCGAATTTCTGCCCAGTCTTCATCGCGCTGCGCGACAGGGTAGAGCACATTTAGACGTTCTTCTAAACCTTGTTTGGATAAGTGCGCGAAGTAGGTATCAATGGTGTGTCCTTCTGGAATTGGATAATCTGGAAGGAAGTATTTGCCCAATTGCAGCGTGACGTTACAGCGTTTGGCAATCTGATAGCTGTTTTCAATAGCACTTGGAATGTCGGAAAATAATTCCGTCATTTCTACAGCAGTTTTAAAATATTGCTCAGGACTATAAGTTTTAGGACGACGGTTATCCCCTAAAACATAACCATCTGCAATACAGACTCGTGCTTCATGCGCTTCATAATCTTCACGGCGGACAAAGTGCACATCATTATGTGCCACGACGCCAATATTATATTTTTTAGCTAATTTAACCGCTTCGGCAATAAAAGCATCTTCATCGGGACGATCTGTACGGGTCAGTGCCAAATAAACCCGATTGCCAAATTTTTCAATCCATTCTTCGAGTAATGGTTCGGCTTTTTGCGGATTGGACGTGATCAGCATTTTACCGACATCACTTTGAATACCGAGTAACAGAATCAGGTCATCAGCTTGTTCTAAAATCCATGCTTTATTGACGCAAGGGATATTCAGTTGTTGACCTTCAATATAGCCACGGGATACCAATTCAGTCAGGTTGCGCCAGCCGTGATTGTTCATCGATAATAGAGTTACACGATGATCGGCATCATTTAAACGCAGCACTGAACCTAAAATTGGTTTGATGCCTTGCCCCAAACATTTGCCATAAAACTTTACGGCAGCGTGTAGGTTAGATAGATCGGTCAATGCCAGAGCGGGCATTTCTTCGTTGACTGCGGCTTTAATCAAGTCAGGTATGCGTACAATCGACTCGGTAATCGAAAATTCTGTATGTATACCTAAATGAACAAAGCGCATGAATCAGTCCCTTTAAAAATCACGGGTTAGTTTAGCATGCTCTGCTCAAGACAAAACACGCCGCTGTGTTTTTCTGTGGTGAAGTGATCTTCACCCGCGAACACAATTTTCATTTTATGCGTTAACTTTTGCCGTTTCATCGAGTGGGATGAACAAGTTAAGTTATTCGCTATTGAGTGATGATTGTTTTATCTCAGCTTAGATAACCAGTCACCTAAACTTTGCACTAATTGCACTAAAATTAATAAGACCACGACAGTTAGCATGACAACACTACTGTCAAAACGCTGATAACCATAAGAAATAGCAAGGTCACCAATGCCGCCTGCACCGACTGCACCTGCCATAGCGGTTGCGCCAATTAAGCTAATGGTGGCTGTGGTTAGGTTTAAAATGAGCGAGCTACGCGCTTCAGGTAAAATAAATTTGAAGATAATTTGTAAGGGTGTAGCGCCCATTGCCTGTGCAGATTCGACAATCCCTTCATTGACTTCAAGCAGTGAAGTTTCTACCAAACGACCAATATACGGGCCGACATAAATGGTCAGCGGTACAATCGCTGCCCAAGTTCCGATGGATGTACCTACTAACAATTTAGTTAGTGGAATCACTGCAATCAATAAAATAATAAAGGGTAGGGAGCGCAGTGCATTTACAATCGGGTTGAGTCCGTGATAAATCACACGGTTGGGCAAAATACCTGTCGGACGAGTTATGACTAGGGTAATGCCTTGAATAAAGCCCCAGATACAACCAAACAACATGGCAAAAAACACCATGTGAAAAGTTTCTTGTAGTGCAGTGATAAACTGGTCAATAGATAAAGAGCTTTTCCAAAAAGGTGCGGTTACCGAGGTCAGCCACTGTACAATTAAATCTCTCATGCTTGTACTCCTGACTGTTCAATTTCAACACCATTGGCTTTTAAAAACTCAAGCGCCTGTAAAATGACGTTTGAATCGCCGAGTAATTGAATGAACATTTGCCCAATCACAGCGCCATCAATTTCGGTCATATTGGCAAATAAAATATTCAGGCTGATATCAAACTTTTTAATGACCGCTTGAATCAAGGTTTCCTGAGCAGATTTACCTAAAAATTTCAGACAATAAATACTGTGCTGATTTTGATTTTCCAGATTATTCAAAATATTGACAGGCAACTGTTGCTGCAACACGGTTTGAATAAAGCTTTTGGTGGTCGGATGCTGTGGCTGACTAAAAATATCTAGGGTTGAGCCCGTTTCAATCACTTTGCCTTGTTCCATCACTGCGACATAATCACAAACCGATTCAATCACATCCATTTCATGTGTGACCATCACAATGGTAATGCCTTGTTCACGGTTAATCTTTTTCAGTAATTCCAGTACAGACTTGGTGGTTTGCGGGTCAAGTGCAGAAGTCGCTTCATCGCAAAGTAAAATTTTAGGATGATTGGCTAGCGCACGCGCAATACCGACACGTTGTTTTTGTCCGCCTGAGAGTTCATCAGGGTAGGCGTCTTTTTTATGTTTTAAATCAATAAACTCAAGTAATTCATTTAAACGTTTTTCACGTTCGGCTTTGTTCCAACCTAACAGTTTCATCGGCATTTCAATATTGGCAGCCACAGTTTTGGTCTGCAATAAATTAAAGTGCTGAAAAATCATTCCAATATGGGCACGTTCTTGACGTAATTCACGAGCATTTAGTGCAGTAAAATCTTTTTGATGAATGATGACTTGCCCAGCATTTGGACGCTCCAACAAATTAATCAAGCGGATTAACGTACTTTTACCTGCACCACTATAGCCAATAATGCCAAAAATACTACCTGTTGGAATTTGTAGATTAATTTGATCCAACGCACGCAGTGTTTGACCTTTGAGCTGATAGTGCTTTGAAATATTTTTAAATTCAATCATATCGTCAAGAAATGTCCATAAATGAAAAAACAGGCAAAGTTCGCTTTGCCTGTTTTGTTTAACGCATTATATTACTATTTTACTGCTTCAGTGAAATAGCTGACAGGTTTATTTACCGCAACTTTTGTTCCGCCAAAGTGCTGATCAATATATTGCTTCACGGCTTCGGTATGATACAACGCGCCTACTTTTTGCAAGATTGGGTCATTTTGTCGATCTGCAGCAGTAGCGAGAATGTTGATATTCATTTTTGTGCTCTGATCAATTGGCTCATAATAAATTGAATCTTTCAGTACGTTCAAACCACCTTCCATTGCAAGGGTGTTGCCCAAGACAATTGCATCGACTTCATCTTTTACACGTACAGCCGTTGCCATTTGAATCGGTTTGATTTGAATTTGCTTCGCATTTTCTACGATGTCTGCAGGCGTACCTTGAACATTGTCAAAACCATCTTTCAGTTTAACCAAACCAGCCGATTGAAGTAATAACAACGCACGTGATTCATTGGCACCATCATTTGGAATGGCGATAGTCGCACCTGTTTTGAACTCATCCAACTTTTTTACTTTGCTTGAGTAAATACCCATTGGCTCTAAGTAAGTTGTCGCTACCGGTGCAATTTTATCTTTATTGTTGGCATTAAACGCAACCATATAGGCATAAGATTGGAATGCATTAAGATCAATTTCTTTATTTGCTACCGCCGTGTTCATTGACACGTAATCGGTGAAGTTTTTCACTTCAAGTTGAATACCTGCTGCTTTAGTTTCAGGTAAGTCGGCAATAAAACGCCAAATATCTGCATCTGAACCAGTTGATGCCATAGTGACAGTGTGTAGAGCAGAAGAATCTTTTTGTGCCGCGTCAGTCGCAGGCGCTTCTTGTTTGCCACAGCCAGCCAAGCCAACTGAAAGACCAAGTACAAGACCAAGGAGCTTTTTCATGAATATATCCTGAGCAAGTTTAAGCAGTGCCTAAAGTTGCCAATGATTGAGAAGAATAAAATCAACACGAAGGATGGAATCGCATGATGATTTTGCATGTTTCTCAAATACGTTGTAGGTATTGTATGAGTATTAAAAAAGTCTGCCCACAGCTCAATCAATAATTTTGAGATGGGTGGGCATTTCACTTTTTCAAAAGATGCCCCATCATAACAATAAAAAATAATTCTATATAGTACTGCGTATGTTATGCATATCACTGTTTTTACAACATAAAGAGAATAAGTCAAAATAAGTTCTTATAAATAAATATATTCTGCAAAGATTATGAATTTGAACAAGTGTTTAAATATTCAGGTGCTATAGAATTTATTCTGAAATATAAATATGGAAAATAGATTTTGGGGTCAACTAGGCTCATTTATTCATTGAAGCAATAAAAAAAAAGCTCGTAGTGTGACGAGCTTTTTTGGGACGTAGATTTTTAGAGTAAACTAAAAATTTAAGCATTTTCACGCGCAATTGCACGGTAACCAATATCTTTACGATATTGAATGCCATCGAAAGTCACTTTTTCACAAAGCTCTAATGCTTTGGCTTGAGCTTCACCAATTGTATTGCCTAGAGCAGTCACGCAAAGTACGCGACCGCCCGCAGTCACGATCTCACCATTTTCATTAACTTTCGTACCTGCATGGAATACTTTGGCATCCGTCATTTCAGTGTCTAAGCCTGAAATCACATCGCCATTACTAGACGTTTCTGGGTAGCCCTTAGATGCAAGTACGATACCGACAGTTTTACGTTCATCCCAGTCTGCTTCGGCAGGCAAGTTACCTGCAATACCAGCTTCAACTAAATCCACCAAAGATGATTTTAAGCGCATCATAATCGGTTGAGTTTCTGGGTCACCAAAACGGCAGTTAAACTCGATCACTTTGGGTTGACCTTTGTCATCAATCATTAAGCCAGCGTATAAGAAACCTGTATAAACATGACCATCTTTTTTCATACCTTCAACAGTAGGACGCATCACTTCATTCATCGTTTTTTCAAATACGTCTGCAGTCACGACAGGGGCAGGAGAGTAAGCACCCATACCGCCAGTGTTTGGACCTTGATCGCCTTCAAAAATACGTTTATGGTCTTGAGATGTTGCCATTGGTAAGATGTTGTCGCCATCAATCATACAAATGAAAGATGCTTCTTCACCAGCAAGGAACTCTTCAATCACAACACGAGAACCTGCATCACCAAATTTGTTGCCTGCCAGCATGTCATCAATTGCTGCAAATGCTTCTTCATTTGTCATTGCCACGATCACCCCTTTACCCGCAGCAAGACCATCCGCCTTGATCACGATTGGCGCGCCATTTTTCTCAACGAAAGCTTTTGCCGCATCCACTTCAGTGAATACGTCATAGAAAGCAGTTGGAATGTTGTGACGTTTTAAGAAATGCTTGGCAAAGGCTTTAGAACCTTCAAGCTGTGCAGCAAACTGGGTTGGGCCCCAAATTTTTAAACCTGCTTCACGGCAGGCATCTACCACACCATTGACCAATGGTGCTTCAGGACCAACAATGATTAAATCGACTGCATTATTTTTGGCAAAATCGATAATTGCAGCATTGTCTAAAATGCTTAAATTTACGTTTTCACATTTATTTTCAGTGGCTGTACCTGCGTTGCCCGGAGCAACAAAGACTTTAGCGACTTTTTCATCTTGTGCGATTTTCCATGCCAATGCATGTTCACGACCGCCACTACCTAAAACTAAAATGTTCATTTATTAAAATCCTTAAAAAATAATCCCCCTTGTATAAGGGGAACTCCCAGCGTTCTACAATAATATAGAAAACCCTCCTTTATAAATAAAGGAGGGCTAGGGAGGATCGTCTAAAAATTAGTGACGGAAATGACGCATACCTGTGAAGACCATTGCAATACCAGCTTCATCTGCTGCAGCAATCGTTTCTTCATCACGCATAGAACCACCCGGTTGAATAATGCATTTGATACCAGCCTTAGCAGCGTTATCAATACCATCACGGAATGGGAAGAATGCGTCAGATGCCATAACTGCACCCTCAACCACTAAACCTGCATGTTCTGCTTTAATTGCAGCAATACGTGCAGAGTTTACACGGCTCATTTGACCTGCGCCTACACCAATCGTTTGACGGTTTTTCGCATAAACAATTGCATTAGATTTCACGTATTTTGCAACTTTCCAAGCAAAGATCATGTCATCAATTTCTTGTTCAGTTGGTGCACGTTTGGTCACAACTTTTAAGTCATCTTTAGTGATCATGCCCAAGTCTTGGTCTTGAACCAGTAAACCACCGTTTACGCGTTTGTAATCCATTTGCGGTGCACGAGCATCAATTGCTGGAAGCTCGCCACAAACAAGTACACGTACGTTTTTCTTTGCACCAGTCACTTCAAGTACGCCATCTGCAATACTTGGTGCAATGATCACTTCAACGAATTGACGGTCTACAATTGCTTGCGCAGTTGCAACATCTAATTCACGGTTGAATGCAATGATGCCGCCAAAAGCTGATTCAGGATCTGTCGCATAAGCCAAGTCATATGCCGCTTGAATACCATCTAAAGACACAGCAACGCCACATGGGTTTGCGTGTTTAACGATAACACAAGCAGGTTTTGCAAATGATTTGACACATTCAAGTGCGGCATCTGTATCTGCAATGTTGTTATACGAAAGTTCTTTACCTTGAAGTTGTTTCGCTGTTGAAACAGAGGCTTCAGTTGCTGTGCTTTCTACATAGAATGCTGCTGACTGATGCGGGTTTTCGCCGTAACGTAAATCTTGCGCTTTGTTCAATTGTGTATTGAAGGTACGTGCAAACTTGTCAGCTTTACCTTCTTCTTTACCTACACGTGCACCCAAGTAAGATGCGATCATGCCGTCGTATTGTGCAGTGTGTTCAAACGCTTTAACGGCTAAATCAAAACGAGTTTCGTAAGATAATTTACCGCTGTTTTTCATTTCTGTAATGACAGTCGCATAGTCAGATGCATTAACCACAATACCCACAGAAGCATGGTTTTTCGCTGCAGCACGAACCATGGTTGGACCACCAATGTCAATGTTCTCAATTGCATCAGCAAGTGAACAGTTTGGTTTAGCAACCGTTGCTGCAAATGGGTAAAGGTTAACTACTACCAAGTCGATGGCATCAATATTGTGTTCTGCCATGACTGCTTCGTCTAGACCACGACGAGCCAAGATACCGCCATGAATTTTTGGGTGTAACGTTTTTACACGACCATCCATCATTTCTGGGAAACCAGTATGCTCTGATACTTCTACGACAGCTATATTGTTGTCTTTAAGCAACTTATAAGTACCGCCAGTAGATAAAATTTCTACCCCAAGAGCAGCAAGTTCTTGTGCAAATTCAACAATACCTGTTTTGTCAGAAACAGAGATTAAAGCGCGTTTAATAGTCATGATCTTCGTCACAGTTTTCAATTACAGATTAAAACAAAGTAGCAAAATGCAGGTAAAAAAAATGCCTGCGGAGGCCGCAAGCATTTTATCACTTATTCACTCATTAAACCGTGAGCTTTTAACTTTTTACGTAAAGTTCCACGGTTTAGTCCAAGAATTTCAGCAGCGCGTGTTTGGTTGCCGCGAGTGTATTCAAGAACAACAGATAAAAGAGGTTTCTCCATTTCTGCTAACACCATGTCATACACTTGTGAAGGTTGTTCACCTTGTAGTTGTGCAAAATAATGGCGAACTGCGCGATCTACGTGAATACGTAAAGCAACATCAGATTGTGCAGTAAAAATAGGAGATTTGCTATTCATGCGAATTAATCCGAAAATCAGATATCACTGGGATAAAGTGATATATCAATGTGGTCTATAAATTAAATGAACTCCGTTTTAGATCCTAAAACGGGAAGTTCTAAAACTGGAACATTTAGCTTGCCACAACTCTACGCATTGGTCGAAATTTAAGCGTAACAATACATTAATAATTGTTACAGACCAAAATCAAAACAAAAAAATCTACTCTGTACGCGATATATAAAATAAAGCGCATTAGACAGATCTAAATTTGTTGTGAATCTTGCGAGGAGTTTGCAGCACAAAGCTTTCGTGGCGCGTATGATACCATTGTATGAGAAAAAGTGAGCAAGAAAACTGCAATTTTTTTAATTTTTTTCGCTATTTTTTCGCTATTTTATTGTGAATTAAGGCTTGATAATTTCTAAAGTATAGGTATCGAAGTCGTTTCGTGACATTGGAACTAAAATGTCAAACTTAAATGGACTGTTTTTAGGAATGCGTTGAATACTCGAAAGACTTTCGACCAAATACTCCTGTGGAGAATAAACATAAGTAAATAATGTTTGTTGTTTTTCTTTCAAAGTGACTTTGATATGAGGCAAAGCCAAGCTTTTGTCATAGTAATTGATCAGCTCACCCGTAAATTGTGTATTTATAGCATCTACACGTTTCACCTTCACGCGATTTGCTGAAATTAAGCTATAGCGTTGTTCTAGATTACTACAGTTGAAAAATTGACAGACTTGGGTAAACACAGAATTCAGTGTAGGGCTGCTGTTTAAAAACTTTGGGTTAAACCACAAAATTTGAAAGATCAACAAACCAACCAATAAAAGATTAATAATTGCCCAAAGTAAGTAGTAACCATTGCCTTGCTTTTTTTCATTTTCAAGATCAGGCGCAGATAAGTTCATGGCAGGAATGTTGCCAATCGGTTCGGTACTAAAATAATTGAGGTTATTCAGATAGGTTTTCAGATCAATATTGGAATGTTCAACTTTACGCTGAAAAATATCTAAAATATGTTGCGTTTGCGCAAGTTCAGCAGTTGCCTGTACAAAACTGTGGTTTTGAATGTGATGTAACTGTGATGTGACTGAATTTTTATTTTGTAGATAGGCAAATACCAAATGCGAAAGAGCATTAAAGGTAGTGTCGCATTTAGGACAACAAACCATGCCTTGCGCAACGGTCAGTTGCGCAACGGATACTTTATAAACAGACTGGCATTCAGGGCACTTGGTTTGCTTGTCACTCATAACTCAAAAATTACAGTTATGGGGATGGCGTTTCCCCGAAATTCGACACCAGTTTTCTTCACGTTTTTCGACTTGTACTATATCAAAAAATTCAGAATAAACACTAGAAACTTCAGCAACTTGCTCTTCAATAACACCTGCAAGTGCGAACTCGCCCTCAGATTTAATTAAAGTTGCGAACTCTGGCGCAAGCATCATCAATGGGCCTGCTAAAATATTAGCAACTAAAACGTCTGCTTTTTCATTTCCAATGGTTTGATTGAACTCTTCTGGAAGTCCAACATATAAGTTTTCGAGAACGCCGTTGAGTTCAGCATTTTGTTTAGTTGCTAAAACTGCTTGTGGGTCAATATCAGTAGCATAGACTTTTTTTGCACCGAGTAATAAAGCGGCGACCCCTAAAATGCCTGAACCACAACCGTAGTCGATCACGACTTTATCTTTCACATCGGTTTTACCTAACCATTGTAGGCACAAGAATGTACTGGCATGGTTACCTGTACCAAAAGCCAAACCTGGGTCAAGTTTTATATTGACGGCATCTGCCTCAGGTGGTTCCAACCATTCAGGTACAATCCAGAATTTCTCTGCAATCTGGATTGGCTCGTAGTAATCCATCCATGAGCGTTCCCAAACCTGATCTTCCAAAAATTCACTGCGTAAAGGGGCTTCTGGCATTTGCGCACGAATAAAGGTTTCTAAGGCTGCAACATCAATTTCTTCACCTTCGTCTTGTGCATAAATACCAGTCACAATGACTTTGTTCCAAAGTGGTGTTTCACCTGGCAGTGGCTCAAGTAAGTCCTGATTTTCCGCATCATCTAAGGTTACGCTGACAGCACCCAATGAACTGAGCAGGGTTTCAGTAAAATCGACTTGCGCTTGATCAACAGTAATATGTATTTGTAACCACTTCACGGAGATAACCTAAAATTTAATGCGAAAGCACTATTGTAACTGAACTGGCGCAGACGCTGTTATTTTTTATTCGGATTGCGAATGGGAAAACTCTATGCGATTGGAAGTTTCAAATTCGCTTTATGCTTATAGTCGAATAAAGTGAAAAAAATATAAATCTAAAAATATAAGTGGATGGTTTGTTTTAGTTATCATCGCTCACTCATCCCCAAAGCTGTCAAATTGCTGGATTGGGGATGATTGAGGGACTTGTTTTAGGATGCAGATTGCTCTGATGCAGGTGTCGGCACAAATTTATTTAGTAATGTGCCTAAAATTGCGGCAAAGATATACATGAAAATAGAATAAACAGCAGCAGGCATGGCAATAGTTGAGCTTGCCATAACGGTTAGGGCGATAGTCATTGCAAGGGTGCTGTTGTGAATACCAATTTCAAAGGCACAGGCACGGGCTTGTTGGCTATTCACGCCAAAGAAACGTGGGACAAAATAACCAATCAATAAACTGCAGGCACAGAACAGGGCCGTGGCAAGTCCTACATCTGCCAAATAAAGCATGATGTTGTTTCGCTCTTTGGCAATTGCGCCAATAATAATCAAAATTAGAAAAACCACAGCAAAAATACGTACAGGTTTGTTTAAGCGGTCTGCCGTTTGAGGGCTAAAATGGCGTACCGACATCCCTAAAGTGACAGGGATGATAATAATTAAAAACACCTGCAATACTTTTGCAAACTGTAATCCAACTTGTTGTCCATCCTGCATAAAATGATGAATGGCAAAGTTGACAATCAGTGGCAAGGTAAATGCTGCAATTACGGAATTGACGGCAGTGAGGGTGATGTTTAGGGCAATATCGCCTTTATATAAGTAGCTAAATAAGTTGGCTGTTGGCCCGCCAGGAGAGGCTGCCAGTAGCATGATTCCGACTGCAAGCAGAGGTGGTAAATTCAGCAGTTTACAAATGAAGAATGCAATTGTTGTCAGAACAACCAATTGACAAAATAAAGCAATAAAGACTGCTTTGGGGTGTTTGCTTACCCGTTTAAAGTCGTTAGGGGTGAGTTCTAAGCCAAGTCCAGCCATGACCACGGCCAAAGCCAGAGGCAAAAATATTGTGACTAATCCTGAATCCATAACCACTCCTTTGTTTTTACATCTATAATAATATATTTGATATTTAACTATTTGTTTAATATGTGGTTAATTTAATCTTGCTTACGTCTTAAATTGTGTTTTTATTGTGGTTAAAACTCTGCTCCTGTGTGTGTTGAAGAGCAAGTTTGGCAGATTGTCTAGCCAGGATATTCCCTAAAATAAAACTGAACATATACATAAAAATGGTGTAGATCGCAGAAGGAATGGCAATTTCAGTGCTTTGCAAAACCGATAGTGCAATGGTTAAAGAAACGGCAGTGTTATGAATACCAATTTCAAAACAACAGGAGCGTGCTTGTTGATCAGGGACGCCCGCCAAATACGGCACGAGATAACCAATGAGTAAACTTAAAAAGCAAAATAGTGCAGTTGCGATACCAATGGCGCTGAAATAGTCAAAGACATTGGCGCGTTCGCGGAAAAGTGCATAAAAGAATAAAGCGAAAATGAAATAAATGGACATCAAACGCATAGGTTTGCCCAACTGTAATGCAATTTGTGGCATCGCATTACGCACCGCCATTCCTACACATACAGGCACAATAATCAGTAAAAAAACCTGTGCCATTTTTTCAATAGGCATGCCAATTTGTTGTTGATCAGTCATAAAATACAGAAAAGATAAATTGACAATAAAAGGCAGAGTAAAAGTTGCCATCACAGAATTCATTGCAGTTAGGGTAATATTTAGGGCAACGTCACCTTTATAGACATAGCTAAATAAGTTCGCAGTAGGCCCCCCTGGTGAAGCAGCAAGCAGCATTAAGCCAATTGCCAACAGCGGTGGTAATTCTAAAAATAAACAAATTGAAAATGCTAAAACAGGCAAAATGACCAATTGTGAAAAAAGTGTTAAAAAAATGACTTTAGGAAATTGATTGACCCGAATAAAGTCTTTAGGCGTGAGTTGTAAGCCTAAGCCCATCATCATCACAGACAAGGTCAGGGGTAGAAAAAAGGTAAAAAAGCCTGAATCCATAGCACATCCTTTATTCTTTCTTATGGTTGTAAGTTTTCCTTCTCTTTTGCAGTGTAATTGTTTTTTTTGAATGTGCAATAAACAAAGCAGTCACTTCTTTCCAATGACTGCTTTCGTAGGTTTTTATGCTTATGTCTAGGTTAATAAGGTAACCCAAGCACTTCATGAAAACCGATCCATTCAATTAAATGATGTGACTCATTACGATAGGACTCACATGGCAGCAGGGCGTGGTGGCGTAAAGCCTAAGGCACATTTGCCTTTTAACTCAGTACCATTGACTGTAATGACGGTACTTTGCGCATCTGCCATACAAGAACGGTATAATTCAGGCTCATTGCCTTGTAATTGCACTGCTTTAGATGAACTAAAGAATTGTGGTTCACAGGTACCATTCCAGATAATCCCACGATAAGCAAAGCTTACAGGTGCGCCCTGAGTTTTACCTTTACAGACTTGCTGGAATTTTTGCGCGTTATAGACGGTTTCTACTTTATCATTTGCCTGCACTGCAAATGGACTGAAAAATAAGCCACAAAGCATAGAGGACAGCAAAATTTTCTTATTCATGATGTTTCCCTTTGTTTCTCATATCTGTGCTATTAGGATAAAAAATGGACAAATTAAAACAACAGTGATCTGGTTAATTTTTAGGTCTAAATGTTTTTATATACAGTAAAAATGCAAATTTGGATTACAAAATATTAATTTTGTAGCGCCGTTAAGCCAATAAAATCGACTGAATCTGTCAACTTATGCCACAACTTTTGCTATAATATTCCGTCTTTATTTTTTATCTCTCCTTGACCATTATGCACTATCCTAAAGTTTACGATGTCATTGTTATTGGTGGCGGTCACGCAGGCACCGAAGCGGCGCTTGCAGCAGCACGTATGGGTCGTCAAACCTTACTCTTAACTCATAACATTGAGACTTTAGGGCAGATGAGCTGTAACCCTGCTATTGGCGGGATTGGTAAGTCGCATTTGGTACGTGAGATTGATGCCTTGGGCGGTGCAATGGCATTGGCTGCCGATAAAAGTGGGATTCAATTCCGTATTTTAAACTCGCGTAAAGGTGCTGCGGTTCGTGCAACACGTGCGCAGGCAGACCGTGTTCGTTTTAAAGCTGCGATTCGTACCACTTTAGAAAACCAAGCCAATTTAGATATTTTCCAGCAAGCAGCCGATGACTTGATTGTAGAAGGCGATACTGTAAAAGGTGTTGTGACCCAAATGGGCATTCGCTTTGATGCAAAAACGGTGGTATTGACCACAGGTACCTTCTTAGGTGGCGTTATTCATATTGGTTTGGAAAAATCGAGTGGCGGTCGTGCAGGCGATCCCCCATCAATTGCTTTGGCGGCGCGTTTACGTGAATTAAATTTGCCTGTTGGTCGTTTAAAAACAGGTACGCCACCACGTATTGATGCACGTTCAGTCGATTTTTCGGTCATGATTCCGCAGCCGGGTGATTTCCCATCGCCAACCATGTCATTCATGGGTGATGTGTCGATGCACCCTGAACAAGTGAACTGCTATATCACGCATACCAATGAACGTACTCACGAAATTATTCGTGGTGGTTTAGATCGTTCACCTATGTATACAGGTGTCATTGAAGGTGTTGGCCCACGTTACTGTCCATCGATTGAAGATAAAATTCACCGTTTTTCTGACAAAGACTCGCATCAGGTGTTTTTGGAGCCTGAAGGTTTAGATACACATGAATTGTATCCAAACGGAATTTCAACGTCTTTACCGTTTGATGTGCAGTTCGAATTAGTTCGTTCAATTCGTGGTATGGAAAATGCGCATATTTTGCGTCCGGGTTATGCGATTGAATATGATTACTTCAATCCACAAGCCTTGAAATTCACTTTGGAAACCAAAGCCATTAATAATTTGTATTTTGCAGGTCAAATTAATGGCACGACTGGTTATGAAGAAGCGGGTGCGCAAGGTGTGTTGGCTGGTTTGAATGCGGCACGTCGCGCTTGGGATCAGGAACAATGGACACCAAAACGTGATGAAGCTTATATTGGTGTATTGGTTGATGATTTGATCACACTGGGTACCAAAGAACCGTACCGCATGTTTACCTCACGTGCGGAATATCGTTTGATGTTGCGTGAAGACAATGCTGATCAGCGTTTGACCCCAATTGGTCGTGAACTTGGTTTGGTGGATGACACCCGTTGGGCGGCTTACTGTGAAAAAATGGAAGCAGTAGAACGTGAAACAGGGCGTTTACAGCATTTGTGGGCTGCACCAAACAACCCGATGGGCAAAAAATTTGTTGAAATGACAGGTGCAGATTTATCTAAAGAATGTTCTGCGATTGATCTGTTAAAACGTCCAAATATCAGCTTTGCGCAAATTGCAGAATTAACGGGTTCAGAAGTTTCTGCACAAGTGGGTGACCAAATTGAAATTGCGGTGAAATATGCAGGTTATATTAACCGTCAGCATGAAGATGTCGCACAATTAAAACGCTTGGAAGAAACCAAAATCCCTGCGGATTTTGATTATGATGCAATTTCAGGTTTATCGCGCGAAATTACGCTGAAGTTAAAGCATGTTTTGCCTGAAACTTTGGCACAAGCCAGTCGTATTCCGGGTGTGACACCTGCTGCAGTTCAATTGGTGATGATCACCATTCGTAAAAATGCACAGTCACGTAAATCTGCATAAGATTTGCTAGAGTAATGCAGGAGCCCGCAAATTTAAATTGCGGGCTTTTTATGCACCAAAGTAAATCAGATGCTAAGTAAAGAAGAAGTTAAGTATAAGAGAAAACTTGATTTCGACCACACATCTTATGATTTCACAGCTAGATCAGGAGCAGTTAAAGTGATACTTATCGACATAGATAGGGGGAAAAATATGACTTTAAAAACCATTCGTTATAATACAGCTGAACTCGCATGACCATGTTGTGCAATGCCGAGTCAATTTTAATTTTAACTTCAATCAGCAATCATAATAACTAAGTTTAAAAGAAAATGATAATATTATTGCCCCAATATTTGGGGCTTTTTTAATCCTGATTCTGATGCACCGCATTGGCAATTTCTATAGGTTCAATCTGAATCAGCTTTTTACCAAAACTACGCAACCACCAAACCAATTGCGAGGTAAACGGCACAGTGGCTGTCACCAACACATCACCATTTTCCAGTGTTTCCATGGTTTGATCTTTGCTTAATTGGCTTTCATCAAAGTAAATGGCATCAGCTTTTTGCATGGTAAGTTTGAGCTGAATATTTTCAGTAGCTTTGCTGAAATCGACTCTGAAACCCAATTCGCCAGATTCAATATAGGCATCAATATCAAAATTAACAGGATGCAGGGCGCGTGAATCTAAAACTTTGGCCGCTTTAAAACGATGCAGGGCAAAAGTTTGAATGTCGGTTTTGTCAAATCGGGTACAAATTAAATAAATCACCGCACCTTTTTGCACCAAAGCCAAAGGATTCAGCACATAGGTTTTTTCTTCGCCTGAACTGCTGCGTGATTGATAAATACATTCCAGTTGTTTGTCTTGGAGCAAGCCTTCATAAATCGCCTGTTGTGCATTGCGGTCTACGACTGGCGGAATTAAAGGTTGTGTTGCAGGCACAATCCGCACACGGTTAATCCATTGGCGAACATTATTTTGCGTGGATAGACTACGCCGTGCCAAATCAAACCAAGGGTTCATTTCTTCAATCAGGCTTGGTGGCAACAAGTGTTTTAAATGTTCTTCGACCATCATAAACGTCACCGCTTGAGAGCTAGTCATGTGCGGTAAACTTTGAATCGGTGCATCTGAACGCCAGCGCCAACCCTGCGGTACGGTACCGTTACTTTCAATGGGGAAACGCTGTGAAATTTGATTTAAGTCACGTTGAATTGTACGCAAACTAATATCGATACCTTCACGTTGCAAGACATCGTGTAATTCACGTGTGCCCATCCATTTACCTGTAGAAAGGCGCGATAAAATTTGCCATTGGCGATATAAACTATTCGATGTTTCTTTTTCTTGTATAGACATATTCAGTATTTGCTTGGTCGTTTTAAATGAGTCAGAGCTTGAGTGTTAACACAATAAGAAAACTTAGAATGTTTATCAAGTTTTTTACTCAAAAAGGCGGTGCAGTATATATTCAGATCATGCATCTACGCAGTGAGTTCAGAGGATTAACGTATTTTAGATTCGATTAAACTATGTGAAAAAGTATGTGATTGGTGAAAGACGACTCAGAATTTCTATTGGTTTGAAAGTGTATTTTTGATAAGCAAGACTAAACTGTATGCTTTAAGTAAGGTCAAGTCTTTTTCTTGTATGCTTGAGGCGGGTTTATGTAAATAAAAACATATATAGTCTTATGGTGTTGTAGTTTAATTAAGCACACAATTTGGACAAAACCTGACTTGAAATAAGGAGGAACAAACAACCGTGAATTTATCTAGCGGCGATGCACGAGAAATTTTTTGGTTAGCCCGTTATTTAACCCGTATTCAATATGTCTGTCAGCAATTTCCATTTAAACAAAATGATGCTGCTTTGACTTATGCACATGCCTTTTGTTTGCCTGCATTTGATGCTGCTTCTTTAAATGAATTGATTTTAAACGAAGAACAGCCTGCCTCATTTGCGATGCAGTTTGAGCAAACACGGACAAAAATTCAAAACTTGGCACAGGTTTTCACTAAAACCACTTATGTTGAATTACAGCAATGTATTCAAAATGCGTACGATAACGCGAGTTATATTTGTGATGTGGTACAAGACTGCGAAGCACTATTAGATGCAGAACCACAGCAGATATTTTTATTCTTTCAGTTGGGGCAAAAAATTGAACAATTAGACCGACAAATTCGGTTAAAACAATCCACTGAAAAGACTTTGTCGCAATTGGAAATGATTGTACAATGTTTGAAAGATTTAGGTTGGACATCGCTTGTAGACGCATGGCAACAACTGAAACAGCAACCCGATACCATGCATTTTTATCACTTTAGTGATCATATTCAGCACTTACTTTCAGTGGATTAAGCCAGCGACCTGTCATGTCAAACTGATCGACAACAATATTATTTATAAACTCTGCGTAGTTAGAAAAAATAATGGAAGCCGAAGCTCCCATTAGATCTAAAATTTATTGCTAGCTTTGAGTCGCTATCAAATTTTACAGATTTGACTCGTGCAGCATTTTAGGCTCGATTGCTTAGTCTCGTTCAACCGCAAGTGCAACACCCATACCACCGCCTACGCAAAGCGTTGCGATGCCTTTTTTTGCATCACGGCGTTGCATTTCGTGTACTAATGTCACAAGGATACGACAACCTGACGCACCAATCGGGTGACCGAGGGCAATTGCACCACCATTGACGTTTACTTTATCTAAGTCTAAGCTTAGTTCTTTGGCAACACCTAAAGCTTGTGCGGCAAAGGCTTCATTAGCTTCAATCAAATCGACTTGATCTAAGCTCCAACCTGCTTTATTTAAGGTTTTCTGCACAGCTTCAACAGGGCCAAGACCCATAACTTCAGGCTCAATACCCGACATTGCATAGGCTTTAATACGTGCTAAAGGTTGTACACCTAAGGCTGCAGCTTTGTCTGCGCTCATCATTAACACTGCTGCTGCACCATCGTTGATACCAGAAGCATTACCTGCTGTTACGCTGCCATCTTTTTTGAACGCAGGGCGTAATTTATTCAGGCTTTCAAGCGTAGTATTGGCTTTGATGTATTCATCTTCGGCAAATACAATTGGGTCGCCTTTACGCTGTGGAATGCTTACAGCTGCAATTTCATCTTTAAATTTACCAGCCACTTGTGCTGCAGCCGCGCGTTGTTGTGAAGTCAGTGCCAATTGGTCTTGTTCTTCGCGGTTTAAACCAAGCTTTTCTACAATATTTTCTGCAGTAATACCCATGTGGTATTGATTATAAGCATCGGTTAAACCATCAGCCACCATGCTGTCGATCAACTGGGCATTCCCCATTTTTTGACCGTTACGCAATTGCATATAGTGTGCGCTTTGTGACATTGATTCTTGACCACCAGCAACCACAATTTCTGCTTCATCACACTGAATTGCTTGTGCAGCCAAATGTACGGCACGTAAACCTGAACCACACACCACGTTTAGCGTTGATGCAGGTACTTGTACAGGAATACCCGCAGCAATTGCGGCTTGACGAGCTGGGTTTTGACCTACACCTGTAGTAAGTACGTTGCCCATAATCACCTGATCAACTTGTTCAGGCTGTACTTTGGCACTGTCTAAGACTGCACGAATTGCTGTTTGCCCCAATTGTGGTGCAGATAAAGAAGCGAGGCTACCTAAAAAACTACCAATTGCAGTACGTTTTGCAGCAACAATGACAACATCTTTCATTTTATATCCTTAAATTTTATGTTCACGTTTCTAGGGATGCACATGATATATAGCATGTGGATTGCTGTTGTTATATGACTGATTAAAATAAATTTACCAAAACATAGCGACCTGGTGCTGCTTCAATCGTGGATATTGCGCATTACCCAAGGCACGGGCAGGGATTTGTTCGCCTGCATAGAGATTTTGAGTGTGATTTTCAGCTTAATATTTGGATGACTGTAAAGCGGTAAATACAAATGTGGATGACCACGAATTTTTATCAATATCAATGAAAATGCAGAGGCTTTGAGAAAATATAAAGTGAAAAGAAAATATCGAAGTGAGAAAAGAAAATCGCTTAGACGATTGCATGCAACAAAATTGCTACATGCAACAGATCCATAAAAGAATACTAAATGCTGGTTACCTTACGCTGTGGACGAGAACTTAAACGACATAGCAGTTCATAGCCAATGGTGCCATTGGCCGTGGCGACATCATCTACCAAACGGTGTTTGCCCCATAGTTCAACTTGTGTGCCTAATTCAACGTCTAAACCTGTGACATCAATGGCAATCATATCCATTGACACACGACCAAGCACGGGCGTTAATTTTGAACCAATCGCAACAAAATTCGGCTGCACAAATGTACGTGGATAGCCATCGCCATAACCAATTGAAACAATGGCAATTTGCATGGCTTGTTCTGCAGTAAAGGTTGATCCGTAGCCCACGTGTTCGCCTGCATCAATCTGATTTAATACAATCACTTCTGCACTCAAAGTCATCACAGGCTTCAAGTCCAGTGTATGCACATTATGTGCGGCAAAAGGCGTAGCTCCGTAAAGCATGATGCCTGGGCGTACATAATCAAAATGCAATTCAGGATAACGATAGATTGCAGCAGAGTTACAGCAAGAAGCAAGAATAGGGCTGCAATTGTCTTTGACATGCAAAAATTGTGCGACTTGTTGATCATTTAAAGCATGGTCACCATCGGCATTGGCAAAATGCATGGTCAACACACAGGTAAAACCTTCTGCTTTGAGCATGTGAATCACATCAATAATTTCAGGAATTTTAAAACCTAAACGATTCATGCCGCTGTTGAGCTTGACCCAGACTTTTAAGCCTTGTGCGATATAATCAGCTTTATGTTGCAGTAGCCAATCGAGCTGTGCTTGATGATGCACCACACATTCCAATTTGTGTGCCAATACGCTTTGCATTTCATTGGCAGAAAAAACACCTTCAATCAGGGTGATGGGCTGCGTATATCCCAATTCGCGGATTTCTAAGGCTTCTTCAACACAAGCGACACCAAAGGCATCGCTGTCTTTTAAGGCTGCTAAGCAGTCTTTTACACCATGTCCGTAAGCATTGGCCTTGACCATGCTAACAATTTTCGCTGTTGGGGCAAGTTGTTTGACACGGTTTAAATTATATTGCAGTGCCTGACTGTCAATATAAACTGTTGCTTGGCGCACCCTCATTACTCCTTGGGAATGACAATTGGTAATTTGTGTTAGATACACTGTGGAGTGATAAATAAATACTAAAAATAGTTCTATTTAAAAATATTCACTATTGTAGACTTATCAACCTCAAATAGACACGAACATCTAAGTTTTTGATCATAAATTAACTTAAGATCGAAAAATCTATTAGGTTATTGATTGCAAATCATTTGTAAAAGTTTCAGGCTTTATTTTCCATATAAAACTATACATTCTAAAAGCTATCATGGCGTTAGATGCTCCCACTTAGGAAAATTCTGAACTTTACAAGTTAGGGCAAGAATCAGATGATTGTGGAGCGTGGGTTTGTAATTTAAATAAACTCAAAGAGTTTAAAAATGTATTTTGAACTAGAATATGTTGAATAAACGATGAAAATATTTTGTTATCTGGGGTGGAGTACATTATTTTTCTGTCAGTCAGTTATGGCGTGTATGCCACATTCACCCAAAGATGTATTTATTGCCCGTTACCACGGTTCACTGCCAGTACAGGAGAGTTCAGACTTCATCTTTCAACTCAGTTCAGGTCAATTTATTTTTCGCTCAAAACTAGATGAAGTTAAATATAAAAAACCTGCACAATGGAAAAGTACATTTTCTAGTCAAAATATTGAAAAAGGGCAGTTAGAGATGGATCCGTAAATTTGAACAACTCCTATAAGTGATATTCTGCTCCTCAAATGATGTTATAAACATCAATATATGGAGTATTTTATGGCACGTAGACCAAGAAGAAATCATTCAAATGATTTTAAAGCTAAGGTAGCACTTGCTGCGATTAAAGCAGAAAAAACACTTGCTGAATTGAGTGCTGAATTTGATGTTCATCAAAACCAAATTATTGACTGGAAAAATCAATTGATCTCAGCTTCCTCGCAAGCTTTCGATCAATCAAAAGCTCCATCAGAACCCCCCATTGATCTTAAAAAGTTACATGCAAAAATCGGTGAGCAGGCATTAGAAATTGATTTTTTAGAAGGTGTGTTGAAGAAACTGGGCCGCTTCAACCACAAAAGTTAATCGACGACTCACTTCAGATTTCAGTATCTAAGCAAGCTAAGCTGCTGAAAGTCTCCCGTGGTTGTTATTATTATCGCCCAAAACCTGTTAGCTCATCAGATCTGAAGCTGATGCGATGTATTGATGAATTACATATGCAATATCCTTTTGCAGGCAGTCGTATGATGCGTGATTTGTTGAATCGTCAAGGGCATCATATAGGACGACGTCATACACGTACTTTAATGAAGAAAATGGGTATTCAGGCGTTATATTGCAAACCAAATTTAAGCCAGGCTAATCAAGCTCACCGTAAATATCCATATCTGCTCAAAGGGTTGGCTATTCAGCGCAGTAATCAAGTGTGGTCTACGGATATAACGTATATCCCTATGGCAAAAGGCTTTGTTTATTTATGTGCTGTGATTGATTGGCATAGCCGCAAGGTACTTGCGCATAGGGTATCGATTAGTATGGAGGTGGATTTTTGTATTTCGGTTTTAAATGAAGCGATTGAAAAATATGGATCACCTGAAATATTGAATACAGACCAAGGCAGTCAGTTCACCAGTGATGCATTTATTGATGTATTGAAATCAAATGGCATTCAAATCAGTATGGATGGTAAAGGTCGATGGGTAGATAATGTGATGGTTGAACGATTATGGCGGAGCGTTAAATATGAAGAGGTGTATCTCAAAGCTTATAGCAGTGTCACAGATGCGAAAAAGCAATTAAGTGCATATTTTGAGTTTTATAATTTGAAACGACCTCATTCGAGTCTAGACATGAGAAGCACTGCTTCGCAAGGCTAAATGAGTTTTACTATGATCAGCTACCCCAACAAAACAAGGTGGCTTAACTAGAGCGGAATATCACTTATAAATACGCTTTTAGTTGTTCAAACAAGTGGGACCACCTCTGTTTGATCATAGGTTTAGCTTATACTCCCGATGGTGCTAAACCTGAACAATATCAAATAGTTTCATTTGCAACATTAAACTGTAAGAATGATCAGCTTGTTATATCTAAAGCGATTGCCCCATTTTTAGCTTGGAATAAGCAGACATCAAATTGTTCTACAGGCGATAGAGCAGAGGTTGGGATTTTAGATGGTTTTATAGACTATGATCAGACACATTATTTGGCGCAACTGCAACAAAAATATCCAACATGTGAACAACTCAATAAAGTATTTCCTTCACTTGAAATGGAAGAAAATAGCCAATATTGGAATTTACTCTCAAGCTGGAAACTATGGTGGGCAAAGTTTATAAGTCAGATTAAATCATGGTTTTAATAAAAAAGAGCAATGCAAGCATTACTCTTCATCATCATACTGAGCATAATACTCAGGAGATAAGTTACTAAAACGCGTATATTGTCCTTCAAAAGCAAGACGTACCGTACCAATTGGGCCGTTACGCTGTTTACCAATAATAATTTCGGCTGTGCCTGCTTCTTTAGATTCTTTGTTATACACCTCATCACGGTAAATAAACATGATTAAATCCGCATCCTGTTCAATCGCGCCTGATTCACGCAAGTCAGACATCACAGGGCGTTTATTAGGTCGGTTCTCTAAGGAACGGTTCAGCTGCGACAAAGCAATCACAGGGCAGTTCATCTCTTTGGCTAAGGCTTTTAAGCTACGTGAAATTTCTGAAATCTCGCCGACACGGTTATCGCCCATGCCTGGGACTTTCATTAATTGCAAGTAATCGACCATGATACAGCCGATTTTACCGCCATGTTGTTTGGCAATTCGTCGTGCACGTGCACGTACTTCCGTGGGGGGCAGGGCAGATGAGTCATCAATATACAAATGCTTTTCTTGCAGTTGTAAAATCGTGCCTGTGACTTTTGACCATTCATCGCCACTGAGTTTGCCTGAACGTAAATTCCCCTGATGCACTTTGCCGTAAGCAGAAATCAAACGCATTGCAATTGAGTCTGCAGGCATTTCCATAGAGTAGACAAGGGCAGGCAAGTCATTGTTAAACAGAACACTTTCGACCAAGTTCATGGCAAAAGTGGTTTTACCCATAGATGGACGCGCAGCGACAATAATCAAATCACCTGCTTGCATGCCTGAGGTTTTATTATCTAACTCTACAAAGCCTGTGGTTAAGCCTGTGATGTTACCTTCCATTTTAGAAAGTTCGTCAAGTTTGTCGAATACATCGGCAACGACACTCGATATGGGTTTTGGGCCTTGTGCTTTTGCATTGTTATTGTGTTGTTCGGCAATTTGGAAAATATTAGTTTCAGCTAAGTCTAAAATTTCACTCACGCTACGACCTTTGGTGTCATAGGCATTTTGTAAAATTTCAGAACTGACTTTAATCATGTTTCTGAGGGTCGAGAATTCTTTAATTTTTGTGGCATAAGTTTCTAGGTTATAAAAACTAGAAGGCGAGTCCGCCATGAGCTGCATTAAATACTCTTCACCGCCCGCAGCTTCAAGCAAATTTTGTTTAATCAGCCAGTCATTTACCAATACGGCATCATAAGGTGAGTTTTCTTTAGACAAAGAATCAATGGCACGGAAGATATATTTATGGCGTGTCGCGTAAAAATCAGATTCTTGTAATACATCACCTACTTGCTCAAAAGATTCTGCCACAGTCATTAATGCAGCCAAAACAGCTTGTTCGATGGCTAAGTTATGCGGTGGAGTACGAAACTCTTTGAGCGGGCTGTTCTCATTTGGTTTTAGATCAGACTTTGCAGTATGTTGCTTTGCGCTAGCAGTCGCCTGTGACATATAAATCCCTGATTTTTAAAACAGTAAATGCTGAATAATGCACGAGGGGATAGAATTTTAAACTCATATTCTTTCCACTTCCCGATGATACGCCCTCTAAAAAAAAAAGCGAGTAGATTTTGGCGAAGGATAGGTCAAAGCGTGCAGGACTATTTGGAAAATTCTACTAAATGTTTATTTTAAAGACAAAAAAAGAGCATGCGATTAAGCATGCTCTTTCTTTTTGCAGAAAATTACTCAGATACGATAGTAACGAGAACTTCAGCAACAACATCATGGTGCAATTGGATTGCGATGTTGAATTCACCAGTGTGACGAAGCGCACCATTTGGTAAACGAACTTCTGCACGGTCAACTTCAAGACCAGCGTTCGTTAACGCATCTGCGATGTCACGAGTACCGATAGAACCGAAAAGTTTACCTTCATCACCAGCTTTAGCTGTGATGACGATGTTAACTTCGTTCAATTGGTCAGCACGCGCTTGAGCAGCAGCTAAAATTTCAGCTTCATGTTTCTCAAGTTCAGCACGACGAGCTTCGAATGCAGCAGTGTTTGCTTCAGTTGCAGCAACTGCTTTACCTTGAGGGATCAAGTAGTTACGGCCGTAACCAGCTTTAACTGAAACTTTATCGCCTAATTTACCAAGGTTCTTAATGCGTTGTAATAAGATAATATCCACAGCTCAACCTCACTTATGATTGTCAGTGTAAGGGATCAACGCTAAGTAGCGAGCTTGTTTGATAGCAAGCGCTAATTGACGTTGGTAACGAGCTTTAGTACCTGTAATACGGCTAGGAACAATCTTGCCATTTTCAGTGATGTACTGTTTTAGTGTATCGATATCTTTGTAGTCGATGTACGTAACGTTCTCAGCTGTAAAGCGGCAGAACTTGCGACGACGGTAAAAACGTGCCATTGATGTTCTCCTTAAGCTTCAGCAGAGTCTTGGTTAGCGTGTTGTGCTTCTTCACGTTGAGCTTTACGCGCACGTTTTTCTTCAGCACTCTTAGCCAATAATGACTCTTCAGTGATAGCGTTTTCACGACGGATGATCAAGCTACGAAGGATCGCGTCGTTATAACGGAACAATTCTTCTAACTCGTCAAGCGTAGTTTGACTACATTCAACGTTCATAAGAATATAGTGCGCTTTGTGAATTTTGTTAATTGGGTAAGCCAATTGACGACGGCCCCAATCTTCTAAACGGTGAATTTGACCTTCAGCTTCTTTGATGTGAGTTAGGTAACGTTCTACCATACCCACAACTTGATCGCTTTGGTCTGGGTGTACCAAAAGTACGATTTCGTAGTGACGCATTGTCAGCTCCTTACGGTTTATGCAGCCCCTGACTAAATTGAGCCAGAAGCAAGGAGTCACAACCGAAGTTGTGTCGCAAAATTGCGAAGCGTGAATTTTAGAGCTTTTGCCAAGTAAATACAAGGCTTTGTCTAAGAAAAGATCGGCTTGGATAAAAGAGTAGGGTATTTTGAATCTTGGATTGGAATTTATATTTTTACTATGTATTTGAATGTTACTTACTTTTGGTGAGTTTTTTTGAGAAGTTAATTACAGAATGAATTAATTGAAGTGAGTTTAATTATTGTTGTTGAAATTGTGAAATGTGCAGAGGGTATTCCATTAAAAGATAGAGCTAAACTCTATCTTTTAAAAAAGTATGATTTGCGTGCTTGGCGCAGTTGCTGTAAAGCTAAAACATAAACTCACAACCGTAATTAAAATAACCGAAAATAGGAAAAAGCGTTTTGCCCATAATTGATCATTTTTTGCTTTGAATCCAATGACGCCAATATAGAACCAATAAATACAAAGTGCATTTAAAATAACCAGATATAGCCAGTTTGCATAATCAAATACAAACAGTCCATTCATGGCAATAGTAAATAACACCACATAAACCAGTGATTCAATTTTCGTTCGTAAAATTGAACGAGCAACTGGCAAAATTGGAATACCCGCATTTTTGTAATCATCAAAACGGTAAATTGCAATCGCCCAAGAGTGGGGCATTTGCCAAAGTGCATAACCTAAAAAGATCAGTAGTGCAGCTAAGTCAAATTGATTTGCAACAGCAGTATAACCAATGACAGGTGGGCTTGCGCCAGAAATACTGCCAATAATGGTTTGATGAATTGTTGTGCGTTTGGTCCATAGACTGTAAAAGCCGACATAAACCACGAAACCAATCAGTGCAAAAAGAAAAGCGTATGCGTTAACTGCAAACCATAAAATGCTAAAACCAATGACGCCCAATACTACTGAATACATCAGCGCGATAGGAACAGAAACAGTTTTTTTCACTAAAGCACGGTTTTGTGTGCGTTGCATTTTTTGGTCGATGTCTTGGTCAATAATATTGTTGACCACACATCCTGAGGCGACAACAAGTGTTGTACCAAGCAGAGTAAGCAGCAGGAGAAGGAAATCTACAGAACCTTGGGTGGCTACGAAGTAGCCACCCAAAGTGGTAACAAAGTTACCGAAGAGAATTCCTGGCTTAGTCAGGAATAAATACTTTTTCAGCATGACGACCAGTTTAGATCATCATGTTGTAGTGTAGGTAATTCATGATCCATACAGAGCCCACTAAAAGAATAGCGATAGTTAAGATGGTATACACGAATGCAATCACGTTCCAGCGTTGCTCTGAAGAAGAGTTCATATGCAGGAAGTAAATTAACTGCACAAGAATCTGAGCAACCGCAGTAATCGCGATGACAGTAATCAAGATACCACGGCCAAAACCGCCTGCCATCACCATACCGAATGGAATTACGGTAAGGATGACAGAAAGGATAAAGCCAATCGTATATTGCTTAACGTTACCGTGTGATTCGCCAGCAGCGTTGTGATCGTGACTCATTACAGAACTCCCATCAAGTAAACTACGCTGAATACACAGATCCAAACGATGTCAAGGAAGTGCCAGAACAAGCTTAGGCAAGCTAAACGACGCATGTTCGGAATAGTCAAACCATATTTCTTGATTTGCACCATTAACACGATCATCCAAACTAAACCTGAAGTTACGTGAATACCGTGCGTACCAACCAAAGTAAAGAACGCAGATAAGAACGCACTTGTGCTTGGACCATGACCAGCATGAACTAAATGGTTGAACTCATAAAGTTCCATTCCAATAAAGGTCGCACCGAAAATCCAGGTAATACCTAACCAAGTTAAAACCTTAGCAACATCTTTCTTGTAAGCAGCTAAAACGGCAAAACCGAAAGTTACAGAAGAAATCAACAGGGCAAAAGTTGATGTTAAAACGAAGCCTAATGACTCGCCAAACAAATCTTTAGCTGTTGGAGTGCCTACTGGAACGTGGCTACTTAATACAGCGAACGCGATGAAGAGTGTACCGAAAAGTACAAGGTCACTCATCAAATAGGTCCAGAAACCAAAGACGGTGATGTCTGTATCATCGTGGTGATGATCATCATGTCCGTGGTTGTTGTGATGAAGTACTTCAGCCATGTCTTAGTCCTTCTTCAAGTGTTTTTCAAGGATCGCATAGCGTTCGTTTTCAATACGCTCAACCTCAGCAGCAGGAACATAGTAGTCCACTTTCTTCGTGAAAGAACTCACGATGAAGCTGATAATTGCCGCAATGAACGTAACGATTGCTAGCCACCAAATATGCCAGATTAATGCGAAGCCCATAACTGTAATAAACATTGCAATTATGAAACCTGCTGCACGGTTAGTTGGCATATGGACATCTTCATACTTCGTAGGACGGGCGTATGCAACACCATTTTCTTTGTCAGTCCAGAAAGTATCAATACCATTGATCTTTGGAAGGTGAGCAAAGTTATAGAACGGTGCTGGAGAAGAAGTCGCCCATTCAAGCGTACGACCATCCCATGGATCGCCTGTAAGGTCTAAACGTTGGTTGCGTTGTAAGAAACCAACCACGATCTGCATAACGAAGCAGAATAAACCGATAGCAATTAACACAGAACCGAAGAACGCGATTGCTAAGTATGGATCCCACTCAGGGTTGTCATAGGTATTCAAACGACGTGTCATACCCATGAAACCAAGGATATACAACGGCATGAATGCAAAGTAGAAACCGAAGAACCAGAACCAGAATGCTGCTTTACCCCAAGTCTCATTCAGTCTCCAACCAAACATTTTTGGCCAGTAGAAAATGATACCTGCGAACATCGCGAATACAACACCACCAATAATTACGTTATGGAAGTGAGCAATCAAGAATAAAGAGTTGTGTACTAGGAAGTCCGCTGGTGGAACTGCCATCAATACACCTGTTAAACCACCGATACCAAAAGTCACAAGGAAGCCAAGTGTCCATAGCATTGGGGTAGTGTAGGTAATACGACCCTTGTACATAGTGAATAACCAAGAGAAGATTTTCACACCAGTAGGAATCGCAATAATCATGGTCATGATACCGAAGAACGCGTTAACGTTGGCACCTGCACCCATGGTAAAGAAGTGGTGAACCCATACAACAAGTGATAACACACCAATTGCAACAGTTGCGTACACCATTGATTTGTAACCGAACAACGTTTTGCGCGCAAAAGTCGCAGTTACTTCTGAGTAAATACCGAATGCTGGTAATACTAAGATATATACTTCTGGGTGACCCCATGTCCAAATCAAGTTTACATACAACATTGGGCTACCACCCATGTCGTTGGTAAAGAAGTGGAAACCGAAGTAACGGTCAAGCGTTAACATCGCAAGTGTCGCAGTTAAAACTGGGAAAGTTGCGATGATAAGTACCGAAGTAACTAATGCTGTCCAAGTGAAAATAGGCATGTCCATAAGTTTCATGCCAGGCGCACGCATTTTGATGATGGTAACGAAGAAGTTAACACCAGTAAGAAGCGTACCTAGACCAGAAACCTGAATTGCCCAAATATAGTAGTCAACACCAACACCTGGAGAGTATTCGATACCTGATAGAGGAGGATAAGCCATCCAACCTGTCGCAGCGAACTCACCTAATGCTAGTGAAACCATCATTAAACCTGCAGCACCAGCAAATAACCAGAAGCTTAATGAGTTTAATAATGGGAAGGCTACGTCACGAGCACCAATCTGTAATGGTACAGAGATGTTCATTAAGCCAACAACAAGACCCATTGCCACGAAGAAGATCATGATTACACCGTGTGCGGTGAAAATCTGGTCATAGTGTTCTGGGTGTAAATAGCCTTCGCCGCCACCTTTTGCAAGGAACTGCTGAAGACGCATCATGATCGCATCGGCGAAACCACGCACCAGCATGATCACAGATACGAAGATATACATGATACCAATTTTTTTATGGTCTACAGATGTGAACCATTCGTTCCACAGGTAGCCCCATTTTTTGAAGTAGGTAATACCAGCAACAACTGCGATACCACCCAAGATCATCATTGCAACAGTTGCCAATACGATTGGATCGTAAGGAATTGCATCTGGACCTAACTTACCTAAGAAGCTCATGTCTTATTCTCCTTGAGAAGCAGTCGCATGTTCAACAGCTACATGAGCTTCAGAAGCAGCAGCTTCGTCGTGAGCAACAGCATCACTTGCTGCAGCTTCTACAGGAGCTGAGTGGTCAGCACCATGGTAGTTACTCATATAGTTGTGAATCACAGATTCAAACAAGCCAGGCTCTACAGAAGAGTAATAAGTCACAGGATGTGGCTGAGTCTTATATGGGCCTTCTTTAAGCGCTGTTTCAGCAAGTTTTTTCTCTAAATCTGTTCTTGCATTACGAACCATTGCATCAATTTGTTTTTGTGAACGGTTACCGTCACGTAAGGTCGCAAATTCAGCTTGGTCTAGAACAGTTTTTTGAACTGCTACAGGGTTCACTGAAGTACCGTTACCTGATTGAACTGCAGAAACCCATTCAGCAAATTGAGCATCAGTCACAGAATGTGCACGGAAGCGCATTTGCGAGAAACCATAACCTGAGTAGTTAGACGAGAAACCACGGAATTCGCCCGTGTTGTCTGCTAAAATGTTCAAGTGAGTTTGCATACCCGCCATTGCATAAATCTGACCAGATAATGCAGGGATAAAGAACGAGTTCATTGTGAAGTTAGATGTTAAACGTAAGCTTACAGGCGTTTGCTCTGGGAAGCGTAATTCGTTAACAGTCGCAATGTTCTGTTCTGGGTAGATGAAGATCCATTTAAATTGTTCAGCAATAACTTGAACAGTTAAAGGCGCTTTTTCGGATTCTAGCGGACGGTAAGGGTCGTACTTGTGGGAACCCCACCAAGTTAACCAAGCTAAAATACCAATAATAATAACAGGTATACCCCAAACCACGATTTCAATCGCAGTAGAGTGTGCCCATGTTGGTTTATAGTCTGCATCTTTATTTGATGCGCGATATTTCCAACCAAACCATAATGCCATGATGATTGAAGGAATCACCACTAATAGCATCAAGTAGATCGCAGTCATCATCAGGTTCGATTGACCTTCAGCAACTGGACCTTGCGAGTTTAGAAGTACCATATCACCACCACACCCGGTTAAGAGTGCAGCCATCGTAGATAAAGACAATACAGCTAAAATCGTTTGTCTCATTTTACAACCTCGGTGAAGAGTCCCATTCCCTAATTTAATTATGGGATAGCGATTATAGTGTCGCATGATTGATAAGTATTTTTTTTGACGCAAAAATCCTTGTCAATCATGATACACCGCTACGTTGTAGGGCATTATGCCTGATATCGACAAACTAAGCTACTCAAAAAGCAGCTTTAAATGACTGTAATAAAAACCGATTTTTTCACTCGGAATTATTTGTGTTAATTATAATTTATTTGTATTAATCAATATTATAATGAAAAGGGATGATCGATCATCCCTCAATAAATAAAAATCAGATTATTGCTTTACGACTTTGGTTTTGGCGAGTTTATCGTGTAATGCTTGTCGTTTTGCAGTAAATGCAAAGCCATAATCTAAAATTGTAATAAAGGGCATAAACATCATATTCAAAATAATGAAAATGATAGAGCGAATGGTAAAAACACGCATTAAGCTAACTTTTTCATCGGTTTGGGCATCGACAATTTTAATTTTGGTTAGACGTTTGCCAATACTTTGTCCAGTTTTAGCCAATAGGAAGGCTTGTATGCCCAGCATAATGAGTAAATAAATTGCTATGGCTTGCCACGCTTGCATTGGAATCAACTGAAAGAGTTCGGCTTGCAATTGTATGGCTTGATCAGACGTTGAGGCTGCTTGCATTTTTTGTTGCAAGCCAGACAATTGTTCAAACTGGTCGGCATTTAAGAAAAAAGATGGAAGTGCTGCTGCAGGTAACCACAGCAACATATCTATAATTTTGGCTAAAGCACGTTGGTTAATGCTCGCTAATTCACTTTTTGTTGCCTGTATTCTTGAATTTGACGATGTTGAACTTGGTCGTGATGTATTTGTAGCCGTGTAATCTGTATTTTGAAAAGGTGAGTGTTCAGGGGCAGGTGGCGTGCTGACATAACTTTGTGGTTCATATACAAGTTTACCTTGGGTGAGTTCACCTAAAGCTTTCCATTCGCTCATGCCTTGGTGCCATGCCAAATCTGTCAGCAACACTTGTTGGCTGGCGAGCATTTGGTTGAGCTGCTCTAAGGTATATGGCCCAGCTTGTTGATTATTTCGTGCCAAGTAAATTTGCATAAATATAAAATCTCAAAAAATGAATTTGAAAAAAAACCCACGCAGGTGCATGGGTTTCTTTTAACACGTTTTATTACGCTTGTTGAGCTTTTTCTTCAGAAAGGAAGAACCAAGTGTCTAAAACAGAGTCTGGGTTTAAAGATACAGATTCAATACCTTGTTCCATTAACCAACGTGCTAGGTCAGGGTGATCTGAAGGACCTTGACCACAGATACCGACATATTTACCTGCTTTACGGCATGCATGAATTGCCATAGAAAGTAATGCTTTCACGGCTGGGTCTCGTTCATCAAATAGGTGAGAAACAATGCCCGAGTCACGGTCTAAACCAAGTGTTAACTGAGTTAAGTCGTTTGAACCGATAGAGAAACCATCGAAGTGCTCAAGGAATTGTTCAGCCAACAATGCGTTAGTTGGTAATTCACACATCATGATCACTTTAAGACCATTTTCACCACGTTTAAGACCGTTCAATTCCAATAACTCGATCACACGTTTTGCTTCAGCCACAGTACGCACAAATGGAATCATGATCTGTACATTGGTTAAGCCCATTTCGTCGCGTACTTTTTTCAAGGCACGGCATTCAAGCTCGAAGCAGTCACGGAAGTTGTCAGACACATAGCGACTTGCACCACGGAAGCCTAACATAGGGTTTTCTTCTTCAGGCTCGTATAACTTACCACCAATTAAGTTTGCATATTCGTTTGATTTGAAATCAGACATACGTACAATCACTGGTTTGTCAGCGAATGCAGCGGCAAGGGTAGAAATACCTTCAACCAATTTTTCTACATAGAATTCAATTGGAGATGAATAGCCTGCAGTTCGCGCCATGACTGCCGCACGTGTTTCACGTGGTAAGCTGTCAATGTTAAGCAATGCTTTTGGATGCACGCCAATCATACGGTTGATGATGAATTCTAAACGTGCAAGACCAATCCCTTCGTTTGGAATTTGGGCAAAGTCAAATGCGCGGTCTGGGTTACCTACGTTCATCATGATTTTGAACGGAAGTTTAGGCATAGATTCGATTGAGTTCTTTTGAACTTCAAAATCTAAAGCACCTTCATAAATGAAACCTGTGTCGCCTTCGGCACAAGAAACAGTAACTTCCTGACCATCAGTCAAGACTTCAGTTGCATTACCACAACCTACAATTGCAGGTACGCCTAATTCACGCGCAATAATTGCAGCGTGACAAGTACGACCACCACGGTTAGTGACAATTGCCGCAGCACGTTTCATTACTGGTTCCCAGTCTGGGTCAGTCATGTCTGAAACAAGTACGTCACCTTCCTGAACTTTGTCCATTTCTTTAATAGAACTAACAATGCGAACTTTACCAGAACCGATACGTTGACCAATTGAACGACCTTCACAAATGACCGTACCTTTTTGTTTTAAGAGGTAGCGTTCCATAGTGCCAACGTTTTCACGGCTTTTTACAGTTTCAGGGCGTGCTTGAACGATGTAGATTTGCCCGTCATCACCATCTTTTGCCCATTCAATATCCATAGGCGCTTGATAATGTTCTTCAATAATTAATGCTTGTTTTGCTAATTCTTGAAGTTCGTGATCATTTAAAGAGAATTGTTGGCGATCTTGTTTTTCAACATCGACCACAACCACAGATTTACCAGCTGCACCTTCTTCACCATAAATCATTTTTTGGTGTTTAGAGCCAAGGTTACGACGTAAAACTGAGTGTTTGCCTGCTTTTAATAAAGGCTTAGAAATATAGAATTCGTCTGGGTTGACCGCACCCTGAACCACCATTTCACCCAAGCCATAAGAAGATGTAATGAATACGGCATCACGGAAACCAGATTCTGTGTCTAGAGTAAACATGACCCCTGCAGCGCCAGTTTCTGAACGCACCATACGTTGTACGCCTGCAGACAAAGCAACGACATCGTGGTCAAAATTTTGGTGTACACGGTAAGAAATTGCGCGGTCGTTGTACAAAGATGCAAAAACTTCTTTAATGGCAATTAATACGTTGTCGATGCCACGGATGTTGAGGAATGTTTCTTGCTGACCTGCGAAAGATGCGTCTGGTAGATCTTCTGCAGTTGCAGATGAACGAACGGCAACCGCGATATTTGGGTTGCCGTTAGAGAGTGCTTCAAATGCAACTCGGATTTCTTGTTCTAGTGATGCAGTAAGCGGAGTGTCGACAATCCATTGACGAATTTTTGCACCAGTTTCAGCAAGCGCATTCACGTCATCTACATTGAGTGTTTTTAGCTCTGCTTTAATTTTAGCGTTTAGGCCACTCTGCTCGAGAAATTCACGATAAGCAGCAGCTGTTGTTGCAAAGCCACCTGGCACAGATACACCAGCATTAGATAAGTGGCTGATCATTTCGCCCAAAGATGAGTTTTTCCCACCCACAAGCTCAACATCGTGTTTCCCTAATTTTTCCAGACCAATTACGCGCGCTTCCAAAGTTGTTACTCCACTTTTGCAGTATTAATCACTATCTTGTCATGAAATTATAATAAATCTACTTAGCAATTTGGTTTTACTAAGCGACAGTCATGTAAGATCGGTTTACTATAAAGATTATATAGCACTAAGACAAATGTTTAAGGAGAATTTTAATGTCAGATGGTAAACAAATTAAGCGGAGTGTTTTTTTTATTTCCGATGGAACTGCAATTACGGCTGAAACCCTTGGACATTCACTCTTAGCGCAATTTCCAAATGTGGACTTTAATATTCATATTCATCCTTATATTACGTCTGAAGAAGCGGCTATGAATGTAGTGGCAGAGATTAATGCCAGAGCACAAATTGATGGTCAATTACCTTTGGTGTTTGATACCTTGGTTGACCAAGATGTGCGTGACATAATTAACACCGCCAAAGCGATTAATTTAGATGTATTTGAAGGCTTAATTAGTAAGCTTTCTGAAGAGCTAGGAACACCGCCAACCACTTTAGTTGGACAGACGCATGCCGTAACAGATTCTGAATCTTACAAGGCACGTATTGATGCGGTGCATTTTGCCTTAGATAACGATGATGGCGCACGTACACGTCATTACGACAAGGCCGATCTGATTCTGATTGGGGTGTCGCGTTCAGGTAAAACACCGACTTCCATCTACCTTTCTTTACAGTTCGGGATTCGTGTGGCGAACTATCCACTCACTGAAGAAGATCTAGATGACAACCGTTTGCCAGCTGTCTTAAAGCCGCATAAACATAAGTTATTTGGCTTGATGATTGATGCTGAACGCCTTGTGGCGATTCGTTCTGAACGTAAAGCCAATAGTCGTTATGCAAGTTTTAATCAATGTCAAATGGAATTGCGTGCGATTGAGGGTATTTATATTTCAGAAGGGATTAAATATTTAAATGTTTCAGAAATGTCGATTGAAGAAATTTCCACACGTGTTTTACAAATGACAGGTTTAAAACGTCGTATTGGTTAATGAAACTATATGTATTAAAAGAGTCAAAATTTTTATTTTGGCTCTTTTTTATTGGATTTAAATAGAATAAAAATCAAGCTGCTATTTATTTAAATGATAATGCTTTTAGTGTGACTTAAAATGTAGTGATAATGGTATCAATTATATGTTCTTGTCCATCAATACTATGCACACTATTCGCGCAGACTTTGACAATTGGCCAAGTAATCAAATGGCAATTTTCACGTTGTAAAGCTAAATAATAATGATCAGATTTGAAATAGTGTTGCTGGGTATCAGCAATGTTTGGTGTGAGTTGACGTTTGAGCCAGGTGTTTTTGACTTGAGCATCTAAAAAGCGCAAAGCCAAAATATTTTTGACGCGGTTATTAAACAAACGTCTATTTTTAAACACCAAAGGGTGGCTAATTAGACGATGGATACCACGCTCAGTACTTGGCAGGACAAAATGCGGTGCAATTTGAAAGACTTGAACAGATGTTGCCTGCTGACAAATTCTGTCGAGTTGTGCCACGCTGTCCTGATTTGTGCCAATAACTGCAACGCGTAAACCCGTGAAATCATGTTGTTTGATTTCAGTTGCAGGAATACATTCGCCTTGGAACTCTTGAAAATCTGTCAAACAGTTTTGAAAAGCGTGTCTATGAACGTCGTGTTTAGGACTGACCATGCTGAATCTCTTGATTTATTCATTTTATAAATTAGAACATTTGCTCTATTTTGTTGGGGCAATACTGTTTGGTAAAGTCTTTTGTGCAGGCGAGCCAGTCATTCCTAAAGATTGAAAATTAATTCGACTGAGATTTAAGAGGGGAAGAAAACAAGAAAATACAAATTTTTTGTAATTATAATTATTTACACTCTTAGTCAAAAGTTGGTAAGGGGGGTATTAATTTGTTGATAATAATAGCATTATTTTTAACACAAGCGGAGTTTGGTTTTATGATCCATGAATATGAATCTAAATCAATATTAGCGGCTTCACCCGCACCATAGGCAACTCTATCGCCATTTTTATACGTTTTATTATCTACGACTAATACATCATTTCTCGAATCCCAGTAAGCTGGTTGAGTCGCAAAAATAGGAAGAAAATTCGTCTGGTTTGCTGTGAAATACAAGCATTTTCCTTCAAGGGTAATGACTGCTTCGCTGTAGCTTGCATTACTCCCATGACCTGAATATTGTAGTTTTGGTATGATAATTTCTGTTTTATTATTAAATGATGCATTACAGCCTAGCACTGTGAACAAAGTGCCAAAGAAAACTGGTAGAAGCTTCTGTTTAAAAATTAACATATGATCCAATAATATCCTTTGAATTTAGTTACCTTACAGACCATGATATGGCTGTAAGGTGTGTTGAATCAATTAAATATTTTTCTTCATTTGCATGAGCAAATCAAAGTTGTGTAAGCGTTTTTCTGTGTCATAGATGTCGCAGGTAAAAATAAACTCATCGACATCATACTTTGCCAATAAGTTTTCCAATCCTGCTTTGACAGTCGCCTTAGAGCCAATTTGTGCCATGCCATAAAAACTATCGACTGACATTTTTTCTGCAGGCGACCATAAGCCATCCATACTTTTAACTGGAGCTTTGAGTTTTAGGCTTTGTCCACGCATTAAACCTAAAACACGCTGATAAGCGCTCGTTGCCAAAAATTCTGCTTCTTGGTCGGTATCTGCAACCACGGTGGGCACACCCATAGACACATAAGGTCGTTCTAAATATTCCGAAGGCTCAAAATTATCCCGATATAATTGAATAGCTTGACCAAGCATACGCGGGGCAAAGTGCGAGGCAAATGAGTAGGGTAGTCCTAATTTTGCGGCTAGCTGTGCGCTAAATAAACTTGAACCGAGCAACCATACAGGAACATGAGTACCTTGACCTGGGGTTGCCACAATACGTTGTTGTGGTTCAGCGTCTTTAAAATAATGAAGAATTTCTAAAACATCTTGCGGAAATTGATCTTCAGTTTCCTGGCGACCACGACGCAGCGCGCGCATAGTAACTTGATCTGTGCCTGGTGCACGACCTAAACCAAGTTCAATACGATTAGGATATAAAGTCGCTAAAGTTCCAAACTGTTCAGCGACCACTAACGGTGCGTGGTTGGGGAGCATAATACCACCAGAACCGAGTTTAATTTTTTGCGTATTTGCTAATAAATAACCCAAAAGCACAGCTGTTGCCGAGCTGGCAATGCCATCCATATTATGATGTTCTGCCAACCAAAAACGGTCATAGCCGAGTTGTTCTGCGTGTTGTGCTAATTCAAGTGCATGATGCAGCGAAAACTGTACTGACTGATCATCACGTACAGGTGCGAGCTCAAGAATGGCAAATTTTGTGTCTTGCAAGGAACGCATCATTTATTCCAGCTTGATAAAGAGAGTTTTATCATACGATGTTGCACTGGTTTTGTATATCGAATATTTTCGATATATGTGTGCGTCATGGGATATTGCCATTAAAAGTGTATGACATGCATATAAAAAGCATGCTTTGATATTTATCTAAGAAAGCTACCAGTAAATTAAAAGCACCCGGAGGTGCTGAAGAAGTTAAAAGTATCGCGAGTTATTAATGTCGTTTACCATTTTTATAATGACCTAAATGTAAGCCATTGTCTTTGCGATAACGGTCATTATAACGGTAGTCATTGTAACGATATCCACGGCTATCATAGCGGCGGTCATAACGATCATCGTAGCGTTTGTTGTCATAGCGGTCATCACGACGGTCTTCGCTAACTTTTTGACCTAATACAGCCCCACCTGCGGAACCGAGTCCTGCACCGATATAGCCACCACTGCTGCCTGACATATTGCGTCCGACACTGTATCCACCAGCACCACCTAAAGCAGCACCAATCATGGCACCATTACGATCACGTTTGTTGGCAGAAGCTGCTGCACCGCCTGCACCACCAATGGCTGAACCAATTATCGCGCCAGTTTGTCCGCCCATTTGCTGACCAATCGCAGCGCCGACAGCACCGCCCAAGGCGGAGCTTACAGCAACACGCGTATCGTTGGCATGTGCAGTACCCATAAGCAAGGCAGAACTTGCGATAACACTGCCCAATAAAACACGATTAAGTTTCATGCGGATGCTCCAAATATTTATCGATATGCTATGTAATGAATATATAGAACCAGATGGCAAAGATCGTGAAGGGTAATGAGGTCAATTTGCTATGTTTGGTAAAGATTTTGTAATTGAACTGCTAAATTTCTTCATATTGATTATGAATGGGTTTGAGTGGATATAAAAAAAAATTTATAAAAAAAGCATCAAATCTGTGTTGATGCTTTTTTTGCTGATCTATAGCAGGCTATATCTATTATTCAAGATTAACGACGGTTGCGTTTTTTCTTCCATTTACGTTCTTGGTAACGGTCATATTCTTTATCTTTTGAGATTTTATTGCCGAGTGCGGCACCACCGGCTGCACCTAAAGCTGAACCAATATATCCGCCATTAGTGCCGCCCATATTTTTACCTACGGTATAACCCGCACCGCCACCCAAAGCACCACCAATTGCAGATTCAGTACGATGACGTTTATTACTCGCCACAGCTGCACCACCTGCACCGCCTAATGCAGCACCTAGTGTTGCTCCAGTAGTACCGCCCATATTTTTACCAATTGCTGTACCTGCAACACTGCCTAAAGCACTGGCTGCGGCAACGCGCGTGGTATTGTCTGCATAGACGTTGGCACTGAGCATTGACGCTGTGGCTAAAGCTGCAGTCATTAACATTGCATTAAGTTTCATGTTGAACTCCATGTCCATTTATAGGACTTATTTGTGATCAATTTTGATGGGCTCAATTTAACAAAGTGCCAGGTTTAAAATGTGGAGAGCGCAGACGAGATTAGTGTGCTTTGGTGTGGGCTTTGTATGAGTTTGATTAATATTGCTAAAAAAATGTCCAAAAAAGAGCGTAACCCGCAGCATTTTTTGAACCATAAATTGGCCATAGCACACAACAGCATAATGTAGAAAGGCTATTCGAACTGAGCGGATGAGTATTTCAAACATTGTACAGACGTAATAATGATGTTATTTGAGAGGCAGAATCGGTAAACTATGCGCAATTTTTATTACGCTGTGCTGCGTGTTGCATGAAACAGCCTTTACATTGAGATATTTTATACAATGAAAGAATCGTTACGTTTACGATTAGATCAGCTTTCTGACCGGCATGAAGAGTTGACTGCTTTGTTGGCAGATGTCGAAGTGATTTCAGATAACAAGCGTTTTCGTCAATTATCACGTGAACACAGTGATTTAGAAGAAATTACGGCAGTGTGGTCGCAATACAGACAAGCCGAAGCCGATATTGAAACAGCTGAAGCGATGTTGTCTGATCCTGATTTTAATGAAATGGCGCAAGAAGAAATTAAAGACAATAAAGCGCTGATTCAGCAACTTGAAGCTGACTTAAATATTTTAATGATTCCCAAAGACCCGAATGATGCCAACTCGGCTTATTTGGAGATTCGCGCAGGGACAGGTGGCGATGAAGCCGCGATTTTTTCGGGCGACTTATTCCGCATGTATAGCAAATATGCAGAGAGTCAGGGCTGGAGAATCGAAATTTTATCTGAAAATGAAGGCGAACACGGCGGATATAAAGAAGTCATTTGCTTGGTGAATGGCGAAGGTGTATATGGCCGTTTGAAGTTTGAAAGTGGTGCGCATCGGGTGCAACGTGTTCCTGCGACTGAATCGCAAGGTCGTGTGCATACATCTGCATGTACCGTTGCAATTTTACCTGAAGTGGATGTAGATACTACGGTAGATATTAATCCTGCCGATTTACGAATTGACACCTATCGCGCGTCTGGTGCAGGTGGTCAGCACGTCAACAAAACTGACTCTGCAGTGCGTATTACCCACATTCCGACGGGTACTGTGGTGGAATGTCAGGAAGAGCGTTCACAGCATAAAAACAAAGCTAAAGCGATGGCGTTGTTGGCATCGCGTTTGGAAAATGCCAAACGTGCAGCAGCAGATGCAGCGACTTCGGAAATGCGTCGAGATTTGGTGGGTTCGGGTGACCGTTCTGAGCGTATTCGTACCTATAACTATCCGCAAGGACGTATAACAGATCATCGAATTAACCTGACTTTATATAAGTTGGATGCGGTGATGGATGGCGATTTAACTGAATTGTTAGATAGTCTACATCGTGAATATCAGGCAGATCAGTTGGCGATGCTTGCACAGCAAAACGGTGGCTAATGAATATTGCACAAGCCTTGGCACTACGTGGTGAAGTCGATAGTTACGAGCGTCAAGAAAATATTTGGTTGCTAGAGCATTTTTTAGGACTGAGTGCGCTTGAATTAAAATACCGTGTAGATCAGGAATTGAGTGCCGCGCAAGAGCAGATGTATGTGCAGGCTTTGGTACGTATAGCAGCAGGCGAGCCTTTGGCGTATATCACAGGTTCACAGCCTTTTTGGACACTGGATTTAAAAGTCACGCACGATACTTTGGTGCCACGCCCTGACACTGAGGTTTTGGTCGAATCTGTATTGGCTTTGTCATTACAACGTCATGCTGTAATTGTCGATTTAGGCACAGGTACAGGGGCAGTCGCTTTGGCTTTGGCATCTGAACGTCCAGATTGGCAAGTCACAGCAACCGATATTTACCCGCCAACGCTTACAGTTGCCCAAGAAAATGCAAGTAAATATGCTTTAAATCAGGTGCAATTTGCCTGTGGTGCATGGTTTGAGGCATTAGGTTCTGAAGTTGAGCCACGTTTTGATTTGATCGTCTCTAATCCACCGTATATAGATGCTAATGATGCTCACATGCCTGCTTTGGCAGCAGAGCCTGAACGTGCTTTGGTAGCGGCAGATCAGGGTTTGGCAGATATTGTGCAGATTATTTCGCAGGGTAAGCACTGGCTGAAAGCAAATGGCTGGATTGCACTAGAGCATGGCTATGACCAAGCTTTAGCCGTGCAAGCGATTTTTGCAGAACACGGTTTTTCTGAAATTCGTACAGTCAAAGATTATGCAGGCAATGATAGGGTGACTTTGGCACAATGGCTTACTGGCTGATACTTTATAATCAGCTAAAAAATTATGAGATCTATTTCTCTGCTCACAAACATAGACCAATGACTAGCAGAGTCTAGGTGGAAGACTAATTTATGAACCTCAACTCAACTGATGTCAGCTTAGGTTGCCTTTCACTGCCAAAATTGCAGGCGGTAGTTCTTCGCCAAGTGAGCTAAGCATTTCTCGTTCAATTAAACGCACCATAGAGTTGAGTGGCAAATCATTGTCTTGCAAGCCAAAAGGTTCTTCAAGTTGTTCGCTGAGTGCATCTAAACCTAAGAATAAATAGGCAATTAAACCCACTAAAATGGGTGTCCAGATTCCTAAACTGGCTTCTAAACTAAAAGGCAAAATAAAGCAGAAGCAATACACAGTGCGATGTAACAGAACCGAATAAGAAAAAGGCAAGGGGGTGCTGAGAATTCGATCACAACCTGCTTGCACATTACCTAATTCAACAATGTGTTGATTTAAGCCTTGATAAATAATGTCGGAAATTTCACCTGTTTTAAGTGCGCTGACTAACTCTTTTTGAACACTTTCCAATATAAACTGTGGGGCATTAATATGAGGAAATAATGTTTCATAATCTGCAGGTGTGAGATTAACTTTATTTTGGTAGAAATCGATGGGTTGGTTTTGATTGCGTAAACGGTTGCGCAATAAATTGCAAAATAGCATGACCCGATACATCAAAACTCGACGTTGCTGAGCTGGCAATACATATGAGTCACGAGATATATGCCGTGATGTTGCAATTAACGTTCCCCATAATTTTCGACCTTCCCACCAACGTTCATAACTAGCGTTATTTCTAAAACTGAGGAAAATCGACAAAATGATCCCGAAAATAGTAAAGCCAATAGCAGGTACGCTAGGCACTTGAAAAAAGTGGTGAGAAGACAAATACACTAAGAGCGTAGAAAGGATGACCACAATTGCAAGTGCAGGTAAGACCGTGGGCAAAATTGTCCCATACCATGCAAACAGGAGAGAAAGGCTGTTGTTTTTATTGCGAATAATCATCTTGATCCATCCTTAAATCCACCCTTAGTGTTTCATAGACAAACAACACTTGGCAAGTTGACAACCAGCTTTTGATTTAAAAAGCAGCAAGCGGCGTAAAGTCAATTTTTCTTATTCATTATTGCAGCGACAATAAAAAAGTGATGCCATCAAGACATCACTTTTTAAATACTTACAGCAATTAAATGCTTAAAATATTAGTTTACATCGGATAATCTAGCAAACAGTCAGGAATTTCAACTTGTGCCAAACTGTCTGTTTCCAAAGCTAGGCATAGCGCAACAATTTTAGCAGTATCGCACAGGTGTTCATCTTTGAGTGCTAAACCAGCTTGTAAAGATTGTAAATCTTCTTGGCAAATATCTAGGGCTTGCGCTGCTTCAAGTGCATCTTCACGTTTGAAAAATGCAGACATGACATTGCGTAACTGTTCTTCTGAGGTATTTAGAATACTTTGATTGAGTAATTCATCTAATTGGTCAGAAGCTTGGTTGAGGGAGTGAGAGAAATTTTGAACTAGATTGTGTTCAAGTACATCTATCATCTTAAGCATGGGGAAATCTCCAAAGATGCTCGTACATTTAATATTACAGGGGAGTATGACAGCCGAATTGCATAAAACTTATGCTATAAATTGATTGAAAAGTAAACTATATTTAATTCTTTGGCAATGCTGCGCCGATGAACGTTCAGTTCACTGCCAAACCTTGAAATCACAGCGATGAGTTTTCTTTTATCATTAAGTTGTTTGTAAAATACATAAAATAGTGTGTTGGTAGTAGGTGACAATACATGTAATTATGATCTTTCAGTTATGAGTTTTCAGTATATTGTCGATATGCACTAGGATTGACGCCTGTCCATTTTTTAAAAGCACGATGAAAAGCACTAGGATCATGGAAATTTAATTGATCGCTAATTTCCTGAAGTGATTGTTGGGTTTTGCTCAATAATTCAATTGCCGTATCTCGACGTATCTCATTTTTTAATTGCTGATAACTAGTGCCTTCCTGCTTTAAATGTCGTTGGAACGTCGCTTCAGACATATTGAAGTGTTTGGTTAATTCGTTCAATTCTAACCATTCGCTTGGCGGCAATCGCATTAATTGTTTGCGAATTTTATGACTCAGTGCATGCGGGTTTTTATAACGCACTAAAAGGTTAAAAGGCGTTTGTTTTAAAAAGCGTTTCCAGCTTTTTTTATCCTGTTTGATTTTTAAATCAAGATGTTTCGCCTCAAAATAAATTTTATGCGCAGTACATGCATATTCAATTTGATCACAGAAACGGACACGATAATCAGCATCATCCTGAGGGGCAGCACATTTGAGTTGCATGTTTAAAATAGCGATACGTTGTCCTGTCAGCCAGCACATTAAGCTATGAATCAGCATTAAATAAGTGGCATAACTAAACATTGGTTTCACTTGATATTTATCGTGAATGGTTAAGATTGCATACTCGCTATCTACGTTTAATTCACCTGAAAAATCATCCAATATTAAATTAAAGAAATTTAAAATGTCCTGTAATGCAGCCTTTAAATGTTCCGCTTGGTACACCCATTTCGACAAGAGCTGATAACTGCCACGACGCATCGCATGGCTGTCCATGCCAAAAAATTCATCATCCATGGCATCTGCCAGTGCAATCCACAATTGTCCATATTGCAGAATTGACACCCGCGCTTTGTTGGAATGTAACAGCTCTACGGGAATACCCGCCGTCTGCAAAATCGTATGCGTATCCATACCGCGTTGCTGTGCAGCCTGCAAAGCTTCATGGACTAAAGCAATTGAAATAGTACCTTTGCTGTAAGCGAGCTGAGTTGCATTCATGGGGTGGCGCGGTATTCCATTTACAAGTTGAGTGTTCAAATACATCATAGTCGATGCAGGGTTTGGAAATTGTACTCTAGCTTGAGTGTGATTAATCTGCTTCTTAAGTTGTTTCAAACTGAAAATTTATAAGGAAAATAAAATGAAAATTCAAGGAAAAGTCTGTGTGGTCACGGGTGGTGCATCGGGTTTAGGCGCTGCGACTGCACAACATTTAGTTGCGCAAGGTGCAAAAGTCATTTTGGTTGATATGAATCAAGAGCTTGGGCAGCAACTTCAACAGCAATTGGGCGAAAATGCAGAGTTTATAGCTGTAGATGTGACCGATGAAAACCAAGTACAGCAGCTTTTTAATCATATTGAGCAAAAATACGGACAGTTAAATGGTTTGGTGAATTGTGCAGGCATTGCACCATCTGCAAAAGTCTTGGGGCGTGATGGTTTGCATGATTTGGCGATGTTCCAAAAAGTGCTGAATATTAATGTCACGGGCAGTTTTAATATGATCCGTTTTGCGGCACAACTTATGTCGAAATATGACTTAGCCGCCGATGAAGAAGAACGTGGCGTGATTGTGAATACTGCTTCTGTTGCTGCATTTGATGGGCAAATTGGACAAAGTGCGTATTCTGCATCAAAAGGCGCAATTGTGGGGATGACATTGCCTTTGGCGCGTGAACTGGCACGTGAAGCCATTCGGGTCATGACGATTGCCCCCGGTATTATGGAAACCCCAATGCTGAAAGCATTGCCACAGCAAGTACAAGATGCTTTAGGGCAAATGGTGCCATTTCCACCACGTTTGGCAAAGCCTGAAGAATTTGCGCAATTGGTAGGACATATTTTTGAAAATGGCTATTTAAACGGTGAAGTGATTCGTTTGGATGGTGCAATTCGTATGCAGCCGAAGTAAGCAGTGACGATGCTGCACTCAACCAATAGCCTAAGTAAACACGTTTAAGCATTGAAAATTTGATATGAAACGTTGCAGCAATATATAACAAGGGTGTTGCGCGCATTCCTGACAAAAACAACATTTACCATATACACAGAGGGTCACCATGATTTTAAGCCATGAACAAAAAATGATTCAGGATATGCTGCGCAGTTATGCTCAGGAAAAGCTAAAACCTACTGCAGCGGCACGTGACAAAACTGCAGAATTTCCTGCAAAAGAGTTAAAAGAACTCGGTGAACTAGGCGCATTAGGCATGACCGTTGCAGAAGAATGGGGCGGTGCAGGTTTAGATTATGTATCTCTCGTTCTAGCCTTAGAAGAAATTGCTGCGGGTGATGGCGCAATTTCAACCATTGTGAGTGTGCAAAATTCATTGCCATGCGGAATTACACAACGCTATGGCACAGAAGCGCAAAAACAAAAATACTTAACGAAACTAGCAACAGGCGAATGGTTAGGCTGCTTTTGTTTAACAGAACCACAAGTCGGCTCCGATGCTAGTGCGATTGAATGTAAAGCTGAAAAAGATGGCGATGTATGGGTGTTAAATGGCACCAAACAGTTTATCACCACAGGTAAATATGCTGATATCGCTTTGGTCTTTGCTGTCACGGACAAAACTGCGGGTAAAAAAGGGATTTCCTGCTTTTTAGTTCCGACGAACACCCCAGGTTATATCGTGGCACGCTTAGAGGACAAAATGGGACAACATTGTTCTGATACCGCCACCATTGTGTTAGAAAACTGCCGTATTCCTGCAGAAAACTTATTGGGACAAAAAGGAGAAGGTTACAAAATTGCGCTGTCTAATTTGGAATCGGGACGTATTGGCATTGCCGCACAATCGGTGGGTATGGCACGAGCAGCTTTAGATGCAGCCGTGGACTATGCCAATGAACGCAAAGCCTTTGGGGTTGAAATTGTGCAACATCAGGCAGTCGCTTTTCGTTTGGCTGATATGGCAACACAGATTGAAGCAGCACGACAGCTTATTTTACATGCCGCAAGTCTTAAAGACGCAGGCTTGCCGTGTTTAAAAGAAGCATCTATGGCTAAACTTTTTGCTTCAACTATGGCAGAGCGTGTCTGTTCAGATGCGATTCAAATACATGGCGGATATGGCTATGTATCTGACTTCCCAGTTGAACGTATTTACCGCGATGTGCGCGTGAGCCAAATTTATGAAGGTGCATCCGATATTCAGCGTTTGGTAATTGCACGTGAAGTGACCAAGCGTTAAAGCTGCGTACCCAACACTTTAGTCGGTGTCCAAAGCTGGCAATGTCATTGCAGGATATGGAAATTGAGTAAATGTCTAAATCATGTTTAGCTAACTTGATTGAAAAATACGCGAAGATCATGTAGTGATTGCATCGCATGATCGACTTCATCACATCAAACCCAATGAAATTTTAAAGAGCGATTCAATCCCAACTTGTAAAAAACGGTTAAAACAATAACGCATATTGCTGCAAATGAATTGCAGTGTCATCAGTTTAAGACGGAGCTTACAAGAATGAAAACTTTGCAAGAGGCATATCAACAGTTTGATATTGAGCAATTGATTCAAACCCAATTGGCAGGAACGCCAACGGCACTCAATGCCTATGAAGAATGTTGCGGACGCTATATCGGTACTCAACAAACCGCTTTAATTTGGGAAGGTACACAAGGGCAATCTGCAACTTGGACATTTGATCAACTTGCAGATGCATCTGGGCAATTGGCAAATTATTTTACCCAACTGGGCTTAAAAGCAGGTGATTGTATTGCAGGATTGTTGCCGCGTACGCCTGAGTTGTTAGTTACGGTTCTTGCTACATGGCGTATTGGGGCTGTATATCAGCCTTTATTTACAGCCTTTGAATCTAAAGCGATTGAGCATCGTATTCAAACTGCAAAGACACAGCTGATTGTAACTAATACTCAGCAGCGTCCAAAACTAAATGCCTTGTCTGATGTGAAAATTTTAACTGTGGACGCAGCAAATCAAAATCAAAACCATGATGCAGATTTCTGGCAAGTTCTAACCACCCAAGACAGCCACTTTGAAACGGTATATCGTGGTTTTGAAGATGATTTTCTGATGATGTTCACGTCAGGCACTACGGGTTTAGCTAAATCTGTACCTGTGCCTTTAAAAGCCATTGTGGCATTTAAAGGTTATATGCAGCATGCCGTTGATTTAAGAGTAGAAGATTCATTTTGGAATTTAGCCGATCCAGGTTGGGCTTATGGCTTGTATTACGGTATTACAGGGCCACTAAGTTTGGGGCATAGCATTATAATGGATGAGCGTCCATTTAGTGTTGATCATGCACTGGAAATTATACGTAAATATCAGGTGAGCAATTTAACAGGTTCACCAACCGCATTTAGAATGTTCTTTGGTTTTAAAGAAAAATTTGATTGCGATATTCAACGACATTTGCGTGTGGTCAGTAGCGCAGGTGAGCCGCTTACACCAGAAGTAATTCATTGGTTTAAGCATGATTTACAAGTCAATATTTATGATCAATATGGACAAACCGAATTGGGGATGGTGATTGCCAATCATCATGCATTAGAACATCAGAAAAAAGTAGGCTCTGCCGGTTATGCCATTCCTGGACATCGTTTTGCGGTTTTAAATGCACAGCACCAAGAAGTTGCTCACGGTGAAATTGGCACACTGGCACTGGATGAATCGCAATCGCCTTTAATGTGGTTCAAAGGTTATGATGTACATGACCGTAAATCATTTGTGGGACAGTATTATTTAACTGGTGATACAGTACGTTTAAATGAATTTGGTGGAATTGATTTTATTGGTCGTGCAGACGATGTCATTACAACTTCGGGTTATCGTGTGGGGCCTTTTGATGTAGAAAGCACCTTGCTTGAATGTGAGGAAGTACTTGAATCCGCAGTGATTGGTAAGCCTGACCCTGAACGAACTGAAGCGGTGAAAGCTTTTGTAGTCTTAAAAAATCAATATCAACCAAGCACTGTATTACAGGAAAAGCTGCAACAATATGTGCGTTCACGCTTATCGAAACATGCCTATCCTAAAGAAATTGAATTTGTTAGCAGCTTGCCTAAAACCTCCAGTGGAAAAATTCAGTGTAATTTATTGAAGCAACAAGAAATTGCGAAACAAGATGCTTTGAAAAAAGTGAGTTAAATTTAGCCAACAGACCTTATTAATTATTACGCCATAAAAAAACGCCAATCATGCAGATTGGCGTTTTTTTAAAGCAGTATTTTTTATTTAAGCCATCTAATAATGCAAGTGCAAACTCAATCGACCGAAAATGTGTGCATCATATTTGTGATGTGATATTTTCAACTTTAAGCTTAGCTTACACGATAGGTAAGTTGACATGTACCTCGATTAAGATAAAAGCATGCGGGCAGAGCAACACATATTGGGGAATATCATGTTAACAGCACATTTAAACTTTATGCAGCCGTCAAAGCAGATATTTACAAAGTCGATATGGATGGGTGCAGTTTTACTATTGTCTGCTAGCAGCTATACAAAACTGGATCCAAGCAACAACTGTTGAAAGTAAAGCCTATTGCAGCTATTACGAATTCAATATGGGTGGACATTTAAACCCATCAGCTATTATGTTTTTTATTTAAACACTTACGCAGATATTGGTTGTAGCTGCGTATGTTCAAAGCTGCTTGCTAACGATGTCAGTTTTGTCTTTTTCCCTGTAGGCGTAGAAGTTGGTTTGAACTTTGTTCCTGATTTTATATTTACGCCACTGCAGGTTATAAATGGTTGTACGACAGCAACGCGAATACCACCTGTAAAAAAATGGTACAACCTCAGACAAAGTCGGGAATATGGCATGTAATTGGAATGGTGGAATTACCGATTTGAGCAAGTCGCTACATATCTTGTATCTGTTTAAATACACAACAATTCAACCGCCGTCATAACGGTTTGCTTTGAATACCCGTTATACTTGGCGTTTTGGTTTTGCAGCATAGGGCATTTTCTTGGAAAGCATATTCGATACTCAGTTGGAATTGAGCGATGCAGAAATGCATCTATATAGCCGACAAATTTTATTGGATGGCTGGGATATTGAAGCACAAGAAAAATTAAAACTTGCCAATGTACTGATTGTGGGTTGTGGCGGGATTGGCTGTTTAAGTGCAGAATTACTAGCTCGTGCAGGCGTGGGTAAAATCACCCTAATTGATGCCGATATGATTGAAACTAGTAATTTACAACGACAAATTGCTTATACCCCCGCTGATTTAGGTTTTTATAAAGCTGAAATTCTTGCAAAACGATTAATGCAAATTAACCCTTATATCGAAATTGTTAGTTTAACCACGCTGTTAGATGCGCAAAATGCAGGCACTTTAATTGCCCAACAAGATCTGGTTTTAGATGGTTGCGATAATTTCAGTACCCGATATTTGGTCAATCAATATTGCCGACAATTAAATGTGCCTTTACTCAGTGCCTCTGCCATTGGTTTTCAAGGGCAAATGTTTATGGTTGAAGGGGACTCAGCATGTTATGAATGTCTGTTCCCGAAAGAACAACATGTCAATGAAAGTTTGCGCTGTGCCGACAGTGGCGTATTGGCAACCACACCGAATGTTATGGCTACTTTACAAGCGCATCATGCCTTATTGTACTTGGGTTTAGGTAACACCGCGCTGAAACAAAAACTATTGCTTTGGGATGGTTTAAGCATGAAACAACGCTTATTGTCTTTTGATCAAGACCATAACTGTCCAGTTTGTCAGGCAAGATAGCCTTTTTACTTGGCAATTTTTTGATAAACTCACATTACTTTAATATGACTCAGACATGATGAAAAATAATATCTGGTTAGATGGTTTACGTTCAGTTGCTCGCATGGGTGAAACTGCCGTAGTGGCAGCTAAAGCAGGCATTAAATATGCTACTGAAAAGCCAAGTAATGCCAAACTCATGCGCGAAACATTTGAATCTTTAGGTTCAACCTACATTAAACTTGGACAATTTATTGCTAGCACACCGTCATTGTTCCCACGTGAATATGTCGAAGAATTCCAAGGTTGTTTAGATCAAACCCCAACTTTGCCGTTTAGCTATGTGCAGCAGGTATTGGCATCTGAATTTGCAGGGCGCAATTTAGATGAAATATTTGCCTCAATAGATGAAAAACCTTTAGCTTCAGCATCCATTGCGCAGGTACATGCTGCAAAATTGGTGAGTGGCGAAGATGTGGTGATTAAAGTGCAAAAACCAGGTGTAGAAACCATTCTCTATACCGATTTAAATGTTTTGCACTGGGCAACCAAACTGCTTGAAAAAGCTGTGCCTAAAGTCAAATTTGCATCCTTGGCCGATATTGTCGAAGAAATCAAAACCCGTATGGTGCGTGAAGTCGACTTTATTGAAGAAGCACGTAACCTAGATGATTTTATTAATTATCTGAATGTGACCCAAAACAAAAAAGCCACTGCACCTAAGGTCTATCATCAATATTCCACCCGTCGCGTATTGACCATGCAGCGCTTGTATGGCGTACCTTTGACCGATTTTGACGTGGTGAAACAAGTGTCCAACGACCCATCGCAGGTGTTGATTATTGCTATGAACACATGGTTTGGTAGCTTGATGATGTGTAACAGTTTTCATGCCGATTTACACGCAGGTAACTTGATGTTGCTTGAAGATGGGCGTGTCGGATTTATTGATTTTGGTATTGTTGGACAGCTGAATCCCGAAGTGTGGACTGCATGTATGGCCTTTATGGATGCTCTGCAAAATACCAACTACACGCTTATGGCGGAAAATATGCTCAAAATGGGCATGACCGACAAGCAAATTGATACTCAGGTTTTAGCAGCAGATTTAGAGCGTTTATTTAGTGGCGTATTGCTGGCCGATCCTCAAGAATTGCTGACTTCTAACCCCGCCGATTTAAATGACATCATGCTCGATATGGTTGCTGTGGGTGAGCGTCACGGAATCCGTTTCCCGCGTGACTTTGCTTTACTGTTCAAGCAAATGTTGTACTTTGACCGTTTTATGCGCGTTTTAGCACCTTATACCGATATTTATGCCGATCAACGATTGCAGATGGTACAAAGTATTGATCCGAATTTGTTGTTAAAGCATTAATTACCCATATTGGTCGAATCAAGCCTTCTGGTTGCATATTTTAAAGCCACTGATCTTTTGTTTTATAAGTTCTGCGTGGCTTTAAAATACGGCAAATATCTCTTTCAATAGAAGAGGATAGAAGGATTTCAAATGAAATATAGAGTGTGATCATGGACGCAATTATCATTGAAGGCTTAAAAGTAGAAACAGTCGTGGGCTGTTTTACATGGGAGCGTCAGATTCAACAACCGCTTATGTTGGATTTGATCATTGCCACCAATTTGAGCCAAGCTGCAGCTTCAGATGAGCTGCAAGACACGCTCAATTATGCAGAAATTTGCAGCATTTCAACGCAGGTGATTCAGCACGCTGCTCCCAAATTGATTGAGCACGCCGCACAATTGGTCTTAGATGCACTTTTTACGACTTTTACCGCAATTGAATCCATTAGCATCACCATTCGAAAACCTGCCATTATTCCAGAAGCCAATTCTGTAGGAATTCGTCTTGAACGCCACCGAAACGATTTTTGCCCTCGCTCTGGCGAGTAACTGCGAAGCACCACGTCAGTTTAAAAATGCCTATCAGCAAATTGCTGCTTTGGGCGAAGTGGAGTTTTCACAGATTTACCTGATTCCATGCCGTGATGGGATTGGTGCAGACTATTGGAATTCTGCTTGTTTACTCAAAAGCCGTTTAAGCTTTGAGCAGCTAAATATCATCCTCAAGGAATTGGAAGTCGCAGCAGGACGTGTGCGTCCATCGCACGATATTCCGTTAGATATAGATATTATTGCGTGGGGTGAAAATTTAGCTCAAATGCAAATCAATCCGAAAAAACTACCACTGGCTTTAGATGTGAAAATTCCGATGTGGGATATTTGGCAAGATGAGGCTTTTGTGCATTCTACGCATGATAATGCAATTGTGAGTTGTGAAGAGTAAATCAGTCAGTAAAAGTGATAGATGTGTAGTACACATCTTTAAATTTTGGCGGTGATACGTGATCTCGTTTCGGCTGACATCATCGTTTCATCTCTTGCTTATATTTTTGTATAAAAAACCATCAAAAACAATATTTTTCTGTATTTATTTGGCTTTGCACTTAAAAACTATCCACAAAATCTGCGGATAAATCTTGGGATAACTCAAAATTGGCTCTTTATCTGTTATGTCTTGATCGTTTTAATTGAGATGTTTTTCTATTTATTGGCATAAAAAACGCCCACAATCGTGAGCGTTTAAGTGTTTTCAATTCACTAAATATAATAACTGGTCTTGGTCATGAGTTTGGAAATTGCAGTCATGGTTAAACGCACAGGCACTGGCAAATCTACACCACCTGCCTTGAGCGCCGTATCACGATGATGCAATTCATCTTCATTCATTTGCACTAGAATTTTACGTGAACGATCATCTTGTTCAGGTAACTGGCTAATATGATGTTCTAAATGCAGGCTGACTTGACGCTCAGTTTCCGCCACAAAGCCCAAGCTGTATTTATCGCCTGCAATACCTGCAATTGCACCCATCCCAAAAGATAAGCCGTACCATACAGGATTAAGTAAGCTGGTGTGGCTGTCTAACTCTTTTAAGCGGTCTTCGCACCATGCCAAATGGTCTTGTTCTTCAATTGCAGCCTGTTCCATTTCACGACGTACATTGGGCAGTTTCGCGGTTAAAGCCTGACCGTGATATAGGGCTTGTGCACAGACTTCACCACTATGGTTTACCCGCATTAAGCCAGCAACATGACGTGCTTCACTCACTGCCAATTTAGTTTCAACCGTATTGCCTGGGTTTTCGCGTTGAGCCGAAGTTGTGCCAGGTACTAAACTACGCAAGGCTTGGTCAAATGAATGAATAAACTTGTCGATGCCTGTGTAATGACGCATGAAATTAATCCTCCAAAGAGTCCTGTGCAGTATCTAACATTGGCTTGAGTTTTAACAAGAGCCAAAAGGTGAAAACAGCACTTAAAACGGCAGTAATGCTAAATAAAATTTTTAAATCAATTTTTAAGATACTTAAAATTAAAATCGAAAAAATGGCAGATGACACCATAAAAATGGCGTTGAGAATATTATTGGCAGCAACCACACGTGCACGGTGCGAACGAGGGGAATAAGCTTGCATCATGGCATATAAGGGTACAATGTAAAAACCGCCGCTAATACCTAGTAAAGTGACTGCGCACATGACATGATAATAGCTCCATCCTTGCTGAAAGACTTCGCTTAAGCCCAATAGTGCGCCCGTTTTTTCTGGTACAAAAGCCAATGCGCCCGCTAAATAAAAAGCAAAAATGGTTAAACCGACTGCACCAATAGGCACCATTTTAATATTGACCTCTGTACCGCCTATTTTACGGCAGAGCAAAGAACCTACACCAATGCCGACAGAAAATAGCGTCAGTAATAAACTTACTACATTTTCAGAGGCATGCAGATTTTGCTGAGTGAGCTGCGGAATTTGGGTTAAATAAGTTGCCCCATAAAACCAATACCAAGAATTGCCCAATAAAATTAGAAAAATCATGGGTAAGCTTTTGGCATATTTTAAAGTCTGAAAACTGGTACGGAAAAAATTCCAGTCAATTTGAATGTCGGGTGCAGTAACGCGTTGCGTCAGTACAAAACGGCTTGAGGCATAACCAATCAGAGCAATAATCACTACAGTTAAGCTAATCCAGACTAAATTTCCTGCAGATACTGAAATCACTGCACCGCCTAAAATCATCCCCAATAAAATCGCAATAGATGTACCTGACTGGAAAATTGCATTACCGGACATCAGTTCATGCGGTTTTAGCGCTTCAGGCAAAATGGCATATTTAATAGGGCCAAAAAAGGTCGATTGTGCGCCCATTAAAAAAAGGGCGGTCAGCAACAACCACAAACTTCCTAACAGGAAACCTACAGTCGCAATCAGCATGATGATAATTTCCAGCAATTTGATGGCACGTACCAATTGGGCGCGTTCATACTTGTCTGCCAATTGTCCTGCGGTGGCAGAAAAAATGAAATAGGGCAAAATAAACAGCAAGGCTGCCAAATTGTTCAGGGTACTGACATTTGCAGATTGCTGACTAATCAAGCCATAGGTAAAGACCAAAAGCAGCGCTTGTTTATATACGTTATCGTTGAGTGCGCCAAAGAATTGAGTGAGAAACATCGGCAAAAAGCGACGACTCTTTAACAAATGTTCATTTTTTTCCATGCGTGATTAACTTCGTGTAGTTTTATTAAGAAATGTGACCGCTTGATATAATTGTACAGAAAATCATGTATGATGTTTCAAGTCTTTTCACTGATGAAAAATCAAATAAATTAGTGTTTATACGCGGGTTGATTGGGGTTTTTCTATAAAAATTAAATCAGTTTAGAGTTTTTTATGCTTGTAAATACAAACTTTAAAAAATCAGTACTGTGTTCCAGTATGCATGCAATTTTATGCTGGAATATGCCGAAAAAGCTCGGACTGAGTCTGTTTTTAGGTTTAGTTGCATCTTCAAGTTTTGCAGAAAGTCTTACGGTACCTAATTCAAACGCTCAGCTTGCTGAAAATCCTACACCGTTGCAGACTCCAACTGCAGAAGAAGCACAAAATTTAGCTACAGAAATTAAACAATTGGCAGCAGCACAAGGCAAAGACAGTGCCGAAGATCTGCAAAAAATTGAAGAAGCTTTAGAGCAAACACAAACGCCTGAATTTAATAGTCTAGAAATGCTGCAACAGCAACAACATGCAGGTGCATCTTTTGCTGAATTTCAGCCTATCGAATTTGAAGACTTAGAAGATTTACCCATTGCACCTGTAGATCAGGAGCTTGCTAATCAAATTTTTCAGGTAGCAGAACAAGCCAAACAAGAAGCGATGCTAGACCGCAATGGTCAAGTGCCTGAAACATTGGTGCAAGATGCGACACAGCAGGAGTTGCTACAAATTGATCAAGCGCCTGTAAATGTTGATCAGCTCATGACAAACATTCAGGCAGACAGCAATTTTGTAGTGGAAGCCAATCCTGCAGATACCTTAATGACTGAATTGGGTTGGATGACGCAGGATGAAAATGCCGATAAACCTGGTTTTTTTAGACGTTTACTTTACAAAGTCCGTCCACCGCGTGAGCTAAATACAGCCAAAGTGCCGCGCATCAGCGCTGATGTGGTGATTAGTGCAAACAGCGCTCAAAATGGAACACAAAACGCCATTGGGGAAGTTTCACCAGAAGCTTATCGAACAGCAGTAGATAATTTAAGTGCTAACATTAAGGCCAAACTTTCAAGTTTTACCCAGGAGTCTTTTGCAGATTTTCCATCGGCATTGCCACAACTGCGTACGTTGTCAAATCAGGCTGCGCAGGCGGTGGGTTTTTATAATGCCGAGTTTAAGTTTGAAAAACTCAACGATAGCCGCGTGCGAGTGCATGTTGTGCCAAATCCACCTGTGGCGATTAAACAGCAAAATATTGAATTTACAGGCGAAGGACAATACGAGGCACAATTTCAGGTCATTGGCGTATTGCCAGATCAAGAAGTAGATGATGTGTTTAATCATGGTTTGTATGAACAAACCAAAAAGCGTATTACCGATGCAGCTTCAGATAACGGTTATTTTGACAGTTACTGGCGTCTGCATGACGTTAAAGTTGCTCAACCTCAAAATACAGCCGATATCAATTTACGTTACGAAACGGGCGAGCGTTATAAACTCGGTAACGTCGAATTTCGTATGAGCGATCCAAACAAAGAATTCCCTTTGGATATGGATATTCTGCAAAGTATGGTCACTTGGCAGGACAATGCTGACTATACTTTTTGGCGTGTGAATGGTTTGGCCAATAATCTCACCAACTCGCGTTATTTTAACTACACCTTGGTGGATACAATTCGCCCTGATCCTGTAGAGCATCCTTTGGAATTGCCGCCTGATATTCAGGCTTTGGTCGATCATCAAAAACTCTCTATTTACGATCCCACAGTTGTCGATCAAAAACGCGTGGTGTCATCTCAGGAAGTGACACAATCTGTGGTGAGCGAAGCTGGGTTTGCGGGTACAGAAGAAGTTGCAAGCAACGATAAACTGCGTATGTTACAAGCACAGCAAGAAGATAAACAATCGGAAGAAGAACGCTTAAAACAACAGGCACGTATTGATAAAAAAATTCCTGTGATTGTGACTTTAAATGCAGACCGCTTAAATAGTGCCGAAGTCGGTGCGGGTTTTGGAACTGACACAGGCGTGCGTTTGCGTGGGCAATATCGCCGTGCCATTGTTAATAAACGCGGTCACTCTTTCGATGCCAACTTGGAGCTTTCACAAATTCGTCAAGCTATTGATGGACGCTATAACATTCCTTATAACCATCCACTGAATGATAATATTGCGTTGGTAGGTGGTTATGAGCGTGAAGAACGTGACGATGTCGCACAAGGTGGCGGCTTGATGATTGAATCTGCGGTTGCAGGTGTTGACCGTGTGATAAAAAAACCAATGGGCAGCTGGCAACATACTTTTGGTTTACGTTATCGACTAGATCGCTTGACTGAAGATGGCACTGTATTCTTTGGAAAAGTACCTGATGCCTTTATTGCCAATGGTGATGTCGAGCAACAATCGTTATTGCTTGGCTATGAAGTTTCACGCACTGACAGCAACCGTCGTGTCAACCCAAGCAAAGGTTTCCGCCAAATTTATAAAATAGAGCTGGGAAGTGAGTCACTGCTTAGTGATGCAGATTTAGCCATTCTGAATGCAGGTTGGCGTTTTATTTATTCATTGGGTGAAAATGACGACCATCAATTTGTCGGGCGCAGTGACTTAGGTTATATCTATACCGAAGATTTTAATAAAGTGCCGTATAACTTGCGTTATTTTACCGGTGGAGATCAGTCTTTACGTGGCTTTGACTACAAGTCATTAACACCACAAATTGAAGGCTTTAAAATTGGTGGTCAGGCTTTGGCAGTTGGTTCATTAGAATATAACTATCAATTTAAAGAGGGTTGGCGCGCAGCCGTATTTAGTGATTTTGGTAATGCTTACGATAAAGACTTTAGCAACGACACCGAATATAGCGTAGGTTTGGGGGTACGTTGGGCATCACCGATTGGTCCAATTCGGTTTGATGTGGCTTCTGGTATTTCAGATGACAATCATCCAATCCGTTTACATTTCTTTATTGGCTCTCAACTATAAATTTAAGACTTAGAGAACATTATGGCTGAAGTTGAACAGCAACCAGAAACCCCAGTAACGCCACCTAAAAAGCGTCGAATACTCAGGAGTGTTTTACTGTCACTGCTGTTGATGCTGGTTTTATTGGTGTCCGCATTGGTGGTGATGTTCTCAACAGACCGTGGCTCGAAGTTCTTATTAGACAGTGTTTTGCAGCGCCAAGAAATTATTCACTATGAATATGAAGGTGGTAATTTATGGCATGGGATTATTCTGCGCAATATTATCGTCAGTTTAAAACCTGTTGATGTCAAAATTGACCGTGCTGATGTCATTCTTGGTTGGCGTGCCATTTTAGATAAAGAAATCCATCTTAACCGTGCCGATGTGCGTAATCTGCGGATTTATCCGAAAGGCCCACCGAGTGATGATCCATTCAAATTCAATGAAATTCGCCTACCTTTTGTTTTGCGTTTAGATACTGCTGATGTCGATCATTTATTGATTCAAACCGCTTCTGGTACACAGGTCGATTTTTACGATATTCATTTAAATAATGCCTTGTGGTCGGGCACAGAGCTTAAATTTGAAGATTCTAATATTGATATGGAATATTTGAATGTACGCAATGCCACAGGCAATATGAAGTTTGAAGGTAAATATCCGCTTAATGTGGTGGGTGATTTAAATATTCCATCTTTACATACCAGCTTAAATATTCACGATATTAAAGTGGTCGGCAAAGGTACACTCGACACAATTCAGGCGGGTGTTGCAACAAATACGCCTGACTTACTTACAGGATGGGTGGTGTTGCACCCCATGCGCAAAGAAGTGCCAATGTTTGGTGAGTTACAATTTAAAGACTACCGTTGGCCTATTTTGACCGAGCAGGAACTTTTTACTAACGCGGGTGTCGCCAAATTTAAAGGCGATATTAAGCGTTTAAATATTGATGTGAATACGGATTTGAGTGGTAAACACATTCCTAAAGGTCAATATACAGGTTTGATGTATACCGATTTAGTTCATCAACTGAATATCAGTAATTTAAATGCACAACTCATGCAAGGTGCAGCTAATTTAGCGGGTATTGTCAGTTGGGATCAAAAAGTGAGTTGGGATTTAACGGGGCGTTTGGATAAAATTAATCCTAAAGATCCAATAATTCCTCAAGTGGTCAAAGACTTTTTACCGCCAAGTTTAGATGCCAATTTGACTTCTAAAGGTCATTTGGAAAAAGGTACGCATTTAACTGCACAAATTGATTTTGACCGATATGAAACATGGAACTTAAAACTAGACCAAAATCCTATACAGGGTAAAGCGGCGAATCCAATGTTGTTGGATGTGCGCTGGAATAATATTGACCGTGCAGTGCCGTATGTGGGTTGGCTAAAAAGTGAATCGGGTGATGTGAAATTGGCCTTAGTAGAAGGCCAGCAAGATATTTTTGTGGCGACTAAAGTCAGCACACATGAAAAAACTATGCTACCTGCAGGTATGTACCAAGCCAAACTGAATTTAAAGAATAATCGCTTAAATATTCCTAATTTTAAATTTGATACCGCAGATAGTCATTTGGCAGGCAGCGCCGTCATTGATTTACCAACTGATAAACGTCAGTTGAAATGGAATACAGTCTTGGCTGCGAAAAACTTTAATCCGCAAAGTATCAGCACCGCAGCACCTGTTAATGTGTTGAATGGGCAGTTTAAAGCCAATGGTTTTGCATTGCCAAATCAGCAAATTATTCATTTGAATGACATTAATTTAACAGGGCGTTTGGTCAATCAAAATGAAAACGTACATTTAACTGGGCAAAGCACCATCGCTTTATTGTTCCATGATGTCAAAGCAGGCGGTGGTTTTAAAAGTTTTGCTGTGAATTATGATGGTGGGTTAAATGCTAGTGCCATTCAAGGCAGTAAAGGACATTTAAAATTAAAGTTATCGGGTACGCCTGAACTAATTAAAATTAGCGACTTGAGACACAATGGTGTTGCAGGGCAAATTGTGGCGAATGGGTTGCTGCATTTGAATCAGGGGGTGAGTTGGAATTTAAACGCTTCTTTAATTCGCTTTAAGCCGCACTATTTTGTGTCCAGTGTCCGTGGTGAATTATCGGGCAATATTCGCACCCAGGGTATTTGGTCGGACACACAAAAACGGATCAACATTGAACGTCTGAATTTGGCAGGCATGCTCAATAATAAACCTGTACGTGGTACGGGTAATTTAGCCATGTTGATTGATGCCAATCAAAAAGGCTTTTTCCCACAACAGTTTGAAGCCAATAATCTATTTTTGTCTTATGCCAAAAATCAGTTACAAGCAACAGGAAATGCACAAAATCTGCGTATTAAAGTCAATGCGCCTGCTTTATACGAAATCTATTCAGGTTTGCGTGGACGTGCCTATGGCTATATCAATGTGCAGTCACAGCCACGCTTACAAGCCACTGCCAATATTGCTGTTGATCAGTTTAGTGTAAATAATATTTTCAGCGTGCGTAAATTACGCCTACAAGGTGAATTGCCAACCTCTGAAAATACGCCAACGCTGATGACGGCATCCATGGAAAATTTACGCAGTGGCAACCGTGGCATCGAGAAAGGGCAAATTTCTTTAGCAGGCACACGTCAGGCGCATATTTTAAAACTTGAAGCTGAAAATAAGTTGAGTAAGTTTTATGTGCAATTGGCAGGTGGTTTAAATGCACAAAATGATTGGATGGGACAAATTCAGAAAGGAGATTTTGACTCTTTAAGAACCCACTTGGCACAGCGCCAAAACGCAGCCGTGATTTATCAAAACAAAACCAGTGAGCTGTATGTTGGTGCGCACTGCTGGATGAGTCAGCAAAGCCAATTGTGTTTTGATCAGCCTATTCGCGTGAGTAAAACCAAAGCCAATGCATCATTTGTGACTCAAAACTTAGACTTAAATGACTTTTCTGCATTTATGCCTGAAGGTTTGGCGATTACAGGTAAGGTCAATGGTTATGCTAAAGCTGCATGGGCAAAAGGACAGAAACCGAAAATTGATGCGCATTTGGTAACGCGTGATGGCGTCATTGGACTTGCTGCGGACGATCCGCAAGACATAGGTTCTACCTTGCGCTATGAACAAGTGGCTGTGGTCGCAAAAAGCATTGCCGAAGGGCTGAAATTACGTGTAGATGTGAAAACGCCTGAAATTGGTACGGGTTATGCCAATGTACTAATTGATCCTTACGCTAAAAATATGCCAATCCGCGGTGAAATTGCCTTTGATCAGGTACAACTCAAAGTCTTTAAACCGTTTATTGCCGATGTGCGCTCAATGGCAGGCATTTTGTCTTTTGCAGGCAAAGTCAACGGGACTTTGACTTCACCATTGCTCACAGGTGAAATGCGCCTGAAAGATGGTGCGATCAGCATGATTTCTTTACCTGTAAATCTGACCAATGTGCAGCTTTATTCATCTATCCGCCAAGATCAGGCCAGTATTAATGGTGCGTTTAACAGCGGTGGTGGTGCCGGGCGTTTAACGGGCAGTGTAGATTGGAAGAATGAGCCACGTATTCAGTTAAATCTAAACGGTAAAGATTTATTGATTCGTCAAGCACCGCTGATTACTGCAATGATTACGCCAGATGTATCGTTAGATGTTTTACCTTTCCAGAAAAAACTGAATTTAAAAGGGCGTGTGGATGTACCTCGGGCTTTAATTTCTATGCCTGAAGTTTCTTCTCCTGTGGTCAACGTGTCCTCGGATGTGCGTGTGGTGCATGAGGGACAAGATCAACTGGCATTGTTGCGTTCCGCTCGTCCGTGGGATATTCGTGCCGACCTGGAACTGAATTTGGGTGATCGGGTCATTTTCCAAGGCTTTAATAGCCGTATTCCACTGATTGGACGTTTGTATTTATCTCAACGTGGTTTAGAAACTGCGATGCGTGCCAATGGTGCGATTGGGGTAAGTCAACGTGTGAAAATTGAAGCTTACGGACAAAGTCTGGATTTGAACCGTGCTATTGCGCGTTTTAATGGCCCAATTTCTAACCCAACTTTAGATATGGATGCCAATAAAAATGTACAAGGCAGTATGGTCGGCTTTAGGGTTACAGGCACAGCCAGTAGCCCGAACATTCAGGTCTATAACGATGCAGGCTTATCTGAACAAGAAGCATTAAATGCCTTGATTACAGGTCGTATTAATGAAGGTACCAGTGGTTTGAGTCAGACTGAAAGCTTTAAGTCAGATGTCAACAGTACCATTGCCGCGGCAGGTATTAGTATGGGTTTAGGTGGTACACGTGCTTTAACAAATCAAATTGGACGTACATTTGGTTTAAGTGGTTTGGCACTTGATGCTCAGGGTACAGGTGATGATACCCAAGTCAGTTTGACGGGTTATATTACCCCAGACTTGTTTATCCGTTACGGTGTAGGCGTTTTCACACCTGTCAATAAATTGACTTTGCGCTATCAAATGAATAAACGACTGTATTTGGAAGCGAGCCAAGCTTTAGAACGTGCTGTGGATATTTTCTATAACTGGCGCTTCTAAGGTCAACCTAACCTAAAAAATGCGTTCAATCAGAGCGCATTTTTTTAACTTGTGTATGGATAGTTTCGTATTTATGCCAACTTTTGATTATCATAAGCACAACAGGAGAGCTTCAATGAAAAAGATTTTGGTGATGACTGCAGTGCTTGCATTAATGGGCTGTGCAGAAAAGAAACCCTTAACCCCTGAAGAACAATGGCAAGGCTATTGTCGAAGTGTTGGCAACGCTGCGCGTACCATTATGTTAGATCGTCAAAATGCGATTGAAAAAGAACGTGCCATTGAACATGCCAATAAAATTGAAGATGACATTACCCGTAATTTTATCTTAGAGATTATTGCGCAAGTCTATGCATTACCAATTGAAGAAATTAATGCTGATGTTGATGCGGCACGTGAAAAAGTCCGTGCGCAATTTACTGAAAAATGTATCGCGACACCGCATGATAAAATGCCTGATTACAAACCGTTCTAAAGGAACGGTTTTTATGAATTAAAATGAGAGTCTGTTACTATTTCATAAATGACTTGTGCTATAGGCTAAAACTAAGCAGATCAGGCATGGAACGAAAGGAATAGCGAGAGTATTGTGAAGTTTCATAACGTAATCTGAGAAAATTTTAGCCACATGAGCAAAAACAAAGTAGTGTTTTTTGCTGCGCAAAGAGGCGAGCATATTTTTTCTATTGCGTTATGAGTCAGTCATTTAGGATGAATAAACTTCCTGTTTCATGTCTTATATTAGCTTAAAAATATGCGTAGTCGCATATATAGACGAAGTGTCAACAGACTCTAAAACATGCTTTAAAGTTTACTATCTTTTACTAAAAAATAGCCTAAGTAAATCAAGCGTCTAAAACTAAAATAAATTGTGACAAGTTCTAAATCTTAAAACTAGTAAAGCTTATCTTTTTCATTAATAATTAAAAAAGATAATAAAAATAGTAGGAGCGCATAATGGAAGTAGTTGCTTACCTGCATAATGCAGATTTGCTCTTAGAAGATGAACTAGGTGTCGCAGTGATTGGCGGCAGTCATTATGTTTTGAGTTTAGGTGATCGGGTGTATCTACTTCAGCAAATTGATACACCTACAAAGATATATCAAGTTCAAATTTCGTTGACAAGTGCAGAACATTGCATACTGCATGAAGATGAAATTCAACTCAAGTTTGAAGGTAGTCGTGAACAATTACAGCACTATCTTCAAGCCATAACAGTACACTAAGGTGGAATATCATTCATTCATTAGAACAGGCAACATGGGTGTTGCCTTTTTTACGAGTTAAACTTTAGGCGAAAAGTTAGTGTACATACAGACAAAGTTAAAATTAACTCGTGTTTTGCCTGTAAATTAAACAATATGCGCATCATTTAGTTATAAAATAATGGGCATCACAAAGAAACACTCTAGTTGCATTAACTTTTAACTGGAAGTTTAGTAAAATTTTGCAGTCCATATTGTTTGTGATGCTTTAAAAGCAGGAATTCACAAATAATTTTTTAAAAAAGAGGAATAACACCGTGCTAGAAGCTTACCGCCAACACGTTGAAGAACGTGCCGCACTCGGAGTCCCACCGAAGCCACTTGATGATGCTCAAACTGCTGCATTAGTTGAATTATTAAAAAATCCACCAGCAGGCGAAGAAGCTTACTTGGTTGATTTGCTTGAAAACCGTGTACCTGCAGGTGTTGACCAAGCGGCATACGTTAAAGCTGCTTTCTTAGCTGCTGTAGCAAAAGGTGAAGCAACCTCTCCACTCGTTTCTAAAGAGCGTGCTGTTTACTTACTAGGCACAATGCTTGGTGGTTATAACGTAGCACCTTTAGTAGAGCTTTTAGACAATGCTGAATTGGGTGGCTTAGCAGCTGAAGCATTGAAAAAAACTTTGCTTGTATTTGATGCGTTCCATGACGTTGCTGACAAAGCAAAAGCAGGTAACGAAAACGCGAAAGCAGTTTTACAATCTTGGGCTGATGCTGAGTGGTTCACATCGCGTCCAGATGTTCCTGAAGAAATCAAACTTACAGTGTTCAAAGTTACTGGCGAAACCAACACTGACGACTTGTCACCTGCACAAGACGCATGGAGCCGTCCAGACATTCCATTGCACGCAAATGCAATGTTGAAAAACGTACGTGATGGCATCAACCCAGAAGTTCCTGGTGAAGTTGGTCCATTAAGTCAAATCAAAGAATTGATCGCGAAAGGCAACCAAGTTGCTTACGTAGGTGACGTTGTAGGTACGGGTTCAAGTCGTAAGTCTGCAACTAACTCAGTACTTTGGTTCTTCGGTGACGAAATTCCACACATTCCAAACAAAAAAGAAGGTGGTTACTGCTTAGGCGGTAAAATTGCGCCAATCTTCTTCAACACAATGGAAGATGCTGGCGCGTTACCAGTAGAGATCGATGTTTCTAACATGAACATGGGCGATGAAATTACGCTTAAGATCGATCACGCCTCTGCTAAAGTAACAGCGTTCAAAGACGGCGCGCTAATCGCTGAATCTGAACTTAAAACTCCAGTGCTTTTAGACGAAGTACGTGCGGGCGGTCGTATTAACTTGATCGTTGGTCGTGGTTTGACAACTAAAGCGCGTGAAGCTTTAGGTCTTGCACCATCTACATTGTTCCGTACTCCAGTTCAGCCTACTGACTCTGGTAAAGGCTTCACATTGGCTCAAAAAATGGTAGGTCGCGCTTGTGGTCTTCCAGAAGGTCAAGGTGTTCGTCCAGGTACTTACTGTGAACCTAAGATGACGACCGTTGGTTCTCAAGATACAACAGGTCCAATGACGCGTGACGAATTAAAAGATTTAGCTTGCTTAGGTTTCTCTGCAGACTTAGTGATGCAATCTTTCTGTCACACAGCTGCGTATCCAAAACCAGTTGACGTTCAAATGCAACACACGCTTCCTGACTTCATCATGAACCGTGGTGGTGTTTCTTTACGTCCAGGTGACGGTATTATCCACTCTTGGTTAAACCGTATGCTTCTTCCAGATACAGTTGGTACTGGTGGTGACTCGCATACTCGTTTCCCAATTGGTATTTCTTTCCCAGCGGGTTCTGGTCTTGTAGCGTTCGCTGCAGCAACTGGTGTTATGCCACTTGACATGCCAGAGTCTGTTCTTGTGAAGTTCAAAGGTAAAATGCAACCTGGTATCACTCTACGTGACCTAGTACATGCGATTCCTTACTACGCAATTAAAGAAGGTGACTTAACTGTAGAGAAGAAAGGTAAGAAAAACATCTTCTCTGGTCGTATCTTAGAAATCGACTTAACAGAAATGGAAACTGATTTAACTGTTGAGCAAGCATTTGAATTGTCTGATGCTTCTGCTGAGCGTTCAGCTGCTGGTTGTGCGATCACACTTTCTGAAGAGAAAGTTGCTGAATACCTTCGTTCAAACATCACCATGCTGAAGTGGATGATTTCTGAAGGTTATGGCGATGCGCGCACTATCGCTCGCCGTGTTGAGAACATGGAAAAATGGTTAGCGAACCCATCACTTCTTAAAGCTGATGCAGACGCTGAATACACTAAAGTGTATGAAATTGACCTTGCAGACATTAAAGAGCCAATCCTTTGCTGCCCGAACGACCCAGATGATGCAAAACTTCTTTCTGACGTTCAAGGTGACAAAATTGATGAAGTGTTCATCGGTTCTTGTATGACAAACATCGGTCACTTCCGTGCTGCTGGTAAGTTATTAGACAAAGTTCCTGGTGGTTCTTTATCTACTCGTCTATGGTTAGCGCCTCCAACTCGTATGGACGAGCGTCAACTTATGGAAGAAGGCTTCTACAACATTTATGGTAAAGCGGGTGCACGTACAGAAATGCCAGGTTGTTCATTATGTATGGGTAACCAAGCGCGTGTAGCACCGAACACAACTGTAGTATCTACTTCTACACGTAACTTCCCGAACCGTTTAGGTCAAGGTGCTAACGTATACTTAGCTTCTGCTGAGCTTGCATCTGTTGCTGCGGTACTTGGTAAGTTACCAACACCAGAAGAATACCAACAGTACGCTTCTCAAATCGACAGCATGTCTGCTGACATCTACAAATACTTGAACTTTGACCAGATGGAAAGCTATACAGACGCTGCTGCGAAAGTAGACACTAAGAAAATTGCTGCTGCTCAGTTGACCTAAGTCAGAAAAAGCAAAGCTGAATAAGCTTTGCTTTAACGCAAGAGCAAATTTATGATTTGCTTGAGTGTTGAGCAATAAGCAAGGTAAGGGCTGATAATTCAGCCCTTATTTTTTTTGTAAAATTACCACTCATCTTAAAATAATGAGATGTACCTCACAAAATATATAAATTTTGATATATAATTAAAGAATAAATATAATTTTTGGTAAAAAATCAATTAAATTAAACATTTATTTTTAATTTTTTAAAAAATTGTTTATTTTTTTAGTAACTTACTATAATAAAATAAGAAATTGTATGTTTTTTGAAATTTTTAGTTAACTTCTCATCTGTACGCAGCTTTTAAGATTTCAGACGCCAAAATATAAAACTGGGTTGTTTTATGAATTTAATAGAAACAGTTTTTGATTTTAAAGCGCTTTCAGTGCAGCAGCAATCGTACTTTTTTGAAAAAATTTATCAATTCGATCAAAAAGTCTTTCCAAATTCGAGTTTAGAAGAATTAAAAGCCTTTGTTTATGACCCTGATGCAATCACAGTCACGGTTATTCAATTTCATGACCGAGAGCAGTTAGTTGGGCAAAATATTATTCTTCTTATTCTGATTCATTATAATGAACAGACTATGTATGTCGTGAATTTACGTGCGAGTTTTTTGTCTGAATATCAAAAACAAAATTTAACGATTCTGAGTACAGTCAAAGCCATATTGAATCAACGCTTAAAAAATCCATTTATTCTAGTGTGGTTTGTGATTAGCATTAATCAACCGAAGATTTACTCTTTGTTTGCTTCGCGTTCTAAAAATTTTTACCCAAGGGTCGGGAAAATCATGCCTAAGGAATATCACGAAGTTTTACAACTTATGGCAGCACGTTATCCTGAAATTCAAAAGCGCAGTGAAGGCGTATATGTGCATGAAACTCATTCTCCAGCAAGAAGTTTTGAACAATTGACGCACTTAAGAATTCCACAGGATGTACATTGCAACTTCTTTTTGCAACACGCACCTGATTATTTTGATGGTTGGGGCATTATGTGTATTTGTAAATTAGACGGTAAAACTTTATCTGAAACGGCACTTAATTTGGCACTGAACCGTAAAGTGGATTAGGTGCTTCCCACATCGAAAAATTGTGAGTTACATATTTCTGTGTCTGTCATGTTAAATCTATGTAGTATTAGATGATGGGTTTGGGGAGTGATACAGAGTAATTATCGTTTCCATTAAAAATTATTGGGTGAAATAATGATCTTGATGTTTACAGTTGCGACAAAATAAGGACACATAATTTTCTGCATCATAATCGACAGTTAGTTCATCCGAACCGCAGTGCATACAGCGTTTGAGTGAATAAAATTTAAGTCGTGCTTCAATTTTTCGCCAAGAACGCCACACAGGTTGAAAGAAAATCCGTTCGTCATAACCCAAAAAGTGGAAGAATAAAATTTCGCTCATATAGCTGAAAGGCAAATTCGGCGGGCGTGGAAGGGTAGTGGTTTCCCATTTTTCAGCCACTGACCGTTCTCGGTATTGCTGCACAGTCTTTTTCAGTAAATTGGTATTAATAAAGTTTTCATTGCGTGGTTTGAGTGCTTTTTGTTGGTATAAATATTCCAAAGCTGTTTGCACTAAGTAATAAATTTGCCCAACCGCTAAGACATCTAAAAGTTGGTAGCAAAAGTTCTGAAAACTATGGTTGCCCGCAATTTGTATGCCCCAAGTCCGACAATAAAATTGCATAAACTGCACAATTTCTTGATATAGCAATAAATACAGCGCATCTTTGACTTCATCTGCCGTTTTGAACGGTGTACCCATGCTTAGATTTTCATAAAACCAATAGCGTAATTGTTGTGTTATGCTGAATAAACTCGGTTCAGAATAACCATCTAAACGGACATTGATGTAATATTGCTGGGCATTTTCGGCAAAATCTTTGGCAATTAATATGTGCTCTTTTAGCAAATGTTTGATCATACCGTGCTGAAAAAAATAGTTGGGGGTAATATTCAAATACTTGATTTTTTCCCAATCTATAAATTCTTCATGTGGAATATGTTCCTGTGCATGCTGATCTAAGATACTCAATAAAAATAATTTATCTATAAAACGCAGCTGATTTAATTCACGTTCAGGTGCATCCTGTTTTTTTAATTTTTGTTGTTCTTGCAAGCGGGTTTCCGCCATGATTTTTTTGCGTTGTTGGGTGCAGCTTGCGCAATGACAGTTTTGTTGTTGGCTATTTTGAAAGATGCGATGTTCACAATGGCTACATTGGTGAAAATTTAATTCCTGCTCATATTGTTCTGCTTCTACCCAATACATAGATGCCTGACACAAAGGGCATAATGTGCTTTCATCTAATTGTTTTTGCAGAATTTGTAGCATTGTGAAATAGAAGCTCAAGTAAATGGTGATATGGCATTATACATGGCTTGTGTACTGAAAAGTGGAAGCTTCTGTGCTTTTGATCATTATCAAAATTAGCATGTGTTGGTCGTATTTGAAGAGAAATTGCATTTCAAAATAATAAATTTACAGGCAATAGAAATATAGGTATTGATTTATATCGTCTGCTTTTATGTTACTTGTACAGGATTAGTCCAGATAGGATTGAAAAGCTTGGGTTGAGCGCCCATATAAATCAGCGTTGTTGAACAAGACTGAAATAGATTGTGCGCAGACAGATGCTGAAAGTTGTCGTATGATGATCGTAGCTTCACAAAAACAAGCGCATCGCCACAAAGAATGAGGACAAGATGAATATTGCAGCAAATCCTATGGTTGAAGCCAACCAAACTATCTATTTAAAAGACTATAAAAAGCCTTCATTCTTGGTAGATGCTGTAGAGCTAGATATTCAAGTCTATGCGGATTACACCCAAGTGGGTGCAACATTGAAAATGCAACGTCAGACAGCAGGCGATTTGATATTATTTGGGCGTGATTTAGAAGTAAAATCCATTATTTTGAATGGTAACGAATTATCGGAAATTGACTATCAATTAGATAGTGAACAGCTCCGCATTGCAAATGCACCCGATCAAGTCACTTTAGAAACCATCGTGATCATTCATCCTGAAAGTAATACGCAACTCGAAGGCTTATATCAGGCAAGTTCTGATTTATTTGTTACTCAAAATGAGCCTGAAGGTTTCCGTAAAATTACCTTCTATCCTGACCGCCCTGACGTATTATCTGTATTTACCACACGTGTCGAAGCTGATAAAAAATATCCTGTGTTGTTGGCGAACGGTAATTTGTTAGAAACAGGTGAAGCAGGTGAAGGTCGTCATTATGCGATTTGGAAAGACCCGACCAAAAAGCCAAGCTATTTATTTGCCTGTGTGATTGGCGATTTAGCAGTCATGAAAGACCACTATGTGACATCTGAAGGACGTAATGTTGCACTGGAAATTTATGCAGAAGAAAAAGACATTCCAAAATGCAAAATTGCCATGCAAGCGTTAAAACATTCTATGCGTTGGGATGAAGAACATTATGGTCTGCCGTATGACTTAGATAATTATATGATTGTGGCGACCAGTGCCTTCAATATGGGCGCAATGGAAAATAAAGGTCTGAATATTTTCAATACGTCATGTGTATTGGCTGATGAAGAATACACCACCGATGCTGCGATTATGCGTGTACAGTCCGTGATTGCGCATGAATATTTTCATAACTGGACAGGTAATCGTATAACTTGCCGCGATTGGTTCCAGTTATGTTTAAAAGAAGGTTTAACGGTATTCCGTGACCAATCTTTCTCTGAAGATTTACAGTCTGCTGCTGTACAGCGTATTGATGATGTGGCGGTGCTCAAAGCACATCAATTCCCTGAAGATTCTGGTCCGTTATCGCACCCACCACGTCCAGATCATTTTGTAGAAATTAATAACTTTTATACCGCAACAGTCTATGAAAAAGGTGCGGAAATTAACCGCATGATGTCGACTTTACTTGGTAAAGAAAAATTCCGTAAAGGCAGTGATGAATATTTCCGTCGTCATGATGGACAAGCAGTTACGGTAGAAGATTGGGTCAATGCTTTAAGCGCAGGTTCAGGTGTCGATTTATCTAATTTCCTGACTTGGTACAATCAACCTGGTACACCAAAACTTGAAGTGCAGGGCGAATACGATGCGACTACACAGGTTTATCGCTTAAATTTAAAACAAAGCCTGAAAAGTAATGCCAAATATCCAAACTTAAAAGCATTGCCTATTCCTGTTGCACTGGCATTGTTCAATGCTGAAACAGGCGAGCAATATATCTTGCAGTCTGAAGCTTTGGTTGAAAATTCAGTGAAAGATGGCGTGTATTTGTTTGATCAGGCGCAAGCAAGTATTGAATTTAGTGGTGTAACAGCGCATCCCGTTGTTTCTTTATTACGTAATTTTTCTGCACCTGTGAATTTAGAATTTAACTATTCTAATGATGAATTGGCATTTTTGATGCAGCATGAAACCAATGGCTTTAACCAGTGGCAGGCGACTCAGACGCTATTGGAACGTATTTTATTGGAAGAACATGCGGCAGATACTTATTTGCAAGCTATGAAAAATACAGTACCTGCTTTAATTGAAAAAGATCCTTTGTTGGCATCGCGTATTTTTGATGTACCTTCTGAAAGCTATTTGGGCAGCCGCATAGATCAAAATTATCAACCTGAAAAAATTCAGCAACAACGCAATGCATTGTTAGATACATTAGCGCGGGAACTTGGTGCATTCTGTAAAGAAACCTTTTTAAGTCTTGACCCAGACATGCAGCAAGATTTCTCTCAGGCGATGGGTGTTCGTGCGTTAAAAAATATCATGTTGGCATTAATTGCGCGTCAGGGCGATGCCGAAGCGTTTGAGCTGGCACAGCAGCAATATCAAACAACTCGAAATATGTCTGAGCGTTTAGGGGCATTGCGTGTCTTGGTATGGAATGATGCACCGCAAGCCAAAGCTGCTTTGGAAGATTTTTATACACGTTTTAAAGATGAAGCTTTAGCACTTGATCAATGGTTTATGGTGCAAGCTTCACATCCAAAAGCGACAGCTGAAAGCATTCAAGCTTTAACTGCGCATCCTGATTATGATTTGGGTACACCTAACCGTATTCGTTCAGTCAGTGGTGGTTTAAATAGCAACCCTGTGAATACATGGAGTTTCGGTGTTCAGCATTTTATTGACTTAGCCAAGTATTTAGACGAGAAAAACCCAATTGTCGGTGCACGTTTATTACAAGTGTTGTCACGTTGGTACACTTTGGCAGAGCCACAGCGTAGTCAAGTACGAGCTGCATTGGTTGGGTTGCAGTCAGTGGTAAAATCCAAGAATGTGGTTGAGACCTTAAATTCGATGTTGGATGTTTAATTGATATTGTATTTGTTTAGCTTGGATTGATGTAAAAGCATCAGTCTATAAAAGCACAATTCATTTAAGTTGTATAAGAAAAGCCTGCAAGAGCGCAATGCTGTTCACTTAAGAGGAGCAGCATTTCGATCTACTGGATAACGGGTTTTTGACATCTTAACCGTTTGGGGTGTTGTAGGCCTCGAACACCTTTCCAGAAACAGGCTACTTATCTCTGATCTCAGCTCCGATAGCCGCCTGCCAGTTCTTGATAATGGGTTGGCATTCGCCATCACAATCAGCTGAACGGCTATGTACTGGCATACAGGCTTGAAACGGATATTCGAAGCTGAACGTCCAAAGGCCACCGCTGCAAATGCCGCTTCTCGCCGGATAATATTGTAGGTCAGTAACAGACCCCCCACAACTCTTGATAATCCAGCTCTACTGTCATGCTGTGAAGCGTGATGGCATTATGCTGCATCGAGCTTTTAATATCCCGAAAACCTAATTCGATTTCCCAGCGTTCTTGATAGAGTCTAGCCAAATATTTAGTCTTCTTGCCACTTCATGGACAGGCTCATCACGAAAAATCGCCATTCCGAGAACCAGTCAGAGGATCTGATCTGCGGGCAAGCGTCGCCTGCGGATAGTAGCCGAACTGCTCAATTGAAGTGCAGATTCAACCCACTCAAGGGGGGGATGTTGTGAGTAAATGTATTCAGATCCGAGAAGTTAAACAGACCGTTGAGGTCGAGAAGATCCTGCTGAAACACCATAAAAAATCCGATGCCAAACCTGACATCGAATCCTCTAACAAACTCCGCCACGCTTCAAATGCTTAAGTGAACAGCATTGCTGCAAGAGCGGGCTTTTCTTATTTTGAATGCTCAAACAATGAAAAAGAATCACTGTTTAGTTGCGCACTACGTTTAAGAAATATAAATGTCGTTCATATTGTTCCAGAATATCTTGAAGTAAGTCTTCTTGCGTCCACTCCATCACATTGTAGTTTTTACCACCTTCACGTAAGAACACTTCAGCAATATAGAATTGTTGATTTTCTTCATGTTGATCCTGCAGCATGAAACTTGGTGCACGAGTGGTATTGGCAACCACCTGATAAATAAAATTAATTTCATCGTGATGATTGACCTTGAGTAATAAGCCATGATCGACCTCTACAATAGATACATCTAGCTGACGGCGCTGAAATTCCCGTTGTAAATTTTGAAATGCTTGGCGCACATTGTGTTTAATATATGCTTTAACCTCAGACTCGCTATGCGGATAATGCATAATTAAACTTAAACGCTGTTGCCAGCTTCTTGGATTATGTATGGCGCGAGGCGTAATTCGAGCACTTTGTAATGCTTGAACTTTGGTCACATCTAAACATAAAGCTTTAATAAGCCCAAAGCACAACAACAGCATAATAAACGTGAATGGTAGGGCACTCATAATGACCGCAGATTGTAATGCTTCCAAACCGCCAGCGATCAATAAAATAATAGAAAGTACAGCAATGGTTGCAGTCCAAAATAGACGTTGCCATGCAGGTGAATATTCTGTTTTTGCTGTTAAATAATCAGTGATTAAAGACCCAGAATCAGCAGAAGTCACAAAGAATAGAAAAACTAAAATTGTAGCAAGTAGGCTTGAAATACCTGAAAGTGGCAAGTGCTTTAAAAACTCGAATAAAGCCACAGAGGAGTCTTTTTCTACCGCAGCCACCAAACTGTCTTGGTTTTCGAATAGAATGCTGAATAGCGCAGCATTTCCCATAAACCCCATCCAAACCAATGTGAACCCAGTTGGAATAAGCAATACGCCAACAATAAACTCACGGATGGTACGTCCGCGAGAAACACGGGCAATAAACATTCCTACAAAAGGCGACCAAGAAATCCACCACGCCCAATACATGATGGTCCAACCGCCAATCCAACCTGTTGGTTGATAAGCATAAAGATTGAAGGTCATTGCAAATAAATTAGAAACATATTGGCCAATATTTTGGATGGTGGTTTGCAAAACATAGATGCTAGAACTAGCGAAAAATACAAATGTGAGTAGGATTACCGCCAAAATAATATTCAGTTCTGATAGCCGTTTAATGCCTTTATCCAGTCCAAGAAAAACTGAAAATGATGCAAGTGCACTGACTAAAACAATTAAAATAATTTGGGTTTGAATGCTATTTTCTAGACCAAATAAATAGTTGAGTCCTGAGCTAATTTGAGTAACACCAAAGCCTAAAGTGGTTGCAATACCAAAGATTGTTCCTATGGTTGCAAAAGTATCAATCCCATCGCCAATTGGGCCATAAATTCGCTTACCAATAATTGGATATAAACCTGAGCGTACTTTTAAAGGCAAGTGATGTCTAAAAGAAAAATAAGCAAGACTTAAACCAACTAAAGCGTAAATAGCCCATGCATGTAAACCCCAGTGGAAAAAGGTGATGCGCATAGATTGCTGTGCAGATTGAATTGTTTCAGGAGTACCAGTGGGAGGACTGACATAGTGCATGACAGGCTCAGCCACACCAAAAAACATTAACCCAATCCCCATACCTGCAGTAAACAACATAGCAAACCATGAGCTATTTTTGTATTCGGGTTCACTATGGTCTGGGCCTAATTTAATACGGCCCATTTTAGATAAGGCAATACAGGTGAGCGCAATTAGAAAAATGGCAACCGCAATTACATAGAACCAGCTAAAAGAGGCAGTAATCCATTGGTTTAATTGTTTGGTAAGTAAGTTGAACGCATCTGGAATAAATATAACGAGAGCTAAAAAAACTGCAATAATAATCACGGTACTAAAAAATACATTTGGATTGACGTTATCAAACCAAGATGTTTTTTTGGAAGGCATAATTCCCCCGTATTTTGTAGTTGTTGAAATTAAAAGAAAAAATGAAACATTTCATGCAGAGTGACAAAAGGTCGGAAATTCATCCGAAGCTGATTGTTCTTGATGCTGATTTATCGGAAGAACAACTATTTTAGAATTGTATCATTGAATTTATCATTGAGTAAAATCTATCATTCGTGGGATTAATCAGAAGTCATAAAAGCACAAATTAAAACAAAAACAGCGGTTTCACACTTATCCCAATCATACAAAAAGCAAAGCTATATTATAGCCTTAAATGCATGTAATTTAAGTGAGTAATCAGTTTTATAAGAGACGCAATTTGCATGAAAAAGGGGTTTATGCGTGTTGTACATTTACTCACCTCATCTGACTTGGGAAAAACAAACTTGTATGTTAGTTTGAATGAAAAGGACTGTTTTTATGCAATGAATTGATGCAGATCAGTATTTAAATTAATGACACAATATGAGGCATAAAATGGCTAAACATTATGACTATTTAGTTATTGGGGCGGGTAGTGGCGGTATTGCTTCAGTGAATCGTGCGGCACAATATGGAAAAAAATGCGCTTTAATTGAATCAGCAGATTTAGGTGGTACTTGTGTAAACGTAGGCTGTGTGCCTAAAAAAGTCATGTGGTATTCGGCCCAAATTGCTGATGCCATTCAAAAATATGCCCCAGATTACGGTTTTAATACTGAATTAAAATCGCATGATTGGAATACGCTAATTCAAAATCGTCAAGCTTATATTCAGCGCATCCACGCATCGTACCAATCAGGTTTAGTTAAAAACAATGTTGATGTAATCCCAGGCTTTGCTCGTTTTGTAGATGAAAAAACAGTTGAAGTAAATCAGCAGCAATACACTGCAGACCACATTTTAATTGCCACAGGCACTGAGCCAACACGTCCAGATATAGAAGGGGCGGAGCTAGGAATTGATTCAAACGGTTTCTTTGAATTGCAACAATTGCCAAAACGCACAGCAATTATTGGCTCTGGTTATATTGCCGTAGAGTTGGCAGGTGTTTTAAATGCCTTGGGTTCAGAAGTCGGTTTGTTTATTCGTAAGCAATTGCCGCTGCGTAGTTTAGATCAATTTTTAGGTGAAACACTACTTCAATGTATGCGTGATGAACATATCCAAGTGCATACGCAAGCCATTCCAAAGAAAGTCATACGCCAAGCGGATCAGTCTTTGTTATTACATCTTGAAGATGGCTCACAGCACGAGGTTGATTGCTTGATTTGGGCGGTGGGACGTAAACCAAATACACAAGCATTGAACTTGACTGCTGCGAATGTGCAGACTGATGAAAAAGGATATATCGCTGTAGATCAATTTCAAAATACCAGCCAAGCGGGTATTTATGCGGTGGGCGATATTATTGGAAAAATTGAGCTGACTCCAGTTGCTGTTGCAGCAGGACGTAAGTTGTCTGAACGCTTATTCAACCACAAACCTAATGAATATTTAGATTATCAAAATGTTGCCACGGTGGTCTTTAGTCATCCGCCTATCGGTACGGTGGGTTTAAGCGAAGCGCAAGCCATTGAACAGTTTGGACAAGATCAGATCAAAGTTTATCAATCTTCTTTTACCTCAATGTACACAGCTATAACTCAGCATCGTCAAGTTTCTAAAATGAAGTTAGTCTGTGTTGGTGATGAACAGAAAGTCGTGGGTGTGCATGGTATTGGCTATGGCATGGATGAAATTTTGCAAGGTTTTGCAGTCGCGGTCAAAATGGGCGCGACCAAGCAAGATTTTGACAATACTGTCGCAATTCATCCAACTGCTGCAGAAGAATTTGTGACTATGCGCTAATGGAGTAGCGTAGTCGCACACAAAGAGTATGGGTTAAAAAAATCCATACTCTTTTTTATTTTTGAAATTTGTAGATAAAAAATCAGAAGATAAACGTCAGAAAGATAAAGTTTGTTATCGTTATTTAGTTAGCCTAATAAGAAACCCACCGAAGTGGGCTTGTGCGATTAAACACTATCAATTGTGTTTGGGATAAGTTATCTCACGAAAATAATTAAGGTTTGATTAACAATCTTTAGTTTTATTAAGCATTTCTTTAGAAATTGTTAGCTGTTACTGCAAAGATTTTAAATCTATGTTATAATGTAGTTTGTACAATAAAAATATTTCTATTCTCTCGTAGTTATTCATCATCATGCTGTGCTGCATTTATTTCCTGTGTACTGCAAATGAAGTGTGGTGGATGTTGTTGTATTAAAAATATTATGCTCAAATTTTAATTTGGGCTTGATTTGTAAGTTATAAATGAATTGGTGTAAATATTGAAAAAAATGCAAACAATGCTTGCGAAAGCAGTGAATGGTCGTGAAATTATGGTGTCTTTGGTGGCATCAAAGAAAAAGCAAAATACCCGTGATGGTTTTAAATGGGTCGAAGTCGGAAAGCATGTATTATTGGAATGTGGTCAGGAAATTGAACTGAATTTAGATGGTCGCAGTTTTTATACCGATACGCATGAGATGTACCGTTTACCGCATCGGGTCAATTCAGTTTTAGTCTGAAATGAATATTCAACCTAGCTAAACTGGATTGCGTAAAATATGCAATTGAGAAAAGTTTTAAAAGTTTTTATCTAGAAAAATCCCGTTCATTGGTGAACGGGATTTTTTTAATTTGTGTTTTAATGGGGCAAAGCACAGTTGGTATTAAATTAGACCTTAACAATCAAAACAGGAACAGGAGACTGAGTCAGTACGTTTTGGGCAACGCTACCGAGCATCATCTTTTTCACTCCAGTACGGCCATGCGAACCCATAATAATCAAGTCTGCACCAATTTCATTGGCAATTTGTACAATCCCTTCTGAAGCTGCAACACCACGAATAATTTTGGTATCTACCGAAATACCTTCACGGCTAAAAGATTGTTGAATTTCAGCCAAACGATTTTGTGCATTTTGTTCAGCCTGCATGAAGTAATCGGTAATTGCAGGGGCAACTTTGTAGAAGTCCACGCCCACAAAAGGATCAACTGCAATTACACTCATAATGGTGACAGGGCAATTTAGATCTTTTGCCAATGAAAGTGCTTGTTCTGCTGCAGCATAAGACATAGGCGACTCATCTACTGGAACAAGTAAGTGTTTATAAGTTGTCATGGCAAATCCTGATTTAAAATTTATGATGAAAATATGGCGTAAATTTGTGATTAAGCTTTAACTACAAGCACAGGTAATTCTGTATGGCGTAATACGTCTGTGGCAAAGCTACCCAATAATAATTTTTGGAAACCTTTACGACCATGTGAACCTATCACAATCACATCGGCATTTAAATCTTTCGCGGTTTTGATTACACCTTCCGCAGATACTAAGCCCTCAACCACGCGAGTTTCTGCATTTACACCCAACGCTTTCGCAATTTCATCTGCCTCTTTTAATGCCTTTTGTGCGTTTGCTGTGGCTTGTACAAAGTATTCTTTCATAATGGCAGATGAATAATTATAGTAAAAGTCTGAATCGGTAAATGGGTCTTCCGCAACAAGGCTAATTAAGGTGAGTTTGCTGTTAAATACTTTGGCAATTTCAGCTGCATGTTTGACCGCTGAAAAAGAAATTTGTGAACCATCTACAGGGACTAAAATATTTTGGTACGACATACGAGTAACTCCAGAAATTATGATTATTCGCTTTACACTTTTATTGATAGCATATAGTCTATATAGGTTCAATTAAAAATCTGAAAAAATATTGATAATTCATTTAATTACCCGCCAAATTTGCTGAGAGAAAAGATAAGCTGAAAATGATAAAATTGCTTAACTTAACAGCAAAGCTATACGATAAAATAAGCTGGTAAATTTGCAAAAATAAACAGACCTCATATTTTAAATTACGTGGGGTTGAATTAGGCGTATGAATCTTGAGGGAAATGTGGTTTGAAATTATTTTGGATGTTGCTGTGTTTTATGTTGTTAAGTGCTTGCCAAACCACGCAGCAGAACAGTCGAATCATTGCTAGTGCATTTAATCTCACCACAGGTTTGCAGCAAAAAATTATGGATCGCTATGCACCCAAAAACATACAAGTGCAGCATGATATCGTGTATGCCACGCAGCCTAATTTGAGTTTTGATTTGTATCAAGACAGTCAATTGCAAGATTTAGCCGCTCGCCCGACCATTGTTTGGATTCATGGTGGTGGCTGGATTGCAGGTTCAAAAGCCCATGCACGTGGTTATTTTAAATTATTGGCTGAGCAGGGTTTTAATGTGATTGCAGTGCAATATCAATTCGCCCCGCATGCAACTTATCCTACTCAGTTGCAACAAATTGATCAGGCTTTAAATTACATCACGCAACATGCAAAAAAGTATCAGCTTAATCCACAACAATTATATTTAGCAGGTGATTCTGCAGGTGCGAATTTAGCCAGCCATTATGCTGCATTATTGAGTAATCCAGCATTTGCACAGCAGTCTAATTTACAGCTGACTATTCAGAACAAACAACTCAAAGGGCTAATTTTACACTGCGGGATATATGATTTAAAAGCGTTTGTTGAAACTGCGCCAGATGAAATGAATATCGTAGAGTGGGGTGTTTATAATTTGGTGCAGGCTTATACGGGAGATCGGAAACAGGACAGTGAATTCCTGAAAAATATTTCACCTATTCACCATTTAACAGCAAATTATCCTGCGGTATTTATTAGTGGTGGTAATAAAGACTTTTTAACAGGAACTCAATCTTTGCCGATGCTGCATGCTTTGCAGCAACAGAAGATTCCTGTGACGACAGCATTTTATCCAGATACTAAAGCATGGTTAATTCATGAATATCAATTTTTTATGCACCAAAAAGAAAGCCAGCAAACTTTTGCTAAAACAGTGGAATTTATCAGAAACACAGCGGCCCAGTAATGCATCGCGCGTAGAATAAATCAATTCTATGCTTCGGGAAAATTGTTTTTAATCGCTCAGTTTTTTAGCTTTTACTTTGTTTAAACTTTAAAACAGCCAAAACCACACAACCAAAAATCAGTCCCCAAAACGCAGAGCCAATATCAAAAAATTGCACCCCAGAAGCACTAAATAAAAAGCTCAATAAAGCGGCTTCACGTTCTGCAACGTGCTGAAAGGCGAGGGAGAGGTTGTGTCCAATCGTACCAAGTAGCGCGATTCCAGCCAAAGCTGTAATAAAAACAGCAGGGAATGACATCAGTAAACTGGTCAGCGTTGCTGCAAATATCCCCATCAAGATATAAAACAAACCGCAGCTAATTCCCGCAATATAGCGTTTACTTGCATTGGGATGTGATTGATCATCTAAACTAATAGCAGCACTGATGGATGCAATATTGACACTAAAACATCCAAATGGCGCGAAAATCGCTTGTGCTGTGCCTGTCCAACCAATTAAGTGACGTACATTCGGGTTAAAGCCATAGCTTTTGATCATGGCAAGACCAGGCAAATATTGCGATGCCATATTAATCACAAACAAAGGCAGTGCTAAACCCAAAATGGCAGACCAACTTAATTCAGGTTGCATCCAAACTGGTTGCGCAATACTCCATTGCACACTCGGCATTTGAAATTGCAAGAAGATTGGGCATAGCGCGACCCCAATCAATACAGTTAAAACAATGCTATAACGTGGGCTAAATCGTTTTGCCAAGACATAGGCTGCCAATAAGGACAAAATAAACGCCCATTCTTCTTGCAGGCTGGTAAATAGGGCAATTCCAAATTTAAGCAGCACACCTGCCAGCATGGCGCTGGTTAAACTTTGTGGAATATAAGTCAGTACCTTTTCAAAAATACCTAAAAAGCCTAGCACTGCTGTGAGTACGCCACAAAATAAAAAAGCGCCAATTGCTTCGTGTAAGCTATAACCGCTGCCCGTGGCGATAATCAGTGCCAAGCCAGCGGTAGACCATGAGGTCGCCACAGGATATTTAAATTTCCAAGATAAAATCAGCCCGCTTAGACCAATACCGAAACCTAATGCCCAAAACCAAGAGCTGATTTGCTCAGCACTTGCACCTAAAATTTGTGCAGCTTGAATCACTAAAACTGCAGAAACACTAATACCGACCAAGAAGGTAATAAAGCCTGCAAATACTGCAGGTACAGAGAAGTCATTTAAAATTTTTTGCATGCTTACTTAGACATACTTTCTATAATTGATGAGCAGATCATACACATTTGATCAATTAGTCAAAAGTGTTTTTTATACTTCTTTATAGCGTTGAGCTTGCCAGTCTAAAGCTAAAAACGCAGAACAAAATACCAATACTTGCAACGCAAATGGCTGCAATTTTATAGCGCCGATTGAAATAACTGGCTAATTTGACTCCTGAAAAAATCAAGATAGACAAATAACCCATGCTAATGATTTGTAGGACTATTGCTAAAATAGCAAAGCTCAGTATCGGGTAGGCATAATCAGGATTGACGAATTGAAGAAAAAAAGACAAATAAAACAAAATCGCTTTTGGGTTAATAACGCTAATCATTAAAGCGGTTTGGTATGGATGAACTCGTTCAGTTGTATTGCTTGTTGCTATTGTATTACCGTGTGAAGTTCTAGCTTGTGGAAACCATGTTTTATAGGCTGCAATCAGTAGTTTAATACCTAAATAGCCTAAGTAGAGCGCACCAACCACTTTTAATAAGGTGAATAACCAAGGAAAAGCATGCAGCAATGAGGCCGCCCCTAAAATGGTGCATACAATTAAAATTAGATCACCCGTAAATACACCGAAAGCAGCTGCATAACCTGTGCGTATTCCAAAGCGTGAAGCCACTGACATGACATAGAGTGAGTTTGGACCAGGCAAGAGCACAATTAAGGTTGTACCAATAATAAATGTGCCGAGGTCACTAATACCAAACACGCAAACTCACCCCAATAAAAACCGATGTAGCAGTATAACAACATCGGTTTTGTGGCTTAGTAAAAATTTTGGACTTTTACAAAGCTAGGCAAATGTTTAGACTTTTATCTGCGCATCTAAGCCGAAAGACTGGCGTAATAGGATAGCAAGTTGCTCACGTGCTTTAATAAAGCCGTCGATACCACCTTGCAACAATTGGAACGCCATCAAATCTGCTTCTAGTTGCGCTTTGAATTGTTCCTTTTCAATTACTGCCAATGGTTCAGCCTGAACTAGAATGCCATTGGTTGATAACGCTGCAGTAACTTCTCGTTCATCAGCTTCAAGTTCTGCCAATAAATTTGGTGCAACGGTCAGCAAATCACAACCAGCTAAAGCCAAAACCTGATCAATACTGCGGAAACTTGCGCCCATAATTTCAGTCTGTACTTGGTACTGTTTATAGAATTGATAAATCTTCTTCACCGAAAGTACACCCGGATCTTTCTCAATTGGGTAGTACATGACATTTTCAGCTTTTTTGAACCAATCTAAAATACGACCCACAAATGGCGAAATCAACGTCACTTTGGCATCTGCACAAGCATGTGCCTGATGCAAACCAAACAACAAGGTTAAATTGGTGTGAATGCCTTCAGCTTCCAACACTTTAGCCGCTTGAATGCCCTCCCATGTCGATGCAATCTTAATCAAAATGCGGTCTGAATGAACACCATAAGCTTGGTACAGCGCTAAAAGTTCTTTGGCTTTGGCAATAGTTGCATCAGTGTCATAAGACAAAGAAGCATCGACTTCAGTTGAAACGCGTCCTTTGATGAGCTTTAAAATTTCTACACCAAATTTGACCGTTAAAATATCAATGCTGCGCTCAACCAATAGATCATTTGTATAACCTTCAGCTTTAGCTTGCTCAAATGCAGCTTCAATCAAGGCTTTATTTTCAGGTTGATTTGCAGCCGCGGTAATGAGTGATGGGTTGGTGGTCGCATCCAAAGGACGAAACTTTTCAATCGCAGCCAAGTCACTACTGTCTGCAACAATGGTGGTTAAGTTTTTTAATTGATTTAAGGCTGTCTGTGACATTCGAGATCTAGTTCTTAGGTTATTGCTTATACATTCAGTTATATCACAAACAGCTTTTAACCCAAGTACCAAGTAAGCGGGTTTGCAGATTATTTATTAGTTTTTCTCAGATTTCGCACGTGATTAATCAAAAAATGAGCAGCGGCGCCCAATTGATGTTCTCGGCTCCAGACCAAGTCGACAAAATATTCAAATTTAGGAGTGAAATCTAGTAACTGTAAAATTTTTAATTCGTGTTGTAACTCAGGATGCTCATTCAGCATTTCTAAGGGCAAGACACCCCAGCCTAAACCTTGCTTAATCATACTGCAGGCAGAATGATGATTATCGGTACGCCAATAGTGCTTGGAAAATAATAACTCAGGTTTAATCTGCCGATCACGGCTCGCCACTACAATTTGCCGATTCTGTAAAATCTGTTCAAAACTGACTTGATCAGATTCAGCCAGCGGTGAATGTCGGGCAGCGACAGGCACTAAAACTTCACGTTTTAATTCCACAAATTGTTCACTGCTTTGTAATTGCTCGCGTTCAAACATAAAGGCTAAGTCTGCTGCTTGAGTCATGATTAAATGCAAAGCATCTTCTTGTGGCGCAGAGAAAATATTAATCTGCAATTCAGGAAATTGCTGCTCTAGCAGCACAATATAATCTGTCCAGCGAGTGTGAAGTAATTCAGATACCACCACTATATTTAAGTGTGATTCTAGGCCAGAACTGAGCGCAAAAGCATGTTGTTTCCATTGATTCATTTCTACGAGTAGTTGTTTACTTTTTTCGTACAAACTCTGCGCTTGTGGGGTAGGCAGAGGTTCACGCCCAACCCGTGCAAACAGTTTCAGGTCTACATCAATTTCTAAATTGGCAATTGACATACTAATTGCCGAAGGTACTTTACCCAATTGACGTGCAGCTGCAGAAAAAGAACCCGTTTCCATCACAGTGATAAAAATAATCAGCTGATCTTGATTGATATTCATAACAGAGATTTGCTTTTATATTTCAATATTATTGATAGATTCTAACTCGAACAGTCAATTAAATGAAAATAGAATAAGCGGTTAAGAATAAGTATTTGAGTAAGCAGATGTTGATTTCCAAAAGAAGATGGGTACATGCTCTGAGTTATGAAGTGATTTTATTGGTCATCATTGCTTTGGTATTAAGTTATATGTTTGAAATGCCAATGCAAGTGACAGGTGGTCTAGGAATTGCAATGGCAGTGACATCGGTGCTGTGGAATATGTTGTTTAATCATTATTTTGAAAAGTTTGAAGCAAAGCACCAATTACACAGAACTTTTAAAATACGTATTTTACATGCAATTGGTTTTGAAGGTGGCTTAATGCTCGCTACTATTCCAATGGTGGCATATGCCTTAGAAAAATCAATAATGCAGGCAATTTTGATTGATTTGCTGATGACGCTCAGCATTTTGCTCTATACCTTTATTTTTCAATATTGTTATGACCATGTTGAAGCAAAACTGGGCTATGCCCCACAACATTCAGGTAAATAAAACGATAGAAATGAATTAAATGTTTATTGCTATAAAGTAAGAGGTATAAAAAAGCCACTTAAATAAATTAAGTGGCTTTTATTTCTATCTAAAATAGTTAGGTAGAATTATTTTTCAATAATGGCTGTTACACCTTGACCGCCTGCCGCACAGATTGATACCAATACGCGACCTGAACCTTTTTGATTCAGAAGTTTTGCCGCAGTGGCAACAATACGTCCGCCTGTTGCTGCAAATGGGTGACCTGCCGCTAAAGATGAACCTTTAACGTTTAATTTGCTACGATCAATTGATCCTAAAGGTGCATCTAAACCTAAACGCTCTTTACAGAAGTTCGGATCTTCCCATGCTTTTAAGGTCGACAATACTTGAGATGCAAACGCTTCGTGAATTTCGTAATAATCGAAGTCTTGTAAGGTTAAACCTGCACGTTCAAGCATACGTGGAACAGCGTAAGCAGGTGCCATCAACAAACCTTCTTTTTTACCTACAAAATCAACTGCTGCAGTTTCTTGGAAAGTCAAATATGCCAAAACTTCGTGACCATTGGCTTTTGCCCATTCTTCAGAGGCAAGTAATACACAAGATGCACCATCGGTCAGTGGGGTAGAGTTACCCGCCGTCATAGTGCGCGCATCGCCCTTACCAAAAGCAGGTTTTAACTTCGCTAGTTTTTCTACAGTTGAATCTGCACGTAAGTTATTGTCGCGTTCTAAACCTAAGAATGGTGTGATGAGATCATCAAAGAAACCTTCGTCATAGGCAGCCGCCATTTTTTGGTGCGATGAAGCTGCTAACTCATCCTGCGCTTCACGAGAGATACCCCATTCCAGCGTAGTAATAGCTTGGTGGTCGCCCATTGATAAACCTGTGCGTGGCTCACCATTACGTGGCGCATCCATTAAATCTTTAATATTGATTTTGGTTAATGCTTTTAAGCGGTCTTTACCTGTTTTTGCAATGTTCAATTCAAGCAATGCTTTACGCAAACCATCACCAAATGCGATTGGCGCGTCAGAAGTTGTATCTACACCACCAGCAACACCTACTTCAATTTGACCCAGTGCGATTTTATTGGCAACTAAAAAAGCAGCTTGTAAGCCAGTACCACATGCTTGTTGTAAATCGTAAGCAGGTGTTTCAGGCGCAAGCGCAGTATTAAGTACGCACTCACGGGTCATGTTAAAGTCACGGCTGTGTTTGAGCACTGCACCTGCCACTACTTCACCCAAACGCTGACCTTGTAAGTTGAAGCGTTCAACAAGACCATTTAATGCTGCTGTAAACATATCTGTATTAGATGCAGTAAAGTAAGCGCCATTAGAACGTGCGAATGGAATACGGTTACCACCGATAATAGCTACGCGGCGAACAGTGTTTTGGCTCATAATTTTATCCTGTTGAACAGAGGTATTGGTATTAGACGGTGCTTTTGTTTGCGTTGAAGCAGTTGTTTTAGCACGGCTGGTCGTGCGGGTACGTGTCGTTTTTGTCGTACTCGTGTTGGAACGGGTTGCAGTGTTGCTACTTTTGCTTGTACGTTTAGCAGTTGATGTATTTGACACAGAATCCGTTGCAGAATTTTCCACTGCTGGATTTTCTTGAGTTGTTTTGCTCATAAGGCTTTTCCAAGCATGTTAAAGGTCTACTTGATACGTACATTAGCACAATAGTATGACAGCTGAATTGACTACAATGACATTGCAGAATGCATTCAGGTCAAGACATCTGATAATTAACTCAAGTATGATTTAGCACAAACGGGTAACGCTATTGAAATGTGGGCATTTGGCATCATATTGATGTTAAAAGATATCGTGTAATCCATCAAAAAATGAATTTATGAGAGATAATAATCATGACTGATCAATACCAAACATTTGCAAAATCTCCTATTGGTAAATTTGTCATTAAAAATTTGGGTTTACCTTCCCCAACTTTTTTAGATCGTTTTGAGTCTGCAACGCCTGTGGTAAAAGGTGCAGTACTTTTAGGTGCAGCGCCTGCAAGTGATTTATCTGCTGCAATCGCACAGGTTTTAGCCAATGTACATGCCAACAGTTATGCAGGCAACAATGCAGAATTGCAACAAGCAGCGGCAAAAGTAGGTTTAAATTTAGGTGCATTCAATTCGGGAGATAAACAATCTAAATTTAAAGTGGTGGTGTTTGATGCTTCAGGCATTGAAAACTCAGAACAATTAAAAGCGCTTTATGATTTCTTTAACCCAATCGCACGCCAAATTCAGGCTTCTGGTCGCGTGGTCGTGGTTGGCACTACACCAGAAACTGCGGGCAGTGTGAAAAAAGCCATTGCACAACGTGCTTTGGAAGGTTTTGTAAAATCGGTAGGCAAAGAATTTAAAAAGGGCATTGCGGCTAACTTAATTTATGTCGATCAAGGTGCTGCAGCAAACTTAGAATCTACTTTACGTTTTGCCATTTCACCACGTTCTGCTTATGTGTCAGGTCAGGTGATTCGTGTGTCGAATGCTGCAACTGTAGATGTAGATTGGGCAAAACCATTGGCAGGAAAAACTGCAGTGGTGACAGGTGCAAGCCGCGGTATTGGTGAAGCGATTGCTCATGTATTGGCACGTGATGGTGCGCACGTGATTTGCCTAGACGTTCCGCAACAACAAGCAGATTTAGACCGTGTTGCCGCTGAAATTGGTGGTTCAACGTTAGCAATTGACATTACAGCTGCAGATGCAGGCGAGCAAATTAAAACAGCTGCCGCTGCTCAAGGCGGTTTAGACATTATTGTGCATAACGCAGGGATTACCCGTGACAAAACTTTGGCAAATATGAAACCAGAGCTTTGGGATTTAGTCATTAACATCAACTTGTCTGCAATTGAGCGTGTCAACGATTACTTATTGGCAAATGATGGTTTAAATGCCAACGGTCGTATTGTTTGCGTATCTTCAATTTCAGGTATTGCAGGCAACTTGGGGCAAACCAACTATGCAACATCTAAAGCTGGCGTGATTGGTGTCGTGAAATTCACCGCGCCTGTTTTAAACAACGGGATCACCATTAATGCGGTTGCACCAGGCTTTATTGAAACGCAAATGACAGCGGCAATTCCTTTTGCTATTCGTGAAGCTGGCCGTCGTATGAACTCTATGAGTCAAGGCGGTTTACCTGTAGATGTTGCGGAAACCATTGCTTACTTCGCTTCATCGGCATCGACAGGTATTAACGGTAATGTGGTGCGTGTTTGTGGTCAAAGCTTGTTAGGGGCTTAACACTAAAGCCCTCTCTTTATGAGAGGGAATTTAGGAGAGGGGGTTAAGGGGTATATTATTAACCCTCTCTCTAGCTCTCTCCCAGAGGGAGAGACGACTCCCTTCAATAAATTAGAAAAAATTCTCAAAGGTTCAGTATGAATACTCGCCATTTTAGTCAACTTCCAAAACCCTATTTAGCCTATCCAAAAGTGATTCAGGGCTTAATTTTTAAAAAGCCAAAAGGTGAAAAAGTTCTGCCGCAAGTTGAATATGTGGTGGATTCATTCAAGGTCGACCAAAAGCACTTAAAAGCTTATAACGCAGTGACAGGTTTTAAAAATAACGGCTATATTCCCGCCATTTATTTGGCTGTATTGTCACAAAGCCTGCAAATGCACATGATGACCCAAGAAGCATTTCCATTTGCAATTTTGGGCTTGGTGCATATTCGCAACCAAGTTAAACAAAGCCGTAAAGTTGGATTGAATGAACAACTGACCTTGTCGTGTAAATTTGGTGAATTACAACCACATGAAAAAGGCGTACAGTTTGATTTTATTACTACTGTTAAAGTAGGTAATGAGGTGGTGATAGAAGGTTTAACCACATATTTAGCACGTCAAAAAACCACTACTAAAGCAACTGCAAAACCTGTAGAAAGCAAAGCGCCAAACTATGCTGTTCAGGCTGAATGGTATATTTCTGAAAATACAGGTCGCCGTTATGCTTTAACCTCTGGTGATTTTAACTTAATTCATATTCACGCAATTACAGCAAAAGCATTTGGCTTTAAACAAGCGATTGCGCACGGCATGTGGAGTAAAGCCAAAGCTTTATCTAGTTTGACTTTGCCAGAGGCTTATGAAGCGGATGTTTGGTTTAAGTTACCTATGTATTTGCCTTCTAAAGTTGAGTTTTTAACTGCAACGGACGCTAAAAATACAGACTTTTTAATCCGAAACAGTAAAAACCAAAAACCGCATGTGGCAGGTGTTGTCATAGCACTTTAATTTAGTGATCCAAAGCCTAGATCCTTTAGATTTAGGCTTTTTATTTGCGCTCAATCTTTATTAACAATAAAAACGAGATAAACAGGATGATGCAACATTTAAAGGATTATATTTTTGCTGAAACTGAAAATTATCGTGGATGGGTTGCACCTGAGTTTCATGATTTAGCGATGCAATTTAGTCGTTTGCAAAATGCACGTAGCCAACAGGGTGGAGCGGCTTTAGCGGTGTACTTTCAAGGTGAGAAAGTCGTCGATATTTACACAGGTAAAAAGTCGCCAGATCAAGACTGGCAAGCCGATACGTTATCTGTATGTTATTCCACAGGCAAAGGTGTATTGGCGACACTGGCGCATATTTTAGTCAGTCACGGACTGATCGATTACGATACTCCAATTTATCTATACTGGCCCGAATTTGCCCAAAATGGCAAAGCATTGATGACCTTAAGGCATGTATTGAGTCATCAAAGTGGTTTATATGATATCCGTAATATTATTGCCGATGCGACTGAAATGGCAGACTGGTCGCACATGTTGAATGTGTTAGTTCAAGCCAAGCCACGTTTTGATGTAGCGAGTGAGGCAGCATATCAACCTTTAACTTTTGGCTGGCTAGTCGGTGGGATTTTAGAAAAAGCGACGGGTCAAACATTGGCTGAACTGATGCAGCAATACTTGGTTGAACCTTTGGCTTTGGATGGGGCGTATTTTGGTGTGCCCGCATCTGAGCTTTCCCGTGTTGCGCGGCCATTTAAAATTGTTGTGACTTCAGCACCAGCAGATACATCACCCGCAAATAAAAAGACAGTTAAAATTCAAAACCAAGCTAAAACTCGCACACGACCTGTATCAATAGTCGATAAAGTTATTGCATGGAGTGGGCAAAATCCACAAGACTTTCAGGATGGCATGATTCCCAAAGGCATGAAAAATTTTAGTTTTTTTAGCGATACAGGTTTACAAGCCGTAATTCCTGCTGCCAATGGTGTTTTTACTGCTCAAAGTTTGGCATGTATCTATGCAATGTTAGCGCAGGGTGGATCATGGCAAGGTCGGCAATTGATTCAGCCTGAAGTTTTTCAGCAATTAAGCCAAGTGCAATTTGTGCAGCGTGATCGGGTCATGCCTATCCCGATGCATTGGCGATTGGGCTATCACCGTGTATTGAGTTTGGGTAAACGCTCTCAAGGTTTTGGCCATATGGGTTTTAATGGCTCGGGCGCGTGGTGTGATCCAGACCGACAACTCAGTTTTGCTTATACCCATAATTTTACTGCAGATTCTTTAATTGGTGATTATCGACTTTGGGGATTGAGTCAGGAAGCCATTCGATGTGCAGATCGGCAATTGTATGGGCGTAAAGGCTGGTTTTAGGCGTGATTGTGCGTTCACTCTTTGCCAAAAAAACAGTATGCTTAGACCTGTAAAAAGGAGCATTCATGTATCAGGTACTTGCGCGTAAATATCGTCCTCGGAATTTTAATGAATTGGTGGGACAAAACCATGTATCACGGGCATTGAGCAGTGCTTTAGAACGTGGGCGTTTGCACCATGCTTATCTTTTTACGGGAACACGTGGTGTGGGTAAAACCACCATTGCGCGTATTTTGGCCAAATGCCTGAACTGTGAAACAGGCGTGACATCTACCCCGTGTGAAGTGTGTCCGACCTGTACCGCGGTCAATGATGGTCGTTTTATTGATTTAATCGAAATTGATGCGGCGTCGCGTACCAAGGTTGAGGATACGCGCGAGTTACTCGATAATGTACCTTATGCACCAACTCAGGGGCGTTTTAAGGTCTATCTGATTGACGAAGTGCACATGCTGTCTACGCATTCATTCAATGCTTTGCTGAAAACTTTGGAAGAACCGCCCGAGCATGTGAAGTTTCTATTTGCGACCACAGACCCACAAAAACTCCCTATTACTGTAATTTCTCGCTGTTTGCAATTTACTTTGCGTCCTTTGCAGGTCGATGAAATTACCAGTCATTTAACGGATATTTTAGCCAAAGAACAGATTGTGGCAGAGCAAGATGCGATTTGGCAGATTGCTGAATCTGCGCAAGGTTCTTTGCGTGATGCGATGTCTTTGACAGACCAAGCCATTGCTTATGGTCAGGGCGAAATTCATCATCAAGATGTGAAAGACATGTTAGGTCTAATTGACCGCACCATTATCTATGATTTGATTTTAGCGATCCATCAAAACCAACAGCAGCGTGTAAGTCAGCTCTTATTACAATTTAGACAACAAGCTTTAGATGTATCTTTGGTGTTGGATCAGTTGATTTCGACATTGCATGAATTGGCAATCATGCAATATTTGCCAGATTTAAATCTGAAATACAGTGCTGAAATTAATAAAAAAATTCAACAGCTTGCAGGTGTAATCTCTGCACAAGATTTACAGTTATATTATCAAATTGCCTGTAAAGGACGCGCTGATTTACAAATTGCGGTGACCCAAGAACAAGGCTTTGAAATGTGCGTACTGCGTTTACTTGCATTTCGACCTTTGCAAGCCAATGAAGTTTTGGTTGCTGCACCACAAAATACTGCGCAAACAGCGACTACGCAAACCGTTGCCCAGATGGAACAAGCTCAACAAGCTGTGGCAACTCCAAATACAATGCAAACAGAACAGCATGTGACTGCATTGAATGCTGTTGCAACACCTGATCTTCAATCTGAGCATACAGATGTGCCTGATCTTGATGGATTTGACTATCAAGATGATGTTTACTCAGATCACACCACGGCACAGACCCCTATTGTAGAATCTTCCTCAGATGATCTTTTAGATGAAGGTGAACCTGAAGCTTCACCCCCTCAAGGTCAACAGGCGACTCAGCAACCAACGAATCCGCAAGCGCTTCATTCCACAGCGTCCGTATTGTCAGACACTGTGTCTGAACCTGCAGTAAGCGAAGAAACAACAATGCATGTTGAGCCTATTCAATCTGAATCGATTGTGTTTGATCCTCATGCAGAAGCGCAATTGTTTGGTTTAGATGAAGAAACTGCATCGCTAAGTGCTGCAACTGATGTGCAAAGTCATGATGAATTTTTACTAGAAAGTTTTGATGCAGTTGCACCGTTAGATAATTTTGCTGAATCAGCAGAAACATCGCCTGTTGCACCTGCGTTACAATTAAATGATGCTGCACCGGCAATTACATCAAGTGTAAGTGATGCAGAAAGCGCTTTATTTGATTTAGAAGCCACTGAAATTGAGCCGAATGTTGCCAATGTGACAGCACAACCCCAGCAAACTGTAGTATCCAATGCTGATGATCAATTAATGCCGCAGGATATTCTGCGTCTACAACCGCAAGTTTTAGAAGGTGAGTGGACTTTAGATAAGTGGGAATATTGGTTTAGACACAGTGAGTTGTCGCCTGCCGTGCAAGAATTAGCGCAGCATGGTGTGATGACGGGGCTGATTAATGCTGAATCAGTTTTTCATATTCCTGAGCAATATCAGCAGTTATTGACTCAACTGCAACATGCTTTAGAAAGTGCTTTAAAAGAACAGTGGAGTAAAACTCTGTTTAAAGTGCAATATGAAAATGTGGATGACACGACACCGTATATTTTGCAGCAACAACGTAAACAACGTGCTTATCAACGTGCTGAAAATTTGCTGCATCAAGAACCGATTGTGAAAGATATTTTGCAAAATTTTGATGGCGAATTACACAACATTCAGTTGAAATAAGCCTGTTTTTAGCTTTTATTTGCGAAACTTTTAGGTTGGATCAAACCAGCCTTATTTTTTCTCAGCACAAGCTTAATCTCTACTTCCTGTACTTCTATAAAGTTAAATGCAAAAAGTTAAGCGTAAAAGTTAGGCATAAATAGCTTGATAAATCTGTAAAGCATCCTGAATTTGTATTGCTCTTGGGTTATTTTGTAATAAACGACTTTGCAGCATCGCATCTTCTGCCAGTTGCGGCAGCATATTTTCTGCTATGCCTAGTGCATTGAGTTTTAACACCAAGCCACTTTGATCTAAATGATTTTGTAAATGATCAATAAACAAATCACATAATCCATCTGTGCAGCCTTTACTGCGTGGGTCTAACCAACACATCAATTCTGCATAATACTGTTTGGCAGCAGGTGCATTGAATTTTAAAACTTCGGTCAGTACCAATGCATTGCTATGCCCATGTGAAATATGGAAATGCCCACCTAATGGATAAGCAAGTGCATGCACTGCAGCCACAGGAGCGTTGGCAAAAGCTTGTCCTGCAAGCATTGAACCAAACAGCATGTTTTGCCGTGCTTCCATATTGTTACTATCTTCAAGCACCAATTTTAAGTTCTGATCGAGTAAACGCAGCGCATGTTTTGCCAGCAAATCTGAATACGCATTTTTCTTGATTTTAGAAGTATAGGCTTCAATAGCATGTACCATCGCATCTATACCTGTCGCTGCGGTAATCTGTGCTGGAAGATTACGGGTAAAATTGGCATCTAAAATGGCAACATCGGCATATAAAATAGGAGAAACAATGCCTGTTTTACTGGTTGCACCTGTGGTGACAATGGAAATTGGTGTGACTTCTGAGCCTGTGCCTGCCGTAGTGGGAACTAAAATGAGTGGTAAACGAGGGGCTTGCGCATTGCCGACACCATATAAGTCCGATAATTGTTGACTTTGTTCAGGATGACTCAGCACGGCAATAATTTTGGCGACATCCATTGCACTACCGCCACCAAAACCTAATACAACATCAATATTTTTCTGTTTAACAAAATCAACGGCTTCTAACACAATCTGTTCTGCGGGATCGGCTTGCACATTCGAGTAAATGGCATAGTCCAGTTGTAGCTGCTCTAAAATTTCTAAAATAGTTTGATGCAATTGTTGCTGTAGAATGCCAGCATCGGTGACCAATAACAAACGCTTATAATTTTTTTCAGTTAAAACTGTTTTAAGTTCAGAAATTGAACCTAATCCTGAAATAATGTTGCCAACGGTTTGAAATTGAAAATGCTGCATTGTCTTTATTCCTAATTTTTATACCTAAATCAACATTATTGTTAGGGCACGATATAGGATTCATATCATAAATAACTTAACATAAGACTCTTAAAAATAAAGTAGCTTTGAGGTTGTTTATGTCATCCAAAACGCCATATAAGGTGTTATGTGTTTGTTTGGGAAATATTTGCCGCTCTCCAACGGCAGAAATTGTACTTCAACATTTTTGTGATGAACAGCAACTCAATGTGTGGGTAGATTCTGCTGGAACCAGTAATTATCATCCGGGCAAAGCCCCAGATTTACGCAGTCAAAAACATGCGTTTAAGCGTGGTTATGATTTATCTACTTTGCGTGCCCGTCAGTTAAATATTCAAGACTTTGTCGAGTTTGATTTGATTTTGGCAATGGATTTTGAAAACTTAAACAACATTCAAGCCTTGATGCGCCGTGCCGAAGCTGAATTTGGCAGTTTGCGCGCCAAAATTGCCTTAATGAGCGAACACGATCCGCATTATACACAGCAAGAATTACCCGATCCCTATTATGGCGAAGCCGATGGTTTTGAGCGGGTGCTGGATCAATGCGAGTCGAGCAGTCGCGCATGGGTGAAAGTTTTACAACAACAATTTGAATTGAAGGTTTAAGTCATGCACATTCAATACAACATGCAACTCAAACCTTTCAATACGCTCAACTTAAATGCAACTGCATCGCATTATGTAAAAGTTAAAAATATTCAAGATGTGCAGGATGCTTTGGCATTTGCGCATACAGAACAATTAAATGTGCTGATTTTATCGGGTGGTAGCAATATGTTATTGCCTGAGCATATTCGTGCCTTGGTCATGCACATGGATATTCAGGGCATCGAAAAATGTGCTGAAGATGATGCAAGTGTTACCTTAAAAATTGGAGCAGGACAAGTCTGGCATGATTTTGTGTTATGGAGCACGGAACAAAAGTTATATGGTCTGCAAAATCTGGCTTTAATTCCAGGTTTGGTCGGTGCTTCACCTGTACAAAATATTGGTGCCTACGGCGTTGAAGTAGGTGAGTTTATTGAATCTGTGCAGGTTTATGATCGTGCACGCCAGCAATTCAGCTCAATTGCCGCAGCAGATTGTCAGTTTGCTTATCGACACAGTGTTTTTAAAGATCATCCTAACCGTTACATCATTACCCATGTGACCTTTAAATTGTTGAAACAGGCAGCTTTAAAATTAAATTATGGTGATTTAAAAGCTGCTGTAGGCGATGAGCAAACTGCTGAAAACTTGCAGCAACAAGTCATTCAAATTCGTCAAAATAAACTGCCGAATCCTGCAGAATATCCAAACGTGGGCAGTTTCTTTAAAAATCCTGTGATTTCTACTCAGCAATTTGAACAAATTGCAGCACAATTTCCACATTTACCCCATTACCCACAGCCGAATGCACAAGTTAAAATTGCAGCAGGCTGGTTGATTGATCAAGCTGGCTGGAAAGGTAAACAACTGGGTGCGGTGGGTATGTTTCATAAGCAAGCATTAGTTTTAGTCAATTATGCCGATGCCACTTTGGCAGATGTGCAACAAACCTATCGTGCTGTGCAGCAGGATGTTTTAAACCGTTTTGGTATTTTACTCGAACCTGAACCTGTGTTATTCGATGAAACAGGTTTGATTCGTGCACATCAACCTGTAGGTTAAGTGAAGATGAAACATCATCATTGGATGCTCAGATTAGTACAAATTGCTGCCGTGCTATTTGTGTTGTTTGCAGCGTTCATGATTTTTATTTATTCACCTTTTTATTCTACTTTGGTGGTCAAAACGCTGAACACTTTGGTGCCTGTAGAAGTGAATCAAGTGGCAGCTAAAAGTCAGCAAATGGCGGCTTTTAGTGATCAAGACAGTTTGGAACCTGGTTCAGATTTATGGATTGCACGACAAGCTTATTTGAAGCTTATGGAGCAAGAGATTCAATCTGAAAACTCGCAAAATTTAACTTTAATTCAGGCACGTTATAAAGCCTTACAAGCGCTTATTATAGAAGAACAAACGCAAAAAAAATTAGCCTCTGAACAAGAGTTGCGGCAAGTGCCATTGTTGGTGTCTAATGTAGCTTCGGAAGCAGTTGTAGAAGATCCATCCGAAAATGTAAAAGCCTTACTCAATTTGGATAGCCATGAAAATCAGGCAATCATGGAACAATACTTGGCATTTTTAAGCACTCATAAAATTGCCGAAACCGAAAATGAGCCTGTAGATGAAGAAATTTTCAAAGATATTGCCTCAATCCAGCAACAAAATATGCCAAAAACACTCGCAAATTCTAAACCTTATGCGATTGTGGTTTTAGGTGGTGGCTTAACTTTAGATGACAATGGCAAAGATATTGTGGTCAATGATTACACACGTTTACGTTTAGAAACGACCTTGGCGGTGGTAAAACAATATCAATTACCGATTGTACTGAGTGGTGTCGAAGCACCATATATGCAGCGTTGGTTAAAAAAATATGATGTCGATGCAAAATTATTAGAAGATCGCAGCATGAATACTTGTGAAAATTCACGTTTTAGTTCTTTATTATTACAAAAAAAGGGGGGAGCGCCGACAGTGATTTTGATTACAGACCGTTATCACATGCCACGCACTCGGCGATTATTTGCTTTAAATGGCATTGAAACGATTCCTGTCGAAGCTCCCATGCCGACCCAACTGACTGCATGGCGTCCAAGTGAACAAAACTATGATCACAGCCGCCGAGCCAATTATGAAATGCTTGCCACCATTCGGGATGTCTTGATTGGTTCTAGCGCATGTCGCGAGGTGCCATAATGCCTGATATTCCATTTTTAAACCCAAGTGTGTTAAAGCAATTAGATTTGCCTGTACCAAGTCGGGAAACCACGCCACAAATATTACAACCCTTAAATTTGAATCGCACCTTTGAACCGAGTGTTGAGTTACAAGCCTATCGACAGCTTTATGGTTTTCATTTGTTGGACTGTGCACATTGGCAAGGCTATGTACAAATGCCGTTATTTAAATTGCATGTGCAGATTTTTCAACCCGATTTAAGCAAAACCAAATTTGATCAAGTACAGGGTACGGTATTTTTGCTACATGGTTATTTGGAACATAGCGGGATTTATCAACCTATCGTCAAAGAATTATTAGAGCAGGGCTTTAGTGTTCTGACTTATGATTTACCTGGACATGGTTTGAGTGATGGTTCTCCAGCTAACATCAAAAATTTTGATCATTATCAGCAAGTATTACATGCGGTTTATCAATATGTAAAAAATGCCGATCAATTGCCAAAACCATGGTTGGGCATTGGACAAAGTACGGGCGGTGCAATTTGGATGCATCATTTGTTGGAGTTTGCACAGCGTCGTGAAAATCCATTTGTAGAGCGTGTGTTGTTATTATCACCTTTGATTCGTCCTGCAAAATCGGCATGGTGGCATAACTCCGTTGGTTTGGGCATTATCCGACGGATTAAGCGTGAAGTGCCTCGACATTTCCGACGTAATAATCATAATCCTGAATTTTTACGCTTTGTGCGTTTAAAAGACCCGCTGCAACCTAGAATGATGGGCATGGATTGGATTTTAGCCATGTCTAAATGGATGTTGGAGATGGAAGAACGTCCAGCTTGCCGTATACCTGTTTGGTTGGCACAAGGAGCGCAAGATCAAACCGTTGATTGGCGCTATAACATTGAGTTTATTCGGCGTAAATTCCGTCTACAAACCTTACTCATGTTAGAAGAAGGCTCGCATCAATTAATCAATGAACGTGCAGATATTCGTGCGGCTTTAACAGGGCTGATTCCTGCTTTTTTGCATGCGCATAGCTCCAAAATTTATTATTAATTTATCGAGCATCTTTTAATACGGCTCTAGATTTGCTTTGATGGTGTTCTCGACATCAAAGCATATTTATGCTGCGCTGCTCATTAAAGTGAGAAGCACCATTCAAATTAGAATAATAATACATATTTATTTTTTATTTCATGCTCGAGTATCATGTTTCAGTGCTATGCTCATGTCTATAAAATAAGCTAAATTTGAAAAACTCCTTAATTCTAGGGATAGTGTTTACATCAAAACGATTGATATATTTACAAATATAATTAAGGGGATGAATGATGGCAGAAATGGAAGCGATATTACCTGTACCGGTTTTAATTGTTGAAGATGAGCCTATTATTCAGTCACGTCTTAGAAAAATTTTGCATGATATTGGTTATCAAGATGACATGCTATTTTTTGTGAGCCAACTTAAAGCCGCAATGACGTGTATAGAAGATCATCCGATTGCTTTGGCTTTGGTCGATTTAGGCTTGCCTGATGGAAATGGTAAAGAACTGATTGAACAATTACATTTTAGAGATCCGAGCGCATTAATTTTAGTGATTTCTGCATGGAGCACCCAAGACAGTTTATTTTCTGCAATTCAAGCAGGTGCAACAGGCTATGTACTTAAAGAACGTGATGATGCTGAAATAATTATTGCGATTCGCAGCATTTTAAGAGGTGGCGCACCGATAGACCCATTTATTGCTCGTGAAATTTTATCGCAAATTTCACATCAAAAAGTGCCTGTGTTGACCGAGGATTTAGCAGGTCGAGCAGATACTCTAACGTTCAATTCACAGTATGAACAGCTCACCAATCGTGAATTAGAAATTTTAAATTTGGTGGCGCAGGGCTTAAGTAACCGTGAAATTGCTGAGCAATTATTTGTGTCGCGTTATACCGTTGAAAGCCATATCAAACATATCTATCGGAAGTTGTCGGTTACTAAACGCACTAAGGCTGTCAGTACAGCTAGAACTTTAGGTCTTTTATGATTCAAAGACTTTGGCAGTGTGGTTTGGGCGTGTTGTTGTTGCTCTGTGCGTGGCAAAGCTATGCGCAGCAAGTGGTATATCCAATTAATCAGTACTGTAATGTACATGTACTTTCAATCAGCTCTGCCAAAACAGCTTCACACAATAAAAAACCTCAAATGGGTTGGGAAAATGTACAACTGCCTGATGTTTGGGATGAGCGCTGGAAAAATTATAATGGTGGGGCGTGGTACAAAATAGAGTGGGAATGGTTTTGTGAGCGTGAACATCGTTTAAATCAACCCATCGTTTTCGCGCTGGATTTTTTAAATAGTGCAGGGGCTGTTTATCTGAATCAGGATTTACTTTGGGCAAGTCAGCATTTAGAAGAACCATTATCAAAAAGCTGGAATATGCCACGTTATTGGATTTTACCTATTGCTGGTTTAAAACAAGGTAAAAATCAAATATTGGTCTATGTAAATGGATATGCATTTCAAAATGCGGGTATAGGAAAAATAAGTTTTAATAATGTGCATAACAATATTGAACAGTACCAGCAAAGTATATGGAATAAACGTACTTTATTTGAAATTAATGCGATTTTATCTGCCACTTTAGGCATTTTATGTTTGGTTCTTTGGCTATTTTTACGCCGTGATCCGAGTTTTGGCTGGTTTGCGCTGAGTTGTGTACTGTGGTTATTATTTATTTCTCATTTTTTAACCACAGAAACCTTTCCATACCCAAGCGTATTAGTGGCATCTCAAGCCAATTTAAGTTTTTTTATCCTCTATGTTTTGGCTTTTAGTCTATATTTAATTAGGTTTGTGAATCAACGCTTGCCAATATTGGAAGAAAGTATTTTTATTCTGAGTTTAGCGGTAATCATTTGTGTATTTTTAACACCCTTAGATTATGTCAAACTGGTATTTGGTATCGTCTTTTTAAGTTATGCCAGTTTACTGGTGGTGGTTTATTTTTATTTGGCGTATTTAGCGTATAAATCCCCAAAAACAGAAGTATATCTGCTGCTATTTTGTTTAACCTTGATTGGTTTTTTTGCAGGTGTAGATGTATTTCGTTTAAGTAATGCGGCAACGGCAAGTTTATATCAGCCATTATCACCGTATACCTCGCCAGTAATTACTTTATTTATTGCGATTATTTTAGGCATGCGTCTAAAAAGAAATATTCAAAAAATTGAGAAATTTAACCAAGATTTAGAGCTTAAAGTTTTTGAAGTCAGCGATGATTTAAAACGCAGTATGTCGGAAAAACATTATTTAGAATTGGAAAATGTGCGTTTGCAAGAGCGGATTCATCTATCGCATGATTTGCATGATGGTTTGGGCGCATCTTTGGTACGCTCCATGATTATGGTCGATCAAAGCGAACAGAATATGAGTAATCAGCAGTTTTTATCTATGCTGAAATTACTGCGTGATGATTTACGTCAAATTATTGATAGTGGCTCTTCCATTGGTTCTAAAGTACCTGAAAATCCTAAAATTTGGGTCGCACCAGTACGTCATCGTTTTAGTCAATTGATGGATGAAATGGATATTCATTCCAAGTGGGATTTTCCAAATGAATGGGTGATTGAGCCGAATTCGTTACAGTGCTTAACTTTGATGCGGGTGCTAGAAGAAAGTTTAACCAATGTGATCAAACACAGCCAAGCCAAGCATGTATCCGTCAGTATGCAATTTGTACCACCGAAGCAATTAGTACTTAAAGTTCAGGATGATGGTGTAGGTTTTCAAGCCAATAGCGTGCTTGAACATGGCATGAGTATTGGGATACGCAGTATGCAAATGCGTTTAGAACGGGCTGGTGGACAATTAAAATTAAACTCGACACCTGGCTATACATTAATTCAGGCAGTTTTAACTCTAGATCCCGCTCATCTAAATTCCCCAAGATGAATTGATCATCTTGAGGGATTGAAACGAATATTTTAGGCGGCTTCAGCAGGTAACAACATTAAAATGGATTCATTGAGCAGTTGTGCCAAATCTTCCAGAATATCTGCATCGTAAAGGTTTTCATCGAGCAGCACTCGTTCGCCATTGGCGATTTTTTGCAACGTTGGGATAGAAGCTTCTGCGACACAAAGCGCTTCACCATTTGCCCAAAATAAAACATCACCTTCCTGATTTGCATAAAGTAGGCGCGAGGTAGGTTCCAGCATGATTTGATAACCCTGATCTAACGCATCTTCTAAATCGCCTACACCTATTTCATCTACTTCAGGAATATTTTCAGGATATTTCGGTTCGGACATTAAGCTTAAAATTGCATCATCCAACACCGATGAGTTTTGCAAACGCGCCCACAATTCTGCTTTTAGATAATTCAGTTCTGTCGTAGTCATTTCACCAATTTGTGTACTTTTTTCACGAACAATGTCTTGTAGTGGCGTGCGTAACATTTCATCAGCAGAGAATTTATCACTCACGCGATCCATCATTTCACTAATATTTGGCATACGGAAACCGAACGAGAACGTCAGACAATCATCTTCTGCCACACCATAATGCGCCAATCCCGGTGGAACATAAAGTAAATCACCCGGTGCAAGTACTTCATCAAAATTAACCTGCATTTCAGGCAATAATTTGAGCGGTTGTCCTGCTACAAACTCAGTTTCTGCATCACACATTTGCCCAAGCTGCCAACGGCGATGTCCATAGCCTTGTAGTAAAAACACATCATAAAAATCAAAATGCTGACCTACAGAACCACCTTTAGGCGCATAAGACACCATAATGTCATCACGTCGCCATTGCGGAATAAAAGGAAATTTTTTCCAAAGTTCAGCGAGATCAAAAGAGTAATGATCCACGGCTTGTACCAACAGCGTCCATAACTTTGGCATTTTTTGAAAATCTGCCTTAATAAGCGGTGATGATTTCACAGTCCATTGATTCGGATCACGATCTTTTTGTTTAATTAAACGGGCAGTGACATCTTCTTCCAGTGCCAGCTCCATGACATCGCTAGGTTCGAGTAGGTGTGCAATTTCTGGGAGTGCGTTGCGTACCAATAATGGTTTTTTTTGCCAATATTCACTTAGGAATTGTTCTGCGGTAATTCCGCCTAAAACATCTAAAGGTTGCGACATAAAAATAGCCTAAGTAAGTTTTATCAATAATCTCAATATTGTCTAATTTGTCGCTACAAAGGGCAAGATGATTTCTAGCTGATATGCAGATTCAAATGAGTTAACATTAGGGGACTTGAATATTCAGCCTTCTTAAAATACGACACAGCTGAATCATGGGTAGTCCCATCAAAGTAGTTTGGTCGTTGCCCTGCATTGCTTCAAACAGACTAATGCCCAAACCTTCGCACATAAAACTGCCTGCACAATGTAGCGGTTGTTCCTTTGCAACATAGCGTGCAATTTCATTGTCGGTTAAGCTGCGGAATTTAACTGTGTAGTGTTCTACAACCGTTTGTTCAAAGCCTGTAGATTGCTGCTGCACACTCAGTGCAGTGCTGAAATAAACCGTTCGACCTGAATTGGCTTGTAATTGTTGTATGGCTTTTTCTGAAGTGAGCGGTTTACCTATAAAAATATCTGGCTGCAGTTCACGCCATGCGACTTGATCTGAACCAATCACAATCGCATTAGGATATTGCAGCGCAATACAGTGTGCCTTTTCAAAAGCTAAACGTCGCGCCAAATCATCTGCGTGCAATTCACCCTGAGTAGATTCATCAATATCAGGTGAGATTGACTTATAAGCCAAATTCAGGCGATTCATCAATTGCTGACGGGTTTGACTGCCAGACGCTAAAATAATTTGAGGATGTTGCATCAGATCATCACACCGCATAGTCCATCAATATATCTAAGGGTACGTAAGACAATACAGATTGATGACAGGCTTGAATTTTAATCGGTGGCGCTTGACCTGCCTGATAGGCTTCAACCCAACGAGTGACGCAAATACACCAGAAATCACCTGGTTGTAAACCGTTAAACCCAACTTCTGGCACTGGCGTAATTAAATCATTGCCAATTTTTTGCGAAAAGTTTAGAAATTCCGAAGTCATTTGCGCACAAACGGTGTGCTGACCTAAATCGGTTGGGTCGGTATGACAAAAACCGTTACGAAAATAACCCGTAATAGGATCAAAGCAACAACTGGCGAGAGGTTCGCCCAAAACATTTAAACGATTGATATTTGGATCGGGATGAATAGACATAAGTGCGATAAAGATGGTGACTTTTCTCTATCATAATCAAAACTTTTGCTTTAAACAGCAATTCTACAAAAGTTGCTAACCTTTTTCTGCATAATCATTTAAAATCGTGGCGTTTTGATATCAATAAAGTGAGCTATACATGAACTTTCAGCGTATGACTGACCTCGATTTAGCAGGTAAGCGTGTCCTTATTCGTGAAGATTTAAACGTCCCTGTTAAAAATGGTGTGATCACCAGCGATGCACGTTTACGTGCGGCATTGCCAACGATTCAAGCTGCTGTTGCCAAAGGTGCGGCAGTGATGGTGTATTCTCACTTAGGTCGTCCTGTTGAAGGTGAGCCAAAAGCTGAACAATCTTTAGCACCTGTGGCTGCGTATTTAACCCAAGCTTTGGGTCAAGATGTCCAATTGATCACTGACTATTTAGAGGGTGTAGACGTTGCTCCTGGTCAAGTGGTTTTATTGGAAAACTGCCGTTTTAACTATGGCGAAAAGAAAAATAATCCAGAACTTGCCGCGAAATATGCAGCGTTGTGCGACGTATTTGTGATGGATGCTTTTGGTACGGCACACCGTGCAGAAGCATCAACCGAAGGCGTTGCGCGTTTAGCACCAGTTGCAGCAGCAGGCCCATTATTGGCAGCGGAATTAGATGCCTTGGGTCGTGCCTTAAAAACACCTGAAAAACCAATGGTAGCAATTGTTGCAGGTTCTAAAGTATCAACTAAGTTAGATGTATTGACTTCATTATCTGATATTTGCGATCAACTCATTGTAGGCGGTGGTATTGCCAATACTTTCCTTGCTGCAGCAGGCTATAACGTGGGCAAATCATTATGTGAAAATGATTTGATTGACACTGCCAAAGCAATTGCTGCAAAAGTGTCTGTACCACTACCAACCGATGTTGTGGTTGCAGATGCCGCTGAAATTAACTTTGAAGATTTCTTGGGTTCATTGGCAGCAGCGAAAGCAACTGTGAAAAAAGTTGAAGATGTTGCAGACAACGACATGATTTTAGATGTAGGCCCAGAAACTGCAAAAGCATTTGCTGAAATTTTAAAAACTTCAAAAACAATTCTTTGGAATGGCCCAGTGGGTGTATTTGAAGTTGATCAATTTGGTGAAGGTACGAAAGCACTTTCATTGGCAATTGCAGAATCTGCAGGTTTCTCTATTGCAGGTGGTGGTGACACTTTAGCTGCAATTGACAAGTATGAAGTTGCAGACAAAATTGGTTATATCTCTACAGGTGGTGGAGCATTCCTTGAATTTGTCGAAGGTAAAACCTTACCTGCAGTTGCGGTTTTATTAGAACGCGCTTAAATCTTGATAATTTATCAATAATATAAAAAAGTTGAATTCGGTCAACTTTTTTGTATTTATGTCATGCTGTAGTCATCAAAATGTCATAAATATGCAATAAAGTGTAGTAAATGAATGACCTAACTGTAGGATATGACGATGATTCAAAAACTAACACTTGCTGCTTTAATCGCTGCATCTTTAGCCTTGACTGCTTGTGCAAAAAAAGAAAGCGCACCTGCGACTGAAACTGATGCATCTTCTGCAGTTGTAGATAACGCTCAAATTACACCAGAACAACAAGCTGCAATCGACGCAATTGACCAACCAATCATGGATGAAGGTAACACCGATATCCCTGAAGATGTTGCAAATGCACCTGCTGATGTTGCGACTGCAGACACAGAAGTTGCTGCTTCTGAAGCGCAATAAGTGCTGAAAAATAAAGAATTGTTGTAATTTGTTTAAAAGTCCCTGCTTTTGCAGGGACTTTTTTTTGAAAAAGGCGATTTGTTGCTGAATTGAAACAAATCACAGGGTAGAATAGCCAACATTATTTGGGAGGAAATTATGGCTCTTATTTCATTGCGCCAGCTCTTGGATCATGCCGGTGAACATTCTTACGGCGTACCAGCGTTTAACGTCAACAACTTAGAACAAATGCGCGCAATTATGTTAGCCGCAGATGCAACCAATTCACCTGTAATTGTTCAGGCTTCGGCAGGTGCGCGTAAATACGCAGGTGCGCCATTCTTGCGTCACCTGATTTTGGCTGCAATTGAAGAGTGGCCACATATTCCAGTGGTTATGCACCAAGACCACGGTACAAGCCCTGACGTATGTCAGCGTTCTATCCAACTAGGCTTTTCATCAGTAATGATGGATGGTTCTTTAGGTGAAGACGGTAAAACACCAACGTCGTATGAATACAACGTAGAAGTGACGCGTCGTACTGTACAAATGGCACATGCGTGCGGTGTATCGGTTGAAGGTGAAATTGGTTGCTTGGGCAGCCTAGAAACAGGTATGGCAGGTGAAGAAGATGGTGTGGGTGCAGAAGGTGTACTTGACCACTCTCAATTGTTAACTTCAGTCGAAGAAGCACGAAGCTTCGTTGCAGATACCAATGTGGATGCTTTGGCAATTGCAGTGGGTACTTCGCATGGTGCGTACAAGTTTACTCGTCCACCTACAGGCGATATTCTTGCAATTGACCGCATTAAAGAAATTCATGCAGCATTGCCAAATACACATCTTGTGATGCACGGCTCTAGCTCAGTACCACAAGAATGGTTGGCAGTGATTAACCAATACGGCGGCGACATCAAAGAAACTTATGGTGTACCTGTTGAGCAATTGGTTGAAGCCATCAAACATGGTGTGCGTAAAATTAACATCGACACAGATTTACGTTTAGCTTCTACAGGTGCAATGCGCCGTATGATGGCAGAACAACCAAGCGAGTTTGACCCTCGTAAATTCTTCGCAAAAACTGTAGATGCAATGAAACAAATTTGTATCGACCGTTATGAAGCATTTGGTACTGCAGGCAATGCAGACAAAATTCGCCCAATTTCTTTAGAGAAAATGGTTGAACGTTACAAATAATTGTTAATTTAATGAAGAATTAGAAAGCCCACAGTCCTTGTGGGCTTTTTATTGATGAATCCGTCCCCCAATCAACAACAAAAATAATGATTGAATAGCAATCTTCGAGCGTGTCATGGAACTGATTGTAGCCGCAGCCTTTTGTAGTGTGCTGGTCTCTATTTTATTAAAAGTCTGCAAATTGCAGGGTTTTAACCCTATGCAGATGATCACCTGGAATTATGTCAGTGCCAGTGTATTGTGTTTTTATTGGTTTAAACCCAACTTGAGCACGATCTCTCTCCAACGCACGCCGTGGTGGCTTATTCTCAGTTTAGGGGTGTTGTTGCCCAGTGTCTTTTTAGCGTTAGCAAAATCGTTGGACAGCGCAGGTATTTTAAAAACTGAAATTGCACAGCGTTTGTCAGTGGTTTTGTCTTTGGCTGCTGCTTATTTTATTTTTCAGGAAAATTTTAGCCAATTAAAAATTGTGGGAATCGCACTTGGCATTGTCGCGGTCTTATGTATTTTGTATTCGCATCGTGCTGCAGGGCAGTCTGCTAAAGCGCAACAAGGCATCATATATTTGGGCTGTGTTTGGCTGGGTTATGCGCTGATTGATGTTTTACTTAAATACACTACAGGTTTAGGTCTGCAATTTGCGGTTGCGCTGAATTTGATGTTTGTATGTGCTTTTGTTTTAGCAATGGTATATATCTTAATTCGCGATAAAAGCATGGGCAGTATGCAAAATATCAGTGCAGGTTTAATTTTGGGTACACTGAATTTCGCCAATATTGCCTTGTATGTCAAAGCTCACATGCTGCTCAAAGACAGCCCTGCTGTGGTATTTGCAGGGATGAATATTTTAGTGGTGCTATTTGGCGTGATCAGCGGTGTATTGTTCTTTAAAGAAAAGCTGAAAAGCACGACCACAATTGGGTTAGGCTTGGCATTACTTAGTGTGCTTTGCCTCGCTTATGCCATGACGGTTTAAGATAACTCAATACAAAGCGAAAAGGATGCCGCAATACATCTGCAGTTTCTGCAAGACCATGCAGCATTGTGGTTCTATCGCAAATCGGGCAGCGCATGTTCGGATAAGTTGGTTTAGCTTGATATAAATACAGTTTTTTACAACGTCGGCATTCTAGTTTTAGTGGCATAGTAAGTAAATTGAGCATCATACACCTCATTTTTATTTTTGCTAGAGATTGAGTACAGATTGCAAATATAGACTAAGCAAAATTTAGACCAAAAAAAAGGGACAAATTTTGTCCCTAGTGTTATCGCATGTTTGTTTTACAGATGTGTGAAAATCTCGCGTTTATCAAGGCGTGATTTTGGCAGTTTGGAATTAAAATCTTGTTCATTACGATAGCCTAAACATAATAAAACCGAAGGAATCAGTCCTTGCTCAGTCAGTTGCAGTTCTTGGGTTAAAATTGCTTCATCAAAACCGCCAATTGGCGTTGTGTCAATTCTTTCAATTCCTGCAGCCAACAGCATTTGCCCAAGTGCAATAAAAGTTTGATTTTCAGCCCAACGCTGAATATCGCCTTTTTCATTGCGGTAGTAATCGACATAACCTGTGCGGCTGTCTTTCTGACCTTGTTTAGCGGCTTCATCTTTAAAGCGTCCACTGGCAGCATCCTGATTAAGTAGGTTTTCTAAATGTAATTCGCTAATGTCAGCTTTGGTGCAAAATAAAATGGTATGCGAAGCATCTAAAACTTTAGGTGCGTTATAGGCGTACTTTCCCACTAAAGCTTTAGCAATACGTTGTTTGGCTTCAGGACGATCTGCAATAAAAAAGTGCCACGGCTGGATATTAATGGAAGATGGCGCTAAACGCAGAATTTCTAATAAACGCTCAAATTGTGCTGCAGGAATGCTGCGACTCGCATCATAGGCTTTGGTTGTGTAGCGAGTTTGAGCAATATTTAATAAATCCATAAATCATCTCCATTTAAAGGCTATATTTGGGGTAGGTGTGCGCCAAAAGCTTAACATGCCTTGCTATGCTTGCTAAATGAACCCATGTGCTATTTATATGGTTAAGACGAAATGAGCACCAGGCAAAGCAGCAGAAATGTTATCGACCAGCATGAAGTGACTCAAAAATATTTGGATTTAGGCACAGAATTCGTAGCAGTTGGAGTGGACACCAGTGTATTGATGAATTGATTGCGTGAATTACTGGCTAAATATAAAGGGGATGCGGAAGTCATTCAGTCTGAAGGCGGGTACTAAAATAAAGAAAAGCCCAATATTTCTTGGGCTTTTCTTCAATATAAGCTATTCGGATTTTGTAGAAGATGTTTTGATAAAGTGGGTTCTATCCTAAAAATCTTTTTATTCCCTTCGATTTTCCCTGTATTAAAAATAAATTTAATTGTTTCTAGCCAAACTACTGCTTGATCATTTGGATTTAATGCTTTTTCTTGAACTTTGTCATTCATAAATAAAGATAAGATGTTTTTTTCTTCATAAGAAAGCTTTGATAGTTTATTGATTAATTCTTTATTTTTGTTTGAAAAAGAAAACTCCTGATCCTTCTTCGCTTTGATATTGGATAATAAATCATATAGCATGAGTGAGATACTAAGTAAGAAAATAATCAATAGATAAGTGAAATTTTTTTGAACAAAAGACGATAAGTGTTCATCTAAATTAATAGCAGATACAAAAAATATTAAAAGCATAAAAATGGAAAAAACAGCATTTATTTTTTGAACATTGAATTTCATATTATAAATTTTAAAATAAAGTTGTTGAAATATTAATATATTAAAAACGTTTTTATCAAGTCTTAGAAGTTAATGTCCTCAACTTTTATCCTAGTAACTCCATGTCTTTAATTTTAATTCCACATTGTTTTGTTCTGGGATAATTTCTAAAATCTGTGCCGTATCTTTACGCCAATCTCCCAACACAATTCTTGGCTTGCCGTGTTCATTGTGAATATTTGGACGATGCGTATGTCCATGAATTAACACATCAGCACGTTGTAAGGCTTGTGCAACGGCATCAGCATTTACATCCATGACGTCATAACTTTTAACTTGATTGGCTTGCTGGCTTTTTTTTCGGAAACCTTGTGCAAGTTTTTGTCGAAAAGCCAGTGGTGTTTTCTTTAAAGTGCCTAAAATGATGGGGTTTCGAATGATTTTACGGAATTTCTGATATGACACATCATCGGTACACAGGGCATCGCCATGTTCTAAACGTACTCGTTGCGAGCCAATGTGCAGCGTGTACACATCGGGTAGGAGTTGCCCGGAAAACTGATCTAGAAATTTCTGACCTAAAGCGAAATCACGATTGCCGACAATAAAGTAAATATGATTACCGGCAGCTTGGCTAAACTGCTTTAAATGTGCAACAACTTCATCGAGCCATGGCGCTGTGTAATCATCGCCAATCCATGCATTAAACCAGTCGCCTAAAATATACAGTTGGGTGTGTTTATTTTGATAAGCATCTAGCAAATCTAAAAACCCCCGTACAAGTCGAGGGTGATCTGGTGACAAGTGTAAATCTGCGATAAACAGATAGGTCACGGATTATTCCCTGGAATTTCCCTAAATCCCTCTTTTAAAAAGAGGGATTTCTCCTCCCTGAATGAATTATAAAGCACTGCTTTAAAATGTGTGTAAGGGAGGTTGGGGGGATTCTTATTCAGCAATGATTTTTGCAGATTCAATTACCACATTTTCTAGTGGAACATCTGCGTGATAACCACGGTTGCCAGTACGCACGCCTTTAATAGCCTCTACAACGTCCATACCTTCAACAACTTTACCAAACACGGCATATCCCCAACCTTGTGCTGTTTTGCCAGTGTGGTTCAAGAAAGAGTTATTTTTTACGTTAATGAAGAACTGTGCAGAAGCTGAGTGAGGTGCTTGGGTACGCGCCATTGCAATCGTACCAACATCGTTGCTTAAGCCGTTGTCTGCTTCGTTTTCAATCGCATCACGTGTTGCTTTTTCTTTGAAGTTTTCATCCATGCCACCGCCTTGGATCATGAAACCATCAATAACACGGTGGAAAATTACGCCGTCATAAAAACCATCACGAACGTATTCTAAGAAGTTAGCAACTGTAATTGGTGCTTTTTCAGCGTTCAATTCTAAAACAATACGACCTTTATTGGTGTTTAATTCGACTTGAGGAAAACTCATTGTGTAATCTCCTAAACATGGACACGAATGCCATGGGTTTTTTGGTTGAGAGAAGCATAAGCAAACTGTAAACTACAAGGCAAGTAAAAACGTTATTTTCTTTGTTAAAAACAAGGAAAAGCGTTCTAATGGGTGATGTATGCTTCTCTTTTGAAGTTTCTGTAACCTCGTTTATCCAATTTTATTTTAGAAGTGATTGTATTGCTATGAAGCCAAATGATGTTGTTGCATCTCTGCCAAACACCCCGACACCAAGTTCAAATGCGTCTGTCGATGCTGTGCAGCAAGAACAACAGCCAGGCTTGGACTTTATACGTCAAGTCATTACCGAGGATATTGCGGCTGGCCGCATAAAGCAGGTAGTGACACGTTTTCCACCTGAGCCGAATGGTTATTTGCATATTGGTCACGTGAAAGCAATTTGCTTGAACTTTGGTATCGCACAAGAATATCAAGGGGTGTGTAACTTACGTTTTGATGACACCAACCCAGATGCAGAAGAACAAGAATATGTCGATGGTATTGCCAATGACGTGAAATGGCTGGGTTTTGAGTGGAATGGTGAACCGCGCTATGCTTCAAGCTATTTTGATCAATTATATACTTGGGCTGTACAGCTGATCGAACAAGGCGATGCTTATGTCGATTTGCAAACCCCTGATGAAATTAAGCTCAACCGTGGTTCTTTTGTAGAGCCAGGCAAAAATTCGCCATATCGTGATACGCCAGTGGCAGAAAACTTGGCTTTATTTGAAAAAATGCGCAATGGCGAATTAGGCGAAGGTCAGGCAGTTTTACGGGCTAAAATTGATATGGCATCGCCAAACGTACACATGCGTGACCCGATTTTGTATCGCGTTTTACATTCATCGCATCACCAAACGGGCGATAAATGGAAAATGTATCCAATGTATGACTATGCGCATCCATTGTCCGATGCGATTGAAGGCATCACCCATTCACTATGTACATTAGAATTCCAAGACCATCGTCCATTCTATGATTGGGTGGTAGAAAAAGTGAAATCTGAGGCTGTACCACATCAATATGAATCTAGCCGTTTGAATATTGATTACACCATCACATCTAAGCGTAAATTGCGTAAATTGGTTGAAGGCGGTTTTGTGAATGGTTGGGATGACCCACGTATGCCAACAGTGGTGGGTATGCGTCGTCGTGGCTTTACACCAGAAGGTTTACGTGATTTCTGTAAGCGTGTAGGTGTGTCTAAGTCAGACGGTATTGTGGATGTGGCAATGCTTGAGTATTGCATCCGTCAGTCATTGGAAAATACTGCAGCACGTGGTATGGCGGTGTTAAATCCGCTTAAAGTGACTTTGACCAACTTGCCAGAAGCATTAGATTTGGTCCATGCACGTCATCCAAATGTAGATATGGGCGAGCGTATCATTCCGCTGACTTCTGAAATTTACATTGACCGTAAAGACTTCGAAGAAGTGCCGCCTAAAGGCTTTAAGCGTTTAGTGCCTGAAGGAGAAGTGCGTTTACGTCATGCTTATGTAATCAAGTGTGATGAAGTGCTTAAAGATGCCAACGGCGAAGTCATTGAGCTGAAATGTTCAATTGACCCTGAAACTTTGGGAAAAAACCCAGAAGGTCGTAAAGTAAAAGGCGTAATTCACTGGGTCTCTGCAAGTAAAGGGGTAGCGGCAGAAGTTCGCTTATATGATCGCTTATTCACAGAGTCGGACCCTGAAGTGGGTGATGATTTCTTAGCGAACTTGAACCCTGATTCATTGAAAATTGTACAAGCGGTGATTGAGCCTGCATTGGCGCAAGCACAGCCTGAAGACCGTTTCCAATTTGAGCGTGAAGGTTATTTTGTTGCAGATCAGTACGATCATAGTGCAGAAACACCGGTGTTTAACCGCATTTTAGACTTAAAAGACAGCTTTAAGCCAGGTAAGTAAAATTTTATCTAAGTTTTAACTTACAAATCAAAAGCCCAACTCGATCAATTCAGGTTGGGCTTTTTAGTTTATCTATTGAAGATTTATTGAATGTCTTGTGAGATATACAGTGTCGCTAAAATTTTAGCAATTAGCGGTTTTTATGCTGTTCCTGCTTCATTAGGATTTGCGGTAATTGCATTTTGGCTTTATCACGTAATTTCTTCTTAATATAAAGCACCAAAGCAAAGCAAGTGGTCGTCAGTGTCAGCATCATACTGTTCATATAACTCATCAATGAACTGACATAACCAATGGTGGTTAAACGATCCACCATCTTAAATACTTGCGGGCTGCTTTCAACACCTGTAATTGCCCAAGTGCATAAATGCTCACAGTTATTCATAATCAGATGATAATTGTTTTCGTGCATTCGAGAACGCATACGGCGCACCACTTTGCGTCCTTTATATTTTGGTGCATGATAAGACTGCACAATAATATTTTTGCCGTGACTAAACTTTTCAATACTGGTCATTTCAATCGGGTGTTTTTTGAAAAGATGTGCAAAACCCGAATAGTGAATCACGCGACCGCGCCCAGCATAAATACCATGATGGCTATAGCCGAAGTGTTTGACAATTAAATGTGCCCCTAAAGGAAATCGTGTTTTCTGCTTGAGCATCGTACGCTTGACCAATAAAGTAACATGAGTAGAGAAAAGAAATCAGGTTTTATAGTGTACTGCGTCTGACGCAAATATGCGATAACCCATTCAGTTATATGCACAATTTGTAACATAGCACGTGTGGAGATGATAATGTTTTGTTCTCTGTCAAAGTATTTATTGTTTAGTGATTTATTCTGGACGCCTGCTGCACAGGCAGAAATTCGCGTATGGACGGTTAATAACAGGGCTGGGGGAATTTTTTTTTCAACCCAATGGTGTACTGGCGTGGAATCATCAATGGGTGTTTTTAAGTACAACCCAACAATATGTCAATCAGTCGCTCAAAGCGCAGTATGCCACGCAGTCAGCCCCAATGTGGTTATTAATCATCAGTTCAATTCACGCTTTTTAGCGGACAGTTCCTCTTATAAAATTAGAAATGGGATTGGGTTAAAAGACCAAGTTTTGTACTTTGTGATTAGTAACACACCTGTAACTTTTCATCAATTCGCCACCTTTTTTAAAGATGAGCTGAAAACATCAAATGCTTTATATTTAGATGGCTTGATTTCTACGGCATATATTCCGCAATTACAACGTCATACTCGTACACACCGCAATTTAGGGCCAATTTTAGCTTATATAGATCATCAAGGTTGTAAACTCTAACATTGGAACTTGGTTATGGCTTGGCTGAATTTATTGTCCAATAAAACCTAGGGCTGTTCCTTGCATCGTGCAGATTTTGGCTGCTTCTTCGCTTTTCATTTGTTTGACTTCATTTTCAAATTGCTTTTTTTGTTGTTTGAGCTGTTCGTCTGAAATACCCATGCTTTTAGCAAAACTTTCCATTTTTTCCCAAGTTTCGGCACATTCTTTCGGCATTGGACTACAGGCTGTTAAACTCAGGCTGAGTAGGGCAAGACAGCTAATGTTAGTTTTTTTCATTGTCATTTTCTCTGTTTGAATAATTAAAATATGGTAGTGAGATGATTGTTTTTAGAAATACTAGCGCATGATTGTGAAGATATGATTGACTGCGTTTGAAAAGATTAGAATTTTTGTGCAAGCCCAAGCACGTATTAAGATTTATAAAATTTATTGTTTTAAGTGCCAAGATATTTGTAACAATTAAAAAAGGCACTTAGTTCAACTAAATGCCTTTTTTATCATATTCCATTACTGGAATGGTAGATGCTGGAGTTCATTTAACTCTTTGCGGCTATAACCTCGCGAAGCGAGAACCTTCTTAATCCCGATAATAACATCTTCATCTGTGGCTTTGGTTAAAGCCTCGAGAAGTTGTTCATTTGTCTTGCAAGAGCAATCATTTTCAACACAAGCAATTTGATTTTTATGCTCGTTTTGCTGTTCTGTAGAGAACAACTTTTGCCAAAAACTCATAGAGCCTTCATTCACAACCTAACATAGATCGAAATATAGCCAATATAAAAAATAAATCAAGTCGACCTAAGTGATAAAAGCAGCAATCGAGTTGCAGAATTTTCGATAATATTGCATTTTTTTAACGAAATTATGACAGTTAAAGGGCTTGTAATGCTTTAAATTATTCATTTATATAACAATATTTACAAGTGCTCAAAAAGAGTACTTGTAAATATTGAAGATTAATGCAACAAATTATTTAAATCTTTTCCAGTAAAACACCTGACTCAACATGATGGGTGTATGGGAATTGATCAAACAGTGCAAATTGCGTCAGTTTATGGCTTTGACATAAAGTTTTTAAATTGTCATGCAAGGTGTCAGGGTTGCACGAAATATAAATAATACGCTTGAAACGTTGTAGGAGTTTTAAGGTGTCATCGTCAATTCCTGCACGTGGCGGATCGACAAAGACTGTATCAAAATCATAACTTGAGAGATCAATGTTTGCTTCTTGCAAGCGGCGGAATTCACGCTCACCGTTATAAGCTTGTGTAAATTCTTCAGCCGATAAGCGTGCCACTTGAATATTCTCAATCTGGTTTTGTTCAATATTCCACTGCGCTGCATAGACCGAAGATTTAGCCAGTTCTGTGGCAAGTACACGACGGAAACGGGTCGATAGTGGCAGGGTAAAGTTACCATTGCCACAATAAAGTTCTAATAAATCTTGCTCAGAATGTTCGGCAACAGAACATGCCCATTCCAGCATTTTTTGGCACACTTGCGCATTTGGCTGAGTAAAGCTGCTTTCAATTTGCTTATAGGTATAAGTACGATCAAAAACTTGTAATTGTTCAACTACATACTCATCGCAAAGCACAAATTTTTGCCCACGGCTGCGTCCAATCAGTTTAATGTTTAATGCTTTGCTCAAGGCTTGGGCTGCAGGCTCCCAATCAGGCTCAAGTTTGCGATGATAAAGTAGCGAAACCAACATTTCGCCACTTAAAGTCGCTAAAAAATGTACTTCAAATAAACGAGCCGATAATACGGGATTGGCTTTCAAGCCGGCTAACAGCTTTGGCATTAATAAATTAATGCTGCGGTCTGCAATGGGAAACTCATCTACACGAATAACTTTTTTCTGCTTATCTTCACTGCGTTCAAACATGGCATAAAAAAGATCATCTTCAATATGCCAAATCCGGAACTCTGCCCGCATACGGTAGTTGTGTTCTGGTGAGGCAAATACTTGCAAGGTAGGCGGATTATATTCGGCAAATTGGGCAGAAATACGGGCAACTTTCGCATCAAGTTGTTGCTGATAAGATGAGGTCATATGCAGTAAACATCACAAACACAGAGAAAGAGCGATGGTAACAAAGTTTTAAAGAGATACCTAAAACTATTATGAAAATGATGCAATCCTGCAAGATGTCAAAATAGCCTAAGCATATTCATGACATCTTGAAAGTGGCTAAATCAAGATGCTGAAATTACTTTAAATTTTATGTAATTGATCGAACAATTGCTGCATGCCCTCAGTGGCAGTTTTAGAAATGCGTTGAAATTGAGCAGGAAGTTGGACTTGTGCGGCTTTTGGGTCAATATAATAAGCCTGACAATTTGCAGGAATTTCGTGTACTAATCCAGCAACAGGGTACACCACCAAACTTGTCCCAATCACAATAAAAATATCGGCATCTTGAATCAAATCCAGTGCTTCTTCGTAGGCAGGAACTGCTTCGCCAAACCAAACCACATGCGGACGTAAAGGATAGCCTTGAGGGCAAAGATCCTGTTGCAAGTTCAGCGAGTCACCTTCAATTGGAAAAAATTCAGTGGTGTATTGTGCATTAGGCCCTGAGCTTTTAGCTAAACGAATATTGCCGTGTAAATGTAAAACTTCAGAACTGCCTGCACGTTCATGCAAATCATCAATATTTTGGGTGATCACTTGCACATCAAAATCATCTTCAAGTTCAGCAATTAAGCAATGCGCTAAGTTAGGTTGCGCACTCAGAATGTTTTTTCGGCGTTCATTATAAAAGCGCTGCACTAATTCAGGATTTCTTGCCCATGCTTCAGGACTTGCGACATCTTCTACACGATGTTTTTCCCATAAGCCATCACTATCTCTAAAGGTGTTGATTCCGCTTTCTGCACTCATACCTGCACCCGAAAAAACTACTAATTTACGCATGTTTTATTCTCATGATGGATGGTTAGATTTGAGTATAAGTGCCGAAAATAGAAACACAAATCTACATCTCATTTTTTCAGAATTTTTAGTATCTAAATATGTGAAAACTCAAAATTATCTATAACTTTGCTTAATAATTGAAAAATGTTCACTTTTTGTTGATGGTTATTTCATTTTAATGATAGAAGATCAAGTAAAGTAACACGATGCTGCAAATTCAAATATAGATAAACCTGACTTTAATATAATAATGCGCAGAGGATGCCATGTCACAACACAATCCATCATCAAATCACACGCCTGCAACGCACAGTAAAAAAGTGAAATTTGACTGGCAAGATCCTTTTTTGCTTGAACAACAAATGACTGAAACTGAACGTATGATTCGCGATAGTGCCTATGCTTATTGTTAGGAAAAATTACAGCCACGTGTACGTGATCAGTTCAGACATGAAACGGTAGATCGCAGTATCTTCAGTGAAATGGGTGAGCTTGGTTTATTAGGTCCAACGATACCTGAACAATATGGTGGTGCAGGTTTAAATTATGTGAGTTATGGCCTAATTTCACGTGAAATTGAGCGGGTCGATTCGGGCTATCGTTCTATGGCGAGTGTGCAAGGCTCATTGGTGATGGTGCCGATCTATGAGTTTGGCAGTGAGGCGCAAAAACAAAAATATTTACCCAAACTCGCTTCGGGTGAATGGATAGGTTGTTTTGGTCTGACTGAACCTGATTTTGGCTCCGACCCTGGCACTATGAATAGTAGAGCGCACAAAGTTGCAGGTGGTTATCGTCTACAAGGTGCCAAAATGTGGATTACCAATAGTCCAATTGCCGATGTATTTGTGGTGTGGGCAAAAGAAGTTTTGGCAGATGGGCGAGTGGGTGATATTCGGGGTTTTATATTAGAAAAAGGTTGGGATGGACTTTCTGCACCAATCATTCAGGGTAAGGTCGGTTTACGCGCTTCAATCACAGGTGAAATTGTCATGGACAATGTTTTTGTGCCTGAAGAAAATATGTTACCTGACGTGCATGGTTTAAAAGGGCCATTCACTTGTTTAAACAGTGCGCGCTATGGCATTGCATGGGGTGCTATGGGGGCGGCTGAATTTTGTTGGCATACTGCGCATCAATATACGATGGATCGGATTCAGTTCGGACGTCCTTTGGCGGCCAATCAGCTCATTCAAAAGAAACTTGCCGATATGCAAACCGAAATCGCGCTGGGTTTACAAATTGCTTTACGTTTTGGTCGTATGAAAGATGAGGGCATTGCTTCACTCGAAGGTACTTCTTTGATTAAACGCAACAACTGTGGCAAGGCCTTAGAGGTTGCCCGTATGGCGCGCGATATGCTTGGTGGTAATGGCATTAGCGATGAATATAGTGTGGCACGACATTTGGTCAATTTGGAAGTCGTGAACACCTATGAAGGGACACATGATGTGCATGCGCTAATTTTAGGTCGTGCGCAAACGGGTATCGCAGCTTTTGGCAATTAAACGTGGGTCTAATGATGATGTTATGGTGGAAGAGGCTGCAAACTACATTTTCCACCGTTTTGTTTTAGCACTTTAGTTGTTTAGAGCTGTTTAGTTTTAAAAATTGGCTAATTTCCTGACTAAACTTCAGGGGTTCAGTCAGTAACGGGGTATGTCCAGATTGGTGAAATATCACTTGTTTCGCATTTGGCATGGCTTCTACTACTTGGCGTTGTCCTTCTGCCGCATACAAGGTCGATTGCGCACCTGTAAAAAAGACTGTCGGGCAATTCAGCTGAGTCAGAGCCTCGCGATAATCTTCCTGATGGTGTAAATAATTGTCGATATACCAGCGTAAATAATCTAGGCGTTGCGTAGGTAAAATATAGCGTTGCAAAGCAGGACGTTTGACGGCCAGTTTAAATAAAAACGGACTGATTTTATTGCTGGCTTGTAATTCTATAAATTCTAGCCAAAGTTCGACTAAGTTTTTACGCTGCAACACATCCATTTGTTGAATATCAGTATATTGCGCGTGATCATGTAAAAACTCGGACAGATGAATCAATAACTGTTTAAATTGTTGATGTTGATTGCCAAATAAGCCATAAGGCCAGTTTTGATCCACTCCAATTTTTGGTGCTTGGTCAATTTGTAAATAACTACTTAAATACGTAGCCAATTGTCCATATTGCATGCCATGCATGGCAGTGGTTGCCCCCATGGAATAGCCAATCAGTTTAAATTGTTGCAGGTTCTGTTGTTGAAGCAGACTGTTTAAATCTTGCCAATGGCTCGAAATAGCATCCAGTTCTGGAACGGCACACAGGTTTGAACCCCCAAAACCACGCCAGTCTGGAATAATAAAACGATACTGCTTTTTATGTTGATACAGAAATGGCAACCATTGCCAACTGTGCATGCCTAAACCTGAAAGCACAACCACAGGCTCACCTTGACCAAATTCACGTACAAATAGAGCTTCGCCATCGGGCATGCGGTAAAAAGGCATCAGCATTTCCTTGCATGGTTGTAATTAAAGATGCGTTATTCTTTATAGCATAGCCTGATCATTTCTGTATGGTGAGCAACCCTGATTTCACATTGATGTGGTTGCTATTACTTAAAAATATACTTTTAAGATGAGGCTTCGGCATCAAACTTTTTCAGTTCAGGAATCACATTTTCTAGCCATTCAATCCAGCCAATTTCCTGATCTATCCCTAGCTGCAAAATCATTTTATGAATATACAGGGTACGGTTGTTCGCAGTTGCTTGGCTAAAGTCTTTGGCAAAAATCTGTTGATAGGTGTCTAACTTGGTTTTATGGAGCAACAAATGTCGTTCCAGTTCTGGCAAGACACTGTTGCCGCCAAGTTGGGCTTCGGCACGTAAACGTACCATAAGTTCTTCGCGTAATTGCGCAGGCGGGCTTTGCTCAACCATCCAGTTTGCCAGTTCATGCCGTCCCAACGCTTCTACCTGATAGGTTTTGCTGCGACTGCTGGAATCTTCATCTTCTAAGGTTGAAATCCAGCCTTTTTTTAGCATGCTATTCAGTTCACGGTAAATTTGTTGATGGGTCGCATTCCAGAAAAACCCCATAGAGCGGTCAAAACGACGTGCCAATTCAATACCGTTACTGGGTTTTTCAATCAGACTGGTCAATAAAACGTGAGCGAGCGACATAAACAGAGCAACATTATTTTTCAGCTTTCATTATGCAACATGTTGCATAAAAATCAAATCTAGAATATAAAAGTATGCAACAAGTTGCATTAAGCATAAAACAGCCAGCATTTTTGCCAGCAGGGAGATTCTATGTCTGACTATCCACATTTACTTGCGCCTTTAGATTTAGGCTTTACCACTTTAAAAAATCGGGTCTTAATGGGTTCAATGCACGTTGGACTAGAAGAAGCACCGGGTGGATACGAACGTATGGCGGCTTTTTATGCAGAGCGTGCCAAAGGTGGCGTTGGGCTGATTGTAACAGGTGGTATTTCACCGAATGATGCAGGCTTAACCTTTGCGGGCGGCAATAAACTTGATACTCGTCAAGAAGCAGAAAAACATAAAGTGGTGACTCAGGCTGTGCATGATGCAGGCGGCAAAATTGCTTTACAGATTTTACATACGGGACGTTATTCCTATCAGCCCGATATTGTCGCACCGTCAGCAATTCAGGCACCGATTAACCCAAGTAAACCACATGCACTAACATCGGCAGAAGTACAGCAAACCATTGCCGACTTTGTGAATTGTGCCAAATTGGCACAATACGCAGGCTATGATGGTGTCGAAATCATGGGTTCGGAAGGTTATTTAATTAACGAATTTATTGCTGCACGTACCAACCATCGCGATGATGAATGGGGCGGCAGCTATGAAAACCGTATTCGTTTCCCAATTGAAATTGTGAAGCGCACCCGTGCAGAAGTCGGTGAAAACTTTATTATTATTTACCGCTTGTCGATGCTCGATTTAGTCGAAGGCGGTTCAAGCTTTGAAGAAGTTGTGCAGTTGGCACAAGCGATTGAAAAAGCAGGTGCAACCATCATCAATACAGGGATTGGATGGCATGAAGCACGCATTCCAACCATTGCTACCAAAGTCCCTCGCGCAGCTTTTACATGGGTGACAGAAAAATTAAAAGGTTTGGTCAAAGTACCTCTAATTACTTCAAACCGTATTAATACCCCTGAAATGGCAGAGCATGTTTTGGCTGCAGGCCATGCCGATATGGTGTCGATGGCACGACCATTGTTGGCAGATGCTTTCTTTGTGCAAAAAGCCGAGCAAGGTCGCAGTGATGAAATCAATACCTGTATTGGTTGTAACCAAGCTTGTTTAGACCATATTTTCTCAATGAAAATTGCTTCATGTTTGGTTAATCCACGTGCTTGTCATGAAACAGAACTCATTTTTAAAGAAGCAGCACAGGCTAAAAATATTGCGGTGATTGGTGCAGGGCCTGCAGGTTTAAGCTTTGCAACCTATGCTGCAGAACGTGGGCATCAGGTGACGATTTTTGAAGCCTCGAATCAAATTGGTGGGCAGTTTAATATCGCCAAAACTATTCCTGGTAAAGAAGAGTTTTACGAAACTTTGCGCTATTTTAAGCGCCAAATTGAGCTGCAACCGAATATTAAGTTGGTGCTGAATCATACGGCTAGTTTTGAACAATTGCTCAACGCTGACTTTGATGATGTGGTTGTGGCAACAGGTGTAACCCCGCGTAAACTGGACATCGCAGGTATCGATCATCCTAAAGTGCTGAGTTATATTGAAGTATTAAAAGAGCGCAAGCCTGTGGGACAACGTGTTGCGATTATTGGGGCAGGCGGTATTGGGTTTGATACTGCAGAATATTTAAGCCATGAAGGAGAAAGTGGCAGCCTAAATCCTGAAAAATTCTATGATGAATGGGGTATCGATACCAATTATACGAATGTAGGTGGTTTAAAAGCTGTAAAAGTTGAAAAATCGCCACGTAAAATTTATTTATTGCAACGTAAAGCATCGTCCGTGGGAGCAGGCTTGGGTAAAACAACAGGCTGGATTCATCGCACAGGTTTAAAAAACCGTGACGTTAAAATGATTGCAGGGGCAAGTTATGACCTGATTGATGATCAAGGCTTGCACATTACCGTCAACGGTCAAAGCACAGTGCTAGAGGTTGATCATGTGGTGATTTGTGCTGGGCAGGAATCTTACACAGCCATGTATGAGCAATTACAGACAGCAGGTAAGAATGTGCATTTAATTGGTGGGGCGAAAGAAGCAGGCGAGTTAGATGCCAAACGTGCAATCCGTCAGGGTGCTGAATTGGCAGCAACAATCTAAATCTTCAGACATTAAAATTATAGTTTTTAGACATAGGCAAAGTGTTTTAGAAGCGCTTTGCCTGCTTCTTGAAAAAAATAAAAAAAGGAACTGAACATGACCTTAGAAACAACAAAATCAGCAGTTCAGCGTTGGCATACAATGCTGCAAAACAGCGATATGTCTATGCTAAGTGAATTATTGGCAAATGATGTGGTGTTTCGCTCACCTGTGGCATATCAACCTTATGTGGGCAAGCAGGTGGTATTTTTTATTTTGACCAATGTAATTCAGGTCTTTGAAAACTTTACTTATCACCGTGAGTTTTATACGGAAGAGGGTTGCAATGTTGTACTTGAGTTTTCCGCCAATGTGGGAGATAAAAAACTTAAAGGAATTGATATGATTCAATTCAATACACAAGGACAAATTGTGGACTTTGAAGTGATGATTCGCCCGAAGAGTAGTTTAGAGGCATTGGCTGTACAAATGGGACAACGTATGGCTGCCTTTATGCCAACTGAAAAATAAAATAAAGCGTGTGTATGGTGATGTGGTTGTTTTATAGAAATCAGTTTTGGGTAGGCATGCTTTAAAGTTCATGGATTGCTTGGGAGTAAAATGATGTCTACATTACAAAAAATAGCGCAAATTACACAAGCGGTTTTAGATCAGGTCACAGGCGCAGATTTACCGACGCTGTATTATCACCCGCATGGGGAAATCCGTCGGGTATTGGATTATTTGCCACAGCTCAAAGAAAAATACCGCCCAACGCCGTGGTTGTCTAATACGCATGCGCATCTTTTATATTTTGATTTAATTAAAAAGAAAACCATTCGTCAGCAGTATGATCAGGTTGATCAACTCACCATGCAAGATGGCGGTATTACCGCAGTGGCTTGGGTGGGTTATGACTTGCCTGCAGATACCCCTACAATTGTTTTAATGCACACCATTACAGGTTCTTTGGAAAGTATGCGTGAGTTGGTGCGTGATTTACATCAACAGACACAGTGGCGTATTGCCTTATGTTTACGTCGTGGACATGGCAATTTACCTATGCCTGTACCACAAATGAATCTGTTTGGTTCAACGCATGATTTACGTGAACAAATTAAGTTTATTCAGCAGCAATTCCCTCAATCTGAATTATATGCTGTTGGTTCTTCAGCAGGGACAGGATTATTAGTGCGCTATTTGGGAGAAGAGGGTGAGCAAACCCCAATTAAAGCCGCATTTGCACTGTGCCCAGGCTATAACACTGAATTAGGCTTTCAGCATGTGCATCCTTTTTATAGTAAAGTGATGACCAAAAAATTATTCCAGTTTTTTATTCAGCCCCATCAGGACATTTGGCAAAATGTAAAATCTTTATCCCAAGTGTTAAGTGCGACCACTCTAGCAGAGTTTGAAAAGGCATATTTTGAATTGGCGGGTTTTGAAGATTATGACAGCTACACAAAAGCTATTAACCCAATTTATGTGTTTGAGAATGTCAAAATTCCACTTATGGTTTTAAATGCAGAAGATGATCCTGTATGTCATATCAAAAACCTTGATCCTTATAAAGAAACCATACGAAAAATGCCAAATATTATGGTGGTGACGACCCGTAAAGGCAGCCATTGTGGTTTTTATGAAGGTGTCGGCTTTACTAAATCTTGGGCATCACGTTTGATTTCTAATTATTTTAAAGTGCAATCGCAGTTGCAGCAGGCAAATTAAAGTGAATCCCACAAACCTATATAGAAATATAGAAATAGGTAGCTGTATTGCAGATGTATTTACGAATTATCCCACTGACGATTTATCCAAATTAAAAAACCCAGTACTCAATGACTGGGTTTTTTAACGTCAATTCAAATCCAAGATCAGAACTGACCGGTTAAAACTGACTTTAACTTAAAGCTAAGTTTTATGTCAGCACTTAGTTCTCAAGTGCTGGGGTTGCAGCAGCAATTGCAGCCGCAACAGCATCATCTTCAGATTGAGCGCCTGTGTTGTTGCTTGGACGTGCTTGAGTCGGTTTATCTTCTGCAATAGGAGCTGCCGCTTTCGGTGCAGTCACAGCAGTAGGTTGTGTAGGTGTTTCACGACGGATGTCAGTCGTGGTGTTCGCTGTTTCAGTACGTTCTACTTCTACATGTGCAGGCATTTCTGGTTCAGTATCTTCAATATTTTCCACAGGTTCTAGTGGTTCAAATTGAGCAGTTTCAGTAGTTTGTTCAGTTTGAACTTCTACTTGTTCTTGCTCATCTTGCTTTGGCTGTTCTTTTTTTACACATGCAGTCACTAACAACGCCGTTGCAATTGCACCACAAATTAAAAGTTTCTTATTCATAATTGCACAAAATAAAAGATTGGATAGACGGACGTATTATAGCAATAAAATGACAGATGAAAATCCTCTCAAGAAGTTCTAATTTTTTATAGGAAATGCTGGTAGAATAGCCAATTGTTTATTGTTCTATGAATTGATGCGGAATGACTTTGCTTTATTGGTGCAGAGTAAAGTAAAATTGCGCAACATTGCAGGCCTGTTTAGGCTCGATTGTACGAGAAACCCAATGACCCATTTTATTTTCGTGACTGGTGGTGTAGTTTCATCACTAGGTAAAGGTATTTCAGCTGCTTCAGTTGCTGCACTTTTAGAAGCCCGTGGTTTGAAAGTAACCATGGTCAAAATGGATCCATACATTAATGTCGATCCAGGGACAATGAGTCCTTTCCAACATGGTGAAGTTTTTGTCACAGAGGATGGTGCCGAAACTGACTTAGATTTGGGTTATTACGAACGTTTCTTGCGTCGTGCGAAAATGACCAAGTTAAATAACTTTACATCTGGTCGCGTGTATCAAGACGTTCTAAATAAAGAGCGCCGTGGTGATTACTTGGGCGGTACTGTTCAGGTGATTCCACACATTACCGATAATATTAAAGAACGTGTACTTCGCGCTGGCGAAGGCTATGATGTCGCAATCGTAGAAATTGGCGGTACAGTAGGTGACATTGAATCTCTCCCATTCATGGAATCTGTACGCCAATTAATGGTGGAATTAGGGCATAAGCGCACCATGCTCATGCACTTAACTTTATTGCCATATATCAAATCTGCGGCAGAGTTAAAAACCAAGCCAACTCAACACTCAGTTAAAGAATTGTTATCTATCGGTATTCAGCCAGATATTCTCATCTGCCGTACCGAACACGATGTTGATGCAGACACAACCCGTAAAATTGCGTTATTTACCAACGTAGAAGCACGCGCGGTTGTGGTATGTAAAGATGCAAAAACTATCTACCAAATTCCACGTACATTTTATGAGCAAGATGTTGATGATTTAATTTGTGAACGTTTTGGCTTCAATGATCTTCCAGAAGCAGATTTATCTGATTGGGATAACGTAGTCGATGCATTATTGAACCCAGAATACAGCGTTCGTGTGGCGATGGTGGGTAAATATGTTGAACTACCAGATGCCTATAAATCTGTAAACGAAGCATTGTTGCATGCGGGCATTCAAAACCGTGTCAAAGTTGAAATTGACTATGTCAATGCAGAAGAGCTTGAAAGCCAAGACGTTAATACCGTACTTAAAGATGCCGATGCAATTTTAGTACCGGGCGGCTTTGGTGAGCGCGGTACTGAAGGCAAAATGCAAGCGATTAAATATGCGCGTGAAAACGGTGTACCATTCTTAGGAATCTGTTTGGGTATGCAGTTGGCTGTGATTGAATATGCACGTAATGTGGCAGGTATTGCTGATGCAAGTTCAACAGAGTTTAACCGTTCGACTAAATCACCCCTTATTGGTTTGATTACTGAGTGGTTAGATGAGCGAGGCGAAGTTCAACAGCGTTCAGTCGATTCTGACTTGGGCGGCACTATGCGTTTAGGTGCACAAAAATCTGAATTGGTTGAAGGTACGAAAACTCGTGAAGTGTATGGTTCTGCAGAAATTGTAGAGCGCCATCGCCATCGCTATGAAATGAATAATCGTTATATTCCTGTACTTGAAGAAGCTGGTCTTAAAATTTCGGGTTATTCACCTATTCAGCACTTGGTTGAAACGGTTGAAATTCCGCAACATCCTTGGTTTATTGCGGTACAATTCCACCCAGAATTTACCAGCTCGCCACGTGATGGACATCCATTGTTTGCTAGCTTTATTGGTGCAGCAAAACAACAGCATCAAAAAAACAAATAAGATGGCTTTAGGGATAAACTAGGAAGTTGAAATGTCACAATTAAAACCACAAGAAATTGTACGTTTGGGTGATATACAAATGGCGAATCATTTGCCATTTGTATTGTTTGGCGGCATGAATGTACTTGAGTCTAAAGACCTTGCATTTGAAATTGCTGAAACTTATGTGGATATTTGCACACGCTTAAATATTCCGTATGTATTCAAAGCCAGTTTTGACAAAGCCAACCGTTCTAGCCTGAACTCATTTCGTGGTCCAGGTTTAGACAAAGGCATTGAGTGGCTAGCTGACATTAAAAAACATTTTAATGTGCCAATCATTACCGATGTGCATGAGCCGTATCAGGCTGCGCCTGTGGCAGAAGTCGCAGATATTATTCAGCTTCCTGCATTTTTAAGCCGCCAAACCGATTTGGTTGAAGCCATGGCAAAAACTCAAGCTATTATCAATATCAAAAAAGCCCAGTTCCTGGCTCCACATGAAATGCGTCATATTTTGCATAAGTGTTTAGAAGCAGGGAATGACAAATTGATTCTTTGTGAACGTGGTTCAGCATTTGGTTACAACAACTTGGTTGTCGATATGCTGGGCTTTGACATCATGAAAGAAATGAATGTACCCGTGTTCTTTGATGTGACCCATGCTTTGCAAACTCCGGGTGGTCGTGCGGATTCGGCAGGTGGTCGTCGTGCACAAATTACCACATTGGCACGTGCAGGTATGGCAACTGGGTTGGCAGGTTTATTTCTAGAAGCACATCCTGAACCAGAGCAGGCAAAGTGTGATGGTCCATGTGCGTTGCGTCTATCACAACTTGAGCCGTTCTTGGCACAGCTTAAAGAATTGGATACCTTGGTAAAAGGTTTCAAAAAGCTAGACACCCACTAAATTAGACCCATATTAAATTATAGACTCATTGATGCCTAAAGCATCACGTTATTAATCAACTGAGGAATTGTTCATGAGCCAAATCGTTGACATTCGTGCACGTGAAATTTTGGACTCTCGTGGTAACCCAACCATCGAAGCAGACGTAATCTTAGCATCTGGCGTAGTTGGCCGTGCATGTGCACCATCAGGTGCTTCAACTGGTTCTCGTGAAGCTCTAGAACTTCGTGATGGCGATAAAGCACGTTATTTAGGTAAAGGCGTTAAAACTGCGGTAAACAACGTCAATACTTTAATTCGTGATGCTTTACTTGGTAAGTCTGTGTTTGAACAAAAAGACATTGATAACACCATGATTGCGCTTGATGGTACCGAAAACAAAGAAAAATTAGGTGCAAACGCAACCTTAGCAGTGTCTTTGGCTGCTGCGCGCGCTGCTGCTGATGAAAAGAAAATTCCTCTTTTCCAATACATCGCAGACCTTCGTAACAACAGCATTTTGACTATGCCTGTACCGATGATGAACATCTTAAATGGTGGTTCACATGCAGACAACAACGTTGATATTCAAGAGTTTATGATTGAGCCAGTAGGCTTCACTTCATTCTCTGAAGCATTACGTGCTGGTGCAGAAATTTTCCACTCATTAAAATCTGTATTGAACCAAAAAGGTTTGAACACAGCAGTGGGTGACGAAGGTGGTTTTGCGCCAAACTTACGTTCTAACGAAGAAGCAATCACAGTTATTCTTGAAGCTATTGAGAAGACAGGCTACAAAGCTGGTTCTGACATCATGTTGGCGCTTGACTGTGCATCTTCAGAATTCTACAAAAATGGTCAGTACATTCTTGCTGGTGAAGGCAACAAAGCATTCACAAGTAACCAATTCTCTGATTATTTAGCAGGCCTTGTAAATCAATATCCAATTATCTCAATTGAAGATGGTTTAGATGAATCTGATTGGGAAGGTTGGTCTTACCTGACTTCGATCTTAGGTGACAAGATTCAATTGGTCGGTGATGACTTGTTCGTGACTAACCCGAAAATCTTACAACGTGGTATCAATGAAAAAGTGGGTAACTCAATCCTGATCAAGTACAACCAAATTGGTACTTTGACTGAAACGCTTGATGCTATTTACCTTGCAAAAGCGAATGGTTACACAACTGTTATTTCACACCGTTCAGGTGAAACTGAAGACTCTACAATTGCGGATCTTGCAGTGGGTACGGCAGCAGGTCAAATCAAGACAGGTTCACTTTGCCGTTCTGACCGTGTAGCAAAATATAACCAATTACTTCGTATAGAAGAATTGACTAATGCTGCATATCGCGGTAAAGCTGAGTTCAAAGGTTTGAACTAAGCGAAATCAGTAGATGTCATTATTAAATGTATTTGACTCCAAAGCGAGTAAAGCATTGTTGGGCCTTGCGATCTTTTTGATCGCAGGGTTTCAATATTTACACTGGTTTGGTGAAGGTGGTTATCGTGACCATGCTGCACTGACAGAAAAAATCCAACAACAAATAGAATTAAATACAGAACTGAAGGAACGCAATCGCGTACTTGCAGCAGAAGTTTATGATTTAAAAAATGGGGTAGAAGCCATAGAAGAGCATGCCCGTTTAGATTTAGGCTTAATTAAGCCACATGAAACCTTTGTGCAAATGAGCACCATCAGTACACAATATAAACCTATTTATATTCAACCAAATTCCACAGTAGATTTACGCACCAATGAATCACAACAACCTGCAGCAGCAACCGCCCCGACACCCTAAACTTTGGGCGGTTATTCCCGCAGCGGGTTCTGGTAGTCGTTTTTCTAGTACTGAACTCAAACAATATCAGTATATTCAAGATCAAACAGTTTTAGAGCACAGCATTGCACGTTTAAATCATTTGCCTTTAGCAGGTTATGTCTTGGCGATTGGTCAAGCAGATGATGTAGCACAAAACCTAAACTTGGCACAAAAAGAAAAAGCATTTTTTTGTGAAGGTGGCGCCGAGCGAGTGGATTCAGTCTTGAATGCACTGCATTATTTATCTGAAATTGCCCATGTAGATGACTGGGTTATGGTGCATGATGCAGCGCGTCCTTGTGTGACAACTGCTTGCCTTGAGCAACTGTATCAGACTGCAGTGGCAACAGATCATAGTGCAATTTTGGCTATTCCTGTGCGTGATACTTTAAAAAAGGTAAGTCAAGGCACAAAAATTAAAACCACGGTAAGCCGTGACCAACTTTGGCAAGCGCAAACTCCTCAAATTGCAAAACTGGATGTGCTTAAAACAGCCATTGAATCTGCATTAAAACAGCAATTGACGATTACCGATGAGGCCAGTGCTTTAGAAGCTGCAGGGCAAATAGTAAATGTTGTGCACGGTCGTTCGGATAATATTAAAATCACCTATCCTGATGATTTAGAGTTGGCACGTTTAATTTTAGCCTCACAACAACATGGATGATAAAAATCTAGTGTAATAAAGCACAGCGTTAAGCTTGAATCTTCAACGATTCAGCTTTAATGATTCACTCTGTGCCGCTTTACTTCTATAATTGTCCATCCTGTCTATTTTAAATACTTTCGAGTCGCATGAACCCATCGCAGCAGTATCGTTTTTTACGTCACTCATTACGTGATGGTAGAAGCATTAAAAATGATTCCTCACGCTGGACTAAATTACATTTAGATCCATGGTTGCTGTGTTTTCTGATTTTGAATGCGATTTTGGGTTTGATGGTGGTATATAGTGCCACCGCGCAAGATATGGGGATGGTGCTGCGACAAGCCACCAGTTTTGGTCTAGGCTTTATCGCTATGATTATTTTGGCGCAAATACCGCCGAAGGTATATCAAGCTGCCAGTCCTTATTTTTATATCTTTGCAGTGATCATGCTGGCTTTGGTTCTGGTCATTGGTGAAACCCGCATGGGTGCAAAACGATGGATCAGCTTGCCGGGTATTGGTAGTATGCAGCCCAGTGAATTTATGAAATTTGCCATGCCATTGATGATGGCGTGGTATTTTTCGCGTCATGCTTTCCCGCCTAAATTTATCCATATCATTGTTGCTTTAGTGATTATGATGATTCCTTTTGTATTGGTGGCATTACAACCCGACTTAAATATTGGTTTGATTATTCCTGGGGTGTTTGCACTATTTTTAAGTGGCATGTCATGGCGATTAATTTTAGGGGCGATCACCGCATTGGCTGTTGCAGCACCATTGCTTTGGATGTTCTTTTTCCAGGAATATCAAAAGAAAAGAGTATTAACCTTATTTGACCCAGAGTCGGATGCTTTGGGGGCAGGGTGGAATATTATTCAATCCAAAATCGCCATTGGTTCAGGCGGCTTTACGGGTAAAGGTTATTTAGAGGGAACACAATCGCATTTGGGCTATCTGCCTGAACATCATACTGACTTTATTATGTCGACCTATGCTGAAGAGTTTGGTTTTATTGGCGTATTTTTACTGTTCAGTTTGTTTGCTGCCATTATTTTACGTTGTTTGATGATTGGGATGAATTCTTTCCATAATTTCGGGCGTTTGTATGCAGGAACGGTTGGTCTGACTTTCTTTTTCTTTGTGTTTCTAAACTCAGGGATGGTGAGTGGCATTTTACCTGTAACAGGTGACCCATTGCCGCTGATGAGTTATGGTGGAACAGCAGTCATTTCCATGTTGGCAAGTATGGGGATTGTCATGTCAATTCATACCCATCGTTAATGTAGAATCCATGTGAAAGATGGTGTGGGTGAGCCTTGCCTATCATTATCTTTTCACTTTTTATAGTTTTAAATAGCCTGAGTAAAATAGGGTATACCCAAAAAATCTCTATAATATCCAATAAATTTTCTTTACCTATTAAGCAATAATTAAAAAAGAATAACTTAGCGGTAACACACAGAGCACCCCCATGACCCATTTAATTTTTATTGCACTTTTCCCTTTGATTGCCTTAATTGCAATGGGTTATCTACTTAAGCAATCACGTATGCTGGATGAGCCATTTTGGAAGGGTGCAGAAAAGTTAAATTACTATATTTTGTTTCCCAGCATGTTGTTTTTAAACCTCGCCACAGCAAATATTGAAGCGAAATCAATCACGCAGATTTTGTTGGTTGTATGTATTGTTGTAGCTTTGGTCAGTTGTCTGTTATATGCCTTGCGTGGCCATTTTAAGACACCCACCGTCCGTTTTGGCGTCTATATGCAAAGCATGGTACGTTTCAATACTTATATCGGTTTGGCTTTAGTCGCAGCATTGTTTCAGGTGCAGGGTATGGCACTGTTTGCGATTATTTTGGTGTTCTGCATCCCAATGGTGAATGTATTATCAGTGCTCGCTTTAAGTGATACCAAAACTGTACAGGCAAAGCAAATCCTGTGGTCATTGATGAAAAATCCATTAATTTTAGGTTGTATTGTTGGTGGTCTATTTAATTTATCGGATTTGACCTTATGGGAAGGTGCAGCGCATTTTATTCGCCAAATGGCATTATGCAGTTTGCCGTTGGGTTTAATGTGTGTGGGCGCTGCATTACAATTTAATGGCTTGCAACGAGATGTGTTTACATTGGCATTAAATGTGTTTGGGCGTTTGTTATTTATGCCTGCTTTGGCATGGCTAATTTGTCTAAGTCTAAATATTCCCGTGCTGGAGTCACAAATTTTAGTCTTGTTTTTTGCGTTACCTACTGCATCGGCAGCGTATGTACTTACACAAGTTTTAGGAGGCGATAGTCGTTTAATGGCAACAATTATTAGTCTACAAACGGTATTTGCTGCATTAACTTTGCCAATTGTGTTGTGGTTACTTATTTAATCTGTCTAATACAATCTATGTTAAGCATTAATCGTATAAACGATAGATACCCGCAAAGCGTTCACAACCTTTTTGTTTGGTTTGAATTTTTAAGATCGCTTTTGAATAATCAAACTCATAACTGCAGTCATGTTCATTGTCGATGATTTTGTTTTTTTGCTCAGGCGTTGTATAAGCTAAAAAGGCGATACTTTGAGTTTCAAGGCGATTATTTGGATTGCGATACGCAATGCCTTCAATTTTAATGCTATTTTTATTGAGCTGATGAATTTGTAAATGTACGGGCTGTGCAGCAAATTGACCATTTTCATATTTTAAATAATGTTGGGACATGCTTTGATTCATAGAAGTGAAAAAATTCAGTTGATCAATTCTGAAATCAAATTGCTGAGTATAACAATTTAAACTTTTGCATTGCTGTAAGCGCTGTATCCACAATTGCTGGGTATCTTCTAATAAGCGGATTGGTGCATCACTCATCAAATAAGCTGTTAAATATTGATCACTTAATTTTCCACGCAATTCTGAGAAATTCTCTGTGCACACCTGTGCTAACTTTTTATTGGATGTAGAGGTACAATCAATCTCTTGTGCATAAGAGAAAGATGAATATAAACAGCCAAATAACAGCAGCGTACTTAAGTTTTTGATAAGATGATTCTCAAATTTCAACAGCATGATCGCTTATACTTTCACTATGTTGCGCTAGGTCTAATATAGCGAAATCGAAAGTATGAATACAAGATTTCAATGATTTATTTCTACAGGAGTTGAACATGGTTGCACAGATTCGTATTGGACAAGGTTTAGATGTTCATGCCTTTGAAGCGGGAGATTTTGTGACGCTTGCAGGTGTTCAAATTCCTCATACACAAGGTTTAAAAGCACACTCAGATGGCGATGTAGTGCTGCATGCACTATGTGATGCATTATTAGGTGCTTTGTCGCTAGGGGATATTGGGCAGCATTTTCCAGATACCGATCCTAATTATAAAGGTGTAGATAGTCGGGTATTGCTTAAACAGGTTTATCAACTCATTTTAGACCGTGGCTACAAACTGAATAACGCTGATATTACTGTGGCGTGCGAACGTCCTAAACTTGCACCACATACGCTAGAAATGCGCCAAAGTGTTGCTGATGTATTGGGGGTAGAGGTCACACAAATTAGTATTAAGGCGACAACTACTGAAAAATTGGGTTTTACTGGTCGTCAGGAAGGTATTTTAGCAACAGCGACGGTATTGATTTCTCATACAAAATAATCGCGTTAGAATTTTATCTTTAGAATCTGCTGAATTAAGAAAGTTCAGCAGATTCTAAAGCTTGTTGTAAATCCTGGGTGGCTTTACGACCTTGCAACTGCAAAGAAACGGCGTGAATTAACCCTGTCCAAGTTTCATTGGGTGTCCATATGTCGTGTAAAAAGTCTTGAGCCGTTGCAATATCCACATCCATAAAATATTGACGATATAAATACATCAAACTACTGACGTGGTTGTTATTGCTGCAATGTACCCAAACCATTTGGCTTTCTAATAAATGATTGACCAAATCGAGCAATAATAAGCATTGATCAGAAGATGGTGTTTCCCATGAAATTGGAAGTTGGATATAGTTCAGTCCAATATCCAGACAAATTTTGTCTTCATGGTTAAGGGCTTCTTCTGCATCACTTTCAACCAAATTAATGACAGTGCCAATACCATATTCTTTAATTTGTTTTAATTCTTCAGCAGTAGGCTGACCTGAAGAAAACAAACGCTCATGAACGAACTGGAAATTTTTAATTTGGCTAAGTTGGGTTTCAATGTCATTCATGCGCGCAGAATTTCCTATGTTACAAATAGAAACGCCATCATGAAGATGGCGTTTTTAAATCTTAACGATTCACTAAAACGTCTTTTAATGCTTCATGCATTTCAAGCAATGATTTTTCAGTAGTATCCCAATCGATACAACCGTCAGTCACAGACTTACCATATTCTAAATCGGATAAGTTTTCAGGAATATCTTGACGACCACCTTTCAGGTGACTTTCGACCATAATTCCAACAATAGACTTATTGCCATCTAAAATTTGCTCAGTGATATTTTTTAATACCAATGGCTGTAAGTAAGGGTCTTTGTTTGAATTAGCATGACTGGTGTCAATCATGATTTTAGTGCTGACTTTGGCTTTGCTCAATGCATTTTCAGCATCTGCAACAGAACCTGCATCGTAGTTAGGCTTACCATTACCACCACGTAAAACCACGTGTGCATATGGGTTACCACTAGTACGAATCACAGAAACCTGACCTTGATCATTCAGACCTAAGAAGCTGTGACCGTGTTTTACCGATTGCATAGCATTGGTTGCAACCGTTAAGCCGCCATCTGTACCATTTTTAAAGCCGACTGGAGAAGAAAGACCAGATGACATTTCACGGTGTGTTTGGCTTTCAGTAGTACGTGCGCCAATTGCAGACCAAGAAATTAAATCTTGATAATACTGTGGAGAGTTTGGATCAAGTGCTTCAGTCGCACATGGCAAACCTTTTTCATTTAACTCAAGTAAAAGTTTACGACCGATACGCAAACCTTTTTCAATGTTAAAAGAGTCATTCATGTCTGGATCGTTAATTAAGCCTTTCCAGCCCACTGTAGTACGTGGTTTTTCAAAATAAACACGCATCACAATGTAAAGAGAATCTTTTACTTTTTCACTTAATACTTTTAAACGATCTGCATATTCGTGCGCAGCAGCAGGGTCGTGAATAGAACATGGACCAATCACAACAAATAGACGCTTGTCTTTACCATCTAAAATATTGCGGATTGTTTCACGACCACGAAGAACGGTTTGATAAGCATTTTCAGTTAAAGGTAACTCAGTTTTTAATTCTGCAGGAGTCACGAGAGGCTGAATACTTTCAATATTCACGTCATCGATGTCTGATTGTGTAAGAGGATTAGACTGTAAAGTATTCATTGCCGTCACTGGTTTGATCATACAAAAGATTGTTTAATAGTCTGAATATAACATGAATTTCACTATATTTTGTTATAAAAAGATGAATACCTCTTTAAAAAATAAGTGATGAATCGGGTAGATAAATTAAACAGTCTGTTTTTGCAAAATCATGTCAGATAAAACATTCATTATTGGCTGGCTTGTGCCTCGGAAACTGCAGTTGCAGTTTCTGGCATACTGACAGGTTTTGATTTCACAGGATTGACCATAAAGTTAATCCCAATAATAAATAAGGTAATACCTAAAACCTTACGAATCACTTTTTCAGGTAAACGTGAACTAACTAAAGTCCCCACCACAATTGCAGGAATCGAACCAACTAACAACCAAATCAACAGGTGAAAATCGACATTGCCTGAACTCATGTGACCTAAACCTGCAACTAGGGTGAGTAAGACAGCATGCACAACATCTGAGCCGATAATACGAATCATTGGTAAATTGGGGAACATTAGCACCAATGCCATGATGCCAAAAGCACCTGCACCCACTGAAGAAAGTGTGACAAACACACCCAATACAATCCCCATAATCACAATGAGGGCGCGCTTATCTGCAGCCTGTAGTTTGACCTTTTCAAGGTCTTGGGTCATATCGGGCAATTCTTGTTTACGGTGTTTATTAAAAAACGTTTCAATTTGACTGCGAAACACAATTGAGATGCCAGTTAAGGTCAACATAAAGCCCAACACCATGGTCAGTACCATTTTGTAATTGCTTGATTGGCTTAAATAATTCTCTAAAACCCAATGAGTCGCAAATGAAGCAGGAATACTGCCCACCGCGAGCCAAATTACAATGGGCCATACAATATTCATTTTTTTGGCATGAACCAATGAACCACAGAATTTTGAAATGGCGGCATAGAGCAGGTCTGTCCCAATGGCGATATGCGGTTCAATTTTAAACAAGCTGATCAGAATGGGAGTCATGAGTGATCCGCCACCTACGCCAGTCACACCCACGCAAAAGCCGACCAATACACCTGCCAAAATAAACTCTAAAGGACCAACCATGAAGATATGCCGAAGTCAAAAAACGTGAATATATTATGACTTTTGAGAATAAGCTGTTGTCTTGATTAATGATTTACTTATTCTTAAAACAGATATAGAAATGTGGAAAATCAGCGTAAAAGATTGCAGATTCAAGCCATGGCTTACTTTCTGTATTCTTACAAAATACAGTGGCTATGCTAAAATGCGAAAATTAATATCCATTAAAATTTAGAGGATAAAACGCTTGCAAAATCGGAAACTTAGAATTGGTATCGTTGTGGGAGAAGTATCGGGAGATACTTTGGGGGCACAACTCATGCGACGTTTTCGTGAGCAAGGCATTGATGCTGAGTTTGAAGGCATTGGTGGTCCGCAAATGATTGCAGAAGGGTTTAAAAGTTATTATTCGATGGATATTTTATCGGTAATGGGCATTGTTGAAGTGCTGAAAGATTTGAAAAAACTCTTTGTAGTACGAGATGGCTTGGTCGAAAAATGGACTCAACATCCTGTCGATGTCTTTGTTGGAGTTGATGCACCTGATTTTAATTTACGTCTTGCTAAAAGTTTAAAACAGAAAAACTTGCCAATTAAAACCGTGCAATATGTTAGTCCTTCGGTATGGGCATGGCGACAAGGTCGCGTACATGGCATTAAAGCCAGTATAGATTTGGTGCTATGTTTATTTCCGTTTGAAAAAGCCTTTTTTAAAAAGTGGGATGTGCCTGCAGCCTTTGTCGGACATCCTTTGGCGAGTCAATTGCCATTGGAAAATCCAATTGCTGCAGCAAAACAAGAATTGGGTCTAGACCAACAGCAACAACATATTGCGTTATTGCCCGGTAGCCGACGTGGTGAAATTGATCGTTTAGGGCCATTAGTTTTAGATGCGGCTTATATTTTGACGCAAAAATATCCGCAGTTTAAGTTTTTAATTCCTGCAATTAATGATGCACGTAAACAACAAATTGAAGCGTTATTACAGTCTTATCCGAGTGCATTACAAGACAAAGTGCAATTGATGGAAAATCGTAGCACAGAATCTAAAATTGGTCGTCAGGTGATGAACGCGTCCGATATTATTGCAGTGGCTTCGGGTACTGCGACGCTAGAAGCGATGTTATTACATCGTCCAATGGTTACGTTTTATAAGCTGAATCGCATCACGTATTGGATTGCGAAACTGTTGGTGAAAATTCCTTATTATTCATTGCCAAATATTATTGCAGGTAAAAAGGTTATTCAGGAATTAATTCAGGATGATGCAACGCCTGAGCGTTTGGCGGCAGAAATTGAAAAGTTAATTGATATCGAAACCGCACAAATTCAGGTGATGCAGCATATCACAATGCATAAGCAATTATTGTCCGATAACAGTGAAGACCCTGCACAAGCAATTTTGGCGATTTTAGATCGTTAAACTGTTTATGAAGTTATTGAGTTTTTATTGATTTGCTGTTTTGAAACTGCTGCCGATATTGACTCGGTGTTAGATCAAATTGCTTTTTAAAAGTTTGACTAAAGGCAGTTTCAGAAGAATAACCGACACGGTGGGCAATTTTTTGAATCGACAATTGCCCTTGTTGTAAATAATGCGATACCAAGCGTAGCCGATGTTGCTGTAAGTATGCCAAAGGCGGTTCACCAATCACCTGATTAAATAAATTGGCGAATTTAGAACGTGACATGCAACATTGTTCTGCCAAACTTTCTACCGTCCATGCTTGTTTAGGTCGACCATGAATGGCTGCGGGTGCATTGGAAAGTTCAGGATGTGCCAAAGCGCCGAGCCAGTTATTTGAGTCATCAAGCTGAGAAATATAATCACGCACACATTCAATAAGTAAAATACTGACCAAATGATCTAAAATTTTATCCCGTCCCGGTCTGATTTGATGACTTTCCACTGCTAAAAATTGCAAGCCAATTTGTAACCATTCGGGTGCAGTACTGCACATGATATGTGGAATATGCAGATATTCGGCAAGGGCACTTAACAGCGGCTTTGCCATGGTGGTGTCCATGTGGCATTGAATCACCAAAATAAATGCGTCGTCAGCTTGTGTGTGATTTGTAGTGCCAAATTTGGTGGTGTTTTAAAAAGTATGCTGACATTAAATGAAGCCCTTATTGATGTAAAAGAAGGTTAAGTCGAAGGCTTTAAAATGGTTTTCAAGCTTTTGGGAGAAATTACAACTTCTTCTAAAACCACGCCTTATTCGATGCCTTATTTTGCAATTATTACCTTCAATTCCTACAGTAAAAAACTTCCCAATACTTTGCTTGCAATTTTTAAAAGCAGTGATGAAACTGTCCCAATCATCACTTGCAATTCGGGTGTAGTGAATACCTAATTGTTTAAGCTTTGTCTTAAACCTTTGGACTGCAGCTAAATCTCTCTTACCCCAAACATAAGCAACAATCTCACCTGTTTCTCGATGGTAGGCGTAAATAAGCCATTGTTTATTATTTTTTATTTGCAACAAAAGTCCAGAATTCATCTACTTCGAGAGATTCATAATGACTTTGTTTAGGCTGAATTTGATAGGCCGATTCAGTTAAAGTCCGTAAGACTTTACCGATACTAATGCGCTCAACTTCAGCGATATCTCGTATACCGCTGCCTCTGACCATTAACTGTAATATTTTACGAGTAATGCCAGAATTACATCCTAGATAGCTCAGAGCATGGTCACCAATAAACTGACGTTTGCAGTCTTTGCATTGGTAGTTTTGTTTCCCATCTACTTTGATGCCATTTTTCTTTATACTGTCACTGAGGCAGGTTGGACATTTGATTTCTAGAGTTATTTGCATTTCTCTATTTTATCAAAATTCAACCTGCTTTTTTTTAGAATACTTTTTGATACACCACCTGAATTTAAAATAAATTGACCTAAATGACAATTGCATCGAGTGGGCAACAATCATTTAGGTCTATCTAACAGCTTTGATCAAAGAAATAAAAGTTGGGACTTAAATAAACTTTTGAATCATTTTGCGGACATTGGTTTTCGCATCAATCACGGTCATAAAGGTGTAGGCACCAATAAATTTACGGCTAATAAACATAAATTCTTTAGGCGGCACACTAAAGTAACGTGAAGCCATCGACTTAGATGCTTGTTGCATGACACGGCTATGTAGCTGACTTTTTTTCCAGTCATAGCGCGATTGTTCATCCATCACGCCTGCAGGTAAATCGGGGTTATTGTCTAAGTGACTAAAGGCTTCGGTGGCCAATAGAAACACTTTTGCCATGTCAGGTTTAATGCTTTCTGGAATGCTGTCAAAAAACTCATAACCCGTCATGGCATTCACCATCATTTGTGGGTCGTGGTAATAGCCAGCCTTAATTAGATTACGCGCCACAGTCAGTAAGTGATGGTCAAATTGACGAATAGCGCCAAAGTCGAGCAGTACAATTTTATCGTGAATATCTTCACCATTGCCTAAGCGAACTAAGTAGTTGCCAAAGTTTGGGTCAGTCTGCATTTCGCCCCATTCAAATACTTCACGCACGGCAATTTCCAAAGAGGCTTCGCCCAATTGGTTACGGCGTTCTTGAGGTAATGAGAGCATGACAGGGCTGTTGATCGGTACGCCACGTTCAAAGGTCATACACAGTACTTGGTCGCTACAGTATTCATCCACAATTTGCGGCACAATGTAGCGCGGATCATCTTTTAAGCGTGCAGCAAAACGACGTGTTGTTTCCGCTTCAATTTGATAGTTGACTTCACGATGCATCATTTCACGCACTTCATCAAACCACTGATCAAATTCACGGGTTTGCGGCACCATGCGAGTCAATTTGAGCATATTTCTAAATAGGCTCATGTCTGAGTCAATTGCATCTGCCACGCCTGGATATTGGATTTTTAACACTAACTCCAAACCATCCGACTTGCGGGTCGCGCGGTGAACTTGCGCCAAAGAGGCTGTACCTAATGGCTCATGATCAATGGTCAGATCATCAAGTTTTGCACCTAACTGCACCTGTAATTGCTGTTTAATTGCAGGCCATGCCAACGCAACAGTCTGGTTATTCAGCGTGTTAAGCGCTTGCGTAATTTCTTCGGGTAAAAAATGTTCGCCGTACAGCGCCATCATTTGCCCAATTTTCACGATAGAGCCTTTGAGTTTGCCAATTTCAGCCACCAGGTAGTCGGCTTGTTCTTTCATGGCTTTTTTGCGTTTACGTTCTTTTTCTTCTTCACTTGAAAACATAGAAGTGGCATTCGAGGCTGCCCATCGTGTTCCTGCCAGTAAAGATGCCTTTGCGATGGATAAGCGTCGATCCATAGAGGAAGTCTTGAGTTGTTTAAGCTTATCGTTCTGATCTGACATTAAAATCAATCCTTAAATCAGCAATACGCAGGAAAATTAGATTGTAACGGATATTAGCGCGTCTTAACGTATTAAAAAAGTTCAACTTGCTGAACGACGAGTTTCTTCGTGAAAAAAGTATGAAAAACGGCTTAAAAGTATTTTTACATTCGATATTGCACTTTGGTTTCGGTTTTTTTCATCAATTGTGCTTTGTTGTCTTGAATAAACTTGAGAATCATCAATTTTACAGAATCGTGTAAAAAACCATGCGCATACCCTTTAACAATAATCACGCTGGGCAAACTAAAAAATAGATATTTGGCATCATCTAATGACGCATTTTCAAAAATGCCGTTTTCAATCAAAATTTTCTGAAAAAATTGTTTTTCAATCAAGACTGCATCGGAGTGGTTGTCGTTCCAGTAGCTTTGGCGCATGGCCATCAAATTGTTGTGTTTGTAGCTCATAAGGCTGAAAGCTTCATCTATAAAATGAGTAATTCAATTATTGGGATATTGTCACATTTTTCAATGATTATTGTGCATTTATCATAGACTGAATCATAAAAAGCAGGAGATTGACTATATGCTTTTTAACCTGAATCTTGTAGCATCAATGCAGCAATTTGGGTTTTGTAAAATTATAAAATATTGAAAATTTACTGCGCTTTAAAAACAGACTGCGCTCAGGGGAAAATATGAAAGTTTGGACGTTTACATTATTGGGGATGCTGACTTTGGGCACAGCTCAAGTTTGGGCAAACGGTGTTTCACAGAGCTATACACATTGTATGAACAATAGTTATGGCAAAATTTCCCAATCGCAAAAATGTATTAAAACTGAGCAAAAAGCACAAACCAAAAGACTCAAAAAACACTATAAAGCCTATGTAAAACGCAGCGCGGGCAATGCCAGTAATATTCAACAACAGCATCAACTTTGGGAAAACCTTGTAAAACAACGCTGTTATTTATCGACTCAAAGCGATTTTGCTGCATTACAACGTGCGCAATGTGTTTTGCTACAGACAGCAGAGCGCGCTGATTATTATCAAGGTCAGTTTATAGGCATTAAATAGAAAAATCCCTGCTTAAAATAATTGTCTGAAACGCGCTTAAACATTATAAAACCGAGCAAAACAAGGTATCATAAGGCGTTTTAAAATTTGACCTTGGAGCGCCTTAAGTGGATCGACCGACAATTAGCCCTGAACATTTGCAGGAAGCTGCTGAAAACCTATCAACCATTCGTGATTTTATTCGCTTTGGGGTTACAGCACTACGTCAATACGATGCACATTTAGGACAAGGTACAGAAGATTATTTTGCAGAAAGTTCTGCCTTAGTGTTGCAAACTTTGTCTTTAGACTGGAATGCAGACGCTGAAATCTTAGATGCCAAATTATTGCCAAGCGAAGCGGCTGAATTTTTAAGCTTGCTCGAACGTCGTATCAATGAAAAAGTACCAACTTCTTATTTATTAAACTTGGCGTATTTCTTCGGAAAACCATTTTATGTCGATGAGCGTGTTCTAATTCCACGTTCACCTATTGCCGAATTAATTGAAAATCGTTTTGCGCCATATTGCCTAGATGAAGAAGGTCAAATGCGCGGAGCAGATAACAATTTACCAGCCAATGCAGCACCTAAAACGCCACAACGTATTTTGGATATGTGCACGGGTTCAGGGTGTATCGCGATTGCTTTGGCTTATGCTTTTCCTGATGCTGAAGTCGATGCAACAGACATTTCAAAAGATGCTTTGGAAGTCGCACAAATTAACTGTGAACATCACAACAAACAGTATCAAGTGGCGTTGCTTGAGTCTGATTTATTCGACAAAATCCCAGCCGAAAATCAATATGATTTAATCGTATCAAACCCACCGTATGTTGATGCGGAAGATATGGCAGATTTACCTGAAGAATTCCACCATGAACCAGAATTGGCATTGGCGGCAGGGCAAGATGGTTTAGATTTAGTCCGTAAGATGCTGGCACAGGCGGCAGATTACCTAACTGAAGATGGTCTGATCGTAATTGAAGTAGGTAATTCTGAATGGGCGATGAAGCAAAACTTTAACACGGTTGATTTGCACTGGTTAAAATTCCAAAAAGGTGGTTCAGGTATTTTTGCATTGACTGCAGCACAATGCCGTGAATATCGCGATTTATTTATTCAATCTGTTCAAGCATAAGGAGTCGTTGGACGTGGCAGGTAATAGTATAGGGCAACTTTTCCGTGTAACGACTTGTGGTGAATCTCATGGCGTCGGTCTGATGGCGATTGTCGATGGCGTGCCACCAGGGATTGAACTGTCTGCAGAAGATTTACAAAAAGATTTAGATCGCCGTAAACCAGGCACGTCTAAGTTCGCAACACAGCGTAAAGAACCTGATGAAGTTGAAATTATTTCAGGAGTCTTTGAAGGTAAAACCACTGGAACTTCAATTGGTTTACTCATTCGTAACACCGACCAAAAATCGAAAGACTACGGCAATATTGCACAGACTTTTCGCCCTGGGCATGCAGATTATACCTATACGCAAAAGTATGGTTTCCGCGATTATCGTGGTGGTGGACGTTCTAGCGCACGTGAAACAGCAATGCGCGTGGCTGCAGGTGCAATTGCAAAAAAATATCTGTTTGAAAAATTTGGAATTGTGATTCGTGGTCACGTCACGCAAATTGGTACAGAAAAAGCTGAAAAGCTAGATTGGAATGAAGTACCAAACAATCCATTTTTCTGTGGCGATGTTGATGCTGTGCCACGTTTTGAAGCTTTGGTAACGTCTTTACGTGAACAGGGTACAAGCTGTGGTGCAAAACTGGAAATTGTGGCTGAAAAAGTTCCTGTGGGTTGGGGCGAACCTGTTTTTGATCGTTTAGATGCCGATATTGCCCATGCCATGATGTCTATCAATGCTGTGAAAGGCGTTGAAATTGGGGATGGTTTTGCCGTAGCGGCGCAGTTTGGGCATGAAACTCGTGATGAACTGACCACTGATGGCTTTTTAGCGAACCATGCAGGCGGTATTTTAGGCGGTATTTCTAGTGGTCAAGATATTCGTGTTGCGATTGCTTTAAAACCAACAGCCAGTATTACCACACCTGGCAAAACTATTAATTTAAACCGTGAAGATACGGACGTATTAACCAAAGGACGCCATGATCCTTGCGTAGGTGTGCGTGCAACGCCAATTGCAGAAGCAATGCTTGCGATTGTGTTGATGGATCACTTTATGCGTCATCGTGCACAGAATGCCGATGTGGTTGCACCGTTTGCACCTATTGAGCCAAAATAACAATATGCTTTAAGCAAGACGTATTGTCATCGACAAGTATAAACATATTGTTGAGAAAAAAGCCAAACCGCAGCGTTTGGTTTTTTTCTGCCTGAATTTTGAGCCTTGTTCGTCTTTTTAGATTGTAATTTTCAAAATTTCATACGCTGCTTTATATGATGAAGATATAGAGGAATGATCTGTAGCTAAAATATTAAGCTGATAAAAAAGAGCGCAAATCGCGCTCTTTTTAAGGAATATTCACTTTGTTTTTTAATTGAAAAACCAAGTGTAATAACCCCAAATCATCAATGGCCAAGCCACAAATGGGCTAAATAACCATTTCCAAAACCAAAAGCGTGGAATAAAACCAACACCATGTACAAAGCCACCTGAAATACCAATCATAATAAACATCATGGCACGGTGGCTATATTCACCGTTGGCATCAAGCATTGCTGCTGGATGTAGAAGCAGTACAGCTGCGAGCGGGAATGCCAATAAACATGAAATAACCATCGCAATCTTATTCGGTTTTTGAACTGTTGTTTCAGCGTTCACGGCAGTGTCTGTCATCTAATTATTCCTCGTCAAGGTCTTGATGAGATTCAATATACAGGGCACTCAAGACACCTGCAAAGCATGCCATCAGAATACCGAGAATCCATGCAAAGTACCACATAATTTATTCTCCTTAGACACAGCCTTAGTAAAGGCTGTGTGAATTCTCTTTAATGTGCTTGTTGGTGATAACGCCCCACATTTTGTAGTAACACCAAGTGGTGTATAACAAAATAATTGGTACGAAGATACATGCTGCTACAGTCATAACAGTTAGCGTATTTTGACTAGATACCGCATCCCACATAGTCAAGCTAGCAACTGGGTTGAGGCTTGATGGCATTAGGAATGGGAACAAGGCAAAACCTGCAGTTAAAATCGCACCGATCACCGCTAAAGATGAACCTGTGAAACTTAAACCCGCTTTATTTTTACTTGCTGCAAGAACAATTAAAATACCGCCCAAGATACCCATAATTGGTGCAATCATGGTGATTGGGTAAGTTGAGTAGTTGTTCATCCAGCCAGGGTTACCATTGGTAAGCACTTCTTTAGCCAATGGATTGGCAACGCCATTTGTGTCGTATGGAGTAACGAGGGTATAACCTTCGATACCACCGAAGTATAACCATGCGCCTGCACCTAAGAAACACACAAGGAACACAATACCCATGATTTGTGTTGCCTTAGCAGAGCGTGCACGTAAGTCACCATCTGTGCGCAGCATTAACCATGCACCACCATGCGCACACAGCATAGACAAGCTGACTAAACCACAAACTAAAGCAAATGGGTTTAATAATGCAAAGAAGCTGCCTGTATATGTTGAACGTACAGTTTCATCTAGGGTAAATGGCACACCGAGGAACATGTTACCAAACGCAACACCGAATACTAATGCAGGAACTGCACCACCTACAGCTAAACCCCAGTCCCAAGATGTACGCCACTTGGTGTTTTCAAGTTTTGAACGGTAGTCAAAACCAACTGGACGCAAGAACAGGGCAAACAGGACTAAGAGCAGTGCCCAATACATGCCTGAGAATGCTGTTGCATATACCATAGGCCATGCTGCAAATAACGCACCACCAGCAGTAATGAACCAAACTTGGTTACCATCCCAGTGCGGTGCAATCGTGTTGATTGCAGCACGGCGTTCTTCGTCATTTTTACCTACAAATGGCATGATTGCCATTGAGCCCATATCGAAGCCATCGGTAAGGGCAAAGCCAATTAGTAGTACACCAACTAGCACCCACCAAATGATTTTGAGTAATTCATATTCGATCATGCTTAAGCCTCCTCATTGGCTTTTTTCGCAGCTTCAAGTTTCTCGAAGTGGTATTTACCAGTATGAAGCGAGCTTGGGCCTAGACGTGAGAATTTGATCATCAAGTACATTTCAATAATCAGTAATACGGTGTAGAACGCAGCTAATGCAATGATTGAGCCCCATACGTCACCTGTGCTGAGTGAAGATGCAGAAAGGTGTGTAGGAAGTACTTCACCAATTGTCCATGGTTGACGACCAACTTCTGCTACATACCAACCTGTTTGCGCAGCAATCCAAGGTAATGGTAAAGCAAGTAAAGCAAATTTTAATAACCATGGTTTGCTTTCAGCATTGCGTTTTGCAACAGCAAAAGTTGCAAGAGCGAATAACAATAGCATTAAGAAACCAGAAGCAACCATTGCACGGAATGCCCAAAACAGGCTTGGTACGTGTGGAATAGTGTCCGCAGCAGCCATTTTAATTTGTTCGTCAGTTGCATCTACAACGTTTGATGTATATTTTTTCAACAATAAACCGTAACCCAAGTCTTTTTGAGTTTGGTCAAATGCAGCCTTCAGTTCAGGGGATTGATCGCCTGCACGTAATTGCTCAAGTTGTTGATAAGCAACCATACCATTACGGATACGCAATTCATGGTTCGCGATCAGGTCTTTAATACCAGTCACTTCTTCAGTCACAGAACGCGTTGCGATAATACCCATAACATAAGGAATTTTGACTGCGTAATCTGTTGTTTGCGTTTCTTCGTTTGGAATACCAAATAAAGTAAACGCTGCAGGAGCAGGGTGAGTATCCCATTCTGCTTCAATTGCTGCGAGTTTAGTTTTTTGAACATCACCTAATTCATAACCTGATTCATCGCCAAGTAGAATTACAGATAAAGTAGAAGCTAAACCGAAAATTGCTGCAATAGCGAACGAGCGGCGTGCAAATGGTAAATCTTGCTTTTTCAATAGGTAATAACTTGAAATTGCTAAAACGAAAATAGCACCCGTGACATAACCAGCAGAAACAGTGTGTACGAATTTAACTTGCGCAACAGGGTTAAAAATTAACGCCCCGAAGTCAACCAATTCCATACGCATGGTTTCGTAGTTAAAGGTAGAACCCACTGGGTTTTGCATCCAGCCGTTGGCAACTAAAATCCAGAGTGCGGACATATTAGAGCCAAGCGCAACTAGCCACGTTACACATAAGTGCTGCACTTTGGTGAGGCGATCCCATCCAAAGAAGAATAAGCCAATGAAGGTCGATTCTAAGAAGAAGGCCATTAAACCTTCAATTGCAAGTGGTGCACCAAAAATATCACCCACGTAGTGTGAGTAATATGCCCAGTTTGTACCAAACTGGAACTCCATGGTTAAACCAGTAGTTACCCCTAAAGCAAAGTTAATACCGAAGAGTTTTCCCCAGAATTTAGTCATGTCTTTATAAATTTCTTTACCAGAAATCACATACGTGGTTTCCATAATGGCAAGAATAAAAGCCAGACCCAAAGTCAGTGGAACAAAAATAAAGTGATACATCGCGGTCATTGCGAATTGGAACCGCGAGAGATCGACCACGCTTTCAGAAATCATCAACGTGTCTCCTTGATTGAGGAAGGACTGCCAGCAATACGCTCAGCAACTTGTGAATCAAAATTTTGAGGAATAGTTGGGGCATCAAACCAAATATTTTTGATGGCCATTAACAACACGACCTTAATTATTAAAATGATCGTGAGTTCACGAACTACTTTTCTATTTAAATCTTTAGGAACTAAGCTCACTTTTATAAGCCTATTTTTTAAACTGTGTCTTATATTATTAAACAAAAACATACAAAAAAAAATAGTTTGAACAGTTAAAATAAAAATATATTATTAATCTGTTGTAAAACAATAATTTACTTATTTTATCGCGAAGAATAAACGGAAGAAATTAGTAATTTATAAACCTGACGAAAACACTTGTAATTAATAATTTAAAATCTGACTAAAATACTTATATTTTAAAAAGCAAATCTGACTAAAATACTATGATTAAAAATCAATCTAAAATAGCAATAAATTAGAGATATTATCAGCTAATAATTATTCTCATTCATTTGTTAAAGCTTGATGACGATTCCGCATATTTTTTTATTTTCCTACAATATATTTCTTGCGAAGTTAATTTGAGAGCATTCAATTTACTATTCCAGTAATTAAATTCATTCTTAGATCAAATCATTTGCATCTATTTCTAAAGCGTTCCGTGAATATCCGAAAATACTTAAGTTTACCTTTGATATGTTCTATTGTGATCCTACTCCGATTGATTTCTTGGTTGAGCTATTTTGCTATTTGAGGTAATGATAAATTCTTAGCTTTATTGATTTGAATGAGTAATTTATTCTTAATCTGATGAAATCCTTTATAGGCTAAATCTGCCATAATACAAAGATGGATAATCTTCTTCTTCAAATATTTACGCGCAATCGTCAGATTATATTTTCTGCCACTTTCGATCTGTATGCTTACAATTTGCTTTAGTCGAGGAATAAAATGACCTGTTTTAGCGTATGTTTCTTCTCTTTACCGCTATAGAGTTTTCTTATTTTTTGGGACGCTCAAACTATGACTCAGTGACATCAACAATCACATAATCTCCCTTGCTAAACTTTTGATTCCTTTTAGGCAACGCGAAAATTCTTGACTGAATCAGAGCATTTTCAACTATTCGGAATAGTTTGATTCACATTACTTTCAGCTATGTTATAGTCAGGGACAAATCAATTTGAGTTCTATCACAGCGTAAGTATTTAAAAGTTAATAACAATTGATACTCTAAACACAGTGAATGAAGTCTTCCAGATTTTCTTTGGTAAGTTCAGCGTGTTGTAATACTGATACCATTTTTAAGAATAATGGATGAGGCACACCAACGAGTCGTTTAAATTCCCCATCGTTAAATCGAGTTAAGTTTTCACATTTCGTGGGGCTAATATAAACAATTTTTACTTGCGCAAGAGGTATAGTGTAGTGTTGTTTTATCTTTGGCTTAGTCTAGTGTAAACTAAACATAGACAAAATTGTTGACAGACTCTATACGGATAACATGAAATGTATCATTTAAAAATCAACAGATTGTGTTGAGTTAAGTGGAAAATTTTAACTTTCTTAGGTCAGCATGATTGGTTTTAAATATTAAAAAATGAATTATTGATTGCTAAACAAGTTGTTTGAAGCTGAAATTTTTTTGGCAAGATAGTGAGATTGTTTTTTTCGAACAATAATTACTTGAGCTTGAAATTCAAGTTCACCAAATTCAGGTTCAACCTGCACATAATGCAATTGTCCAAACTCATCACGCACACGTGCTTGTGCAGAAAAACCAGGACGGGCATTGCCACTTGAAATTGTGGCCAAACGTCCGAGCAAATCGACTTGGCGGACGCTGTATTTAGGTTTGATAACTTGGTCTAAACAGTGAATCATGAAGACTGTAAAAAAGATAGCAATAATAAACGCTGGAAAAATAATGTAATATGCAGGAACAAAATGCTGTTTTTGTGAGTAAATGAAGAACTGTAAAAAATATCCTGAAACACTGAAATTCATCAGTAAAAAAACAAAAATCAGTACTTTGGAAAATTTAACATCTAAAAGCGGCGATTCTGTAATCCGTTGTGAAAATACATTTTCAAGCAACTGACTTGGACGAAAATTAAAATAGTAACCAATCGTTTCGGCAGTGCTGATTAGCATTAAAACAACCAGGCTGAGATGAAAGGGCATTAAGTTCAAATCAGATAAAAACTCATGCATGCGCTAAACTCGCCTGTTGAAATATTTATAGTTGATGTGACTAGATGCAGATCATAGATCTAACTCTACATAGAGAGAATAGATAAATGATCTGGTTTTGTATAGAGCTAAGATTTGCAACTTTGAGTTTTTTTAGCTTAGGGAAAGCCGCTAAAAGTTAGTCGTTGATTAAGTAAATCCCACCATCTGAATGAACGCTGATCTCGATTTTCTCGAGTGACTGACCTAAACATGGACCAGAAATACATTCGCCCGTTTCGACCATGAACAATGCGCCATGTGTTGAGCATTCAATATATTCTTGGTCGCGGTCTAAGAACTGGTTTTCTAAAAACTCTAGTTCCACTTGTAGATGTGGGCACACATTTTTGTAAGCGTAAAACATGCCATCGCGTTGGGTGATAAAAATCGTATCACCATTTGGCGTTTCGTAGGAGCGTGCTTCACGCTCAGGAATGTCTTCCATCATACAAATTTTATTCATTATGCAAATTCCTTTTGAATGTTATGCAAAAGTTTAGCGTAATCCTCTACAGCAAGACGAGGGCCGAATTGAGCAACCACTTCACTTGAAACAAGAATGGCGAGTTGAGCTGCTATTTGGAAACCTAAACCTGCATTGAGTGCATACAAGAATGAACCTGCAAAGGCATCTCCGGCACCATTAGCATCAACAGCAGTGACTGGACGACCTGGTACATTATAAGAGTTGTGTCCATCAAAAATTAAGGCACCCTGTGCGCTCAATGTAATGACAATGTATTTGCTTTTTTGTTTCAACTGTTCTAAAGCACTTTCTGCCGTTTCTGTACCTGTATACATCATGGCTTCTTCTTGATTACAGAAGATCAAATCTACACCATCGTCTAGTAACTCATTCAAACCTTCACGGGCATATTGCACCATGGCAGGATCAGATAAAGTCAGTGCAATTTTTACTTGATTGGCTTTGGCAATTTCACGCGCCTGTTTTACCGCAGCGCGTGCAGTGTCACTCGTAGATAAATAGCCTTCGATATAAAGCCATTTTGCTGTTTTAAGTGGCTCAAAATCAATTTGTGTGGCAGAAAGTTCCGCGGTAATGCCTAAGTAAGTGTGCATGGTACGCTCAGAGTCATCACTCACTAGTACCATACAAGTCCCTGTAACACCTTGACTGACTGATTTGGTTGTGGTGTGAATACCTGCTTCATTTAAGCCTTTGAGATATATATCACCCAAATCATCGTTACCCACACGGCAAGCATAGAAGGCTTGACCGCCTAAAGCACTAAATGCAACGGTGGTATTTGCAGCAGAACCACCTGAAGCTTGGCCTTTATGTCTTTGCGTTTTAATTAAGTTGTTGTATAAACTTGCTTGTGTTTCACCATCGGTTAATTGCATAGTACCTTTTTGCAAGTTATGTTGAATGAGGAAGTCATCCGAGACTTGAAATTCTTGGTCAATTAATGCATTACCAATTGCAAAAAGGTCTACAGTTGCCATGTCTTTAAATCACAGTCAAAATTAAAAACACTAAGTTTACACCAATGCTCAGGATTGCTGTAGTTTCATGAATAAAATTCAGCTGATTGAAGGTTATTGATGAAAAATAGGGGTTTAGCAGAGTTATCAGGAAGGTGAGATGAACATCGAAATTAAAGAAGCACAAGAGTTACCAACGCAAATACAGACTTTGGCCAAACATGCTGCTCAAGAAGGCTTTGATTTTGTCCATCGTTTAATTGAAGAATGGGAAAGTGGCAAAAACCGCTTTAATCAGCCTGGTGAATTTTTATTGTTTGTTTACGATGGTGATCAACTGGTTGCATGTGGAGGTTTAAATCAGCAATGGAATGAGCAGGATATTGAAAGTCGTATTGGACGGGTACGTCGTTTTTATGTTTTGCCAAATTATCGTAAACATGGCGTGGGCAAACAGCTGCTACAACATTTAGAGAAAAAAGCACGTGCAAATTTCTCGGCGTTATGTTTAAACACTGACACTAAATCGGCAGCACATTTTTATCAAAAACAGAATTATGTGTATGTCGAAAATCATCCAAATTATAGTTATTTTAAATACCTGATCTAGTTTTGCTTATGCTGAAAGCATCGCAGCGCAGCATTTTGTTGCTACTTTGCAAATTTCAATCAATTTAGTCGGGTTTTCAACGTGAATTATTTAAAGAACTAAAGCTATAATGGCTTTAGTTTTTTATTTGCTTATTTTAGGAGATCACATGACTGTAGATGTCACTGAAACCATTTCCCAGACTGTACATCCTGCGTTTCAGTTGGTACGTCAACACCATGTTGAAGCCTTAGACATTTTAGTGTCTGAATTTAAACATAAAGTGACAGGTGCGGTGCATTATCACTTAGCGACAGAACATGATGAAAATGTTTTTTTAGTCGCATTTCGCACTCAGCCGATGGATTCCAAAGGTGAGGCGCATATTTTAGAGCATACTGTGTTGTGTGGTTCTGAAAAATTCCCTGTACGTGACCCGTTCTTTTTAATGATTCGTCGTTCTTTGAATACTTTTATGAACGCATTTACTGCGGCGGATTGGACGGCCTATCCATTTGCGACACAAAACAAAAAAGATTTCCAAAACCTGCTTGCGGTGTATATGGATGCGGCTTTTGCAGCCAATTTAAATCCTCTCGATTTTGCTCAGGAAGGTATTCGTATTGAGCTGGAAAATGGTGAGCCTGTTTATAAAGGCGTGGTATTTAATGAAATGAAAGGTGCGATGAGTTCGCCATCCGATCAGCTTTATCACCAATTGGCTTATCATTTATTCCCTGAAACAACTTACCACTACAATTCAGGTGGCGACCCGAAAGATATTCCAGATTTAACCTATCAAGAATTGGTAGATTTTTATAAGTCACATTATCACCCAAGTAATGCGGTATTTATGACTTTCGGCAATACGCCTGCATACGATTTACAAGAACAGTTTGAACAATTGGCTTTGGCAAAATTTGAGCAGGGCGAAACGCTGTATTCGAAACCTGAGCGTCGTTTAACTGCGCCCGTTGCAGTGACTGAAAGCTATGCAGTCGATGCAGAAGAACTGAAAGATAAAACGTATCATGTTTTGGCGTGGTTATTGCCTGAAGCAAGCGATATTAAATTACGCTTAGGTATGCGTTTGGTTGAAGGTGTTTTACTTGAAAATTCTGCATCACCACTGCGTCATTATTTGGAAACTTGGGCGCATGCACAATCTACAGGGCCATTGATGGGCGTGGATGATTCTAACTTTGAAATGACCTTCTTCTGTGGTGTGCAAGGTTCTAACCCTGAACATGCAGCAGAATTTCAGGCGGGTGTTTTAAAAGTTTTACAAGATGTGGCTGCACAGCCTGTGGATACTGCATTGGTTGATGCAATTTTGCATCAAATTGAATTGCATCAGCGTGAAATTAATGGCGATGGTATGCCATACGGGTTGAGCTTGATTTTAAATGGTTTAAGCAGTGCCATTCACCACAATGACCCAATTCAGGTGTGGGATGTAGATACTGCGATTGAGCAAGTCAAAGAAGAACTTAAAGACCCAATGTGGTTATCGCAATTAATTCAGACACATTTAATTGATAACCCGCACCGTGTGCAAATGACTTTGGTGCCAGATGCAGAAAAATCGGCCAAAGATGCCGCACTTGAAAAAGCACGTCTGGCTGAGATAGGCGCACAACTCACAGATGAGCAAAAAGCAGAAATCATCGCGCAAACGGAAGCTTTAAAAGTCCGTCAAGATACGCCCGATGATTTGAATTTATTGCCAAAAATTGGTCTTGAAGATGTGCCTGCAGCCTTGCATATTGTGCAGGGTGAGTTGCGTGAAATTATCTGCAACCGCATTGATTATCCTTTAAATTTATATCATGCAGGTACCAATGGAATTTACTATCAGCAAGTGTTGATTCAAATTCCTGATGAAATTGTACAATCACCATACTTTAATTTACTGTCTATTTTAATGGGCGAAGTGGGTGCGGGTGAATACAGCTATTTAGAATTGCAACAGCTACAAACCGCAGTGAGTGGTGGTTTGGGTATGGGAGCATCTTTACGTTCTAAAATTGATGACAAAAATCAGATCAGTGCATGGCTCACCTTAACTACCAAGTCTTTGGTGAATAATTTTGAAGCCATCCGCTTGCTGAAATTGGCATTTGAGCAATTACGTTTTGATGAAAAAGATCGCATTATAGAGTTGTTACAACAGCGTAAAACCCGTTGGCAGTCACGTTTATCGGGCTCTGGTCACAGTTATGCTATGCAAATTGCAGGGCGTCATCACAGTGCCTTGGCGCTGCGTGATTACAACAATACAGGTTTGGGCGCATTAAATTGGTTGGCAGACTTGGTTGATAAAATTGAAAAAGATACAGCGGAATATGAGAAACTGATTGCAGAATTGCAATTGATTCACCATAAATTACTACAAGCGCCTAAGCAATTTTTGTTGGTATGTGAAGAACATCAATCTGATCGTTTGGTCGAAGAAGTTCAAGAGGTTTGGGATAAACTCACTGTCGCAGAAAATGCTGCAGCTTTAACCCAAGTTCCTGTAGATCATTCAGAGCAAGATCAGGCATGGTTGATTCAATCCAATGTACAATTCTGTGCGGCAGCATATCCTGCGGTGGAAGTGTCACACTCAGATGCTGCACCTTTAATGGTTTTAGCTGCATATTTACGCAATGGTTTCTTACACAGTGCAATCCGTGAAAAGGGCGGTGCTTACGGTGGCGGTGCAAGTTACGATGGCAATGCATGTTCATTCCGTTTTTATAGTTACCGTGATCCACGCTTGGCAGAAACTTTTGCAGACTTTGAAGCGAGTATTGATTGGTTATTTAATGCAGAGCAATTGCCGCATCAACTTGAAGAGGCGATTTTAGGTTTAATTGCCAGCATGGATAAACCAGGTTCACCTGCAGGTGAAGCGATTACTGCATGTTATGCATTATTGCACGCACGTACACCTGCATTCCGTACATTATTACGTGAGCGGTTATTGGCAGTGACTTTAGATGATTTAAAACGTGTTGCAGAGCAATATTTGCGTCAGCAGCAAGCATCTAAAGCTGTAGTCGCACCTGTGTCAAAACGTCAAGCATTGCTCGAACTTGGGTTTGAAATTAAACAAGTGAATTGATACGTGAAATAAAAACTAAAACTTGGGGTGATTTATGAGCGCGTTCAAACTTTTTGAGTACAGAGGACTGTCGCTGAGTGTTGCTGCACTCAGCACTGTGTTTGTGTCGAAAATTTATGCACAAGACCCAGCTAGCTTAGTTGCACCTGCAACACCTGAAGCCTGTGTGGCTTTAGAGGCAAATGCTGATCGTTTGGCGTGCTATGATGCATTGTTTAAAATTCCTGAAGCAGAAAAAACACCACTAATTAGCGAACGCCAAGCCGCTCAGGCACTTGCTCCTGCACCTGAAACCCTGAAAGAAAAAATTGCGGTAGGTGTGAGTAATTTATTTTCATTTGATGTACCAAAGCTCGATCCGAATGTATCTATATTGGATAAACGCTGGGAGCTTTCATCCGATAGTAAATTAGGTACATGGAATTTACGTGCTTATCAACCTGTGTATTTGATGCCTGCTTTTTGGACGTCCGATAAAAATGAACGTCCACAAAGCTTGAATGAGCAAAATACTGTTCAAGTGGGTAAGGAACAAAATCTGACCTCAACGGAAACCAAATTTCAACTGTCTTTAAAAACCAAAGCAGTAGAAAATCTGTTGGGGGATAATGGTGATGTGTGGTTAGGTTATACCCAGTCATCACGTTGGCAGGTTTATAATGGTGATGAATCACGTCCATTTCGTGAAACCAATTATGAGCCTGAAGCCAGTTTGATGTTCCGTACCAACTATACACTTTTGGGGCTGTATGGTCGTTTATTAGGTGTGACGCTGAACCATCAATCCAATGGTCGTTCTGATCCGTTATCACGCAGTTGGAATCGGGTGATTTTTAATTTAGGTTTTGAAAAAGACAATTTTGCCTTGATGTTACGTCCGTGGTATCGCATTGAAGAAGACCGCAGTGATGACAATAACCCTGAAATTAAAAATTATATCGGGCGTGGCGATATGTTGGCATTTTATCGCTGGAAAGAGCATGACTTTTCTTTGATGCTTCGTCATAGTTTAAAAGGTGGTGATGACTCACACGGCGCAGCGCAGTTTGACTGGGTTTTCCCAATCAGTGGCAAATTACGCGGTCATTTTCAACTATTTGATGGTTATGGTGAAAGTCTGATTGATTATAACCACCGCGCCACCTATGTTGGTTTAGGTGTGTCTTTAATGAATTGGTTCTAGGCGTATTGAGATTGATTTCTTACCCTTGCTAGCTGAATATAAAACGCCAATCTTGATGATTGGCGTTTGTTTTTGAAGTCAGATCGTATCTAGCTTTTATCCAATTTGAATATCTGCGGTTGGATGTTTAATTCGGCTTTTTTGTGGTGTGGCGATTAAATAAGCCAAAGTCAGCGGCCCTAAACGACCTGCAAACATCAACAACATTAAAATAATTAAACTACCAGGTTGTAATTCACCCGTAACACCACGTGATAAACCCACTGTACACGCTGCAGATACAGCCTCAAACAACAGGTCTAAGAAATTTAGTTTCGGTTCAAGGGCAAGCAAGCTAAACAAACCGATGCAAATTAACATGCCTGTAATGCTGATCACCGCCAAAGCTTTAAAGGTGGTATGTTCAGATATGGCATGATTAAACACACGCACCTCATCTGAACGTCTTAAAAAACTGATCACGCTTAAAACGACAATAACAAATGTACCAACTTTAATACCGCCTGCGGTACTGAGTGAGCCACCACCAATAAACATCAGAAGCATGGTGAGCAAGGTTGAGCTATTTTGCATACTTGCGACATCTAGGCTATTAAAACCTGAAGAGCGAGGAACGGTAGCGTGAAACCACGCATTGAGGGCTTGGTCGCCAATACTCATGGCTGCAAGGGTGTGTGGATTATTGGCTTCAATCGCCCAAATGAGCAGAAAAGCCACAAAGTTTAAACTGGCAATGGTCGACAAAATGAGTTTGCTGTTGGGTGAGAGTTTTTTCCAGCGTTTGGCGCGCTTAATATCCATGAGCACCACAAAACCAATACCGCCAATGATATACAGCATACTAATAGTTAAGGTAATCAGGTATTGATCTGCAAAGCTCATTAAGCTATTTGGAAATAATGAAAATCCACCATTGTTAAAGGCTGAAACACTATAGAAAGCCGCATAAAAAAACGCATCGCTTAATGGATAATCCTGCATCCATGCCAAGGTTAAAATAACTGTGCCTATCCCTTCAAAAAACAATGAGTAGAGCAATACGCCTTTAATGGTCATCGACACTTTAGATAGGTTGGTTTGCCCAATGGTGTCTTGCGCCATAATTTGTTGTTTTAAACCAATTTTGGATGAAAAGCTCAAAACCGCTAAAATTGCAAAGGTCATGAAACCCAAGCCACCACATTGTAATAACAACATAATGACCAATTGTCCAAATACGGTATAAGCATCGCCAATATTCACCACTGACAATCCAGTAATGGTCACTGCGGATGTAGCAGTGAATAAGGCATTGATCCAGCTCATCTCGCCATGATGGGAAATGGGCAGTTTCAGCAAGATTGTGCCAATGCTAATAAAGCTTAAAAAGCCCAGTGCCAAAAGACTGGGTGGGCTTAAATTGACAGTTTTGATTGGTTGTTTCGCTGTTTTTTTCATTCTGACTTAAATTGTTTAGATAAGCGTTTTAATGGTTCAAGTTGTCCTTCAACCACCAAAATATCATCTGTTTGTAGCATTAAATTGGATTCAAGCGTATAGAAAATCGTTTCGGCACGTTTAAACAGTAAAAGTTTAACTTCGGATGCATGTGATATCAGACTATGAATGCGCGTGCCATGCAAGTTGTCTTTAATTTTTACTTTTACAATATAGTGGTTGTCGTTTAGGCTCATATAACGACTCACCATAGGATAACTTAGCGATTGCGCGATGCGAACGCCCATATCTTCTTCAGGGTGAATAATTTTACTTACGCCCAAATGGGTCAAAATCATAGTGTGCGCTTTGCTTTTGGCTTTAACGTAAATTTTAGAAATACCTAAATTCTTTAAATTTAAGACACACAAAATACTGGCTTCAATATCTTCACCAATGGCGACCACCACTGCATCACAATTTTGAATATTCAGTTCTTCCAAAACGTGTTCATCGGTTGCATCGGCAATCACCGCATGGGTAATTTGATCGGCAATGTTTTCTACAAACTTTTTATTGCTATCAATCCCAATGACATCATGGTTGAGTTTGACCAATTGTGTCGCCACAGTTGCACCAAAACTACCTAAACCAATGACAGCAAATTGCGCCATAGCATCATCCTGAAAAAATTATATTATTCTTGCAATATACTAAAATATTTTATGGATTTATACTGTAGCGAAATGACTAAAAACCGCTGGAATCAGCGGTTTTTTGTACTTATTGAGATGTGTGATCGGTTATTTTAAGAAACGCTGATAACCCAAGTTGTTGGTAATTTCTTGGTATGGATAAGTGATCTTTTCCAAAGTTTCGATTAAACCATCTGGGTTCTGTTTAGCATCCGAAGCTTCTAAACCCACCAATACACGACCTTCCGCTGCACCGTGGTTACGGTAATGGAACAGAGTAATGTTATGGGTTGGGCCTAAACGCTCCAAAAAGGTGAGTAATGCGCCTGGACGCTCTGGAAATTCCACACGAAATAGACGTTCATTTTCAATATCGGCATGACCGCCGACCAAATAACGAATGTGTAGTTTTGCTACTTCATCATCTGACAAATCATCAACATCGTATTGAGTTTTGAGTAACTCATAAATGTCGTGGCGCTCTTTTTCACCTGATTTTAGGCTGATGCCAACAAAGACTTGCGCGGCAGTGGCATCACTGGCTCGGTAGTTGAACTCAGTGATATTGCGACCTTGCAGCGCACGGCAGAAGTTAAGGAACGCCCCTTTTTCTTCTGGAATGGTCACGGCAAAAATTGCTTCTTTATGTTCACCGAGTTCAGTACGTTCCGCGATATAGCGTAAACGGTCAAAATTCATGTTTGCGCCACAAACAATTGACACCATGTTTTTATTTTGCAGTTGGTGTTGCTCGACATATTTTTTGATACCAGCCAAAGCCATAGCACCTGAAGGTTCAACAATGCTGCGGTTTTCATCAAATGTGTCTTTAATTGCCGCACAAATTTCATCGGTATTCACCAAAACCACATCACGTTCAACAATTGGGCCTGATTGATCTGATTTTTGTAGTTGTAAGACTTCAAACGGCTTCTCACCAATTTGTGCGACAGCAGTACCATCGGCAAATAAACCAACTTGCGGCAAAATGACTCGCTCATTGGCTTCAAAAGCCGCTTTTAAACAAGCCGATTCATCATATTCTACAGGAATGACTTTGACATGCGGTGCGACATCGCCCAAGTAAGCTGCCACACCTGCAATTAAACCACCACCACCAACAGCAACGAAAACGTATTCGACATCGCGCCATTGACGCAAAATTTCGTTGGCAATTGTACCTTGACCTGCCATGACCAATTCATCGTCATACGGTGGAATAAACGTCATGCCTTCATCTTGAGCACGTTGAATGGCATATTTATTGGCAACATCGAATGAGTCACCATGTAGTACCACTTCGCCACCTAAGCGTTTTACCGCTTGGACTTTAATATCTGGCGTGGTTTTAGGCATAACGATAATGGCACGAATTCCCAGTTTTTGCCCAGACAGTGCTACACCTTGGGCGTGATTACCTGCAGAGGCAGTAATTACACCACGTTCAAGTTGGTCTTGGGGTAACTGGCTAATACGATTATACGCACCACGCAATTTAAAAGAGAATACAGGTTGTAAGTCTTCACGTTTAAAGCGAATGTTATTGTTCAGTTTTTCACTAATTCGTGGCGCTGCGTCGAGTGGGGTTTCGATTGCAACATCGTAGACCGTTGCTTGTAAAATTTGTCGAACCAAACGAGACAGCATGTTAATCTTCCATCTAACAGTTTAAAATAGGCGGGTATTGTAACAAACCCCTAGACATTTGCGCTGTAAAATCGGCAACAAATGTCAAAATAGTTGAGTGAAGTCATGAGTCTGTATGCTACCCAAGATGAAAAGAAGCAAGCGGCTGCCAAAGCAGCATTAAAACATTTGCCTAAAGGCGGGATTTTGGGGGTAGGTACGGGCAGTACTGTGAATTTCCTGATTGATTTATTGCCTGAATTACAATTAGAAGCAGCTGTGGCAAGTTCTGAAGCGACTGCGGAGCGTTTGAAGAAGCTTGGTATTGAAGTAGTCGATATGAACTCTGTAGGCAGTTTAGATGCTTATGTTGATGGTGCCGATGAAATTGACCGTCACATGCACATGATTAAAGGCGGTGGTGCAGCGCTGACCCGTGAAAAAATCGTGGCTTCTATTGCGCGTAAGTTTATTTGTATTGTCGATGATTCAAAATGGGTAGAGCAGTTAGGACGTGAGTTTCCATTGCCAATTGAAGTGATTCCAATGGCTCGTTCAGCGGTAGCACGTAAAATTGTGGCTTTAGGTGGCGATCCTGCTTACCGTGAAGGTGTGGTAACTGATAATGGCAACGTGATTTTAGATGTTTATAATTTAAATATTTTAAATGCGTTGGAATTAGAAAAAACCTTGAATGATATTCCAGGTGTTGTGACCAACGGTATTTTTGCCATCAATAAAGCTGATATTGCAATTGTAGCAACCAATAATGGCATTGAAGAACGAATTGCAATTTAAACTCCACTCCTTTAAGAGTTAATCTCCCCCAAACCCCTCTTTAAAAAAAGAAGGACTTTATCTTTCTTTTTTATTAAAGGGGTGGTGCGGATTCTCTAAAAAGAACAATAATGATGCTATCCGACCTTCCTGAAATTCAAATCACAGCACATGCAAAAGCAACCCGTTTAAGATTACGTGTCGAGCCGCATCAAATTCGCTTAACTGTGCCGAAATATTGTACTCAACGACAAATTCTGGATTTTTTGCAGCAATCTGAGCAGTGGATGATCGAAACTTGGCATAAACAGCAGGCACAGCAAGGATTTGTACAGCGTGAATTACCAAATCAGTTGGCACTTTTTAATTTAGATGAGCCTTTAAATATCTACTATCAAACACAAAAACACAGTTTTATTTTAGATTTAAAAAAGCATTGCCTTTGGGTCAGTGACCGTCAACCTGCAGCATATTTAAAAGCCTTTGTTATTGCTTATGCCAAACAAATGTTGCCAATATATTTGCAAACAGTTAGCCGTGAAATTGATTTGCCATTTAAACACTGTGCAATTCGTCAACCGAAAACCCGTTGGGGCAGTTGTAGTGCTCAACATCATATTATGCTCAATAGCGCTTTGGTGTTGTTTTCCGAACAGATTGTGCGATATGTCGCTGTGCATGAGTTGGTACATACCCGACATTTTGATCATAGTCCTGCATTTTGGGCTGAAGTGCAGCGGCATGATGTGCACTATTTGCAGCATCGCAAACAGTTAAAAACGACGCTTTTGCCTTGGTGGTGGTATGAATACAGAAATAGCTAAAACAATAAAAGAATGGAAATCTTTTTAAGCGTAACTTTCTATATTGGAAACAGGATTAGTCATTACTGATCATCGTGATTTGCCCAAACTCATTATAGGGAAGTCGTTTGGTTCAGTAATTTTTAGAATTTCAAAACAAGAAAGCAGATTGGTTAATATTCAGCAAATGGGTTGTTATATTGACTGGGATAAAGAAAAATTCTGGTAAGAAAAGCCAACACTTACATCAGAGGACTGTAATGAAGAGGTGTTTGGCGTATTACATAAAAAAATAGTATATTTATGATTGTAGTCAAAATGCTGAATAAAAGCCTCAAAACCCAAGCAAAACAGTTTAGAAAACTAAAACTTCCTGTCATACTATAGCGTTAGCTTAAACATGCTTTTGAATTGAGGTAATGCACGTGATTTCAGTTGGTATTGTCGGTGGTACAGGTTATACAGGCGTTGAATTATTGCGTCTTTTGCTACGACACCCAAATGTAAAAGTAAATGTATTGACTTCACGTACAGAAGCGGGTCGCCGTGTAGATGATATGTTCCCAAGTCTGCGTGGACACACAGATCTGTGTTACTCTGATTTAAACATCGAAGAATTAAAGCAGTGTGATGTGGTTTTCTTTGCTACACCCCACGGTGTTGCAATGCAACATGCTGCAGAGCTTGTAGCAGCCAATACCAAGGTGGTCGATTTAGCAGCAGACTTCCGTTTGCAAGACTTATCACAGTTTGAAAAGTGGTATGGTATGCAACATGCTTGCCCTGAGATTTTAAAAGATTCAGTTTATGGTTTGTCTGAACTCAACCGTGAGCAAATTAAACAAGCACAAGTGATTGGTAACCCGGGTTGTTATCCGACTACTGTGCAACTTGGTTTAGCGCCATTATTTAAACAAGCTGAAGCTTTAGTGAAACCTGAAAGCATTATTATTGATGCAAAATCAGGTGTATCTGGTGCAGGTCGTAAAGCCAGTCTAGGCATGATTTATTCTGAAAATGCAGACAACTTCAAGGCTTATGGTGTTGCAGGACATCGCCATCACCCAGAAATTGTAGAAGCATTGGAAAATATTTCGGGTCAAAAAGATGTGTTCGATCACATCGTATTTGTACCGCATTTGGTGCCTATGATTCGCGGTATGCTTAGCACCATTTATGTAGATTTAACCGATGCAGGTGATACAGCAAATTTACAAAGCCTGTATGAGCAGTTTTATGCCAATGAACAGTTTGTAGATGTTATGCCTGCCAATAGTTCACCAGAAACGCGCTCGGTACGTGGCGCTAACCAGTTGCGTATTGCACTGTATAAGCCACAACCGAAAAAATTAGTACTTTTGGTTGCTCAAGATAATTTGGTGAAAGGTGCAGCAGGGCAAGCAGTACAAAATATGAACCTGATGTTTGGTTTTGCAGAACATGCAGGACTTGAGGTGATTGGTTTATTACCATAAGAACACGTTTTTCAACTTCACACACATTTAGATTTCGATTTAAATGTGTGTTTTGAATGAATCAAAACAAGAGATGACGATGCATAACACCGATACAGAAACCACGTCACAGTCAAGTTCAAGCATGACACCCTCATCTACACCGCCAGAAAAAAAGCCATTTCTTGAAAGCAATGCGCCTTTAGCAATTGGCGCTGCCATTTTAATTTTAGGCAGTGGTTTTTTGGGCTATTCAGTCGGGCATCGTCAGGGCTTAACTGTGGTTGGTTACGATGCCGATGCAGAGCAACTGGTTGAAGTGGTGCAAGAACAAAAAACGCGTTTGGAAAGTCTGAATAAGAGCTTAAATGCTGCGGTTCAAGAGCGTGATGTTGCGGTCAGTAATTCTAATGACTTGTATCAAGCTTTCACTCAAGCGACTGAAGATAAGCAGCGTACTGAAGGTATGAGCGCGATTTATCGTGAAGTCTTGCGTCAACGTGGTGGTTTAAGTTTGACTGTGCAAAATGTTGGGGTAAAACCATTACCAGACAATGCTTATGAATATCAGATCGATTTGCTGCAAGTGAGTCCAAACAAACGACGTGCAAGCGGTACGGTAGAGTTGCGTTTAATTCAAGGTACAGAAGTGCTGGTTGTTCCGATGGAAGACAGCAATTTTAATTTTGATAATTATGAGCGTTTAACGGGGCGTTGGAGCATGCCTAAAGGATTTAATCCAGACTTTATTGAAGTCCGTTTAAATGGTGCAACTCCTGTGATTAAACGTTTCAGTTGGAGCAAAGGTAAAGCCGTGGAAGCCGATTCAGCATTTATTTCTGAAATTCCACAAGCTGAAGCCAGTGCTCAATAATGTGTGATATGTAAACCTTATGCGAAGTCAAAATCGATCAATTTGTTTAAACGAAATAAAAAATACGTTTCACCAATCTGGCTATGTCGATTGGCATGTGAGTCCACGTTTAAGTGTAGATGATGCGGGGCATGCAGAGGATGGCGACATTGCGTTACAAACAGCACCGCCTCAATTAAAGCGTCCACCTTTGTATGTTGTCGTTTTAATGAACGATGATTACACCCCAATGGACTTTGTAATTGAAATTTTACAACAATACTTTGCAATGAATCTTGACCAGGCGACTCAAGTAATGCTAACTGTACATTATGAAGGAAAAGGTGCCGCTGGGGTCTATCCGCGGGATATTGCGGAAACCAAAGCGAACCAAGTCAATAATTACGCTCGATCACAAGGTCATCCATTGCTTTGTCAGATTGAGCCTAAAGATTAAGGGGGTTACATGCTCAGTCGTCAATTAGAAGTATCATTACGTTTGGCTGTTAGCATGGCTCGTCAGAAGAGACATGAGTTCTTAACGGTTGAACATTTATTATTGGCTTTATTAGACAATGATTCTGCTGTTAATGCGTTGAAAGCATGTGGTGCAGATGTAGTTGTATTGCGTAAAGAACTAGAAGAATATGTAGAACAGCATACCCCTAAACTAGCTGAAAATAACGATCAAGCCCCACATCCAACAGAAAGTTTTGACCGTATTTTACAACGTGGCATTTTCCATGTGCAATCGAGCGGTGGTGACCGCACTGTAGAAGGTGCTGATATTTTAGTGGCGATGTACTCAGAACGTGATTCTTTTGCGGTCTATTTACTTAAACGCCATCAAATCAACCGTTTAACTTTGACTCAGTATTTGTCGCACGGTACGCGTAAAGATGAAACACAGGCTGAAGAAGAGGCTGAAGAGCTAGATAGCGAAAGTTCAAGTTCTGCCAATGCAGGCCCGCTAGAGCTTTACACGCTAAATTTGAATACTGAGGCGCAAAAGGGTAAAACTGATCCATTAATTGGGCGTGAAAAAGAAATTGAGCGTGCTGCACAAATTCTATGCCGTCGTCGTAAGAATAACCCATTGTTGGTGGGCGATCCTGGGGTGGGTAAAACTTCTATTGCCGAAGGTTTGGCATGGTTGATTGTGAATGGTAAAGCGCCAAAACCCCTTGAAAATGCCGAAGTATATAGTTTGGATATCGGTGCATTGGTCGCGGGTACGAAATACCGTGGTGACTTTGAAAAGCGTTTAAAACAACTATTAAATGCCTTAAAAAAGAAACCTGATGCAATTTTATTTATCGATGAAATACACATGATTATTGGTGCAGGCTCAAGCATGGGCAGCACTATGGATGCATCGAATTTAATTAAACCTGCATTGGCAAATGGTACTTTGCGCTGCATTGGCTCGACCACTTTTCAAGAGTATCGTCAGGTATTTGAAAAAGACCATGCACTTTCACGCCGTTTCCAAAAGATTGATGTAAATGAGCCTTCAATTTCAGAAACGATTGATATTTTACGTGGATTAAAATCGAAATTTGAAGAATTTCACCATGTTAAATATGATGATAAAGCATTGGTATCTGCTGTAGAGCTATCGGCTAAATTTATTAATGACCGTTTCTTGCCAGACAAAGCCATTGATGTAATTGATGAAGCAGGTGCGCAGCGTCGTTTAAGAGCTGAGCAGGATGATACTTTAATCACAGTGGAAAACATTGAAGATATCGTCTCTAAAATTGCACGTATTCCACCAAAAACTGTGTCAAAAGATGACAAGACCGTTCTTGAAAATCTTGAGCGTGATTTAAAACGTGTGGTCTTTGGTCAAGATGAAGCTATCGAAGCATTAGCATCAGCGATTAAACTGTCACGTGCTGGTTTAAAAACACCAGACAAACCAGTCGGTAGTTTTGTATTTGCTGGCCCGACAGGCGTCGGTAAAACCGAAGTTACTAAACAGTTGGCAAAACTGTTGGGTGTGGAGTTGGTTCGCTTTGATATGTCTGAGTACATGGAGCGCCATGCGGTTTCACGTTTAATTGGTGCACCTCCAGGCTATGTAGGTTTTGATCAGGGTGGCTTACTCACTGATGCGATTCATAAAAATCCGCATTGTGTGTTGTTATTGGATGAAATTGAGAAAGCGCATCCGGATGTATTTAACCTATTGCTACAAATTATGGATCATGGTTCATTGACCGATAATAATGGTCGTAAATCAGACTTCCGTAATGTGATTTTGGTTCTAACCACCAATATCGGTGCGGAAAGTCTTTCACGCGTGAGTATTGGTTTTATGGATCAAGACAACAGTAATGACAACCAAGAAGCGATGAAAAAAGCCTTCTCGCCTGAGTTCCGTAACCGTCTGGATGGAGTAATTCAATTTAAAGCTTTACCTACTACTGTAATTGAAAATGTAGTGGATAAATTCTTGACTGAATTGCAGGCACAGTTGGATGATAAAAAAGTCATTCTTGAGGTTGATCAAGATGCGCGTGAATGGATGGCTGAGCATGGATATGATCGCCTGATGGGCGCACGGCCAATGCAACGTTTAATTCAAGAGCATTTGAAAAAACCATTGGCTGAAATGATTCTGTTTGGTGAACTTGCAGAACAGGGCGGTAATGTGGCTGTTTCTGTGAAGAAAGAGAACGGTAAGGCCGTCGGTTTGAAACTTGAAGTGTTTGAAGATCAAACGGCTGAACCTGCTTAAAGATTGCTACATAATAAAAAACCCGTGTTCGCACGGGTTTTTTATTGAAGAAAGTATTTAACAGTTAGAAGTAATAATAGTAGGTTGCATGGATATTCAATTGACGAAAGTTTTAAGTACATTTGTACTGTTTTTGGTAACCGCTGTGATGGAAATATTAGGTTGTTATTTCCCTTATTTGATTTTAAATCAGGGAAGAAGCCATTGGTTGTGGATTCCTACAGCTTTAGCGTTAGGTGCTTTTGTGTGGTTGTTGACTTTACATCCAGCTGCTTCGGGACGTATTTATGCCGCTTATGGCGGAATTTATATTTTTACCGCATTGCTATGGTTACGTTATGTCGATCAAGTATATTTGACCCGTTGGGACATAATGGGTGGGGCAGTGGTATTAATTGGTGCGGCCATGATTATCTTACAACCACAAGGATTGGTTCGCTAAAGTAGAGAACCAATCGCTAAAAAGGTACTATCTGATACCACAATCTTTTTGCTTGAGTTCTAAATCGTAGCTATTTTTCTCAGAGCTGAGCTGTAATTTTACAATGTAGGGGTTGTGGCGTTGATATTGATGCTCGAAGAAAATATTGCAGTTTTGTACAACATTCTTTTTAATCACTTTTTGAATTTCTTTTACACCCAAATCCTGTTCAAACTGTACAAAATCAGGGGTAATGATCAAGCCTTTAAGCTCGGTACGGTCTGCATATAGATTAAATTGTTCAATGATGGTGTTGTTATCAATTTCAATTGGGAGAGTTCGAGAGTCTTCTGCAGTTAATACCGTTAATATTTCATTCAATTTTTCTGGTTGTTGAATTTTAAAATTTTGATCAATAATTTGTTTGGACTGTAAATAGTCATCAAATTCTGAGGCTTGAACCTGAATAAAAGTAGAGCTTAGAATTGTAGCAAGGCACAGGGCAGTTTTTTTGAAATGCATGGAAAGTGTCGCTTATAAAAATTATGTTCCGATTATAGCTTTTGCGGTATAAAAAAGCACCCTTGGGTGCTTTTCGTTGGAAAAATTAATTAATCTTTCTTGGTATTTTCATTGATTAAAAACTCAACCAATGCTTTTTGTGCATGTAAGCGATTTTCTGCCTCATCCCATACCACTGCATTTTTATGGTCGAGCATATTTTCAGAAATTTCTTCACCACGGTGCGCAGGCAAGCAGTGCATAAATAAACAATCAGGATGTGCCAAATCCATCAAACCTTCATTTACTTGATAGTCTGCAAATGCTTTTTCACGGATTTTTTGTTCTTGTTCTTGGCCCATACTTGCCCAAACATCGGTCACAATAAGATCTGCATTAACTGCTGCATCTTCTGCAGAATCTACCAATTCTACGCAGTGTGCAAATTCGGAAAGGAAACGCTGCTCTGGCTCGTAACCTTTCGGTGTAGCAATTTTTAAATTAAAGCCCCACATGTGTGCTGCTTCAATATATGAATTACACATATTGTTGCCATCGCCAATCCATGCCACAGTTTTACCTTCAATTGAACCACGGTGTTCAACATAGGTTTGCATGTCTGCAAGGAGTTGACAAGGGTGATGATCGTCAGTTAAAGCATTGATAACAGGAACTTTAGAGTAAGAAGCAAAGCGTTCTACAATGTCGTGACCAAAGGTACGAATCATCACAATATCAAGCATGCTTGAAATGACACGTGCAGAATCTTCAATTGGTTCACCACGACCTAATTGCGTGTCACGTGATGATAAGAAAATTGCGCTACCACCAAACTGACTCATGCCAGCTTCAAACGATACACGGGTTCGGGTGCTGGATTTTTCAAAAATCATACCCATGACTTTGCCTAGAAAAGGCTGGAAAACTTCATTGTTATGCTGTTTACGCTTGAGCTCAATGGCGCGTTGCAAAATTTGATTCAGTTCTAAAGTCGATAAATCGCGTAATGTTAGAAAGTGACGTAGAGCCATTCGTTACTCCACAATAATTGTTGAATGGGAAAAACAACAATTAGTTGTTGGTTGGTTAAGTGAAAAAGGGAATCGGCTAATATACTATAGGATGCAGAAATTGCAAAAATTCTAAGTTTTTTGATGTGCCTCTAAAAAGCGATCTACACAATAACTTACATAATTGGTTGTTTCTTGTTCCGTTTCTTGTTTGGGAATACCCATATTGATGCGCCACTCAAAATTTCTTAAAATACCAAAATAAAGTTGTGCAGAATAAATAGGCTGTTCGCAAGAAATTAAACCCTGCTGACAGGCATGTTCTAATACTTTGGCAATACAAAGTTGTACATGCAAAGGACCACGCTCATGTATGTGTAAGGCAATGTCAGGATTGCGCTGGCTTTGTTCTAATACCAGACGCATAAAGGCTGCATTTTCTGGTTCTAGAATATGATGATAAAAATTCAATAAGGTCTGAATTAGATAACCACGTAAATTTGAGTCAATTTGTTCAAAAGGGATGTGAATATCCTGAAAAAACTTATCACGGCGATAATCACAAATGGCCTTGAATAACCCTTCTTTATTGCCAAAGTATTTATAGATCGACGCTTTAGAACCACCTGCGTGTTGCACAATATCATCTAAAGATACGGCATCGTAACCACGCTCTAAAAATAACTCGGTTGCACTGACTAATAATGCCACACATCGCTCATGACCACGCTTAGTTGGTGGTATATCTTTAGCTAAAGGAGCGAAGTGAGCGAGTTCATGCATATTGAATAAAAAGTCAGCATTTAAATAGAAAGAAGATTGTTATTATAGCAAATATATGTACAAGGTGCTGTGTAGAAGTGTACTTGGACATGACATAATTGGAGCTGAAATAGTCATTATTTAAGAAAATAGCTTAATTTTGCTTTTTAAGTATACTAAAAATCTGTGTTTATCAAAAATAAAGAATAACCAATATCACGAAAATTTATTGTGCAATAAATTTTAAAATTATTTGACTAAAGTTTTAGAGTATAGATTCTAAAAAGCCATGGCGCAATCTCTCATTCTCGATATACTCAAATCTCGAAAAATATAGTAAAAAAGCGGAAAGGAAGATGACAGAACAAACATCTGCGGGCTTTAGATTCAGACAAGCTTTAGAAGTGGAAAAGCCATTACAAATTATCGGCACGGTAAATGCTTATGCTGCAATGATGGCAAAGCAGGTTGGCTATAAAGCCATTTATTTATCTGGCGCAGGTGTCGCCAATTACTCTTACGGTTTACCTGACTTGGGCATGACTAGTTTAGACAACGTCTTGGAAGATGTACGTCGTATTACTGAGCGTGTAGATACTCCATTATTGGTGGATATTGATACAGGTTGGGGTGGTGCATTTAATATTGCCCGCAGTATTAAGCAAATGATTGCTGCAGGTGCTGCTGCAGTACACATTGAAGATCAGGTTGCACAAAAGCGTTGCGGACACCGTCCAAACAAAGAAATTGTAACTCAGCAAGAAATGGTCGATCGAATTAAAGCTGCGGTTGATGCAAAAACTGATTCAAACTTTGTTGTCATGGCACGTACAGATGCCTTGCAAAAAGAAGGTTTGCAGGCGGTGATTGACCGTGCTTGTGCATGTGTGGAAGCGGGTGCAGATGCAATTTTTGCTGAAGCGATGACAGACATTACCATGTATAAAACAGTATGTGATGCAGTAGGTGTACCAGTACTTGCAAACATTACTGAATTTGGCGATACCCCATACTACACCACTGAAGAATTGGCAGAGCAGGGTATTCGTATGGTGTTGTATCCACTTTCACCAACACGTGCCATGCAAAAAGCTGCATTAGAAGTGATGCAATCTATTCGTAAAGATGGCACTCAAGTCAATGTCTTAGACAAAATGCAGCAACGCAAAGAATTATACGAATTCCTTGATTATCATAATTTTGAAAACACATTAGACAAGCTATTCAAACAGGAGAATTAAAAAAATGGCTGAAGGAAAAGTACTCACAGGCGCAGGATTGCGCGGACAAGTGGCAGGTAAAACTTCACTTTCAACTGTTGGTAAAAGTGGTGCAGGCTTAACTTACCGTGGTTATGATGTGCAGGATTTGGCAGAAAACTGTCAGTTCGAAGAAGTTGCATACCTGATTTTCTTTGGTGAATTGCCGACTTCAGAGCAATTGGCTGCTTATAAAGCAAAATTGAAATCTTTACGCACCTTGCCACAAGCACTGAAAGAAGTGCTAGAGCGTATTCCTGCAGATTCACACCCTATGGATGTGATGCGCACAGGCGTTTCAATGCTAGGTAACCTAGAAACCGAACAGTCATTTGAACAGCAACAAGATGTTGCAGACCGAATTTTGGCGACTTTGCCTGCTATTATTTGCTACTGGTATCGTTATAGCCATGATGGTGTGCGTATTGAAGAAAATACGGATGATGATTCAATTGGCGCACAATTCCTGCATTTATTGCGTGGTGAAAAACCAAATGAATTGCATGAACAAGTAATGAACGTATCATTAATTTTATACGCAGAGCATGAGTTCAACGCATCGACCTTTACGGCACGTGTTTGCGCATCCACTTTATCTGACATGCATTCATGTATTACAGGAGCAATTGGTTCATTACGTGGCCCATTACACGGTGGCGCGAATGAAGCTGCGATGGAAATGATTGAAAACTGGACCTCGCCAGAAGAAGCTGAGCGTGAAATGCTAGGCAAGCTGGAACGTAAAGAAAAAATCATGGGCTTTGGTCACGCGATTTATAAAGACAATGATCCACGTAACGGCATCATCAAAATCTGGTCTGAGCGTTTAGCGCAAGAGGTAGGCGATACCGTACTTTATCCTGTATCGGTACGTTGTGAAGAAGTGATGTGGCGTGAGAAGAAGTTGTTCTGTAATGCTGACTTCTTCCATGCGTCTGCGTATCACTTTATGGGCATTGCGACCAAACTATTTACACCAATCTTTGTGATGAGCCGTGTAACAGGTTGGGCCGCACACGTGATGGAACAGCGTGCAGATAACCGTATTATCCGTCCAAGTGCAGAGTATACTGGTCCTGAATTACGCAAAGTTGTACCAATTGCAGAGCGTTCAGCAGCTTAATTGGTTGTCTCAAAAGTTGCATAGCTAGAATTTTGGTTTAGTGATGCTGCATTTAGACTAAAAATAAGGTTTCATTGTTGAGCAATGCAACCTTATTTTTTTGAGGGATCATTGCTAAGATTAGCGTGAAAGTAGAACAGGATCTTCAATGCTATAACCTGTTTCAAAAGGGATACCTAAATATTTTACCGTAATCAACACTTTATTCTGCTGTGGAATTTGGTAGCGCTGAGAAATACTTAATCCTGTTTTATAATCTACCGCCTGTTGAATCGGACTTTTTAAATTGCCATAACGTAGGCGGTAGGTGTAGTTGAATTGGGGAACTTTAATTTCAGGATCAAACCACGATGCGACGTAAGCTGTCTTTTTTGAAAGGATTTGAATTTTGGCAGAACTGGCACGGATTGGCGTCAAAGGTTTCAACCGTTTTCTAATTTTAGCAATTTCACGATCAAACTTTTGACTGTTCTGATCATAATCAATGCGTTTGGTTTTTGGATTGATATATAGCGATTTAACTTCAATGAGTTTCGCAGGCGACTGCTTTCGATTGAGTTGATAGTAATACAATTGCGGTAAACGACCACGACCATCTAAATAATGTCGCATCAAATAGACTTTTTGATCTGCTTGATCTAAACCTAAAACTTCAATATTTTGCGGACCACCAACAGTTGCAAAAGCAAAACTAGGTAGCCATAAACTGGCAGTAACGAACAGAATAGCGTTGTAGCGCATGGCATAGATCATCCACTTTATACATAAAATGAGTGTACGACTGAACCATGAATAAAGTGTGTGAGTTATGCAGTTTATTCTTTAGGTTTATTTCATGATGTCGTTGGCGTATTAGAATCTTGCTGGATTAAATCAATCAGGTTTTGGGCAACCAAATTGGTTAGTTGTTCTAGACGCTGTAAGGGATTACCTCCTAAACAATATTGGTAATGATAAGTCTGCTGCAGATATTGAATAGCGATAAAAAATGTCCCGACAGGTTTTTCAGGTGTGGCACTGCCACCTGGTTTGAGTAAGCCTGTGCATGCTACAACAAAGTCAGCACGGCTAAATAACTTTTGCCCCTGAATTGCCATGGCTTGAGTAACTTCGGGTGATTCTGCAGTATACGTATCAATCATTTCTGCGCTGACTTTCAGGATTTCACGTTTAATGCTTGGATCGTAACTGACCAATCCACCGAGTAAAATATTCGCACCGCTATTTTTATAAATAGAAAACTGACTACATAAGTAACCTGAGCTGGCACTTTCTATAAAAGCCACAGTCTGTTGGCGTTGTTCAAGTAAAGCACAGCATTGTTTGAGCATGATAAATCTACAAGAGAATAGAATAAGCTGCTCAAGTGTACTGAATTTTACTGACTTGTGCGAAAAAACATCAAAAAGTAAAATACTGAAAGAGAATGTTCATGATTTAACTGCCTATAAATACAGCATAATTTACAATTATGGGTTTAAACGTGGAATGAACGGTGATACAAATAAAAGTAAAGCGAAAAGCAATAAAAGGATGCTGTGATGAAAACAACGGTGAAATATATCGTTTTAAAAAGCATGGATTATCAACTTGGCACATCATTATTTGAAGATGAATTTGATGCCAATGCACAATATTTTGACCAAATTCCGAGCATTATTGAATATCAAAACTTGCGTTTTAAGGTGGTGAGTAAAGAACAAAAGCGTTTACAACTGATTGAGGAAAATGAAGAATATCAAACCATCATTGTTAGAGTTTTAGTGATTTAAAGTTATATCAATCTAAATTAGACAGAGACTCAATATAACTGCAGACTAGTGGATCGTATCGAGGTTAGTGCTTTTTAGCCATTGGATGCAAATTTTTTAATTTTTCACACGAGGAAAAATTGAAGAATTGAAGAATTGATCAAAAGATAACAATATCACACATTTCTACTGGTATTTTTATAGATCAGCATTTGTCAACTAGGCTATTTTGGCTGAAATGAGCTTAAGGGTGATTGAGAATTAAACTTAATTCAAACTTGCGTCTAATCTATTTTGATCAATAAAAAATTTAGCATGGCAGTTTTTACTGAAAATTTACTATGCATTGAATCAGTTATGTTATTTTTAGGGGGGGGATTACCCTTTGAAGAAAGCAAAAACGAGTATAAATATGAAAAAGTTATATAGTGTTCTGACTGTTTTAAGCGTGGCAACTTTAGCTGCGTGTAGCAATCAACCTGTAAATGAACAAACTCAGGGGACACAGACCATGCAAAATTGTGTCCCAGAATCTACTGGGCAGTTAATCGGTATAACAGGCTTGTCTGAAACACAAATTAAAGCGCTGACCCGAGCTGAAATTGTGAGAATGGTTGCACCAGGGCAGCCTGTCACCATGGATTATCGTATGAATCGCGTCACTGTGCTGGTCGATCCGAAAACTAAAATTATTCTGCAAGCATCTTGCGGCTAAACAATTTTAACAAAACTTCTCAATATTACTCGGCTTTGTTGCACAAACACCTTAAACTATGATTTTATTTAATTTATTTTTGTTGAAATTTCCACAAAACATTAAAAATCAGTATTTTAAAAAATATTTATGCAACAAAGCCATATTACTCTGAAAATTTGATGTGATTTTTAGGGTATTTTCCGCTTTAATCAGTCATTGACTCAAAATTAAATTACTACAGTGTTAATATATCGGAGTCTTAAAATTTTAGATCAGGTCAGATAATGCACTTGTTTATGTGTTTGAAAAATCAAGGAAATATACATTTATGCAAGCCTTGAATATATCGACACGCTTAGGTGGATTCTACTTTTTCTACTATGCAATTGTTGGGACATTTTTGCCTTTTTGGAGTCTGTATTTAGAAGATCAAGGCTTTAATTATCAAGAAATTGGTGTTTTATCTTCTATTGCTATTTTAACGCGCTTTTTTGCTCCCTTTATTTGGGGGTGGATTGCTGATAAATCAGGCAAACGGATGCTTTTGGTGCGTATCGCAACTTGGATGGAAGCTAGCATTTGGTTGCTGATTTTTATTATTCCGAATAGCTTTCAGTCTGTTGCATTACTCATGCTGATTTTTAGCTTTTTCCAAAACGCAATTTTGGCACAATTTGAAGGCGTGACTTTGTTTTGGTTGGGCGAGCAGCGTGCAGAACTTTATGGCAAAGTGCGTAAATGGGGTTCTATTGGCTTCATTGTCGGGGTTTTTGGTATTGGTGCTATTTTGGAAATTATACCAATTTCCATGTTACCGATGTTGCTCCTCAGCATTTCTTTACTGGCATTTCTATGGTCGTTCAGTATTCAAGAACCAAGCGCGGCACCCATTGCACAAAAACAACTTGAACCTTTATTGCCTATTTTAAAGCGCCCAGTGGTCTATTCATTTTTTATTATTGAATTGATTTTACTGTTTTCGCATGCACCATTTTATAGTTTCTATAGTAATTTTTTAAGTCAGGCAGGCTTTAGCACAAGCCAGATTGGCTTATTGTGGTCTGTCGGGGTGATTGCTGAAATTATAATGTTTGCCTACGCAAGTTTGTTTTTAAAGCGTTGGTCTTGGCGTTCACTGGTTACCGTATGTTTAATTTTAACAGGTTTACGTTGGGTGATTGTCGGTCTATTTCCCTCAGTATTTTTTGCTCAATTTTTTGCACAAAGCATTCATGCCTTTAGCTTTGGCTTATTTCATATGATTGCCATGCGGGTGATTTTTCAAAACTTTTCAGCAGGGCAACAAGGTCGCGGGCAAGCACTTTACAGTACCATGTGGGGTTTAGGTGTCGCAGCAGGGAGTATTTTGGCAGGCTATTATTGGGATATTGTTTCAGGTGAATGGATTTTTATTTTTGCAGGATTATCTACACTCATTGGTCTGTGTTTTATTTGGGGATTGCCAAAACAGTTAGAGTCGTAGTCAATGTCGAACGATACCAAACCTTAGTTAGTTGATACCGTTCTTTTATTCAGAAATAGAAGCAAGCAATGTTGGATCGGTATAGTTTGCTTGCATCATGCATATTGTCAAATCAAATACGGATTTTAGCGTATTGATTCCACCACGGTTGAGCCGCTTCTAGTTGTGCAGCCAGTTGTAAAAGTAGATCTTCACGTGCAAAAGGCGCGACAAACTGTGAACCCAATGGTAAATTATCTTTATTCCAATATAACGGAACAGACATTGCAGGCAGCCCTGTAATATTGGCAAGTTGAGTAAATGGCACCCATTTTAGGTTTTCTCTAACAATGCGATCGACCAATTTACCTTGCGCTAACCAATGTGCTTTACCCGCATGTATTAGTGTTTTTAAAATTGGTTTTTGCCATGCAGGAGTTTTCACTTCGCCATTTTTCGGTGCAACTGAAGCGGTTGCAGGGATGAGGTATAAATCATAACGCTCAAAGAATTGATTCATTTGCGCGACGTATACCCCCCAATTATTCAAATTGCGAATGTACTCTACTGACGTGGTTTTTCCCCCAAAGGCAGCCAAAGCCAAAGAATCTAGCTCAAAATTATCGGAATGATTTGGTAGGCGAGTTTGAATTTCATTAATTAAATAAGCAAATTGGCTAAACCATGTGGTAATAAAATCTTTGGCCAATTGCATGCCATCAATAGAAGGTCGGTCTTCAACAACTTCATGCCCTAAAGACTCTAAAAGCTGTACTGTTTTTTGAATGGCGTTGATAGCATCTTGTGAAACAGCTGTACTAATCGGAGATTGGGTAGAATACGCGATTCTTAATTTTTTTGGCGCTTGCTGAATTGCATCTAAATAACTGCGTTCAGGAGCTTGAATTTTAAACAGTGAATGACCATCCGCGCCATGCGTTGCATCTAGCATTGCTGCGCTGTCACGTACACTTTTACTTAAGATATGTTGCATCGCTGCACCATGCATGGCTTCACTGAGTTGTGGCCCCCACGGGGTGCGTCCACGACTTGGTTTTAAACCAAACAAACCACAGTAAGATGCAGGAATCCGAATTGAACCACCGCCATCACTTGCTCCTGCAATAGGCACAATACCTGCCGCAACTGCAGACGCAGAACCACCAGAAGAACCACCACTATTGTGTTTCAAATTCCATGGATTTTTACATGCACCCCAAGCATCTGGCTCGGTTATCCCTTTAATCCCAAATTCAGGCGTGTTGGTACGTCCAAAGGTAACGATTCCGCTATTTTCCCAACGATTTACAATTTCTGCATTTTGTTCTGCAAGATGATGCGCACGTTTTAAACCCTGACAACCAAATGAAGTCGGATAGCCTGCATATTGTTGAAATAAGTCTTTGACTAAAAAGGGCACACCTGCAAATGGGCCTGTTAATTTTGTTTGTGTGCGCTGCCGTGCATGTTCATGCATAGGAATAATAATGGCATTTAATTGTGGATTGGTTTGTTCAGCACGTTGTAACGCAATATCTAATAATTCTGAGGCCTGAACATCCTTTTTGGCAACCAGCTCTGCCAAGCCTAAAGCATCATATTGGAGGTATTCTGCAAGTTTCATTTCAATCCTGAAAATCTGTATTGTCAAATTGATGTTGTATGCTATTTTTGTTTAAGAAGCAAGAATGACCCGATTACGACCTTGCATTTTTGCCTGATATAGCGCCTGATCTGCCTGAATAATTAAATCTTGTAAAGGGAGAGTGGTTGGCAAGTGAATATGTAATACACCTATGCTTACTGTAAATCCAATAGGTTCACAGTTTTCTAAATGTAAAGGCTGATGTTCAATACACAAGCGAATACGTTCCGCAATGCGTTGAGTTTCATTTAAGTTATTATTGTTTAGTAAAAAATGAATTCCTCAACGCCATTGCGACAAAATAAATCATGATTACGTAAATTGCTTTTAACGATGTTAGAGAGATGTTGCAAAGCACGATCACCCACATAATGCCCATATTGATCATTCAATTTTTTAAAATCATCGATATCTAACATAATTAAAGACAATGAATGATTGTTTTTATGCTTTAAAGCTTTTTCACTTAACTGAGTAAAACTACGGCGGTTCAGTGTTTCGGTTAAACTGTCATGATTTGCCAAATACAATACTTCTCTATACAACTGATTTCGGTTTTGGCTAATCACACATAAAATTAACGTGGCAAGACCTAAAATAATCAAACCCACACGAATAGAAATAATGGTGGTTAAATAACTCGAATTCACTTGATCTATAAACAAGCCTGTGACGCTGTGATACAGAGTTAAACAGACCAAGCTATTAATCAGTGCCAAATTAAAAAGTTGATAGCTGGCAGCTGCCCAAATTAATGCAGCCAATGGATACAACAATGCACCTGGTCCATAAAAAATATGGGTGCAGGCGATAGAGATCAGTAATGCAAAAAAGGGCAAGATATCCTGAATTTGAGTTTCTTTAGCATATTGATTATTTATAAGTTTTTTGAATTTAGACCAGCCTGGGGCAGCCAAAATTAAAGGTAAGACAATTACCGCATTTAAAATTTCACCAGACCACCAAGTAAAAAAATCAATCCAACGATTTTCTTTTAACATAAAGGTGTGCGGCAAATTTGGCAGCAGAAGAATAGCAAATAAAGCACCCAAGCAGGAGCCTAAAGTCACTGCAATAATATGTGGGTACAGCTCTGACACATTATTATTGCTCGCTGGAAGTTTGGCGCGGGTATAATTAAAGAAAAATAAACCGCTAAAAACAGCCACAAAGTTTGAAAGGGTTAAACCCAGCGTTATTAGCAAGGTGTTGTTTGTGACTAAATCGGCGCCCATATAACCGATAAACGCACCCAAAATTCCACCAAAATTTTTTAGAGATGGAAAGCGAATGAGTAGACCTAACAAGAGGGCAGTGGTTGGCCAAAAAAATGAAAAGTAGCTAAGCGGGCGAGTAAAAATACCCAATATATAAGCAAGAAATACCACAACGGCTAGCAGCACCAAGGCAAATATTTGCTTTTGAGTAGAAGATACAGTTTTGGGCATGCTAAAGTTTTGCAAGTACTAAACTCACTTTTGCAATGGGTTGATAATTAAGAAAAAAACCTGATGAGTTTGACGTTCATAACAGAAAGGCGATCATATCAAATAACCATTACCTACAAAGTCGATTAAATGTAAACTGAGTCACACTTTCGTTAAATAAAATTGTTGTGTTATGTTTATGCTTGCAGATTTGGATTGAAAATATGTTAAGTTGTCTAAACGGTTTATATCTTTAAATAAATGTATGAAAAAAATATATCTAACCACAGTTTTAAGCTTATGTTCTGTGTCCGCGATTGCAAATGAAAATACAATAATAGATTCAGCCAAGTTAGCGCCAGTAGCATCAGAAACCATCAATAAATTTCGTGTGACCACCCGCCCAGAAATTGTGGGACTGTGGGGCATGCAAATCCCAAATAATCGTAAATGTATCGAATATTATAACTTTAAAAGCAATAGCGATGTAGTGATTAAAAGTGGTCAAGAATGGTCTGCGGGTGTGTATGATTATCAACCTTCGCAAGACCCTGCAAATTCCTTACCTGCTTTGATCTTGCAAGTTAAATATGAAAACAATGAAGTGGATTGTTCTGGTTATCAGGAAGACCAAACAGGCGATATTTCACAATATTTTGTAAAATGGAAAAATGCGCATACCATTAATTTCTGTAGTAATGAAAAAGCAGAACAATGTTTTGCGACGTTGTACCGTGTATTGCCTTAAACTTTTCATTATGTCGTGTATCAGCTCTCTTTTATAAATTCGCACCCCTCACCCTCTAGCGGGATGTATTGCTCATCCTGAGCGATATAGCGCAAGAGAAAGGAATTTCAATATTAATTTGACTTATTACTTATGATCATTTTTTGACTTATGAAAGAAGTTTATTGGTATGTTAAATAAACTCACTTTTTATGAAAAATAAAAACTCCTTTAAATCAAGAGGTTTTAAAGTAGGCTGATAACAAATAACTCAAATTTTATGATGCATAGAGATCACTAAATTGAAACAATCTCTATGAATAGAGGTGGATCAGGAAATTTGAACAACACTTATAAGTAATATTTTGCTCCCCAAATGATGTTATAAGCATCAATATATGGAGTATTTTATGGCACGTAGACCAAGAAGCAATCTTTCAAACGACTTTAAGGCTAAGGTAGCACTTGCTGCGATCAAAGAAGAAAAAACACTTACTGAATTGAGTTCTGAGTTGGATGTTCATCAAAACTGTTAGCGGCAATGTAAAACTGACCCCCTAATGGCATTTAAAAACTGACCCCCTTGGTCAATATACTAATCGTTTAGAAGCAGTAAATTTACGAGCATCAGTCGGTACGACTGGTGATTCATACAATATGCTCTGGCTGAAACGGTGAATAGCTTATACAAAACAGAGGTGATTGAATATTTAAAAGCAGATTGGCAAGGTTTAGCGGATGTACAACCTGCGACACTAAACTGGGTAGATTGGTTCAACAAAATGCGTGTACACAGTGCACTGGGTTATGTATCACCTTTTGAGTTTGAAGCAATGTACTATGATAAGATTAACCCGTTAGGTCAGGTGGCCTAACTTAAATAAAAAGTCTCCGACAAACCTGGTACGGTTCATATAACATCAATTGAGCATACATTACCCTAATCAGTTGCATCCGTTTTAGTGAAGCCTTTAAACTCTGCAGCATTCACGTTTTTACGCCAATACATAGGTTTAGAATGTTTAGCATACTCACAGGGCTATTTAAAAATAAAGCCAATCTCGAAGAAATTGCCTATTTAGAAGCACATAAAATTCAATGGGATGCAGAACAAGGCTATATTGTCGATGGTATTGTTCTTAACAATGTTTTGGCAGAGCGTTTAAATTATTTATCCAATCGCCGTATGCAGCAGTTTGATGATTTAGCGCAATTGTATTCTATTGCCATGATTATCAATGAAAAAATTGATCTGGAAATTGCGCAACAGCGTTTTAACACAATGCTTGGCAATACCGAAGATAACCTACTGGAATTTAAATCGATTGTGAAAAAATTGAATGATTATTATCGACAGTTTTTACGTGATCAAAAGTAAAGAGGAGCGTGTATGAAACTTTAAAGCATGCTGTTTTATAAAATTTTTTAATTAAAACGCTGCGATGCAGGATGAAAAAATTACGCAAAACCGTCAATTCATCGTGCTAGTATAAGCCCTATGTTGTTTAGACCCTAAAGCTATATACATGTTCCAACACGAAATTTCCCAACTCAATTTAGCTCAACTGAAAGCTGGCGAAAAGCGCTGGATTGGTAATCTACAAGGTTCTGCCGCAGCATTATTATTTAAAGAAATTGGTCAGCAGAATCCGCATTTATTTGTGATTGTTGCGCGCAATCAACAACATTTGGCTCAGTTGGAAAGTGAATTAGAGTTTTACGGGTTAAAACCGACCATTTTCCCCGATTGGGAAATTTTGCCTTATGACCGCTTATCACCACATCAAGATATTGTGTCGGAGCGTCTGGCGATTTTATCCAATATGCCGCAGCAAGGTGTGTTGCTGGTTTCGGCAACCACTTTGGCACAACGTGTTGCACCAACCTCATGGGTGTTAGGTGAACATTTCGATATTCGTGTTGGGCAAAAGTTTGATTTGGAACAACAAAAACAGCGTTTGGTACAAGCAGGCTATCATCTGGTCGATACAGTCTATGATCATGGTGAGTTTGCTGTGCGTGGCAGTATTATGGATATTTATGCTTCGGGACAGGAAGCACCCATTCGTATTGATTTATTTGATGATGAAGTTGAAACCTTAAAGTTTTTTGATCCAGAAACGCAGCGCACTACCGAAAGCTTGCAGAATTTTACGGTTTTACCTGCCAAAGAATTTCCTTTAAAAGAAGGTCGTGCGATTTTCCGTGACCGCTATGCAGAAAGTTTCCCAACAGCAAATCCGAAGAAGAACCCTGTGTATCAGGATGTGCTAGATGGCATTGCATCGCCTGGTTTAGAGTTTTATTTTCCGTTATTTTTCACTCAAGCACAGCTTGAAGGCCAAAATACACTACTTTCATACTTACCAAAGCATTGCATTGTCATTACAGATAAGGCGGTCGATGACGATTTAACACTATTTTGGAAAGATGTGCTATATCGTTATGAAGACCGACGTCATAATATCGACCAACCAATTTTACCGCCTGAACAATTATTCCTACAACCGAATCAATTATTAGAACAACTCAATCAATTTGGACGGGTGATTGCATCGACTGAAGCTTTTGATCAAAAAGCAGGTGTGGTGAATTTAAGCACCTTAGCTCCACCACGTTTAGCGGTTGATCCAAAACAAGAACAACCCTTTCATGCTGTTAAGCAATATATTGATGCCGCCAATCATCCTGTTTTATTGGTGGCAGAAAGTGCAGGCCGCCGTGAAACGTTAAAAGATGCATTACGTGCAGCTTTAGGTGAAATTCCACAAGTTGAGAGTTTTGAGGCCTTTCAGCAGTCTTTACAAGCCATTGCGATTACCAATGCGCCTTTAGACCGCGGCTTGGTCATTCAGCATCAATTGAGTGTGATCTCAGAAAATCAGCTGTATGAACATCGCGTGGTGCAGCGCCGTCGTAAACGTCAGCAGGAAGTTTCAGAAGAGTTTTTAATTCGTAGTTTGACCGAGTTAAGCATTGGCGCACCTGTGGTACATATTGATTATGGTGTAGGTCGTTATGCAGGTTTAATTACTTTAAACATTGATGAGCAAGAACATGAGTTTTTACAACTCGATTATGCCGATGCTGCAAAAGTGTATGTGCCTGTTACCAATTTGCATTTAATTAGCCGTTATAGCGGTGGTGACCCAGACCTTGCGCCTTTGCATAAATTAGGCACAGATGCGTGGAATAAAGCCAAACGCAAAGCGTTGGAACAAATTCACGATGTCGCAGCAGAATTACTGCATATTCAAGCACGCCGTCAATCTAAACCAGGTTTCGCTTTTGAATTGGATCATAGCCTTTATATGCAATTTGCCAGTGGCTTTGCTTATGAAGAAACCTTAGACCAAGCCAATGCAATTGAAGCGACCTTACATGACATGCAAATGGCAAAACCAATGGATCGTTTGGTCTGTGGTGATGTCGGTTTTGGTAAAACTGAAGTCGCCATGCGGGCGGCATTTGTCGCGGTACAGAACAATAAACAAGTCGCGGTATTGGTTCCGACCACATTGTTGGCACAACAGCATTATGAATCTTTTAAAGACCGTTTTGCCGATTGGCCTGTGCGTATTGAAGTCTTGTCGCGTTTTGGTTCTAGCAAATCTCATCAGAAAACCATTGAAGATTTAGCAGAAGGCAAAGTCGATATTGTGATTGGAACGCACAAAATTCTACAAGAAAATATTCAGTTCAAGCAATTAGGCTTAATGATTGTCGATGAAGAACATCGTTTTGGCGTACGTGACAAAGAGCGTATTAAAGCGTTGCGTGCCGATGTTGATATGCTGACTTTAACCGCAACACCAATTCCACGTACCTTAAATATGGCATTTAGCGGTATGCGTGATTTATCCATTATTGCCACACCGCCTGCACGCCGTTTAGCGGTGAAAACCTTTGTGCAGGAACATACCGGCGATACCGTAAAAGAAGCGATTTTACGTGAGTTATTACGCGGTGGTCAGGTGTACTTCCTGCACAATGAAGTAGAAACTATTGAGCGTAGTGCAGAAACGATTCGTGAGCTAGTACCTGAAGCACGGGTGGCTGTGGCACATGGGCAGATGCGAGAGCGTGAACTAGAGCAGGTCATGCAGCAGTTTTATCATAAAGAATACAATGTTTTGGTGTGCTCAACCATTATTGAAACAGGGATTGATGTTCCAAATGCCAACACCATTCTAATTGAACGTGCCGACAAACTCGGATTGGCACAGTTGCACCAACTACGTGGTCGTGTCGGGCGCTCGCATCACCAAGCTTATGCGTATTTGCTTGTACCATCTATTAAAGGCTTAAAAGGTGATGCTGAAAAACGCTTGGATGCCATTCAGCGAGCCTCTACTTTAGGGGCTGGTTTTATGCTAGCAACCGAAGACTTGGAAATTCGTGGTGCGGGAGAATTACTGGGTGAGCAACAAAGCGGTTCGATGCAAGCTATTGGCTATAGCTTGTATATGGAAATGTTGGAAAAAGCCACCAAAGCCATTCAAAAAGGTAAGACGCCGAATTTTGATGCGCCGTTGTCACTGACTGCTGAAATTAATCTACACATGCCTGCTTTAATTCCAGATGATTATTTAGGCGATGTGCATCAGCGCTTATTGTTCTACAAACGCATCAGTAATACCGATACTCAAGAAAAGCTTGATCATATCCGCATGGAATTGATTGACCGCTTTGGTATTCCGCCACAAGCGGTGAAACAACTCTTTGCGGTGCATCAATTACGATTAAAAGCAGAGCAGTTGGGCATCACCAAAATTGATATTGGTACAAATGGCGGTCATATCGAATTTTCACCAGATACGCCTGTGCAAGCCATGAGCATCATTCAAATGATGCAAAAACATCCGACCTATTTCCGTATGGATGGTGGGCAGCGTTTGAAAGTAATGGTAATGTTGCAAGATGCTGAAAAGCGGATTCAATTTATTGCCGATCTATTAAATAGCCTGCTAAAAACTTTGCACAGCTGAGATTAAAATGCAAATTGACCTAAATATCACATCGGTAAATTTATGAATATTTTCTAAGAAACCACTGATTCTATAATGAATATTATTCATGATGAATTTGGTTAAAATTGCACTTTATTTACATCGAAACATGATGGGAATCATACTCAGTTCACTAGGGATGTGATAGTATTACCCATCATTACAATTTGCGTCATTTATAAAGATATGTTTAGTTTGCATCCACAACTTGCTCAAGATACTTTTTTTGTAGGCGACTTTCCTCTGTCAACATGTCGTTTAATGAATGATATGCAATTCCCTTGGTTAATTCTAATTCCACGTGTGCCAGGGGTTACAGAACTATATGAATTAAGTCAGGCAGACCAAGAACAATTTTTACGTGAATCTAGTTGGTTATCTAGCCAATTAGCACGTGTATTCCGTGCCGATAAAATGAATGTGGCGGCTTTAGGTAATATGGTTCCACAATTGCATTTTCATCACGTCGTACGTTATCAAAATGATGTAGCTTGGCCTAAACCTGTTTGGGGTACGCCAGCTGTACCATACAGTAATGAAGTTTTGTCTCACATGCGTCAAACCTTGATGCTTGCTCTGCGTGGTCAAGGCGATATGCCATTTGACTGGCGAATGGATTAATTGAAATGAATTGCCACGCAGCATGCGTGGCTTTTTAATCCTAGATTGGAGTAGGCCGCGTTATTCATGTACAATTGGATGGAAAGAGATCCTCAACAATTCGAATTTCTGCATCGATTAGTCGGGTATGCAAGTTTATCCCTGATTATGGTGGTCTATCACTACACCTATGCCGATACCAATTATCAAATTTATCTTCCATTTTTTCTCACTTTTTTATTACTAATTATTCCTAAATTTTCACGCTGGCTGCAATATAAATATAGTCATCAAGCTAAGCGTAATATCCTGTTTATTATTGATATTATTGTAGTCGCAGCATGTTTGTCTGCGGTACATCTGAATTTGGTACTTACTTTTGCCGCTTTATTTGCGCTGCTATATACCGCGATTTATATTAAAGTTTCTTTTTTTTTAGTTGCATTGGCATCCTTATTGGCGGTCACAGTTTTTTATATTTGTAATATTTTTATTTTTGGTTTTAACGAGTATTTTGAACAAAGCAGTACCGAACTTACGATTTTAGCTTTTTTATGTATGATCTTTTATTTTGGAATGGGCAGTGCGTATCAAGCGCGTCGTATTGGCTATACCATGGCAAAAAAAGATCATTACTATATGCAAATGAATCGATATATGGAATTTGCCAATCAGCTGAGTCGCTATGCACCTTTGCAGTTATGGCAATCTATTATGAAGGGTGAATCGGAAGCGAAAATCGAATACAAACGAAAAAAAATGACAATTTTCTTTTCAGATATTCAGGGCTTTACCGAACTTTCTGAAACACTGATTCCAGATGATTTAGCATTCTTACTCAATGATTATTTAAGTCACATGACCGAAATTGCCAAGCAATATGAAGCAACGGTAGATAAGTTCATGGGGGATGCGATTTTAATTTTCTTTGGTGATCCAAATACACAAGGCGTTGAGCAAGATGCTAAAACTTGTGTAGACATGGCAATCGCAATGCGTCAGCAAATGAAATTGTTACGCGAGCGTTGGGTCAAAATGGGTTATCCACCTTTACATATTCGTATGGGTATCAGTACAGGATACTGCCACGTTGGAAACTACGGTGCAGCACATCGTATGGCATATACCATTGTTGGACGTGATGCTAACTTGGCCGCACGTTTGCAAAGTGCCGCAGAAGTCGATGAAATTTTACTTTCAGATGATACGTATAAACTGATTAAAAATGATTATTTGTGTGTACCAAAAGCACCGATCTTTTTAAAGGGGATTCAAGGCCCTGTAAAAACTTGGCAAGTGATGGAAAAATATGCGGCTAGCAAGTCGGATTATCAGCGTTGGTTTGACTACGAATACAAGGGCTTCCATTTGTTGCTGAATTTGGATGAAGTGCAGAATTTTGAATACCCTGAACTGATTGCCGTATTAGAAAAAATGATTAAAAGAATTCAAACACAGCAAAAACTGACCAACTCACAGGGTATTGTAAAACTCAATCTTGAAGATGAAGTGATTGAACATCCACCTGTTGAAGAAATTGCCAAAACTCATATTCCTGAAAGTCACTAAACTTTCTTATCACACGGTTCTCGTTTAACCTTTAAATCCTCAAGTTTTTTAAATCCGAAGTTATGAAAAAACTGCGCCGTAGCGCAGTATTTTAGATTTAGTATCATTTTCTGATTAATGATTTTCTGAAGCATGGTTAATGGTGTACTTTGGAATTTCAACTTCTAAGTCTTCATTGACCACTTTAACCTGACAAGATAAGCGTGAATCAGGCTCTAAGCCCCAAGCACGGTCTAATAAGTCGGCTTCCACGTCATCCATTTCTTCTAGGCTGTCAAAGCCTTTACGAACCACAACGTGACAGGTCGTACATGCACAAGACATATCGCAAGCATGTTCAATTTTAATGCCATTTTCAAGTAAGCTTTCGCATAAGTTGGCATTTTGTTCGACTTCAAACTCAGCACCTTCTGGGCAGAATTGCGCATGTGGAAGTACTTTAATACGTGGCATAATCTTTACCTTAAATTAGTTTGAGTTCGACCAGTCATCGAGTTTAGTGCCTTTAAGTGCTGCATCAATATGTTGATTCATACGAAGCGCAGCAAAAGCATCACTGTGTATTTTAAGCTGTTCAACAGCCTGTTCAATGGCTTTAATGTCTTGCCCAGTCAATTCGGCTTCTAACTGCGCTTTGGCAGTATTCAAAGCTTGCAACTGTTCTGAGCTTAAAAGTTGAGCATCTACCTTTAAAGCTTGTTGTAAAGCTTCAAGTTCACGTTGCGCTTCAACTTTTGTTTCATGCAAATGACGCAATTGCTTGTCTTCTTCTGCATATTTAAAACCATCTAGCAGCAAACGCTCGGTATCTGCTTCAGATAAACCATAAGATGGTTTGATGTCGATATTTGCAGTCACACCAGAAGTGGTTTCTTTGGCTGAAACACTAAGTAGGCCATCGGCATCGACTTGGAAGGTTACTTCGATACGCGCCTGACCCGCAGTCATTGGTGGAATACCATACAGTACAAAACGACCTAGGCTACGGCAATGTTCTACCAAATCACGTTCACCTTGTACCACATGAATGAGCATGGCAGTTTGACCATCTTGATAAGTGGTAAATTCTTGGCGACGTGCCACAGGAATTGCAGTATTGCGTGAAATTAAACGTTCCACCAAACCGCCCATGGTTTCTAAACCTAAAGACAGTGGGGTAACATCTAAGAGCAATGAGCCATCTTTACTATTACCAATCAGTTGATTAGCGGTAATTGACGCACCAATTGCAACCACTTCGTCTGGGTTAATTGTGCATAATGGTTCTTGATGAAATACTTCACGGACAGCTTTTTGTACAGCATAAGAGCGTGTTGAACCACCGACTAAAACCACATTTTGGATATCATCTAGGTCAAGTTTGGCATCACGTAATACACGTTTGCACACACTAATAGTTTTATCTAATGCAACCTGAATAATACTTTCAAAATTTGTGCGGTCTAAATGCAGCGTATGTTCTAAAAGTTTTAATTCAACACTTTCTGCATTGCTGAGCGCTTCTTTGGCTTTACGTGCAGACACGATAAAGTGTGCATATTCTGCATCATCCAAGCTTTTAATATTCAGCTGTTTTTTTGCCCATTTTACAATCAGGCGATCTAAGTCATCACCACCTAAAGCAGTGTGACCGCCTGTAGCTAAAACTTCAAAAACACCTTGAGAGAAACGTAAAATAGAAACGTCAAAAGTACCACCGCCCAAGTCGTAAATCACATAGTTACGGTCTTGTGCTAAGTTGGTGTCTTGATCTAAACCGTAAGCTACAGCTGCCGCAGTCGGTTCGTTTAATAAACGCAATACGTTTAAACCTGCAAGCTCGGCAGCATCACGTGTAGCTTGACGTTGCGCCTCATCAAAATATGCAGGTACAGTAATCACTGCACCATTTACAGGGTTTTGTAGGCTGGCTTCAGCACGGTCTTTAAGTTGTTTAAGTAATTCTGCAGAAATTTCAACAGGTGTTTTGCGACCTTGAGCTGTCTCAAACGCAGGCATTTGATTGTCTTCACCCACCAAAGTGTATGGATGTTGAAACTTGATGTCCGCTTTAGAGCGACCCATAAAACGCTTGACTGAAACAATCGTGTTTTTAGGGTCTGTAGTGATAAATGGCGCAGCTGCATTGCCATAATGTGTATTTTGCGCTGCATAATGGACGATAGACGGCAGTAGCACGCGACCTTGCTCATCATGCAAGACTTTGGCTTTACCAGAAAGAACTGTGGCAACCAATGAATGCGTGGTGCCTAAGTCGATGCCAATCGCAATGCGATGTTCATGCGGTGCACTTGATTGACCTGGTTCTGCAATTTGCAAGAGCGCCATTATGTAAAATCCTTTGCCCGTTAAATATTAAAATACAAACTAAAATTAAAAATCATCGTCTAAATCAAAACTGTCATCATCTAGGAAACGATCTTCAGCTTTGTCTATGTCAGCCATGATTTTTGTGAAAAAGCGCAATTTACGCACAGTGTCACGTGCTTCTGCCCAATCTTCTTCGGCATAGTCAATTTTAAATTCACGGACTAAACCATCAACCCATTGTTGTACTTCAACTTTCAAAGACTGTAAGTCATCGGCACAACTGGCATCATCCAATTGCTCACGAATTTCCAAGGCGTCTTGTAAAAATTCAAAATCATGAATGGATTGATCGAGATGATAATCTTGCTTTTTCAATGAGAGTAAATATGCAGCACGACTATCTACCGCAGAAAGTTGTTTAAATGCCTGATTAATTTGACTAGATTTAATCAATGCCTGATCTTTGTCTTCGGCTTTGTCGGGGTGATATTGCTGCTGTAGCTTTAAAAATTCAGCTTTTAAAGTAGCAAAATCAATATCGAGTTCAACAGGAAGATTAAACAACTCAAAATGATTCATGGGAGATGGAATCCGCGATTAGTGTGCAAAATTGGCTGAATAAATACAATTAAAACAGTGTATTGTACACTGTTTTAAACTAAAAAGAGGGAAGCGGCTGTTATACCGTGAACGATTCACCGCAGCCACATTCACCTTTTTTATTGGGGTTGTTAAACTCGAAACCTTCGTTTAAACCATTTTTGACATAGTCCATTTCCATGCCATCAAGGTAAACCAGGCTTTTCGGATCAACGAAAACTTTAACACCAAACTGTTCAAACATTTGATCATGCGTATCGACTTCATCTACAAATTCGAGTACATAAGCCAAACCAGAACAGCCTGAAGTTTTCACACCAACGCGAATACCTTGACCCTTACCGCGATTCTTTAAGTAATTGCTGATATGAGTTGCAGCATTTTCAGTTAAATTGATCATGAAAACTCCGTTTATTTTTCCACAAAACTTAGTAAATTAAGCTTTGGTCTTTTTGCTGCGATAGTCTTCTACAGCAGCTTTAATAGCATCTTCTGCCAATACAGAACAGTGTACTTTCACAGGTGGAAGTGCAAGTTCGGTTGCAATATCAATGTTTTTGATGGCTTGTGCTTCATCTAAAGTTTTACCTTTAAGCCATTCAGTAACCAAAGAACTTGAGGCAATGGCCGAACCACAACCATAAGTTTTGAAACGTGCTTCTTCAATCACGCCTTCGTCATTGACTTGAATTTGCAGACGCATTACATCTCCACATGCAGGTGCGCCCACCATACCTGTACCAACGTTTTCAGCATTTTTGTCTAAAACGCCAACATTACGAGGGTTTTCGTAATGATCAATTACTTTATCGCTATAAGCCATGTCGCTTCTCCAAACCTCGGGGTCAGCCTTAATATAAATATGGGGGTGAAATTACCTTTATCAATCTAATGGCTTCCTGTCAAAGCCATTAGATTTGGGATGAATTAGTGTTCAGTCCATTCGACTTTAGAAAGGTCAATCCCTTCTTTATACATATCCCAAAGCGGTGAAAGTTCACGTAACTTTTCAACTGCGGCTTTAGTCACAGTTAGGACATGATCAATATCTTCTTCAGTGGTGTATTTACCAAAACTAAAACGAATTGAGCTGTGTGCAAGTTCGTCTGAAAGCCCTAATGCACGTAATACATAAGATGGCTCTAAGGTTGCTGAAGTACATGCAGAACCTGAAGATACCGCAGCATCTTTAAGAGACATCATTAAGGATTCACCTTCAACAAAGTTGAAGCTGACATTTAAGTAGTTAGCAACGTTTAGCGTTGGATGACCATTCAGGAATACTTGTTCCATGCTGTTCAAGCCATTCCAAAGTTTGTCACGTAATACACGTAAACGGGCTTGCTCAGAAGCCAAGTTTTTGCCTGCAAGTTCAAATGCTTCACCCATACCTACAATTTGGTGGGTTGCTAGTGTGCCTGAACGCATGCCACGCTCATGACCACCACCATGCATTTGCGCTTTTAAACGTACACGTGGACTACGACGTACAAATAGTGCACCAATACCTTTAGGACCGTAGATTTTGTGTGCAGAGAAGCTCATTAAATCTACTTTTAAGGTGGATAAATCAATTTCTACTTTACCAGCAGCTTGGGCAGCATCGACATGGAAGAAGATTTTTTTAGCACGGGTGATTTCACCAATTGCAGCAACATCGGTAATCGTACCAATTTCGTTATTTACCATCATCAACGACACTAAAATGGTGTCTGGACGAATTGCCGCTTCGACCATTTCAGGTGTAATTAAACCTGTTTGTGGTTGTGGGTCTAAGTAGGTGATTTCAAAACCTTCAGATTCAAGCTCACGGCACGTATCTAAAATGGCTTTGTGCTCAATTTTAGAGGTGATAATGTGTTTACCTTTAGACGCATAGAATTGTGCTACGCCTTTCAGTGCAAGGTTATCCGATTCTGTTGCACCAGAAGTCCATACGATTTCACGTGGGTCTGCTTTGATTAAGTTTGCAACTTGCTCACGAGCATATTCAACTTTTTCTTCTGCTTGCCAGCCATAAGCGTGCGAACGAGAAGCGGCATTACCGAAAGTCCCATCAAAAGTCAGGCACTCCATCATGCGTTCTGCAACTTGAGGATCTACAGGAGTGGTTGCTGCGTAGTCAAGATAAATTGGACGTTTCATGTCAAATACCTGTAACCGATAAAAGAGCTGAATCAAACGGTGCTGTGTTCTGGCGGATGGCAACAGTTTGTACGTTGTCACGCGCAATTAAGTCAGCAAGTGAGATTTTAGCGAGATAGTCGGCAATATGATGGGAGAGTTCCTGCCATAAGTCGTGAGTCAAGCACATTGCACCATTTTGACAGTTGCCTTTATGGTCGCAACGCGTTGCATCAACAGTTTCGTTTACGGCTTCAATGATTTCTAGCACAGTGATTTCATTTGCACTACGTGCTAAATGGTAGCCACCGTTAGCACCGCGAACACTAGACACTAAGCCGTGGCGCTTAAGTTTTGCGAATAACTGCTCAAGATAAGCAACAGAAATAGTTTGACGGGCTGCAATTTCAGCAAGCGTGATCGTTTGTTCAGTTGGCTGCAAAGCTAAATCAAGTAGAGCAGTCACTGCGTAGCGACCGCGAGTTGTTAAGCGCATGATTCGATACACATGATTAGACTAGATATGGGTATTCTATGAATCCCGACTAAAATAGTCAAGTATTTTATTGTGATATTGTGCGCGAGGATTTACGCTGTTTTTATTTGATATTTCAATGCGTTTAAATGACCCATAAATTATACACTAATAACGTAATTAATAATATCGTTATTACACCAAAGGCGATGTTAATGCGCTTTTGACGGCGTTCAATCCGACGTATGCGGTTTTTATGTTGTTTCAGCTCAACTTGTAAGGTGTTGATTTTAGAGCGTTGTTCATCAATTTTGTCTAGAAGTGGGGCAATGCGCTTTTTAGAAGCGATCAACTCTTGTTCTTGAGGTGCTTCTTTCAGCCATTGTTTCCAGTCGGCTAAAACTTTGGGCGCACTAAAATGCAAAATCAGATCACGAAATTCATCTTTCAGGGTAATGTCACCATCTATACGCATGTGTTTAATACTGCGGCGATTACCTAAAATGAAGATTTTGAATAAATCTATGAGGGTGGTACGTACATCTAAATCGACAGCTTGTTCGGGTGCTTTGGTGTCAAAGAGGATGCCATTTGGATTGAATTCCACGTAAATATCGAAATAAGGAATATAGCTATTAATTTTAATAGTGACTTTCTGGTTAACAAATTTTTTAGCCTGCAAAGCGACCACACGATCATGTTTCAGAATAAAGCTAAAAATTGTTTCTAACACAATCATGAGCATGGTCAGCAACAAATGCGGATTACTTTGTCTTTGTTGCGAATCACTCATAAAATCAAGTCCCTAAATCTAAAGTTGAATTCCTTGTTTTGCACTTCATAGCGAATAAGTCTTATAGAAGCACAGCGAATAATCATGCTTTGTAGAACAGTTTAGCAAAACGATCAAGTATTTAATTTGCTATTATGAAAGCATTTTGTAGGTTTATTACATTTATGTGCGCATAAAATAAGCAGGAGAGGTTCATGGAAAAAATGACGGATAGCGTAGAAGAGCATTTGGTTGAGCAAGAAACCACATTGAAAAATAAAGATAAATTACGTTCAGGACGTAAATCATCACTCGACTTTCGTAAATATACCAAGCAAATTTGGTTGGCGGGTTTAGGTGCATTTTCACGTGCAGAAGAAGAAGGCAATAAATTGTTTGACTCTCTGGTCAAGGTGGGAGAGGAATTAGAATTTAAAACCACAGAAATTGCCGATCAAACAGTTGAAAAGGTGTCTGAAAAAGCCAAAGAGTCGGTTATTGACACTAAAGATAAAGTTGAGCGTTTAATTGACCATAGCGTGAATCATTCTTTAAATAGAATTGGCTTAGTGACAGCAAAAGACTTGCAACATTTGGAGCAATTAGTACTCCAATTGCATACCAAAGTTGATGCTTTGATTGAAGAAAATAAACAATTAAAAGAAGCTGTTGCGAAAAATTAATTCCCTACAAATTGTACTTAAAAGATGCTGCTTTATTATACATCAGGTATTTTAGGGCAAAATGCAACACTTTCTAATGGTTCCATCGTTTTTACCATTTATTTTGCATAAAAGCATGTAGGGAGTATTGCTTTTACCCTCAAAGCATTGCTATAAAGGCGTTACGGTAATTTAAATTAAATCTCTGGACCTTAAATAAACGATATTAAGAGGACGTAATTTTCATGAATAAATCAGAATTAATCGATGCAATTGCAGAGAAAGGGGGATTGTCTAAGACTGATGCTGGTAAGGCTTTAGACGCTACAATTGCTTCTATTACTGAAGCGCTTAAAGCGGGTGATACTGTAACCCTCGTTGGTTTTGGTACATTTAATGTGAAAGAGCGCGCTGCTCGCACGGGTCGTAATCCACAAACAGGTGCTGCGCTTGAAATTAAAGCAAGCAAAGTACCAAGCTTTAAAGCGGGTAAAGGTTTAAAAGATTCAGTAGCATAATCTTTTAAAATGCCAAGAAAGCGCGCCAATTGGCGCGTTTTTTATTAATAATGTCAATAAACGGCTTCAACGCATTCATTCGTTGAGGGTTTTCAGTTAAAATCTCGCACAAATAAAATATTGGAATACTTATGGAATCTTTTCGTAAAGTTATTAAGGGTTGGTTGGGCAAAGTTTTGCTCGTCTTGTTTTTGACCCCTTTAGCGCTTGTAGGTATTGAAGGATATTTTAGTGGAGGTCAGTCTGAGGACACTGTACAAACGGTCAATGGTCAGCAAATTTCAAAACGAGAACTAGATAATCTGACCAATTCCCTGAAAGAACAATACTTGGCCTATACCAATGGCGATGAAACACTATTGAATCAAAATTATATTCAAAACAAAGCCAAAGATACTTTGGTTGCACGCACCTTGTTATTACAACAAGCTGAGAAATTAGGGATTTCTTTGAGCGATGCACAAATCGAACAAATGATTGCGCAGCAACCAAACTTCCAACAGGATGGCAAGTTTTCTGAAAGCTTGTATGCAAACTATCTGCAATCTGTAGGCATGACCAATCAGGCGCTTGTAGCAAACTTACGTCAAGACCATGCATTAAAAATGTTCAGTGCTATCTTTACCGATTATGCTTTAGTTAGTCCATCTGATATTCAGCAAATTGCCAACTTGCAAACCCAGCAACGTACTTTGCATTTATCTAGTATTAAGTTAGATGATTACAAGAAAAATATCACCACAAATGCGCAAGAAATTGCGGCGTATTATGAACAGCACGCTAATGCCTTTAAACGGGTTGCCAGCGTTGATGTTGATTACATTGTGGTAACTCCAGCCAATATTGCACCTGCAAATACGGCTGTCACTGAAGCAGAGTTACAACAAGCGTATCAAAAGTTTGTCGAAACTCAAAAAGGTGCTGCTGTACCGACAGTGAAACATATTTTAATCACTACCGATGCGCGTGATGATGCCGCAGCTAAAAAACTTGCAGAGCAAGCCGCTGCTGAAATTAAGCAAGGTAAAAGTTTTGCTGCAGTTGCGCAAAAGTATTCGGATGATCCTGAGTCTAAAGCCAAAGGCGGTGAGGTTGCAGGTTATGAAGCAGGCGTATTTGGCGATACTTTTGACAAAGCCGTGGGTAGCTTAAAATCTGGTGAAGTATCACAGCCTATTAAAACTCAATATGGTTATCATGTGATTCAAACAGAAGGTGCTACGGTTCAAATTCCTACGTTTGAAACTCAAAAAGCACGTTTAACGGCAGAATTGCAAAAAGCCAAAATTGAAAATGCCTATACCGATACTATCAACAGCTTAAATGAATTGGTGGTGAGCAGTGATACTTTAGATGTGGTGGCAGAAGAAGTGAAAACGGCCAAAGTTGAATCTGTTAATGGTTTAACTTTAGCGGCGCAGCATCCTGTTTTAAGCCAGCCTCCTGTCAAAGTTAAATTGTTTAATGATGATGTGAAAAATGGCGATCGCAACGCATCGAGTAACATTACTTTAGCCAATGGCGATGTGGTATGGGTTAAAGTGCGTAATTACCATGCTGCAGGTGTGCAAACTTTAGAAGAAGCAACACCACGCGTAAAAGCTAAACTGATTGAGAAAAAAGCCTTTGATGCAGCGAAAAAAGATATTCAAGCCGCATTGGATGCATTTAAAACTCAACCTGCAGCGACCGTTTTGGCGAAAAACCAAATTCGTTTTGAAAATGCAGGCACATTCACCCGTGCAGATGGTTTGTTAAAGCGTGAAATTGAACGTGCTGCATTTAGTGTACCTGCACCTAAGCAAGGCATGTGGTCAGTGACAACAGCATCTTTACCAAATGAATTGGTTGTTGTGGCTGTCTCAAATGTAAACGATACTACATCGAATGCTTTAACGCCTGAGCAACTGAAAGAGTTGGCGCAGTTGTATCAACAATTGCGTGCTCAACAAGAGTTGGATGACTATACGCAATATTTGAAATCCAAAGCGAAAATCAAATAATTGATTGTGTATCTACAAAAAAACCAGCAAATTTGCTGGTTTTTTTTGGTGCATATAAAAGATTAGGCAAGAAGATTTAAGATTTATTCTGCGCGAATTTTTAGCTCATAACCTGTGTATTTGCGGATGTTAATCACGCCTGTATCCAATATGAGATATTGTCCTTTAATACCTTGTAACTTACCGCGAATAATTGGGGTTTTATCTAAATTATGTGATTTAATTTTCTCAGGATACCGCTCTACAGGGTAAACAAACTCACGTGGTGGCTCTTTATCTAACAATTCAACGGATTCATTGAATTCTAAGTTTTGACTAAATTCATCGCGAATGGTCTGAATTTTAGGTGCAAATTCTTCAATTAGCTGCTCCCGAACTTCAATCAGGTTTAGATGTTCTGCTTCGCCTTTGAGTAGTTTACGCCAGTCCGTTTTATCTGCCACTTGTGAACCAAACATGATTTCGAGTTGCCCAGATAAACGGCGTGAACCAACTTTCATAATTGGCAAGGCTTGGGTTGCGCCCTGATCAAGCCAACGTGTTGGCATTTGTCCTAGACGTGTAATCCCCACTTTTAAAGCACTGGAATTAGCTAAATAGACAATATGTGGTTGAAAGCAGACTTCTTGAGCAAAACTATCTTCACGACAGGTACCTAAATGATAGTGACAAGTTTCAGGTTTCATAATGCACATATCGCAAGATGCTTTAGTTTTAAAACACTTAAAGCAATGCCCTTGCGAATAGGATTTTGGGGTTTTTACGCCACAAGAAACACAATAAATATTGCTAGTCCATTCCAGTTCAAGTTCTTGCCCAAGCTGAAAGGGTAGGTCAATTTCTGAACGGTCTAGAATAAATTTATATTCAACATTTGCCTTTTGTACATGTTCATCAGTTACACTATGGTCCTTAAGACCTGCGTGCATTTTATGGCAAATGCCTTGTAGTTCCATAAGAATACTCTCTCAAAAATGAAGGAATGCAGTGATGGCTGAAATGCGTTTAATTCAAGCATTGATTGATGATTTATCTCAACAACAGCCAATTTCGACTGCATTGTGTATAGGGCAAAATATTGAAGCAAGCCCGAAGCATAACAATCAAGCGGCTGATGAGCAGCCAACTATCCAATGGCAGTATTTTAGCGCATTGGCATTTTTAAATCTGCCTTTTACCCAACGTTTTGATTTGGCAGTTGTATTTTTGGATGCTTCAGATTTTGCTTCGCAGACGTCGCAACACACCTCGCAAATTTTGGTGAAGCTACGTGACTTATTTGCAAAGCGTATTGTGGTGGTTGCTACGCGTCAAGATGAGCAATTGCTTAGAGCGCTTGGTTTTACGCAATTGATTGAACATCGCTTTGAGGAGCATCATTTATGCTTATGGCAATTTAATATTTTGACTTATAAGCACGTACCTGATTGGTTTAACTCAAAGTTTTGGGCAAATCCTGAAAATTGGGATAAATTCCGTTGGTAAGTGCAGGATTAAACTAACAAAAACATAATAATGTTAAATGCTTAACATAAATTTAGGGTATTGCAAAATTTAACAATTTCAAGCGCGAAATTCAGTCAAAACTTCGTATGCTGTCATAAGGGCATGATGAGGAAAATAAAATGACCAATTTAAGCAATATTGTTGAAATTTTAGCAAGGCAGGCACTGGGTGCCAATCAGCAATCTAATCAATCTCAAGGTGGTTTGGGCGGTATTTTAGGTTCGGTTTTGGGGCAACTTGGTGGTAATAACCAACAATCTGCGCAAGGTGGCTTGGGTGGAATTCTTGGTTCGGTGCTTGGTCAGTTGGGTGGGCAACAACAGCGTTCTGCTACAGGTGCTTCAGGTACACAAAGTTTATTGATTGCAGTCTTGCCTTTGGTGTTGGCATGGATTCAAAAACAGGGTGGTTTACAAGGTGCTTTGGATAAACTAAAAGGACAAGGCTTAACCAGTCAGGTGGATGACTGGGTGTCTACAGGCCCAGGTGAAAATGCACATGTAGGTGCTGAACAAGTACAAAGTTTATTTGATGATGCCGATGTAGAACAGGTTGCACAGCAAACTCAGGCTCCGAAGCAAGACATTTATAGTGCGATTTCTACAGTCTTACCACAAATTATTGACTCATTGACACCGCAAGGTGAGCAAACCAGTAAACAAGAAGCCAATGATGATATTCAACAGGTGATGAATTTAGTATCTGGCTTTTTAAAGCGTTAATACAAAAATTATCTTTGTAAAATTTATGTAGATAAACAAAGCCAGCATATTTGCTGGCTTTTATTTGCCCATAGGTTGTTGCAATTAAAAAACACGCCGAAGCGTGTTTTTTATATTTAAAGTTTTAGTTCAGACTTAGAAGTCGTAACGGAAACCTAGAGAAAGACCTAGAGCATCTTCACCTTTAAAACCATCAACGTTATTAGAACGTCCTTCTTTCCATGGTGTTAGTGATGATTCTTTGTCATTTAATACAGTAGCAAGGTTTGCGTAAACACGTACAGCTTTATCTAAACGATGTTCTACACCTAGTGCTAATAAAGTTGCATTTGCGTCAGTTGCATCTACGTCACGGTGGAAGACTTGACCACGTACATAAGTTTTAGGTGCAACTTTATAGTCAGCTGCCACACCAAAGACTTGTGCATCTGGGTTTGCTTTATCATCATCATGTGTTAGATATTGATATAGCGCACCTAAATTAAACTCAGGTGTGATTTTATAAGCTGCAGCGATACGGAAACCATCACGCTCTTTTTTATCCGCATCTTCTTCATAATGTTCATAAGCAGCTGCAAAATCTACCTTACCTTCTTTGTAGGTTAAAGCAAGATCATATGCTTTATCTTTGTCTTTATTATCTTGCTTTTTAGAATCATCAGCTGATGGACTATTATCTTCATGTAGAGATAATGCACCAATTACATTAAAGCCACCACCAAATTTAGGTGTTTTATATTCAATAGTGTTTTCATTGCGCTCATCAAAGCGTAAGTTGCCTACGCGTGTTACGTTGCGGATGTCACCAACTTGGTCACCAAAGAAGTTGACTGGACCACGTGCTGCTTTAAATGGGCTGTCAAAACGACCAGCACGCACTTGACCAAAGTCACCTTTTAAACCAACAAAGGTATCACGAGTAGCAAACTCTAAATCATCACCATTTTTAGAGCCACTAGCAAAGTTAATTTCTTGCTCAACTTGACCAAAAACAGTCATGCCATTTTCTAATTTTTGTTCAGCTTTGAAGCCTAAACGTGATGAGTTAGAAGAAAGACCAACTTCGTTGTAGTCTTTTCCATCATCAAGATAGTCTAAAGATACGTGTGCACGACCATAAACTTTAACATCAGCAGCCATAGCTAGTGCTGGTGTAAATAAGGTTGCCCCAACTGCTAATGCGCAAAGCGTTTTTTTCATGTGTAGCTCCAATACAGACTATTGTTTTTTAGTCCTAAACATTGTTCAGAAGTAGGGTTGATCTACCGCTGCTCTCTATTGGTGCTAAGTATTCCTTACAAATGCGACAGTAATATTAAGGAAATATTTCAAAATTATTAAAAAAGAACAAATTAGATCAAAAACTTACCTTTAATCGCAAATTTTAAGTGAACAGGTTTTTTAAATTTAGAAAAAATTTATGAAATGAATAACTTAATTGCAAGGGGAGTGACATATTATTGTCATCAATGCTGTGGTTAATCGGGAAATTAAACATGATGCGAAAAAAATGGAGCGAGTGCTCCATTCATTTTTATAATACAGTTTTGGAAATATTTTAAAGCGCTGCTTTTATTTTTTCGGCCTGTGCTAGGATTTTTTCCTGATCGCCCATTTGTGCAGCATGCTTTCCAAGTTCGTGAACTGAAGTTGGAATTAAATGGAAATGAACATGCGGTACAGTTTGTCCAGCACTTGTACCAGACAGCTGCATGAGCACAATACCATCCACACCTAAGCCTTTTTCAATGGCTTTCGCAATTTTTTGAACAATTTGAATAGTATAAGCTGCTGCATCTGCAGGTAAATCCAATAAGGTTACTGCAGGTGTCTTAGGAATCACGAGAGTGTGACCATCGGCTTGTGGCATGATGTCCATAAACGCAAGAACTTGGTCATCTTCATACACTTTAATTGCAGGAAGCTCGTCACGTAGAATTCTTGCAAAAATATTTTGATCATCGTAAGCCATTATGATTCCTTTAATTTAGCCTATGCTATTTTAGAACGGTTATTTACAGTTCAGTTCTTTTTGACGTGCTTTGATTGCGTCAAGACGTTGTTGTTCTTTTTCAGAGAACTTTGGCTTGGTTGTATAACAGTTGTCATTGCCAAAACGTGCTTTAGCTTCAGGATCTTTAAAGCAGAAGCCTTTTGATGCATAAATCACATCGTGGTCATTTTTAAGTTTTTGACATTCTTGTTCAGATGCAAAAGCAGTTGAACTTGCCCCAATTAAAGTTGCAAGGCTTGCAAATATCGCAATGCTAAACTTGTTCATAAGAGTTTCCTCTATTTAATGATGGTGTGACTAGCCACTTAATACACATTATTGGGTTTATAGATGTATATTCAATGGCGAGTTCTTACTCTAGGGTAATATTACTCCATAATTCATACATTTTCACGGCAGTGGAAAAATCACTGTTTTTTTCTGCACTTAAATTTGCTGCTTGAATCAGGCTTTGGGTTAAAGCCAATACAGGTGCAGGCAAAGCTGCTTCATGGACTAAATCTAATGCGATACCTGTATCTTTAGCTAGTAAAGATAAAGCAAAAGTATTTGGAAAAGCACGGTTCAGGACTCGCTGCGGCAAAATCATTTCCGTTACTGCACTTTTACCGCTCGAAGCATTAATACATTGCAAGGCTTGATTTAAGTTTACACCATGTGCTTTTAAGGTGGTAAAGCCTTCAGCTGCTGCACATAAACTCACAGCCATTAGCATATTATTGACTGCTTTTACTGCAAAGCCTGCGCCAGGTTCACCTACATGTTGAATCACTTTACCAAAAGCCTGAATTGCAGGTAGGGCTTTTTCAAAAGCAGCAGCTTTACCACCAATCATGACTGTTAATGTCGCATTTTCTGCACCAATAGTTTGCCCACTTACAGGTGCATCTAAAAAGTCGACCTGTTGTACTTCAAGTTGTTGTACTAATTTTTTAGCACTCTCAGGTACGCCACTGGTGCAATCGACCCATACTGAGCCTGCTTTCAGCTGAATTTGTGCAATTAGGTTTTCAACTTCGGTACTGGTCGGTAAGCAAGAAAAAATAATATCTGCTTGAACCGCTTGAGCCAATTCAACCGCTTGTGTGCCATATTCAGCAGCATGTTGCTCGGCTTTGGCAAAGTTACGATTCCAAACATAGACCGTGTCAAAATGTTTAGGTAAATGTGCTGCCATGCGGTAGCCCATTGCGCCTAAGCCAATAAATGCAACAGATTGAATCATGTTCTTGCTCTCTTTATCCGATTTTGCTGGATCGTTGTTCTAACCATGTGGTCAGTTTAGGCCAAAACGCATTGGCACTTTTTTGACTGGACATTAAACCTAAATGTCCACCTGGAATAAGAGTAAACGTGACATCGCTACTACTTGTCAATTCACATAATGGGTGAGCAGCTTCAGCTGTGACAATTTGATCGCTATCACCCGCACCGACCAAAAGTGAACAATCAATATTTTTAAGTTCAATGGTATGTTGATTCAGTTGAATAGCGCCTTGTTTGAGTGGGTTTTGCAGCCATACATTCAATACCATGTCCTGATTAATCCCACCTGGATAATCAATCATATTATTTAAAAAATTGGCTAAGGTCGCGTTTTCGTGCAAGGTTTGTAAGTCGTGCAGATTCGATAGCATCTGTTTATTGCTTTCTAGCCATGCTCTAGGATCTAAAATTTTAAAACCAATCGCATTGATTAAACCTGGTGTATGAATTAAATGTTTGGGAATTTTTCCTGAAAAAAAGGCATGTTGTAATTTAGGGTATTTAGAAATCAGCTGATTGGTCAGTTGAAAGAGTTTGCCAACTCGCCCCGAAGCATAACTATCTACAGGGCTGCCTAAAACCATAAGGTTTTTAATATGTGCGGGTTGTTGATCTGCCACATACAACATGGCAAATACCCCCGCCATACTCCAACCATGCAGTGAAATTTGTTCGACTTTGGCGTGTTGTAAAATGAGCTGAATGCAATTGGGGATTGCATCTTGAATAAAAGCCATAAAATTTAAATGACAATGTTGATAGGTCAATTGTCCCCAATCAACCAAATACACATCAAAACCGCTATGCTGAAAATGTTTCACCAAAGAGCGATAAGGATACAAATCATAAATCGACATAGTAATTGCTAAAGGTGCAATAAAAACCAGCGGCTCTTTATATTGCTTATCTGGCGAAGCGTAATAGCGAATCTGCGCAAATTTATAACGTCCCACGATGTCGTATGGCGTGGTTTGTGAAAGCACCAAATCACGACTTTTTAACAGACGAATACTCAGGTTTTTTAGCTTTTTTCTGTATGGATTAAATTTGCGTTGTAGCTGATTCATAAAGTGTTCTATCACACACGGCGCCGATTTGAATGAAGTCTAAACGATATTTATATATTTTACCTTGACCTTAAATGCGCTTGGCGCTCAAAATGTTGGCAATTATTAACAAACAGGTCTTAGGACTAAGTTTAGGGCTGAGCAGTAAAGATGAGTCAACACGACGACATTGAATATCAATTAGATACTTTGGCAATTCGTACCGGACACAACCGTACAATTGAAGGCGAACACAGTGAGCCGATTTTTCTGACTTCATCATTTGTTTGTGAAAATGCTGCCGATGCAGCTGCAAAATTCTCAGGTGAAATTGAAGGCAACACCTACTCACGTTATACCAACCCAACCGTACAGGCTTTTGAAAAACGCTTGGCAGTATTAGATGGTGCGGAACGTGCGGTTGCGACCAGTTCGGGTATGGCGGCTGTTCATGCGATTACTTTGGCTTATCTTAAAGCGGGTGATCATGTGGTCTGTTCACGTGCGGTATTTGGCTCGATCATTTCACTGTTTGAAAAATACGTGATGAAGTTTGGTATTGATGTCACTTTTGTTGATTTAGAAGATTTAGACAGCTGGAAACAAGCTATTCGTCCAAATACGCGTCTTTTATTTATTGAAACGCCATCAAATCCATTGGCACAAGTGGGCGATTTACAAGCCATTGCCGATATTGCACATGCAAATAATGCATTATTTGCAGTCGATAACACTTTCTGCACCCCAGTTTTACAACAACCGATTAAATTTGGTGCAGACCTGATTATCTACTCATCGACCAAATATATTGATGGGCAGGGACGTGCTTTAGGCGGCGCTGTGGTAGGTAAAGACAAGTTGGTTGAAGAAATCAACGGTGTGATTCGTACTTTGGGTAACTCATTAAGTCCATTTAACGCATGGATCTTCTTAAAAGGCTTAGAAACTTTAAGCCTGCGGATGAAAGCACATTGCGCCAGTGCACAAAAACTTGCCGAGTGGCTAGATGCGCATCCAAAAGTTGAAAAAGTGTATTATGCAGGCTTGCCGCATCACGCAGGGCATGAGTTGGCGAAAAAGCAACAGTCTGGCTTTGGTGGTGTTGTATCTTTTGTGGTGAAAGGTGAGCGTAAAGGCGCGTGGACCGTGATTGACAACACGCGCTTCCTATCTATCACCAGTAACTTGGGAGATGTAAAGTCAACCATTACCCATCCTGCAACAACATCGCATGGCAGAATGACCGCAGAAGCCAAACAAGCAGCAGGCATCAGTGAAGGTTTAATTCGTGTTTCTGTTGGTTTGGAAGATATTGATGATATTATTCGCGACATCGAGCGCGGTTTAGACCTCATTTAAAACTAAATAGATCATTTGTTCGGAGATTTTTATGAACATTAATATGTTGATGCAGCAAGCGCAGCGCATGCAAAAAGAAGTGGAAAACAACATTAAAAAAGCCAAAGAAGAACTTGCACAAACTGAAGTGCATGCAGAAGCGGGTGGTGGTTTAGTGAAAGTGACCATGACTTGCCGTAATGTGGTAAAACGCATTGAAATTAATCCTGAATTATTGCAAGACGATGCAGACATGATTGAAGATTTGATTGCCGCTGCAATGAATGATGCAGCCCGTCAAGCCGAAGCAATTTCTGAAGAAAAAATGAAGTCTGCAAATTCAGGCATGGGTTTGCCACCAGGTTTGGCAGGTTTATTCTAAGGAACGGCGTATGTTTAGTGATCGTTTTGATCAACTGGTACAAGCGCTACGCATTTTGCCAAGTGTTGGGCCAAAGTCGGCTCAACGCATGGCATTGCACCTGATTATGAAAAATAGAGAAGGTGCAGTCGGTTTGGCTCATGCTTTGAACGAAGCCACAAGCTATATTCATGAATGTTCAATTTGTCACTCATTAACGGAAGATGAGGTCTGCGATATTTGCGCCTCACATGATCGTGACGCACACTTACTTTGCGTGGTGGAATCTCCAGCCGATGTCATGGCGATTGAGCAAAGTGGAAGTTTCCGTGGCAAATACCATGTTTTAGGTGGGCACTTATCACCTTTAGATGGAATTGGGCCTGACGAAATTGGTATTCCGTACTTGGTTCAGCGTTTAAGCAATGGCAACATTAGCGAAGTCATTTTGGCGACCAATGCAACTGTAGAAGGTCAGGCGACAGCACACTATTTAGTCGAAGCGACTAAACATTTGCCTGTGCAGATGACTCGTATTGCGCAAGGTGTGCCGCAAGGTGGCGAGCTTGAATATGTCGATAGTCATACGTTAAGTCAGGCGGTGCATAATCGGATGCGAATGAAATAAGCATTTAGATGCTTATTTCATATGATTTATGTGAGCTTTATTTGAATGGTCATCTGATCAATCATTCACTAAAAGGATTACTTGCATTCAAAGGCAATAAAAAATCAAATTCAGATAAAAAACGATAAAAAATTTAATATTTCACGGTATTGACTTGGAAATTAGATAAACATTGAAAATACTGGACATATTTTTATAGCTAAATACTATTTAATGTTTAAAATGAAGCCCTAGAGAATCCTGTTTTACCTGCTCGCTATGTTCCAATTTATTCATCAACAAAAAGACTTTGAAAATGTCTTGGCATTAATGAGCCAAAACAGCACTTATGGTTTAGACACCGAATTTATTAAAGTTGATACTTTATGGCCAAAATTAGGCGTATTCCAGATTAATGTCAATGATCAGATTTATTTGTTAGATGGGACTTCGTTAAATTTAAGTGCATTTTGGGAAAAATTGTTTAAAGCGCAGCAAAATATTTTTCATGCCTGCAGCGAAGATATTGATTTAATATATCATTATGCTCAGAAAAAAAACTTGGATAACGTTTTTGATACCCAAGTAGGGATGTCATTTTTAGGGCATGGTTTACAAGTCAGCTATCAAAATGCTTTAAAAACCATGCTCAATGTCGATATTGATAAAGGGCAAACCCGCTCAGACTGGCTTGCACGTCCGTTGTCCGATGAACAGTTAAATTATGCTGCCAATGACGTGCTGTATTTAATGCAATTGGCAGATAAGGTACAAACAGACTTAAAACAACATTATTTACTGGATTTTGCACATGAAGATTGCCGCAATTTAACTCAGGAAATTGGTGAAGAAACACCGTTAGAGTTGTTGTATCAGGATGTGGGCAATTATCGTCATTCACGCCGTCAACTCATGCAATTACAACAGTTGGCTGTTTGGCGTGAGCAAATGGTGAAAGCCTTAAACCAACCACGCAGTTTTATTTTGCGTAATTCTACCATGTTGGATTTAGTCGAAAAAAATCCTAAAAATCAGTTCCAGCTCAGCACCATTAAAGATTTACGCCCGCATATTGTGCGTGAACATGGCAAAACCATTTTAGATTTAATTAAATATCTGCCTGATCAATCACAATGGCCATTGCGTATGGCGCGCCCAATTCGCCATTCTTCAAAAGAAGTGGGTGAAAATGTAGAACAGGTCATTCAGCGTGCAGTACAGGAAACTCAAATTCCAAAAGAAGTTTTATTGCGAAAAAAATGGCTGAATGCACTTTATCAGCATGTGGTATTTCATAACGATGAGCAAGATTTACCCAACTATTTGTTAGGTTGGCGTTATGAATTATTAACCCATCCTTTAATTGAAGTTTTGCATGCCGATCAGCGTTATTTGTCAGGTCAGATGAGAGCTGCTGAATAAATCAGACTGATCTACGTTTAAATACAGCAGTTTTTCACATCAAAATGGATGAATTTTGACGCCATTCTTTGTTTGAGAATAAACATAGACCAATGCGTTAATAATGGTTAATGTATCTCGGTTTTTTTTATTGTATCCTTTGCCTGAGTTTTTAGAGTTTTGTTGTTTATGCACTGTTCAATTTATAAGTCGAGCAAAAAAGATGAGATGTATTTATACATCGCCCGTCCTGAGCAAACTGAAGATCAAGCAGAAGCGTTTAACCCGCTTGCGGTTTTACCTGAGCCAATGCAAGTTGCATTTGGTCGTGCGACATTTGTAATGGATTTGGAATTGTCTGAAAGCCGCAAGTTGGCACGTGTAAATGTTTTGCACGTTATGGATTCTATTCAAACACGTGGTTTCTTTATTCAAGTACCGCCAGAAGGTTTAATTAATCCAAACGCCGTGGAACCAGAAGGTTTACGTGGTGCATAACCCTTGTTCAGGAGTTGAGAAATGAATAGCGTGATGACTGGATTGGATTCAATTCCTGAAACTGCAATTGCTGTTTCTATTTACTTATTGGGAAGTGCCATTATTTTGTGGTGTTGGTATGAAATTGCCAAGCGCTTGCCAAATCCATTAGGTGGTATTACTTGGATTGTGCTGTTTGCAATTTTACTTACCCCGACAGTATCGGAAGGCAGCAATGCTGCACTTGCCCCAGCCATCTTTGGACTTCTTTTTGGTGTTTTAACCAAAGAAATGCCATTGGTTTGGTCTAATTTATCTGCCATTTTATTTGTGATCGGTCTTGGCTTGTTGGTCGGTTATTTCTGGTCAAAATACCGTTATAAACAAACGACTTATAAAGCCAAGAAAAATACCTCACCACTGTAACTAAAACAATTAAGGTAAAATCATGTCTGTTGATTCGCAACAATTTTCGGGTACAGATCAGTACATTGCGACTGATAGTCTAAAACTTGCTGTTAAAGCCGCACGTGCTTTGCAAAAACCACTTTTGGTGAAAGGTGAGCCGGGTACAGGTAAAACCTTATTGGCTGAGCAGGTGGCTCAAAGTTTAGGTTTGAAACTGATTACATGGCACATTAAATCCACCACCAAAGCGCAGCAAGGTTTATATGAATATGATGCGGTGTCGCGTTTGCGTGACAGCCAATTGGGCGATGACCGTGTATATGACATTAAAAACTATATTAAACCTGGAAAATTGTGGGAAGCATTTACCAGCGAAGAACGCTGTGTGTTGTTGATTGATGAAATTGACAAGGCAGATATTGAATTCCCAAATGACCTGCTGCATGAACTCGATAAAATGTCGTTTTATGTTTATGAAACAGGCGAAACTATTACTGCAACACAACGTCCAATCGTAATCATCACATCAAATAATGAAAAAGAACTACCAGACGCTTTTTTACGCCGCTGTTTCTTCCATTATATTGATTTCCCAGATGAAGCGACCATGCGCGATATTATCGATGTTCATTTCCCGAATATTTCAAGCACATTGGTTTCAGAAGCTTTACAAGTTTTCTTTAAGTTGCGCCAAGTTCCCGGTTTAAAAAAACCACCATCTACGTCTGAACTCATTGATTGGTTAAGCCTATTGATGGCAGATGACATGCCTGAAGATATTTTGCGTCATAGTGATAAAAGCAAAACCATTCCGCCGTTATACGGCGCATTAATCAAAAATGAGCAAGATGTGCAATTACTTGAGCGTTTAGCCTTTATGTCGCGCCGTTAAGGGAGGGCAACGCCATGTTTGTGCGCTTGTTTTATACCTTGCGACGCTACGGTGTACCTGTCACCACACGTGAATTGATTGACTTAAATCAGGCAGTGGCATCGGGTCTGGTTTTTGCAGATCAAGATGAATTCTATCAACTTGTTAAAACTGTCATGGTTAAAGATGAGCGTTTTTTTGACAAGTTTGACCGTGCCATGAAAGACTATTTTGATGGCATTTCCACTTTAGATTTAGATGATTTACTCCAGCAAGTTCATCAATTGCCTAAAGACTGGTTCGACTTAGAACTGCTAGAAAAAAATCTCACGCCAGAACAACGCGAAGAGCTGAAAAAAGCAGGTTCTTTAGAAGAATTGATGAAAATGCTGGAAGAACGTTTACGCGAACAGCATAAAAAACATCAAGGTGGCAACCGTATGATTGGTACGGGTGGCACATCACCTTTTGGTGCTTTTGGAGATCATACGGAAGGGGTACGCATTGGTGGGCCTGGACGTAAGCGTTCTGCCGTTAAAGTCTGGGAGCAGCGTCAGTATCGAAATTTAGACGATGAACAGATTTTAGGTACGCGACAAATGCAATTGGCACTGCGCCGTTTGCGTAAATTTGCCCGTCAAGGCGCAGCTGAAGAACTAGATGTTGATGGCACTATCCGCGAAACTGCCAAACAGGGCATTTTAGATGTGCAATTGGTGCCAGAACGTCGTAATCGCGTCAAAGTGTTGATGTTGTTTGATGTGGGTGGCTCAATGGATGCGCACATCGCCCAATGTGAAAAACTGTTTAGTGCGGCTAAAACTGAATTTAAAACCCTCGAATATTTTTATTTCCACAACTGTTTATACGACTATGTTTGGAAAGACAATTTACGCCGTAGCAGTACCCGCATGAATACATGGGATTTATTTAATACCTATGGACGCGACTATCGGGTAATTGTGGTCGGTGATGCGAGTATGGCACCTTATGAGCTGAATTCGATTGGGGGTTCGGTGGAATATATGAATGATGAAGCAGGGCAAGTGTGGCTACAACGTCTGCGTCAGCATTTTGAAAAAACCGCATGGCTGAATCCAGAACAGGAAGGTTATTGGCATTACACACATACCATCGGTTTAATTCGACAAATTTTTGAAAATCATATGTACCCAATGACTTTAAAAGGCATTGAAGATATGACGAAATATTTGGCGCGATAAGCGCCATTTTTTGCATTAACTATTATCAATATCAGTTATTGCATGCATATTGATGAAATAGCAATACGATAAGCAACGTGAATTTCAATTTGAGGGGATCGAGATGGAACATCAAATCAATGGCATCGCATTACCGAACGAAGAAGGTTTTTTCGGACAATATGGCGGGCAGTTTATTCCACCGCATTTAAAAGAAGCCATGGATGAAATTAACCTTGCTTATGAAGAAATTCGTCATACAGCAGAATTTCAAAATGAATTAAAAGATTTATTTGCCAATTATGTAGGGCGCCCAAGTCCTTTGTTTCATGCAAAGCGTTTATCTGAGCAGTTGGGTGGTGCGCAAATTTATTTAAAACGTGAAGATTTAAATCACACAGGTGCGCATAAAATCAATCACTGTTTAGGTGAAGCATTGCTCGCCAAATATATGGGTAAAACCAAAGTGATTGCAGAAACAGGTGCGGGACAACATGGTGTAGCGTTGGCAACAGCATGTGCGCTTGTGGGCATTCCATGTGAAATTCACATGGGACAAGTTGATATTGAAAAAGAACATCCAAACGTCGTGAAAATGAAAATTTTAGGTGCCAACCTGATATCAGTCACACGTGGTACAGCGACTTTAAAAGATGCCGTAGACAGTGCTTTTGAAGAATACTTAAAAGACCCGAAAAACTATATTTATGCAATTGGTTCAGTGGTTGGCCCACATCCATTTCCAAAAATGGTACGTGATTTCCAAGCAATTATTGGTGATGAAATTAAAATGCAAAGCCAAGAACGTTTTGGGGTAAGTCCAGATTACATCGTGGCATGTGTGGGCGGTGGTTCAAACGCAGTGGGTGCATTTACGGCTTTCTTAAATGATCCTGAAGTTAAACTTGTGGGGGTAGAACCTGCAGGGCATGGTTTAGATACAGATCAGCATTCAGCAACCTTAACTTTGGGTAAACCTGGTCAGTTACACGGCATGGCGTGTTATGTGCTTGAAGATGAACAGGGTGAGCCATTGCCAGTCCATTCAATTGCTTCGGGTTTGGATTATCCTGGTGTAGGGCCACAACATAGCTTTTTAAAAGATATTGGTCGCGTGGAATATTCAACAGCAACAGACCAAGAATGTTTAGATGCCTTTATGACCTTGTCACGTGTAGAGGGGATTGTACCTGCTTTGGAAAGTTCACATGCGGTAGCGTGGGCCTTGCGTGAAGCACCAAAAATGGCAAGAGACGTGAAAATTGTAGTTAATCTTTCAGGTCGTGGTGATAAAGACTCAGACTATGTAGCAGAAAAATTAGGTTTGAACTAATTTTACTGAATATGAAAAAACGCCTAAATGTGTAAGTTTAGGCGGTTTTTATTTATCTTTATTTATATTTTTCAGGTTGAAAATACAGTTACTTAGCTTGCAATATATTGTTGTAATTGTTCGATCAGTTTGCGTTGATCATCCATAGTCGCTTTCACTAAGTCACCAATCGACACCAAACCTACCAACTGTTCATCTTCAAGTACAGGCAAGTGACGTAAATGATGGTCAGTAATTAAGTTCAAGCATTCTTTAACACTGGTGTTTTTGGTCACGGTCAGTACTTTAGCAGTCATAATTTCACTGACTGTCGTGCTTTTAGAGGTTCGTTCCATCAAAATAACTTTACGGGTGTAGTCACGCTCAGACAGAATACCAACCACATGATTGTTTTGATCGGTAACCACCAACGCACCAATGCCTTTGTCAGCCATTAAACTAATAGCTTCTAAAACCGTTGCTTCTGGGCGAATTGTGTAAATTTCGTGATGTGCTTTATCTTGTAAAACATGAATTACCTTGGTCATATTCTGTGTCCTGATTGTTGTTTATTGTTTGACTTTTAAAGTAACGTGAATTGTAAAAATTGCAAATACTTTAGCGTCACGATTGTATTTTTACGTCAATTCTATTCCGGTTCTATTTATGCAATATTTAACGCAGGTTCATTAAAAAAGAAATGCTTCATTTGTGAAGTGGTCAGTTTAATTTTTTGACTTGACGAACCATACAAGGTTGGTATGACATTTAAACGAGTGAGCGTTGGTAATAAAGAAGTCTCGAAATCCTGCGCGGAAATTTTACGAGGACTGTATTGTGGCCAGTGTTTTGCCGCATATTTATGCGCTTGTACAGCATTTAACCAAAAAGGGAAAATATAATCATCGTGATCTGAACTCATTGCCCACCCTTGATGATATAAACCCCAAAGTACACCGCAGTACATCATTGATTTTAATAGTGTAACTTTAAGCAGGAAATCCCTTGGTAAAGGGTGGAGTTGGTTAATCTGATTCATAATCAAGCAAGGTTGTAAAATTTGGCTATATTGTAAAAAGAATAGATGAATATACCGTTTAAGCTTTGCTTAAAATCGTAAGTAAATATGTATTTATGGTTTAAATATCTAAATTAAGGGTCAAAAAAAACGCCACCTAAGTGACGTTTTATTATGCTTGCATGGTGGCCATGTTTTGCCAGTATTGCGCTTTCAATGAATCACGTTCTACACGGAAACCTTGATAATACAGTTCTGCCAAGAACATTGCTGCTTTGCCATGTCCTGCACGTGCAGCTTCTTCGAGTTGTTTTACCGCATCTTGGAAGTTCATTTGTGAATGAATTGTGTTTACCGCATTTGCATAAACATGCTCTAAGTCATGGTGAGCGATCGTTTGAATCATATTAAACTCCTTATTGTAATTATGATTACTTATTTAAGCCTACCTTTTAGGCTTCATATCAATTTAACGCTTTATTGTTAAACTAATATTACAATTTGATTGAATTGTCAAATAATTATCGGGGTTAATGAGCATATTTCAAGTTTACATGATTAAACATTGAACAAGTTTAATTTTGATTAAACTAAAGCTCTAAGCATGATAAAAAAGGAGAACAACATGACAAGATCCGTAGACGGATGTGCTTTTGATGTACCTCCATTGACTTCTCAAATTATTGAGTTGGCACATCATCACCGAAAAAAACTAGATGAGGCAATTTTCCGTCGTGATATTCATTTAGGTGAATACTGTCTGGCGCAACGTAAACGTGTGGCTGATTTTGCCAAGACTTTAGAGCGAAGCGATCGTATTGAATTTTACCGTAATTATGATGGTGAATTACTCCGTATCGCCGATGAAGACGAACTGCATCCTGCCGAAGCAGAGGGTGGTGTCAGTATATTTGCTATTTTCTTGGTGCTTGCGGTCATTGCACTGGTTTTATACTTTGCTGTCATTCGTGGCACCATTGGCTAAAGCTAAATGCTATGTAGAATAAGGCTCAATTTTTACCGTGACGATACAGTAAAAATTGAGCTGTTTAACTTGTACAACTCACACGGGCATCCTACACTAAGGCGATTAGAGGTAGGTCATGCACAACGCAATTCAAAAATCGATTCAATTTATTTCTCAACTGAAACTCGAGCAAATTTATAATATTGTTGTGCTGAGTATCATTTTTATTATTTTAACTTTATCAAGTGTTGCGCTTTATCGCCCAATTGGGGTGCAACAATTTCAAAATGTTGAGCGTTTGTCGCAACAATCTATGTATGCCAATACCCAAGACATGGCAGTGCGTTTACTCAATCAACGTCCAATTCGTTATGTGCATTATTTAAAATTGATGCAGGCACATCAGATGGAGCAAGATCGGGCTCAACAACTTCCTGCCTTGGTGCAAGAATAATTTTATCTATTGGCGTCGTTTTCATATTGCGCGGTGTCGGAGTTAAAGATATTGGCGCAAGTAAATTGTCCTGTAGCATTTTTTCCAATGCCGCTTTATCTAAATGTTCGCTCACAATCACCAAAGTTAAACGATCTGGGTGTAAATGTTTGCGAATCGCACGTTGCACATCCTTAGCGGTAATTTTCTCCACGCGTTCTGCATAATCACTTAAATAATTTGCAGGAAGCAGATAAAAACCGATGTGTCCAAGCTGGGCATTAATACTGGCATTGCTGCTGTATTGATTCGGAAAAGCACGAATTAAACCTGCTTTGGTTTCTTTTAATTGCTGCAAATTAATGGGTTGTTGTACAAACTGAATTAAGCTTTGGTGAGCGACTTGAATGCTATCGAGTAACTGATCTTGGCGCGTAGAATAGCCTAAGCTAAATAATCCCGCTGCTTGAGTAAAACGAAATGAACTGCTGACGCCGTAAGTGTAGCCACGTTTTACTCGTAATTCTTTCATCAAAATTGAATTGAAACTGCTGCCACCTAGCATTTTATTGGCAATTTCTAAAGCCAAATAATCAGGATCATCGCGTGTAGTCGCAAGTTGCGCAATACTGACATGCGCCTGGTGTGAGCGATAGGGAATATGTTGGATGTTGAAATGTGCTGCAGGTGTAGGTTGTGGCAAAGCTGTTGCAGCAGTACCTTGGGCAATATATGCGCTGATACTGTTGGCAAGTTTTTCTGCTTCTTTTAAGGTCAATTTTCCTGTAATGGCAATATTCATATTTTGCGCGACCAAAAACTGATCTCTAAATTGTTGTAAGTGCGCTGGTTGAATCCGTTTGATGCTGGCATTGGTTCCCGTAATAGGTTCCGCATAGACATGTTGTCCGTAAATTGCACGATATAAGCGAATATTCATTAAGCGACTTGGGTTTTCTTGCAGCTGCTTTTGTCCGATTTGTGTATTGCTTTGCACACGCTGGATATTGGAACGCTCAAAAGTCGAGTTTTTCAATATTTCCAGCATCATTTTGACTGCAGATTGCATTTTCTGCGGCTCAGACAGTGTTCTTAGCCGTACCACAAACATATCGCGGTACGCAGTGGCACTAAAACGTGCGCCTGTGGTTTCAAAAGCTGCGGCAATTTCTTCAGCCTTATAACGTTTAGTACCTTCATCCATGAGTTGAGCTGCCATATTAGCAACGCCAAATAAACCTTTTTCAATTTCTGCATCGCGGGCAGAACCTGCATTAAAAGTCAGTTGAATATCAACCATTGGTAAAGCAGGATTTTCGACAAATAAAGTGCGTACGTGTTGATGGTTTTTTAATTCATGCACTTGTGGAGCGCGAACATCGACCAATTCATTTACAGTATTTAAACTTTGTAGCAAGCTCAAAGATTGCAAAGGCGTACTTACATCTGTTTCAGCAAAATTATGGGCTGCTGTGGTGACAGTTTCCATTGTGAAGCCAGGAGAAGATAGGCCAAAACTCGTGCTTAAAATAAGCGTGCTGAATAGATGTTTTTTCATGGAAATCACAGTTTAAGGTGTTGTGCTTTGAGGTAATAAATACAAGGTGCTAAGTCTGTCTTTGTTAAAGTAACTTTGCGCAACACGTTGAAGGTCTTGGGAGGTAATGGCTTGCAGGTGTTGTGGTAAAACATCGATTAAACGGTGACTGAATCCATTGACTTCCAAATTGCCAATGGTTCGGGCTTGTTCTGCCAAATCATCCTGACTATAAATCCAATTGGCAACAAATTGAGTCACCACGCGTTCAATATCACTTGCATTGATCAAATCCTGTTTCAGCATATCCACTTCGTTTTGAATTGCGGCCTGTGCTTCGCTTAATGCTACACCAGCTGCAGGCAATGCCGAAATACTAAACAAACTGTCCCCACGTTGATAGGGATCATAACTGACACTGACTGAGCTAAGAATCTTATTGTTTCTGACCAGACGTTGTTCTAAACGTGAAGTAATTCCACTATCTAACAGATGTTTGATGATGGTGAGTGCAAAGGCATCTTGAGGATTTTTAGCTGTTGCCAATGAACCGACATTCCAAGCCATATATAAATTAGGAACTTGCACAGCAGCAGACAATTCCATGTGCCGATAGCCTAAGTGTTCAAATTCCAACACATCATTACGCGGTGGTGTGGGTGCTTTAGGAATATCTCCAAAATATTTTTGGATTTGCAGCAATGCGGCTTGATGATCTACATCACCCACAATCACTAAAATAGCATTATTCGGGCGATACCATTTTTTGTACCATGTCCGTACATCTTGCAGCTGAATACTCTGCAGGTTTTTCATGTGCCCAATAATGGGTTGTCGATAATGGCTGCTTGGGTAGGCAATCCATTTAAAGCGTTCAAAAGCCAAAGCCCGCGGATTATCATCGGTACGTTGCCGCCGTTCTTCCATCACCACCTTAATTTCAGGCTCAAAGTCTTGTTGACGAAGCAACAAATTACTCATTCTGTCTGCTTCTAATTCTAAAGCCAGCGGCAAATAAGTTTTGGGGTAAAGCTGATAATAATTGGTGTAATTGGTAAAGGTCGCTGCATTGATACTGCCACCATAAATACGACTTAAACGGGTAAACTCATCATTCGGCACTTTGGCTGTGCCTTTGAACATCATGTGTTCAAGTACGTGTGAAATGCCAAGAGTATTTCCCGACTCATCGCTACTGCCTACTTTGTACCAAATTTGTGTCATCACCATTGGAGAACGATGGTCTTCACGAATAATGACTTTTAAACCATTGCTGAGCGTGGTTTCATAGGTGTTATTCATAGCTATAACTTCTGCATAGCTAATCGAAGCCGTTAAACTTAAAAACAACGCATAAACAGAATTCATTGAAATTTGGAACATAAGCAAGTGGATGTCAATCGTTATCGGCTTATCTTTTAGAAATTAAAACGGAAAGGCAAGGATTGCTGTGGGTATTTTTTGTATGCGGCTATGTAGTTGGAAGACGAGGTAAAAGTAATTGGTTTATGTTAGAATCCGATTTTTTAACGCAATGCTTTTCAAGGATTCGGCATGCAACAGCAATCTAATGGGCAAAATAAATTTTTGATTGATGCTGATATCGGAGATGATGATGTCACATTACCGAATTTACCAGCGGTAAATGTTCCGATTGTTGAAACAACACCTTTACAACAAGCAGAAATGTCTGAACCTGCTGCTGAAACATCATCAAACACAGACGCAGCTGCGAAAGGTGGTTTCTTTAGTCGCATGAAAGAAGGGTTAACCAAAACCCGTAAAAACTTTGCCGATGGCATGGTGAATATTCTGATTGGCGGTAAAGAAATTGATGATGAATTATTAGAAGAAGTCGAAGAACAACTTTTGGTTGCAGATATTGGTGTAGATGCAACGAAAACTATTATTGCTAATTTGACTGAGCGTACTGCGCGTGGTGACTTAATTTATTCGCATTCTTTATATAAGGCTTTGCAAGAAGAATTAGTGGCTTTGCTTGTGCCACGCGTAAAACCTTTACATATTGATGCCAATAAAACTCCTTATGTGATTTTAGTCGTGGGTGTGAATGGTGTAGGTAAAACCACAACCATTGGCAAGTTAGCAAAACGCTTACAGGGTGAAGGTAAAAAAGTCATGCTGGCAGCAGGAGATACTTTCCGTGCTGCAGCGACAGAACAATTGCAAATCTGGGGCGAGCGTAACGATGTTGCTGTTGTAGCACAAGGTCACGGTGCAGACAGTGCTTCTGTTATTTTTGATGCGTTTGAAAGTGCGCGTGCCAAAGGCATTGATGTGCTAATTGCAGATACAGCAGGACGTTTGCATAACAAAAGCAACCTAATGCAAGAGTTGACTAAAGTTAAGCGTGTAATGCAAAAAATTGATGCAACCGCACCGCATGAAGTGATGTTAGTGGTGGATGCAGGCACAGGTCAAAATGCGATTAACCAAGTTGAAATGTTTGATGAGGCTGTTGGTTTGACAGGAATCACTATCACTAAATTAGACGGTACTGCAAAAGGTGGCGTCTTATTTAACATTGCAAGTCGTACCCACGTGCCAATTCGCTTTATTGGTGTGGGTGAAAAAATTGATGATTTACGTCCATTCTCGGCAAAGGCTTTTGTTGCAGCACTGTTTGAAACTGAAAAATGATTTTTTAACTAAGAATATAAAATGCTGTAAGTTTCACACAAACTCCGCAAAATGCGGAGTTTGTTGTTTTTAGTGTTGTAAAAAGCAACAGCTAAAAATACAAATGCGAATAAAACCATATCTGTTTATATAGATAGGACTTACGCATTGACGGATTCAAAAAAGTATTAAAATACCTTATAAAGTATCTGTGATCAGACGAATTAAAAATGCTTCTACAGCAACTTGTACTCTACCCATTTATATGGGCTTTCTCATGACAGAACCGAACTCTATTAGCTGCACACAACTTGCCGAGACTTATAATATCTCGCATGATAGTGTAAATCGCTTTCTAGAGCGTGAAGACTACACACCTCACGACCTATATCAAGAAGCAATTCAACATATTGATAATAATAAACTTATAGTCAGTATTGATGATACTGTTTTAGATAAACCATATAGTCAACATATGGACTTAGTTAGCTATTTTTGGTCAGGCAAACACCACCGATCCGTCAAGGGTATTAATCTCATTACCTTGTATGCGACAGATCAAAATGGTCAAAATATTCCAATTAATTTCCGAATTTATGACAAATCTGAAAGTAAAACCAAGAATGATTACTTTATGGATATGTTAAGTGAAGTACTCAGTTGGGGTGCAAAGATTCAATTTATTACAGGTGATAGTTGGTATTCATCGACTGGAAATCTAAAAACCATAAGAAAATATGGTATTCGATTTATGTTTGGTATCGACTGTAACCGTAAGGTTTCCCCAGAAAAAGGACAATGGTTTCAACTGCGTTTATTGCCAGATTTCCATCAGGGTCAAGTGGTCTGGCTCAAAGATTTTGGCTTTGTACAATTATTTAAGACTCAGTTAAAAGAACAGCAGAGGTTTTATATTGTGCATCAAGATGAAGATGATTTATTGTCCTTTGATGGTTTTCATGAATTACATTCAAGTCATTGGAAAATAGAACAATATCACCGAGTGATTAAACAGGTTTGTCATATTGAAAAGTTTCAAGTAAGACGATCTAAACTGATTTTGAATCATATTTTTTCAGCCTTGATGGCCTACGTCGAGATACAAAAGAACCAGTTTGAGGGGATCTTTGAAAATGTATATCGTTGGCAGAAGAAATTATTTAGACCAATCATCAAAGACTTCATTGATGACTTTATTCTCGATAAAAATCATCTGCTACCACAGAGAATCTATAAATGATAGTGCGTAAGTCCTAATAAGACTTCTTGCGTTAGTCAAAATTTAAACAGCCTAAAGCTACATTTAATAAGGTTTTAGCCAGTTCAAAAATTAGGTAAACGATACTTTCGCAAGAGATCTATAGAATAAGAAAAATATTAAATTGATTTCGATTGATTTTTAGGGCAAGTCAAAATGTCAATTTTAAATAAAATTAATCATATGCTTACAGCAGATATCACGAAAGACTTTAAGCTTAAGAAAAAGTCTAACCATGATGCAAATGAACTGACTTTCATCGATCAATTAAAAAAGCGCCGTAGTGTTTATGCTTTAGGAAAACGCACTCATTTTAGCCAAACGTATAAGACAGAGCTTATTCAGGAAGCTGTGCGTAGCTGTCCATCAGCACATCATTCAGAAAGTACGCGCGTGGTTATTTTATTTTCTGAACCACATAAAAAATTTTGGAATTTAGTACTGGAAGTACAACGCCAGTTTGTACCAGATCAGGTTTTTGCAGGTACGAAAATAAAAATTGAACAATGTGCAGCAGCTTTTGGCACGGTATTGTTCTATGAAGATCAACAAGTGATTCGTCAATTGCAAAAGAAAATTCCATTTAATGCTGCAGAATTTCCAATTTGGTCGGAGCAAACTTCAGGCATGGCGCAATTTGCGGTGTGGACAGCATTGGCAGATTCAGGCGTGGGTGCATCTTTACAACATTATAATCCAAGCATAGATCGTGCTGTGGCGGAGCATTTTGATATTCCAGATACATGGCTATTACGCTCACAACTTGTTTTTGGATCAATTGAAGAAGAAGTAACCGAACGGAGTCATACACACTATCAAAATCAATTTAAAGTTTATGGCTAAATAAAAGCGTTAAAAGATTAGACAAACAGGTTTCTAATTACGCGCTACAAAAAGTGAATCGCGGTATGTTTGTATTGCAAAAGACTTTATCCGTAGAATAAAAGTATATAGATGCAGTCACATACATTTGTCACCTTATGAAACTATAATCGTTCTATACATAAAACACACTGTCGTGTTTTTTGTAATGTTTATGCTGAATAAAAGGCGTAAAATCGCTGTATAAATCGATTTCTAAAAATTCTGCAGAGGAATTAAAAAAATGTCATTTTTGGATCAATTAGAAAAACGCCGCTCAATCTATGCGCTTGGTAAAAATGTTCCTGTAAATCAGGCAACTATTGAAAGCACAATCAAACAAGCAGTTCGTTTAAGCCCATCTTCATTTAACTCACAAACTTCGCGTGTTGTGACTTTATACGGTGCATCGCATACACAATTCTGGAACATCGTTTTAGAAACTTTACGTAAAATGGTTCCTGCAGACGCATTCGCAAACACAGAAGCAAAAATTAACAGCTTTAGTGCAGGTTTTGGTACAGCATTATTTTTTGAAGATCAGGATGTTGTAAAAGGTTTACAAGAACAATTCCCGCTCTATGCAGACAACTTCCCAGTATGGTCAGAGCATTCAACAGGGATTGCACAATTCGCAGCGTGGACAGCGTTATCTGAAATCAATGTAGGAGCATCATTACAGCACTATAACCCAATCGTAGATGAAGAAGTTGCTCAAACTTATGACATTCCAGCAAACTGGAAACTACGTGCGCAATTGGTGTTTGGTTCAATTGAAGCACCTGCTGGTGAAAAAACATTTATGGATGATGCAGAACGTTTCAAAAGCTTTAACTAAGCTTCAGCAATACATGCTGTACAGACAAAAAAGTAGGATGATGATTCATCCTACTTTTTTGTTGTTAGGGGGGTAATGATGTGTCTTACGGCTTTCTTATTTATGTGAAAATTCTTAAACCTATAAACTGTCATAAAACTGTCATTTATACATTGCATAGTGCAATCAAACTTTAATAAATGATACAGAGTGAAATATGGCATTTAAATTAGGCGTAGCAGCTATTGCATTAATGGCTAGCAGTTCAGCATTTTCAGCAGTAACCATTTCAGTGCCAGAAGAAATTAAATTGCTCGCTGTAAATGATCAAGAAATTCGTTCTGGTTTATTCAGTTCTGCACAGCAAGTGAAAGTTAATGCGGGTGAAAATGTCATTAACTTGCGCTATCAACAATATTTTGAACATCATAATGGTGCTCACGATATTTTAAAATCGGGCGTAATTACACTCAAAACCCCGATTCTTCAAGATGGCGAAAACTATCGACTCGCTTTGGTAAATCCACCTAAAGATTTCGATGCTGCAAAAGAATTTAAAGATCAACCTAGCATTGGCTTATATAATCAAAAGAATCAATTGCTAGTACAACAAACAGGTGCCAAAGCAAGTTCAACTGGTTGGTTAATCGGTAGCTTACGCAATAAAACAGTAGATACAACTCAAAACAGTGCAACAGTAAATCAGCCAGCGGCAGTTTATACGGCGGCGGCAGTGTTGCCATCTGAGAAAACTACTTCAGTAACATTGCATACTCAAAAGCAAACACAGGGCAAAGAGCAACAATTGATTCAATTGTGGCAACAAGCCAGTAAAGCAGAACGACAAAAATTTATGTCATGGCTTGCAGAACAAGTCAACTAATCTAGATTTGCAACCTGCTCAATTGAGCTGGTTGTTTTTTTTTGTTTAAAAAGGATTTATTCAAAAAACCAATAGACTTCTTGCGTTAGTCAAATTTTAAGCAGTCAAAAGCTATATTTTATAAGGTTTTAGCCAATTCAAAAATTAGATAAAACTATACTTTCGCAAGAGGTCTAATCTGATAAAGTGTAAAAAAAGACGAATTATAAGAAAAATATGAAATACGCTTAAAACTTAGGCGGATGATACTTTTTTTGAAAAAAAACTAAAAATACATATTGCGTCTATTCAAAAACTGTATAGAATACCCAACACACCAACGCAGTGTTGATTGAGTTGGTGCTGTTATTGATGAAATAACAGAAAATCATTAAGAGATTATGAAGAACAACTTGTGTGGATTTTTACTGGTTGATTGATCGAAATTATTTTCATTAATTGATTGGTTTAAATTACTCGAAGTTTATTTGAGCGAAATTTAAGTCAGAAAATTGATGAGCCAGATTTGGTCACTTCGAATAAAGTGACAAAATGATTTTAACTGAAGAGTTTGATCATGGCTCAGATTGAACGCTGGCGGCAGGCTTAACACATGCAAGTCGAGCGGGCGAGGTTGCTTCGGTAACTGAGCTAGCGGCGGACGGGTGAGTAAAGCTTAGGAATCTGCCTATTAGTGGGGGACAACATTTCGAAAGGGATGCTAATACCGCATACGTCCTACGGGAGAAAGCAGGGGACCTTCGGGCCTTGCGCTAATAGATGAGCCTAAGTCGGATTAGCTAGTTGGTGGGGTAAAGGCCTACCAAGGCGACGATCTGTAGCGGGTCTGAGAGGATGATCCGCCACACTGGGACTGAGACACGGCCCAGACTCCTACGGGAGGCAGCAGTGGGGAATATTGGACAATGGGGGGAACCCTGATCCAGCCATGCCGCGTGTGTGAAGAAGGCCTTTTGGTTGTAAAGCACTTTAAGTGGGGAGGAGGCTCTCTTGGTTAATACCTAAGAAGAGTGGACGTTACCCACAGAATAAGCACCGGCTAACTCTGTGCCAGCAGCCGCGGTAATACAGAGGGTGCGAGCGTTAATCGGATTTACTGGGCGTAAAGCGCGCGTAGGTGGTTAATTAAGTCAAATGTGAAATCCCCGAGCTTAACTTGGGAATTGCATTCGATACTGGTTAGCTAGAGTATGGGAGAGGATGGTAGAATTCCAGGTGTAGCGGTGAAATGCGTAGAGATCTGGAGGAATACCGATGGCGAAGGCAGCCATCTGGCCTAATACTGACACTGAGGTGCGAAAGCATGGGGAGCAAACAGGATTAGATACCCTGGTAGTCCATGCCGTAAACGATGTCTACTAGCCGTTGGGGGATTTGATCCTTTAGTGGCGCAGCTAACGCGATAAGTAGACCGCCTGGGGAGTACGGTCGCAAGACTAAAACTCAAATGAATTGACGGGGGCCCGCACAAGCGGTGGAGCATGTGGTTTAATTCGATGCAACGCGAAGAACCTTACCTGGCCTTGACATAGTAGAGACTTTCCAGAGATGGATTGGTGCCTTCGGGAATCTACATACAGGTGCTGCATGGCTGTCGTCAGCTCGTGTCGTGAGATGTTGGGTTAAGTCCCGCAACGAGCGCAACCCTTTTCCTTACTTGCCAGCATTTCGGATGGGAACTTTAAGGATACTGCCAGTGACAAACTGGAGGAAGGCGGGGACGACGTCAAGTCATCATGGCCCTTACGGCCAGGGCTACACACGTGCTACAATGGTCGGTACAAAGGGTTGCTACACAGCGATGTGATGCTAATCTCAAAAAGCCGATCGTAGTCCGGATCGCAGTCTGCAACTCGACTGCGTGAAGTCGGAATCGCTAGTAATCGCGGATCAGAATGCCGCGGTGAATACGTTCCCGGGCCTTGTACACACCGCCCGTCACACCATGGGAGTTTGTTGCACCAGAAGTAGGTAGTCTAACCGTAAGGAGGACGCTTACCACGGTGTGGCCGATGACTGGGGTGAAGTCGTAACAAGGTAGCCGTAGGGGAACCTGCGGCTGGATCACCTCCTTAACGAAAGATTGACGATTGGTAAGAATCCACAACAAGTTGTTCTTCATGACGATGTGTCTTAAAAGATAATTCGAGGTTTTCGAATTGGATTGAGTAGCAGATACTACGCACTGCGTTTGTCTTGCGAAAAATACAAAGCGATGCTTTGATTTTTCTCAGGGTCTGTAGCTCAGTTGGTTAGAGCACACGCTTGATAAGCGTGGGGTCACAAGTTCAAGTCTTGTCAGACCCACCATGAGCAAGACTTAAAGCACTGCTTTAAGGCGAAGCGCAAGGCAAACGAACGTGAGTGAGTGCGCAGGCTATAATCTGATACATCGAATCAAAAATGATAAGCTGGGGACTTAGCTTAGTTGGTAGAGCGCCTGCTTTGCACGCAGGAGGTCAGGAGTTCGACTCTCCTAGTCTCCACCAAATTTCAAGATTAGAAAACTTAAAGCACTGCTTTAAGGCTTTTCCTTGAAATTTAAGCAAACAGCTATGCTGTGCGCAGGCACACATATACTGGAGCTTTAAGCTAAAGATTACAGAATTTAGTAAGTATAAGCTTATTAAATTCTGTGATTTATCACAGTTGACTGCAGTCCGACGAGGATGCAGTGAATCATTAACAGATTGGCAAAAATTGAGTCTGAAATAAATTGTTCATACTCATGACTAACATAACACTAACAGTGATTTATTGCTGTGACGTGAAGTGAAAGAAATGAGTTACTAGCGATTAACTGAATCAAGCGTTTTGGTATATGAATTTAGATTGAAGCTGTACGGTGCTTAAGAGCACGGGACTTCAAACTGTAGATTAAATAGATCATTGATTATTTATTTAATTGTCTTAATCCTACTTGTAGGGATTAACGACTGTTTGGGGTTGTATAGTCAAGTAATTAAGTGCATGTGGTGGATGCCTTGGCAGTCAGAGGCGAAGAAAGACGTGATAGCCTGCGAAAAGCTCCGGGGAGGCGGCAAATATCCTTTGATCCGGAGATGTCTGAATGGGGAAACCCACCTACCTTAAGGTAGGTATCGTATGATGAATACATAGTCATACGAAGCGAACGAGGGGAAGTGAAACATCTCAGTACCCTTAGGAAAAGAAATCAATTGAGATTCCCTCAGTAGCGGCGAGCGAAAGGGGAAAAGCCCATTAAGTTATGTGTGTTTTAGTGGAATGCTCTGGGAAGTGCAACCATAGTGGGTGATAGTCCTGTACACGAAAGGGCACACATAATGATGACGAGTAGGGCGAGGCACGTGAAACCTTGTCTGAATATGGGGGGACCATCCTCCAAGGCTAAATACTCCTGACTGACCGATAGTGAACCAGTACCGTGAGGGAAAGGCGAAAAGAACCCCTGTGAGGGGAGTGAAATAGATCCTGAAACCGCATGCATACAAGCAGTGGGAGCCAACTTGTTTGGTGACTGCGTACCTTTTGTATAATGGGTCAGCGACTTATATTCAGTAGCGAGGTTAACCGCATAGGGGAGCCGTAGAGAAATCGAGTCTTAATAGGGCGTATAGTTGCTGGGTATAGACCCGAAACCGGGTGATCTATCCATGAGCAGGTTGAAGGTTGGGTAACACTAACTGGAGGACCGAACCCACTGTCGTTGAAAAGCCAGGGGATGACTTGTGGATAGGGGTGAAAGGCTAATCAAACTCGGTGATAGCTGGTTCTCCCCGAAAGCTATTTAGGTAGCGCCTCGGACGAATACCATTGGGGGTAGAGCACTGTTTCGGCTAGGGGGTCATCCCGACTTACCAAACCGATGCAAACTCCGAATACCAATGAGTACTATCCGGGAGACAGACTGCGGGTGCTAACGTCCGTAGTCAAGAGGAAAACAATCCAGACCGCCAGCTAAGGCCCCAAAATCATAGTTAAGTGGGAAACGATGTGGGAAGGCATAGACAGCTAGGAGGTTGGCTTAGAAGCAGCCACCCTTTAAAGAAAGCGTAATAGCTCACTAGTCGAGTCGGCCTGCGCGGAAGATGTAACGGGGCTAAAACTATGTGCCGAAGCTGCGGATGTATACATTGTATACGTGGTAGGGGAGCGTTCTGTAAGCCGACGAAGGTGGATTGAGAAGTCTGCTGGAGGTATCAGAAGTGCGAATGCTGACGTGAGTAACGACAAAACGGGTGAAAAACCCGTTCGCTGAAAGACCAAGGGTTCCAGTCCAACGTTAATCGGGGCTGGGTGAGTCGACCCCTAAGGCGAGGCCGAGAGGCGTAGTCGATGGGAAATTGGTTAATATTCCAATACTTCAGTGTAATGCGATGAGAGGACGGAGAAGGTTAAGTCAGCCTGGCGTTGGTAGTCCAGGTGAAAGGAAGTAGGCATGCATCTTAGGCAAATCCGGGGTGCTCTATGCTGAGATCTGATATCAAGCTGTACTTGTACAGTGAAGTGGCTGATACCCTGCTTCCAGGAAAAGTCTCTAAGCTTCAGTTACACTGGAATCGTACCCGAAACCGACACAGGTGGTCAGGTCGAGTAGACCAAAGCGCTTGAGAGAACTCTGCTGAAGGAACTAGGCAAAATGGTACCGTAACTTCGGGAGAAGGTACGCTGTTGATGGTGATAGGACTTGCTCCTTGAGCTGTCGACAGCCTCAGAAACCAGGCCGCTGCAACTGTTTATTAAAAACATAGCACTCTGCAAACACGAAAGTGGACGTATAGGGTGTGATGCCTGCCCGGTGCTGGAAGGTTAATTGATGGGGTTAGCGTAAGCGAAGCTCTTGATCGAAGCCCCAGTAAACGGCGGCCGTAACTATAACGGTCCTAAGGTAGCGAAATTCCTTGTCGGGTAAGTTCCGACCTGCACGAATGGCATAATGATGGCGGCGCTGTCTCCAGCAGAGGCTCAGTGAAATCGAATTCGCCGTGAAGATGCGGTGTACCCGCGGCTAGACGGAAAGACCCCGTGAACCTTTACTGCAGCTTGACATTGAACTTTGACCTTACTTGTGTAGGATAGGTGGGAGGCTTTGAAACTTGGACGCTAGTCCGAGTGGAGCCGTCCTTGAAATACCACCCTGGTAATGTTGAGGTTCTAACTCTGTCCCGTTATCCGGGACGAGGACCATGTCTGGTGGGTAGTTTGACTGGGGCGGTCTCCTCCTAAAGAGTAACGGAGGAGTACGAAGGTGCGCTCAGCGTGGTCGGAAATCACGCGTAGAGTATAAAGGCAAAAGCGCGCTTAACTGCGAGACCCACAAGTCGAGCAGGTACGAAAGTAGGTCTTAGTGATCCGGTGGTTCTGTATGGAAGGGCCATCGCTCAACGGATAAAAGGTACTCTGGGGATAACAGGCTGATACCGCCCAAGAGTTCATATCGACGGCGGTGTTTGGCACCTCGATGTCGGCTCATCTCATCCTGGGGCTGAAGCAGGTCCCAAGGGTATGGCTGTTCGCCATTTAAAGAGGTACGCGAGCTGGGTTTAGAACGTCGTGAGACAGTTCGGTCCCTATCTACCGTGGGCGCTGGAAATTTGAGAGGATCTGCTCCTAGTACGAGAGGACCAGAGTGGACGAACCTCTGGTGTACCGGTTGTGACGCCAGTCGCATCGCCGGGTAGCTATGTTCGGAAGGGATAACCGCTGAAAGCATCTAAGCGGGAAGCCTACCTCAAGATAAGATTTCCCCGAGGCTTTATGCCTCCTAAAGAGCCGTTGAAGACTACGACGTTGATAGGTTGGATGTGGAAGCATAGCGATATGTGAAGCTGACCAATACTAATTGCTCGTGAGGCTTGACTATACAACACCCAAGCAGTTGTTGTACGAACTTCGAAAGAAGTGAGGATCAATCGATTTCATATTGATCTAACGATCAAACAAAAACTTGATTTAGTGAACGCTAAACAATAAACTTCAGACCCAATAGCCAACCTGTTAATAACTCATTTGGAACCAAGTAAGGCATTACATGCAAAAGCAATGTAACTAAGACCCGAACAAGTCCATAACAGTTGTGCTGGCGACCATAGCAAGAGTGAACCACCTGATCCCTTCCCGAACTCAGAAGTGAAACCTCTTCGCGCTGATGGTAGTGTGGGATTACCCATGTGAGAGTAAGTCATCGCCAGCTCATTATTCAAACACCCCCAACTCACGTTGGGGGTGTTTTTTTATGGGGAAAGAAATATTAAAAAGTAGGTAAAATAATACCATCAGAAGATGGTGTTATTTTGAAGTGAATTGATTACTTTATTAAGCTAATAATTCAAAATCAAAGCGCATCTTTTAAGTTTTTTTGGTGTTGTTTGACTTGTTTTGCGTAGCGTTTACCTTGTTTTTTCATTTTTCGATTATTATTGTAACCAGTAGGTCCTACATTGTAATAGGCCAAAGCTTTAGACCATTTCCCAGACTGATTTTTATAATGATTTAAAATATATGAACCACAGTTGATGTTGATATGTTCATGGAATAAATCGCCAGGACACGTCTGCTCCCAATAACGTGGGATAATTTGTGTGAACCCAATTGCGCCTGAGGGTGAAACAGCATAGGCACGATAATTCGATTCTTGTCGAATAACTGCGGCGACAAGTAGAGGGTCAACATTATGTTGTTCTGCGCTTTTTACAATGATTGGTGCTACACGATTTGCTGTATCAGGATGCACAGTATAGGCCTTTTGAATCCCTGTAGAAAGTTTAGCTGAGCGTTTTGCAAGAGAACCACCTCCTAGTGGAGAACAGGCTGCTAAGGTTAAAACAGTGTAACCAATACTGAATATTTTTATATATGGATATTTTCTAAATGTATTAAAAATCATATTAAAACTATGCCTATTCATTCTAGCGTATGTGGGTATATATGCTGATTTTGATGTGAGCGATTGACTCAATTAAGTTATTCATACATTTGAATTGTATCGTATCAGCATAATTCAGCGATTTAATTTTTGACTTTATCGAATGATTGAATAAATTAATGGAGTCTGATCTATCTTCAGGTTTTAATGATATATCAAATTAATGACAAGTTTTTTATTTAATATAAACTATTGGAATAGAACAAATAAACTGCAATTTTAAGATGAAAGTATGTGCAATATCGGTTTTTTAGCACTTTGAAAATTGCTTATGCAGAGGGAGTAAGTGTGTTAGATGTCTTTGTACAATTATGTGGTGGTATTGGTCTATTTTTGATTGGTATGACCATGATGACGGACAGCTTAAAAGATATGGCAGGGGAAACTTTGCGTATTTGGTTGTCTAAATTTACAGGTTCACCCATTAAATCTGTGCTTTCAGGCATTTGTTTAACCTTAATTGTACAGTCTTCTACAGCAACGACTTTAGCCACGATTGGTTTTGTTAGTGCGGGTATTCTTACTTTTGCTCAGGCAATTGGTGTCATTATTGGCGCGAATATTGGCACAACTAGTACGGGGTGGATGGTGGCATTTTTAGGTGTTAAATTTTCCATCACTAGTTTTGCATTACCTTTGCTTGGTTTGGGTGCAATGCTTAAATTATTTAGTCAGGGGCGAGTGGCACTATTTGGCATGACTCTGGCAGGTTTTAGCCTGATTTTCCTTGGTATTGATATGTTGCAAGTTGCCATGTCTGGTTTTGCTGAACGTGTTGATTTATCTGTATTTTCAAGTCGATCTATGATTGCGCAATTCAGTTTGGTTTTGGTCGGTATTATCATGACTATTCTGTTGCAATCTTCGAGTGCTGCAATTACCGCAACCTTAGCAGCCTTGGCCAGTGGTGCAATCGATTTGCAACAAGCTTTAGGCTTAGTGATTGGACAGAATGTTGGTACTGTCGCTACGGCTATTATTGCTGCAATTGCTTCAACTGCAAATGCCAAACGTACTGCAGCAGTTCATGTGATTTTTAACATCATTTCAGCCATTTTTGCTTTTATTATTTTAAAACCGCTATTTCTTGAACTAACACAAAATCAACGTCTTATGGCAACATGGGACAATGTGGTGATAGTTGCTGCATTCCATACAGCGTTCAGTATTTGCGGTACTTTGATTATTTTGCCATTTATTCGTCAGTTTGAAAAACTGATTATGAAAATCATTCCAGATCAAACTCAATCGATTTTATGTTATCTCGATCAAGCGAGTTTATCTGTGCCCGCCTTGGCCATTCATGCTGCATCAAAGGTGATTTACCATAGTTTGTATGACGTTTTAGTGATGCTAAAACTTGCGATTCAAGAGGGGAGATTGCCTTCAAAAGTACGTTTGTTGCAGCTCGATGAGGTGCTCATTCAAGTGCAACGCTATTTGGAAGAAATGTCAATTTCAGAAAATGAAGCCGATCAACAGCGTTTGATGGCGATGCTACGTTTGATGGTGTATTTACGTGTTTTACGAAGTGATTTGGAAAATATTACGTTGGCAAACGTGATACGCACCCAACCAGCGATTTATCAAGTTGGTTTAGATTTTGTGCAAATTCTCGATGAACATTTAAAAGAAATGGATGATTTTGACGTGCATAGTCACGTGCTAAGTTTACATACTGAATTATCTAATTTGAAAAAGTGGACAGAAGATCAACGTGCCGAAAATCGTGAAAAAGTGTTGCAATATACTGCTGTGAATCAACTTAATGCTGCGGCAGGTTTAGAATTGTTGGCGGCGCAGCGTTGGTTGGATCGCGTGATTGCGCATGCACAGCGCTTAGCCAACGTATTGGTCGATAATTCGCGTAAACCAAGTTAATTATTTTAAGCTTTCCGTTGTTTTGATGGTTACTTTAATATCCAAGAAATAGCCTAAGCAAATTCACTTTTTAATCTTAATCAAGTGTATAATTTTAGCATCGTTTTTTTCAATATTTTTTCAATGACACCAGCAGCTAAACTTTTAAAAGCCAAAAAAATTCAATTTTCTATGCATGAATATGAACATGATCATAATGCTAAGAGTTTTGGTTTGGAAGCTGCGGATAAGCTAGGCTTAGATGTCACAGAAGTATTTAAAACATTATTGGTCAGTGATGATAAACATTTCTTTGTGGCGATATTACCTGTCCATCACCAATTAAATCTGAAAAAAGTTGCGGCTGCTTTTCAGTGTAAAAAAATGCACATGGCTGATCCTAAGGATGCTGAGCGTTTGACAGGCTATTTGGTTGGAGGCATAAGTCCAATCGGGCAGAAGAAACAACTGAAAACGGTCATTGACGCATCCGCTCAACAGCTTACAATTATGTATGTGAGTGAAGGGAAGCGTGGATTGGATATTGGTTTAGCTCCAAGTGATTTGGCAAAAGTTTTAAATGCCAGTTTTGTCGATATTGTAGATGTATGATAAATAGAATTTTATATTGCATTGACTCACTCAGATTCAAAATGCAATGTACAAGAAGATCAAATTTACAAAACTCACAAGAGAGTAGTTGAATAAAAATCATAATAATATATTATAAAAACATATATTCTTTGGGTGTTAAAAATGCATGATTATCTTCTAGCATTAATCGGTGGTGGATTACTTGGTCTTGCCGTCGTGGGCTACTTATATGTTCATGGTCGTATTGCAGGCATTAGTGGCTTACTGGCTCAAGTTTTAAATCCGCAAACGCTGTTCAAAACGCCTGCGTTGTGGTTTGTGTTAGGTATTTTCATTGTGCCTTTTTTCTACAGCATCGTGGCTCAACCTAAAGTTGAATTGAATGCAAGCCCATTGATGATGATTGTGGCGGGATTATTGGTGGGCTTCGGTACTCGTTTAGGCTCGGGTTGTACTAGTGGTCATGGTATATGTGGCATGAGTCGTTTATCTAAGCGCTCAATTGTAGCAACAGGGACCTTTATGCTAGCTGGCTTTATAACCGTTTATATCATCCGTCATATCACAGGAGCATTCTAAATGAAAAATTTCTTAGCCTTTATTTTTGGTGGTATTTTTTCAGTTGGATTGATTCTTTCTGGTATGTCGAATCCTGAAAAAGTTTTAAATTTTCTCGATCTTTTTGGTACATGGGATGCAAGTCTAGCGTTTGTAATGATGGGTGCAATTGCGGTTGCCTTTATTCCATTTCAAAGAGCTATGCGTCAAGCTGAACCAAAAACCATTTTAAATGAACCAATTGATTTGCCTAAACAAACTCAAATTGATTCCAAACTGATCACTGGTAGTTTTATTTTTGGTATCGGTTGGGGTATTGCAGGAATTTGTCCTGCGCCAAGTCTCACTTTGATTGGTTTAGGTTATTATCAAGCAATCTATTTTATTGTTGCGATGTTGGTGGGGATCCTCTTTCATCGTAAGGTTGCAGGAGCATAAGATGCACGCAGACATTCAGCATTTTTTTGATGAAAATACCAATACATTCAGTTATGTGGTGAGTGATCCTGTAACACTTCAATGTGCCATCATTGACAGCGTGTTGGATTATGACCCTGCATCTGCGACAACTACAACAACTCATGCTGATGAAATCATTGCTTACATCAATAAAAATGAATTAACGGTTGAATGGATTTTAGAAACGCATGTGCATGCCGACCACCTGACAGCTTCTCAATATTTGAAATCGCAGCTGGGTGGTAAAATTGCCATGAGCCATAAAATTTCGATTGTGCAAGAAACATTCAGTGCCATCTATAACTTGGATATTAAGTATTTCAATTCACATCAATCGTTTGATTATCTGTTTGCAGATCATGAAACTTTTACGATTGGTGAATTACAAGCCTATAACATCCCTACACCAGGACATACGCCTGCTTGTTTAAGCTATGTGATCGGTGATGCTGTATTTGTAGGTGATACCTTGTTTATGCCTGATTATGGTACGGCACGTTGTGATTTCCCGAAAGGCAGTGCAGGGCAGTTGTACGATTCGGTGCAATCATTATATGAGTTGCCTGAAGAAACACGTGTGTTTTTATGCCATGATTATTTACCAGAATCACGTGAACGATATGAACATGAAACACTGCTTAAAACTCAAAAAGAACAGAATATTCATATTCATACAGGGGTAAGCAAAGCTGAATTCATTGAGATGCGAACCCAACGTGATGCCACTTTAACGATGCCTAAATTGATTTTGCCATCTATTCAAATCAATATGGATGCAGGTAAGTTTCCACAACCTGAGGCCAATGGTATTCGTTATTTGAAGTTGCCTTTGAATTACTTTAAATAAAATTTTAAGAAAGGTTCATCTTGTATAATATTGCTTTGGCTTATACGAATAGCCTAAGCAATATTATAAGTTTATCAATGAAAAGCACATTTAAAGTTTGATTTATAAACACAAAACTCATTAAATAGATCAATCATTTGTATACAAGTTTAGAGTTTATTTTATGTTGTTAAATTATCAAATCACGCAAAATGAGCCTGAATCTAACTTGCCACCTTTGGTTTTTATTCATGGTTTATTTGGTAGTTTGAGTAATTTAGGCATGATCGCACGTGCATTTCAAGAACAGCGTACCGTGATTCAATTAGATGTACGTAATCATGGTAAATCTGCACACCGTGATGACATGAATTATGCAGTAATGGCCCAAGATGTTTTAGAAACGCTGAACAGTTTGAATATCGAACAGTTTTCTGTAGTTGGGCATTCAATGGGGGGCAAGGTTGCAATGACTTTAGCACCTCTAGCAGCCGAGCGTTTACAACAATTGGTTTTATTGGATATTTGTCCTTTTGCTTATTCTGAAAATCGTCACGATCAAATTTTTACCGCTTTGTTTGCTGTGCAAGAAGCACAAATTGAAAGCCGCCAAGTGGGGATGGAAATAATGCGTGAGCATCTTCAAGAAGAAATGGTTGTGCAATTTTTAATGAAGTCATTTAGCAAAGGGCAATGGTTATTTAACTTAAATGCGCTATATGAACATTATGCAGAAATTTTGTCATGGCAGACGGTGCAGAGTGATGTAGAAACTTTATTTATTCGTGGTGGTAATTCGCCTTATATTGAGAAGCCCGAGCATTATGCTGCCATTCAAGCACAGTTCCCGCATGCAAAAGTTGAAACTATCGCTCATGCAGGGCATTGGTTACATGCTGAAAAAACCGAAGAAGTCCTTGCATTAATGACTGAGTTTTTAGATTAATCTTGTCCTGCAGTTTTTGGTACTCAATGATCTAAGATCCCGATTTTTTTAAATCAATTTTAAGCCACTACTGCATTTGGAGTATTGGTTTTTATTCGGACTAATCTGCATAGATAAACGGTTTAGCTTTTATCTTTAGCAATAAAAAAGAGCTGATGTTGAGTCATCAGCTCTTCATTTTAAACATGAGCAAACTTAAATTGCTTATGCTTTTTCTTCTTCATTACCAGCAATTTGCTTGAGTAAATGCTTTTCAAGATAGTGAATATCCATTGCTTGTTTGCAGAATTTTTCATCTTGCAGAATCAAGTCCTTGTGCAAAGGAATGTTGGTTTTAATTCCTGTTAAGATAGTTTCATCCAAGGCTTGACGCATACGCGCAATACTGGTTTCACGATCTTTACCATGCGCAATCAGTTTAGCAATCATTGAGTCGTAATACGGCGGAATGCTATAACCCTCGTAGATGTGTGAATCTACACGAATACCTGCACCACCTGGCGCATAGAAGTGTTCAATTTTCCCCGGTGAAGGTAAGAAGGTAGTTGGGTCTTCTGCATTAATACGACATTCGATTGCATGACCACGAATTTCAACCTGATCTTGCTCAATGTCTAAACCTAAACCAGCAGCAATACACAATTGTTGTTCAATGATATCAATACCTGTCACCATTTCAGTTACAGGGTGCTCAACCTGAACACGTGTATTCATTTCAATGAAGAAGTATTCGTCATCTTCAAATAAGAATTCAAAAGTACCTGCACCACGGTATTGCATTAACTTACATGCATTAACACAAGCTTCTAAAATATCGGCACGTGCTTGTTCTGGTAAATTAGGTGCTGGCGCTTCTTCAAGTACTTTTTGGTGACGGCGTTGTAAAGAACAGTCGCGGTCATAAAGGTGAATCGCGTGGCCGTTACCATCACCCAATACTTGCACTTCTACATGGCGTGGTTTTTGTAAGAAACGCTCCATATAGACCGTGTCATCACCAAACCACATTTCTGCATCACGTTGAGCCGCTTGAACTGATTCAAGCAGGGTGTCTACGCGTTCTACAATACGCATACCTCGACCACCACCACCAGCAGCAGCTTTTACAATGAGCGGAAAACCAATTTCTTTGGCTTCGGCTAAAGCATTGTGTGTTGTAACGGCATGCGCTGAACCTGGTACAGTCGGTACGCCAGCTTTACGCATTGCAGTAATTGCAGAAACTTTGTTACCCATTAAGCGAATATGCTCAGGGCGTGGACCAATGAAAATGAAACCTGAACTTTCTACAATTTCAGCAAATTCGGCATTTTCAGCAAGGAAACCATAACCAGGGTGAATAGCGTCTGCACCTGTAATTTCTGCTGCAGTAATAATTGCAGGAATATTTAGGTAACTTTCGCTGCTCGCACCCGGACCAATACATACAGCTTCATCACAAAAGCGTAAGTGCATCAGGTCTTTATCGGCATCTGAGTAGATACCCACGGTTTTGATCCCTAAAGTTTTGCAAGCTCGGGTGATGCGCAGGGCAATCTCACCACGGTTTGCAATTAAAACTTTTTGCAACATTGTGAATCCCCGAGGTCTTAAGCGCGGTAGCGAAAGAGTGGTTGACCAAATTGAATCACTTCGCCATTTTTAACTAGAATTTCTTCAATTACCCCACTTTGAGTTGCTTCAATTGGGTTCATGATTTTCATTGCTTCGATAATACCAAGCGTTTCACCAGCAGAAACAGTTTGACCCACTTTAATGAATGGTGCTTCACCTGGGCTTGGTGCTGCATAGAACACGCCAACCATTGGAGAAGTTTCAACTGCACCACGTGGTGAAGATTTAGGTGCAGATGGTACTTCTGCAGAAGGTGCAGGCATTGCAGGAACTGCTGCCGCCACTACTGGACTGCGACGAGTTAATGCAATCGACTGATCGCCTTCTTTAACTTCAATCGCTTGTAAGTCAGATTCAATCATCAAGTCGATGAGTTTCTTGATTTTACGAATATCCATGGACAGTATTCCTAGTTTAAGATTGTGTAGTAGGTTGAATTTTTTCAAGAACAAAGTCGAGTGCTGCGGCATAGCCTTTTGCGCCTAAACCGCAAATCACACCAATGGCTTTGTCTGATAAATATGAATGATGTCTAAACGCCTCACGTGCATGCACATTCGACAAATGGACTTCAATAAATGGAATAGCGACCCCTAACAAAGCGTCACGTACCGCAACAGATGTATGTGTCAATGCAGCTGGATTAATAATGATATATTGTGTGCCATCTAACGCGGCTTGATGAATTCGGTCTACAATTGCGCCTTCCCAATTACTTTGGAAAGTATCTATAGAAATTGATGTTTTTTGCGCTTGTGAAATGAGCTGTTGATTTATATCCTCAAGAGTGAGGTAACCATAAACTTCGGGTTCACGCTTTCCTAGCAAATTTAGATTCGGTCCATGAATAACCAAAATGGTCGAACTCATTCCGCTTGCTCCAATAAATAATTGCAATAATACTTTGCAAGATGTCTGCAAAGTTTGCTAATTATGGCATAAAATTCCACATTTTTTTTGTAATTTGTTTAATTTGACGTAGAAAGAGTGTGCCAAAATGAGGCTCTATAATGAAAACTTTGCGGGGAATTCGCAATGTTAAAAAATTACATTTTTATTTTTTTTTGCTGATTTTTATATTTTAAAACAACTGACAAATCTATTCATTTGTTTTCTGTAAAGACTGATCCGGCGAGTGACTTGAAGAGGCTTGATTCGGAATATTAAGGCCAAAAAACAGTCAACATCAATTTCACATTTCTCTATCGCATGATATTTCGCTTCCGTTTTTAAAAAATACTTATTCCATTTTTTTAGGTTATTCAAAGTAGATGAATACATAAATCGCTGCGGAGCAGCTGATACGTTTTGTGATCATCGTTAAAGTGAGGATGGTTTGTATAGAAAGATGATCTCGCCAATAAGATATTTTAAAATATAACTTTGTTTAAATAAAACATAAGTTTAAGTTGAATATTTAAATTGATGTATTTATCTATGTTTTTAGGTTGTAATGAGTGTTCCTACACTGCATATTATATTTTGTGTAGGGTGCTGTTGGTTTTATATACACTTCAATTAAGTTGTAGATTGATCACAACACTAAGCACCTACACGATCTGCACGGATATCTACCTCATTTAAAAATATGAAGTGGAATTGAAAAAAAGGCGGTGAAAGTTTCAGCTATTTTTTCTAGCAATGTTCTTCTACACAACAACTCACAGCATCCCTATCATGGATAAACGTTTATAAGGCATTGACCTTTTATTTCAAAAATCCCCTTAAAATGGCGTTATTGTATAGTTGAGCTATATGTTCGGTATTAGCAAAAGTTATGTGATCTTGTTCTGAATCTCGCCTTAATTGCGATTAACGCTCGGAAAAGCTTAATCAGCCTGTTGTTTCTCTGTGGCTGTATCTTGGGTAGATGTGTTTTGATTTAATATCAATTGACTCAGTTGTACATGCGTTTTAATAGCAGTCAACGGCGTGCGCAGTTCATGCGCAGCAAAGAGTGCGGTAGGTTTTATGTTGTTTCACCATCAAGCAGATTAGAACCTGAAGATAATATTTTATATAATAGTATATTATATTTATGTATATTAAATTGGTAACTTTGCTTAAATTCAGTAAAACTGTATTTATAGCATTATCAATTCATCTAAATCACTTTATAATGTTGTCGCATATTCTGGAGTCGCTGTTATTACCGCTGCGCTAACTTCAAACCTTATTTTTTAAGTCTAATTCTCCTCCTTGATTCGGCTTATAAATCAATATTCTAATTTTTTGTGTCTGAGTAGGCACAGACAATAGGTGCCTACATGGAAATTAAAGTCAATTATTTAGACAACTTGCGTCTTGAAGCTAAATTTGACGATTTTACTGTCATTGCCGATCAGCCCATCCGTTATAAAGGTGATGGCTCTGCACCAGGCCCATTTGATTATTTCCTGGCGTCATCAGCATTGTGTGCTGCATATTTCGTGAAGGTTTATTGCCAGTCACGTGATATTCCGACTGATAACATTCGTTTATCACAAAACAATATTGTCGATCCTGAAAACCGTTATAAACAAATTTTTAAAATTCAGGTGGAATTACCTGCAGATATTTCTGAAAAAGACCGTCAGGGTATTTTACGTTCCATTGATCGTTGTACTGTTAAAAAAGTGGTACAGACTGGCCCTGAGTTTGTGATTGAGCAAGTCGAAAGTATTGATGCCGATGCGCAAGCTTTGCTGATGCCAAACTTGACTTCATCTCATGCGACTTTTATTGAGGGTAAAGATTTACCGCTTGAAGAAACCATTGCCAATATGTCGGGTATTTTGGCAGATTTGGGCATGAAAATTGAGATTGCCTCATGGCGTAATATCGTACCAAATGTCTGGTCACTGCATATTCGTGATGCGCAATCGCCAATGTGTTTTACCAATGGTAAAGGTGCGACCAAAGAAAGTGCGTTGGCATCTGCTTTAGGTGAATTCATTGAGCGTTTGAACTGTAACTTCTTCTATAACGATCAGTTTTGGGGCGAAGAAATTGCCAATGCCGAGTTTGTGCATTATCCAAATGAAAAATGGTTTAAGCCTGGCCCAAATGGTGAATTGCCTAAAGAAATTTTAGATGAATATTGCCTAGAAATTTATGACCATGAAGATGAATTGCTTGGTACACATCTATATGACACTAACTCAGGCAATACTGAGCGTGGTATTTGTTCATTGCCATTTGTACGTCAATCCGATGGTGAAACGGTATATTTTCCATCAAATTTAATTGAAAATTTATATTTAAGTAATGGGATGAGTGCAGGCAACACGCTTGCAGAAGCTCAAGTGCAGTGTTTATCTGAAATTTTTGAACGTGCAGTCAAGCGCGAAATTATTCAGGAAGAAATCTGCCTACCTGATGTGCCGCAAGAAGTTTTGGCGAAATATCCAAGTATTGTGGCAGGTATTCAGGCTTTAGAAGAGCAAGGCTTCCCCGTATTGGTGAAAGACGCATCTTTAGGCGGTCAATTCCCTGTCATGTGTGTGACCTTAATGAACCCACGTACAGGCGGTGTATTTGCTTCGTTTGGTGCACATCCTAATTTTAAAGTGGCTTTAGAGCGTAGCTTGACCGAGTTATTGCAAGGGCGCAGTTTTGAAGGTCTGAATGACTTGCCACAACCAACGTTTAGCAGCAATGCAGTTACAGAGCCAAATAACTACGTTGAACATTTCATTGATTCTAGTGGTGTAGTGTCTTGGCGTTTCTTTAGTGCGCAGGCAGATTTTGAGTTTGTAGAGTGGGATTTCACCAACAATGGTCAATATAGCAATGTAGAAGAAGCCGAGGCTTTATTTACGATTCTGGAAGATTTGGGCAAAGAATCCTATATGGCGGTATATGAACACTTAGGTGCAACTGCTTGCCGAATTTTAGTGCCCGATTATTCAGAAGTGTATTTGGTGGAGGACTTGATTTGGGATAATACCAATAAAGCCTTGCTTTACCGTGAAGATATTTTGAATTTACACCGTTTGGATGACGCCCAACTTGAAGCCTTGGTTGAGCGTTTGGAAGAATGTGAGCTGGATGACTATACCGAAATTAAAACCCTGATTGGTATTGAGTTTGATGACAATACAGTTTGGGGACAACTGACCATCCTTGAATTAAAGCTATTGATTTATCTGGCATTAGAACAGTTTGAAGAAGCTAAAGATTTGGTCGAAGCATTTTTACAATACAACACTAATACCGTAGAACGTGGCTTGTTCTATCAGTGTATGAATGTTGTGCTTGAAGTTATTTTAGATGATGAAATGGATATTGCCGATTATGCAGTCAATTTCCGCCGTATGTTTGGCAATGAACGGATGGATGCGGTCATGGGTTCTGTTGAAGGCAGCGTACGTTTCTATGGACTCACCGAAACCAATATGCAGCTTGAAGGTTTAGATCGTCACTTACGTTTAATCGACAGCTACAAAAAACTGCATAAAGCACGTGCTAAGTTTGTCGGACTAAATGAAGGTTGATCTTGCTTAAATCAGATCATGTTCATCCAAATAATCATCACAAGAAGATGGTTGTTTGGATGAACGGTTTTATAAATATCCTTTCTTGATGTAACTGAAGTATATAGAAGCGCAATCAAAGACGAATCAGATCACAACTAAAAAAGCACTAATCGCCAAGTGCCAATAAGCCTTCCCAGCTAAAATAATTAGGGCTTAAATGGCTGCGCTGCATTGCCCACGTGCGGTCTTGTAATTTACATGCGCCAATAGCAAGTTTTTGCATACCATATTTATTTTTCACGGTATCTAATACCTGCTGTAATTGTTCCTGTTTTTCAATGACGTGCGTATCTGCAAGTAGGTCGGGAATATAGCCTTGCTTTGGCTCAAGTCCTGTTAAAATCACACCACATTTTTTAAAGACAATGCCTTCTTGAAATAGGGTAGAGATATGCTTCATGATGGCTTTGTTCATGATTAATGCAGAATCTGTTGGTTCATTAAAGGCAATAGTCACCGATTGATTGTAAAAAGCTTGGCGCTGATCAAAACGACTGGATTGCGCAAAAATAATCATACAGGAACATAAACTTTTTTCTTTTCTAAGCCTTTGCACCGCAGATTGTAAATAATCGCTCAGTGCTTCCGAAAGTGCATGAATGTCGGTGACTCGTTGTCCAAAAGAACGTGAGCTGATGATTTGCTGTTTACTCGCTGTGGTTTGTTCTAGTTCAATACACGGCGTACCTGTTAGTTCCAATATGGTTTTTTTCATTAAAATTGAAAATTTACGTTGCATTTGCTCAGGATCACTGATCGCTAAATCAAATACAGAATGAATCTTTAAAGCGTGCAATTTTTTTGCAAGTTTTCGGCCCACCCCCCAGACTTCAGCGACATCAATGTGTTGAAATAAGGCTTCTTTGCTACATAAGTCCATATGGAGTAAATTACACACGCCGTTGAAATAACTATTTTTCTTGGCGAGATGATTGGCCAGTTTGGCTTCAGTTTTACTGTGACCGATACCGACACAGACAGGGAGAGCCAGCCATTGCCATAAAGTTGCTTTAATTTCTTGCGCCCATTCATTTAAGTCGGTCTGAGAATATGAACTCAGTTCAATAAAGGTTTCATCAATTGAATAAATTTCAATGTCTTTTGCACTAACAAATTGTTGAATCGTATTATTAAAACGTCTAGACATTTCCGCATAGAGTGCATAGTTACTTGAAAAGACAGCAACATCATGTTGTTGAATCAATTCTTGAACTTGGTAAAAGGGCACAGCCATTTTAATGCCAAGTTGTTTGGTCTCTTCGGAACGTGATACCACGCAACCATCGTTATTGGAGAGCACCACCACAGGACGATGATTCAAATGTGGTTGAAACAACCGCTCACAGCTCACATAACAATTATTGATGTCAATCAGCGCAAAAATTTGCTTTAAAGGTTTCATGTATATTCTGCTTATTTGACTTTTATTATGGTGTGCTGGTTTAAGCCATCAAGTTTTTTAAGTTCCACGTCACCACCGCAAAGACTTCAAACGTTTGCCCATCTTTCAGGTAAATGCTGTCATAGTCGGGGCTTTCTGCTTTGAGCCAAGCTTCAGGCAAAGTGGCAGGGTCGTAGTCTTCACCAAAATGTTCAGCCAATTCACTTTTGGACATTTTGGCTGTAATCATCAGGCGTTTAATAGTCAGGTCTTTTTGGTCGATTAATGCAACCACAATGCTGCGGTGTTTGGCTTCTTTGCTACGATCTACCAATACAATATCGCCGTATTCAAGCCCTGCGTTTACCATAGAGGTGGTGCGTACCACATTTAAAAAGGTCGCATTTTCATTGGAAATGAGATATTCATTCAAATCAATATTTTTATCAATATAGTCTTGAGCAGGTGAAGGAAAACCTGCAGGAATGGATTCGACAGCAACTGGAAGCGGTAAAACGGTACGTTTGCAAACAGGCTGAAAGTCATATTCTTTCAGCAATTCTATCTGTTCTAGAATGGCATTCAAGGTTAGGCTAGGCTTACCATCCATACCCATGATTTTTTGTAATGACGCCCAAGCAGCATCAGAGAAGTAAATAGGTAACTTCTTAGACATGAGATTACTCCTACGCAACGAGGCGTGTTTGAAGTGAAATTTGATGTGTTGATAGCATAGCTGAAAATGTGAATAAGATTCAATCTGCCTGCATGCTTGATTGCTAGATATAGATAACACTCTACGATTGCATAGCTATACAAACACAATCCTTTAGGTTAGGATTTTTCTATTGCAGCAGCATATTTAAAGATTGGCGTGCATGTTGTTGAAGATATTTATTTATCGAATGAAAAAGTTGAATCTTTGCTGTTGGAATTCATCAATGCACAACTTGAACCTGAGTTTTTGATGCAGGATTTCATTAAACATCAGGGCTGGTCTTTGGCTGAATGTTTTAAGCAAAATACTGAACATGAAATTGACTTTGCGCAAATCAGTTGCCCGATTAAAGTCAAAGCAGAATATCAAAATCATCGTTTAAACGTCATTTTCTGGTTGAATTTCATCTGACCACGACGCTTTTTTTAATTATGAGCCAGAAGAAAATAGCGTGACTTATTTTCCTACATGATAAAAGATTTCATCTGACCGATAATATTTTTGGCTCTAGACTAGCAGATTTGCACTTAGTTTTACCTAATGAGGTCCCACAACTCTGTTGCTAGCTCATTAGACTCCCTCATCCAACGCCATTCTGTTTCTTTAAGATGATAATCAAAATACTCTTTTGATATACCGTTGAACTTTGCTAGCCTTCTTTTACAAAAGCTCCAGAATGATTCTATTCCATTTATATGACATTGTCCTCTGGCAAATTCATTCGCTCCATGATTTACTCTAAAATGCTTTGAGTAACCAACATCTACCAAACCATTGTATCCACGCCAACCATCACTATAAATTACACTTTCAAGTGCAACTTTACCTAAGATAACTTGTTGTAATGTAGTCTTTTTACAATCAGGGACTATTTCTGTATAAACTCGACCATTCCTTTCAAATATTCCAAATACAGGTTGTTTTAAAGTACCTCGACCTCGCTTCAATTTCCCATGAAAACCACGTTGTCTTTTTGCTCCAAAATAGCTCTCATCAACTTCAATAGAACCTACAAACTTTGCTCTTAAATCTGTTTGATGATCGTAGATTGCTTCTCTAAAAAGCATGTACCAATAGTTGATGGTATTACGGTTCAAGTTAAGCAATAAGGCTGTTTTAGAAGCAGGAATATCAATGCAAAAGCACTGAATAATTTTTTTAATCTTATAGTGACTTAATTTACTGTTTTCTATCATGATTCTAGACTAACATATCTATTCTGCTAGTCTAGAGCCTATTTTTTATGATGCCTATATAGGTGAAAATTTGCAGGCTTGGTTGCAAAAAGATTCGTGATTTTACAAGCTAAACGTGAAATACAAGTGAACTCATTATCATGGTATGCAGATTATAATTTGCCTCAAGTCACACAAAATATTGTGTCTTTTGTGAGTGAGGCTGCTTATTACACTGGTTTAGGGTTTAGATCAGATTGTAGATAAAGTGAATTTACATTTGCGACAAGCTAAGACCGTTAATTAAATAGCTCTGCATCCATCTAAAAATAATTGTTGGAGATGGATGACGGGGAATATATGACTACACAATGCTGATTAGATTTACACAATGCTGATTAGGTTAAGGAATATTGAAAATGACCACAATCACACCTAATTTAGGTCATGGCATGGGCAATGACTGGGAAAATAAAGATTGGGTTCATATTACAGTTCCAGAATTACACCACCTGCAACCTTATTATCCATGTTTGCAAGGGAGTGTTCAGATTCTGTGGTGTAGTCCACGCCCATTTTCTTCGGCAGTGTTGGTTGAAGTCATGCAGGCTTTAGCCAGTACAGGCCAAACAAATCTTTACCCCTATTTTATTAAGCGTAGCCATCGTTCATTTCGTCGTGCCCAAGATATTTTACAAGAGCATGCTGTTTTACAACATTTAGCCAGTAAAAACATTCCTGTTGCGACATTAATTAGCTCTAATTGCGGACAAACCGCTTTAGAACTGGGTGATTGGACTTATGAGGTTTATGAAAAAGCAGCTGGCTTTGATCTATATATCGATCAGCAATCGTGGACGCCTTTTTTCTATACGGAACATGCCGCTAAAGTGGGTAGTTTACTTGCGAAACTGCATACCGCCATGCAGGATTTTCCTGAGTTACACGGCAGATCGACTCGTTATTTGGTCTCGAATCAGCAGCTTTTAGAAAGTGAAAATATTGTAACGGCTATTCAGCAACGTATTGATAATAGCCCTGAATTGAATCGTTATTTTGCCGATAAAAACTTAGATGCTGTTTTTTTAGAGCGCATATTCCAGACGCATCGTAAAATTAAGCATGTATTGCAGCAGGCGACTAAAATTTGGACGCATAATGATTTGCATGCTTCCAATTTGTTTTGGTCTACGCAAAGTGCCGATGCCAATATTACAGCGGTGATTGATTTTGGCTTATCGGATCGAAATTCAGCGCTGTATGACCTTGCGATAACGATTGAGCGTAACTTTATAGATTGGCTGGCTTTAGAACATACGTCACAAATTAGTATTGATGAAGCGGGTTTAAGCGCGTTTTTACAAGCGTATTGTGCAGAAATACACTCACAACAAGACTTTAGTATTCTGCCAGAACTGCTAAAAATTGTGCATTTGGATTTCGCATTTTCAGAACTTGAATATTTTGTCGGGATTACCCAAAACCTGAAACATGCCGATGCTGCTTATTATGATTGGATTGTTGGACATGTAAATTGGTTTTTTACAGAGCAAGGACAGAAATTTACCCAGACTTTTACTCGATTACTTCAACGCGAATTGTCATAATCTGTACAACTAAATGCCTCAAGCATCACCACTTTTTTAATGCAAGATTTTGTATGTACAATTGTAAATTCAAACAGAATATATTCACTGCGCCTTTAAAAATCTTCATTCTGTCAGCGCTGTGTTGAGAACCTTGGGTTGATGCAGAAAATGGTATTCAATAATTTGATACGATTGTCATCACAGCCAATGAAACCACGCCGTATTTTAGTTTTACAGTAAAGACTGAGGGTTTGCGTACAGATTGTTTACAAAAAGCGCCTGCCTCTATTTCTGTTATTACTGCAGATGCGATTGTCGATCAATTTAATTTATGGTTTGAATGTACAGCATAGCTCTGCTGCTGGAACAGGAGTACATTTAGAAATATTTCAACTGCCAATCATCACTATAACTGCTGAAAAGCAGGATGAACGTCATTCTTCATCTCAAGCGATTACACAGTTCAACCACAATTGACTAGGTCTTAATTGAGAAGTGTCCGTTTTAATTGGGGGCTATTACACAACATCAATTCACTGACAACCTACGTGTTAATGCTAACTGAACCTTACTGGGTTTACAACAGGCATTCAGCTAAATAAAACGTTAGGCTCTAGACTAGCAGATTTGCACTTAGTTTTACCTAATGAGGTCCCACAACTCTGTTGCTAGCTCATTAGACTCCCTCATCCAACGCCATTCTGTTTCTTTAAGATGATAATCAAAATACTCTTTTGATATACCGTTGAACTTTGCTAGCCTTCTTTTACAAAAGCTCCAGAATGATTCTATTCCATTTATATGACATTGTCCTCTGGCAAATTCATTCGCTCCATGATTTACTCTAAAATGCTTTGAGTAACCAACATCTACCAAACCATTGTATCCACGCCAACCATCACTATAAATTACACTTTCAAGTGCAACTTTACCTAAGATAACTTGTTGTAATGTAGTCTTTTTACAATCAGGGACTATTTCTGTATAAACTCGACCATTCCTTTCAAATATTCCAAATACAGGTTGTTTTAAAGTACCTCGACCTCGCTTCAATTTCCCATGAAAACCACGTTGTCTTTTTGCTCCAAAATAGCTCTCATCAACTTCAATAGAACCTACAAACTTTGCTCTTAAATCTGTTTGATGATCGTAGATTGCTTCTCTAAAAAGCATGTACCAATAGTTGATGGTATTACGGTTCAAGTTAAGCAATAAGGCTGTTTTAGAAGCAGGAATATCAATGCAAAAGCACTGAATAATTTTTTTAATCTTATAGTGACTTAATTTACTGTTTTCTATCATGATTCTAGACTAACATATCTATTCTGCTAGTCTAGAGCCAACGTTAAATCTAAAAGACCCAAAATTTTTCTGGGTCTTTTTTTATGAGAATAGATAATATTTTAAACAACGGTCACTTCTTGCTGATAAATACAGGATTGCGCAATCTGTTTTTTTTTGGCTGCGGTCATTTCAATATTTTCCCATTTATCCATCTGCTGCAGAAGCCAGATAAAATCATCGACTTTCGGTTTGGCACTTTCTCCAACAAAATTCCGGATAATATTCTTGATTTTGTAAAAGTCATAGACATGCCGCTGGGCGGAACATTCAAACTGAATAATCTGATAATCCACCAGCATGTTCCATACGTCTGATAAATCGCTGCGCTGCTTTAAATCATCCTGCGCTTTTTGTACAGCCTTGACCACTGCCTCTACGGTAAATGGATGCTGTTCTGCCCATTCCTGAGTCATGGCCAGAACCTTGTCGGCAACTTTAGGAATGACATTCTGGCTTGCAGCGACAATTAAACTATAGCCTTCAAGCTTGGCCTGAATATTCCAGGGTTCTCCCACACAAAAGCCATCAAAGACTTGTTCCGAGATTCCTTTTACCATCGAAGCTGGTGGTGAGGTCATGAGCTGAATCTTGTGGGCAATATTGACATCTGTCAGGGCTAACCATTCTTTTATACAATAATGATGAATTGAGTGCTTATAGACATAGGCCAGATTCATTTTCTGCTGTTGTTGCAAGGCCTGCACCAGTTTTTGAGAACTGCTTTTTTCATCATCTTCTGCATCAATTCCCAATTCATGACACAGATCTTGACGCAGGCTGATAAAAGCCTGATTCATGCTCAGTACCAACGGGGTTTGCAAAGCCACCTGTAACTGGTCTGTACCCAGAGCAGCAGCAGGTAGCATGGCGGACAAACAATGCGCAGCGTCCAGAAAGCCATAGGCCAGACGGTCTCTTAAACTGGACCAGGAGGCCTCCCGGATTAAGTTGATGGTTAATCCCTGTTCGGCAAAATAACCCTGTTTTTCGGCCCAGAGAATGGCCACACAATCAAGCAAAGGAATATAGCCAATATTGAGTTCAGTTTTTTCTAATGTGGACATATGCTTTTCCTTATTGGCCCAATAACAGCTTCTGTGCATCCAGTAAGCGTCTGGCCATTTCACCAATGGTAATCCGGTGACTCATGGCATTTTTACGCAATAAAGCAAAGGCTTGTTCTTCCGTTAAGGCATGTAGCTGGATGAGCAGTGCTTTGGCTTTATCAATATCTTTACGATCAATCAGCTTGTCCTGGGTTTCTTTTAAATCATTCAGCAGCTTTTTATGCTTGCGAAACTGTTCAATTGAAATTTCCAGAATGCTTTCTAGTTTGGTGGGATCAATACCATCGACAATATAGGCCGTGATTCCGGCATCAATCGCACTCTTGATGGTGTCTTTATTGGAGTTCTGGGTAAACAGCACGGTCGGGAGTTCATATTGGCTGACACAACTTTCAATAATATCCCGATGCGGATGATCCATATTCAACAGGATCACATCTGCATGAATGCCTTTGACATGTACCATATTCAGGTCATTCAGGATTAAGCAGGCCACCACCTGAAAATCATGTAAAAGCAGGGATTCCTGGATGAATTGGGCACGCTCCAGATCATCATCAATAAGAGCAATTCGTAATTTGGACATGGAATATTTTCAAGTAAGGCCTAAGGAATATTCAAGCAGGATTAAAGCAAAAAACATGCCATTAAATTGGTGCATAAAATTTCGTTTTTCTGTTCAATTTAGTGCACAGCTTTAGGGATTTCAGCTGATGGCTGATCAAAATGAAGCGTTTAGGTAGATCATCTGCCTGAAACAAGGCATTTTTCTATTAAAAAAGTTGGCACGGTTTCTGCATTTATTAAATCGTCAAAGATGACTTTCAATACTAACAACGGCCAACGATGTCCGTTCTGATCGTAATTGCATTTTCAAAAAATGTGATTGGTATTTCGTTCAGCACAGGATAAATGACATGGTCAGTTGTTCAGCAATACAAAACGCACAAGCGTTTCAACCCTTCCTCCAGCATTACAAAGTGCTGGGTCGCGGTATTTACAACATATTCAATCAGCAGACATATCAATGCCTAGACGTGATATGTGGCTTTTTATCATCTTTAAAAAAACAATAGTTGGAGTGCAGATATGAAAATTCTCATGATTGGGCATGGCATGGTGGGGCATAAATTCATCGAATCTGTACTGGAACAGGCCGGTGATGACATTCAGCTGACCATTTTGGCAGAAGAGCCACATTTAGCTTATGACCGGGTACATTTGACCGAATATTTCAGCGGCAAGTCGGTCAAGGATCTGAGTCTGTGTCGTAGTGATTTTGCCGATGCTTATGGCATTGATTTGCGACTTAATACTAAAGCGGTTGAAATTGATCAGCTCCATAAAACCGTCACCACCAGCCAGGGTGATGTGCTGAGTTTTGACAAGTTGATTCTCGCTACCGGTTCTTATGCCTTTGTGCCACCAATCCCGGGCAATGACCGTCAGAATTGCTTTGTTTATCGTACCATTGAAGATCTTGATGCCATTCGCGCAGCCAGTCTGAATGCCAAAACTGGCGTAGTGATTGGCGGCGGCTTGCTAGGGCTGGAAGCAGCGAAAGCCCTGCGAGATCTGAATCTGGAAACCCATGTCGTAGAATTTGCTCCGCGTCTGATGGCGGTGCAGATTGATGATCTGGGCGGCCAGATACTGCGCTCTAAAATTGAAGACCTGGGTGTCAAGGTACATACTCAAAAGGCCACCTCGAGTATTGAAGATGGTGACAGCGCTCAGCATGTAATGAAGTTCGGAGATGGTTCGGTGCTTGAAACCGATATCATCCTGTTCTCGGCCGGCATTCGTCCGCGTGATGAACTGGCGCGCCAAAGTGGTTTACTGATTGGTGAGCGTGGCGGCATTATCATTAATGATTATTGCCAGACCTCACATCCGGACATTTATGCCATTGGTGAATGTGCACTTTGGGACAATAAAATTTATGGTCTGGTTGCACCAGGCTATGACATGGCGCGGATCGCGGCAAAACATGTCCTAGGCCAAGAAAGTCATGCATTCGCTGGTGCGGACATGAGTACCAAGCTCAAACTGATGGGCGTGGATGTTGCTTCTATTGGTGATGCACATGCCATGTCCCCAGGTGCTTTGAGCTATTTCTATGCTGATGAAGCCGCGCAGGTTTATAAAAAAATCGTGGTGTCAGCAGATAAGACCAAGCTACTCGGTGCGGTGCTGGTGGGCTGTGCCAAAGAATATAGCGATCTTTTACAAATGATGCTGAATGGTCTGGCTGTACCGGAGCAACCGGAAAGCCTGATCATGCCGGGCTTTGATCAGTCAACTTCCAAATCGGGTGGCAGTGGTGTCGATTTATTGCCTGACAGTGCGACCATCTGTTCATGTAATAACGTTTCCAAAGCGGATATCTGTTCAGCCATTGATGGTGGTGCAACTTCATTGGGTGCACTGAAAAAATGCACACAGGCTGCAACGGCGTGCGGTGGCTGTGCACCACTGGTAACGCAGGTTCTCAAATCTGAATTACAGCGTCAGGGTGTCACGGTGAACAATCACCTGTGCGAACACTTTGCCTATTCACGTCAGGAACTGTATCACCTGGTACGCGTGCATGAAATCAAGACATTCTCTGACCTGATTCAGCAACATGGGCACGGCATGGGTTGTGATATTTGCAAACCGACTGTAGCCAATATTCTGGCATCCTGCTGGAATGATTTTGTTCTGAAACCAAGTCATGCCGGTTTGCAGGATAGCAACGACTACTACCTCGGCAATATCCAGAAAGATGGTTCTTATTCGATTGTGCCACGTGTGGCAGGCGGCGAGATTACTCCGGATGGCCTGATTACCATCGGTCAGATCGCCAAAGATTATGGTCTATATACCAAAATTACGGGCGGACAACGAATTGACATGTTTGGTGCACAGGTACATCAGCTGCCTGAAATCTGGGAAAAACTGATCAATGCTGGTTTCGAGTCCGGACATGCCTACGGCAAATCCTTACGTACGGTGAAATCTTGTGTGGGTAGTACCTGGTGCCGTTTCGGAGTCGATGATTCTGTCGGCTTGGCGATTTTCCTGGAGAATCGTTATAAAGGCCTGCGTTCACCACATAAAACCAAAATGGCAGTATCCGGCTGTACCCGTGAATGTGCAGAAGCACAGAGCAAGGATGTCGGTGTCATTGCCACCGAAAAAGGCTGGAATCTATATGTATGCGGCAATGGCGGCATGAAACCGCGCCATGCTGAACTGCTCGCTTCGGATCTGGATACTTCCACCCTAATCAAATATATCGACCGCTTCTTTATGTTCTATATCCAGACGGCGGACCGTCTGCAGCGCACCAGCGTATGGCGTGACAATATGGAAGGCGGTCTGGACTATCTGAAAGATGTCATTGTGCATGATTCACTAGGCATTGCTGCTGAACTGGAAAACCGTATGCAGCATGTGATTGGCACTTATCAGGATGAATGGCGCACCGCGATTGAAGATCCTGAAGTACGCAAACGCTTTAAGACTTTTATTAATGCCAAAGCAGCCGAGCAGAATGACCCGCATATTCAGTTTGCACCTGTACGTGGCCAGATTCGTCCAAAGACAGAAGCTGAACGTGATTTAAACCGTATTCCAGTGGTTGAAGCCTAAATACCACAGTCAGGGAGAATGAAAATGACAATTTTAAAAGACATGAACGAACTGAACTGGTACGAAGTCTGCAATCTGGATGAGATCACTCCGAATACCGGTGTGGCAGCCCTGATTGAAGATCAGCAGATTGCAATTTTTCGCGTGGGTCAGGAACAGCGGGTGTATGCACTCAGCAATCAAGATCCATTTAGTCTGGCCAATGTCATGGCACGTGGCATTCTGGGTGATCTGCAAGGTGAGCGTGTAGTCGCATCCCCAATTTATAAGCAGCATTTCAGTCTGGTGACCGGCCGTTGTCTGGAAGAGCAAGACCAGAAATTACTGGTATTTCCAACCCGAATTGAAAATGGCAAAGTTCTGGTGAGTCCGACTCCACAAAAGACCTATATTTCCAGTAATGGTCAGAACACAGAGCGTTTAAAACTGGTACTGGTCGGAAATGGGCTGGCGGGCATGCGCTGTCTGGAAGACTTGCTGGATATGGCGCCAGATCGTTATGACATTACCGTGATTGGGGAAGAGCCATGGGGCAATTACAACCGGATCATGTTGTCACCGGTATTGTCTGGTGAGAAAAGCTTTGCAGAAATTATGCTGCATTCAGCCGACTGGTATGCCGAAAAAGGCATTCGATTCATCGCTGAAGATGCTGCCAGCTCTATCGACCGTTCACGTAAGCAGGTTCATACCGAAAAAGGTGAAATCGTTGCTTATGATCGTCTGATCCTCGCTACTGGTTCCAAACCCTTTATACCACCAATTTCAGGTGCTGAACTTGAAGGCGTGATTAGCTTCCGGGATATTCAGGATGTTAACCACATGCTGGATTACTGCAAAACCAAGCAAAATGCCGTCGTGATTGGAGGTGGGTTGCTGGGTCTAGAAGCAGCTTATGGACTGAAGCAGCAGGGGATGAATGTAACTGTGCTGCATCTGATGGACCGTATTATGGATCGTCAACTGGATATGAAAGCCAGTCAAATGCTGAAAAAATCAATTGAAGATAAAGGCATCCGAATCATCACTGAAGCCAACACCGAAGAGCTGCTCGGTATAGACGGCCACGTGACTCAACTGCGTTTAAAAGACGGGACAGTGCTGGATGCTGATTTGGTAGTTTTTGCCGTCGGGATTCGACCAAATAAAACTCTGGCTGAACAGGCTGGCTTGCGCTGCAATCGTGGAGTACTGGTGAATGACACCATGCAAACCTATGACCCGAGTATTTATGCAGTGGGTGAATGTATTGAGCATCGTGGTCAGACTTTTGGATTGGTTGAACCCTTATGGGGACAAGCCTTTATCTGTGCGACGCATCTGGCTGAACATGGCCGACTGACCTTTAAGGCACCGACTGTTCCGACCCAACTCAAGGTCAGTGGATGTGATGTCTTCTCGGCCGGAAATTTTGAACCTCAGGATGATTTTGAAGATATCGTGCTGAATGATGAAAAACGTCAAATCTATAAACGGATCATTATCCAGCAGGACAAGGTCATTGGTGCGGTGCTATTTGGCGATACCGAAGATGGAGCTTGGTATGCAGAACTGATTGCAGATCAGACACCGATTAGTAATATCCGCAGCAAACTGCTTTTTGGTCGGGATTTTGCATTAAAAAAGGCAGGGTAATCGGATCAATCTCCCAACCCCTCTTTAAACAAGAGGGGAACCTCTCTCCTTTATTAAAGGAGGGTTGGTGAGGATTAAAGCTTTTGAGACATAGAAAAAATTTAAATCAAACCTGTAAAAGCTAGATATCAGCGTTTTGGTGAAACAAGTGAATTTGGATGATTAAGGAGCACAGCAGCAATGAATAGTATTCCGGTTATGGAACTACATAGCTCTACTGAATCCCAAATAAAAACCACTCAGACAACCTGTCCTTATTGTGGAGTAGGCTGTGGTGTCATCGCGCACGTAAGCCAAACCTCGATGGGTGAAAAGGTTCAGATTGAAGGCGATGTTCAGCATCCTGCGAACTTGGGCAAGTTGTGTATTAAAGGCAGTCATCTTGCCGATACACTTGGCTTAAAAACCCGGCTTCTACATCCGATGACAGGTCGAAATGAACAGCGGCAAATAAGTACTTGGGATCATACCATTTCAAGTATTGCCAATAAATTTCAGCAATGTATTGATCAGTATGGGCGCGACAGCATCGCCTTTTATGTCTCCGGCCAGCTTTTGACTGAAGACTATTATGTGGTGAACAAGTTTGTAAAAGGCTATCTCGGTACTGCCAATATTGATACCAATTCAAGACTGTGCATGTCATCTGCTGTGGCAGCGCATAAACGGGCTTTTGGCGAAGATCTGGTACCGGCCAGCTATACAGATTTTGAGCAGACAGAAATGGTGGTTCTGGTCGGATCCAATACCGCCTGGTGCCATCCGGTGCTTTATCAGCGCATCATGAAAGCCAAAGAAGAGCGGGATTTATTTGTGGTAGTGATTGATCCACGCTTTACCGCAACCTGTGAAGCGGCAGACTTACACTTACCCATTTTACCCGGTCAGGATGTCGCGCTGTTTAATGGCTTGTTGCAATATCTTCAGCAAAATGGTCATGCCGATCTGGATTTTGTTACACACCATACTCAAGGTCTGGAGCAGGCGCTTGCCAGTAGCTCGACAGAGTCATCGCTTGAAAGCGTGGCAAAACGTACCGGTATTGCTATTGAAAAATTAACCTTATTTTTTCAGAAATTTGCCCAGAACGAAAAAATCATGAGCCTGTTTTCCATGGGCGTAAACCAATCCTCTCAAGGAGTAGACAAAGCCAATAGCATTATCAACTGTCATTTATTGACAGGAAAAATAGGCAAACCCGGTTCGGCACCTTTTTCCATGACCGGACAGCCGAATGCGATGGGCGGACGGGAAGTCGGGGGGCTGGCCAATATGCTGGCCAGTCATCTGGATTTGGAGAACCCGCAGCATCAGCAACTGGTGCAGGACTTCTGGCAAAGCCCGGTCATCGCGCGGCAGCCCGGATTAAAAGCAGTAGATTTATTTCAAGCGGTGGAAAGCGGAAAAATCAAGGCCATCTGGATTATGGCCACCAATCCGATCGTGAGTTTGCCCAATGCAGATCAGGTTAAACGCGCTCTGGAAAAGTGTGAATTTGTAGTGGTTTCCGATATTTGTCTCGACACTGATACCACGCAATATGCCGATGTACTGTTACCGGCACTGGGTTGGGGCGAAAAAGATGGCACAGTCACCAATTCGGAGCGCCGTATTTCACGGCAAAAGGCCTTTTTGCCGGCTCCGGGTGAAGCCAAAGCAGACTGGTGGGCCATTTCCCGGGTGGCTCAGGTCTTAGGTTTTCGCGGTTTTGACTTTAACAATAGCCATGACATTTTTCTGGAACATGCCCGTTTATCTGCCTATCAGAATGGTTCACTTTCGCAACGCGCAGATACGCCAAATTTCCGCTATTTCAACCTGCAAGGTTTAACTCATCTCAGTTTTGCAGAATATCATAATCTGGCACCGATCCAGTGGCCAGTCTGGGATAAGCAAGAAGTTCATCAGGTTGGTCAACTATTTAGTCAAGGCCAGTTTAGCCATGCAGATGGCAAAGCCAGATTGGTGCCAACAGTTGCAGCCGATCCGGTACATGCTATTTCTACTGAATATCCGCTGATCCTAAATACCGGACGGATCCGCGATCAATGGCACACCATGAGCCGTACCGGATTATCTGCCAGTTTATCCCAGCATCGTGCCGAGCCTTATTGTGAGTTGCATCCGCAAGACGGGCTGAAATATGGTCTGAAAGATGGCGAGCTGGTCGAGGTGAAATCCGCTTGGGGAAGTTGTGTACTCCGTGTGCAATTTTCACAAAATATGCGACGTGGCCAGATTTTTGCACCGATTCACTGGAACGACCAGTTTGCGTCCGATGCGCGGATTGGAAAAGTGGTAAATCCGGTGGTTGACCCGATTTCTGGCGAGCCAGAATTTAAGCATACTCCAGTGATGATCCAGCCATTTTATACCCAGTGGCAGGGCGTGCTGTATGTACGGGAAGGCTTTGAACAACAGATCCAGACCATGATTAAAAATACGGTGTGGTGGAGCAAAATTCAAACCACTCAGGCCATCCGTTATGAATTGGCAGACCGACGCCGTTTTTCTGACATCACCGGGCAGATCAAGAGTCTCTTAGACTTTAATGATGAAAGCTTTGAATGGCTGAATCTCGAAGATCAAACGGCGCATATCAGTCATAGTGTGGTGCTTCAGGATGGCCAGTTAATTGCCAGTTTTTATATCGCACCGGCGGCATTATTGCCAGATCGTGACTGGGTGGCTGGCCTGTTTAGACGTGAACGTCTGAGTGCATTGCATCGTAAAGCATTGCTGGCAGGTCAGGCCATGTCGATGGGAAATAGTGAAGGAGCATTGGTCTGTAGCTGTTTTAAGGTCGGCAAGAACCGAATTATTCAAACCATTAAAGATAAAAATATCACGCATGAAAAACAGGTGACTGCATGTCTAAAAGCCGGAGGAAATTGCGGTTCGTGTTTGCCAGAAATTAGAGGCCTGATTAAGGCCTGCCAGACGGAGTGCATAGAATGAAAAGAAGAGTGATGAAGACGGTGTCTTATCCGGAAACCGACGTGGTGATTCTGGCCGGAGGTTTAGCGCGACGCATGAATGGCATCAATAAATTGCTGCACAAATTTGATGATGAAATCCAGCTGATTAAAATCCATCAGCAACTGAAGTCCCGGGCAAGCAAAGTTTGGGTCAATAGCCATCGGGATCATTCCATTTATAAACGGATGATTCCTTCGATCGACTTTTATCAGGACGATGAACCCGGCTTTCAGGGACCATTAATGGGCATGAAGAGTGCCTGGTTACATGTGCAATCTGATTATGTGTTGTTTGTGCCTTGTGATGTGACCTATATTCCAACAAAGGTCATTTCACGTTTACATCAGGCCCTGCAACGACATCCTTTATGTGAAGTAGCGGTGGTTGAAATCAATGAAAAGGCATTGTTTCCATTTTGTCTGATGAAACGCAGTAGTTTACCTACTCTTATCCAACATCTCGAAAATGATCAGCACAGTTTAAAACTCTGTTTTGCTGACATGCATATGCAGCTGGCAAGTTTTAAAAATCGTGCCCTGTTTTTTCACAGTATTAATTCATTTGATGAGCTACAGCAGCATCAGCAACTTAACTTTCTCTAGCATTTAAAATGTGAAAAGCCGAATTACCGTATTCTGGCTCACCAAAATATTGCTTTTTTTATTTTTCGAGAAAACTTTCGGGCTAAAAAACAACAAATATCATCCATTAACATTCATTAAAAATAAATTTGTGCAAAGTTGGAACGTTTATTGCTGATTCATTGTGAAGAAATAGCGCAGTAAATCAAGACTGTTAAATAACCGTGCAGATCTCATCATGGACCGCAGCAATGAATAGCATAACAGCTTTAGCACCTCGCAGTATCTTTCAGGATCAGTTTGGACGCCAGAAACGTAAGTTGCGGATCTCGGTGACTGACCGCTGTAATTTCAAATGCAGCTATTGCATGCCTGAACATCCGCAATGGATGAATAAAAAAGATTTGCTCAGTTTTGAAGCCCTGTATGCTTTTTGCGAGTTTATGGTGCGACACGGGATTGAGCAGATCCGGGTGACGGGGGGCGAACCGTTGATGCGTCAAGGTATTGTTCATTTTATTGCCCGCTTACAGACGCTGAAAGCTATTGGCCTGAAACGTATTTCCATGACCAGTAATGGCCATTATTTAGCAGATTATGCTCAACCGCTTAAACGCGCAGGACTCGATGATCTGAATATCAGTCTGGATAGTCTTGATCCAAAGCAGTTTCAGCAACTGACCCAAAAACAGTTACAGCCTGTACTTCAAGGTATTTCTGCCGCACAGCAGGCAGGTTTGACCGTCAAGATCAATAGTGTGCTCATCAAAGGCATCAATGACAATCAGATTATTCCTTTGGTGAAATGGGCACAGCATCAGGCTATAGAACTGCGTTTTATTGAGTTTATGCCCCTCGATGGCGATCAGAAATGGAATCCGTCTGATGTCATCAGTGAGCAGGATATCCTGGATCAACTGAAAACTGAATTTGATGTCCAGGTATCTCAAGGACAAGGCGCCAATACAGCCCGTGGCTATTTGGTCAATGGGCAGCCTTTGGGGATTATTTCCACCATTACCCATTCATTTTGCAGTGATTGTGACCGTCTGCGCCTCAATGCCCAAGGTGAATTTTATAACTGTTTATTTGCCAGACAAGGCCTGAACCTTAAGGCAGATATCGAACAACTGGCGCTGGATCATTTCGCCACACAGACATTTCAGCACAAGCTCCACGCTTATATCTGGCATAAAGAAGCCGGTTTCCATGCGATCCAGCAATCACCAATACAAAAGCCGATCCGAAAAATCAGCATGCACAGCATTGGAGGATAAATATGTCACTCACTCAGCAAAAATTAATTCATATCAGAATAGAAGCCTTCGGTGCGATTGAACGACAAATCCCCGCAGATTTGAGTTTGCAATGCGAGTCTGAAATTCAGGTTTCTGCAGTCCTGAACCAGTTGCTATCCATTTATCCTGATATACAGCCCATGCTGGAACGTTGCGCCTGTGCAATCGGTGAAGACATCATTTCCAGACAGAACGTTTTAAATCGGGACAGTACGCTGGTGCTGTTATCGCCGGTAGCAGGAGGCTGAAATGCAACTCAAACCATTAAAACAATTTGCCCGAATCCAGCAGACTGCTTTCAGGATGGAGGATTTTGATGATATTCAGCATTTTCCGGAATGTGGTGGAATCGGCATCTTTGTCGGAACAGTACGTAACCATCATCAGGGGAAAGCTGTGCGTGCCCTGAAATATACCGCCTATGCGCCTGTGGCTGAAAAAATGATTCGTGAAATTGAACAGCAGATCCAGATCAAATACCAGGTGTCTTATGTGCGGGTAGTGCACCGTATTGGTGAGCTGGAGGTTGGGGAAACAGCCATTATTGCTATGGCTTATGCGGCCCATCGTCGTGAGGCCTTCGCTGCCTGTGAGGAAGCTGTGGAACGGGTGAAGCATGAGGTTCCGGTCTGGAAAGAAGAGTTTTATCTGGATGGTAGCAGCCAGTATGTGGAAGGCTGTTGTATTCGAAAAGATCATGGACCTGAAACTAATCACTCTCATCATGCAGAAGAAGCACATTGTCACCATCACCATGTAGCAGAACACGCTTGCCAATCACCATCTAATTAAATGCGTCCAATGAGGATGCATAAGATGAATCACTTTAAAACAGATTTTAAAAATTAGCCTGGGATGAATCATGAAAAATGTAGGGATGAAAGCAGAAAGTTACCGTACAGCAATTGCCACTGGAATCCTGCATGCACCGCCACATTGCATTGAGCTGCTACGTAATGGCAATACTGAAAAAGGGGATGCCCTGAAAACAGCACGCATTGCCGGCATTCTAGGTGCCAAACGGACCGATGAGCTGATTCCATTGTGCCATCCATTACCGATTTATCGTGCCGATGTGGAATATGAACTGTGTGATGCACATGTCGAAATTATTGCTACTGTTGAAACCATTGGACCAACTGGTGTGGAAATGGAAGCTTTGACAGCGGTCAGTCTGGCAGGTCTGACCTTGTATGACATGCTGAAGCCGCATTGTGAACCGGAAGATTTGTCGCTGGATCAATGCAGGTTGCAGCAGAAAAAAGGCGGAAAATCACATTTTACCCGCATACTTAAAGAGAGTCTGTCCGCTTCGGTTATTGTGCTGTCCGATACGGTTGCAGCAGGCAAAAAGCCGGACACTGCCGGACAAAACGTAATGGAAATTTTAAAAGAAGCCAATTTTGATTCTATTAGTTATCAGGTTATTCCCGATAGCCCAGAACAGCTCTTGACCCTGATTGAACAGCAGAAAAATCAGTATCCGCTGATTCTAACTGTGGGCGGTACTGGCTTAGGTCCTAAAGACCTAACGGTTGAAACCCTGCAACCTTTGCTGCAACGGGAAATTCCCGGCTTGATGGAAGCTTCACGTAGTTTTGGGCAAAAACGTACCCCTTATGCGGCATTAAGTCGTGGCGTGGCGGGCTATATTGAGAACAGTCTGGTGATGACCTTGCCGGGAAGTCGGCAGGGGGCGAAAGAATCCCTGATCGCGGTGCTTCCAGCGTTGGTGCACTTATTTGATGTGCAAAAAAACATTCCACATGCGGGAGGTTATCAATGAATCAGGCACTATCACATTCAGCCTGCGGTGCTGAACCGGGACTGATTTCTGTTGATCAGGCACTGCAGATGATACTTGAGCAGACGCATATCCTGGTAACTGAAAGCCTGCCGCTTGCTCAGGCTCTGAATCGCTATCTGGCAGAAGCGATTGATTCGGCCATTCCATTGCCGCTGTTTTCACAAAGTGCTGTAGATGGCTATGCGCTTTGCAGTCCAGAAAATCTTAGGACTCACAGCACTTTTGAACTCATTGGAGAAATTCGGGCAGGGCAAAGCACTGAAATTGAACTACGACCAGCTCAGGCAGTCCGGATTTTTACCGGTGCCAGGATTCCAGCAGGAACTACAACGGTCGCCCGTCAGGAAATTGTCGAATACCATGCCAATCAAATCATTATCACAACAGACCTAAAACCTCATACGGATATACGTGATGCAGGCGAGGAAATCGCACAAGGACAACGTCTGGCAGATGTAGGACAAAAACTGCATGTAGGTGCAATTGCAGCTTTAAGTATGGCAGGTGTGAAGCAGGCTTTAGTCTATCGTTATCCTAAAATCGCTATTGTGATTACTGGAGATGAAGTCGCTTCCAGCATTGAAGACCTGAATTCCGGAAAAATCTTTGACGCCAATGCTCCACTGATTCAGGCCTGGTTTCAGTCACAGGGTCAAAACGTAGATATTCTGCATGTGCCCGATTGTGAGCCCGAACTGCAATTATTACTGAACCGACTCAAACACCAATACGATGTCATCTTGACCACAGGCGGGGTTTCGGTGGGTGATTATGATTTCATTCGCCCTGTTGCCCTGGAGCAGGGTTTTGAGCAGATTTTCTGGAAAGTGAAGCAGAAGCCCGGAAAACCGATGTTATTTGCCAAGTATCGTCGAGATGATCAAGGTTACTGTTATCTCTTGGGTCTACCGGGAAATCCGGCTGCCGTGTATGTCGGGATGCAAATCTATACGGCAACTTTACTGAATGCCTTACAAGGGCAAAAGCAGTCACCTGCATGGCTTAGTGCGGTAATGACGCATGACTTGAAAGCGGATGCACGTGAACGCTTTTTAAGAATGGCTGCCGAATTTGATCAGGGCACTTTAAAGCTCAAGAGCCTGGCAAAACAACAGTCGCATATGTTGATTAATCTGATGCAGGCCAACTGTCTGGTCCGTATTCCGGCAGGAACAGAAATCCAGGCTGGGCAAGTGGTACAGGGTTTGCTGATTTGAAATGCCTGTCGCAATTTTCAATATTCGAATCACATAGAATGAGAAAGATGGATTTATTCAAAGTTCTACTCACTGGCGTGCTGTTGACTAGCCCCATGCTGTATGCCGAAACAGTTAAAATATATGCCGCAGCCAGCCTGACCAATGCGATTACTGATATTTCCAGACTATATGAGCAACAGCATCGGGACATCCAGATCGTTCCGGTTTTTGCTGCGTCTTCGGTATTGGCGAAACAAATTGCGGCGGGAGCCAGCAGTGATCTATTTTTCTCTGCAGACCTGGACTGGATGAATGATCTGATCAAGAAACAAAAAATTCAGATCGGTCAGATTCGACCTATGCTTTTGAATGAACTCGTATTGATTAGTTCTATTCAGCAAAAAAATCATTTTAAAATGTCAGCTGACTTTAATTTTGCTAAAGCCTTTCAAGGTTATTTATGTACCGGACAAATGGAATCGGTGCCTGCTGGAAAATATGCCAAACAAAGCTTAACCGGGCTGGGCTGGTTGAATCAGCTTCGAGGCAGAATTGTCGGTACGGATAGCGTTCGTTCAACTCTCGCATTTGTAGAACGTGGCGAATGTCAGGTCGGCATTGTCTATAGAACCGATGCCTTGATGAGTAAAAAAGTCAGAATTTCGGGAGTATTTCCAGCCAGTACACATCGTCCGATTGTGTATCCGATTGCTTTAACCCGGAAAGGCCAGAAAAATCAGGCAGCAATCCAATTTTCTGAATTTATCCAGACGAGTCCAAGGGCCAGGCAGATTTTCCAGAAATATGGTTTTAAGCTCAAGGTTCCATAACTAATGATGCTTACACCAGAAGAATTGAATGCCTTGATGCTTTCAGCCAAAGTGGCGGGCTTTGCCACAGCAGTGTGCCTGCCATTTGCCATTACCGTGGCATGGTTGCTGGCACGTTATGAATTCAGGGCCAAATTTCTCGTAGAGGCAATATTGCAGATGCCTATGGTGCTACCGCCGGTAGTACTGGGCTATCTTCTGCTCCTGCTATTTGGTCATCAGGGTATGCTGGGGCAATATCTGCATGCATGGGGAATTCAGCTGATATTTAACTGGAAAGGTGCGGTACTGGCAGCAATCATTGTGGCATTTCCTTTAATGGTACAACCGATTCGTTTGTCTTTTCAAATGATCAACCGGCAGTTAGAACAGGTGGCAGGATCTTTGGGCGCCACACCATGGCGGGTATTCTGTAGCATTAGCCTGCCTCTGGCTTTGCCTGGAATTTTAATCGGCAGCATTTTATGTTTCAGCCGCAGTCTGGGAGAATTTGGTGCCACGATTACCTTTGTTGGCAATATTCCAGAAGAAACCCGTACCATTCCCATCGCCATTTATAGCCTGTTACAACAGCCTGATGGAGAAAGTATGGCTATGCGTTTGGTCATTTTATCTTTGATTCTGGCTTTTTCAGCCTTGATTGCAAATTACTGGATCATGCAGAAGTATCAACGTAAATTGGAGGGCTAAGATGCTGAAGTGTGATTTTCAGTTTAATTACGCAAATTTCCAGCTACAGGCCAGTCTGGATATGCAGACACAATTGATTGGTATTGTGGGAGCCTCAGGAAGTGGGAAAAGCACCTTTTTAAAAAATATTGCAGGGCTATTAAAACCATCACAAGGCTTTATTCATTTTCAGCAAAAAATATTATTTGATCATCAGCAGAAACTGAATATTCCTGTTCATCAAAGAAAAATTGCCCTGATTTTTCAGCAAGCCCTACTGTTTCCGCATCTGAATGTCATGCAGAATTTGAAATATGCAGAACAGCTAAATATAAAAAATAAAGGTCAGCAGAAATTTACGTTTGAAGACATTGTGGAGTTACTCGAATTAAAGCCACTACTTCGGCATCGGGCGCATCAGCTTTCTGGTGGACAGGCACAGCGCGTTTCTATCGGTCGTGCACTTTTATCTTCTCCCGACCTATTACTTTTGGATGAGCCTTTAAATGGACTGGATCAAAAGCTGAAAAACCAGATTTTACCTTTTCTGAAAATTGTGATTCATCAAACAGATTTACCCATGATTTATGTAACCCATCATGTAGATGAAGTGGCGTATTTACAGGCACAACTGCTGCATTTTGAAAAGGGAAAAATTATTTGATCCAGCCCTGCACCGATTTAAACCAGCAATGACTCCGGGCAGGTCATCCTATCGCTGTTTTGCTCATAATTTCTCAGAAGATATCTATTTTTCTCTCTATTTTTAAGAAAGAAAAGTCTAAATTTGAAAGTGAAATAAAAATTATTTTATATAAAAGAATAGTTTATTTTATGTTAAAAATAATCTGGCATGACCTATGCATATATCTAATTAAAGTCAAAGAAGACTCTACATTTGTATGACGGCCAATGACGTCCGTTCTGATCGTTACTGATATGCCTTGTGCATCACAGTGACTTAAATACGTTCAGTTCTGGTAAGGAAATGGCTATGTCTTCAAATACAAGTCTCAATAAAGCAACAAAAATAAGTCTATTTAACTTCAGTAGTTCAGCGATGCGGGCCTTCCATATGAGTTGGCTCGCTTTTTTTGTCTGTTTCTTTGCGTGGTTTGCCTGTGCACCGTTAATGCCAGTGATTGCCGGTGAATTCAGCCTGACCAAAGAGCAGATCGCCAATATCAATATTGCCGCAGTCGCCATTACAATTCTGGTGCGTCTGATCGTGGGGCCGCTGTGTGATAAATACGGTCCGCGTAAAACCTATACCGCTTTATTGATTATTGGCAGTATTCCGGTGTTTGGTGTGGCGTCGGCCAACAGTTATGAATCTTTCTTGTTTTTCCGTTTATTGATTGGCGCAATTGGTGCCAGTTTTGTCATCACCCAATATCATACCAGTATCATGTTTGCGCCGAATGTGGTGGGAACGGCAAATGCGACTACAGCAGGTTGGGGGAATGCCGGTGGCGGTGCGACCCAAGCCCTGATGCCTTTAATGCTGGCTGCTTTGGTCATGTTCGGTGTAGAACAGGCGATGGGATGGAGAATTGCGCTTCTGGTGCCGGGCATTCTGATGATAATTGTCGGTGTACTGTACTGGAAATTCACCCAAGACTGTCCACAAGGCAATTTTAAAGAACTTCGTGCGCAAGGTATTTCTGTCGGTAGCGATAAAAAAGGCGGCCTTGCCATCTTGATGCATGCCGCACGTAACTACCGTGTCTGGATTCTATTTGGGGCTTATGCTGCCTGTTTTGGTATTGAAATTTTTATCCATAATATTATTGCCTTGTACTTTGTCGACAACTTCCAGTTTGGCCTAAAAGAAGCAGGCATGGCTGCCGGGATTTTTGGTTTACTGGCATTGTTTGCCCGTGCCTTGGGAGGTATTGTTTCAGACAAAGTCGCGATTCAAAAAGGTCTGGATGGTCGAACCAAAGTTCTGTTTGCCTTGATCATGCTGGAAGGTCTGTTTCTTATTCTGTTTTCGCAAATGAATAGCGCGACCTTGGCTATTATGGCGATGACTATATTTGCCTTGTTTACTCATATGGCATGTGGTGCAACCTATGCACTGGTGCCTTTTATCGACCGTGATGCCTTGGGTGGTGTGGCCGGTATTATTGGAGCAGGTGGCAATGTCGGCGCGGTAGCTGCAGGTTTCCTGTTAAAAGGCATGCTGGATATTCAAACCACCCTGATGGTACTGGGTGGCTTGGTGGTGATTGCTGCAAGTTGTGTGTTGATGATCCGCTTCTCTGTCGAGCATAAAGAAAAAGAACAGCGTTTATATGAACAGGCCGTGACTGAACGCCATCTGGCAGAAGCACAGCAATAACACTACATTCCTGATTTAAAATGAATCAACAAAAAGGATATTGCTATCCTTTTTGTTGTTTTTGCTAACTCAATAATAAAATAATGAACCCAATATTCAGAATAGAAAAGTATTATTTAAAAAGAACAGGACGGTTGAATTCATCTAATAAAAATAAAAAGCATTTATAGTTTATATGTTTAATTTGAGATGAAAAAAATTATATGTCTTTTAATAATCATTCTAAATAAATTTAATAAGTGCATATAAAATAAAAGCCATTTTAATAATGGCTTTTATGGAGGGCGTTCAAAATTCTGTGTCAGTAAATTTGACTAGATTTTAATTATATCATCTAATCGACCTTCAAAGTAAATGGATAATTGAGTAATCGTTTGTCCCCATTCCTGAATAGGCATTGTCCATTTTTCTGATGCCTGTTGAATACCAATATACAGTAATTTCATCAGACTATCCTCATTGGGGAAAGCTCCTTTGGTTTTGGTTAGTTTGCGGAATTGACGATGTACGGCTTCAACGGCATTGGTGGTGTAAATCGGCTTCCTAATCGCTTTAGGGTATTTGAAATAGGCGGATAGTAGATGCCATTTGGTACGCCATGACTGAATGACCACACCATATTTTTCGCCCCATTTTTCTTCTAGCTCATCCAGTGCTACTTCTGCCGCCCCTTTGGTATCAGCACGGTAAATTGGCTTTAAATCAGCCATAAATGCCTTCTGATCTTTACTGGCAACATAGCGTAAAGAATTACGAATTTGATGAACGATACACAGTTGTATTTCTGTTTGAGGGTAAATCGCTGCTATGGCTTCGGGGAAACCTTTTAGTCCATCTACACAGGCAATCAGAATATCCTGAACACCACGATTTTGTAGGTCTGTCAGTACACTAAGCCAATGGTTCGCCCCTTCGCTTTCCGATAAATACAAGCCGAGTAGTTCCTTCTTACCTTCAACATTTAAAGCTAAAATGGTATAGATCGCTTTACTCACATAAACACCTTTATCCTTCACTTTGTAATGTATGGCATCTAACCAAACAAAGGGATAAATTGTATCGAGTGGGCGTTGTTTCCATGCTTGTAACTGAGGGAGGAGCTTATCTGTAATATTGGTGATAGCACCATCTGAAATCTCCAATCCATACATATCAGCAACATGCTTTTGAATATCACGATAGCTCATACCAAGTGCATAGAGTGATATGATTTTATTGTCAATTTCTTCTGATAATTTGGTCTGGTTCTTTTTAACTAACTGTGGCTCAAATTCACCATTTCGATCTCTAGGGGTTTCAAGCTCAAATGAACCTGATGTAGATTTTACTGTCTTGCGAGTATAGCCATTGCGGCGATTACCTTGTTTCGGATTCGCTTCAATGTAATTCTCGATTTCTGCTTCAAGAGCAGCTTCGGTCAGTTGTTTAATTAAAGGGGTGAGTATGCCATTTTCTCCAGTCAGTGCTTGTCCTGACTGGAGTTGTTTTAAGGCTGTTTCAAAATCAAATGTAGTTGCCATAATGCATCATTCCTGTTTTTAACAGTTTAAGGAAATGACACAGTTTTTTGAACACTACCCTTTTATGCTTATAGTGGGGGATTAATAAGTTTTATAAGGTAAAAACTTTCCGGATAAAACGACATTCACCCGATCTCCGTTTGGATTATTCTCACGTTGAATATCCATACTGAAATCAATTGCACTCATAATCCCATCTCCGAATTCTTCATGGATGAGTTCTTTAATGGTCATACCATAGACGCTGACCACCTCATACCAGCGATAAATCAGCGGATCTGTCGGCACGCTAGTTGGCAGAGAACCTTTATAGGGTACGATTTGCAACCAGGCGATGGCTTCATCAGTCAATCCAAATATTTCACCGATTTTTTCTGCCTGCTCTTTATTAAAAGCCATCTGACCTAAACATGCGGCGGTTACCCATTCTTTAGAAAGTTCTATTTCTTTGGCGACATCTGACCATTTAATTGATTTTAAAACTTTCGCTGAAATGATCATGTCAGTTACTTGTTGACGATGGGTAATCATAATCCTCTCCAAATGATTCTTAAACAAATTGTTATGCGGAGTAGATGATGCAGATATCATGCCAATTATCATTTTAAAATTTATGCTCAATAAGACAGTGAATAATTAAAAGATTAATAATTTTTTATGGCATAGATTTTGCTTGTACTTTGAGATATATGGCAATGACGCCATTCACCATTAACTGTTCAAGCATTTAAGGCAACGGCGCCTAAGGTCTTCATTGATCTTAGGCGTCTTTTTTTTGAAAAACAGGTCTGTATATTGAAAAAGAGGACGACAACATGGCATATCTTGCTCCTGCAGAGTTTGCAAAAAAAGTGGTCGATGCCGGTGAGGCAAAACTTCATATGGCAACGCGTGATGTTTTAATTCGTGCCTTTATGGCAGGGGCCATTCTGGCCTTGGCAGCGGTATTTGCCATTACCATAGCCGTGCAAACAGGATCACCATTGATTGGTGCGCTCCTGTTTCCAGTTGGTTTTTGTATGTTGTATTTATTGGGCTATGACCTATTAACTGGGGTGTTTGTACTTACGCCGCTGGCATGGCTAGATAAACGCCCAGGGGTGACATGGGGACGTATTCTAAAAAACTGGGGCTTGGTGTTTGTAGGGAACTTTACAGGCTGTTTAGTCGTTGCGGTGCTCATGGCAGCGGTTTATACCATGGGTTTTGCAGCGGATCCAAACCCTGTCGGCGTAAAAATTGCGCATATTGGCGAGGAGCGGACATTAGGTTATGCCGAATACGGATTCGCCGGCTGGATGACTATTTTTATCCGTGGCATGCTGTGTAACTGGATGGTGTCATTAGGTGTCATTGGCGCGATGATGTCTACTACGGTGAGTGGCAAATTTATTGCCATGTGGATGCCAATTATGCTGTTCTTTGCCATGGGCTTTGAGCACTCTGTCGTGAACATGTTCCTGTTCCCATTTGCCATGATGATGGGCGGTGACTTCTCGATTGCTGACTACTTCCTATGGAATGAACTGCCGGTTGCTTTAGGTAATCTGGTGGGTGGTTTGGCATTAACAGGTCTGGCACTTTATACCACCCATGTCCGTACTGGTGTTAAAAAAGAATTTTAACATTCATCATTTTATAAAGGGATCATATAGATCCCTTTTTGAGCTTTCAGCATGAAAAAAACATTAAAAGTCAGTATTGGGCAATATTCTACTGCCGGAGTTAAACAACAGAACCAGGATTTCCATGGAGTATATCTGCCCGAAGGACATGTGCTGAAACAGAAAGGTATTGCATGTGTTATAGCGGATGGAATCGGTAGCAGTAATGTCAGTCATCTTGCAGCAGAAACAGCCGTTGGTAGTTTTTTATCTGACTATTATTCTACTTCAGATGCCTGGAGTACACAGACTTCAGCAGCACGGGTGATTCGCGCGACCAATTCATGGCTTTATGCACAGACTCAACAAAGTCAAGGACGTTTTGATAAAGACCGAGGGTATGTCTGTACCTTATCTGCACTGATTTTAAAACAGCAACAAGCCCATGTTTTTCATGTTGGTGATAGTCGTATTTACCGCATTCGCGATCATGAAATTGAATTACTAACCCATGATCATCGTGTCTGGTTGTCTTCCAAAGAGCATTATCTTAGTCGAGCCTTAGGTGCGGATTATCGTATTGAAATTGATTATCGAAATATTGAACTCAAAGAAAAAGATATTTTTTTACTAATGACCGATGGGGTCTATGAATTTGTCACAGATCAACAATTATTAGATTTAACTTTAATAGATGCAGATTTAAATCAACTTGCCAAAGAATTAGTTGAAAAAGCTTTAGAACAGGGCAGTGATGATAACTTAAGTTTCCAGGTGATCCTTGTAGAACAGTTGCCTGAACTGAATCAGTTTCATATTCAGCAGGATTATGTATTTCCACAACAGCTCAGTAAAGGTGAAATTTTTGAAGGCTATGTGATTGATAAGATTTTGCACCAAAATCATCGCAGTTGCCTCTATTTGGCACACGATACTCAGCAGCAGCCTTTGGTTATAAAAACTTTGGGGGTAGATTTACAGCAAGATAAGTATGCCGTAGAGCAATTTCAACTCGAAGATTGGGTATCAAAACGTCTGAAGCATGATAACCTGATGCAGTGTTATCCACATAACACTGAGAAAAAGTATTTATTCCAATGTTATGAATATTTACAGGGTGAAACTTTGGCTCAATGGCTGCATCGCCAGGAAAAGCCTTTAAATCTCGATGAGATTTTACCAATTTTGCAACAAACAGCTTTGGCTTTAAATGCAATGCACCGGCTGGAGATGCTGCATCAGGATATACGGCCAAATAACATCATTGTTTTAAATACAGAAAGTGCCATGAAAATTAAACTGATTGATTATGGTTCAACAGCAGTAAGAGGCCTGGTCGAAATTAATCCTAAAAATGCGAATCGACCACTCGGAACCTTAGCATTTATGGCACCGGAGTATTTTATTGATCATTCGCCATCTGTACATTCAGACCAATTTTCTTTGGCGGTAATGGCCTATTATTTACTGACCAAACAATTACCTTATGGGACAGATTTAGCTCGCTGTAACAGTTTAAAGCAGCTTAAAAAAGTTCAATACTATTCCATCAGGAAATATCGGCCTGATTTACCTATATGGTTAGATAAAATTTTAGGCCAAGCGCTGAGTATTGAACCGACACATCGTTTTGAGGCCTTATCTGAACTCATTCATAATCTAATGCATCCTTCCAAAGAATTATTAAACTCTAAACCACCAGCAATCATTGAACGAGATCCTTTGCGTTTTTGGCAAATGAGTTGCGCCGTATTAGGGCTATTATTTTTACTGAGTATTGCATGGCCATTTATTTGAAAAGATAGGATCAAACCATGCTTAAAATTGAAGGTACATAGATAAGTTTTTATTCAAACAGCTTTGTTGCACAAAGATTTGAAATGCAAAGCGCCCCTAATTGAGCTAAATTTAAGGCGTAACTTGGGTAAGTGGTCGACCTAATTCCGTAAATCTGTTAAGGACTGCTACACGTGCATGGATTTCATTCACTTGGCTATCAAAACTCCTTGCACTGAGTTTATCTCCTAATAATTTGATGCAATGCATCTTAGTTTCAACCAAACTTCGCCGATGATAGCCTGACCATTTTTTCCATAATGTCCTGCCTAAACGTTTAATTGTTCGAAGTAATTCATTTCGCTCTAGCGAGCTACTCTTTGTATCTTTCCATGGTTTCGCATTTTTTCTAGGTGGAATCACCGCATGCGCTTGCCGATCTGCAATGACCTGACGGCATTGCTTGGTGTCATAAGCTCCATCGGTATAAACAGAGTCAATCCGCTCATCTTGTGGAATCTGATTAAGTAAATCACCAAGCACCTGTGAATCACTGACATTATTGGTTGTAAGCTGAACTGCTCGTATTTGTAGGGTTTTAGCATCTATACCAATATGAAGTTTACGCCATTGGCGACGATATTCAGGTCCATGTTTCTTGCGTTTCCATTCGCCCTCACCTAGAAACTTCATGCCTGTAGAGTCTATGAGTAGATGCAGCCCATCGCTACTTTTTTGGTAGCTGATTACAATATCAATATGCTTTTGTCTTCTACAAAGCGTGGTGTAATCTGGAGCTATCCAATTTAATCCGCAAAGTTTAATCAGACTTTGCTCAAAGCCAGTGACCATACGTAAAGACAGACGGAGTAAGGATTTAATCATTAAGCAGCATTGGATGGCTGCATCGGAGTAGGTTTGATTTCGCCCTTATTTTGTCTTTTGATGGCGCATACCATTGCGTAGCAGGATCAAACCAAATGGCAATATTTCCTCGCTTGATTAAAGCTTGGTTATACGAGGACCAATTGGTTGTACGATAGATTTTAGGTGTAGGCTTCTTCATTTGAAAATTATATCGCTGAAAAAGCCTTTACACATAGGTTTGTGCAACAAAGCCTGATCGCATTAAAAAATTAACAGAGCCAACCTAATGGCTAAAAGAAGTAAATGAGCCGAATAACCTGTATATTTGGCTCATTATATGAGCTGTTTAAGCCAATTATTCGGCTCACAATCTAGGTTTTATTAGGTCAATAGTCATAAATGAGCTGAATAATTGAATTAATAGCTCCTCACTAAATGAGCCGAATAGGTGTTACAATAGACTCATGCAGTAGGGGGGAATGCTTATGAAAAAATGGGTATGGCAAAAAGCAAACTGGACTAAATTTAAATGGGATGAAGCACTTGTCACAGTAAAATTACGTTTAATTCTTAAGAAGATAGGTCAATTAGTCGGAGAGAGCAAAGTATCACCAGAAGCTGAGGCATTACCATTAGATACACTGCTCACAAATCTAGTCGCATCCTCACTCATTGAAGATGAGAAGTTGAATGTTCGTTCACTTAAATCCTCATTAGCTCGGCGTTTAGGGGTAACAGAAGAAAATCCTGCACCCATTCAAGATAAAAATGAAGGTTTAGCCAATATCATGATGGATGCAGTGAGCAATCATAATGCGCCATTAACAATGGAGCGCTTATTACAATGGCATAACTGGCTTTTTCAAACTATAGAACGCTTTGATTATGCTGCGCAAAAAATCAAAGTAGGAGAAATTCGTGATAACGAGGCACCAATGCAGGTTGTTGGTGGTTCTCTTTATGGCACTACTACCAAGGTTTACTTTGAAGCACCTGAGGGTGGAGAGCATTTACAGGGACTAATAGACCTCTTGCGAAAGTCGTTATTGCAAGTTCATCCGGTTTACCAGTGCAGCGATTAAGTTAATGCGTAAACCGAATCTTTTTCGTCTATTTCGATAGCGTTCACTTAGTATTCTAAATCTTTTCAATTGATTATTAATATGTTCGATTACAACTCGTATTTTTCCAATCATTTTATTGTAATTTTTCTCAGCATCAAATAAGGGGAAATTCTTCTTTTTCTTTATTGGCATCAATAATTTAAAGCCATCTTGCTCTAACCCATAGTACCCTAAATCGGTCATAACATAGTCACAATGTTTGAATTTCTTAACTGTTTTTCTTGCCAATTTAATATCATGCTGACTGCCAGACGATATATCTACTCCTATGATTTGTTTGCTCTTCGGATGATAGATTACTTGGGCTTTTAACGTATGTTTCTTCTTTTTACCACTGTAGAACTTACTCTGATTTTTTTTTCGGGCGTTCTATTGAACATTCTGTCGCATCAATAATTACCCAGTTAAATTGTTCGTCTGCTGTGGTAATGCTTCGTTTTGGCAGGGTAAAACGCCTTGATTTCATTAATGCATCTTCAACCTTTTTAATGGTTCGATTCACATTACTTTCAGCGATATGGTAATTTGCAGCCAATTCCAATTGAGTGCTGTAATTCCGTAAGTAATTGAGTGTTAATAATAATTGATCCTCTATAGCTAAAGTATGAGGACGCCCAGATTTCTTTTTAAGTGATTCTGCTTCTTTTAAAACTTCGACCATTTCACTAAAAACTGGTCGAGGTACGCCAACCAAGCGCTTGAATTCAGAATCTGAAAAACGGTTTAATTTCTGATATTTCATGGAATCTATATTGAGGCAGTTTTTACTTTCGCAAGAGGTCTAATATTTCCTTTAATAAATGTAATTTACATTGTTATCTGCGAAATCTCATTCCATAACTCTTTTTAGGCTCATTTATTTCTTTAACTTGGATACTTGTATCTGATTGTCAGCGTGTTGTCGAACATGGTGATAGACCTTTCGACTATTTCAAACAGCCTCAACAGGTGCAAAATGCTCAATTACCTAATACGCCAAGTTATACGCAACCTAGTGAACCTGATATTCAACAAGCTGCGAAATTGGAACAAGCGCAGATAGAGGGCTTAATTTAAATGCTGCCCAAAGTCTAGTTTTAACTGTTTGGCTGTTGGTATGTAAGGGTAGTCAGCAATGAGCATACGACCTGATTTTTTAATTGATTTTTGCTGATTAGGTGTGATTCTGATAAATACTAATTCTTCGGGTTCATTCCGATGATTAATTTCACAGATCATAACTGTTTGATGTTTTTCAATAATTTTGTACTTTGGAAAGGTTTTTTTCACAAGTTCTTTAAGTGGTAATTTGCTGTTAGAGCCTTGCTTTTGTGTCTTTTCGATCTTGATGATTGCATAAAATGCTGTAGCAAGGCTAACCACTAGGACTAAGAATATAACCAGTTCCATTGTATGTACCCATAACAAATATTGAGCTCGAATTTTAGCCTTAACTAGCGAAGTCTGTTAAGTCTAAAATTGAGCATTTATAGGCGTAAATAAGATGCCAGTAAAGAATTATAGAAACAGACACCAGTATGCAACTTTGAGTTATGACAGAAAAAAGGGAGTTTTAACCAAAGATGATTATTTGTATGTTCGGGAGCTACTGGAGAGCTACTTGTTAATGCTTCAAGAATCGGGCTTTGATAGAGATGCCGAAATAGATCGGCTAAAGCAATTCTTTATTAAGTTTGATCATCACATAGAGCGCATGAGATAGCGCAGGATTGTGCATAACGTATATTATGTTATTTGTCATACTTTGCATTGTGAATCATAATTTCATAGGTGATTTACAATGCAAAGCTGTGACACCAGTGGGCGTTATGTGTTGGTCACAGTCTTGGATATGGCATTTAACATAATATACATTATACGCAATTGTATGGTATAAGACTTTGTTTTATAAAGGTTTTAATCTTGAATAACAAACTTACCATCATCAGCAAGCGCAAAACCTGCAAACGTCTGTACAGTTTGACCAGCAATATTTTTATTAAAAGTACGTTCAGTTACATTGAATGAAATGGTTTTACCAACAACTTTTTTAAACTCTGGAACAGTCCAATTCAGCTTTTGAGGAATTGATACAGAAACGACTTCTTCTGTGTCACGATTCAATTTGTTTGACCAAACATTTTTTGTAAAAACAAGACTGTGATAATTAACGTTTTTCTCTTTATCTTCATAAAGAGATATGTTTTCTAATTTTCCAGTAAGTGAAAGTTGCATAATTAACCTGCCTTAGCGAAACGTGAAATTGGCTCGACATACCAATCAGGTACTTGATTTTGGAAGTCGATTTTTACGAGTTGAATAAATGGGATGACGTTGTTTTTTGATTCAGAATCAAGGTTTTGAAGATATGCTTTAGAGAATCAGCATGAGCGCAAATCTTTGATATATGAATAGTATTGACTTTCTGAATATTTCTTTTTAAGAACATCCGCACCGTGCATTTCTAACGCACAGAAAAAGTTGAAAATATTGCGTGACTTGGTTTGAGATAAACGACCAGACTTTGTGAATGTGTCAAATTGAGAACAGATTTTTGCAAATACAGTATCATGATCTAGGGCTTTCATTGTGTGACCCTCCAAAGCTTCAAATAGTGGCTTATTAGCGAGTTGCCATATTTCAGTTAAAAAATTCGGATGTGCATGTTGGTATTTGATTAACTCAAATACATTTAAAGGAATATTGTGTTCGGTAAGCCAAACTGGTTTAAAACGTGTTTCAAGACGTAAAAGCCCAGTCATAAATTGAATTAATTTAGGGTCATCCATGATCTTGATGACGCGTGATGCAAAGGCTTCACCTTTAGCCGCTTGTTTTTTTAATTTTGCTAGCTGGCGCATGAACTCTATTGCTTTGCAATATGCTTTTCGAGCTAAACGTTTTGAATTTGGAGAACCCCAATAAACAGTAGAACCGTAAACGAGTTTGGATTTACGAAGTGAACCACTGGAAACCTTGCGGAGAAAGTCGAGAACTTTAATAACTTGGTCAGGCTTTGTTGCACAAAGATTTGAAATGCAAAGCGCCCCTAATTGAGCCAAATTTAAGGCGTAACTTGGGTAAGTGGTCGACCTAATTCCGTAAATCTGTTGAGGACTGCTACACGTGCATGGATCTCATTCACTTGGCTATCAAAACTCCTTGCACAGAGTTTATCTCCTAATAATTTGATGCAATGCATCTTAGTTTCAACCAAACTTCGCCGATGATAGCCTGACCATTTTTTCCATAGTGTCCTGCCTAAACGTTTAATTGTTCGAAGTAATTCATTTCGCTCTAGCGAGCTACTCTTTGTATCTTTCCATGGTTTCGCATTTTTTCTAGGTGGAATCACCGCATGCGCTTGCCGATCTGCAATGACCTGGCGGCATTGCTTGGTGTCATAAGCTCCATCAGTATAAACAGAGTCAATCCGCTCATCTTGTGGAATCTGATTAAGTAAATCACCAAGCACCTGTGAATCACTGACATTATTGGTTGTAAGCTGAACTGCTCGTATTTGTAGGGTTTTAGCATCTATACCAATATGAAGTTTACGCCATTGGCGACGATATTCAGGTCCATGTTTCTTGCGTTTCCATTCGCCCTCACCTAGAAACTTCATGCCTGTAGAGTCTATGAGTAGATGCAGCCCATCGCTACTTTTTTGGTAGCTGATTACAATATCAATATGCTTTTGTCTTCTACAAAGCGTGGTGTAATCTGGAGCTATCCAATTTAATCCGCAAAGTTTAATCAGACTTTGCACAAAGCCAGTGACCATACGTAAAGATAGACGGAATAAGGATTTAATCATTAAGCAGCATTGGATAGCTGCGTCGGAGTAGGTTTGATTTCGCCCTTGTTTGCCTTTTGATGGAGCATACCATTGCGTAGCAGGATCAAACCAAATGACAATATTTCCGCGACTCATGAGTGCTCGGTTATATGCGGGCCAATTGGTTGTGCGGTAGATTTTGTGTGTAGGCTTCTTCATTTGAAAATTATATCGCTGAAAAAGCCTTTACAGATAGGTTTGTGCAACAAAGCCATTGCTGGTCATAACTAAGATCTTTCACCCACTTCAGTGATTCGACCAATAGCTGTAAACGATGAATTGACTGTTGTTCCTGAACTAAGTCCCGAAGCTGTCGCACCATTTTGCCATGCTGCTCACCAATAAAACTGTCACCTGATGTACCTGCTTTTATTCGTCCGCCTACATAGGAGAGTTCAATTTCGGCACAAACAGACTCTTCCCATTTCCAATCAAATTTATCTAAAACACCGAAGCGTAAAATTGGCTGGGGACTTCCCTCAAGGACATCAATATGCTGAATAGACTCGGGCTGAGGCAGATTTTTCACATCTGAATATTGATGAGTCAGTTTCTCAAACTCTGGCAAGAGCATAGATGGAAGATCAGGCATCTGTAAAAAATGGTACAGAAGATTTGCCGTATATTCACCATATAACTGGCCCACCGTGTTCTGTTGAATATCCACATAACATGGTAGATGGCTCGCGAGAATCTGAATATGTGGATTTGATTTCAAATCGAGTCGAATATCATCATTAACTAAGTTGTGTGATTCATAGAGATCGTTTCAATTTAGCGATCTCTAAATCCATCTTGTAATTGGCGTGTTGAATCCGTTCATTGGATGGGTTGTATTGCTTCTGGACCTCATCAGAGAAAGGGGTTTCTTCACATAATTCAAAGTACCTTTCCATCGGTGTTTTACCTTTCAAAGCTGAATGTGGTCTCATCCAGTTATAGTAATACTGCCATTCGGCTAGCTTGTCTTGGATATCTTCAGAATTAATATCGACAGTAGCGTAGAACTCAGATTTATCAGTCTTTTGAGAACGCTCTACCTTGCCATTCAAATGAGGTGAACCTGGTTTATTTGGCCTAAATTTGATTCCATGCTGCATCAATTTTTTCTGTACTTTTTCAGCAAAAAATTCCCGCCCACGATCGGTCTGTATTCGCTGTATGGGAAAAGGCATTTCTTCAATTACGCAGTCTAAAAAGTCGAGCGTATTCGCTGCTGTTCGGCGTTTATATATCCTTAAAACGCGATATCGTGTGCAGTCATCGATAGATGTGTACTGATATAGCCCAGGACCCAATTTACAGGTATCCATTTGAATTCTATCGCCTGGTAATGGGCGTTCATAACGAATGAAATCTACTTTACGACGGAATTTTTTAATCGGTTTGACTTGATGGGTGGATAGTACTTTATGGATAGTCGCTAAGGACAACGAGACTCCGTGCAGCCTCATCAATTCTGTTTGCAAACGTCGAGCACCAAAATTTCTAGCTGAGCGCATTTCAAATATTAAGGCTTCTAGCTCAGCATTGATTTTAGTATTTGGCGATTTTAAGGGACGTCTACTCTGGCTACTTAATCCATCAATACCTTGCTCAGAATATCGTTTCCACCACTTGCGTAACGTTGGTCTAGAAATGCCACATCTCCGACAAACTAGGCCAGCATCATTAGTCTCTTCAAATAATTTAACTCATACGAGTCTTTGTTGAATTTCTCTGTTCATAGACACCCATTATATTGAAATGATGTCTATGAATCACACAACTGAGGCGTCCCATGCGGAATGGCAATTCCTTGCCCTAAATACGTTGCACTTTGTTGTTCGCGCCCAGTCAACCCATGAATATAATCAGGGGTAACCAACTGGTCTTCGACCAAGATATCGACTAGACATTGCAACGCTTGTGCTTTATCAGTGGCGTGTTGTTTCATTCGAACATGTTGTATATCTAGCGCGAGCATAAAGCGTCCTTGCAAAGCAGCATAGTGAGAAGCCATGCCTTTTTTACTGCAGAAAAAAGTAAGTCGAATTCTACTCAGGATTTACACAAAAATCTGTATTTTTTGATTTTATCTTGATGATCATCATTACGACGCAATTAAGAAACGACGAGATTCTCCAGAGCTCAGTGTTGCGATAGTTGGGTTTAGTTCTAATTGAACCGCTCTTTCTCTGATTTCAGGGGGTATATTTTACTTTTTTCATCGGATCACTACGCTTCGCTACGTCTTGCGAAGCAATGCTTCTCATCTCAGAAAGTTTTGTCTCCGACAAACCCGGTACGATTCAGTCCATCATTAACTACATTCCAACTCTCTAGTTTTCCAACTAGCCTAGGTTATAATAATGACCACCCAAAATACGATTGATCTATTATGAATACCTCCTATGACCCTTTACACGGCAAAAAACTTGCTGACATTTTGGATGAATTATTGGATTACTACGGTGGCTATGAAGGCTTAAGTCGCAAAATTGAAATTAGATGTTTTTGTATAGACTCAAGTGTTAAATCATCATTGCGATTCTTGCGTACCACACCATGGGCACGAGAAAAAGTAGAAAGCTTATATTTATACGTCTTACGCCAAAAGGCAAAACAGAAACCGTAGCCTCAGGCAACACTCTATAGATAAAAGTGAATCTGTGACTTGGGTTTGTATGCAAATTAACCATCTATATTTCTTCGTTCAACATTTGCTGTGTTATCGCGTAAACTAGCGCTGCAAGTTGGATCGTTATTAGTTAAGAAAATTCACAGGAATGATCTTAATTTCATCTCAAGTAATTGTTTTTACTGTTTTAAAATTTATCTGTCGTTAAATTTAAGTTTAGTCATCAAGGTAACATTGTATGCTCAAGTGGTTCGAGAAACTTATAGATCCTTATCCAAATAAAGGTTTGACCGAACCCTTGCCAACCACTTTTTTTGCCTTTGTTTGGCAAGCAGCATCAGGTGTGCGGCCATATTTATTGTTATTGGTTTTATGTACTGCAGGCGCTGCCAGCTTTGAAGCTTTGTTATATGCAAAAATTGGCGATTTAGTCACATGGCTTAGTCAAAGTGAGCCAGATACTTTCCTTGCACAACATCAACAGAACCTCACTTTGCTGTTTTGTATTTTATTGGCCAATATCTTTTTTGCCAGTGCGCAGTCGATTGTGAAGCATCAAATGTTATACAGTGGTTTCCCAATGCGTTTGCGTTGGCGTTTCCATAATTTAATGCTGCAACAAAGTCTGGATTTTTTCCATAATGATTTTGCAGGACGACTGTCTGCCAAAGTCATGCAAACTGCTTTAGCCGTACGTGAGTTTTGGGTCATTTTGGGCGATATGCTTGCCTATGTATTCATTTACTTTATTACAATTAGTCTGGTATTGGGCGCAATTTCTCCAATGCTTATTTTGCCGTTATTGCTATGGTTGGCTTTATTTATTCTTGCCGCAGCTTATTTTATTCCACGTTTGAGCAAAGTATCCAATCAACAAGCCGATGCACGTGCAGTGATGACAGGACGCGTGACCGATGCTTATACCAATATTCAAACCGTAAAATTATTTGCGCATGCAGGTCGTGAAAGCCAATACGCCAAAGCGTCGATGCAAGAATTTATGGTGACGGTTTATAAACAAATGCGTTTGGGCGCTCAATATGAAATCAGCATCAATTTACTGAGCGTGGTGTTGTATGTGGGCGTTTTAGGCACTGCAATTTGGCTCTGGCTCAATGGTCGCGCAGAATTGGGGATTATTGCTGCCACTACAGCCATGATTCTTAAACTGAACAGTATTGCCGAGTTTATGATGTGGCAGACCTCTGCCCTGTTTGAAAATGTCGGCACCATTCAAGATGGTATGAAAACACTTGGACGTCCAATTGCGATTAAAGACAAAGCCGATGCGAAGCCATTACAAGTTGCTCAAGGCGAAATTCAGTTTAAAGATGTAAGTTTTGCTTATAACAGTAAAAACGTGATTGACCAGTTTAATCTGCATATTGGTGCAGGCGAAAAAATTGGTATTGTGGGACGTTCAGGTGCAGGTAAATCGACCTTAATTCAATTGCTTTTACACTTTTATGAGCTAAAACATGGCTCAATAATGATTGATGGGCAAAATATTGAAGATGTGACCCAAGACAGTTTGCGTAAAAACATTGCACTTGTGACTCAAGATACTTCGCTATTACATCGAACTGTGGCTGAAAATATTAAATATGGGCGACCTGACGCCACAGATGCAGAAATGTTTGAAGCAGTACGCAAAGCCAAAGCCGAAGAATTTATTCCGGAATTGACCGATTTACGTGGCAAAAAAGGCTATGAAGCCTACGTGGGCGAACGTGGTGTTAAACTTTCAGGTGGACAACGTCAACGTATTGCCATTGCCCGTGTTTTCTTAAAAGATGCACCTATTTTAATTTTAGATGAAGCCACCAGCGCGCTTGACTCTGAAGTTGAAGCGGCAATTCAATCGAGCCTCGATGAACTGATGCAAGGTAAAACTGTAATCGCGATTGCACATCGATTATCCACCATTGCACAAATGGATCGTTTAATTGTGCTCGATCAAGGACGAATTGCAGAACAAGGTACGCATGATGAACTAGTTGCTATGAACGGAATTTATGCACAACTTTGGCAGCGTCAAACAGGTGGTTTTTTAGTTGAACAAGATAAAATTGTAAAACCATCAACAGACAAACATTAAGATATCCAGCAATCTTGCTGTTACTCAGGCTTTGATGAAATGCAGATTTATCGCATGTAGTCAAAGCCTGTTTTGTCTAACAATTTTCATAGAATTTCTTTAATTTTCATGCCAAGATGCAATATGTCATCTACATTGTTATGCAGTTGTTTGGCAAGCTAAGTTAAAAATAGATGACAGTCGCTAAGGTAAAATAAAATTAGCAAATGCAATGGAACATGCATGAAAACAATATCAGCACGTCAGGAACAAGGTGTTCCAGGGGTCTATGGCTTATTGGTTTTAGATGTTGTATCCCGTTGGGGCTATAACGCAGATACCTTATTTGCACCATTTCAACTCAATAGCGAAATGTTGGTAGACCCAGAATTTCGGATTGCTACGCCTCTTGCCAATGAATTGGTCAAACACGCTTTAAAACTCACAGGCGAATCGACGCTCGGTTATCATCTTGGTACGCAAATGCGTATTTCAATTCATGGCTTTATTGGCTATGCAATTATGACTGCGCATGAAATTAGTGATGCACTGATTTTAGCCAATCGTTTTATTCAACTGCGGATGCCCTTTTTACAGTTGTTTTTCTCGACTTTTGGTGAAAAAGCCAATCTGCAATTGCAGTGCGACATTCACATGGAACCTTTACGCACAGAAATCGCCATTGCTTTAATGATTGGCATGATTACCATGAGTAAAGCCATGACAGCTACCCAACACTTTACCGGCGAAGTCGACTTTGACTTTCCTAAACCTGCAGGTTTTGATCAATATTTTACTAAATTTCCTTATCATCAATTTCGTTTTGATCAGCCTTATTTAGGTTTAAGTTTTGACAAGCAATATCTAGGCTTAAAAATGATTAATGCCGATCCTATTGCCAGTCAAATTGCAATTAATCGATGTGAAGCTGAACTTTCGGCTCTAGGTGAACGTCGTCGCATTTCTATGCGGGTGCGTGATATTTTAACCCACGCAGAACAGCATTATTTAAGCATTGAAAATGTTGCCAATCATCTACACATGTCAGACCGCACACTTAAACGCCACCTGGCTGCTGAAGGTACTTCATTTTCAAACTTGGTTGATGAAGTCCGTTATCGGCATGCAACTTCCCTGCTTTCCCGTACGGACTTCACGCTTGAACAAATTGCCGATGAATTGGGTTATAGCGATGTGGCTAATTTTAGTCGTGCTTTTAAACGCTGGAGTGGACGCAGTCCGAGCAATTGGCGTAAAGATCCGTATTTATAAACTTTTGTTTTTGGCAAAAAGCATGTATAAAACATGGCAAAAAGATTCGACACAATTTAAGGAGTTATCAAATGAATCACCCAGCGGAATTAAAATATGCAAGAACACATGAATGGGTGCGTATTGAAGGTGATTTGGTCGTCACGGGTATTTCAGACCATGCACAAGATGCTTTAGGCGATTTGGTCTATGTAGAAGCGCCTGAAGTTGGTCAAAAAGTAATTGCCGGTGAGCAAGCAGGTGTCGTTGAGTCTGTTAAAACAGCTTCAGATATTCACGCACCTGTTTCAGGTGAAGTCGTTGAAGTGAATAGTAATTTAGATGATGACCCTGACTTTGTAAATGATGAACCGTATGGCAAAGGCTGGATTTATAAAATCAAACCAGACAATATGGCAGATGTAGAACAACTTTTATCGAGTGCGGAATATGAATCTGGCTTATAAGCCTAAAATTTGCAGCGTTTAATCGCTCAAATTCAAAGAAATCAGCTTCGGCTGATTTTTTTGTATTCTAATTTGTAAAATAAATTAAATTATCTTTATTTGATAAAAATAATAAAAAAAGAGCAATAAAATTTTATTTTTACTATAATTTTATTAAAATGTTGCACTTTTCACATAAGTGGATTTATTATTTTTGCATGATCTAGGGGTGTGATGATTTCCAATAACAAAGCATCTGTATAACAAAGTACATATTGCACGCTGCTTCACTCACCATATATAGGTCTAACTTATGCCCGCTATAAATGCTGAACATTTATGGAATAAGTCATTTATTTTCTGCTTATTTAATAACTTGTTCTTATTCATATTTTATTTTGCGCAAACGACAATTTTGCCTATTTATATTGTAAATGAGTTGGGGGTAATCTGTCCCAGGCAGGTTTAGCCATGACTTTGTTTATGTTATCTGCAATCGCGATTCGCCCATTTAGCGGGCTGATTATTGAAAAATTTGGTGTAAAGAAAACCTTATATGTTTCTGAAATCATGTTTTGTCTGTGTAGCGTGGCATACATTTTTGTAGATAGTTTAGTGTTTTTACTTGTACTGCGTTTTTTACATGGGATTTGGTTCAGCATTGTCACCACAGTTACCGTCCCTATTGCCAATAATTTTATTCCAGACAGTCGAAAAGGTGAAGGTATGGGCTATTTTTTGATGTCGGTAAATTTAGGGATTGTATTGGGACCTTTAATTGGTTTAGGTTTGACTCAAACCATTTCCTATTCAGCCATTTCAACTTTATTGTCTTTAAGTGTTTGGGTGGGTTTTGCTTTTTGTTTGATGATTCCGCTTGTGGCAAATGCTAATAAAGTAAAAGTTGAATCGACACCAAAACGTAAATTAGGACTACATGATTTTGTAGAGAAAAAAGCTCTGCCAGTTTCAATGATGGCGATGATGGTGTCTTTTGCGTATGCCAGCATTATGTCGTTTATTTCTACTTTTGCAGAATCACGCCACATGCTGTCTTATGCCAGTTTGTTCTTTGTGGTATTTGCAATTTCTATGATGAGTTTGCGCCCTATTACAGGAAAAATTTATGATCGTCGTGGACCGAGCGTAGTGATTTATCCTGCAATTGCGCTATTTGCTTTAGGGTTAATTGTCTTGAGCCAAGTACAAACTGTGATCGGTTTCATGTTTGCAGCAGTATTGATTGGTGTAGGTTTTGGCTCAGCACAGCCATGTTTACAAACCATTTCCATTCAACGCTCACCAAAAGACCGCATTGGACTCGCCACTTCAACTTATTTCTGCTGTTATGACATTGGAATTGCCATGGGTGCTTTAGTTTTAGGTTATGTCATTGTAGGTTATGACTATACAGTGGCATATTTACTCTGTGCTGTTTTGACATTGATCAGTTTAGTTTTCTATAAATTTGTCGTGGCTAAACAAACCCATTCAGACATTCAGGCTTAGATTTAAAACCCGATTCAAGAAGATTAAATTTTTCAATAATATCTCACCCAAAAAACCTGAAATTTCAGGTTTTTTGGGTTTCTGGAGTTTTCTTTTATGCAGTTTTAGCTAAAACCTGACGATTTAAGCTTTCAGCGACCTCAATGAGCAGTTGCTCAGTCTTATCCCAACCCAAGCAGCCATCAGTTACAGATTGACCATAGGTCATATTACAAGAAATCTTTTGATTCCCATCCACTAAATGACTTTCTAACATAATGCCACGGACTTGCGTCTGTTCACGTTCTGCCACAATGGTACGCAAGACTTGCGGTTGTTGTTGTGGGTCTTTATGGCTGTTACCGTGACTACAGTCAATAATCAATGCAGGCAACTGCCCTTTGGCTTTGTGCTGAATTTTCTCAATTTCTGCCAATTGATAATTTGGCCCTGAATTTGCGCCACGTAAAATTAAATGCGCGTGTGGATTACCTTGTGATGACAAAATAGCAGGTAAACCCGACTGGCTCATTCCCATGAATTGATGTGGATGACTTGCCGATTGAATTGCATCTAATGCAATTTGAATTGAGCCATCAGTTCCGTTTTTGAAACCAATGCTATACGGCATGGCGCTAGAAATTTCACGGTGAATTTGTGATTCACTGGTACGTGCGCCAATTGCACCCCAAGCCAGTACATCATCAAAATATCCCGTTGCCATTGGACTTAAAATTTCAGAGGCAATCGGTAAACCCATTTCTATAATTTGTAGATACAGTTCACGTGATTTTTCTAAGCCAAGTTGCATATTTGCAGAGCCATCTAAGTCTGGGTCATACAAAAAGCCTTTCCAGCCTACCGTAGTACGTGGCTTTTCGATATAGGCGCGCATCACCAAGAAAATTTGATCTGAAACTTGGCTTTGTAATTGTTTTAATTTTTCTGCGTATTCGAGTGCTGCTTGCGGATCATGAATTGAACAAGGTCCTGTAATGACCAATAAGCGAGGGTCTGTGCCTGCTAAAATGTTCTGGATAATTTGTCGATGTTGTGCGACTTGTTGTTTTAGCGCAGATGAAAGTGGGAGTTGCGCTTTGAGTTGATACGGTAAAATTAAACTAATTTCAGTATTGTTGGTCTGTTGTTGTAAAGCAGTATTTAAAGCATTCATTGGTCTGTTCCTTTGGACTGTTTCTCTTTTTTACAGTCCGGTCATTTATTTCAGCGTTATGGGGCTAATCGATTGCAAGGCTTGAGTCATAGATTGACTAAAGTTAAACCAATAAAAGTCGCTAAAGTATGAATAATTAACGTTGTACATGATTAAATCTCCGAGAAACCTATAAAATTCAAAACACCAGACATAAAAAAACCTGATCAGGGTTGCCGATCAGGTATCAACTGGTGGGCAACCTTTTGCCCGAACGCGACTCAGGCAATCATTGAAACTGCCAAAAGTAATAGTAAGCGTTTGAGATTAAAGGTTGCTTTAACATCTTGTTTTCATCAAAAAATGAGCTGTTAAAATAAAAATACGCTGTATTGTTCCATTTGGCAATCCTTTTTGTAAAATAATTTTTATTGAATGTATTTATCAAAAAATAAGCAAAATTTATCTACGGTCTTTAGCAAATCTGAGATTAAAAAAAAACCAAGCAGAAGCTTGGTTTTTGTTGTGTCTTTATTTAAGCGTACTACTCATGACTGGTCACAGCTTCACCAACTTCCACCATAATACCTGCACCCAAGAACTGCAGGAACAATCCCCTTCAGGGTTTTCACCCGATAAGATAAATGCATCGGTATAGCATAGCCCTATGTGGGTAATTTTGACCAAGACTACTTCAGCGTACGGTGGTACAACATCTATTTCAACATTTTCAAGCGGCTAACGTAGGCCGAATGCGACGGCTGCGCGTGATTTCATGAGCAAATTATCCCTAAAAAACACATTAATAGAGGTCTAACAATATCCTCTTTATATTCAGAGTTTAAAGCATTAACATGAGGATAATCTCCATGTATAAATACAGAATGACATAAGAATAATCATGAAAATCCAAAGATTTTATTACTGGCTTGGAATGTTCGCTTTTTACGCTATTTTACTGACAGGATGCAGTTTACCGATGAATCAAGCGAGCAAGGATAGCCCTGTTGAACCTTATGTAGATCATTGGCTGAATGGTCAGGAAATTGATGCGCACTTAGCTAAAAATTTAACGGCTTATCTTTCGCTAAATGATGCCTTTGGTAGCATCGCCTCGCGTTTATATTTGATTCAAAAAGCACAGCACCATTTAGATTTACAATATTACATTTGGGAAAATGATTTAATCGGTCAGTTGATGTTGGCTGAACTGCTTAAAGCTGCAGATCGTGGTGTAAAAGTGCGTTTATTAATTGACGATCAAAATGGTACACAACTTGATCAAACATTCAAACATCTTGTCCAACATCCTAATTTTGAAATAAAAATTTTCAATCCATACAAATATCGGCATTTTCGTGTCATGGATTATTTGTTTCGTTTTAAACAAATCAATCGCCGTATGCACAACAAATTAATTATTGCCGATGGTGCAATTGCCGTGACAGGTGGGCGCAATATTAGCCGTGAATATTTCGATGCCAGTGAAAATTTTCAATTTACAGATATGGATATTCTATTCTATGGCAGTACTGTTCCCCAAGCTAATGCTGTTTTTTTAGAGTTTTGGAATGACGAACTAAGCTATTCGGTAAAGCAATTATTAGGCACAGGAAACGCGTTGCAATTGCGTGAATTACGTCATCGCTATGATTTAAATGACAAATATAAAGATAAAATTCGTGAACGTGTGGCTAATGCACAAGAAGAAATTAGCATCAAATTAGACCGAAGACCTGTACAGTGGGTACGAGCGTATTTTGTGGCAGATTCGCCAAATAAAATTCGAGGTACAGCACAAGGCGAGCAACTGATTTATAAACAAATGTTAAAGTTAATGGGTGAACCAAAACAACATTTGGAACTGGTTTCTGCCTATTTTGTTCCAACGGAAGATGGGCTAAAAACACTTACTCAACTGGCTAAAAAAGGAATACAGATACGCGTATTAACCAATTCATTTTTAGCCAATGATGTGCCTTTGGTACATGCATTTTATCAGCAGTACCGCGTAGATTTACTTAAATCAGGCATTCGTTTATATGAGTTTAAGCCTTATATTGAGCGAAAAAAACGTACTTGGTATGAAGTTGCAACGGGTAACGTAATTCCCGCAAAAGGCAAAAATTCCTCAAGTTTACATGCCAAATTCTTTGATATAGATGGTATGGTCTTTGTAGGCTCTTTTAACCTTGATCCTCGTTCTGCCTACTTAAATACCGAGGTTGGCTTGGTGTTAGAATCTGAACAATTACAAGAAGATGTTTTCAAGTCTTTAGATCGTTATTTGCCACAAATTGCGTATGAACTAAAATTAGATAACAACGATCAAATTATTTGGTTAGATCATCAGGCTAATCGCAGTATTCAAACCTATCACCATGATCCTGAAACTACACCATTTCAACGATTTATAATGAAAACAGTGTCATTATTCCCTATTGAATGGATGATGTAATGACATTAGATATGCATGAGTTGATTGAAACATATTTCTTTCCCCTACAATTACTTCAATGTTTCTTATAGTAAGCCTATTTCTTTAAATAAGTTAAAATACGCCTCTGCTTTTTTCTCTAAAGCCAACGGATAGGCTCGTGAAGATGAAGGCATCCGATATAAATGCAAATCACGGTTGGCAAAATAACAATGTGTCGCCTGCCCAATTTGAGGTTTTTTGGCAGTTTCAGGCATGGATAACATAAGTGTATCTGTTGCCTTGTCGCCCGTGGTTATAATGCTTTGACACAAAGGCATATTGCTTAAAAGTGCGGCAATATCCATTGGTTTTTCAATCTGTAAAAATTTGTCTGATGCATTGCCTTTTAAGCGAATCACCTGCTGTGCCGTATCTGAAATAGCTATACCTGTAGTGTTTAAAAAATCAATAATTTTATGAAGATGAAAACTTTTAGCTTCTACATTTAAAAAGTAGTTTTTATCCTGAAAAAAACATAATCCGAAAATTCGCCACATATCATTTTGATAATTCGGATAATAAAAATCCATTTTCCAGCGGCTTTTAGGTGGTGGAAAACTACCTAGCATTAACAGCTTAGCATTGGTGGGTAAAAAGGGTTTTAGTGGATGGGTTTCTATGACAGAATCAGTCATTTATAAATTAAGCCTTTGCTGCAAAGTGAGTTCATCATCGTTTATATTTTAGCTAAAAAGTGTAATCATCTTGGTTTATTTATTTTGCTGAAAAATCCAATTCACAAAATTTTCACAATATGATTTTTTTGCGCAGAAGTATTTTTATGTGTTACAGCCAAATTTAAACCCAACCCATGCTCTATTTTTTAGTACAGTATCAAAATCGGGTACAACCTCACCAAATAAAATAACGAGCGATATCATGGTTCACATCCTAACTCTGTATCTGTCTATAGCTCGTTGGGGTGTGCTGCGGGCATTAGTGATTTGAATCTGCGTTTAGCAAAATAGCCTACTAAAAATAAATGAATGGAGAACAAAAGTAGTTTTTACATCTTAGGTCACAATAATTCTACCTAAAACCGTTCTAAAATCCTGTCCGCGACTTCTTTGCCCCAAATTTGGTAAATTTCTTTACTTGGGTGAAAACCATCTTTTGCCATTTCTAAATTCATGGATTGATATTTTTGAATATCATATTCAATCCATTGCATATCTTTTTGTTTTGAAACTATTTTTTCTAATTGTAAGTTCATTTGTTTCGCATATTGCCCAAATAGCCAAGACAATGGATTGGGTAATGCAGGAAATAAATGCATCGGTGGAACGCCCGTAGCGATGATTAATTCAGGTTGGAATTTCGCTTGTATAAGTTGATAAAATTGTTGCTGTTGTTTAATCCAAGTCCGTGCTGACATTAAGCGAGTCACATCATTGACACCCACAGAAGTAACCACGACATCATATTTTTGATTTACCATTTTTTGGGTCTTTTGAATGACTTGTGAGGTCGTATCTCCAGACTGTGCTTCTAACCGCCAATGTACTTGATACTGATGTTGCAAAGCGGAAACCACCGCGCCCAATAGTGCATCATTTTGATGTGCCACCCCAACGCCTGCAGCGGCAGAATCACCTAAAATCAATAATGATAGCGTTTGCCCTTGCCCTGTAATTCCGTCACGTGCTCCTTCGGCTTCTGACAATCGAATCGTGTTCTTTTTAACGCGATTTCCCTGAATCAATAAGGCAGGAAATAAAGCAAGGGTTGCTGTTCTAAGCCACATCACAGTTCGCTCTTAAATATAAAAACCGAAAAAAATTTAAAACCTAAATAAAAGTAGATACTTAAATAAAAAATAGCATCTTGTCATTTAAAGTGCTTTCATTCATCATCAGCTTTAAATGTCAGGATGCTATTCAATACTATGATTACTGCGATTTAGCCGAGCTTATTGACCAATTTTAATGGTAAAACTTTCATAGCTAATCCTAGTGGCAACCATGGCCATTTGGGTACATAGGCTTTAATTGGCGCTTTTTCAATTTCTGCTGCAAGTAAGCGAGAACCTGTTTTTTCATCAACTTCAAAAGGCAGTTTTTTGGCACCTTCGTTGATTTCTGTGCGAATATAACCTGGAAAAATAGTCGTAACTTGAATAGGTGTATCAATTAATTCTGCACGAATCCCTTCTGCCAAATGTGCCACCGCAGCTTTACTTGCGCCGTAAGCAGTAAGATGTTTTGGCATCCCACGAATAGCGCTCATGGATGAAATCATCACCAAATGCCCTGAGTTTTGCTCACGGAAAATTTCAACCGCTGCTTCACACTGCGCCAAAGCTGAAATAAAGTTGGTTTCAACTGTGGCTTTATTGATGGCAAAATTACCTTTACCAATGCGGCGCCCTTCGCCCACACCTGCATTGACAATAATACGGTCAATCTGTCCAAAATCTAGTTTAAATTCACGAAACACCAAAAACACCTGATCATAATTGGTGACATCTAGCGTTTTTGCAATGACACGAATACCAAACTGGCTTTCCAGTTCTTGTTTCAGTGTTTCTAAACGCTCTAAACGTCGGGCGCAAATTGCAAGGTTATAACCCATTTGAGCAAATTCACGTGCCATACCCGCACCAATACCCGAACTTGCACCTGTAATTAGAATTGTTTTTGTCATGGTTTGATCCTTAAATCCAAGTCAATAAATTTGAGTTTTCAGCTTTAATAAAATGATGTTCATTCAAGCTTAACAATTGCGGTTCACTGCCGACCAAACGTAAAGTGGTGATACTTGAGTTGGTAATTGCCCAGTTCAATGCAAAGGTTTTATTAGGCGTTAAGCCTAAAATTTTACCTGCAGCCACAGAAATCACACCACCAGAAGTAAATACCACAGCATATCGTGGTTGTTTTTGGGCTAAATCATCGCATAAATGCTGCAATGCATCTTCGACACGCTGTTTAAAATGCGGCCAAGATTCTTCATATTCGTGGTGATATTCACCGCCTGTCCAGCGTTCTATCGCACCTTCAAAGATTTTTGCCAAATATGCACGAGGATTAACCTCTTTGGCGACATCTTCTTTCATCAATTCAGGTTGATTAAAACGCGGTTCATACTGCGCGAAAACCTGTTGATGATTAAACTCATTCCATGCACTGTCGGTATGAATTTCGACCTCAGGAAAACATTCTGCCAAAGCCAGTTGAGCAGTTTGCTGATGACGCTGCATTGAACCAGCTACTGCATGAGGTGCTTCTTTTAAAATACGATCAAAATAACGGCCGAGCAATTTGGCTTGTAATTCACCATTGGGCGAAAGTTGGTCATAACTTTCAGCCCCAAAAGATGCTTGCCCATGACGAATTAAATAAATAGTGGTCATTTCGGCATGAGTTCCTTAAATTTAGCGATGTATTTTTGCGCCAGTTCATTTGCTTCTAATTTTTGCAAGCCAATTAACTTTAAGGCACGAATATGCAAAGCATGAATGACAATCCAAAAATCCTTAAATGCAGGATTATTGGTTTGTTTATGGAAATAACGATAGTAAATTTGCTGGGCGATCACCGCTAAACGGAAAATTCCAAATACTTCATAGAATGTACAATTATCAGTGTTCAAGCCTGTTTTTTGTAAATAATAATCTACTACTTGCTGACGTGTGAACATGCCTTTTAAATGCGTCGGTTGACGACGAGTCGCTTTAAAAATTTGGTTATCGGTATCTTCAACCCAATATGCCAAAGCTGAGCCTAAATCCATGAGTGGATCGCCCAGTGTTGCCATTTCCCAATCCAAAACGCCAATCACTTGAGTCGGATGTTTCGGGTCCAAAATCACATTATCAAAACGCCAATCATTATGAATAATGCAGGTTTTAGAATCTGCAGGAATATGGTCTAACAACCATTTACGCACGTATTTAAAAGATGGAACGTTAATGGTATGCGCTTTAGCATAGCGTGCATCCCAACCTTCTACCTGACGTCGGCAATAGCCATCACCCTTGCCTAATTTTTCCAGCTCAGTTCCTACATAAGGCACTTGATGCAGTTCAATGAGTTTATCAATAACATTCACACAAAGTTCATGCACTTGGGCTTCGCTAAAATTAAGCTCAGGTGGTAATTTTGCACGAGGGATAATGCCTTCAATACGTTTCATCACGTAAAAATCACAGCCAATTACAGCTTCATCCTGACACAGCGCTACCATTTCAGGTAATACAGGATAAAACGGGGCTAAGTTCTTTTGCACATGATATTCACGTGCCATGTCGTGTGCAGATTTAGCTTTAGTACCTTTAGGCGGACGACGTAAAATTAAATCAGCATTGCTGTACTTGAGGCGATATGTCCAGTTCGATGCACCGCCTGAATATTGTGTGACTTGTACAGGTTCAACGACATCCACATTTTGTTGTTTTAACCATGCTGTCACTGCCTGAATATCGAGTTCTTCGCCTTCACGTACTGTGCCGCCTACATCAATAACTGACATTATTTTTCCCTAATTTTCCATTTTTTTTAATCTAGCATAGTTTTCTGTGTTCTCTTAAGGTGTATTGGCAATATCAAAAATATTGCCCAATACCCACGATCAAGTGACACAATAAAACTTCGCAACTCACTTAATTTTTACGACTGCTACGATAACCACGTTTTGCCAACTCAAGTTTAGCAATCATGCCTTTGTGTACTTCATCTGGCCCATCGGCAAGGCGTAAACTACGGGCTTGAGCAAAGAAAGCGGTCAACGGTGTATCTCTAGACACGCCTGCCCCACCATGAATCTGCATCGCCATATCAACTACTTTTTCCAAGACACTTGGTGCAACCACTTTAATGGCAGAAATTTCGGTAAGTGCTGCCATATTGCCTAAAGTATCCATTTTATAGGCTGCATAGAGAGTTAATAAACGTGCTTGGTCAATCGCCACACGTGCTTCCGCTACACGCTCCAAATTACCACCAAGTTTTAAAATTTCCTTACCAAATGCGGTACGGCTCATGCCGCGATCGATCATCAATTCTAAAGATTTTTCGGCTGCACCAATACAACGCATACAATGGTGAATACGCCCCGGACCTAAACGACCTTGTGCAATTTCAAAACCTTGTCCTGCACCGCCAATAAAGTTGGCAACAGGCACACGCACGTTATCAAAACTGACTTCGCCATGACCGTGTGGGGCGTCGTAATCACCAAATACAGGTAACATGCGTTGAATTTTAACGCCCGCAGTATCCACAGGGACTAAAACCATAGAGTGTTGATGATGACGGTCTTTGGTTTCATCGGGTGTATGCGCCATAAAAATAATAATTTTGGCATTTGGATCGCCTAAACCCGAAGACCACCATTTACGACCATTTAAGACAATTTCATCACCATCTACCACAGCTGTCGCCTGCATATTGGTCGCATCACTTGAAGCCACTGTAGGTTCAGTCATACAAAACACAGAACGAATTTTACCTTCAAGCAGCGGTGTCAGCCATTCTGCCTTTTGTGCTTCAGAACCATAGCGCCATAAAACTTCCATGTTGCCGCTGTCGGGTGCATTACAGTTGAAAACCGTTGGCGCAATTAAACTGCGACCACTGAGTTCTGCTATGTGTGCATATTCTTGTACCGACAAGCCCTGTCCCAATTTTGGACATGGTAAAAACATATTCCACAAGCCAGCAGCTTTGGCTTTGGCTTTTAGTTGTTCTAATTGTGATGGCCATTGCCATTTGGTCCAATCCCCCCCCTGATTTAGCTCATGGACTTCTGCCCAAAATTCAGCTTCAATTGGCTCAATTTCTTGGGCAATAAAGGCTTTGGTACGTTCTATGTAGTCTTTGGCGCGTGCAGATAGCTCAAACATGGTTCAAATCCCTTAAAATATTGTATTCATTGCTTTACAACACCTTAACTTGAAAACTAATATGAACAAAATGATTTAATTCAATAAAACACTATGAATCATATTCATAATAATGCGAAAGTTGATCTTGCTGCTTTTCATCGCTTAGACATTAATTTATACCCGATGTTTGTTGCAATTTATGAGCAGCGCAGTATTTCCAAAGCAGCACAAATTTTGTGTATCAGCCAATCTGCTGCCAGTCATGCCTTGCAACGTTTAAGACAGCATTTACAGGATGATTTACTGGTGCGTAATGGCAATAAAATGTTGCCTACTCCTTTTGCCGAACAAATTTATCCCACCATAAAAAATGCCTTGTTGGCCATTCAAAGTATTGCGGTACAAAAACAGCAGTTTGAACCCAATATGCTGCAATCACTTAAAATTGCTGTGCATGATGAAATTGAACCGATTATTTTCCCTAAATTGGTGGCGCATTTTCAAAACCTGAACCTAGATATTCAGTTCTTTAGCCACAAATTAGAGCGTAAAACAGTTTTGGCAGATTTGGCTGCCCAGCAAATTGATTTTGTCATTGATTTAGAACAAAACTTTGGCGATAAAATCCAATATCAATCTTTGGTACAAGATCAATTTGTAGTGTGTAGCCAATTAAATGAAATGACGACGGAACTGTATTTATCGTCTGCGCACATTGGGGTTTCATCGCGCCGTACAGGTATGTTGCTTGAAGATATTTATTTGCATCAAAAACAATTATCACGACAGGTTTTTTTACGTTGTCAGCACTATTCTACGGCGTTACAGATTTTACAGCTGCATCCTCAAGCCATACTAACTATTCCTAAAATGATTTTAAAGCATTTGAATATGAGCCAAAAATTGAATATTTTTGATGTGCCTGTAGACTTGCCTGTAATTAATATGGGGATGTATTGGCATAAAGATTTACAGGAAAATTCAAGGCATTATTTCTTAAGAGAGGAAATTTCTAAAATTTTTGCTTAGGCTATTTTGGGTTAATCTTAAATTCGCAAGTGGATGCTAATCGTCTTGTATGATTCTATAAAAAAATAAAAGCTGCCGAAGCAGCTTTTTAATATGGGTTTGTTATTAAAACTTTGCTTCTACTACTTTTGTAGATACTTTGCCTTTCCATAAATCGCGCAAAATTGGCAAATAGAATTTCTCACCTACCTCTACCAATTCAGCATCAATTAAAGCATGTGTTTCATGCATAAATAAGTAATCTAGCTCTACAGTTTGTAATTGTTGCTGTGCTTTGGCGAAGTCTTTACGTTTTTGTTGGGCTTGTTTCACTAACTGATCTGCAAATGTCTTGCCCTTGAACTGACTGAGCGCATTTAAACGTAATTCAATCACACCCCACCCACTGAGCAGTAATTTAAACAATTCTAAATCTGCAGTGGTCGATTCCCACGTCATTTCTTCAAGATTTTCATTTTCAGGCAATACAGGCAGTAAAAGCTCCATCACACTCGGGAAAATCTTTTTAAAATTCAAGATGAATTTAACAGGCTGCTCACTAGGGTAATCTTTAAATTGCACGTGTTGCTGAACATCTGTTAAATATATTGAGAGCATTGAATAAAACCTTAAATTCTAAAAATTGTTATTTACGGCGTAATAAGCAAACACCTAAACAACAAGGGAGATGCATTTTATCAATAATCATAATTTATTCAATGCTGTGTGTTGTTGCTTGTACTTCAGCTAAAGCCCCACAAATAAGACAGCCGCCAAATTGCGACTATCTTACGATTTGGTTTTAAACTCAGACCAAACTACTTACTTTTGCTCCCTAAGCGGATGGTCTGGTTCTGTATTTGGCTTTTTTTGTGGCTCGGTATTTTTATAAAGATCGTGCTTACCTTTATCCTGATTGGATTCTTTTTGAGGGTTAGATTCTTGATTAGATGAATTGTTATTGCTCATATTAATTTCCTTATTTCACGATATCTATTTATAAATAAAATGAATTTGACTTAACATCAATAATGTTCGGGTTACTCCTTACTAATCTGCAACAGTTTCGCTGATTTTTATAAACAAAGTCTGTGTTTATCTCGCATCATAAGCAGACAAACACAGACCTTTAACTATGCTTAAACTGACTATTTAGTGTTTGGCGCAATCATCTGTTCTGGACGTACCACTTCATCAAACTGCTCTGCTGTGACCAAATTCAGCTCTACTGCAACTTGCTTTAAGGTTTTATTTTCCTTATAAGCCGTTTTAGCTACCTTCGCTGCATTCTCATAACCAATTACAGGATTCAAAGCAGTGACTAACATGAGTGAATCATGCAAAAAGTGATCTATTTTTTCACGGTTTGCTTGAATGCCAACGGCGCAATGTTCATTAAAGCTATTGCAAGCATCACCTAAGAGTTGAATAGATTGCAATAAGTTATATGCGATCACTGGCATAAATACATTTAGCTCAAAATTGCCCGATGCACCTGCCACGTTAATTGTGGTGTCATTACCCAACACTTGTGCAACTACCATGGTCATTGCTTCGCTTTGTGTTGGATTAACCTTGCCCGGCATAATACTTGAACCAGGTTCATTTTCAGGAATTCTCAATTCACCCAAACCACAACGTGGGCCGCTGGCTAACCAACGAATATCATTGGCAATTTTATTTAAACTCACCGCCAAAGTTTTTAATGCGCCCGAAGCGAATACTGCAGCATCACGCCCCGCCAAAGCCTCAAACTTATTGGGTGCAGTCACAAAAGCTAAGCCTGTAAGCTGTGCCAATTGCTCCGCTGCCTGTACCGCATAATCAGGATGTGCATTTAAGCCTGTACCGACTGCTGTACCGCCAAGCGGCAATTCATACAAGCCTGTTAAAGCCTGTTCCAAACGTTTTAAACCATGCTCTAGCTGCGATACATAACCGCTAAATTCCTGCCCTAAAGTTAATGGTGTCGCATCTTGCAAATGTGTACGTCCAATTTTGACAATTTCAGAAAACTCTTCGCTTTTGGCATGCAACGTATCACGCAAACCCTTTACTGCAGGAATAAGCAGTTCATTAATTTGCAAACTCGCTGCAACATGAATTGCTGTTGGAAAAGAATCATTGGTCGATTGGGCACGGTTGACATGATCATTCGGATGTACAGGCTTTTGTGCACCTAACGGATGACCTAGTTTCTGATTGGCAATATTGGCAATCACTTCATTACAGTTCATGTTACTTTGCGTCCCAGAACCGGTTTGCCACACCACCAGAGGAAATTGACTATCCCACTGCCCTGCAATGACCTCATCTGCCGCACCAACAATGTACTGCGCCAGTTCTTGAGGGATTTGCCCTAAGTTAGCATTAGTGATTGCCGCAGCTTTTTTAACTAAGCCCATCGCGCGAATCATGGCGCGTGGTAAACGCTCATTACCAATTTTAAAATTTTGTAAGCTGCGCTGAGTTTGCGCGCCCCAAAGTGCATTATTCGGAACTTCAACTTCACCCATAGTGTCATGTTCAATACGTGTTTGCATGTTCAGCCTTATTCCTTCGTGATTTCGTTATGATGTCATGTATTCTCATATTGATCTTATAAAAACCAGACAATCAAGTAAATGATAATTATTATCAATAATTCCGTTACGTTGTATTTGTTTCAGCTATAAGGCTTCGTGAATAGACTTTCAACGAGTTGTATCGCGCTAGTTTTAATGCTTGAGCGTATTTTGATAAAAACGCCATTCATCCTCTAGCATTTTTTCCAAATTACGTTTTGGCTGCCAGTGTAAATACTGTTGTGCCTTATCTACGACTGCACCTAATTGATCCAACTCAGGATATTCATAATGAATTGCAGGAACTGTAGCAATTTCCGCATCGGTGACTTCAGTGATACGTGAAAGTAACTGCTGAATTGACACCACATCTCCTGCAATATTAAAGGCTTCACAGCTATGTGTTTGTTCGAATAACCAATGCAGGCTTGCGATCACAGCTTCACAGACATCTAGTACATGCACAAAACTGCGTTCAGCGGTTTGATCTGCAGTATTGGCTTGCTGACGTAATTCAATTGCTTCACGCTGTTGTACTGCAACTTGCATCGCCAAAGGAATAATATTTTTAGGCAATGGTGCAACGACTTCGCCTAAAATGCCGTGTTCAAAAGCCCCTGCAATATTACTCAAGCGTAAAATGGCAATATTCCATTCGTGATCAGTTCTGAAAGTATCGCGGATGATTTCTTCGACCATCTGTTGAGATTTTACATAGGGATTGGGATAAGTGTAATTAAAGCTCTGGCTTTCTTCTAGATTCAATCCAGACTTTCCATAGACCGCTATACTTGAAAGATGCACCAAACGACGCACGCCTGTACGTTGCATAGAACGTAATAAACTCATAATACAACTGATGTTATCGTTATAATATTCGAGCGGTTTGAGCACTGACTCTTCTAAAGATTTAAACCCTGCACAATGCACCACTGCAGTAATCGAATATTGCTCAAAGACTTTGTTCAGCGCAGGCGTATTTCTTACATCCAGTTTGGCAAAAGGCACATAACGCCCTGTAATATATTCAAGTCGCTCTAAGGTCTGCATACTTGAATTGGATAAATTATCTACAATAATGACCTCTTGCCCTTGAGCCATTAGGCTTAATGCAATGTGTGAGCCTATAAAGCCTAAACCACCAGTCACTAAAATCATTTATACTACCTTTTTTACAAAGTCTAAATGCGCCTTGGCACATTGCATTAGTGAATTTTGATGAGCACCTTATTATTAATAACCTCCGCACCAACATCTATTCATGCATGGCATGCACTAGGTCTTGCTCAAGCCTTACAACAGAAAAGTGAAGCTTTTCGTGTGTTTTTTTATCAAGATGGCGTTGCTGTAGCGAATGAGTTGCAATGGGTACCAGATGATCAACGCAACCTCAAAACAGAATGGCAAAAATTGTCTATTCGTTTACCCGTATGTGTAAGTGCAGCACTGGCACGAGGTATTAGCGATGCGGACAATGCCAAACGCCATCAACTGAGCCAACACAATTTAGCCGCAGGCTTTGAATTAGTTGGCTTAGGCGAACTGGCTGATGCAGTGCAAAGCACAGAACGCCTGATTCAATTTTAAGCAATTCATTTTGTAAATCTGTTGCATTTAAAAGGTAAATTGTGTGAAAACTGTACTCGTGGTTTTACGTCAGGCCAATTTAAATAGCTTACAAGTGCATGAAAGCTTGTCTGCAACAATGGTACTGGCAACTTTTGGTTGTGAAGTCAAAGTGTTATTACAAGATGCGGCATTAAGCCTATTACAATCGGAACTGGCTTTTGATTCACTTAAACATGCCTTTAAAGTGGCATCCAACTTGGTCGATAGCTTTGAGTTTTACGACCTCAGCCCAATTTTGATTGAACATAAACATGTCAACTCGCCGTTTATCAAAAATACGGTACATGAAATTGAATGGGTGGAACTGAATCGGGAGCTGATTCAAACCTTTGATCGGGTTTTATATTGGTAAGCTGATCGCTGGTTTAACAGTTTAATTGATCATTTGACCATCTCTAAACATTTAAAGAGAAAAGCATGACTGACGCAAATTTATATTTAATCCAAGCAAGCTTTGATAGCACCGCGACAATTTTAGCTGAGCTAAATGCCCTGTACGCTCCGCAAGATAGCGTTGTAATGATGGGCGATGCTGTATTGCATCAACACCATCCACTCTGTGCCCAGCTAGACAAAATATATGTACTGGACAATGATGCAGAAATATTCAATGGTCATTTGGCAAAAAACGTACATCCGATTAATTATGCAACTTTTGCAACACTGTGTTTAGCACATCAGCGCTGTATCAGCTTAAAATAACAAACCATGATGATATGAAACCAATGCAAAGCATTTTTAACGGTGAATGAAACAAGAGATGACACTAGAATTAGATCAAGATGGACATTTGCTGGATTACACTGTCTGGAATGAACAAGTGGCACAAGAACTGGCGCAAAGTTTAGAACTCGAACTCACGGCTTGGCATTTTGAAGTTTTGCACGCTGTACGCCAATTTTATCAGCAATTTGGACACTCACCTGCAACCCGCCCTTTAATCAAATTTTTAATGAAAACTGTAAGCCCAGAAATTAACAATGCTGTTTTGCAGGAAAAATTTAATACAGGTTTAGTGGCGCGTCATTTAAGCCGTTTAGCGGGTATTCCTAAACCAGCGAACTGCTTATGACAAATTGTTGCTGGTTAATACGGTACTGATTTAGGCTTGTTTTAAATTCTGCTGTGCTTGGATGTACTGATAATACACTGAGGTAAAATGTGGCTTCACCTGTTTAGCATGCAGTTCTTCGCCACATTCTGAACATACCACGACAGGCTGAAACGTTTTAGCGCAATTTTTATGGATGTATTCCACAGGCTTACCTAAACCTTGATCCATCCATTTATCTGCCCAATTTGCCATAGACAGCATTAAGGGATAAAGCTCCAAGCCTTTTTCAGTCAATTTATATTCAAAACGTTCTTGACGATCTACATAAGGTACTTTGACTAAAATTTCATGTTCCACCAAACGCTTTAAACGATCCGACAATACATGCCGCGTGACGCCCAAATGTTGTTGAAAATCATCAAAGCGACGCATGCCCATAAAGGCATTACGAATAATCAGCATCGTCCAACGATCACCAATCACAGACAAAGTTCGTGCAATCGAACAAGGCTGCTCGCCAATATCATCCCATTTCATCTATGTCGCCTATCCTGCAGTTCACTACCTTCAAATTAAAAGATTCTACAGGCTTTGCAAAGTCAGTTTTGCATGAAAATGAATAAAAAATGAAGTATGACTTCACAATCCGCTTAAAAGGAATCCCAATTTTTTGGGTTTTATATGCCTGTATCTTCAGATTTACTATTTACTTATCAGGCAGATCACACTATTTAGATGTAGAACCTGCACAAAAAACTTGTTCGGTCATCCCTGAAGCCGTAAAACTGTTGTGCTGCTGTGCTAAATAACGCTTTGCCACCATTAACATCACAGGTGCAGGATACAAACTTGGATTGTGTTCGGAAATTTCAGCAATATTTTTATAGGCGTGATAGCGTGCGCAAAATGCCTGTTTTTGTTGTTGTGCTGTTGCTGAGCTAGCAGGATCATCCAATACTGTTTTGCTGTCATTCACAATTTGCGTGTATTGATTTAATAAGTCTTGATATTGCGTTTGAGTCAATCCATTGACTGCGTGTTGGATTGTAATAGGTGTAGATGATGCTTCAAGTGTCAACTGCTGTGCTTGAATACCTTGTGCCATTACGCTCAGACCTTGCAGTCCAAGCATCATGTACACCGATATTTTTGCCATGCTTGGCATACGCATAAGCTTAAGACGCATCGCCTTCTTTCCAGACATCTTCGTAGTCATCTGCATCAATCATAAAGCGGTAACCTTGCTCTAAAGCTAAGTATGGAAGCACATCGGGCAAAATATCTTGCAGCTCACGCACAGGCATGGTTTCAAAGTTCACTTCATCTTCACCCAATTCACCGCCATAAATATACCATGCGACTTTTTCTTCACCTTCTGGCGCTTTACGCAACCCCACAATTGGGTCTTTATTTAAGGTTTGGACTGCAACTGCGATAACATCATCGCCACTCACTGCAATATAGGCTGAACCAAACTCTTCACAGAGCAGTTTTTGTTCTTCGATCAGTTCTGCCAAGGCTGAGTTTTTTTGCTTTTGCTGTGGTTTAGACATGACAATTCTCTAAGATAAGCTGTGAGTATTCTAACGAGATTGTACGGATAGAGAATCTTTATTTTAATATTTCTGAGATTCTCTAATGAAGCGCAACGCATATGACATAAGTTTGAAATTACATAGCTGTGAAATATAACGCTACGCCCAAATGACCAGCATTGCTGCAAGCACGACCAATGCCAATCCCCAATGATCGGTACGGACGAGTTTTTCTTTAAAGAAATAGGCTGAAATAAGTAAGCTGAATAATATTTCAATTTGTCCGAGTGTTTTCACAATCGCTACAGTTTGCATACTCATGGCACTAAACCAACCCAGTGATGCTAAGAAACTGCAGACGCTCACTTTAAAAGTTAATCCCACCCGCTGCCACATGGCATACAAGGTATGTCGTCTAAATATGCCTAAATATGCCAATAAAATACAGCATTGAAAACCAATAACCCAAACCAAAACCCATGCAGCACGGTGAATAAACGGTAAGAATTCGAGTTCTAAACTGGCCTCACGTACTAAAAGTGACGTAACAGCAAAACTGAGTCCGCTGCCGATTCCAATGGCTAAAGTCCTGAATGAAAAATCACTACGTTGGCTGCCTTTACTCAGTAGAAATACCGCAATGCCGCCAATCGCAACGCCTAACCAAGCCAGTGCGCTTAAGTGTTCTTGTAGGAAAATCACGCCCACAATTGCAGCTAAAACTGCTTCACTTTTGGCAAGCCCGACACCTACTGCATAATTTTTTTGTTGAAACAGTTTTACCATTAAAGCCGTGGCTAAAATCTGACACACTGCTGCAATGATGATATACAGCCAAAACATCGAACTAAAATGTAGTTCGGCTTGAACAGGCTGTTGCCATTGTAAAATGCTTAAATACGCCAGTGCAAAAGGCAAGGCAAAAATAAAACGTGCCAAAGTCACGCCATAAACATCGACACTTGTGCTGAGTTGTTTTTGAAAGGCGTTGCGCCAAGCCTGCATAAATGCAGCCATTAAAGTAAAGAGTACCCAACTCGAAATCATTACAACCACAAATGCTTTACAAATAAATTATAATTTACGCCTATTGCGTTATTTTTGCGATATTTATTGCTTTTCAGTTATACGTTTATGATCGCTTTATCAACAAAAAAGCATTCATTAAAATTCAAATGAATGCTTTTCATATCATGAGGCGAGTTAGACGTGTTGTTATTGCAAAGACTGTTATAACTTATCTAAATTTATCACTACAGCTACGCCAATACAAAATAAAGCCACGTACACGGTAAACCAAATAATCATGTGCTTAAATGCTTTGTCTGAAATACTGCTATCGGCATATTTCTGTGGTTTGCGTGAGTTATCTTCTTGCATATCAACTCCAATCTAGCCAGATTTTGGGGAATATACCGATTATGCAAAATTTTAATACATTGCTGTAGATACAAAATATTCATTAAAAACTATAACAGTTTATTTTAGATATATGCCAATCTGTTATAAAGATTAAGTTTATTTAATGCTTTAAATCCAAAAATAGATCAAAATAATTAACAGCTGCAAAAAATGCTTGAGTCGTACCATGTATAAATCTGAACAATTGGCGTTAAACATTAGGCAACTTATTGAAAATGGTGCATGGAAAGCACATAGCAAGTTGCCTTCGTTAAGAGAACAATCACAAATCAGTGGTTATAGCTTAATGACCGTGCTAAATGCTTATCAAGAACTTGAAGCGCAGGGATTGGTATACGCCAAACAAAAGTCAGGCTTTTATGTCGCAGAGCGGCTCAATCAAACTGAGAGACCTGTACCAAGCAGTTTGAGTTTAAATGCACATATCCAAATGAACTCTTTGGTGTTTGGTTATTTAAAATCAATTCAATCTGCAGATGTCAGCCCTTTGGGTTCTGCCTTCCCCAATGCAGAATTGCTGTTTAACCCCAAGTTCATGCAAATTATAGCGCAGCATGCCAAGCGAAAAAGCAGTTATTTGAGCAATGACCATATGCCACCGGGCAATTATGAATTAAGAACTATCATTGCAAATCGCTACTGTTTGCAAGGCATACCCACCCATGCAAATGATATTGTCATTACATCAGGCGCATTAGATGCGCTCAATTTATCATTACAAGCGTTGACCAAACCCGGAGATTTTATTTTATTACAAGAAACTATTTTCTATGGTGCATGGCAAGCAGCTGAACGTCTTGGTTTACAGGTGATTACCATTCCAGAACACCCTGTTTCGGGTTTCGATTTAGAGTCATTTGAACAAGCCCTAAAACAATACCCGATTAAAGTCTGCTGGTTGATGTTGAATATTCATAACCCCATTGGCTTTAGTGTCAGAGATGAAATTAAGCAACGTATTGCCAGTTTGCTTGAAGAATATCAAGTGTATTTAATTGAGGATGATGTCTATCAAGAATTGTATTACGGGACGCAAAAACCGTTACCCATGAAGTATTTTGACCGACAACAACGCGTACTGCACTGCGCTTCTTTTTCTAAAACTTTGGGTTCTGCTGTGCGCGTTGGTTGGGTTTATGCAGGACAATTTTCCAATGCTATTCAGCATTTACAGCTCATGAGTACGGTTTCGGCAAGCCCATTACTGCAAAATACTTTGGTCGATTTTCTTTCACACCATCATTATGAAAAACATTTGCGTCAATTACGCAAACAACTGGAAAAACATAAAAAAGTGTTTTATCAGCAGTTGAAACAGCGCTTAAACCCAGCCTGCAAAATTCACTACTATTCTAGTGGTTACTTTTTATGGATTGAACTGCCTGCATATATAGATGGTTATACAATTTATGAGCAATTGATTCAAAAAAAGATTGGCATTGCGCCTAGTCAGTTGTTCCGTTCTGAACAGGTCAGCCAGAACTTTATTCGTTTAAACTGCTCTTTTGCTTGGACAGCAGAGATTGAACATGCGGTTACTGTACTTGCACAGGTGATTCAGCAGCACATCACTCAACACATACAAACACAAAATTATTCAGCCAATCACCCGACAATAAAAAAGAGCTGAGTTTTGGCTCAGCTCTTTTTTGGTTTATAGGACAATTTTAGAAGTTATAAATTGCGACTGCATTGATTCGGTTATCTTCACCTGTACGACCACTAATTGGTTGCTTAGTATCTTTATCTAAAGCAGGACCAAATGCTTCACGCTCACCATAAACATATTCAAGACCAAAGCTTAACGGTTTACGAGGGCTATAGAATAGGTTTGCCCAAGCTTGCCATAAGTTTTTATTGATCGTGCTTTTATCTGCTGTAGCTGCAATGTAGTCAGGGTCTTTGTCAAAACTCATATAACCATAACCCAAAGTACCGTGCACTTTGTCACTAAATTTTTGTGTAATACCCACCATAATTGAATCAAATTCACTTTGAATAAGATCACCATTTGCTTGAGCAACTACACCTTTGTTTGTAAATGACACAAAGCTGCTATCACCTTTAACATGGTAATAATCTGCTTTTAGGGTTGTACCAGGGACAACTTCATATTTTGCACCTACACCCACGCCCCATGCCATTTCCTCTTCAGAATTAACACGTTTTTCATGTCCCATCGCACGTACGCTGACATTTAAATTATCTGCAAATTGATGATTTAAACGCGCAGTTAATGCAGGTAAACGCTGGCTGATTGAACTGTCTTTAGGGTCTTCAGCTGCAACCACTAAATTGGTTTGTGGGCTAAACTTGGTTGTATAACGTACTTGAGGTGTACGTTTCACCGCACCACCTACAAATGCCAAAGCATCAATGGTTTCTGGCATATAGTCTGGAATCGCAAAGTTTGACCAAGTTTGACCAATTAACCAACTGCCGTAGTTCAAATAAGCATGGCGAATACGTAAGTTATCAAGGTTTGCTCCACCTAAGAAGTCAACTTCAATTTTACCTTTTATGTCTTGCTCACCCACTGGGCTTTTAAAGTCTAAACCTAAACGGGTTGCAGAAAGTGTCGATCTTAAACGATCACTTTGTTCATTATTGCCTTCAAGTGGTACGCCGTTAATTTGGTTATACGGCATATCTTTAGCACCACCTTCAACCTGATAAGACGCATCTAAACGCACATTACCATATAAGTTAAACTCAGCACCTTTGGCTGTTTTCAGAATCGGACTTGGGCTTGCTGAACTGCGTTGTACATTGGCAATTGCATTTGCTGTTTGCGTATTTTGTACTTTTTGCTGTTCTATCAGACCACGTAAAGCTTGAACTTCCTGTCTAAGTTGCTCAATTTCCGTTTGCTGTTGGGTCTGCGCCTGAGCTGCAACACTCATACCGCCCATACTCAATGCAATCATGCTCATCATGAGCGTGCGCTGCATTGTTGGTCGAACCGTTGTAGATTGAAAATTAAAAGATTGGGTTAATGTTTTCGCGTTCATCCTAAACTCGCTTGTTATTGTGCCATCAAATTCTAGCAACAGATCACCAACGCTTACGATGGCGATCTATATCATTGATGACTTTAGATTAATGAAAAGGTAAAGAAATTATTGGGCTGCTTTTTGTGCGACTGGATTGCTTTCTATAACAGGCTCCACAGCAGCTTTAGCTTCTACGGACGTTTTTAAATTCACCATGAAGATCGCTAAAGCAGCAATTACACCTGGAATCGCAATAGCAAAGAAGTTCATTTGGTGCGGTAAATTCATGGTTAACAGTGCACCTGTTAATACTGGCCCAACGATTGCACCGATTCGACCAATACCTGATGCCCAGCCCATACCTGTAGAACGAACAGTAGATGGGTAATATTGTGCGACAAAAGTATAAAGCAAGATTTGTGAACCAATGGTTGCTGCACCTGCAACTGCAATTAAGGTATACAACACAATTTGTGGACTGTTAAAGCCAAGCAGGATTAATGCTGCTGCACCACAGATAAACATAATGGTCACTACTTTTTTGATATGGAAGCGGTCAGCCAATGCACCCCCACCAATCGCACCAATCATGCCGCCAATGTTCAAGGCGAATAAGAAGATCATACTTGCACCAAGTGAGTAACCCGCTTGGATCATTAATTTTGGTAACCAACTGCCCAATGCATACACCATCAACAAGCACATGAAAAATGCGATCCAGAACATGAAAGTGCTGAACATACGGCCTTGCTGAAACAATGCTTTTACAGGTGCTTCATCGCCTTTAGTCACCTCATTCAGTACAAACTCAGTGTCACCATTTAATTGTTGGCTTGGTGAAATTTTTTGAACTATAGTGCGGGTTTGCTCAATTTCTTTCTTGTTGGTCAAATACATGAGTGACTCAGGCAAGAATTTCCAAATGAGCGGTAAAGCTACCAAAGGAATAATCGCGATGTAGAACATGATTTTCCAGCCAAATTGCGGCACTAACCATGCTCCCAATAGTGCAGACGTCATACCGCCAATTGCATAACCACTAAACATGAGCGCAACCAAGGTACTGCGAATACGCTTTGGCGCATATTCAGTCATTAATGCCACCACGTTTGGCATTACACCACCAATACCCAAGCCTGCTAAGAAACGTAAAATACCAAATTCAACAGGGTTAGTTGCAAATGCGCCAAGGAAGGTAAAACCACTAAAAATAGCCACACAGATCATAATGGTTTTTTTTCGGCCCAACTTGTCCGAAAGCGTACCAAAGGTCATGGCACCAAACATCATGCCAAATAATGCTGTACTGGCCAGTAAACCGGCTTGAACCGCACTGAGCGCCCACTCTTGCATAAGTAGTGGTAATGCAACTCCATAAATGACCAAATCGTAACCGTCAAAAATAATGATCATCAAACACCAAAACAAAACGCCCCAATGGAATGGCGTGAACTTGGCCTCGTCAATCAAGGTATTAATATTAATTTTATTGCTTTGCATCTTGCTTCACCTCCTAATTGTGAAGTCCGTTACTCCAACTCAGATGCACACAATGAATAATAAGTTAAAATTTGTCCAAAACTGAATAGGCATGGATACATACCCAAAAAGTCTAAAGCATTACAAAATATTGATTTTAAATAAATAAAAATAATAAGACTAAAAAAAATACTGTGATGTGATGCTTAAAAAAGTTTTTTCATGCAATTCACATAACAGTATTTTGTTGAAAATATCTGTGCTTTTATATAAAAAAATATAGTTGTAAGTATTTGTTTTATATAATTTCATTAGAATGCATTGCGATCATAAGTGACTGCTTCCAAATCATAGACTTGATAAATGCAGTCAAACAAAGATCGAATATCTTCACTTTCATCCATATTACGAATTGCCATAAATATAGGACTTACAGCCGAATTATCTAATAAAGGTATAAAGTGTAAATGTGCCAAATGAATATTTTGAGCGCTTTCTGGGACGATACACACGCCTTCACCTGCAGCAACAAAACCCAATGCCAATTGTAATTCACGCACTTCACGAATTTTTCGAGGCTCTAAACCATGCTCAGAAAACACGCTACGAATTTGTGTAGAGAAATTTGGCTTATTGTGGTTTGGATATAAAAATAGTTGTTGATCAACAACATCTGCCAAAAACACACCTTCTTTTTGTGCCGCAAACGGGTGGCTAGAATGGACTGCAACCATCAAGCGTTCTTCACGTAATAAAATACGTTTAACTGCAGGATCAGAAATTCTTAAACGTCCAAAACCAACATCTATACGCCCTTCTTTAAGTGCTTGAATTTGGTCATTGGTGGTCATTTCCACCATTTCTATTTTTAAATGCGGATGCTGCTGCTTAAACAAATACACAATTCTTGATAATAATCCGAACAATAAAGAACCAACGAAGCCAATCGTCACGGTACGGTCAGCAATACCGACACGTTTTGTCATCGACTTAATTTCTTCCGCATTAGACAAAAGTTTAACGGCATGTTGATAAAAGAATTGCCCTGCCTCGGTGGTCTTAAGCGGTCTGCTTCCACGCTCGAATAGTTGAATTCCAAGCTCTTGTTCTAAATTTTGGATCTGTCTGCTCAAAGGTGGTTGAGCAATAAAGAGTTTTTCTGCTGCCTTGGTGAAACTTTGCTCTTCTACAACAGCAACAAAATAACGTAAATGTCTGAGTTCCATGGCTAAATATACCTTTAAAGTATAAAAAAATGCAAATTTGATCTTAGACCAATTTAATTTATTCTTTTAAGGTATATCACAAGATGTAATAAAGCAATGACATGAAGGGCAAACCATGTATAAGTCAGTAGAAACTTTGCTGCTGGAAATACCAACCATCCGTCCACACAAGATGGCGGTTGCAACCATGCAAACCCAAACTCTGGTATTAGTCAAAATCACCACTGAAGATGGTTTTGTTGGCTGGGGCGAAGCAACCACGATTGGTGGCTTGGGCTATGGTGAAGAAAGCCCAGAAAGCGTAAAAACCAATATCGAAAAATATTTCGCACCATTGCTAAAAACTTTAGCTGGCTTGAATGTTGCGCAAACTCTACAGATCATTAAAAAGAATATCAATGGTAACCGTTTCGCGAAGTGTGCCATTCAAACTGCATTGTTAGATATCAAAGCACAACGCTTAAACCAACCTTTAAGTGAAATTTTAGGTGGTCGCCTACGCAACTCGGTTCCTGTTTTATGGGTACTTGCATCTGGCGATACAGAAAAAGACATTGCAGAAGCACAAAAAATGATTGCGAGTAAACGTCACAACACATTCAAGCTCAAAATCGGTTCACGCCCAGTAGAGCAAGATGTTGAACACGTTCTGGCAATCAAAAAAGCATTAGGCAAAGACGTTTCTATTCGTGTAGACGTAAACCGTGCTTGGTCAGAGCTTGAAGCAATTAAAGGCATCCAGCTTTTACAAGATGGCGGTGTCGACTTAATTGAACAACCATGCGCAATTGACAACATTGATGCCATGCAGCGTTTAACGCGCAAATTTGATATTGCCATCATGGCAGATGAATCATTGATGGGCCCACAAACTGCTTATCAATTGGCAAAACGTCATGCTGCATCTGTGTTTGCAGTGAAAGTTGCCCAATCTGCTGGTCTGATTGAAGGCTGTGAAGTAGCAACAATTGCACAATTGGCAGGCATCGACCTTTATGGCGGCACCATGCTTGAAGGTCCTGTAGGCACGATTGCATCTGCGCATGTGTTCTCGACCTTCCAGAATTTAGCGTATGGCACAGAATTATTTGGTCCGTTATTACTGACCGAAGAAATTTTAAAAACGCCACTTCAGTACCAAGACTTTGAGTTACACCTACCAACAGGTGCGGGTTTAGGCATTGAGTTGGATGAAGACAAAATTGACAACTTGCGTCGTCAGTAATTAGGAGAAACCCATGCTTTTCCACGTACGTATGGATGTAAACATTCCTTTGGATATGCCTGCAGAAACTGCTAACGAAATTAAAGCCGTTGAAAAAGCATATTCACAGGAATTACAGCGTCAAGGTAAATGGCGTCATATTTGGCGTATTACTGGCCAGTATTCAAACATCAGTATTTTTGATGTCGAGAGCAACGAAGAACTTCACAACATTTTACAAGGTCTTCCGCTCTACCCTTACATGAATATTGAAGTGATGCCATTAAACCGTCATCCATCTTCAGTTCGAGATGATGACAGTTAATTAAGTACCGGATCAGGAATCAAAAGATTCCCCTTCCAAAAAAACAAACAGAGAGTACTGCAACAAGGATTGTGGCCAGCCAAATTTAGCCAGCCGATAAAGCTAAAGATGCGCCACTAAAATATGAAAAACATACTTTAAGGAGCAATAGTATGAACCGCCAAGAAATTGATGCGTTAGTAAAGAAAATGAACGTCGATACTGCGACTGGTCCGGTAGATGAGCGTGTACAACAGATTGTTGTGCGCTTGTTAGGTGACCTGTTCCAGGCGATTGAAGATCTTGATATTTCTCAAACTGAGCTTTGGAAAGGTCTGGAATACTTTACAGATGCGGGCCAAGCAAATGAGCTAGGTCTATTAGCTGCAGGCTTGGGTTTAGAGCACTTCCTAGACTTGCGTGCAGATGAAGCTGATGCTAAAGCAGGCATCACAGGTGGTACACCACGTACCATTGAAGGCCCACTTTATGTAGCAGGCGCACCTGAATCAGTTGGCTTTGCACGTATGGATGATGGTTCTGAAGAAGGTAAAATCCCGACGCTGATCATCGAAGGTACTGTAACTGATACCGAAGGCAATATTATTGAAGGCGCTAAAGTTGAAGTTTGGCACGCCAACAGCTTGGGTAACTACTCATTCTTTGATAAGTCACAGTCTGACTTCAACCTGCGTCGCTCTATTTTCAGTGACCAAGATGGAAAATATGTGGCACTGACTACAATGCCAGTTGGTTATGGTTGCCCACCAGAAGGGACTACTCAGTTCGTACTGGACAAATTAGGCCGTCATGGTAACCGCCCATCTCATGTGCACTATTTCGTATCTGCACCGGGTTACCGCAAACTGACGACTCAATTCAACATTGAAGGTGACAAATATCTGTGGGATGACTTTGCATTCGCTACACGTGAAGGCCTAGTTGCAACCGCTGTTGACGTAACTGATGAAGCTGAAATTGCACGCCGTGGCCTGAAGGGTCCTTTCAAACACATCCAGTTCGATATTGAACTTGTGAAAGAGAAAGAAAACGCGCCTAGCACTGAAGTTGAACGTCGTCGCGCAAGCGCTTAATTCCAAAAAGGAAAGCGGGATGTGTCTTGAATCTGAATCAGGCACCTCCCGATTGACTGCCCCTCCTTGGACAGCCGGAGAAAGGATATGCCTCGTATTCCTGTAATTAACACCAGCCATTTAGACCGAATTGATGAATTACTAGTCGATGATTTTGAATCTGGTGAGTTTAAACTGCACCGTTCAGTATTCACAGACCAAGCCTTGTTTGACCTAGAAATGAAATACATTTTTGAAGGCAACTGGGTTTATTTGGCACATGAAAGCCAAATTCCAAACAACAATGACTACTACACCACTTACATTGGTCGTCAGCCAATCATCATTGCGCGTAACCGCAATGGAGAATTGAATGCCATGATCAATGCATGCTCACACCGTGGTGCACAGTTATGTCGTTACAAGCGTGGTAACAAAGCAACTTATACTTGCCCATTCCACGGTTGGACTTTCAACAACTCTGGTAAGTTGTTAAAAGTAAAAGACCCAGCAGATGCAGGTTATTCAGATTGCTTTAACAAAGACGGTTCACACGACTTGAAAAAAGTTGCCCGCTTTGAAAGCTATAAAGGTTTCTTATTTGGTAGCTTAAACCCAGATGTTCCTTCATTAGAAGAATACCTAGGCGAAGCAACCAAGATTATTGATATGATCGTAGGTCAGTCAGAACATGGTCTGGAAGTTTTACGTGGTTCTTCGACTTACACTTATGAAGGTAATTGGAAGTTAACTGCCGAAAATGGTGCCGATGGTTATCACGTCTCTGCCGTACACTGGAACTACGCTGCAACAACTCAGCAACGTAAAGAAAAAGAAGCTGGCGATAACATCCGTGCAATGAGCGCAGGTTCATGGGGCAAACAAGGCGGTGGTTCTTATGGCTTTGAAAATGGTCACATGCTCCTTTGGACGCAATGGGCAAACCCAGAAGACCGTCCTAACTTTACCAAGAAAGACGAATACACCGAGAAATACGGCGAAGCGATGGCAAAATGGATGATCGAGCGTTCACGTAACCTGTGTATCTATCCAAACGTTTACTTCATGGATCAGTTCGGTTCACAAATCCGTGTGTTACGTCCACTATCTGTCGATAAAACTGAAGTGACGATTTACTGTATCGGTCCTGTCGGTGAAGAGCCAGAAGCGCGCACACGCCGTATTCGTCAGTACGAAGACTTCTTTAACGCATCAGGTATGGCTACACCAGATGATCTTGAAGAATTCCGTGCATGTCAAGCAGGCTACGCAGGTATCGCACTTGAGTGGAACGATATGTGCCGTGGTTCTAAGCATTGGATCCAAGGTCCAGACGATGCAGCCAACGAAATTGGCTTAAAACCAAAATTGTCTGGTATTAAAACTGAAGACGAAGGCTTATACCTTGCTCAACACCAATACTGGTTAGAACTCATCAAAAAAGGTATTGCAACTGAAAAAGAAATTGCTGCATCTACTGAAGGAGAAAACGCATGAGCGCGATTACTTTAGAAAATATTGCTCAATTCCTTTATCAAGAAGCTCGCTTTTTAGACGATGAGCAATGGGATGACTGGCTACAGTGCTATGCCCCTACTGCATCTTTTTGGATGCCTGCATGGGATGACAATGACACTTTAACTGAAGATCCACAGTCCGAAATTTCTTTGATTTACTATCCAGACCGTCAAGGTTTAGAAGATCGTGTGTTCCGTATCAAAACTGAACGTTCGTCTGCAACCATGCCAGACACACGTACCAGCCATAACATCAACAACATTGAAATTGTTGAACGTGATGGCGATAAAGTCACGGTACGTTTTAACTGGAACACCTTGAGTTTCCGTTACAAAACTAACTACAGCTACTTTGGTATGTCACGCTACGAAATCGACTTTTCTGGTGACAAACCACAAATTTTAAGCAAGTACGTGGTGCTGAAAAACGATTACATCAACCAAGTAATCGATATCTACCACCTCTAAGTCTGTATTCATTTACAGCAAGGTTAAAACCTTTCAGCCAGATGGAATCTTGGCTGAAAGGTCAAGTTTTAAAGATTTATATAGGATATTCAGCCATGTCAAACCACAATGTTGCACTTCAATTTGAGGATGGCGTTACACGTTTTATTTCTGTTACAGATGGTGAAACACTGTCAGACGCAGCTTACCGTCAAAAGATCAATATTCCTTTGGACTGCCGTGACGGTGCATGTGGAACGTGCCGGGCGTTTTGTGAATCAGGTTCGTATGACATGCCTGAAGAAACTTATATTGAAGATGCATTAACACCTGAAGAAGCTGAACAAGGCTACATTCTTGCATGCCAATGTAAACCAACTTCTGACGCAGTATTCCAAATTCAAGCAACTTCTGATGTATGTAAAACCGAAATTCATGCATTTGAAGGTACTTTGGCTCGTGTAGAAAACCTATCTGACTCGACCATTACTTTTGACATTCAGTTAAATGAAGGTCAACCAGACATTCACTTCCTTGCAGGTCAATATGTGAATGTCGGTATTCCTGGTACCTTAGAAACCCGTTCTTATTCTTTTAGCTCTAAGCCTGGCAACCACTTAACCAGTTTTGTGGTACGTAACGTACCAAACGGCAAAATGAGCGAATTCTTAAGCCAAAATGCCAAAGCGGGCGACAAAATGACTTTTACTGGCCCATTTGGTAGCTTCTACTTGCGTAATGTAGCACGTCCAGTGGTGATGTTGGCAGGCGGTACAGGTATTGCACCATTCATGTCTATGCTACAAGTGCTTGAAGAAAAAGGTTCAGAACATCCAGTACGTTTAGTATTTGGTGTAACCAATGACTTTGACTTGGTGGCGATTGAAAAATTAAACGAACTTCAAGACCAATTTTCTTGGTTCGAGTATCGCACTGTCGTGGCTAATCCAGAATCTGCACATGAGCGTAAGGGTTATGTGACAGGTCATATCGAAAATGAATGGCTGAATGGCGGAGATGTTGATATTTACCTGTGTGGTCCTGTCCCAATGGTAGAAGCGGTTCGTGGTTGGCTAGATACAGAAGGTGTTAAACCGGCAAACTTCCTGTTCGAAAAATTTTCAGCGAACTAAGTTGACCCCTGTTGGAGCATCAAATGGACCGTACAAAAAGATTTGAAAACAAAGTAGTAATCGTGACTGGTGCCGCTCAAGGCATTGGTCGCGGTGTGGCTTTACAAGTGGCGAGTGAAGGTGCTCAAGTGGTTATGGCTGACCTCTCTCCCTATGTAGAAGAAGTGTTGGCTGAAATTGAAGAGCACGGTGGCGATGCGGTAACCGTAAAAGCCAACCTTGAAACTTTTGCAGGTGCAGAATCTGTGGTTGCTAAAGCACTTGAAACTTATGGTCGTGTTGATGTGCTCATTAACAACGTAGGTGGTGCAATTTGGATGAAACCTTTTGAAGAATTTTCTGAAGAAGAAATCATTAAGGAAGTGAACCGTTCATTATTTCCGACTATGTGGTGCTGCCGTGCAGTGCTTCCAGAAATGATTGAAAATCAAAAAGGTACCATTGTAAACGTATCTTCTATTGCAACTCGTGGTATTCACCGCGTGCCATATTCGGCGTCTAAAGGGGGTGTGAACGCTTTAACTGCTTCCCTCGCCTTTGAACACGCAAAAGATGGTATTCGTGTCAATGCCATTGCAACTGGCGGTACAGCAGCACCACCACGTAAAGTGCCTCGCAATACCAATCCATTGTCTGAAAATGAAAAAGCATGGATGCAACAAGTGGTCGATCAAACCATTGATCGCACCTTCTTAGGGCGTTATGGCACCATTCAGGAACAAGTGAATGCGATTCTATTCCTTGCTTCTGATGAATCATCCTACATGACAGGCACTGTTGTACCTGTAGGTGGTGGTGATCAGGGCTAAGCCAAGATCATGACCAACTTCAACAGGATCATTGCATGACGCAAGGAGGCAAATCGTCAATGAGTCATCTGTTCCAAACTTTAAAAAATGACTGGTCAATTTCGGCTACTGTTGCAGGATTCTTAGCAGTGCTGATCTCCTATTCAGGGCCATTGATCATCTTTTTCCAAGCAGCACAACAAGCCCACGTTTCCCCAAACATGATGATTTCATGGATTTGGGGAATTTCTATTGGTGCTGCTGTCGCAGGTATCTTTTTATCCATTAAATACAAAGTGCCTGTGGTTACCGCTTGGTCAGCACCCGGTACCGCATTGCTGGTCACACTGTTTCCAGATATTTCTTTGAATGAAGCAGTTGCAGCCTACATCACCTCTGCTGTGGTGATTTTTTTGATTGGAATCACAGGATATTTTGACAAGCTGTTGTCTTGGATTCCGCAAGAAGTCGCAGCAGGCATGATGGCGGGTATCTTGGTTCAATTTGGTTTAGGCCTATTTACTGCAACCAATACTCTGCCATACATTGTATTTGGGATGCTGGCGGTATTTTTATTGGCAAAGCGTTTTAGTCCACGTTATGCCATGATTTGGGTGCTTGCTGCAGGAATTATACTGAGCTTAATGCTCGGTCAAATTAACCCAATCACCACCAATTTTAGTTTAGCAATTCCACAGTTTATTGCTCCTGAATGGACGTGGAATTCAACCTTAAACTTGGCATTACCTTTAATTTTAGTCAGCTTGTCTGGACAGTTTTTACCAGGTATGGCAATTATTAAAATTAGCGGCTATGACATGCCTGCTAAGCCTATTATTAGCGCAACCAGTATCGCTTCTCTTGCCGTTGCATGTGTGGGAGGAATTACCATTGTACTTGCCTCTATTACCGCCGCATTATGCTTAGGTAAAGATGCGCACGAACTGAAAGAAAAGCGTTATATCGCCGGCGTGGCGAATGGGCTTTTTTATATTTTAGGCGGCTTATTTGCCGGCAGTATTGTCATGCTATTTAGTTTATTGCCTAAAGAACTGATTGCAGCTTTGGCTGGACTTGCACTTTTGGGTGCAATTGCCACCAATATTTCAGTGGCAATGAGTAAAGAATCACAGCGTGATGCGGCCCTCATCACCTTTTTAGCAACTGCCTCTGGTATGCAGTTTTTAGGGCTAAGTTCTGTATTTTGGGGTATCTGTATTGGTTTGATCGCACATTGGGTATTAACCAAACGTAACAGCTCAACCGCCCCCATACCTTCAACTCAAAGTTCCAAAAGTTAATGGACAGGCAATTGTCTAGGACACATTATGATTGATAAAAGTCAAACTTCTTTAACAGAAGTCCTTTCGCAAATTAAAGATGGTTCAACCATCATGATTGGTGGTTTTGGTACCGCAGGTCAGCCAGCGGAACTCATTGATGGTTTGATTGAACTTGGCATCAAAGATTTAATTATTGTAAACAACAACGCAGGTAATGGTGACTACGGTTTAGCGAAGCTATTAAAAGCTGGCGCGGTACGTAAAATCATCTGTTCATTCCCACGTCAGTCTGACTCTTGGGTATTTGATGAACTTTACCGCACAGGCAAAATCGAGCTTGAACTTGTGCCACAAGGTAACTTGGCATGCCGTATTCAAGCTGCAGGTATGGGTCTAGGTCCAATCTATACCCCTACAGGTTTTGGTACTTTACTTGCAGAAGGCAAACCAACCTTAAATTATGAAGGTAAAGACTACGTACTAGAAAACCCAATCCGCGCAGACTTTGCTTTAATTAAAGCACAGCAAGGCGACCGTTGGGGTAACTTGGTGTACCGTAAATCTGCACGTAACTTTGGACCAATCATGGCGATGGCTGCCGATGTGACAATTGCACAGGTTTCTGAAGTGGTAGAGTTGGGTGCATTAGACCCTGAACACATCATCACTCCGGGTATTTTCGTTCAACACGTTGTTGCCGTAGGCGCAAAACAACCTGAACTTTCTACATAACTGTCACGTGAAGGAGAACATCATGAGCTATACCAAATTAACACGTGACCAAATCGCTGAACGTGTGGCACAAGACATTCCAGACGGTGCTTATGTCAACCTCGGCATTGGCTTACCAACTAAAATTTCAAACTACCTGTCTTCAGACAAAGACGTATTCTTACACTCTGAAAATGGTGTATTGGCATTCGGCCCACCTCCTCCAGCAGGTGAAGAAGACCCTGAATTAATCAATGCCGGTAAAGAGTTCGTAACCATGCTTACAGGCGGTTCATTCTTCCACCACGGTGACTCATTTGCCATGATGCGTGGCGGTCACTTAGACATCGCAGTATTGGGTGCTTTCCAAGTGGCTGAAAATGGCGACTTGGCAAATTGGCATACTGGCGCTCCTGACGCGATTCCTGCGGTTGGTGGTGCTATGGATTTGGCCGTTGGTGCGAAAAAAGTCTTTATTACAACCGATCACGTCACAAAAAAAGGCGAAGCTAAAATTGTAGCTGAACTGACTTATCCTGCTACAGGCTTAAAATGTGTAGACCGCATTTACACTGACTTATGTGTGATTGATGTCACTCCTGAAGGCATGAAAGTCATTGAGAAAGTTGAAGGTCTGCCATTTGAAGAGTTGCAATCGATGACGGGTGCAACTCTGATTGATGCGACTCAATCAAATTAAGGGGGAAGTCCCTCCTTTATTAAAGCAGGGATTTAGGGAGGATTTGAGGAATAAAACTACTTCATTAAATCCCTCCCAACCTCCCTTTAAAAAGGGAGGAGTTTTCTTCTTTTAAATATGTGAGCAAATACACAATGAAAAACGCATATATTATCGATGCCATCCGTACCCCATTTGGTCGTTATGCAGGTGGTTTAGCTCCAGTCCGAGCTGATGACTTGGGCGCTCTGCCCATCAAAGCACTTATGCAACGCAACCCATCTGTAAACTGGCAACATGTTGATGATGTGATTTACGGCTGTGCCAACCAAGCAGGTGAAGATAACCGTAATGTCGGTCGCATGTCTGCACTTTTAGCAGGCTTACCGTATCAAGTGCCTGCAACCACTGTGAACCGTTTATGTGGTTCATCGCTAGACGCAATTGCGATAGCTGCACGTGCAATTAAAGCAGGTGAAGCAAACCTGATTATTGCGGGCGGTGTTGAATCGATGAGCCGTGCGCCATTTGTGATGGGTAAATCTGAATCTGCTTATGGTCGCAGTCAAAAAATTGAAGACACCACAATGGGCTGGCGTTTCATTAACCCGAAACTCAAAGAAATGTACGGCGTAGAAACGATGCCGCAAACAGCTGAAAATGTAGCGGAACAGTTCAACATTAACCGTACCGATCAAGACTTATTTGCTTTGACTAGCCAACAACGTACTGCTGCTGCACAAGCACGCGGTTACTTTGACAAAGAAATTATTGCGGTGGAAATTCCACAACGCAAAGGTGAGCCTGTCGTTGTTGCTGCAGACGAACATCCACGTGCATCAACCACAGCAGAAGTATTGGCAAAATTAAAGCCCGTGGTAAAAGCAGACGGTACAGTGACTGCAGGTAATGCATCAGGTATTAACGATGGTGCGGCTGCCCTACTAATTGCTTCTGAAGAAGCTGTTGCACAACACGGCTTAAAACCACGTGCCAAAATCATTGCTTCAACTGTTGTTGGTGTTGAACCACGTATTATGGGGTTTGGTCCTGCGCCTGCAATCAAAAAATTGTTGGCACAAACAGGTTTGACCATTGAGCAAATGGACGTGATTGAGCTGAACGAAGCCTTTGCTGCACAAGCTTTAGCATGTACTCGTGACTTAGGCATCGAAGATGGCTCAGAGAAAGTTAATCCTAATGGTGGTGCAATTGCTTTGGGTCACCCACTCGGTGCATCTGGTGCGCGTTTGGTAACAACAGCACTGAACCAACTTGAACAAACTGGCGGTAAATACGGTTTATGTTCAATGTGTATTGGTGTTGGTCAAGGTATTGCTTTGATGATTGAACGTGTTTAATCCTCATTAAAAGCCCCCCTCTCATAAAGGGGGATTTAAGATGGATGTATAAGATTAAGGATTTAAAAAAAATGCCAACATTTACATCAAATGATGCGCAAATCAACTACCAAACTTTTGGAGATGCTGCAAAACCTGCACTAATTTTTTCAAACTCGCTTGGTACAAACTTCAAAATGTGGCAAGCACAGATTGATTTTTTCCAGCAGGATTTTTTTGTCATTTGCTACGACACACGTGGTCACGGTGCATCATCGGCGCCGCAAGGCCCATATAGCATTGATCAATTGGGCCAAGATGTTGTAAATCTACTCGATCATTTGAATGTTGAAAAAGCAACATTCTGTGGTATTTCTATGGGGGGTTTAACAGGTCAATGGTTAGCGATTCATCGTCCTGAACGTTTTAATCAGGTGGTGGTGTGTAATACTGCAGCAAAAATTGGTCAAGAACAGGCTTGGAATGACCGTGCCGCATTGGTACGTGAACAAGGTTTACAACCGATTGCTTCGACTGCAGCATCACGCTGGTTTACTGAACCCTTTATCCAAAGCAACGCGACAGTGGTCAATAATCTTCAAAACGACTTGGCAGCTGGCAGCGCCGAAGGTTATGCGAGCTGTTGCGAAGCTTTGGCTAAAGCGGATGTACGTGAACAACTCACAGACATCACTGTGCCTGTTTTAGTGGTTGCAGGTCAGCAAGACCCTATAACAACAGTTGCCGATGCTCAATTTATGGTTGAACGTATTGCCAATAGCCAATTGTTTGAAATCAATGCATCGCACATTTCTAACGTGGAATTGCCAAACGAATTTAACCAAGCGGTGAAGCAATTTATCCAAGCATAAACCTGATTGTTAAAAGTTAAAAAAGAGCTCTTTCGAGAGCTCTTTTTTTATAGATGAATCCACCATTAGGCAACCTGGGCTTAAATTAGCTCCACAGCAACTGCGGTTGCTTCACCACTACCAATACATAAAGATGCCACGCCTTTTTTCGCACCAATTCGTTTAAGTGCATGAATGAGCGTCACAATAATACGTGAGCCTGAAGAACCTAAAGGATGACCCAAAGCACACGCTCCGCCCTGAATATTAACTTTGGCAGGGTCTAAATCAAAAGCATCTATCGCAAGCATAGTCACCATCGCAAAGGCTTCATTAATTTCCCATAAATCTACATCTGTAACCGACCATCCTGCTTTATCTAGCACTTTTTGAATTGCACCTACAGGAGCAAGAGTAAACTCTGAAGGATGTTGCGAATGTGTCGCGTATGCTACAACTGTTGCGAGCGGTTTTAAGCCACGCTCTGCAGCAACTACATCTGATGTAATCACCAGAGCAGATGCACCATCTGAAATAGAGCTGGCATTGGCAGCTGTAATTGTGCCATCTTTTTTAAATGCGGGACGCAAACTGCTAATTTTTTCGATTTTAGCATTTAACGGTTGTTCATCCTGATCGACAATCACCTCACCTTTACGTGAATGAACAGTAACAGGCACGATTTCATTTTTAAAATAACCGTTTTGAATGGCTGCTACCGCACGATTTAAAGAGCGAATTGCGTATTCATCCTGCTGCTCACGGGTATAGTTTTTCTTGTCTGCCATATCTTGCGCTAATACACCCATCGATAAGCCTGTTTCAGCATCCTCTAAACCTTCCTGAAACATGTGGTCTGTGACTTTGCCGTGTCCCATACGGAAACCTGCACGTGCTTTATCTAGCAAATACGGCGCATTCGACATAGATTCCATACCACCAGCGACCACAATTTGCGCTGAACCCGCCTGAATAGCATCGGCTGCCTGCATAACGGCTTTCATTCCAGAGCCACAAATTTTATTGATAGTAGTTGCACCTGTACTATCGGGCAAACCTGCCTGACGCATCGCCTGACGTGCAGGGCCTTGCTTTAAACCCGCAGGCAATACACAACCAAAAATTACTTCATCAATATCTGTTGCACATAAGCCTGAACGGGCAACCGCTTGCTGAATCGCAACCGCGCCTAAATCTGGTGCAGTACAACTGGCCAATGAACCTTGAAAACCGCCCATAGCAGTACGTACAGCATCTACAATGACAATCATTTTTTATTCCCTTATTACCGTCTTTTAAGTTCTTCACGCAAAAACCACACTTTAATTTGCTTTTAATAACATCCCTCTGTGGGTTTCAAAGTAAATCACGTTAAATGTAAATCAAAAGATCAACTGATATTCAGGCAAATAGCTAAAATATCGCAGTTGATTAGCGTTTAACTTTTACTGTCACTTCCAGAAAAATAGAATAAAACGCTATAGAATCCAATTTTATTTCACCAAAATGACCTCTTTGGTTCAGTTTTATTGACAACAAATTTCAGTTATGGATTGTGCTATTTTTCACGTAATCCGTCATTCGTAAATACATACGTGTTTTAACCAATCATTTGTATCGGGTTTCAAGACCTTGGTGCTATTTCCAAGTTGCTCAAACTGCACTAGACTCCAACATGCTTAATTGGTTGTATTTGGAATATTGATTGATGACGACTCTACGCCAAGAAAATTTCCGACGTCGTAAAGAGAAAATTTTGGCAATGGCTGAGGTTTTATTACTGGAAAATCATAATGATATTACATTAAGTGAGTTGGCTGCAGAGCTAGATATTGCCAAAGGCACAATTTATAAATATTTCAAAAGTAAAAATCAGCTGTATTTAGAGTTAATTATTTTAAATGAGCAGCGTTTATTGGATATTTCCAAACAATATCACCATAATTTTCAAACTTATGTTTCTCAGTACATGCTGTATAACATGCTTAATTCCAACCGTACGATTTTACTGCACTCAATTGAAGAACGCTTAACCAATAATGAACGTAAACTAAATGAGTTGTTTGAACAGTTATACGATATCCGTGAACAGCGTATTTTAGAAATTAAAGACATTACACAAGCTTATTTGGAGTCCTTTAACAGTGCCATGTCGATCCGTGATTATCTATCTTATATTTGGACTGTAACTTATGGTGCGTCCTTATTACTTAACTCCACACATTATCAAAAAGCCATTGGATCACGAGAACGCTTAATCAAGTTATATATTAATCAAGCGCTGATGACGCCAGATAAAGTATCTTCGATTATTTGAGTTGGATTGGTAATCCTCCCATAAATAACCGAAGTTAAAAGTAGAGGTTAAGCAGCCATTAGAGGTGGCTTTCCTTTGTTAGCTTGATGTGGTCTTTCATGGTTGTAATGCCACAACCAGTTTGTTGCATAATCTTGTACTTCATCCAAAGTATCAAATAAATGCTTGCTCAGCCAACTATAACGTATGGTCCGATTATAGCGTTCAATATACGCATTCTGCTGTGGCTTACCCGGTTGAATATATTCAATACGAATACCGTGCTCAGTAGCCCAGCGCACAAATTCGTGACTGATAAATTCGGGACCATTATCGCATCGGATCACTAACGGTTTTTCTCTCCACTCCAGCAATTGATTCAACGTACGAATAACCCTGATTGTGGGCAATGAGAACCCTGCTTCAATGGCTAGGCCTTCGCGGCGGTAATCATCAATCACATTCAATAATCGAAACTTGCGACCATCGGAAAGCTGATCATGCATAAAATCTAATGACCAAACCTGATTTTCTCGGATTGGTTCTTTCAATGGTTCAGGCGCATGCCGTTTTAGTCTTCTTCTCGGTTTAATACGCAGATTCAGTGCCAACTCACAGTAAATGCGGTAAACCCGCTTGTGATTCCAGCAGCAACTCCCAACATGCCGTAAATACGAGAAGCACAAACCAAAGCCCCAATCGGAATTTTCCTCAGTGAGTTCAATGAGCTGTTCAGCAATGAGTGCATTGTCATCGCTGAGATTGGCTTGATAGCGGTAGCAGGTTTCACTAATGCCAAATGCTTTACAAGCCAAACGAATACTAATGGCATGCTGGGCAACTGCCTGTTGTGCCATCTTACGCCGGCAAGATGGCTTTACCCTTGCGTAGCAGTGCTACTCATTGCCATCGCTTCCTGGATGATTTCGGCCTTTAATCGCTCTTCCGCATACATCTTTTTAAGTCTGGTATTTTCGGCTTCTAGCTCTTTCAGTCGATCCATTAATGATGTATCCATACCACCATATTTGGCACGCCATTTATAAAAGGTAGCATTACTCATGCCGTGTTCACGGCAAAGGGTCGCTACAGGTGTGCCAGATTCTGCCTGTTTCAAGATGGACATGATCTGACTGTCAGTAAATTTAGATGTTTTCATGCAGAATCTCCTGCTCGTATCTTAAGAGAAAATTCTACTTTTAGATCCTATTATTTTTAGGGGGGATTACCGATTCATTGCTGATCCTGTTAAAGATTAGAGTCTGAATACAAAGAAAGTTGCTTTGCAGAATGTCTCTTTATCCACCTTATAAATTTATTCTCCAAATAAAAAATCCCAAAGTTAAAACTTTGGGATTTTTTTATAGGATTCTAGCAATCTGAAGACACATCATTCTGCACTAATATCTTCAAACAAAACTGAAGATAAATAACGCTCACCACTATCAGGTAAAATCACTACAATATTTTTACCTGCATTTTCAGGACGTGCCGCCAATTTTGCAGCTGCAGCCATTGCTGCACCACTTGAAATGCCGACTAAAATACCTTCTTGAGTTGCTGTTTTGCGTGCCCAATCAATTGCTTCAGCACTTTCAATGCTAATCACTTCATCCACCAAATCTAAATCTAGGTTTTTTGGAATAAAGTTGGCGCCAATCCCCTGAATTTTATGTGGTGCAGGTGTAATGGCTTCGCCACGCTTGGTTTGACCAATAATTGGAGATTCTGCAGGCTCAACTACAACACTATGCAATGCCTGACCTTTTACCTTTTTAAAATAACGAGAAATACCAGAAATCGTACCGCCTGTACCTACACCTGCAACAAGAATATCAACCTTCCCACCTGTTGCTGCCCAAATTTCTGGACCCGTAGTTTCTTCATGAATTTGCGGATTGGCAGGGTTGTTAAATTGCTGTGGCAAAAAATAAGTTTCTGGATGTTCAGTTGCCAAACGCTCTGCTTCATCCACCGCGCCTTTCATGCCTTTTGCAGGCTCAGTCAGCACCAAATTTGCACCCAAAGCTTTCAAAACCTTACGGCGCTCAATACTCATGCTTGCAGGCATAGTTAGTGTAATCTCATAACCTTTTGCTGCAGCTACAAATGCCAAAGCGATTCCTGTATTACCGCTGGTCGGTTCTACAATATGCATACCCTCTTTTAGCACGCCACGTTTTTCTGCATCGGCAATTAAAGCTGCTCCAATACGGCATTTCACAGAAAATGCAGGGTTACGGCTTTCCACCTTGGCTAAAACCGTTGCACCGCTAGAAATTAAACGGTTAATACGTACCAATGGCGTGTTACCAATCGCTTCTGCATTATTGCTATATACGGCAATCCCTAAGTTTGCTGGTGTTGGAAAAGCTGCATCTGTGGTCATGATTATTCCCTAAGTTATATCTATAATAAACAAAATTTAAATTATCATACTTTTTTATAAGTTTTTTGCCGATGTTTCACTAAAATTGTTTTATACAAAAATATGATTAGCTTTCAACAAAATGCGAATTAGAATAAAGAGATGATGACCTTAGTTTAATTGTCGATTTTCTCGGCACTTGGGTTTGAAATTCGCTATTTATTTTTTGACAATAGCAACACATAACAAAATGTAGGGAATGCAATGTCCAATAAACGTCACAGTCAGCTTTATCGTAATTTCACTAAAAAAATCTTGAATAAGATTGTGACGCCACAAGTATTAGGCTCGACTGCAGAATTAGAACATCGTATTGCACAAAGCTCTGAAAAAACACAATTTTGTTATGTGCTGCAAGATGCCTCTCTCAGCAATACCGTCTTGATTGATCAGCAGGCGCAATCTCGGGGTTTACCTTCCGTATATGCGCCTTTGAACATTGCCGAGCATCAGGAAGATGATTCCATTTTGGTCTTACATGAGAAAAACCCACAGCACAGTGCTTATCACTACTCTGCCAAATTGATTCGTTTAATTGAAATCTTAGAGCAATATCCTGAACATGATGTGCTGTTCGTTCCCGTGACTGTACTTTGGGGACGCTCACCCGAATACGAAGACTCTTGGTTTAAAGCATTATTTGCCGATGCGTGGTCTACCCCAAACAAGCTTAAACAAACCATTAATATTTCACTTTATTCACGTGATAACTATATCGAGTTTCATAAAGCAATTTCTTTACGTCAGCTTATTACACAAGCTACACAACAACAGCCACACTTATCGCCTGCACACTTTATTGAGCAATATCTAGAACACAATTTTAATCAATACAAAGAAGCAATTTTAGGACCAGACTTATCTGACCGCCGTAATGTAATTCATGCTTTGATGAAAAGTGAAGCGGTACAACAAGCTATTCGCAAAGAAAGTATTGAAAAAAAAGTGAGTATGTTTGAGGCAGAAAAACGCGCTAAAAGCTATTTAACTGAAATTGTATCGGACTTTTCTTATTCGACTTTGCGTTTTGCTGAATTGGCACTGACCAAGCTTTGGACACAGCTCTACGATGGCATTGAAGTGCATCACTTTGACACAGTACGCGAACTCGCCAAAGATTATGAAATTGTCTATACCCCTTGTCATCGCAGCCACATCGACTATTTATTACTGTCTTATGTAATTTTTAATCGTGGTTTGATGGTGCCGCATATTGCAGCAGGTATTAATTTAAATTTACCGATTGTGGGTCAACTCATGCGCGGTGCAGGTGCATATTTTATTCGCCGTACTTTTAGCGGCAATGAACTATACACCTCAGTATTTAAAGAATATCTACACAGTTTATTGTCACGCAATACCCCACTTGAATACTTTATTGAAGGTGGACGCTCACGCACAGGTTTATTGTTACCACCGAAAAAAGGCATGTTGTCGATGACTATTCAAAGTCATTTACGCGGAGCAACCAAACCTATTGCATTTATTCCAACGTATTTTGGTTATGAAAAACTGATTGAAGGTACATCTTATTTAAATGAATTGAACGGCAAACCAAAAGAAGCCGAATCATTATGGGGCATTTTAAACTCTGCCCGTAAAATTGAAAAAGTCTTTGGTCAGGTCTATGTCAACTTTGGTGAACCTGTATTTTTAGATGATGTTTTAATAGCCAACCAAGCACGCGATGTCAAACTAAATATAAACGACGAACTACCGACCTCTGTAATTCATACGGTAGATCATACCGCGCATGCGATTTTGGAAAATATCAATAAAGCCGTAGTGATTAATCCAATTGCGCTTATTTCTCTGATTTTATTAAATGCCGATCAGCATGCCTTGACTCAAGATGAGCTACTCACTCGAATTGAACAATATCGACATTTGCTCAAACAATTATGTTACGACCCGCGTATGATTATTACGGGGTTAAATCCACAAGAAATTATTGAATATGCGCTGAAACTTAAACAAGTGCAGCGTTATAACCAAGATGGCGTAGAAGGCATTCGAGTCGCTGAAAGCCAAAAAATCTTATTGAGCTATTTTAGCAATAATATTTTGCACTGCTTTATTTTGCCTGCGTGTGTCGCATTAATTGTGCAGCAGTTTAATGAACAAAACTTGGCATTATCACGTGCAGATTTAATGCAAAAAATGCAGGCGATTTATCCATATTTGAAACAAGAGTTTTTCTTGGCATGGGCGCCGCAAGACCTTGCTCAAGAAATAGAAAAAATTGTGGCGTACCTTATCCAACAAAATTGGATGACAGAAACAAATCGCCAATTACTGCCGAACCTAGCTACACCGCATGAACTCTATGCCTTAGCGGAACTGGCGAAACCAAGTTTAAATAATTTCGTATTGATTCAAGAACTTTTGCTGCGTTATAGCGCACACATTCCTTTAAATCTTAAAGTTTTAGAAAAAATGACCAAAACCGTATTACAACGCGCTGCAGATTCTGCACAATTTAAGTCTGCGTATTATTTTGATAGTGCCACACTAAAAAGTTTTATTAGCACTTTAGATCAACAAGCCTTGTTACAACACAATGCTACACATATAAGCCTAGATGATACTTTTAGTGCCAAAATGTCAGAATGCTTTGCTTGGTACAACCCAGCAATTCACGAATTGTTAGCTGCATCGAGTGAATTTAGTGAGAAAGAATTAAAAAATTTTGAACAGGTGAAAAAATAGGTTTTATTGTAACTCAGCCACTTTTTTATCAATTTTTTGATTAGAATATCAGCCCTTTATTTATGATAGGCTGATATGATTTAAAAAAGCATAATTGTTCTCATATATAACCAATGATTTATGTTATATCATTTATCTTCCACTCCCGCCTAATATATTGGGTTAGCTGTAAATTAAGAGAATAAACAATGAACGATGAGCTTGAAATCACATCAATGCGCGAATCTGCGGATACCGTTGTTGGAATTTTAAAAACTATGGCGAATACTGACCGCCTTTTAATTCTTTGTCATTTATCTCAGCAAGAATTAAACGTATCGCAAATTGAAGAAAAAACCCAAATTCATCAGCCTACGTTATCGCAACAATTAATGATGCTGCGTAAAAGTGATGTAGTGAATACCCGTCGTGATGGCAAGCAAATTTTTTATTCAATTAAAGATGACAAAATGGTGCAGGTACTTAATACCCTATACGTACTTTATTGCCAACAGGACTAAATAATGATGCCTGTCTATCAGGCGTAACCATAAAATTTTAATACTCGCCTGCTATCTCAAAGACTTCTTAGCAATTTTTGTTCATAATATATCTAAATTTATGATTTAGATTTCAGTATGTCAGATTTCAATTCACGTTTGGCCCGTGTACTGCCTGCTTGGCAATGGCTTCGAAAATATAATACAGAAACATTGAAATCTGACCTGCTGTCTGCATTTATCGTCATTGCCATGTTGGTACCTCAAGGGATGGCTTATGCCATGCTTGCAGGTTTGCCTCCTGTCATGGGTTTATATGCCAGCGTGATCCCTATGATCATGTACGCCTTGGTTGGCGGCAGCCCTACCTTGTCGATTGGCCCCGTCGCCATTATTTCCATGATGACCTTTGCTACGCTCAATCCATTATTTGAAGTCGGCTCAGCGGCTTATATTCAAGCAGCCTGTTTACTTGCTGTGCTGGTCGGTATCATTTCCCTACTGTTGGGAATTTTACGCTTTGGTTTTTTAATTCAACTCATTAGCCATCCTGTTATTAAAAGCTTCATTATTGCCTCTGCATTAATGATTGCAATTGGACAGCTCAAATTTGTTTTAGATATCCCCCTTAAAGCCAATAACTTACCTGAGTTCTTATCCAGCTTTTGGCAATATGTGGGACAAACACATGTTTATAGCGTGCTCTTGGGTATTGCTGCCATTTTGTTTCTAATTTATGCACCTAAATTCATCAACAGTAATGCCATTCGTGAACATGTTCGAGGCAGTGGCTTTATCTTAAAAGCTTTGCCATTGGTATTGGTGATCGGTTCAATTGCTTTGGTTTATTCGCTGCATTTACAACAGGTCGGCATTAAAACTGTGGGAGAAATACCTGCAGGATTCCCGCCTATTCAACTCCCTGAATGGAATACACAACTCGTTCTGCAGCTTCTTCCCGGCGCAGCCATGATTGCGATGATCAGTTTTGTAGAGTCATTGTCTATTGCCCAAGCCACCGCCTTACAAAAACGCAGTCACTTAAATAGCAATCAGGAACTCATTGCACTCGGTTTAGCCAATTTTGGTGCAGGTGTCAGCTCTTCTTTTCCCGTCACAGGCAGTTTGTCACGTACCGTCGTCAATGCCGATGCAGGTGCAAAAACACCAATGGCAGGTGTATTTACCTCCATTGTGATTGTTATTGTCAGTTTATACTTCACGGGATTTTTCCAAGACTTACCGCTGGCTGTTTTGGCTGCAACCATCATTGTTTCAATTTGGAAACTGGTTGAGTTCCAGTCTTTTAAAGAAACTTGGCGTTATTCTAAAGCCGATGGTCTAGCCATGTGGGTGACGTTCTTTGGTGTTGTGTTGATTGATATTTCGACAGGTTTAATTATTGGTATAGTGTCCACATTTATTCTAATGTTGTGGCGTATTAGCCGACCACATATAGCGGAAATTGGTTTACTTGAAGGCACACAGCATTTTCGTAATATTGAACGTCATCAAGTACGTACCGCGCCACATGTGCTTTCTATACGAATTGACGAAAATCTAACCTTTTTAAATGCTAATACTTTAAAAGGCTTTTTAATTAATCAAGTCAGTCAAAACTCTCAGTTAAAGCATGTTGTGGTGAATTGTTCGAGTATTAGCAGTATTGATTTAAGCGCACTCGAAATGCTTGAAGATTTAAATCTTGAACTCAAAAAATTGAATATCTGTCTGCATTTTTCAGAAATCAAAGGCCCAGTAATGGACAAATTACAACATTCAAAACTTTTACAGCATTTAAATGGAAAAGTTTATTTGTCACATTATTCAGCCATGCAAGAACTTGCGCCTGAACTGACTTAAAGAGCAAGAAATGGGTCTTTAATTTTATCTTTCAAACTGGGTGATCAATACACATCCTTTTTATTGATCAAAGAGTACTTTTATCTTGCTGAAATTTAAGTAGTTTAATAAATATAACTTTTAAAAATATAGACTTATCTTTTATATCAAAATTATTTTTAAGCACATGAGGATTTCAGTATAAAATACCCGCTTTTCTTTTACCTTGTTTTCGTATGTTTTCAGCTTTTTTGCGTTTGAGCTTGGTCTCGCGAATTATGATTGCAATTGTACTCGGCGTGGGTGTTGCAATTTTATTTCCAGAATCTGCGCCTTATTTAAGCCTTTTGGGTGATTTATTTATTAAAGCCCTAAAGTCTGTTGCCCCAATTTTAGTGTTTCTTTTGGTAATGGCGTCAATTGCTAATTTTAAAATTGGAAGCAGCAATGCTTATATCAAACCAATTATGCTGATGTATGCGATTGGTATGTTCTTAGCTGCACTCAGTGCAGTTATTGCAAGTACCCTTTTCCCAAGCACATTGTTTTTAGATGTTGCAACACAAGCAGAATTAACCCCACCAGGCAGTCTTTCTGAAATTTTTAAAAACCTTTTACTTAGTTTTGTCGCCAACCCTGTAGTTGCGATTGCCGAAGCCAACTTTATTGGTATTTTGGCTTGGGCTGTGACTTTAGGGATTGCATTCCGTCATGCTACAGATACCACCAAAGCACTGCTGAATGATGCTGCCAATGCAGTCAATCGCGTCATTCGCTTGGTGATTAACTTTGCACCTTTCGGTATTTTTGGCCTGGTTGCAGTGACATTTGCCGATGCGGGCTTGAAAACCTTAGCTAGTTACGCACAATTATTGGCAGTCTTGTTAGGTACAATGTTCTTTGTTGCCTTAGTCATCAACCCAATCATGGTGGGATTTGTGACTCGTAGCAATCCTTATCCTTTAGTTTTTCAATGCTTACGCGAAAGTGGCATTACCGCATTCTTTACACGTAGTTCTGCAGCCAATATTCCTGTCAACTTAGACTTAGCCAAGCGCTTAGGTGTACAGGAATCAACGGCGAGTGTTGCAATCCCTTTAGGCGCAACAGTTAACATGGCAGGCGCATCGGTCACCATCACCGTTTTGACCTTAGCTGCAGTAAACACCCTAGGAATTTCTGTCGATTTTAGCACCATGCTGATTTTATCTGTAGTTGCAACGGTGTCTGCCTGTGGTGCTTCGGGTGTTGCTGGCGGCTCCTTACTGCTCATTCCTGTAGCGTGTGGCTTATTTGGTATTTCTTCAGATATCGCCATGCAAGTGGTTGCGGTTGGTATGGTCATTAGCGTGTTACAAGATTCAACCGAAACTGCGCTCAACTCATCTACCGATGTACTATTTACTACTGCGGTTGGCCGCGGTTTGAGTTAAGATACAATGCGTTAGGAAACTTACGCAATCATCCATTATGCCTTTTCAAACTTTACCACTTTGGGTGCAATTTGGTGCTTTTTTTCTAGCTGTCAATGCTGGAATTATTAATGTACTCGGATTGGTGACCGTATTACATCAGTCTGTTTCGCACATGACAGGCAACGTCAGTATCTTGGCGATGGCGCTAATCGACTGGAAACCAGAAGCGATGATTTTCTTGTTGCTAGTGATTTTGTGCTATGTCATAGGTTCATTTTATAGCGGCGTCATTTTAGGAAATAGTAATTTTCGCTTAGGGCGTCGTTATGGCTTACCCATGAGTTTGGTGGCATTTTTTATTTTAATTTGCTGGGTGTTATTACCTTATTTCCCACGTTATGCCCTGCTTTGGGCATCAGTTGCCATGGGCATACAAAATGCCATGATCAGCTACTATAAAGGCACTATCATCCGCACCACACATTTATCTGGGGTATTGACCGATTTAGGCTTAGCTCTGGGTTATCGAGTCAGAGGCTTACAAGTCGAAAAAAGGCGTATTGTTTTACACTTACTGATTTTAATAGGTTTCTTTGTAGGTGGATTGCTCGCTGCATCCATTTATCCTACATTTAAACTGAATTCTTTTCTGTTACCTGCTGGACTCAGCCTAAGCTTGAGTTTAGTGTACTGGATTATTTATTTTCGCTATCGACACCTTCAACATTAAGTTTTGGAAATTATCATGGTTAAAAATGCACTACAGGCTCAATTGCTCAAAGCGGGTTTAGTCGATAATAAAAAAGCAAAAAAACTGTCTAAACAAGCCGTACACGAACAGCGTACCGGTGAAAGTAAAGATGCTGAAGTAAAAGCCAAAATTGCACAGGCACAGCAAGAAAAACTGGCCAAAGACCAAGCCATTGAACAAGAAAAGAAAGCCGCTTTACAGGAAAAAGAATTGAAAGCTGCAATTATGCAAATGATTCATCAGTATAAAATTCGTGATACCGATGGTGAAGTTGTTTATCAATTTTTAGATGGTAAAATTAAAAAAGTGTATATCAATCAACAAATTTACAATGCGCTCGTGGCAGGTAGTTTGGTGATTGCCAAAGAAAATGACAGCTATGCCTTCCTACCGAAAGCTTTGGCTGAACGTATAAATCTCAAAATGGAAGGCTTTATTATTGTCAATAATGCCGAGAAAAATGAAGCAACAACAGATGAAGAAGATCCATACGCAGCCTATGTGATTCCAGATGATTTAATGTGGTAGATCACGATAGTATTGATGTAAATACTTATACTATGTATCTATTCAAAGCCAGTATCTGTACTGGCTTTTTTAACATAGCTGTATGTCCCGTCCTGAAATAAGTTTACACCTTAAGAGACTTATTTTATGGAACATAAACGAGAACAACGAGTTAAACGTACACAACGTGACTATAGCTTTGCCTTTAAAATGATGGTGGTACATGAAGTAGAAAAAGGGCAAATTACTTATAAGCAAGCTCAGGCAAAATATGGTATTCAAGGAAGATCAACTGTGCTGGTATGGTTACGCAAGCACGGACAACAGGACTGGACTTCGAATATGCCGACTTCTTCTAAACGCCAATTGACACCCCAACAACGAATCCGCCAATTAGAAAAGCAGTTAGCCGCAGAAAAGCTTAAAACTAAATTTATTCAGGATGTGATTTATCACATTGATAAAGAATGTGGGACTGATCTTGGAAAAAAGTATACCGAGCACGTTTCAAAGATTGGCAAAGCCAAAGAAGACTAAGCGTTTCACATTATTGTCAGTGGTTGGGAATCACCCGACAAGCTTATTATCAAGCAGAAAAACGTGCTCAAATGACTGCACTAGCAACTGAACAAATACTTGAGTTGGTTATGGAATATCGCTGTCTCATGCCAAGTATCGGAACACGTAAGCTGTATTGGCTTATTAAAGGCAAATTGTTGCAACGTGGTTTAAAGTGTGGACGGGATCAGTTATTTAAAATATTGAAAGAAAATAACTTATTGATTCGCCCTAAGCGTCGCTATACAAAAACTACGGATAGCAAGCATTGGATGAAGAAGCATCCAAATTTATTAAAGGATTATTCAGCAGTGCAAGCTAATGAAGTCTTTGTTAGTGATATTACCTATGTTGAGAGTGCTGAAGGCGTACATTATTTATCCTTGGTGACAGATGCTTATACCCGACAGATTAAAGGTTATAAGTTATCGAATGATATGCGTACGGAGAATGTTGTGCAGGCTCTACATATGGCGATGCAGCAAGCGACAGATCGAGCGACTAGGATGATTCATCATTCAGATAGAGGTGCTCAATATTGCTCTGAGCTATATCAATCGGCATGGCGCCATTATGGGATATGTCCTTCCATGACAGATGGCAAGGACTGTTATCAGAATGCATTAGCAGAGCGAATTAATGGAATATTAAAGCAGGAGTTTTTAACCACGCGATGTCAAACCATGAAGGAGTTAGATCACTTAATTGCGGAATCTATCATGATTTACAATTGTTATAGACCGCATTTAAGTTTAAATATGAACACCCCGAATCAGAAGTATGAACAAACTAAAACCGAGCTAATTGCTTAACTCGGTTTGAAGTGGAATACTGTCAATCTATTTCAGGACAAGACAGTACATTAACTAAAAACTTTCAGTAAAAACAAATGATTAAAATGTAGCAAAAAGTTACTCAGACTTAAAATTTAAACTTTAGTCGATACACTATCTAGCAATTTCATATATCAATGAAGAATTAAGGTGAATTGCAGGCTAAGATTTACAATGCCATGCAGACGAAAAACAGCAACCTTAAAGCGAGGATCTTTTGCAAGAATTTAATTTTATTCGAAATATTCAGGAATGGTTTAACCAATACCCTTGGTTAGAAATGCTGACCTCACTCAGTATTGTGATTCTACTGGCGATTTTAGCCAACTTTATCGCCAAACAAATTGTGGTACGTGGTATTCGTAAACTCATTTCTAAAATGCACTTTGCCAATAGTGAAATTATTTCACAGCATAACGTGATCCGTCGTATTGCCAATATTGTCCCTGCTGTGGTGATCATGAATGGCATTACCACCGTCCCGCACTTATCAGATAAAGTAGAAAGCATTGTGCAAATGGCTGCACAAGCCTTTATATTCCTCACCATTGCTCTGGCAATTTCTGAATTTTTAAATATTTTTAACCTGTTCTATCAACGCAATCCAAAATCACGCAACAAGCCAATTAAGGGTTATTTGCAGTTAGTTAAACTCATTATTTATGTGGTCTGTGCCCTCATGATTTTAGGTACTTTCCTGAAAAAAGATGTGTTTACCTTACTTGCAGGTTTTGGTGCGATGGCTGCCGTCTTGATGTTGGTTTTCCAAAACACCATTTTATCTTTGGTGGCTTCGGTACAAATTTCTTCCTATGACATGGTGCGAATTGGTGACTGGATTGAAATGCCTTCTTTAAATGCCGATGGCGATGTCATTGATATGTCATTACATACCGTGACCGTACAAAACTGGGATAAAACCCTAACTACCATTCCAACCAATAAACTCATTACCGATACCTTTAAAAACTGGCGTGGCATGCAGGAAGCAGGTGCCCGACGTATTAAACGTGCCATTTTAATTGATCAAAATTCTGTGCATTTTATGACTGAACATGAACAAAGCAAACTCAGAGAGTTTTTATTATTGGATCAATATTTACATAGTAAAAATGAAGAAATTGAGCAGTTTAATCAGCAGTTAGCAAATCAATCACAATACAACCAGCGCCGTCTGACAAATTTAGGGACTTTCCGGGCTTATGTTGAATTTTATTTGAAACAACATCCGGGTATTAATCAATCTCAATCATTGATTATTCGCCAACTACAACCAAGCAGTGAAGGGTTACCGCTAGAGATTTATGCTTTTACCAAAACCACTGCATGGAAAGAATATGAAAGTATTCAATCCGATATTTTTGATCATTTGCTGGCAATTATTCCTGAGTTCGGCTTAAAAGTGTATCAAGCCCCATCAGGTTCAGATTTAAAGCAAATTGGAGCACCTTTTAAAGTAAGTTCTGTCCAAAGTCTAAATCCTGTAGAAATTGACGAGCCATAATTGCGAATTTATTGCTGAGCCATGTGTTACAAAAATGCTTGCATGGCTCGGTAGTCGCTTTATTTTCAACCAAACATGGGCATCAAATACTTTGGTTACCACCTTATAGTCCCGACCTTAATCCTATTGAAAAAATGTGGGTATGGGTGAAAGCAAAAATGCATCATGAAGATGCTTTTATCACAATCAAAAAATTGCTTAATGCTTAATTACCATAAGTTTGTTGTAAATACTTCACAATCTTAGTCGATTCAAAAAGCTGAGTCTGGGTATTGGGATCGACTAAAAATGGGACTTGGATATTATCACCCATGAGTTTTAATACCTGTTCACGCTTACCACCTGCTAATGGCACATATTTCCCTGGTTTTAAACGTAATTTTGCCAAGCCCAGATCTTGCCAACGCTCTTTGGCTACATTATGAAATTTGAATGGTAATTCCAGTTCAGTCAATACACCACGTACCACACGTGTATAAGGACTACCTTCAAACCCCCACAGCTCAATCAATTGTTCAGGTGCAGCGCGCTCTACAATTTTCTGATTCATCCACACCCCCTGCGCACCATTCAATAACGTGCCCGCAAGTGCAACATAAGGAATTTTAGGAAAATGCGCATATTTTTTTGGCGTTTTTCCTGTTTTGCCATAATGTTTGAATAAATGATGAATGATCTGCTGTGATTCATAGAGTCTATCACCGGTATTTTCATCAATAAAAAATGGAAACTGCGTTTTACCCCCTAGTTGTTTCACCAAAGGTCGATATTTAGTACCACCTTTGGGACATGGATAAACTTCATAATCCAAATTTAACAAGGTCATGACTTCACGCACACGACGGCAAAATGGTGAACCTTCAAATTCATATAACTTTAAAGCTTTTTCGGGTTGCAGGGGAAATGCTGTCCCATTCACTCCACGTCCACCTTCGGTAAGCATAGATGCCATTGCCTGAATGACTTTAATTTGATGATGCACCATTTTGTTTTCCTTTTGATGTGCTCAGTAATTTAATGACTGTGCCATTAAAGCCCTTATAAATCGACCAGCTTTTCCTTTGCCACAATAATACCGTTGTTGTCGGCATAGACATAATCGCCCGAATTAAAAGTGACTTGTCCGAAATGCAAACTCACATCCACTTCACCCACGCCTTTACGGTTACTTTTTTGTGGAATTGAAGCTAAAGCATGTACGCCTAAATCAAGTACTGCTATTGCATCGACATCGCGCACACAACCGTAAATAATCACGCCATTCCAGTGATTTTTGACTGCAGATTCAGCAATCAAGTCGCCCATTAAGGCACAGCGCATAGATGCCCCACCATCTACCACCAAAACTTTGCCCGTGCCATCGGTTGCCAATAACTCTTTTACACGCGAGTTATCTTCAAAACATTTTACCGTCACAATTTGACCGCCAAAAGTTTTACGTGCACCGTAACTTTTAAAAAATTTACCATCCAGAGATGGAATCACTACTTGAAGGTCATGTTCTGGATGGTCATCTAATAAGTCACAAGTTACAAATGGTACTGTAGACACGTCGTTCCCCTTTTACTTAGTTTTTTGTATTTGTAAAGGCTCTAGACTAGCAGATTTGCACTTAGTTTTACCTAATGAGGTCCCACAACTCTGTTGCTAGCTCATTAGACTCCCTCATCCAACGCCATTCTGTTTCTTTAAGATGATAATCAAAATACTCTTTTGATATACCGTTGAACTTTGCTAGCCTTCTTTTACAAAAGCTCCAGAATGATTCTATTCCATTTATATGACATTGTCCTCTGGCAAATTCATTCGCTCCATGATTTACTCTAAAATGCTTTGAGTAACCAACATCTACCAAACCATTGTATCCACGCCAACCATCACTATAAATTACACTTTCAAGTGCAACTTTACCTAAGATAACTTGTTGTAATGTAGTCTTTTTACAATCAGGGACTATTTCTGTATAAACTCGACCATTCCTTTCAAATATTCCAAATACAGGTTGTTTTAAAGTACCTCGACCTCGCTTCAATTTCCCATGAAAACCACGTTGTCTTTTTGCTCCAAAATAGCTCTCATCAACTTCAATAGAACCTACAAACTTTGCTCTTAAATCTGTTTGATGATCGTAGATTGCTTCTCTAAAAAGCATGTACCAATAGTTGATGGTATTACGGTTCAAGTTAAGCAATAAGGCTGTTTTAGAAGCAGGAATATCAATGCAAAAGCACTGAATAATTTTTTTAATCTTATAGTGACTTAATTTACTGTTTTCTATCATGATTCTAGACTAACATATCTATTCTGCTAGTCTAGAGCCTTGTAAATTATCATAAATTTGGAATTTATGAATTTGCGATTGCGCAGCCTCGACCATAGTATGAGCCACTTGCCTTGCACTTACTGGCTTATACGTAAAATTATCCGGAATAAATCGTGATATTTTAAGATATAGCTTTTGAGCTAAATCTTCTAAACGCCGTTGTTCATGACGTTCCCCCAATAATAAAGATGGCCGCAAGATTGATACTTTTTCTATGTCTAAGCTTTCAATATATTGCTCTAATTCACCTTTGACACGGTTATAAAACAATTTTGAGTTAGCATCGGCACCTAATGCACTGATCAAGAGATAATGCGTACCCTTTGCCTGTAATAATTCGGCAAAATGTGCATTGATAGTATAGTCCACGGCATAAAATGCTTGCTTTGAGCCTGCTTTTTTTAAGGTCGTACCTAAACAACTGAATGCATGGCTATAACCGCTTACATCTTCATCATTGAGCAATAAAAAGTCTTCGAGTAGTAACGTCTGGACTTTTTCTAAGCGATTCAATTCAGGGCAAGGTCGGCGCAAAATCACGGTGATGTTTTTACATTCGGACAGCTGATTCAGCTGTTTAACCAATTGCTGCCCAACTAAACCATTCGCACCAATTACAATTGCATTTTGAATAAAATTTGTCATTTTTTAAACAATCTCTGAGGCTTAAAGCTAATCTACCTGTTTCTTTCCGATTTTTCTGCAGCTAAAATGTTGTCAAAGCATGTCAAGACTTGACTTAACTGTCTAGTTTCATCAAAATATGGCACTTGTTTACGGGCTGGTGATAATTCTTCTGATGTTGGTTTTCGGAAGTAATTGCAGCCCGCCCAGACCAATCTATTTCAAGGAGTGCACGAGTGGCAAACTCTGCTCAAGCTAGAAAACGTGCTCGTCAAAACGTTAAAGCACGTAAACACAACGCAAGCTTACGTTCTATGGTTCGTACTTATTTAAAACGCACAATCGCTGCTATTGCTGCAGGCGATTATGCGGTTGCTACTGAAGCTTACAAAAAAGCTGTTCCAGTGATTGACCGTATGGCTGATAAAGGCATCATCCATAAGAACAAAGCAGCTCGTCATAAGAGCCGTTTAAACGCTCAAGTTAAAGCTTTAGCTTCTAACTAAGTGTTAAACAAAAGAAGCCCTTTAGGGCTTTTTTTGTGCCTGCTATTTCGCTTGCGCTTCCAACTGTTTCTGAAAATTAGGCATTTCAACTTTCTTAAAGCTTCTTTGCCATGAGTACGAGCAATTTTACCGCAGGTTGAATACTATCGCTATGTTGCGAAATATTCAGTGTCAATAATAGCTTCTCGGCTTGATGGGCTTTATGCCTTCAACGCTCTACTTAAACTTTCTGACGAAATTGCGAAATATCTAAAGTGTGAATCTGACCGCGCCAAATCCATTTTAACTTAGATTCTAAAAACTCATCGCCTTCAAACCAAACAAATAAACCTTCCATCATGTCTGGCCAATCGGCTTGCGTGACTTCATTGCGTCCAGAAATTACCGCAATAATTGCGGCAAGAATCGTATCGTGACTCACAGCTAAACTGAGTCCGTATTGGTTGGTTGGATGGGTGTTATAAATCAACTCAAGAACATCCACTACACCATGAATCGGATGTTTCATGCCTGGCAAGGCATTGTTCACAAAACTATTGATAAAGCCTAAAGCACCCTGCTTCTGAAAGTATGGACCTGCCTGCTTGATATCAAGTACAAAGCTTCCAGGTTCAACCAATAATCCTTGTTCTATAATTTCAATGTGATGAGTATTGGGTTCAATGGTTATACCATCTGCTCCACGAATCATTAAAGCAGCCGTATCGACACAACGCTGAATAGGACTTGAAATACAGTGTTGAATCACTCGATCTGTATTTCCAACCAAGTAGCCTCCCCATGCTTCGGCTAAATCACGGCCTTGCTCGGTCAACTGCAAATTATAGCCAGCCAAACCCTGACCCACGACAATTTCACGAATAGAATGACGGGTAAACAAAGTCACAGGCGTCTGAGCATCAGGCAATAAATCAATTGCTTTAAGCATACTTGCAGGGAGTAGTTCTAATGCCATGATCTAGCCAAAATTTTAACTTGGTTCCTTGACACTATACCATGTTCAGCACTTTGCTCAATCTGACTTGGCCATAAGTCCAAGTGCTTGTAAGGCAATCATTTTCATCTGTGTATTTTTATAGGCGATAAAACCACCATTTAGCAATGTGTCGCGCTGATTGTATACAAATGCCCGCCCCTGCAAATCGACCAATCCGCCACCTATTCGTTCCAACAAGCATTGTCCTGCACTGGTGTCCCACTCAGAGGTCGGATGAAAACGCGGATAGACATCGACACGATCTTCCAAAATCATGCAGAATTTATAAGCACTCCCTGCTTTTACTTCTTCAAAATTGGTCAACTGCGCCAAGCATTTTAAATAGTCTGCATAGTGTGACTTTTTTTGACTGCTGTGGCTTAAACCAATTTTTAGAATTGAAGATGTTACTGTTGGTGCTGGCTGATAGAGATACCACTGCTGATTTAAAATTTGATATTTCAATGGCATACCCTGTTCAGGGCAAAAATAAATAGTATGCTCACCGGGTACTGCAAGCACGGCAAAAGTTGTTAACGCTCCACAAATTAAACTTAAATTAATGGTAAATTCTGGTCGTTGATGTAAAAACTCTTTCGTGCCATCTAAAGGATCCAGCAACCAAAACTTCTGCCATTGCAGGCGCTGATCTTGTTCACCTTCTTCTGACAATACAGGCAAATTGGAGATTTCTGCCAAAGCCTGCATTAAATAATAATTGACCCGATAATCAGCTTGCGTAACAGGAGATTCATCAATTTTCTTTTCGACATCAAAAGTAGCACCTGAACAATAATCTTGAAATTCCTGATTTAAAATTTCACACGCCTGATGCATGATGGGCAACAACTTTAAAATTAAACTATGCGTTGGCGCCGTTGTTTTTATAAACATAACTATCCTTTTTAGACTGTATCTAAAGGTCTAATTTTTCATTACTTTCATAAAAACATTGTAATAAAAACTACGGCTAATGCGTAGATAAAATTCAGTTTCTAAATACGATAAATTGATCCTAGACAGTATCGTGGACAACAAATCCCTCTAAATTCTTAAAATATTTCTGTTCAAAGGCTTCTGGACTTAACCAGCCGTTTGTAGAATGTCTTCTGACCCGATTGTAATAAATTTCAATATAGTCAAACAAGCCCAGCATTCGCTTCTTTTCGAGTCGAAAACACACTGCCATGTACCACATGACCTTTTAATGTATGAAAGAAGCTTTCAGTCACTGCATTATCCCAACAGTTTCCACGTCTAGACATACTCTAAGTACAATCATTTGTCAGTAACAGCGCTCTAAAATCACGACTACAGTACTGTGAACCTGAGAAGCACTGCTTCGCAAGGGAATGAACCATAACACCAGTTGGATAACCCTGACGAGCCATTGCATAGTTAAACGTATCACACACCAACTGGCGGTCTATTCGATGGCTGGTTTGCCACCCCACGATACGACGGCTAAATAAATCTAGCATCACACATAAATACAACCAACCTTCTTTAGTGCGGATATAGGTAATGTCTGTTGTCCAGCCTTTATTAGGCTGAGTAACTGTAAATTGGCGATCCAACAAGTTGGGTACTGTAGGCAAACGATGGTTTGAATCAGTCGTATGCTTGTATTTACGTGCAATCCTGCTACGTAAACCAAGCTTTTTTAGCATCCTTCCAATAGTACGTTCGCTCATGTTGTAACCTAAATCATGCATGTCATGTACTAATGAAGGTGCACCCAATCGTGCATGATGCTGCCAATATACGGCTTTTAAGTCATTATATTTCTGTGCCGTATTGGCTTGACGTTTTCGCCAGGCATAATAGCCTGAAGTGCTGACACCTAGGTATTTACAGGCAGAAGATACGGTGACTTCATTCATATCTAGATCTTGAATTACCGTGTACTTTTCTTGGCATGATCTGTTAGAAAGTACACATGCGCTTTTTTTAAGATGTCATTGGCTTCCTTGAGCTGTTTAACTTCTTTCTCTAATTCCACGATCCGCTGTTGTTCTGGTGAAAGTTGACGTTTGCTTGAACCCACTGGATTGGCTTCACGAATCCATTTGTCTAAAGTTGAATAACCCACACCTAATTTCTGGGCGATTGCAGCTATAGCTTCGTGTGAGTTTGAAAGTGCATAATCAATCGCTTGCTGTTTAAATTCGGGACTTGAGCAGCATTGCTGCGCAAGATAGCCATTTCTTGAATCTCCAAAGATTAAAGTTACGTTATCTTTAGAGGGACATGCTGTCCATTATTTTGGCTAGGATCAAATCAAGACTTTAAGTGTCCACGCAATTCATATTTACTTAAGATTTTTTTTGATGCAATTTATTAAAACAAACGAAATAACTGTGCTTCCTCTGTAATAGACTTCTTTCATAAATTATTTTAAGCCCTCATCCAGCAGCCTCATCCTCTTGCGGATCATTCATCATCCTGTGCCATACATGGCGCAAGAGAAAGCACTTTCATTACTAACTTTACAAATGATTGATGATCTAATTTTGACTTAAAAAGAAATATAAATCATTCATAGAGTTGAGGCATAAAAAAGCCCGATCTGCATAAATCGGGCTAAATTTAAATGTATACAAACTTGTATACATAATAAAAACCAACCTAGATATAAAATCAAAATTAGATCAATCCTTTTCTAGAAAAGTTAACTCCCCCTCATCTGAGGTAATTTTAATTTTAACTTTACGATAACTGCGTTTATCTGGGTTTAATGCTGACTCTGAAACATGATGGGCGAATTTCTCATCTCCCATTAAATGCGCAAATAATTTATAACCAATCCGCATTTTCTTAATTTTCTTCTTCTTTTTCTCAAACTCATCGAGTTGTTTATCTAAGTGTTTTAAATCTAAATACTGTTGTTCAGCCATTACTAGCTCCCTGATTTAAAAAATTTACCATTCAATTTCTATGCTTATACAGACAAACAAATACAGAAATATGTCAAAATAATTGTTTTTGTGAACGCTACAGTTACTTTTTACAACTGCTCCATCTCACCTATTTATATGTAACACTTACACAGTGCTTATCTGTTTAGCCTAACATAATTTGGCGAATAATCAGACAGCATTTTGAGTTATGCCTCAAGCATGTTTAAATGAGCCTGTTTTTACTTGCCTTTTGGCAATTGATTTTTGATTTAAGGTGTCTAAATGCACAAAAATATCATCATGTTTGACATGGACGGAACGCTGTTAGATCTCGCTTATGATGATTTTATTTGGAATGAACAACTGCCTAGTCGCTATGCAGAATTACACGCCTGCTCTTTAGAACGCAGCAAAGAAATTTTATACGATTTTTATCAAGCGCATAGCCACACCTTAGATTGGTATTCCTCACGTTTTTGGACGGCCAAAGTGGGTGTGGATATGCTTGCTATGCAACTTGAATATAAAGATCATGTCACGTTGCGTCCACACGCTATCGAGTTACTGGAATATTTAAAAAATAATGGCTATCGCATTTGGCTCACCACCAATGCCGATTGTGCAGGCTTAGACTTTAAATTAGCACATACAGGTTTAGCAAAATATTTTGAAGTGATTGTTAGTTCTGAAAGCATTGGTTACGCCAAAGAGCGCGTTGAATTTTGGCAAACATTACAACAACAACATGCATTTAATCCTGCAGATTGCTATTTTATTGATGACACCGAAAAGGTGCTTAATGGTGCTAAAGCCTTTGGGATTGGACACTTATATAGTATTGCCCAGCCATCCTCAGCAAAACCTGCGCGTCAGACTTGTAATTACCCTATGTTGCACCAATTAACAGATTTAATTCCTGTCTTAGAACAATTTGAGGACACTCAAAAATATGCCTAAAACTTCGTCTCACGAAGCAATCGAAACGATCCGAATTGATAAATGGCTATGGGCTGCACGTTTTTTCAAGACCCGCTCTATTGCAAAAGCTGCCATTGAAGGCGGCAAAGTACATCACAATGGTGAGCGCGTTAAAGTTTCCAAAGAAATTCGTGTAGGAACTGAGCTGACTATTCAACAAGGTTTTGATAAGAAAACCGTATTGGTCAAGGCATTATCGGGTGTACGTGGCCCTGCGCTCATCGCTCAGCAACTTTATGAAGAAACTGAAGTGAGTATTGCACGCAGGGAATTGATTGCGACCCAAAGAAAGTTGCATAATCTAGCACGACCTGATCATCGACCAAGTAAAAAAGACCGTCGTGACATCAGCAAATTTAAACAAGAGAATGATCAGCAATTTGACCAATTTTGGTCATATAATGATGATTAAATAGAGCGTCACAGGCTGTCGCACAGCCCGTGATATAAATAGAACTACAGGACAAATTCTGTCACTATATTGCATGTGGAAAAGATTGAAGTAAATGCATCCACTTGAGTATATTGTTTCGTGACATCGTATTGAGGTTGTAAGATGGATGAGAATAAAAGCAAGGCGTTAAATGCGGCGCTTAGCCAAATTGAAAAACAATTTGGTAAGAACACAGTCATGCGTCTTGGTGACAACACTGTGCAAGCTGTAGAAGCCGTATCTACAGGCTCATTGACCCTAGATATTGCATTGGGTATTGGTGGCTTACCTAAAGGTCGTATCATTGAAATTTACGGCCCAGAATCATCAGGTAAAACGACCATGACCTTGCAAGCCATTGCAGAATGTCAAAAAGCTGGTGGAACTTGTGCCTTTATTGATGCCGAACACGCGCTTGATCCTCAATATGCACGTAAACTTGGTGTAGATATTGACAATCTTTTGGTATCGCAACCAGACAACGGTGAACAAGCCCTTGAAATTGCCGACATGTTAGTTCGCTCTGGTGCAATTGACATGATTGTGGTCGACTCCGTCGCTGCCTTAACCCCTCGTGCCGAAATTGAAGGCGAAATGGGCGACTCACACATGGGTTTACAAGCGCGCTTAATGAGTCAAGCATTGCGTAAAATCACGGGTAATGCCAAACGCTCAAACTGTATGGTGATCTTCATTAACCAAATTCGTATGAAAATTGGTGTAATGTTTGGTAGCCCAGAAACTACAACAGGTGGTAACGCATTGAAGTTCTATGCTTCTGTTCGTTTAGATATTCGCCGTGTTGGTCAGGTGAAAGAAGGCGACGAGATTATTGGTTCTGAAACCAAAGTCAAAGTTGTGAAAAACAAAATGGCACCTCCATTTAAAGAAGCATTGTTCCAGATTCTATACGGTAAAGGTGTTAACCATTTAGGTGAGCTGGTCGATTTAGCTGTTCAACAAAATATCGTGCAAAAAGCAGGTGCTTGGTATTCTTATCAAGGCGATAAAATTGGTCAAGGTAAAAACAACACCATTCGCCACCTTGAAGAACATCCAGAGCTTGCTCAAGGTATCGAAGCAATTATTCGTGAACAACTGCTCACGACAGGTCAAGCTGCGCCTGTAGAAGATAAAGACGAAGAAGAATTCGACTTACTTGATGCTTAAGCATACGCTAGGATGAACATAACAAACCGAATCAAATAAAACGCTCTACGGAGCGTTTTATTGTATATGGAAGCACCACTATGTCTGAAGACAAATTTCCCAAACTAATTAATTATATTAAGCTAAAACAACAATTTGGTGAAGATGAGCAATCATGCAACCAAACTGAGCAGGCATATTCAGAAACAACGTCTGCCCTGCATTTTTCCTCAAATTCTACGTCTAACGCCAATAAACAATATCCTTCCCATACAGAAACTATTGAAGATCAAGAACACAATGAAGACCCAGATGCACAGCAAAGCAAACGCCCAGGACTCACGGGTTCTCGTCTACGCAGCTACGCCTTTGCTGTCTTAACTCGTAAAGAATATTCAAAAAAAGATTTAATTGAAAAACTGGCTTTATATGCAGAAAACCGTGATGAAGTGATTGAGTTAGTCAATGAACTGGCACGTGAAAACTATCAGAGTGATCAACGTCTGGCAGAAATGTTACTGGCTAGCCAAAAGCGGCAAGGTAAAGGGCCAAATCGTATTAAAATGGCACTTAAAAACAAAAAAGTGGATAGCAGTTTAATTTCAGAAGAACTTAAAGAAACTGATTGGACAGAACAAGCCTATCAACTGAAAGTGAAAAAATTCGGTACAGAAGTCGCAAACGAGCCAAAAGTTAAAGCTAAACAAATTCGTTTTTTACAATACAGAGGCTTTGATATGGATGCAATTATGAAAGCAATTCGTAGAAAAGAGCAGGATTTTTAAAATGTGAATACAAAATCGAAATAGGTAGAATTATTATTTTAAAATTGGTGGCAACCCTACCAGCAAGCCTTCGGCACATCATAGTTCCACTACCGCTGCTACCTTCCGGTCCTGACGGGGTTCGTAGAGTACAATTGCGAAGTAACCAGCAGGGTTACCATTGCAAAAACAGAGTATAGAGATTTTTAAAAAACTTGCAAGCGTTGTGCTGTATTTCCTTTTATAAAGCTATCCAATTGATTATTTTAAAAACAATTGAAGACACTTATAGAATAAAGCCACTTAAAGCTTAGTGTAACTAAACCATCATAAAATTATTTTGAGATATAAATCCTAGATTTACCCACATTCCGCTAAGATTGATGATAAGTTTGTAAAAGCTTATTGCAATTCCACGCGCGGACGTTTTAAATGTGGAAATGACTAAATCAATAGGTTGAGTCCAACACCCTTTACAAAGTCTCAGCTACACAAGATTAAGATGGATATTCAATTATGCTAAAAAAGCATGCACTTTGTGCTCTTGCCCTACTGTGCTCAACGCCTATATTTGCCAATATTCCAATTGAAAACCACAACCTCAGTCAAAGCAGTGCTGGCTATGCCAATAGCCCTGCAATTGCAACGAGTAATATGGCAACAGCTAATGTACCGACCAATATCAATTGGCAATTGATGCAAAAAAACCAGCAACTCGAAAATGACATCCGTCAGTTACGTGGCAAAATTGAAGAACAAGACAATGAAATTGCGCAGCTCAAACATGAATTGCAAAATCGCTATACCGATTTAGATCAACGTTTAGAACTGCTCCAACAAAAAATAGACCCTGAATCTGCTCCTACCGCTGAGGAGGATAACCAAAAGGATACTGCACCCAGCGCCAGCAATAACCAATTAAATACTAATACCCCGAAATCTGCGCAAAATACAACATATGTTAGCCCAACAGCTCAAGGTTTAAATACTAATATTGAACTAGACAAAGCAGCCTATACTGTTGCATTGGATGCCTATAAACAAGGTGGTGCAAAAAAAGCCATTGCACCCATGCAAAATTTTATTAAAAACCATCCAAACAGTGTGTATATCAGCAATGCGTATTTTTGGTTAGCTGAGTTTAATTTAGCGATTGAACCAACCAATTACAGCGAGGCCAAAAAGAATTTTGAAATTGTTGCAATGAAGTATCCCCAATCTGCAAAAGCATCAAGCGCTTTGTATCGCTTATATAGCATTGCGCAAGATGTAGATCGCAAACCCACTTTGGCAACGCAATACAAAAGTAAAATTTTGAGCCAATACCCAAAATCTGAAGAAGCAAGATTCTTTAAATAAGCCAATAAAAAAGACATCCGAGGATGTCTTTTAATATTCTGATGCTAGAAACACAAACCTTAACGCACAATACCACGTTCAGATTGTTCTAAAGAATCAATTAAACGCTGCGCTTCTGCCACATTTGGCAAAATATCACTGCGAATTTGCTCAATGGCTTGCTCAGTGGTTAATCCAGATTTGTAAATAAGTTTAAAGGCTTCACGAAGACCTTGAATCACATCCTTCGACCAGCCTTTGCGACGCATTCCTTCCACATTCATTGCAAATGCATGAGCTGGATTGCCAGAAACCATAACATACGCAGGCACATCTTTAAGAATAAGCGATGCACCACCAATCATGCTATAAGAGTTAATTTTACAGAATTGGTGAATCCCTGAGTTTCCACCAACCACCACATAATCACCAACCTGTACGTGACCTGCCACACCCACATTATTGGCAAAAATATTGTGATCGCCCACCCTACAGTCATGCGCAATATGCGTATTGACCATAAGTAAGTTGTGACTACCAATTTTGGTCAGGCTATTGTCTTGCACCGTACCACGATGCAAACTACAGTGTTCACGAATTTTATTGTGATCACCAATTTCTAGCCAAGTTTCCTCACCTGCATATTTCAAGTCCTGACAGACCTCACCTACGCTAGCGAACTGGAAAATTTCATTGTGCTGACCAATACGGGTGTAACCACCAATCACAACATGCGAATGAAGTTTTGTACCCTCACCAATCGTTACATTTGGTCCAATAATACAATATGGACCAATCGTGACATCTGAAGCGATTACTGCAGATGAGTCAATAATAGCGGTTGGGTGAATGAGTGGGTTATTGCTCATGCTTACTCTGTTTTCTGATGCGAAACCATAATTTCCGCGGTTGCTGCGACGACGCCATCAACGGTGGCGATACAATTATATTTGTAAATGCCTCGTTTTTGCATAACTAATTCAGATTTTAATACAAGTTGATCGCCTGCAACGACTTGTTTTTTAAATCTAACTTTTTCTGCGCCTGCAAAAAGGAACAAAGACCCTGCGCAAGGTTTCTCATTATTCATGATAAAACCTAGAATGCCCGACACTTGTGCCATCGCTTCAACGATTAAAACACCCGGCATGATCGGATAATTCGGGAAGTGTCCTTGCAAGAATTCTTCATTGATTGATACGTTTTTATAGCCCACGATACCGTTATCAGTGACTTCTACAATGCGGTCAACCAATAAAAACGGATAACGATGGGGTAAATATTCACGAATGGTTTGAATGTGCATTGGCAATTCAGGTTTAGTGAAGGTGCTAGAATTCGACTCAGTCATCATAATTATTTACGCAATTTAAAAGTTGATTCAAGGGACTCAATTTGAGATTGCATATCATCAAGTCTTTTCACCAATTGGGTCAATGGCACATCTGCTAATTGTCTTAGCCGCACAACAGTACGTTTCCACTTTTGATTTTCAAACAAGCCAATACCAGACGAATATTTTCCTGATTCAGAAATATTATTTGTGACCATTGACATTCCTGTCAAAGTCACATTATCGGTAATATTTAAGTGCCCTGAAATTGCACTTCCACCACCAATGATACAGTTTTTGCCAATTGTCACACTTCCAGCCACGGCTGTTTTTGCGGCTATGGCCGTATGAGCCCCTAATTTGACGTTATGCGCGATTTGCACAAGGTTATCAATAATGACACCATCTTCCAAAATGGTATCATTTAGTGCACCACGATCTACGCTGCAATTCGAGCCAATACGAACATCATTACCAATAATCACCGAACCCAATTGCGCAATACGGTGCCATTTGCCTTGATAAGGTGCAAAGCCAAAGCCTTCACTACCAATTACAGTATTGGCATGTATACGCACGCGATCCCCAAGTTTGGCTTCCCCTGTTAATGTCACGTGTGAATCAATAAAACACTGTTGACCAATTTCGACAAAGTCATCAATTTTACAATGCGATTGCACAATCGTATTATCACCCACCACACAGTTTTCACCAATCACCACATAGTGACCAATATAGGCACTATCGGCAATCATGGCAGATGGATGAATTTGTGCAGTGCTTTCAATGCCACGTTGAGTATGTTTGCGCTCAAACACATGAGTCAGTATTGCAAAAGCCAAATACGGGTTATCCACCACAATAAAGTTATGATGGTTGTCTAACTCAGCTTGCAGTTGAGCGGTCACAATAAAAGCCCCCGCTTGGGAGTTACGTGCTTGTGCTAAATACTTATCGCCATTTACGAATGTAAGTTGGTCTGCTTGAGCACACTCAAGGCTTGCCAAACCTCGCAAACGTAAATCGGCCTGTCCAATGTATTGACCTTGAACTAGAGCAGCAATGTCTTCTAAGCGATAATATTGAGAACTCATTGATTATTTAATTGCGTTAACCTTTTGAATCATTTTATCAGTTAAATCATGCTTCGGGTCATAGGCAAGTGCTGAGTTTTTATTCAAAACCACATCTAAACCATTTTCTTTACGCAATTGCTCAGCAACTTGCTTTAAACGTGTTTCAAAACCATCGTTAATTTTCTGCAACTCTGCCTGAACACGGGTTTGAACAACTTGCTGCAAACCATTAAATTCTTTTAGCTTAGCTTGGAATTGGGTATTCATTTTTTGCTTTTCAGCGTCTGATAAATTCGTAGCCTGCTGCGCGCGTTGCTGCATGGTTTCTAATTCTTTTGTCAGTTGCTCAAGCTTAGTGGTTTGTGGTTTGACCGACTGCTGCAAAGCCAGATTTTGCTGTTTGAGATAACTGCTATTTTCTACAACACGCTCTAAACTTACCACACCATAGCCTGCAGCATGTGTCACTGTAGCCAGTGTAGATAAACCAAACAATGCCAAACTCAATATTGTTTTTTTCATATGCTACATCCTGTGTTTAAACGATCCAACACGGGTCGTACTTAGAAAGTACGACCAATTTCGAATTGGATATTTTTAGTGTCATCGCCATCTTTATCATTCAACGGATACGCATAGCTGAGTGACAATGGACCAATCATGGTAATCCAGGTAAAGCCTAGACCCACGCTATAACGCATTTCACCGAAGTCGAAGCCGTAATTGTCTTTACAATATTGACGTCCTTCTGAAGTAGCCTGAACATCACACTGGGTATCAAAAACTTGTGCACCTTCTGCAAAAATTACTGGACGGACTTGGCGTGTCCAATCTCCTTTAAACGGTACAGGTAAAGCTAATTCTGTACCAAATTGCACCAATGCATTACCGCCTACTTCTTCTGGAGATGGATCTTTTTGTCCGCGATCATTAAAATATACACCATCGTACTTTGGACCAAGCGTGCTGTTATCATAACCACGTACCGAACCGTAGCCACCTGCATAGAAGTTTTTATAGAACGGCAAATCATTACCAAAACCCAACTTACCGTAGCCACGCAAGACAAAATCATGGCCTAAAGGGAAATAAGCCTGTGCATCATAAGTCACTTTTTGGAATTCTACATCGCTACCTGGTAAGGCAATTTCAGCATTCACACGATGCGACATACCATTGGTTGGGAAAATCGGACGGTTCAAGGTGTTATACGACCAACCTAAGTTCAAGTTATAGGTTAAGAAATCACCTTTAAACTCAATACCTTTAGGATCAGACCAATTTGAACAAGTCGCACCTACTGGTAAATTAGCATCTAAACAATACGGCTCACTTTTAGTTGTTTTACCGTCATTCGCCAATAAATAATCTCGAACATAAGTCGAAACGTAAGGACCTGTGGTTACTTCAGTCTGGTCAATGTTTAAACCTGCACTAATGCTTTGGTTTTCATCAATTGGGTAACCGAAGTTAATGCCACCACCAAAACTGTCTGTCACATAGTTATTAACGTTATAGTCATCATCTAGTTTGGTTTTACGGTAGTACATGTTGTAACCACGACGCACACCATCAATTGTGAAGTAAGGATCGGTCACACTCAAGTTATAATAGTCTTGTGTTTCAGAACGTGATAAATCAATCGAAACTGCGTTACCTGTACCCAAGAAGTTGGTTTGGCTTAAACCCGCTTGGAACGTCACACCACCACTTTGCGAGAAACCTACGGCCAAAGTACTGGTACCTGAGTGCTGTTCTTCTACATTAACATTTAAGTCAATTTGGTCGGGCACGTTGGGAATACGCACAGGCTTAACATCAACCGTTTTAAAGAAACCTGTACGTTCTAAACGGACTTTAGATAAGTCGATTTTTTCATTACTTGCCAATGCGCCTTCCATTTGACGCATTTCACGACGGAGCACTTCATCGGCAGTTTTACTGTTACCAGCGAAGTTAATACGACGCACTGTAACTTGCTGACCTGGGTTAATGTAGTAGTTTAAATCGACTAGTTTCGTTTCTTTGTCAATTTGCGGCACAATATTTACTTCGGCATAGTAATAGCCTGCATTGCCATATTTACGCAGCAACAATTGTTTCACCGCATTCACTTTTTCTTGTGAATAGGTTTCACCATCTTTATAAATTTGCAGTGCTGTAAGTTCTTCAGGTTTGTATAAAGCATCGCCCAAGAACTTGCTTTCGCCAAACTTGAATTGCTCGCCCTCATCCACAGAAACTTCAACAAAAATATGCTTTTTATCTTCGCTCAAATTCAAGCTAGAGTTAGTGATATTGAAGTTGATATAACCTTTATTCAGATATAACGCACGTAATGCTTCCAAGCTTGCTGCCATTTTTTCGCGTGCATAGCGGTCATTACGGGTAACAATCGAACTCCAGCTACTTTCTTTAACTGCAAACGCTTGCTTAATGTCGCTTTCTTTAAATACCGTATTGCCAATGATGTTGATATCTACCACTTTGGCGGCTTTGCCTTCAACAAATTCTACGGTTAAATCTACACGGTTATTTGGACGTGCTGTGGTAATGACGCGTACATCTGCATCATAACGACCTTGCTGCATATACTGCTGTTCAAGCTCAGATTCTAAAGTTTGTAGTGCAGACTTTTTCAGCACTTCACCTTCAGCAACCCCCATTTTCTTTAAACCATCTTCCAATGCTTCTTTTGGAATAAGTTTGTTGCCTTTAAATTCAACCTTAGAAATGATTGGGCGCTCAACCACTCTAAACACTAAAGTGTCCGCTTCGCGACTGGCCTGAATGTCATCAAACAAACCTGTAGCATAGAGTGAGCGAATCGCATTGGCCAACACTGCTTCATTGACACGATCACCACTACTGATTGGAATCATTCCATAGACATTGGCTGGCGTTAAACGAACAAGACCATCTATTTTTATATCTCGTGCTATAAATTCATCTGCTGCATATACTTGTTGTGTTGCCGCCATTGCACTAACCAGTGCCAAGGGCATAAATAAATGTGTGTGCTGCATGCCAGTCTTTTCCAGTGTTAAATTTATTTCGTATCTACGTTGTTACAAACGCATAATGTCATTAAATAATGCGAGGAACATCATACTTCCAAGCAGTACCATACCAATTTTTAAACCAACTAATTGTATTTGTTCAGAAACAGGTTTTCCACGAATCAGCTCGATAAAATAATAAACTAAATGCCCGCCATCCAACATTGGAATTGGCAATAAATTTAGAATTCCTAAGCTTACGCTCATAAGTGCCATAAAGGAAATAAAAGTTTGCCACCCCATTTCTGCACTTTGTCCTGCAACTTTAGCAATCGTAATTGGGCCAGATAAGTTATCTAAACCAATTAAACCACGTACCATTTTGACAATAGAGTTCAAAATCATGCTAGACAGCTGACCTGTTTTATCTACCGCCATAAATAAAGCTTCACTCGGGCTATATTGAATGGTTTGCTTATAATCTTCTGGAATGACAATTTTTCCAGGATCACTTTGCACACCCAATACACCCGAAACATTACCCATGTTATCGCGTTTACCTTGTGGCATTACTTGCAGTTGCACCACTTGATTATTACGCAGTACATCTACTTTCAGTAATTTTTCTGGCGATGCCTGAACCACTTGTACCACATCGTACCAGTCATTCATTTTTACGCCATCAATCGCGATAATTTGATCACCTACTTGCATGCCTTGACGAATGGCCGCACCATCTTCACTTAACTTGCTGACAATTGCAGGAATTTGTGGACGATACGGTGTAAAACCCAAGACATCTAAAGGCGATTGAGATTGATCATTTAAGAAATTTTGAATGGGTAAGCTAAATGTTTTGATTTCACCTGCACGTTCAGCCTGTACCTGAATTTTGTCTGTTTCACCTACACGATCCACCAAGGCAAAGTTCAGCTTTTCCCATGTTGTCACAGGGGTACCGTCAATGGCGGTAATCTTATCACCTACTTGCATTTGCGCTGCCGCCGCAGGTGTATCTGCCAGCACCTTACCCACTCGGGTATTCAACTGTTCTTGAGCGGGTAGAAATAATATCCAGAACAACAAAATGGCAAAAATCAGGTTAATTAACGGCCCTGCTGCCACAATCGCAATACGTTTCCACGGAGGCTGACGATTAAAGGCATAAGGTAAGTCTTCTTCTGCAACATTTCCTTCGCGTTCATCCAGCATTTTGACATAGCCACCCAAAGGCAGTGCCGAAAGCTGATATTGAATCCCCGATTTTTTTGACGTCCATTTTAAAATGGTTGGTCCAAAGCCTATGGAATACACCAAAACTTTGACACCTAATTTACGTGCAACAAAGTAGTGCCCAAACTCATGAATTGCAATTAAAGGTCCTAGCAAAAGAATCGCTGCAACCACAATAAATAAGGCACTCATGCTTTAGCTTCCTTTATTCAATACAAAATGCTGTGCAACAGTACGGGCATTTTGGTCTGCCTGCAAAATCAGTTCAATACTTTCTGCAGCGGAATTTTGTATTTGGTTCAAGGTGTGCTCAACCACTGTCGCAATATCGGTGAAACGAATTTTTTGCTGCAAGAATGCTGCAACTGCAATTTCGTTTGCTGCATTTAATATAGTAGCTGCCAAACCACCTTCTTGCATGGCTTGACGTGCCAAACTTAACGCAGGAAAAAGGGTGGTATCGGGTGCTTGAAAATCAAGCTGATGATTGACAAACAAATCTAAAGGCGGAACATGCGTTTGGATACGCTGCGGCCATGCCAAAGCATGCGCAATTGGCGTACACATATCAGGATTACCCATTTGCGCCAAAGTTGAACCATCCACATATTGAACCATGGAATGAATAATACTCTGTGGATGAACCACAACTGTAACAAAGTGTTCTGAAATTGCAAAAAGATGACACGCTTCGATTAATTCCAAACCTTTATTCATTAAGGTCGCAGAATCTACCGATATTTTTTGTCCCATAGACCAATTTGGATGTTTGCAGGCTTGTGCAGGAGTAACGTGTTGTAACTCTTCTAGGCTGTGGTTTAAAAATGGACCGCCAGAAGCAGTCAGTAAAATTTGTGATACGCCTAACCGAGGCTGTCCATTTCTTTCGGTTTGTAAATAATGTTCAGGCAAACATTGAAAAATCGCGTTATGTTCAGAATCTACAGGCAATATCAAAGCACCATGTTCACGTGCCGCCTGCATCATGATGTCACCCGACATCACCAAGGCTTCTTTATTGGCCAATAACACACGCTTACCCGCTTTAACCGCAGCCAGTGTAGGCAATAAGCCTGCAGCACCAACAATAGCTGCCATCACCACATCCACTTCAGGATGTTCGGCAACTGCGATTAGACCCGCTTCATCGCTTAAAATTTCAATCCCTGAAATGTGTTGCTGTGCAAGTAATTGCTGCAATTCATCAACTTTTACCGCAGGTACAACCACAATTTTTGGATGATACTGTTTGCATATTTGAACCAGTTCTTGAATTCGGCTATGTGCCGTCACGGCAAAAACTGAATACTGCTCAGGATGTTGTTGCAGTACTTTTAGGGTGCTTTGTCCAATTGAACCTGTCACACCCAAGATACAAACAGCTTGTGACATTTATAAATCTACGCCAATAAGTTTTAAAACATACATACCCGCAGCAAAAATTGGAGCTGCTGCAAGCAAAGAATCAATCCGATCGAGCACACCGCCATGACCTGGCAAGACTCGCCCAGAGTCTTTAATACCTGCACGGCGCTTGATCATGGATTCAAATAAATCACCCAATACTGAGCTAAATACCGTAATTAACGAAAGAATCAAAAATAAAATATGTTGTGCCAAAGTTAGGTCCAAATACACCACTTCTACAACAATCACAATCAGCATGGCTGTAAACACACCGCCATATAAGCCTTCTACTGACTTGTTTGGACTGACATTTGGTGCAAGTTTTTTCTTGCCTAGTTTGCGCCCAACAAAATAAGCCCCCGAGTCTGCACCCCAAACCAACAAGAACAGGTACATTAACCACCACGGTGAACTGTTCCATACGGAAAAAATTGCAGTTACCGCAGCAGAAATTAAAATAAAACCAATAAAGCTTAAGTTTGGGTTATACCATGCATCGTATTCTGGATAAGACTTGACCCAATAAATGCTGAGTAACCATGTCAAAATAGAGGCTGCCCAAAGTAATAAGGCAATATCACGAAAATAAAGCGCCGTTGCTGCCAAAGCGGCAGTCAATACACCAAAACCCCAAGCCACAGGCTTAAGGACGTATTTAGTTTTTCTTGGCATGAGTTTAAACCACTCATAGCCCGCAACCCCTGCTGCAACAATCATCAGCATAAACATTGGATAATGAGACTGAGTTGCAAACATGCAACTCAATACTACAGCAACCAATACTAATGCGGTAATAATCCGCTCTAACATGTATTAATTCTCAATTTTCTCTTGTTGAATTTGCTCAGAAGTTTTACCAAAACGGCGTTCACGACCACCAAATACTGCTAGTGCATCGTCAAATTCTTCTATACTAAATTCAGGCCACAAGGTTTGGGTAAAATACAATTCAGCATACGCAGCTTGCCAAAGTAAAAAGTTAGACAATCTAAAATCGCCGCCTGTACGAATCAGAAGATCTACAGGTGGTAAGTCTGCCAGACTGACATATTGACCAAACAAATGTGTATCTATCTGTTCAATTTCGATTTTATTTGCCACAACATCTGCTGCAATTTGTTTCGCAGCTTGTGCCATATCCCACATACCACCATAACTAATGGCAATTGTGAGTGTCATGCAATTGAAATTAGCAGTCCTTTGTTCAGCATGCAACATTAACTCGCGCAAATGCGGTGACAAACGTGAACGGTCACCAATAAAACGTAAGGCAATATTGAATTTTTCCATGCGTGGAAGTTGCTCATGAATTGTGGTTTCCAGCAATTGCATGAGTAAATCCACTTCAAACTGTGGACGGTTCCAGTTTTCACTCGAAAAAGCAAAAACGGTTAAAGCTTGAATATGTTTTTTTCTACAGTGTTCAACAATCGGGTCAAGCACATCTTTGCCAGAGCGATGTCCTTCCCCTTTTTGCATTTGATTTTTTTTTGCAAAACGATTGTTGCCATCCATAATGATGGCAACATGTTTTGGCAAAGACAAACAGTCTTCAGATGTGGTCATTGATTAGACCTTCATCAACTCAGCTTCTTTTGCAGCAAGACGCTTATCTACTTCTGCAACGTATTTATCTGTGATTTTTTGGATGTCATCTGCTGCGCGACGTTCATCATCTTCAGAAATTTCTTTTTCTTTCAATAATGCTTTAATGTCGCCCAATACATCACGACGAATGTTACGAATCGCGACTTTGGCATTTTCAGCCTCAGAACGCGCCACTTTTTGCATGTCACGACGAGTTTCTTCCGTCAATGCAGCAAGCGGTACACGAATTGCATCTGCTGTAATTGGGTTTAAACCCAAATCTGACTCACGAATGGCTTTATCAATTGCAGACACCATTGAACGCTCAAATGGCTGAACCAATAAGGTACGTGAATCTTCTACACCAATGTTAGCAACTTGGTTTAATGGCACATCGGAACCGTAGTAAGAAACCATCACACCATTTAAAATAGATGGATGTGCACGACCTGTACGCACTTTGGCAAAACCATGTTCTAAAGACTCTAAAGTCTTGCTCATACGTTCTTCGCTGTCTTTTTTAAGATCGTTAATCATAAGATCTTCCTTACTGTATTCTAAAATTTGAGTCAAAATATAGGGTTAAATTAGTCTGTAGTATAAAGAGCTTTCAGGCTCACGTACATTAGTTCGTAACGTGAGTCCCTTCTTTTTCACCCATAACCACAGAAAGCAACGCACCTGCTTTATTCATATCAAATACTTGTAGCGGCACATTGTGGTCGCGGCATAAGCAGATTGCAGTTAAATCCATCACACCTAATTTCTCATCTAAAACTTGGTCAAATGTAAGCGTGTCATATTTCACCGCATCTTCGTATTTACTTGGATCTTTATTATATACGCCATCTACTTTGGTCGCTTTTAAGATTAGGTTGGCTTCAATTTCGATACCACGTAAACATGCTGCTGTATCTGTAGTAAAGAATGGATTGCCTGTACCAGCGACAAACACGCACACTTCACCTTGCGTCAGGTGACGAATCGCATCACGGCTTGAATAAGACTCAACCACTGTACCAATAGGCAATGCCGACATTAAACGGGTTTTGATGTTACGGCGCACCAAAGCATCACGCATGGCTAAACCATTCATCACCGTTGCCAACATCCCCATTTGGTCGCCTGTTACACGGCCGACTAAACCATCTTTTTGTAATTGGCTGCCGCGGTATAAGTTACCACCACCGACAACAATACCAACTTCCACACCTAAACCAACCAAGTGTGCAATTGCCAAAGACATTTGATCGAGCACTTGCGCATCAATCCCCATGTCTTTATTACCAGCAAGCGCTTCACCCGATAGTTTCAACAAGATACGTGCATAACGTGGCTTTTTTGAATCTAACATTGTTATTACTCCAATTCTAAATTCTAAACTTTAATTTTTTACAATCTATATGGCTTATAGCTTGCAAGCCTAATCTGCAAAGCATTATGCAGATTTGAGCTGAATCAGCTTGGCAAATAAGTCGTATTCATCGGCATCGGTGATTTCAACCTCAAGTAAATCACCTGCTTTAATCACGCTCTTGTCAACATCTTCTACAAAGACGTTGCCATCAATTTCTGGCGCGTCTGCATAAGAGCGTGCCACTGCGACTGGAAATTCGTCTTCCAAATCATCCACCAACACGGTCATAGTTTGACCAATACGTTTTTGCAGTTTGGATGCCGATATTTCTTGTTGAACCTGCATAAAACGCTCATAGCGTTCTTGCTTAATTTCTTCTGGCACATGATCAGGCAAGTCGTTTGCTGCCGCACCTTCAACAGGTGAATAAGTAAAGCAACCAACACGGTCTAATTGCGCTTCTTTTAGCCAATCAAGCAAAATTTGGAAATCTTCTTCTGTTTCGCCAGGGAAGCCCACCACAAAGGTTGAACGAATCACCAACTCAGGGCATTTTTCACGCCAGAGTTTTAAACGCTCTAAGGTGTTTTCGCTGTGCGCAGGTCGCTTCATCAACTTTAATACTTTCGGGCTAGCGTGTTGGAATGGAATATCCAAATAAGGCAGAATTTTGCCTTGCGCCATTAAATCAATTACAGCATCCACATGTGGATATGGATAGACATAGTGCAAGCGCACCCAAATACCCAATTGACCTAAAGCTTCACACATATCGTAAAATTTGGTTTTAACAGGTTGACCGTTCCAAAAGTCCAATTTGTATTTGGTATCTACACCGTAAGCAGAAGTGTCTTGAGAAATTACCAGTACTTCTTTTACACCTGCACGTTTCAGTGCCGCAGCTTCTTCTAATACCGAACCCACGGGACGCGAAACCAAATCGCCACGCATACTTGGAATAATGCAGAAAGTACAGCGATGGTTACAGCCTTCTGAAATTTTAAGATAGGCATAATGTTTAGGCGTCAAACGAATGCCTTGCTCAGGTACCAAATCAATAAATGGATTATGCTTTGGGGGCTCAGGAACATATTGATGCACTGCTTCCATCACGTCCTGATAAGCCGCTGCACCAGTAACTTTTAATACATTCGGATGCATTTGACGAATTTTATCTTCATCTTTACCCAAACAACCTGTCACAATGACACGACCGTTCGCATTCATGGCTTCGCCAATTGCGTCTAAGGACTCTTGTACTGCAGATTCAATAAAACCACATGTATTGACAACAACTAAGTCTGCACCTTCATAATCAGACGCGACATCATAACCTTCAGTTTTTAACTGAGTTAAAATTCGTTCGGAATCTACCAATGCCTTAGGACAACCTAAAGAAACAAAACCGACTTTGGGGGATTTCATAGAATCTGCACTCCACTAGAATGCGCGTATTGTATGACTTTTCTTTGCATAAAAATAGAGAAATAGCCGACTCTTTGCATAATGCACCAAAATACAACCATTCAGGCTCAATGATTTAAATATTGCACTATTTTAATGCACTTTTTATTTACAGTGTTTCAATTATCCGTTATATCTTGAAAATTCAGTCCTGTTCCTGCGCATTTTGCCGATTCTTCGGTGATGAATGCACTAAAAACGAAAAGTTGGCGTGCATTTTGCTTAATTCGCCTCAATTCGATCCAAATTCGGAACATGGCTGAACACATGACAATGCCCTTGCACAATATTTCTTACAGGAAGCATTCAGGAATGGATCAGACCGAGCGCATTGACTACCGTCTTTTGGTAGATAACCTCAGCACTGCAATTTTACTGGTTGATCGTGACCTGAATATTTTTTATTTAAACTCATCTTGTGAAGCTTTATTTGATATCAGCTTAATTCGGGCTTCGGGGCTACCTGTTTTAAATTTGCTGCACACGCCTGATGATGAGTTCAATACTCAAGAGGCGTTTCTCAATACCATCAACACAGGTCAGCCTTATACCCGCCGTGAAGCAACCATTAATGTCAATTTTAAAGATATTCATGTCGATTACACTGCATCACAGTTAAACGCAGGCAAGCCTTATCATCCACTTTTGCTGATTGAATTAAATCCGATTGATCGGATGCTCAAAATTTCTAAAGAAGAAAACTTTATTCAACAGCATCAGGTTGCACGTCAGCTAGTTCGTGGTGTAGCACATGAAATTAAAAACCCGCTTGCAGGAATTCGTGGCGCGACACAACTGTTAGCGCGAAGTTTAAATGACCCAAAATATGATGAATTTACCGACATTATTATTAGCGAAGTAGATCGTCTAAGAAATTTGGCCGATACCATGCTCGGTTCACGCCAACTACCAAGCTATGAACTGGTCAATATTCACGAGCCTTTGGAACGGGTACGCAGCCTGATTGTCAATCAAACGAAAAGCAAAATAAATATTATCCGCGATTATGACCTTTCTTTACCCGAAGTTATGGCAGACCGCGATCAATTGATTCAAGTCATGCTGAATATTTGCGCCAATGCAGTACAAGCCATGACCGAACATCCCGATTTCTTTACCGAGCATCGACCTGAATTGATTTTAAGAACTCGTATTCAACGCTTGGTTACCATTAATGGTGTGCTGAATCGTTCTACCGTACGTGTTGATATTGAAGATAACGGCCCAGGCGTACCTGAAGACATTTTAGAGTCCGTGTTTTATCCATTGGTGACTGGACGCGCAAACGGTACAGGACTTGGTTTGAGCATCGCACAAAATATTATGCATCAACATAACGGAATGATTGAATGCCAATCCATTCCAGGAAAAACAATATTTAGCTTATATTTACCTTGGGAGGCGAGTCATGTCGCGAAATAAAATTTGGGTGATTGATGATGACCGTGCAATGCGCTGGGTACTGGAAAAAACTTTTAGAGAAGAAGGTTTTGAAGTCACCAGTTTTGAAGAAGCACAGTCTGCGCTAGATGAGTTAAACCAAGATGCACCTGATGTAATTTTGACCGACATTCGCATGCCTGGAATTGATGGTTTAACTTTTCTTGGCAAAGTCAAAACCAGTTATCCTGACTTACCTGTAATTATTATGACAGCACACTCCGATTTAGAATCGGCAGTATCTAGTTATCAAACAGGTGCATTTGAATACTTACCTAAGCCTTTTGATATTGATGAAGCACTCGCTTTAGTCAATCGTGCAATTTTGCATATCACCAAATTACAACAGCAAGAATCTGCAAAATCGACAGTACAGCACATTCAATCTACAGAAATTATTGGTGAATCACCTGCTATGCAGGAAGTGTTTCGTGCGATTGGTCGTTTATCTCAGTCACACATTACTGTGCTCATTAATGGCGAATCAGGGACTGGCAAAGAGTTGGTAGCGCATGCACTGCATCGCCACTCACCACGTAGCAGCAAACCCTTTATTGCACTAAATATGGCCGCCATTCCGAAAGATTTGATTGAAACCGAACTTTTTGGACATGAAAAAGGTGCATTTACAGGTGCCAATACACAACGTCAGGGGCGCTTTGAACAAGCCAACGGTGGCACCCTATTCTTAGATGAAATTGGCGATATGCCTTTTGAAACCCAAACCCGTTTATTGCGCGTATTGGCAGATGGTGAATTTTATCGGGTCGGTGGGCATATTCCTGTCAAAGTGGATGTACGAATTGTCGCAGCAACGCATCAGGATTTGGAAAAACTGGTTCAAGATGGGCGCTTTCGTGAAGACTTATATCATCGTCTAAACGTCATTCGGATTCATATCCCTAAACTGGCACATCGCAGTGAAGATATTCCAATGTTAGCACAACACTTTTTGGCACGTGCAGGCAAAGAGTTAGGTGTAAGTCCAAAAATATTACGTCCTGAAACAGTTGAATATATGCAGCAATTACCGTGGCAAGGTAACGTGCGCCAGCTGGAAAACACCTGTCGCTGGCTTACAGTGATGATTACAGGACGTGAAGTCTATCCTGAAGATTTACCAACAGAACTCAAGCAAATTCCAATTGAAAAGTTAGCTGAACATTCTGCGCTTCATGTGGCAGATCGGGTATCTATGCAGCATTGGGATGAATTACTTGGGCAATGGGCAGTACAAAAGCTGAAAAATGGCGAAATGAAACTTCTAGATATCGCCATTCCAATGTTTGAACGCACCTTGATTAATGCCGCACTACAACAAACCCGTGGACGTAAACGTCATGCCGCCGAGCTATTGGGTTGGGGACGTAATACTTTGACGCGAAAACTCAAAGAGTTAGGAATGGACAGTGCTGACGATGAAATAGAAGAAGATATTGAGAGCTAAGCGCGAATCAAATATCTAAAGTTTGTTAACAATTCATCATCACAATATAGGGAAATTCAACTGTGGAATTTCCCTATTCTTTATATCTTAAACTCTCAAATGAAGTTTAATTAGGCAACAGTAAATCCGACATAGCGTGATAAACCTTGCACACCTAAATCAGTTTTAAAAATCAAATATTGCGGATAGCGACTTGAAGTTAGTTCTTGCCACATATCTAATTGATCATCATGTGCATGAATTTCATCCACACTGCGTAGCATACTTTGCTCAAACACATCTGAGGCATATTCAAAACCCAAATCCATTGCCACAAACAAAGTATGCTCACAAGGCTGAATATATTGTTCTTCTGCCCAATCAATTACAGCATGTTGGCAATGCGGGCAAAGTAAATTTTCAGTCGCAGGCGTATTCAGTTCAATAAGTTGATATGGCATAGAGCAGCATCACCAATAGTAAATAGATAAACAAGAAATCTGTTTTGCATCATAACAAGCAATTTCTATATTTTGCGCTAAGCACGGCTTATAATCATAAAAATTTTTTAATTATCCTTATGGCAACTCTAGAAAATGCAATTACACTTGCAGTACAGCAACATGCAGGACAAGTAGACAAAGGCGGTCAGCCTTATATTTTGCACCCCTTACGTGTAATGTTGCAATTACAACAGACCGATCAGCAAATTGTCGCCGTCCTGCACGACATTCTTGAAGATACCCACACCACAACACAAGACCTGCAAAACTTAGGGTTTCAAACACATATTATTCAAGCAATTCAGGCGCTCACCAAACTGCCACATGAAACTCGTGCCCAAGCGGCAATGCGTACTGCACAAAACCGGCTTGCCTGCGCCGTAAAAATTGCAGATGTGCAAGACAACATGAATTTAGCGCGGATTCCTAATCCTATAGCACGTGATTTAGCCCGTTTAGAAGAATACCGACAAGTTTTAGATATTCTGCAAAAAGCACAGCAAGAAAGGATGATTAAAGATTGACAACATGCAACGATAACACTTTAATTTAAGCATTGTTGCACAAATGGAATTTAGTCATGCTTACAGATTTGGATGATTTTTATTGTTTTGCCCAAGTGGTCGAACACGGTGGTTTTAGTGCAGCAGAACGTGCCACCGATATTCCAAAATCCAAACTTAGCCGACGCGTACACAACCTAGAAGAACGCTTAGGCGTACGCTTAATTCAACGCAGTTCACGTCATTTTGCAGTCACAGAAATTGGTATGAATGTGTATCGTCATGCGCAAGTGATGATGAATGCTGCCCAAGCCGCACACAATTTGGTCGACCACCTAAGCATTCAACCACGTGGTGTGATTAAAGTCAGCCTACCTGTTTCAATAGCGCAAAATGAAATTGCCAAAATTTTGCCTGAATTTTTGAAAGCCTACCCTGAAATTAAAGTACAGCTAATTGTCAGCAACCGTCGTGTCGACATCGTCAACGAAGGGATCGATATTGCCCTGCGTGTCCGCTCAAATTTAGATGACGATCCAAGTTTGGTAATTCGCAAATTCAGTAAAATCGAACAACATTTATTTGCCAGTCAGGCTTATTTAAACGAATTTGGCGATTTGAAAAAACCTGAAGATTTAAGTCAGCATAAAATTTTAAGCATGTCAGATGAGCATTTAGAGCAATTCATGGTCGTACACAATCAACAACAGCAACCAAAAAAAATTAAGGTCAACCCTACCGTTATGGGTTCAGATTTAATGATGTTGGCACAATTGGCACGACAAAATTGTGGCATTGTGTTATTACCTGACACTATCGTCGAAGATTATGTTGCATCGGGTGAATTAGTTCGTGTTTTATCCGACTGGCATGCGCCACACGGCGTTTTCCACGTCGTCTATCCTTCACGCCGGGGTTTATTACCTGCTTTACGTGTATTTATCGACTATTTGGTCGAAAAACTGACCATTCGTTAGTACAAAGCATCTATTGGATTTCAGATACACAACAGCAAAAAAAAGCTTATCTAAGACAGATAAGCTTTGAAAACTACAATCTAAAATAAGAAAGTTAAAACAAAGAAACTACAGCAAGTATCTTTGACTTCAATTATAGCAATTGTTTATTTTTTAACAAGGAGTTTAAAACTAAAGTCTAAGATGTCTTATCTATCACTCTTAACTTGAAAGCATTCGCGCATCAAATTTCAGGATAACTCCCCGTACCTTCTGGCCACGGTGATAACACTTCGAAACCTGTATCAGTCACGGCAACCATGTGTTCCCATTGTGCAGAAAGTGACTGATCAGTAGTTACCACCGTCCAGCCGTCTTTCAGTTCTTTCACTTGTGCTTTGCCCGCATTCACCATCGGCTCAATGGTAAATACCATACCTTTTTTAAGCACCAAACCTTGTCCAGGCTGACCATAATGCAGCACACTTGGTTGTTCGTGATAAATCCTTCCAATACCATGTCCGCAATATTCACGCACAATGCTATATCCTTCACGATGCGCCACACTTTGAATGGCATAGCCGATATCACCCAAAGTCGCACCTGGTTTAACCGCATGAATGCCTGCGCGCATCGCCTCATAAGTGGTATCCACCAGTTTTTTGGCTTCTGGTTTCACGTGTCCAACAAAGTACATACGACTAGTATCGCCATAAAAACCATCTTTAATCACCGCCACATCAATATTAATGATGTCGCCATCTTTTAAGATAGTTTTGGGTGATGGTATACCATGACAGACTACTTCATTCGGTGAAATACAGGTGGTTTTGGTATAACCGTGATAGCCCACATTGGCAGGAACTACTTTTAGAGTATTTACAATATAATCATGACACAAATCATCTAAATATTCTGTCGTAACACCAGGTTTGACATACTCGCCAATCATCTGTAACACCTGAGCCGCCAAACGCCCCGAAATGCGTAATTTCTCAATATCTTGCTCTGATTTAATGCTGACTCTGAGGGCGCGCATGATGAACTCCTAACCTGAAGTCTAGGATTATAGCCCTTTCAGCTTGTAAAATCAGCTCAAGCTGGCGAACAAGTATACATCGTCATGCAAACTTCAGTTTTGTTTAAGAACTAACCATTTAAAATACCAATTAAAAACTCACACGAGATCAGCGACCATATTATGTGCGATCAGCATTTTTTAAATATACATATGACAAACAGTAATTTATCTAATTTTTTATATTGAGGATTAAAACAGCATACAAACACATATCATAAAAAATATTAATACAACCCATAAAATAAATTAGAAAATTATAGCTCGATCTACTAAAATCGCTTTCTTTCGTTTACACCTTATTTTTTTCTCCCATGACGAATTTACGCACACGGGATATTATTGCCTTGGGTTTTATGACCTTCGCACTATTTATAGGTGCTGGTAATATTATCTTCCCGCCTATCGTGGCACAACAAGCGGGCGAACACGTCTGGCTTGCTGCGCTCGGTTTCCTCATTACCGCTGTTGGCTTACCCGTCATTACCATTATGGCTTTGTCACGTGTTGAAGGTTCTATACAAATTTTAAGTTCGCCTTTGGGCAAAATCGCGAGCTTAATTTTAACAGTCGTCTGTTATTTAGCAGTCGGCCCGCTTTTCGCCACGCCACGTACAGCAACAGTATCTTATGAAATTGGTTTTTCGGCCTATTTTGGCGATTCCGCGAGTACCTTATTCATTTATAGCGCCATCTATTTTACCTTGGTGATGTTGGTTTCACTGTATCCACACAAAATTTTAGACACAGTGGGCTATGTACTTTCCCCGCTTAAAATTTTGTCATTACTAATTTTAGGGATCACTGCCTTTATTATTCCAACAGGTACAATTTCTCCCGCCATTCACAATTATGTAAACAGTCCTGTATCTGAAGGGTTTATTAATGGTTATCTCACCATGGATACTTTAGGTGCATTGGTATTTGGGATTGTTATCATTAATGCGATTCGTTCACGTGGGGTGACTGACAAAAAACTCATCACCCGCTATGCAGTATGGGCAAGTTTAATTTCAGGGATTGGTTTAACCTTAGTTTATCTGAGTCTGTTTAAACTGGGGATGGGCAGTCACGATGTTGCCGCCAATGCCAGTAATGGTGCGATAATTTTACACGCCTATGTACAACATGCCTTTGGCGGATTTGGCTCGGTATTTTTAGCTGCCATGATCTTTATTGCCTGCTTGGTTACTGCGATTGGACTAACATGCGCATGTGCAGGATATTTTGAACAAATAACTAAAATTCACTACCGCCGTTGGGTATTTATTTTAGTAGGCTTTGCATTTGGCATTTCAAATCTTGGACTTACCAAGCTGATTGCAGTCTCAGTGCCCATTTTAAGTGCGATTTATCCACCTGCAATTGTCGTCATTTTACTCAGCTTTTTCTGGGGATTGTTCCGTATTCCAACTCGTGTGATTGCACCTACTGCGGCAGTTGCATTGTTCTTTGGCATCATTGACGCAATGAAGGCTGCTGACTTAGCTAGATTCTTGCCGACCTCACTGACCAATTTACCTCTGAGCGAACAAAACCTCGCTTGGTTGATTCCTGCATTGCTGATTTTTGTATTCGCTGCAATACGTGATCGAATGAAAAAATAGCCAGTACGGACTTCGAGCTAGGCTATGGTTTCAAGTCACGCTCTATTTTCAAACTGCTTTGTATTAAAGTCGTGTTTTATCCAAATACGAGTTTAAGTTAGACAATAATTGTCAGGTTTTACCCAAACTCGAACTTATTGTTTCTTGTGCTAAAGCTACCTCTTTTTAAGGCAATTTTCCAGCCATGATGATAGCAACCCAAATATTTTTTTGGTATAAATAAACAAATGAAATTAAAATATTTTCAATAAAATACTAAAATAAAATAAACCATTCAACCATTTTAAACACATCTCAAATTAACGCTAAAGTCGTATAGTCGCCCTCAAAATTAGCTGGCATAAAATATGCAAGTACGATAGAAATCGTATTTAAATAACTAAAAAAACACGCTACTTTTTATTATTTTGTAAATAAATGATAAAAAATAGTGGTATTTCTTACAAAAATGATGTTTTTTATCAAAATATGACTATAAGGACTTGAAATAGTTTGAGAAACAAGGTAGAACATTAAAACTAATCTGAATAAAATGCTCAGATTTTAGTGATTTATAACAAGGAGGGATGGAGATGTTTACACATTTCAATACGCAAGTCTTCATTAACGCTCTGAAGGCTAACCAAAATCTAGTTACTTTTTTAAGCACCACTTTTGCACTGATGCTCACCCTATTGCTCCAAGGCTCAATTCAAGGCAACTTGAAACCAACCTATTTTTTATATGCCTTATTGGTATGTATAGCCTTTGCCATTTGGACATCGATTGACCAAAAGTTTCGTGGGCGTAAAAAGGTAGAAATTCATTAATTTTACCCTAATGCACACTCATTTTATTTTTTTCGCTTTCACTTTGCGGCAGATGGATCACTCCTCTGCCGCCAAACTCAGAAAACAGACTCTAATCATCACTCCTGATCTACAACAAACTTCTCAAAATCTTCTGCTGACTACCATGAAAAAATTAAACTAAGCAATTAGAATTACAACAACCCATAGATTGCACCGAGCAACAACACACTCGTCCCGCCCAATTCAGCCACAATCAATAACAGCATCGCCTGACTCATGCACCAACTTGGTAATGTCCTTGTTGCAATTTGATGCGGTTGTTTAAATTGATTGGTGGTGTCTTTAAGCAATCCATGCAAGATATAACTCAGAATAGAAAAGCTGAAAAATACTAAATTTAGAATCACACACATTAAAATTACAGTGGCATCCCAAATACAAAAATAAGCCAAGACCGCTAAAATTAAACTCGCAGGTGCATATAACAAGCTACTGCGATGTGCGATATCCACGTAATAGTGTGCACGCGCTTGGGCAGAAGCACGAATTTGCCAATATTTCCACACGCCTGTAAGCATCCCCACCCACAAAAATATTCCACTGAAGATAAGTGCAAGGCGCACTGCCAAAGATAAACTTTCCATGTTTAACACTCTTTTATTTTTCGTATGGCTATTTAACTATACTCGCAGACTACTCTGCTTGACTTTAGAGTCAGAATAAATACAAGTTTCTTTTTAGAACTCGTGTAAAGTAAATTTACTCTCTTCATTCTTAAAAACATTATGAGCACATTTGAAAGCTTAAATATTATTTGTGCAGATGGTTATGCTCTAGCTGCCCGTTATTATCCAAATCAATATACACAAGCACAACGTCTACCTGTCTTGATTTGTCCAGCGACAGGCATTACTAAAAGTTTTTATCACGCTTTTGCCACATGGCTAAATGAACAAGGCTATGCTGTTCTGTGTTTTGATTTTCGTGGTATTGGTGATTCATTGCATGAACCATTAAAACAATGTAATGCCAGTATTGTCGATTGGGGACAGTTAGATATTCCTGCAGCAGTAAATACTTTGCTGCAAAAAACACAAGCCGAACAGGTCGTTTTATTGGGACATAGTGCAGGCGGACAATTATTAGGGATTAATCCTGAATATCATAAAGTGGCAAAAGTCGTGGCTGTTTCTGGCTCTACAGGCCACACAAAAGGTTTAAAAGGTCGTACTCGCCTGCTTGCTCCAGTGATGTTTAATGTTATTTTTCCACTTGCCAGAATTACTCATGGATATGGTCCAACCAATGCAATTGGCATGGGTGAAAACTTACCTAAAAATGTGGCACAACAATGGGCACAGTTTTGTAGCAAACCTGGCTATGTGATCAATGCGGTTGGTAAAACAGTTACGCAGCATTATCACGATGATATTCGCTGCCCAATTACTGCAATTTGGAGTTCAGATGATGAAATTGCCACCGAAGCCAATGTACAAGATTTACTCCGTCTTTATCCTCAAGCCCCGACCATTATGATAGAACTCAAACCTGAGCATTATCAGCACAAAACCATTGGTCACATGGCAATGTTTAAAAAATCACATCAAAATTTATGGGATGTGATTGCAAATCAATTGGCAGTTTAATTTTCAGTGATGACATCACCTACAAATTAGACATTTTCTGGTTTTAGTTTCTCGCTTTTTCTTTTCCCTGTTTAAGCAACCAAATTTGTAATCCTGTTTGGTTGCTTCTTTTTTCTATTCCATATTAACCGCTGCTCATGTTCAACATTTAAAACTCAGACTTTTTGTTAATACAAATTTTCATAATGGAATACCACAATCTTTTTATTGCATCATGAAAAAAGCTCCACCATTTCGGCAGAGCTTTTTTGAGTGAGTTAATTTAATGCTTGGCAATTAGCGTAAACGAATCATCACAGTTTTAATACGGTTGCCATCAAGTTCTATCACTTCAAAGTGCACACCTTGATAATCCAACTGCGTCCCCACCTGAACTTCGCCTTGGGTTTTATCTAAAATCAGACCCGCAACGCTAATGTAGCCTGCATCTTCTTCAATCAGATCCATCATGCCCAGTTCAAGTTCAAGCTGGTATAAATCTAGCATACCTGTTGCTTTCCATTCGTTTTCATTGATTTTAATCAAATCTAACTGTTCGTCAGCATCCGGGAATTCACCAGCAATCGCTTCAAACACATCAAGCGGTGAAATCAAACCTTGGACATTACCAAACTCATCACTAACCAACACCAAAGAACCTTTAGAAGTACGCAAGGTATTGATCGCATCAATCACTTTCATTTTTTCAAAAATGTAAATTGGGCGCTGACGTTTAATTAAAGCTTTAAGCTCTTCTTCTTCGTCCAATACATCCAATAACTCTTTGGCACGTACAATGCTAATGACTTTATCCAAACTACCACGACACACTGGGAATAAGCTGTGTGGTACAGATAAAATCTGTTCACGGATTTGTTCAGGTGAATCTTCAATATTGACCCATGAAATTTGGCTACGTGGTGTCATAATCGAAGCAACTGAACGCTCAGCCAATGTTAAGACACCACCAATCATGTAGCGCTCTTCATCTGCAAACGCTTCTTGCGCTTCATTGTGCAAATCAGGGCTACTGGTTTCAACTCGACCACCCATCAATTTTAAAATTGAATCTGCAGTACGATGACGTAACGGAATTTTTGCTTCATGTTTTGCAACATTGCGCTGACCAAATTGGTTAAATGCTTCAATAGCAATCGCAACACCAATACCTGAATAGATATAACCTTTAGGGATATGAAAGCCAAAACCTTCTGCAATTAAGCTGATACCAATTAAAAGTAAGAAGCTTAGACACAAAATCACCACTGTTGGATGACGGTTCACAAATGCAGTTAATGGCTTAGATGCAAGCAACATCACCAACATTGCAACCACCATTGCAATCATCATCACATAGATATTGTCGACCATACCAATTGCGGTAATGACTGAGTCTAAAGAGAAAACTGCATCTAGAACAACAATTTGTGCTACAACTGCGGCAAAACTTGCATAAACCACATTGGTCGTGACTTTGATTTCAGGTTTGCCTTCCATCTTCTCATGCAGTTCTCCTACCGCCTTGTAGACGAGGAATAAACCGCCGCCCAAGAGAATGAGGTCACGCCCTGAAAAGGTTTTTTCAAATAGGGTAATTAACGGTTCGGTTAAAGTAACCAACCAAGAGATTGCAAATAACAATCCTAAACGCATAAACAACGCTAAAGATAAGCCAATCACACGGGCTTTATCACGCTGTTCTGGGGGTAATTTTTCTGCAAGAATTGCAATAAAGACTAGGTTATCAATACCTAATACGATTTCTAGAATAATAAGTGTAATTAAACCAACCCATATTCCCGGATCTAATAAAAACTCCATTAGTTCATATCTCCGAGATAGTTAGCAGAAATCGAAATATAAAGTAGACCTGCGCACGGCGACAGATCCATAAAAGTAACCTTTTTAGCAATAGATTGCTTAATTATGCACAATCTTGAACATTTGTAATTAAATTTTTAATTTTTTTGAATAAAACTAAACAGTATGATCTATAAGATGGTTTTTACTTTATTTTCATATTCTTAATTTTTTTAAGATCGTCAACAACAGAACAAAAGCCGTGAGAATGGATTAAAATGTCAAATGAATTGTCATATATCTATCTTTAGACGCATTAGTCATAGATTAAAACTTCAAACCAATCCACACCTTAACACAATCTAACATATTGATAAACAATGATTATTCATCATAAATTAGACCAAGGTTTATAAGTTTTCCATACAATCCAGCCTAAAAGCCCGCACTTTCAGCTAAGAGCCAAGTGTACAAATATATTTTTTTAATTAAAATGCACCCTAAGTTGATGGTTAAATTGATAATTCAACTTATAAAACGAGATCACTCACTATTAATCCAAACTAAAACAATTCTAGAGGATTAATTAATATGACACATGAATTTGGATTGAACTGAAACAAATACCGACATGCTTGGAAAAATAGCAGTTGCAAAGTTAGCTTTTTAATCGAAATGGATAATATTGCGTTAAATTTCAATCAGATTTTAGCCACTGAAAGCATCTTGCTAAGCACATGAGTTTTCACATAAAATGTGAAATATGAAAAATACAATTAAAACAATGCAGGGAATATGCAATGTCTAAGAAATATTCAAAATTTCTACCATCCGCCGACCAATATGATATTGAACAGTTTCCGTATTATTGGGTTACACAAGTACATGCACAATATGTACACAATGTCGATCAGGCACTTAAAAAGTATGGTTTAGATAATTCTCGTCGTCGTATTTTATTGGCATTAAGGTCAAAATCGCATGCGAGTGTATCCGATTTATCAGACATGGTAGTGTCAAAAATGTCAACCACAACTAAAATTGTATATCGTTTAAAAGATGAAGGTTTGGTTGAAACCTATTCTTGCGATGATGATGCGCGTATCACTCGCGTCGTGCTCACAGAAAAAGGCAATGAGATGACCAACAAAATTAATGATCTGACAAGCGTTGTTTTAGAGCAGTCATTTGATGGTCTGACTCCCCTACAAATTGAAAAAATGATGGAAAGTTTACGTCATATTTTTAATAATTTAGCACGCTAAATATCACGTTATTGTTCCACATCAGTTCTTATCCTAACTTTGAGTACAAAGTGCACTTAAAGATCGAAAAAGTTAAGCTGAGGGCTTACTTTTCGATCTTTGCTTTTTGAATATGCGAACACTCAAACTCATCTACAGGAAAGACCTGCACAAAGGAGTGTATGTGCGGTGGTTTCAGAGTCAGCACTTCATCTAAACGTGCAAGTGGAATAACAATAACAGTGCGTTTAACAGCCCCATGCACATGAAATTACTTCATCGAAACATGGTCAGAGGGATCCATGCTAATCTTATTCGCAGATCAAACATTTTCTTCTTAACCCTACCATCTCTTTAAACGGCAAATTTCATATATCGCTGAATACTTAATTTATCATCACAGCTAAAACCATAGTCGAAGCATTTTTACACATATTTTCCTGTGCAAGTGATTTAGAATTTTGCTTTATTTGTCGTTTCGCAACTTTCTAAATTAGCTTTCACTCTACTCCTCAATTTGACGTTTAGTGGCGTTTTCTAACAGAAAAAGTACATTCTGTACCCATTCAGCGATAAAATTATCACGAAAAATACTGCAATTACAGATCACAAAAAAGCCTCCGAAGAGGCTCATTTGTTTGTATTACATAATCAGTAAATCAAAATCCTTGAGGATTAGTCACCTGTGTAACCTTTTAATTTTAAACGTGCTGCGTGTAAAAGTGGCTCTGTATAACCAGAAGGTTGCTCGCCACCTTTGAAGATCAAGTCAGATGCAGCTTGGAACGCAATGTTGTTAGCAAAGTCATTAGACATAGGCGTGTATAGTGGATCATCAGCATTTTGTTGATCTACAATTTTCGCCATGCGCTGCATCACGTCTTCAACTTGTGCACGTGTTACGATACCGTGACGTAACCAGTTTGCAACGTGTTGTGAAGAAATACGCAAAGTTGCACGGTCTTCCATCAAGCCTACATCATTGATGTCAGGAACTTTTGAACAACCCACACCAAGGTCAACCCAACGAACCACATAACCCAGAATACCCTGACAGTTATTTTCCAGTTCTTTCAGTTTCTCTTCTTCGGTCCAGTTGGTGTCTGTTGCCAATGGTGGAGTCAACAGGTCATCTAGAGGTAGCACTTCAGTTGCAAGTAATTCTTGCTGACGGTTTGCTACATTGATTTGATGGTAGTGAATCGCGTGAATCACTGCACCTGTTGGAGATGGTACCCATGCACAGCTTGCACCCGCTTCCGGATGCTCAGTCTTGGTTTTGTACATGTCTAACAGCATGTCTGGTTTTGGCCACATGCCTTTACCAATCTGTGCCTTACCACGCAGACCTGCTTGCAGACCGATCATTACGTTACGGTTTTCGTAAGCTGGGAACCATTTTTGGCCTTTGATTTCACCCTTACGAACGAATGGACCTGCTTCCATTAAGGTATGGATTTCGTCACCAGTACGGTCCATGAAGCCTGTATTAATGAAGATGGTACGGTCTTTCGCCTGAGCAATACAGTTTTTCAGGTTAACCGAAGTACGACGCTCTTCATCCATGATACCGATTTTCAGGGTTTTCGCAGGTAAGCCAAGCGCCTGTTCAGCACGCTCAAACAGCTCTACTGCAAATGCAACCTCTTCAGGACCATGCATTTTCGGCTTCACGATGTACATAGACCCTTTACGAGAGTTTTTGATCGTGTTTTCGCCACGGATATCAGCTACAGAAAGCAATGGAGTAACCAATGCATCCATGATGCCTTCATAAATTTCTTCGCCATCCACCAGGATTGCCGGGTTTGTCATCAAGTGACCCACGTTACGAAGAAGCATCAATGAACGACCGTGAACTTTAGTTTCACCACCTTCCAGATTCTTGAAGGTACGGTCAGCATTCAGCTTACGAGTAATAGTCTTGCCATTTTTCTCGATAGACTCTTCAAGCGTACCGCGCATTAAGCCTAGCCAGTTACGGTAGCCTTCTACCTTCTCTTCGGCATCTACTGCTGCAACAGAGTCTTCCAAGTCTTGGATTGTTGTTACAGCGGCTTCAAGCACCACATCTTTAACGCCAGCTGCATCAGTTTGACCAATCGGGCTATTTGCATCGATTTGGATCAGCGCATGCAAGCCATTATTTTTCAGTACGATTTCATTCGGTGCAGCAGCTTCGCCGTTATAGCCAACAAATTTAGATGCATCAGCCACAGTCGTAGTAGTGCCGTCCTTTAACGTTACAACCAGTACATTGCCTTCAACTGCATATTGAGTGGCATCAGCATGTGAGCCTTGTGCCAGTGGAAAAGTTTCGTCCAAGAAGTTTTTCGCAAATGCGATAACTTTTTCACCACGTTTCGGATTATAGCCTTTACCTTTTTCCGCGCCACCTTCTTCAGAAATGACATCGAAACCATAAAGTGCATCATACAATGAACCCCAACGTGCATTCGCTGCGTTCAGGCAGTAACGCGCATTACGTACAGGAACTACTAGCTGCGGGCCAGCAAGTAGTGCAATTTCTTCATCGACATTTTCAGTGGTAATTTGAAAATCTTCTACTTCTGGTAGCAAGTAGCCAATTTCAGTCAAGAAAGCTTTGTAAGCTTCTAATTCAAATGTATTATTGCGGTGCCATTCATCAATTTTAGCCTGAAGCTCATCACGCTTTGCGAGTAATGTTTTGTTCTTAGGGCTAAGATCGACAACGACTTGCTCAAAGTTTTTCCAGTATGTATCACTGTCTAAACCAGAACCTGGTAATGCTTCATTTTCGATGAAATCGTAAAGTTCTTTAGCAATCGCTAACTTGCCTTTTTGAATACGTGCAGTCATTGTCTTTCCTGATATTGCTACTTTTTATACAAGAGATTCTAGTATACTGATTTATATTTAGCTGAATAGTATTATCACATTTCAAAATAACGATCATTTATTACAAGATGAATGACAACAATCATCATAAATGCTGATCAGAAACACGACACTATTGCTCATCTAAATATACTTTTACAGTGTATAAAGTTTTTTAAATGTCGAAATTAGACTTAAGTTCAGATTTTGTTGTAAAAATCGGCTTCAGTCTTATTTCAACCTTTCAAGATTAAGCCACGTTTATAACAAAATGTCGATAAAACCAGCAGTCACTGAATTTCTAACATAAAAAAGCGCCTAATTCTAGGCGCTTTAAAATCAACTAATTTGCTGTTCGGCTTCTGTTGCCTGTATTTGGCGGTGTTCTGCATTTAAATAGTCATCGGATTGCATTTCCAATAAACGTGAACGCGTGCGTTCAATTTCAAATGCTAACTTTTCGCCCTGATAGATTTCAATAATCGAATCTTCAGAGGTCAATAATAATTTAACACCACGATCATAAAATTCATCGACCAAATAAATAAAACGACGTGTACCTTCAGACAAGAAATCGGTTAAATGCGGTACATTGCTCACCAAAACAGTATTGTAGATATTTGCAATTTCAATAAAGTCTGCAGGACTACGCGGTTTAAAGCACAGTTCTGAAAATTCACACCACAACACATCTTCAGTATGCGCAATTGTTTCGACAACACGTTGGTTGATGATAATTGGCTCAGAAGAATGATGTTGTGTATTGGTCAAAGCACTGAAACGCTGTGCCATCCAGTTTTGATTATCTTGCGTTAAGGGCGATTTAAATAATTGCGCCTGTTTCAAAACACGTAAGCGATAATCTACACCAGCATCGACATTTAGCACTTGGCAATGTTTTTTGACCATTTCAATGGTTGGAATAAAACGATCTCGATGGATACCATTTTTATATAAACCGTCTGGCGCGATGTTAGAGGTTGCCACTAAGGTAATACCTCTATGGAATAATTTTTGGAATAAGTCACTTAGAATCATCGCATCAGTCACGTTAGATACGAAAAATTCATCAAAACAAATCACCACTGCATCTTTATAAATTTGGTCTGCAACAGAATCGAGCGGATTACGCTGCCCCGAAAGTTTGTTCAGTTCACGATGAACATGCTGCATAAAGTGGTGAAAGTGCATACGTGTTTTACGTCTAAATGGAATCGAGTCATAAAACTGATCCATAAGCCATGTTTTACCACGACCTACACCACCCCACATATAAACACCCTGTGGTGCTGTTTGGCGGCGGAAACGTCGGAACGCTTTTTTTGATGCTTTATAGCGTTGAATTAATTCCTGCCACACACGCTCAAGTTCGTGTACAGCCTGCGCCTGCGCATCATCTGGCATAAATTGTCCAGAGGCTAACGCTTGTGCATAACGCTCAGCAGGCGATAATGGAGTAAAGGCTGTGGCTTGTGGCGAATTAAAATCAGACATATTCATCAGTACTTATTTTGACTTGTAGATTATAACGAAGATCGAATCGGGAGATATAGCACTTTGGCATAGTTTGCAAATTACTTAGGCTACTTCGTATATTGGCGTGGACTTTGTCCAAACCACCGCTTAAAGGCATGATTAAATGCTGCGGGTTCTGAATAACCAAGTAACTCTGCAATCATTTCAATTGAATATTCCTGATATTCAATTAATCGTAATGCTTTATCTTTGATGAGATCTTCACGAATTTGTTTATAACTGGTGTTAAGTTGTTGCAGTTGATGGCGCAAAGTCCGTTCAGGAATTTGCAAAGCATGTGCTGTTTCTGCCATGCTCGGCATACTACCCTGTTGTAATTCCAAATAATCTTTTACGCGCTGTACCACCGAAGGCGCATCATCTTCAAGTTTAAGTCGCTCTAACTCAATTACACACTTGACTTCGTAACTACCAAAAGTGACCGAATCGGCAGATGGAATACGTGCAGTGAGGACTGAATCATCAAACCAAAATGCTGCTTGTGATTGATTAAAAACAATATCTTGACCGTAATAATCATAAAAAGTTTGTAAAACTTCACTTTGCTGCGGCTGTGTAAATGGCAATTCTATGCGAATACGTGGCGCACTCATCCCCATCATTTTATATAGGTCTTGAATAAATTTAAATGTGCCTGAAATTTCACACTGCGCACGCAATACACCTAAATTACTATGCAAATCATTGGGTTGATAACACAAAGCAATATGTCGCGTGCTATGCTGTAAACTCAGTTTCCCGCTTAAATGCGTCAATCCTTGATATTGAATCCCTTTTTCTAGTGCAGTTGCAATATCTGGACTGGTTACCAATAACATCAATAATGGACCATAACCTGCCAAAGCATAATGCTGTCCAATAAACAACCCCGTTTCAGGTTCAACATCTGCGCCTATAACGTTTAAAATATCCCATTCCAGACTGGGATGAATCACAGAACTGGTGTCCAATGCATCTGCACACAAGCCGATACTTTGCAATTTTGCATCGACATCAACGCCTGCTTTACGCATGCCTTGTATTAAATACATCAAGCCGAGTATGGATCTTTTCATAAATTGAACAATGTGAAATGGAATATCCTTTTTACCCGATTCGTCCCCAGATAGAAATTGCCGAAAATATCAATTTTTATGTCAGCACGATCATGTTAGCGCATGCTGGCTTATTCTATCCTGACATAAACAAACACAAGTTAAACAGACCTAAGTCAAACAAAATAAATATAAGGATACCTTCATGCAGGCTGCAGCAGCGCATTATCAAGTCGCAATTATTGGTGCAGGCTTTGGTGGATTAGCCATGGCGATTCGTTTGCTGCAGCGCAATATTCATAACTTTTTGATTTTAGAAAAGTCTAATGAAGTGGGTGGTACTTGGCGTGAAAATCAATACCCTGGCGCAGCTTGTGATGTACAGTCGCATCTATATTCATTGTCCTTTGCACCCAAAACTGACTGGTCAAAACGTTATGCCGATGCGCCAGAAATTTTTCAGTATATTCAAGATGTGGTGCAACAGTTTAATCTGCGTGAATATTGCCAATTTAACAGCGAAGTGGTGCATACGGAATACCATGAAAAAGAATGTCTGTGGCACGTTACATTAAAAGATGGCAGACAAATGAGTTGTCAATATTTAATCTTTGCTTCTGGTCCACTACATGTGCCGCAAATCCCTCACATTAAAGGGATTGAAAAGTTTCAGGGCAAGGTTTTTCACTCCTCACAATGGGATCATCAATACGACTTAAATGGTAAAGTTGTGGCATCTATTGGTACTGGCGGCAGCGCAATTCAATACATTCCTGAAATTGCACCCCAAGTCAAACAAATATATGTGATGCAACGTACGGCTGCATGGGTCATTCCACGAGATGAACGCAAATATCTGAATGTAGAGAAAAAACTATTTAAACAAGCAGACTGGTTTAGAAAATTACATCGTGCGCGTTTGTATTGGTCAAATGAGTCACGCGCGATTCCAATCATGCAACCTAGTGTGATGAAATATACCCAAAAACTGGCAGAAGCGTTTATTCGTTTTCAGGTGAAAGATAAAGAACTCGCCAAGAAACTAACTCCTGATTTCGTCATGGGTTGTAAGCGTATTTTGATTTCCAACAAATATTTTCCAACCTTTAACCGTAAAAACGTTGAACTGGTTACAGATGCTATTCAGGAAATTACTGCAAATGGCATCATCACCAAAGATGGTAAAGAACGTCAGATTGACTGCCTGATTTATGGTACAGGTTTTATTACCGATCCACGTATCTACTTAAAGCATTTTGATTGTGTCGGTCGTAATGGCATTGAGCTGAAACAGGCATGGAAAGATGGCGCTGAGAGTTATTATGGCATTAGCCACAAAGGTTTTCCAAACTTGTTTCAGTTGCTTGGGCCAAATACAGTTTTGGCGCACAACTCAGTTATTTTTATGATCGAAGCGCAAGTCGATTATATTCTGCAAATGATGGATTTGGTAACACAATCACAGAGCAATGCAATTGTAGTGAAAGATCAAGTACAAGATCAATTTAACCACGATGTGCAAGATATGCTGAATAACACAGTTTGGCAATCAGGCTGTGTAAGTTGGTATCAACAAGATGGTGGAAAAAACTTTGCTCTTTGGCCAACCTATACTTGGAAATATTGGCTAAAAACCAAGTCGCTACATCCTAGTGATTTCAGATTAATCAGCAAAGTGGCATAAATTTCTGCTTTTAAAAGTAAACTGGCATAATCAAGAGGTTTTTATCTATCTCCTACCTGTTGATCTCATGCAATCTCTTTGGCTGATTTTCGAATTACTCTGCTGTTTAGGCTTAGGCTTTGTACTGGCAAAACGCCTTCCTCCTATAATCGAAAAAATTGCGTTTCAACTGCTTCCGTATTTTAGCTATATCTTACTCATTGCAATTGCGATGGAATTTTCACAAACGCTCGGTTCACTACAGCAGCCATCGCATCTTCTCTCTACAGCTTTACAAATTGCGCTTGCCACCTCAATTGGTGCATTTCTATGTTGCTATTTACTTTACAAAAGTTTGGGGCTTCAAGCATCACAAGGTAAAGTTTCACTACAGTTATTGATTCAATCTTGCATTAATATCAGCTATGCCTTTTTTGCACTATTGGTAGGCTACCTACTGCATCTCGTTTTCAGTGTTATGGAGTTGAAAGTTCAGATCAACACTTGGTATTTACTGTTGCTGTTTATGTGGATGATTGGACTCGATCTTGCTTATTCGCCTTTAGATCGTTCTTGGCTGAATTGGAAAATTTTGATGGTGCCCGTAGGCTGCATATTAGGTTCGATTGCAGGTGTACTACTTTGCTCATTTTGGCTCCCCATCACTCTACAAGACTTGCTCATGCTCTCACAAGGCTATGGGTTTTATTCCATGAGCGGAATAGTCGTATCTGAGCTTCGCAATGCCGAATTAGGTAGCATTGCGTTAATGAATGATTTATTTAGAGAAATTTTTGCAATATTGTTAATGTATATTTTGGGATGGCGTTATCCCCGCGCTGCGATTTCTGCCGCAGGCGCAACTGCCATGGATGTCACTTTGCCCATGGTCAAACAAGCCTGTGGCAATGATTTTATTCCACATGCCATGGTCAGTGGATTTGTACTGTCAATTCTCGCACCCATTGCTGTAAGTGTGTTGGCAGCGATTTAACAAGAATCAACAATTGTTCTCTTTCTCTCTGAGAGAAAGTTAGAGAGGATTTGCGCTAATTGTGCTCTCTCCCTCTTGGAGAGAGTTAGAGAGAGGGCTTATCTTGCTTAAAAAAAAGAGTTACATAGGTTAAGATTAAAGCGTCGCTAAAATATCTTTCAAAGTCTGACGCGGGTTATCAGATTTTGTAATTGGACGACCAATGACCATATGCGTAGAACCATCAAGCATGGCTTGTTTTGGGGTCACAATACGTTTTTGATCATCAGCATTTGAACCGTCAGGACGAATCCCTGGAGTTACTAAGGCAAAATCTTGTCCTAAAGTTTCGCGTAGCATTTTGGCTTCTTGTGCAGAACACACCACACCATCTAAACCACTTTCTTGAGTGAGTTTAGCTAAACGCTGAACTTGTTGAAAAGGCTCAATATCTAAACCTATATCTTTTAAATCTTCACGTCCCATAGAGGTTAGAACAGTCACTGCAATCAATTGAGTTTGATAATTTCCTGCTTTTAAACGCTCCACACAGGTTTCCATCATTTTACGACCACCTGAAGCGTGCACGTTGACCATCCACACGCCTAAATCTGCTGCAGCACATACTGCCTGAGCTGTTGTGTTTGGAATATCGTGAAATTTCAAATCCAGAAAAACTTCAAAACCTTTGTCGTGTAGGGCTTTCACGACGGTTGGACCTTCATGGGTAAATAACTCTTTACCTACTTTTACTCGACACAATGCAGGGTCTAATTGTTCTGCAATGGTTAAGGCGTCACATTGGCTTTTAGCATCGAGGGCAACAATGATACTCAAGAGAATTACCTATGGATTTGACAAAGAGCCGCTATTATAAAGTGATTCGTGCCAAGCAGATAGTCAAAAAGACAGCTTATCCCCCATCGCAACAATAATCAGCCGTTCCTGAAAGACACAAATAAAAAAACACCCCAAAGAAAACCTTGAGGTGTTGATGATAAATTCGCTCAACAGAATAGTTTATAGTGCATTAGAAGAACGATCTTCAGTATGCACATCTAATACCGTTTTTTCATGACGAGTATGCGCAGCAGCTTCAGCAGCAGCAAGTTGAGCTGCATGAATTTGCTCTTTACGCAGATGCTCAATATCTTTACGCAGTCGCTTAATTTCCCAACTATTTTGGAATACACGGAACACTTGCACACCCAGCAATAACCCTAGCACCAAACCAAGTGCCAATGTAATCAGTAGCAATAAACCCAAACGCATTGCAGGCACTTGAGTAAATAACAGGTCAACCGAAAGTTCCGTGCCGTTTTGCAAAACCAATGCTAAAGAATATCCAAATAGAATAATTAAAATAGCGACTAGAACGTAACGCATAAACACCCCTAGGAATTTTATTTGTTTACAGACTCATTTACTGCATCACGTAGTGCTTTACCTGGTTTAAAGTGCGGTACAGCTTTAGCCGCAACTTCTACAGACTTACCTGTTTTTGGGTTACGACCTACTCGCGGTTCACGGTGATGTAATGCAAAACTACCGAATCCACGAATTTCAATTCGGTTATCTGCCGATAGTGATGCAATCATTTGATCAATCATGATTTTAACAGCTTCTTCCACCAATGGCTCAGCCAAATGGGGGTTTTTTAAAGCAATTCGTTCTATCAAGTCAGACTTGTTCAGTGCTTCAGTAGTCATCTGCGACCTCTTTAATTATCAAGCTACTTTTACATAAACTGATAATAACCTGTTTAAATACAAAACGGTAGCGTAATAATTGAATACTACGCTACCGTTTACAGTATTTGTGCAAAAAGTATGTGTTAGTTTACATTAACAATACAGTTTACCCGCAACTTAGTTGCCCATTTGAGCTTTGATCAAGTCACCAATGGTCTTAGGACCATTGTCTTGACCGCCAGCTGCAGTTTTCAAATTAGCAACAGCTTCTTTCTCTTCAGCTTCGTCTTTCGCTTTGATAGACAAGTTGATAGAGCGAGATTTACGGTCTACGTTGATGATTTTCGCTTCAACTTCTTGACCAACTTCTAAGAACTTAGTTGCGTCTTCAACGCGATCACGGTTGATTTCAGATGCTTTCAGTGTTGCTTCAACTTCGTCAGCTAACTTAACAGTTGCGCCACGAGCGTCAACAGCAGTTACAGTACCTTTAACCAAAGCACCACGTTCGTTAGCAGCTAAGAAATCGTTGAATGGATCGCTGTTCAGTTGCTTGATACCAAGGCTGATACGATTACCTTCAGCGTCTACAGAAAGGATAACCGCTTCAACAGTGTCACCTTTCTTGTAACGACGAATTGCTTCTTCGCCTTGTTCGTTCCAAGAAATGTCAGACAAGTGAACTAGACCATCGATACCGCCTGGTAAACCGATGAAGATACCGAAGTCAGTGATAGACTTGATCGTACCTGAAACTTTTTCACCTTTGTCGTGGTTCTTAGCAAACTCTTCCCATGGGTTAGCACGAGTTTGTTTGATACCAAGAGAAATACGACGACGCTCTTCGTCAACTTCAAGAACCATCACGTCAACTTCGTCACCAATCTGAACAACTTTAGATGGGTGGATGTTTTTGTTGGTGTGGTCCATTTCAGAAACGTGTACTAAACCTTCAACGCCTTCAGCGATTTCAGCGAAACAGCCGTAGTCTGTTAAGTTCGTTACGCGAGCTTTAACGATAGAACCTTTAGGATAACGGCTCATGATCGCTAACCATGGATCTTCGCCTAATTGCTTAAGACCTAAAGATACGCGGTTACGCTCTTTGTCAAACTTAAGTACTTTAACAGTAACTTCTTGACCCACTTCAACCACTTCTGATGGATGCTTGATACGTTTCCAAGCCATGTCAGTGATGTGAAGAAGACCGTCAATACCACCAAGGTCAACGAATGCACCGTAGTCAGTAAGGTTCTTAATGGTACCAGTAACAGTTTGACCTTCTTCAAGCTGAGCAAGAAGCGCTTCACGGTCAGCTGAAGATTCAGCTTCCATCACTGCACGACGAGATACAACAACGTTGTTACGTTTAGCATCAAGTTTGATTACTTTAAACTCTAACTCTTTACCTTCAAGGTGAGTTGTGTCACGGATAGGGCGAGTGTCTACCAAAGAACCTGGTAAGAACGCACGAACTGGACCGATGTCTACAGTGAAACCGCCTTTAACTTTACCAGAGATAACACCAGTAACGATTTCGCCGTCTTCAAAGATTTTTTCAAGTTTAGTCCAAGTTTCAGCACGTTTCGCTTTTTCACGTGATAAAACAGTTTGACCCATACCGTTGTCAAGTGCTTCAACAACAACATCAACGGTGTCACCAACTTGAACTTCAAGTTCGCGTTGTTCGTTTAAGAATTCAGCGCGATCAACAACGCCTTCTGATTTAAGGCCAGTATCAACTGTTACCCAGTCAGAGTCGATGCTTACTACAACGCCTTGGATGACAGCACCCTTTTCAACGTTGAGGTTTAATTCGCTTTCTTCAAAGAGGGCTGCAAAAGATTCGGTCATGATATACCTGATAAAGTCAGCGGTCTTGGATCAGACAAGGCCGGTTTAGTTAAACGTCTACATAGTCCATATAGAACTGATCAAGCTATGCGTTCGCTGAATAGATTTATTTCACGCGATTAAGCGCGGCAAATAGCAAGCTTCTGATCGACATAAGCCGTCATTAATACAAATACTTCATCAATATTCAACTCAGAACTATCAATGATGTAAGCATCTTCTGCGGGCTTGAGCGGAGCAACTGTGCGCTCCATATCTCGTTTGTCGCGAGCCTGTATATTCGCTAAAATGTCGTTTATTTTAGCATCCAGCCCCATACCCTGCAACTGTTTTACACGTCTTTGTGCACGCGACTCTGCCGAAGCAGTTAAATAAATTTTAGCCTGTGCATCTGGAAAAATACTGGTCGCCATGTCGCGTCCATCTGCAACCAAACCCGGTGCTTGAGCAAAGGCATGCTGGCGTGCGAGTAATGCTGTGCGCAATTCAGGTACTGCTGCAACTTTTGATGCATATTCCCCCACTCGTTCGGTACGTATGGTTTGCGTGACATCTTCACCATCAAGTAACACTTGTGTGCCCTCTGATTGGGTCACAAATTGAATATTGAGCTGTGTTGCAATAGCAACGCATTGATTCAATTGAGTATCAAGCTGATCTAGCAAATCCTGCTTATGCAAAGCCAAACCCAACAAACGATACAACGCTCCAGAGTCAAGCAAATGAAATTGATAATGTGCTGCCAATTTTGCCGCGAGTGTGCCTTTACCTGAACCGCTAGGGCCATCAATGGTAATAATTTGAACCGTCATGATGTTTCCGAAATGATTAAAGAGATTTTGCAAGTTTGGATAAACCAATTTTAATTGCAGTTTTCAACTGCGCGAGAATAGCTTTACTCACAAACGGAACACGCGCTTGTAACTCAATGCGATACGTGACTAAGGTTTTGTGATCCGCCACTTGCTGAAATTCAAGTGTACCCAAATGATGTTTCACCAATGGATTTTTAATGATTTTATATTCAATCCGCTGATTCGGTTCGAGTAAGGTAATTTGCTCTTGTAAAGGTTTAATCTGCCCAATTCCCATACGACGCACTGAACCTACACCATCTGGACGTTCAGGATCGGTAGAGTCTTTAATGCGTACCACTTGCATTGGTGCAAATGCGATATTATAAGTTGCATGTTTAGAAAGTAATTCAAATACTTGCGCAACTGGCGCATTAAATTCTTGTTTAATTTGAATAGCGTGCATGGTTTGCCCTGATAATGAATGCTGGATTGTGTTTGATTTAGTTTAACGCAAATCAAGCCTAAGACTCAGAACTGGTTTTGATCATGAAGGTCATTTATACACTGTTGCTGTTTTTGTTGTTTCTTTTGCGCACGGCGCATTTTAAAAAAATCACTCAATTGGGCTGAACATTGCTGCCCTAAACAACCTGATTGATACTCAAAAATATGATTGTAATAACCTGACTCTAAAAGCTTTCTGGCACTGATCAATGAGCCAGCTTTGGGTTCAGTTGCGCCAAACACCACCCGTTTGATTCGCGCATGAATGAGCGCACCCACACACATGGTACAAGGTTCCAGTGTTACATAAAGCGTAGCATCTTCAGGTAAACGATAATTTTGAACATGATCACACGCTGCACGAATTGCCACAATTTCGGCATGTGCAGTGGCATCGTGTAAAGAAATAGGCGCGTTATAACCCGCGCCAATCACCTGATTTTGACTGACAATAACAGCTCCCACAGGAATTTCTCCCTGTGCTGCGGCCAAAGCAGCCTGCGCATAGGCAAGCTGCATCCAATCTTCATCGCTATAGTTTTGTTCTGACATTTAAATATGAGTAAAAAATCAATATAAATCAAATAATCTCGTATTGTTTCAATAACTCATTCCAGCTTTCAATGCTCGTCACAGGTGGATTGTCTGCAAAAATGGTTTTAAGCTGCACAGGTCCATTTTGCTGCCAAGCTGGTGCAAGGTCTTTATCAACCAAACGTGCGCGAACGCCTTCGACAAAATCTGGGTGGCGAATTTTCCAGTCTGAAATTTGCGTTTCCAGTTCGAATACTTCTTTCCAAGCGTGAACTTTTTTGCCCCATTGCCATAATAACCACGTTAACGCCGCTGTGGTTGGTGAACCTTTTTGTAAGTTTTCACTGGCTTGACGTAGCCAATCACTACGCGCATCACTCAAACCAATAATCGACTCATAATCACTTTCAAAACTCACACCACGGCACACGCTTTGAATGACATCCAAAGAGTTTTGTAACGGACCTGGTCCTACAGGACGGTGCATGCTGTTCAAGGTATCATCAATGGCACGGAAGTCACCTGCAGGGTAATGATTCCAGTCGATATTAATGACTTTATCTAAGACTGCTGCACGCTGTGCATCACAAATATGCGTTGCCCAACCAATGCCATAAGCACCCGCTGCAGTCATGATTGAACCTGTTAAACCAGTGAACAAACCAATCGCACCACGGTCTGCCAAGAAACGGGTTGCACCTACATCTGGGTATAAACCAATGTTAATTTCTGGCATAGCTAAACGTGAATACGGTGTGACCAAACGAAATGGTGCAGCCATAAATAGGCCTAAACCACCACCCATGACATAACCTTCACCCCACACTAAAACAGGCTTAGCATAGTTATGTAGCAACAAGTCCAACGCATATTCTTGCTCAAAGAACTTATTTGCAGTTGCAACTTCATCATTAATGACAAGCTGACGTAACTTGCGTACATCACCACCTGCACAAAATGCTTTTGGTGTCGTCGAATCTAGCCAAATTGCTTTTACGCTATCGTCTGTATGGAAATCTTGAAATACTGCCAATAATGCAGAAACAATAGATTCATCTAAAGCATGCAAAGATTTTGGGCGATTCAAACGAACAATGCGCCAACCGTTATTTGCTTCTTCGACAATTAAATCCAGATGATATTCTTTAGAAATGGGAGAATGTGTCATGCGTCCAGCTGCCAGTCTATAGGCTCAATGCCATTTTGTTTAAGATAATTATTTGATTTTGAAAATACTTTACACCCAAAGAAACCACCACGGTTTGCTGCCAATGGCGATGGATGCGCTGCCTTCAAAATCAGATGTTTATTTGGATCTATACGTTGTCCTTTACGTTGTGCATATGCGCCCCACAAAATAAACACAATATGCTCACGTTGTTGATTTAACACATCAATCACATGATCTGTAAAATCTTCCCAACCCTGCTTTTGGTGCGAGGTCGGTTGTCCTGCTTCTACCGTTAACACGCTGTTAAGCAGCAATACCCCTTGCTCTGCCCAGTGCGTTAAATCACCGTGTTTTGGAATAGGCACACCTAAATCTGTATGTAACTCATGGAAAATATTACGCAAAGATGGTGGCAATGCAACCCCTCTTTGTACAGAAAAGCTAAGCCCATGTGCCTGGTTAGGTCCGTGATAAGGGTCTTGCCCAATAATCACGACTTTCACCTGATTTAAAGGCGTGGTATTTAGCGCATTAAATATCAGTGAACTTGGTGGATAAATCACCTTATTCTGTTGTTTTTCTTGCAACAAAAAATCGCGTAGCGCATCCATTTTTGGACTCAATAAAAATTCGGCTAGATTATATTTCCAACTCTCATCTAACTGAACTTTATTTAAGCTCGCATATTGCTGCTCAGTAAAAGACATACTGCTATCAATCCTTGTTGATGTCTAAAGATGTGATTTAAAGTTTAACTTGTAACTCTACATTCGGGTTTTGGAATGTCATCCCCTGTTTTAATTTTTCATACATCTGTGGGTCTGACCATTCTGTCTGTACTTGCTCAGAGAAATGAATTTGATCCAAACTTAGCAATCCCATCTGTGCATTTTCAATGTCTTCCAAAAAGCTTTGTGCATAACCTGTATCGGTTTCATGCACAATTACCGAATAGACTTCCACATCACCTTCCCCATTTTGTGTGATAGTTGATGCCAAAACTTGCTGTGCCAAATAAAAGAAAATACGTGAAAACTGTTCTGCCGATGGTGATACGGGTAAAGATACCCAACGTGCGCTGAATGTTTTGCAGGCTTGAATATATGCAGGATCATCCTGCTGCCAAAAACAAATGGCATGATCAAAGGCATCAAATAATTCTTTGATTACGCCTTTTAGCAAACCAAAGTCATATACCATTTGACCATGATCAAGTTTTGTAGCTTTCAGTAATAATTCTACTTTGTAGCTATGACCATGAATCGAGCGCTTACAGCGGTCTGAAGTGCAATTACGCACAATATGCGCATTTTCAAACTTAAATAACTTTCGAATTAACATGGGGCTTAACGTCATCAAAATATTTAGGGGATATTCTTTGTAATTATAATGCAAAACGTAAACAATAAGCCAATTTTAGCCCGCAGATTGCCAGACAAAAATCATAATGATCGGTTTCAGTACAGACATGCAATGCAATTACTTTTAAATGATGACAACTAAGTTAACATTTAATGATAAAAATTAAAATGGCGCCAGACTTCGCCCACTGACAATGACAGATTTTTCGCTACGCACCAAATTACTGCTAAATTGACGTTTGCGCTCGCCCAACACCACTTCAATTTTGGCTTTGAAATATTGTGATTGCACACCCAATAAACCTGTAAATTCATTGCGTATCGCGCTATCGACAGCTTGAAAGCCTTCTAGTTCCCACAAACCATTTACATTGCTAAAGTGCTCTAAATTGGCATTACGACGATCAAGTAGATTTTGTACTGCTACCACATCCAGCTTTTCATCTAAGCTCGCCAAAACCAAAGCAGGTGCGGTGTTAATATTGATAGTGGTATCCCGTTTTGGCAAGGCACTAACATAAGGCGCAATTTGCTGATACTTCGCACCCTCAAAACCACGGACTTGTTTTAATTCTTCTGCACTGTGAAATAAGCTATTGGGCGGTAAATAAGGAATTGCTAAACCTTGGTAATAACTCGACTCTGCACCCATTGCACCACTCGGTTCATCATCTGCATCTTGCCAGTCAATCACGGCTTCACTTAATTGGGCAGGCAGCCCGACACGCTGTAACAGTTTTTCAAAATATTTTTTTGCTTTTTCGTTCACCTGATCTTCGGTTGTCAGCAAACTATTTAAATTAAATTTCCCGGACTCATCTTGCAACACGCCCGATACATAACCATCTTCGACTGGAAATGGCGGCATCGGTTTTGCCCAATTTTCTTGTAAGTGATCAACTTGGCCTGCATTTTTAGCATCATCTTGCAGTAATTCTGCAAAAAATAATTCGGCACTTTTGGCATATAACAATGCTTGATTTTGACGCATCAAATACGCAGTATTTTCACTGGTGTACATTTGCCGTTTGGCTATGGTTGCGGCCAAAATTGTAGCTAAAGCAACCAGCATCAAAATCGTAATCAAGGCGATACCTTGTTGTGATTTGGTGATGCTACCTAAGCGCTGAATCGATTTTGCATACATTGCCATTGCGCCTTTAATTGTCTTTCTTCTTTAAAAAATCTGTCTGCAATAAGCTAAATATCCATTCATATTGCACGTCGCGCACGGTTAAATTTATTTTTATTCCTTTCGGGAGCAGCCTTAATTGTTCAGTTTGCTGCGAATCAACACTGCTTTCCGGCCAACTGCTTAATTCATTTGGATTCAATACCACAATCTCAAAAGCTTCGACTTCATCCAACATTACGCTCGATTCAGGCTGATCATTGCCCGTTTGATGCAAGTTACGATATTTTAAACGATACAATTTTTTTTCATCGGCACGATATTGATATTCTACGCGTTCATGGGGTGAAATACCTTGCTGCAAAGGATCCGTCACACCAGTTTTACTGAAATTAAAACGTCCGTTTTGTAAAACTAAAGCAGGTTGTTGCTGTCCTTTAATATTGGCTGTTAATGGAACAGCCTGCATCGTGTCACGTAAAATTTGTTGATAGCTTTCTTGCAACTGTTCTAAATTAGCCTCGTGCATCGCATTGCGGTCTTTGACTTTGGCGAGATAATCAAATACTTTCCAACCCAAAGCAGACAGCACTGCAAAAATTGCAATGGCGACTAATAGTTCAACCAAAGTAAAGCCTTTCTTTGCGTTCATGACTGCTGCTCGCGGGCATTAAAAAACACCACAGAAGTCACCCCTGCTTCAACTTGCCCTGTATCTTCATTATATAAACTGATTTGAAGATCAACACGCTGCACATTTGGGCTAATGGTCGGCTGTGTGGACTTGTCAATCTGCCATGATTCACCCTGTTGGGTCACTTGCTTGGACTCTGTACCACTTAACCATTGCCGATTCATTTCCATCAATGCCACTTCATTCAAAGCCACAAATTGCGCTTTTGTTCTTAAAATCGCATTGGCGGTGGATTGGGTATATTGCATCGCCACTTTGGTCATTGCCATGGCTGCTGTTGCGAAAATTGCCAAAGCCACCATAACTTCAAGTAGTGTAAATCCTTTAGCTTTCATGGATTTTTCCTAAATGATCGACCTCTATTTCCGCACCCACAGGACGCTGTTCTAAATAGAACTGAATACGCACAGGTTTGGCTTCGCCATTGCCTAGCCAAATCAATGCAGGCGCATTACCTTGCAGCAACTCGCTATTGTTGGCATTCGGATAGCTTTGTTCTAAAGATAAAATTTGGATAGAAACTTGTTCAGGCAACGTTCTGCTTTTAAATTCGCTGTAGCTTTGCCATTTTTGATTATTTTGCAGGCTTAACTGTTGTTCTGTGGCATAAGGCTGATATTCCAACACATCATAACGTGCAGGTGAAACATCGGTTGATTGATGCAAATTGAGTGCAAAAATACGCGCTTGATCATTGGCTTCACGATTCAGCTTACGCAAATCCAATAAAAACACTTCACGCGCCTGCATGGCTTTACGCTGATCAACACCGCCAATATTCATTAAAACCAGCGATGCCATAATCGCCATAATAACAATCACCACCATCAATTCAATGAGCGTAAAACCGCGAACCGAAGACAGTGGTGTGTTCATAGCGTATTAATTCAATTGCTCGAAAGATTGTGCTTGTTTGGGCATCGCCAACGCTTGGTCAATATAGGCCACCCGCAGAGTATCCCGCGAGCCTAAATAACGCTGATAGAAACTTGAGTTTAAAATAGCCGCTGCACCATGCGTAAGTGCCCAAATTGAAGCCAAATAATCACGCACTTCCATCTGGCTGTTAATAGATTTCAAATATTGTTCAGTCATACGAATAATGATGCGTAATCGGCTTTTGCGGACTTGGTATAGTTCACTAAATAACAAGCCAATGCCAACACCCGTTGTAGAAAGGCGTTCTTCAATTTGGTGAAAAAGTACGGTACGCTCTGGATGATGCAAGTGATGCAGCATAAAAAATGCTAGATGTTCAGGAAACTGTTTTTCCGCGTCTTTAATCATTTCTAGCAACATGCGCTCATTTCGAATAATGAGCAACATATAGAGTTCATCTTTACTTTGAAAGTGTTTGTATAGAGTACCTTTGGCCAAGTCCAGTTCTGCTGCCAAAGCATCAAGGGTCATTCCTGCTTCACCATTTTCCAAAAGCAACTGCTCTGCCACTTGGAAAATTAACGTTTCTCTTGCTCGAAACTGAGCCTGACGATCCATCTTCACCCGATAAACTCTCTTTTCACTATTCAATCAATTGAAATTTTTAATATACCACCACAACATTCGGTATTTACATCGATCCACAATTCAAATTAATGTCCTTTGAGCAGGTTTTCAAAGTTTTGTGTTGTTATGAAAGCAATTTCCTCTAAGGACTTATCATATACATCACATAGGGCTTTGGCTACATACGGAACGTATTTTGGCTCATTTGTCTTACCGCGATATGGCACAGGTGCCAAATATGGACTATCAGTTTCAATTAAGACACGATCTAAAGGCACTTGCTTGGCCACATCACGTAAATCTTGTGCATTTTTGAAGGAAATAATGCCTGAAAACGACACATAATAACCGCAATCTAACACCGCTTTGGCAGTTGCCCAGTCCTCTGTAAAGCAATGTAATATGCCATGCGTCGATTTTTCAGCACGAATAATATCCACTGTATCATGCTTAGCAGCACGGGTATGAACTACCACTGGTTTTTTTACGGCTTGTGACGCATGAATATGTCGTGCAAAACAGGCTTTTTGCTCTGAGACAAAATCGGTACTGTGAAAATAGTCCAGACCTGTTTCGCCCAAAGCCCAAACCTTGTCTGCTTGTGCCAAAGCGATCAGTTGTTCGGTAGTGGCGCGTGCCATATTTTCAGCGTTTTCACAAGGATGCACACCCACGCTATAACCGACATCGGCATGCCGTGCTGCAATTTTTGACAATGCAATATGATCGTCTAAATCGACAGAGATACCCATAATTTTAGACACACCCGCTTGGCGTGACTGTGCAATTGCTGCATCTAAGTCACCATCATAAGGGCTTAAATCCAACATCGTTAAATGACAATGTGTATCTACAAACACGATTTTTTCCTAAAAGCAAACAACCTACATAGTGTAACTGTTACGGTTGTCAGACTTAAGCCCCGCAAGGATTCTTTCGGCTTCAGATTTGTAATAAACGCCTTTTTCACCGCTCAGTTGAATGCCAAAGCCTTGCAATTTAATGCCGTTTTGTTTTTGCGAAATCCAGATGACTTTTCCTGTGAGTGGAATTTTTTGTGATTGTTCAGGCAAAGTTGCGAGCACAAAGATTTCTTCACCCATTTTCACAGGCTGTTTAGAGGGTACAAATAAGCCACCGCCCACAACGTATGGCATATAACTTAAATATAGCGTTTCGACATCAGGAATATTGGCCTGAATAATACCGCCCATACGTGGTTGCATCATGTTCCCCTTAAATATTCATTAACTTAATACAGAGCTGATCAAGCACCAGATTACTTTGCACGTTTTGCTCAAGCAGTGGCTTGGCTTGCTGTAATTCTGCGTATAAACCAAACAGACTTTCCAAGTCATATTGTTCAGCCAAATGCTGCAAAGCGGTGCTTAAATCCAAATTTTTAATGCTTTGGTTTAGCTTGACACAAATTAAATCACACAACAAGTATTCAAACATCTGACTAAAATCAGTAAAGCTCAGCGCCTTGTTCCACTTGGTTGCGATTGCCATGGGCATATTTTTTTGCGTCACCAGTTTATACCAGTCTTTAATAAAGTCTGTACGCTGCTCTAGCCATTCTGCCTGTGCTAACTGCAGAGCCTGTAACGGCATTTGATTGGACAAATTCATCAACAATTGCTGTTTGTTTGCATCTAAATCAGGCAAATGCTGCTGTAAATATGCTGCAGCCTGTGCTGCATCAATACGGTCTAAAGCGAAGTGCTGTAAACGACTGCGAATGGTTGCAGGCAATTTAAGATAATGATCTGCCAGCAAAATAATCACGATGCGATCACCCGGTTCTTCGAGGGTTTTCAGCAAGGCATTGGAAGATGCAATATTTAAGGCTTCGGCAGGTTCAATCACAACTACCCGCCAACCATCTACCGTTTGCTGGACAAAAGGTAATAAATCACGGATCTTCTCGATCTTAATTTTCGCGTTTTGCTTTTTATTCTCTTCATCGGTGCTGATATAGACATAATTCGGATGTGTATCTGATTTTAACCATTGACAACTACTACATTCACCACAAGGCTGTGACTGCACATCACGCTGCTGGCATAAAATCCAAGCCACAAATTGCTGTGCAAAAGTATCTTTACCGCAACCCTGTTTGCCATAAAACAATAAACCATGCCCCATTTTGGGAAATCGTCCAGTCAGATTTTCCCAAACTTGTTGCTGCCATGGATACACTTGTCCAATTATATCACGTTGCATGGTAGGTGGTTCACTTACTCAAAATGGGCAATATCCATTGCATTTAAACGGTCTAAGTCTGCTTGAGTATCTACACCTGGTGGTAAATTGGCTTCTGCTACTGCAATAGCAATACGGTGTCCATTTTCCAAGACACGCAATTGTTCTAAGCTTTCTAACTTTTCCAATGTTCCCATTTCCCAAGTCACATATTCTTGCAGTAATTCCACACGGTAAGCATACAAACCTAAATGACGATAAGCATGTGCATGCAATTTTGGTGTTTCTACTTTTGCAGCATCGCGGTCATACGGAATTGTGGCACGGCTAAAATACAAAGCCTGATTGTGTTTAGACATGACCACTTTAACAATGCTGTCGCGGGTAAATTCATCAAGTTGCTGAATCGGCTCACACAGCGTAGACATCGAACATTCAGGTTGAGCCTCGAGCAACTGCGCCACTTGTTGTACCAGTTGTGCAGGCAAAAGTGGTTCATCACCCTGCACATTGACAATAATATCGTGTTTATCCCAACCTTTAATGCGCGCCACTTCGCTTAAACGGTCTGTGCCTGATGGGTGATCTGCCGAGGTCAGCACTACATCAACTCCTTCGGCACGACATAACTCAGCAATACGAGCATCATCGGTCGCCACACACAAGTCATCAAAACCTGCCACTTTTTTAGCCTGATCGACTACACGTAAAATCATGGCGCGACCATGAATTTCCAACAAAGGTTTGCCTGGTAGACGTGAGCTGGCATAACGTGCAGGGATAACAATGTGCTTCATAATGTTCCTTCAGGCAGGTTTAAACCTAATTGTTTCAATTGTTGATGTAAGGTGGCATAGCAGGCCGATGACAATACTGCCTCTACAGGCACGACCCAAATTTCACGCTGAAAATCTGGATATTGCTTCAACAATGCTAATAATTTCACTGCATCTTTTTCTGTGGTAATGATCGGTTGCGAGTCGTCAAACTGCAAATCGGTAATTTCATAGTCATGGTGATCTGGAAATTCGTGACATTGAAACTGCGTTACTCCCATTGACTCTAAAGTTGTGTAAAATCGTTGAGGAAAACCAATACCAACCACCGCATAAAAATTTTGGGTTCGGTCAAAAATCAGTTCTTGTTGAGGATGCAACAAATACGGTGCAGCCACTGCGAGATGCATATTTAAGTTCGAGTGCGGTTGTGCTGCATGTTCAATCACGGTGGCATCATCCAAACGTGATTTTGGTTCTCGCAAATAACCTTCAGGCAAAATTTTCTCGTTACCCAATCCACGGTTATTATCTAAAACAATCCATTCCAGTTGACGGTTTAAAGCCAAATGCTGCAAACCATCATCACTGATAATCAAGTCTAAATCATGCTGTTCAAGCAATAGCTCAATACTTTTTTGACGGTTTGGCCCGACAGCCATCGGCACACCTGTTGATTGCACAATCAAGGTTGGCTCATCGCCTACTGCCTCAACATCGGCATCAATACCCACATAGGCTGGAAATGGACCTTTGCCGCCATAGCCACGGCTAATCACACCAACACGGACATTTAGGCTTTGCAGATATTTCACCAAGTGAATTAACAAAGGAGTTTTGCCACTCCCCCCTACGGTTATATTACCAATCACCATCACAGGTACGGGAGCGGTATAAGCGGTTTTAACCCCTGAACGATATAAGTTTTGATTGAGCAAACTCACGCCACGGTACAATAAAGACAAGGGTCTAAGCACAACCAGCCATTTGGCTTGTTGCTGCCAAGCGTCCTGAATAAATTGTGCCAAAGACATGAATTAATGTTCCTCGAAGTTACGTTGATGCAACTGGAAATACGCACCTTTTCGGGCTATGAGCTCCTGATGGGTGCCTTGCTCTAAAATACGTCCCTGATCCATCACCACAATACGATCAGCATTTTCAATGGTAGATAAACGGTGTGCAATGACAATGGTCGTACGGTCTTGCATGGCTGCATCAAATGCACGCTGAATAAAATATTCAGATTCATTATCTAAAGCACTGGTGGCTTCATCTAAAATTAAAATTGGTGCATTTTTTAAAATAGCACGGGCAATGGCAATACGCTGGCGTTGACCACCTGACAAATTCAAACCCTGCGCACCCAATGGTGTGTCATAGCCTTGTGGTAAAGCCATAATAAAATCATGTGCATAGGCGGCTTTGGCTGCAGCAATCACCGCGTCATCACTCGCACCTTCAAGCTGACCATAGGCAATATTTTCTCGTACCGTACGGTTAAACAATACCACTTGCTGATTGACCATAGCAATTTGGGAGCGCAGACTATTCAACTCAATGTCACGAATATCATGCTGATCAAACAAAATTTGCCCTGAAGATACTTCTTGAAAACGTACCAACAGATTGACTAATGAGGTTTTTCCCGCACCTGAACGACCGACCAAAGCCACAGTTTCACCCGCCCTGACATCCAGATTAAAATCATGAATGGCATGATGTCCATCGGAATACACTAGATTCACATTTTTAAATTGCAAATTACCTTTTAAGTCCGGTGTAAGCGTGCCGTGATTGTCTTCTTCCGGCATATCTAGCAATTCAAAGACCGAATGCGCTGCTGCCAAACCGCGTTGTAATTTTTCATTAATATCGGTCAGGGCTTTGATTGGCTTACTCAACATGCCTGCTGCAGTAATGTATGCCACAAACTCACCTGCTGAAATATCACGCAAAATTTCAGGTCGTAATGCAATCCAAATAATAATGGCCAACGCAATCGACATAATAAACTGTACGACTGGGCTGTTCAATTGTTGCACAGCCACCATCTTTAGACCACGACGTAAATTTTCTAAAGAATTTTCTTTAAAACGGGTTTGTTCATAGCTTTGGCCACCAAAGCCTTTCACCACTAAATTACCATTTACAGTTTCTTGCACCACGTGGTTTACATCACCCATGGTGTCTTGCACTTGAATAGATAAACGACGCATACGTTTTGCAGCTTTACGAATCAGCAAGCCAATTAATGGGCCAAAGACCAAAATACATAAGGTCAAACGCCAGTTGGTATATAGCAAATAGCCGAGCAAGCCGAGTGTAATCAAACCCTGTTGTACCAATGTACGCAGCGATTCTGTAGATGCAGCGGTCAACTGCTCTACGTTATACATAATTTTGGCAGTAATGTGCCCACTGGTATTATCTAAGTAATACTGTGCAGGTAAACGCAGCAATTTAGCAAAGACTTCCTGACGGATATTGAATACCAAATTACGTGAAATCACTGCTGTATAGTAACCGCCAATAAAAGTTCCCAAACCACGGAAAAACATCAGTGCAATGACTAATAGCGGAAATAGTGTGGTGAAAGATTGATCGCGCTCCTGAATGGCATTAATAATTTTTTCCAAGAGTTTTGCCACAGATACCTCTGTGGCTGCATTGATGGCGAAACCGATAATCACCAAGATTGCCAAGCCCCAAAATGGGAGCAAATATCTCAGAAGACGGCGATAGACCTGTAAATCCTTCTTCACTAATAACCTCGAGTTGGGACTTTCGTACTGATATTGATGTTGACGAAACCAAGTTGTCCTGCGACATCCATCACTCGAATCACATCTTGATGAGTGGCTTTGGCATCTGCAGCAATGATAAACATTAAATCGCGCCGATCTGGAGAGATTTGTTTAATTGCTGTGCTTAAATCTGCCACCCCCTTAGTCGAAAGCGCTTGACCATTGACAGAATAATGCCCTGAAGAATCTACCACCACTTCAATTTTATGTTCATAAGATTTTGGTGGTACACCTTGCGCATCTGGCAAAGTTAAATTCATACGGCTAAATTGGTTAAATGTGGTCGAAAGCAACAAAAACACCAAGATGAACAGTAAACAGTCAATCATTGGGGTCAAGTTAATATGAATATCTTCAACTTGCGAGCGTTTGAACTTCATAAACTCACCTTAGCTAACTTTTTTCACATCTTGCACATCTTCATCAAGCTGATGAGGCTGACGCTGATAAAATAATCCTGCGTGAAACAAAGTCGCTTGTTGCTCTAGCTCAGCCGTATATTCTTGCACCAAACGCTGAAAATAACGATAGGCAAATAAAGCTGGAATTGCAATCAACATACCAGCTGCAGTGGTAATTAAGGCTTTAGAAATCCCCGGAATCATTAAGGTGGGATTGCTTGCACCAACATCAATCACTAAAAATGATTCAATAATCCCAAGCACTGTACCCAACAAACCCAATAATGGCGCTACTGCACTGAGCGTACCCAAGAAGTTGATATTTTTTTCCAAATAACCAATTTCTTGCGAGGCGGTAGCTTCCATTTGTGCACGCGCATAGTGTTCTGATTGTTGTTTGTTACGCTCACCCGCCTCAAAAATACGGCCTAATGTGCTGTTTTTTAAGTTGGCGCTTTGATTTAGTTGTTGTAACACAGTCGCTAAACTTTGCCCGCGGTTGAGTAACAACGCATTAGGCAAAATACCTGCACGCTTTAAACGCATAAAACGCTCAATGGTAATTGCAACGGTAAATACCGAGCACAATACCAAAGGCAGCATCAGCCAACCACCCGCTTTTACCAATTCCCACATTCGCTTTCCCCAATAAATACGAATTAAATTAATCGGACAGGCAAATATTTAAAATACCATCCAGCTCTTCCAGAGAGTGATAGCTGATGGTCAATTTGCCCTTACCTTGCTTGTTATAATCAATTTTAACATCTGCACTAAAACGCTCAGAGAGACGTTGCGTGAGTTGTTGAATATCAGGCGCAATAGCCGCTTTCGGCTTTTCTTGTTTTGGTGCATTAAAGTCACGCACCAATTGTTCGGTTTGACGCACCGATAAATTCTTTTCAATCACATGCTGCGCGACCTTGAGCTGATCTTTAGCTTTCAAAGTTAAAATAGCACGTGCATGCCCCATATCTAGCGAGCCTTGCTGCATCAACTCTTTAACGGGCTCAGCCAAAGTAAGTAAACGCAATAAATTACTGACTGTAGTACGCGCTTTACCGACTGTTTCAGCAATTTCTTGATGACTCAAGCCAAACTCATCATGAAAGCGTTGCAGCGCCATTGCCTGATCAATCGGATTAAGATCTTGACGCTGAATGTTTTCAATTAATGCCAAAGCAATCGCGACCTGATCGGTCAAATCACGCACAATCGCAGGAATTTCAGTTAAGCCTGCCAACTGTGCAGCACGCCAGCGACGTTCACCTGCAATAATTTCATAAGGATGTTGCTCGTCATCAATCGGACGAATCACAATCGGCTGCATTACACCATGTTTTTCAATAGATGCCGCCAATTCCTGCAAATCTTGTTCTTGAATAAAACGACGCGGTTGATATTCACCACGTTTTAATAAATTGACATCAATTTGTTTTAGCTGACCATGATCCAAAGATTGCACTTCAAGTTGTAGTTTTTCTTTTTGGATTGACCCCAACAATGCATCCAAACCACGACCTTTGGCTAATCCGCGTTTTTTTGTGGTCATGCTTTACTTCCTTTTTTCACTTTGTTTTTTTTCAACATTTCAGCTGCCAAATTCAAGTAAGCAACTGCGCCCTTTGAGCTTTTTTCAAAATAAATGACGGGTAAACCGTGTGCAGGTGCTTCTGCCAAACGTACATTACGCGGAATCACGGTGTCGTATAATTTTCTACCAAAATAGTGCGATAATTCTTCAGACACGTCACGTGTTAAGGCATTACGCGCATCATACATGGTGCGTAATACACCAATAATTTCTAAATCAGGATTGAGTGCTTGTTGAATACGGTCAATGGTTTGCGTCAGGTCAGCCAAACCTTCAAGTGCGTAATATTCACACTGCATTGGAATGATCACACTATGCACTGCTGCCAAAGCATTCACGGTAATTAAGCTTAAACTTGGCGCACAATCGACAATAATATAATCAAAGTCTTTGGCGACTTCCTGCAAAGCATTGCGCAAAATAAACTCACGTCCTTCTTGCTCAGCAATCACCAATTCAACCCCTGCCAAATCACGGTTGGCACCCAAAACCTTATAACCAACTTCTGCTTTGCTTATTGCGGTTTCAATCGGGACTTCGCCCAACAATACATCGGTCACAGAATACAGCAAATCATTTTTTTGAATGCCTGAACCCATCGTGGCATTGCCTTGTGAGTCCATATCGACCAACAAAACGCGCTTTTTCAAAACAGCCAAAGATGCTGCCAAATTTACTGCGGTTGTGGTTTTTCCGACACCACCTTTTTGGTTCGCAATCGCAATAATTTGTGCCATGATCACCCTAGTCCTTTGAAAATTAAATACGTTTTAATAAAAGTAAATGACGTTGTTCGTCTAAGCGCGGAACTTCAAGCTCGATAATTTCACAGCTAAATTCATCTTTCAATGCTTCTATTTCATCGGCAGGAATCAAACCTTTCATTGATGCAATAATACTTTGCTCATGCATAAATGGTTTTGACGCAGCCACAAAATCCGTCAAAGATGCAAAAGCACGGCTGGTCACCACATCAAACTGACCTAATTCGCGAATGCTGTCTTCATTTTCAACACGAGTTTGAACCGCCACTACGTTTTTCAATTTTAAATCGGCAATAAATTGTTTTAAGAATCGAATCTTTTTACCATTTGAATCCAATAACACGCAATCGCGTTCAGGCTGACACAAGGCAATAATCATGCCTGGCATACCGCCGCCTGTCCCAATATCCAGTAAACGACCAGCAGGTAAATCTTTTAGGATGCTCAGACTGTCTAGCAAATGCTTAACCAGCATTTCTTTCGGGTCACGAATTGCAGTGAGGTTGTACGCTTTGTTCCATAGCACCAAAGCATCTTGGTATTTGAGTAATAAATTTAAAGCCTCATCACTGAGCTCTAAACCTAAAGCCTGACTACCTTGCTTGAGTTCCTGAAAAAACAAATGCATCACAATTCACATCTCGAAAAAATTAATGGAAGTATACCGATTTATAGTTGCAGTCATAGGGGCGAATGCTTAGTGAATATGCACTTAAGCGTACACACCCTGCTGAATTTGTTGATCTAGCGCATTTAATCGTTCAGGAGTGCCAACATCCATCCAAACACCCTGCAATTTATGTGCAGAAATTTTTTCTTCCTGCATGGCTTGTTTAAGCAATGGTGCAAGCGGACGCTTACCTGATTCCAAACCGCCAAACATTTGCGGATGCATCACTGCTACGCCACTATAAGTCAGATTTTCACCTGAGCGTGCTTGCTCAAAAGTATAGGCCTTGTTTGCAGCCAAAGTGAAATCACCTTGTGGATGCTGCACAGGATTTTCCACTAAAACCAAATGTGCCAAATCATCTTGAAGCTGCACATTTAATAATGGCGCAAAATCCATGGTGGTCCAAACATCGCCATTCACCAATATAAAAGGTTCATTGCCCAATAATGGCAATGCTTTGATGATACCACCTGCTGTTTCCAAACCTTGGCCTTCATGCGACCACAAAATTTTCACACCAAACTGTGAACCATCACCCAAAGCTTCTACGAGTTTTTCACCCAACCATGCCGTATTGATAACAATTTCCTGCACACCAATCTTTTGTAATTTTTCGATGTGCCACACAATTAAAGGCTTTCCACCGACTTTCAATAAAGGTTTAGGCGTATGCAGCGTTAAAGGACGCATGCGATTGCCCATTCCTGCAGCAAGAATCATGGCTTTCATTTAGGCAACCACCTCATACTGACCATATTTTGCTATAAATTTTGGCATCACAGTCGTGTGAATAAAGTGCATAAATGGTTGTAATTCTGAATAAGGCTTACTTTCTTCCAATAAATACCACATCACGCGCGGTAAATCTTTGAGATAACCCGATTTGCCATCACGCTCATATAAACGCACAAAAATACCTAAAATTTTGATATGACGCTGAATCGCCATCATATCGGCATCTTTTTTAAATTGTTCAAAATCGCGTTCTTGTTTAGATGTTTCTGGTAACAAATCATAGAACATTTTAAACCAACGATAAACATGCTTTGCATTCCACTGCACATAAGCATCGCGGGTAATCGAAATTAAGTCGTATGTATCTGCACCAATGACCGCATCCTGAAAATCGATCACACCAAGCTCTGTGTCATCGCCTAATTTCATTAAGTTACGACTATGAAAATCACGATGCACAATCACTTGCGGTTGTGCCACGGCAGCATTGGCTAAAATAGCAAAAGTGCGTTTAATTAAGGCACTTTCTTCCGCACTTGGCTGAATTTGTAAGGCTGGCAATAACCAATCAGTGAGCAACTCCATTTCACTAATCAATTTGTCATAGGAATATTCAGGGAATTGTGCCGCACCATCAATACTTTGCAATTGAATTAACTGTTTAAAACACTGCGCATAGTAGTCATCTACAGTCTGATCATTTAGCAAGGTCGATAACAAAACATCGCCAAAATCTTCAAGCAACAAAAAGCCTTGTGTCAGGTCTTTGGCTACAATTTTTGGCACGCGCACGCCATGGGCAGCAAAAAATTCATCAATCGTCACAAAAGGACCACAATCTTCTTTTTCTGGTGGTGCATCCATGAGCATAAATGTTTTATTATTCAACTTGATTCGTGCGTAACGACGAAAACTTGCATCACCTGCTAAAAAATGAGTTTCAAATTGATCTGAACCAAGTACAGATGTTATCCATGTTTGTATCAATTGTTCGCGTTGTGTATTCATTTGCAATAAATTCTAATACAGGCTGAGTTTTTAAAGTGCTAAGTGTAGCTACTTCTGCGCTTTTTCTCTATGATGCGACAATAATTAATTGCGATTAAGCATTCTTGGTTGATGAGATAAATGAAGCATCAGTTTAAATTTAATCCTTTAGCGACTGCGGTCTTAACTCTGTTATGTGGTCACTCTGTTTCCAGCTATGCGCAGACCACAGATCAGACTTCATCTGTCACAAATCTCAATAACCAGCAGCTTAAGCACACCATACAAGAAGCTTATCCTGGGCAGCAGTTCTTTGAGCAATATTATGTTGATAAAGCTGCACCTGAAGCACAACAACAATTTGGTCACAGCCAAAGTTCTGCCTATTGTGAAGGTGCGTGGCTAACGCCGATCAGCTCGGGTACTGTTGCGGCAGATGCTGAAAATGCAACTTCTACAGTGACTGCAGATTATGGTCACTATGACCCAAATGGCGATTCAGTCTTAGAGGGCAATGTGGTGATTGACCAAGAGGGTCGTCAAATTCGTGCCGATAAAATTACCATTGATCAAACTCAGACCTTTGCCAAAGCCGAAGGTCGGGTACAAATGGCGCAAGCGGGCTTACTGGCGCAAAGTGATGAAATTAATTACAACCTGAAAACCCAGCAAGGTGACTTAAACAACAGTTTCTATATTGCCGAAGAACAACATGCTCACGGCATGGCAGAAAAAATTGCACGCACCTCAACCAACACGATGGTGCTAAATAATGCCACTTATAGTACCTGTCCACCTGAACAAGCGCCAACTTGGAAAATTCAAGCCAATGAAATTAAGCTGAATCAGGAAACGGGACGTGGTGAAACACGTGGCACCAAATTGTATGTGAAGAATGTTCCTGTTTTGGCTGTACCCTACTTCAATTTCCCAATTGATGACCGCCGGACTACAGGTATTTTGACACCTAGTTTTGGCTTTACCAACGATGGTGGCGTTGAGCTTTCTGTTCCTGTGTATTTAAACCTTGCACCGAATTTTGATGCTACCGTTAGCCCGCGTTATATTGCCGATCGTGGTGCAATGCTAGAGGGTGAATTCCGTTATTTAACAGAAAATTTTGGTTCAGGCCAAATCTGGGGTGGTTATTTAGCTTCAGATGCCAAATATGACGACCAAGACCGTAAAGACTTGCACTTTTTACACAGCTGGAAAATTAACAATCAGTTTTCGACCAATCTTGAATACAACTATGCTTCAGATAAAGATTACTTTGCGGATTTAAATAATAACCCTAACTCCAAAACCGATCTTAATTTACGTCGTGCTTGGGAACTTAACTATCGCAATGGTATTCCTGGCTTAAAAGCTCAGCTCAAAGTTGAAGATTTCCAAACGCTGGATCAATCTATTGCCTATGAAAACCGCCCTTATGCACGCCTACCACAATTTTTATTAAATTATAAAACAGGCAACCCTCAAGGTTTCCAAGTCGAGTTTAATAACGACACGGCTTACTTCAAAAAAGACATTGGTGCATTAGATGTAGCCGAACCAAGCGGCACCCGTATTTATAACGACTTTGCAGTGCGTTATAACTACCGCAACCCGTGGTCATTTGTAATTCCTGAAGTATCGTTACGTAACATCAACACCTTCTATAACAAAGACACTCGAAATGCGTTGAATCAATCCAACTCATCTAGTGAAAGTGAATCTGTCACTGTGCCACAATTTACATTGGACACAGGGATTACCTTTGAAAAAGATGGTCGCTACTTGCAAACCATCACCCCTCGTGCGTTCTATGCCTATGCACCGTACCGCAATCAAAACGACCACCCGAACTTTGACTCTGCAACGGCTTCGATTAATTATGACCAGTTGTTCAGTCCAAACCGTTTCTATGGTCATGACCGTTTAGAAGATAACAACTTTTTGTCTTTGGGTTTAAGCTATAGCCTGTTTGATGAAATTGGCTTAGAACGCCTTAGAGCAGGAATTGGTCAAAGCTTTTACTTTGAAGACCGTCGTGTCACACTAGAAAACACCAGCGATGATTTTGATACGCAAAGCCGTACAGGGCCAATTGTCAGCCTCACCAGCCAATTAAGCCCAAACCTCAGCATCGGTGCCAATGCAGCTTGGATGTCTAATGGTGATAATGCACAGCGCAGTGTCAATATGCTTTACACGGGTGATCAAGGCAACTTGTATAGCTTTGGTTATATTAACCGCCGTGTTATTCCAAACCGTCAAGATCATTATGATCAAGTTGTGGCATCGTTTATTCAGCCTATTCACAACAACTGGCGTATTTTAGGTCATGCGCAATATGACCTAGACAACAGCGTTGCGCGTGAATACTTACTGGGTGTGAACTATGAGTCGTGCTGCTGGGGCATCTCAGTTTATGGTCGCTCTTACTATAATGATTTAGATGAAGTTACCGATGTCGGTGTAAAACCAAAACGTGCCATTATGGCAGAATTAAATTTGAAAGGTTTAGGCGGTTTCAATAATAAACTTGCATCTTTGCTTGAAAACCGTATTTTAGGTTTTAATAAAATTAATCAATCTTGGACACAACGTTAATGAAGACAGAACAGTTAAAACGATTTTTAAAAGCATCAACCTTAGCACTTTGCATGACAGCAGCGCTGCCTGCATTTGCTGCGAATGATCAAATTGTAGCTGTAGTTGACAATAGTGTCATTTTAAAAAGTGATTTAGCGCAAAGCGTGGTTGAACTCAAACAACAACTGGAAATGCAAAAGCGCCCTGTTCCACCGCAACACATTTTAGAACAACAAGCTTTAGAGCAACTGATTGTACGCCAAGCACAATTAGAACAAGTCAAACGCTATAATATTAAAGCCGATGAAAAATCTTTAAATGAAGCAGTTTTAAAAGTTGCACAGCAAAATGGCGCAAACAGCCTAGAAGCTTTTCAGCAAAAATTAGATAAATCTGCGCCAGGCAGTTATGCTTTTTTACGTAACCGTATTGCTGAAGATTTAGCAATCAATCGCTTACGTCAACAAGTCGTAATGTCACGTATCCAAATTAGCGACCAAGATGTTGATAATTTCCTGAAAACCCCACAAGGTCAAGCAGCATTAGGCAATCAAGTACATATTTTGCATGTGCGTATTTCAGGAACAGAAAATGCCGCACAAGTTGCGCAAAAAGTAAAAGCTGAATTGGCACAAAGCAATGATATTCAAACCATTAGCAAAAAATACACAGGCAATGGTGTAACCGTACAGTCTGCAGACATGGGTTTACGCAACCTAACAGATATTCCTGCAGAACTTGCTGCACGCATTACACCGTTAAATGTGGGTCAAACCAGTGAACTGATTGAAGTCCGTGATGGCATTCATGTGGTCAAGCTCTTAGAGCGCAAAAGCACTGAACAACGTGCATTGGTACCTCAATATCAAACTCGCCACATCCTCATTCAACCGACAGAAGTGGTTAGCCCTGAAAATGCCAAACACATGATTGACAGCATTTACAACCGCTTAAAAGCAGGTGAAGATTTTGCAACCTTGGCTGCGACGTTTTCTAACGATGCAGGCTCTGCACGTGATGGCGGCAGCTTAGGTTGGGTCAACCCTGGTGTGATGGTACCTGAATTTGAAAACCAAATGAAAAATACCGCCAAAGGCGAAATTAGCGCCCCATTCCAAACTCAGTTTGGCTGGCATGTATTACAAGTCACCGATACTCGTCAGCAAGATATGACACGTGAGTACCAAGAGCGTATGGCACGTCAAATTTTAGGTGAACGTCAATTTGATACTGAACTAGACAGTTGGTTACGTGAAACACGTAACAATGCATTTGTGGAAATCAAAGACCCAAGCTTAGATCGTAAAAAGAACTCCTAAGCGCCTATAATCTTTAGATCACAATCAAAACCAGTGTCACTGCACTGGTTTTATTATTTTCAAGCGAAGTTGCTCAAACTTATCTCCTCATCCGTCCGACTTTAAGCAACACGCAGCCTTACTCAAGCTTATAAATCAAAGTCTGTAAATTGATCAGAAAAAAGAGCGAGACATAAAAAAGCCTCTCAAAATGAGAGGCTTTTTTTCAGAAAATCAATTAACGATTGTTGTCGTCTTCTTGAGATTCTTCAAATTTAGAATCGTTGTCAAAACCGCCTGTAGATTGACCACCGAAGCCACCTTGAGCACCGAAGCCACCTTGACCACCGAAGCCACCCTGAGCACCGAAGCCACCTTGAGCACCGAAGCCGCCACCTTGAGCACCGAAGCCACCTTGACCACCGAAGCCGCCACCTTGACCACCGAAGCCACCTTGACCGCCAAAGCCTGCGCCTTGACCGCCAAAGCCGCCACCTTGACCACCAAAGCCTGCGCCTTGACCGCCTGCTGGTGCACCTGCTGGACGTGGGTTACGTGCAGGAACAACTGTAGAAATTGCATGTTTGTAAACCATTTGGCTTACTGTGTTTTTCAACAAAACAACATACTGGTCAAAAGATTCAATATGACCTTGTAGTTTGATACCGTTCACAAGGAAGATGGAAACAGGAATACGTTCTTTACGGAGAGAATTTAAGAACGGATCTTGTAAAGTTTGACCTTTAGACATGTTATAACTCCAAAAATAATTAAAAATCAGCGCAAAAACTATCTTTATTTTTCAATTAAAAATTATAAAAAAGACAGTGTGTAAATTTTGCTTTATCCGTAGCAGTTTCGCAAGTCTTCTTGAGCCTGCTTTATCGTAAAATATGTGTGAAATTTATGCGATTCTTGCAACGATCTGAGCCAAGTATATTGACGTTTCGCAAGTTGTCGTGTTGCAAATAGCGCCTTATCCTCCATTTCCTGCATTTTTTCGCGACTTTCATCACCTTTTTGCAAAAATTCTAAAGCTTGACGATAACCGACAGAGCGCATAGAGGGTAAATTTGCATCTAAATCGTATTTTTCAATAAGATGGCGCACCTCATTCAAAAAACCCATTTCCCACATAATCTCTAAGCGTTTTTCAATACGCTGATGTAATTCTACCCGATCAGGCACTAAGGCGTGGTTATGAAAAGTGTAACGATATGGTACATTTTTAGGTTGTTCCGCTTGAAGTTGGGTAATCGGTGTACCTGTTAATTTGTAAACTTCCAAAGCACGAATAATACGTTGCTTATCGGACACTTTGAATTTTTGTCCTGCCAATGCATCTACCCTACATAATTCTGCATAGACGGCTTCCCAACCTTCGCGTGCAGCTTTATCTTCAATTTCAGCACGCACTTGGTAATTGGCACGGGGTAAATTTGAAGATAAACCTTCAAGCAATGCCTTAAAGTACAGCATGGTTCCGCCCACTAGAATTGGGGTTTTGCCTCGCGCATGCATATCGTCAATCAAGGTGCAGGCATCTTCAACAAATTGTGCAGCAGAATACACTTCAAGAGGGGTGATAATATCAATCAAGTGGTGCGGATAGCGCGCCTGTTCTGCTTTGGTCGGTTTGGCTGTACCAATATCCATATCTCGATAAACTAGCGCAGAATCGACTGAAATCAGCTCAAAATGCCCCAGTTCATACAACTCACATGCCAAAGCAGTTTTACCGCTTGCAGTTGGTCCCATTAAATTGATGACCGGCAATTGATTTGACATGTAACGCTACTCTCCTCGAGCAAAAAGTTTATCTAATTGAGCCAATGGAAAGGCACGCCAAGTCGGGCGACCATGATTACATTGGCTAGCAAATTCGGTTTGTTCCATCTGCCGCAATAAGGCATTCATTTCAGAAAGACTAAGCATCCGATGTGCACGTACAGCGCTATGGCATGCCATTCCCGCCAAAATATGATCGCGCTTTTGTACCAAGGCTTGCGCTTCATCATTCGGGTCTAAATCATCAAGTAGTTCAGGAATTAATTCAGCAAAATCTGCCTTATGCAAAATTGCAGGTACACCGCGCACAATGACCTGTTCATCCCCATATTGGTCTATTTCCAAGCCCAATCGCGCCAATTGTTCTTTTAAATCGCCCACTCGCATGGCCTGCATACGGCTAATACTAATGACTTTGGGAATAAGCAATTGCTGCGAAGTCCAAAACTCAGGTTTATCCCAAGCGGCTTTCATCTGTTGCAACACAATTCGTTCATGTGCGGCATGCATATCTACAATAATCAAGCCTTCACTGTTTTGCGCCAAAATGTAAATTCCATGCAGTTGCGCAATTGCGATGCCCAGTGGATGCTCATCCACTGCAGGTGTTGTGGTTGTTTGCCCAAGATTAGCTGAGTCTTGATATAGATCACGTAAAGGCGCGAGATAGCTTTTTATAGCATTGTTGAGCTGTTGTGAACCTTGATAATTACTCTGCACAGGTCGGTTATATTGAACTGTCTGAGACTGACTCTGATTAAAATCGGTAAGTAACTCACTTCCCGCTTGTGAATCGGGCTGCATCGTGTATGCATCTGCTGCATCATTTGCGGAATTGTGAGGATTCGCCTCGGCATGTTTGTGCAGTAAAAATTGTTCCTGATAACGCGGTTGCACCACATAAGGCGCAGCTTGTTCTACAGGATCAGCTTTCATGGCTGTGGCTAAATCTGCAGTTGCAGTTTGAAATTGAGCTAAGGTTTCTTTGGCATAATGTCGTACAAACTCATGCACTTCCCGCTGATTTAAAAAGCGAATTTCATGCTTGGTTGGATGCACATTGACATCAATATTTTCAGGCTCAACTTCTAAAAACAGCAAATACGCAGCATGTTGATGTCCATGCAAAATACCTTCGTATGCCATACGCAAAGCATGCGAGATGGTTTTGTCTTTTACAATACGTCCATTTACATACACATACTGCAAGTCGGCTTGTGAACGTGCATCGGAAGGGTGCCCCAACCAACCCGATAAGCGCATACTGACACTATCGGCATCAATCCAATAGGCATTTTCAACAAAGCTCCGACCTAAAAGTTGCTGCACGCGCTGAAATCGCAATTCACCACTGTCTGCTATGGGTAGATTCAGTTTAATGTTGTCGTTGTGCTCTAGCACAAAACGAATATCAAAATGTGTCAATGCCAAACGACGGACAATTTCTTCAATATGCCCGAATTCTGTACCTGGTTTTTTCAGGAACTTACGACGTGCAGGCACATTAAAAAATAAATCCTGTACCCGAATATGCGTGCCTTTTGGTGCGGCGACAGCTTGAATATCTTGGTGATCGAAAGCAGTACCATTGACTTCAACCTGATAGCCTACACCATCTTCAGTTTGGCTACTGACCAAAGTCAAACGCGATACCGCTGCAATGGAAGCCAACGCCTCACCACGGAAGCCTAAACTAACAATGGCGTGCAAATCATCGGCCGTTTGAATTTTACTGGTCGCGTGACGAGTCACCGCCAGAGGTAAATCTTCAGCATGAATTCCACGACCATTATCAATAATTTCAATGAGTGTACTACCGCCTTGTGCCACACGAATAATCAGCTCGGTTGCACCTGCGTCAATGGAGTTTTCGAGTAACTCTTTGACCACAGAGGCAGGACGCTCAATCACCTCACCTGCAGCAATTTGGTTGGCTAAGGCAGGTTCAAGCGTGTGGATCCGACGTAGATTTAACACATCATTAGGCATGATTAAATTGTTGCTCCAAAGCTTGTTGTAATTCAGCTGAAGATGAATTTAGGGTTGCGGTACGGCTTAATTCATCTTCCGATTTTTTAATTGCAATGATCAGATCTGCAGGTGGAATTTCATCACCACCTTTTGATGGCCATTCAAATAAAAACAAGGCATTTGGGGTTTCTAAATAATCACGGATGCCCATGAGCTCTAATTCATAAGCATCATTTAAACGATATAAGTCAAAATGAAAAATATCTTGCCCCTGAATTTGATAAGGTTCTACCAAAGTGTAAGTCGGGCTTTTAACCGCGCCTTGATGCCCCAAATGCTGTAGAAAATAACGCGATAAAGTGGTTTTTCCTGCACCTAAATCACCAATTAAATAAATCACACCCGAACGAAAATGCGTTGCCAAAACCTGCGCCAAATTTTGGGTATCTTGCTCATTATTTAAAGCCAAATTAAATGAATACTGCATAACGCTCACGACATGATTCAAAAGACCAATTATGATAGCATCGCACTGCTTTAAAGCCTATGTACTGATGGATAAAACTGTGTAAATATGGACAATTTATGACACGTTGAGACATGGCTATGGCTTAATATTATTGAGCTTAACACCCGAACTGCTTAGGCTATTTACAATATGATGAAAAAGAAACTCCCCCACCTGAATATGAGCAATTTTTAGATGACATCGACTCATTCCAACACCTTTGTTCCCCCCATGCTAGATGGTGTGAGTGCCAGCAAATTGCATTTACCCCAATTAAGCACACAACCTGACTCAATTTTTCATTATTTATGTACCCAGTTTGCCCATATTTCTGCACAGGAATGGCAACAACGCTTTAAGGATGGTTTAGTTTATGATGCAGAAGGTAAGCGTTTAAATTTAAACACACCTTATAGCGCGCATCAGGATATTTATTATTATCGTTTTTTAGCGCATGAAGTTGCTGTGCCTTTTCTGCATCAAATTTTATTTGAAAATGAACACTTATTGGTTGTAGATAAACCGCATTTTTTGACCATGAGCCCTACGGGTCAATATGTGCAAGAAACTCTGTTAGTACGCCTAAAAAAACAAACAAAGAATGAGCAGCTCACGCCTATTCATCGTTTAGACCGTGAAACTGCAGGTGTGGTGCTCTTTTCCAAGCAACCTGAAACTCGGGCAGTGTATCAGCAATTATTCGCAGAACGTCAAGTGCAAAAAACCTACCATGCAATTGCACCTTATCAAGCTGATTTGCCACTGCCCTGTACCGTGCAATTACGCATGGAAAAAGGCGAACCTTTTTATTTGATGCAAGTTGTGGCAGGAACACCAAACAGCAAAACAGAAATTCGTTTGCTTGAACATAATCAGAATTGGGCAAAATATGAATTAATGCCGACAACAGGCAAGCAACACCAACTACGTGTGCATTTAAACAGCTTAGGCATTGCAATTAAAAACGACCCATTTTATCCCATCTTACAGCACAAACAAGCAGATGATTTTTCTGCACCGCTACAATTGCTAGCCAAGCATTTAAGTTTTTTTGACCCGATTAGCCTGCAACAATTCCACTTTAGCGCACAGCAAGAACTGACATTGTAATATATTTGTCATTACAAAATAATGGATTTTCGTTGTAGTCATATTGAAATTACAAATGAATTGTTTACAATGTTGCTAAAATTTAAATCTATTTCCTTCTATTAAAAATTATGAGAAAAACTGAAGTCTACCAAGTTCGCTTGGACTCTCAAGAGAAAAAACAGGCCTTTGCTGTGTTTAAACAGTTAGGGATTACGCCTGCGCAAGCGGTGCGCTTGTTCTTTAAGCAAGTCGTGCTTACTAAATCAATCCCCTTTTCAATAGAAAATCAGAATATTAATCTGGAACAATTGATTAAGTTACGTAAATTAAAACAAGAGCAAAAAGCAACGTTAGTGGATGTAAGTCCAAATACTGAAGCAGTTGTAATTGGCAATAATAGTGTGCAAGATTTTGAACTCGATGATGAACATTTAGACTTGTTTGATGAACTCAATGCAATTTTGGGTGAAACTGACAAAAATTAACAGTGTTGCATTTTTAAACAATTCTTTAAAAATTTACTTTAAAAACTTAGCTATGCTTCATGCAAGGACAATAAAAAAGCATGGAGTATCCTAATGATTGTAAAACGCGCCACTTTAGAAGACTTAGACCAACTTGCTGTATTGTTCGATGAGTATCGTCAGTTTTATGGTGCATCCTCGAATTTAAGCCTTTCTGCAGCATTCTTAAAACAGCGTTTTGAAAATCAAGAAAGTGTGATTTTCATTCATATTAAAGATCAAAAAATCACTGGATTTGTATTACTTTATTTAGGCTTTTCTTCAGTTGCCTGTTCGACCTACTATATTTTAGATGATGTTTATGTTACCCCTATTTTTAGACGACAAGGTTCGGCTAAACAACTCATTGATACTGCGATTTTATTTGCACGCCATGAAAATGCGTTGCGCATCAGCCTTGAAACGCAAAAAAGTAATTACCAATCCCACCAATTGTATGAAAAGATGGGCTTTGTCAAAGATGATGAATTCCAGACTTATCACTGTTTTTTAAAATAGTCACCTGATCTTGCGGGTGCAGCTTTAGGCAAAAAATAAATTTTAGCTAGCGTAAGCGATTGGTAAAACTCAGTAGAAATTCACTTATTCCATACGGCTTTTTGCCAATTCGACTTGTTCAGGGCTTAAATACATCCATTCACCCACATCTAAAGCCAAATCAGTCAAGTTTAATGCACCAACTTGCTGACGATGTAATTGTTCTACTTTATTGCCCACCGCTGCCAGCATACGTTTAACTTGATGATAAATGCCTTGATGAATGGTGATCTGTAACGCATGTTCTGCCAATTGCTGCACCTCTGTTGCCGCAAATAACCCTAATTCATTGCGCAATGCGACACCCTGCTCAAGTTGCTGGATTTGTATCGCATTAATCGGGGCTGCGGTGTGCATAGCATATACTTTTGCCACGTGTTTTTTTGGATGAGTCAAGGCTTGCAAAAACTGCCCATCATCTGTCAGCAATAACAGTCCTGTGGTGTCCTGATCTAAACGTCCAACACATTGCAAACCACGATTTAGCAAAACATCATCAAACAAGTCGAACACACTAAAATGATGGGTCGCCTGATGCGAACACTCATAGTCTTGTGGTTTATGTAAGGCAATATAGACCTTTTCACGATATTGATAATTTTGTCCATACACCGAAAATTGCAAAACCGTTTCAGGCGCAATTTTTAATATAAATTTAGGATTGGTCTGGGTTTGGCCCATAATGGTGACTGCGCCATTTTTAATGAGTTGCTGGCAATGTTTACGTGATCCAAAGCCTTGTGATTGCAACATTTTTTCCAACAACATGATGAGCGACCTAATAATAAAAAGTATAAGTACATTTACTGTAACTATTCTAAACCAAATACACTGTAAATTCTGGCCACAGTACGTAGATTGCCCGTTTGCAATTGAAAACCGCTACAATAGCTATACTTTTCCAGTTTCCCCTTTTATGGATCACCATGCTCTCTCAATTAGACCTTAACCTGGTGGTGCTGATCGTCCTACTCGCGTGTGGTATTTTCAGCCAAAATACAGCTGTGACCATTGCCGCAGCAGTACTCATCGTTTTTAGAATTACGCCGCTCAGTGAATTTTTTCCACTCTTGCAGCAGCATGGCTTAAATCTGGGCATTATCATTCTCACCATTGGTGTTCTAACACCGATTGCCAGCGGCAAACTTCCGGGTGAAGCAATTCTAAAATCATTTCTAAGTTGGAAGTCTTTACTTGCAATTGCAATTGGTATTTTTGTGGCATGGTTGGGTGGCCGTGGAGTAAAACTCATGACCAATCAACCTGATGTGGTGGCAGGCTTATTGATTGGTACAGTCGCTGGTGTTGCTGTGCTACGTGGCGTGCCTGTCGGCCCACTAATTGCTGCGGGGATTCTGACCTTGTTTATTGGCTATTCTTAATATTGATTTGGGTCGTTTAGTTTAGATGATTATATTTAGATTAATCATCTTATATCACCCAATTTCAAAAAATGCAGGGCCACTGAGTGTAGTCAGGAAAAACCAAAACCTTCAATAACACGCAGACTAAACAACGCTGAAAATCTATCCACAAAACAACCAATAAAACTTGCACCTACCAATAATAACAAGCCCAATAGTACACAGCGTTTTAAGCCAATTTTTGCGGTATAACGACCTAGCAACAAGCCAAAGTCATGCCCGAAGCTTTTACCAAACACAGTAAAAAACCCGCTTGAACCAGACTAATTCCAAGCTCAGCACGTAGGATGGGCAAAATCGGTGGCAATTTGCCAATATGCATGGCTGCCATAAAACCAGAAGCAACAATCCAAAAATTCTTTGTCAGCCAACATACCGAACTCTGCGCTCTCCCATAATTGTCCCAAGGCAAGTTTAGCAAGAACATCTCACTGTTTTTATTCTAGATTTAGATGAGCTGAGATTTTAGCATTTATTGGCAGCCACTATACAATGCGGATCGTATGACTTCTAACTCGAATAATACTGCGTGCGTTTTTGGGAAAATTTCTCTAATTGCTTCAAAAAGCCTTCAAAATAACTCTTTTCTTTTTCCTCGCTACGATAACCCGCATACAAAGTACGGCGTAATCCTCCCGCAGAAACGCAGTCTAAACGACGTGAAGTCACCCAGCCTTTTTGCTCATATTCATTCACCACCCAATCTGGCAATGCGCCAATACCCCGTCCACTCGCCACCAATTGAATCAACATTTGGGTTAAATCTGTAGTACGAATGGCTTTAGGCTGAATATTGGCTGGAATGAATAGCTTAGACATAATATCTAAACGATGTTTATCGACAGGATAAGTAATCAGGGTTTCTTCTGCCAACTCCTGTACGGTAATGCGCTCAGCTCGTACGAGCGGATGGGTATTTGACAATACCAAACGCGATTCATATTCAAAAATTGGAAAATATTCGATACCTTTTAAAGCAATCGGGTCTGCAGTAATCAACAAATCAAATTCTGCAGTTTGCAATAATTCATGCGGATTGGCTTCAAAACCTGAAGCAAAATCTAAATCTACATCTGGGTATTGCTGTCGATATTGATTCAGTAGCGGCATCAACCAGTCAAAACAACTATGACATTCTGAAGAAAAAATAATCCGCCCCGTTTGCCCATGCACAATGCGGGTAATATCGGTTTGGGTAATTTGAATTTGTGGCAGGACATCATCCGCCAGTTTCAGTAAACGCTGCCCGACATTGGAAAATGTCACAGGACGGCTACGGCGGTTCACCACTTCAACACCATACCAATGATCTAACTCTTTGAGCTGATGAGAAATGGCGGATGGTGTCAGACATAAATCATTGGCAGCAGCAACCAAAGAGCCATGTTCACGCAGGGCTGACAGCATTTTTAAGTGGCGAATTTCAAGCATTGCTTGTTCCTAATTTTCAACTTATTGACTGTATGTTTAGACCTAGGTCGCATTTTTATTTTGCCAAATAAAAAACAAAGCTAAACATGATTCAATTTAATAATGAATTAATTTAATCTTATCATGTGAATAATGAGTTTCCTTCATCTTTATTTTTTTCGATGATATTTACTACGAAATCAATACAATTCCTTAAAAATAGTATGGCTTTAAGCACACATATTTTAGGCTGCCTATGTGTAGAGCCAAACTAGAATTTAAAATTTTTAACCCAAGCCTAGCTTACTCCGACAACTTCTCTCCGCAATGCGGGCAGTATTTATAAGGTTCTTGTTCTAAACGCAACTCTTGTTCACGACGTTCACGAATTAACTGCAATAAAATATCTTGGGTTTGCTCAGTGGTTAAACCGACTTGTTTGCGTAAATCTTCAATTTTTTCCTGATCATTTAACAAATCAATCTCACTATTTTGCAATAGCTCTCTAAATTTCAGCCCTAAATGCTGCTTGCGTTGTTCAAGTTCGTTGGCTAAACCTGTGGCTAAAATACCTGCGGGCAATGCTGCCAAGCCGACACCCAATACCGTAATTAATGCACCTAAAATTCTACCCCAAGGTGTAATGGGTGTGACATCGCCATAACCAACTGTAGTTAAGGTTACTACTGCCCACCACATCGAAGCAGGAATCGAGCTAAAGGCTTCAGGCTGTGCCTTACTTTCCACCACATAGACACCTGCAGCAGACATCACAATCATAATAAAGAGAATAAAAATAACTGCCTGAAATGACCCTTTTTCTCGCTCGATCACTCTTAATAAAATTTGCAATGATACAAAGTAACGTGTCAGCTTTAACAAACGAAGTAAACGTAAAATTCTTAGGAAACGTAAATCTAGATGTACAAAGAAGTTAATATAAGCAGGTAAAATTGCCAATAAATCTATAATTGCTCCACCACTAGTCAGCCATTTTACCCGCTGTTTCCATGGCGAAATAAATGGGTCTTTTTCAGCAATACTCCAAATCCGCAGCAAATATTCAAGCGTAAACACTGCAATGGAAAAGTTTTCAAAATGGTTAAAAAATACCTGATAGGCAAGATAGACGTCATTCACTGACTCTAAAATAACCGCACTGGCATTGCCTAAAATCAGTAAAATTAAAAAATAGTTAATGCAACGACTAAACCATGTTTCATAATCATCGTCGTGTAAGTTGTTATAGACAAATTTTCGTAAGGTGTACCACGGTGTAAATGCCATACCGAATATTATATTTAAGGCTTACAGTGATGGCAGTTTAACCGAAGTTTTTCTTAAAACGATAGTATTTTATGTGACGTTTAGCGGGCATTTTTAATGCAAAATTGCAGTATACGTCATCATCTGAATAGATAAATTACTGAATAAACAGCAATGCTAAACGCACTTGATCATAGCCCATGCGTGGACTAGTCGCTTCAACAATCGGACGCAGTTTAATTGCACCATCCTCGCTAAAGTGCTCGGCATTTTGACGCTTCATTAAACGCTTATAAATTTTACGGACTTCTTCCACCACTTCATCACCTGGATGTGCCACTGAAATATCCAGATTTTGTTCTTTTTGCAAACGTGCCAAGTGGTTGATAATGGTTGCAGGCGTTAAACCACGTTCAACTGCAATATCTTGAATATCATAACCTTCTTCAAATAAAACGCGGGTTTCATCCAATGTAGCAGTCGCATAATTGGTTTTTCCACCTTTGGCAATTTTCTTTTCATTGCGCAAAATTTCGGTTTCGTTCAACGTGCCACCACAGTGACGAATAAATGCATTATGTTGTGGAGTTAAATCTATCAGCGCATAGTGCGTTTCAGCTTCTTCAGACAATTCCTGAAAACGGCGGTCTGCCTTAATCGCCAAACTGTCGAGTTCCAAAGCTTGGCTATTAAATCCCAATAAACGCAAACCGCTTAACGATTTTAAACGTGACAGGGCCACATAACCCTGCCCTTTTTCAAAAGTATGGCTAAGATTGATTTCTGCCGCTTCTAAAGTCATGCCTTGTGATTTGTGGATAGTGATTGCCCATGCCAAACGCAGCGGAATTTGCTGAAAACTGGCAATGGTTTTGCCTGCATCATTATCTACCGACCAAGTTTCAGGCTCGACCAGTAATACCGTGCCATCGGTTAATTTTACTTTAGGCAAAATGCCGTGATCATCATCTTCTTCAAAGCCAATCACTTCACCCAAACTGCCGTTGATATAGCCCATATCGAAGTTGTTTTTAACAAACATCACTTTGGCATGTTTTTTTAGATTTAAAATTTCAGGCGCACGTACCGATGATTTCAGCGTTTCAATCAACTTTTCATTGCCATCACACACGGCATCAAACTGCTTGCTCTCAGTTTCAATTTCATTCAGATGCTTAAAGTTGATATTGTCCACATCCATATTGTGCGTATATAAACGCGTGAAAGTGTCGCCAATATCTTGATGACGGGTGTGTTCCAAAGCCTGAAGATGTTGATGATCAATTCTTTGTGCACGAATTGCATTGAGAATGTCATTTAAATAATCGTCGCCCTGACGATGCTGCTCGGTTAAATAACAAACCCGAAATTTCGCTTCGACCCAAGCCTCTGACATAAAACAGAACTTGTCACGATTGCGCTCATCGTTTTTCCCCACAGGCGGTAACTGGAAAAAATCTCCCGCAACAATCACCTGAATCCCACCAAAGGCTTCATCACTTTCCTTAAAATATTTCAGTACCTGATTGACCAGATTCAGCTGCTTGGCATGCAGCATCGAAATTTCATCAATAATAAGCACTTGCGCATTTTCTAAATGTTCTTTGAGATATTTGCGCTCTTTCATATTTTTCAGGTCGGCATCGGACAAAAAGTCTTTAATGCCAATGCCTGCCCACGTGTGAATGGTCATGCCATTCATGTGCGTTGCAGCAATACCTGTAGATGCTGTAATCGCTACAGGTACTTTACGCGCTTTTAAATAATTGATGTATTGATTCAGGGTATAGGTTTTACCCGCACCAGCAGAGCCTGTTAAAAAGACATTTTCACCTGCTTTTAAAAGTTTAAGTGCAGTTTCCTGTTTCATAAGACCTATACCATTGCTGAACGGCTATAGCCTAACGAGTTTTTGCCCAAAAGTTAAGGCTCAAGTCTGCGAATACGACAACTGTTGTCTTATGCTTTAGCTGGCAATTGTGGATTCAGCCATGCAATAAACTGCTCTGCAATGGTCACCAGTAACTGTTCCGCTATTTGATTATTCGGATATTCCAACTGATCAAATTCAAGCTGTCCTTGCCGAAAATGACAACCCAAGGTCAATTGCTGCGCATAATGTGGCGATGCCATGTGAAACGCCACATATTGCCCTTCACTCATTAGCTTGGCATAGCTAAGTGCCAAACAGTGTTTAAAGTTTTGTGATTCTTCAATAATACGGTCTAGATGAGTCATTTCTTCAAAGCACCAGCCTGAAAATTTTAGCGTCGTCATAGGGCTTTTGGCCTGCCATGCACTGCACAGAATTTCCTTTTTTAATTTGGCCATCAGCTCTGCTTTGTAGACCTGTTGATGCCAACGCACCGCCTGATGAAACAACCCCAACCAACTCAAACTTTTAGGAATATGCGTATGTGCTGCAAAATATTCCAGTAAATAGTCACGCACATAACTGTCAAACACTGAAACTCGCGTATGTTGCGCCCGTAAATAAAAACGCTGCCTAAAATTATCGGGTTGAAGCTGATAACGCTGCAATACCGTATAAAAGTCACGCTGCTGCTGACTCTCGGGCTGAATATAATCCAACAAAGCGGGTGGTAAATCCTGTGTGATTTGCTGCAAATAAGTCATATAACTTTGCATGACACGACTTAAACGCCTAAATACATGCTTCACCAAATGCTCATCTTGCTGCGCCACGGTTTTAAGCAAACTCATCCATTCATCCAAATACAAAATAGAAGGACTAATCGCAACTCGTGGATCATCTACAGATTGTTTTTCACCATGTGGCATTAGACTGACATTATGTGCATGCGCAAACCACGCCTGCTGTGTCGCATACACATTACAGCTTTGAATAAACATACGCGCCGCAGAATATTGAAAATATTGCAATGTCGCTAAAATAATACGTGGATGTACCTGACTACAATCGACAAAACTGAGCGCAGTCACTGCGACCCGCACACTGGTATGCTGCATATTTAAACTGAGCCAATCCAACACTGGTGCAGACTGTTTAAACAGCCAGTTCACCGCTCGTGGGTAATCAAATAACGGCAGTTTGGCAACCTTCTTTTGCCAAATTAAAGGACAGGATTTTAAGAAATGCGGTTTTGCCAATGCATCGGAACGCTGCCACACTTCTCGGTGCATTAAACGGGCAAAACCCAGTAAATGACCATGTTCTTCGGCATGCCGATACAACAACTGAATATCATCCTGATGGTCAATTAAATCTTGTAAATTAAAACGCTCAGGAAAGGACACCGCCAAAATACGATACATGGCTTTAGGCAAAAACTGTGCTGCACTAAAACAAAAATCATCATAACTGTGCATTAAGGCTTGCACAGGCAAAAAGGTATCACCCTCAATAAATTCTAAAGCACACAATGCAGATAAAGCAGTCAAAGTTTCCTCTGGAATGACCGCACCATGCTGTACAGCACCTGTAAAAACAGCGTGTTGGGCATAATCAGACTGAATCAAGGCTTGATCTAAAATCTGAGCCTGTACACCATCTAAATGCAGCAGCAACTGTTGAACACGTGCAGCACCATCCACCCACATATAGGCTTGTTGCATAATTAGATGTCTTAATTGCTGCGCCTGATTGCGTAAAAATAAGGAGTGTTGTGGCTTTAAATCGCCCGTATGAAACTGTAAATCATGCAGAAAAAAATCTTCAAACGCTTCTTGATACTGCCCCGCAAACTCAAACTGCGTCTGAATTAAACTAGAGTTAGATTTAGGCGGATAAAATTCAAGGCTAAATAGACCGTTTAGCAATTCAACCCGATGCTGCAAAGGATCAATACGGAACATATTTTGTGCAGTGAGATGCCCAACTAGCTGCATTTGATCTTGATATATTTCTGCGGCCACACTGGAAATACGTACCAATTGCTGTGCAACGGCATGCAATTGGCTATGCTGGCGACTTGGCTGCATACACACTCCTCATGCTTAAGTACGGTCTATCTAAGTTGCATCTTATTTTTATTTAATTGCAGCGACTAGATCCATCTGGTGATACATTCCTATTTTTTTATTTTCCATCATAAACAGTTGATGTTTTTTAATCTAGATTAAACCACTTATTAAATAAATTACATCTGAAGCATTTGTGAGCTGTATCCACACCTTAAAATGAGAGATACAAAAACACTATAAACAAGATTTGTGCTCTTGCCTATAGACTGCACACAACTCCAGATAAAAAACAAATTAAAACTCCATAATTTTCAATTAATTATTTTTCACTCTTTCATCAGCAAATAGGGTTGGTATTTGGTAGGTAGGATTTCACAACAAAGCATTGAATACTCAAATCACGGTTCAACACCGCGATAACAACACATTATTCCAATATCCAATGCAAGAAGGAATCTGAGCATGGCTTTTAAAAATATTGCAGACCAAACTAACGGTTTTTATATTCCTTGTGTGTCACTCTTTGGCCCTGGTTGTGCCAAAGAAATTGGCGTAAGAGCACAAAATTTAGGCGCTAAAAAAGCCCTAATTGTGACAGATGAAGGACTGTTTAAATTTGGCGTTGCCGATACCATCGCAGGCTACCTCACCGAAGCAGGCGTTGCCAGCCATATCTTTGCAGGTGCAGAGCCAAATCCAACCGACATTAACGTGCATAAAGGTGTCGATGCCTACAATGCCAATCATTGCGACTTTATTGTGTCTTTAGGTGGTGGTTCTTCACACGACTGTGCCAAAGGCATTGGCTTAGTGACCGCAGGTGGTGGGCATATTCGTGATTATGAAGGCATTGATAAAAGTACCGTGCCAATGACCCCGCTAATTGCTATTAACACCACTGCAGGTACAGCATCGGAAATGACCCGTTTCTGTATTATTACCAACACCGACACGCACGTTAAAATGGCAATTGTCGATTGGCGCTGCACACCACTCATCGCGATTGATGATCCAAAACTCATGATTGCCAAACCTGCAGGTTTAACCGCAGCAACAGGCATGGATGCCTTAACCCATGCTGTAGAAGCCTACGTTTCAACTGCAGCCAATCCTATTACCGATGCCTGTGCAGAAAAAGCCATTCGTATGATTAGCCAGTGGCTTAGCCCTGCTGTGGCAAATGGTGAAAATATTGAAGCACGTGATGCCATGAGCTATGCGCAATATTTGGCAGGTATGGCATTCAACAATGCCTCTCTAGGCTATGTGCATGCCATGGCGCATCAACTTGGCGGTTTCTACAACTTGCCGCACGGTGTCTGTAATGCGATTTTATTACCGCATGTTTGCGAATTTAACCTGATTGCTTGCCCAGAGCGTTATGCAGACATTGCAAAATTGATGGGAGTCAATACTGACGGATTAACTACCACCGAAGCTGCCTATGCTGCGATTGATGCGATTCGTGAATTATCTAGCTCAATTGGCATTCCAACAGGTTTAGCAGAGTTAGGCGTTAAAGAAGATGACTTGGCGATTATGGCTGAAAATGCACAAAAAGATGCCTGCATGCTCACCAACCCACGTAAAGCCAATCATGCACAAGTGGTCGAAATTTTTAAAGCCGCGATGTAATTTGAATCTCCTGCTGAGTGAATCACGATTTGCTCAGCATCTCCCATCCTTATTTCAACTTTCCGCTGTTGCTATTTTTTTATCCTTCCCTTTGGCAGAACCATCTCAGATGCGTTCTGCTTTTTTTGTTGTTCAGAATAAAAATGAACTCACAGCATAAAACTAAACCGATTTAGATGCAGAGGGTTTGCATAATTCAATTTGACAAATGCGCACAGCTCATCAAGGATATAGACAAAATAAAATGGATGACGAGCACCTTATGCTGTTAAGCAAAAAACAAAAAACAACACCAAGCTATCAACCCGATATTTTGGGTGCAGATTACCAACAAATGACGCTAGATTTTCCATCCGATTATGAAGGCAAAGTCATTGCGACGTTGGTACGCAAAAAGGCTGAACAGGAAACCCGTAAAGCCGTACTTTATATTCATGGTTTTATTGACTATTTTTTTCAAACTGAAATGGCACACCAGTTTAATCAGCACGGTTATGACTTTTATGCCTTAGATTTGCGTAAATATGGGCGTTCGCATTTGTCACATCAACATTGGTACAATGTGCGCAGCTTGTCTGAATATGATGCAGAAATTTCCGCTGCACTTGAGCAAATTGCCACAGAAGAACATGATTCTGTAATTTTGGCGGGACATTCAACAGGTGGATTAATCACCACGTTATATGTGGCACATCATCCGAATCATCCGTTGATTCGTGGTTTATGGTGCAACAGCCCTTTTTATGATTTCAATATGAGCGAAATTGAGAAAAAAGTCGGCATTCCACGTTTAAGCCAATTGGGCAAATTACTGCCAGAAATGAAATTTCCAAGCCGGCTAAATCCATTTTATGTACCCAGTCTACACAAGCAATATCATGGTGAATGGTTATTTAATTTAGAATGGAAAAAGCCACGCTATCCTAAAGTACGATTAAGTTTTGTACGTGCAATTCATGAAGCGCAAAAAGAAATTCATGCCAGTGTGCATTTGGGTGTACCCACCTTAATTATGCATGCGAGTCAAAGTAGTTATCCACGCAAATGGAATGAGATTGCGCAACGCACTGACGTAATTTTAGATGTTGCAGATATGCAAAAATATGGGCATCACATGCATGGTGATATTCAGCTTTGCCAAATTGAAAATGGCGTGCATGATTTGGTACTTTCTGCGCCCGAAGTCCGTGCAGAAGTGTATCAGTCCTTGTTTGACTGGTTAAACCGCAAAGGGCTATAAAAACTAAAGGACAGTGAAATGAAAGCCTAAATGACTTGAGTCGTCCTTTAGGCTTTGTATTTTAATAAAATTTGATGTGCAGGATGATGCTTTGGCATCAATTCAATTAAACGTTCCACCGCGTCAATCGCTTCAGGGCTGCGTGCCAAATGTTTTAGCAATGCATCGGTATCTTGTGCATTAAAAATGGCTTCACTCAGGCGAGATTCTAAGCAATCTCGCCATGCACATAAAAATGGACTTTCAGTTTTCGCCAAAAATACCCCTGCACACGTTTGCAAGGCTGACTGCACATAACCTGCATCTAAAGCCTGCTCGGCTTGTAAAAAATCGGCTTCTATATGCGCCAAAACTCGGTAAGGACGCGAACCAAGCATCCCGCCTAGAATATCACGTAATTGTGACATTTCAGCTTTTAGCGTCCCCATACTAACTTTACGCTCACCATATAGGGCTTGGTGTAAAGTATCTAAACTCATGCCTTGTGGGCAAAGTGCCAAAATCACCAATATTTCAATTTGACGCGGTGTCATCACCACCACTTTGCCATTAAATAACACCTGTGGCACGCGAAACGCGCGAATATAAAGCTGCTGTTTTTGCTGATCAAGCAGTGCATTTTGAATCAAAGAAGCACAGCGTTCTGCTGCCAACAAACCCAAACTGTTATGGTTTTTCCAAGTAGTCGATAAATCAATTACGCCCAACACTTGTTTGGAATGAGGGTCTAAAATAGGCGCTGCATAACAAACCCAGTCATGTAAGGATGACATATAGTGTTCACTGGAAAACACACAGCTGGCTTGCTGAGTTTTGAGTGACAAAGCCAAAGCATTGGTACCCACCAACTCTTCACGCCACTGCCCACCCTCTACAAAATGCACCTGTTCCGCCACATTACGCATTTGCGCGCTCGCTGCAGTCCAAATAATCGTACTGCCCACATCGCCCACGGCTGCCACCATGTCGGACTGCTGCGCGATATGTCTTAAATCCTCTGCACAGTTTTGCACAGCACGTTGTAAAGCCGAACCGCCTTGCGGATGCGATAAACGAGAATTTAACGGGGCTGCCAGCCGATCAACAGGAATTTCCGCAATTTGAGAGCGTTGCCAAGAATTTAAAATACTCTGCTGAATTTGTTGCGCATGTAGCGGCGATAAACTACTGCTTTGTCTAAACTGTTCAATATGCTGTCTTTTTTCCAATAGGTCTTGTTTTTTCATCATGACTGATTCTCACAATCCTGTGGGCATTACATCCATTGTACCGCTTACTTTTGTAAGGATTTGTTCGTTGCTTGTAAATCTGCAACTTTCCAACCTTTTTCCAACCTTATATTGGTATGCTAAACAAATAACGTACCAAAGTACCTTATACCTTAGCCGTAAATTTAACCTGATTTTAGACACAGGATTGTGCTAAAAGGTAAAGATGACGGCAGATTATAAAAAACCATCAAAGGAAGAGAATTATGCGTTACGTAGATCCCAATCAACCCGGTTCAAAAGTTCAATTTAAAGCACAATACGAAAACTTTATTGGTGGCGAGTGGGTCGCCCCTGTAAAAGGCGAATACTTTGAAAATATCTCTCCTGTAGATGGCAAAGTATTTACCAAAGTCCCACGCTCATCGGCAGAAGACATTGAACTGGCTTTAGATGCAGCCCATAAAGCCAAAGCACAATGGAACAGCTCATCTCCTACAACACGTTCTAACATTTTGTTAAAAATTGCAGATCGTTTAGAACAAAATCTAGAATTATTGGCAGTTGCCGAAACTTGGGATAATGGTAAGCCTGTTCGTGAAACATTGGCTGCCGACATTCCATTGGCGATTGACCATTTCCGTTATTTTGCAGGCTGTATTCGTGCCCAAGAAGGCGGAATTTCTGAAATTGATGAAGATACCATTGCCTATCATTTCCATGAGCCATTGGGCGTTGTAGGGCAAATTATTCCATGGAACTTCCCTATTTTAATGGCAACATGGAAACTTGCACCTGCTTTGGCTGCGGGTAACTGTATTGTACTTAAACCTGCAGAACAAACCCCTGCCAGCATTTTAGTTTTAGTCGAACTCATTCAAGATTTATTGCCTGCAGGCGTACTAAACGTAGTCAATGGTTACGGCGTAGAAGTTGGTCGCCCATTGGCAACCAATCCACGTATTGCCAAAATTGCATTCACAGGTTCGACTCAGGTCGGTCAATTGATCATGCAATACGCCACTGAAAACATCATTCCAGTGACTTTGGAGCTTGGTGGTAAATCTCCAAATCTTTTCTTTGAAGATGTTATGGCGCAAGAAGACGACTACCTAGACAAAGCACTCGAAGGCTTTGCTATGTTCGCGCTGAATCAGGGTGAAATTTGTACTTGTCCATCGCGTGCGCTTGTGCAGGAAAGTATTGCTGACCGTTTCCTTGAAAAAGCCATTGAACGTGTTAAACGTATTAAAACAGGTCACCCGCTTGATACTGAAACGATGATTGGTGCGCAAGCATCGCAAGAACAACAGGACAAAATCTTGGGTTGTATTGCGACAGGTCGTGCCGAAGGTGCACAAGTGTTAACAGGTGGTGGTGAGCGTCATGAAGTTGGCAGCGGTTTCTATATTGAGCCGACAATTTTCAAAGGCACCAACGACATGAAAATTTTCCAAGAAGAGATTTTCGGCCCAGTGCTTTCTGTGACCACATTTAAAGACTTCGATGAAGCCATTAAAATTGCCAATGACACCATTTACGGTTTAGGTGCAGGTGTTTGGTCACGTTCTGCGCACACTTCTTACCGTGCAGGTCGTGCTATTCAGTCGGGTCGCGTTTGGACGAACTGTTATCACATTTACCCTGCGCATGCAGCTTTCGGTGGTTATAAAAAATCAGGTATTGGCCGTGAAAACCACAAGATGATGTTAGAACATTATCAACAAACCAAGAACTTGTTGGTTAGTTACTCAACCAAACCTGCTGGCTTCTTCTAAGTTGGGTTTTCAACCTCAACAAGATGAATTAAAAATGCGAACTTCGGTTCGCATTTTTTATATTTAGAATGTATAGCGGGACAAAAAGAAAAACAGAAAAATTCATTTATCCATATAGACTTACAAGTCATAGACCTAAAATTGCTGACATTTAAATCATAGATATAAAATCAAGAAAATAAAAAAGCACCATTTTAAAAATGATGCTTTTTGATCAAATCACGACTGCTTATTTTTTCGCAGCTACAGATGCTTCAGTAGTGATGTTTACAGTAATTTTATCACCCACGTTTGGTACATAGCTTGCAATACCAAATGCAGAACGGTTGAATGAAGTCGTTGCATTAAAACCAACAGTCGCTGCTTGAGTCATTGGGTGTGGGCCTTGTTTGTTCAATACCGCATCAAGAACAACTGGCTTAGTTACACCTTTAACGGTTAAATCACCTGTGATTTTAAAGTTTTTCTTGTCTTGAGTTTCAACTTTGGTACTTTTAAAAGTAATGGTTGGATATTTTGCTGCATCAAACCAATCTGCTGCCATTAAGTGCTCATCTAAAGCTTTTACGTTGGTGTTGATGCTGCTTAATGGAATCGTCACATTCACAGATGAGTTAGCTGGTTTTTTCTCATCAATGTTGATGGTACCTTGAATGTTTGAGAAGTTCCCTGATGGCGTAGAAAAACCGAAGTGATCCCAAGTAAACACAGTAGCAGTATGCGTTGGGTCAATTTGATAAGCCACTGGTTTAGCCATTGTCATTGTTGCTGCAGACGCGATAGCCAAACCTAAAGCAAGTGATTTCATGTTCATATTGTTCATCTCTAAAAGTGTTGATACGTTTTAATGAAGTTTAGTTTATAGATTTTTGCTGCAAATACAGGATTAAAGATAAAACGATATGTTGCATGACTGAAACGATAAATTTGTAAAATTATGCGTGTGCGTTTTATATCGCTGTTACAGGTTATGATATTGAATAGAACCTGTTCTTTTTTGCGACACGATCATACAACTGTCGTGCCTGTAAATTATCTTCATGGGTCAGCCAATATAACCGATCAGATCACGCTGTTGCGCTGTTTGATTCACCTGCTGAATAGGTTGCTGAGAAATTCCTATTCCTCTGTACTCAGGGAAGGTATATAAAAAAAGAATTGGGATTCAACCCTAATTGAAACTTAATAAGCGATCAAAGGGGGGCAATTTTAAAATGCCGTTGACAATATTGTACTTAGGCTATTTTACACACTATTGTTCAGCAATAAAAAAAGCTTTACCCTACGCATAGAATAAAGCTGTTTTTGACGACACCTCAACTAAGGCATCGTATGCATCGCAATAGATTAAAGCTTCTCAATCAAAATACGATCAACCTGCTTTAAGCCTGATTGCTTTTCATGGTTCTTACGGCGAATTTTGATTTGCTGATCTTCAGCTAAATCCTGTAATAACAACTCTACCGCCACCATGGCTTCAAGTGGTAAATCTTGTCCAATCCACTTTTGCTCACCCGCATCCATTAAAGTGACTTCATCATTAATTTGCTCGTACAAACTCATTTCTCATCTCACTCAATTACACAGAGGTTTATTCACAAACCTGACTTACACTGACAAAATTTGTTGGATCATCACATTGAACACCAAACAAATATGCAAAAATAAAAGACGTCCCTTTGCAGGAACGCCTTTAAAAACACTGGATTAAAAAATTAAGCTGTTAATTCTTTTACCGCAGCAACAACTGCTTCAGTGGTAATACCGAAGTATTGGTATAAGTCTTTCGCAGGTGCAGATTCACCATAAGTCGTCATACCAATTACACGACCGTCTAAACCTACAAACTTCCACCAGTAGTCTACATGTGCTGCTTCAACAGCAACACGTGCACGAATGTTGGATGGAAGAACCGCTTCACGGTATGCTGCATCTTGCTTCACAAATTCTTCCGCACATGGCATAGACACGACACGCACACCTTCAAGCTGTGCGTATGCTTCCATTGCCAAGCCCACTTCTGAACCTGTTGCAATAATAATTGCTTTTAATTCGCCTTTTTCTTCAGCCAATACATAAGCACCTTTCGCTACATTTGCAATTTGTGCATCTGTACGTGTTTGGAATGGTAGGTTTTGACGAGAGAAGATCAACGCAGTTGGGCCTTCTGAACGTACAAGTGCAGACTTCCAAGACACAGCTGCTTCAACCGTGTCACATGGACGCCATGTATTTAAGTTTGGCGTACCACGTAAAGATGCAATTTGTTCAACAGGTTGGTGTGTTGGACCATCTTCACCCAAACCAATTGAGTCGTGAGTATACACATGAATTACGCGTTGCTTCATCAATGCAGACATACGCACAGCATTACGCGCATATTCCATAAACATAAGGAATGTTGCAACATAAGGAATGAAACCGCCGTGAAGCGCAATACCGTTTGCAATTGCAGTCATACCAAACTCACGTACGCCGTAATGCACATAGTTGCCTGCTGCATTGTCCTGAACGCCTTGGCACCCTTTCCAAAGAGTTAGGTTTGAACCTGCCAAGTCTGCAGAACCACCCAACAATTCAGGCAATAATGGACCAAATGCCTGTAAAGTATTTTGGCTGGCTTTACGGGTTGCAATCGTTTCTGCTTTAGCATTGGTTTCTGCAATAAATGCATCTGCTTGCGCAACAAATTCTGCTGGCAATTCACCGCTTAAACGACGTTTAAGTTCAGCAGCTTCAGTTGGATATTTTGCTGCATAAGCCTCAAAAGTCGTATTCCATGCTGCTTCTGATTCTGCACCTTTAGCTTTCGCATCCCAAGCGGCATATACATCTTCAGGAATTACAAACGCTTCATCTGTCCAACCTAATGCTTCACGAGTCAATGCAATTTCGTCATGACCTAATGGCGCACCGTGACAGTCTTCTTTACCTTGTTTGTTTGGTGAACCTAAACCAATAACAGTTTTACAAATAATAATGGTTGGTTTTTGCGTTTCAGCTTTTGCTTCAACTGTAGCAGCACGAATTGCATCAGCATCATGACCATCAACTTTTAGAACTTGCCAGCCGTAAGATAAGAAACGCTGTTCGGTATCGTCAGAGAACCAGCCTTCTACTTCACCATCAATCGAAATGCCGTTGTCATCATAATAAACAACCAGCTTGCCTAAACCTAAAGTACCTGCCAATGAACATGCTTCGTGTGAAACACCTTCCATTAAGCAACCATCACCCAAGAAACAGTAAGTGAAATGGTCTACAACCTGAATATCTTCTTTATTAAATTGTGCAGCCAATGTTTTTTCTGCTAAAGCAAAACCAACAGCGTTTGCAATCCCCTGACCGAGTGGACCAGTAGTGGTTTCAATCCCTGGTGCATAACCCAATTCTGGGTGGCCAGGTGTTTTAGAATGTAACTGACGGAACGCTTTTAAATCTTCGATTGAAAGATCATAACCTGTTAAATGCAACAACGCATATTGCAACATTGAACCATGACCATTAGACAGTACAAAACGGTCGCGGTTTGCCCATTGTGGATTAGTTGGGTTGTGATTCAAGAATTCACGCCACACCACATCGGCAATATCTGCCATCCCCATCGGAGCACCTGGATGTCCTGAATTTGCTTTTTGCACAGCATCCATTGCCAATACACGAATTGCGTTTGCAATACGACGTTCGTTAAGCGGGGTCGTCATAGGTCAGAGTCCACAAAAAATCGTTAAACAGAAGAAGATGAATAGAATTCAAAACAGCCGCTATTCTCTCAAAAAAACGCCTGAGGGGTAAAGCCTATGCAACAATATTTCCGCATTAATTCCCATTCAGCGTACTTTTCGTGCAGATTCGGGGCAGTTTCAGCATTTGTTTTAAGAGAAATGAGGCCAACCATTCAACAAAGCAAGTTTTAAGCCGCAGCTTTACAGATTTTAAAACATAGATATTTCAGTTTATAGAATTTCGCATGAACGAAGAGCAAGTTTGATGCCCGACTCACACTTTAGATAAAATTCATCTCGTTTAACTCCATGCATTATCCAATTTTGACCTGACTAAATGCTGAAATAATAGACAAGTTTAACCCCACCCTGAATTTTATTCACTTTTCACACAATAAATTGAATCACAGCCATCCTTCAAAACTTTATAATAGCTTTTAAAAATGCAGAATCATGCAGATAAACTCAATTCAACGTCTTTAAAACATCAATATAAGATGTTGTTTTTAAATACAATTCAATGTTTAAAAATAAAATGTTTCTTAGTTTAAAATTATGACGGCATGCTTTAGCCAACATGAATATTTTTGAGTCAAAATATAGTCATACCGATACTTTATCTATTTTTTAGCAAAAGATATGCGATAAAAAGTCATTGAATTGAAATAAATTCAGCCATTTTAGTCGTAATGCGCTAGTCCTAAAGTCTAACTCGATGTAACATATTGCGTCTTTTGAATTTAACTGTGATAGGACTTATGCGCGAGTACGCTGTATTTACCTCGGAATCTGTAAGCGAAGGCCATCCAGATAAAATGGCTGACCAAATCAGTGATGCCATTTTGGATGCAATCTTAAAAGAAGACCCTTATGCGCGGGTTGCTTGTGAAACGCTTGTAAAAACGGGTGCGGTTGTACTGGCAGGAGAAATCACAACAACTGCAAATGTTGATTTTGAAGCCATTGTTCGTCAAACCGTAAACGGTATTGGTTATCATCATTCAGATCTTGGCTTTGATGGTTCTACCTGTGCGGTCATTAATATGATTGGTAAACAATCACCTGAAATTGCGCAAGGTGTAGACCGCCAAAAACCTGAAGATCAGGGTGCGGGTGACCAAGGTTTGATGTTTGGTTATGCCAGCCGTGAAACTGATGTATTAATGCCTGCCCCAATTTCTTACGCACACCGCTTAATGGAAAAGCAAGCTGAATTACGTCGCAGTGGTGCTTTACCTTGGTTACGCCCAGATGCAAAAAGTCAGGTAACTTTTGCGTATGAAAATGGTGTGCCTGTACGTTTGGACGCAGTAGTTTTATCTACTCAGCATGATCCTGAAATTTCTCAAATTCAGCTCAAAGAAGCTGTGATTGAAGAAATTGTGAAAAAAGTGATTCCTGCCGAAATGTTCCATGCAGACACTAAATTTCACATCAACCCAACGGGGATGTTTGTAATTGGTGGCCCTGTAGGTGACTGTGGTTTAACTGGCCGTAAAATTATTGTAGATACTTACGGTGGTATGGCGCGTCACGGTGGTGGTGCTTTCTCGGGTAAAGACCCATCTAAAGTTGACCGTTCAGCTGCTTATGCAGGTCGTTATGTTGCAAAAAATATTGTTGCAGCAGGCTTGGCAGACAAATGTGAAATTCAAGTGTCTTATGCAATTGGTGTTGCTGAACCAACTTCAATTTCAATTAACACTTTTAACACTGCAAAAGTAGCAGATGAATTGATTATTGCTTTGGTACGTGAACACTTTGACTTACGTCCATACGGGATCACTCGTATGCTTAACCTCATTCAACCGATGTATAAGCAAACTGCTGCTTATGGTCACTTCGGTCGTCAAGGTTCCGACACTGCATTTACATGGGAAAAAACTGACAAAGTTGAGGCCTTAAAAGCTTCTGCGGGTCTGTAATGTAAAACTTTTCAGTATTATCAAGCTCACTTCGGTGGGCTTTTTTTGGATAAAATTTAGCTACCAAACCACAATATACAAAATACAAAATACAAAATACAAAATACAAAATACAAAATACAAAATACAAATATGTTATAGGGAATCATTCCTGAATTTTTCAAATGCTAATCTAAGATAATGATGTAGGAGCTTATCATGGCGGTTATTCTTCAAGTCGATTTCACTTCTTAAGACCCATTTGGCGAAAGCATGAGCCAAGTGTACCGTGAACTTGCAGAAAGCATTTATCTGGAATTCGGCATGCTTTGGAAAATTTGGACATAGAACAGTCAAACGCAGGAAGCAGGCGGAATCTATCTATTTGATAATGTGACCAATGCTGAACGCTATTTAAAAATGCAAAACGCACGTTTAGAAAGTTTTGGCTTAAAGAATATATGGCAAGATTTTTGAGGTAAATGCAGCCCTGTCTGCCATTAACCAAGCTGACTTTTTAAGTCGCTAATTTTTTTAAATAGTTCATCTAGATTGAAAAATAAAAAGGCGTGTGTCTTGAATGATGAATTAAAAAAAGCAGTTCAAGAAAATCCTGAGCCAATTAAAGACTCAGGATTTTTGAAATCTTGTATAGCCAAAATAAGCGTTAAGTTAGATGCAGCACTTATTGTGTACGAATCACTTCAAGCACCGATTGTTGCACAGGCACTTCTTGATGATCTTGCAAATATATATGAACGACTTTAAAAATAACGGCTGCCGCTAAACATGCCAAAATACAGAATAACCAGAAACTATAAGGGCTACGAATATTGTGTGAACCACAGGTACCACATTCTTTTTCTGATGACTCCACCACCCGATTGCAACATGCGCAACGATACTGATGATACAGCATAGGTATTATCCTACTTCATTGTAATTCTTGTTTTTATTGTTACACCATCTACCGTGATGCAGTGTAATTTTGTTTAAGCCGCTGTGACACTTTGTAGCCTACATTTTTTAGATGATTTAGCCGACACAATTGCTTCTAAATTAGCATGTCAAACTTCTGCGCTTCACGCAAATCGTATTTTTGAATAAACAGTCACTTTATCCATCTAAAATAGGTATGCCGTGCTAAAATTCTGCATACTCGATCATCTAAAATTTAGACTCAAACTTGGCTTTCAGCGCATATTTTTATCACACGGAGTAAGTTAAAGTGGTGCAACTCATCAAAAAAGGCGGTTTGCGAGAGCGTGCTAACCGAAGCCGTAAATACCAAGGATCAGAAAATACTGAAGCAACTTTGCGATCAAACCGGACTTATCAACCTAATCATTTAGATAAAACTGAAATCACGAATGCAACCGAAATGCGGAATGAAAAATCGTCAAAATTGGCTTTAGACAACATCAAATCATTTGATTAATTGGCATCAAAACTTATTTTTAAAACATACGCAGCGCATCTAACCACAACCACACAGCAAACAATAAAAATAATGCACCCGATACCATATCAATATAACTACCTGAACGCTGATATAACTTTTTCATTTTTGGTGTAGAAAGCAGCAACATAAATAGTGTAAATGTCACAAAAGTTTGAATTGGAATAATCACTGCCAATTGAGCTTTTAAAGATGCGCTTGCCGATGAACTCAGCGCCAAAGCGAATACACTACTAAAATAAATTAAGGTTTTCGGATTAGATAAATTGGTGAATAGCCCCAATAAAAAGTAATTTTTTGCGGTTGGAATTTGCACTTGAGCATCATCAAACTGTTTGCGTTGCTGCCAGCTTTGCCAACCACCCGACAGCATGCCCCATCCCATTTTGGCAAGAAATAAACCGCCAATCAGCATTAAGACTTGCTGAATCCAAGGAAACTGCTGCACCAAAACCGTAAAACCCAATAGTGTAAGTACCACCCACACCACAATCCCAGATGAAATACCCGCAATAATCTGCAAGGTATTACGACGGGTATTGCTGGCTGCACTTTTGGCAATTAATAAAACATCGGGGCCTGGACTAAGCTGTGCCACAAAATGCAGTGCACAAATGGTGAATAACAAAGACATAAATAGATCAGGAGAATTGAAAGTCCGATTATACCTTGTGCAGCAGGAGAATAAGTAAAGCTTTAAATAGGCCTCTCAATATTAAAATATTCACGTATATATTCACAAAAAAACCCATAAAAAAACCGAATCAGCGCGATTCGGTTTTGTATCAAGTATCATTAATACTATTTATGAGGATTGACATCTTTCATTTCAATTTTTTTCGCATCGGGGGTAATTTCACGTGCTTCACCATCAATAACACTAGAATCACGACCACCGTTTTGCTGATTTTGCATGTCTTGCATTTGGCGCATTAAATCTGCAAATGGGTTTTGACCTGCTCCGCCCATGCCATTCATATCTCCCATCATGCCACCCATCATTTGATCCATCATGGCTTGCTGACGTTTCATCATGGCTTTCATCATTGCCGCTTTAAAGGCATTTTGTACGGCAGGAATCATCACCAGCAATGCTAGAACATCACTAATTAATCCGGGAATCATCAATAAAAAACCCGCAAAAATTTTAGGTAAATTATTGCTCAGCGCAGGATCGGCGCTCATCTGCCCCATTTGCATTTGCTGCATTTGCGGCATCACACCTGCAGAATATTTACGAATCAGGTTCAAACCAATGAAGAATGCAGCGACAAACCAAAAGAACACGTACCACATGCTCCCCACTAGGTCGCCCACACCAATCCAGACGAAGACTTCAAGAACTAAGCCAATTAGAACAATAAGAAATAATTTCATGAAAATTAATCTAATCTCAATAAAATAAATAAAATGCAGTAACCAAGTGCTTCATCGGGATCAAGCTTTTTTGATTCGCTGTTGTTTCAATATGGGCATTATTGTATTTTTAAAGGTTCGGTCTGTCATTAATATTTTCATCATCAGCCAATAACAAACTTAATACGTCTATATATTTGAACGATAAAGATAAAAATATGCGGCATACGCTAACAGTAACCACAACGCAATAAACACCGATGCTGCAATATAACTGCTCGGTTTTTGACTGATCGCATCAGCCTGTAAACGACAACGCTGCATTACCTCTGCAGGTACTAAACGCAATACCAATATAATGCCAAATGGCACTAAAATCAGATCATCCAAATAGCCCAAAACAGGTATAAAATCTGGAATCAAGTCAATGGGAGAAATGGCATAAGCAGCGACTAACAATGCCAAAAGCTTTGCAATGAAAGGCGTTTCAGGATCACGTGCTGCAAACCAAACCGCATAAACATCTCGTTTAATTTGCTTCGCCCACTGTTTTAGCCTATTTATCCGCTTCATGGCCGCTCTCATTTGCTACCGTATATAAAATATACACCTCAAAGCTTAAATAAAATGAAGTTCAAATTAAAAATATAGCGAGTGATACATTCTAATTGTTTAAACGGCATCTTACTGACCAAATGTTTTGAAATTACTCCACACAAAAGAGATTTAAACTCCTATAATTCAACTTGATATAATTTTTAAGGCTTGGCATGTCACTTATTATTGGAATCGACCCTGGTTCTCGTCTAACGGGCTACGGCATTATTGAACGTGATGGTGCTAAATTACGTTTTGTAGATGCAGGAACCATTCGCACCGAAACCAGTGAAATGCCTGAACGCTTAAAACGAATTTTTGCAGGGATTGAACGGATTGTGAAATTTCACGGTCCGACTGAAGCTGCAGTTGAACAAGTGTTTATGGCGCAAAACCCAGACTCCGCGCTGAAATTGGGACAGGCACGTGGTGCAGCGATTGCCGCTTTGGTGAATTTAGATTTACAAGTGGCGGAATATACCGCACGCCAAATTAAACAATCTGTCGTGGGTTATGGCGCTGCCGATAAAGAACAAGTACAAATGATGGTCATGAAATTATTAAATCTATCCATCAAACCACAACAAGATGCTGCCGATGCTTTGGCTGCTGCAATTTGTCATGCTCACGCATCGGGTAGCATGACCAAATTAGCTGTGCTCAATGCCTTGGGCGGTATGGCACGTGGACGTAGTCGCTCAAATTCCAGACGTCGCTAAATCAGCGTCGTCATCGCTTATATTTTACTGATTTACAACCTTATAAATCGCTTGGCTCATGTGCTGTGCCTGCAAACCGCGCATGCCTTGTTCTGCCAACATATCCCCTGCCAAGGCATGTAACATGACAATTTCATGTAATTGAACTTGATGGTGAAACTGGGCTTTTAAACTGGCGATCACACCTGCCAACACATCGCCCATACCACCTGTCCCCATGCCCGGATTGCCTGCTGTACAAATCCATAATGAACTTGCTTGCGGTACGGTTGATCCAGCCTGCAAAGTCAAACTACCTGAACCTTTTAACACCCATTCACCTGCATAGCGTTGCTGCAATTGCTGAATCGCAGCAATACGATCCGCTTCAATGGCTGCCACCGTAGTATTCAGCAAGGTCGCAGCCTCACCTGAATGTGGTGTAGCATAACTGTTCGGTTTTAGTTGAGCTGGATGATTCGATAAGTGCGCTTGCTTCGCCATAAACCATAAGGCATCGGCATCGTAAACTACTTCTACCTCGGACTGATTGAGTGCAGCAAACCAGTCTGCATAATGCTGTTCTGCCCAAGCATCTCGTCCTAGTCCCATCCCTAAACTCACCGCATCGACTTGTGAGATCAGGTGTTGAATTTCTGCGTCTGTCAGTGTATCTATATCCCGCAACATTAAATTTGGCGCACGGCTTAAAATCGCCACTTGATGTCTGGCATGACACACCACCGTTACTTTCCCCGCACCTGCGCTCGATGCGGCTTCTGCAGCCATCATTACAGCGCCCCCCATTTGTGCATGTCCACCCACAATCAACACATGCCCATAACTGCCTTTGTGCCCAAAAGCCTGCCGTGCGGGTAGTTGAATCGTCGTTGGAGTGAGTTGTGCCAAAGCTTTGAGTTCTGCATCGGCAGGAATCAAATCTAGTACATCGACCAGACCCGTGTACTCTTGTGCTTGCCCAGTAAATAGGCCTGCTTTCAAACCTAAGGCTGTAAAGGTGTAATCCGCTTTAATCGCGCATGGCAATGGCTGACCTGTATTAGCATTTAAGCCGCTTGGAATATCGACCGCAATTTTTAAACCCGCTTGTTGATTAATTGCGTGAATAATCGACTGCCACTCATCATTTAAAGGACGATCTAAACCAATACCAAATAATGCATCAATGTAGCAGTCATAGTTTTGTGGGAATGCAAAACCTTGCATTATATTGACTTGCTCTGCCTCGGCTTCTAAAAAAGCTTGATGTAAATCTGCCGATGTACCGCGCGTTGTAGCATAAATATCGACTTGAAAACCTGCTTGTTTTAAATATTTTGCAGTTAAATAACCATCACCCGCGTTATTACCTTGTCCACAACACACGGCAATTTTTTGTATGGTAGATGGCTGTGCCGCAAAAATTTTGCGAAGTTGTAAATACAGTGTCCACGCCACTTGCTGCATTAAACCGTAAGAACTGTTTTGGCGAGCAAACCAGCGTTGCTCCCACGCTTGAATACTTTGGCTATGATAAACAGGGCTATGGTACACTTGCTGCGGCATTTTCTTACCCTCTATTTTGTTATGGCAACATCCACCACTTCAGCACAAATTTCTCTGTATCAAGACGATCCAGTCGCCTTGAAAGCGTGGATTAAAGCGCAAGCTTTGGCGCTTGGTTTTGCTGATTGTGTCATTGCCAAACCAGATGCTCAAGCAGAATTAGCACGTTTTCAGGAATATTTAAAACGTGGCTATCATGGCGATATGAAGTTTCTGGAAGAAAATTTAGACAAACGTGCCAACCCTACACTGTTAGTCCCGAATACCAAAAGTATTATTTGTGTGCGGATGAATTATTTGGTGGAAACACCACGTCCAAGACATATTCCCGATGCGCCTAATTCTGCCATTATTGCCCGTTATGCACGTGGACGTGATTATCATAAAGTCTTGCGCGGACGCCTAAAAACCCTTGCGACTCGGATTCGTGAAAAAGTAGGAGAGTTTGAATCACGCCCCTTTGCTGACTCTGCCCCGATTTTTGAAAAGTCGTTGGCAGAAAGTGCAGGCATGGGTTGGACAGGCAAACACACCTTACTGATTCATCAAAAATCTGGGTCTTTTTTTGTATTGGGTGAGCTGTTTACTTCACTAGATTTACCTTTTGATGCACCTGCAACATCGCATTGCGGTTCTTGCACAGCCTGCATCGACATTTGTCCAACGCAGGCCATTGTTGAACCTTATATGTTGGATGCGCGTAAATGTATCGCTTATTTGACCATTGAATATCAGGGTATCATTCCTGAAGAGTTACGTCGTGGCATTGGTAATCGGGTGTTTGGTTGTGATGATTGCCAACTGATTTGCCCGTGGAATAGCTTTGCCCAAGTCACCACGGTGGAGGATTTTCACCCTCGACATGCCTTAGATCAGGTCAGCTTACTAGATTTATGGCAATGGGATGAAAGTACGTTTTTAGCCAAAACTGAAGGTAGTCCATTGCGTCGTACAGGCTATCAAAGTTTTATGCGTAATATTGCAATCGGGCTTGGAAATGCCCCATTTTCAGCACAGATTTTGCAAACTTTGCAGCAAATGCGAGTACAGCATGATGAAATTGTGCAAATCCATATTGATTGGGCAATTCAGGAACAATTGCTTAAACAGCCTAAATTTTAAACAAAAATAACACCCAAAATAGTGCGATATTTTGACTGCAGGTTACTTGCCAATTTATGAAATTAACTGAATTTTAGTGACCAATTCATTACAAAATAAAAATCCATAAAAATAAATTTTGCAGCGAAACAGCAGTAAAATTGCTTAAGTTTGCGACTAAATCGACTGCATGATTTTGTTTCCATTCTATGGGATATTTGCCATGAAATTGGGAGATTATGCCTTTCTGATTCAAACAATTTGTGTATGATACAGACTATGAATAATAGGGATGATGGACTTTTACTTATGTCAGTACGCAATGATTGGACTCGAGAAGAAATTCAGCAGTTATATGAACAGCCTTTTCTGGATTTAGTCTTTGAAGCACAGCGCGTGCATCGCCAACATTTTGCTGCCAATACCGTACAAGTCAGTACCTTATTGTCGATTAAAACAGGTAAATGCCCTGAAGACTGCAAATATTGCTCGCAGTCTGCGCATTATGATTCACAGCTTGAAGCTGAAAAACGTATTGCAGTGGATAAAGTCATTCAGGAGGCTAAAGAAGCCTTAGCATCAGGTTCTTCACGTTTTTGTATGGGTGCTGCATGGCGCAACCCGCATGAACGCGATATGCCGTATGTTTTAGAAATGGTGCGTGAAGTCAAAGCACTCGGCTTAGAAACTTGTATGACTTTGGGGATGTTAAACCAATCTCAGGCAGAACGTTTAAAAGAGGCAGGCTTAGATTATTACAACCACAACCTAGACACGTCGCGTGAATATTATCCCAATGTCATCAGTACCCGCAGCTTTGACGATCGTTTAAATACTTTGGATATTGTGCGTCAAACAGGTATGAAAGTGTGCAGTGGCGGTATTGTCGGTTTAGGTGAAGACACTCAAGACCGTATTGGTTTATTGCATGAATTGGCAACTTTACCGTTACACCCTGAATCTGTGCCAATCAATATGTTAGTTCCAATTGAAGGCACACCACTGGCTGAAGTCGAAAAATTAGATGTGATTGAGTGGATTCGTACCATTGCAGTGGCACGTATTATTATGCCAAACAGTTATATTCGTTTATCTGCAGGGCGTGAATCGTTATCTGACTCAGATCAGGCACTCGCATTTATGGCAGGTGCGAACTCATTATTCTCAGGTGAAAAGCTTTTAACGACACCAAACGCAGGCGAAGGCAAAGACAAACAATTGTTCCAAAAATTAGGCTTAGTTCCTGAACGTGCCAAGCCAACGGTTTCGGAATTGTCGGTAGATGCTATGGCTGTGGCTTAAAGTTCTTGGGTTCAAGTACTTGGCTTCCATCCAAATATACAAAGTCCCATCAAGGGACTTTGTTTTTTTGTGTTGCATTTCATCTCTATGCAGCAAAATAAGTCTGTTCATCAATGCTTTTAAGAGGTGATTAAAATTCCGTAATTGGCATTCAAATACTGTCCTGCTTTAATGATATCTATCCCGTTGGCATGTTCAACCGTCAGTTGTTGCTGAATCGCATCATAATAAAACCGATCATAACAGTCCTGATGATGCAGCAACCAAGTCAAAGTATCTGTCAGATTGTCATCTACAATATACGTTTTTTCTTGAAAGTTTTTGGTCATAGATAGGATCAGTTCAATATTTCTGGTTACAAGATTTTAAGCAGAATACTTTGTGAGATAAAGTAGGCAGAGGATAGAAAATTTAATCAGGCCTGGATAAACCAAACTTAGTACAGGATGAAGAATATCTCCAACAAAAGCTGCGGGATTGATATATAGTTTTGAAAATGAATAAATTTAGTCTAATCGATACTTACAGGCAAGGTTAAGCAAAATATTCAGACTGTTACAGCCTAAAATAAAACAGTGAGCCATAAAGACTCACTCGATTTTAATACAGATTCAATACTTAACATTATTGTGTCTTAGAATCCCCACACTTACGACACTCTAAATGCGCCCCGATTTCATCCATTGCGTCATATTCATAAATATGGATACAGAAAATTTGCTTTAACAGTTTGATCATAAATGACATTCCTTTTGATATTTATACATCAAGTTTGTAATCTCATCCTGAGATACAAATGCCATCAAGGCTGATTGACATAAACTACTATTATCATACTTTAAGAAAATAGCAAATCTAATTTAGGAACTTTCCGACAAATGACAAATTCATCTACTTACTGAAATTAGGCACATAAATTAATTAAAATTCATTCGCTTACACTATTCCAATTTTCAACAGGGTTGAAAAAAAATACTTAAAAGCTAATGTAAAAAAAACCAAAGAATTGCAATAGCCAATAACATCATGCTTTCTGTTATTTCAATACTCGCACCAATCGTATCGCCTGTAATTCCGCCCAAACGTTGCATAAATTTATGTCGTAAATACAAAATACTGAGAATAAAAGTCAAAACAGCCAACAAGCCCATCCATCCCCAAAGCACCATACCAAACAAGGTTAATGCAATCACAATTTTTGCGCTTGTTTTGGGTAAATGCACCTGAATAGAAGTGCCTAAACCGCTGGCTCGCAAATAAGGCGTGCTTAAAAACAAAATCAAAGCACTTAATCGTCCTAATACGGGTACAAATAGCAAAAATGCTAAATACTGTTGCTCAAGCAATACATATAGCGTAGACCATTTTAATAAGCAGCAGATCAGTAAGCTCAATACCCCAATCGGGCCGCTGCTTGGGTCTTTCATGATGTCTAAGCTACGTTCAGGATCGCCAAAACCGCCGACCCACGCATCGGCAGTATCCGCCAGTCCATCTAAATGTAAACCGCCTGTTAGCCAAATCCAAAGCACTAAAATTAAGCTACTACTGAGTACCAAGGGCAGGAATTGCAACAGATGCGCCATTCCCCAAAGCACAGCCCCAATTAATATGCCGATGAGCGGATAAAACAGCAGTGATTGTGCATTTTGCACTGCAGTTGGCATCTGTTTTAAAGAAACAGGGAAAGTACTCAGGAATTGTAAGGCGATCCAAAAAGGCGTCATGTTTGCCCCTGCATACCAATCTTGCCATTGGGATGTAATTGGAATGAACTCAATTGACCCAACGCTGCAGACATTGTTAAAATATCATCTAAGGGGTGTTTCTGCGCCAATACTTTGAGCAGTTTAATTACCCCGCCATGCGTGACCAACAACACACGTTTAGGTTGTGGTTGCTCGAGTTGTTGTAAATATTGGTTTAGATCGCTCAACCCTTGCAAAACGCGGTGCTGAAAATTGAGCAAAGATTCTGCTTGTGGTGGAGCAAACTGGGTCGGTGTCATCCAAAATTTAGCTAAATCTTCAGGGTATTGTTCATATAAAACTTGGGTGGAAATTGCTTCCCATTCACCAAAATGCATTTCCTGAAATTGTGCATCAATATACAGTGGTAATTGTTGTGCTTGAGCAAAGGACTGTGCAACGTGGACGCAACGCTGTAAAGGTGAACTCGCCACCGTATCCCATCGTTGCCCTGTAGATATTGCCGTGTTTAAAGTCTGCTGCATATCTTGCCAACCTTTTACAGTCAAAGCATCATCGGTTGAACCGCGCAAAGTATGCCCCAACTCAGTTTCGCCATGTCTTAACAGATCCAGCATGATCATGAAGATACTTTCTCACCTATAACCGCAGCTTCAGCAAAAGTCGCCATTTGATTATGCAAGGTGCAGGCCAGTTGGATGATGCCCAATGCAGCTCCCGCACCACTCCCCTCACCCAAACGTAAATTTAGATGTAGTAAGGCTTGTGCATCTAATGCTTCTAATAAACGACGATGTCCAAATTCAGCCGATTGATGCCCAAATAACATCCATTCACGGACTTGAGGATTTAAACGCACGGCAACCAATGCAGCAGCACTGCTGATAAAACCATCGACCACCATCGGCAAGCCCAACTGTGCACAGCGAATATACGCACCTACCATTGCAGCGATTTCCAATCCACCCACTGCACATAAAGCTTTAAAAGCATCATGTTGTACATAATTTTGATGCAGAGCTAAAGCAGCATCAATCACCTGTTTTTTATGTTGCAATTGCGCAGTGTCAATTCCTGTACCTACTCCAGTCAAGGCTTCAGCAGATTCTTGTAATAAAAAGCAAGATAAAGCTGATGCCGAACAGGTATTTCCGATGCCCATTTCACCTGCGACATAAATCGAGGCCTGCTGTGCGATGGCATCTTCCACACTTTGACGTCCAAGTGCCATGGCATCGGCACATTCTTGTTCAGTCATGGCACGGGCTTTGACAAAATTCGCTGTGCCTGCACGAATACAATGCCGTTCGACTCCTGCATATTCGTAGGCGACCCCAACCGTTCCGCAATCAACCACTTGCAAGTGCGCCTGATATTGTCGGGCGATAACGCTGATACAAGCACCACCCGTGGCAAAATTTTTTAGCATTTGCCGAGTCACCGCTTGTGGATAGGCAGAAATATTTTCCTCCATCACGCCATGATCGCCCGCGAAAATACAAATCCACGGACGTTCAATATTCGGCTGCGTTGTCCCTTGCAAAGCCGCTAGTTGAATCGCAATATTTTCCAATGCTGCCAATGAACCTGTGGGTTTGGTCAAATGAAGTTGACGTGCAATTGCCTGCTGTTTAGTGTGTTCGTTCGGCTTTTGACACGCTGCAAACCACCAGTTCATTGATTCTCTCCTTTTAAAAGCATTGGAAAACCTGCCACGCAAAACTGGACTTTGTCTGCAATTTCCCCCAATTGTTGATGTAATCGCCCTGTTTCATCGACAAATTTTCGGGTTATTTCGCCCATAGGGACAACACCCAAGCCTGTTTCATTACTCACTAAAATAATATCGGCTTGTAAGTGAGTTAAAACATCGAGCAATGCTGAAATTTGTTGTTCGGCAAAGTTATCTGCAGATTGCATCAATAGATTACTCATCCACAAGGTTAAGCAATCCACTAAAATCACCGCATTAGGATGATCCAACACCTTTAATTGCTGCGCTAAATACAAAGGCTCTTCGCACAACTGCCAAGTCTTCGGACGCTGTTGTCGATGATGCTGAATCCGCGCCTGCATTTCTGCATCGCCCGCTTGCGCGGTTGCTACATAAATGACAGTTTTACCAAGTTGCTGCGCGATTTGTTCAGCCAAACGGCTTTTACCCGAACGTGCACCACCCAAAATAAATTGAATCACATTTGCTCCAAAGGAAATTGATGTGTGCTAAATAGCTCACCTTGTAAAGTGTGTGACTGATAATAACCAAAATTTAAATGATGGATATCTAAATCGAAATATTGCACAGGGAGATTTTGAATACACTGCAAAATCAGATTGGTTGAACACGCTGTTTGATATAAGCCCAAAGTAATATGTGGATGATACTGCAAGGCTGCGATTTCAGCCCCGCCAACGCCAAGTGCCTGACGTATGTGTGCCAGTTGCTGTGATTGGTCCCGCACCTTTACAAATAAAGCACTATCAAAGCTATTAATGCCGCCCACTTTTAGTTGAAAAGGCTTGATTTGCATCTGCCGTAAGGCCTGAACTTGTTGTTGAAACTGTGATTCGAGAAAGTCATCTTCCCAATATTTTTTTGCTGCATAAAATCCACAAATATATAAAGTGATATGAAACTGACGTGTATTTGGGCGAAATAACACGTCTGAAAATTGCTGTTTTAATTGTTGTAAATAGCGCTCTAAAGCTAGATTTTGAACAGTCAAGTACCAAAGTGCATAACGCTCACGCCCACGATGCCATTCAGGATAATCATGCTGCTGTGTTGGAATAACGTACTGATTGGCTTGAATAAACACGGAATAATTCAATGAATTTAAACGGCTTATGGTAAAACATTCACAACTGAATAGACATGAAAATCATGCAATTTATTGTGAATATTTTTTCAGTTTGGTATTTTTAGCCATCTACGTTGTTTAAATAATTTTAGTTTTAATGAGATGAATAAAATTCAGAAGATAGCTGAAACAGGTCTGCAATGTTATGCTGAGATGTGGATGATATTTATCCATCTATATAAGACCCGAATCAATATGAAGTTTTACCTCATCAGAATTGGCTCAACTGGAGTTTATGATGCAACAAGAATTGATCTGTTATAAGCAACTTCCAATTTGGAATTATGACTCAATTCCACAAGGGTTCAAAAAACAACACAATACCCAAGTCGGCACATGGGCAAAATTGACTATTTTAAAAGGCGAATTGCATTTTTCGATGCTGCAAGAATCTGGCGAAGTACAATCTGAGCATATTTTTTCTGTGGAAAATCAACCACCTTTTATTGAACCTAAAGCTTGGCATAAAATTGTATCTGCCAGTGATGATATTGAATGTCAACTCAGTTTTTATTGTTTGCCTAAAGATTATTTTGTTAAAAAATACAAATTAAGCCCAACACATTCTGAAATTTTAGAGGCGCTTCCGCAGTTGAACGTGGGTAAAGCTTTGGATGTTGGCTGTGGTACAGGCCGAAATGCATTGTATTTGAGCCAAAATGGTTTTCAAGTGGATGCTTGGGATGTGAACCCAGTGAGTATCCAAAAATTAAATGAAATTATTGCTGCAGAACAGATTTCATCTATTCAAACTGCTGTTCGGGATTTCAATCAGGATGCCACTATTACTGGTGAATATGACTTCATCAACTGTATAGTAGTAATGATGTTTTTGGCGCCTGAAACTATCCCTCTCCTTATTCAGCATATGCAGCAAGCGACCAAACCTCTAGGCTTTAACTTAATTGTTTGCGCCATGGATACTGAAGATTACCCTGTGCAACAGGACTTCCCTTTTAGTTTTAAAGCGGGTGAGTTAAGTGCTTATTATGCTGATTGGGATATTGTGAAATACAATGAAAATGTCGGTGAATTGCACCGTACGGATGCAGATGGTAATCGAATTAAACAGCGTTTTGCGACATTATTGGCGAGGAAGAAGTGAACCGTACCGGGTTTATCGGAGACTTTTTTATTTAAGTTAGGCCACCTGACCTAACGGATTAATCTTATCATAGTACATTGCTTCAAACTCAAAAGGCGATACATAACCCAGTGCACTGTGTACACGCTTTTTGTTGAACCAATCTACCCAATTTAATGTCGCAAGTTGTACATCCGCTAAACCTTGCCAATCTGCTTTTAAATATTCAATCACCTCTGTTTTGTATAAGCCATTCACCGTTTCAGCCAGAGCATTATCGTATGAATCACCCGTTGTACCGACTGATGCTCGTAAATTTGCTGCTTCTAAACGATTGGTATAGCGAATGGAAAGATATTGCACACCTCTGTCGGAATGATGAATCACATTCTTTGGCATGCCTCGATCATGCAATGCTTGCTCCAGTGCATCAAGTACCATATCTGTATTCATCCGTGTTGATACTTTCCATCCAACAATTGTTCGCGAGAACACATCAATAATAAATGCGGTGTAGACCCAGCCTGAATGAGTTTGAATATACGTGAAGTCAGCGACCCACAGCTGGTCAGGATGATCTGCATTAAAATTGCGTTTTACTAAGTCATCTGCTCGTTTTTGATCATCTCGGCTACGGGTGGTTTGTTTATTCTTACCACGCCAAACACCTTGTATACCTAGCTTCTGCATCAATCGAGCAACTGTACAACGTGCGATAACATAACCTTCACGTTTCAATTGTTGCCAGACCTTACGCACACCATATCGACCTAAACTTTCTTTCCAAATACGTTTGATTTGCTCTGCATGATGTAAATCATGCAGAGCACGTTTCGCTCGATGTTCTGGGTTATCAACGAGATCTAAAGCCCGATAATAGGTCGAAGCTGCAATCGGTAAAATTCTACAAATCGCTTCAACACCATATCGATCTTTATTGTTCTGGATAAAATCCACCATTATTTGTGTGGGCGGTCGAGCTCCGCCTGGGCGAAAAAAGCGGCTGCTTTGCGTAGAATTTCATTGGCACGCTTTAATTCTTTAATTTCACGTTCCATTTGCTTCATTTTTTCTTGGTCAGATATCTGTTGTACTTTGGCAGGATTTAGTTGATCCATATGCTTTAAATACCAAACACGCAATGTTTCAGGAGTACAACCGATTTTAGGAGCAATAGCTGTGATTGCTGCCCAAGTAGAAGGATAATCTTTTTCAGATTCAATTAGTAATTGAACCGCTCTTTCTCTAATTTCGGGGGTATAGTTTGGTTTTTTCATCGGAATAGTCTCTCAGAATATTGAGTCTCCGACAAACCTGGTACGGTTCAGTTTAATGCTGTTGACTGATGGCGATACACTTCTTGCGATCCACCAAAAGAAGCATGTTTCTCAATTATTTCCATAATCAATTACCTATGTTGAGCAAGATTTCATGAGAAATCGAGTAAACAAAGAGTCTGACATTCTCCACAGAGAATAGTGATTAAGATTTAAAATGTAGGCTGGTTGGTTGAACCTATACACGATGCCTACACAGATAGATCGGTTTTACAGATAATGTGCCGTTTTAGAGGATTCCATGCATATCAATCATGATGCACATGCATGGAAAACTATAAGGTCTGACGCAATTAATCGTAATGAATTACAGTACGAATTGACTTACCTTCATGCATTAGATCAAAGGCTTCATTGATCTGATCCAAGCCCATCGTATGTGTCACAAATGGTTCTAATTGAATTTTACCTTTCATGGCATCTTCAACCATTCCTGGAAGTTGCGTGCGACCTTTTACGCCACCAAAAGCAGAACCTAACCATTTACGACCAGTAACCAGTTGGAATGGACGGGTAGAGATTTCCTGACCTGCGCCAGCTACACCAATAATTACGGATTGTCCCCAGCCACGGTGTGCACTTTCAAGGGCTGCACGCATCACATTCACGTTGCCAATACATTCAAATGAATGATCTACACCCCAACCAGTCATTTCAACAATGACTTGCTGGATTGGTTTATCGTAGTCTTTAGGGTTTAAGAAGTCCGTTGCACCAAACTCTTTTGCCAGCGCAAATTTATCTGGATTCGTGTCAACCACAATAATACGCCCTGCTTTAGCTTGACGTGCGGCTTGTACGACTGCCAGACCAATACCACCTAAACCAAAGACCGCAACACTATCACCTTCTTGTACTTTAGCCGTGTTGTGTACTGCACCGATACCCGTTGTTACCCCACAACCCAGTAAGCAGACATGTTCGTGATTGGCTTCAGGATTGATTTTAGCCAATGATACTTCTGCCACTACCGTATATTCACTGAACGTTGAGCAGCCCATATAGTGGTAAATCGGTTGACCATTGTAGGAAAAACGAGTGGTACCATCCGGCATTACACCTCTACCTTGAGTTTCGCGAACGGAAATACACAAGTTCGATTTTCCAGATTTACAGAATAGGCACTCGCCACATTCAGCAGTGTAAAGTGGAATGACGTGATCACCTGGTTTGACGCTAGTCACGCCTTCACCAACCTCAACTACAACACCAGCACCTTCATGCCCGAGAATAGCAGGAAAAACACCTTCAGGATCATCGCCAGATAAAGTAAATGCGTCAGTATGACACACACCAGTATGGGAAATCTTGATTAATACTTCACCTTTCTTCGGTGGTGCAACATCAACTTCAACAATTTGAAGAGGTTGACCAGGACCAAACGCAACAGCAGCACGTGACTTCATGGAATAACTCCTTATACAGATCTATTTTAAATATGATTTTAGAATCTTGGCGATTTCAGCCAATTCTTCTTTTCGTTGTTGTTCTGTGGTTTCACCTGATACTAAAGTGTCCTTTAAATGAACCTCCAGCATTTCATTCATTAAACCATTAATAGCACCACGCACAGAGCATATTTGTTGCAGAATTGCACCACATTCCACATTGTCTTCTAACGCTTTTTCAATCGCTTGCGTCTGACCTTTGATCCTTCTGACGCGTAGAAGAATCTTTTTTTTGTCTTCAACCTGATTAGGCATCAGACCTCCTTATTTGCTAGCTTTTATACTATAGTACCCCATAGTATAAAAAAAGCAATATTTTTTATAAATCGAAAAATCAAAAAGGTCTTTAGCGAAAATTTTCTATCCCTGTTTTTAGTTTTTTTAAATTAACATCATAGAGCTTATGCGAAAGTCACAAAAAAAAATGGGACTTTTAGCTCCCATTTTTTATTTTGTCTCATGTTCTTTGTAATGCTGTGACCTTTTAGAATTATGTTTCAAATTTTAGCCACTTTGTAGATATTTTGAACGTTTCAAGCCTTGAAAATACTACCGACAGTTTAGATTAAACTGCCTTTACAGACTGTACTAGAATATTTTTAGTGAGCGGATGATATTTATTATTCATTATTTAGGAATTATTAAATCCTATAAATATCATTTATTGGATTAATTTACTTTGGTACTGTGCATGTCATCCCCCGCTTAAGAATAAGGAATAACTATGAATAAGATGATGAATGCGCTTATCTTAGAAAATTTTGGTGATCATGAATTTACACGTGTAGAACTCCCTATACCTCACCCTGAGGCTGGGCAAGTTCTGGTACGTATTCATGCTAGTGGGGTAAACCCTATTGATTATAAAATTCGTCTTGGTGAAGCACTATATGCTATGCCAGAGCTTCCTGCCGTGTTGGGAACAGATATGGCTGGGGTTGTCACTGCTGTTGGTGAAGGTGTCACTCACTTCAACGTCGGAGATGAAGTTTACGGTCTGATTGGTGGCGTTCGTAATCTTCAAGGATCTTTAGCAGAATATGTTGTAGCAGATGCTGATCTGATCGCATTAAAGCCACGGAATATCTCTATGCGCGAGGCAGCAGTACTACCATTGACGTTCCTCACCGCTTGGGAAGGTTTAGTGGATAATGCGAAGGTCCAACCAGGGCAAACTGTACTGGTTCAGGGTGGTGCTGGTGGCGTTGGTTATATGGTGGTTCAGCTTGCAAAAGCACTTGATGCAAATGTTTGGGCGACTGGTCGTACAGCTGATCAATCACTGATTTCAGAACTCGGTGCAACACCTCTCGATTACACAACAGCATCTTCCGATGACATTATTGCTGCAAGCCCTGAGGGTCAAGGTTTTAACATTGTTTACGACACTGTGGGTGGTCCAGTACTCGAAGCTTCACTTTCCATGACAACTCACTATGGCCACATTACCAGCTGTGCTGCATTTGGTCATCATAATTTAGCGAGCTCATCTCTACGGTGTGCCACAGTGTCTGGCGTATTCGTCCTAATGCCGATGTTAACAGGCAATCGCCGTGCTCATCATGGTGATGTCCTTAAGATCGCGACTCGTCTCGTTGAGGAAGGTAAACTGCGTCCTATTGTTGATCCTCGTCATTTTACTCTAGACCAAGCGATTGAGGCTCATGATGCTGTTCAAGATCGCTCTGCCAATATTAAGGTCGTGATTGATGTCATTTAACGCACTTCAGGCCAAGACTTGGCGCTTCAATAGTATTGGAGATACAGATGTTCTGACATTAGAAACACTTCCTGTGGCTTTACCAGCCGCAGGAGAAGTTCTAATCCAGATGAAAACGATCGGACTCAACCGGGCTGATGTAATGTTTCGGCGTGGTAATTATATTCAAAAGGCAGTATTCCCTTCTCGTCTGGGATACGAGGGAGCAGGCATAGTTCTTGCGATAGGTGAAGGTGTACGCCAATTTTCTCCAGGCGATGCCGTATCGATTCTTCCGACTGACAATCTAGCCAAATATGGGACATATGCGGACAAGCTTCTGATTCCAGAAACTTTTTTAGTTCACAAACCCGATAGTTTAAGCTGGGAAGAAGCTTCTTCAATCTGGATGCAGTATTTGACGGCTTGGGGTGGTGTAATCCATGCTGGTGGAGTTTCGAAAGGAAAAACGATCTTGATTACAGCAGCTTCAAGTAGTGTAGGACTAGCTGCGATACAGATCGCTGAAGCAGCGGGTGCTAAGGTCATTGCAAGTACACAGACGATAGAGAAAAAGCAACGTTTACTGGATCTCGGTGTTAAAAATGTTATAGCCAGTGAAGATGAACCAGATTTGTATGAGGCACTTGTTTTACGTTTAGGTGGAGAACATCTTGATGTCGCCTTCGATGCTGTAGGAGGGCCACATATTGAACAGATTGCAAAAGCGATGTCTGTGGGAGGAACTATGGTTATGCATGGTGCACTTAGCCCGGAGATCACACCATTTCCCCTTAAAGTTGCATTACGCAAGAGCTTAACCATGCGAGGTTTTTTGTTCCTCGAGGTTCTGCATGACCCTGTTCTAAGGGAGCAAGCCAGACGATTTATTCTTAGCAGTATAGGTGCAGGATATCTTCGCCCAGTGATCGACTGTTGCTTTAACTTTGAGGACATGCATGACGCTCAGCGCTATCTTGAATCAAATCAGCAAATAGGAAAAATTGTAGTTACTCTGAATACATGATGGTCTTATCTGATTTCTACTTTCTAGAAAAGAGGTTAGTTACATCTGATTCAAGTTTCTATATGGTCCAGCACTTCCACTAAGTAATCAAACAATGCTCGGATTCGCAAAGGTGTCGGGCCCCGCTGTGGACGATATAAATACAGGCGCCAAACGGGAGAGGTTTCCTCATGAAGTATCTGAATGAGCTTACCACTCCTAAGCCACGGCAAAACTAGAAATCCAGGCATGTGTCCGAATCCAACTCCAGCGAGAATAGCTTGAAATTCAGCTTCTAGATCATCTGTAATAAAACGAGGCTTTGATGGCGTGAAGCTTCGACTTTCGGTGAATGTCCATGGCCAGTAACGCCCTGTTTTATGATCGAATAGTGCTGTTAGAGGGTATTTATCAAGGTCAATAATTTTTTTAGGCATTCCAACCTTATCAATTAACTCTGGCGTACCCACAGAATAAAAGTTCACTTTAGCCAATTCCCTTGCCACATATCGATTGTCCGGCAAAAATCCAAATCTGATCCCGATATCTATCCGCTCATCGATCACATCCGAGTGTGAATCTGTTAGCACACAATCCACGACAATATCTGGATAACGTGTGGCAAATTCTGCTAGTGCAGGTACTACCAATTTACGCCCTAACACAGACGACACAGTAAGACGGACAGTCCCACGCATTTCATCTCGTTTTTCCTTGGTGTCTTTTACAAACAAAGCATCAATCGATCCCACCGCAAAACGTGCTTGCTTTGCCAAACGCTCACCATCAGCAGTAATTTTAATTTGTCGAGTACTCCTGTAGAACAGAATCTCTCCGCGCTGCTCTTCTAGCTCCTTTATTGCCCGTGTTACTACCTGCGGGGAAATCCCCAGCTGAGTGGCTGCCTCTTTAAAATTTCGAGACTCTGCTGCGACACAAAAGATACGCATCATTTCCAATTTGTTCTGCATGTCCAATCCTGTGGTCTGGTAATTATTCCGTAAATAGGAATTCTGAAAGATAATATTATTCATTTATTATACCTATCAAGGCTGTAATACTTAATCCATCAAATATGATTGACAGATAGGTTGAAGGGCACTTGTATGAATAATATAGAAAATAAAGTTATTGTTATCACTGGTGCAAGTAGTGGTTTAGGTGAAGCTACTGCTCGCTTACTTGCTAAAAAAGGTGCAAAGGTTGTACTTGGTGCTAGACGTACTGAAAAATTAGAGGCTATTGTTCACGACATTCGTGCTGAAGGTGGTCAAGCTGAATTTATTGTTATGGATATAACCAAACCACATGAAGTACAAGCACTTATTGAAAAGGCATTAAGCGCATTTGGTCAAATCGATGTATTGGTAAACAATGCTGGATTAATGTCTATTGCACCATTAAGTGAACTAAAAGTTGATGAATGGGATCGTATGATCGACATTAATATTAAAGGTGTTCTTTATGGTATAGCAGCTACCCTACCTGTTTTCCAAAAACAAAACTTTGGACACTTTATTAATCTCGCATCTGTTGCAGGGATAAAAGTATTTAGTCCAGGAGGTACTGTTTATAGCGGTACTAAGTTTGCTGTAAGAGCCATCTCTGAAGGACTTCGTCATGAAGTTGGGGGAACAATTAGAACGACGACTATTGAGCCTGGTGCAGTTGAGTCAGAACTAAAATTTGGTTCTTCTCATAAAGAAAGTTCAGAGTTTGTTACCGATTTCTACAAACAAGCCATACCAGCTGACTCAGTCGCTCGTGCAATTGCTTATGCAATTGAGCAGCCTGCGGATGTAGATATTAATGAAATTGTTTTGCGCCCAACGAGCCAAGAGTTTTAATGATTGAATAACAAAAAATGGGAGCACCTCGCTCCCATTTTTACTATATTTTTTAAAGTTAAGGACAAATCTATGAAAGCCGTATCATATGTTATCAATAACCATGATGATTTTAAAAACTCATTGGTAGATATTGAAAAAGCGAAGCCTACGCTTAAGGAGCGTGATGTACTGGTAAAAGTTCAGGCAATCTCTGTGAATCCAGTTGATACCAAAGTGAGAAAAAATTCGTCTGAAGCAAATAATCGTATTTTAGGTTGGGATGCCGTTGGGGAAATTATTGAAGTTGGCTCAAAAGTTACCTCGTTTAAAGTAGGAGATTCTGTTTGGTATGCTGGCGATTTAACCCGAGATGGTAGTAATGCTGAGTTTCAAGCAGTCGATGAACGAATTATCAGTCTTAAACCCATTACAGTATCTAATGCAGAAGCAGCAGCATTGCCATTAACTGCAATAACCGCATGGGAAATGCTGTTTGATCGGTTTCAAATTTCAGAAACAGAAGTTGGCAGTATTTTAATTATTGGTGGTGCAGGCGGTGTAGGATCAATCGCTATCCAACTCCTAAAAGCAAAAACAAATCTGACCGTTATAGCAACTGCTTCACGTGAAGAAACGAAATCTTGGGTGGAATCACTTGGTGCCGACCATGTCATTGATCATAGTAAAGATTTAAATGCACAAATCGAGACACTAGGCATTGAAAAACCAAAGTATGTATTCTCTACAAATCATACAGAAACCTATATCAAGCAAATAGTTTCTCTGATTGCACCACAAGGCAAGCTTGGATTGATCGATGATCCACAAACATTTGATATTATGCCGTTTAAGACTAAATCTATTTCTATCCATTGGGAGTTGATGTTCACCCGTTCAATGTTTGAAACCGATGATATCGAAAAGCAAGGTGAACTGTTGCAACAGGTTGCACAATTAGTTGACCAGCAAAAAATTAGAAGTACGCTTAACCAAAATCTAGGCAATATTAACGCTGCAAACTTGGAGAAGGCGCATAAGTTGCTTGAATCAGGCAAGTCAAAAGGCAAAATTGTACTAGAAAACTTCTAAAACAAATTAAAGGTGAAATAATGACTATTTCAGTAATTGCGAACTTTAAGGCAAAATCAGATCAAAAAGAGACGTTAAAAGCGCTTTTAAAAAGTGTAATAGAGCCTACGCTTAACGAAGAAGGATGCTTGAAATATGAGCTTTATATTAGCGAAAATGACTCGAGTAGATATTTCTTCTTAGAAGAATGGCGTAGCAGAGAGGATTTAGATATCCATATAGCGTCTGATTATATTCAAAGTTTATTTGGTAATATCCAATCGCTCATTGAATCAAGTGATATTGTAGAAATCAAAAAAATATAGCTGTATTCGGACGTTATGATGAAGTATTTAGCTCAAATTTAACCTGACAGGCACAATAAAAAATGGTAACTGTCGAGGACTTCCTCAAGATACTCTGAGCTTCTCTCATTAAAATAATATCATAACCTTTAAGGTATTAAAAACTTAACCAAATTGTATCACCTGTAGTCGCATACATAGTCTCAGCAGTTTGTTTTAACATGTCACATTCATCAATTTCTATTGCTAAATCATCACACTGAGTATGATCACTGTCATTGATAGAAATTTCGTGCGATTGAACAACTGCACCATGTTGAATGAGTTTAATTCTATCTTGCCTTAAAAGTTGCTCACCTCTGTAACTAGCACGCATTTGATTTAGAGCTTGAAGACGCCTTTCATTTGTAGTCATTATTATTTTTCTCGACATCAATTGTCCCCTTGATTTTTATCTGAAATTAAGATTAACAAATTACGACATAAATTGAAATTGGGTAATGATCTAGCTATCTGGTAATCCCCCCCTTAAAATCACAGCGATCAAATAAAATTTGATCAATGCATTTAAAATCAGTCAACCCTACTTTTATCAACTTCTTTAATAAATTAAATAAATTCAATTTACTAGAAAAAAACCAGCTTATCTTCAATATTGATGTTTTAGGCAAGCTTCAGCTTTTGAGTGTTTTTACAACAAAGTAGAACACCAATCACATACTCTAAATAACATTTCACATAAAATTCACTATCAGATACATACTCTTTAATTGGAAGTAAAACGCTGAAATTTATAACTGCAAAAAATTCGGCCGATGCTTTTAAAATAGATTAAGTAAATTGTATCAAATATAAATTTATATAGGTGTATTCTTCCGTGGCTATAGAATTTGTTTCCAAATCAAAGTTACCTACTGCATTTGGCGATTTTGAAATTATAGCATTTCAAGATCAAAGTACTGGTGAAGAACATATCGCTCTTGCTAAAGGGATGAATGCCGCTCCAAATCAACCTGTACTTGTCAGAATTCATTCGGAATGCTTAACAGGTGACGCTTTTGCTTCACTCAAATGTGATTGTGGTCCACAATTACACTCAACTATGAAGATGATTCATGATGCAGGTCAAGGTGTTATTTTATACCTGCGCCAAGAAGGCCGTGGCATAGGACTAACCAATAAAATTCGGGCCTACGCACTTCAAGACCAAGGACATGATACTCTTGACGCCAATTTATTATTAAATTTACCAGCAGACGCTCGTAAATATGACATGTGTACCATTATGTTAGATTATTTAAAAATAAAGAATGTAAAACTCATTACAAATAATCCACTTAAAATTAAATCTTTAACTGATTTAGGAATTAATGTTGTTGAACGTATTCCTTTAAAAGTTGGCTTAAATAGCTTTAATAAGAATTATCTAGAAACAAAACAAAAACGCATGTCACATCTGTATGATAAGAGTGATTTCTAAAAAGTGATCACTTTCAGAAAAAATCCACATACAAAGTTCCATCTCCCTTACGGGAGAGGGTTTTATCACATATGGTTCTTGATAAATTAACTTTAAATATACTGATTAAAAAAAGGATATTATTTATTTTCTCTCAGTATCTGTGAAAAAACCGTCACTTTTTCTAAAGTCGCGTTCATTCCCTTATTAAAAAAAGTATCGACAAGTGCTGAACCGATAACAATAAGATCTGCTTTATTGGCTAATGCTTTAACATGACTTTCATTTTTGATCCCAAAGCCAATTGCAACTGGAATATTAAAAATAGGCTTGATTTCAGCAATCTTTTTCTCAATATTGGCTAGATTTAAATGCCCCCCTGTTAAGCCATTTTCTGCAACATGATATAAAAAACCTGTCGCGCGCGCTGAGATTTGCTCTAACCTTTCAACTGGGGTAGTCGGCGCTGTCATTGCAATTAAATGCATATTTTTTTCATTTAATTGCACTTCAAAGTTTTCTCGATATCCATATGGAGCATCTAAAATCAATATTCCATCTATAAGATTTTCTGTTTCGGCGACAAGTGTTTCGAAACCATATTGCATAATCGGATTTAAATAAGTCATAAAAATTATTGGTGTCTTGTCATCATGCAGCCTGATTGCTTTTACCAACTCAATGGTCTGTTTTACCGTTTGACCTGCACGTAATGCTCTAAGATGTGCTGCCTGAATGATCTCTCCATCTGCCACTGGATCTGAAAAAGGAATGCCAACTTCAATAATGTCAGCCCCAGCTTGACCTAATTGACTCAACAGACGACAACTTTCTGCAAAATTAGGATCTCCAGCAGTAAAATAACAGACCAGACCGCTTCGATTTTCCAGTTTCAATTGCTCTAATTTTTGATCTAGACGGTTCATGCTGTAGCTCCTGTAAGATATTTTTTGACCGTGTTTAAGTCTTTGTCACCTCTGCCGCTTAAATTGACAATAATAATCTGTTCTGGCTGCATTTCTTGAGCAAGTTGAATCGCATACGCAATTGCATGAGAACTCTCAAGCGCAGGAATAATACCCTCCTGTTGGCTTAAAAGCTGAAATGCATTTACGGCTTCTTGATCGGTTATAGCCGTATATGTCACACGTCCTGTTTCAAACAGAATGCCATGCTCAGGACCAATACCAGGATAATCTAAGCCGGCTGATATAGAGTGCCCCTCTAAAATCTGCCCATCTAAATCTTGTAATAAATAGGTTAAATTGCCATGTAGCACACCGACTTGACCTTTGCAAATAGAGGCGGCATGTTCACCAGTATGTGTTCCTTTTCCACCTGCCTCAACGCCAAACATTTTGACATTCAGGTCTTCTAGAAAGGGATGCATCAACCCTAATGCATTTGATCCACCACCAACGCAAGCAACCAAAGCATCCGGCAATTTATTTTCTTTGAGCAGTATTTGGTTTCTGGCTTCTAGACCAATAATTTTCTGAAATTCTCTGACCATCGTCGGATATGGGTGAGGGCCTGCGCCAGTACCCAACAGGTAATAGGTTGTATCCACATGACGAATCCAGTCACGTAATGCTTCGTTCATCGCATCTTTTAAAGTCCCACGACCTTTTTGAACACTTCTGACTTCAGCACCGAGTAATTTCATGCGTTCAACATTCATTTGTTGCCGCTGAATATCTGTTTCTCCCATAAAAATGGTACATTTCATCTTAAAAAGCGCGCAAATCGTTGCTGTAGCAACACCATGTTGTCCAGCACCCGTTTCTGCAATGATTCTGGTTTTCCCCATAAATTTGGCTAATAAGATTTGCCCAACACAATTATTGATCTTATGCGCACCCGTATGGTTCAAATCTTCCCGCTTGAGATAGATTCGAGCACCTCCCGCATAAGCTGTTAAGTTTTTTGCATAGAAAAGAGGACTAGGGCGACCAACAAAATCCGTTAAAATTTGCTGATATTCAGCCCAAAATTCAGGTTTATGCCGAACAATATTAAAGGCTTGCTCTAATTCTTGAAGTGCAGGCATTAAGCTTTCTGGCATATAACATCCGCCAAATTTACCAAAAAATCCCAAGTCATCAGGACCATTACCTGTATAAGGGGTTGTCATCTCATATCTCTTGCTGTATCCATTTTTTTCATCTTAAAATATTTTCATTTTTCTGATAATTGATATATTTTGAGCTGATGATGTTAGAAAATTTTACAACATGAAACGCAGAACACTCCCTCCCCTTAATGCTTTAAAATCATTTGAAGCAGTTGCTAGAAATAAAAGTTTTAGCTTAGCTGCGGAAGAATTGTGTGTCACCCATAGTGCGATTAGTCATCAAATAAAGCAGTTAGAAGAATGGTTAGATAAAAAATTGTTTATTCGACATTCCTCGACCATTTCTCAGACAACGGATGCAGAAGAATTATCGCTCGTTTGTACGCAATTTTTTAATCGTTTAGAACAATGTGTCTTTGAGTTAACAAATAAAACATCAGAGGTAGAGGTGGTAATAGGCGCTTCCCATAGTTTTATGGCAAATTGGCTGATTTCCCGATTAGAAAAACTCGAAGTCATTTACCCCAATATCCATATCAAATTAATGACATGTAATGACTTAAAATTGTTAGAAAAAGAGAAAGTTGACATATTTATCAATAGCATCAGTGAAAATCATATACTTCCCAACTTTTTGAATAAATATCTTTTATTTCCCGATAACATGGGGCCTGTTTGTAATCGTGAAATAAATCCTCTTCATACAAAAAATGATCTTTTAAATTATCCATTACTTCATACCCACTCAAATAAAAGTGCATGGCATACATGGTTTGATCAGTCTAAAATTAACTTTTCCCCAAAAGCGAATGATCGTTATTTTGATAGTCTCAATTTAATGATAGAAGCTGCTGTGTCTGGGTTAGGAATTGCGATAGCACCTCAAATTTTAGTAGAAAAAGAAATATTAAATGGAAGGGTCATTGCCCCTTTTGGTTTTATCTATTGTGACTATAATTTTTATGCAATGGTCAGAAAAAATAACGAAAATCCTGATGTTATGAATATCATTGATTGGTTAATAGCTGAGAAAAAAAGGGAAAGAGAAATTTAATCCTTGATCACCAAAATTCTATTCAATGTACTGTCTTTAGTATCTATCTTCACATTCTGTTCACTTTAGCCTCTCTAAAGTGCGGAGATAAACTGTGAAGATGGACAGTGAATATGAATCAAGTCAAAACGTTAATGGCAATTGCCTTATCCTTACCAGTGCTTTTCCTGTCAGGATGTAAAAGTGTTCCTCGTTATTCCTCTGATTATGCAAATGCCAGAGCGAGTATTCAGGGAATACCCTTAGATGATGCAAAAGCACTAGAAATCGGTACCCGCTTCACTTCGGCATTTAATACCTTGGGCACACCTAAATTCGTTGAAAATGCTGGAGCACTGTATGCAGATCAGCTTTTTATTAACGATACTCTGTCGCAATTTTCATCACGTCAAAATCTACTCCAACATTTTCAAGGGATGAACAAGCGTGTCAGTAACGTGAATGTCAAACTATTAAATACCTCCTATTACCAAGACTCTGCCTATGTGCATTGGCATATGGTCTATGACTTTAAAATGTTTGGCACGATTCGAACTATGGATTCTTTTGGAATCAGTGAAATAAAGGTCAACCCAAACCATCAGATTATTTTCCAGCAAGATTTCTGGGACCCGGCGAATGGTCTGTACCGTTCCCTACCTTATGTCGGAGGGACCTATTCATGGCTACTGCCTTTCAAAAAATAGCCATCAGTACCACGTTACTGATGGGATGTAGCTTCAGTCCATGGGTGCAGGCGCAAAGCTTGAATCAATGTGGCAATGGCCCGCTGATGGTGGGCCAAAAACAGGTCGGTATGGCCAGTTATTTTGCCCAAAACTGTAGCCAATCCTGGAAAGAGCAGACGATCCAGATGGACTTTTCCTATACACAGAATATTCCTGAATGGGCATTTAAGCGTGCAGCTACACATCTGCTCAAGCGTAATGTTAAAGACCCCAACATCCAGGCCATTTTCAATCCGATCAGCGATTTGTATCGTCCGGTCAGATCAGGTGATCTGTACCGCTTGAAATACAGCCATGCCACGCAAACCCTGAGTTTATCCCTCAACCGGAAAAATTTAGGGCAGCTGCAGCATCCGCTGGCCCAGCAATATTTTAATATATGGCTTGGTCCCCAGCCATTTAGTGCTAAATTAAAACAGCAATTATTAAATTAGTATCCGCGACTATGTCCAAACATTTTATCCTCATGGTTGAAGACCATTATGAACTGGCCTCTACCTTATGCGAGTTTCTGGAAGAGCATGATTTTGTGGTGGATCATGCCCGCAATCTGAATGCTGCGCGCCAGCTACTGAAACAGCAACGCTATCATATCTTGCTGTTGGATATTAACTTGCCAGACGGTTCCGGTTATGAACTGTGTGAATGGCTGCGTCATGAAGAAGGTCTGGACCTGCCAGTGCTGATGCTGACCGCTCGGGATACCTTGGACGACAAACTCAAAGGCTTCAATTCCGGCACGGATGATTATCTGGTTAAGCCGTTTGACTTTAACGAGCTAGTGGTGCGGGTCAAAGCTCTGATCAAGCGTTTGCTGGGTGAAGTGTCCAGTAGCCGTCTGCAAATTCACGACCTGATTTTGGACCCGGCAAGACAGCAGCTGACCCGGGCTGGGCAGAGCATTGAACTGCCTCCGATTCAGTTTAAATTGTTAAAATTGTTGATGCGTCATTCGCCTAAAGTCCTGACCAAACAGGAAATCATGATGGAACTCTGGGGTGATGAAGAGCCGGAAAGTGATGCCCTGCGTAGTCACATCTACAATCTGCGTAAAATGGTCGACAAGCCTTTTGAGCAAAAACTGATTCATACCATATCTGGTGTCGGTTTAAAGATTGCTTTAGAAACCTAATCTTTTTAGGCAGACAGAGATCTAGTTTAAATACACTACCACGATTAAGCCGGTCGTCATCTCCAGATCAACATCCTGATGGGTGCTGAGATAATACTGCCGGTCAAACAGCTCGACCCGCCAGCCCAGCTGCTTGCACAACTTCTGTACCAGTTGCAGACCAATCCCGTGCCCTTTGATTTCCAGTTGCAGCTGCTGTCCAGATAGCTCCTGGACTTTTGCATTATTTGGCAAAGGAATACCGACTCCATTGTCAGCAATCAGTACTTTATTTTTTTGCAGAATCACATCAATTTCTGTGCCTTGTGAATAGTTCAGCGCATTACGCAGAATATTGCCAAACACCATTTTGGTCATTGACGGATACAGTTTACGTGGCTGTTCATCGAGGTCTTTTTGCAGGTCGATCTGCATGCCTTTGTTGTGGCTGACACTGTCCAGATCCTGTACCAGATTCTCCAGACATTCTGACAGCATAGTGGACTCGGCTGTCAGGGTGTTGGTGGTATTTCGGGCGATGGCCAGTAAGGTATCGACCAGCAGCTGCATGTCTTCAATAGTGTTGTGCAGGCGGGTAAAGGATTTGTTGTTACCATAGCGTGCCTGACACAATTGCACATTGCCTTTTAAAATCGTCAATGGGGTGCGCAGTTCATGACTGACATCACCGGTAAACTCACGTTCACGCTGAATAAACGCACTCAAGACCTGATGGTATTTTTCTAATGCCTGCTTCAGGTATTCAGCTTCCAGATTGGAATCAGTGCGAATGTCCTGAAAAGGTGAAGCCTGATTTTTCTGATGTTCCCAGTCGATATGTTCCAGCGCATTGGCCAACCGGGTAATCGGAGAAAAATAACGCCGGGCACGACGGTTCCACCACCACAATACGCTGTACAGCACGAACAGACTGACCATCAGTGGTGCCAGACCAAACAGCCAGACCAGTTTGTTGACGTTACTTTCGCCAAAGACCAGTAGCACATGCTGCCGGTTTTTTTCACCGTAGACGGTCATGCGCTCTTTACCATCGACAAAATGCCGATTGACGCCCTGCTCGAACTGCATGTGCTGAAACTGCACAGGAGGAGTATCATACCAGCGATAACCATACAGGTTTTTGGTATCCGGCAGTTCGGCGGCCGGATTGCGTTCCAGCCGCTGCCAGTAGTGTGACATTTCCTGTTCCAAGGCGGTGCGCAGCAAAAAGCCTTTAATCACCCAGGCACTACAGGCAATACCAATCACCACCGACAAGGCAATGAATCCGATTTGCAGCCAGTAGTAGCGGTTAAACACCTCACCCAGAGGATGATCGCGTTTTTCCCTAAACAGCTTTAACATTGATCAATTCCCCGCTGGCCCATCCGATGTGCCCTTCAATTATACGGCTTTCTTTTTAAACAGAAAGTGGCCGATCACCCACTCACGTCCATGGTCATAACCAAACAGTTCGGCACAGGCCATGAAGAAAATCCGCCAACGCTGCCACCAGATGGCTGCATCTGCGCCATAGGTCTGTTCAAATAGGGGCTGCAGCTCGGCCTGCTTTTGATCCATATTCTCCAGCCAGGCATTTGCGGTACGTTGATATTGGGTACCGGCCCATTGCCAGTGCTGTTCCAGCTGCAAATGCTGCTGGAAATGCAGGAAGGTTGAAGCTGCCGGCATCAGACCGCCACTAAAGAAATATTTCGACATCCAGTCAAATTCATTTTTGACTTCAAATGGATAATGCAGGAAACGGTGACAGAAAATATGGCACCAGAGCAAGCCATCGTCTTTCAGCCAGCTGCTGATATTTTCAAACAGTTTCTGGTAGTTGCGGACATGCTCAAACATTTCCACCGAAACCACACGGTCAAAATTAGCCGGTTCCAGTTGTAGTACATTGACATCACAGGTGACCACTGTCAGGTTATCCAGTTTTTTCAGACTGGCCTGTTCCTGAATATACTGGCGCTGGGTTAAGGAGTTCGACACTACGGTAATCCGGGCGTTAGGATAATGCTCGGCCATATACAGACTGAGTGAGCCCCAGCCACAGCCAATTTCCAGAATATCCTGTCCATCTTGTAGTTGCGCACGCTGGCAATAGCTGGCCAGTGCGGCTTCTTCCGCCTGATCCAGTGTGGTATGGTCATGTTCAAACAGGCTGGCGCTGTATTTCAGCCGCTTGCCTAGCACCGCCTGAAAAAATGCGGTGGGCAGTTCATAGTGCTGTTCATTGGCTTTGTCGGTCTCGATGGCAATCTCGCTGTTTTTCAGCATATGCAGCACATCCATATAACGCTGTGCCGCCAGTGCCGGGTCAAAGCGCCCTTCTTGTGCCAGACGTTTTTTGCTTAAAGTGCGAATGCCTGCGCGAATCACGGCATCGGGCAATTTACCCTTTTCAACCAGTTTTAAAGATTGTTGAATCATAAAGTCCATGTATTTACCTACTCTTTGGGTGGCCACGGAATAAATATTGAAGTTCGTCGTTGATAAGCTTTGTAATTTTCGCCGCGATGGGCCAGTGCCTGTTGTTCACTAAACGGAATACCGGTGATGTAGTACAGAAACAGCCACATCAGCAGCGGATAAACCCATAATCCATACACACCTGCAGCCAGACCAAGAATCGGATAGGCAAACCAGTGCAACCATTCAAAAAAATAATTCGGATGACGTGAGTATTTCCACAAGCCCCGATCTAGGGTTTTGCCCTTGTTCTGTGGATCCAGCTTGAAGCGGTAGAGCTGCTGGTCGGCAGTACTCTCCCCGATCAGCGCCAGCAGCATGATTATGCCAGCCACCAGTACGGTATAGGGTGTCCAGTCATTCCACTGCTGGATTGGAATATTGAGCAACTCCAGCATCGGGTAGGAAAACAGTGCCACCAGCCCAGCCTGAAACATAAAAAAGGCCAGAAAACCGAGATGCTGATAATCTCCCATGGCTCGGCGCATATTGGCATAGCGGGTATCTTCTGCAGTTTCACTGGCATAACGGCGCAGTAGATGCCAGGTCAGGCGTAAAAACCAGATGCCGCTAAACACGCCCAGAAATACCCGAACTAGCAGCGGTGCAGTTTCCATCACCCAGGCTGCGATAATGACGTTGAGTGCAATACTAAAGCTCCAGGCGACATCGACCAGTCCGGCACGCTGGTTATAGGTCACCAGCAGCCAGCTACAGAACATGATAAAGACATTTAGAACCAGTAAATTCAGCAGCATGTCAGCCCTCCTGTTTTATCTCGGCTTAATAAGCACTCGCTTCGAACAGCAGATGCACATCACTGATTACGCCTTCGCGGAAGCCACCTTCGCAATAACACAAATAAAAATCCCACATGCGGATAAAGCGCTCATCAAAGCCAAGCGCCCGTACCTGATCACGCTGCTCCAGAAAACGCTGACGCCAGCAGTTTAAGGTTTGGGCATAGCTCAGACCGATATCTTCCAGATGCTTGAGACGCAGTTTTTGTTCGGACGCGGCCTGGGTCATGACGCTGATACAGGGAATAAAACTGCCCGGGAAAATATAGCGCTTGATGTAGTCCACAGTATTCAGGGCTTTGGCATAGCGTGCATCTTCAATGGTGATGGCCTGAATCAGGGCCAGACCGTTCGGTTTCAGCAGCTCACGGCATTTGCGGAAATAGGTCGGCAAATACTGTTCACCTACGGCCTCGATCATTTCAATCGACACCAGCTTGTCGTATTTGCCTTCCAGTAGTCGGTAATCTTTCAGCTGGACAGTGACGCGATGTGATAGTCCGGCTGCAGCGACCCGGGCCACTGCTTCATCATACTGTGCCTTGGAAATGGTGATAGTGGTGACTTTACAGCCATACTGCTGCGCGGCATAAATGGCAAAACCGCCCCAGCCACTGCCAATTTCGACTAAATGATCCATCGGTTTCAGCTTGAGTTTCTGGCAGATCAGCTCTTTTTTATAATCCGAAGCCTGTTCCAGACTCATACCCGGCTCTTTAAAGACCGCACTGGAATACATCATACTGCTATCCAGGAACAGCTTGAAAAAGTCATTGCTCAGGTTGTAATGCTCGGCAATATTTTTGCGGCTGCCATCAATCGAATTCTTGCGCGATTTGTACCAGGCCTTTAGCAGCAACTGGCTGGCCTTGGCCACTGCATTCTGATTCATCCGGTCCAGTACATCGCGGTTACGTGCCAGAATGCGGATCACATCCACCAGATCTTCACTGCTCCAGTAACCGCGGATAAAACCTTCTGCCGCACCGAGCACACCATTACGGAACAACAGTTCCATCAGACGGGTATCATGCACCTGAATCACGGCCTGCAGATCACTGTTTTCGCCGACTGTCCCGTTCCAGACGCCTTTAAAAATCAGCTGACCATGCCGCAATTTCAGCAAATGACGCAATATCACTGGCAGTGTGCTTTGCTCTCCCATTAACAGTGTTTTCATCGCAATGTGTTTCCTTTTTCTTTTTTAGGATGTCGGTAAAACGGAATTTTCTTTTTCCATAAACGCCAGGCATGTAGATAAATTCCGCTGACCATCCTGAAAGGTTCAAGAACTTTCAACACAGCATAACGGTGCTGCTGTGAAGGAACTGTGATGGCTTGCAGTGAAAATTGCATGGTGGCATCAAATTGCAATATCCCCTGCTGAAACAACTGCATATGAATCACATTGTTTTGATCGGAGAAGCTGAAGCGCCAGCGGTAATCCAGTGCCATCGGCATGAATGGCGACACATGAAAGGCCTTCTTGAAGTCAAACTGGTGACTCTGGTACGGCGCATATTCAGTTGCATTGTGCCGGCAGTCGTGGATATAGACCTGACGTTCATTCCAAGGGGTATTGGTAATTTCACTCAGTACAAAGATCAGTTGGTCGGTGGCATCAAAGACCAGATAAAACACCACAGAATTAAAGCGAAAGCCGAGGGTGCGTGGCAAAGCCAGGACCCGGATGGAAGCGGCATGCGGTAATAGGTAGTTTTCCCGCTTGATCAGCAGGCGTGCGACCTTTTGCCGAATCGAGCCACATTCCATAGTAAGAAAGTCACGCTCATCTAAGGTCAGTAAATTCCAGTGCTTGGAAGACCAGAGCCAGGTTTTTTGGGTAAAACTTGAGAGTTGATCCGGATCAAACCATAGATAGGTCAGCTGAGTCTCAAAAGCATGGGCTTTAGGCAAATAACGGCGATGTCGAATTTCGGCAGCGGCGATCGCCAGTGGATACATCTGCATCATGCGCTCCTAGCTGCCTGCTCGGTCTGCTGCAATAGCTGATCGACTACCCATGCAGCGCTACGTGCCCCATCTTCGTGAAAGCCCCAGCCCCAGTAGGCGCCACAGTATGAGGTGCGGTTCTGGGCATTGACTTCGCTCCAGCGTTGTTGAGCTTCAATGGCTGGCACATCAAATACCGGATGACGATAATGCCGTTCGACCCAGACTTTTTTAGGATCGAGGTTAAAATTAGGATTCAGGGTGGCAAGGACCTGGGTTTTGCATTGCAGGTTCTGCAGCTGGTTCATCCAGTAACTGAAGCCATAGTGCATACCGCTGTGCTGGAATGGCGTCTGTTCAGTGGCCTGACTCGGGGTTACATGCACATGCCAGCTGGCCCATTGGCGTCTGGATTTTGGCATGATGCGGGTATCAGAATGCACCACCATGCGGTTATCCTGATAGCGGAACTTGCCGAGCACATCCAGCTCCTGCGCGGACGGGTCTTTCAGTAACTTCAGGCTATCGTCAGCATGGCTGGCAAATACGACCCAGTCAAAACGTTCGCTGCCCTGTGTCGTTTCAACCAGCACATCATTGGCACTCCGCGAGACATGGAGAACACCCGTTTTGCGGAAGCTAATATTGGCCTGGGACTGAATCGCACGAACGTAGCGAGCCGATCCACCCTTGACCGTAAGCCATAACGGCCGGTCTTTCAGTTGCAACATGCGATGGTGCTGGAAAAAGCTCACCACAAATTTATAGGGAATCTGTCCGGCTTGCTCCACCGGACAGGACCACAGCGCCCCACACATCGGATAGAGATGTTCCTGACGGAAGGCTTCGGAATAGCCATGCTGATTCAGATACTCATCAATACTGAGTTGTGCATCAACCTGCTCGACATCCAGATCTCTATTGGCGGCATAGAAACGGAACAGATCCGACAACATCGCGCGAAAATCAGCATTCAGAAAATTTTGTGGGCGGAAAAGCAGGGAGAATTTTTTTGAAGGATTGTACTGTAAGCCGCTGACCTGATTATTCACCGAAAAGCCCATGTCACTGCTTTGCGATTGGATCCCGAGTTCTTTTAGCATCGCGCAAAACAGCGGATAGTTATGCTCGTTAAACACAATAAAGCCACTGTCCACTGCAATCTGTTCGCCATCTATATTGAGCTGATGAGTATCGGTATGGCCGCCAAAGTAATTATTTTTTTCAAACAGCGTGACCTCATGCACTTTGCTGAGTTTCCAGGCGGCATACAAACCGGAAATACCTGAACCAATAATCGCAATTTTCATGGTGATTCCTTCGATTGAATTTTGTGAGTGCCTGCCGTAGCGGCTTTTTTCTGTTTTCGAGCTTGGCTAATTTTACTGGCTTCATAGACCCGTGCTGGAATTGGCTTGAGTCCCCAGACCAGCCCGAGCAAGGCCATGAGTTTCAGCAGGTAATAGGTCACATCAATCTGCCACCAGTAAAAGCCTTGCCGGGTACTGCCAGCATAATAATGATGGTTGTTATGCCAGCCTTCGCCCAAGGTAATGATGGACAGGAATAAGTTGTTGCGGCTGTGATCTTCAGTGTCAAAATCCCGGCTGCCGTAATGATGCGCCAGTGAATTGATACACAAGGTGGCATGGATCAGTAACACGGTAGAGATGACAAAGCCCCAGACCAGCAATTGCAGGCCTGATGTACCGAGTTGCGGCCAGGTGATGGCTAGCCATTCCCCAAATGCATAAATTCCGCCTGCGGTCAGCAGCACCACAATCAAACTGAAACGATCTAGCCAGATTAATTCTGGATATTTCAGCCAGTCCTTAATGACTTCTTTACGTGTGGCAAAATTATATTCATTTAAAAACCAGCCGACGTGGCTGTACCAAAAACCATGCGTCGAGGAATGCGGATCTTGCAAGGTATCGGTATAGCGGTGGTGATAACGGTGATGCGCCGCCCACCATAGCGGACCACGCTGTGCACTCATGGTGCCAATCAGCACAAACAGGAATTGCACTGGACGCGAGGTCTGAAAAGTTTTGTGTGACAGATAGCGATGAAAAAAAGCTGTGATGGAAAACATCCGGATCAGGTAGAACGCGAGCATAAAGACAATCGCAAACCATGACACACCCACCCAGAACACAGCGAAACAGGCCAGATGCAACAGAATAAAGGGCAAAATTCTCAGCCACTGAATCTTGCTATTTTCAGCATTCAGCGTTTCGGACTGTGTGGTTGTAGACCAGCTGTCTATCCATCGCATCAGACTTTTCAACATGGACTCATCCTAAATTTTAAGCGACTGTCTTTATTCTATTTGATGAGTTTAATCAGTCAGATATGAATTTTATGTGAAGTGAAAATAAAAAAGCCGAACTGTAGAGAGACTAGGCAGTTCAGCAAAAGGGTAACAGATTAATGCGGCAATTTGATCAGTTTTGTCACGTCATAACCATAATGTTTTGCAGTCTCCAGATAGGACTGATAGGTGGCCTCATCCAGTTGCGGTTCGCGCGATAAAATCCACAGATATTTATTACTCGGTCCACCTACCAGTGCTACTTTATATTCCGGATCTACGTGTAATACCCAGTAATCACCTTTGCTAAATGGTATCCATCTTAAACCTGTAGGCAAAAAGCTGACCTTCAGTTTGCTGTTCCCCTGATTTTGCGAATACGCAACACCTTCAGAGCTAATTATTTCGCCATTGGCAATTCGGCAGCTATTCAATACCCCGATAGTTTGATCGGCATTGACACTATATTGTGCCGTGATATTGGCTATACATTTACGCTGAAAATACATCGGTAAATGCGCAATTTCATACCATTTACCAGCATACTTCTGGATATCTACCCGATCAACTGCCTGAGGCGCAGCAGTTTCTGCTTGAGTCGTTGTACTTAAGCTGATGATAGACAGTGCTATCGCTGCAAAAGCAGACTTAAATCGCATCTTCATTTTTTAGCCTTGTTGGGTCTCAGGATTAAGATAACCCAGTTAGATGTGAACAAAGCGTGAAGATCAAATGATACGATTCAGTTTTTCCAGATCAGGAAATGCCACCTGAATATTCACTATCTAGGGCGTTATTGCAGCTTATTTGAGAGACCCAAACAGAATTACTTTTTCAAAGCCATTCTTTGCTGTCATCTGCAACAGGTGTTCCATGCATCACATGCTGAATCATGGCATAGGCGATACTGCCCTTGAACGGAATCTCGGGTAACTGATCAAATTTGAAAAATTGCGCATCGCTGAGTTCATTTTCTTGAATCTGAATTTCCCCTCCGTGATATTCTGCCTTGAAGGCCATCATCAGATTGCTAGGAAACGGCCACGGCTGACTGGCTAGATATTGAATATTTTTGATTTGCAGCCCCACTTCTTCCAGCGTTTCACGGCGCACTGCCTCTTCTAGGGTTTCTCCAACTTCAACAAATCCAGCAATCAGGCTGTACATCTGGGTTTTATTGCGGGCATTTTTCGCCAGCAGAATTTCATCTGTACCCCGGGTGATGATGGTAATCACGCAAGGATTCACCCGCGGATACTGGTTATAGCCACAGGATGGACAGACCATGGCATACTGGCTGGCGTGCTGCTGGGTAGCATGGCCGCATTTACTGCAAAAGCGGTGATTACGGCGCCATTCCAGTAACTGTACCGCACGGCTGGCCTGTTCAAACTGCGGCCTGCTCCAGACCTGTACCAGTTGCCGGATCGGGACCAGTTGATAACCTTCGGGCACCAGTTCATCTTCTTTTAGATCGCGTACAATGACCTGGCCATTTTCCGACAGGTTCAGGTCGTGCTGCAGTCTTTCCACCTGCGGCAACTGGAAATGATCATCCACCAGCAATTGCTGCTGTCTAAAAATATACGCTTTTGAATGCATGCTCATGACAATCCCCGGATTAAAAAAAATCCCATACAGAGGGGTGTATGGGACAAAACTAAGGAAGCTTACATGGAGTAACTTCATGGAACATACTAGGCGCACGCTGCCTGAATTACAACCATAATAATTTTTATCTTTTTGATTAAAATCACATAATTTTCACACCAATTATGCCTTCAGGAATAATGCGAAGCGAGTTTCATCAACTGGCTGTAGCATTATAGAGATGAACAGTCTGTTATTGTAGCAATTATGATTTCTGTGCAATGTCAGCAGATCATCTGGTCGAGCTGAATTGACTGAACATGCGGGCTGATCTTTATTTTCACAAAAAATTGAACTAGCTGGCTTTACACTAGGCTATCTTTCATCGGGTCTGGAATGGCTATGCGTTTCGGTTTAATTCTGGGTGACCAGCTTCATCATCAGCTTGCTACGCTCAAAGCGCTAGATCGTAGCAGGGATGTGATCCTGATGGCCGAAGTTGTTGAGGAAGCCACTTATGTCGCCCATCATCCGCAGAAAATTGCCCTGATTTTTAGCGCCATGCGTCATTTTGCCAAAGAACTCAATGCAGAAGGCTGGCGTGTACGTTACCATGCTTTTAAATCTGATAGTCCGATTCGTAGCCTGCTGGATTTCGTAGAGTCACAGCAGCAACTCTTACCAGTCACAGAACTGGTCATTACGCACTGCGGGGAATATCGTTTACAGCACCAGATTGAACAGGATTGGAGCCAGCAGCTGCAATTGCCAGTACAATGCCTGAATGATGAACGTTTTTTCTGTAGTCTGGAGCAGTTCCGGCACTGGGCCAGCCGCTACCAGACACTGCGTATGGAATATTTTTACCGGGAAATGCGCAAGCAGACCGGTTACTTGATGCAAGGACAGCAGCCGTTTGGAGAACAGTGGAACTATGACAGCGCCAATCGTAAGGCCTGGGCTGGCAATCCCCCTTTGCCTGCACCACTTCACTTTGTACACGATCAGATTGATCTGGATGTACTTAAGCTGGTTGAGCGCGAGTTTTCCCGCCACTCTGGCAGCCTTGACAACTTCCGCTGGGCCACCACACGTAGCAATGCTCTGCTTGCACTGGAGCATTTCATTACCCACAGTTTGCCACATTTTGGCGATTATCAAGATGCCATGGTTCAAGACTCAGACAGGCTGTTTCACAGCCTGCTCTCACCTTATCTGAACTGTGGTCTGCTACTACCTAAAGAAGTCTGTGATGCGGCAGAAGCTGCATACCATGCCGGTCATGCACCACTGAATGCAGTGGAAGGTTTTATCCGACAGATTCTCGGCTGGCGCGAATATGTTCGCGGAATTTACTGGCTGTACATGCCAGAATATGCCAGCCGCAATGCACTGCAGCACTCAGCACCATTGCCACAATTTTACTGGACTGGCCGCACTCGGATGAACTGTATGGCTGAGTGTTTCCGTAATACTTTTCAGCATGCCTATGCACATCATATCCAGCGTTTGATGGTGACTGGAAATTTTGCCTTATTAACTGGTGTAGACCCGCAGCAGATCAGCGAGTGGTATCTGGCAGTCTATGCCGATGCCTATGAATGGGTAGAACTACCGAACACGCTGGGTATGGTGATGCATGCCGATAGCGGCTTGATGGCCAGTAAACCCTATGCGGCCTCGGGCAATTACATCCATAAGATGTCCGATTACTGTAAGCACTGTAGCTACAATGTCAAAACTCGCACAGAGCTAGATAGCTGTCCGTTCAATAGCCTGTACTGGTATTTCATGATCCGGAATGAGGCTAAATTTCGTACTCATCCACGTATGGGCATGATCTATCGACAGCTAGATAAACTTAAAGATCGGCATCAGATTATCAGCCATGCCCAGCAACTTCTTAGCCAGATCAATGAGTTATAAACGATGAAAAAACAGCATCTCCCTGAAAAAATCTGTATCCACTGTTTGCGCGCTTTTACTTGGCGCAAGAAATGGTACCGCTGCTGGGAGGAAGTACAATATTGTTCTGAACGATGTAAACGTGAGTCCAGACGGTAATCAAAATCAAACACTTAGAAACGCTTGTATTGGCGTGAACAATAGGCCCGTATCACATCAGGTAAACGCAGCTGCAGATGCTTGGTTTTTCGGCCTGTCACACGTGCACGCCACATTTTAAAGCTACTGGGTTTCATATTTTGCCGCATCAAGCGGATTACCGCCGCTTCATTCAAACCGAATTCACGTTGAATAGCTTCAAATGGGGTTCGATCTTCCCAAGCCATTTCGATAATTCTGGATAAGTCTTCTTCAGAAAATTGATTCATGCCATTCTCATTTTTAATCACCATGAAACTTCAATAAGCCTTATAAACTCATTTACATAACTTGATTTAACTTTAATATGACTAAAAGCATAACAATACGATCATGAATTTTTTGTGATTTTTCTCTAGTTTTACGAACTCAGCACAAATAAAAGGGCTAGTTAGACCAGCCCTTTTAAGTCTTAGTTACCTCTATAAGTCGAATATCCATAAGGACTTAAAAGTAGATGAATATGATAATGGCTGACACTTCCATCCACTTTAAAAATGATAGGAACTTCAGGAAAGAAAGTATCTTGATTATTTTTTAAACCAGTCCTGCAAAATTTACGAGCATCAGTCGGTAAAACTGGTGATTCATACGATAATGCTCTGGCTGAAACGGTGAATGGCTTATACAAAACAGAGGTGATTGAATATTTAAAAGCAGATTGGCAAGGTTTAGCAGATGTACAACTTGCGACATTAAAATGGGTAGATTGGTTCAATAAAGAGCGTGTACATAGTGCAATTGGTTATGTGTCACCTTTTGATTTTGAAGCAATGTACTATGATAAAATTAATCCGTTAGGTCAGGTAGCCTAACTTAAATAAAAAGGCTCCGACAAACCCGGTACGGTTCAGTTTTAAAGGTAGTGTTCAAAAAACTGTGTCATTTCCTTAAACTGTTAAAAACAGGAATGATGCATTATGGCAACTACATTTGATTTTGAAACAGCCTTAAAACAACTCCAGTCAGGACAAGCACTGACTGGAGAAAATGGCATACTCACCCCTTTAATTAAACAACTGACCGAAGCTGCTCTTGAAGCAGAAATCGAGAATTACATTGAAGCGAATCCGAAACAAGGTAATCGCCGCAATGGCTATACTCGCAAGACAGTAAAATCTACATCAGGTTCATTTGAGCTTGAAACCCCTAGAGATCGAAATGGTGAATTTGAGCCACAGTTAGTTAAAAAGAACCAGACCAAATTATCAGAAGAAATTGACAATAAAATCATATCACTCTATGCACTTGGTATGAGCTATCGTGATATTCAAAAGCATGTTGCTGATATGTATGGATTGGAGATTTCAGATGGTGCTATCACCAATATTACAGATAAGCTCCTCCCTCAGTTACAAGCATGGAAACAACGCCCACTCGATACAATTTATCCCTTTGTTTGGTTAGATGCCATACATTACAAAGTGAAGGATAAAGGTGTTTATGTGAGTAAAGCGATCTATACCATTTTAGCTTTAAATGTTGAAGGTAAGAAGGAACTACTCGGCTTGTATTTATCGGAAAGCGAAGGGGCGAACCATTGGCTTAGTGTACTGACAGACCTACAAAATCGTGGTGTTCAGGATATTCTGATTGCCTGTGTAGATGGACTAAAAGGTTTCCCCGAAGCCATAGCAGCGATTTACCCTCAAACAGAAATACAACTGTGTATCGTTCATCAAATTCGTAATTCTTTACGCTATGTTGCCAGTAAAGATCAGAAGGCATTTATGGCTGATTTAAAGCCAATTTACCGTGCTGATACCAAAGGGGCGGCAGAAGTAGCACTGGATGAGCTAGAAGAAAAATGGGGCGAAAAATATGGTGTGGTCATTCAGTCATGGCGTACCAAATGGCATCTACTATCCGCCTATTTCAAATACCCTAAAGCGATTAGGAAGCCGATTTACACCACCAATGCCGTTGAAGCCGTACATCGTCAATTCCGCAAACTAACCAAAACCAAAGGAGCTTTCCCCAATGAGGATAGTCTGATGAAATTACTGTATATTGGTATTCAACAGGCATCAGAAAAATGGACAATGCCTATTCAGGAATGGGGACAAACGATTACTCAATTATCCATTTACTTTGAAGGTCGATTAGATGATATAATTAAAATCTAGTCAAATTTACTGACACAGAATTTTGAACGCCCTCGTTTTAAAAACTCAATCCTCAAAAAACTCATTGATATCTTTCTCAGTTCTCACTTTCTTCATGGGAAGTTTATTTGCTGCTTTTAGTATCTTCATAATATGTTCATCCCTTCTTATTTCATCTTGCTGATCTTTTTTTGAGGATTCAGTGGCTATTTTTGCACTATCATTAGAAAAAAAATGATCTAACATAATATATACCTCACTCTACCGATTGCTTAGTGTCTTGAGCATTCTTAATCGAAGACGAACTATCAATTAAAGAATGCCCTCGTCTTAAAGCCAGTTCTTTTTGTATTTCTTGATCTGCGGTACTTGTATCGCCATGTTTATGTATATATTCAGCTCTTTTTTCCATAAAGTCCCGCTCACGTTGCTGGACATCAACATTCACTTCATTATTTTGCTTTTGACGAGTAGCTATATAGTTATAGATACCAACGCCGCAAATTACGATTAAAAAGAAACTGAGTTGCTTCTTGATACCTCTGCTCACAAAACGTCCTTAAACTTAACTTTTCAACCAAAATTTAGATGAAATTATTGTGATTAATTCAAAAAAAACCAATAAATACTTACAGCTTATAGCTCAACACAAAAACCGTCACTCATCTCTTAGGTTAAAATCTTTATACTCATGAGCATTATCAGAAAATTTAGCAAAAAAATTATTCCAAAAAAATAGAAAATTTATTTTTTCTGCATTTTGAATAGGTTCAGGTTCTGCATATCCAATAATCCAAAATGGCACTGTACTACAAATATTCTCAGGTATAAGTTTTTGCTGTGAAGCTGTTTCAGTACTGATAAGATATAAATTATCTTTTAGATGTACAACATGTCCTTTTGAGGCTTCTCGGATACAACGATCAGCATCTATATAGAAACATTTCATTGAGCATTCCTCCATTTTTTTAACTAGGCATCCAATTTCGATAATCGTTAAATTATTTAACGCTGCAATTAAGTCTTAGTTTGATTTATCTTCCATCTCCGATAGACGACTGCTAAAAATAAATCACTCAAAATTTTCTGGCAGGTATTATCTTTATAATTGTTATTACTAATTTTCAGACTTATCTCTTTTTTCTTTTTAGCCAATTTCAACTCAGTTTCAATCTCCTTCCATGAAAGTTTAGATATTTTTATTTTTTCATGAAAAACTTGCTTATAAATGACCTTTAACTCGCGACAGAATTTACCAAAATCCTGAAGATCTTGTTTGCTTTGAATATACACTTCCATACGTGCATCTATAAGATGTACACGGTGCTCAAAATAGTCAAGGATGAAATGATTTCTCATTAATATATTGAAAATTTTATAATTATTTTCAACTAGTAAATTACCTGTTCGATTTTTATCAATATACTTTAAGAGCTTGTCCAAAGTGTTATTTGGACTACAGTTTTCATCATGTTGAAAGTGACGATTTGCATAGAGTTTTACAGCTACTTTACTCCCTATTGTACTGATTAAAGTATCCTCCTCTCTACCTGATAGAGCGTTCAAAATATGATTGAAGCTTGCCATAAGCTGACGTCTTACCATCATGTCTTGATCTTCTTCGATCACCTCTTGCTCTGCGACATAAGTAATAAAACGATCTGGAAATATCATTTCTTGAATTATTCTCGAGCTTGAATTCAATTTTTCTACAATACTTTTTAGAGTAATTTTTTCTGTCACTTGCGATGTATTTAACTGTTTACTAAATAATTTAACCGGCAATAAAGCTCTGACTATTTTTGCAGATACTTTACTCTCTTCTATACATAGCGCATCAGCAACCAATAATGGTCCAAAATGTAAATAATGATTTACCGTCATTTCAATAGAAGAATGCCCCATAAGATGAGCCAGTTTCCTCCATACATCAGTACGAACACCAGTATTATCTAAGCTCGAAAGTAGATAAGTTTTAATTTTGCGAACTTGCTCTGGTGAATAATCAGTCCAAGATTTGATCAGTGAATCTGTTCCTTTCAAAACTAAAGCTAGATTGGTCGCAGCAGTGTGCCTAAAGCTATGAAATGAATAGTCGTGTGCTTGGTTCAACAATAACTGATCAAATATCTTCTTAATCAATTGACTCACAGATCGAGGTGAAATACTCCCACCCTCTTCAGAGAAAATCAAACAATCTTTGGCACCTAATGTATTTTGATTAATAGGCACCTTCATTTTTTTGTTAATCAAATGAATAACTGACATTAACTCAGCTTTAGTCAGTAATTGATCCAGGCACATTCCCCGTTTTGCATTAGTGGTTTTAATCTGACGAGTATAATTATTGTGGATAAAAATTTTGCAAATTTCATGTTTTTCATTGATAAAATAATAATGAGGATCATAACCAATTGTTTTATATTTAAAATTTATCATAGCTAAATCACTTAACTTTAATCCCAAAATTTCATTGAGTCTTAGCCCCGTTCTATACGCAAGGGTACAAATGACTTTAAGGATATTCTTCTGGTCTTTGGTCAACTGAGTTTGGATAGCTATTAAATTTTTAAATTGATTAAACATTACTGGAGTAACATAGGACGTTCTACACACTTGCAAATCAGTTGATTGCAGTTGATCTAAATAATTAACACGAGGAGCACCAAAATTACGTATTAAGCTATTGTGAAATTTTTTTAGATTACTTACCGCATGCCCATAACTATTATGTTTAATCTCCCTCCCATTTTGTGAATGTTTTCTGTTTTTCTTGCTACGATCGCCAATGGATTTGACAGCCAAAATATGACTGTAGATCTCTTCAAATTCTTCTTCATCTATGACTTGAAGGTCTAAATCATTACTCACAACATATAGAAACAGTTCGTCAATAAATGATGATTTATAGGTATCTAAAGAACTCAGCTTAATACCTTTTTTATTTTTACCAGAGTCAATCGATTTTATTTCTTTCAGGCACTCCAAATACCAAGTAATCACCACAATCTGAACACTAACAAGAGCGATATCTTTTGACGAGCTATATTGCTGGGAAGAATAACTGTTTTGAAGCAAGCTAAGATCCTTTGAAAATTCAGCTATAACTTCACTCACACTCACGTTATTAACATCCAAGTTTCTTACTAAACTCTTTTTAATATCTGCGGCACAGTGATAATCAGTATTCAAATTTCGAATCTGCTCCAACTTAGCCTTCTTCAATTCCGTATAGTAAAAATTATCTACAACAGCTTGATTGATGCTCTTTTTTTTAGACGTCTGAGTACTGCGATGTTTATCAATTCCTTCCAGTGCTTTTAAGGATGAATAAGAAAGCGCCGAGTAATTAAAAACTCCCTTAGATAAAGCAATAAGAAAACCATCTAATGTATTTTTCGTTCCAAAATATTGCACGTAATCTAAATGATCAAAAAGCTTATATCTATTCTTTGAAAAAATTTTAATAACAGCATGTTCGTGATCTACATCTTGTAAGCCCGATAAGATTTTTTGATCTAACATTTCCCTATTTAGATTGATTATAGAATCAATCAATTGTACCAATTCTTGATCTACTTGTCTTTTTTCTGGTTGTGTTTCTAACTCAATCTCGTTTACAAGTCGAATCAACATCAAAAAACTCATTGGGGTCAGATAAATTTGTTTAACTTGGTATGATTTTTCATCGTAAATTAAATTTGCATAAGACGAATTTTCTAGAGGATAACTATATAAGCAAGCAAATTTTGAAATATCTTTACCATATACAGATACAAGACCACCAGATAATTCAAATGGGGAAACTCTATCATTCGAATATGTTTCCCTCACTGATTTTAAAATTGAGAGCAAATCAGCTCGTGTCCGACATCCACAGTCAAAAATGAGAGCCAATAAGAACTGACGAAGTAGAAATTGTTTTTGTTCGAATGTCGCATACGGATTGAATTTACTTGTCTTAAGCCAATGCGGTAATTGCTTTTGCCAAAAATCAGGTAGTGTTCAAAAAACTGTGTCATTTCCTTAAACTGTTAAAAACAGGAATGATGCATTATGGCAACTACATTTGATTTTGAAACAGCCTTAAAACAACTCCAGTCAGGACAAGCACTGACTGGAGAAAATGGCATACTCACCCCTTTAATTAAACAACTGACCGAAGCTGCTCTTGAAGCAGAAATCGAGAATTACATTGAAGCGAATCCGAAACAAGGTAATCGCCGCAATGGCTATACTCGCAAGACAGTAAAATCTACATCAGGTTCATTTGAGCTTGAAACCCCTAGAGATCGAAATGGTGAATTTGAGCCACAGTTAGTTAAAAAGAACCAGACCAAATTATCAGAAGAAATTGACAATAAAATCATATCACTCTATGCACTTGGTATGAGCTATCGTGATATTCAAAAGCATGTTGCTGATATGTATGGATTGGAGATTTCAGATGGTGCTATCACCAATATTACAGATAAGCTCCTCCCTCAGTTACAAGCATGGAAACAACGCCCACTCGATACAATTTATCCCTTTGTTTGGTTAGATGCCATACATTACAAAGTGAAGGATAAAGGTGTTTATGTGAGTAAAGCGATCTATACCATTTTAGCTTTAAATGTTGAAGGTAAGAAGGAACTACTCGGCTTGTATTTATCGGAAAGCGAAGGGGCGAACCATTGGCTTAGTGTACTGACAGACCTACAAAATCGTGGTGTTCAGGATATTCTGATTGCCTGTGTAGATGGACTAAAAGGTTTCCCCGAAGCCATAGCAGCGATTTACCCTCAAACAGAAATACAACTGTGTATCGTTCATCAAATTCGTAATTCTTTACGCTATGTTGCCAGTAAAGATCAGAAGGCATTTATGGCTGATTTAAAGCCAATTTACCGTGCTGATACCAAAGGGGCGGCAGAAGTAGCACTGGATGAGCTAGAAGAAAAATGGGGCGAAAAATATGGTGTGGTCATTCAGTCATGGCGTACCAAATGGCATCTACTATCCGCCTATTTGGTAGTGTTCAAAAAACTGTGTCATTTCCTTAAACTGTTAAAAACAGGAATGATGCATTATGGCAACTACATTTGATTTTGAAACAGCCTTAAAACAACTCCAGTCAGGACAAGCACTGACTGGAGAAAATGGCATACTCACCCCTTTAATTAAACAACTGACCGAAGCTGCTCTTGAAGCAGAAATCGAGAATTACATTGAAGCGAATCCGAAACAAGGTAATCGCCGCAATGGCTATACTCGCAAGACAGTAAAATCTACATCAGGTTCATTTGAGCTTGAAACCCCTAGAGATCGAAATGGTGAATTTGAGCCACAGTTAGTTAAAAAGAACCAGACCAAATTATCAGAAGAAATTGACAATAAAATCATATCACTCTATGCACTTGGTATGAGCTATCGTGATATTCAAAAGCATGTTGCTGATATGTATGGATTGGAGATTTCAGATGGTGCTATCACCAATATTACAGATAAGCTCCTCCCTCAGTTACAAGCATGGAAACAACGCCCACTCGATACAATTTATCCCTTTGTTTGGTTAGATGCCATACATTACAAAGTGAAGGATAAAGGTGTTTATGTGAGTAAAGCGATCTATACCATTTTAGCTTTAAATGTTGAAGGTAAGAAGGAACTACTCGGCTTGTATTTATCGGAAAGCGAAGGGGCGAACCATTGGCTTAGTGTACTGACAGACCTACAAAATCGTGGTGTTCAGGATATTCTGATTGCCTGTGTAGATGGACTAAAAGGTTTCCCCGAAGCCATAGCAGCGATTTACCCTCAAACAGAAATACAACTGTGTATCGTTCATCAAATTCGTAATTCTTTACGCTATGTTGCCAGTAAAGATCAGAAGGCATTTATGGCTGATTTAAAGCCAATTTACCGTGCTGATACCAAAGGGGCGGCAGAAGTAGCACTGGATGAGCTAGAAGAAAAATGGGGCGAAAAATATGGTGTGGTCATTCAGTCATGGCGTACCAAATGGCATCTACTATCCGCCTATTTCAAATACCCTAAAGCGATTAGGAAGCCGATTTACACCACCAATGCCGTTGAAGCCGTACATCGTCAATTCCGCAAACTAACCAAAACCAAAGGAGCTTTCCCCAATGAGGATAGTCTGATGAAATTACTGTATATTGGTATTCAACAGGCATCAGAAAAATGGACAATGCCTATTCAGGAATGGGGACAAACGATTACTCAATTATCCATTTACTTTGAAGGTCGATTAGATGATATAATTAAAATCTAGTCAAATTTACTGACACAGAATTTTGAACGCCCTCGCCTATTTCAAATACCCTAAAGCGATTAGGAAGCCGATTTACACCACCAATGCCGTTGAAGCCGTACATCGTCAATTCCGCAAACTAACCAAAACCAAAGGAGCTTTCCCCAATGAGGATAGTCTGATGAAATTACTGTATATTGGTATTCAACAGGCATCAGAAAAATGGACAATGCCTATTCAGGAATGGGGACAAACGATTACTCAATTATCCATTTACTTTGAAGGTCGATTAGATGATATAATTAAAATCTAGTCAAATTTACTGACACAGAATTTTGAACGCCCTCAAAAATCATACAGCTTTAGCTTAAAATCATGTAATTCCCTTCCACTCTGCAGTTTAGTTTGCGTAGATTCAATATCTTTGATATTAGGTGGGAAAGAGCTGGTTTGAATCAGTGGTATATCATAATTACCAGCCAACCATTGTATCTTTGATTCAACCTCATGTTTATTTTGAACACATAAATCTGACCAATATTGCCATCCAGCTTTTAACTCATCAGCATCCAATTTTAGTGATTTGAAGTATTTATTAACTTTGGCTCTCGCCTTATATATCTTCTCTTTAATTTTATCGTCAAGCTTAAGCTTTAAATTATGCTCCACAACCTCTTCAACTAGCATATTTGAAATACTTTCAAATATGCTCTTTGCCATAGATTCCAATTCTTGCTTTAATTTTGAAAATCTCTCTAATTTTTCATTATTCATAAAGAAATCCCCACAGATATGAGTTCAAGATCTTTAAAAAGCTTGCTTAAAGCATCCTGAATTTGAGTTTTGTAAGCATATGGCTGTAAAGATGATGATTTAGAAAATCCAATTTCACCTTGTTGATCATGCGCATACCATGACTTGAAAACTGCATCTGGCAAATCAAGGGTATTTCTTACAAAATGTCGAATCCAATTGGGGTATAACGGCCCTATTTCAGGGAAGTTCTGTGCAAGGTAAGAAGCCACATCTTTCTGAGTTAAAGGACTTATTTTTATATTCATGAATCCTGCATTTTTCTTCCAATAATGAAGATAGTAGTTATCCTCACTTTTAGTTAACATCCCTGAATCCATAAGGTCTATAATGAATTTTTCATAAAGCTTTAATTCGTTAGCATAAAATTCAGTCAGTGGTGAAAAGCGGCCATGACGTCGTGATTGGCTATTTTTATCATGAATGTAGACTATGCCTGTAATGAAGTCATAGTTCTCCTTGATACTCGATGCAGCAATTGCTGGGCGTGCTCCTGAGGATAAAAGACAACAAATCCAAATCCAGACACTGAAAGCATTAAATCGTTCTTCAATTGATTTCTTATCCCTCAATACCTCAATGACCTGGTTGTTCAGTGAATTTAAGAATTTTTTCGCCTGATTAAATGACCAAGCTCGCTGACTTCCTACACGTTCATCACTTTTAGCTTGAATGAATTGAGGACGATCTAGCACATGACTCTCATGTTTATTCTGAAACCAAAGCCATACGTATTTCTCATACGAATCATTTAACTGTTTATAAGAAAAACCACCGTATGCCAGATCAGGTTGATGTGAAACTTGTTTACCAATGAGAAAATTCTTTTGTAAATCATCTTCACAAATTCGATGTAAATGAAATGAAAGCTGCGAGGCGATATGAGTAACAGATAGATTTCCAATACAATAACCAAAGAAACACTCTTTCAAATACTGATTAAAATCGGTGTTTGTATAGCCACTTAGTTGCGCTTTTTTGATTCGATCAATCCACATTGCAGGAATTTGGAATGTCCAACTGGAATGTTTATTCTGCCTATTTCCTTTTTTTGCAATTTCTCCCTCCAACTTTTTATTAACATCGGCATCGACGGTCCATAAATAATAATCACGACCAGAAGAATGTTTTAATTTCTTAATTTCAAAAAAGTAATCAATATATTGAAAGACAACAGCACTCATTCCTGTACATAATGACATTAAGAAACAGGCAGCCATGGCAGATTTTTCTATGTCTTTATTGTTCTGTAGTTCGTCATGTAAGACCTGATAAATAACTTTCAAAAAAGGTGGGTCAATATAATAAACATTACTCACAGTCGGTTCGTGTACATGATCGAGGTATCGACGCAATACTTGATGATCAACAAAAGAGGATACTCTGCGTGTACTCTCATCTTGACTAAAATCATATTCACGTTTTTTTATATCTTCATTTTCATCATCATCATCCTTTGCACGAGCATCCGAATAATCCGAGAAGCCTTCTGTGATCAAAGGTGGGGCAATGAAACTTAAAATAGAAACCTCTGTTTCCTCAAGTGAGGGTTGAGCTTTTTTTCTATTCACCTGTACTTTTTCATCATAGTAGAGATTTTCAACAGCCACCCTATATTCATCTAAATAGCGATTTAATGATTTTTCAATCTGATTATTTTTCTGTGCATTGAAAACTAGACAAGTAGCAATTGTTCGGTCTTTGTGATGTTTAGCATAATTACTAAATTCTTTTTTCGAAAGCTTTAATGGATCAACATCTATAATTGCTCTAAAATAGAAAACAAGATTGGTTAATACATCATCTACACATTTATCAAAGTTTTTACCCACCACTCTAAGTAATAAGTACAATGTATAGTTTATTCTTTGGACTTTTAATTCTGAATCATCAAGCTTCAAAAGCAATCCAGACAAAAACATTACATAATTTAAAATTTCAAAAGTTTTATTATTTATCTCAATTCGAGTACCATTATTTAATTTTTTAGAATTATTGCATAGCATCGAGACACTCAAAAACCCCAATATATGCTTATATTTAGTTCTTTGCTGATATCTGCAAATATTAAAATACAACATCTCACAGCGATCTATTAGAATTTCAAAACTATCTTTATCTATAAAACTCAAATGAAAATCTTGAACATATTCAAAATTTAAAACCGCTATTCTTTCACTATATCCAGAAATTTTTTTCTCAAAATCATTACAATAATTTTCAAGATCTTCCTGATTTAAAATTTCACTCATTTTAATTAACTCCAAAATAACTCTTAATATTCATTGAAATTCTTAGGCAATTTAAAAAATTTCACAAAATCACTTTTATATAATTTTTCATGATTAGAATATCCACGTTTTTTAAACACCTCCTTATTAATATAAAACCTTATTTCCGTCTTATCTTTTTGGTTTAAATATTCAAAAATCCTGTTAAACAAATAATTTCTTGATTCCTTCTTAATTGAAGCACTTTTTAAATAATGAAAAAGCTCGAACCAAAAAACATAACTTGTTTGAGCCTCAACCCAAACCTTCTGATCTTGCTTGATCGAATCCGGTAAATAAGCACATGCTGTTTTAAAACATTCAAGATCGTCACTGATTCGTTTAGCAATTGAAGTAAGTATTTGGCCCTGGACCTTCTTTTGCAGGGTTACACTAGAGCCAGTTTGATTAAGTACAGTCTTAAGTATGTCCAATTGAGTTTTTTCAACCACAATCTTCGAGTGACTCGTACTACGATGTTTGACTTTTTGCTTTGATTTTGAATATTTTTTGGACATTATTAACTCCAAATCCTACCCTATAAAAATTTCATTAAGACTTTTTTTGAGCATGACAAAGCCTAGAGCCTAAATCTAAATCCAATTTAAGCTGATGATATTTCTTAAAAAATAGGTATATAAATTTTATGGATGAGATAGTATTTCTTGTTATTGTGTGCTTTTTACCTCTAAATAGAGTGAACGCCAATAGCATGAAAAACTATCTCAATTTTTCTAGACTTCTTCTTTGACACAAGCAAATTTATAGACTTCTGCTTTACTCCATCGAAGACTGCGACCATGCCTAATAGGACTTATTGGTCCGTTTTCATACAATGCCCATTTACGTAATGTTTGTTCTGCATACCCTAATAAACGAGCAGCCTCACTAGTAGATAGCAATAATCTATCTTGAGTAATTTGTTTAACTTTATGTTTCATGTTGATTAAGATATCTGGTTTAATACATTTACATAAAACTAAATTTTTTAATTAATTTATATATATATATCTGATTTTTTTATGATCCTATACTACTAAATAAAATTTTAAAAATTAACAAAACAATTATAATATTGATTTATATAAGATATTTTTAAAAAAAGTATGAAACAACAAAAGTAAAACGAGTACCTTCTTAAGGACAGTCAATCACATCTATCTTCAACACCACTCAATTCCGAAGAATTACCATACATAACCACCTTATAAATCTCAATTCATTATCCACTTTCTTATTAAATTTAAAATATCAATCAATAAAATATATAAATTTATAATTTTTAAAAACTAATAAAAAATATTCACAATCTTATTGAGTAAATGAAATTTTATAAAAAACTATTATATTAAACACATAATTTTAATTATCATTTAGTAATGAGAATTTTTTTGCTATGGTGCTCAAACCAGATTATTTAAAAGTACAATTTCCTAATGAATAAGCTTATACCTAAAATTTATCATACAATTAATTAACCCCATTATGACAACATCTCAATAGGTTAAGTTAATATATCAATTGGGTTTGGTTATAATATTTTAGCGGCAGTGTAAAATATCCCTCTAACGGCATTTAAAAACTGCCACTAAGTTAATATAGTAGTCATTTGGAACTGCTCAAATATGTTAACTTTGGAGCAAGAAGTTACAGTTTAAACACTGTATAAACAAGGTTTATTTAAGGTAATGAGTTGAGAACTTGCGGAATCTAAAAATACCGTGCGTAAATATTTACAGCAAAAGTCCACACTACAGTATCGGCTTACAACCTAGAATAAGTATTCTTGACTCATATAAACCTTATTTTCTTGAACGCGTAAATACTCCTTATCCTGAATGGATTCCTGCCGTTGTACTCTACCAAGAAATTTTAGAGCTTGGATATCTAGGAAAGGTCAGGATCGATCTTAAGGGAATATCTTGCAACATTATAACCAGTCACCATACTGAAACCCTAAACTGCTCGACTGTGCTAAAAAATATGGCTTTCGCCCCAGCATATGTAAGCGCTACTCTGCACAAATCAAGATAAAGTTGAACGCTTTAATGGATACCTCAAATCAAGCTTTATTGTGTTATTAAAAGCAAGCTTGAAGACTTCGAGTTTACTGTTAGATGTTGATTGTTACCAATGGCCCCCTATTGGCCGGTGGCTGCATGAAACCGCTGTCAATCAGCGGATTCATGCCACTACTGTCAACAACCTAGTCAACCGTTCATGGAACAACTGTATTAATGGCTCAACCAACACCATCTAACGCGGCTATCGAGTTCTCTAACTGTTCGAACGATCAACTAAAGCTTAAAACGCTGGCAGGCACTCTACCGCTATCAGGTTGATGGTAACTTACCAATCAACCTAAGAAGCATTACTTCGTAAGGGTTCGAAAATCAGATGTGTCCGTAGGCCTTGGGACGTAAGAACTGGTTGTTTACTGACTCGCTGCGCAGTTGTAAGTGAGCGGCTAATATGATACGCCTCATTCAGTCAGCAAAGCTGAATGGATTGGATTCCTATGCCTATTTAAGTGATATGCTAAAAAGGCTGTCAACACATAAAGTGTCCCGACTAGATGAATTACGACCACACTGCTGGAAATCTAACTTAATTAAAAAATAACTATGAGGTTCAGCGGACGCTTACGTAGAAACTTGTAATAAACTGATCTAAAAAATGGGATCATATACATCATAATTCGTATCTCAAAGTATTGACTTAAATTGTGATTAAGCCATGCCAGAATTAGATCGCCTCCATACCCATGTTGTCACTTAAATTTGAGTAACTACAGGAAATTCTATTTTTCAAGTCTTTATACAACAAAACCAGTTAAGAATAATGTTGATTTAAGCTGCTTACCATTTGCTTACTAGAATACAAAAACAAAAAAACCACTTACGATTAGTACACGTAAGTGGTTGTTTTATATGGTGGGCCCAGACAGACTTGAACTGTCGACCAACGGATTATGAGTCCGCTGCTCTAACCAACTGAGCTATAGGCCCTAAAATTGAATTTGTTATAATTCAACAAGTTCAAGCGCAAAGAATACTAGCGAAGATTTTTAAAAAACACAAGCCATTTTCATAAATTGCTGTATAGATAGTCAACAGATAAATTTAATTATTGAAATATAAAAACTACACCTTCACTTTCCGAAACATTGCCAAATGCATATTTAAACGCTTCCCTTTACGCGCTTCGGCTTTGTTGAACAAGAATTTCATAACTATATCATTTTAAAAAAGTTTCGATTATTTTTACCTAAAATTAAATTCTTTTAAATCAGATGTTTACATGTTTACACAACAAAGCCGTTAACATTAAAACTAATAAAAGATATAATGTATCATCCACATCATTTTAGGTTGCTATATTTCAAACAATTTTTCTGTTGACTCTTATATAAAACAAGCAGAAATTATGCATTTACAGATCCTTCAGCTGTTATATTTATGTTGAAAAAATTTATAGGCGAGTCTGCATTCAAACTTGCAGGATGGCAATATCAGGTAGACCCTAACGTCCTCGAAAACAAACAAGTGATCGTGGGTTTTGAACACACCTCAATGATGGATGCAATCCTCTCACTTGCTCTGTTCCAAATTTATGATATTAAAATTCATACTTTAATTAAAAAAGAGCTTTTCAAAGGGCCGCTTAAACCTGTTTTAGAAAAAATCGGCGGCATTCCAGTAGACCGTAAATCTAGCAAAGATATTGTTTCGCAAATGGTTGAACTTTTTGATCAAAATGAAAATTTCAATTTGGTCATTGCACCCGAAGCAACTCGTGCAAAAACAGGTGAAGTCCGCAAGCCAATTCGTACAGGTTTTTGGCATATTGCCAAAGCAGCCAATGTGCCTATCGTATTAATGTATGCCAACTCAAAAACCAAACAAGGCGGGATTTTTGAAAAAATTTATCCGACAGATTTAGATCACGATATGGCACTTATCAAACAATTATATAAAGAACACGTAGGCTTAGATATTGTTATCCCTGAGCCAAAAACAGCGCCAAGCAATGGTTAAAAAACCTAAAACTCTGCCCTTTATCTAAAAAAAGGGCTTATGTTAGAATGGGCGCAATTTTGATAGGCATACTGCCAATCTGTAAGGAGCATAGTTCGCATGGCGGGTCATTCCAAGTGGGCCAACATTAAGCATCGTAAAGCCAAACAAGATGCTAGTCGTGGTAAGTTGTTTACCAAATTTATTCGTGAATTAACAACTGCTGCAAAGCTCGGCGGTCCAGATGCGGCAAGTAACCCTCGTTTACGTGCTGTTGTTGAAAAAGCACTTTCAGTTAATATGACACGTGACGTTATTAACCGTGCCATCCAGCGCGGTGCAGGCGGTGAAGATAACGACGATCTTAAAGAAGTAACATATGAAGGTTATGGTGTAGGTGGTGTTGCTGTTATTGTAGAAACCATGACAGACAACTTAAACCGTACTGTGCCAGATGTACGTCACTGTTTCTCTAAAACTGACGGTAACTTAGGCACCAATGGTTCTGTAGCGTTTCTATTCACAAAACGTGGTGAAATTTCATTTGAAGATTCATCTTTAGAAGATCAAGTGATGGAGGTCGCTTTAGAGGCTGGCGCAGAAGACATCGAAGTGTCTGAAGATGGCATTTTGGTTATTACCACGCCAGAAGCTTTTGGTACAGTTCAAGATGCGCTAACAGCAGCAGGTTTGAAATCTGACAATGCTGAAGTGGTCATGAGTCCATCGACTAAAGCAGAAATTACGGACATCGACCAAGCGAAAAAAATCATGAAAATGATTGATATGCTTGAAGATTTAGATGATGTTCAAAACGTATATACCAACGTGGAATTCTCCGATGATGTTTTAGCACAATTAGACGCATAATATGTCTAAGTGCAATTCATAAAAACGCACGTTCTCGTGCGTTTTTTTATAGATCACGCAAAATAATTCTAATAAATTAAACTTTATTTAATAAACCATGACAGTTTAAAACATCATATTCTTTAATCACAAAGCTAGAATGCAAACCTGCCACATGCTCGATTTTACCAATCCGTTTTAGTAAAATTTCACTGTAATTTTCCATATCTCGCGCCACAACCTCTACAATAAAATCTGCAGTCTGCCCTGTCACCAAAAATGCGCGTATCACTTCAGGAATACTTTCCAGTTCATCCAAAAATTTGGCAAAAATATCAGTATCGTGTTTGCTTAATGATACCTGCAACAACACATGTAAACTAAAACCCAATTTTTGATAATTAATTTCACGCTTTAAACCTGAAATAATTTTATGATCGATCAGACTTTTAATACGGCGATGCACGGAACTAACCGACAGATTAATCCGCTCGGAAAGTTCATTTAAATTGACATCTTCGTTGCTTAAAATTTCTAAAATATGCTTATCGAAGCGATCTAATTCCATTTTTCAAGCACTCAATCTAATCAGATAAAAATCAAACATATACCGCCATTATACTTGAATTATTTTGCAGACTAAGTATTTTTATTGAAAATTCATTCCAGTAGTAAAGCAAAATCTTTATGGTTATAAAAATAACCGCTTAACGTTTGGAGCAACTCCATAGACAAACGGGATTTCATTGAACTTATAGTTTTGAACATCTAAATTTTCAAAAATCCAATAAATAACAGCTTCGTACATATATTGTCACAATCCTAACCATCTATTTTTTGAAAGTGTATAGAAATGTATTAATACAGATGCACTCAACAATAAGCACAATGCGCCGCCAAACTTGGTACAGAATTTTGATTTGAATCACTTAAATTCTTTGATTAAATTTTTGTTGCTAGGTTTTTAGAGATCTGTATCCCAAAATACGCGCAGATTGCGCGGATGTTTATTTAAGGCAATAACATTTAAATACCGCGCCAATCTACACGTGCATTACGCTCAGTTTGATAAATACGCGAAACATATTGCCCTAAAGGCAAATCTAGCAAATACTTTTGATAATCTTTAAATTCTTCAGAAATGACTTCATCGTGTTCTTTTTCCCACGGCGTACCTGAAATTTCTAAAATAGGCGCAAGCATCGAACATACTGAAATATCGGCTAAACCCAAACGCTCACCTACAAAATAACGTCCATAATTATCAATCAAATGTTGATTTAAAATGATAATTAATTCATCCATCCGCTGTTTGGATTCTGTGACTTTATCTTGATCGAGCTGATAACCCTTAGACACCAAAGCTTTAATAATTGGCTTAGAATATTTAGAAAACTGACGCAAATAGCCTTTTTCACCAATTAAAATTTCCAAAGGTTCTTCACTTTCAGATAGTGCATGCGCCAAACCCCAACGACGCACATGCTGCCCCAATTCGTCAGCCAAAGTATTTATGGCAAAGGCATGTTTATATTGCTCAGCATCACTGCGTAACAAGGCATGTTCGGGATAAACATCATCCAAATATAAAGCAATTTGAGTCGAATCTGCTATCCAACGCTCTTGATCACGTAAAATAGGTAATTTATTTTGCCCTGTTTTTAATTGTGCAAAAGCGCGATGTACACCTGGAATTAAGTTTTGCGCATCATAATCTAATTCTTTATGATCCAATAACCAGCGAGCTTTCTCACAAAAATGAGACAGAGGAAACTGGTATAAGATGCGCATAAAATCTCCATATTTAAAATTTTGATATCCAAAGCAATATCAATACTGTGCATGTCATACTTTAGTCATAGCTTCTTATAATTACAATGTACTTTTTATTCAAAAGTCAGGCGAAACAGTCAGCAATTCAAATCAATTCCTGCTAGACATTCAACCAACAACGCTAAGCAGACTGGAGTGGAGAAACATCTGTTCGATGACCTGACTTTATCTGCCCTTTCATGTAAAATCGTGCCTAATTTTTAAATAACACGTTGTGAGTTATTCATGGGTTTTAATTGTGGTATTGTGGGCCTGCCAAACGTTGGTAAATCTACGCTTTTTAATGCTTTAACCAAAGCTGCAATTGCAGCGGAAAACTTCCCGTTCTGTACCATTGAACCAAATACAGGCATTGTACCTGTGCCAGATTCGCGTTTGGACAAATTGGCAGAAATCGTAAATCCACAACGTGTATTACCCACCACGATGGAATTTGTAGATATTGCAGGTTTGGTTGCAGGTGCATCTAAAGGTGAAGGTTTAGGCAACCAATTCCTTGCCAACATTCGTGAAACCGATGCGATTGCGCATGTGGTTCGTTGCTTTGAAGATGAAAATGTGATTCATGTAAATGGTAAAATTGACCCATTAGATGACATTGCAACCATCAATACAGAACTTGCTTTGGCCGATTTAGAAACGGTGAGCAAAGCCATTACACGCTTAGCAAAATCTGCCAAAGGTGGCGATAAAGACGCCGTAGCGACCAAAGCTGTTTTAGAAAAAATTCAACCTTTACTAGATGACGGCAAGCCAGCACGTGCAGCCAATTTAGATGATGATGAACGTAAATTGGTTCGTGGTTTTGGTTTATTAACCTTAAAACCAACCATGTATATTGCCAACGTGGCAGAGGACGGCTTTGAAAACAACCCGCACTTAGATGCAGTTAAAAAACTTGCTGCAGAAGAAAATGCGATTGTGGTGCCATTATGCAACCAAATTGAAGCTGAAATTTCATTGCTTGAAGATGAAGACCGTGCAGAATTCCTAGAAGCTCTTGGTATGGAAGAGCCAGGTCTGAACGTAGTGATTCGTGCAGGTTATGCGCTTTTAGGTCTGCAAACTTACTTTACTGCAGGCGTACAAGAAGTCCGTGCATGGACAGTGAAAGTAGGTGCAACAGCACCACAAGCAGCAGGCGTAATTCACACTGACTTTGAAAAAGGCTTTATTCGTGCTGAATGTATTGCTTATGATGATTTCGTACAATACAACGGCGAAGCAGGCGCAAAAGAAGCAGGCAAATGGCGCTTAGAAGGTAAAACTTATATCGTACAAGACGGTGATGTTTTACACTTCCGCTTTAATGTTTAATTGTTTTAATGCTTAGTTTTACAACAATGCATGCAGCCAAGTATTGATTCAATAAAAACCTCGATGTAAGTATCGAGGTTTTTTTATGGAAGATTCTGCATCAGATCAATGCAAATAATCTCAATTCACCTAAGACTGAATCACATTGCCCTTTTGTTTCGGGTCGGTATTGCCCAATTCTGGATGTACCAATGCATCAGCACATTGTTTTTTATCCCGTTCATAATCAGCTTGTTTTTGCGCAAGACTGCTTGAACTGTCAATCGTCGCACGTGCCCAGATTTCCAGACTGGTCAATGCCTTACGACACAGCGCATATTTCCCTTCAGTTACAGAGTCGGTCATTTTGACATTAATACGCCAGTCGGTACTTAATTTACGGGCAGGTTTGCGGACTTTATCTTCAATTAAATTACGCTGTTTACGATACACGTATGGCTCAACTTCATTCATCAATTCCCACGCGGCTTGAGCATATACAGTCGCATCATTGGTAAGTTTTGGCGCAGGCTTAATTGCTACTGTTTTTTTCGGGTTGTTGTCATTGCTACACGCTTGCAATAACAGGCTACTGCATAACATTGAAGCAAGCAGGATTACAGGTGTTTTCAATTTCAACATATCGGTTCGCCCATACAAACAATTCGGCATCATGCTAATGAATTCAAGTATAATACACAATCTTCATTTGACCCATTGTTCAACTTTCTCCCACAAGGTGTGTCGTGTCCGTACACAATATTCAAACTGTACCCGCAGCAAGTTTTTGGCAAGGTGCAAAAGATAGTCAGGCAATCATTTTTACCTATCTACCTGTTTCTTTTGCTTTTGGTGTTTCTGCCACTCAATTCGGATTTAGTGCATGGGAAGCCTTATTTTTATCTTGCTCAATGTATGCAGGGGCAAGTCAATTTTTAGTCGTTGCATTATTAGGCAGTGGAACTTCAATCTGGATGACTGCTTTAACAGTGATTGCTTTGGATATTCGACATTTACTTTACGGCCCGGCCTTACAAAACCTGATTCAAGATCGTTTAAACCTCAAAAAAACCGCAATTTGGTCATGGGGCCTAACCGATGAAGTTTTTGCCTCAGGCATGATTAAACTGTCGCAACGCCGTCAGGAATGGTCTGAATCATGGATGCTTGGACTGAGTTTATTTAGTTGGATGTCTTGGGCATTAGGCTCCTTGTTAGGTGGATTATTTGCCGATCAAGTCACTAAAATGCCACAGTTTTTACAAGCAGCACTCGACTTTTTATTGCCCGCTTTATTCCTCAGCTTCTTATTGGCCGCTTTTGAAAAGAAACACACCTTTGTGGTGGGAATCACCATTTTAGTGTCTGCCGTAGCTTGTTATTTTATTGACTTATCTGCTGCAATTTTTATTGGGATTGCTTCAGGTATTTTGGCGGGATTATTTAAACACTATGTATTAAAACAACCCGACCCTGAACATACAGGAGCAAAATCATGAGTTTGGAAATTATTTTGGTCGGTATTGTAGTCGGTATCGCAAATTTTGCCTCACGTTTTGGTCCATTCTTTGTAATTCAAAAGTTTCATCAAGGCTCACAGCAACGTGGTGCGTTATGGCTCAAAATCGCTTTGGGCAGCATTGGCATTGCCGCAATTAGCTCTATGCTCGTGGTTGCAACCTTGCCACCTTTGCTTGAAACACCCAATAAAAGTTTTGCGATGTTGATTGGCTTTTTAGTACTCACAGGTTTGTATTTTAAGTTTAAGAAAATCGTACCTGCCACGCTTACCGCGGCCATCACCTATGGTTTAATTTATACTTATGTGCCATTTTCGTTCTAGTGTGTCTGAAGTTTAGAGGTTGAATCGCTCAAATAATCTATTTCAGAATTCGGCCTTAACTGCTTTAAAACACTCAATGCAATTGAAGTTGATGACAAAATCATGATTTTATTGCAAACAAGGCTTAACTCATAGAACAGTTCTGCTATGCTAAAAGCCCACTTTAGCAAGGACGATTCACATGAGCGTAACCATTGGTACTCCCCTTCAATCTTCTGCTTTTAAAGTTTTGCTATTGGGTTCAGGGGAACTCGGTAAAGAGGTGGTAATTTCACTGCAACGCTTAGGCGTAGAAGTACATGCCGCCGATCGCTACGATCATGCGCCAGCCATGCAAGTCGCACATTATGCTTATACTTTAAACATGGCAGATGCCACAGAATTAAAACAACTGATTGAAAAAGTTCAACCCAATTTAATTGTGCCTGAAATTGAGGCCATTGCGACATCAGTTTTACTTGAAGTTGAAGCGCAAAATATTGCAACCGTCATTCCATCTGCCAAAGCGGTAAATTTGACCATGAACCGCGAAGGCATACGTCGTTTGGCTGCCGAGGAATTAGGTTTACCAACATCAGCTTATCGCTTTGCCAATTCACTCGAATCTTTCCGTGCTGCGTGTGATGACATTGGTTATCCCAACTTTGTGAAACCTGTGATGTCATCTTCAGGCAAAGGACAATCGCGTGTGACCTGTTTTGATGAAGTTGATGCCGCTTGGGAATATGCCCAAACAGGTGGACGCGTCAATCAAGGCACAGTGATTGTGGAATCACAAATTGACTTCGATTTTGAAATTACCTTATTAACCGTACGTGCTAAAAACGCAGAAACAGGTAGAATTGAAACTTCATATTGCGACCCAATTGGTCACCGTCAAGAGGCAGGCGACTATGTAGAAAGCTGGCAACCTCAAGCCATGAGCGATGCTGCCTTGACTGAAGCTAAACGGATTGCGGATAAAGTGACCACTGCCTTAGGTGGTTGCGGCATTTTTGGTGTAGAACTGTTTGTGAAAGGCGATAAAGTCTGGTTCAGTGAAGTCTCTCCTCGTCCACACGACACAGGTTTGGTGACATTGGCTTCACAATTCCAAAGTGAATTCGAATTACATGCCCGCGCGATTTTAGGCTTACCTGTCAATACCACACGCCATAGCGTTGCAGCCAGTGCGGTGATTTATGCAGGTGTCGATGCAACAAATCTTTCATTTTCTGGCCTAAATCTTGCATTAGCACATCCCGATACAGATTTACGTTTATTTGGCAAACCAGAAGGTTTTGTACGTCGTCGTATGGGCGTTGCGACTGCGCGTGCAGAAACAACAGAGCAAGCACGTGAGCTAGCTCAGCATACTGCGGACACTGTTCGCGTACATTTAAACGAAAATCAAAATTAAGCTCGTCATTGCATAACGGAATTGTCCATGATCATTACATTACCCTTGCTGAATTATGTAAAAAGCAACCATGACATTCAGGCCATTAACCAATGGCGCACCGATGTCGAAAATCAGCTACAACAATGTTTTGAAAATGGACAATCCATTCGTGAAGTGATCTTGGCGCGTTCTAACCTGATTGATGAAGCGCTCACTTTTTTATGGCAACATGCCGAATTAGACCAAACCGATTTGAGCCTATTTGCAGTGGGTGGCTATGGGCGCAAAGAAATGCTGCCCTATTCTGATGTCGATATTATGGTGTTGTCGGAAGATGCGATCACAGCAGAACAAGAACAACTTATTTCGACTTTTATTTCGTCTTTATGGGATGTTGGCAATTTCAAACCTGCCACCAGCGTGCGGACTATTCAAGACTGCGTGATTCAGGCAACCAGTGATTTGACTGTTGCAACCGCCTTGATTGAAGCACGTTTAATTACGGGAAATCAGCAACTTGCCAAATGGCCACGTCGTATTGTTTCGCAAACTTGGACAGATAAAACCTTTTTTGATGCCAAAATGCAGGAACAAAGTAAGCGTTACGCACAGCACAATGACACCGAAAGTAATTTAGAACCCGATATTAAAAATGCTCCGGGCGGTATTCGTGACATCAACCAGATTGGATGGATTGCCAAACGCCATTTTCGGGTCAATCGTATTTACGACTTGGTGCATTTAGGTTTTATTTCAGAGTTTGAATTAGCTGTACTCGAAGAAGCCGAAAGCTTTTTATGGGAAATCCGTCATCATCTCCACCGTTTAACTAAACGTGATGAAAACCGTTTATTGTTTGATTATCAACGTGATATTGCAGCATCTTTTGGCTATGTTCGAGAAGAAGGTAAACCACAAAATTACCCAATTGAACAATTTATGAAGCGTTATTATCGCTCTGCACAGCAAGTTTCCACTTTAAATGAAATGTTGCTGGCCTATTTTAATGAGTCGGTAATTACCCCGCGTTTGCCTAATTATGAACGTAACATCGAAGAAATTAATGAAAATTTTAAACTGGTCGATGGCAAACTTGCCGTACAGCACCACAAAATTTTCTCAGAAAAACCAAGTGCAATTTTAGAAATTTTCTATTTATTGGCCAATCGCCCTGAAATTGAAGGAATTCGCGCACGAACACTGCGCCTACTAACACTTGCAGCCAAGCGCATTGACCAAAGTTTCCGTGATGATCCAACACATCAAGCGCTATTTATGGCGATTTTGCGCTCACCGCACCGTTTGTATAATACCTTGGTGACCATGAAACGCTTAGGCGTTTTGGGCAATTACATTCCTGCTTTTGGACAAATTACAGGCTTAATGCAATATGACTTATTCCATATTTATACAGTCGATGCCCATATTTTACTATTGCTCCGCAATTTAAGCCGCTTCAAAGAACCTGAATTTGCAAAAGATTTTCCTGTGGTCAGCTCGGTATTTCAACGTCTTGCCCGTCGTGACATTATTTATTTGGCTGCGATTTTCCATGATATTGCTAAAGGTCGTCGTGGTGATCATAGTGAGCTTGGTGCAGTAGATGCTATCGATTTTTGCCGTAAACATGGATTTACCGAGCGTGAATGTAACCTTGTGGCTTGGTTAGTCAAAAATCACTTATTGATGTCAGTCACAGCACAGAAAAAAGACATTTCTGACCCAGATGTGGTCAAAGAATTTGCCGAAAAAATGGGAGATATGGAGCATTTAGATTATCTCTATACCTTAACAGTTGCCGATATTAATGCCACAAATCCAACGCTTTGGAACTCATGGCGTGCATCTTTAATGCGCCAACTTTACACACAAGCGCGTGATGTCATTCGTTCAGGGCTTGGGCGTCCAGTCGATTATCAAATGCTGATTGAAGACACCAAGTTTGCCGCTAGTGAATTACTGGTCAATAATTTTGAACTCAGTGCCGTTGAAAAAGTCTGGCAAGAACTGGGCGATGAATACTTTATTAAAGAATCTGCCGATGAAATTGCATGGCATACCCGTGCAATTTTGGAGCATGGCGATAATCCCGCACCATTAGTGCTCATGCGTGCGCACCGAAAATCAGCACAAGATGCAGTACAAATCTTTATTTACACTCAAGACCAACCTAACTTATTTGCTACAACCGTCGCCATTTTAGACCGCATGAACCTTGACGTTCAGGATGCACGAATTATTACTGCAACTAAAGCCTTTAGTTTAGATACTTACGTGGTTTTAGACCGTTTTGGCACACTCTTGACAGACCCAGAACGTGAAGAAATGGTGATTGAGGCTTTGGTCAATGCTTTGAGCCAGTCAGATAAATATCCAGGTCTGATGCAACGTCGTATTCCACGTCAATTGCGTCATTTTGACATTGAAAACACAGTCGAAGTGACGTTCAATGCAGCACTGAATCAAAACATGGTCGAAATTGCCACACTAGATCATCCTGGTTTACTTGCCAAAATTGGCGGCTTGTTTATGATGCAAGGCTTAGATATTCACTCCGCCAAAATTGCCACCTTGGGCGAACGTGCTGAAGATATTTTCTTTGTCACAAAAAAAGATGGCAAACCAATGACAAAATCTGAAGCAGATACTTTTGCCATCCAGCTTAAAGCTGCTTTAGATGAGGCCTCTAATCAGGTCTGTAGTCAACATTAACTTCAATTTACGGAACATCCATGAACTCAAGTTTGTCCTTATTACAGCCTTATCCTTTTGAAAAGTTAAACAAACTATTTCAGGACGTACAACCTGCAAATTTGCCGTTAATTCCACTGTCTATTGGTGAGCCCAAACATCCTGCACCTGAATTTGTCAAACAAGCCATTATTGATAATTTTCAGCATTTATCGACTTATCCGAACAGCAAAGGTCTGCCTGAATTACGTCACAGCATTGCCAATTGGCTGACACAACGCTTTCATTTAAAGCAAGTTAATCCAGACACTCAAGTTCTCCCCGTTTCAGGTACGCGTGAAGCGATTTTTTCCTTCGTACAAGCCTTAATTCAACGTGAAGATGCACCTTATGTAGTGATGCCCAATCCATTTTATCAAATTTATGAAGGAGCAACTTTATTGGCAGGTGCTCAACCCTATTTCATCAATTGCACCGAAGACAATAATTACTTGGGTGATTTTGATGCCGTACCTGCAGAAGTCTGGGAAAAAACCGCTTTATTGTTTGTCTGTACACCAGGAAATCCAACCGGTGCTGTCCTTTCAAAAGAACTATTTAAAAAGCTGATTGCTCTGTCAGATCAATATGATTTTGTGATTGCATCCGATGAATGTTATTCGGAATTATGGTTTGACCAAGCACCTACAGGTTTACTGGAAGTCTGTGCCGAACTTGGACGCGATGACTACAAAAACTGCATCGTATTCCACTCTTTGTCTAAACGCTCAAACTTACCGGGCATGCGCTCAGGCTTTGTTGCGGGCGATGCAAACTTATTAAAACCTTATTTGCAATATCGTACCTATCATGGTGCGGCAATGCCTGTTCAACATCAATTAGCCTCTATTGCGGCTTGGGATGATGAACAGCACGTTGAAGATAACCGCCAACAATATCGCGCCAAGTTTGAATTATTTCAAACAGAGCTTGGGCATTTACTGCCACTAAAAAAACCAGATGCGGGTTTTTATTACTGGCTCAAAGTCGATCATGATGAAAACTTTGCCAAAATGTTGATGGAAAGAGCCCATATTAAAGTGCTTCCAGGTCGGTATTTATCTCGTGAAACTGTACAAGGTAACCCAGGTGAAAACCATGTTCGCTTGGCTTTGGTCGCAGATTTAGCACAATGTGAACAAGTGATTCAACGTCTTAAAGCGGTTTTATAAGCTTGTTGTTAGATGAATGTACAAGCGATTAATCGGAATCGAAAAACTGCTTTAGACTAAAGATATTAACCCCGTGAAAACCGACTTACAGCATATTGTTTAGTCGGTTTTTATGCTGCTATATCAAGATAGTCAATTAGACAAAACTTCACAGATGTGCTTTTTTAATAATCAATATTAATCGTAATACGATCTGTATATTCCCAACCCGTACATGAGATTCATGCACGTGAAGCAGTCCTCAACAGATTTGCGGAATTAGGGCGACCACTTACACAACTTAATCCTTAAATTCGGCTCAAATAGTGGTGCTTTGACTTTCAAATCTTTGTGCCACACAGCCTTTCGGATAAAAAAGATCCCGAAGGATCTTTTTTATCAATAAACATTCAAAATAAACGTAAGCGTCCGCTGAATCCCATACCAATTTTTAATTCAATTTAGGTTTCCAGCAGTGTGGCAGTAACTCTTCAATCTGGGTCACTTTATGTGTCGGTAACCTTTTCAGCACATCACTTAAATAGGCATACGGATCCAGCCCATTCAGCTTTGCTGACTGGATTAACGTCATGATGTTTGCCGCTCGCTGACCACTGCGCAGCGAACCTGCAAACAGCCAGTTCTTGCGCCCCAACGCCCAGGGACGCATCTGATTCTCGACCCAATTATTGCAAATAGGTAGATTGCCATCATCCAGATAGCGGCTTAAAGCTGGCCAACGCTTCAGAGTGTAATTGATGGCCTTGGCGGTGGGAGAACTCGATGGCACTGTCAGATGATGTTGGTTGAGCCATTCATATAGTTGTTGCATCACTGGTTGACTATGCTGTTGTCGGTATTCGCGGCGGTCTTCCGCTGTACCATCGGTCTTTTTCCTGAGTTCTGCTTCTATCGCATACAGTTTCTGAATCATCAGTAATGCCTGTTCAGCGATCTGACTTTTCCCAGTCACATGTAGCTCATGGAATTTACGACGTGCATGCGCCATGCAGCCCACCTCAATGACATCGCCTGATTTAAAGCGTGCTTTATAACCACTGTAATCATCACAGACTAGATAGCCCTGCCAGCCTTTCAAGAACTCTTCTGCATGCTGACCTGAACGGCTATCCTGAAAGTCATAGATCACCGCTTGAACTGGATTGTACTGTGTAGTGGCATAGGCCCAGACATAACCTTTCTTCGGTTTTTTCTCATCATCACCCATCCGCATGATGGTGACCGGCGTTTCATCGGCATGGATCACCCGCTGTTGCAGCACCACCTGTTTTAAGGCATTGGCCAGAGGTTCCAGTTCCACACCGCAGCGACCTATCCAGTCAGATAAAGTAGATCTGGACAGATCAATGCCCGCCCGCTGATAGATCAGGCGCTGACGGTACAGCGGCAAATGATCGGCATACTTCGATACCAGCACATGGCTGAGCAGTTCAGGTGAAGCAATGCCTTTATCAATCACATAGGCGGGCATCGCTTGCTGAGTCAGGGTGTCACACTGATCACAGACCCATTTGCCACGCACATGCTGTTCCTTATAGAACTGTGCCGGTCTGAAATGCAGTTTTTCACTGATATCTTCGCCGATACGACGTAACTGGCAGCCACAACTGCATTGGGTTGATGCTGGTTCATGCTCAATACGAATGGTGTGTAGATGATCGGGCAGCAGTCGACGTTTAGGTTTATTTGCTTTGGCTTTGTGTGTCGCTGCATCGGTTTTATCTGCATTCAGCCGTTCCAGTTCCAGATCAACCGCGGCAATATCTTCTTCAACCGCTTCATCCCATAGATGGATTTGTTTTGCAGTGAGATGTTCGTTTTTACTGCCGAATTTGTGCTGTTTAAATAGTGCGAGTTCATGCTCGTATTTTTGATTGAGAATAGAAAGATGTTGAACTTTAGAATCTAATTGCTGATTGGTGACTTCAAGATGTTGAACTCTGGCATCTAATTGCTGGTTTGATTGTGCTAGAGACTGATGCTGCAGCGCCAACTGTCTGGTAAATTCCAGCAGTTGTTCATGGGTCAGTTGGCTTAAGTCAGGCAGCGTATTCATGACCGCAGTATGCCTGAGGTCATGAGAAGAATGAAATAGAACGTTTGGAGAATAGCAGAATGGAGCAGCCTGGTTTAAAGCATCGTCACCACCTGCTGTCGTCCAATGCGCTGCCAGGGCAAACCCTGGATCAGTGCCTGTAACTGTTCCGGGCTGAGGGCCACGGTTTCACCTTGGTGAACTTGAGCCCAGTGAAATTTGCCCTGTTCCAGCCGCCGGGCACACAGCCAGATGCCCAATCCATCATGTACCAGTACTTTCATGCGATGGCCACGTTTATTACAGAACAGGTAAGCACAATGCGGTTTGATGTAGCCAAAGGCTCTCACCACCTGAGCCATGACAGTATCCATCCCTGCTCGCATATCCAGAGGTTGGGTAGAAAGCCAGATTTCATCAATGCGGATCATGTTGCAAGTGCCTTGAGTAATTCTGCTAAAGCAGATATTTCTGATGTCTGCCATTTTAGCTGAATATCATTATTCGTATGAGGCACGGTGATACACAACGTGATCCTCTCATCAATAGGTTGGCTGATTGCAGCAGTGTAAGGCAAAGCATAAATGCTGGATTCACATGAGTAGGATCCTGCACGGCACCCTCATGATGGCTGAAGATCCTGATCCAACGACTGACAAGGTTGGCATTAATACTATGTTGCAGTGCGACCGAAGCGATCGAGGTATTAGGATTTTTACAGGCATTGACAATACTGAGTTTGAATTCTTTGCTGTATGTTCTGCGTTTTTTAGCAACAGGAGGTGTTGCTGAATATATATCCATGTTCATGGATTAAGTCCCCACTTGTTTTTAGGTGGGAACTAAATTAAGGCTTATAGGATCGCTTGGTAAGGCTGTGTTAGCCGGATGCTTACAAATAAACAAGAATATGCTCCACTTATTCTGTGTTATGAATATTTACCACACTCAAGCTAATGCCTTTTCAATTTCCGCCTGCAAATCCTCAGGTTTGGTGGTGGGAGCAAAACGGTTCAATACCTTGCCATCTTTACCAATTAAAAATTTGGTAAAATTCCATTTAATTCCGTTACCCAAAATACCTTTACTGTTGTTGGTCAGGTAACGAAAAATCGCATGTGCTTCAGGACCTTTGACATCAATTTTGCTAAACATTGGAAAACTGACACCATAGTTTTTTTGACAGAAGCTCCCAATTTGCTCGTTGGAACCTGGATCTTGCCCACCAAACTGATTGCACGGAAAGCCCAAAACTTCCAGACCTTGATCTTTATATTGTTGATATAACTTTTCTAAACCTGCAAATTGAGGCGTAAAACCACATTTACTGGCTGTATTTACAATCAACAAGACCTTCCCTTCATAATCACTAAAGGCTTTATTTTGTCCATCTAATAACTCAGCTTCAAACTGATAAATGTTGGTCATGGATAATTTCCCTCATCATTTTTTTCTTGTGTTTTGAGTTCTAAAGAAGCCGAATTTACACAATAGCGCAATCCTGTTGGCTGTGGGCCATCATCAAAAACATGCCCTAAATGTGCGTCACAATGATGACAAACAATCTCGGTACGCTGCATACCATGCGAGTCATCCTGATGCTCCTCAATCACCCCAGGCTGAATTGGACGAAAGAAACTTGGCCAACCGCTACCGCTGTCATATTTTGTTTCTGATGAGAATAGTGCTGTACCGCAACAACGACAGGTATAAATACCCTCTTGTTTAGTATTCCAATATCTCCCCGTAAAAGCAGGCTCTGTACCTTTTTGACGTGTAATCCGAAATTCCTCTGGTGATAACTCTCTTTGCCATTCTCGGTCTGTTTTATTGAGTTTTCCCATCACTAACTCCTTTAAATCTTTGACATTCAGTGTCATGCTTCAGTACTTCCATATTTACGCTAGAGCTTGCAAAATATCTAGCTAAATTTCAGCATAGATTGTGATATTTCAGTAATCTATAATTTATTTATCTTCTAATGATTGGATGGAACTATGTCCGTACTAGGTAACACAACTCCACGCGAAATAAAAAAATCATCAAAACTTGAGCATGTATGCTACGACATTCGCGGACCTGTGTTACGAGCGGCCAATGAAATGGAAGAAGCCGGTCATAAAATTATTAAACTAAATATTGGCAACCCTGCCCCATTCGGTTTTGAAGCGCCACAAGAAATTATTAATGATGTTGCATTGAACTTACCCAATGCGGTTGGTTATACCGACTCCAAAGGGATTTTCCGTGCACGTAAAGCAATTTGTCAATACTATCAGCAAAAAGGCATTTTCGATATGCATGTTAATGATGTGTATATTGGCAATGGCGTGTCTGAACTGATTGTTATGGCAATGCAAGGCTTGTTGGACGATGGCGATGAAATGCTGGTGCCTATGCCTGACTACCCGCTTTGGACTGCGGCAGTAAATTTATCGGGCGGTACTGCCATTCACTACAAATGTGATGAAGAAAACTTTTGGTATCCAGACATTGCTGATATGGAAAGTAAAATCACGCAAAATACGCGTGGTATTGTCATTATTAACCCAAATAACCCAACGGGTGCGGTTTATCCACGTCATGTGTTGGAACAAATTGTAGCGTTGGCAAAAAAATATGACTTAATTTTATTTGCCGATGAAATTTACGACAAAATTATTTATGACGGCATTGAGCATGTTGCAGTTGCAGCTTTAGCGGGTGATCAGCTCTGTATTTCCTTCAATGGCTTGTCTAAATCGTATCGCATCGCAGGCTTCCGTTCAGGCTGGATGGCAATTACAGGCGATAAATCTCGTGCTGCGGATTACATTGAAGGTTTAGACATGCTGGCGTCTATGCGCTTGTGTGCCAATCATCAGGCGCAATACGCGATTCAAACGGCATTGGGTGGTTATCAGTCTATCAATGACCTCATTCGTCCGGGTGGTCGTTTATACGAACAACGTAACATTGCATGGAAAATGTTGAACGACATTCCTGGTGTGTCTTGTGTCAAACCTGAAGGCGCAATGTATTGCTTCCCTAAACTTGATCCAAATGTCTATCCAATTGAAGATGACGAAAAGTTAATGCTCGATTTGCTCAAAGCAGAAAAGGTTTTGTTGGTTCAAGGTACAGGTTTTAACTGGCCAACGTCTGATCATTTCCGTGTGGTGTTTTTGCCTGCAGAAAATGAATTACGTGAAGCAATGACACGATTAGGTCGTTTCTTGGCAAAAATCCGCTAAGACCAAACCGAATCTCTGTTTTAAAATGCCGTGTGGATCACGGCATTTTTTATGGATTTGGTTTTTTATTTCTATTTTTTCTTTTATCTCTTGTTCATCATCAAGCAGTAATACAGCAAAGCAATACCCTGACACTTAGGGATACACTTTTACACGCCCGCAAAAGCATGCTGTAATAGCCACAAGCGATTAAGTTTCAGGAATTGAGCATGCACTACCAAGTCCATCTTATTGATGCGCAAAAACCATCACAAAACTATATTTGGTTGCTTGAGCATTGTGCCAGTAAAAAAGTGGTAGTGGTTGACCCAACCGATGCCAAACCTGTTAAAGATTTTTGCCAAAAACATGGTTTAGAGATCGCGCAAATTTGGTTGACGCATTGGCATCAAGATCATATTGGCGGTGTGCCTGAACTCATTGCGGAAGGTAATTTGCCTGTTTATGGGCCACGTGAAGAATTGAGTAGAATTCCGTTTATCACGCATCCGTTACTAAACCAAGACCATGTCAATTTTCATGATTTACAGGTTGATGTTATTGCCGTTCCGGGACATACCTTGGGGCATATTGTGTATTTTATAGATGCGTTGGATGTATTGTTCTGTGGCGATACTTTATTTGCAATGGGCTGTGGCCGTGTTTTTGAAGGTACACATCAGCAAATGTACCAATCGCTCAATCGATTAGCTGCTTTGCCACCGCGAACCCAAGTGTATTGCACCCACGAATATACCCTTGCCAATGCAAAATTTGCGCTACATGTAGAACCCGAAAATTTGGCAATTCAGGAGCGTTATCAGCATATTGAAAACTTACGTATGCTAAATCAATCGACTTTGCCAAGCAGTATTGAATTGGAACTCGAAACCAATCCATTTTTAAGAGCAGAAAGCGTCCAAGAATTTCAAAAATTACGTGAATTGAAAGATAATTTTTAAATGGATTTATAAGTCATCACGATGTTCAATTACACAACACAGATTGCTTATAAAATTTGATGGCTTGCCGCAAACTCATCTCATTGAGTTTGCGTCACCACACGCACAGCGTTCATTTCATCGGCCCGTACCAAAAATTGGACAATCCAGGCTGATAACGGCATGCGCTGCCAGAAGGCAGCATAAACCACTTCGGATTGGAAGGAAAACAATAATCAACCTTCATACCCGAGCATCACAGCAACAGGCTCTAGTCCTTGATTTTGTATCAGCTTCACGATGTGCTCCACCTGCTGTTGAATTGTTTGTGCGATCATGGCTATTTCACAAATCTTCAAATTGAACAATAGTAAAAGCTAATGCCTATTAAGTACTGACATGCTACGCACTGATACACATTTCGCTAAATTAAAGCTTCTAGGACTTACGCATTGACGGATTCAAAAAAGTATTAAAATACTTTATAAAGTATCTGTGATCAGACGAATTAAAAATGCTTCTACAGCAACTTGTACTCTACCCATTTATATGGGCTTTCTCATGACAGAACCGAACTCTATTAGCTGCACACAACTTGCCGAGACTTATAATATCTCGCATGATAGTGTAAATCGCTTTCTAGAGCGTGAAGACTACACACCTCACGACCTATATCAAGAAGCAATTCAACATATTGATAATAATAAACTTATAGTCAGTATTGATGATACTGTTTTAGATAAACCATATAGTCAACATATGGACTTAGTTAGCTATTTTTGGTCAGGCAAACACCACCGATCCGTCAAGGGTATTAATCTCATTACCTTGTATGCGACAGATCAAAATGGTCAAAATATTCCAATTAATTTCCGAATTTATGACAAATCTGAAAGTAAAACCAAGAATGATTACTTTATGGATATGTTAAGTGAAGTACTCAGTTGGGGTGCAAAGATTCAATTTATTACAGGTGATAGTTGGTATTCATCGACTGGAAATCTAAAAACCATAAGAAAATATGGTATTCGATTTATGTTTGGTATCGACTGTAACCGTAAGGTTTCCCCAGAAAAAGGACAATGGTTTCAACTGCGTTTATTGCCAGATTTCCATCAGGGTCAAGTGGTCTGGCTCAAAGATTTTGGCTTTGTACAATTATTTAAGACTCAGTTAAAAGAACAGCAGAGGTTTTATATTGTGCATCAAGATGAAGATGATTTATTGTCCTTTGATGGTTTTCATGAATTACATTCAAGTCATTGGAAAATAGAACAATATCACCGAGTGATTAAACAGGTTTGTCATATTGAAAAGTTTCAAGTAAGACGATCTAAACTGATTTTGAATCATATTTTTTCAGCCTTGATGGCCTACGTCGAGATACAAAAGAACCAGTTTGAGGGGATCTTTGAAAATGTATATCGTTGGCAGAAGAAATTATTTAGACCAATCATCAAAGACTTCATTGATGACTTTATTCTCGATAAAAATCATCTGCTACCACAGAGAATCTATAAATGATAGTGCGTAAGTCCTAGCTTCGCATAAAAAATGGATAATCTTCATGTGTACATGCTGAAATAAATACAGCCTAAACCAAAAAATCATTAACAAAATATTTCTAAGTCATCTTTTGGCAATACATTTAAGACCTTAAAATCAATGGCACCAATCCAATAAAAACAATAAATATCAAAAATTTATTCTTCAACAATTGTTTCAAAATATTCTATTTTCAAAAAAAGACTTTAGACTTCGCAAAATCAGTGCAAAAAATATCTAAGAAATACATTTCTGCCCTTTAAAAAACCAAGAAATATCCCTATTAATATTTAGATGAATGGATAGGAGTTCTCTCGTGAAAAAAGTTGTTAAAGCAAAAAATTTAATTGCGTTTCGTATTTGGCTAGAAAAATTAGGTTATTCAGTCAAAAATTTGGCGGATGGTCACGGTTTCACGTTTAGCTTTCAAAAAGAGTATGGTTTAGTCACTTGCGAGCTTTCTGGTAATGCTTTGGCAATGAAATTAGGCGAGGAATTTGAAGACCATTTAAAAGCATAAATACTTATACCATATATAATTATGCGATAACGGTTGAACTTGATAGGATGCAAAAAATAAAAATTCAAATCGTATTTCATCAATATTTAAAGATAATTTTGCCCATAACCTGTTTGTGGGCTTTTTTATACGAAGTTCAAATCTTGAAATACATCGAAACTTTGTCAAAGAGATGCAATGATTTAAAGCTAAATAACAGGCAATAAAAAAGCAAGGTCAAGGCCTTGCTCTTTAATACATGGTGGGGACGGAGAGACTCGAACTCTCACACCTCGCGGCGCTGGAACCTAAATCCAGTGCGTCTACCAATTTCGCCACGTCCCCCAACATCGGGTACCAACTGAGTTGTTGGATTTTAATTTGGCAGAGGATCAAGGATTCGAACCTTGACGAACGGTTTTGGAGACCGTCATGCTACCATTACACCAATCCTCTGTAACTTAAAATCAAGCTGGCTTGATATTTAAGTGGTGGGGACGGAGAGACTCGAACTCTCACACCTCGCGGCGCTGGAACCTAAATCCAGTGCGTCTACCAATTTCGCCACGTCCCCGATGGCTGTGTATATTATAGAGATCACTTCCTGATGACAAGCCTTTTTTATAAAAAAGCGCAATGACTGTTTAAATAAAAAACAAAAAACTATTTTTTGATTTTTTCTTCAGCATATTCAGCCACTAAGCCATAATTTCAACTCTGCAATACTCGCTGCACGCTGTGAAATGGGCTTCGCTAGCATGTGATTCAGTAGTGGTAAAAATGCTTGTAGATGTGCAGGAAGTTGAATATGTAATCTTTGACAGTGTAAATACGCCCAATCATGGTAACTATTTGCCTGTAAGCGTTGTTGCGTTAACCATTCATAAAAAATAATGCCTAACGCATAAATATCACTTTGTGTAGTTTTAGGCTGCCCGTGAAATAACTCTGGCGCCATATAACGCGGTGTAGCTGTTATCGTTATCCCCTGAGATTGAATATCTGCAACTTGCTGTACTTGCTCAAAATCTAATAGCTTGATATGTCCATCTAACTGTACAAGATGTTCAGCTTTTAAGTCGGCATGAATCCAATCCAATTGATGCAATACTTCTACTGCTTCAAAGACACGCCAAAATATATGTTTAATCTCTTCTGTATGCTCAGGTAAATTACCCATCGCAAGAACAGCTTTTGCTTCAGGCAAAATTAAAGCACGTGAATAGACCTGTGAATAATGAGATAAAATGTCATGTGAATTACCATGCGACTGAATATGAATGGGTACAGCATCCATCAATTGACATGGCAATAAAAAAGATAAATGTGATGATTGCGCGTACTTTTTATAGAAGTTCCATTCTTGTGCAAAGCCCTGCTCTACTGTCGGATGAACACCTGGTTGTTGGACTTTAAGCCAATAAAACTGCCCTTGATGTTCAAAACGATAGATATGCCGACCATGTTGCAAACTTTGTGCTTTACTGCGCAGCTCGAACTGCGCAGAATTTAACTGTTGAACATCCAAATTCACAATATTAAACAACAATTACGCCAGGGCGCATTTCTGCTGCGACTTCAGTAGATACTGCAATTTGAGGTGCATTTAATAACTCTAAGCAATGTTGCAAAGTTTTACCAACACGTGCATGTGTTTCTATCGATGAAATTTTAGGCCAAGTCGCGCGTTCGCCTTCACGCTGTAAAATTTTAAACAAATGTGGTTTTGGGTTTTGCAACATGTAGCTGTAATGACGTAGGTTGTAACTTCCTACAATATTCACATCACCATAATAGCGCTGATCGACAATCCCATAGCCATGATCTAGCAAACGACGCACTGGCGGTACAGCACCTGCACGCTCACGTACAAAATCCATTACCCCACGACTAATCACTTTACCCTGACGACGAATAATCCGTTCTGGCCAACTCAGCATATCTTTACGATAACGCTTAATATCATCCTGCATAAACGGCACCACATGAGGATTCACCTGACTGGCAATGGTGTAATTGATATTATACAAACGTGCCATCTTTTCCTGCGGGAAATCACTACGCACACTGCCATCCACCCAACGAGTTTTGCCCATATATGGAGTATATTCGCCATCATAGCGCTTATTGGTTAAACGTACTGGTGGAAATAAAATTGGCACAGCACACGAGGCCAACACCGCACTCCAAACCAACAAATCTGGTGCAGTAAAGCTATTCATAATGCGTGAGTCTTGCGATGTATCGTAAGGCGCAACCGCCACATTAATATGTAAACCTGATTTTTTAAACGCTTCTTCAAACGTGGTATCGCCTAAGTTTTTGATCAGGAATTTTTTTAAATAATGTACATCGGCAATCCCACCATTGCCTTTAAGAATTTCCCGCATTTGTCTAAACTGAAATGCTTCGTGGAAAAATGACTCACCACCCAATATATGTTGTACTTCTTCAGGTTTTGAGATACCTAACATTGCAGTCATTATTGCGCCTGCACTCGAACCCGACAGCACTTTAGGCATTAAATCCTGTTCAGCCAATGCCTTACAAACACCTGTATGAAACAAACCTAGCGTTGCACCACCAGAGAACATCAATGCAGGTTGTCCGTATGCCGTTTGACATTGCTGAAAAAACTCTATTTTTTCTGATTTGGTGAAAGCCTGACATTCATCTGAAGCGACAAAAGCCAAACTTTTGCTGACTTCATCAACATAATCTTCAATAATTTTTTTAGTACCCACATAAGTTGCAGTGAACAACATAGGATGAGCAATATTGGCAATGTCAAAAGTTAAACCTTCACGCAATATATAAATTAAATCGCGACTGCGTTCGGTAGTGCGGTAGCGGCGTAATAAATTTAAACGGTGCGAGATAATTTCCGCGTCAAAATATGGTGAACTGTTGTCATATTTCCATTCTTGCGCACCAGTTTCTTCATCTATACGAATGGCAATACTTTTCCATTCTTCATAAGATTCGGCATTTTGAATTTGGTGCTTGAGCTTTTTTATGCGATAGGCTTGATGCGGATTAACATCTTCGGTGAAACCTTTAAATAACATAGCATTCCTCAATCCGTTAGTTTATTCGCAGCACTACGCTTGCCGATGCCTACTATACACAACAATATCTTAAAAATAATAACATGCGTCAATGACTAAGTAAGTACCGCAATTGGCAAACCTAGGTCAATTGCGCTAGTCTTAAACTGTACTTTTCGCTCTGCAATTATAAAGCTGAACTATCATGGCAAACCTAGATTTACCCGACAACATCTTAATATCACTTTCGCATGTACTCCAACAACTACAGCAAAGTTTACCTGCTTTAAAACAAGAAACCGACTTTTCTGCTATTGCATTCAAATGGCAAGATCAACAATTGATTGCGATTCAACAACCAAGAAAAATTGATTTGGATGATTTAAAAGGCATCGAAAAGCAAAAAGAAAAGATCATTCAAAACACCTTGCAGTTTTTAAATGGCTTACCTGCCAATGATGTGTTACTCACAGGCTCACGCGGTACAGGCAAATCATCTATTGTACGTGCATTACTGACTAAGTATGCCAATCAGGGATTACGTTTAATTGAAATTGAACGCGATGATTTGTCTGAATTGCCAGAAATTCAGAAGATCATTCAGCATCGTCCTGAGAAATTTATTGTCTATTGCGATGATTTAGCTTTTAACGCAGAAGATGAAAATTATCGTTCTTTAAAAAGCGTGCTAGATGGTTCATTACAGTCCGGTTCAAGTAATTTTGTGATTTATGCCACCAGTAACCGCCGGCATTTATTACCTGAGTTTATGCATGAAAATACACCAGTAACGCGGGTAGATGTACCGCAATATACTGAATTGCATCCTCAAGAAGCAATTGAAGAAAAAATTTCATTGTCCGATCGTTTCGGGATGTGGCTGTCGTTTTATCCAATGGATCAGAACCTGTATTTAGAAATTGTCGAGCATTATCTGCAAAAGGCGGAGATGGAACTCACCGCTGAAGCGCGTGCCGAAGCTTTACGCTGGTGTCAGGCACGTGGGCAGCGTTCTGGTCGTGCCGCCTATCAGTTTTCAAAACATTGGATTGGCTCTGCGCAGTTAAAGCAACTTTAAGTTGCCTATTTTCTTGCCTGACAGAAACAGCGATTGTGGATTGAAAATCCTCATCTACAATCTGTTCGCTCATCATGTTGAAAAGCCCAACCTTGTGAGATTGGGTTTTCTATCTTAAGGATTAATCGCTTTTTCTTTTTTAAATTGTGAAATGATCGTATTCATTTCAGGTTCAAATAATTCAATATACCGATCAGATAACCCGCGGCTTGAAGATGGATGTGGTAAACCTATAATCTGACAGTTTTCAAACTCACAAAAATATATTTTAAATTTTCTTCCTGAAAACTCTTTCTTTTGCTTCACTACAAAACTATCTAGAATTTCTGTACCTATAATTTCTTCAAAACGGGCTTTAACTATAGGATTTCTTAAAAGATGTATCAGCTGACTTCCCATAAACAGGATAATCTTAGGTTTTAAGATACTGATATGATTTATAAAATTATTGACCTGTTCTTCGCTCAACAGATGCGAGTAATTCGCTAATTGATGATTGCAGGTATTGGCCCAATTGGTCTGTATAATGGACTTATCAAAATCCTGACCATATTCATTACTATCAAGCGGATGCCCCCATAAAGCAAACCATCGTTTAATTCTATTATCATAGGGCCATGATAAAGCACCCTGCCCATATCTCGGAACTTTGTTACTAAAGGTACAGGCGATATTAAAATCAACTGGCTTTGCGTCCTGTGACTGCTCCTGATCTTTCTTAGAGTTACCCCATTCATAACCGCATATCATCAAACCCTGCTGATCATTCCAACCTTCAAATATCCCATTACCCAAATTTAAATCTTTATATCTGACTGATTTCATTTTAACTCAATAAAAAATTATTAAATTCATTGCATTATAAGCATTAAAAAAAGAGGCTTTCGCCTCTTTTACATGATCTTTTATGCTTGCTCTGGATTGGTCAATTCCGTCATCGGCCAGCGCGGAGTCGTGGTCACAGACAAACCATCCTGCTGCCCTGCTTTTAAACGCTGATAACCCGCAAAAGCGATCATTGCGCCATTGTCAGTACACAATGCAGGTTCTGCATAATAAACTGCTGCACGAATTTTAGCTAAATCTGCTTCTAAACGCTCACGTAAACGAGTATTTGCGCTCACGCCACCCGCAATCACCAAGCGTTTTAAACCTGTTTGCTTTAAAGCTTTTACCGATTTTTTCACCAAAGTATCAACAATCGCTTCTTGGAAACTTGCCGCAATGTCTGCATCACGGTTTTCATCACCCAGCTTTTTCATTTGCACTGAAACCGCGGTTTTTAAACCACTAAAAGAAAATTCTAAGCCTTGGTGCAACATTGGGCGTGGGAATTCAAAGGCTGTGGCATCACCTTGTTCAGCCAATTTGGCAATATTTGGCCCACCTGGATACGGTAAACCCATCATTTTGGCAACTTTGTCAAAAGCTTCGCCCGCAGCATCATCAATCGACTCACCTAACAATTCATATTGACCAATGCCATAAGCTGCCATGAGCTGTGTGTGTCCACCCGAAACCAATAAAGCCACAAACGGAAATTCTGGTGGTGTTGCAGACAATAATGGTGCAAGCATGTGCCCTTCCATGTGATGCACGCCAATCGCAGGTTTATTTAAGGCAAATGCCAAAGTTCGTCCAAATAAAGCACCTGTCATGAGTGCACCCATTAACCCTGGGCCACGGGTATAAGCTACTGCATCAATTTCAGATTTTTTGACTTCACTCTGCTTAAGTAATTGATTGATTAAAGGGATCAGTTTACGCACATGGTCGCGTGAAGCCAGTTCGGGTACTACACCACCATACTCTGCATGCAATTTAATTTGGCTATACAGTACTTGCCCGCGCAAACCCAACTCGCTGTCATACAGTGCAAGTCCCGTTTCATCACAAGATGTTTCCAAGCCTAAAACGATCATTAAATTGCCTATAACCTGTATCAATTCTATTGCGAAATCTATTATAGACTTGTGATATGAGATGTAAATGAGTAAAATATTGACCTTCACTTGTGATCGTGGGCAATTTCGCCCAGATCTTATCCATAACTTAATGAGGATTCTTCATGCCACAAGTTAAATTGAAAGAAGGCGAACCAGTAGACGTAGCTATCCGTCGTTTCAAACGTTCTTGCGAAAAAGCAGGTGTTTTAGCTGACGTACGTAAACGTGAATTCTACGAAAAACCAACTCAAGAACGTAAGCGCAAAAAAGCTGCTGCTGTTAAACGCTACCAAAAGAAATTGGCGCGTGAATCAGTACGTACTACTCGCCTTTACTAATTAATTTGTGATTGCCTGTCTGGATTAAATGATGACGACTTTAAAAAACCAAATCACTGACGTTTTGAAAGCGACAATGCGCGCCAAAGAAATGGGTAAGTTAACGGTAATTCGTAGTCTACAGGCGGCAATTAAGCAAATCGAAGTCGATGAGCGCAAAGAGCTTGACGATGCTCAGGTTCTTGCGGTCATTGAAAAGCAAATTAAACAACGTAAAGAATCGGTTAAAGCCTTTGAAGGCGCTGGCCGAGAAGATTTAGCTAGTAAGGAACAAGCTGAAATTGAGGTGTTATCTCAGTTTCTACCAGAAGCTATGACTGAGGAAGAACTTGATTCCATGATTGCGCAAACCATTCAAGCGCAACAAGCTACTAGCATGAAAGATATGGGTAAGGTGATGAACTCTCTGCGTCCGCTCATAGCCGGGCGCGCCGATCCTGCACAAGTATCTGCAAAAATTAAAAGCAAATTAAGCTAATCAACTCATCCCAAATTTGTGTTTTTCCAAACACTCATTTAAAAGTCAGATTAAACCTGTTTAATCTTTCGCTCCAATACTATTCAGTAAAATACTAGATCAAGGATGAGATAAATTATTACTCACCCTTAGACGCTTTTTACTTTAAATCGCAGTTCACTTGATACTTTTTCAGCAATTGCATTTCTTTAGATGCGCTGACCTGCTGAATCACATCCTGTTTATTAATATTCTGATAACGACGATCCAAATAGGCACGATTTTCATCTGCTGCCTGATATAAGCGATCGACATAACGACTGACAATGCCGCAAAACTGCTGCTGTTGCTGCGGATTAAAACCCTGCTGTTGTGGATTTAACCCCCGTAAAAACTGTCGAGCATCTTGTTTATATTGCATATTAATTTCTTCGACAGCTAACACATACTGCTCTGCACTCGCAGCATAGACATTTGGCAAGTTCATCCCCAAAATAAGGCATAAATAGATATATTTTTTCATTTTCAATTCAGGGTCGTTTCAACTCAATTTCAAGTTATATTTTAGCACTGTATATTCAGTGAATAACTATTCACAGGACTCAATTGCCAAAAAGTTTGGTTTGTATTGCGCAAAAGCTTGCTCACATGGTTCGGGAACTTTGCCTTGTGTCACAGTTCCTAAACGCAAACGAATAATATCGGGTAAATCTAGCCGATAAGAATAAATCGGGCTGCCACATTCCTGACAAAATACTCGTGCTTTATTGGGACTGTGAAAATATTCTTTTAAGTATTTTAAGCCACGCACCACTTCAAAATGTTCACGTGCAACTGGACTATTCCATCCCATAATACTGCCTTGCGCACGGCGGCAATGCTGGCAAAAACATAATATTGTTTTTTGAATTTCGGCGTGGTAACGGTAATACACCGCACCACATAAACATTGTCCCTCAATCATTCTTAAACTCCTTTTCTTTATTGTTATGTCACCGTATGTACGCCTGACTTATATTTTTAACTGTCGCTCTCTTTGCATTTCAGTCACACGGTTTTTTATATTTGCCGACATCGCCTGATTGTCTTTGGCTAAGCGCTGCGCGTGCAGTAATGATTTAATTGCCTCTTCTTCCCAACCCGACCAATACTGTACTTCTGCACGATACCGTAACACATTTACGGTGCGCAAGGCAGAACTTCGGTCTGCATTTGCCGCTTGCTGCATTAAATTCCAAGCCGATAAATCACGTGGATTTTTTTGCAAGAAATCTTTCAAAATATTTTCTGCCTGTATGATTTGATTTTTGCGAATCAAAACCTCTGCCCATTTATAATTCAGCGCACGATTTTCAGGCATAATTCGCGCAGGTGAGCTAATTGTTTTAAGCGCCAAATCAGTTTTATTTTGCCCTAAATAAATGTCAGTTTGAATAAGTGTCAATAAATTATGAAGACGATTTTGACTTTTAGCCTGATCTATACTTTGCTGCGCTAAAACAAAATCGCCTTGCTGACTATAAAAATAAGCCAAAGCCAACTGCGCAGCAAAATGATTACGGTTTGCAAATGCTTTAAGCTGTTGTTCTGTCGCCTGATGAGAAACCACCAAACTATATAACTTTAAAATTTCAAAGTCATCATCACGTAGCGAGGTTGGCACAGGTGGTAATTGATTAGCACGTAAACGCGCCTCACTCATCCGCTCTGAGGTTAAGGGATGGGTAAACCAAAAATCTGGCAAGAAACTGACTCGGCTGGTGGTACGGTGCATCACTTCAAAAAAATCTGCCATGCTTTGTGGGTTATAGCCTGCGCTATACATATATTGCATGCCTATACGGTCTGCTTCACGTTCCTGATTACGGCTATAGGTCAATTGCTGATCCATTAAAGCGGCTTGAGAACCCATCATCACTGCTGCGCCTGCATCACCATCAGCTTGTGAGGCAACCAATGCCCCAACCACAACTCCAGCTAGAGCTAACAAGCCCTGCCCTTTAAATGCCTCTTGAGATCGGCTGTAATGACGTTGAGATACATGGGCAATTTCATGCGCCATTACACCAGCAACTTCGTCCATATTACGGGCAGAATTAATAAGACCTGTGTTTAACGCAAATAAACCGCCTGGCACGGCAAAAGCATTAATTTGTGGATCATTGATAATGAGTAACCCAATAGGTTGCCCCAGTTGAGTTTGGCTGAGTAGATGCGAAAACGTATTGATTAATTGATCTTCTAGCCACGGGTTTTGCGTGACAGGCATTTTACGCTGCACTTCCCGATAGACTTTTTCGCCTATACTGCGTTCTTTTTGCTGATCAATTAATCCCACACCACTGCCTATTTCAGGCACATTAAATTGTGCTGTGGTGGTCAAATTAGCACTTTGGGTTGTCGCAATACTGGCAAAACTCAAACCGCAGATCAGTAATACACGTTTCAATGGATGATCTCAAATACATATCTTGCATAATGATTCACTATAACATTGAAAAATGAACGCATTTGCAATGATGTGTTATCAATTTTTACCTCGTCATTTCTAACTTTAGGGCTTATAGCAAGCAGGATTGACCATATATTGCGGACGACGTCCTTCAAGCGCATCAACCAAATTGTTATAAGCTAAATTTGCCATTTTTTGACGAGTTGCTGCGGTTGCCGAACCAATATGCGGCAAAGTGACGACATTATCTAACTCAAATAATGGTGATTCTTGCAGTGGTTCTTTGTCATAGACATCCAAAGCTGCGGCAAAAATTTTGCCTGCTTGCAAGGTGTGAATAAGTGCCTGTTCATCAATGACCGAACCACGCGAAATATTGACCAAAATTGCATGTGACTGCATTAAATCCAGTTCACGCTGACCAATTAAGGCTTTAGAATGTACATTTAAATCGACTGCCAGCACCACAAAATCTGACTGTTGCAGCAATTCATCTAAACTCAAATATTCCGCATTAAACGCCTGCGCCACTTCCATTTTTTCACGACGATTATGGTACAGTACACTCATATTAAAACCATGAAACGCACGACGCGCGATAGCAGCACCAATATGCCCTAGCCCCACAATACCGATAGTTTTACCATAAATATCCTGTCCAAACTGCGCTGCGCCAACGGTACGTTTCCATTGTCCTTGTTTAGTCCACCGGTCTAAATATGGTACTTGTCGTGCTGCACTCATCAATGAGGTAAAGGCTAAATCTGCTGTGGTTTCAGTCAAGACATGCGGTGTGTGGCAAAGGCTAATCTGTTGCTGGGTTAAATAATCTACATCATAGTTATCATAACCTACACTTACACTCGAAATCACTTTGAGTTTGGTCGCAGTATGTAAATTGCTTTGATTAAGCAAGCGCCCTGCACCAATCATCCCATCGGCATCTTGCACAAGCTCAAGCAACTGTTGATTCACATCACCCACTTTAGGGTTGACCTGCACCACCAGATAATCTTGCTCTAGCTTACTTAAAATTTCTGCATCAATTTGACTAAATACCACCACTTTTTTACGCATGATTATCCCTGTTCCGTGTCAACAATTGCTTAAATGGGTAAATTTTTAAATATCAGAATTAGCTTAGGCTTTAAGCTGTAACGATGTGGCTTGTATCGCATCCCACAGGTTTTTTTTCAACAGTGGCTGATCTAGCATTTCTTGCAAACTGGCTAAATGCAAACACTGTTCAGATCTAAAATGTGGTAATTGACCTAAAATTAGCATGTTTTTGTCTGCGCTTAAGACATCAACAAAACCTTGTACATAATTCTCTACCCCTATGCCGTCTTGTAATACTTCTAAGGCAAAAGGCCATTGCAATACATGATATTCAGCCTGCAGCGCATGCTGAATATTACGCCACAATTGTTGCTGTTTCTGACTCAATGCAGTGCTTTCTACCAAAATAACACAATACGGTAACTGTAAAGCTTCAATGCTAAAGGCTTCGACCTGCAGCATGACACGTGCTTCAGGAATATCATCTGGCACAACCACTTCAACTGCTGTATGTTGCGGAGATGGTTCTTGCTTAGGCTCTTCGTGAATAATTGGCTGTTGTTGTTTTAATTGCTGATTGACTGCAGCTGGAACAATAATGTCACTGTGTATTTCAGGGGCAGCTTGGTCGCGCCAAACCGATGATTGTGGCAAAGTTTGAGACACAGCCGTTCTAGAAACCCAAATATCGATTCCCAAACTGGCTAAAATGTCACGCTGATGCCCCATCATGTTTATCATCACCTATCTAATTTTTCGCTGCACATTTTCATCAGAGAACAATATGCAAGATAGCACCTATTCTACCTAGAAAGACTGCACGATGCTGTGCTTTCTTTCACCCAATCTGACCTATTCGTATTTTCATAAAAATCTGGTTTAAACACACCTAATCAATAAATGTCACACAATCATCAAACTGTTTTGTTTTTGCATTTGCTCAACAATTTCTTCGGTTTTAAAACCTAGACGCCAATAGAGCAACTCCAAAACATCCAATTCATCCTGGGTGATAATACGGTCATTCCACAAACAAATTTCAGCAATGCCTAATACCATCAGTCGATCACGCAGCAACAAACCAGCCATATCATTTAAAATTTCTGATAAATCAATCGGTTCATCTGAAATTTCCTCATAAGTCATAAGTTCATCTGAAGTTAAAACACGCTCTAAAATACGTTCGCGTACATCTAACTGATTGACGCTATTAATTTGCTGCACATGCAATAAAGCATCAATTAAACGTACAATTTGCGGTTTCACTTCATGTAACGCTGCAGGCGTATGTAACGGCAGCAAATTTAATTCAAACTTAATTCGCTCTAGCAACAAAGCATCTAATAAACCAATCTCACCATCTTCCTGAATGATTTTTGCCAGTTTGGTTAAAAACTGCCGCGCGATACTCAACGGCATACCGCTAATATTTTTACATGCGTCATGGAAAATAGAGATATGTACTCGCCCATCCAAATTTAATAAGGCATCTACAATTGCACGGCTTACTTCTGCTTCAGCAGGAATAAATTCACGATATTGGCGAATCATCAAAATGGCGACAATCACCTCACGCGAACCCGTTGCCGTTTGCAAAGCACGCTGAATCAACTCTGGACGCGGCATTTTATTGCGAATTTCAGGCTTGAGAGGCTTCATTGCATCATTAATTGCAAAGCTAATTGGTGATAAGCGCAGCAAAGGTAAAGGTTGTGGAGAACTCCAAGGCGCATAATATTCCACATCCATTTCTTCAAGCGAGCGAAATAGGCTAAACAAAGGTTGATTGCGTAAACGCTTCAGATTTTCCAGCTGCAAATCTTGTACCAAGGTTGGATCAAGTTCAAAAATACGTGCCTCGATACTTGGATGAATATTCATCCAACTTTGTGGACTGAGTGAATTGGCAAAGCACATGTGCGAGATAGATTCAGAATATTCACTATGAATTTGCGAACCCGCATGATGCACATAAATCCGCAGCAAAGTTTGAATATTGGCATTGTTTTGAATCAAGCGTTTGGTTTTTAAATCATTCTTAAAGGTACGTCCGCTTAAGCTAATGTATTTAATTAAGCGAGTAATCAACACTCCTAAACTACCAAATAACCAAATGCCACCCCCCATAGCAACAAAAAAAGTCGCCAGTTTGTGTGGGGGTGCATCACGATGTTGTCCAAAGCCAAGTTTGGCGATGCTACTACCCCACTTACTAAACGTGGTTAGGCTACTGTAGAGGATTTTAAGCTTAGTATTATCAATGGTTTCACCACTTAAAATATGGTTAAACTCATGGCTAAGTAGTCCATACAGCTCTTGTTCATCCAAGTTTTGCAAAGCACCCCAAGTCAAAATAATCACAATGTCTTTATGACTAAAGCCTGCTGTTAAGGCATTTACTCCAATTTCATCGGGCAATACATATACGGTGGGTACTTCAATTTGAAAAGTATCTGCCAATTGTTCGGTCAATTTAAGGGCTGTATTCTCTTCTGGGGTACTTTCAAACTGGGTTAAACGACGCGCACCCAATTGTTTTGCCAAGGAGTGACCGCCTGAACGAAAAACGTAAAATTCCAAAATGACGGATACCGTCATAATCAGCACTAAAACTGTAATCCAGTATGGGCTTAGACTGTGCCAATAAATAGACTGGCTTGAATCGACATAAAAAACCAACAGCCCTAAAACTGTGTTTAAGATAAACAGGGTCAAAGCGACTGCAACCAAACATAAAATTGCAGACCAAATCATATTTTTATTTTTAATCAAGTAAGTACCAACAGACTTCAATGTAAACATCCTGAATTACATTGTATTTGAGCCACAATCATAAATGAAAAAAGCGGGAATTTCCCGCTTTTCTCACTGAGCTGACCAGAAAAAATTAACTCTCTTTCACACCAGTTAAGTCTACTGACGCAGCATCAATATTGACATCAATATAACCATCTTTGCCTTTTTTAGCGAAGTCGTTACGCTTTTGCTCAAGATCATTCAGATAAGCTTCATCAATTCCGCCAGCCACATATACACCATCAAATACTGAACATTCAAATTCAGTCAAATGCGGTACTTTATGGGTACGAACGGCTTGTTTTAAATCTTCTAAATCTTGGAAAATTAAACGGTCTGCACCAATAATTTCACGAATTTCTTCGACATTACGGTTAGACGCAATTAACTCATCTTTGGCTGGCATATCGATACCATACACATTTGGATATTTCACCATTGGCGCTGCAGAAGCAAAGAATACTTTTTTTGCACCTGCATCACGTGCCATTTGGATGATTTCGTTACAAGTCGTGCCACGGACAATTGAGTCATCCACTAACAGTACATTTTTGCCTTTAAACTCAAGCTCAACAGGGTTCAGTTTTTGGCGCACTGATTTTTTACGCAATTGCTGACCTGGCATAATAAAGGTACGTCCGATATAGCGGTTTTTCATAAAACCTTCACGGAACTTAACCCCTAAAGTATTTGCCAATTCTAAAGCAGAGGTACGCGATGTATCTGGAATTGGAATCACTACATCAATATCGTGCTGCTCGCCCCACTCTTTGGAAATTTTATGCGCCAGTTTTTCACCCATTTTTAAACGGGCTTTATACACAGAAATGCCATCAATGGTCGCATCGGGACGGGCAAAGTACACATATTCAAAAATACATGGGCGATATTGAGGTTTAGCGGCACATTGCTGGCTAAATAACTCACCAGCATCATTAATAAAAATCGCTTCACCTGGCGCAATATCACGCTCAACTTTAAAGCCAAGTGCAGTAATTGCCACAGATTCTGATGCAATAATATATTCCATACCCTGTTCAGTTTCACGCGAACCATAAATCAATGGGCGAATACCATTCGGGTCACGGAAGCCAACCAAGCCCTGACCTGTAATCATTGCAACGACACCATAAGCCCCTTTACAGCGCTCATGCACACGGCCGATCACATGGAAAACATCTTCAGGTGTCGGGTTTAATTTGCCACGTTTTTGCAATTCATGTGCAAATACGTTCAATAACACTTCAGAGTCAGAATCGGTGTTCATGTGACGTAAATCTGTTTTAAACAGATCTTCGTGAATTTCTTCGGCATTGGTCAAATTCCCATTGTGTGCCAAAGTAATCCCGTACGGCGAGTTCACATAAAAGGGCTGGGCTTCGGCACTGCTTGATGAACCTGCAGTTGGATAACGCACGTGTCCAATACCATAATTACCTTGCAAAGCACGCATGTGACGCGTATGGAATACATCACGCACCATACCATTGTCTTTACGCAAGAATAAACGTCCATTGTGGCAAGTTACGATCCCAGCCGCATCCTGTCCACGATGTTGTAACATCGTTAATGCATCAAACAACATTTGGTTAACAGGTGATTTACCAGCTATACCAACAACTCCACACATAGCAACCTCGCAGACCAGCTAGGGATTAATAAAAAGGATTATTCGTTGAGCCATCTGCACTAGAGCGATTTTCTTTTGCGTCAGATGCGATGTCGGAAGATGGCACGGCATCTTTCGACTTGATGTGCTGTAAAGCCTCATTGGCAGCGTCTTTAGACAGTTCGGTTGCCCACGGTGCATATGGCAACAAAGTTTGCACAAATTTAGACTGTTTCCAATAAGGCGAGCTTTCTACCCAAGGACCAACTCCTTGAATAGTAATAAGGACAATGAGTAAGCCTTTCAAGGTACCAAATGCACCGCCTGCCAAACGATTTAATGGGCCAAGCTTCAAGCTCTTTAACACACCATTTAAAACAGCGGTAACAATCCAGGTCAGTACCACAATGACCAAGACAATAAATGCAAAGGCTGCAATTTTTTGTACCACAGGATCGCTGCTGAGAGCTGTCATCGAAGGTGCTAGGACAACTGCATATTTTGCCGCTACAATCAGGGCAAAAATCCATCCTACCAAGTTCGCAAAGGCTTTAATAAATCCTTGTCGCAAACCGTTCAACCCTCCAATAAGCAAGAGAATCAGAATAACGATATCAATGGTATTCATAAGTTATAAGGCGTTCACACAATCTTGAACCAGCTCAGGACCTGCATAGATTAAACCACTATACACCTGAACCAAGCTTGCACCTGCATTTTTTTTGGCAACGGCTTGTTCGCCCGATAAAATGCCACCTACACCAATTAACGGAATTTCACCTTTCAGTGCTGCTGAAAATGCTGCCAAACATGCGGTACTTTTCTCAAATACAGGTGCGCCAGATAAACCACCTGCTTCATCGCCATGCGGCAAGTTTTCTACACCTTCACGCGACAAAGTAGTATTGGTCACAATCAGACCATCAATTTTGAATTGTAATAATTGTTTGGCAATAAACTGAATATCTTCAGTGTCTAAATCTGGCGCAACTTTTAAGACTAGCGGCACATAATGTTGATGTTCTTCTGCCAACTCCAACTGACGCTGTTTGAGAGTTTGCAATAATTCAGTGAGCGCATCACCACTTTGTAAACTACGCAAGTTTTTGGTATTCGGTGATGAAATATTTACAGTAATATAGGAGGCATAGTTGTAGACTTTTTCTAAACAAATCAGATAATCATCTACTGCATTTTCAACTGGCGTATCGGCATTTTTACCAATATTAATTCCCAAAATGCCTTTAAATTTTGCTGCTTTGACGTTTTCAATCAACTGATCGACCCCATCATTATTAAAACCCATACGGTTAATAATGGCTTTGGCCTGTGGAATACGGAATAAACGTGGATGCGGATTGCCCGCTTGAGGACGTGGCGTAATGGTGCCAATTTCAATAAACCCAAAGCCTAAACCAGCTAAGGCATCAATATACGCACCATTTTTGTCTAGACCTGCTGCCAAACCTACTGGATTAGGGAATTCAATTCCCATACAAGTCACAGGTTTCACTACAGTCTTTTGACGCATCAAACCCATTTTATGGCTCGATTTCAATAGTGATAGTGTCAGCTCATGCGCACGCTCTGGTGCTAAAGAAAATAACAACGGGCGGGCTAGAGAATACAACATATCTGCAAAAGTCTACTGCTTTCTAAGTCGCCATATTATAGGCTTAGCCCAGTCAAAACGCTATGCTTGACATGGGTTTATTTTCCGAGTTTCGGACTTTATTTTTAGCCTTTACTGGACTGTCGCAGTTAATTTAATCTGCCCTGCCTCAGAAATTAATTCCATTTTTTCGATACTTAATCCCATTTGCGCCAATTGGGTTAAAAAATTTGCCAACACAGCATAACTAGCATGGCTGACCACCAGTTGCATTTTGTCACCACTTTGCTGCGAAGCGACCGATAAGCCCTGTTGCTGAGCCACACGCTGAATTTTATCAGCTGCACTGAGTTGTGCATCATTAGCAGGTTTCATGGTGACCGCATGACTTTGCATCACCACCACCAAGTCTTTAAGGTCATTCACCCGCTTTTGCTGTTTTTCGGCTGCGGCATGCATATACCACAGAGCAGAACCCACAGCAGCAACAATCACAAAAATTGTGGTAAAGACCACCAAAACACGTTCACGTGTATTTAAACGATCTAAATAATCTTGTATCAGTTCAATACGTCGATCGATCAAAGTGGACATTTTTTCCATGGCTTTCATTATTGTATTTTCACCAATCCTACTGCGCCTGATACACTCGGCTGAATATTACCTAGCTCGACCTTAAAACCTTGCTGATTCAATTGTTGAGTGAGTGCTTGCAAGGTTGCTGCCGAGTTGGCACTCAACTCCATGTTCAACATATTCGCGTCATAACTCACACGATTGGCCACAATTTGATTTTGCATCAACACAGGGCCAACGCGACTAAGCAATTGCAGCGCTTGAGTATCTGCATTTTTGCTCATGCGTACCTGACTTTGAAACTGGCTTTGAATATTTTGTTCGGTAATACGGCTGTTTGCGCCAAACCAATATTGATACTGTTCTATGGCTTGAACCGCTGTTTGATCAGCTACTTTTTTAAGTTTGCTCCAGCGCAGTGCATCATAGCTAAATTGTACAATTAAAATCCCAAGGAGTACTGCAGCACAGGCTTTCCAATAACCTGAAACGCCCGTGTCGTGCTTGGCTTTTGGTAGCATATTGAATGGATGCTGCTTGGCTTTCGCCAATGTAGGTACAACATAATGAAAACTTTCTAACTGCTCTTGGGTTACAAATGCTTCAATACTTTGCATCTGCTCTGCACTAAAGTTGGTGATTTTATAATTGCGTTCTGCAGTTTGATAATCTAAATAAAGCGCCAAATCATCAACTGAATAACCTAAAAATTCACTTTCACGTACCAGTAAACGTCCGCAAATATTTCCAATCACCGTTTGCCCTGCTTCAGGTTGCGGCAACATTAAAAAGTCAGGTAACAATGCACTAATTTTAACTGGTAACAAACTGAATACATGCAAATAGGTTTCAATACTATGCTTAGCCATTCCCAACACGGTTATTTGCTCAGGCGGCACAAAATGATGAGCCACCCGCATCGCATCAATTGGCAATACGGTATATTCTTCTAATAAATACTTCACGCCCTCTGCACCCAATTGTTTATATTGGGCTTTAGGCAAAGTTTGTTGCATGATTTGTACATCACGGCTTGGGAAAAACACCACAGCATCTTTCCCTTGAAAAGGCTGCAATGACTGAATCAAGGCATCAAGATTATCTGCCTGCGTCCAATGTTCCCCTGTTGACCATTGCCAAACCCCATTGGCTTCTGGCATCCATAAATACAGCATTATTATCGTTCTACCGTTGAATTGTATTTAACTTTATACATTTATTTTATGCGTTTGGAATAAAACTTTTGAGTTGGGTTGAAAGTCCCGCAGCAATCACAGCCTGTTCATAAATCCGTGCTTCTGCCAATTGATACGGATTAAACGATTCTGATGTTAAAATCTCAGACATATAAGCCACCACATTCATGTGACATACCACTGCAATTGACTCATACGGTAATTGCGACAACCATTCTACTGCTACTTTTGCATCATCTTCAGGTTTAATGGCATTGCAGACCACCACAGGCACATCTTTAAAAAATTGCTGCAAATGTGCCAAAGTTTCTTGTGCACGTAGTAAAGGACTGACCACAAATACATCGGGCTGAATAATATTCTTTAAAAAGTCCGCTGTTTCTTGTGCTTGTATATGACCACGCTCAGTCAATGGACGCTGATGATCATTACCCATCACTGCAGGAGCGGCTTCACCATGACGAACAAGAGTCAGTTGCATAGAATTTCCTTATACGATGATACACATTAAGTTGTGTCAATTTAACTCAAATTATGCGCTCAGTATAACCTGAGAATATGACAATTCTGTTCACCAAACTGTCATATTTCAAGCAAGTTTTTACCTGCTGTGGCGCTGTTTTGATGGATGTAAAACTAAACTAGATGATGTGGCAAGACAAATTCCACATCACTACGATGTCCATTCTTCATTAAAGACAGTGCAATGTTCATGGGCGGCGCCCCTTCAAAAATCACCTCATAAAGTGCACAAGTGATTGGCATATACACATCTAACTCATTCGAGCGCGCCCGCACTTGCACGATGGTATTAATCCCTTCAGCAGTTTGCCCTAATTCTTCTGTGGCTTGTTCCAACGTTTTGCCTTTACCCAATGCAAAACCCACTTGATAGTTACGACTCAATGGACTGCTACAGGTTGCAAACAAGTCACCAACACCCGACAAACCTAAAAAGGTCAATGGATTAGCGCCAAGTTTCACCGCAAAACGGCTCATTTCTGCCAATGCACGGGTTAAAATCATACTCTTAGTATTTTCACCCACGTTATAAGCTGCAGCCATCCCCATTGCGACTGCATAAATATTTTTCAGTGCACCGCCTAATTCCACGCCATTCACATCATCACTGGCAAAAACACGGAATAACGCACTATGCAAAGCTTGCTGCACCGCATAACGCACCAATTCAGAATGACTGGCAATGACTGTACCTGCAGGCTGCCCCGCCACAATTTCTTTGGCAAGGTTCGGGCCAGACAATACGCCATACGGCACTTCAGGTAATTCTTCGCAGATAATATCGCTCATAAAACTAAAAGTTTTGGCTTCAATCCCCTTAGTTAAAGACACCACTGCTTGTGCACTAATAAAAGGCTTAATTTGACGCAACACACCACGGAAAGAATGACTTGGAATAGCCACTAAAATAATGTCACGGTCACGGACAGCAGTTTCTAAATCTGAAACGGCTCTTAAGTCCTGTTCCAACTGAAAATCTGGCAAATAACGTCGATTAATATGCGTTTCATTAATTTCTTTGGCAGTCGCTTCATCACGAATCCAAATCATCGTGTCACAGCCATTACGCACTGCTGTATTGGCCATTGCTGTGCCAAAACTACCACCACCCAATACTGTAATGCGTAACGCTGTTTTTCGATCTACTGCAACAGGTTCAACCAAATCGGCAAAATTTAACTCTGACATTATTGTTATATCCTAAAAAATAGACTTATCCGTTCCAATAACGAACATAAGCTTGCGTATTCAACTCAGCGCGTGCAGGAATGGCTTTGACCGCTGTTCCCACATAAATAATGCCTGAAATTAAATCATCTGCATTTAAGTTTAAAGCTTGTTTAAGCAAGTTCGACTCAACGACTGCTCCACTGCGCCACATACTGGCAAAGCCCTGCGCCTGTAAAGACAATAAAAAGTTTTGTACCGCAGCACCTGTACTTAAAGTCTGCTCAAAACGTGGTACTTTTGGATGATCCTGAAATTGCGTTAAAGCCAACACCAAAAGTGGCGCACGAAACGGATGTTGTTTCACCCGCTCTAACTGAACTGCATCAGTTTCGCCCATATCTGTCAAAGCTTGAGAAAGTAACTCACCAAATGCTTCACGCTGTTCAGCAGTAATTACCACAAAGCGCGTAGGTTTTAAACGATGATGATCTGGCGCGGTTAAAGCTGCCTGAAAAGCCATTTCTAGCTGCACAGCATTTGGTGCAGGTTCAACTAACTGCCCCATAGACTGGCGTTGATGAATATTCTGATGAACGATTTCTATCGCTGTATCCGTCATTAACTTATATAACTATTTCAATAATCTCGGTTAAGATTAGCATAAACTCAAAAAAATGCGCTATTTCCGTATGCTTATTTGCAAGATTCTTATTGGCACTCTGTGTACCTAAACTTTTAAGTTGAACCTGCTCAAAACACCTAAAAAATAATGCTTGGACTCATTTATCTATAGCTTAAGAGTATAAAAATCCATGATGGATTGGGTTTGATGCGTATAAATCAATGACGAATTATCAACACAGCATATACAGTGTCTACATTTAAAAGCAGCCAGATTATGTTCAACTAGATCAAATTGTTATTTTCAATCTGCTCATTTGAATTGAAATATCATCAACAAACGATACGCACAACAGCGTTTTAACCCTGAGGTAGAGATGAAAAAAATAGTCACCTTTTCTAGCCTTGCCGTTTTTGCACTTTTAACAGCATGTGCCACCACACCGAATAATTCACTTGCCATTCAAAAAGAAAACAACCTGTATGAAGTCACAGGTTTAGGTAAAAGTAATATTATTTCTAAAAATAATGCAATTACAGCTGCCAATAAAACCTGTGGTACGCGTGCCGCTCCAGTCTTGGTCGATGAAAAAACATCTTACAACGGTGCACTCAAAGGTGTGGTCGATGAGCAAACGGGACAAATGATTCAGGCAGCAGCAACTGTTTTAGGTACGATTGCGGGACGTAATACGGATATTGCTCGTGATGATGATTATCAAACTGTTTTGACCTTTAGATGTCAGTCAAAGTAAATTATTTCAGCACGACATAAGAGCCAAATACAAAAAGTCGCTCTACCGAGAGCGACTTTTAAACCAAGTGCAGCAAAATTTAAACTAAAATTAGCTTAAAAATTTAATGATTAGCAATAACCATCTAAACGTGTTAACGGCAATTTTTGACCAATCGCCTTTTCAATTTCTGGCAAATAGAACGCATCATCTTCAGACAAGAAGCTGATACTCACACCACGTGTACCTGCACGACCTGTACGACCAATACGGTGTACGTAATCATCGGACTGTTCAGGCAAAGTAAAATTCACTACATGCGACACACCATCGACGTGAATACCACGTCCTGCAACGTCAGTTGCAATCATGATGTTATGTTTACCGTTTTTGAATTGATCCAACATTTTTAAGCGTTTGTCTTGTGCAATCTCACCCGATAGCATCACCACTTTATAGCCATCTCGCTTTAAATGATCATAAAGCTTACGCACCTGATCACGACGATTGGCAAAAATCATGACTTTTTCAATGGGCTCATCACGTAAAATTTCTTCAAGCAATTTATATTTATCAGTTTTGGCAACCATATATACCCGTTGCTCAACATCGGCATTGGTTTTCTTTTCAGGTTCAATTTCCACTGTAACAGGTTCGAATAACCACTGTTGAGCCAAATTCAATACATCATAACTAAAAGTTGCAGAGAACATTAAAGTCTGACGCTGCTCTTTACGCGGTGAATAACGCACAATACGTTTTACCGATGGAATAAAGCCCATATCCAGTAAACGGTCTGCTTCATCAATCACTAAAAATTCAATTTGATCGAGCCAAACTTCTTTTTGTTCTACAAAATCAATTAAGCGCCCTGGTGTCGCAACAATAATATCGACAAAGTTTTTATTGAGTTGTGACTTTTGCTTATCAAAATCTACACCACCCAACAAAGTCACCACATTTAAGTCGGTAAATTTGGTCAGATCTTTTGCGTCACTTTCAATTTGCAAAGCCAATTCACGCGTAGGTGCCAAAACCAAAGCACGCGGTTCACCTCGATAACGCTGCCCTTGAATTGGGTTGTTCAATAAATCATTGATGACACTAATTAAAAAGGCAGCAGTTTTTCCTGTACCTGTTTGCGCACGACCAATAGCATCATGTCCAGCCAAAGTAAATTTTAAAACCTTTTGCTGAATTGGCGTCATTTCCTTGAAACCCAAAGCATCAATAGCTTGTTTCAATTGCGGATGTAAATTTAAGGTTTCAAAACCAGATGACATAAATATATGCTCGAACTTATACAGACAAAAAACTGACCTATTATAAACAGAAATACAAATAAAAAACGCCCCAATCAGAATTGGAGCGTTTTTTTTAGAATAATCGAGTGATTAATCTAGTGGCTGTACTTCTTCAGCTTGGAAGCCTTTTTGGCCTTTTACTACGCTGAATTCAACACGCTGACCGTCACGAAGCGAACGGTGGCCATCACCTTGGATCGCACGGAAGTGAACGAATACATCGTCGCCGCCATTGCGTTGGATAAAGCCAAAGCCTTTAGTGTCGTTGAACCATTTAACTACGCCTTGTTCACGAGCTGTCATAAGTTAATCCTCATTGATTAAAAAGAAGGACCACCCGGTGTTGCAAACAGCAGAGCAAACAAAGTTTAAAAATATTTTTATTTCTAAGCTTGTAATCATTCTGTATAACTATTAACAAAATCCCGGTTACATCCATTTGTAATAGGGCGACAAACAACGACTGTCTATCTAAAATCCTAAATACGCATCGAGCTTAACACGGGTTTATGACAATTAATAGATTTTTTTTAATTTATCTTGTTCAGTTTGAAGCGATTTAAACAAATCTAAAATTTTTTATTTCTGTTAAGTGACTTAGCACAATTTTGTTCTATAAATTTTATTGCAAATATCTCGCAAAATAAGCCAATTCTCTTGCCCTTATGCGCAGTAAGTCGCGCAATGAATAGTCTCTATGCTTCAGATGAAATTTATTTGGGATTTGTAAGTGAATTTGCTAGTATGATCATACTGTTTTTAAGGTGAATTTTTAATTCAATGCTGTGTGATACTGAACAACCTATCATAGTGATTGATGCCATGGGACAACCTTGTCCTATGCCTTTATTGATGCTGAAACGTGCCCTTAAACATTCAGATTCTGCTCGGTTTTTACTGAAGTCATCTGATCCGCACAGCCAGCAAGATGTGGTACGGTATTGTCAGTTACATCAATACAGCTGTGAAGCAAGCCAGATTTCGGCAACAGAGTTTCATTATGTGATTGATGTTGCCAAGCCAAAAGCATCGCAATAAGCACATCTATTTGATTGTTGATTTATTTTAATGACTTAATATTCGCCGCTTATTGCTATAAAGATTTACATATCTACACCAATTTTACTTATTTAAGTAGAATATTGGCATTAAGATAAAGACATCGGTTATTTTACCTACCCAATCCTATAAGGAGATCTCATGAGTGACAGCAGCAATCAGTTGATGCCCCTGTCATTATCTGCACCAGGGGTAAACCTCGGGGCTTATATTAGTACTGTTAACCAAATTCCTATTTTAACGGCTGAACAAGAAAAAGAGTTAGCCGAGCGTTATTATTACGATCAAGATTTAGACGCGGCTAAAATGTTAGTCATGTCGCATTTACGTTTTGTGGTGCATATTGCACGAAGTTACGCGGGCTATGGTTTACCGCAGGGCGATTTAATTCAGGAAGGCAACTTAGGCTTAATGAAAGCCGTGAAACGCTTTGACCCCAATATGGGCGTGCGTTTGGTGTCATTTGCTGTGCACTGGATTAAAGCTGAAATTCACGAATATGTTATTCGTAACTGGCGTATTGTTAAAATTGCCACCACCAAAGCACAGCGTAAATTATTCTTTAATTTACGTAGCCTCAAAAAATCTAGCAAAAAACTGACGCTTGAAGAAGCACAATCTATTGCCAATGACTTAAATGTGACCGCTGAACAAGTCTTGGAAATGGAAGGTCGTTTAACAGCTTATGACGCAGCTTTTGAAGCACAGGGCGATGATGACGATGAAGGGTCAACTTATGTTGCACCTGCATTGTATCTAGAAGATAACCGTTACGACCCTGCACGTTTGGTCGAAAACGAAGACTACGAAGAACAAAGCACTTCTGCCCTGCATGAAGCTATGGAGCAGTTGGATGATCGTTCACGTAATATTTTGCAGCGTCGCTGGTTAGATGATGATAAATCGACCTTGCATGAACTGGCAGCAGAATATAATGTTTCGGCAGAACGTATTCGTCAGCTCGAAAAAAATGCTATGGAAAAAATTAAAGTGGCGATGTCATCAAACTAATCTGACATTCTTCCAAGTGAATACTGGCACATCGAAAAATAAAATTGGGCAAACTGCCCTTTTTTATTGTCTTGGATTCGTACAACTGACATACAGGCAGGTAATTCTCGGATTTTCCCTAGCTTAAAAATGTGCTAAGGTTAAGCGCAAAATTAAATAGGTCAATTTGCGTATGTGGATTGCAATTTCTTCCTTGAATTTAGCGGCTGCGGTGTTACTTGGTGCATTTGGTGCACATGGTTTAAAAGCCCGTGCGACTGAAATTCAATTAGGTTGGTGGCAAACTGCAACAGATTATTTTTTCTATCATGCTCTTGGACTTTTGGCATTAGGGATCTTGGCTAAAGTGATTCCACAACTTCCCATTAAAGCAAGTTTCATTCTAATCCAACTGGGTATTTTATTTTTCTGCGGTTCACTTTATATCATGGCCTTGGACATTGTCCGCGGTTTGGGCATGATTACCCCAATTGGTGGTGCACTCATGATTGTGGGTTGGCTAAGCTTAGCATGGCAAGCCATGAAATATGCCAAATAAAGCCCAATCGTATTTTGTAATTTTGAAGATGGATTCTCGGTCATGCAAATTTATCTGAATGGCGAAGCACAACAGACCACTCATACGACCCTGTTACAACTGATTCAGGCATTAGATTTAGAAGGCAAACGTTTTGCCGTGGAGCAGAACGAAAAAATTATTGCCAAAAGCAAACTTGCCGAAACCCCTATTTGCGATCAAGACCGCATTGAAATTATTCATGCCGTTGGTGGCGGCTAAACTCGGAGCACCCATGCAAGATACTTTTAAAATCGGTTCACGTACCTTTAATTCACGTTTATTGGTGGGTACTGGCAAATATAAAGATTTAACCGAAACTGATTTGGCAATTCAAGCCAGTGGCGCAGAAATTGTCACGGTTGCCATTCGTCGTGTAAACATTGGGCAACATCCAGATCAACCCAACTTACTTTCCGTGATTCCACCAGAAAAATACACCATTTTGCCAAATACTGCAGGCTGTTTTGATGCCAACAGTGCCGTGCGTACCTGCATGCTGGCGCGTGAATTGCTGGATGGTCATAACCTCGTCAAACTGGAAGTTTTAGGCGATGAAAAAACCCTCTATCCCAATATCACCGAGACTTTAAAAGCCGCACGTACGCTAATTGACGATGGTTTTGAAATCATGGTTTATACTTCAGATGATCCGATTGTGGCGCAAGAATTGGAAAGTATGGGCTGCGTGGCGATTATGCCATTAGGTAGCTTGATTGGTTCAGGCTTAGGTATTCTCAACCCACATACCATTTCGATTATTAAAGAAAATGCCAAAGTACCTGTATTGGTAGATGCAGGTGTGGGTACCTCCAGTGATGCTGCGATTGCCATGGAGTTGGGGTGCGATGGTGTACTGATGAATACTGCAATTGCAGCAGCACAAAACCCTGTACTCATGGCATCTGCAATGCGCAAAGCAGTAGAAGCAGGACGCGAAGCTTATTTGGCAGGCCGTATGCCACGTAAGCGTATGGCGAATGCCAGCTCACCAGAAACGGGTTATTTCTTTAAATAATCATAAAAAAGTTGTGCGGTCTTTTTCAAGTTCGTCAGCTCAAATAAAAAGACGTTGAGTATCAACTCAACGTCTTTTTTATTAGCTGATTCTGGCAAAAAAAGCTGATTAAGGAATCAAGCCTTCATCACGCATCGCAATTTGTACCGACTGACGTGCAGCAACTTTATTACGGATTTCAACCACATGGCTATATGGGGTTAAATCATGCTCAATATGGTTTGACCAGTTGGTGATGACAAACAAATACGCATCGGCTGGGCCAAAGTTATCATCCACCAAATATTCATGGTCTGATGACGCAATCGCTTGATCAATATAAGTCAACAAACGATCTATTTCTGCATAAGCTTTTTCTTTTGCATCTGCATCTAATGGTCCAGCAAAAAATACCGCATAAGCATCATGTAATTCTGAGTTTAAATAACCCAACCATTCCAAAACTTTAGCACGACCTAAACCCGATGGCGGAATTAAGTCTTGCTTAGGGTCTTGCTGCGCTAAAAATGGCAATATTGCTACGTTTTCCGTCAAAATCAAACCTGGGTTAATTTCTATAGCAGGTACATAGCCTTTAGGGTTAATTTCGTAATAATCGACACCCTTTTCTGTTTTATGGGTTTTTAAATCCACACGTTCAATATCAAAATCGACATTCACTTCATTTAAAATAATATGTGCTGCTAAAGAACATGCGCCTGGTGAATAATAAAGCTTCATATTTGATCCTTGTTATATAACTATCTCTTTTTTAAATCGCTTGTCACAAACTTGCAAGTGATTGAACCTATGAATTGCAAAAAAGCGTAAATGTCTTAAAAAGTCCTTACGCTTTGACTATCCTGCAAAAGACAGGCTTTTTCAAGTCTGTTTTGCCTGCTTTTTTATCTCAAGATGTTTTAACATACAGCCCTTTAAAGTTTCATGAAATTGAGATTGTGATTAGCCTGAAAAAAGAAGAATGGTTTTCCAATATCCGAACAGATGTTTTGGCGGGTTTAGTGGTGGGTTTGGCATTAATTCCTGAATCAATTGCCTTTTCTGCTATTGCAGGCGTCGATCCGCAAGTCGGCTTATATGCCTCATTCTGTATTGCGGTCACGATTGCATTTTTTGGTGGGCGTCCTGCCATGATTTCTGCCGCGACAGGCGCCATGGCATTGTTAATGATTACCCTAGTTAAAGAACATGGTTTGCAATATTTATTGGCAGCAACGGTGCTCACAGGGTTGATTCAGGTTGTGGCAGGCTATTTTAAAGTTGCCAAACTAATGCGTTTTGTTTCGCAGTCGGTAGTTTATGGCTTTGTAAATGCTTTGGCGATTTTAATTTTTGTGGCGCAACTGCCTGAATTATCAAAAATGGATGGCTTAGGTTATTTGTTTGTAGGATTAGGCTTGGCGGTGATCTATCTATTTCCTTACCTCCCTAAAATTGGCAAAAGCATTCCCTCACCTTTGGTCTGCATTATTGTGCTGAGTGTGATTGCTTTAATACTTGGTGCAGATATGCGTACCGTAAGCGACTTAGGACAATTTCCCGATACACTGCCTATTTTTCTAGTGCCTGACATTCCGCTAAATTTTGAAACTTTATCTATTATTTTCCCTTATGCCATGACATTAGCCACAGTCGGTTTGCTTGAAACCATGATGACGACGACGATTGTCAATGAAGCCACAGGCACAGAAGCAGATCGGCATCAGGAATGTCGTGGTCAAGGTTATGCCAATATTGTCAGTGGCTTTATGGGCGGTATGGCAGGCTGTGCCATGATTGGACAATCCATTATCAACGTCAGCTCTGGGGCGCGCACACGTCTATCTACACTTACGGCAGGCGTGTTTTTACTGTGCTTGGTGGTTTTTCTCAAAGATTGGTTGGCATATATTCCTATGGCAGCCTTGGTCGCGATTATGATTATGGTGTCATTCACAACTTTTAACTGGGATTCCATCCGTAACTTCAAAAAGCATCCTAAACAAAGCAATATTGTTATGTTCGCTGTGGTGATTGTGGTGTTGGCTACCCATAACCTTGCTTTGGGTGTCTTTGTTGGGGTACTGCTTTCTGCTTTGTTTTTGGTGAATAAACTGGAAAGTGAAGTTAAAGTTAGCTCATTTTTATTGGGCGAACATACCCGCCAATATGTGATTTCAGGGCAAATTTTCTTTAGCAGTTCTGAAAAGTTTTATCAATTTTTTGATTTTTCAGAAGACATCAGCAATGTCACCATCGACTTAACGCATGCACATATTTGGGATATTACCTCTGTAAATATGCTAAATACCGTGGTGAACAAATTTAAAGCCCAACAAATTAAAGTGCATATTATTGGATTGAATGAAGCCAGTCATACCTTAATTGATCAATACAGCACCAATTCGTAATTGCTGCAAAATATTCAAACACCATTAAAGACCCAAAATGCTGAATCTTAATGATTCAGCATTTTTTATGCTCAAAGGGTGCAGATGGATCGCAATCTTGCGCGGCGCTGCGAAAAACCGCGAAAAAAATTGACTTCAATGGCTCAGGACTTAAAATACCGCATTCGAATTTATTAGATTTGCCAAAATTATGTCGAACGATCAATTAGACCAGCACGTTGTCGAGCTGGACAACCTCAACGAGCATCGTGAAATTGTAACGTTCATGCGCCGTTCTTCACCATTGAATACGTCACAACGTAGCGCCTTGCAACAATACGGCGACTTAATTTTGGAATATCCTGTTGGCGATTTACGTCAGCATTTTGAACACCCTGAACGCCCGCTCACCGTAGAAATTGGTTTTGGGATGGGGCGTTCTTTAGTACTGATGGCGCAAGCCAATCCTGAACGTAACTTTGTCGGGATTGAAGTCCATATTCCAGGGATTGCACAGTGCGTTTATGAAGCAGGTACAGCAGGTTTAAGCAATTTACGTGTATTAGATGCCGATGCAATTCAAGTTCTACGTGAAATGCCAGACAACAGCATTGATACGGTTCAACTCTATTTCCCAGACCCATGGCAGAAAAAACGTCACTTCAAACGCCGTTTCGTTGCCCATGAACGCATGGAATTGGTAGAGCAAAAATTAGTGTTAGGCGGTACGTTCCATGCAGCAACTGACTGGGAGCCGTATGCAGAATGGATGCTGGATGTATTGGACAATCGTTCACGTTTAGAAAACTTGGCGGGGAAAGGCAATAGCTACCCTCGTCCTGAATGGCGTCCACAAACCAAGTTTGAACGTCGTGGAATTGAAGCAGGTCATAAGATTAATGACTTTATCTTCAAGAAAATTAACTAGTTTCTACAATAAAAAATGCTTCCCTTCGGAAGCATTTTTTTCTGGGATGGTTTTATGGCATAAGTCCAAAGATTAAGAAACGACTAAGATTGATGACGTTCTAAAATCTGTTGGCTCATCAGTGTATAAACTTCGGCAAGTGCATGTTGCTGCCCTGCTGCCAATAAGTCTTGATGCATCTTTAAAATATTGCGATCGCCCCGCATAGCAGGTCCTGTTTGCATTTGACGCGGATCATTCTGGGTCGCTTTATGCGCAGTTTCCATCATAAGAGGATACAGCAAACTGAAATCTACTTGCTGGGCATCAACCACTTGCTTCGCCATGTCATAACAATAATTACTAAAATTACAGGCAAATACCGCAGCCAAATGCAAACTCAAACGCTGCTCTGAAGTATAGGCATAGACTTTTTTGCTTAGGCTATTTGCCAAAGTCACTAAAAGCTGCTGATCTTCAGCAAATGCAGCTTCTATGAATAAAGGTGTTTCTGACCAATCAATTTCACGCTCTAAACTAAAGGTTTGTAAGGGATAAAATACCCCTGAACGTGCATGATGCTGTTGCAATACATCTAATTTGGTACTGCCTGAGGTATGCACTATCAACACATGATTTAAGTCATGATAAATTTCCTGAATCACCTGTGCAATCGCCTGATCACTCACTGCGATAATCAGTAAATCTAGGTCTGAATGAAGCTGTTCTACTTCTGCAATCGCTTCTGCGCCAACCTGTGCAGCCAAATGCTGTGCCTTGTCCAGACTACGGCTATAAATTTGCACAATTTGATGCTGTGCGTTTAAAACATGAGCCAAATGATGTGCAACTCGCCCTGCACCAATCAAACCAATTCGCATAATATTTTCAAATAAAAAAAGATGAAATAATCTGCACACAGCATGCCAATAAAAAAAGGACGAAGCAATTCGTCCTAAGATTTTTTTGTTTAATTCTGAATCAATTTAGAATTGACGCAAAGTTAAAATTTGCTCACTGCGTCCAAATGGCCCTTGAGTATCATGCAAGACTGCACTCGTTAAGCCAATACCATCTTCACCATATTGTTGTGTCACTTCTAAACCCAGCCATTCGCCTTGCGGTAAACGGTGTAAATGCATTTGCAAATCCAAATTTGGAAAACCCCAACCCGCATTCGGGTCTAAGCGTGGCACTACGCCATTGGCGGTATCCACCATCCCCAATAAACGCACAAAACTGGATGTACTTTGATTTTCAACCATATCCAATTGGTTTCTTAACCAAACGATGCCCTTACCTGCACGACGATCCGGATGCGCACGGGTTTCAATGCTTTGAATATAGCCGCCCGGCCAACAACGCATACCATCCCAATCGGGTAAATATTCAGGGTTTTCTATTGGTAAATCTTCCAGTCCTGCAATCGCGCGTGTATCTGAGGTTTTCATTTTCCATGCGCGTGCCACAATACAGGTTTTTCCTTCAGCGCACATTTCCGCTTCAATCAGCTCAATGGTTTTACCTGGTCGGATCATACGGGTGGTGATACTAAACTCACCAAAGGTAATCAAGCCAAAAATATCTAAACCGACCCGACCAATACGCATATCATCACGCGGCTTAAATCGCTCAAGTTCTGCACACAAAATACCCGTTGCAGGTGCCATGTGTTGTTCATGCGGATTCCACGCGCCTTGTGCATGAATGTTGCAACGATAGTACGCCGTACAGCCACCATCGGCATGTTGTTCACGTTTAAGTAAAGTGTAATATGCTGACATTTTCTCTTTCCCTTATCTAACTTTTCTTGTGCTGATGTTTTTTCTACAAATAATGCTGACGTAATGATGTGATTGCTAAACTATTTCTGCGCAAAAAAACCATAATAATTCATAAGTTGACAATATGTTTTACACTGACGAAAACCGACTTGAGCCAGCAATGCCGCTTGTGTATCTGCAGTAATTAAATGAAAATCTTCGGCCATTCGTGCAAGCATTTTTTCTGCTTGTATTGCAGTTAAACCACAATCCAAAGCCAAATTCTGCATCCAGCGCAATTCTATATTTTCAGTCTGCTGCATCAGATCATAGCTTAATAAAATCGCTGCAGGTTTTAATGTTTGGTAAATATCTTGAAAAAATAAAGGTTTTTCTGCCACTGGTACAAAATGCGCCACCAAAATCGCCAATGCCGCATCAAACTGCAAGTTTTCTAGCTGCGCTTGCTGGGCAAATTGATGTGTATCTGCTTGTATAAAACGTACTCTCTCATACCCTGTCACAGACTGAATATTTTTTTCTGCTTGCTGCAGCATACTTAAAGATGGGTCGATGGCAGTAAATTGCCACTGAGGATGGTGTTGTAATAAATACTGCAACTCATAGCCTGTGCCACACCCTACGATTAAAATCCGCGCTGTTTCAGGCAAATGACTGCTTAAAATTGCATTGATGTGTTGATGTACCAATTCATACCCGGGAATGAGTTTCCGAATATGACTGTCATAGCCTGCAACCACAGTTGCACTGTGAAAATCTTTTGCCATATCACATGATTCTTATTTAATTTACGGACATTAAATATCTGAGTCTTTTTCAAAGTCTGCTTAAGCCACAGCCATCGCATCCACCGACAATTCCGAAACCGTTGGCTTGGCACGTTCAGGAACTAAGCCTAATTTTTGGAACAATTGTTTGTCTTTGCCTTCGCCTGCGTTTGGCGTCGTTAAAAGCTTTTCACCTGAGAATAACGAGTTCGCACCTGCCATAAATGCCAGTGCTTGATCTGAATCAGACAATGATTCACGCCCTGCAGATAAACGAATGTAACTGTTTGGCATAATAATACGTGCCACTGCAATGGTACGAATCCACTCAATCACATCTAATTTTTCGACTTCAGCCAGTGGTGTGCCTTCAATTGGAACTAACATATTGATTGGCACAGATTCAGGGTGTAACGGTAAAGTTGCCAATTCATGCAATAAACCAATACGGTCTTGAGTGTCTTCACCTAAACCGACAATACCGCCACTGCACACTTTCATACCTGTTTGACGCACAATATCCAAAGTATTTAAACGATCGTCAAAGCTGCGGGTACTGATGACATTGGGATAATATTCACGCGACGTGTCTAGGTTGTGGTTGTAATAATCTAAGCCTGCCTCTTTTAAACGTTCTGCCTGAGATTGGTTTAACATCCCCAAAGTCATACAAGTTTCTAAGCCGAGTGCTTTGACTTCACGCACCATTTCTAAAACATACGGCATATCGCGTTCATGCGGGTTGCGCCATGCAGCACCCATACAAAAACGTGAAGAACCTGATGCTAAGGCTTCTTTAGCCTCCTGAATGACTTTATCCACTGCAATACGTTTTTCAGCTTCAAGCTGTGAATCATAATGCGCAGACTGCGAGCAATATTTGCAGTCTTCAGGGCATTTACCTGTTTTAATCGACAATAAGGTACTGACTTGTACGGTATTGGCAGCAAAATGTTGGCGATGCACGCGCTGTGCTTCAAAGACTAAATCCAGAAAAGGCTGTTCATATAACTGCTGAATTTCTTCTCGAGTCCAATCATTGCGTATAGTCATTATTTTCATCCTTGATTATCACGCATCATGCTTATACTTGGTGTCATCTTTTACCAAGCTGAGTATGCGCTATATTTTAGTGTGATTATTCCTGTATAGAGTATCCCTTTATCTCTGCGTGAGAAATAAAGGGGGTGTACTGACAAATTTAAAAGGTCGATCTTACAGCAATGAATAGCTGAAATAATGCCTTAAGCAATTTCCTTTAAATTTAATTCTTCACGCATAAATTCACGTAATTTAAATTTCTGTGCCTTGCCTGAAGCGGTCATTGGAAATTCACTAAAGAAACGCACATAACGTGGGACTTTATTGTGTGAAATGTGTTCTGCACAGTATTGGCGAATTGCCTCTTCGGTACATTCATGGTGTTCATGTAGAATAATGCAGGCACATAGTTCTTCACCATAACGATGATCTGGCACGCCAATTACTTGTACATCGCAGACCGCATCGTGGGTATATAAGAAATCTTCAATTTCTTTCGGGAACAGGTTTTCACCGCCACGAATCACCACATCTTTAATACGACCTTTAATTTTCACAAAGCCTTCATCGTCCATTTCTGCAATGTCGCCTGTGTGCATCCAACGTGCAACATCAATGACTTCTTGGGTTTTGTCATGTTCATCCCAGTAACCCAACATGACTGAATAACCACGCACACACAATTCACCCAACTGTCCGCGCGGCACGACTTTGCCTTCTTCATCGACAATTTTTACTTCCAGATGTGGATGTACGCGCCCCACTGTACTGACACGACGTTCCACCGAATCTTCAGTCGAACTTTGTGCGCTCACCGGTGCTGTTTCGGTCATGCCATAACAAATGGTGATTTGTGACATGTGCATGCGGTCTATCACACGTTGCATAATTTCTTGCGGACACGGGCTGCCTGCCATAATGCCTGTACGCAAGCTAGATAAATCAAACTCATCAAACTGCTCATGCTCTAAAATGGCAATAAACATAGTCGGTACACCATAAGCAGCTGTACATTTTTCTTGCTGAATGGCTTTTAAGGTATCGAGTGGATTAAATACGGCTGATGGATAGACCATAGTTGAACCATGTGTGATACAGGCCAAATTACCCATCACCATGCCAAAACAGTGGAACAGCGGCACTGAAATACAAACACGGTCTTGCGGACTTAAATGAATCGCCTCACCTACAAAGTAACCATTATTTAAAATGTTATTGTGGGTCAGCATAGTGCCCTTCGGATTGCCCGTTGTGCCTGAGGTAAATTGAATATTAATGGTTTCATCGAACTGCAACTCACTGGCAATGTGTTGCAGTTTTTTTAGCATGTGTGTGGTTGGAGCGGTTAATAAATCCTGAAAACGATGCATTCCTGTATGTGCTTGATTATCAATTTTAATTACATGCTTTAAATGCGGCAAACGCTTGGAATTAAGAACTTTATTGTCTGCCTGACACAGCTCTGGGGCAATTTTGGTTAAGATGTCCTGATAGTTGGTGCTTTTAAATTCCGATGCAATCACCAAACCTTTGCAGGAAACTTTGTTAAGCACAAATTCCAGTTCATTGCTTTTATAGGCTGGGTTTAAATTTACCAAAATCACCCCTGCCTTAAAGGCTGCGAATTGAGTGATTGTCCATTCCACACAATTCGGAGACCAAATGGCAAGGCGGTCACCTTTCTTAAAACCGAGTTTTAATAAGCTACAGGCAAAGGCATTGACCTGTTGCTGCAGTTGCTTATAGGTCAGACGCACATTTTGATGCACGCTGACCAAAGCATCCTGATCTGCATATTGCTGACAAGCCTGATCAAACTTTTCACCAATAGTCATCCCTAATAAAGGCTGATTACTGGTGCCATAGGCATAACTTAACCGTACTTGTGTCATTGAATCGATCTCCTTGATTCTTTGTAATTCTGTTTTCCGTTATGACAACGATTACTTTTTGCCTGTTTTTGTGCGTTATTTTTACTATCCTCCCTGCTGTTTTCGCACTGCATTTACACAAAAGTCGGCAATTTGTTTGACAAAGTAATCTTTATAATTTTGATCAAACATCACATTGCGAGACGGGTTTAAAGGTTCAATCACTACAAATGTCATGGAGCCAACCACACCTAAAGCAGCAGTGTTTAAATCTTCAAAATCAAACTCACCATTGACTTTTCCTTCAGCCAAAATTTCCTTGATGCTCTGTTTGATCAGTTGTTTACTGCGAAAACGCTCATGTTCCATTTCTGGGTCTACAGGCTCGAACATTAACGAATACGCCAATTGGGGGCTGTTCATCGCACGCTTCACAAAAGTTGTAACAGATTTTTGCAATTTTTGTTTTGGCGTTAAATCTGACTTCGCAATGTGGTCCAAAATTTCGACCTCACGACGAATCGCATCCGATAAAACTTCAATCAGAATCTGACTTTTATTTTCAAAGTAGCGATACACCAAACCTGTAGAAACACCAGCGCGTTCTGCAATGGCTTGTATAGACGCTTCTTTAAAGCCCCCATGAGCAATAAGTTCACGAGCAGAATCTAAAATCGCGTTGCGATTTTGTTCCATACGTTCCTGCATCAATGATGATCTTTTATAACTCATATCTTATTCTCAACCAGATAAAATGAATTGTAAATCATTTTGTGAATTTTAGTTCACTTTTTTAAATTTTCGATGTATGTTAGAACCTAAGCACAACAAAAATGCTTGTTTTAGGAACAACAAATATAACCTCAGGATGAATGAATACATGCATTTACAAAGCTTAGACTTCGGTTTGGATGAAACCTTAATCGCACTGCGTGATTCAATCGCTGCTTTTTGTGCAAAGGAAATTGCACCCATTGCACAACAGATTGATCGTGATAACGAATTCCCTGCCCATTTTTGGAAAAAATTTGGCGATATGGGCTTACTTGGCTTAACCGTGAGTGAAGAATACGGCGGCACCAACTTAGGCTATTTGGCTCACATCATTGCCATGCAAGAAATTTCTCGTGCATCAGCATCCATTGGTTTGTCTTACGGTGCTCATTCTAACCTATGTGTGAACCAAATTAAGCGAAATGGGACAGAAGAACAGAAGCAACGCTATTTGCCAAAACTGATTTCAGGCGATTACGTCGGTGCTTTGGCAATGTCTGAACCAAATGCAGGCTCAGACGTAGTCAGCATGAAACTGAAAGCTGAAGATAAAGGCGATCATTACTTGCTCAATGGCTCAAAAATGTGGATTACCAATGGCGGTGATGCAGATGTTTTGGTGGTCTACGCAAAAACCGATTTACAAGCCGGGGCCAAAGGCATGACCGCTTTTCTGGTTGAGAAAAATATGCCGGGGTTTAGTCACGGTACGCACCTAGACAAACTCGGCATGCGTGGCTCAAACACTTATCCACTATTTTTTGACAATGTCGCAGTGCCCAAAGAAAACGTGCTCGGCGGTGTCGGCAATGGCACCAAAGTGCTGATGAGCGGTCTGGACTATGAACGTGCTGTTTTAAGTGCAGGCCCACTCGGCATTATGGATGCCTGCATGGACACCGTGATTCCTTATATTCATGAGCGTAAACAGTTTGGTCAGGCATTGGGTGAATTCCAACTTATGCAAGGCAAAATTGCCGATATGTATTCGACTTGGTTGGCATGTAAGGCGTTGGTTTATGCCGTAGGTGCAGAATGTGACAAAGCTGAACACAGCCGCAGTCTGCGTAAAGATGCAGCCAGTGCCATTTTATACGCTGCCGAAAAAGCCACGTGGATGGCCGGTGAAACCATTCAAACCTTAGGCGGCAATGGCTATATCAATGAGTTTCCTGCAGGACGTTTATGGCGTGATGCCAAACTCTATGAAATTGGTGCGGGTACTTCAGAAATTCGCCGTATGTTGATTGGACGTGAACTGTTTAACGAAACTGCCTAAAAATAAATCACAAAAATAGACAAGGAGGTTGGCATGAATCAATTACAGAGCAAAATTAATACTCGCAGCGATGAGTTTAAAAACAACCAAGCTGCGATGCAAAGCCTAGTCGATGACCTCAGAGAAAAAGTCCAAAAAATTGCTTTGGGTGGCGGCGAAACTGCACGCCAAAAACATTTAGACCGTGGCAAATTGCTGCCGCGTGAACGGATTGACCACCTGATTGATCCAGGTACTGCATTTATTGAAATTGGTCAGTTGGCCGCTTATCAGGTTTATCAGGATGAAGTCCCTGCTGCAGGCGTGGTAGCAGGCGTGGGGCAGGTCAATGGCGTGACCTGCATGATCATTGCCAACGATGCCACCGTGAAAGGCGGGACTTACTACCCTCTCACGGTGAAAAAGCATTTACGCGCTCAGGAAATTGCTGAGCAGAATCACCTGACCTGTATTTATCTGGTCGATTCAGGCGGTGCATATTTGCCGCTGCAAGATGAAGTCTTTCCAGACCGTGATCACTTCGGACGTATTTTCTATAATCAGGCCCGCATGTCGAGCATGGGCATTGCCCAAATTGCTGTCGTCATGGGAAGCTGTACCGCAGGCGGTGCTTATGTACCTGCCATGTCGGATGAAACCATTATTGTGCGTAATCAGGGCACGATTTTCTTGGGCGGCCCACCATTGGTTAAAGCCGCAACTGGTGAAGTGGTCAGCAGTGAAGACTTGGGTGGTGGCGATGTGCACACTCGCCTTTCAGGTGTGGCCGATCATTTGGCAGAAAATGATGAACATGCTTTGGCAATTGCCCGCAACATCGTCGCCAATTTAAATAAAAAACCAAATCCACAGCCAGAAAATGTCGAAGCGCCGTTATTTGATGCCTCTGAATTGTATGGCATTGTTCCAACAGATGCACGTAAACCATTTGATGTGCGTGAAGTGATTGCCCGCATTATCGATGGTTCACGTTTTGACGAATTTAAAGCACGCTTTGGCACCACATTAATTACAGGTTTTGCCAAACTATATGGTATGCCTATCGGGATTATTGCCAACAATGGGATTCTGTTTTCCGAATCGGCACAAAAAGGTGCACACTTTATTGAACTGTGCACCCAACGCAACATTCCCCTGTTATTTATTCAAAACATTACAGGCTTTATGGTTGGACGCCAATATGAAAATGAAGGCATTGCTAAAAATGGTGCCAAACTGGTGATGGCGGTTGCCACTGCTAATGTGCCTAAACTAACTTTGGTGATTGGCGGTTCTTTTGGTGCAGGTAACTACGGGATGTGTGGTCGTGCTTATTCACCACGCTTTATGTGGACATGGCCAAACTCACGTATTTCGGTAATGGGTGGCGAACAAGCATCGAGCGTACTCTCCACCTTAAAACGTGATCAGTTAGAAGCCAAAGGCGGCAGCTGGTCTGCAGAAGAAGAAGATCAATTCAAACAGCCGATTCGTGAACAATACGAGCGTCAGGGTCATCCATATTATGCTTCAGCACGTTTATGGGATGATGGTGTGATTGACCCAGCACAGTCACGTGAAGTCCTGGCATTAAGTTTAGCCGCTGCCCTCAATGCACCTATTCAACCGACCAAATTTGGCGTGTTCCGCATGTAAGAGGTGACAAAATGGATTATCAATTTTTACAACTCGAACAGCACAACCAAGTGGCTACGGTTTGGATTAATCGTGCGGAATTGCATAACGCTTTCAATACGCAGGTGATTGAAGAATTACACGCCTGCTTTCAAGCCCTCAATACCCGCGATGATATTCGAGTGGTGATTTTGGCAGGGCGCGGCAAAAGTTTCTCTGCAGGCGCAGATTTAAACTGGATGAAACAAGCAGGTCAAGCTTCTGCAACAGAAAATCAAGCTGATGCCTTGAAACTGGCGAAAATGCTGCAAAGTTTAGCGACTTTAAAGCAACCGACCATTGCCCGTGTACATGGCATTGCTTTTGGTGGCGGTATGGGTTTGGCCTCTGCCTGTGATATTTGCGTTGCTAGCACCGATGCCAAATTTGCGACTTCTGAAGTACGTTTAGGACTAGCCCCTTCGACTATTAGCCCTTATGTCATTCGTGCGATTGGTGCACGTCAGGCATCACGTTACTTTTTAACGGCAGAACGAATTTATGCAGAACAGGCACACGCTATTGGTCTGGCACATGAAGTAACCACACCGGAACAGCTCGATAGCAAAATTGATGAGATTGTACAGGCCTTATTACTGGGTGGCCCAGAAGCGCAACATGCTTCTAAACAACTGATTCAGATGGTCAATTATCAAGTTTTAACTGAAGATTTACTCCAACAAACTGCACAGCATATTGCACATGTTCGCCAAGGAGATGAGGCGAAAAATGGCTTAAATGCATTTTTGAATAAACAAAGCCCGGCTTGGATCAAGACCACGGCAGAATAAAAGAAGGATCGCACGATGTTTGAAAAGATTTTAATTGCCAACCGTGGTGAAATTGCCTGCCGTGTAATTCGTACCGCAAAAAAACTCGGGATTGCGACTGTTGCGGTGTATTCAGATGCCGATGCACAATCACAGCATGTCAAACTCGCAGATGAAGCCATTTATATTGGTGAATCACTTGCGGCACAAAGTTATTTGCAAGTTGAACGTATTATTCAGGCAGCCAAAAGTACTGGGGCGCAAGCCATACACCCGGGTTATGGTTTCTTATCTGAAAATGACCAGTTCGCACTAGCCTGTAAAGACAACAATATTGTTTTTATTGGCCCACCAGTTGAAGCCATTTTGGCAATGGGTCTAAAGGCGACCTCTAAGGCTCTGATGGAAAAAGCTGGTGTGCCACTAACTCCGGGCTATCATGGCAGCAATCAAGATGCAGCATTCTTAAAACAACAAGCCGACAGCATTGGTTATCCTGTGCTCATTAAAGCCAGTGCAGGCGGTGGTGGTAAAGGCATGCGCTTGGTAGAACGCAGTGAAGACTTTCTCAGCTCGCTGGCTTCATGTAAGAGTGAAGCACGCTCTAGCTTTGGCAATGAAGATGTGCTGATTGAACGCTATGTGATTCAACCACGTCATATTGAAGTACAGGTTTTTGGAGATACTCACGGCAACTACGTGCATTTATTTGAACGTGATTGCTCGGTGCAGCGTCGTCACCAAAAAGTGCTTGAAGAAGCACCAGCACCAAAAATGCCACCACATAAACTCGAAACCATGCGCCAAGCCGCGATTGATGCCGCGCGTGCCGTAAATTACGTGGGCGCAGGTACGGTAGAGTTTATTGTCGAGCAAGACGGTACCGCTTATTTCATGGAAATGAATACCCGCTTGCAAGTAGAACACCCAGTCACAGAAATGATTACAGGACAAGACTTGGTCGAGTGGCAATTACGGGTTGCCTTTGGTGAGACCTTGCCAAAACAGCAACATGAATTGCAAATTCACGGCCATGCCCTTGAAGCACGTGTGTATGCCGAAGAACCAGAAAAGGGCTTTATTCCTGCCATTGGTCAAATCAGCTATCTACATTATCCAGAGCAAAATGACGCAGTACGTGTCGATAGCGGAATTGTCGAAGGCGATGAAATCAGCACCTACTATGACCCAATGATTGCCAAACTGATTGTTTGGGGTAAAAACCGTGATGCGGCATTAACCCAAATGCACCATGCTTTAACTCAGTTCCATGTCGATGGTTTAGCTAACAATATTGCATTCTTGGATCGTTTAGTACTGTGTGACTCCTTTAAAAATGCCAATTTGGATACCGGGCTTATTCAACGTGAGGAAGCATTCTTACTTAATTCAAAACCTGAAGTCGCTACTGAAACCGTCGTTGCAGCTGCGTTAATTGATGTGCTTTCTCGTATTCAGAGAAACAAAGCGGCAAACAACGCGGTTTGGCAAAAAGATCTCTTCTGGCGCTTAAATCAGAGAAATGTCCACACAGTGCAATTACAATACAATAGCCAAACATTCAAAATCCATTTAAAACCATGCAGTTCTGGTTTTGAAGCACACTTCAATGGGCAAACGCTGAGCGTTAAAGGCGAGCTTTTAGATGCACATCGTCTCCAGCTTTGCATTAATGGTCAGCAGCAAAAAATAGCATTTAACCAACATGCCCAAGGCATCACCCTATTCCAAAATGGTCAGCGTCATCTGTTTAACTATGTGCAATCAAACTTTAACAGCGATGATCACCAAGACAATGCCAACAACCTGACTGCACCTATGCCAGGTGTGATCACCCAAGTCTTGGTGGCAGCCAATGCCCGCGTGAAAAAAGATGATGTGCTGATGACACTGGAAGCCATGAAAATTGAATATTCAATTCGTGCACCTTTCGATGGCATTGTGGCAAGTTCGTACTTCCAAGCGGGCGATCAGGTCAAAGCAGGTGATGAACTGGTTGAATTTGAAGCCTTGACGGAGGAAGTTGCATGACTGAATTTGTCAAAATTGTAGAAGTTGGCCCGCGAGATGGTCTACAAAATGAGAAAACACCACTCACTTTGGCAGACCGTAAAAACTTGATTCTGGATTTAATGCAAACAGGTTTAAGCAGCATTGAGGTCGGTTCTTGCGTATCGGCCAAATGGGTGCCGCAAATGGCAGACAGCGATGTGCTGTTTGCCAACCTGCCACAAGATCCCAATATTCAATTCAGTTTATTGACCCCAAACTTAAAAGGTTTTAAATCAGCTTTGGCGGTAGGTTGCAAAGAAGTTGCTGTGTTTACCGCAGCTTCTGAAAGTTTTACCCGAAAAAACATCAACTGCTCAATTGAGGAAAGTCTGGAAAAGTTTAGTGAGGTCATGCGTCAAGCTAAAGCGCACAGCATTCGCGTGCGTGGTTATGTTTCTTGTATGGTGGACTGTCCTTATGAAGGTGCGATTGACCCGAAACAAGTCGCAAAAGTCACACAGCAATTATTAGACATGGGCTGCTATGAAGTGTCTTTGGGTGAAACCATTGGTACAGCAACCCCTGACCGTGTGAAAAAAGTTTGGGATGCATGTTTAGCACAGGTTGATGCCAAAGTTTTAGCAGGTCATTTCCACAATACTTATGGTATGGCGATTGCCAATATTTATCAGTCGCTCTTGCAAGGTATTCGTGTATTTGATTCATCTATTGCTGGTTTGGGTGGCTGTCCGTATGCCAAAGGTGCATCGGGCAATGTATCTACCGAAGACCTCTACTATTTACTGTCTAAAATGGGTTTTGAAACAGGTGTGCAGTTAGACGCGTTAATGCAAGCCAGTCGCAACATCAGTAATATCTTACAGCGCGATAATCCATCTAACTATGCCAATGCGTATTGGCAAAAGGTCTGTGCTTAAAACCGATTTCATCCTCAATAGCTTTGAAACATAATCGACAAGTATGCAACAACATAACATGGCAAGTGAATGCCGTGCAGAGAATAAATAGAGGTTATAAATGTCCAATAAAGTACATGACAGCGCACAAGCTGCATTAAATGGTTTGGTTCAAGATGGGCACACCTTGGCGGTGGGTGGTTTTGGATTATGCGGTATTCCAGAAGCCTTGATTGCTGCATTAAAAGATACAGGCGTCAAACAACTGACTTGTATTTCCAACAACGCAGGGGTCGATGGGTTTGGCTTAGGCTTATTGCTAGAAACCAAACAAATTAAAAAAATGATTTCATCTTATGTTGGTGAAAATAAAGAATTTGAACGCCAGTTTTTAAGCGGCGAACTGGAAGTTGAACTCACTCCGCAAGGCACACTTGCAGAAAAACTACGCGCAGGTGGTGCGGGTATTCCTGCATTTTTCACCCCAACAGGTGTAGGTACTGTTATTGCAGAAGGTAAAGAAGTCCGTGAATTTAACGGCAAAGATTATATTTTAGAAGAATCTTTGACTGCAGATGTCGCTTTGGTCAAAGCCTACAAATCAGATAAAGCAGGTAATCTTGTTTTCCGTAAAACAGCACAAAATTTTAATCCTGTCTGTGCTATGGCAGGCAAAATCACCATTGCGGAAGTTGAACAAATTGTTGAAATTGGTGATTTAGACCCAGACGAGATTCACTTACCCGGTATTTATGTGAACCGCATTGTCCTCAATGCAAGCCCAGAAAAACGTATTGAACAAATGACTTTAAAGGCGGAGGCTTAAGACATGGCTTGGACGCGTAATCAAATGGCGCAGCGCGCTGCACAAGAATTAGAAGATGGCTTTTATGTCAATTTAGGCATTGGCTTGCCAACACTGGTGGCCAATTATATTTCTGAACAGATCAATGTTTGGTTGCAGTCTGAAAATGGCTTACTTGGCATTGGTGAATTTCCGACTGCCGACACTGTAGATGCAGATCTAATCAATGCAGGCAAACAAACTGTGACGGCACGTAAAGGGGCAGCTTTTTTTTCCAGTGCAGATTCCTTTGCCATGATTCGTGGCGGGTATATCAATATTGCTATTTTAGGGGCAATGGAAGTTTCTGAACAAGGTGATCTTGCCAACTGGATGATTCCTGGCAAGAAAGTTAAAGGCATGGGCGGTGCAATGGATTTGGTTGCAGGCGTACAAAAAGTCGTGGTGCTGATGGAACATTGTGCAAAAGATGGTACGCCTAAAATTGTATCACAGTGCAGTTTGCCACTTACGGGCAAAGCGGTGGTGCATCGTATCATTAGCGACTTAGGCGTACTGGATATTACCCCACAAGGTATCAAGTTGATTGAACTTGCACCCGATGTCAGTTTTGATGAAATTCAAAAAGTCACAGGTGTTGTCCTACAAAAAGCCGCAGCTTGATGAGTTTATTTCAATTCAAACCCCTCTTCTTTGCAGGTTTTAATACACAGCTTTAAACTTAATACAAGGGAGAGGGTTTATTTTGCCTTACATGCTTTTTCACTTAACCCATTAAATAATCCACTGATTTATGAAGCCATTCTGTTAAACTCATGATCATCTAAAAATCATCTTTCCATTTCGATATTTGTATGATGCTTCGGGATTGACTAGCAATAAAAAAACCCTCGTGTGTAAAGTGAGGGCTCCGTAAATGTTTCATCCTGCAAAAAATTAACCTGTTTAAGATTGAGGCACCTTTTGCTCTGTCACGCCTGCATCTTCCACACTACGCACTGTGCCTGTATCTACATTCAAGACTTCGAACTCAATACGGCGGTTTTTAAATTGGCCTTCCGGTGTTGCATTTGCCGCAATCGGCTGCTCTGAACCAAAACCAATGGCTTGCAACTGACCTGGGTTTACTCCACGTGATACCAAATAATCGACCACTGCTTGCGCACGTTGTTGTGACAATGTCTTGTTGGCATTGGCATCACCTACGGCATCGGTATGCCCTTTCACGGTTAATCGAACTTGTGGCGCACGCTGCATCAATACCGCAGCCTGATCTAAAATAGATTTATTGGCTTCTGGAATTTCAGTCGATGCAGAATCAAAATTAATGATTTGAATATTGAGTGCTGTCGCAACATCTAACGCGCGGATATTGTCAGGATTAATTGTAGCCAAGGCCTTCTCGGCATTGCTAATACTGCTGGTTACAGCCTGATTGACGTCGGTTACTGTGGTTTCTGCAGGTTGCTGAGTCACTACAGTCATGTTTTTAGCCATTGGACGAATTTGACTGGCTAAACGCTCTGCATCGGTAGGATTCGCTGCTTGAATAGACAGTTGATTGCCCACCCAATTTAAATTGACATTCGGTACACCTTTCAACATTTTTAAAACACTTGGAATCACATCTTGATCAATAAATTCTGAATGATAGTTGGCATAATTTTCTGCACCACAACCTGTCGGATGATTAAAAATTTGCTTCACTTCATTTTGTAGAATGTCCATATAGCTTGGATTATTCAACAAAATTTGACAGGTCACCAAATTACCATCACTGCCCGTACTAACTTGTAACATTGCAGGCTGATTAGCTGCCACCTGGGTCTGCGCAGTTGCCGGCGCCTGGTTGCGGTCACTACATGCTCGGAATAAAAATGCCAATAAACCAATTAAAATAATTAAAGCTAAAATTGGCAATAACCACGAACGGCGTTCTTCAACGGGCTTAGTCACAATGACTTCAGGTGCTTGATGTACGGTTTGTCCCACAGCATTATTTACCCCCAATGCAGCCAATAATGCTGTTGCCCATTGTGGTAAAGCCGCCTGAATTGAATCTAAATTATTTTGCAATAAATGTTGAATCGCAACTGGGTCTGATGAGCCTGCCTGATTTTCAAGAAAGTTTAAGCTAGGTGCAATTGAACGATTCAGTGTATTTTCAATTTCGACTTGTGGTGCTGTGCTACTCACCATATCCATAAACTGCTGTTTTAAAGACAAGTTTGAACCAAAGACATCGCCCACACGAGGGTTAAGCTGTCGATGCAAATTATCAATTAATTCAGGACGTGAATTTAAAATAGACAGTAAAATAGGATAAAAGCTATTCAGTGCCTGATTTTTTTCAAGTAAATGCTGAGTTTCCCCTTCTAATACAATAGATGAGACACTTTGTTTGAGTAGGTCAATAAAATCTGTTTGCATATACAGCCCTCTTTTTTGTCTTTGTTTTCAATTTTTTTTTAGTGTATATGCTTAAAATTTAAACAAATGTAATAAATTGTGGTGTTTTGATTTTGTTATGAAATTTGCGTCAACGGAGTGTTGGCTTTCTATTTTCAATCACATAAAAAAAAGCCAGCCGAAGCTGACTTTAACTAATACTAAATATGAAAGACGAAACTCAAATATCAAGAGGCATAAATTAAGCAGTAAAAATGCGTAATGCTTTGCCTTTCACCGCTTGGTTAATTAAAGGCGTATTTTTGCCTTGCGACACAATCGTTTCTTTGTTCAGCGTCCATTCCACTTCTGGGTCAACCAAGACCCAACCCGCTTCCTGTTCCCAACGACTTTGCATTTTTGCCACACGCGCAGGTGCAAGTGTTACTTTTTCTACCCACTCCAATGGACTGAACAGACCTTCCTGAATCAGTTGAATCCCAAATGGAATATAAGTATCAAACGCAGTAAAACCTGACAAGGTATCTGCAAACGGTGCCATTTTTGCAGAGCTGTTTAAAGGCTCGTGATGAGTACAAATCGCATCAATCACACCATTTTTTACACCTTGACGTAGCAAAGCTTTGTCTTCTTCAGAGCGCAGTGGCGGACGCACGTGCGCTAAGGAGTTAAAACCATCAATTATTTGATCGGTTAAATGCAATTGATGCATCGCCACATCACAAGTAACAGGCAGACCTTTGGCTTTGGCTTGTTGAATCAACTCAACTGAGGCACCACAAGACAATAAGCCAAAATGCGCACGTACACCTGTAGCTTCAATCATTAACAAATATTTAGCAATCGCTACGGTTTCAGCCAAAGTAGGAATCATGGGCAAGCCTTGACGCGAAGCAATAAAACCTTCATGCACACAGCCATCTTTGGCAATTTGCGGTTCTTCAGCATAGAACACCACGGTCATGTCTAAACCCGCTGCATATTCCAAAGTACGAATCACCACATCATCATCTTCAAAAGGTGCATTGGCATTGGACACTGCACTACAACCGCCTTTTTTCAGTCCCGCCATATTGGCAGGCTGTTTGCCGTTTAAACCTTGAGTTTGTGCACCAATCACTTCTAAATAAATACCACTATCCAACTTGGCTTTTTCTACTAAACCATGAATGAGTGCACCGTTGTCTTGCACGATCGGTTTAGAATCAGGTGGGGTAAATAAGTGCAGAATTCCGTTTTCACGTGCTGCCTTGCCTTCTGATTTGAGCGTGCCGTGCTGCTGTTGACCTGGTTCACGTAAACGTGCACACAAATCCACCATGGTTGGCATGAGCCATTGACCTTGGGCATCAATACTTTCGCTAATCTCAGCACTTTCTGCAACAAACTTGCCATTTTTAAGATATACCGTTTGCACGCGGTCAATTTGCTGGATTGGGTCAAGCACACGTACATTTTCAATTTTTACAATCGCCATGACTTTTTCCTTATACCGCAATCGCGTCAATCAAACCTTGTTCTTGCAATTGACCTTGCATCGCCAAAGCCAATACCGCCATACGCACCGCAATACCGTTGGTTACTTGATTTAAAATTACCGATTGAGGGCCATCGGCAATGCTCGAATCAATTTCGACACCACGGTTCATTGGCCCAGGATGCATCACAATACAGTTTGGTTTGGCAAGTGCCAGACGCTCTTTGTTTAAACCATACATTTTGTAAAATTCAGCTTGTGAGGCAAGTGCAGGCGAATCAATACGTTCATTCTGAATACGCAGGGTGATAATCACGTCGCAGTCTTTTATGCCTTCTTCCATTTTGTTAAATAAACGCACGCCTGCTCCATATTCATCAAAACCGTACGGCAACAAGGTGTTCGGTGCAATCACGCGAATGTCTTTACAGCCCAGTGTTTGCAAGGCAGCCACATCGGAACGCGCCACGCGTGAATGTTTGATATCACCAATAATCGCAACACTTAATTCTTCATAAGGTCGTTGGGTTTCACGGCGAATGGTCAGCATATCCAACATCGCTTGCGTTGGATGTGCATGACGGCCATCACCCGCATTAATAATGGCAACCTTTGGGCAAACCGTTTTAGCAATAAAATGTGCTGCACCTGAAGATGAATGACGCACCACAAAAATGTCAGCAGCCATCGCCTCTAAGTTCCACAAAGTGTCACGCAAAGTTTCACCTTTAGAGGTACTTGAACGGGCAATATCAATATTGAGTACATTGGCAGAAAGACGCTTGGCTGCGGCTTCAAATGTGGTGCGGGTACGAGTAGAGTTTTCGAAGAACAAATTCATCACCGTGCGCCCTTCGAGCAAATTATTGGTGATCAGTTGGTTTTGTTCATTGAAAAAGGACTGTGCTGTGTCCAGAATTTGGGTGAGGGTTTCTTTGGAAAGACCTTCGATGGTTAAAAAGTGTTTTAAATGCCCATCTTTATTCAATTGAATCTGGCTCGGAGTATGCAATGCCGCCAAATGCATGAGAGATTCCTTATACGTTAAGTTAACGCATTATACAGAAATTGATTTGGCAAAGCAGTGTAACTTGGCATGATTTAGTCAAAAGAAACTTATGATTTTAAAAATTAAGTCATGCAGACTCATCTACACTTTCTTTCATGCTTAATACTCTACAAAGCGATGTGAAAGGATGGCATTTATATTTAACTGCTCTGCTAGCCAATCATCTTGATATGAGCTTGATGAACATCTGGTGGGTCAATCTTCGCCTACAACTGCCTACGCAACCTTCAGGCTATGTAGGCATAGTCTGTACAATTCACCGTTTAACGCAATGCCCCTATATAATGATGGGACACCTGCGCCCGATAAATTTCTTCAGCTGTAGGTTCAGTCAAGTCATCTATATTTTCTATATTTTCTATATTTTCTATATTTTCTACTGCATCTAATTGCTGCGCTTCAGTCTGTGGCGACGTTATTTCTGCATCAGCATCCATTAAGTTAGCCAATATACTGTTTAAGCGCAGCGCATAACGGCACAATTCCTCATCGTGTGTAGCGAGCGCCAATTGCAGCACAGCACGTGCATAGTCTGAATTTTCAACCAGATACATGACATCAATCACACGTCCACTGACCCGTCTTAATCGCGTATAAATTAAAGTGGCAACTGAAAAAATCTCGTTATTTGCTGTTAAAGCCTGTGCCGTGTTTAAAGTAGCCGTGGTCATTTAAATATTCCCCTTATCGCTTCATTGTTGTTTTGCAGTGTTTGATGCTCATCTGCAAAATGTTCACCATCACAACAATGTATGAGCAAAATACATACCAATCATGTGAATATTCAGGTTTTTATTTTTCCGCAATACAATCACTCAAAATTTTTTAGAGATGTCATTACATCCTCATTGCCTTTTTAGAAAAAAACAGTAAAAATGCCCTGAAGCTCTTCAAACCTAGACCTTTAAAATTCTGCACGATTCACGCTAAATCACTAAGTTTTCTAGCACAAAATACGGTAAAATAGCCGATTGCTGAATTGCTTTTGGAAATTTTCATGAATTCGAAACCCCGTCTTTCTACATATTGGGTCACCTGTGCAGATGGACTTGAAACCTTATTGCAAGAAGAAATGCAAGGTTTAGGTATTCAAAATATCGAACGTTTACCGGGTCGTTTAATTTTCAAAGGCACACTCGAAAATGCCTATCGTGTCTGCATGTGGTCACGTTTAGCCTCACGTGTCCTTACACCAATTCACACACACGAAATTGAATTTAGTCACGACGCGCGCGATGTAGCCGAAGAGCTTTATGAAGGTGCGCTGAGCTTTGACTGGTCACTGATTTTTGCGCCACAAAGTACTTTTGCAGTGCGTTTGCATATAGAGCGTGACATTAAAGTGAACAGCCAATTTGCGACCTTGCGCGTTAAAGATGGTGTGGTCGATTCATTTATGGATGCAGTGGGCAAACGTCCAAGCATTGACATCAAACAGCCTGAAATTACCTTATACGTGTTGGCAGGTAAAAAAGAACATACATACTGCCTAGATTTATCTGGCGATTCACTGCATAAACGCGGCTATCGTCGTTTTATGACCGATGCCCCAATTAAAGAAAACCTTGCCGCAGCGATTCTGCAAAAAGGTCAATTACAACAAATTCAACCCGACATTATTTTAGACCCTATGTGTGGTTCGGGTACGTTTATTATTGAAGCATTGATGATGCTGACTGACCGTGCGCCAGGTCTAGTACGTCGTTTTGGTTTTAATGGTTGGCAAGGCCATGACCATGAATTATGGATGAGTATTAAAGCAGAAGCGGCAGAACGCCACCAAACTGCATTACAACAACCATTGCCAAAATTCTATGCTTTCGATGCCGACTGGGAAGCAGTCAAAGCCACCAAGCAAAATATTATTGCGGCAGGTTTTGAAAGTCTGCTCGATCAGATTCAAATTGAAGAGCGTACTTTGGCTGACTGGCCAGACTTTCAATCCGAAGACAAAAAAGCCTTTATTGTAACCAACCCGCCTTACGGTGAGCGTTTGGGCGATAAAGCCTCGAACCGTGCCTTATATTTGGGCCTGTCTGCCCTCTTACAAAAACATTTCCCAAATCAAAAAGCAGCCGTTATTGCAGCCCAAGTTGAACAAGCCGATGTGTTGGCTTTCAATGACCCGCAAATTTTACGCTTGATGAACGGCAAACTGCCAATTTATGTTCGTTTTGGTACGATCAAACCTGCAACAGTCGCACGTCCATTCTTAGCTGACTGGCAACCTCAGCAATTTGAACCGATTGAAGGTGCGGAAGATTTCACCAACCGTTTGCAAAAAAACACACAAAGCTTGAAAAAATGGGCGGTGAAAGAAAATGTGCATTGTCTGCGTTTATACGATGCCGACTTACCTGACTTTAATGTCGCAGTCGATTTATACGGCGATCGTTTGCACGTGCAGGAATATGCACCACCGAAAAAAATTGATCCTGAAAAAGCCAAAAAGCGTTTTAATCTCGCCTTACAAGCCATTCGTGCCGTTACAGGTTTAGGGCGTGATGCTGTATTTATTAAAACCCGTGCTCGTCAGGAGGGTAAAAACCAGTACACCAAACAAAGTACAGCCTCGAAGCGTTTTATTGTGCAAGAAGGTCAGGCTAAAATTTTGGTCAACCTCACCGACTACCTTGATACAGGCTTGTTCCTTGACCATCGTCAAATGCGTTTACGCATTGCCAAAGAAGCACGTGGCAAGCACTTCCTGAATTTATACAGTTATACCTCAACTGCAAGTTTGCATGCCGCGCTTGGCGGTGCACTAAGTACCACTAGTGTTGATTTGTCCAATACTTATTTGAATTGGTCTAAAGAAAACTTTGTATTGAATGGTTTAACGGTTGAACATTCCGATGAACAACATCAATTCTTTGCCAGTGATTGTTTTGAATGGCTCAAAGAAGGTCATGAACAGTATGATCTGATCTTTATTGACCCACCAACTTTCTCAAACTCTAAAAAGTTCTATGGAACGTTTGACGTACAACGCGACCACGTTTCTTTAATTAAACGTGCAATGAACCGCTTAACCACAGGCGGTACGCTGTACTTCTCTAACAACTACCGTGGTTTTGAAATGGATGAAGAAATTGAAGCCATGTTTGATGTGCAGGAAATTAGTCATGAAACCATTGGTCCAGATTTCAAACGTAACACTAAAATCCACCGTGCTTGGAAAATTCAGCACCCGCCTGTTTAAATAAACGGCATGGTAATACATCACAGCCTGTTCAATTGAATGGGCTGTGTTTTTATCGTAGATCAATATAGGACTTACGCATTGACGGATTCAAAAAAGTATTAAAATACTTTATAAAGTATCTGTGATCAGACGAATTAAAAATGCTTCTACAGCAACTTGTACTCTACCCATTTATATGGGCTTTCTCATGACAGAACCGAACTCTATTAGCTGCACACAACTTGCCGAGACTTATAATATCTCGCATGATAGTGTAAATCGCTTTCTAGAGCGTGAAGACTACACACCTCACGACCTATATCAAGAAGCAATTCAACATATTGATAATAATAAACTTATAGTCAGTATTGATGATACTGTTTTAGATAAACCATATAGTCAACATATGGACTTAGTTAGCTATTTTTGGTCAGGCAAACACCACCGATCCGTCAAGGGTATTAATCTCATTACCTTGTATGCGACAGATCAAAATGGTCAAAATATTCCAATTAATTTCCGAATTTATGACAAATCTGAAAGTAAAACCAAGAATGATTACTTTATGGATATGTTAAGTGAAGTACTCAGTTGGGGTGCAAAGATTCAATTTATTACAGGTGATAGTTGGTATTCATCGACTGGAAATCTAAAAACCATAAGAAAATATGGTATTCGATTTATGTTTGGTATCGACTGTAACCGTAAGGTTTCCCCAGAAAAAGGACAATGGTTTCAACTGCGTTTATTGCCAGATTTCCATCAGGGTCAAGTGGTCTGGCTCAAAGATTTTGGCTTTGTACAATTATTTAAGACTCAGTTAAAAGAACAGCAGAGGTTTTATATTGTGCATCAAGATGAAGATGATTTATTGTCCTTTGATGGTTTTCATGAATTACATTCAAGTCATTGGAAAATAGAACAATATCACCGAGTGATTAAACAGGTTTGTCATATTGAAAAGTTTCAAGTAAGACGATCTAAACTGATTTTGAATCATATTTTTTCAGCCTTGATGGCCTACGTCGAGATACAAAAGAACCAGTTTGAGGGGATCTTTGAAAATGTATATCGTTGGCAGAAGAAATTATTTAGACCAATCATCAAAGACTTCATTGATGACTTTATTCTCGATAAAAATCATCTGCTACCACAGAGAATCTATAAATGATAGTGCGTAAGTCCTACAATATTTAGATTATTGACCAGTTAAGAACTTTTTTTCACCATATTGATAATGCATTGAAAGTTTAAATTCATCACCATCACGCTGAATTTGATGATTGCTTTGCATCGCACTGAGTATCTGTTCCAACTCTTGATCAGACATGCTTTTACCTGCAGCATTCAAATAATTATTCATAATGGTTTTGACCACTTGCTTGTTAAAGCTCACATCGGTTTGCACTTCTACCAAACTTGGGAACATTTTCGCCAAGCCTTCTACAGTGGTTTGATGCCCTGGCATCACTTTACCAACCAAATCTGCCCGAATACTGCCTGTGCCTAATTTCAACTGATTCTTCTTGGATTCAAACTGAAAACCCTCATTAATCACAGCCAATAAGGCTTGTTGAACTTCTTTCCCAAAGTTTTCTGCTTCTAAGCAGGAATTACTTTGTTTTTGAATAATATCAAAGAAGGTCTGCATTTTTGTGCGTTGCAAATCTTTAACATCCCAATTGAACTGCAAATCTTGGATTGCGGGCACATTGTCTAAACCTAATTCAGCAATTTTGAATTTTGATTGAATATCAACCGTACGCTCATGCAGTTGAGTATCCATACGCCAACTGAAGTCTTTCATTTTGCCTGAACCCACTGCTTTTGAGTCCTGACGCTGCATTTCTGCGATACTGAATTGGAAATAGCCAGGCTCTAAAGACTGCCCATACAAAGACTGATTGGTTTTAAACTGCATGCCTTTTACTTGAAGATGCCCAAATTGATCTCGTACCGTCAACTGAGGCACATCAAAAATCATATTTACAATTTTCTGCTGCCCTTGACTTTGTTTCGCCTGAAACTCAATCTGTATAGGAGAAAATTTAGCTTCAAGTCCTGCTTCTTTTTTCTCTATAGCAGGTATGCTCAATTTTGTGGTCGACACGCCCAACCAATTCACTTGCGTGGTCACATTTAAAGGCTGTTGAAAGAACTCGGAAAATTGTCCCTGCCCTTGTTCCAGATTCATTTTAGAATCAATTTGGTACCCTTTCCATGTCCGCTGAATTTGATCTTGTCCTTGAAACACCAATTTTTCTTTGGCATTACATGGGTCTAAAATAATGGTCATTTTCCATTTGGCAGTACCTGTTAAAGTCCCCAGGTCGTAGTCTGTATATTGCACGCTAATATTGGGTGAAGGATTTAAATTTTGTTGATAATGTTCACGCAGATTCTTATCTGCATATAAATTTCCCGCAGCGGCAGCTCCTGCTAACACAGCAACACCCATTCCACCCCACACTATTTTTGACATAGATTTTGCTCAAAATTTATCTATTTTTATTGAACAAAAATTATAATTAATCTTCTTTAAAAAAGATAATTGTTTTGCAAATAAATCACTTAAATATAATATCCATCATAAAATATTTAAAATACCTGTCACTTTTGACCAAAAATTTTACTAATGTGACCTAAATTGTCAGTCACAAAAAACCCAGCCAAAGCTGGGTTTCTTGAAAGTTGCTAGCACCTAGCAAATTAGCTGAGTTTCATTTTTTCAAACACCAAATGACCATTTTCAGCTTTAATTAAAATCGTATCGCCTGCAACAAAGTCGCCTGCTAAGATTTTTTGTGCCAACGTATTTTCCACTTGTTGCTGAATCGCACGTTTCAATGGACGCGCACCGTAGACTGGGTCAAAACCTGCTTCAATCAATTGGTCAAATGCCGTATCGTCTATCGACAAGCGCAAATCGCGTTCGTTTAAACGTGCACGTAAACGATCCAATTGAATATCGGCAATGCCTCGAATTTGTGCTTTTTCCAATGAATGGAACACCACCAGTTCATCAATACGGTTAATAAATTCAGGGCGGAAATGTTGCGAAACTGCCGCCATGACCACAGCACGTACTTCTTCACGTGTTGGATTGCCACCCAGTTCACGTACATCGTGAGAACCCAAGTTAGAAGTCATCACAATTACAGTGTTTTTAAAGTCCACCACGCGACCTTGCGAATCGGTTAAGCGACCATCATCCAACACTTGCAACAAGATGTTAAATACGTCTGGATGGGCTTTTTCCACCTCATCAAACAACACCACACTGTACGGTTTACGACGCACTGCTTCGGTTAATACACCACCTTCTTCATAACCAACATAGCCTGGAGGCGCACCGACCAAACGGCTGACTGAGTGTTTTTCCATAAATTCAGACATATCAATCCGAATCATGGCGTCATCACTGTCAAACAAGAAGTTTGCTAACGCTTTGGTCAATTCTGTTTTACCCACCCCTGTTGGGCCAAGGAAAAGGAACGAACCACTTGGGCGGTTAGGATCAGACAAACCAGCGCGTGAACGACGTACTGCATTCGATACCGCTATCACAGCTTCATCTTGTCCCACCACACGTTTATGCAAAAATTCTTCCATGTGTAGCAGTTTTTCACGTTCACCCTGCAGCATTTTCGATACAGGAATACCCGTTGCAGCACTGACGACTTCAGCAATTTCATTATCCGTAACTTTGTTACGCAATAATTTTGGTTCTTCTTTCTCTCCAACCAACTCATCTTGCGCCAGTTGTTTTTCCAACTCAGGAATCACGCCGTATTGCAAACGTGACATTTCTGCCAAGTCATTTTCACGCTGCGCCTTTTGCAATGCCATACGTGCCTGATCCAACTGAGTTTGAATTTGCTTGGTGCCCTCAACCAAGGTTTTTTCCGCTTTCCAAACTTCTTCCAAATCATTGTATTCATTCTGAACTTCAATAATTTGTTTTTCCAGATGCGCAACTTCAGCACGGCTGCCTGCATCTTCATCTTTCTTCACGGCTTCAAGTTGCAGTTTTAATTGAATTAAACGGCGCTCTAATTTATCTAACGCTTCAGGCTTAGAATCAAGCTCCATTTTAATCCGTGACGCTGCCTCATCCACCAAGTCAATTGCCTTGTCTGGAAGTTGACGGTCGGTGATATACCGATGCGACATTTTAGCAGCAGCAATAATCGCTGAGTCTAAAATTTTTACCCCATGGTGCACTTCGTAGCGTTCTTTCAGACCACGTAAAATTGCAATAGTGTCTTCTACACTTGGCTCATCGACCAATACTTTTTGGAAACGACGCTCTAAAGCCGCATCTTTTTCAATATATTGACGATACTCATCTAAAGTAGTTGCACCGACGCAGCGCAATTCGCCACGCGCCAATGCAGGTTTCAGCATATTGCCTGCATCCATCGCACCATCGCCTTTACCTGCACCCACAAGCGTGTGTAATTCATCAATAAATAAGATGACTTCACCTTCTTGTTTCGCCAAGTCTTTTAAGACAGCTTTTAGACGTTCTTCAAACTCACCGCGGTATTTCGCACCTGCCAACAATGAACCCAAATCTAAAGATAAAACACGTTTACCTTTTAAACTTTCAGGCACTTCACCATTGACAATACGCTGCGCCAAACCTTCAACAATCGCAGTTTTACCCACACCTGGTTCACCAATGAGTACTGGGTTATTTTTGGTACGGCGTGACAACACCTGAACGGTACGGCGGATTTCATCATCACGGCCAATAACAGGGTCTAGTTTGCCTGCCAATGCACGTTCGGTTAAATCGATAGTGTATTTATTGAGTGAGTCACGTTGATCTTCGTGATTATTGCTCATGACTTTTTCATCCCCTCTAATTTTGTCAATCACGCTACGCAAACTGCTTGATGTCACGCCCACACTATTCAGTAGTGTTTTGGTCGCGCCCACTTCGGACAAACCAAGCATCAACCAGTCGGTCGATAAAAATTCATCACCTGCTTTTTGGGCAAAACTGTCAGCCAAATTCAGGGCTTTGACTGCATCTGGACTTAAATTGATGTCGCCTGTTGGGTTGGCCAAAGTCGGCGCATCGGATAAAGCTTGCTGTAATTTACTTTGCAAATCACGCAGGTTGGCGCCTGCTTGCTGTAATAAACTGATATTGGAGGCTTCTTCGAGCAAAGTCGCCAATAAGTGGATGCCTTCAATGGCAGTATGATCTTTCCCTATCGCGAGAGATTGGGCATCAGATAAAGCTTGCTGTAGGCGGTTGGTAAACTTTTCAAAACGCATTCTTGTTATTCCTCACAACAAATTGTGTACTTAATAGATATATGGGAACGCAGGCGTAAATTTCAATTAAATTTTGATATATTTTTCAAATTCTTAATTAAAATTAACAGATAGATATTAGTAATAATATTGGACCGATTAGTGTAGATTTCAAGTTTAGTTTGGTATTTTTTTATTGTTAGTTAAATCATTGATATACACTTGTATATCAATCAATTAAAAGCTTTTGATTATTAGACTTCTTGCGTTAGTCAAATTTTAAGCAGTCAAAAGCTATATTTTATAAGGTTTTAGCCAATTCAAAAATTAGATAAAACTATACTTTCGCAAGAGATACCGTCTGAAACGTCAAGCAAATTATCGAAAATTCATGCTCAATAATCTGCTTGATAAGGCTGTTGGTGTTTGAGTACACCATAACAAAGATGAACCAACTTTCTCATTGCAGCTCCAATCGCCATCATTTTGGTTTTACCATTAGCTAATAATCTTTCATTCATCCCTTTAATATGAGGATTATGCCGAGTTGCGACAATGGCTGCCATATATAAACCGGCACGTATTTTGGAAGAGCCCGCTTTGGATAAATGGCTTCTGCCATGAATGGAGCTACCTGACTGCTTTTGAGTGGGCACCAAGCCAACAAAGGCGGCCGCTTGACTAGCTCTTTCAAAAGTATGACTGCGCAAGAAACTGAGCATTAATAAACTAGTTCGATCTGCAATGGCTGGAATACTGCTGAGCAGTTCTTTATCATTTTTTAAATCAGGATTCTGATCAATGTGATCATCAATTTGTTGGTCGATACCCTGAATATGTTGGTTTAACTGTTCAATACTCTTGTGGAGAGACTCAAGTACAGGTTCCATCGTGAAGGTAGACTCTGCTTTTTCCAAACGATTCTTTTCACGTTGTAAATCTTCACAAAGAACAGCTCTTCTATCCAGTAAAGCATTCAGCAATTGAATATGTTTGGGTAAAGGTTGCCAAAAATGTAGATTGGCAGTCATCGCAAATCGAGCTAGAACCTCACTATCTACCTTGTCTGTTTTATTCAGCTTAGACATACTCTGAGCAAAATATCGAGCTCTGGCAGGATTGGTTACAGAGACTTGATAGCCCTCATCAAATAAATATTTAGCCAAGAGTTCATGATAAATAGATGTTGCTTCCATTAAGATAATGGTCTGCGTAGAAGTTGCAGCATGCTGGTTTAGCCAGATTTGAAGTTGCTCAAAACCTTTTGGTGTATTTGAAAAAGTTTTGGTTTTCTTTTTATTTGCAGAATTTTCTAAAATTAAACAGCAATCAATTTTAGCTTTAGCAACATCAATACCAAGATAAAACATAATCTTTACCTGCTTTAATTATTCAATTATTGTTTTAGCATAACCACCGTCTTTTCTTGTGAATGCAGCATCAAAGTGCTTAGTTACCGTCCAGAGTTGTGCAAGTGGTTAGGGCAAATTGTAGGTTTTATCTCTTGCACAGACTAAAAGTCTTAGGTCTATTACAAACTCTACAATTTGCATATAGTGGAAGCTAATCACTACAACCTCCAAGATACAAGGTCTATTATTTATGTCATTTGAAATATTTGGTTACAATGGTTGGCAAAATATACCAACCATTGTATGACCTATTAGTCAAAGCTTAATCTTGTTCAATAATTTCAAAATCATGGCTAATTTCAACACCACCATCAGATAGCATTTTACTTGCAGAACAGTACTTTTCTGCTGAAAGCTCAACCGCCTTCGCGACCTGCTTTTCCTTGACTGCCTTGCCTTTGACCACAAAATGCAAGTGAATTTTAGTAAAAACTGCAGGAATGCTATCGGCACGTTCTGCAGTTAACTGACATTCAACATGCGTCACTTCTTGGCGTGATTTCTTTAAAATAGTCACAATATCAAACGAAGCACACCCACCAAGTCCCATTAAGATTAACTCCATAGGACGTGGTCCACGGTTTTCACCACCATATTCTGCAGAACCATCCATCACTACAGAATGACCACTTTCTGATTTGGCTTCAAAAGCAACGTTCTCTAACCATTGAACACTTGTTTGCATTGCAACTACCTAAAAAAAGCTATAAATTGACACGGGTATTTGTACACTAACATAACTTGAGTTGATAAGGAATTTCATCTCTACTGTGTGACAAGTTCAGACTAGGTCTTGTGCGATCTATTATTTATCCATTTTCGGAACCGTTAGCATGACTTCCAACTTTTCACAGCTGAGTACTGATGCATTGTCCCCAGGACAACTGCCTGACTCAGTCAAAGCATTATTAAAACGTGCATACATCAACCGTTATCCAAAACGGACAACTATTGTTGATGCAGGGACTGAATCTAAATCATTATATTTGATTTTAAAAGGTTCAGTATCAATTATTCTTCGCGAAGATGATGATCGCGAAATTGTTGTGGCATATTTGAATCCTGGCGACTTTTTTGGGGAAATGGGTCTATTTGAATCGAATCCGCAACGTACTGCAGAAGTTCGTACTCGTGATGTATGTGAAATCGCAGAAATTACTTATGAAAATTTCCACGAACTCAGCAAACAATATCCTGATTTAAGCTATGCTGTTTTTGCACAACTGGTACGCCGTTTAAAAAATACCACACGTAAAGTAACTGACCTTGCCTTTATAGATGTGTCTGGTCGTATTGCACGTTGCTTGATTGATCTTTCTGCGCAGCCAGAAGCCATGATTTTGCCAAACGGTCGTCAAATTCGTATTACACGCCAAGAAATTGGCCGTATTGTCGGCTGTTCACGTGAAATGGTCGGGCGTGTTCTAAAAACACTTGAAGAACAAGGCATGATTGAAACTGATGGTAAAGCTATTCTGATTTTTGATGCTTCTTTGGAGCAAAATGAAGCCACTGATGGCGACTTTGATGACGAATAAACCATGCATATGCAAATTAAAAAAGCAAATCTTCGGATTTGCTTTTTTATTACCGGCATATAACTGTTAACCATTTTCAAATATCAAAATACCATTCTTGCTGTCACTACAAAGCAGTAGCAATTTTCTCAGCCACAAGTGGCGCAAAATGGTGTCGGCTCTTGTAACATCCCTTCATAAACATAATCTTGAGCGAGAGACAATATGCAATTTAAACCATTGGCAAAGACGGGGATTTTAGTTCCAGAAATCTGCTTGGGCACCATGACCTTTGGTGAACAAAACACGCAATCAGATGCCTTCGAGCAACTGGATTATGCCTTAGAGCGTGGTTTGTATTTCTGGGATACCGCAGAAATGTACCCCGTACCGCCAAAAGTAGAAACTCAAGGTGCAACTGAAACTATCATTGGTAATTGGTTACAGCAACGTGGCGGACGTGATAAATTATTTTTAGCCTCTAAAATTGCAGGCCCTTCGCAAGGCGGCAGTCATATTCGAGATGGCAAAACCCGCTTTAATGCACAGGATATTCATTCTGCGCTGGATGGCAATTTAAAACGCCTGCAAACCGACTATATCGACTTATACCAACTGCACTGGCCGCAGCGTCCGACCAACTTTTTTGGCAAACTCGGTTATGGCAACCAAGAAGCACAAAATACGCAAGAAGTAACTGATCTCGCTGAAACCTTAACCGCGTTGCAACAAGAAATTCAAAAAGGACGGATTCGCTATATTGGCTTGTCAAACGAAACCCCGTGGGGCACCATGAAGTTTCTACACCTTGCAGAACAGCTAGGATTAAGCAAGTTCGTCAGCGTACAAAATCCGTATAATTTGCTCAACCGCACTTACGAAATTGGCATGTCTGAAATTGCCCATTATGAAGGTATTGGACTACTCGCCTACTCACCTTTGGCTTTTGGTTATTTAACTGGTAAATTCCGTCATGGTGCACGCCCTGCCAATGCACGTGTCACGCTATATTCACGTTTTGGCCGTTACAGCAATCCACAAAGCGAATGGGCGACCGAACAATACGCCCAACTTGCAGAACAACACGACTTGAGTTTGACGCAACTGGCTCTGGCATTTATTAAGCAGCAATTTTTTGTAACCAGTACCATTATTGGCGCGACCAATATGGCACAACTCAAAGAAAATATTGATGCTTTTGACATCAACTTATCAGATGAAATTTTACAAGGTATTGAAGCCATTCATCGTCAACAACCCAATCCAGCACCCTAATTTCATTTTAAGCACTGCTTTAAAATGAAATTAGAAAATTGAAGTAAACAAGTGAGCTGGCGTTTAAATTAAAAACATGAGTTCAGCTATAACGCACCATTTTTATGTTGTTTAAAGTCAAAAATTTTAAAAAAGGATGCGCATTTCTATGCACATCCTTTCTTTGATTCATCTGTCTTACTGACTAATGTTATCTTAGCGGCGGTTTTTGTTATAAATTGCCTGAGCTGCAGGTAAGTTTTTACGCATCGCCTCAATACGCTGACTGTTCGATGGGTGCGTTGATAAGAACGATGCACCACCGCCACCTTCAAGTTTGTTCATTTTTTCCCAAAGGGTAATAGCAGCTTGCGGGTTATAACCTGCACGCGCCATAAGCATTAAGCCACCCTGATCGGCACGACCTTCCAAATTACGCGAATATGGCAAGCCAATCCCAATTTGAGTACCTAATTGTGCTGCAGCAGCACCCAATTGACCGACATTGTTACCCGCTGCACTTAGGCCAACATTTAGTGCCAAATTTGTTAAAGCTTGTGCACCGATTTTACTTTTGGCATGCTCTTCTAGCGCGTGCACCATTTCGTGCCCCATAATTGCGGCAATTTCAGCATCGGTCAAATTCAGTTTGTTGACAATACCTGTATAGAACACCACTTTACCGCCAGGTGCAACAAAAGCGTTTACCTGATCAGACTTAAGCACCGCCAATTGCCATTGGAAAGGCTGTCCTGTTTGGTTCATTTGGTTGGCATATGGAATCAAACGCTGAAACACGGTATTAATCCGTTTATACGTAGTTGAACTAGTGTCTAACTGATTTTTATTGCGTGCGTCTTGTACCATTTCGTTATAACTTTTAGATGCAGTTGCATTTAAGGTGGCAGTATCTGCACCTGCCATGTCTGCAACAGTGGTACACCCTGACACTGTGATTGCGCCTGCGGCACATAAACTTAACATCAGTTTTTTGTTCATTATAATAATCTCCGCCTTACGAGCTATCTTCATATCAATCAATTGTATAAAATCAATTCAAGGCTTTAAATCTAAAATCACTTCATAATCATATTATTTATGTAAATAACGCCTAAGCTGTGTACAGATTATATGTCTAAGCGATCAATAACTATCTTAGTAAAGAAATTGATAAGACAACCAAAACACTAAACAGAAGATATTTAAACCCAAGTAAATTTTAGATACTACTTCTACTTTTTCTTCCATTGCTGGATTTTTGCGTTTGTAGAGTAGGTAAGCATTTTGAATCAGAATCAGTGGCACCAAAATACAGGCAAAAATAACGCTCAAACCAATAAATGCCTGATACATAATATTCGGATCATGCTTTTGCGATAAAATCAGCATCATGGCAATGGTCGGTGCTCCGCCCATCGCGAACAACAAAGAATAAAAAATCGTACTGGTAATATTTTTATGCATCCTGCATAACCTTAATTAAATTTAATTTTCTAAAGCCATTGTAACAAGCCACACTGCGCTGCACAGTGCCAGTCATCTGCAACTTTAGTCTTGAAAAAACCACTCACTCAGCATCATCTGCAATGTTTCACCAAATGAGTCGCTATTGAAACTGAAACAACATCAATAAAAAGCCCCATCATTTAGACAGGGCTGAGTACATCATCTGAACTTGTGTTATGTCAAAGCACAACCACTTAAGCATCAAATGGATGACGTAATACTATCGTTTCTGCGCGGTCTGGGCCTGTAGAAATAATGTCGATTGGACATTCAATTAACTGCTCAAGACGTTTGATGTAGTTCACTGCATTTTCAGGCAATTGTTCTACACTGGTCGCGCCCACAGTTGATTCAGACCAACCTGGCATAGTTTCGTAAATTGGCTTTAAGTTTTCGTATGCAAGCGCATCAGAAGAACCTACACAACCTGAATCGGCATTTTCATAACCTACGCAGATTTTGATTTCTTCTAAACCATCCAACACATCTAACTTGGTCAAGCAAATACCAGAAAGTGAGTTTACATCGACTGAACGACGTAAAATTTCGGCATCAAACCAACCACAACGACGCTGACGACCTGTAGAGGCACCGAACTCATGACCCACAGTACCTAAGTGTTTACCAATCGCATCACCCACGTCATTTGCTGCGTCGTATACCAACTCTGTTGGGAATGGACCTGCACCTACACGTGTGGTATAGGCTTTGGTAATCCCTAAAACGTAGTCTAAATGTAATGGACCTAAGCCTGAACCCGAGCTTACACCGCCCGCAGTCGTGTTCGATGAAGTCACATACGGATAAGTACCGTGGTCAACATCAAGCAATGAACCTTGTGCACCTTCAAACATAATATTGTCACCGTTTTTACGGTAATTATGAATTTCGGTTGTTACATCAACCACTAATGGTGCAATCACTTCACGCCATTGGTCGCATAGTGCTAAAACTTCATCTAACTGAACTGCTTCAACACCGTAGTATTGTGTCAATTGGAAGTTGTGATAGTCCAATAATTCAGTCAATTGAGTACGTAACGCCTCACCACCACGCACCAAGTCTGCAACACGAATTGCACGACGTGCAACCTTATCTTCATAAGCTGGGCCAATACCACGACCTGTTGTACCAATTTTGGCATTACCACGTTTTTTCTCACGTGCTTGATCAAGTGCAATGTGATTCGGCAAAATAAGTGGGCAGTTTGGTGAAATGCGTAAACGCTCTTTCACTGGCACGCCTTCTTGCTCCAAAATACCCATTTCTTTAATAAGTGCTTCAGGAGAAAGCACAACACCATTACCAATTAGGCACAGTACGTTTTCACGTAAAATACCTGATGGAATGAGGTGTAATACAGTTTTCTTACCACCAACCACGAGAGTATGACCTGCGTTGTGTCCGCCTTGATAACGAACGACTGCCGCCGCCTGATCGGTGAGCAGGTCGACGATCTTACCTTTACCTTCGTCGCCCCATTGGGTACCAAGTACCACAACATTCTTGCCCATAATAGCCTCATTACATCATGCTGTTAAAATTGAAAACCAAGACTTGTAACATGAAACATGCCTTGGCGATTAAATTTTTTCGACTATCCACTCACCATTTGCAAGAACCAATTGGTGCGTTGCGTATGGAACCGAGTTTAAATCATCATTGCCCAACAATTGAATTACCCTAAAGCCTTGCGCACGTGTATTTTGAATAGCCGCGATTAAATCGGGTTGTGAGCCTTTAGGCGCAACAACAACAGCCGATGATTCAAAACGGCCTGCACTTAATACAAACAAGTCACAAGAGAAACCTGTTGCAGGACGCGCACGTCCAAAATGCTGACCAATGCCATCATAACGACCACCTTGAGCCAATGGCGCAGCACGATTCGGTGCATATACCGCATACATTAAGCCCGTATGGTAATGATAAGAACGCAGCTCAACCACATCTATACCAATATGCAGATTTGGCCAACGCGCCTGAATTTCAGCTTGTGTTGCTTTAACCGCTTCAAACGCTTGCTTAAATTCGCTATTTGTCAACACTTCAGCACTTAAATGAGCCTGCAAAGCATTTAAATCGCTGGCATAGCGACCTAAAGCATAAAAATCTGAACCGAAGTTTAAATCTCGGGTAAATTCTGCCAGTTCAGGCAATGCTTTACGCTGATATAAATCTGACATTTGACGTTCAATGGCTTTGCTTAATTCTGCTTGTTTAACCAAGCTACGGAACATACCGACATGACCCAAGTCTAAATGCATACCTTCTGCCAGACCTGCTTCTTTGAGCAAGCTGATCATAAGATCAACCATTTCTACATCGGCATCAATGCTATCTGAACCAAATAACTCTGCACCCAATTGCAATGGTGCACGTGTAGAATTAAAACCTTGTGGTTTAGTATGTAAAACCGTACCTGCATAGCAGTAACGTGCAATACCATCTACAGGATGTACATGCGCATCAATACGTGCTACTTGGGGTGTCATATCGGCACGCACACCTAGCAAACGACCTGAAAGTTGGTCAATTACTTTAAATGTGGCAAGGTCTAAATCTTGATTCGATTCTGATAGAGAAGATAGAGATTCAATGTATTCTATGAATGGCGTGTACACCAACTGATAACCTCGAGATGCAAGGAAATCCAGTGACTTACGACGCAAGTTTTCAATCACTTGCGCTTGTTCTGGTAATACATCAGCTACACCATCAGGTAATAACCATGTCTCTGAAATGGGCATGTTGTAAACCTAAATTCTTGTTTGCGCGGAACGAATCCGCATAAAAAAATCGGGAGCACACCCGATTTCTCCTAGTTTAGCATGATACTTTTGCTCATGCACCTGACTTTTTCTGAAATATGCGGTAAAAAATATGAATACACGACATCTTTCAAAACCGTCATTTAAAAGTCCTGATTTGATTTGACTACCTTTGCCAATAAACTGACCAACTCGGCATTTTGCATTTCAAGCTGTGCTGTTTTTTGCACGGTTTTATCTAGCGCATCTTGCTGAACCTGCATCTTTTTGGCCAAGTCTTGCATAATTTCCAAAGTCTTTTTCAGATGCTCTTCTAAATGTAATACTTTTTGCTCGACTTGCTGTTGATGCCGCACATCGCTGCTGCTGTCTGCCTGATTTTTAAACTGCAACCAAATCAGAAAAATTACAGCAAGTGCCAGCAAAAAAATAAATCCCCACAATAAAATAATCATCATGCTACTACTCTATTCAAACTTTCTATGCAAACTTTGTTTTATCAATCAGTGAATTAACCGTGAATACGAATTATAAAATCTTTCATCACTATTGCATGCTTTTTACACTTTGTATATGTCTTTAAAAGTAGCTCTTATACTACCCGCTGACTAAAAGATTCGCACAAATCCAGTAAACGATTGGCATAACCCCACTCGTTGTCATACCAGGCAAAAACTTTGGCTTGATGGCCCACCACCATGGTTTGGCTTAAATCGACAATTAACGAATAAGGTGAATGGTTAAAGTCACTCGATACCAAAGGTTCATCGGTCACTTGCATAATTTCGGCATAATCATGCGCTGCCGAAGCACATAACACCTGATTCAATTTGTGCACCGTAATGGGTGACTGCGAAATAAAAGTTAGATCAATAGCTGCAACATTAATGGTTGGCACACGAATCGAATAACCATCAATTCGATCTTCCATTTTTGGCATGACTTGTTTTAAAGCACCCAAGGCAGATGAAGTTGTCGGAATAATATTTTGTCCTGATGCACGCGCACGACGTAAATCGCGATGCGCCTGATCCAATACAGTTTGATCGGCTGTAACTGCATGAATTTCAGTCATTAATGCGGTATCTATTCCAAAAGCATCATCAATGATTTTAACCAGTGGCACTAAAGCTTGCGTAGTGCAGGACACACTGGAAATAATTTGGTCGGTACTTTTAACTTCGTGATGGTTCACACCATAAACAATCGCAGCATCTACAGTATCGAATGGCGCGGCACCAATAATCACACGTTTGGCGCCCGCCGTAATATGCTGCGTTGCTGCCTCACGGGAACGGAACAACCCTGTGCATTCTAGTACCACATCCACATTTAAGGATTGCCACGGCAATAGCGCAGGTTGAGACTGATTCAACACCTGAACTTTTAATTGTGCCAAACCTGCAGAAATATTCAAAAAAATCTGTTCATTTTCAAGGCTGATTTCCACCTGCCCTTTAAAACGACCATGGGTGCTGTCGTATTTAAATAGATGAACTAAGGTTTCTACATCGGCAATGTCATTTATCGCGACAATTTCAAAATGAAAGTCTTTGGGATTTTCAAACCAAGCCCGCAGCACATTGCGCCCGATTCTACCAAAGCCATTGATTGCCACTCGTTGCATGACTGATCCTTTCATAATGAAATCAAAATTTAAGCGCAGACAATGTTAATAGATTTTGAGGCCTTACTGAAAAAAATCAGATCAATTCTGCGAATTTTTTCGCAATTTGTTGTTTAATTCGACAAATTAAAATATCAGCTTCGGCTTTTTATCGCTCACCAATTTTTTTAACTTTGTCTGTATTGCGTTTCATGGCAGTTCGGCATATTACACGACCTGCAGTAAGCGCTTATTTTGAATGTAAATGTTCATCATCTTCTATTGCAAAGATTTATTCTGCGTAATAGCAACATAGTTTGTGTCAGAATTGTCATCTATTCACACTAAAATGATTGGTGATAATGGCTTTTTCCGTTATAATTTGGCGTTTTTAAAATTTTAAGCCTGCATGACAGCAAAAGAATTATTTTTGTCAGACTGTCCTGTGTTTAGCCAAATCGGAAATTATGGAGTGACTTGGTTGTGAGTACTCGTTTTATGACATCAGCTGAAATTCGTGAAGCATTTTTGCGTTACTTTGAATCGCAAGGGCATACACGTGTCGCATCGAGTTCTCTAGTACCTGCCAACGACCCAACCTTATTATTTACCAATGCGGGTATGAACCAGTTTAAAGACTGTTTCCTAGGGCTGGAAAAACGTGATTATGTGCGCGCTGTATCGTCACAAAAATGTGTACGCGCAGGCGGTAAACACAACGATTTAGACAATGTGGGTTATACCGCACGTCACCATACTTTCTTTGAAATGTTAGGTAACTTCTCGTTTGGTGATTATTTCAAACGTGATGCAATTAAATTTGCTTGGGAATTTCTAACAGGCGAACAATGGTTGGCGCTACCGAAAGAGCGTTTATATGCTACGGTTTATCACACCGATAATGAAGCGTTTGACATCTGGAACAAAGAAATTGGTTTAGATGCTTCTCGTATTATTCGTATTGGCGACAACAAAGGCGGTCAATATGCTTCAGATAACTTCTGGGCAATGGGTGATACAGGTCCTTGTGGTCCTTGTTCTGAAATTTTCTATGATCATGGCGATCATATCTGGGGTGGCTTACCAGGCACGCCTGAAGAAGATGGTGATCGTTTCATTGAAATCTGGAACAATGTATTCATGCAGTTCAACCGTACTGCGGATGGTGTACTGCACCCACTTCCAGCACCGTCTGTCGATACAGGCATGGGTTTGGAACGTATTTCCGCAGTATTGCAACATGTTAACTCAAACTACGAAATTGATCTATTCCAGCACTTACTCAAAAATGCAGCTCAGATTATTGGTTTAGACACAACTGCTCTTGAAGCAACAGCACAACAAACTGGCAAGCCTGTGGACTACCCTGCTTCGCTCAAAGTGGTTGCAGACCATGCTCGCTCTTGCTGCTTCCTGATTGCTGATGGGGTGAATCCATCGAATGAAGGTCGTGGGTATGTATTACGTCGTATTATTCGTCGTGCAGTACGTCATGGCAACAAATTAGGCGCAACAGGTTCATTCTTCCATAAAATGTTGAAGCCACTCATTGAAGTCATGGGTGATGCATATCCTGAACTTGCAGCAAATCAAGCGCGTATTGAGGCAGCATTACTGAAAGAAGAAGAACAATTTGCCAAAACGCTTGAGCAAGGTTTGAAATTGCTTGAAGGTGAATTGGCACAGCTTAAAGGGTCAGTCATTCCAGGCGAAGTAGTATTTAAACTTTATGACACTTACGGTTTCCCGACTGACTTAACAGCAGACATTGCACGTGAACGTGACTTGACCATTGACGAAGCAGGCTTTGAAGTTGAAATGGCAGCACAACGTCAACGTGCACGCGATGCAGGTAAATTTGCGGTTGATTATAACTCAATTGTAAAAATTGAAGGCGAAACTCAATTTGATGGCTATGACGCAACGACTGGTCAGGGTCAAATTGTGGCTATTTATAAAGATGGCGAACAAGTTGATGAAGTCGTTGAAGGCGATGAAGCTTTGATCGTACTCAATCAAACCCCGTTCTATGCAGAAAGCGGTGGTCAGATTGGCGATACAGGTCTATTCAAAAACGAAACCGGTATTTTTGAAGTTCAAGACACCAAAAAATCTGGCGGTGCCTTTGTTCATCAAGGTATTGTTACCATGGGCAGTTTAAAAGCTGCGCAAGCGGTGGAAGCCATTGTAAAAGCAGATATCCGCGAAGCAACTGCACGCAATCACTCTGCAACACACCTGTTACATGCTGCCCTACGTCAAGTTTTGGGTGCGCATGTACAACAAAAAGGTTCATTGGTTGCCTCTGACATTTTACGTTTTGACTTTGCCAATGACCAACCTGTGTCATTTGAGCAATTGCAAGAAATTGAGCGCTTGGTCAATGCAGAAGTCATTGCCAACACTGCCGTGTCTACTGAACTATTAGACATTGAAGCAGCGAAAGCCAAAGGTGCGATGATGCTATTTGGCGAAAAGTATGGTGATGAAGTTCGCGTACTTTCTATGGGTTCTATGATCGAAGATAAAAACTTCTCCATTGAACTGTGTGGTGGTATTCACGTAAAACGTACGGGCGATATTGGCTTATTCAAAATCATCTCTGAAGGTGGTGTTGCAGCTGGCGTGCGTCGTATTGAAGCGATTACAGGCAGCAAAGCCGTTGATGCCGTTCAAAAAACTGAACGTGATATCAACAGTATCAATGCTTTGTTGAAAGCACAAAAAGACCAGACTTTAGAAAAAGTGCATACATTGGTCAATACAGCATCTAGCCTTCAAAAGCAGATTGAACAGCTCAATCAAAAATTAGCGCATTTCCAAGCAGCTGAACTTTTAAGTCAAGTACAAGAACTTGCTGGACGTACCACGCTCATTACGACTGTACAAAATATGGATGCAAAATCACTGCGTAACTTACACGACGGTGTAAAATCCAAACTCGACCAAGCAGTGATTGTACTTGCAGGTGTAGAAGGCGATAAAGTCAGCTTAATCGCTTCTGTTGCACCAGACTTTACTGCTACGATTAAAGCAGGAGACATCATCAAATACTTAGCTACAGAACTAGGTGGTAAAGGTGGTGGTAAACCTGATTTGGCACAAGGTGGCGCGCCACTTAACGAGAACTTTGCATCGGTGATGGCAGGTTTAACTGCTTGGCTTGCGGCAAAATAATCTCACTTTTTGTGTAACTGACCCTGAGCAGGTAAATTCAGGGTCATGGCTTATATGGAACAACTATGGCACTAATCGTTCAAAAATATGGCGGTACCTCAATGGGTACTCCCGAGCGCATTTTAAATGTTGCTCGTCGTGTGAAGCGCTGGCATGATCATGGCCACAAAATAGTGGTTGTCGTTTCTGCCATGAGTGGCGAAACCAATCGCCTACTCGCTCTCGCGAAAGCCATTACCGAAACCCCTGATCCGCGTGAATTAGACCAAATGGTGTCTACAGGCGAACAGGTAACGATTTCGATGTTAGCGATGGCGCTTAATTCTACTGGCGTTGCGGCAAAATCACTAACTGGTCGCCAAGTTGGTATTCAAACTGACAGCGCATTTACCAAAGCACGTATTGAATCAATCAATACCGATGTATTGACTGAAAACCTAGATGCAGGTCGTGTAATTGTGGTTGCCGGTTTCCAAGGTTTTGATGCCGAAGGTAACACCACTACTTTAGGTCGTGGTGGTTCTGATACTTCTGGCGTTGCACTTGCTGCTGCATTGAAAGCTGATGAATGTCAAATTTATACTGACGTAGATGGCGTTTACACCACAGACCCACGCGTCGCACCAAAATCTAAAAAAGTAGATCGTATTTCTTTTGAAGAAATGCTAGAAATGGCGTCTTTAGGTTCTAAAGTATTGCAAATTCGTGCAGTTGAATTTGCAGGTAAATACCAAGTACCTTTACGTGTATTATCAAGTTTTGATAATGACGATGATGGCGCATTCGACGAAGATTTTAAACAAAATGTCGGCACACTCATTACTACTGAATTGGAAGACAACATGGAACAACCTATCATCTCAGGTATCGCGTTTAACCGTGACGAAGCAAAATTAACTATTTTAGGTGTGCCTGACGAGCCAGGTATTGCATCTAAAATCTTGTCACCTATCGGCGCTGCCAATGTTGAAGTCGACATGATCATCCAAAACGTAGAAGAAGATGGTACAACTGACTTTACCTTTACTGTAAACCGTGGCGAGCTTGCCAAAGCAAAATCAATTCTTGAAGCAACTGCAAAAGAAATTGGTGCGCGTGAAGTGGCTACACGTGACGACATTGTAAAAGTATCCATCGTAGGCGTAGGTATGCGTTCACATGCGGGTGTTGCAAGCAAAATGTTTACCGCCCTTGCTGATGAAGGCATTAACATTCTTATGATTTCTACCTCTGAAATTAAAATTTCAGTAATCATTGAAGAAAACTACCTAGAGCTTGCAGTTCGTACTTTACACACTGTATTTGGTCTAGATCGTGAAAGCGGAGAGTCTAGCGCACGCGCTTAATGCGTCCCTGTCAGAAAATGTAATTGTCTGACAAATTTTGCGAAAAAGTACAAAAAATTAGAGCCACTATAGTTTTTTTTATAGTGGCTCTGTTATATTGAGCAACATGCTTTCATAAATTTTGGCAACGCTGTATCTTATATAATAAATAATGATACGTTCCGTTAAAATTTACTGGTTTTTATTTGGTTGTAGCTTTTTAATTGCTTTAAAAATCAATGCAGGTTTAGCATTTTGCAAGGAGATAAACATGCTGATTCTCACCCGACGCGTCGGAGAAACATTAATGATTGGGGACCAAGTTAGCGTGACTGTGCTTGGTGTCAAAGGTAACCAGGTTCGTATTGGTGTAAATGCGCCAAAAGAAGTATCGGTTCATCGTGAAGAAATCTATCAACGTATTCAACACGAGCGTGCCATGCATGAGCATTTGCAACACTTAGATCAAGATTATCAACCATCATTTGAAGAAGATAACTACTCGCAAAATGACTTTAATCGTTAAACGTTTAAGGTAATTGAATATAAAGCGGCTCATTTGCCGCTTTAAATTTTTCTGCTGAATGCTTTTTTAAAACTTGCCCCATTTCGATGTTGCTCGCTGATTCTGATTATGTACAGGATGTTTTACCTACAACTCAGCAATAGTTTTACATGAAAATTAATGTTATTTTTCCATCAATTCTAAAGCCTTTCGCACAGGTGCAAAACTTCGTCGATGTGCCGAAATCACACCATGCTGTGCAATCGCTTCAAAATGTGCTTTGGTTGGGTAACCTTTGTGTTTAGCAAAACCAAATTGTGGAAATGCTTGGTCAAGCAACACCATTTCACGATCTCGCGCCACTTTGGCTAAAATACTGGCTGCCGAAATCTCTGCATGTAAAGCATCTCCCCCCACAACTGCATCACACGACATTGCTAAACCTTGCGGAATTTTATTGCCATCGACCAAGACATGCTCAGGTTGAATAGACAAAGCTTCTACCGCACGACGCATCGCCAATAACGACGCTTGCAAAATATTCACTTCATCAATTTCGGCTGCAGATGCTTCTGCAATTGCCCAAGCTAAAGCCTTTTCCTGAATTTCATAAAACAACTTTTCACGCTTTTTTTCTGTCAATTTTTTAGAGTCATTTAAACCTTCAATCGGGTTATTCGGATCTAAAATAACTGCCGCGGCAACAACAGAACCTACTAAAGGCCCACGGCCTGCTTCATCAACACCCGCAATTTTCATCATCTTTTTCCTAAAAAAAGGCTGAAATATTCAGCCTATCTCACAATGCGCGTCATCATGCACCCTTTTTTAATTGTACAGAGTCACTAAACTTATCTTACTGCTTCTGCCACACATGCATTAATGGTTCTTGATACCGCGTTGCTCACAATCGTTGCACGGGCAGCAGGGTCAATTGCTGCTGTGGCTAAATCTACTGCAGTCACGTTTTGTGGTGCTTTTTCACTGACACAGCCACAAATTTCAGCTTGAACATTTTGCTTTTGCGTTGTTGTCATCACACGTGTCGCAGTGTGCCATGCAGGAATGTTATTTAATTCAGTCACACACTTGGCATTAATTGCAATTTTAATAGCCGTCATACCCAATTGTTGAGTTGCTGTCGGTGCAGTTGTCGTTCCTGTAGTAGTACCTGTAGTTGTGGTACATGCAGATAAAGCCAAAGCGATAGGTGCCAATACAGCGAGTAGTTTTTTCATGGATATTTCCTGTATTTAATATTCAAGTCATTTGGATGAAACAATGCCGCTATTGTGCCTAAACTTGTTTGGCGAAGGAATAGCTTTTTGCAATTTCTACATTCATGTGCCTAGTCTTAATAAGAACTTTATTTTTTTCAGCATTGCAGATTTTCAACACTCTGTTGCAGGTAGATACTTTTACCACATGCGGTTGTATAGCATGCAAGCATCCATTAGCCTGAAATACAACATGAACAGTTCTCACTCATATTACACCCGTACCGCAGAATTTTTACATTTGCTCATGGCGATTATTTTTATTGCCGCACGGGCAATCGGTTTTTTAGTGGCAACCTTATAAGCGATGAAGCCGATGACAGCTTCAAAGGTGATGTGATTACCCTGCGTAAAATATCGCTACACCAATTATAGTTTATGGGTGATTCGCTTATTTTGGCGTTATACCCACCCTGTGCCGCAATTGCCTGACAGCATGTCATCTTTGATGAAAACATAAGCGCATTTGTGACATTTGGGTCTGTTTTTTATGCTGCTTGCGATTCCAATTACGGTAAGCGTCCGCTGAATCCCATACCAATTTTTAATTCAATTTAGGTTTCCAGCAGTGTGGCAGTAACTCTTCAATCTGGGTCACTTTATGTGTCGGTAACCTTTTCAGCACATCACTTAAATAGGCATACGGATCCAGCCCATTCAGCTTTGCTGACTGGATTAACGTCATGATGTTTGCCGCTCGCTGACCACTGCGCAGCGAACCTGCAAACAGCCAGTTCTTGCGCCCCAACGCCCAGGGACGCATCTGATTCTCGACCCAATTATTGCAAATAGGTAGATTGCCATCATCCAGATAGCGGCTTAAAGCTGGCCAACGCTTCAGAGTGTAATTGATGGCCTTGGCGGTGGGAGAACTCGATGGCACTGTCAGATGATGTTGGTTGAGCCATTCATATAGTTGTTGCATCACTGGTTGACTATGCTGTTGTCGGTATTCGCGGCGGTCTTCCGCTGTACCATCGGTCTTTTTCCTGAGTTCTGCTTCTATCGCATACAGTTTCTGAATCATCAGTAATGCCTGTTCAGCGATCTGACTTTTCCCAGTCACATGTAGCTCATGGAATTTACGACGTGCATGCGCCATGCAGCCCACCTCAATGACATCGCCTGATTTAAAGCGTGCTTTATAACCACTGTAATCATCACAGACTAGATAGCCCTGCCAGCCTTTCAAGAACTCTTCTGCATGCTGACCTGAACGGCTATCCTGAAAGTCATAGATCACCGCTTGAACTGGATTGTACTGTGTAGTGGCATAGGCCCAGACATAACCTTTCTTCGGTTTTTTCTCATCATCACCCATCCGCATGATGGTGACCGGCGTTTCATCGGCATGGATCACCCGCTGTTGCAGCACCACCTGTTTTAAGGCATTGGCCAGAGGTTCCAGTTCCACACCGCAGCGACCTATCCAGTCAGATAAAGTAGATCTGGACAGATCAATGCCCGCCCGCTGATAGATCAGGCGCTGACGGTACAGCGGCAAATGATCGGCATACTTCGATACCAGCACATGGCTGAGCAGTTCAGGTGAAGCAATGCCTTTATCAATCACATAGGCGGGCATCGCTTGCTGAGTCAGGGTGTCACACTGATCACAGACCCATTTGCCACGCACATGCTGTTCCTTATAGAACTGTGCCGGTCTGAAATGCAGTTTTTCACTGATATCTTCGCCGATACGACGTAACTGGCAGCCACAACTGCATTGGGTTGATGCTGGTTCATGCTCAATACGAATGGTGTGTAGATGATCGGGCAGCAGTCGACGTTTAGGTTTATTTGCTTTGGCTTTGTGTGTCGCTGCATCGGTTTTATCTGCATTCAGCCGTTCCAGTTCCAGATCAACCGCGGCAATATCTTCTTCAACCGCTTCATCCCATAGATGGATTTGTTTTGCAGTGAGATGTTCGTTTTTACTGCCGAATTTGTGCTGTTTAAATAGTGCGAGTTCATGCTCGTATTTTTGATTGAGAATAGAAAGATGTTGAACTTTAGAATCTAATTGCTGATTGGTGACTTCAAGATGTTGAACTCTGGCATCTAATTGCTGGTTTGATTGTGCTAGAGACTGATGCTGCAGCGCCAACTGTCTGGTAAATTCCAGCAGTTGTTCATGGGTCAGTTGGCTTAAGTCAGGCAGCGTATTCATGACCGCAGTATGCCTGAGGTCATGAGAAGAATGAAATAGAACGTTTGGAGAATAGCAGAATGGAGCAGCCTGGTTTAAAGCATCGTCACCACCTGCTGTCGTCCAATGCGCTGCCAGGGCAAACCCTGGATCAGTGCCTGTAACTGTTCCGGGCTGAGGGCCACGGTTTCACCTTGGTGAACTTGAGCCCAGTGAAATTTGCCCTGTTCCAGCCGCCGGGCACACAGCCAGATGCCCAATCCATCATGTACCAGTACTTTCATGCGATGGCCACGTTTATTACAGAACAGGTAAGCACAATGCGGTTTGATGTAGCCAAAGGCTCTCACCACCTGAGCCATGACAGTATCCATCCCTGCTCGCATATCCAGAGGTTGGGTAGAAAGCCAGATTTCATCAATGCGGATCATGTTGCAAGTGCCTTGAGTAATTCTGCTAAAGCAGATATTTCTGATGTCTGCCATTTTAGCTGAATATCATTATTCGTATGAGGCACGGTGATACACAACGTGATCCTCTCATCAATAGGTTGGCTGATTGCAGCAGTGTAAGGCAAAGCATAAATGCTGGATTCACATGAGTAGGATCCTGCACGGCACCCTCATGATGGCTGAAGATCCTGATCCAACGACTGACAAGGTTGGCATTAATACTATGTTGCAGTGCGACCGAAGCGATCGAGGTATTAGGATTTTTACAGGCATTGACAATACTGAGTTTGAATTCTTTGCTGTATGTTCTGCGTTTTTTAGCAACAGGAGGTGTTGCTGAATATATATCCATGTTCATGGATTAAGTCCCCACTTGTTTTTAGGTGGGAACTAAATTAAGGCTTATAGGATCGCTTGGTAAGGCTGTGTTAGCCGGATGCTTACCAATTACGGGCTGTTTAGTTGGAGAGTGTGGGTAAACTTGTGCATGTGCTGTATTTATTTGAAATTCCAGCATGGGTGGATAAGAACCCATAACTATTAACAATTGTTAAACCTGTGCATACTTATTTGTCTTGGTTTGCAGGGGCAATGCTGGTTGAGCATGTATTTGCCGCACTCAAACATCACTATATAGATAAAGAGGATGTATTGCGTAGTATGACGCAGCAAGGTAAATAATTTTAAAAACTTGAATTTAAAGCGACTTAAATTGTTCTCCCACAAGCAGCAGCTTAAATTAAGCTGCTGCTTTGTAATCTAAGCGAATCTGAATTCAGTTTAACTCACGCCAATACTTGAATTTGCTCAATCCATTTTTGCTTTTGTTCAACCGAAATAAATGAAGCTTCAAAAGAATTGATCGCCAATTGTTTTAATTCAGCATTGCTTAAGTCTAAAGCTTGGCTAATTGCAACAAAGTTATCATTCATATAGCCACCAAAATAAGATGGGTCATCTGAATTGACGGTCACTTTAACACCCTGCTGCAATAAACGGCGGATGTTGTGCTGTGTCATATCATCCACCACACATAGCTTTAAATTACTCAATGGGCAAACCGTGAGCGGCATTTTTTCTGCGATTAAACGCTGCATTAATACAGGATCTTCTTCAGAACGCACACCGTGATCAATACGATTTACTTTCAGTAAATCTAACGCTTCCCAAACATATTCGGATGGCCCTTCTTCGCCTGCGTGTGCCACGACTAAAAAGCCTGCTTCACGTGCTTTGGTAAAGACACGTTCAAACTTTGAAGGGGGATGCCCGACTTCGCTTGAATCTAAACCCACTGCAATAATTTGATCTTTATAAGATAAAGCCTGTTCCAAAGTAGCAAATGCAGCATCTTCGCTTAAATGACGCAAGAAACACATAATTAAATGTGAACTGATACCTAATTTTGTTTGCGCATCATCGCAAGCACGTTGTAAGCCATTAATCACGGTTGCAAATGCCACACCACGCTCGGTATGGGTTTGCGGGTCAAAAAACATTTCGGTATGCACCACACGGTCTTCAGCACATTTTTCAAAATATGCCCACGCTAAATCGTAAAAATCTTGCTCATGTAGCAATACTTGTGCGCCTGCATAATAAATATCTAAAAAAGACTGCAAGTTATGAAAGTTATAGGCTTGTTTGACTTCTTCTACAGACTGATACGGGATATCTATTTGGTTGCGCTGTGCAATGGCAAACATCAATTCAGGTTCAAAAGTACCTTCAATATGCACATGCAGTTCTGCTTTAGGTAATGCACGGATTAGCTCAAGTTGATTCATGTTCTGTCCTTTTTGTATTTTATGGGAGAATTTTAGAAATTGATCAAAATAAAAAAGGGTGCAAACTGAGTTTACACCCCTTTTCAGTTTAAAAATGTTAACCGCCAAACATGGCAAATTTTAATGCCCAAAGTACAGCAATTATCCACACCATATAAGGTACAGACTTCGCTTTGCCAGTGAGTAGTTTAATTAAGGCATAACTAATAAAGCCCATGGCGATGCCATCGGCAATAGAATAGGTAAATGGCATGAACACGATAGTTAAGAAGGCAGGCACTGCTTCGGTAATATCATCCCAATCAATATGCACAATGCCCTGAATCATCAACACGCCCACAAATAACAAGGCAGGTGCAGTTGCAAAACCAGGTACCGATTGCGCGAGCGGCGCCAAGAATAAACAAGCAATAAACAACAAGCCAACAATCACTGCGGTTAAACCTGTACGACCACCCGCTGCAACACCTGCAGATGATTCAATATATGGCGTTGTTGAAGATGTACCCAATGCCGCACCTGCGACAATTGCAGAAGAATCGGCAAAAAGTGCTTTTTTCAAACGTGGTAATTTGCCATCTTGTAACAAGCCTGCACGATGTGAAACACCCACTAAAGTGCCTGTAGAGTCAAATAAATCGACCAAGAAAAATACGAAAATTACACCAATTAAACTTGCTGTAAATAGACCTTCAAAGTCCATTTGCATAAAAGTAGGTGCAATAGATGGAATTTCTCCAACCACACCTTTAAATTCACTTAAACCTAAAGCTGTGGAAATAGCAGTCAGTACCAAAATACTGATGATAATTGCACCACGCACTTTAAAGTGATGCATCACCACCACCATTAAAAAGCCCAATAGCGCTAAAAGTACTGTTGGTTGTTTTAAGTCACCTAAGCCCACCAAAGTCGCAGGATTATCGACAATAACGCCTGCATTTTTAAGGGCGATTAAAGCAAGGAATAAACCAATACCACCGCCAATGGCTAATTTTAATGACATGGGAATGGCATTCACAATTGCTTCACGGATTTTAAACATGCTAATAGCAATGAAAATCATCCCTGATACAAAAACTGCTGCCAAAGCCGTTTGCCAAGGCACACCCATGCCTAAACAAACGGAATAAGTAAAATAGGCATTCAGCCCCATGCCCGGTGCCAGTGCGATTGGGTAATTGGCAACAATCCCCATCACTAAACAGCCAATTGCTGCGGCTAAACAGGTGGCGACAAAGACAGCTCCATGATCCATTCCTGTTTCAGATAAAATCATCGGATTGACAATAATGATGTAACACATAGTTAAGAATGTGGTTACACCCGCCAAAATCTCGGTACGGAATGTGGTCTTGTTTTCACTTAATTTGAATAAGCGCTCAAGCATTCCCGCTGAGGATGGATTAGGAGTCGTCATGACCTAGCCCCTGTAAATAAACTGAGTTTGTAGCATGACTCAATTTTAAGTCAGCACTTAAAACCTGTGTCAGTTGCAACAATAGATTTGCCCAATGAGCATGTAAAATCACAAAAAGGATAAACTTAATTTACAATCAATCATTTGATTTTATCAAAATCAAAATTTCGGAATGCTAAATAAAAAAGCCGCATAAATTTTTATGCAGCTTTGTTCATCTTTTTTCACTTCAGTCACACTCAAAAATAATGCAATTGAGTTGTGATAAAGCAGTTTCAATTGGCAAATTATACCATAGGGATTTTTTTTAAATTCTAGTTTTTTTTGAATTAAAGATAAAATTTTACGTTTATGTGAACCAAACAAAAGTGTGATAAATAAGACAATCACTAAACATCATGTTAGAAATTTCTACATTTATTCTGTGACTTGCAAAATCTGTGGTGTAGCCGCTTCTGTTTTTTCAAGCGATAAATTTGCAGATTCAGTCAAAACTTGGTTCAGTTCTGCCTGCTTTCTCGTTTCCTCTTCCAAGTAAACGAGATAACCTAATAAAACGACCAACACCACCAGAGCTGGTACAAGAATGTGTTTCATGTCATTTACTTTTATTAAACAATTTTAATACATAGTAGCAAAAATTAAGCGTGGTGTAACTCTTAATGCACCCAAATCACAATTTGTACTTCAGCCATCAAACTCAATCGATCCTATTAAGCCATTGTATGAATGGTATTTTTAAAACGCTGCCAAGATACATAGAAAAATGTTGTTGCAATTTCGATTAACCATAGAAACGAAAGGCCTGCTCACATCCAATCCGCATTTCGATATAAAATTGCTTAAGCCAATGTTACAAAATGCGTTGTCGGTGCAATCAGCATGATATTTTGAATGGTTTCTAGCATGCTTTTGCGTGGTGTACTTGCCCCAGATAGCATTTGCAAGGGAATCATAATAAGCATCATCAACCAATTGAATTGCGGCATCGATCTAGACACTGTTGGCATATATATGTATTGAGATTAGTGTAAATGTGTAAATATAATTGTTCAAAAATGTAGCCTATGTATTGCTTTGATAAATCAAAAAAATAGATGTATCTACACCAAAAAGTTTTAGACATTATTACGGCTGAGCTGAACTCCCAATTAATGCGTGTCCTAGAAAATGAAGTGTAATTAATGTAACACGCCTGTTAGCTACCCTTAGTTATAATTTTAAATTTAAATCACTAACCAATCAACACAGTAGAAATACTTAACTCCTCAAAAATACCATAAAATGAAAAGCCCATCTAATAAGATGGGCTTTAAATCACTGATTACTCAGTAAATATTGGTAGGCATATCCAGACTCGAACTGGAGACCTCTACGATGTCAACGTAGCGCTCTAACCAACTGAGCTATACGCCTAAAGTGTTTCGCATCATATTCAGTTTTGATTTTTAAGACAACCCCTTTCTGCGTTTTTTCAGCACATCCGAGCAAGTTTTAAGCAATTCAAAAAATACCTGCTGTGAAACATGATCATGTTCAGGCGCATAAGTATATTGTTGATAGGACACGCCTAAACGCTTAAACGCTTCTTGCTCATTTTCATCTACCTGCGCTGCTAAACGCTGCATCCACACACTCACTGTTTCTGCATTATGTTTTTGCAACTGAGCGGGCAATCTTTTAGAAAATTTATCTAAGGCACGATGCACACGAGAACCTTGCTGACGTTTTTTCCAAAAAATCCAGCCCCAATAACCCAGCAATAAGATGAGGATACTTGAAACTAACACTGCGACCAAAGCATAGTTAGAATGTAGCCCTAAACGTCCAAACCAGTGACGTTGTGACTCGGCATCATAACCCACGACTTTGCTTTGCCATTGATAACTCGCATAATCACTCCACACCCGTAAAGAACGAATAAAATTAGAATGCTGGTATTGCCACATTTGTGTGTCAGTACCTAAAACGGCCCGATCATCTGCCAAAAGGTTTTGCATGCCATCATCAATACGTTGAGGTGCAATGATGGCTGTCGGGTCTATGCGTACCCATTGTTGATTGAGCAACACTTCGGTCCAAGCATGTGCATCTTGCTGTCGCACTTCCCAGCTTTGTCCATCCGGTGCAAGTCCCCCCCCCTGATAGCCCACGACTACACGCGCTGGAATCCCGACATAGCGCATCAATAAGGCAAAACTTGAGGCATAATGTTCACAAAAACCTTGCTTACTCTGAAACAAAAATTCATCGACCCGATTTTGTCCGAGCGTGCCAGGTTTTAAGGTATAACTAAAGCCATTATTGCGATACCACTGCAATACATTCTGCACATAGCGTTCTGGTTGTTGCTGACTTTGGGCAAACATCTGCAGCGCAAATTGCTGTGCTTTTGGGTCAGATTGCGTCTGTACCTGAGCATTTAAACGCTGGATAAAGCGTCGATAACGCTCGCTCTGTGCATCATTCTTTTGAATGTGTGCGGATTCGCCTACCCACTGCAAAGCAATGGGTTGAATCCGACCATTTTGACGCTGTGGCACTATACTCCAATCACGGCGCAATATATATCCCTGCTGATTTGGCACGGATTTTTCCAGTGCCATAATCCACTGAATACGTGGGTCTGCTGCAATATATTGATACTGAAAATCGACTTGCTCTGGCTGTAATTGTGCTGCCTCAACGGATTGTTGATTACTAAAATTGCTCGTCCATGTGCGACCATCATATTGATCCAGCACCATCGCTCGCCAATATAGTTTTGAACGTGGCGGCAGTTGCTGCATATTCCCCACAATACGAAATGCCAAAGCAGAAGATTGTGATAATTCAGCTATATCGCCTGGCGACATCGTGTCACTCATTCCTGTCACACCTTTGGCATCTGGAATCGGTACATGCCATAATGGCGGCAAACGTGGAAAGAATAAAAACAATAATAAAAAAAATGGCAAAGCGTATGCGATAAACTTGCCTACATTTTTAAGGTCATGCTTTGCATCTTGGCTGCTCGAATGACGCGGCGCATACTCTGCAAATGCGCTTTTTTGAATTCGATATAATCCAATTAAACAACTGATCAAACATAGAATGACCAACACGGTCATCCACATGCTTTGGCTGTATAAAAACGAACTAGCACTCACAAAGAGTGCAAAATTAAATAAAATAATCAGGTCGCGCTGGGTATGACTTTCTAAAGCCTTGGCAAACAAAAAGGTGCATAATAAGGCAACACCAGCCTCTATGCCAATCAGGCTTTTATAACTCAGATAAATACTGATTAAGGCACAACAGGTCAATCCATAAGTCAAAACTTTAGAAATACGTGCTGTTTTCTTTTTATAGTGACGATACAACAGCAACAACATGATGGCAAAAATAACACTCAATGTCACTGGGCTAAACAGCATGTGAGCAGCCAAAATTAAAATCAGGCTAAGCAGAATAGATTGCTGAATTGAGTGGTGCATGATTGTCAAGCCTGTGCCAAAAGAATTTTTGCCTGTTTCAACTGCCGCTCGCCCAGACCTTTTTCAAGGGTTGCATGCGGCAAAAACATCGCATAATTCAACTGTTGTTGTTCACATTGTTCGACCAAACCCATCATCAAACTTAATTTTTCTTCGTGGGTCGGTGCAGGCATGTGTTCATAATAAATATCGATACTCTGTTGATCCTGATATTGTTCAAAAACTTTCACATATAAGCCCTGACCGCGTGCAGCTTGCTTCCACGACACGGCTTGCAAGGAATCGCCCAATTGAAAATCACGCAGCTCACGAAACTCGTCTAAATCAGGTTGAAAGCTGTGTTGATGCTGTTTGTTTTCTGCGCTATACATGACGGCTTTTGGCGCCACCCAAGCGGTACGTGACAAATTTAAGTAAGTCCATGCACGTACTAATCCAAAAGGATAAACCGAATAAATCTGTAAATAAGGGTAATGAAACTGCCCACGTTGTGCTGCAAAAAAAGTCAAAATATACTGCTGTTGGCTGTCTTGAATGAGAACTTGTTCTAATTGATGATTGGCTTTAATCCATAAATAACGCGCCTGCGCGAGCTCTTGTTTGAAATGCAATTGTAATTGCAATACTTCGCCCACTTGCCCAATTTCGGTGGTCACAATTTCAATCTCTAATTCATACAGTTGCTTAAAGGTCAAATAAAAACTGATACACAAAATGGCGCTGATCAAAAAGCAAAAGCCTAAAATCAAGTTATTGCCATAATTCACGCCTGCAATAAACGTGATCAAAATCAGCACTAAATACAGATAACCCTGTTGGTAGATAAAAACCAAAATGTCTTTTTGTTTTAAGGTTTTGTGCCGATCAAACAGAAAACGTGTCTTGATCCAGTTTTGCCATGCCTGCTTCAACATGCGTGTACTAACTCACTTTAACCTGTTGCATCACATGCAAAGTTTCTGCCTCACTCAATCCTATACGATGCGCAGCAACTGCCACAAACACCGCTTGAATATCATCGGCAGTGACAAAACTGCGTTGCTCGATTAAGGCGTGTGCTTGCGCTGCTTTTTTTAGTGCCAAAACACCACGGGTAGATAATCCGTGACGTGCTTTACGGGTTTCTGCGGCCAAGTCCAGTAAGTAGTCTAGCGCGGTATCGGATACGTGAATTTCTGTGACCAATTGCTGTAAGTTTAAAATTTCTGTTTCAGTAAAAATATGTGCCAAACTAGCAATCAGCGCATGTCTTGAGTTTTGTTGCAACAGCATTTTTTCAGCAAAACGCGATGGATAGCCCAAAGACAGACGCATTAAAAAGCGATCAAGCTGTGATTCTGGCAGCGCATAAGTACCACTTTGAAACAGTGGGTTTTGTGTGGCAATTACCCAAAAAGGTTGCGGTAAGCTATAACGCACACCATCCACCGTGACTGCACCCTCTTCCATCGCTTCTAACAAGGCACTTTGAGTTTTAGGCGAACAACGGTTAATTTCATCGGCCAATAAAATTTGGGTAAAAATAGGACCTTGCTTAAACTCAAATTGATGTTCTTTTTGATTGAACATATTTACGCCAATCACATCACTGGCCAGCATGTCATTGGTAAACTGAATGCGCTGAAATTGCAGACCTGCCAAATGCGATAAAGCACTCGATAAGGTGGTTTTACCTAATCCGGGTAAATCTTCAAAAAGCACATGCCCGCCTGCCAACAAACAACTTAACGCCAATTTGGTCTGCTGTTCTTTATCTAAAATAATGGTATTAATTTCTGTCAAGAAAGCCTGAATTTTGCCAGCATAAGATTCAATCTGTGCATTGAGCGGTTGCTGCGCTTGCGTCAGTTGTTGTTTTTGAACTTTTTCTGTACCCCAAATCACAGTAAATCCCCTTATACCCAATAAAAAAACGGCACATGTTTAAACATACACCGTTTTGCTAAATTTCTAAAGAAATCCTAAAGATATTCTAAGCTGCCTAAACAGTGAGGGTTAAGCAACCCATATCTCTAAACATTTCCATCGTGGTACGGGATTAACACGGACACTTTTTCAAACCACCTTTTGCCGATGGATAACGCGCATCGACACAGTAACGATAAAAAGTCTTCGGATCCATGGCTTCTAAATCTGGATGATGCTTACGCATGTGTTCCAAATAGTTCTGATAATCAGGTACACCGACCATTAAACGAAAACTTTGTTGCAAACGCTGCCATAAAGTGCCGATACGTGACCAGTTTTTCGGATTCAAAATCAAATCCTTTTGCGACATGATGGTCATTTTAATGATGTTGTAAATCACTGTTTTGCCCTGTTGGGAAAATTTAAGCTTAATCATGTGCTCACTCCTAATGACTGCTATTTGGCTGAATAGTTTCAGGATCGCGATAAATCGCTTCGGCTTCATGTACAGTTGGGGTGGGACTTGCCAATGCACGGCGAATTACCCTAATAGCAGCGAACAACATCACAAATGCCACAATCATAAAGAAACCACATAACACGGCGTTAATTTGATTGGACATAACAATGGTTTGCATTTCAGTGACTGTTTTTGCAGGTGCTAAAATTTCATTGCGTTGAATTGCGGCATTGAAACGATCTGCTTGCGCCAAGAAACCAATTTTTGGATTGTCGTGGAAAATCTTTTGCCAGCCTGCGGTCATGGAAGTAATGAACAAGAATACTGTTGGGATAATCGTCACCCAAACATATTTTTCTTTTTTCATTTTAAACAAAATCACTGTACCTAAAATGAGCGCCATCGCTGCCAAAATTTGGTTACCAATACCAAACAATGGCCATAAGCTGTTAATACCGCCTAATGGATCGACCACCCCTTGATAGACGAAAAAGCCCCAACCTGCCACTGCGACTGCCGTGCCAAGCAAGTTACCAAAGAAGTTATGTGAATTTTTCACCGCAGGAATAACAATCCCCACCGTATCTTGCACCATGAAACGGCAAGCACGTGTGCCTGCATCTACCGCAGTTAAAATAAATAATGCTTCAAATAGAATGGCAAAGTGATACCAGAACGCCATCATCGAGCGGTTATTAAAAATCTCGGTGATGATATGTGCCATCCCAATTGCAAAAGTTGGCGCACCGCCCGTACGTGACAGAATCGAGCTTTCGCCCACTTCTTTTGCCAAAATGGTTAAAGTTTCAGGGCTCACCACAAAGCCTAAATTTCGTACCGCTTCTGCCGCACTTTCGACAGTTGTACCTAAAACTGCAGTGGGTGCGTTAATAGCAAAGTACACGCCCGGGTCTAGCACAGTGGCACAAATCATCGCCATGATCGCCACGAAAGACTCCATCAACATGCCGCCATAACCAATCATCCGAATGTCTTTTTCATTATTGACCAGCTTTGGCGTCGTACCTGAAGACACTAAGGCATGGAAACCTGAAATCGCACCGCAGGCAATCGTAATAAATAAGAACGGGAACAATGAACCCGCAAATACTGGCCCTGTGCCATCAATAAAATGGGTCACCGCAGGCATCTTCATTTCAGGCATTGCAAACACAATCCCGACAGCCAAACCAGCAATAACGCCAATTTTTAAGAATGTCGATAAATAATCACGTGGCGCCAATAACAACCACACTGGCAAAACTGAAGCAATAAAACCGTAAGCAATTAAACACCATGTTAATTCTGTGCCACTTAACGTAAACAAAGGTCCCCAGAATGGATGCTGCGCAATATTTTCACCATAAATAATACCCAGCATCATCAGTACAAAACCGATAATGGAAACCTCAGCAATTTTCCCTGGGCGAATAAAACGCATATAAATGCCCATGAAAATTGCAATTGGTATGGTGGCCGCGATACTAAATACACCCCATGGACTATTGGTTAAAGCTTTCACAACAACCAAGGCGAGTACAGCGAGAATGATCACCATCACGCCCAGCGCACCCAGCATGACAATCACGCCAGCAAATGAACCCAGCTCTTGCTTTGCCATTTCTCCCAGAGAACGCCCATCACGACGTGTAGAAATAAACAAAACCAAAAAGTCTTGAACTGCACCTGCCAACACCACCCCGACCAAAAGCCAGATGGTGCCGGGTAAATAGCCCATTTGTGCTGCAAGAATAGGTCCAACTAAAGGGCCTGCGCCTGCAATTGCGGCAAAGTGATGACCAAACAACACACTTTTATTGGTGGGAACATAATCTAAACCGTCAGCCAAACGATGTGCTGGCGTTAAGCGGCGCTCATTTAACTCAAATACTTTGGTGGCAATAAACAAACTGTAGAAGCGGTATGCAATGCTATATACACAGACCGCAGCTAAAACTAACCAGATCGCATTGACGTGTTCACCTCTACTGACTGCCAATATTCCAAAAGATATTGCACCTAAAATGGCGACCAAGAGCCATATAATTTTTGAAGTCAGACCTGACTTCTTTTGAACTGTTTCCATGTCAATCTCTCTTCTTGTTACATTTTTAAGCGTTACTTTTAATGTCGAGATTTAGGGGCTGTAGACACTTCGTCTATGTTTGCGACTACGCATATTTTTTAACTGATATAAGGCATGAGGCAGGAAATTTAGTCATTCTAAATGACTGACTCATAACGAAATAGCAGTAGAAAAATATGCTTGTCCTTCGCTGCGCCTTGCACTGCAAACAAAGCAGTGCTTGTTTTTGCTCAGGCTGTGGCTAAAACTTTCTCAGATTGCGTTATGAAACTTGGCAATAGTCTCGCTATTCCCTGCGTTTCATGCCTGATCTGCTCAGTTTTAGCCTACAGCGCAAGCCATTTATGAAATGTCTACAGACCCTTGCTTTAATTCCTAAATCCTTGGTTGATCTTGCTCCTTTTATTTCGATGTCTGTTGCTTTTGCATCCACACTTTGCGCTACCGCACACTTGAATGAAGCACCAACAGTTTCCTTTACTTTTCACTTATTCTTTTACCACATAATCAAAGTAACAAAAAAGGGGGATGACATGAATCATCCCCCTCTTTTTCTTATGATTAATCAATAAATCATTATGCGCGTTCTAGGTATTCACCTGTACGTGTATCGACACGAACGCTATCCTCTTGCTGTACAAATAAAGGAACACGTACCACTGCGCCTGTTTCTAATTTCGCTGGTTTACCGCCACCACCAGAAGTATCACCACGTACACCTGGATCAGTTTCAACAATTTTTAATACCACAAAGTTTGGTGGGTTTACAGTTAAAGGCACACCGTTAAACAACATAATGGTACATTTTTCGTTTGAATCATCTTTTAACCATTTTGCAGCATCACCCATTGCGGTTTTATCAGCAGCAATTTGCTCAAAAGATACAGGATCCATAAAGTTCCACATTTCGCCATCGTTGTAGAGGTATTCCATTTCTACTTCTACAATGTCAGCAGCTTCTAATGAATCACCAGACTTAAATGTTTTTTCTAAAACTTTACCTGAACGAAGGTTACGAAGTTTTACGCGGTTAAACGCTTGACCTTTACCTGGCTTTACATATTCATTTTCCATGATTGAACATGGGTTACCATCAAGCATAACCTTAAGGCCTGACTTGAAATCATTCGTAGAATAATAGGCCATGACTGGCACACTCCAAACTGACTAACTTAACTATTTATGTTACAAAGTAAATGACCAACGCAGCTCTGCGATGCTCGCCATCTTGCAACATCTTTTTTTCATCGGACGTATTGTAAATGAGCAAGCCTTAACGAAGCAATGAAAATCCACTACCGATCGCCTCAAGATATCGGTAAAATCTTCTGTTTTGTGATGATTCTGATTTAAAGCGATCAAATCATTCGCGGCATTCACGCTCAATGAACACAGAATTCATCTACGCTATACAGATGTGTACTTGGTTCATTTCACCTCATATTTAAATCTTTTTTGGCATGATCAACTACCTGTACCAACAACAAAACTGGCAATCTCAACTCAGTGACTTGATCACCGACCCGCGCGAATTGTTGAATATTTTAGAGCTGTCTGAACAACAGTTGCTGTCAGGTGCATTACTGGCATCCGATCAGTTTAAATTGCGCATTCCACGTGCATTTGTTGCCAAAATGCAAAAAGGCAATCCACTCGATCCTTTACTGTTACAGGTTCTGCCGCATCATTTAGAACTGAAAGATCATCCCGGATTTGTCACTGACCCTTTGGGTGAGGAACAAGCCAATCAACAACCTGGAGTCTTACACAAATATAAATCACGCTTTTTGCTAACCCTGACTGGTGCTTGCGCAGTACATTGTCGTTATTGTTTCCGTAGACACTTTCCTTATCAAGAAAACCTGCCAAAAACTGAAGATTGGGACAACATCCGTAATTACATTGAAAGCCAACCCGATATTAATGAAGTGATTTTAAGTGGTGGTGACCCACTCACTTTGTCAAATCGTAAATTAAGTATCTGGATTGAACGCTTAGCATCTATTCCGCAAATAAAATTTTTGAGAATTCATTCACGAGTTCCGATTGTTATTCCCAACCGTATTGATGAATCACTGATTTCCTTATTAAAAAATAGTAGGCTGCGTATTATTCTAGTGGTACACTCGAACCACGCAGCAGAATTAGATGACTTTACGTGTTCGCAACTTACCAAGTTAGTCGAGCAAAACTTCACCGTTCTGAATCAAGCAGTCTTATTAAATGGGGTCAATAATTCTGCCCAGATTTTGGTCGATTTAAGCTATCGTCTTTTTGATGCGGGGGTGATGCCTTACTATTTACACGTGTTAGATAAAGTAAAAGGAGCGCATCATTTTGATTTAATGCCGCAAGACATTGATCACATCTATAAAGAGCTTTTGGCGAACTTACCAGGCTATTTAGTTCCTAAACTCGTTAGGGAAATTGCGGGCGAAAAAAACAAGACACCACTTTTTGGGGTTTCAACTTATTGAGTTAAATAATAATCATGAATACAGATACTTCAGATCTTTTTCTAGTTCCCAGCGAACTAAAGCTGGAGCAATTAAGTTTTTGTCAAAATACGGTTAAAAGCATTCAGTCATGGGCAGCGGATTTATCCATTTTACAATTGGGTGATTCTTCCCAAGCCCTGTTTAATGCACTGTTAGAAATTTCAGAACTGAAATGTCAGGAAACATTACGTTTTGACTTAATTCAAGCTATTCATCCAACACTTGAAAATGTACTCACCAGTCTGGAAAAGCATTTTTTCAATCAGGCCTTAATTAGTAATGACCGCAACGATCATATTATTGAACTCGCGCTGTCATTACGCAGTCACTTCGCCAAAGTGTATATTGATATTTGCCGACGCAGTCACCAACAACTTACTCAACAAAAGTTTTCTTTATTTGCCTTCAATTTAAAAAAGAATTTACAAACTGCACGAGTTCTATCTAGCTATTATGCTTTACAACAATTAGCTCTACTGCGCTATCAACAGCACATGCTTTATAGCCACGCCTTGCCAAATCAGTGGCTGATTGCACACCAAATTTTAGATACTGCAATTCAACAACATTATTATTTAAATAATATTAATCAGCTACAAGGCACACAACATCAACTGATTAATATTGCACAAGCCTATGCGCAGCTGATTTTATTGGAAATTTTCAACACCCATCAAATTCGACCTGCAGAAATTCAAGGCTTATATCTCTGTAGCTTTGACTGGGCAAAACTGATTCAAGTTTTACCCAAAGAAACGACGCTTTCACGTTATGTGGTCGATGCAACTAAAGATCATCCACCTATTTACAATACGCACCAAAGCCAAGGTTTTCATGCCAATATTTTTATTGCAACTCAACCCCTACTCGATCATTTAAATGAAGCTCAAGGTCGTAAAGGTGAACATTTATCACGCAATGAAAAGCTATTCTTAACCCCTGCTTTGCATTTCCATTTGCACAATATTTTGACCAATACAGCAGAACGTGTGCATGAGCGTTATGAATATTCGGCACGGATTAAAATTTGCTTTGGTTTGACTGTGGCACATTTTTATCTGTCTAATGGTAAAAACTTCAATGAAACGCTGGCTTTGGGCGATAACTACCAATTCCAGAATGAAAGCCAGTTTATCAATGCCATGCATACCAACTCTACGGTAGATATTAGCGCTGTTAAAACCTTAGACCGTCAAGCCAAACAAATTTACAATGCCGAAGTTATTGATATTAGCGTCAATGGCTATCGTATTAAATGGACGGGTGAAACACCGAAAAACCTTAAAACTGGTGAATTTATTCTAGTTCAGGAAAATAGCCAAAGTCCGTGGCGTGGTGGTGTAATCCGTTGGATTAAACAATCTGCCGAAAAAAGTTTAGAACTTGGTTTGGAAATTTTAACCCAAGATATTTACCCATGTGCTGTTTTTATTAAAACAGATAGACATACAGGACATTATCATCCAGCATTATTGGTACAAAGTACGCAGGTCAATGAAGTCAATACCACGTTGATTTTGCCAAGTCTGCAATTATTACGTGACAAACAAACCGTACAGCTACGTTTAGGTGAAGAAGAACTAAAAGTGTTCTTAATTAAGCCGTTATTGATTACCCAAAGCTTTATGCGCTTTGATTTTGAGTTGTTGAATGACCAACAACAGCCTTTACTTGATGGTTTTATTCAGAAACAAGTGAATGAAGTTAAAAATCACGATTTATGGGAAGCATTAAAGTGAGAAATCCATTATTGTCTAAAAAGCTCAAACGTACCGAAACACGTTTACTCATAATCGATGACAACCAAATACGTTTTAATCAAATTTGTGAACAACTCACTGCAAATGAGCACCGTGTTCAGGCTTATCTATTAGATGACATTAAAAACTTTGAAAAACAATTACATTTAACTTGGGATTTGGTGATCTTTGGTCGTGCTTATGACCTAAAAGTCGATCAGGCACTCACTTTAATTCGTGCATCACAGCAACCAAATTTACCGCTACTTTTGCTCAAACCAGACGATTACAATGCCACACAATATACCAGTTATGTGCGCAAAGGCATCTATGACATTATCAATTTAGATTACCCCGAACGCTTCTATTTTGGCTTAATTCGCGCACTGTCTTTTAGTCGCTTACAGCAGTCACAAGAACAACTTATGACTGAACTGGAAAATGCACAATCACAAGCTCAGGCGTTGGTCGAAGACAGTAGCAAAGCAGTAGCCATTATTCAGGAAGGAATTCATGCACAAGCCAATGCTGAATATTTACAGCTATTTGGTTTAAAAAGTGAAGATGACCTTATTGGCTTGCCATTATTGGATTTATTGCAACCGCAAGATATTACAGATTTTAAATTCCGCTTTAAGAAAGTCAGTCAAGGACAATTTGAACACGGCCGTTTTGATATTCATAGCCAAAACCCGCTATTAGCAAAACAAAACCCACTCAAAATTGAATTTATTGGAGCAGCTGACGACGCCATACAAATCACCATAGATATTGAAAATACGACACAAAATACAGTACCTGCTCAAACCACATCAGACAAAGTGGCAGTAAAGCCAAGCACATATCAATTGGTGAATCGTACTTTAGCCAAACAGCCTTCTAGTGCTAATGCTTTGGTGGTGTTTTCTTTGGCGAACTGCCCTGAATCAATTTTCCAAGCCGAGTGGCAAACCACAAAAAATTACTTTACCAACATTAAAAACTTTTTAAAAGAACAGACCAATGTGCCATTATTTACTGTGGGTAATGGTTTGGTTGTTGGGCTATTCCAAGCTGAATCTACTGCGATTTTAGAATCTAAACTGATTGGCCTGAATTCACTGACCAAGCCGCAATTACTCACGGTAGATCAGCATACCTACCCTTTAAATTTACGAATTGGCTATATCTTGCTAAATCAAGATATTCGTGATGAAACTAATTTTGAACAGCTAATTAGTCAAGGGTTTGCCAATGCGTTACCAAACCCACAAGATCAAAATAATTCAGGTTTAGCCTTAGACTTGTCCTTTGGTGAATCTAATTTAAATGTGATTGAATCTGCCGCAGCTGTACCACAATCCTATAGTGAATCTACGATTATTTCTGCTATACGTCAAAGCCTTGATCGCGGTGAAATTCACCTTAAATATCAACAACTTTATGACAAACAAGACACCAATTTATATACCTACGAAGTGACCAGCGGCTTTATTTTCAATAGCGAATGGAAAACACTGACAGGCTTAATTGATTTGGCTGAAGACCCAGAATTAGCCATTAAACTGGATCGTTGGATTTTAGTTGAATCCTGTAAACAATTGCACAACTTCATTACCCAATACCCTGAAGCGAAGTTGATTGTCAATTTAAACAAATTTGTTTTATTACAAGACCGTAGCTTCCCTGAATTTGTGTCCAAACTGATTACGATTATTGGTAGCCCTCTCAGCCATCCATTAATTTTGCAATTCTCGGAAGAAGATATCAGCCAAAACTTAGGTGATGCACAGAAACAAATCAGTTTATTACGTCAGTACGGCGCTGAAATATCTCTTCGCGATTTTGGTCATTCGATTTATAGTGAATCCATCTTAAAACAAGTCGATATCCACTACTTGACTTTGCACAGCGCACTGACTGAAAAACTGGCTGCTGATGACTCAACGCAAGAATTGCAGAAACAATTGAGCATTTATAGTGAAATTAAACCTGTGGAAGTGTTATTGCGTGACTTAAATGATATGAACCTGTTTGCAAATGCGTGGAATGTCGATGCACGCTTTATTCAAGGTGATTATTTCCAGAAAAAACTCGATCATTTAATTGATGTGCAAGACCAATAAGGTCTTGTGCATTTGTATTAATCTATACTTGAAAACACCTAAAAATTTAAGACAAAAAAAAACGGGCAATTGCCCGTTTTTTTGTACTGGAGATTAACGTTTGATAGAACGTGACATACCAGCAAAACGTTGTTTGAACTTGTCGATACGACCGCCAGTGTCAACGTTCTTTTGCTTACCAGTGTAGAACGGGTGGCATGCAGAACATACGTCAAGATAAAGAGTTTCTTTACCAACTGCTGAACGAGTTTCGATTACGTTACCGCAAGAACAAGTTGCAACTAATTTTTCATATTTTGGGTGAATATCGGCGCGCATCGTCGATTACTCCTAAGATTTAAGAAGGCTTAAGCTGTCATCGCAATTGGTCACTCTCATTAATAAAAACGAGGACATGCTTTAAAAGCAGACCAACACCACAACAGACCATTCTTTTGGCCCACCGAGACGGATACCGTCAGAGCTAAGCACAACAAGTTGCGTAATATTATACGGAATAAAATTTTTTAAAGCTAATTATTCTTAGTTATTTAATTCTTGCGTTTCAATCGAATCTGGCTGCTTCTCAAGATAATTGGCAATCACGCCACACACCATTAACTGAATTTGATGGAAAATCATGATGGGTAAAACAATCATCCCCAAAGGCTGCCCAATAAATAAAATTTGCGCCATGGGTACACCACTGGCCAAGGTTTTTTTGGAGCTACAAAAAAATGCGGCGATTTGATCTTCACGTGCAAAACCCAACCATTGTGGTACAACCCACGCCAACCACATCACAAGGGTCAATAACACTGAGCAGGCAATAATCAACAGCAATAAAGTCATGCCACTGACTTGATGCCACAACCCTGCTACCACTGCCCCACTAAATGCGCCATAAACCACCATCAAAATCGAACCCTGATCAAACACCTTGACCAATTTTGGCAATTTCAGCATCTGTGGAAAAACATAAGGACGTAATAATTGCCCCAAGATAAATGGCACTAATAACAATAACGTAATTTGAATAATTGAGTTTGTCGGGTCAAAACCGTGTGCAGACTGCCCTAAAATAAAGATTCCTACTAAAACTGGGGTAATAAACATCCCAATTAAATTAGAAAAAGACGCACTGCAGACTGCGCTGGCAACATTGCCTTTTGCCACTGAAGTAAAGGCAATTGAAGATTGCACGGTTGAAGGCAAAAAGCACATGAACAAAAAGCCCCAGTACAATTCCTGCCCAAGCATTGGCACTAAAATTGGCTTTGCTAGCAAACCTAAAATCGGGAATAACGCAAAGGTGAAAGTAAATACCAACGCATGCAATTTCCAATGCATCATGCCTTGAATTACGGCTTCACGTGATAATTTCGCCCCATGCAAAAAGAACAAAATCGCAATAGCAACAGTCGTAATCACACTAAAAACTTCGGCGGCCTGCCCTGACACAGGCACGACACTGGCGAGGATCACCATCACAAACAAAAGAATGGTAAAACGGTCCAATGCCAATAACTTCAACATAAATACATCCTGTATATTTTTTACTGTTGCAAAAAAAAGCCCAGTAATTTTTACCTTTCAATAAAGGTATATTACTGAGCTCTATTCAAAAAGCGAGTATTTTCAGGTGATGTTCAATATTTTTAAAATGAATACTGAACGATATTCAATTTATTGTGCCATAAAGGTTTCTTTTTTACTGCTGCACAGATAAAGACCTAGTTATTGCGTGCGTTCTGATCTTGCTGGATCAGTTCAATCTTATAACCATCTGGGTCTTCAACAAAAGCAATGACCGTCACGCCACCTTTCATTGGCCCTGCTTCACGTATCACATTACCACCACGCGCTTTAATTTCTTCACATGCTTTGTAGGCATCTTCTACCCCAATTGCAATATGACCATAGCCATTACCCAAATCATAGCTGTCTGTATCCCAGTTATGGGTCAGCTCCAAAACGGTATGATTTTCTTCATCGCCATAACCTACAAAAGCAAGAGTAAAACGACCTTCTTCGTAATCACGCTTACGGAGCAAAGTCATACCTAAAACTTCTGTATAAAATTTTAATGATTGCTCTAAATTACCTACACGTAACATAGTATGTAGCATGCGCATGACATTCATCCTTTTGTTCAATCGGTTTTGCTTGTATGTTGATGCTCACCCAACAGTTTTGCCACCCACACCACTAAAATTAGAATAGGTATTCCAATTAAAGTGGTCATAAGGAAAAAGTTCGGATAACCAATATTTGTCACTATAGTACCCGAATAGCCGCCTAAAATCTTAGGGGTCAGGGTCATAAGTGAGCTAAAAATCGCATATTGAACCGCGGTAAATGATACACTGGTTAAACTCGATAAAAAAGCGATAAAAGCTGCACCTGCCAAACCTGAAGCCAAGTTATCGACAATAATGGCAAAATATAACCATGCTGTACTATATGGCTTAATCACCTTGCCCTGAATTTCAACCATATTATTTGAAGATGATTGAACGATCGGCAAAGGCTGGATATCTACATCCAAAGCATTGGCTTCATGTGAGTTTAAATCGACCTGATACGTTTGACTGTGTTGTTGTGTTGTTTTCTGCCCATTCAATAATACGGCTTGCAATTGTTTACTTGGTGAGTCTGCTAAAAGCTGTCCTGCAATCGCTGCTGTAAAAATTCCTTGCGCATCCAGTTTTGCATCAAAATTTTGACCATCTAGCTGCAGTACAATTTTTTGCTGTTCGGTTAAGGCAGGCCCTGCATATTGCCCACGTACGACAATACTGTTGCTGGCTTCATTTTCGCTAATACGATTATCCGAAGTCAGTGGTAAAAACTGGAGTTGTGCAGTTTCAATCTCAGTTTGGTGCAAATACGGCATCGACACTAAACGTGACGGTGTATCGCCCGTTTGGTATTGCGCACGTACCTGAATTTCATCCTGTGTTGCTAAAACCTGACTAGGCACAGCCACTTTCCAATATCCAACTTCATCGGCCTGGGTTTGATATTGTTGCTGCCCCACAGAAACTTGCACATCGCTCAGTTGCTGTCCTGACTTCACCAGACCAATAAAAATAAGGTTGGTGGATGATGCCAACACCGCGCCAACAAACATTAATTTCATAATGTTCATACGCTGTGCCAGTAAACCGCCCAAGAAGCCACCCACTAAACTGAAAATGACCCCATAAACCTTAACCGCTTCGGCAATTTGTTCTTTGCTAAAGTTCAAATCCTGATAGAACACATTGGAAATTACACCTGCAATAATGTCTGAAACTCGATAAAAACCAATCAAGAGTAATAACACCAGTGCCAGTTTCATGCCGTAGCGTTTAAAGAAATCTGCGACAGGATACACCCATGTTTCAAATGCCATCTGTTTATTGACTGCGCCCAATTTGACTAAAATTGTGCCCACACCTACAGCCGCCACACCCGATGCAATAAATCGTAAGGCTTCTATAGAAAATAATAAAAATGCATCTTTGAGTTGGAATTGTTGTTTTAAGGCTTCGGTTAAATTACCCGAGAAGACATAACACAAAACAAAACTGAATACCGCAACAAAAAACACCGTAACCAGACGAAAATAGTCGCGTCGTTGATAATGCTTGCTGACCCGATTCACTTGCGGCTCACGAATCACCAAAGTCGTGATAATGCCAATCAGCATCACCGCAGCCATCGCCAAATAAGTAATTTTCCATGCGCTATAAATATAGTTGCCTTTGGCTGTACCTAATGATGCTGCCAAAAATAAAGCACCTGCTCCCGCGACAATCATCCCAATGCGATAACCCGCATTATAGGTCGATGCCAACACGGTTTGCATTTGAGTTTCAGCCAATTCGATACGGTAAGCATCAATCACAATATCTTGCGTAGCAGCAGAAAAACCCAGCAGTACTGCACCGAATGCCATTTGATATAAATGCGCCTGTCCCAAAGCTGGGTCAGAAAATGCCATCACCGCAATTGCACTGACAATTAAACATTGGGCAATGAGCAGCCATGCCCGACGACGCCCCAGTTTTTTAGTTAAATAGGGTACGGGTAATTCATCAATTAATGGTGCCCAGACAAATTTAAAGGAATAACCCAAAGCGGCCCAGCTAAAGAAAGTCACAGCACTTTTATCAATGCCTGCTTCGCCCAACCATAAGGATAGACTGGAAAAAATCAGTAAAATTGGAATACCAGCAGAGAAGCCCAAAAACAGCATAATCAGAGCACGACGGTCTAAAAATGCCGTAAATGCTGCTTTCCATCCTGTATTTTGTGCTGAAGTTTGCCCAGTCTGTTGTGTGGTCATTCGATTATTATTTTCTATCAAGTCAAAGTGTTGTTATTCAATCGCGGAATAGCTTCTGTTTCAACAGTATTTATGAAATTATGCACAACAGCCTTGTCATTTTGTAGTAAAAATTACGGCTTAGCTTGAATTTTCCGCTTAAACCTGTATACCTTTAAACTTCTAACTGCACTATTTCGTTTTGGATTTCTACAGTGACCCAAAGACTTGATCAAATCAACCCATCATTGACAACTAACACAACAACAGCAGTGCCAGACGCACAACAACCGCTTCTCAGCTCTGCCTTTGAACAAAGCGAAATACAAACTACCTTAGAAAATACGCGACTCAAAGCAACACAACTCACCCATATTCCAAATTACGCTAACATTCCCGCTTCGACCCGACGCATTAAACCACTGAATAATTTTTTAGGACAAGATCGGGCACGTGCTTCGGTGGAAGCAGGTATTGCCCTGCCATATTCTGGCTATAATATTTTTGCAGTAGGTACAGCAGGATTAGGCAAACGCACCATGGTCAAGCGTTTGCTACAGCAACATGCTAAGAGCATGCCAACTCCAAATGACTGGGTCTATGTCAATAACTTCAAACACCCGCGCCAACCAATTGCCTTACAACTTCCTGCAGGTCAAGCGCCTAAATTCCAAAGCTTGTTACATCAAACTTGGCAAACTATTTTAAAGCAACTTGAACGTCGTTTTACAGCAGAAACCTATCACAACCGCATTGAAATGATTCGTCAACAAGCGGGAGATGAACAACAACAAGCCTTGATTGAGCTGACTAGTGAGGGTGAAGAACTCGATTTAAAACTGATTGCGCAGGAAGATGAACATTGCTTCGTACCTGTGCATCTTAAAAATGACAAAATGCAAGAAATGTCTAAGGAAGATATCAATGCTTTAGACAGTAAAACCCGAGCAGAAATTGCGTCCAATATTCGTTATATGAATAAAAAATTGGAGCGTTTAGGTTTGCATTTAGGTGATTTAGAAGATGATGCACGTGACAAAGTGCAAGACCTGAACCGTGATATTGCCAAACAAGTGGTGATGCCACGTATTGATATTATTCAAAATAAATATCCTAGCGTCGAAGGTTTGACTGAATATTTACAATACTATGCCGAAGACATCATAAATAATGTCGAGTTTGTTTTAGAACAGGAAGAGGATGATTTTCGTCCAGGTACCTTTAGCCGTATTCCTGCGCGCTACCAAGCCAATATTATTGTGACGCACAAACCTAACAGCGGTGTACCTGTTATTTTTGAAGATTTTCCAACCCATTACAACTTATTGGGGCATGTGGAACAACTCACGCAAAATGGCACCATTACCACTGACTTTACCTTAATTCGTGCAGGTAGCTTACATAAAGCCAATGGCGGCTTTTTGATGCTTGAAGCAGAGCAATTACTAGAACAACCTTATGCATGGCAAGGACTGAAACGTGCCTTAAAATCTGGGCAATTGAAACTTTCATCTTTGGAACACATGCTAACCTTAACAGGTAGCATTTCTATTGAACCGCAAGCCATTCCACTGAATATTAAAGTGATTTTACTGGCGGAACCTGAAATTTATTATGAAATTTTAGAGCTAGAACCCGAACTGGGCAGCGTTTTTAAAATCCGTGCAGACTTTACCGATACATTACAACGTAATGACGAAAACGAGCAGGCATATATGCAATTGATTGCCGACTATGTGCAATCTGACAAATTATTGCCATTTGACCGTTCTGCTTTGGCAGCTTTACTTACTGACTCAAGCCGTCAAGCTGAAGATCAAAGCTCACTCTCCTTACATGCCCTCACCTTAGGGGATTTAATTCGTGAATCGCATCACCATGCAGCACAGGCTGGCGATAAAACGGTTTCCGAACAACATATCAATACTGCGCTCGATCATCGCAAATATCGCTTAGGCTATTTAAGAGAACTGTACTGGCAAGATTTATCTCGCGGTACGCAGTTAATCGAAACACGTGGACATCGTTTAGGGCAAATTAATGCCTTGTCAGTGATTCACTATGCTGATGTCGAATTTGGCTTGCCTTCGCGCTTAACAGCTTCAGTCTACCAAGGTGGTGGCGATATTTTAGATATTGAACGCAGTGTAGAGTTGGGCGGGTCATTACATGCCAAAGGCGTATTGTTAATGGCCAGTTTCTTAAAAGCGCATTTTGGCCGTGAACAAATTTTGCATTTTTCTGCTGCCCTCGCCTTTGAACAAAGCTATGGTCAGGTCGATGGTGACAGCGCAACGGTGGCAGAACTCTCGGCGTTAATTTCAGCGATTAGCCAGTTACCTATTGATCAATCTTGGGCCATTACAGGTTCGATGAACCAACTTGGTCAGGTGCAGCCCATTGGTGGCGTGAACGCAAAAATTGAAGGGTTCTTTGATGCCTGTAAGCTACAAGGTTTAACGGGTAAGCAAGGTGTGATTATTCCACGTCAAAATATGCAGCACCTCATGTTGCGTAAAGATGTAATTGAAGCTGTAGAACAAGGTCAGTTCCACATTCACGCTATTGATACCATTGACCAAGCCTTAGAAATTTTAATGGCACGTCCTGTGGGTAAACTCACTAAAAAAGGACGTTACAGCAAAGGTTCAATTTACGCTGCAGTCATGGAACAACTTGAATATTGGCAAGCCATTGAAGATGGCGCTGAAATTGAAGAAGAGCCGAAGAAAAAGTCCAAGAAAGAAAAGGACAAAAAAGACCCAGAGAAAAAGGACAAAGCGCAGAAAGCCAAGAAAAAACAGAAAACAGCTGAATCAGCTAATGCAGCACCTTCGGATCAAGTCACTGCAGAGTCAGCTGAAACGTCTGAATTTACAACAGAAAGTTCTGTAGTAGACTAAGCGTAGTGATTCAAGTCAGTTATTCAAGTTATTTCTAGATATAAAAAAAGCGCCTTGGCGCTTTTTTTATATCAACTTTTTTGTATGGATCACTTGGGTCTGATTTGACTCAAATCCAATACTTTAAGCTTCAGGTGCTGGGCTGTATTGCTCAACTAAAGGCTTTAACTCACCTTTTTGGAACATATCCAACATAATATCGCTACCACCAATGAGCTCGCCATTAATCCACAATTGTGGGAATGTTGGCCAGTTCGCAATTTTTGGCAAAGTGGTACGAATATCTTGGTTTTCTAAAATATTCACATAGGCAAAAGGACGACCAATTTGACTGAGTGCTTCTACTGCGCGCGCAGAAAAACCGCATTGTGGAAATTGTGGTGTGCCTTTCATATAAAGAAGAACAGCATGTTTAGCAATTTGTTCACGAATTAACGCTTCGGTATCGCGTACTTGTTCAGTCATTGGTAAATCCTCAACTCATCTATGGGGCATTATACCCAAAACCGAGCAAAACAGTACGTCTAAAGCAATAAATCCAATTTTATTTACAATTAGGCTTTCCATCTGCAGTAGATTTTGCTTATATAAGTTTTTCCTTCCAACCTAACAGATAAGAGTTAGTCATGAATAACATTACCCTTGCTCCTGTGCAAACTGATCAACCATCACATTTGATGCCTGTATTTGGCCGTCAGCCGATCAGCTTTGTCCGCGGTCGAGGTTCTTATCTTTATACTGAAGATGGCACAGAATATTTAGATGCACTTACAGGCATTGCCGTATGTGGTTTAGGTCACGCACACCCTGCAATTACCGAAGCAATTGCCGATCAGGCGGCTACTTTAATTCACACCAGTAACTTGTTTGAAGTGCCATGGCAGACTGCTGCTGCACAAAAACTGGCTCAAGTTGCAGGCATGGAAGAAGTGTTCTTCTCCAACAGTGGTGCAGAATCCAACGAAGGTGCAATTAAAATTGCACGTAAGTTTGGTCACATGCAAGGCGTTGCTAACCCTAAAATCATTGTTGCCGATCATTCTTTCCATGGTCGTACTTTGGCTACCCTTTCCGCAACAGGCAATAAAAAAGTTCAGGAAGGTTTTGCACCTTTGGTTGAAGGTTTTATTCGTGTGCCTTTTGGTGATGTCGAAGCCATTGAAGAAGCTGCGATTCAGTATCCTGATATTGTAGCTATTTTAGTCGAGCCGATTCAGGGCGAAGGTGGAGTCAATACTGCACCACAAGGTTTTAGTTACCTAGAAGATATCCGTCGTATTTGTAATCAACACAACTGGCTGATGATGCTGGATGAAGTACAAACAGGTAATGGTCGTACAGGTAAATTCTTTGCTTATCAGCACACCAATATTGTGCCTGACGTACTGACCACAGCCAAAGGTTTGGGCAATGGTTTTCCAATTGGTGCGGTGATGACGCAAGGTCGCGGTGTAGGCGTTCTTACCGCAGGAAATCATGGCTCTACCTATAGCGGTAGCGCGCTTGGTTCACGTGTCGTTTATACCGTGATTGATACCATTCAGAAAGAAAACCTTATAGAAAATGCAGCAAAGATGGGGGACTATCTTGTGGAACAATTGCGTCAACAACTTGCAGATCAAAATGTAAGTGTGCGTGGCTTTGGTTTGATGATTGGTATTGAATTAGCAAAACCATGTGCAGAATTGGTCGATATTGCCCGTGATGAGTACAAAATGATTATTAACGTCACTGCAGGTTCTGTGGTGCGTTTATTGCCAACATTAAATATTACTCAAGCTCAGGCAGATCAATTAATTGAGCGCTTGGTCAGCATGATTAAAAAATTCTTGGCATAAATTCTATGCCCTACCGAAAAAGCCGCAGTTGAAACTGCGGCTTTTTGCTAACTAAATAATCAAGCACACTATCAACATTCAATTAAGATGCTTCTTGAAACATTCGCCCACCCGGCAATTGAGAAAAATATTGTTTTAAGGCTTCCAAACAACGCTGTACTTTCATGGGTTGTTGCTCATGCTTAGAAATGATTGCATACAAAGCAAATGCAGGTAATTTCCACTCAGGCAAAACTTCAACCAAACCACCGTTCAATAATTCTTTTTGAATATCTAAATGTAAAATACGAGCAATACCATGCCCCTGCATACATAACGATTTAGACACCAAAACATTATTGGTCGATAACCGTGATCCCATTTCAATACTGACATTTTCATCACGAGTCACGTGCTGAAAACTTAAATGCTGAAAATTCTTCATGATCGTTAATGGAATTAGATCATGATTTTTTAAATCCTCAGGACGTGAAATCGGCGCGGTCTGATTCAAATAACTTGGAGATGCCACTAAAACCTGATCTACATGTACAATTGGAATCACATGCTGGTTTTGATCTTCAATTTTGGGACTCATACGCAGCGCAATATCAATGCGACCATCAATCAGGTCAATGTGTTGATTGTCGGTTTCTAAATGCACAGATAAGCCACGATGGGCAGATAGCCAATGAGAAAGTGCGGGAATCACATGGTTCGCGCCTAATTCTGGCGTGGTGGCAATTCTTAAATCACCCACCAAATCATCTCTTAATTCATTAATGCGTATTTTACCACGCTCAGCAGCGGCAAGCATTTCTTGACAGCTGTGGAAAAAAGCTTGTCCTGCTTCAGTCAAACTCAGTTTTCGAGTAGAACGATGCAGGAGTGTGACTTCCATTTCTTGTTCTAATGAACGGATTTGTTGACTGACGGCACTGGTGGTGATCCCTAAATCACGCGCTGCACCGCTAAACGAGCTTTTTTCAACAACACAAGCAAATACACCCATTGCTCGGAGTTGATCTAACATAAATTCCCTCTAAAATTATAGTCGTGGCCCTTATCTATCGATAAAAGCAACTTATTGTATTATACGGTGAAATTTATGTTTTGTATTTGCAAAATTTAATTTATTGGTAAAACATTAGTCGGATTGATTGGCTTACCATCTAAACGCACCTGAAACTCCAGCATGGTCCGTGTTGCACCTGAAGAACCCATTTCGGCAATCTTTTGACCTGCAGTCACATTCTGACCACTGCTGACATTCATCTTACTGTTATGCGCATAAGCAGTAATGTAACCATCAACATGTTTAATTAAAACTAAATTACCATATTCTTTCAGACCATCGGCTGCATAAACCACTTGGCCATCGGCAGCGGCATAAATTGGATCGCCCACATTGCCACCGTAACGAATACCCTTAACATTATTTGCTAAATTAAAATGCTCAATTACTGCACCTTGCGATGGTTTCACCCAACGCAGGCTACTACTGCGTACAGGAGTTGCTGGTGATGAAGAGCTCGTGGTCGTTGTTGTGGACGAAATCACAGGTGCAGGTGTGGGTGTAGTTGGTAAAGTGACTGTCTGACGCTGAATTGGTGCCGCCTGCGTTACAGGGCGCGTGGTTGTGGTGCGAGGTGCATTACCGCTTTTCAGGCGAATAGACTGCCCGACATAAATACGATACGGTGGTGCAATATCATTCATTTCTGCAATGCTGAGGTAGCTCAATCCATAACGTGCCGCAATACCACTTAAAGTATCACCTGAACGTACAGTATAAAAATTCGGCGCTGTGGCAAAACGTGCAGAATTATTTATTTGAGGTTTAGAGGCACAACCACTCAACACAACAATAGCAACAATAGCACTTGATAACACTAAGGTTTTCAACAATGCTGTTGGTGTACTAAATAAACGATATTGAAACACCACGGGCATTCTTTCCTCTCTATAAATTCAAAATATTTCTATTATTGCGCTAAGAGTAGCAAAAAAGTCCTTGCAATGAGAATTACAAGTTATTTTTTCACAAAGTTATAACATTAGTTAGCCAATAGAGGAAAATTGACTGTGCAAGCTTTGTAAAACCTCATAATTGGTCGCATCCATTTGAATTGGTGTCACGCTGACATAGCCATTCGCCACAGCAAAAAAATCGGACTCAATTTCCGTTAAGCCTTTTTTCGGTGCAGCCACTGCCTCGCCCGACAAACCAATCCAAAATACTTGACGTCCTCGCGGATCGACCTGACTGGTAATAGGTTTGGACTGGGTACGTTGCCCTTGATACGTTACTTTTATGCCCTGCAACACAGGCACATCTGGAATATTCACATTAAAAATATGTCGCGCAGGTAAACTTGGCAAACCTTGAGCAATAAAGTCATGCACCCATTGTGCGGCCTGCATATAATCTTGTGGATGCTGATAAGCACGTACATTATGCCCTGCAAGCGATACCGCAATCGCAGGCTGTTTCATCAAACGCCCTTCAAATGCAGCACCGACTGTTCCTGAGTAGAGCACATCATCACCCAGATTTGCACCGCTATTAATGCCGCTGACCACTAAATCAAATTCGAAATCGAACAATCCATTCATGGACAAATAGACACAGTCTGCAGGTGTGCCATTCACTGCCCAGACATCTTCAGCAATTTGCACAGGGCGTAATGGTCGGTCTAAAGTCAGTGCACTCGAAAAACCACTGCGTTCACTTTCGGGTGCGACAATCACCACACGACCCAAAGGTTTTAGGGCTTGCGCCAAAGCTTGAATACCGGGTGCAAACACGCCATCATCATTGGCTATCAAAATATTCACAGAAAAATCTCAAATAAAACAAATATAAAGGTTATATACTAAAATATAGCAATGTCGCTTCAATCTTAAACTTGTTTGTGACTAATTCATGCCTAAGCACATTTAATAAGCACACGACAACAAAATGACTGATCAGCACATTTCATTGAAATATACAAAAGATTATATATATTTAGCGCCTAACATCCATCCAAAAATATATGTGATTCTCATGATTTTAGCTTTGCCATTTCGTCGTTTATTGAGTCTAGGTTTTGCTGCTGTATTAACGCAGTCTGTAATTGCAGAAGATCTAACTGCTGAAGAAGCCAATACCATTATTAAGGAAGATGTTGCTGCAGCACAAGTCATGACTGAAATGTGCCCTGCGCTGATTGGCAAAAATGCAAAATTAGACAGTAACATTCAAGCGTTGATTCAAACCTATTTACAAGATTATTCTGATAGCAGCATGACACTTGCAAAATTACAGGCCGATACAGAATATCAATCAGTTTTAACCGAAGCACGTCAAGCCGCTAAAGATACCAGTGCCGATGAACAAAAAGCAGTATGTCTAGAAGCTTTAGAATTAGCACTATAAATCAAGTGATTTAAATTACGATTGAATCTTTTTCTAATAAGGCAAACTTTTCAAGTTTGCCTTATTTTCTTGTTACGCACGTATAACCTACAACACATCCAGACTTTCCTGATTTCAAAGCAAAGCTCCACTTTTCTACATGATTGATGTTTGAATCACACAGCTTTAATACATTTTCACTCTTTCAATTACAAAATAAATGTTTAATCTTATAAACACTTAAATGAATCACATGATTCAGCTCAAACCATATTTAAGGTAATTTATATGCAATTTTCTGCTTCATTTTCTGGCTTTAAAAAATCACGTACAGTTCAAGTTTTGGGTGCAATTGCACTGAGTTTAGGTTTAAGCCAAGCAGCAATGGCACAAGAAGAAAATATTGAAGTCACACCATTACAACAGGTGACTCAGCAAGAATTAGCGGCTATTTATGTATTATCTGAAGTTTGCCCTGCATTGGTAACAGATAAAGCCAAGTTTAATCAAGGTTATGCGCAACTTGCACAAGAATATATGCCTAAAGAAAAAGACGCTGTTACAGCATTAAATAAACTCAGCAAGCAAAAAAGCTTTCAACCTATTTTAAAAGAAGCACGTGCAGATGCCAAAGCGGCTGGAACAGCCAAAAACAAAGCAATTTGCCAAGAATTGACAGCATATAGCCGATAATACAATTTGGTTACAATACTTTTATCAATAAGCCGATATCTCCCATAGAAGTCGGCTGAGCTTTGCCCTAAAATGCTAGCTCTTTGTGCATACATCAAGTATTGGAACCCCTTAGAATGACCCGAAAAAGCGCCCTTGCTGCATTATTACTATTACCAAGCTTTTCTTATGCAGCAACTGTCTTAGCCACACCACCAGAACTCAATAACAAATCATACGTTTTGATGGATTATGAGACGGGACAAATTTTAGCTTCAAAAAATGAAAACGAAAAACTCGCCCCTGCCTCTATGACTAAAATGATGACCAGTTTCATCATTGAACAAAAGTTATTAAAGGGTGAACTCACGGAAGATGAACAAGTCCGCATGAATGAATCTGCATGGTGTCGTGGTAGCAGTACAGAATCATGTATGTACGTTCCTTTAAATGGCACAGCCACTGTACTTGAAATGCTACGCGGTATTATTGTGCAATCAGGCAATGATGCCTCTAAAGCCATGGCTGAGCACATTGCAGGTAATGAAGGCACGTTCGTTCACATGATGAATGAAGAAGCCAAACGTATTGGCATGAGCAACACCCAGTTTATGAACTCTACGGGTATGCCTGCCGAAGGTCACTTTTCTACTGCAAAAGATATGGCAACTTTGGCGCAGCACATCATCCATGACAGCTCAAAATACTACCCAATTTATTCTGAAAAAGAATTTTCTTTTAATGGAATTAAACAAGGCAACCGTAATGCCCTGTTATATACCGACCCAAGCGTAGATGGTCTAAAAACAGGTCATACTAACGAAGCAGGTTTCTGCTTAACCACTTCAGCTAAACGTGGCCCAATGCGTTTAATTTCGGTAATTTTTGGTGCGCCTACCATGCAGGCTCGTGCAACTCAAACCCGTGAATTACTGGCTTGGGGTTATGCAAACTACGAAACTGTACGTGTACAGCCTGCCAACCAAGTCTTGGCTAAAGCCAAAGTATGGTACGGTAAAAGCAAAGAAGTACAAATTGGTTTACCAGAAAACTTTAACGTGACCATGCCAAAAGGCAAAGCCAACCAAATTAAAACCCAATTGGTGGTTCAACCTAAATTGACTGCGCCTTTGAAAAAAGGTCAGGTGATTGGTAAATATGTAGCGACTTTAGATGGTAAAGTGATTGCTGAAAAACCATTGGTGGCGTTGCAAGAAGTGGAAGAAGCTGGTTTCTTCGCACGTATGTTAGACCATATCAAACAATTCTTTAGCAACTTATTCTAAGATTTATACCTTAGACTAAAGCGCAAAGCACACATGACCCGCATGTGTGCTTTTTTATTTTATACTGCCTTCAATCCAAATTTATAAACTAAAGATTTATGCATTATGAAAAAAAATGTGCGTGCTTATTTAGAGCACACTCCAAAAATTGACGCAAGCTGTTATGTAGATGAATTGTCAATTGTGATAGGTGATGTGCATTTGGCTGCCAATGTATCGGTTTGGCCTTTTGCCGTGATTCGTGGTGATGTCAATCATATTCGGATTGGTCAAAATTCCAATGTGCAAGATCATGCCATGCTGCACGTTAGCCATAAGAAAGCTGATAAGCCTGAAGGTTCGCCTTTAATGATTGGTGAAGATGTAACGATTGGTCATCATGTGAAATTGCATGGTTGTACCATTGGCAACCGTGTTTTGGTGGGTATTGGCACGATTATTTTAGATGATGTCGTTGTTGAAGATGATGTGATGATTGGTGCAGGTTCGCTTGTGCCACCAAATAAAGTTTTGGAAAGTGGTTACCTTTATATGGGTAGTCCTGTTAAAAAGGTGCGTCCACTGACTGAGAAAGAAAAAGCGTTTTTGCCGTATTCAGCGCAGAATTATGTAAAGGTGTCCCGTCATTATTTAGAGCAGGCATAATGCCTGCTTATTTTACTGTTATTCCTGTGCATGAGGGTAATCTATATAGCTCACACCACTATAAATAGAATGTTTTATGCATCAGTGAGATTTAATTGCTGAATGTATAATTTAGATCCGCATAAAAATGATTTATGAAAGAAGTCAACTCCAAACCATGTACATATTGCACTTTCATTAATAATATTTAATAAAAATTATATTTAATATGCATAAATATACAATAGACCTTGTATCTTGGAGGTTGTAGTGATTAGCTTCCACTATATGCAAATTGTAGAGTTTGTAATAGACCTAAGACTTTTAGTCTGTGCAAGAGATAAAACCTACAATTTGCCCTAACCACTTGCACAACTCTGGACGGTAACTAAGCACTTTGATGCTGCATTCACAAGAAAAGACGGTGGTTATGCTAAAACAATAATTGAATAATTAAAGCAGGTAAAGATTATGTTTTATCTTGGTATTGATGTTGCTAAAGCTAAAATTGATTGCTGTTTAATTTTAGAAAATTCTGCAAATAAAAAGAAAACCAAAACTTTTTCAAATACACCAAAAGGTTTTGAGCAACTTCAAATCTGGCTAAACCAGCATGCTGCAACTTCTACGCAGACCATTATCTTAATGGAAGCAACATCTATTTATCATGAACTCTTGGCTAAATATTTATTTGATGAGGGCTATCAAGTCTCTGTAACCAATCCTGCCAGAGCTCGATATTTTGCTCAGAGTATGTCTAAGCTGAATAAAACAGACAAGGTAGATAGTGAGGTTCTAGCTCGATTTGCGATGACTGCCAATCTACATTTTTGGCAACCTTTACCCAAACATATTCAATTGCTGAATGCTTTACTGGATAGAAGAGCTGTTCTTTGTGAAGATTTACAACGTGAAAAGAATCGTTTGGAAAAAGCAGAGTCTACCTTCACGATGGAACCTGTACTTGAGTCTCTCCACAAGAGTATTGAACAGTTAAACCAACATATTCAGGGTATCGACCAACAAATTGATGATCACATTGATCAGAATCCTGATTTAAAAAATGATAAAGAACTGCTCAGCAGTATTCCAGCCATTGCAGATCGAACTAGTTTATTAATGCTCAGTTTCTTGCGCAGTCATACTTTTGAAAGAGCTAGTCAAGCGGCCGCCTTTGTTGGCTTGGTGCCCACTCAAAAGCAGTCAGGTAGCTCCATTCATGGCAGAAGCCATTTATCCAAAGCGGGCTCTTCCAAAATACGTGCCGGTTTATATATGGCAGCCATTGTCGCAACTCGGCATAATCCTCATATTAAAGGGATGAATGAAAGATTATTAGCTAATGGTAAAACCAAAATGATGGCGATTGGAGCTGCAATGAGAAAGTTGGTTCATCTTTGTTATGGTGTACTCAAACACCAACAGCCTTATCAAGCAGATTATTGAGCATGAATTTTCGATAATTTGCTTGACGTTTCAGACGGTATCTCTTGCGAAAGTATCGTTTACTTTATTTTTGAACTGGCTAAAACCTTATTCAATGTAGCTTTAGGCTGTTTAAATTTTGACTAACGCAAGAAGTCTATTAAAAATTTCCTATTTTTCGAATAAATATATTATTTGAAATTTTCGAAAACAATATTTACGCTAACATGGCAATTCAATAAATCTTTTATCAATTCACTAAATTCAACACCTATAATCTGAAAAGATCAATTAAAGAAATCCCCTCCCATCATAGCCACACACCCCAAAATTTTATACAATAGTGCATCCTTATCCATGGTGCTGCTTTATGACCGCTTGGACTGCGCATGTGACTGTTGCCACCGTTGTTGAAAAAGACGGAAAATTCCTGTTTGTTGAAGAACATACAGAAGGCGTAACGCATACCGTCTTTAATCAACCCGCAGGTCATGTTGAAGCTGGCGAAACCATCATTGAAGCAGCCATTCGTGAAACCATGGAAGAAACAGGTCATACGGTTGAAGTGACGAACGTGCTTGGGATGTATACCTATACCCCACCGATGTTCCCCGACCGTACCTATTTCCGTTTCTGCTTTTTAGCAAAATCTATTGCACATGACCTACATGCCGAGCTTGATACTGGTATTGTCGGTGCAGTTTGGATGACTTTAGATGAACTGATTGAATCTGCACGCGCACGTAGTCCATTGGTGATTAAAGCCGTGCAAGATGCCCTGTCAGGTCAAAAATATCCTTTATCGCTCATTTACGAGCACCAAAATTCTCCCCTAATTTCAAGTTTGGATGCCTAATCCTATGCAACAACGTGTCATCGTCGGTATGTCAGGTGGTGTAGATTCATCTGTTTCTGCTGCACTTCTACTTCAACAAGGTTATCAGGTTGAAGGGCTTTTCATGAAAAACTGGGAAGAAGATGACGGCACTGAATATTGCACCGCGATGGAAGACCTTGCCGATGCGCAAGCAGTGTGCGATAAACTAGGTATTAAGTTGCATACAGCCAACTTTGCTATGGAATATTGGGATCGTGTCTTTGAGCATTTTCTTGCCGAATATGCTGCAGGACGTACACCAAACCCAGATATTCTATGCAATAAAGAAATTAAATTCCGTGCCTTTTTAGATCACGCCATGAATTTGGGTGCAGATTTTATTGCCACTGGTCACTACGCTCGTCGTGGTGAAACGCAGTACAACTCTAAAGGCGAAGCCTACGCCCCACTATTACGTGGTTTAGATAAAAATAAAGATCAAACCTATTTCTTGCATGCCGTACATGGTCGTGAAATTAACAAAACCTTGTTCCCAGTGGGTGAAATTGAAAAAACGCAAGTCCGAAAAATTGCCGAAGAACTAGATTTAGTCACCGCCAAGAAAAAAGACTCGACTGGTATTTGTTTTATTGGTGAACGTCGCTTTAATGATTTCTTAAAACAATATTTGCCTGCTCAAGCTGGAAAAATTATTTTAGACGATGGCAAAGAGGTTGGTGAACATCACGGCTTAATGTACTATACGCTCGGTCAGCGTGGTGGGATTGGCATTGGTGGCTTAAAAGGCGTTGCCGAAGGAGCATGGTTTGTCCTGCATAAAGATATTGAAAATAATAGATTAGTGATTGGTCAAGGTCACGAACATCCACTCATGCAAAGCACTATTTTATGGAGCGAAGCAATTGATTGGGTGGCAGGTGAACAAGAAATTCCAGCATCGGGCTTCCGTTGTACTTGCCGCACTCGCTATCGCCAAGATGATCAAGATTGCGTGATCTTCAATGATGCTGATTTACCTGGTGGCGTACGTGTCGAGTTTGATGAGCCACAACGCGCAGTCACTCCTGGTCAAAGTGTCGTATTCTATTCAGGCGAAGTGTGTTTAGGTGGTGGTGTGATTCACCATACCAATGCACCTAAACCCGATTTTATTTAAGGATTGTTTCGGATGACAGAGTTACCGTTTCAACAGTCACCAACTCTGAATATTCGCCAAAATCGTGCCTTGGCGTTAGCGGGTGTGTTTCAAGCCACCCAGCTCACGCACATGACTGCACTCACAGGCCGACAAAGTATTGGTGAAAGCGGTAACTTTTATTTTGAGCAAATGATTAAAGCCAGTTTAAATATCCGTCCAAGTAGCAATCACAGTGTGCAAACTTTAGATTTTTTTAATCATTTGGCCGATATTTCTTTGGGTTTAAAAACGCTAGAAAGTTGCATCAACCAACCTTTTAATACCGCCCCTAAATCGCGTTTACCTAAATTATCCAATACCAAATTACCTATGTCATATGCGATGGCACTCTTACAATTAGAAAAAAAAGTTTATCGCAATCCTAAATACGTCGAAATTATTGAGCAATCGCAGCAAAAAATCTTAAAACAACTTTCATTTTTTGATCATAACTATTTGCATCCCAGTATTATTGCCAATTTAGCCCAAACCTATGTCGATACAGCGGGACAAATTAACCCGCGCATTATGGTACGCGGCAATGCAGAAGCATTTAAGGATTCTGCACATACCAACCGAATTCGAGCTTCGCTTTTTACAGGCTTACAAATGGCACACCTTTGGCGTCAACTTGGTGGCAGTTCATGGGGCATGGTATTTAGCAAACGTAAATTATTACGTGATATTCAAGATCTGGCGCGTTTACAGTATCAGGTGGTTTAAACCATGCTGAACACGCTTTTGTTTTAGGTTTAATTCCAAAGTTTAAGGAATCGATATGAACGCTTTAACCGCACTTTCTCCATTAGATGGGCGCTATGCAAGCAAATGTGATGCACTCCGCCCTTTCCTCTCTGAGTTTGGTTTAATCCATGCTCGTGTGACAGTTGAAGTGCGTTGGTTACAAGCGCTTGCCAATCGTCCTGAAATTACCGAAGTACCGGCGTTCAGCGCTGCAACCAATGCTGCATTAGATGCAATTGTTGCAGATTTCTCTGAAGATGATGCCAACCGCATTAAAGAAATTGAACGCACCACCAACCATGACGTAAAAGCAGTTGAATATTTCTTAAAAGAAAAAATTGCCAACATTGATGAGTTAAAAAATGCAGGTGAGTTCATTCATTTTGCTTGTACTTCAGAAGACATCAACAACTTGTCACATGCTTTAATGCTCAAAAATGGTCGTGAAGTATTGGTTGCAGCTATGCAGCAAATCATTGATTCGATTGTTGCATTGGCAGAAAAACACGCAGATCAACCAATGTTGTCACGCACTCATGGTCAAACTGCAAGCCCAACAACGTTGGGTAAAGAAATGGCGAATGTAGCCTATCGTCTTGCACGTCAAATCAAACAGTTCAAGCAAGTTGAACTTTTGGGCAAAATCAATGGTGCCGTAGGTAACTACAACGCTCACCTTTCTGCATATCCAGAAATTAACTGGCCTGCACATTCTCAAGCATTTGTAGAGTCTTTAGGTTTAAGCTTTAACCCATATACCACACAAATCGAGCCACACGACTACATGGCAGAATTGTTTGATGCATTACGTCGTTTCAACACCATTCTAATCGACTTCAACCGTGACGTTTGGGGCTACATCTCGCTTGGTTTCTTCAAGCAAAAACTAAAAGAAGGTGAAGTTGGTTCTTCAACCATGCCACACAAAGTAAACCCAATTGACTTTGAAAATTCTGAAGGTAACTTGGGTATCGCCAATGCAGTCTTGGCTCACTTGGGCGAAAAATTACCAATTTCTCGCTGGCAGCGTGACTTAACTGACTCGACTGTATTGCGTAATATGGGTGTGGGTTTTGCACAAAGCTTGATCGCTTTTGAAGCTTGCTCTAAAGGTATTGGCAAACTTGAATTGAATGCACAACGTATTCTTGAAGATTTAGACAATGCTCAAGAAGTCTTGGCTGAACCAATTCAAACCGTGATGCGTCGTTATAACATCGAAAAACCATACGAAAAGTTAAAAGCCCTTACACGTGGTCAAGCCATGACACGTGACATGATGGTAGATTTCGTGAATGGTAACGAGTTGGAAGGCGTTCCTGCAGCAGATCGCGCACGATTAGCAACCATGACGCCAGCAACTTATACAGGTAATGCAGCCGAACAAGCGAAACAAATTCAAGATTTAATTGCTAAAATCTAATTTGTAAAGCAATAACCCAAATATAAAAATGCGAAGCTTCTGCTTCGCATTTTTATTAGAATAAAACAAATCTTCCAACTTAAACATCACATGGAAAATCAATTCCGCATTCAACATTACTGCGCTTTGGGCTTGGTCATACTCGCCATGTTTGCTGCTAGTATTCAACCACTGGAATTTGAGTCATATTTACTGCATCAGGCAGGCACAGTTTTTATGCTCGCGGCTTTACTGATTGCTTTTAAAAAAGTAGGACTAAGTTTTTCTAGCTTTGTGTTGTATTTAATATTTTTACTAATTCACATTGTCGGGGCACATTATCTGTATTCTTATGTGCCCTATAATGATTGGATTTTGCACAGCTTTGGCTTTAATTTAAATCAAAATATGGGCTGGTCACGCAATATGTATGACCGTTTTGTGCACCTGGCTTTTGGTGTTTTGCTCTACCCTATTTTATTACGTTTATTTGAAGTTTGGTTTCCTAAAAACAAACCGTTCGTTTTATATCTTTTGGTCATTCAATTTGTCATGGCAACCAGCCTGATTTATGAATGGCTGGAATGGCTGATTGCGCTTGGCTTATCACCAGAAGATGCTGAAAATTATAATGGTCAGCAAGGTGATATGTGGGATGCGCATAAAGATATGTTTTTAGCAACGATAGGAGCAATGCTGATGGGATGCTTCTACTTGATCAAGAAACCCTAACAGGATGCCTCTTTCGTACTAAATCCAAATTTATTGCCAATACCACCACCAGAAGCCAGCTAAACTTGCGACTGAAATCATCCAGATCAACACCGTTAATACTGCAGGTTTACCCGACCCCCAAAACATGGTTTTGGCAAGCCATTTTTTAAACAATACGCTGCTTAAAGTTAAGCTCGCTAAATGCACCAATACCGCAGCTAAGAATAAATTTGCTGCAAATTCATGTAGCTCTTTTAAAGTATGACTTTGGGTATAATCGGTGAAAAATCCAACCAACACAGTTAAAGGCAATGCCAACCAAATCAACAAAATACTGAATTGAAACGCACTGGAACTGCCTGACTTTAAAAACGGTAATGAAAAAAACTGCTGTGGCTGTTTCCAATCGCGTTTTACAAATTGTTGAATCATGCCTAAACGTTTAGAAATTCCTGTCGGCTGTGTGCTGTTCAACATACTCAACACCTGCCATACGATTCGTAAAGCTAAACTAATCCCCAACGTATAGCCAAAAGCCATATGTAACTGATGCCATTCTTCCGCATCACCTGTTAAGTAAGCCCCTGTAAAACTTAGCAGCATCACCACATGCAAAAAGCGAATCATTAAATCTGTAGATGTTGATTGCTTCGCGGGCACACTATTTGTTTGCATATTCAATCTATCAAGGTGGTTTTGTTCTTATCACAAAGATATAACATCAAGCTGAATTGAAAATTAAGATGCTTAAATCAAAGACCCTATATTTTTGAATAAAAGTGAATAAAAAAATTGCGCTCAATTGAGCGCAATTTTTAGATAAATTTTAGAAGTTAGATCATCACTATTACAGTTTAGGATCACGGATTTGCAACAAACTGCTGTTGGCTTTGCTTAGGCTATCAACCAGTTTATTCATCACTGCAGGAATCAAACTGTCTGCCATTTGTGCAGCTTGCAAACCTAGCTTTTCACCCAAAGTAGGCTTTTTACGAGTTTGAATCGCATAGATGTCATGCTGTGGCAACAAACTCAGCAAGTATTCATCTGAGGTTTGTAATTTGTCTATTAACTTTAAATCCAACGCATCCTGACCATACCAATGCTCACCCGTTGCCACTTTTTCAACATTTAGTTGTGGACGATATTTTTCAACAAATTGTTTAAATAGCACGTGAGTTTGTTGCAATTCTTCTTCAAACTTAGCCTTGCCTGCTTCAGTATTTTCACCAAACATGGTCACAGTGCGTTTATATTCACCTGCGGTGTACATCTCAAAATCTATATTTTTTTCTTTAAGCAAGCGATTAAAGTTCGGTACTTGTGCCACTACGCCAATAGAACCCAAAATCGCAAATGGCGCTGACACAATTTCTGAACCAATGCATGCCATCATATAGCCACCACTTGCCGCGACTTTATCGACACAAATGGTTAAATGAAATCCTGCATCACGTAAACGCACCAATTGAGCAGCAGCAAGACCGTAGCCATGCACCATGCCGCCCGGACTTTCCAAACGTACCACGACACGGTCACGTCCAGCTTTGGCCGTTGCCAAAATTAGGGTGATTTCTTCACGCAATTGCTCTACAGCAGACGCGGCAGTATCACCTTTAAAGTCAAGTACATAAATTTTTTGATTGTTCTTTTTACGGGCGCGTGCTTCACGTGCCATTTGTTGAGATAGTTGTAATAACTCAAGTTTAGATGCCGTAGTTTGCGCAATTTTTCTTCGTTGTTCGTTAATTCGCGCATTTAAATGGCTAATACGAATTTCGGCAGGAAGTTTAGGTAAGTGAAATAACATAGATCCGCAATTCTCAATTTTATTTGTGCTTAGCTTAAGATGAGGGCTGAACTTAAAAATTCAATATCACCTTGTTTATTTGCTTAATTTAATCGATTTTAAATCTCATTACCGTTTAATTTGTGCAAAAACAAAATCATACTATGTACTAAACATTCGTCATAAAAAAACCGCAAATCGGTTTGATTTGCGGTTCCTTTTTACAGATTTTAAGAATTAACCAAAACGACCTGTAATATACGCTTCTGTTAATTGATGGTCTGGCTGAGTAAATACTTTTTCAGTCGCATTCACTTCAATCAAATCACCCAAATGGAAGTATGCGGTACGGTCAGATACACGCGCTGCCTGTTGCATTGAGTGCGTTACAATCGCAATTGTATATTGGGTAGAAAGTTCAGAAATTAATTCTTCTACTTTTGCCGTTGCAATTGGGTCAAGTGCCGAACATGGTTCATCCATCAAAATTACTTCTGGACTTACCGCAATGGTACGTGCGATACAAAGACGTTGTTGCTGACCACCAGAAAGACCTGTACCCGGTTGATTCAAACGATCTTTGACTTCTTCCCATAAACCTGCTTTGCGCAAGCTATTTTCTACAATTTCTTCCAAATCGTATTTATCGCGCGCTAAACCATGCAGTTTAGGACCGTAAGCCACGTTTTCAAAAATTGATTTCGGGAATGGGTTTGGCTTCTGAAACACCATGCCCACTTGCGCACGTAACAAGACCACGTCAAGGTTCGGGTCATAAATGTCTTGGTTATCCAACATCACTTTACCCGTTACACGACAGCTATCAATGGTGTCGTTCATACGGTTTAAAGTACGCAAGAAAGTAGATTTACCGCAACCAGATGGTCCAATAAATGCAATCACTTCATTTTCATAGATATTTAAATCAATGCCTTTGATTGCTTCAGATTCACCATAGTACACATGCACATCATTGGTACTTAATTTCACATTTGAAGACTTCGCTTCTTTCTTGCTAGATGCTTGTGTATCAAACTGTGAAACAAACGAAGTTGATGATTGCTTCTGTTCTACATCGGTAGATGTAAATTGGCTTTGATGTGGATTCACTTGTTTATCCTGTTCTAAGGAATTTGGTTTTTCTGTGCTTGCTACAGTATTCATATTCTGCCCTCAATTACCAGCGTACTTCAAACTTCTTACGCAACCAAATTGCAAAGCTGTTTAAGCCAATCATTAGCGCAAGAAGTACGATAATGGCTGCAGCGGTACGTCCCTCGAAGAAGTTACGCAATTCATTACCCTGCCATAAGAAAATTTGCACAGGTAACGCAGTAGATTGATCAAGTGGAGTTGCTGGTACACTGGCAACGAAAGCACTCATACCAATTAATAACAATGGTGCGGTTTCACCCAAAGCTTGTGCGACACCAATAATTGCACCCGTTAAAATACCTGGCAATGCAAGTGGGAGTACATGGTGGAACACAGTTTGTAAACGAGAAGCACCCAAACCTAAAGCAGCTTGACGAATCGACGGTGGCACTGCTTTTAATGATGCACGCGTGGTAATAATCACGGTTGGTAAAGTCATTAAACTGAGTACCAAACCACCGACCAATGGTGCAGACAATGGTAAATGCATCCAGCCAATAAAGATCGCAGCACCTAGCAAACCGAATACAATAGAAGGGACAGCAGCCAAGTTATTGATGTTCACTTCAATAATATCAGTAATCGCATTTTTAGGTGCAAATTCTTCTAAGTAAATTGCCGACGCAACACCAATTGGAATCGAAATAAATATTACAATCAGCATCATGAATAACGAACCCATGAATGCGCCTGCCAAACCAGAAGTCGCTGGAGAACTACGTGAGTCTGGGCTAACAAAAATATTGGTATTGAAAGTACTTTCAATAATACCTTGTGATTCGAGCTGATCTGCCAGTTGACGTACTTCAGGGCTTAGCTGTTGCTGCTCATCTGGTAAACTACGGTCAATCTTGCCCTCTAACCATACATCAACGTTGGCATCTGCAAGAACTTTCACTTCTTTGGTTTGACCAATTAAAGAAGGATCAGCCAACACCATGTCACGTACTCGGTACGCTTCTGAACTGGTATATAAGTAACCAAGATCATCACGCTTAGCTTCTAGCGCTTTATCTTTAGCAATAATGCCGTTCACAATGAGGGCATCCCAATCGACCATACCCATTTCGGTTTGCCACTTAATCATACGTTCTTCGTATTGTGCTGGTGACTCACCTGAAATCGCCTTAGGTTTTGGACCTACATTGACAATCGCTGGATCGAAGTAAATTGGAAGGCTCATACTGCTTTGCCAGAACGCAGGCAAACCTTTAGATAAGATACTGCCGAATAACAATACGACAAAGAATAAACCTGCAATAACTGCCGAAAACCCCATCAAACGAAAGGTTTTTTCCTTACGGTGACGTTTGCCCAATGAACTGGCAATGGTATTTTTACGTTGTTCACGTAATTCGGCAGCAGCTTGTGGATCTAACTGATCCAAAGACGATGTATTTGAAGTACTCATTAGTCGTATTGCTCACGATATTTACGCACGATGTATAGTGCAACAATGTTCAAACCTAAGGTAATCACGAACAGGGTCAAACCAAGTGCGAAAGCAACCAATGCTTGCGGACTTGCGAAATCTGTATCACCTGTTAACTGGTTCACAATCGTAATCGTAACCGTAGATACCGCTTCTAATGGGTTTGCGTGTAGTAAAGGACTATTACCTGCAGCTAACACCACAATCATGGTTTCACCAATTGCACGTGACGCAGCAAGTAAGAACGCACCAATCACCCCTGGCAATGCAGCTGGCATCACCACGCGACGAATGGTTTCAGATTTGGTTGCACCTAAGCCTAAAGAACCATCACGTAGCGCACGCGGCACTTGCGTAATAATGTCATCAGACAATGAAGATACAAAAGGAATGATCATGATACCCATCACTAAACCAGCAGTTAATGCACTCGTGGCATTAATATCTAGTCCAATGATTGCGCCCGCTGTTTTAAGGAACGGACCGATGATCATCATGGCAAATACACCGTACACAATGGTCGGAATACCTGCTAAAACCTCAATGGTCGGCTTTGCCCATGCACGGAATTTAGGCGATGCATATTCTGCAAGGTAAATGGCAATCATTAAACCAATAGGTACTGCAACCAATAAGGCAATACCACTCACCATCAATGTACCCCACAGTAATGGAAGTAAACCATAACTGCCATCTGCACTACCCGAGGTGCTAAAACCAGGGTTCCAGACCGTCCCAAAGAAGAAATCCAGTGGGTTAACGAAACTAAAGAATCGCATTGCTTCACTGAACATAGACATCACAATACCGACTGTAGTCAGAATTGCGACACCAGAACATAATGCCAAAGAAATGTTGATGATTTTTTCAACTTGGTTACGTGCACGGAATTGTTGTGAAATACGTTTCTTTGCCCACACCAAACCAAATAAGGCCGCACAGATCACCACCGCAAGTTTGGCATAAGAACCAATGGTTTCAATTTTCGCTAATTGCTCTGCCGCTGCAACTTCATATGCAGCAGGTGTATCACTCACACCAAAACCAGATGCAATGGCTTGTACGCGATCAACCAAAACACTTGTACTTGCAGGGTCTAAGCTCGCAGCAATGTGCGCTGGCACGTTATTAATCACCACTTGCTCTAGAATACTTGGTTCAACCAAGTTCCAAACAATCAAAATTAAAAAAGCAGGGATACCACACCATAATGCTACCAACGCACCATAATATCCTGGGCGTGAATGTAACATTGCAGAGTTATTTCCCTTACCTGCTAGGTTACGGCTCTTGCTTAACCCGATTTGATAGGCTATGGCGATAATGGCCAATAACACACCTATGAGTAGCAGATTCATGTATTCTCCACTGTTTTTTCAATTTCGTTTTTGAAAAAACATTTCTTAGCAAAAAGCCGATGGCAGGTCATCCCTGCCATCAGCTGTTTTAACTCAAATTACTTAACCGCTTTACCAGCTTTGAAGTTAGCAAGAACTTGTGCACGTTCTTTGTCAGACATAGAAATTAAGCCTGCTTTGTCTAACTTAGAACCTTTACCAGATACTTTTTTGCTCAAGAAGTATTCAGTAAACTCTGGTAAGCCTTTGATTGATTTAAGGTGCTCACCTTTCACGTAGAAGAACAATGGACGTGATACTGGGTAAGAACCATTTAAAATAGTGTTTTCAGATGGTGTTACGTTGTTCACAGTTGCAACACGTAAACGGTCACGGTTTTGGTCGTAGAAACCTAAGCCGAACACACCTACTGCGCTTGGCGATGTTTTCAAACGTGCCAGTGTTTCTGTGTAGTCACCAGCAATTTCAATTACACGACCATCCTTACGGAAAGTAGTACATGCTTTCTTTTGCGCATCTTTGTCTAATGCTTTAATCGCAGCATAAGCCTCACAGCCTGCATCAACCATTTTCTCTTGGAACACTTCACGTGTACCGTGGTTTGACGCTGGAATTACAAGTGTAATAGGCTCGTTTGGAAGTGTTTTGTCAATTTGGTTCCAACGTGTATATGGGTTAGCAACCATTTTACCTTTAGATGGTAATTCAGCTGCAATAGCTGCAAACACATGGTAAGGCTTTAGTTTATAAGCTGCTTTGTTTGCGTTAGAAGCAAATACGATACCGTCATAACCAATTTTAATTTCTAAAACTTGGTTAACACCAGCTTTTTTACAAGCTGCTAATTCTGAATTTTTAATTTTACGAGAAGAGTTCGCGATGTCGATTGTGTTATCACCTACACCTGTACAGAACTGCTTCAAACCACCTGAAGAACCGCCTGAACCAACAACTGGAGTTTTGAATTGTGGGAAAGTATTACCAAATTCTTCTGCTACAATACTAGCGTATGGTAGAACGGTTGAAGAACCCGCGATTTGAATGGTGTCACGAGCTGCGTTTGCAGTTGTTGCTACAGCTGCTGCAGATACGGCTAAAGCAATGGCGATGTTAGTAAAGCGCATTCTGTTCTCTCTCATTTATGCAAGTTCGGAGTACGTCACTTGTTATTAAGTTTTGTACTTATTTCGATAACTGCATTTTGGTTTTATAATATGACAAGCATGTTACAACTTTGTTACGCTTTGATTATATTTGCCTTTTCTACGTTGATTTATTTTAATTTCCTTAAAAATCAATATGTAATAAAATATTTTTGTGCTCGTTTTTTTCTTAGATTGGCTTTTCAAATGTAATAATTCATGCCAATGTCATCATTGTTTATGGTTTTATCTTCCAAAATTGATGTTTATTCACCAATTGCGTAATTTTTATGTCATCAGCAGTGCATTTCTTAAGCCAAAACCACGTAATCCATCACAACATTCAAGCAAAAACGGTAAAATGCTTCCACCACACTTCACTGCAATATTTTTAATCAGGCACAAAAAAAAGCCACCGTAGTGACTTCTTTTATTGTGTTTCATCACAATCTGAATAATGAGAACATTAGTCGATTGGTGGTGTATAAGTACCCGCTACAATCGCATCTTTAATGCGATCTGCTTCTGCCAATACCAAGCCCAATAAGTTTTTCACGTTGTCTAATGTTGCAACAGGGCTTAAAGTGGTCATCTTCAATGATTGAACATTACCGACTTTAGTAACACCAATATTGGCTTCACCACGTGCAAATAACTCATCTGCTACGTTTTGGTTCAAGCTATCCAAGAACTCTGCTGGATAACCTTCAGGTACAACACGGAACAATACTGATGCAAATTGTGGTTCAACCAACAATTCTAAACCAGCAGTCGCTTTAATATAATCAGCAACGTCACGTGTTAGCTTCACACCATGATCAATCATCGAACCGTAAAGCTCTTCACCCAAGGCTTCAATTGTCATCCAAAGTTTCAACGCATCAAAACGACGTGTTGTTTGTAGTGACTTAGACACCAAGTTTGGTACGCCATGCTCTTCATCATAAGCAGAGTTCAAATATTCTGCTTCATAGTGCATGAAACGATAGTTCGCTTCATCTTTCAGTAAGAACGCACCGCACGAAATAGTTTGGAAATAATGCTTATGGAAATCCAGTGTCACAGAATCAGACAACTCAATACCATCAAGCATGTCGCGATGACTGTTAGAAAGAATTAATGCACCACCCCAAGCTGCGTCGATGTGCATCCACGCGCCATATTGATTGGTGATGTCACGAATCTTTTTAAGTGGATCAATCGCGCCTGCATCGGTTGTACCCGCAGTCGCAACCACACACGCAACGATCTTACCTTCAGCTTTTAAATGCGCCATGGTTTGCTCAAGTGCAACCACGTCCATTTGTGCATTTTCATTGACAGGTACAGTCACAACTGACTGGAAACCCATACCCATCATCGCCATGTTCTTTTGCACAGAGAAGTGTGCATTTTCAGAACAAATGACTTTCACATTACGCATTGCATCGCTTGGAATACCATCGCGCTGAACAGACCACGGATTACCGTTTTCATCTTTCCAGTTCTTTGCAATACACGCATCACGCGCCAATAACACACCCATCAGGTTGGACTGTGTACCACCTGAAGTGAACACACCTGCTTGACCTGCACCATAGCCAACTTTTTGACGTAACCAGTCAATCAGTTGTACTTCCATCAATGAACCTGCAGGGCTTTGATCCCAAGAGTCCATAGATTGGTTGGTTGCGTTAATGAGCACTTCTGCAATTTGACTTGCCACCATAGTTGGGCAATGCAAATGTGCCAAAGAATGTGGATGATGAACTTTTAAACTTTTGTTTAAGAAAAGCTCAACCATGCGTTCCAATGACTTTTGTACACCCAAGCCTTGTTTTGCAGGCTGGAAAGAAATCGCTTCACGCAATTCTTTAATGCTGCCGCCTGTGTACATTTTGTCATTTTGCAACCATGCCGCGACTGCTTGAGTCGCTTGTTCCATTGCTGCACTGTAGTCAGCAATGGATTGAGCATCATTGCAGAGTAACGCTTTACGATGTTCTGCAAAATCTACCATAAACTTATGCGCCTCGAACTGCGACTAACGCTTCAGCAACTGCTTTCTTGAAGCGAGCGATGACTTCTACACACTCTTCTTGAGTAATGATGAGTGGGCAAAGTAAACGGATTACCGTACCACCACGACCACCTTTCTCAAGCAACAATTTGTTGTCAAAACATGCAGCTTGAACAGCAGCAGCCAATTGAGAATCTGCTGGATAAGCACCTAAACGGTCTTTTTCTTGGCGTTCATCTACAATTTCGATACCAATCATTAAACCGCGACCACGCACGTTACCAATACATGGGAATTCAACCGCTAATTTTTTCAATTCAGCTTGTAAGAACTCACCACGCTCTTGCGCGTTTTGTGCAAGGTTTTGTTCTTTAATGGTTTTAAGCACCACAAGACCAGTACCCATTGCCAATTGGTTTCCACGGAAAGTACCCGTGTGACCTGCTGGCTGCCATGCGTCAAACTTACGTTTAATTGCAAGTACCGCCAATGGCAAACCACCACCAACAGCTTTAGACATGACAACAACGTCTGGCTCAATACCTGCATGTTCAAATGCAAACATTTTGCCTGAACGTGCAAAGCCCGCTTGAACTTCGTCTAAAATTAAAACGATGTTGTGCTTTTCAGTCACTTCGCGGATTTTTTTCAACCATTTAACTGGTGCAGTGACTACACCGCCTTCACCTTGAATTGCTTCAAGAATCACAGCTGCGGGCTTAGTTACACCGCTTTCTACATCTTCAATGAAGTTTTCAAAATAATACGTTAAAGCATCTACACCCGCTTCACCACCGATACCCAGTGGGCAACGGTATTCATGCGGATATGGCATAAATTGAACGCCAGGCATTAAACCATTGACTGCGTTTTTCGCAGACAAGTTACCTGTCATCGCCAATGAACCATGAGTCATACCATGATAGCCACCTGAGAAGCTGATGACTGAGCTACGACCTGTATAGGTTTTTGCAAGTTTGATTGCCGCTTCTGTGCCATCTGCACCTGTAGGACCACAGAACTGCAAGCAGTATTCTTCTTGACCACCAGGCATGTGTGAAAGTAACGCTTCAGTAAAAGCATCTTTCAAAGGTGTCGTTAAATCTAGGGTATGTAATGGCAAACCACTCGCTAAAGTGTCTTGGATGCTTTGAACCACCGCAGGATGGTTATGGCCCAATGCCAAGGTTCCTGCCCCAGCCAAACAATCTAGGTACTCAGTACCTTCAACATCGGTAACCCAACAACCCAGTGCTTTCGCTATCGCTAACGGTAATTTACGAGGATAACTACGCACATTCGATTCCATCTGACTTTGGCGAGTCAAGTAGTATTCGTTTGTGGAATGGTTGGCAGGGTTTACAGAAGTAACGCTCATATCGAATTACCATCTCTGATATGGGTTGAAAGAAATAAGTCTGGTGACTTGCGGTCCTTTGACTCGGTGCTTTTTTGATCTAGCGAGATAGAGTTTTGTTCTTCAAGACTAGGATGCGGGATAATACCTAATTTTTCTAGAAAATAAACAGGTTTAACCCAAATATTGCCTAATTTCATCGAAAAAACATATCTTGCAGATGATTGGATTGAATTATCATCTTATATTGTGACAAAGGAAAGAAAATTTAACTCTTTCCACTTCCTTTATACGTTTTTTTGCACAATCTCTCAAGTCATGCAGCATTTATTTTCAAAATAGTATAGATCATTATTTTTATTGAATTTTATAAATGCTTTTTTGCTGCAATTTTTAACGCATATTTTACAAAGCCACCACAAATTCAACTAAAAATCCTCACAAAGCAAAGTTACTATTTAAATCAATTCAAACGCTTTTCATAAATCCTGATCCCCTGAATAATAGGTTAAAATATGCGCTTACTTTCTCTCGCTGCTACCCTGTTGGCTGTTGGTGCTGCAAGCACTGCTTTTGCCCAACAAAATGAATCTTTAAATTACAATATCGTCAATGTTCAAGCCGAAGCTACACGCGAAGTTTCAAATGATCAAATGCATGCTGTGTTATATATTGAAAAAAGTCACAAACAGCCTGCTGAACTTGCATCACAAATTAACCAGTTAATGAGCCAAGCCATTGCAACTGCACGTAAGTATCCACAAGTGAAAGTTGAAACGGGTTCACAAACCACCTATCCAATTTACGACAATGACAGTCGTAAGTTAAAAGAATGGCGTGGTCGTGCAGAAGTACGTGTGCAAAGTACCGATTTTAAAGCAGCAAGCCAATTGGTGAGTGAGCTACAACAAAACTTTCAGACTCAATCTATTAATTTTAGTGTGTCGGATGCACAACGTAAAAAGGTTGAAAATGAGTTGATGGTCGAAGCGTCTAAAAGCTTCCAGCAACGTGCGCAAATGTTAAGTCAGGCTTGGAATAAATCGGGCTATAACTTGGTTAACTTGAACCTAAACACCAATTCTTATTTCCCGCAGCCTGTTATGCGCGCAAGCATGGCAAAATTTGCAGTCGCAGAAACGGCTGTAGCTGATCAAGATATGGCAGCAGGTGAATCTAAAATTACAGTCAATGCAAATGGAACGATTCAGTTTAAATAAACTTGAAATAAACTATTTTGAGGGACGCTACTCAGACCAATGAGTCGCTCCGATCAATAAGTGCTTATTCACACCACTCTTTGCCAATAGGCTTTGCAATTAAGTCGCTATGTGCGCTGTCAGCATCAATCTTGGCAAGTAATTCAGACTCACTGAATGGAAGTTTAGATTGCTTCTGAATCATGAGCTTGATCATCATGTTTCCATTTTGTTCTACGATCTCTACAGGTGTATCTACCCTAAGATTAAATTGTTGCATGACAGATGCTGGAATAATGATGCCTAAGCTATTCTCGATTTTTCGTAATTGTAATTGCATGATATTTCCCTCAACAAAGTGATAACAATATGCGCATTTGCTATTTGGTCAGTGTGTTGAACATATTAAAGTCCCGCAAGTTGCTGTACGCTGCGGGACTTTTTTTATTACTTACAAATACTTTTGCAAAATCGCTTGCTTTTGCTGAGGTGCTGCATCAATCACTTGTTGCGCTTGTGCAATTTGCATTTCTAATGCTTCAATTTGCTCAACAATTTTTTCTTGTTCGGCTAAAGGTGGTAAAGGGATTCGATAATCTAGAATTTGATTTTTATCTCCTCTTGGCATTTTTACACCTTTTTTACCGAGCATCGAATACTCAAAAAATTGATCTTGCTTCAAATTGTAAAAGAAATATTTTTCACGGATGTTTTCAGATTGTCTTTTAAGAACTAAAACATCATTTGAAGCACCACCAACTATATCAGCTAACCAAATTTTCTTTAGGTAAGGTCTGATATTTGAGAGTAAAACATCACCAATACCGTATTGTGTTACTGTTCCAGAATTGGGCACAAACTCTGAAGGTTTCTTTCCTTTGGTATTTGGTAATAAGTTATCGACTCCGACATATGTATCAGCATTTAATAAATCAGCCTGAATTCTCATCTTCGAATAACTATAGAGTGAACCTATTTTAATACGATCACCGCTAACATTTTGAATAATTGATGAAATATTATTCTCAAGCTGTGCAATTAATGATTGAGCTTGTTCCCTCTGGTTATCTATCGCTTCGCATTCTTCAACAATTTTTTGTTGAATGTCTAAAGGTGGAAGTGGGATTTTAAAGTTTGAAATATCAGTTTCATTAATACTTGGATATTGCCCTTTCCCCATCACTGCAACCATTTGATCAATCATAAAATTCTGAAATAAACACACATATAAATACTGAGCTAAAATATTTGATTTAGCTGTTAATACAGCAAACCCTGTAGAAGCTAAAACATTTTGATTAGGTAAATTTTTTAGGAATGCAAACGCTTTTAAATTGGGACGAACTGTCGCCAATAAAATATCATTTTTTTGAACAACTCTTCTGGCTCTACTTGGTGCTTCATTTGGTGATAATATATTTTCTAAATTAACTCTACCTGTACCACTTTCGACTGATGAAATATCAATATAGATAAATCTTTCTTCTCCAAATTCTTTTTCCGGATTTTTAGTTACTTTATTAATTTCAACAACATCGGGCAACTTCACCAAATCCCACTTAGTTTCAATCTCAACTTTACTTTGTGCCGATAAATTAAACGCCTTATTAAACTCTTTACGGCTAAAATCCAGCACATCATGCAAATACACTTGCGACACAAACGGCGTTAAATGCTCAGGAATATTCACCTGCTCGCCATTAAAATTCTGCCGAATCACATAACTAATTTTTTCACTATTCTCACGGTTTTTTGGGTCAAATAATGGCGTATTAATGTCAAATACCGTATCACCCCCCAAATAACTTAAACCTTCATTACCTTTGGCACTGCTCCACTCATAACCTAAAAACTTTTTCTGTTCTTTGTTATCGCTTGGGCTTTTTACTACTAGCAATGGGCGAGCTTTGTTATCTACCTCTGCGTTATATTGGGTGAGCATAAAGTAATACAGCTTGTCTTTTTCAATGTTGGTTAAATAATTAAGTAAACGCTTATCTAACTCAGCTTGTTGGTCAGCTTCAGTTTTGGCTTTAAATTGCTTTTGTTTCTTCAAATTCACAATTTCAGCCTGTTTATTAAAATCGGTTTGGTAATCCTTAAAGATGTCTATCGCCAATAAGTCTGCATTAAGCTTGCCTTTTAACAGTGTTTCATACAGTGCAAAGTCAATTTTTGTATGCTGACAATATTTTTCCACCACTTTGATATCTTGATATGCACCGCCGCCACTTGATTTTTCATTTTCCCAATCAGCAAAGAAATTATTGACCCGATTTTTAAATTGTACGGCTTGTTCAGGACGCTGTGCTTTACGGCGTAAGAACAACACCACAGTATTTGTACCTGTTTTACCAAAGGTTTGGCTACCCAATTCAACAATACTTAAAAAATCAAAATGCTGTAATAATATTTCACGGGTGGCAATGTGAATACTGTCGCTATTGCTTAGAATCGAACTTGGCACAATCACGCCCATCACGCTATCAGGGGCAAGCAGTTGTTGCGCACGTTCTAAGAAGAAACACTGAATATTATTATTGCTAGGATTATTCACCAAATTAAATAATTTAAATTTTTCACGCTCCACCTCATCAATGGTTTGTAAAAAATCCTCGACAGCAAATGGAGGATTTGCCACCAATACATCAAAACTTTCAGGTTTGATATTTTCATGGGAGATTAAGGCATCAGCATCAATAATATTAACTTCATTACGCCCATACATAAACGATGCCACTTTAGATACTTTGGCTAAACGATCTTCTTTTTCAATGCCATAAGTTTGTGCATAGTAACTATTTGGTTCATCAATATCTTTAATTGGCTTAAGTAGTTTACTGACTTGCGAGCCATATTCATTAAGAAAGTGCCCTGAACCACACGCATAATCAATCACTTTTAACGGTTCAGAATGTTGTTGCAACATGCTTTCTAATGGCAATGCTGACACAATGAACTTACAAATAGGAATAGGTGTAAAGAACTGCCCTTCACTTTGTTTAATACCGTTATCTAAGAAATACTCAAACATATCCCCTAAGAATTGATTTTCTTCGGTCGAGGTTAGGCGTAAACCTTGCCACATTTGAATAATTTCAATCAAAATTTTGGCATTTTTCTCAAACTTTTCTTTGTTGGAAACTTTAATAAACTCGAAATCTAAGCCTTTATAAAATTTAAGTTGTTGAAAGAGTTCTTTAATTCGTTGCTCGGTGGCATTCGGTTTTTGTTTAATTGCCCAAAATGCACCATCAATATCATCTTGGCTGACATAAATAATGTCTTGCTGTAAAAATTGTTGCATACCAATTTTATACAGCTTTTGCAGGCGATCGACTAAATCGAAATAACTGTCATATGCCATGCCTTTCCAATAAAAATGCAAATCTTCAGGATTTTGGGTTTCATCCACAATTTTACATAAAAATAAATTCACCAACACTTCAAAGGCATTTTCACGGCGTGAAACGTTATGTTTGCGTAAAATAGTACGAAACTCGTGATACTTGCCTTTAATGTTCATACTATTAATTGGCTGAGTATCAATCGCTAGCGTGTATTTATCTTTACCAATTTGATACGCCTGAATATTATCTTCAAAAATCCCTTTTTCAGTCGCTTCAAGTTGGTAGGTGTCTTTCCATACCTTAAAACGCTCTTTGACGTTTTTGGCATTGCTGTAATTTAAGGCGTCAGGCAAATCTTTTAAAATAATCGGGTTATCTTTAACTGAAATAATACGTTGCTGATCGTCAATTTTTTGGTCTGTTTCATTCCATTGCGATGCATATAAGCACACGAATTCAACTGATTTTTCTTGCTCGACATAACTAAAAAGCTGTCCACCATCTTCAAGCGTCTCTTTCCAAGCTTTATTAAATTCACGATCAAAGGTTTTACATTCAATAATTAGAAAGGGTTGATTTTGATGGTTTTTCACCAAAATATCCGCACGTCCGCCACTTGCACCATGCCCTAGTTTCCATTTTGGCTCTAACTCTATGTGCTCAGGTTTATAGCCTTTTTCGAGTAAACGGTGTACACATTCAAACACCACAAAATTTTCGTTACTGGAAAAATTACAGGTTTGACGTTCATTGATTTTTAAACCTGCATCTTCAGGATAAATGATTTCTTTTTTATCAAAATCAATTGAAAGGCTATGATCTCCGGAAGTAAATTCTTTGGTAAATACGCTTTGATGTTGTGTGAAATTCAAAAATAATAATAAATCTTTTAAGCTATCTAGGTTCATGTAAGACCACCAAATTGAAACATACGTTACAAGTCGGGTAAAAATGACACCCAAAAACTTGTTTTTGATATCTAAATATATTTAACAGTAAAAAGCCTACTTATCTTGAGTAGGCTTTTTACCAAGTAGCTAAAAAAGTAGTTAAAAAATCAAATGAATTATTTTATTCATTTAATTTCAATATATTACAACATTAATAAATCGCCATATGATTACGGTGAATCATCTCTAATGAACGTGCCTCACCTAACACCTGATGCACTTTGTCAGAAGCCAAGCCTTTGATCAAATCTGCAGAACGCGAACTAAAATTAACACGTCCCACTGCCACACGATGGCCTTGTGTATCTACACATTCCACCACATCACCACGTTCAAAATGCCCTTCTACAGCTTTGACACCCACAGGCAATAAACTGCGGTGGTTTTCTTTAATGGCTTTAACTGCGCCATCATCAATCACCAAACGCCCTGCTGTTTGTAAATGTGCTGCCAACCATTGTTGATGTGCGGCAATACGGTCATTATCGGTAATAAATAAAGTACCCAACAATTCGCCCGCCATTAAACGCGCAAGTACGTTGTCACTTTCACCACTGGCAATCAACGTCGGACAGCCCGATTTAGCCGCTAAACGTGCCGCACGAACTTTAGTCAGCATACCGCCACGCCCAAACTTGCCGCCACCGCCCGCCATATCAAACAGACTTTCATCCAAAGCACGTACAGTATGGAACAGTTTCGCATTTGGATTAGAACGTGGGTCGGAGTCAAACATGCCTTGCTGATCGGTCAAAATGATTAACAAATCGGCATGTACCTGCCCTGCGACCATTGCAGCTAGAGTGTCGTTATCGCCAAAACGAATTTCATCGGTAGAAACCGTGTCATTTTCATTGATAACTGGAATCACGCGCCATTCAATCAGGTTTTGCAAGGCATCGCATGAGTTTAAATAACGACGACGATCTGCCAGATCATCATGCGTTAAAAGTACTTGTGCCGTTTGAATTTGGTGCTTTTCCAGCACACTTGACCACGTCTGAATCAGGCCCATTTGACCAATAGCAGCGCATGCCTGAAGACTGGGTAGATCGGTGGGTCGATGCTCAAGTTTCATTCGCACCATACCTTCAGCCACAGCACCCGATGACACCAAGATAATTTCGTGTCCAGCATTGTGTAGATCTGCAATTTGTCTCGCCCAATGCGAGATCGCATCCAAATCTAAACCTTGCCCATTGGCTGTGAGTAAAGATGATCCGATTTTAACAACGATTCGTTTACAACCCTTGAGCTGACGTTGCCCATCTACCACTTCTATCATCTTGTCCTCAGTCACTTTTTGTAGCGCTTAGCGTACGTAATACACTTCTACTTCGCCATCTTCACCATCATCGTCTTCGTCGTCATCACCCAATATACCTGCAAGACGTTGCTGACGTCGCATCTCACGATACGTTTCTTTCGCGGCAATGGTTTGTTCACGTGTTTCAGCTTCCAGCTGATCACGGAATGCTTTCATTTCTGCTGCGTACTCAGGATCTTCAACTTCGCGTTCACGTTGTTGCTCAATTTGATCCATCAAGTAATACACGACTTGCTGTGTTCCTTCAGACATTAAACCTGAAGTTTTGAACACAGGACCATCCCACTGCAATTCTTCCAGAATGTGTTTACACCATTCTTCGCGTGAATCTTCAGGAATTTGATCAAGTTTATTCAACACCAATACGATTGGTAATTTCGCCAAAGTTGGAGAGAATTTTTCCAACTCTTGCAGAATCGCTTTGGCATTGTACGCAGGATCAGAACCATCAATAGGTTGAACATCCACAATATGCAGTAAAATACGAGTACGCGCCAAATGTTTCAGGAAGCGAATCCCCAAACCTGCGCCTTCTGCTGCACCTTCAATCAGTCCTGGAATATCTGCCATGACAAAAGAACGATGACGATCTGCATCCACCACGCCTAAATTTGGCACCATGGTAGTAAATGGATAGTCAGCAACTTTTGGTTTTGCCGCAGACACGGCACGAATAAAGGTCGATTTACCCGCATTAGGCATGCCTAGCAAGCCTACATCGGCAAGGACTTTCAACTCCAGACGGATTTCACGGAACTCACCTTTGGCACCATGCGTGAATTTACGCGGTGTACGGTTAGTAGATGATTTAAAGTGAGTATTCCCTAAACCACCATCACCACCTTGAGCGACCAATACTTTCTGACCGCTTTCGACTAAATCTGCAATAATATCGCCAGAGTCTGTATCAACAATGGTTGTGCCCACTGGAACGGTCAAAACGACAGATTCACCACCACGACCTGCACAGTTTGCGCCTGAACCGTTTTTACCACGTTCAGCCCGAAATTTACGGGTATAACGATAATCTACAAGGGTGCTTGCATTGTCGTCGGCTTGAATAAAAATGCTGCCGCCACGACCACCATCACCACCATCTGGTCCACCAAATGGTACAAATTTCTCTCGGCGAAAACTGGCTACGCCATTGCCACCGTCGCCAGCCTCTACGGTAATGACTGCTTCATCAACAAAGCGCATCTTGCCAATCCTCTAAAAACTTTAAAAGCCGTATATTCTGCCATATTTTAGAAAATTTCTCGAATTATATTTATGCAATCGTATACAGAACTACTTTTTATCACTGATTGTTCAAATCACTCATTGCTTTTAGCAATGAGAAGATCATTTTTTTCTTATGTGGGTTTTGTATCGACCTATTGATCTTGGGAAGCAGTCTATTTCAGCAGCGGCATTATGACCCTACTTTTTGCAGGCTTGTTATGGATAAAACTTCCATCTACGACTGGCAACACAGACTAGACTGTAGCAGGCATTTATCGTTCTTTAATTCAATTGGCTGTGACTCAGCCATATTTAATTCATAGCGTGCGCAGGTGCATTGGGTTTTGCCATTTTGTCCTTGGTTTTGCTTGCATGACTTTTGTTTTAGCCAATTCGTCTTATCATTTTTTGTGATTTTCAAATCGGGCTTTTTGGTGCATTGGGTGTGATTGGAATTTTCTCTTCAAGTGTGTCCGGTAAAACGGTGGGCAAAGGTCGTGAAAATTTTGTCACAATTTTATTTATTGGCTTGAGGTTGTTTGCGTGCATTCCTCTTTTTTTGCACAGCAGAATATTATGGCTTATGCTGTCGGTGTGTTGATGAGCATTTGGGTTTAACGGTTTTTCACGTGTTGAATCAAAACTTGGTATATTGAATTGATGCACCGCACTTTCGCGTATTCATGCGATATATGACCATTTGTTTTCAAGTGCAGCACTTTATTCATTGACGGCGGTCTTCGCATAATAACACGGGCGCTGAATGGATGGTGTTGCCAGTATTTTGGTGTTTACCATAGGAATTTTACTGATTGATCGTTATGATTTTTCACATCAACGTGCTATTTAATCATCCCAAATGTGCTTCGCATTAGTTACTTCTACAACGACTTCCCCCCAAAGATACACTATCTATTATTTGGAAGATTGCTGTGAAGTTTCAGGCAAATGCTGTTCTAAATACTCAATCAGTTGATTCACTCTTGCTGCAATTTGTGAGCCGTCAAAAGTGAGCTGATATTCCACTTTAGGCGGCACTGTCGGATAAACTGTGCGCAAAATTAACCCATCTTGCTCTAGGGTTTTAAGCGTTTGTGCCAACATTTTTTCACTCACTCCTTCAATGCGCTGTCTTAACTCACTAAAACGGTGTAAACCCTCGCTTAAACAATGTAACACCAACATTGACCATTTGTTGGCTAGATGCTCCAAACGAACCCGAGATGGACAATCTTTAGCAAGGACTTGTCCAAGTATGTGACTAGTGGCGTATTGCATAACGGTATCCTTCTTTTATTTCTATTGTTGAGGCTTTAAAAACTTGAAAGCAAAATAAAACTTACTTTTTAGCATAGACTTTATTTTAGTAAGTTTATAATAACGTATTCGGTGAAAATTTCAACACTCACTCTTATATTCGATGATGAATTAAAGCGCATAAAAAAAGAGCCTCAAATGAGGCTCTTTTTTAACTTTCACAAATTATGCATTTGTTTCAGCAGGAACTTTAGGATAGCTTACGCCGCCCATTTGTTCAGCAATACGTAGTACTTGGCAGCTATAACCCACTTCGTTGTCATACCAAACGTAAGCAGTTAAACGGTTACCTGAAGTGATGGTTGCTTGCGCATCAAACACACCTGCAGTACGCGAACCAATGAAGTCACTTGAAACCACTTCAGTCGAGTTGGTATAACCAATTTGACCTTGAAGGTTAGAGTGAATAGAAATTTGACGAATATATTCGTTCACTTCTTCACGATCTACTTCTTTCTCAAGCGTTAAGTTCAAGATAGCAAGTGATACGTTTGGCGTTGGAACACGTACAGAGTTACCTGTTAATTTACCTTGTAATGCAGGCAATGCTTTCGCAACTGCTTTCGCTGCACCTGTTTCGGTAATAACCATGTTCAATGTTGCTGCACGACCACGACGATCAGCCTTGTGATAGTTATCAATCAAATTTTGGTCGTTAGTAAATGAGTGAACAGTTTCAACATGACCATTCACAACGGTGTACTTGTCATGCAACACTTTTAAAGTTGGTGTGATTGCATTCGTTGTACAGCTTGCTGCAGAAATGATTTTATCTTCATCTAGGATGTCAGCTTGGTTAACACCGTACACCACATTTTTCATGTCACCTTTACCAGGTGCGGTTAAAATTACACGTGCAGCGCCTGGGCATTGAAGGTGTTGTGCAAGACCTTCTGCATCACGCCATTTACCTGTGTTATCAATCACCAATGCATTGTTGATGCCATAAGCCGTATAGTCTACTTCAGACGGGTTAGATGCATAAATCACTTTAATGAAGTTACCATTTGCGATAATTGCTTCATTTTCTTCATCTACAGAAATCGTGCCTGCAAATGGACCGTGAATAGAGTCACGGCGCAATAAAGACGCGCGTTTTTCTAAATCGCCATCAGATGATTTACGTACCACAATTGCTTTAAGGTTTAAGCCACGACCAAGACCAGATTGACCAATGATTAAACGCGCAAGAATACGACCAATACGACCAAAACCGTAAAGTACAACATCTTTGCTTTCTACAGTTGTTGGATTGCCCGCTAAAGATTTCACAGCGTCTGCAACAAATGCATTTACATCGCCGCCTTGTTCTTTATATTCAACAGCAAGTTTACCTAAGTCGATTTCTGCTGAACCGATGTTGTCTACTTTTGCCAAAGCTTCAAGCAATGGGAAAGTATGAACAACTGAAAGTTCTACATCCATCATACGAGTACGACGGTGTGCTTTCAAAATTTGAATCACAGAACGGTTAACTAAAGAACGACCAAATACTGAAACCATGATATTTTTTTCACGGTACAACTGACCGAGTAAAGCAATCATACGTTCCGCGATTTCTTCACGGTTTTTCCAGCGACCTTGGTGCTCTGCGTGTAGGGCGATGATAGTCTCTTTGCTCACAGATACGTCCTCTAATTAATTGTATATCTAGGCATGAATTTAAAAACCCGATAATTGTAATGGAATTGACGTCAAGATTGAATCAAAAAGCTGGTACTAACCCGACTATTTTTCTATATTCACTATAAATTCATAAAATAGTTGTGATTTTTGGGTGATTTTGTTTATTTCAACAAAAGTTCAATTTTTTGATTAAAAGTAAGATGATGCCAAACTCCACTAAGCTTTTGGAAATTTCAATGTCTCATCACAGCGACATGGCTTTTATGGTCCAGATGACTGTTGAATCTTGTGCTGTAAATCTTGCTGATTGATTTTTTGCTTTCTTAAATGCAAGCACCCTTCAACCACCAATAATGCAACCGCCAACCAAATTGGAATATAAGTCAGCCATTCCCCTGCTTCAACTCGTTCACCTAACAACATAGATGCAAAAGCCAACAGCACAGGTTCTAAATAGCTCAATAAACCAAAAATCACAAAAGGCAAATAGCGACTGGCCAAAATATAACTGCCAAGTCCCAATGCACTTAAAAAGCCCAGTCCAAGTACCGACCAAATTAAATATGGAAAAGCTGCGATGACATTTACACTGTCACTATAATAAAAGCCTAGATATACCGCGATAGGAATGACAAGCAGTAAATCCCACCAAAATCCACCCAAGTGATCGGTTTGAAATACACGACGTAAAAAGAAATATAAAGGATAGGCAAATGCCACATATAAGGTTTCCCATGCCACCGTGCCAATGCGCCAAATTTCATGACTGACACCTAGCACGGCTAAGGCAACTGCTGCCATCTGCCAAGTTGATAATTTTTCCTTATATAGCACACAGCCCAGCAGAACCATGACCAAAGGCAATAGGAAATAACCCAGTGAAACCTGCAAACCACGCCCGTTAATCGGTCCCCATAAAAACAGCCACAATTGCGTGGTACATAAAAACGAACTAAAAATCAGCCAAAGTATGAATTGAGGTTGTTGTTTGAGCCGCTGAAAAATCGCAGAAATATGTTTTAAATCTCCCGACCACCACATAAACAAGGTCAGGAATGGCAAAGTTGCCAACATACGCCACGCAAAAGTTTCTTCGCTGTCTAAAGGCTTGAGTAATTGGGTATAAAAATATAGCACCCCAAAAGTGACCGATGCTAAAACCGATAATGCAACGCCTTTATACATCCGACTCTCCTATATCAGTCGGCATTATATCCATATCTATGTTGTTTTAGAAATTGATCGAATGTTCAAAATTTAAAATGACAGGACATAAAAAAAACACGCAGCTTTTGCGTGGTCAATTGGTCTGCATGCGTTTATCTGCTTATATCTATAAATAGCTCTGGAGCTGTTGCAACTTAGTCTGACTTTTTATTTTGCGTATGTTTGGTATGAATTATATCACTTAAATCATAACCGAGTGATTTGGCATAGTTCAGATATTCAGTCACAACAGCCTGATCAGGATGCGGCGTACGTGAAAGTACCCATAAATATTTACGACGTGGCTCACCCACCAAGGCCGTTTGATAATCATCATCCAGCTTTAACACCCAATAATCACCCCGCCCTACAGGCAACCAACGAATGACTTCAGGTAAAAAGCTAACTTTGAGCTTGCTGTTAAAAGGCGCATTTTGTACAAAAGCTTCGCCAACAGCACGCATTTGTTTGCCATCTTTTGCAATACAACGATTATCCACATGCACATTGCCATTTTCATTTAAGGTATAGGCTGCGGTTACATTGGAAGCACATTTATTCTGAAAATAGAGAGGTTTTCTCGCCACTTCATACCAAACGCCCAAATACTTATCTAACTCAACTTTTTCTACCGTTTTCATCGGTTCATTGGTTTTGGAATATGCCATTGTTGCAGCACCCAAACCAATCAGTACCACACCACCAAGGGCAATTTTGGCAAGTCGCGCACCTGCAAACGGAAGTTTTTTAGCCATTTTCCCAACCTCTAAACTCTAATTTTTAGTCAATTTTGTTTATCTTGTTCAAAAATAACCGCAAGCATTTCAATTTACTGTATGGATATGTAATTTTTGCAACTCAAATTTTACATACACGTTTGGTTCAGATCGTTGCACATACAATGAGAATGCAACTCGCCCGCAATTTAGCCTGATTGCAACATTTGTGCTTTTAAACGCAAAATTTCATCACGTAAACGTGCCGCCTGTTCAAATTGCAGTTCTTTAGAGGCTTTTAGCATCTCTTTTTCAAGTTTGGCTATATGTTTGGCATATAGTTTAGGGTCAGTCAAAATGTGTTGTTCATCGTCACTAAAAGCACGGCTTTGCGCATTGATTTTTTCATCAATATGCTCATCATTCAGCACTTCACCTGTGTCAATCTCTTTAATCACCTGACGTACTGCACTGCGTGGGGTAATGCCGTGTAATTCATTAAATTCAATTTGTTTGGCACGACGACGTTCCGTTTCATCTATCGCCTTTTGCATTGAGTCAGTAATGCGATCTGCATATAAAATTGCTTTACCTTTCAAATTACGCGCCGCACGCCCAATGGTTTGAATCAACGAACGTTCCGAACGCAAAAAACCTTCTTTGTCAGCATCTAAAATGGCCACCAATGACACTTCCGGCATGTCTAAGCCTTCACGTAACAAGTTAATGCCGACCAACACATCATGCACGCCTGTACGCAATTCATGAATAATTTTAACGCGTTCTACGGTATCAATATCGGAGTGTAAATAAGCTACCTGAATGCCGTATTCTTTTAAATATGAGGTCAAATCTTCGGCCATGCGTTTGGTTAAAGTGGTGACCAACACCCGCTCATTCAATTCTTTACGCAGATTGATTTCAGACAGCACATCATCGACCTGCGTTAACACGGGGCGAATTTCAATTTCAGGGTCAATCAACCCAGTTGGACGCACCACTTGCTCTACAATTTGCTGCGATTTTTCCAATTCATATTTTGCAGGTGTGGCACTCACATAAATTGTGGATGGCACAATGCGCTCCCATTCTTCAAATTTCATCGGGCGGTTGTCTAACGCACTTGGCAAACGGAAACCATAATTCACCAAGTTTTCTTTACGTGAACGGTCACCTTTATACATCGCGCCAATTTGCGGGACAGTCACGTGCGATTCATCAATAATCAGCAAGGCATCATCAGGTACATAATCAAATAAAGTTGGCGGTGCTTCACCTGCAGGCCGTCCAGACAAATGTCGTGAATAGTTTTCGATCCCATTGGTATAGCCCAATTGCTGCATCATTTCTAAATCATAGCGGGTACGTTGTTCTATGCGCTGCGCTTCTAGTAATTTGTCATGTTCGCGAAAAAATACCAAACGCTCTTTCAGTTCTTCTTTAATGGTGCCAATCGCGCGTTCCAAATTATCTTTAGGCGTAACATAATGACTTTTAGGATAAATGGTCACACGTGGTACTTTACGTACCAATTTACCTGTGAGTGGATCAAACCAACGAATCGAATCAACTTCATCATCAAACAATTCTATGCGAATAGCATGCTGATCAGATTCGGCTGGGAAAACATCTAAAATTTCACCCCGAATACGGTAAGTACCGCGCAAAAATTCCAACTCATTGCGGCTATATTGCATTTCGACCAAACGACGGATTAAATCATCACGATTCACCCGATCGCCCTGCACCACATGCAGCAACATACTCATATAAGCATTAGGGTCGCCCAAACCGTAAATTGCAGATACCGATGCGACAATAATCGCATCACGACGTTCTAATAATGCACGAGTAGCCGAGAGTCGCATTTGATCAATATGATCATTAATGGCCGCATCTTTTTCAATAAAGGTATCTGAAGATGGCACATAGGCTTCAGGCTGGTAATAGTCATAATAACTGACAAAATATTCAACTGCGTTGTTCGGAAAGAACGCTTTAAACTCGCCATATAACTGCGCTGCCAGCGTTTTGTTATGTGCCATAACAATGGTCGGTCGCTGTGTTCTGGCAATTACATTGGCCATGGTATAAGTCTTGCCTGAACCTGTAACCCCAAGTAATAGCTGATCATGGTAGCCCTGTTCTATCCCTTGAACCAATTTTTCAATGGCTTGTGGTTGGTCACCTGCAGGTTGATAGTTGGTGACTAAATCGAAAGGTTGCTTATCACTCACAAATGCAGTTCTCAGGTTTAATGCGACCTGACATTTTAGCAGATTCGCTTACACTCAGGGCATTCAAATATGTAGCGGCGATGTTACGTTTCTGCAAAGCTATCGCTCAGTTTTAATTCTGTCATGCACGCTATTAGAACAAAGATGTTCTACGACTAAATTGAGCGTAGGGAAACTGCTTTAAGTCTTGACCCACTGGCTATTCAAAGGCAACATGAAATTTCAGGATGACAACCATAAAAGCACACACTCATGACTTACCAATATCACGACGAATCAATTATCAAAAGCCTCCCTGAAGATACTGTTTTCGTATTTGGCAGTAACATGGCAGGACAACATGCAGGTGGTGCAGCACGAACAGCCAAAGAATTTTTTGGTGCCGTTGAAGGCGTCGGGCGCGGTTGGGCAGGACAAAGTTTTGCCATTCCTACCATGAATGAACATTTACAACAAATGCCGCTTTCGCAAATTCAGCACTATGTGGATGACTTTAAAATCTATGCCAAAAACCATCCTAAAATGAAGTATTTTTTAACTTCAATTGGTTGTGGTATTGCAGGATATACCGTTGAAGAAATTGCCCCAATGTTTAAAGGCATCGCTCATAATGTGATTTTTCCTGCGTCGTTTCGCCCTTTTGTTGAAAAAGCACTGCCTAAACTGACGCAAAAACTACTACACACCATTTACCGTGATTCTGTGATTTTCACCCCTGCCACCGATGAATTAATTGAAGTCTTGGCTTTGAGTGAAAATGAAAAAGCTTTAGCCAAAATTATACTGAATACACAAATGTACCCAACCGACAGCAATGGTCGTGATCGGGTCTTTGAAATTCAGGATATTTTGCACAACTTAAATGGTAAGGTCTTTGAATTCCAGAGCAATTCTGAAGGACCTATGCTGTTTGGTGCCGTCATTTTAGCTTTATTGGAACTGTATAATATCAATGAGCAAGACTTTAGCGATGTTTGGCATGGTGTGCGTGTAATTGCACCACCGAAGCCTGCAAGCAAAGCCCGAAAGCATGCACGTTAATCTCCACGATTTTTTTTGGACGATTGGCATTTCATAAGGCGAAGCGTCACAGACAGTAATCTCCATCCATAAAAAATGCCACGAATTGTGGCATTTTTTTAGCGCTTACCCATCGAACGACGGGTGCCACGTGGTGGCATCCAAGTACGATCTGCATACTGTTCAGGTTTTGGACGAACCTGATTATGTGCAACATTGTCAGCACTTTGTTCTGCATTTGGCATTGGGAATGGGAGATTCACCAATGGTTTTTTTGAAGTAGGCTGCTGCTTACTCATGACCATCACTCTTATAAAATTTGGACTATTTTAAAGTTTTTTGCTGCCCGATGCGAGAAACTTCCACCTCACAGCAGTTTTAATCACGATTTCATAGGAAATTGGTCTAATTTGGTGATTTTTTATTATTTTGATGCAATTTTAAACGACGCAGACATCGAATTTAGGCTAAGATAATATGCTTTTTATTTTTTTATCCCTATAAGAAGGAATATGCCGTGGACGTACGTCTCTCTGATCGTGTCAATGCCATCAAACCGTCCCCAACACTTGCAGTCACCAATAAAGCCGCTGAACTTAAAGCTGCGGGTCATAACGTTATTGGTTTGGGTGCAGGTGAACCGGATTTCGATACACCACAACACATCAAAGATGCAGCTATTGCAGCAATTAATAACGGTTTTACAAAATATACTGCTGTTGACGGTACGCCTGGTCTTAAAAAAGCCATTATCGCAAAATTAAAACGTGACAATAATCTTGACTACCAAGCGAACCAAATTTTGGTGTCTTGCGGTGGTAAGCAATCATTCTTTAACTTGGCGTTGGCTTTATTAAACAAGGGTGATGAAGTGATTATCCCTGCACCGTTCTGGGTAAGCTATCCAGATATGGTGATTATTGCTGAAGGCGTGCCAGTGATTGTGAAATGTGGCGAAGAACAACGCTTCAAAATCACACCTGAACAATTAGAAGCTGCGATCACTGACAAAACACGTTTAGTGGTACTCAACAGCCCATCTAACCCTACTGGTATGATTTACACCAAAGCAGAATTAGAAGCTTTAGCTGCAGTACTACGTAAATATCCTGAAGTATTTATTGCTTCTGACGATATGTATGAACCAATCCGTTGGGATGATGAGTTCTACAACATCGCGACTGTTGCACCAGACCTTTATGACCGCACAATCGTGTTAAACGGTGTGTCTAAAGCTTATGCAATGACTGGCTGGCGTATTGGCTATGCAGCGGGCCCTGCCAAACTAATTGGTGCGATGAAGAAAATTCAATCTCAATCGACTTCTAATCCAACTTCTATTTCACAAGTTGCTGCAGAAGCTGCATTAAACGGCCCACAAGACGTACTTGAGCCAATGGTTGAAGCATTCAAACGCCGTCATGACTTAGTTGTAAACGGTTTGAATGACATCAAAGGTATTTCATGCTTACCTGCAGATGGCGCGTTCTATGCGTATGCAAACATCAAACCATTGATTCGTGCCAAAGGCTTAAAATCTTGCACAGAATTCTCTGCCTGGTTATTGGAAGAAACTGGTGTTGCCGTTGTTCCTGGTGATGCATTCGGTTTAGGTGGTTTCATGCGTATTTCTTATGCAACTGCAGACGAAGTACTTGTAGATGCGTTGGCTCGTATCAAAAAAGCTGCAGAATCAATTGAAGGTGTCGATGAAGCGATTGCTTCAATCGAAGCTGAAAAAGCTGCAAAATAATCTAAATTTGTTTAGATGAACAAAACCCACGATTGAATCGTGGGTTTTTTATATTACATGGATGAAATTCCGAGCAAATTATAGGAATACTGGTTAAACCCGCGGCTTAGTTAAAATCACCATCAAAATACCACATAACACAATCAGGGTTGCTATAACCATCAATAGGGTTAATTGTTCACCTAGAAAAATCACACCACCTAAAATCGCCAAACACGGCACAGAAAGTTGCACAGTACTTGCGGTAATATGGTCAATTTTTTTCACAATGCTGTACCACAACACATACGCTCCAGCCGAAGCCAATGCACCCGACAACACTGCCAAAACCACACCCTGCCAAGTGATAAAACTTTCAGGTAAATGCCAAAGAAAAAATACAGCAACAAGTGGTGTCGCTAGAATGAAATTAGACAGAGTATTGGTTAAAGCATGCTGCATCGTCTTTGCAGCGATACTATAAAAACCCCATGCAATACCTGCCAGCAACATCATCAACGCATGTTTGAAGGTTGGTGCACTGGCTTCAGGCAATAGCAGCAAGCCCATCCCTAATACAGCACAGCCTAATCCAACCCAGCGCGCTAAAGTCATACACTCACCATGCAAAATGGCATAACTGATCATGGTGATTTGCACTGCGCCAAATAGAATTAATGCCCCTATACCTGCATCGATATGCAAATACGCCAACGAAAAACCGAGCAGATATACAGCAAGGCTTAGTGCAGATTTCCATTGGAATTGAATTGGTTGTTGAACCTGCAAAACAGCATAGAACAGTCCTAAACACACTACCCCACTGCCAACCCTGAGCAAACTAAAACTCATAGGATCTATTTGCTGCTCAGCCAATGCCAAACGACATAGCAAGGAATTTGCAGCAAATGCGAGCATGGCAATGCTTATTTTTATCCACACGGCTGAATATCCTTTTCAAGCTGTCCGTAAATCTGTACCGCAGTTGATAACACTATTTCAGTGCGAGTTATTTAGCTCGACTCAATACACATCTATTTGGCTGACCATAATGAATCATCTTAGATCAAACACTATTTTTCAATGCTGCTATCAACTCTGACTTAGACACTGTTGGTTGAGATGTCGCTTTATATTCACATAAATAGCGAAAAACAGAGTCTAATTGTACACGCAATGGTTTTTGTTCAGACACAGACCACACGTGTGAACGGTTGCTCCCCGAAAGTGCGCTGCCTGCCAGTTGGTACAAATACAAATCATGATCACGCTGTAATGGTTTTTTGGTGCCGTTGTCTGGATGATCTGAAAGCAATTGGCAGGTTGATTGAATGAGCCATTTTTCACTAAACCACAATTGCAATAAATCGCCCAAATACAAATCTTGAGGTGCTAATGGCCAGACATGAATATATGCACCTTCTACAGCTGTATAGTATTGTTCAGGCGTAGACAAGATAGAAAGATAATGTTCTTGATAATATGAAAATTGAGAAAAAATATCAGAAATGTTGAGCGTATTCATTCGCTTACTCCGATTTAGCCATTTTAGTGCTGGCAAGTTGGGTTAAATCCACACTGTTTAAGATACTACTTAAACGCTTTGTTCTGTCACTCAGACTAACAACCGATTTTATGTAACGCAAGTCTTGAGGGTGATTTTTTAATTAAAAAAAATTTTTTGTTCAAATAAAAAGCACATAAAGTCAAAATGAAAGAAACATGACAGTTTTTGCTTGACCCTTGCTTAAATCTGCTTATAATCGCATTCAGATTCTCCCATAGCTCAGTCGGTAGAGCGACGGACTGTTAATCCGCAGGTCCCTGGTTCGAGCCCAGGTGGGAGAGCCAAATTCTAAAAAGCCCAAGCTTAATGACTTGGGCTTTTTATTGCCTAAAATTTATGGATGATGTGGTCTGTAAATACCTAAGTAGCGATTCATGCCTGAATCGTTCAAAAAGATGAATGCTGCTACCTATTATGACAGTGCATTTTAACGCGATTCCTAATCTCACCCCTGATCACTTCTAAGTGGCTTAGGCAACAAGCCACTATCAAAATATCTAAGCGACAAATCGGCTGATAAAAAAACGGAACCGAAGTCCCGTTACCTATTTAAAATGTTCCGCAGTTTAAACTGCTTTCACAGGCACACCACTATGAAAACGAAACAGATCATCTGGACTCATAATTAATTTCTTTTCCACTTCACGTATATGCTGAATTCGCCCCTGAATATCTTCTTCAGGGTTTTTCAGTTTTGCCGTTTTTGCCACATCCAAAGCCAGCGCCAAATAATCTTCATAATGACGTGATTCTGATTTAAGCAAATAACGATAATATTTCCCTAATTCTTCATCTACCAGTGGCGCAAGCGCATAAAAACGCTCGCATGAACGCGCTTCTACAAAGGCACCAATCACCAAAACATCAATCAATGCTTCGGGTTCATAAGTGCGGATTTCTTTGCGTAAACCACCTGCATAACGCCCTGCACTTAAACCTTGCCATGTTTGTCCACGCTTTGCCATGAACTCTAACACCTGCTCATAATGCAACATTTCTTCGCGTACCAACTGTGCCAGTTTGACCTGTAAGTCGGTAAAAAAGCTGTATCGAAACATCAGATTCATGGCCGTGCCTGCTGCTTTTTTTTCACAGTTGGCATGATCTTGCATCAAAATATCTAAATTGTTTAATGCTTCGTTCAACCATTCTTTGGGTGTTTCGCAGCCTAAAAATCCAATTACAGGCTGCATCAATTCATCGTAATTTATGCTGGACATAACGTTTCAAATTTTATCTTTCAATTTCAAATATACAGATTAACGCACTGCATCAATCGCGGCTTTCATGCGTTTAACAGCCTGCTCCAATCCGACAAATACAGCATCACCAATTAAAGCATGACCAATATTTAACTCATGGATGTGTGGAATTGCGGCAATTGCACCTACATTATCCAAGTTCAAACCATGTCCTGCATTAATCACTAAACCACGGCTGGCTGCGTATTCTACGCCCTGAATAATACGGGTCAATTCTGCTTGCTGTGCAGCTTCGTTTTCTGCATTGGCATACGCGCCTGTATGAATTTCAATGGTCGGTACACCACACGCAACAGCCGCATCAATTTGTGCTGGGTCTGCATCAATAAAGAGTGATACATCACAACCAATAGCAGTTAATTCCTGTGTCGCGGCCTTCACTGCTGCAAAATTTCCCACGACATCCAAACCACCTTCAGTAGTCACTTCTTCACGACGTTCAGGTACTAAACACACATGCTGTGGACGAATTTCCTTGGCAAACTCGATCATTTCTTCAGTGACTGCCATTTCCAAATTCATGCGGGTTTTGAGCAACGGACGCATACGACGCACGTCATCATCCTGAATATGGCGACGGTCTTCACGCAAATGCAAAGTAATTCCTTCTGCACCAGCCTGTTCACAAACTAATGCGGCCTTCACAGGGTCTGGATAGTTCGTGCCACGCGCTTGTCTTAAAGTTGCCACATGGTCAATATTGACACCGAGTAAAGCCATAATAGGTTCCTACATTACGCTTGGGTTTGAGAATTCTGAATCCACAATTGGCGACTTTTTAAAGGTCGATCACCCAACAGTGAACTAATCATTTGTCGATACAGCCGAGACAGTAATTGTAACTGCTCTGGATTAAAATCCCTACCTTTTTCATAGTCACACATACTCAGGATCTGTGTTCCCAGCAAATTTGCTCGTGATGCTTGTGCGGTAGGGATAAAACCATCATTCAGTTGAAAATGATAATACATGTTTGGCTGAATCGGCTCTTGGCTCGCATCGACTGAAAAATCAATGGCATAACCTAATTCTTCCAATAAAGCATGTTCAAACTGACGCAAAATCTGTCTTAAGAATAGATTGGGATTTTCGTGACTAGATAAGTGTTGTAAATGCGCCAGAGTCTGATGATATTGCACAAAGGTTTCAGGCATTTCCACTTCGGCAGAACATAGACGCAACACAATTTCATTTAAATAAAAGCCTGAAAAAAATGCATCACCAAAGAAAAAAACGGGTTGATTAACAATTTCGAGTTTAGTGAAATTTTTAAGATCCGATTTTCCCGAAGCTTGTATGCGAATCGGTTGATATTGTGGCGGTGGCATTTGTCTTAAAACTCCATCGACCCGCCCATGTTCGCGGGTAAATAAATGCACAATATGGCTACGTTCACGGTATTTTCGATGATGGATTAAATAACCATGCAAGATTTCATTACGCATGATTGCGTTAATTAATCCTGTTCTTTAGAATGTTTTTGTTTTGATTCTTCTTCGTCATCGCTATCTGGAATGACCGCGCCGACCACAGCAGCAGTGCCTTTCACCACTCCTTTTGTAGTTTTGTAGGCGACTTTTACGGGAACTGTCACAACTTTGTGAATACAACCTTGCAAGACCAACATACATGCCACAATGGCCAACACTCTCATCATCACAGTTCCCTTTTCGTCAAACTTAGATATCACTATACCCTAAGCTTTTTAATGCACGTTCATCATCAGACCAACCACCTTTGACTTTCACCCAAAGCGTCAGCATGATTTTTTGCTCGAACATTTTTTCCATGTCAACCCGTGCATCCATACCAATTTTTTTCAGCTTCGCGCCTTTTTCACCAATCACAATGGCTTTTTGACCCGAACGGTCGACAAAAATAGTGGCATCAATATAGGTACATGGCGCTTTCATACGACCTGTTTTCTCATTTAAAACTGCATCTTCAGTTTTAAATGATTCGATTTGCACGGTTAAATCGTAAGGCAGTTCTTCACCTAGTTGACGCATGATCTTTTCACGAATAATTTCAGATGCTAAGAAACGCTCAGAACGATCTGTGATTTGATCCAGCGAATACAACGGCGGCTGGAATGGCAAATAGCGTTCAATCGTGTCACGCAAATGATCTAGGTTTGCACCCCGCAATGCTGATACAGGAACAATTTCGGCAAAGTTCATTAACTTGGCACGTTCTTGAATAATCGGCAAAGCTTGATTTTTATTTTCAAAGGTGTCGAGTTTGTTAATCACTAGAATCACTGGCATTTCTGCATTTTTCAGTTTTTCCAGCACCAGCTCATCATTTTGTGTCCATTTTTGTGCATCTACGACAAACAAAACCAAGTTCACATCGCGCAAAGCAGATGATGCAGCACGGTTCATCATTTTGTTGATGGCACGAACTTCTTTTTTATGCATCCCTGGGGTATCAACAAATACAGCCTGAGATTTTTCGCGTGAATCAATCCCCACAATTTTATGACGTGTGGTTTGCGGTTTACGTGAAGTAATGGACAGTTTTTGACCCAATAAATGGTTCATGAGCGTCGATTTACCCACATTCGGGCGACCAACAATCGCAACAAAACCACTGCGGAAATCAGATGGAATTTCAGTTCCCTGACCGCTAAAGAATTGGTTAATCATGTCATTGGCGTCGTTATTCGACTCGTGACCAGCATCTACGTGATCGGAATGGATGGTCATTCAGACTTTTGCTCCAAGAATTTTAAAATATCTGCCGCAACTGCCTGCTCGGCAAAGCGACGGCTTGAACCTTCACCCTTCATTACAGGCAAGCTATCTACTCGGCATTCCACAATGAAATGCTGATTCGGGGCATCGCCCTGAATATCTACAACCTCGTAAACTGGGAGAGGTTTTTTACGTGCTTGTAAATACTCTTGTAAGCGTGATTTAGGGTCTTTGAGTTGATCGGTTGGCTCAATATGATCTAAATAAGGGCTGTACCATTTTAACACAATCGTTTGCAGCAAATTCAAATCACCGCTATCGACATAAATGGCGCCAATAATCGCTTCTACGGTATCTGCCAGTATAGACTCACGATGATGACCGCCAGATTTCAATTCCCCCGTACTGAGAATTAAATTTTGGCTGAGCTTTAAGTCATTGGCGATTTTACCTAAGGCTTCCTGACGTACCAAGGTTGCCCGCATGCGCGTTAAACGACCTTCATTTTCATGTGGATAAGCCACATATAAATAATTGGCAACAATCATTCCCAACAACGAATCGCCTAGAAATTCCAGACGTTCATAATTGTGTTTATGACTCACCGAGCGGTGAGTCAAAGCCAGTTTAAGCAATTCAGGTTGCTTAAACTGATAACCGATTCGGTTGGCTAGACGGGTCTCATTTAGCTTGGACTGAGCTTTGATCAAAACTTTTCTCGAACTTCATTACAATATCAATATTCAATAAGAATGGTTTTCTTATCTCATATTCTTTTTTCACTTGCAGACCATCGACATTGGTTACTTGAGCAACATCTGCAAATTGAATATCGCGAATGTTGTTCATGCTTAAACGCCTATCCATCTCACTAATAAATTTTTGTGGTGTGAGGTTTTTTGGCCCGTTCAATAACTGTTCTTCAATTTGGTTATCCAACATTCGATCATCGAAATATGGCCCCCAAACTGCAACTGCTACTTTTGCCATAAATGCAAAACCAATAATTGCAATTAAAATTGCAATATAGGATGCCCCTTGTTGATGACGCATTTTTTATTTTCCTAATCTGCTGTATTAATCAATTTTGCCATTACGACTAAATGACGGCAAATTAAACCCAGGCTCTTTATGCATCCAGATATAGAATGCACGACCTGTTAGGTTTTCCTCTGGTACAAAGCCCCAAAAACGACTGTCAGCACTTTGATCGCGATTATCCCCCATCGCGAAGTAATGACCTTCTGGAACTTTGACTTCCCAATATAAACCATTTTCTGCTGAATACTTACCGTTGTCTACATAGTTCAGGAATGGTGCCTGACGCGCAACGTTTACACCTTCAAGTTCGCGCATGGTAAAGGTATGCGTGCCTAAAGTTTCCTGATGGTAAATTGCCGTAGGTGTATCTAAACTATCTTTTTCACGGCTAAACTGGATTGGGGTTTTCGTTACTTTTTCACCATTGATGCTTAGCTGACCATGATCATAAACAATATGATCACCTGGTAAACCGACAATACGCTTAATATAGCTAATGCTTGGTTGTGGCGGATAACGAAACACCGCAACCTCACCACGTTCAGGCGAACCCACATCTATAATTTTACTGTTGATAATTGGCAAACGCACACCGTATTCAAATTTGTTCACCAAAATAAAATCACCCGTTTCTAAAGTTGGCACCATAGAATCTGACGGTATATTAAATGGTTCATACAGGAATGAACGCAGCACCATCACCACTGCCAAAACAGGCCAAAAATCATACGCCCATGTGATAATGAAGTTTTCATTGCCCCTCCCTTTGGTTGCTCTTTGCTTAAATACAAATTTATCGAGCAACCACACCACAATAAAAAATAATGTGGCAGGAACGAGAATCAAATTAAAATCAAAATCCATGGGTTTATTATCCTTATAATTTTAGCGTTCGACTTTAAGTACGGCCAAGAAAGCTTCTTGCGGGATTTCAACACTTCCCACTTGCTTCATACGTTTCTTACCTTCTTTTTGCTTGGAAAGTAGTTTCTTCTTACGAGAAACGTCACCGCCATAGCACTTCGCAAGTACGTTTTTACGCATCGCTTTTACAGTTGAACGCGCAATAATTTGCGCACCAATGGCAGCCTGAATAGCTACATCAAACATTTGACGCGGTATCAAGTCTTTCATTTTTTCAACCAAGGCAATACCACGGTGACGTGCATCTTGACGGTGACAAATCATCGCCAAGGCATCGACTTTTTCACCGTTAATTAGTACATCTACTTTAACCAAAGATGAACTTTCAAAACGAACAAAGTTATAATCTAAAGATGCAAAACCACGTGAACATGACTTCAATTTATCAAAGAAGTCCATCACCACTTCTGCCATTGGAATTTCAAAAGTAATAGACACTTGGTTGCCCAAGAATTTCATGTCTTTTTGCACACCACGACGCTCAATACACAAGGTCATGACGTTACCCAAGTATTCTTGTGGCACTAAAATATGACATTCGGCAATCGGTTCACGCAAATCTTCTACAGTAGAACCATCAGGCATTTTTGATGGGCTGTCGATATAAACTGTTTCGCCATTTTTCATTACCGCTTCATAAATTACAGTCGGTGCAGATGAAATGAGGTCTAAGTCGTACTCACGCTCTAAACGCTCTTGTACGATTTCCATGTGTAGCATACCCAAGAAACCACAACGGAAACCAAAGCCTAAAGCATCTGAACTTTCAGGTTCAAAGAACAAAGCTGAGTCGTTAATTTGTAGTTTGTGCAATGCTTCACGGAACGGTTCAAAGTCGCTAGCATCAATTGGGAATAAACCCGCATAAACCTGCGGCTTAACTTTTTTAAAGCCTGGTAAGGTTTCTACTTCTGGTGTCGTTGCAAGTGTGATGGTATCACCGACTGGTGCACCAAAAATGTCTTTAATACCGGCAATGACAAAGCCTACTTCGCCTGCTTCTAAAATACCTGTTTCGGTATGTTTTGGATTAAAAATACCCACTGAGGTAATAATGTGCGTTTGACCTGTCGATTTCATCAACATTTTATCGCCTTTACGCACACGACCATGCTTGATACGCACCAAAGACACAACGCCTAGATAGTTATCAAACCAAGAATCAATAATTAAGGCTTGCAAGGGCGCATCGCGGTCACCTTGTGGTGCAGGAATGACATTCACCAAGGTTTCTAATACATTGTCGATACCTAAACCTGTTTTAGCCGAACAGGTGGGTGCATCTTGCGCTTCGATACCAATAATTTCTTCAATTTCATGAATCACGCGCTCAGGTTCTGCCTGCGGTAAATCAATTTTATTCAGTACAGGTAAAACTTCTAAGCCTTGCTCGATTGCGGTATAGCAGTTTGCAACAGATTGCGCTTCCACCCCTTGTGCCGCATCAACCACCAATAACGCACCTTCACAAGCTGCCAAAGAACGTGAGACTTCATAGGAAAAGTCAACGTGTCCTGGGGTGTCAATGAAGTTTAATTGGTATTCCTGACCATTTGGATGGGTGTAGTACAAAGTCACCGAGGTGGCTTTAATGGTAATCCCACGCTCACGCTCAAGCTCCATAGAATCCAACACCTGAGCTTGCATCTCACGATCTTGTAAACCACCACAGGTTTGAATGAAACGATCTGCTAGAGTCGATTTACCATGGTCAATATGGGCAATGATCGAAAAGTTACGGATGTTTTTAATATCAACAGTTTTTTTAGCTTGCGCCATGGGTTACCTTGAAAAATAACACGCTCTGCACCTCAAAATTCATGCAGAGCAAAAGCCGAATAGAAATTGCGATGGATTATAGCAGATGGATTTTTCAATGTATCCATAATAATGACTTCCTTTTGCAGCCGCTCGTGTTTTTCTTTTTATTCGAGAGTTTCAGTTTTTTATACAGAAATGTATGTCGTAATTAAAGTGAGCACTAAAAGCCACATCATATTGTTTAAAACAGCAAACACCTGATTGACAACATCTACAGCATCAACAAGCAGCAACTTTTAATGACGCTGTATTGGGTGCTTCAACTCATCTTAAGAATCATACTCACTAAAATCCAACGGATTCACATCAGCAGCAAGGGGTTGATAGGCTTGCGTAAATGTCGGTGACATTCGTTTAGGACGACCTGTCTTAATTTCCACGCAGGCCCATTGTGTATTGCCCATAAACAGCAGGCTTTTATCTTGAGGGCGATAAAATGCATATTGACGAAAAGAATATAAAGCATTCAAATCGCTTAACCATGTACGCAAAATCAGCTCCTCACCTTCGAGTGCCGCTTTACGGTATTGCACATGATGCTCCACCGCCACCATCGCATGTTTCAGTTTTAAGTATTCCTCAACACCTAAACCTAATGTTTCAATATGTGCCGATGCAACATCCTGCATCCACTGTACATACACCACATTATTGACATGCCCTAAAATATCAATATGTTCTGGCTGAACGGTGATTTTTAAATCAAATATGCTGCTCATGTCATCCTTTTAACTAAAACGGCCATGTCGGTCTAGTCTAACAAAAATACCGATTTACATAAAAAAGTCGCCCCAATTTAAGAGCGACTTTCTTAAAATAAGTGACTATCTAAAGTTTAGCAATATTCTAAATTTTAGATAGATTCACTATTATATGCTGCATCAACTTATTGAATACGCATACCAATAATCGCACGTTGTCCTTGACGGATAATCACCACACGCGCAATTGTACCTTGTTTCAAGGTAGATACTGTTTCAACAAATTGGTTGGCATTTTGGATGGTGGTGTTATTCAGTTGCACAATCACATCGCCTGGCATAATACGTGCCTGAGCTGCCGAACCACCACGACGCACTTCCTGAATCAGCACACCGCCTTTAATATCTAATTGGCGTTGTTCTGCAACGCTTAAATCACGAATCGACACCCCTAAAACAGGACCTTTGGCTGCTGTGTCAGGGTTGTTTTTGGCAGGTGTGTCATCAGGAGCTGTGCTCACTGTAGCGGTAATATTACGGCGTTTATCATCACGTAATACTTCAAGCTGAATACTCTGATTTGGCACTGAACGGTTTAAATAGTTCAACAATTCCGAAGTTCTAGAAATTGGCGTACCATTATATTTAAGAATGACATCACCCGCACGTAAGCCTGCACGTGCAGCAGGTGAATTTGGTGCAACTTGAGTAATCAATGACCCTTCTGGTTTGCTCAGTTTATAAGATTCAGCCAAATTACGGTCAATATCCTGCAAACTCACCCCTAAATAAGAACGGGTCACTTTACCATTTCGTTTTAATTGATCGGCAACATCCATTGCTACATCAATTGGAATAGAGAATGACAAGCCCATATAGCCACCCGTACCACTAAAAATACGGGAGTTCACGCCCACAACTTCACCACGCTGATTGAACAATGGCCCACCTGAGTTACCTGGGTTTAAAGCTACATCGGTCTGAATAAAGGGTACTGAGGTTTCACCCATCATATTCCGCATTTTGGCACTGACAATCCCTGCCGATGCAGAATAGTCAAATCCAAATGGAGACCCAATTGCAAGTACAGGCTCACCCACACGCAATTGATCGACATTGCCTGTACGCAACTCTGGGAAACTCGCACCTTGCACTTTTAATAAAGCGACATCGGTACGTTCATCACTACCCACAACAGTTGCATCTAACTCACGGCGGTCATTCAGTACAATTGTGACTTTTGAAGCATCTTCAACCACGTGGTGGTTCGTTAAAAGGTATCCATCTTTACTAATAAAAAAGGCACTGCCATAACCTGTTTTTTCTTGTGGCAATTGTTGTTGTGGAATAATCACTTGATTGCCAAAAAAACGGCGTAAAATTTCTGGAACTTGTTGTTGTAAGAGTTCTTCCTGACTCATTTTTTTGACAACATTGACACTCACGACAGCAGGACTCACCTGCTCAACCAAATTAGAAAAGTCTACTGGTGGTGCTGCTTGAGTCTGCACAGTTGCCATAGTAAAAACAGCCGCATATAAACCTTTTTTAAAGTTGCGATTTTTCATAAATAGCATTCACTCAATAATAATTATGACTTTGGACTCACCTTATTTAGCACAAAATAATAGACTTTTGCGTAATAAAATGTTGAATCTTTTTCAATTACAGTTTGGCAGGCACTGTGAGAGGATAACTGAGATCGCATCAGGTATTTACCTCATCAAAAAATTGCGCACCAAAGTGTTATAAATGAAATGCGTTGAATCAAATCCAAATAAAAGCGGGATATTCCATAAAAGTTGCTGGTTTATTCTTTTTTTTCATTATTCAAATCCACTTCGCACTTGCCTTTTTCTGCAAAAAGGGGTGTCATTATCCAACTTTTTTCAAATTAGCTGATGGACATGTCTAATTTAAACACAACACATCAATTTGATGTGATTATTGTGGGAAGTGGTGGTGCAGGTTTGAGTTTAGCGCTCTCATTACCCCAGCATTTCAAAATCGCCGTTTTGGCAAAATCTACCCTCACTGAAGCCAGCACCTTTTATGCGCAAGGTGGTGTTGCTGCAGTCCTTGATGAAACCGACTCGATCGAACAACATATAGATGACACCATGATTGCAGGTGCGCATTTATGTGAAATAAGTGCCGTCAAACAAACGGTGGAAGGCGGCAAACCTTCGGTAGATTTTCTGCTCAAACATGGCGTGCAGTTTACCTTAGACGAACAAGAGCAATTGCATTTAACCCGTGAAGGCGGCCATTCTCAGCGCCGTATTATTCACGCTGCCGATGCTACAGGCCGTGCAATTTCCACGACTTTGGTGCAACGTGCTCAAGAACAGCAAAACATCACTATATTTGAAAACTATATCGCCATTGACCTGATTACCTCACAAAAGCTTGGTTTAAACGAAGCTAATCGTTCATTAGGCTTATATGCACTAGATGAAAGTACTCAAAAAGTACATACCTTCCTTGCTCCATTTACCGCTCTTGCCTGCGGCGGTGCAATGAAAGCCTACCTTTACACTTCAAACCCAGACATTGCGACGGGCGATGGTATGGCCATGGCTTTCCGTGCGGGTTGCCGTGTAGCCAATATGGAATTTAACCAATTCCATCCAACCTGTTTGTATCATCCTCAGGCGCGTTCTTTTTTAATTACTGAAGCCATGCGTGGTGAAGGTGCATATTTACGTTTACCTGATGGCGAACGATTTATGCTGCGTTTTGATGAACGAGCAGAACTCGCTCCGCGTGATATTGTGGCACGTGCAATTGACTATGAAATCAAGCGTTTGGGTATTCGTCATGTATGGCTAGATATTACCCACAAGCCTGCAGAATTTGTCAAGGAACACTTCCCTACACTGTATGCACGTTTGCTGGAATTGGGCATTGATATCACCACCGATATGATTCCTGTTGTACCTGCTGCCCACTACACGTGTGGTGGTGTGATGGTGGATGAACATAGCCAAACCGATATTTCTGGTTTATACGCGATTGGTGAAACGTCTTATACAGGTTTGCATGGCGCTAACCGCATGGCAAGTAACTCTCTTTTAGAATGTTTTGTATATGGAATGGCAGCGGCCAAACATATTGAAGCACATCACACTACAGATTATTGCTCACCTGAAGTTCCTGCTTGGGATGATTCTCAAGTCACGAACCCTGATGAAGATGTGGTGATTTTACAAAACTGGGATGAGCTACGTGCAACCATGTGGAACTATGTCGGCATTGTACGCACCACCAAGCGTTTAGAGCGTGCCTTGCACCGTATTGAAATGTTAAAACGTGAAATCACCGAGTATTATCAGGACTATCAAGTCAGTAAAAACTTGATTGAGCTGCGTAATTTGGTTCTGGTTTCTGAAATGATTGTGCGCTGTGCCATGCAACGGAAAGAATCACGTGGTTTACACTTCACGCTCGATTATCCTGAGCTTGCGCCTGAATTGCGTAAAACTGTGCTCATTCCACCAAATTTCCAAGTGGAAACTCCATTGGTGAATGAATAAGGTAGGTTAAATAACGGTGATTGAAAGTTTCATATTTTCATTCATCGTTATTAATTTCATTTTACTTATTTTTTTGCCCCTCATTTCTACAAAAGTTTTACGAACATTCCCCTGCTCTTTTATAAAATACTATCTCTTTAATCGTTTTGCACTGTGAAAAAACTGGCTCTCTTAGGCTATTTTTCTATTCAATTGCATGCATGAAAACGATCAATGACCGCAAGGATTAAAGATCAATCACATTTACTTAGACTATTTAACCATTAACTTTAAGCCAAATGCTGATCTTATTATTTTCCTACTTGTGGAATCGAGTAGGTCCCTGTTACATGCGCCACGGCATCATCTACACCTTCGGAATATACCCAAACCTCACCGACCACGAGGGTTTTCCCTACTTTCATTAAGCGACATTCACCACGTAAATTGCGTCCTGCTGCAGGTTTGCGTAAAAAATTGATGTTTAAGTTACTAGTCACTGCCAAAGCCACCAAACCCAATTCACCTAAAATGGCGATATATAGTGCATAGTCTGCAACGGTCATCATAGTCGGCCCCGATACCGTACCACCTGGACGTAAATCACGTTCATCAATGTGATAATTTACCAATACCCCACGTGGCGTGATGGACACAATTTCACATTTTTCCAAACTTTGCGGAAACTCTACTTTTAAAAATTCAATAATTTCGTCTTTGGTCATATTTAATATTCGCTATTGTTAAATAAAAAATCTTAAAACGTTTCCACTATAGAAGATTTTTCCATTCAATCAAATGTCTAACTACAACCCAATGGCTTGTTATGCCTTTTTGTATATGCCTTTGCGTTTTATGCCTTCGCTTACAAATAGTGCATCGCTTGTGCAAATACTTGATCTGGACTTTGTGTTGCATCTAAGCGCTTCACTCGCTCAGGATGTCGCTGCCACAAAGTTTGATAGCCACCTTTAACTTTCTCAAAGAAAGTTGCTTTCTCTTGCTCAAAACGATCAAGCGCTCCACGCGCACGTGCACGGGTCATACCCAGTTCAATCGGTGCATCGAGCCAAAAAGTTAAGTCAGGCATACGTGCGACAAAGTTATTATTTAAAGTCAGCAACTTGCTTTCACTTAAACCACGTCCAGCACATTGATAAGCAAAACTGGCATCGCTAAAACGGTCACATAGCACGGTTTTTCCTGCAGCCAGTGCAGGTAAAATCACCTGATCTAAATGCTGAGCGCGCGCTGCATACATCAACAATAACTCAGTGTCTGAACACATTTTTTCCTCATGGTTTACGCTAAGCAACAAAGCACGAATTTGCTCTGCCATAGGGGTTCCACCTGGCTCACGAGTTAAAACCACCAACTGACCTTGTGCAGTAAAATAAGCGTGAATGCGGCGGATGAGTGTCGTTTTGCCTACCCCTTCGGTGCCCTCAAAACTGATAAACATGCTTATTCCCCTGATTTTTTCATGCGTAGTACGTTTAAATATTCCTGCACGGCACGGTTATGATCTTGCAAATTGGTGCTAAATTTATGCCCACCGTTACCTGTCGCCACAAAATAAATGTTGTCAGATTGGTCTGGATGCATAGCCGCTTGAATGGCTTTTTGACCCGGCAAAGCAATTGGCGTTGGGGGTAGGCCACTCATGGTATAAGTATTATATGGTGTTGGTGTGCGTAAATCCTGACGGGTGATATTGCCCTGATATTTATCGCCCATTCCATAAATAACAGTTGGATCGGTTTGTAAACGCATGCCCAGTTTTAAACGGCGTACAAATACCCCAGACACTTGCTGCAACTCAGCATCGACATTGGTTTCTTTTTCAATAATTGAGGCCATAATCAAGGCTTCATATTTATTTTTATAAGGTAAATCTGCTGCTCGATTATTCCAAGCATCATCTAATGCTTTCATTTGACGCTGATATAAATCGGTTAAAATTTTACGATCAGTTTCACCTTTGGCAAAGAAATAAGTATTCGGTGCAAACAAACCTTCGGGATGTGCAAAAGGAATATTTAAAGCTTTTAGCATTTGATCATACGGCAAATGCGACACTTCTTTGGTGACTAGCTCATCTTTCTTTAACGCATCAATCAATTGTTTAAAAGTCGTACCTTCGATCACCAAAATTCGGTTCATTTGTGCATTTTCAGCATTAGCGATCATTTCCATAACCTGTCGTACACTCATCCCCTGACGCACTTCATATACACCTTTCTTCATGCTGTCATGGATCATCACCCGTTGGTACAACTTTAAAACAATTGGAAAGTTCACATGATCATCTTCAGCCAAACGATCAATAAAGCGTGAATACGTGTCGCCTTCATTAATCGCCAATAATTGTTTTTGACCTTCAACAGGATAATCTCTAAACAGACTTGACCATAAAATCACGCCAAGCACCAGTAATAGCCCCAGTATAAAAATGATGCCACCTTTCAAGGCACGCATAGACTGTACTGTATTAATTTTCTTTTTAGATTTTGATGGGCGTTTAGGTTTAGACATAAGAATGTATCTGATTCAGTTGAAGTTGCTTAAATAATTGAATACACGGTTGCACATCCAAAAGCTGTGACTGTAAATGGCTGGCAATTTTCATTGGACTAAGCGCATTGCAAAAAAATAAACTTTGAATGTCCGCAATTTCTGCAGCATCTATATCACGTTGTTCACACGCAATATTGTGCTGTTGCATCCGCGACAAAATTTCTGCCCGCATCACGCCGTGCACGCCATTATAACCAAGTTGCGGGGTAATCCATGTATTGTTTATAAGAATGAAACAATTACTACTCACTCCTTCAACCACACGCCCCTGCACATCGGTCACCAAAGCCTCAAGCCACCCCGCTTGATCTGCCTCTTGCTTTAATAAAACCTGTTCGAGACGGTTCAAACTTTTCACACCAACCAACTGCGGCATCGTCAAGCCAATGGTCTGTTCTAAGACACCGCTTTGAATGATTTCGTAGTGGTATTCTGCCCCCAAAGTTTCTTGCGCTTGAGGATAAAAGAATACCCATACATCGGCAGGATGTTCAGGCAAGCTATAGCCACGTTGCCCCTCACCACGACTCAGCACAAGCTTTAATGTACCATTCAACTTGCCATGTTTTTGTTTTAAATCGGCCAGTGTTTTATTAATAAATTCAAGATTTGCCGTTAAATGCATATTTTGTTTTGCATGCTCTAAACGCGCTAAATGGCGATGCCACAACTCAACTTGATTGTTGCGAATACGCGCAGTGCTAAAGCATCCATCACCATAATGAAAAGCACGATCTAACACCTGAATCTGCTCGGTAGGCTTGGCATTTTTATAACACTGCATAGAAGAAGTACTCGTTATTTATCTCTAAGTATAGAAATCAAAGAAGAAATTTATATTTATCATTTACTGATATTCACCGCATTTTAAATTATTTTTTAAGAAAATGAACTGACTATATGCTTGCCTCATTCAACTCAGCACACAACAAAGCATAAACCAATGAGGTCAATTATGAGCTTTTCAAAATTTAAAATTGGGGTACTGGCTGCCATACTTTCTAGCACAGCACTGGGTGTATCTGCAAAAGACTTTCTCAATGTTTCTTATGACCCTACCCGTGAATTATACGAAGATGTCAATCAACACTTTGGCAACTACTGGAAAAAACGCACTGGACAAACTATTAATTTCAAGCAATCACACGGTGGCTCGGGTAAACAGGCACGTGCGGTTATTGATGGCTTAAATGCCGATGTAGTGACCCTTGCTTTAGCCGCGGATATAGATGTTATTGCAGAAAAAGCCAAACTATTACCTGCTGACTGGCAAAAAAAGTTACCGAATAACTCAACCCCATACACATCAACCATCGTATTCTTAGTCCGCCAAGGTAACCCTAAAAATATTAAGGATTGGGGCGATTTAGTTAAACCGAATGTTGCAATCATCACACCAAATCCTAAAACCTCAGGGGGCGCACGCTGGAATTACTTAGCAGCATGGGCATGGGCTAAACATCAACCTGCTGGCAATGATGCCAAAGCCCAAGAATTTGTTCGTCAAATTTATAAACAAACCAAAGTATTGGATTCAGGTGCCCGTGGTGCAACCACCACTTTTGCAGAACGTGGCATTGGTGATGTTTTGTTGGCTTGGGAAAATGAAGCCTGTTTAGCCGTGCGTGAACAACCAGGTAAATTTGAAATCATCACCCCTTCCTTATCCATCTTGGCTGAACCCCCAGTGGCGATTGTAGAGAAAAATGTGCTAAAAGATGGTAATCAACACTTAGCCAAAGCCTATTTAAACTATCTCTATTCGCCTGCGGGTCAAAATATTGCTGCAAAGCATTATTACCGACCACGTAATGCTAAGGTGTTGGCACAATATATGTCGCAATTTAAACCATTAAAACTCGTGACCATTGACCAAGAGTTTGGTGGATGGAGCAAAGTTCAGCAAAAACACTTTGAAAATGGTGGTATTTTCGATCAGATTGTCAAAGCCAATCAAACCAAGTAATGCTGAAAGGCAAATCATACTGAAAGGATAGTGAAAAACACCCACATTGGAAAATGCGGGTGTTTTCATACAGCCTTATATCTTTTTCATTCATATAAAATTCATTTTTAATTATTTTTTTTGCATAAAAACTCTAGTTATCCTTGTTGCAGATTATTTAAAGCATGAATTTTACAGCATTATCTTACTGAATTTTGAATCCAGGCGGTCACATCCAATACTGGAACATGATGGATTCAATTGAAATTTAAGCGTTATTCAGATCATCATTTCAGGCTGAAATATGCGAAGGAGCATCGACATGATTCATACCGTAATTGTTCCAGGTGTAGGTGGCAGTGAATATGCGCACTGGCAATCTTGGTTACAACGACAACTCATGTCTTGCTCGCGTGTACAACAGTCAGACTGGAATAGCCCAATTTTACAAAACTGGGTTACTGAATTTGTCAAAACAGTTGCCCCGATTCAGGACTATATTCAAATTGTGGCGCACAGTTTTGGTTGTCTAACCACGGTGGCAGCATTGGTACAGCACCCTGAGCTACAGACGAAAATTAAAAATGTGGTTTTGGTTGCACCTGCTAACCCTGCCCGTTTTGGTGAGTCTGGTTTTGCAGAACACAGCCAAAGCAATTATTCGGCTTACTTTCAGCAACTTAAATTGGCTGTACCGACACACTTATTGATTAGTGAAAATGACCCGTGGCTCAGTTTTGCAGATGCACAGGCACTTGCCCAAGCATGGCAATTAACAACTATTAATTTAGGACAAGTGGGTCATATTAATGTTGCATCAGGCTTTGGGGCATTTCCTGAAATTTATGATTATTTGATTGCAGAAAATATGCAACAACATATCAATATTTCTGATAAAAGCAAGTATTTATTCAAATTTGCAATTTGATCTTCGCAACTTATGCTTGTGCCGAATTTATTTTTACTTATCTGTTTGTTTTTAAACACTCATTCTCTTTTGAGGAGTCATCATGTCGCAGCGATCCAAAGTGCTGCCAGGATTTGGTCTTTCTCTAGGCTTTACCCTAGCGTATTTATCCTTAATTGTTCTTATTCCCTTATCGGCTGTATTTATTAAATCGTTAGGTATCGGTTGGGATGGTTTATGGGAAATTTTAAGTTCAGAACGTATCCAAAAATCTTTGCAACTCAGTTTTAGCGCTGCACTCATTGCAGCCTTTATTAATGTCGTATTCGGCTTATTATTGGCATGGTGTTTGGTCAGATACAGCTTTCCGGGCAAACGTATTATAGATGCGTTGGTCGACTTACCTTTCGCCTTACCTACCGCAGTTGCAGGTATTGCCCTGACTTCTTTATATGCACCAACAGGCTGGATTGGACAATATTTAGAACCACTGGGCATTAAAGTCGCCTATACCCCGATCGGGATTACCCTGGCCCTGATCTTCATTGGTATTCCATTTGTGGTGCGTACCGTACAACCGGTACTCAGCGATTTGGAAACCGAGCTGGAAGAAGCGGCATCTGCTCTGGGCGCAAACCGTCTGCAGATTGTTACCAAAGTCATTTTCCCGATTTTACTGCCAGCATTAATTACTGGTTTTGCCCTGGCCTTTGCCCGTGGCGTGGGTGAATATGGTTCGGTAATCTTCATTGCCGGGAACCAGCCTTTTGAAACTGAAATTGCCCCGCTGATGATTATCTCCCGTTTAGAAGAATATGATTATGCCGGTGCAACCACTATTGCGGTGGTGATGCTGCTGATTTCATTCGTGATGCTGTTCCTGATTAACTTGTTACAAGCATGGGCCAGCCGTCGTACAGGGAGAACAGCCCGATGAGTTTAAATACCAACAGCAATGCTTTGGCCGACAAGCTGCAATCGCGTGATGCCACCCGTGAACCGACCTGGGTTCGCTACACCTTACTGACCATTGCCCTGATTTTCTTCCTGAGCTGCCTGATTCTGCCGTTAATTCTGGTATTCGTTGAAGCCTTTAAACAAGGTGTGGGCGTGTATACCCAGGCGCTTGTACATCCAGATACCTTATCTGCAGTCAAACTGACCTTACTCACTGCGGCCATTGCCGTTCCACTCAATGTGGTGTTTGGTGTAGCCGCAGCCTGGTCGGTAGCCAAGTTTAACTTCCCGGGTAAATCAATTCTGACCACCATCATTGATTTACCATTCTCGGTTTCTCCGGTCATTGCCGGGATGATGCTGGTACTGATTTTTGGTACCCAGGGCTGGATGGGCAACTGGTTAATGGACAACGACATCAAGATTTTGTATGCCGTGCCAGCGATTGTCATTGCCACCATCTTTATTACCGTACCGTTTGTGGCGCGTGAACTGATTCCGCTCATGGAAGCGCAAGGCACCGAAGAAGAAGAAGCTGCCATTGTACTGGGTGCCTCTGGCTGGCAAACTTTCTGGAAAGTCACCTTGCCGAATATTAAATGGGGCCTGATTTACGGTGTCATTCTGTGTAATGCCCGGGCGATGGGTGAGTTTGGGGCGGTCTCAGTCGTGTCTGGCCACATTCGCGGTGAAACCAATACCTTGCCCTTACACGTTGAGATTCTCTATAACGAATATACCTTCAGTGCTGCGTTTGCGGTGTCGTCCCTGCTGGCCCTACTGGCAATTGTGACCTTGATCCTGAAAACCTGGGTCGAAATCCGTCAGGAAAAGCAGGACAAACGTAATGAAGATTCAACAGTTTCTTAAGGAATGACCTCATGAGTATTCAAGTTAAAAATATTGAAAAACACTTTGGTGCATTCCATGCACTGAACAACATCTCCCTCGATTTTCCAGACGGCCAGCTGGTGGCCCTCCTAGGTCCATCGGGCTGTGGTAAAACCACCCTGCTGCGGATTATTGCCGGTTTGGAATCTGCCGATGGCGGTCAGGTGATTCTGGAAGGTCAGGATGCCACCGATGTTCACGTGCGTGAGCGTCAGGTCGGTTTCGTTTTCCAGCACTATGCCCTATTCCGCCACATGACTGTATTTGACAATATCGCGTTTGGTTTACGGGTACGTCCGCGTGCAACCCGACCATCAGAAGCCGAAATTAAAAAACGCGTTATGCGTTTACTTGACTTAGTACAGTTAGGCTTTTTAGCAGACCGTTATCCTGCGCAGTTATCGGGTGGACAACGTCAACGTATTGCTTTGGCACGTGCCTTAGCGGTTGAACCACGCGTATTGTTATTGGATGAACCTTTTGGTGCGCTCGATGCCAAAGTACGTAAAGAATTACGTCGTTGGTTAAGAACTTTGCATGATGAATTACACATCACTTCAATTTTTGTGACCCACGATCAGGAAGAAGCGCTCGAAGTTGCCGATCAAATTATTGTGATGAACAAAGGTAATGTCGAACAAATTGGTTCACCACGTGAAGTGTATGAACAGCCTGCCACTCCATTTGTATTTGACTTCTTAGGTCAAGCCAACCGTTTTGAAGGACAACATCATCAAGGAATTGTGCAAATTGGTGAAGATCGTGTACAACTTCTTAATCAACCCAACGCGCCACAAGGCAAAGTCATTGCATTTGCGCGTCCAGATGAGTTGCATATTCATGCCCAACCACAGGAAAATACCATTCAAGCGACCTTCTTACGTGAGGTTTGGATTGCTGGTAAAGTAGTTGCAGAATTGCAAGATCGCCAAGGGAATTTAATTGAAATTGCACTCACTGCAGATGAAGCGAAACTGCACCAATTCCGCCCAAATCAAACGGTTTGGTTAAGTGTAACCACTTTACATTTATTTGAAAATCAAGTCGCATAAGGACATCAAGATGGAGCCTAACCCGCTCCATCCTTTTTAGGGTTGCACCACTATGAACTTCCAACAACTTAGAATTATTAGAGAAACCGTTCGGCAAAACTTTAATTTAACTGAAGCGTCTGCGGCACTATATACCTCTCAATCGGGCGTGAGTAAGCACATTAAAGACCTTGAAGATGAGCTGGGTGTGCAGCTTTTTGTCCGCAAAGGTAAACGCTTATTGGGTTTAACCGAGCCAGGGCAAGCCTTGCTGTGTATCGTCGAACGCATGTTGATTGATGCAGATAACATTAAACGCCTTGCCGATGACTTTAATAAAGTTGATGAAGGCACGCTCACCATTGCGACTACACATACCCAAGCGCGTTATGTGCTACCGCCTATTGTGAATTTGTTTAAAAAAGAATTTCCCAAAGTACATTTGATTTTACAACAAGCCAGCCCTGTAGAAATTGCCGAAATGCTGCTGCAAGGTGAAGCCGATATTGGTATTGCAACTGAATCTCTCACCACTGAAGAAAACTTGGCGAGTGTGCCTTATTATGAGTGGCGCCACAGTATTATTACCCCTAAAAATCATCCTTTAGCCAGTAAAACTGAGATTAGCCTGACCGATTTGGCAGAATATCCAATTATTACGTATCACGGTGGCTTTACGGGTCGTTCTAAAATTGACAAAGCATTTATCGATGCAGGCGTTGATGTCAATATCGTGATGTCTGCACTTGATGCCGATGTCATTAAAACCTATGTTGAATTAGGCATGGGTGTTGGTATTGTCAACAATGTGGCTTATGACGTTGAACGTGATTACCGACTAAAACAAATTCAGACCGATATTTTTGGGCTAAACACCACATGGATTGCGGTTCGCAAAGGACATTTACTACGTGGCTATGGCTATGAGTTTATTTCTTTATGTGCACCAAATGCCGATATTAAAGCTTTAAAACGTATCGCCTATCCCGAAGAATAAAACAGCAATACATAAGAGAGCCTAGGCTCTCTTTTTTGATCTTTAGCAAAACTCTTGCTTATTCTATACACCTAGAAATAATCAAAATAATGATTTTAATTCATAAGAAAAATGAATAAAATATAATCAACAATAAAAAACTTAATTTGATTTTAAAAACGATTCCATAATTTAGACCAAGGACGCAACATGAAATTTCACATTTTTGTCGGATTGCTGTATGTCCTGCCGCTAAGTTATGCCTCTGCTGCAGCTTTAGAAAGCAGCAATCAATCCATTCAAGCTTTCTTTGAAAAAGGTAATTATGCGGAAGTCGCTTTGCTACACGTGGATACCAATATTTCAGGTCAGGTCCAGCATCAACAAAATATTGCGGAATTAGGCGTTCAAGATTTTTCAACAGGCAATTTAGTCAATCATCAACACTTCATCCAAGCTGCATTAAAATTACAACCCCATCCACAAATTTCTGTGGCGTTATTATTTGACCAACCTTATTTTGTTGATGTGGATTATCACTATAGTCCTATTCTTTCAGGTGAACCCTTACCTATAAAAACGCAGATATTAAGTTTGACTCAAGAAATATTACAGCGCTAATCGGCTACCAACCCACACCACATTGGAACCTCTTTACAGGTCTGAGTTACCAGTCATTTTCAGGTGATCTGAAAATTGGTACACAAGCTGACTATACCTTTTTTGATTATCACGCACATTTTCCCAAAGATCATGCGTGGGGTTGGTTAGCAGGTCTAAGCTACCAAATTCCTGAATATGCATTTAATACAGCAATTACTTATCGCTCTAAAATCAAGCACAGTACCAATGCAAGCGAAAGTATTTGGGGATTTCCTTTAGAGATTGCACCACAACAAGCAACGGAAATTCAGACCCCAGAATCGGTGAATTTAGATTTTCACACCGGTTTACCTGCACAAAATTTTCTGTACGGATCATTGCGATGGGTCAATTGGCAAGATTTTAAAATTCAACCCACTCAATTTGCTGCAATTCTGCAATCTGAAGGACTAGGTAATCAGTTCAACCTGATTGATTACCAAAAAAATCAATGGTCTACCCGTTTGGGGGTTGCCCATCAATGGTCACCCAAGTGGATCACTGCGGTGGAAGGATTGTGGGATTCTGGTGCGGGTAATCCTGCCTCAAGCTTAAACCCTGTAGACGGCTATGTTGGTGTGGGTACGGGCGCGGTTTATCACTTCAACCCCAAAACTTTTATGATTGCGGGTCTGCATTATTTGCACTTTACTAAGCCAGACACGGTACAACCACAGTCGTTAATCACGCAAATTTCAAGTTTTTCTTCACTCGAACAACGTGAGGCTTGGGTTTATCACTTGAAATTAGCACACCGCTTTTAAGACACAAAAAAAACGAGCCGAAGCTCGTTTTTTTTGGTTTAGCTGAAACTAACGGATATTACCAGTGGTAGCTTACACCTAGTTTAGCTACTGGCATCCATTCGTATTTATCATCGTTACGAACTTCATTAAGGTGATCCTCAACTATAGCAGCATCTGGTGTACCACCATGATAGTTCACATTTGTCACTGTTGGATTACCTGTATAATAGGCACCAACTTCACCAAATACGCCCCAGTTTTTATTAATTTTTGGTGCAAAACCTAGACCTAAATACGGTGCAATATCATTACTATAGTCAAGATCATAGCTAAGTTGGTCTAAGTTTGTATCTTTGCCGTCAACTTTAATAGTTCCACCATCGTTTCGAGCTTGTAGAGCATATTGTTGATCGATGTAACCAACACCTGCAGCTACATAAACACCTTGTGCCCATTTATTTGGACTTGCGCCCCAAGGACGTAATTCAGCATTTAAGTAAGTCAAGTTATTATCCATATCAACGTCATAATTGACATCATCAACTTCTACGTCATCCGACCAAGAAATATCACCACCGTTATAACCAAGAGCTAAGCCCACATACGGGTTTGCAGTCCAAAGTAAGGCACCGCCATAACCTGTTGTACCGACTTCAGCACGTACGCCTGTTGGAATGAGTTGGTTACGATCAAACGCATAACCATCTTTTACCACAGCTGTATCTGCCATTGCAGAACCTGCAGCTGTTGCCAATACCGAAGCGGCTAAAATTGAGTGTAAAGTTTTCATTGTGTTTCTCCTCAAACTAAAACTTGTTGAATTTTCATTCGTTTTGTTATGAGAAAACTATAGAACATATTGCGTTCAGTATTTATGCAAGATGTGCTAGGTTTATGTTGTTTTTTGATACAAATTTATTTTTATTGTTTATTGCAAAAGCATTTATTTTCAAAACTTCAACAATTTAACGCTCAACTTGACTTGTTTTATCTAGCCAAGGATAAACTCCAAGTTGTTCTAAATTTTATCTATTCCTCTCTCAATATAGTGTAAAATCTTGGAAAGTTTTTTTCAGGTATTTACATCGATGTCGCAGCTTTCAACAATTATTGAACAAGCATTTGAAGACCGTGCTAATTTTACAGCAGCAGATTGCCCTGCTGAAATTCGCCAAGCAGTTGAACAAGCAATTGCAGGTTTAGATAACGGCACATTGCGCGTTGCTGAAAAAATTAATGGTGAGTGGATCGTTCACCAATGGTTAAAAAAGGCAGTTTTGTTATCTTTTAAACTCAATGATAACAAGCCAATTGAATCTTGCGATTTGCGTTTCTACGACAAAGTAGACACGAAATTTACAGGTTGGACTAACGAGCAATTTAAACAGGCAGGTGTACGTGTAGTACCGCCAGCTGTTGCACGTAAAGGTTCGTTCCAAGCCAAAAATGTGGTGTTAATGCCATCTTATGTCAATATTGGCGCTTATGTAGATGAAGGCACCATGGTCGATACATGGGCAACAGTAGGTTCATGTGCACAAATTGGTAAAAACGTGCATTTATCGGGTGGTGTAGGCATTGGTGGTGTACTTGAGCCACTTCAAGCAAACCCCACGATTATTGAAGACAACTGCTTCATTGGCGCACGTTCTGAAATTGTTGAAGGCGTGATTGTCGAAGAAGGTTCTGTCATTTCTATGGGCGTTTATATTGGTCAATCGACCAAAATTTATGATCGTGAAACTGGCGAAATCCACTATGGTCGTGTACCTGCAGGTTCAGTGGTCGTTTCTGGTAGCCTGCCTTCTAAATGTGGCACTTATAGCTTATATGCTGCTATCATTGTGAAAAAGGTAGATGCAAAAACCCGTGCAAAAACCAGTTTGAACGACTTATTACGCGAAGACTAAACTTTTTTTAGTTTTCCCCATCTCTACGGCCAGCAATGACCGTAGAGATTTTTGTTTTTTATATACTGTGATGAATTTTATGAGTACCCTCCGATCTTCCGCTATTCCTGTTTCTGATCCGTCTGCGGGTTTACGCATTACGGAGATTTTCTATTCATTGCAGGGCGAAGCCAATACATCAGGCTTGCCAACCGTATTTATTCGTTTAACGGGTTGTCCATTGCGTTGTCATTACTGCGATACCACCTATTCTTTTGAAGGTGGCGAGCGTCAATCTTTAGATGACATCATCCAAACCACGCTAGATTTTAAAACACCGTATGTATGTGTGACGGGCGGTGAACCACTGGCTCAACCGAATGCGCTGCCACTCATGCAACGCTTGGCAGATTTAGGTTGTGAAGTGTCTTTGGAAACCAGTGGAGCTTTGGATATTTCTAAAGTGGATAATCGTGTATCTAAAGTGCTGGATTTAAAAACCCCTGCCTCGGGTGAAATGTCCCGCAATTTATTATCAAATTTAGATTTTTTAAACCCGCATGATCAAATCAAATTTGTGATTTGTAATCATGACGATTATCTTTGGGCGAAGGAGCAGGTTGAGCAATATCAATTGCATAAAAAAGTCGATACCGTGTGGTTCTCCCCTGCATTTGCTGTCGAAAAAGGTGCAGTCGCCTTGCCACAACTTGCACGTGATTTGGCACAGTGGATTTTAGCCGACCATCTCCCTGTTCGTTTCCAATTGCAATTACATAAATTGCTTTGGAATGATGAAACAGGTCGTTAATGTCCACACGAATACACATTCGTACTAAGGTCAATCATCACAGTTTTGCTCAAGTTCTAACGCAATATTTTAAAAATTGGAGTTCAATTATGCGCCCTCGTGCCATTGTATTGTTATCTGGTGGATTAGACTCAACCACGTGTTTGGCATGGGCACAAGCGCGTTATGAATGTATTGCACTTAGTTTTATGTATGGTCAACGCTCGACCACAGAGCTAGATGCTGCACGTGCCTTGACTAAAAATGCAGGCATTGAGCATCGTGTGATTAATATTGATTTAGGCAACTTGGGCGGTTCTGCCTTGACCGATCACAGCATTGAAGTACCTGATCATGAGCAAGAAGGTATTCCTGTGACTTATGTGCCTGCACGTAATACCATCTTCCTATCTTATGCTTTGGCAGCAGCCGAAGTGTTTGATGCAGAAGCCATTGTGATTGGCATTAATGCGGTAGATTATTCGGGTTATCCTGACTGTCGTCCTGAATTTATTGATGCATTTGCCAATATGGCACGCTTGGCAACCAAAGTTGGCGTAGAAGGTAAACCGTTAAAATTTGAGACACCTTTGTTACATTTATCCAAAGCAAATATTATTCGCTTAGGTATTGAACATGACGTAGACTATAGTCAAACGGTTTCTTGCTACCAAGCAGATGACCAAGGACGTGCTTGTGGTAAATGTGACAGCTGTCGCTTACGCAAACAAGGTTTTGCCGATGCAGGTGTTACTGACCCGACACGTTATATACCGTCATAACAAGGTAAAGTGTATGAAAAATTTAAAATCAAACATTATGGTTTCTGCGATTATGTCTGTTGCTGCATTATTCGCAACAACGACGCACGCAAATAATGACAAGTTGCAACAAGCATACAAAAGCACCAATGTAAAAGCAGCTTTAATTAATGTTTGTAAAGAAGAAACTGCAAAAGGCAAAAAACTGACTACAGCTGAAGTAAGCAAATATTGTACTTGTGCAGTAGAAGCAGATGGTAAATTAACCAACGCTCAAAAATGGGAAATTCAAAGCGCAATTAACCAGAAAAAGAGCCCTGCGACTTTAGCTTTTGTACAAAAACAAAATAAAGATTTACAAGCTTGTTTTGGTCCTCAGCTTACAGGTAAATTAAAAACCTTAACTGAAGAAGCAATGAAAGCGGCTGAGAAAAAATAATTTTTCTTAACAATTTCAACTAGCCACTTTATGTGGCTAGTTTTTTATGTGCATGATTTTGGAGAAAAATATGAGCACGACAATTCAATTACCAAATCAAGCTTTTTCTGCAACCACAGGCGAAGTCAATTTAACCGAACTTGGTACAGATTGGTTAGTGGTGTATTTTTACCCGAAAGATTCTACCCCTGGCTGCACCACACAGGCTGTCGATTTTACTGCGCTAAAGCCACAATTTGATGCACTCAACACTACCATCATTGGCATTTCGCGCGACTCAGTCAAAGCGCATCAAAACTTTACCGAAAAGCAATCTTTAGGCATTAACCTGATTAGCGATAAAGAAGAAGTATTGTGTCAGTTGTTTGATGTGATTAAAGAAAAAAATATGTATGGCAAAAAAGTCATGGGTATTGAACGCTCAACTTTTATTTTCCATCAAGGTCAATTGATAAAAGAATATCGTAAAGTTAAAGCTGCTGGACATGCTGAGCAAGTGCTTGCGGATTTAACCGCTTTACAGGCTTAATTTTTCAGTCTCTAAGCAAAAAAGACACAATATTATGGATGATTGAATGCCTTTTCGATCATCCTTTTTCATTTAGATACTGGATGATTGCGTCAAATTACTGCTGTCCTGCTGCTGGTATTTGTCTTGTAATTGACGATAAATTTCCGTGTTTTGAAATGCGGTTAAGAAATCAATTGTGCCTTGTGGGAAAAAATTGGGCTGAATTTCCCCACGATAATAAGCTTCACGTGCAGGCGTGGCAGACATCGCATCTTGCAAGCTGTCTAACTCCACCATCTCCCATTCAGGGAAAAACTTTAAATAATAAGACGAGTCATCTTTAAAATGCCCAATTAAGCCAACACGATCTTGCGATTGAACCAGTTCACCTACTAAAGATTTGACCAATTTTTGCCATTTTTCATCATTGTAGACATCTATAACATACACAAACTTAATCCGTTCCTGCATCTCAGGTGAAAAGTTAGACAAAATCATCTGCTCACGCTCTTTGGCTAAAAACGGATTTTTTAAATTGCGCTCATTTTGTGCAGAACCTAATGCCAAAATCACATAATGACTACGTGCTAATGCAATTTGAATGGTTTGCAAATGTGCCAAATGAAATGGCTGAAAACGACCAATGAAAACCAAATAATCAAACGTATATTGCATAATAAATCAAACTTTTTATGAACTCATGAGTTGTGCCAAAGCTGCGAATTTGCGACATAATGAGCCATAAATTCAATCCAATCATAGCAAGGATAGTACGATGACACTGAGCTGTGTTCAACAACCTCACCCACATTTGAATGCGAATTTAGACAATGGCGTACTGACTTTAGCCATCAACCGACCAGAAGCAAAAAATGCGTTGTATGGTGAATTATATTTATGGATTGCACAAGCCTTAGATGAGGCTGATCAAGACAATGCAGTACGTTGTGTAGTTTTACGCGGCGCAGATGCAGACTTTAGCGCAGGCAATGACATGCAGGACTTTATGAAGTCTGCCGCACTTAAAGGACAATTACCTGCTGCCGAAGGTCCTCCGTTCATCTTATTAAAATCTGCTGCCAAGTTTTCTAAACCGCTAATTGCAGCTGTACGTGGGGTGGCGATTGGCATTGGTGTCACAATTTTATTGCATGCAGATTTAGTATATAGCGACAATACTGCCCTATTCCAAATTCCATTTGTGAGCTTGGGCTTATCGCCAGAAGGCGCATCAAGTAAACTTCTGGTAGAACAAGCTGGCTATCACAAAGCGGCTGAACTGTTGTTGACTGCACAGAAATTCAATAGCGAAACGGCATTATCGGCAAATTTAGTTAATAGTATTGAAACCGATGTCTATGCAACAGCACAACAAAAAGCAGCGCAATTGGCAGCTTTACCATTGGCTTCACTCAAACAATCTAAAGCCCTTATGAAACATAATGTAGATGAAATTGTGGCGTGGATTGACCATGAAGCAGAAATTTTTATGCAACGTGTCGGTTCAGCAGAAATGACGGAAGCAGTGCAAGCCTTTATGCAAAAACGTAAACCTGATTTCAGCCAATTTAATTAAGTGCTGTTTAACTGGAATGCACTTATTTCAACTGAACTAGCCGTTTTTAAAACCACATTCATATTGGCTGAATGTGGTTTTTTTCTTTATTCGGCCCCATATTCTAAGATGTGCTGTCAATCATTAAAAATTGAGGAAAATTGTAATGACTAATCCAAATCCAGCCGATGTTCAAGTTGAAAAAAAAGAACGTTATTTTGAACCCGCACCACAAGATATTGATGTAGAAAACTTTAAAAAAGTCATTCAAAGCCGTCGTTCGGTGCGTAAATTTACCGACAAAGCTATTCCTGCCGAAGTGTTGGATGATTGTTTAGATATGGCTTTATTGGCGCCGAACTCATCTAATTTACAACCGTGGACTTTTGTGGTGGTGCAAAACCCTGCCAAGAAAAAACAACTGGTTAAAGCCTGCTTAGGACAGCTTGCTGCTCGTACTGCATCAGAGCTAATTGTGTGTATTGCACGTACAGACCGTGTTGATGAAATGGCAAAAAAGAATATCAGCGAGTTTCCTTATCCTGAAGCGCCTGCTGCAGTCAAAAAATATTATAAGTTTATTCCTTATAACTACATGACTGGCTACTTAAATGCTTTAGGTAACTTTAAGAAAGTCGCTTTCAAAATTGCACGTAGTTTAGATAAACAATTACCTGTAACTGCATTTAACCCTGCCGATGCCAAACTTTGGGCGACTAAAACTACAGCACTCGCCTGTGAAAATATGGTCTTGGCCCTTCGCGCACACGGTTTCGATAGCTGTATGATGGAAGGTTTTGATGAGCCGATGGTACGCAAACTCTTAAAACTGAATGATCAACAATTTCCAGTGATGGTGATTGCTGCAGGTGAACGTGCTGAAGATGGTGTCTTTTTCCCGCAATACCGTTTTGACCGTGACTTATTTATTCAGAAAATTTAATCATCAAGGTCTAAAAGTTGCATAAACTCAAAGGCAGGCTCTTCGTAAGGATGACTAGCTTTGAGTGCTTTTGCGACTGCCTGAGCATTTTGCTCAGGCACAATGGTTTCCACTCGCCACTCAGCAACGTGTTCCAAAACATCTAACTCACCAATAAACGGATTTGCTCCTTTTACAGGTTTAAATTGCCCTGTGCCTAAAACCTGCCATGCACAATGTTCATAATTGCCAATTCCTCCTGCACCCGCTGCAAAAACAGCCTGTTTGGTTTCTTCAAGATGAGATTGAGGCACGTAGTAAATCAGTTTAAGCATAATTAAACTTCGCTATCCATTTCACAATTAATTAGAAATTAGCATAAAAATTGAGCACTGTTGCTGTTTTGGCAAGCTGTGCGCATCATCAAATCCTCGCTTTATAGCGCTCCCCCCAAAAAATTTAAAGTACGCTTCGCCATAAACGTATCTCCCATTTTGTATGATTTTAGATTTAAAAAGACAAGCCATGTCGCCCGCCCCTAGAGCTTTTGTCATTTTTTTGGCATGATGCAAAACAAGCACATAGTGAATAATGATAAATGACTCAAATGCGTTGGTTAGAACTGCTTTCCACAGTTCGGATTGGTAGTAAAAAACAAAGTACAGAACAGGCGCGCAGCCCTTTTCACAAAGATTATGACCGTATTATTTTTTCGCAAAGTTTTAGACAACTAAACCGAAAAACCCAAGTCCATCCGCTCACTCAACACGACGGTATTCACACTCGCCTGACCCATTCTTTAGAAGTGTCTTGTATTGGACGTTCATTGGGGATGTTGGCTGCAGAAAAAATCAAAGACCACTTGCCTATGTGGATTTCTCCTGCCGATGTCGGTGCGATTATTCAAGCTGCATGCTTGGCACATGATATTGGCAATCCACCTTTCGGACATGCAGGTGAATATGCCATTCGTGAATGGTTTGACGATGCTTCACACGGCAATTTTCTCGCCAAACTGAGTGATGAAGAAGAAGCTGACGTCCGTCAGTTTGAGGGCAATGCGCAAGGTTTACGGCTACTCACCAAAATTGACTATCATCCAAATGATGGCGGCATGCGTTTAACCTATGCCACTTTAGGCGCTTATTTAAAATATCCGTGGCTCTCCAAAACCATTGCCGAACAAGGCAACCGGCCTGCCAATCAACGTGATAAATTTGGTTGTTACCAAGCTGAAAAAGAAATTCTCAAACAAATTGCAGAACAGCTTGGCCTGATTCAATTGGGTGATTATCACTATTGCCGTCATCCACTGACATATTTATTGGAAGCGGCGGATGATATTTGCTATGCCCTCATTGATTTGGAAGATGGCATTATTTTAAACATGCTCAGCTATGAAGAAGTGGAACCAATCTTTTTAAACTTAATTGGTGACTACGGTATTCCTGCAGAACTAGCGATGGCACGTACCACTTGGCAACAAAAAATTGCCGCTTTGCGTGGTCGGGTCATGAAGCGTTTAGTCGATGAAGTGACCACGGCATTTGCCAAACACCATTTGGAAATTCTGATGGGACAGCTCAAAGGCAGCCTTTTACAATATTGCTCGGCAGATATTGAAATTGGCATTAATCGTGCCAAAGACTTAGCGCGTGAAAAAATTTTCGAGCATCCACAAAAGGCAGGTCTGGAAATTATTGCGCATCAAAGTTTACAAAATATTTTGGATGCGTTTATTCCGCTCACCACACCACATAAAACCCTAAGTTTTAAAGAGCAGCGTTTAATGTCCATCTTGCAACGCTCTGGGGCAGATTTTGCGCATAATCATTATGACAATATTATGCAAGTCTTGGACATTATCTCTAAGTTTTCAGATCATCAAGCCTATAACTTATCGCAAGAATTACAAGGCAATAAGGTTGGTTTGCTGTGATGACTCAATTGTATATCAATAACTTATATACAAATAGACGTAGGATTTAAGCGCAGATTTTGCCTTTTGTGAAAATGCGCTCTACTATGCGAACCGCAACTTATTTTAAATCAATCAGTGAATCACAAATATGATCGGATGTCTTATTGGCGAAGTGTTGGCTTTAGAAGCACCAACCGTGTTACTGAATGTGAATGGTGTAGGTTATGAAATTGACACGCCGCTCACCACATTTTGCCAATTACAAAAAGGGCAAAAAATTACCCTGTGGACGCATTTAGCCGTGCGTGAAGATGCTCAATTGTTGTATGGCTTTTTAGAAGCCCAAGAAAAAGCCATTTTCCGTACCTTACTTAAAGTCAATGGTGTCGGCCCGAAAATGGCACTGGGTATTTTATCGACCTTGAGCGTCGAACTACTGATTCACACTGTAGAGCATGAAGATATTAATACCTTAATCAAAGTACCAGGGGTGGGCAAAAAAACTGCTGAACGTTTAATGATTGAATTACGTGATCGCTTTAAAGCCATGTCCAATGAAGTGAGCAGTAGCAATTCCACAGTGACTCAAATTCAGTTTACGGGCAATTCTGCTGTTGCCGAAGCCGAAGCCGCTTTACAATCTTTAGGTTATAAACCTGCCGAAGCACAAAAACTGATTAATGCAGTTAAGGCCGATTTTACTGAAGCTAGTGATATTATCCGTGCAGCATTAAAGTCAATGAATCGGTAAGCACATATATTGTCTAATTCACCTCATCTGATACGCGACAAAGTCATTCGCAATTGTTTTAGGCAGGAGGCATTTGCACAAAAATGTCTGTGCGATATTATCGATACGAATCAAAATTCGACGAGTTTTGCGAATGACAATGGTTTTGCTTACTTTTGCCGAATGAGAAATATATTTCGCAAGGTAAGGCGGACTACAGGTTATTCCCTGTATTAAAGTTCTATTGGAAAGACTCCTCAAAAATGTTTTGCGGAATTGTTAATTAAAATCAGTTTACTTAAAGTTTAGATCACCTATGCAAGACCGTCTCATCAGTGGTTCTGAAAAACCCGAAGATCAAATTGATCGCGCCATTCGCCCCGCTTCACTCGATGACTATATTGGGCAACCTGTGGTGCGTGAACAAATGGAAATTTTCATTGGTGCAGCCCGTGGACGCGCAGAAGCACTGGACCACACACTGATTTTTGGACCACCCGGTTTAGGTAAAACTACACTCGCCAACATTATTGCCCGTGAAATGGGCGGCAATCTTAAATCTACTTCAGGGCCTGTATTAGAACGTGCAGGTGATTTAGCCGCCATGCTGACCAATCTTGAAGAAGGCGATGTGTTATTTATTGATGAAATCCACCGTCTTTCACCTGTGATTGAAGAAATTTTGTACCCTGCAATGGAAGACTACCAACTGGATATCATGATTGGTGAAGGACCTGCAGCACGTTCAATTAAGCTTGATTTACCACCATTCACACTTGTGGCAGCGACCACCCGAGCAGGTTTACTGACCTCTCCATTGCGGGATCGTTTTGGCATTGTGCAGCGTTTAGAATTTTATTCGGTTGAAGATTTGACCCATATTGTCAAACGCTCGGCGAATCTAATGGATGTGCCAATGACCGATGCAGGAGCCAATGAAGTCGCTCGTCGTTCGCGTGGTACACCGCGTATTGCCAACCGTTTATTGCGTCGCGTTCGTGACTATGCACAGGTCAAAGGCACAGGTGAAGTCACGCAAGAGATGGCACAACGTGCGCTAGATATGCTGAATGTGGATAAAGATGGTTTAGACACCTTAGACCGTCGTTATTTGTCTATGCTGTTAGAGCGTTTTGATGGTGGCCCTGCAGGCGTAGAGGCACTGGCAGCTGCTATGGCTGAAGATTCAGGCACACTGGAAGATGTCATTGAGCCATACCTCATTCAGCAAGGTTATGTAATGCGAACCGCGCGCGGACGTATTGCCACCAATATGGCGTATTTGCAATTTGGGATGACACCGCCTGAGCCGAAAAGTTAAAACAACATTTCATCGTGGCTTGAATATTGTACAAGCCACTGATAATGCTTAATTACCACAATAAGATTCGATTAGAATGAAAAGTATTTTTTCTTTATTCCTCTGTTTATTATACGTCAACAGCTATGCGGGAAATACCTCGACATGGTCTTGTCAAAATACTTGGGCTGAAATTTCATGCCATGCAGAACATTGCCAATTTGAAACCGAACACTTCACGCCATTCCGAATCCATATAGAAAATCAAAAAAATATCAGCATTTGTGCCTACTCTGGATGCTGGTCTGGAGAGGTATCACAACAACAATACAGCGCATTAAACAGTTATACTACCCAGCAATTACAATGGAATGGAATTCAGCAAACATCCGAAAAGTTTATAGTCAATATTGATACCCAAAATAAAATAGGTGTGCTGTTGGGATATGGTTATGCACTACCCTTAAAATGCCATACGGATTAAGCCTTATAGATTTAAAAATTAGTCGTAGCCAAATCCAATTGATATTGCAGAGAAATATCAGTTTCATCACCATTGTTTAATGGTTTTAAACCATTTAATTTGCAATCACACGCACATCTTCAACCAGCATTAACTCACACGCGCCCGCTCCTGTATCATGACGGCTTAAAGAACTGCGCCACTGCCACCCATCTGCGGCAGTAACTTCCACCAATTTACCTTTCAAATAAATCAAATCATCTTCATCAATCTGCTTTAACTGTGTCGCAATCGCGGGCGTTGCAGGAATTAAATGCGTATTAGCGCTCAAACTTGCAATCTCTTGCACAGGAATTGGCGGTGCATGTTCATAACGCCAATGATACCACCGATTACTTTGACGAATAGACAACTGTTTATACACTTCAGGCTTGGCCATTTGGCCCCATCCCAAAGCAAAATCGACAGGGCTAAGTTCGGCTTCACGTCCAAAATTATAATTTTCACGTGACAATACCCGAAACTCACCTTCATAGGTTTCCAAAGCTTGAATGGTATAGTCTTTAAACTGATACACTTGCTGCGATGACTGATAGGTTGTGCTATCCGCAATTCCTCCATCTGACTGGAACAGCGTCCTCCACAACAAATACAATATGGCAATTACCACAAAAAATTTAACTGAACGGCTCATGTGCTACTCATTGAGAGGAATCATCTGCATGTGTAAAGCAAACAGCTAATTTTAACTTAAAAGCATGTTTGAAATCTTGTGCCATTGGACCGAGCGTTGAGAATGATAAACTGCCACGCTATACACAGCTTGACTTATAGCCCCGATTCACGTCAATTTCATAGAAATGACTTAAGCTATAAGTATTGCTTATCAAACAACTTTGCAACATTGAAGCGGAACATCATCATGGCGAATAAATTTGAATTTAAAATTCGTATCTATATGGAAGATACTGATGCAGGCGGCATTGTTTACCACGCCAACCATATTCGCTTTATGGAACGTACCCGTACCGAATGGCTTCGTGCATCGGGTGTTGATCACTATTGGCATCAACAAGATTACAACTTTGTCGTGCATAAAATTAACGTGAAATATTCACGTCCAATCTTAATGGATGACCTAATTACTGTTACAGCAAGTGTAGTTTCGTGTAAAGCATCATCATTTGTATTGCAACAAAATATTTATCGTGGTGAAATCATGCTTGCATCTGGTGAGGTTGAATTGGCCTGTCTGGGTTCAGATATGAAACCACGCCGTCTACCAGATGAAATTCGTAGCCTTATTCTGAAAGAATTAGGACAAGATTAAAAAAATGAATTGGCACATGTAGTAACTATGGCAACACAACTCGAATCATCTCTTCAAGTATCAGATCTTATTTTACAAGCAAGTCCTGTTGTTCAGCTAGTGATGCTCTCGCTGCTTTTAGCATCATTATACAGTTGGTATCTAATTGCCAAGTTACACATGAGCTATAAAAAAGCACAGGCAGATGATCAGCATTTTCAAAAAATCTTCTGGTCTGGTGCAGAATTAAATACGCTTTACAACAACGCACAGCTCAATTCAAAACGTGTCGGTTTGGAAGATATTTTCTATCAAGGCTTAGGTGAGTTTTTAAAACTGAAAAAGCGCCAAGCGCCTGCTCCACAAACTATTGAAGGCACAGAACGAATTTTACGTGTCGGTTTAAGCCGTGACCAAGCTCAACTTGAACAAGGCTTAGGTGCATTGGCCAGCATTGGTTCAGTTGCACCATACGTGGGTTTATTTGGTACCGTCTGGGGCATTATGAATGCCTTTATTGGGTTAGCAGATGTCGATCAAGTCACACTGGCAACAGTCGCCCCAGGGATTGCCGAAGCCCTCATTGCCACAGCCATTGGTTTATTTGCCGCCATTCCTGCGGTACTTGCCTTTAACCATTACACCGCCAAAGGTGAAGCGGTTTATTCTGATCGTGCGTTATTTGCCGAAGAAATGGTGGCTTTATTACAACGTCAATCTTTAGGCAATACTCAGGATCACGACTAATGGCTATTCAACGCTCTGGACGCTTCGAGCGCATAAAAAAACCACTCAAAAGTGACATGAATGTAGTGCCTTATATTGATGTCATGTTGGTGTTATTGGTGATTTTTATGGTCACTGCGCCGATGATTACCAGTGGGATTCAAGTCGATTTACCTCAAGCCAATGGCAATCCAATTGAATCAAAAAGTGCCTTTGCTCGGGTAACTTTAGATCAAGATGGGCAATATTTTTTAGAATATAAAGAACACAAAGCCGAGCCTTTGGAGCTAGCCCAACTGAAACAAATCTTGACCGATGCTCAAATTCAAGCCAAAGCTGAAAATAAAGAGTTTCAGGTTGTTATTCGTGGTCATAATACACGCCCTTATGGTGATGTGATTGCGTTAATGTCTGACTTACAAGATGCGGGTTTAACCCAAGTTGGATTGCTGACCGAGCCTTTAAAGTAATTTATGAAAGATTTTAAAAAGCCACCTTTTCAACAAAAAGCCATTGCGATTGGATTCACCGTAGGTGTCCACCTTATCGCAGTGGTTGGCTTGCTTTATTTGGGCATGAGTAAAGCACCTGAGCCACCTAAGCCCATTAAAACCGTACTAATTAAACCAGAAGATTTAAAACCCTTATTAGAAACTGAATCGGCTGAAACCACACATGAAAATGTAGCAGAGCAAATTACTCAAACTGCTGAGCCTGCTCTTGAACCTGCCCCTGTCATTCCGACACCTGCAGCAGTCCCTACACCACCCGCACCTCAAGTTGATACACAACAAGCTGCACAAGCAGCAGAGGCTCAAGCACGTGTAGAACGACAAGCTGCTGAAGCCAAACAAATTGCCGAGCGACAAAAATTAGAAGCTGAACGCTTAAAAGCACAACAAGCACACGCTGAAGAACGTGCTCAACGCGAAGCTGACGCCAAAGCAAAAGCCCAAGCCGATGCCAAAGCACGTGCTGAAGCAGATGCTGTACGTCGTAAAGAAGCCGAGGCCCTGAAAAAAGCAGAAGCGGCAGAAAGACGTCAACTCGAAGCCAATGCAGCAGCAAAACGCAAAGTTGAAGCAGATGCAAAAGCCAAGGCAGATGCCGATGCAAAACGTAAAGCTGCAGCTGATGCAAAAGCCAAAGCTGATGCCGACGCAAAACGTAAAGCTGCTGCAGACGCAAAAGCCAAAGCTGATGCCGAGGCAAAACGTAAAGCTGCTGCAGATGCAAAAGCCAAGGCAGATACCGATGCAAAACGTAAAGCTGACGCAGATGCAAAAGCCAAAGCGGATGCCGACGCAAAACGTAAAGCTGCTGCAGATGCAAAAGCCAAAGCGGATGCCGATGCAAAACGTAAGGCTGACGCAGATGAAAAAGCCAAAGCTGATGCCGAAGCGAAGGCGCGTGCCGATGCTGAAGCCAAAGCTTCAGCTGCCAAACAAGCTGCAGAAGAAGCCGCGCAGAAAAAGGCCGAAGTAAGACGCATTGCATCCACTGCTAAACGTGATTTTGAAAATAAAGTTTTTGCTGCTTGGCGAGTACCTCAAGGAAGTTCAGGTAAAAAAGTCACTGTTCGTTTTACGCTGACCAACTCAGGACAAGTCCAATCATTGGTTATTACACGTTCTAGTGGTGACAGTGACCTTGATGCAAGTATTCGAGCTGCTATCAACGATGCCGCTCCATTTCCTATGCCATCTGATCCAGAGGCTAGAGATTTAGCCAAAGTTGTTACATCAACGTTTACTGCGAAATAATTAAAGTTGCTCTAGAAAATTATTTTCTAGAGCAACACCACGCAACACGCAATCCAACCATGAATTAAAATAAATTTAAATTTTCACAGTGTTATAACAGTTTTATTATAAATTCATGCTTTCATTCCCGCTAAAGCATGTCATTATGTACCACAATTACATCCAAAAAAGTTATCTTGATTTGAGAAAATAGCGAATGATGGAAACAACGCGTAAACACTTACTTTGTCTTGCTATTTTAACTGCGCTAAGTCCAGTTTTAAGCACACAATCTTTTGCACAATTGTATTTAGAAATTGCCAAAGCACCAGAAGAAGCACCTAAAATTGCCATTGTGCCGTTTGGCAATGATCAAAGTATTTATCCTATTGTAGAAAACGACTTAAACCGTTCAGGCAAATTTACCAGTTCATCCAAAAACCTTGCGGCTACTGCAAGCATGAACAATCCAAATGCAGCAGCATGGCAAGCTGCAGGTGTACCTTATGTAGTCACGGGAAATGTCAAAGCCACTGCAGAAGGCGGTTATGAAGTTCATTACCAACTTTATGATGTGCAAAAACAGCAATATTTGTTGAATGAATTATTAAGCGTGCCTGCTTCACGAGTGCGTTCTGCTGCACACATGATCAGTGATGCAATTTATGAAGCACTCACCGGCATTAAAGGTGACTTCAGCGGACGCATTGCCTATGTACTGCGTAACCCTGCAACACCTGAGCAACGCTATACCCTGCAAATTGCCGATACTGATGGTGAACAGCCAAAAACCATTTTGACTTCACGTGATCCTATTTTATCGCCTGCGTGGACACCAGACGCCAAAAAAATTGCCTATGTATCATTTGAAACCAAACGTCCTGCTATTTATGTGCAAGACTTGGCGACAGGTCAGCGTGAAAAATTAGCCAGTTTCCGTGGTTTAAATGGTGCTCCAAGCTTCTCGCCAGATGGGCAAAGCATGCTATTTACCGCATCTATGCATGGCAATCCAGAAATTTATCAAATGAATTTAAGCACCCGTGAACTGCGACGCATGACCAATGATAGTGCGATTGATACCGAAGCACGTTATGCACCAGATGGTAAATCATTTATTTACACTTCAGATCGTGGTGGTTCAGCACAAATTTATCGTTATGACTTTGCTACAGGCAGCAGCAAACGCCTAACCTTCCGCGGCGCATTTAACGCACGCGGTACGCTCAGTGCCGATGGCCGTAAACTAGCATTGGTACATCGTCCAAGTGGCAGTAACTACAAAGTCGCAATTCAAGACATTAACACCAATATCACCAATATTTTAACCCCAACCAGTTTAGATGAGTCGCCAAGCTTCTCACCAAATGGGCAAATGGTGGTATATGCGACACGTGAAGGCACTCGTGGTTTATTGTCTATTATGTCTTTAGACGGTCGCTTCCGCATGAACTTACCAAGTGAACAAGGTGAAGTGCGTGAACCTACGTGGGCACCAAAATAATGAGCACCCGCAAAAAATACTTTTTCAGTTCTGTTTTAAAACCAAAAATCAAGCTTCATGGAGATGAGGATGAACGCAGTTAAATTATTGGTACTCCCTGTTTTGGCATCGGCTTTAGTGATGACAGGTTGTGCTAACCGAAAACCAACAACTGACTTACAAGCAGGTCAAACGCCAAACGGTGCAACGACAGTCAACACTCAAGGTTTGAGTGAAGATGCAGCTTTAAATGCGCAAAACCTTGCTGGTGCATCTGCCAAAGGTGTAACCGAAGCCAACAAAGCTTTCTTGGCAAAGCGTGTGGTACATTTTGACTACGACAGTAGCGAATTATCTAATGATGATTACCAGACTCTACAAGCGCATGCACAATTTTTAATGGCGAATGCTAACTCTAAAGTGGCGCTTACAGGTCACACCGATGAGCGAGGCACACGTGAATACAATATGGCTTTAGGCGAGCGTCGTGCCAAGGCGGTTGAAAGCTTTTTAATCACCAACGGCGTTAACGCAGGTCAGCTTGAAGCAGTGAGCTATGGTAAAGAAATGCCTGTTAACCCTGGACATGATGAAAATGCATGGAAAGAAAATCGTCGCGTAGAAATTAATTACGAAGCTGTTCCGCCATTATTGAAATAACCTTTTGCTGTGTTTTGGGAAAATACGTTTAGAACGTGTTCCTTAATACGAAAAAAGCGCTCTTTATTAGAAGGGCGCTTTTTTATGACCTAAAAAATAAAAGATGAATATTTTAAAAACTAATAAACATACGCAAAATTACAGCTTTGCTACAGTTATTCTGACTCGGCATCAGCTTTTGCAGTTTGCATAGATTCAATCAAATCATGCTTATTAAACTTTTTGTATTCAGGTTTAGACTCGTAATCCTTCCAAGCAGCTTTCATCTTGTCCTCAGAAATATCGTCTAAACTAATCCCTTCGCTTGGCGTTGGAGTCGCATCAAACTTTAACGTTGTCATATCTGTGCTCCTATCTCAAATTAAATCCTTTACATCAACATAGCACTTTCTGCAGGACTTGCAAGGGTAAAATCACAGCAAATAGTCGAGTTTAATTTTTCTTTTAACGCGTTCTCATCTAAACTATTGCAGCATATTGTTATCCTCATTTTTGCAGTCATTCGGAGTTTTCCAGTCATGTCATACCGCACCCTTTCCCAATTTTTACAACAACAAACTGGAAATCTAACACCCGAACTTGCTCAAGTAATTGAAACCATTGCTAATACTTGCAAGATAATTGACCAAACATTACAAAAAGGTGCCTTAGCGGGTGTATTAGGCAGTGCGCAAAATGAAAACGTACAAGGTGAAGAGCAAAAGAAATTAGATGTTATTTCAAATGATTATTTAATTGAAGCGTTACAAAAGCACCCAAATGTGGGTGGTTTGGCATCTGAAGAATTAGACGAATTCACCCCTGCTCAGGAAAATGGTCAATATTTAGTGTTATTTGACCCACTGGATGGTTCAAGCAACATCGACATCAATATGTGTGTGGGTACAATTTTCTCAATTTTACCTGCAAAAAATACCGTGACTCAGGCTGCAGACTTTATGCAAGCAGGTACACAACAAGTCGCTGCAGGTTATGTTCTTTATGGTCCATCTACCATGATGGCGCTCACTGTTGGTGCAGGTGTGGTGTTCTTTACCTTTGATCCGGAAAGCCAAGAATTTTTAGTGACTGCAGATAATATTCAAGTTGCAGCAGACACCAAAGAATACGCCATTAATGCATCTAACCAACGTCACTGGGAAGCGCCTGTAAAACGCTATATTGATGAACTTTTAGCTGGTAAAACTGGTCCGCGTGAAAAAGACTTTAACATGCGCTGGGTTGCATGTATGGTGGGGGATATTCACCGTATTCTTTGCCGTAGCGGAATTTTCATGTATCCGTACGATTTAAAAGACCCTAAAAAAGCAGGTCGTTTACGTTTAATGTATGAAGCCAACCCAATGAGCATGCTCATGGAGCAAGCATGCGGCGCGGCAACCACTGGTCGTGTGCGTATTTTAGATATCCAACCTACAGACCTGCATCAACGTGTGCCTGTCATTATTGGCTCAAAAAATGAAGTCGATTTGGTCAGCAGCTACCATCAATAATTTTTAACAACAGCAATCAGACATTTGCTGACTGCTGTGGATTTTATCGCATGCCTACGATTTTTTTAGAATCAAAAGATAACCCGAAAATTAAACACTTACGTGGTTTAATTGAACAAAATAACTATCGCAAAAAACAGGGACAAACGGTACTCGAAGGTACACATTTGTGTTTGGCATGGTTACATGAAAATAAAAAAATCAATTCGATTTTTACCACTGAACATGCACTGAGCCATCCTGACTATGAACGCATTTTGGCTAAATACACAGGCGTGGTCTTTGTCATTGGCGAATCTTTATATAAAGATTTAAGCACTTTAGGCACTTCCCTTGCCTGTTTAGCCATTGTCGATGTGCCAAGTTCAAGCCAAGCTTTAGACTTTAAAGCAGACACGCTGATTTTAGAAAATGTGCAAGATCCAGGTAATGTCGGCACCTTATTGCGCTCTGCAGCAGCAGCAGGTATTGAACAAATTATTTGTACCAAAGGTTCTGCCTCGCTTTGGTCACCACGGGTATTACGTGCAGGCATGGGTGCACACTTTAGCTTGCATACCTTTGAAAATATTGATCTTGAGGATGTCTTGGCACAATTCCAGATCCCTGTATATGTGACCAGTTCACACCGTGCAGAAAGCCTCTATTCCAAAAATCTGCGCAAAGCTTGCGTCTGGATTCTAGGCAATGAAGGTCAAGGCGTGTCCGACTATGCCTTACAGCATGCAGAAGCGGTAAGTATTCCACAACCGGGTGGACAGGAATCTTTGAATGTGGCAATTGCAGGTTCTATCTGTTTCTTTGAAATGGTACGCCAGCGTCTGTAAATGGTTAATTTATTTTAAAAAGACTAGCCCTGCAAAAAAAATAGATTAGACTGAAAATAATAACTTGCAATGTCAACCAAACCATTGTTTTTAGCGTTATAAAAGTATGATGTTAAAAATAATGGTGGGTATCCAATGACAGGATTTTCCATCTCTATGGATTTAAACCCGAAGTCGTCACATTCGGAAAATTTGAGTGCTGTTAAGAGTACGGCTGAGCAACGTCTGAAGAATTTCATGCAAGACGTAACGGGGCGTGCCTTAGTAATGATGGAAAGTGCAACGCAAGGACAGCACGGCATAGCAATGGATTTGGTGCAAGAAGCCTTTATTTCCTTGCATAAATCTTATGCCGACAAAGCCACAGATGAGTGGTATCCCCTGTTTTACACCATTTTAAATAACAAATTACAAGATTGGCGTCGTAAAGAAGCCCGCCGCGCTCAACCCTTTTCATTATTTAAAAAAGTCAGTTTAGATGATGATGATGTTGAACAACTCGATATTGTCGATGAGCAAGCACTCAATCCTGCAGAATTTTTAGATCAAGCTGTGACTGTAGAAGAAATTCAGGCAGCAATTGCGGGGCTTCCAGTTCGGCAACAACAAGCTTTTATGTTACGTGCTTGGGAAGGTTTTGATACGCAAACCACCGCGCAAATTATGAACTGCACTGAAGGCAGTGTAAAAACGCATTATCACCGTGCTATTCAAGCTTTACGCAACAGTTTGGCACATATGAATCCGTATCTAGGAGGATCATCAGAATGAAACAAGATGATTTCTTAAAACAAGTGACATCCAAACTTGATAGATTGGCTAGCCACCATCAAGACAAAGCCGCAGTCATGAACCATGTCTTGGACAATATTCAAGACAAGAAAACATCACGCTATGGGCTTTGGAAAATGTCAGGTTTTGCCTTGGCTGCAGCAATTGCAGGTTTTGTGGTCTTACCAAACTCAATGGAAATGACCACTCAGCCACAGAATCAGGCAGTGTCTGTTCCTAAACTTTCTCCACAAATGGTGGAAGATTTAGAAATGTTAATGGTATTGGGTGAGGACAAAGTTCCACATGGCAGCTAAACGAATTGTGATTGCGTGTTGTGCGCTCAGTTTTTTACAAACCAGTTTTGCAGGGTTTGAACGTTTTTGGATTTTTTCCAAAGATGCAGATACGCAAATTTCAGAAACTTGGGAAACCCTTTCTGAAGAAGAACAATTGGCATTAATTAAGCGCTATCAAAACTTAAAAGAAATTCCTGCTGAGAAAAGCGTGGCTTTACAGCAGCGGATGGATTGGTTTACTCAATTGCCTGATAGCGAAAAACAAAAAATGCGTGAAACTTGGCAAAAAATGAGTACACAGGAACGTCGTGAATTAGGACAACGCTTGCAACGAGCAACACCTGAAGAACGCCCCTTGATTCGTCAGGAATACATTCTTAAATATCAGCAGCCTGCAATGAGTCACTAATTTTTATCTCTTCATGGATAATCTAGAAAGTGCTTGAAGTCACCAATAACAAAAGCCTCATCTGTTTTACACGATGAGGCTTTTGAAATAACGACTCGGTAAATTATGATTTTCTTGGACGTTGACGATAAAATGCCAATCCGAGTAAACCCAATACCCCCCAGAAACCTAAGCTTCCTCCGCCACCACCACTAGCTTCATAATTGGTATTTTTCGCAGTGTTTTCTAAAGTAATGGTCGCTTCAGGCGATAATTCCAGTTCATGGTCGAAAATCGTGTATTTCAGCTCATAATCAAATGGGCTAAAGCTATTTCGTACTTGAACCTGAATATTGCCACCATAACAAATTTCACGTGCATAATCCCCAGGACAAGCCGCTTGACGATCTGCTGTAAGCACCACACCTGAAGGCACTTGCGTAAAACGAATTGCCAGTTCTTGTCCTGTACTATCTTTATAGAATGCAGGCTTATTGGTATTTTCTTTCAGAGTGCTGATAGAACCATCGCCTGCATCGCTATCATTCGATAATGGATTAAAACTCACTTTGAGGTCTGTGCCATATTCAAGTCGTACACGATCATCTTTTGCAATTGGGGCAATATTGCTAAATTTACCTTCAAGCAAGCCCGAAGAATGCAAATTGCTGTCTAATTTTGACCTAATGGTGTATTTGCAATACGCTGAATCGGTTGCTTCTGTGACTTTATCATTCAATCGATACATCACAATCCGTTGCAACTGTGCATCCCATTCACATTTTAATAGTGGGTCTTGGGTCAATTTATCTGTGCTAAATGTTGTACCTGAACCCGAAATTGCACCAATCCCCAATGCTTCAGTGCTAATGCTAAAGTTGTCAGAATTAAGCTGTCTTAACTGAACAAATTTCCCATCTGCAGTTGGTTCATCTTGCTTTAATGCCATCGCAAATGGATCAACATAAATGGCACGATATTGCTGCTTGGCTTTAGTATTGGCCAACAAATCTTGCATCGTTTTCAAATCAGCACGCGATTGAGAAACGACCGAAGACGCTGCGTCTTTACTTTGGTCTATCGCAGACTGAATACGGTCAATTTGTTGCTGATAATTAGCAAATAAACTTTCATAAGAGACATTACGCAAGCTTTGAATATCGGCTGCGTTTAAACGCATCACTTCTACCGAGCCAATTTCACAGGTATTTTTTGCATCAGGATTTAAAGTTAAAGTTGCATTACTCACTCGCGCCAAACCACGTTGTTCATAATCACTACAACCCATGCTGTTTACATCAATCAAATCTTGTGCAGGGTCTGAACCCAGTTTTGGATAATACAACGGCAGGAATAAATTATAAGCAGATGGTTCTTGCAACGGCTGCAAAACTTGATCAAAGCTAAGCCCTGTCAAATCCAAATTTTTGGCTCCGTCATAAGAATTATTTGCTGTTTCAGGTAAATCACACTGCCCTTGCTCTGTCGCTGATCCCATTGCGAATAAGGCATTACGAATCGAGTTGATGTTGCGCGCCTGCTCTAAGCTCGCAGGGAATGCATAACGACAAGATTTACCTTGGTTAAAGGCCAAGATATTAAAAGCGAGGACAATGCTTGGATAATTGTCATAAAACAAAGTACTCCATGCTTTATTTTCAACAATGGTATTACTTTGCAAATACACCTGTGACAAAGTGCTAAGGGAATGATTTGCCGTATTGCTCAAGTTAAAGATATGACCTTTACTTGCATCAGCTTGGTTTTGTGCAATCGTACTGGCGGTCAACTCAAGATCAGGTTGACCACAAAGATCAAAAGTACTAAGACTATTTGCAGCACCGTTTTTTACAATACTACTGCGGTCAATTTTCACCATAGAGCGTGTATTGACCAAGTTGGCACTACAATCCATTGCTAACACACTGCCTACTTTGGCTTGGTTCGCATGGATATAAGCATTTTCTAAATTGACTTGACGCTCCGCTTGATGAGCAACAACATAAATTGCGCCACCTTGTTCTGCATGTGAATTTTGAATCTCGACATTGTTCGCAGCCAATGGGCCTGCCACAAATAATGCGCCACCTTTGCCTGCATCTGCAGAGTTCGCATTACCACCGCCATTGGCATTCCCATTTTTTAGGATGACATCGTATAGTGCTACGCTGGCTTGGGTATCTGAAGTATTGATAATGCGGCTATTACCCTGTGCATTAATACTGGTTTTTAACGGTGCAATTGAAGGATAACGATGCGTAATTGGATCTACCTGGTTATAGTCAACCGCTGTCGCCCCATAAATACGCACCATAGATTGCGGGCGTAATTCTGAGTTTAAGATATATTCCCCAGCCTGCAACTGAATCATATCTGTTACACCACGGTTGGTATTGCCTGCGCTACAACCACCAAACGCAATATTCTGCTTGGCCGCAACCAAAGCTTCACGTAATGAACATTTGCTTAAGTCTTCACCATTTTGATCTTCAAAGGTCGTCACCTGAATCATAGAATTATCTGCTGCCATGAGCGACATTGCAGACATCACCATTATCCCTAATAGTGTTTTTTTATTATTTTTCATATTCATCCTTTATGCTTTTCTACGGCGTAAACCCAACAAGCCCAATAACGCCATTAATCCATAAGCCCCCCATGCACCGCCAGAAACATTTATTTTATCGCTTTCCATACGATTTTCATGTTCTTGAATAACTTGGACTTTCACCTCCATATAAGGTGTCGTGCTGTTAAAACGTGTAGTGCTGGTGACTAATTTAATTTTAAAGACATCTGCACCATGCCAAGCAGAATCTGGGGTATATACCAAATTACCCAGCTCATCTACAGTCAATTTTCCTTTAGAGCGTGTATCAAGTTGCTCAATTTGCACACAGCCTGCTTGCCATGCTTGGCCTGTCGGATTATTTGGATAAACTTGATCACAAAACTCTTTAGGCACCAAATCACTATCACCCAACAAATCACCCACCGACATCTTAGCAATTTGACCTGCCAAAATATTTTGACCAATGAGGCTCATAGTTTCAGGAACCACCACCTCAATTGCCCCACGATCACATAAGGTAATATCTGACTGACGGTTTTTACCGCGTTGATCTGAAGCAGTACAACCTACCACTTTATGATCCGCCAGTTGTAATTGCCCACGGTTTAACACCACAGAATCTTTCAGGCTGTTGTAACTGAGCAATACACGTGGGCGCATGAAGCCTAAGAATGAGTTTTCAGGAACTTGATATGGACAAAACAATGCCGTTTTATCTTGACTGAGGGTTTGGCATGCACCTTCAAGCAGATTACCAGCAAGTACCGAATTTGCAGTCCATACAGTATTTGGATAGTTGCTATCGCCTGCTCCACAGCCTGCACCGACTAAATTATTTTGTAATCTTGTTGCATCTGAACCTGCTTGCACACAGTTCGCTGCAGTACTCACACTGACAGGATGCGGATTGCCTAAAATCACACTATTCGCAATATAGGCTTTACCTAGAGGTGCATTGAGATACACACCACGACTGTTACCAATCAAGCTAATGTTATTGACACCAATATCATCCAACACATTCATGACATAGCCTTCATTTGCAGTAAAAGTACTGCTCACGATCATATTCCCCATGCTAGGAAAGGCTTTGATTTCTTCCTCTGCCAAACTTGTTGCAGAATAGAGATTGGCTGAAGTGGTCGATGTAGTCTTGTTACCTTTAAATACTGAAGTTGTAATCACAAAGCGCGGAAATTGCGTATAAATGACGCCACCTTCCTGCGCTTGGTTGGCTTCAAGCAAGCTATTTTTGATCTCAATAAAACCTGCAGGAATCTTTTCGCCAGTCACTTGTGCAGGGTTATAAATTGCCCCACCTTGATTGGCTAGCCCCTTACTCAATTTTACATAATCTAAAATTAAATGTTCGTTATTATAAATCAGACCACCTTGTTGCTGACGACAGCGTTCCTCACCGCAACCCTGTAAAGTTAATTCTTTTAAAGAAACTTTTAAGAAACGATCCTTGCTGTCTTCAATGTGGAAAATTCGCTCATTACCGCGCATTTGAATCGTGGCGTTATTTAAACCTGGAGCAGTTTTATCATTCAGACTACTGTCATAGGTTGTTTTAATTTCAAGATTTTCTGTAATTTTAATTTGAGTATCAATTTGATAGACGGCTTTCTTTTCTAATAAAATCACACTTGAGGCATATTTGCCGCCACAGCCCAAATAGCCTTCTTCAGGCATGCCTAAATTAATATACTCGATGGCTTCACGCAAAGAACATTGTTGATCATCTGCTTTGGTGTCAGAAGTGGTGGTGACAATGATATTACTACTATATGCATGACCTGCGATAAACAGCATACCAATGCCAATGCTCTGCTTGAGCATAAGCGAACTCCTTGTAATTTTCTTTGTTTTTTTTCTTCTTTAGTTGCAAATTCCCTGCAACTTCGAATTATTTTCCGTGTAATTTGGCATAACTTGCTCAAATTCTCAAGCAATTTTAATCTTTACCGATATTCGTCAATTAAAGCATAAATCTGACGCAGGTTTGCGCCACTTAATTTCGTTTTCTCTCCTTTAAGTAATTGCACCAACTGCTCAAGGCTTTGCAGCAAAATCGAGGTCTGCTGTGGACCGTGCAACAATAAATAATCGATAATTTGCGGATCGATAATAATACTGCGACGCTCTAACACGGAACTCACTAAAGCTTGTCGATCTGCATACAAACTGCCTGAAGGCACTTTGACACTCACTGCCTGCGTCAAACGTGATTGTAAATCGGGCAATTCGAGCTTTAATTCAATGGGTGCAAAACGTGATGAAAACACCAACTGACCACCAACTTCATTGCTGTAATTGATTAAGTGAAACACCGCACGTTGCCAATGCGGGACACCACTAATCGCCTCAATATCATCTAACGCGACCAAATCATAACGATCTAAAGAGGTAATCGCTTCAGTGGGGGCATCCAATAATTCAAGTAAAGATACTTTAATGGCAGATTTTCCAATTTCTAAATAGGAATCGCAAATCGCGGACAATAAATGACTTTTGCCTGTGCCCGCACCACCATAAACATAAAAGCGATTAACCAATCCTGCATGAAGCTGTCGAACTGCATCAATCACATGCCCCCAACCTGGCCCAGAAAAATCACTGATCCGTGCATCTAATTGAGGCTCGATATCTAACTGCAGTTGGCGCATAGAATTGTAATCACCTAGTAGTTTTGCTGATCTGAAGGTTTTATCTTACTTGAGTTTTCAGTCTGTTGCTGTGAATTTGCGGACGGAGGATCAAGCTCAATATCAATATGAACTTGTGCTGTATCAATACTGATGTCACCCGACATTGCATCTTCAGACACCACCACAGGCTGTCCATACAAGTAGCTTTTTTCGTAATAATCACGCAAATGACGCAGCAACACCACAATCACCGCAGCCACAGGTAAAGCAATCAACATACCCATGAATCCAGCCAGTTGTGCACCCGCTAAAACTGCAAACACCACTGCGACTGGAGAAAGTCCGATTTTATCACCCAATAAAAATGGCTGTAGAATATAGCCTTCCACTGCCTGTCCAATCATAAAGACCACGAAGACTAAAACCAATTGCATCCAGTCAATGCCAAATTGTAAGAAAGTGGCAATGATTGCTGCAACAATCCCTACAGCAAAACCTAAATACGGAATAATACTGGCAAGTCCGGCAATCATTCCAATAATTAAGCCGACTTCTAAACCAATCAGTTGCAATCCAGTCGCATAAACCACGCCCAACAAGATCATCACCAAAAACTGACCTTTAACGAAAGCACCTAGAACACTGTGACATTCTTGTACCACAGCCAAAGTACTTTGCTCATAAGGACGCGGAATTAAGCGACGTAGACTGTCCAGCATACGCTGCCAGTCGAGTAGGAAATAGAAAGCAATAATTGGAATCAGCACCACGGTGCCACCAATTTGAATAAAATTCAAACCAGACTGTGCGACACGCAATAACATGGCTTGAATACTATCAGCGCTATAATTGGTTTGCACATAATCCATGACTATACTGCTCATGTGCGTAGTATCAATTTCCATTTCTTCAATATTGAAAGTAGCCGATACCCACGGCAAGAAGGTCGAATTGATCCAATTAATACCAACAGGAATGCTGTCACGTGCAATAATCAACTGTTTCCAAACCAAAGGAATGATGTACCAAACAGCCAAGGTCAGCGCGATGCCAATCCCAATAAAAACTAAACTGATAGACAGCCAACGTGGCAAACCGACTTTGCAAAATTGTTCAACCAATGGGCTAAATAAATAAGCCATGAAAAATGCAACGACAAAAGGAATGACAACTGGTTTTAATAAGTACAGCACCCAAAGGAGCAGAACTATCCCAGACAGGATAAAAATGCGACGTAAGGTACGATCGACCATAGAAATTCGCCTTTTTTCAGTTTATTCGTTATAGAAGTTAAAATATTTGAATAAAGATAGCATTTTAGCGCATAAATAACATAAGAGTTTCGTATATTCAGGTATAATCGTCCCGCGAATGCGGAGACTTCATTATGAGCAACTCAACTTCTAACCCAACCACTGGTTTAAGCTATAAAGATGCTGGTGTCGATATTGAAGCGGGCGACGCGTTAGTCGATCGTATCAAATCTGTCGCTAAACGCACGACTCGTCCTGAAGTGATGGGTGGATTAGGCGGCTTTGGCGCACTTTGTAAAATTCCGAAAGGTTATGAAGAACCTGTGCTCGTATCTGGCACAGACGGTGTAGGAACTAAATTACGTTTAGCGTTGAACCTAAACCGCCATGACACAATTGGTCAAGATTTGGTGGCAATGTGTGTAAATGACTTGCTGGTGTGCGGTGCTGAACCTTTATTCTTCTTAGACTACTATGCAACAGGTCACTTAAATGTAGACGTTGCAGCCAATGTTGTAACAGGAATTGGTAAAGGCTGTGAGCTTGCAGGCTGTGCGCTTGTTGGTGGTGAAACTGCAGAAATGCCAGGCATGTATGAAGGTGAGGATTACGATCTTGCAGGCTTCTGTGTGGGCGTGGTTGAGCAAAGCAAAATTATTGATGGCTCTAAAGTAAAAGCTGGCGACGTTCTAATTGGTGTAGCATCTTCAGGTGCACACTCAAATGGTTACTCTTTACTTCGTAAAATTTTAGACGTAAAAAATGTTGATTTAACTCAACTGGTTGATGGTCGTCCACTGGCTGACGTTGCGATGGAACCAACTCGCATTTATGTTAAATCGATGCTTGAACTGTGTAAACAAGTTGATGTACATGCTATGGCGCACATTACAGGTGGCGGTTTACCAGGTAACTTACCACGTGTATTGCCAAATGGTGCGCAAGCAGTGATTGACGAATCATCTTGGGAATGGCCAGAACTGTTCAAATTATTACAACGTGAAGGCGGTGTAGAACAGTTTGAAATGTATCGTACCTTTAACTGTGGTGTTGGTATGGTTGTCGCTGTAGATGCCAACGATGCAGACAAAACAGTAGAGCTCCTCAACAGCCTTGGCGAAAAAGCGTGGGTGATGGGTCGTATTCAAGATAACGCTGAATCTGTTGAAGGCGCAGATGAAAAAATTCGCGTAATTTTTGCATGATTTGACTCAGATGATCAAAATAGCTGTCCTCGTTTCAGGCAGCGGAAGTAACTTACAAGCCCTGATAGATGCCAATCTTTCAGGGCAAATTGTTGGGGTTATTTCCAATAAGCCTGATGCCTATGCTTTACAACGCGCTCAACAAGCAGGGATTCAAACTGCCGTGATTGAGCACAAACAATATCCGAATCGTGAATTATTTGATGACGTCATGCATCAACAATTACTTGATTGGGATGTTGATTTGGTAGTGCTTGCGGGCTTTATGCGTATTTTAAGTGCCCAATTTGTACAAGCTTGGGAAGGTAAAATGCTCAACATTCATCCTTCACTCTTGCCGCATTATAAAGGCATGCACACTCATCAACGTGTGCTCAATACTGGCGATACCTTACATGGCTGTACTGTGCATTATGTTACTGCTGAATTAGATGCAGGTCAGGCACTTGCACAAGGTGTGTTGCAAGTAAATATCCATGATGATGCCGAAAGCTTGGCGAACCGTGTGCATGTGTTGGAGCATTTGATTTATCCGCAAGTGGTTGAATGGATTTGTAACGGAACCATTCAGCACACTGCGCAAGGCGTGAAGTACCGCCAGCAACTGATACAACAACCTGTGCAGTTTTGCCATTTTTAAATATTCTTTAGTATATAGCTTTTGATATATACGAAAAAAAACGCCTGTTGATCAGGCGTTTTTATGCTCTATCCATTTGTTCAGACTGAATCAAACAGAAGTAGTTTTGCTCTGCTGTGCCTGAATCAAATCTTTAATCAGCTGCACCGTAGCTTCAGGCTTTTCTAAAGGGAACATATGTCCTCCCTCAACCACCTGATAAACAATGTTGAATTTCTTGGCGGCAATTTGTGGGAAACCTGCTTTTAAGAACGGCCCTTGTTTTGCAATTATCAATTCTGTCGGCACTTGCAATTGTGCTTGCGGCAACCACCAAAGCGATGGATTGGTTCTAAAAATATTAACTTCGTCCATTTTTGGAATCGTCAATTGTACTCCGCCTCGCACATGATCATCTGTCAAAGCATGCTCGATATAAGCCTGAAAACAGTCGGCATCAAAATCTTGATAAAAACCTTTCGGACGCAGTAAGTTTGCTGCTTGCTCACGACTTTCCCAATGATCACGACGGCGCAAAGACAAAGACGCAGGCGACAGTTGATCTACTGCTTTAAGCTTAAACATTTTAGCAAAATGTAAAAACACTGATGCTTTGCCCATAATTAAAGGTGGATCGAGCATGATCACCTGTTCAAATAATTCAGGGCGTTGTAACGAGGCTTTAAAAGACAAAACTGCACCTAAAGAATGCCCCAATGCAATTACTTTACGCCCCTGTGCTTGACGTACAATACTATCAATCACTTGTTGGGTTAAGCTATGCCAATGATTATCAATAGGATAACGCTTATCTGGCCCCAACATAGGGACATAAATCACATCGTAGTCATCTTTGAGTAAATCAAACAGTTTTTGATAAACCTTCGATGGCACGCCATTGGCATGCGCAAAATGTATAAGTGGTTTCATTGTAATTTCGCGTTTTGTTCAGTCTGAATGTATTGAGATAAAGAAGTGGCAAAACCCTCTCCCACTGCTGCACCCATACGACCTAACACAGAGTCTAAAGGATTGTATTCAATGGTATAGTTCACTGTTTTATCTAGGTTTAGATCACGCTTCAGGCTATTTAAACTGCCCACCTTATCGGCAATGCCTAAAGTCACAGCTTGCTCACCTGTCCAGAACAGACCTGAGAAAATCGCAGGGTCTTTTGATTTCAGTTTTGCACCACGTCCGTCTTTCACTGCTTGAATAAAGTGACCATGCACATTATCCAATACGGCTTGCACGTGTTTTCTCTGTGCAGGATCAACCGGTTGTGTCATGGACAATAAAGCTTTATTTTCACCTGAAGTCATGGTGCGATCTTCTACACCCATCTTCTGCATTAAACCGCTCAGACCATAATTTGGCATAATTACGCCAATTGAACCCACCAAACTTGATGGATTGACAATAATTTCATCTGCAGCGGAAGCAATGTAATACGCACCAGAAGCACCAGTATCACCAATCACAGCATAGAGTTTCTTACCCTGATGCTGCTTTTTCAAATATTGAATTTCTTGCCAGATTTCATCGGACTGCACAGGTGAGCCACCCGGAGAATTAATATTTAGCACCACCGCCTGACTGTTGCTATTTTCATAGGCCTTTTTCAGTGACTTTATGGTGTCATTACTATTCACACTTTGCTTGTCAGATGCAATTGTTCCGACAATATCCACCACCGCGATATGTGGACCCGCTGCCGATGTATTCGTGGTCGTTGTACTGCACCCTTTGCCCATAATCACCAACAGTAAAAACACATAAGCAAAAGTTAAAAACTTAAAGAAAATTCCCCAACGACGTGCACGACGTTGTTCTTCAACTGAAGCCAAAACAGCTTTTTCTAATAGTTTCCACTCATTGCCTGTTGGCTGCTGGGCTTGTGGAGATATTTGATGTGATTCATTTTGTGGTTTTGGTGGCCAATCGGACATGAAACGATCCAAAAAATAGTAAATTTGCTCCATTATATACACGGAATTGGCAAAAACTGTCTAAAGCCTGTATTTTCTCCTATAATATTTTATATCTTTATCTTTTCTATCCATTGATGCTGTCGTTATGACTCAACCCGCACCAACAACGGCTTTATCGCGCTTGCTGAATTTTGTCAGTCGACAACCTCTAACTGTTGCGCGTTTTTTTGCAAAATCTTTAGCTTTTTTGGTCAATACACTGCATTTGAGTAAGACCTCTCAAACCATTGACCTTAATCTACAAATTGCACTTCCTGAGCTGAATTCGCAACAACGCGAACAAATTACCCAACAAGCAATTCGTAACGAACTGACCTCTTACTTTGAGTTTTTTCATATTTGGGGATCAAGCAATCAAAAAAATATTCAAAGAATTCATCAGGTACATGGTTTAGAACTATTACAAGAAGCACTGGCTGCGCAAAAGGGTTTGGTCTTGATTGTGCCGCATTTTGGCACTTGGGAAATTATGAATACATGGATCGCTCAATATACGCAAATGACCATCATGTATAAACCTGTAAAAAATCCAGCGGCTGATGATTTTGTGCGCCAAGCACGGAGTCGTGAACAGGCACATTTGGTTCCGACAGATGAATCTGGGGTACGTCAAATTTTTAAAGCACTTAAACAAGGCGGAACCACTGTCATTTTGCCAGACCATACCCCAAATGTAGGTGGTGAGATGATTCCTTTTTTTGGTATTCCGTTGGAATCGAGTAATTTAAGCGCCAAACTGATTCAGAAAACCAAAGCAAAGGCCTTGTTCTTATATGCGTTAAGAAATACAGATCAAGGCTTTGATATGTATATCGAAGCGGTAGATGAACAGATATATCAGTGTGATGCCAATGCAGGAACAGCGATCATTCACAATGCCATCGAAAACTTGATCCGTCGTTATCCTGCGCATTATCACTGGAGTTATAAACGCTACAAAGCCCATCCAGATTTACGCGGGGTCTATCATAAACCTGTACAAGAAGCTTTGGCTGACGTGCAGGCTATACGCACTCAAGTACATAACGTACATAACCTAGCTAACGCTGCAACCACAACTTCTGCTGCCGATACGGCTGTATAAGCATACGCTGTTGTGCATCTACAGAAAAACGTACGCTGCCCTGTTGTATGGTGTTGATGAAAGGTATATTTAGCGCAGCCAAGCGTTGCTGCACTAAAGGACTAGGATGTCCATAACGATTATCAAAACCCGCAGATGCCACGGCTAATTTAGGTTTAAAATGTGCTAAAAAATCGTAGGCAGAGCTGTGCTTACTCCCATGATGCCCCAAAATTAACACATCCACTTTTAAATCAGGGTATTGCTGCAATAACTGATATTCAGTTGCCCAACCTGCATCGCCCATCACTAAAAAATGCTGATAAGGCTGTGCGGATGGCACTGAAATATACAGTACACATGACAACTCATTTTGTTGATGTGCGGCATAGGGTAATTGACTCAATTTGGGAGATAAAACCTGTATCTGTACCTGATGCGGTAAAGACCACTGCTGCCCTTGCTGACACAAATCGAATTTGGTCTTTGCACTCACATCTACTGCCTGATTGGCAAAGACATGCTGAATCTTGATTTCATTTTGTAGATAAGGAAATGCTCCGCTGTGGTCTTGGTCTAAATGGCTTAAAACCACCTGATCCAGTTGCTTGATACCATTTACCGCTAAAAATGGGCGTAAAATTTGCTGTCCTATACTAAACTTACTTTCATTATAAGAACCACCCACATCAATCATCATGTTGTAATGACCTGAACGTAAAAACAGCGCTTGCCCCTGCCCTACATCCAGTACAGTCAATTCAAATGGTTGCCGTTGGCTATCTACCACAACTAGTGGAACAAAACACAAGATAGCCCAAGTTTTAGGTAATACCGCTCGTGGTAAAAATAGCAGAAATAAGCCTAGACACAGACAGCCATATACCGCTAAAGACATCGACAAAGTGTGTAAGCGTGGTGCAAAAATCGTTTCCATCCCCTGAAAAATCAAGCTTAATAAAGCCAAGACCAGATCATTTAATTGGAACAGCATTGAAGCCAAGGGTTCAAAAATAAAAAAACAAATTCCTGCCAAAATATCTAAAGGCACAATCAGCATACCAATCAATGGAATTGCAATAATATTGCTCAGCGGTGCAATCCACGCCACTTGTTTAAAAAACACAATCACCAAAGGAAATAAGGCAATAAAAATTTTCCATTGCGATTCGATTAGAATTTTGCTGGCATGTTTCAGTTGCTGCACACGATTCAGGTCTATGCGTGGTTGCGCACCCAAGCTCTGATAAATACGCAGCAGAATAAAACACGCACCATACGACAGCCAAAAAGCAGCAGACAGCACACTTAAAGGATCAAACCATAGCAATAAGGCAGCACTATAGATCAGCAAGGCAAAGCCTTGAAGCTTCTGCTTCATCACCAACATTGCTGTAACTAGACTGCACATGAGCAAGGTTCTTAAAGCAGGAATTTCAAAACCGACAAAGGCTGTATACAGCAATACACAACTTAAAAATGGCAACAGCAACAAGTATTGTTTAGGCATCCACAAATACCAATGCGGACGGTAATGGCTAATCAGCTGATGCAACGCCCAACAGAGCATGCCTGCAAAAATCAGCACATGCGGTCCTGAAATTGCCAATAAGTGACTAATTCCAAAACGCTGAAACTGCGCTTCGGTTTCTGCATCTAATAAGCTTTTGTCTCCTGTGAGTAATGCAAGAATTAAACCTTGATGCTGCAAAGGTTGCTGCTGAATAAACGCTCGAATTTGATAACGCTGCTGTTCAATCCATAAACGAAATTTTGCCCATAGCGTCTGTTGGGCACGCCAATGTTGTGTAAAGCCCATGGCATAGATTTGTTCTGACGGGATGGGCTGAACCTGCTCCACCCGAAAACCACTCATGATATTTTGTTGTAAATACCATCGCTCTACATCAAATGCACCTGCTGTGGCATAACTATGTGGAGGGCGGATTTTTCCACTTAATTTGTAATAGTGTCCAAGTTCTAAATTTTGCCCATGATCTACTTGAGTCTGAGCTAAAGTCGCTAACCATGTCACGGTTTGAGGATGTCGGTTTAACACTTCAACCGCTTGTGAAATGCCGTTGTCATTGAGTTGATTTAACTGTCTGACATAAACTACAACTTCGGTAAATTCAGGTTTTTGCTCGCGCCATTGTAAACGCTGCTGCATCTGCGTATCGGCATAGATCAAACCGAGAGCAAAACTCAAAACACCTGCTACACCAACATTCAAGCATTTCCAATAAATTGAAGATATGCGAGCTTGCAACAAATACTGCGCGACGGCACAGCATAGAACTAGTAAAACCATTGCGCTAGGCATGGCAGTCAGAAGATCTATTGGAAAAGAAGAAGAACGTATTCCGACACAGGCGATCCCAATCACCCAAGCCAATCCCATCAATTGCAGCATGAATATTAGACTTATTATTTTTATTAACATGTATCATAAAGCCCACCGAAGTGGGCTTCAACAAAACAATCTTATTCCAGCAATTGCTATTGTAAACGCAGTCAATTTTGCATGTGTTTACAAACTACGCTGCCACTAAGCATCTACCCAAATACCATCTTGCATGTGCAATATTGTATCGGCAGATTTTGCCAACTCCTCATCATGGGTCACAATCAGCATGGCCATGTTAAATTCACTGCGTAATTCACGCAGCAATTCAAAAATTTTAACTGCAGTTTTACGGTCCAAGTTTCCAGTCGGTTCATCGGCAAGCATGAGTGCGGGTTTCGCTACCAACGCACGTGCCAATGCGACTCGCTGACGTTCTCCCCCAGAAAGCTCACCTGGTTTGTGGGTTAAACGATGCGATAAACCGACACGCTCAAGCAGATACTCAGCCTGTGCCTTCACTTCTTTATAATTTGTGCCCGTACGTAACATTAACGGCATCGCGACATTTTCAAGCGCACTAAACTCAGGCAATAAATGGTGAAACTGATAAACAAAACCGAGGTATTGATTACGCAAATAACCACGCTCAGCTTCGCCTAATTTGTCAAAACGCTGCCCATTTAAAAATACTTCGCCTGTACTTGGGCGGTCTAAGCCACCCAAAACATGCAACAAGGTACTTTTACCCGAACCACTTGCTCCAACAATCGATACAAACTGTCCTTGCTGAACTTGTAAATCTAAACCTCGAATCACTTCAACAGTGGTTTTGCCATCGGTAAAGTGTTTAGAAACTTGCTTGGCTTCCAGAACAATATTACTCATAACGCAATGCCTCTGCTGGTTGAATTTTCGCGGCACGTAACGCAGGGTAAATGGTCGCCAAAAAACTTAAAATTAACGACAAGCTCACAATCACCACCACATCTTGCCATCTTAAATATGAAGGTAAGTAGTTGATAAAGTAAGCATCAAATAAATTTAGCCCTAATGCATTGTTCAACCATGCAATAAAACCACTAATACTGGACGCAAAAATAATTCCCAAAATTGCACCTGAAACTGTACCAATAACCCCAATGACCGTACCTTGCACCATAAAAATTTTGGTAATCGTGCTTGGTGATGCGCCCAAGGTTCTTAAAATCGCAATATCTGATTTTTTATCGGTCACGACCATCACCAAAGACGACACAATATTAAATGCAGCCACCAAAACAATCAGGAATAACAATAGGCTCACCATCGCCTTTTCCATTTGGATGGCGCTAAACAAGTTGCCGTGAGTATACGTCCAGTCTGAAGCATAAAAGTTAGCAGGTAACTCTTGCACAATATCTCGAGATACTTGTGGTGCAGCAAAAATATCATCCAGTTTTAGACGTACACCTTGCGCACCATCGGGTAAACGCAGCAAAGTCGAAGCATCATTCAGGGCGATATATCCCATCATTGAATCAACTTCTGCACCAATACTAAAAATACCAACTACTTTAAAGCGTTTAAAACGCGGTACAACTCCTGCAGGTGATGGCGTCGCTTCAGGTAAAACCAAGGTGATGCTGTCATTTAAGCCCAACCCCAAGGCATCGGTCATTTGTTTACCCAAAACAATACCAAATTCGCCCTTTTTCAGATTGTCGATACTGCCTGCAACCATGTGGTTTTGAATAATCGATACTTTCTTTTCGTATTCGGGTTCAATTCCCGTGACCATAATGCCCGACACTTGCCCTTGTGCGGTCAACATGCCTTGCAATTGCGTGAATGGCGCAGCACCAACAACATGCTTATGTTGCTCAACTTTCGTTGCAAGTTCTGGCCAATTTGTTAAAATTTGCGTTGATGAAACAGTGGCTTGAGGTATCATACCCAAGACACGATTTTTTAATTCGCGATCAAAACCATTCATCACCGAAAGTACGGTAATGAGGACGGCAACACCCAAAGTTAGACCGATCATCGAAACTAAGGCAATAAAAGAAATAAAGTGGTTACTGCGCCGAGCACGCGTATATCTCAACCCTATATATAGCGAGATTGGTTTAAACATACCATCAAAGTCCGAGGTAATACATTATGGAAAATTTACAGCATCAAAGCGTCGCGTCTGAACGTCGTGTCATGTCACGAATTGATGCTGCGCTGAGAATCAATTACCAGATCATTTCTGACGATGTTGCGCTGAACGACCCTTACGATGCTAATTTTGTTTTACCGCGTTATTTTCTACTACTTGCAGAATTAGATCAATTTGATCATGCATTAAACTACGAATTAGAACAATTAACTGAAAAAGATCAACAAATTGCTCGAATCTTATCCTTATTCAACCAAAAATTAAACCTTATTACAGGGTCTTTATATGATGCAATTGTACAAAGCATGTTACCTATCCCTGAACAGGTCAATTTTTCAGAAAGTGGTTTAAGTTTTTATAGTGTACATGAATTAAACACTGGCAGTTATATTCATGTCACGATCAGCCATCCTGAAAACTTTTTTCACATCGCTGCAACCGCGCAAGTGGTTTATAGCCGTGAAGAAGAAAATGGGCAGTATCGTACCGGGGCATATTTTATTACTTTACACCCACAAGACCGCGTCAAACTTGCAGAAGCCGTTGCTATAAAACAAGCGTAATCTAGATAGAATCAAACTATTCAGCTCGCTTGCGCATGTGAAATCACATGGATAACAACATCTTTGCATCACGTTAAGGTGGTGTTTTGATTTTTTGTGCCAATGTCCGACTCGCTTTAAGATCACGATAAAAATACAGCACCAAGCCTAACAATAAAACCAAAGCGCCCACAAAGACCATGACCGACAAAGCCTCTTGATTTAGTAGCGCACCAATCAACAAGGCAATCATCGGCGTCATCACGGTGGTTAAAGATAAAGTGGTCGCCTGAATATTCTGTACCAATTTAAAATAACAGAACATCGCAATCAAAGAAGCCATGATCACGGTATAGAGCAAAGCTGCGATAGATTTAAGACTTGGCAAGCTAGTCGGCACATATGACCAAATAAATGGCACAATACATAAAGCCGCAATGGTCGACACCAAAATTGAGCCAGTTGCCTGTGCTACAGGTTCAACCTGTGTATTGACTTTTTTCACCCAGAAAATAGACATGGTGTAGGTCAGTACACTAAACAACATTAAAATAATACCCAGAGGGTGCACGTGCTGAGTTTCGCCGCCAAAGCAGATAATACCAAGCCCCAAAATGGACACTGTCATCCCGATCCATTGAATACGTGCCAAATGCAACTGAAACACAAAACGACCAATCAACCCCGCCATAATAGGAGTTAGACCAAACATCAGGGCGATAATACCTGAACTTAAATAAGCGGTGGCAATGTAGGTGAAAATTTGCGACCCAATCAAACTAAATGAACCTGCCAAATAACTATGCCACGCTTGTAGATGATTTGGAAATTTCACTTTTAACAGCAGCAGTAAAATAATAGCTAAAGGCAAAGCAATGAAAAAACGCAGCACCAAAGCCCAAAGCATGTGTAAATCTGACACGCTCCAAACAATTGCTAAAGGCGTCGTTGCCCAAATGAAAACCAATAAGGCATAAGTCATCATAATATTGGTTTTAGAAGGCATACACGACTCGTATTAAACGGTTTTACGTTTTTGCTTTTGAATGGTTTGGTCTAAGCTACTTGAAAATTCGCGTTTATCACGTTCTGAAATAGGCGCTGGCCCGCCTGTTTGTACGCCTGCGCCACGCAACGTATCCATAAAATCACGCAAATGCAGACGCGCTTTCACATTGGCAACTGTATAAATTTCACCACGCGGATGAATCGCAATTCCACCCTTTTCAATCACTTGTGCTGCCAATGGAATATCCTGCGTGATCACAATATCGTGTTCCTTCATGCGATCTACAATTTCCTGATCAGCAGCATCGGCACCATGCATGACTTGAATAGAGTTAATCCGTACCGAAGGCGTAATCCCCACGGATTGATTGGCAACAAAAGTGACTTCAAGTTGATAACGATCTGAAGCACGTAAAATGACTTCTCTTAGAATTTTAGGCAATGCATCAGCATCAACCCAAAGTTTAAATGGCAGCACTGTGCAACCCTGATAATAATATGCGACTAGTGTATCAAACTCATTAAATTGCAGTATGTTTAAAATGCTCAGAATTGCATGTTAAAGTGTAGATGAATGTGATTTTGTTTCTGCTGTATCGCTATGCACAACTTGTGCAAATGCAATGGCAAAACATGAAATTTTAGCCAAAGACTTGAAAAATCGAAATAACCCTCGATCTAAGAGTAAACAAAAGAACCTAACATCTCAAAGTGCTTATGAACAATCAGAATAGACCAGAAATCATCCACATTGAAGATCAGAACTTCGGCAGCCATGTTGAACATTGGAATTTACTCACGGATGAACCCTGCACCGAAGTTCCAAAATGGTTAGGGCTGGCTCTAGATGCACCAATTATGCCAATGGGTTTATGCCGTCATGAAGCAGAAATGGATCAAAGCACCTGGCTAATTCAAGGCCCAAGCAAACAATCTATTCAATTGACGCAAGTGATTGCAGTTGAAAATAACAAACCGCAAGCTGTAAAAACTGCCTTCCCTTGTTTTGAAAGCCCTTACAAAGTTGAAGCTAAAATTGAACGTATCATTAGTTGCAAATCTAATACTCAAGCGGTGCTTCGACTCAATTTAGGTAACAATAGCATTGTCTATGCTTTTGATAGTTTATACAGTGTCAACCATCAACATTACCAAAAAGATCAAAGCTATTGGATGAACTTAAACGCATGGGCGTATGAACTAGAAGCTGTCACTGAAGGTGAGCAATTGGTAGTCGATGATCCTGCTTCAATTAAACATCACCGTGCGCTGAATGATATTTTAGCGGCCAATGATGGTGTTGCTCCTGCCAACCTGCAAGAACAAATTGATGCATGGCAACCTAAGTCTGAAGATGATAAAGCACCCGTAACGGTGGATTTTTCTAAAATGGTCGCATATTTATACGGTGAAAATATCGGTCAGGAAGATGAAGCATGGTTTCAAGGCAATGTTGTTGGTAAAACCAGTTTTGAATTCATGAACCAAGCCTATTCCGTTTATGATGTCACCCTAATTCATGATGAAAATCAGCCTGCGATTTTAATTCGTCTTGCAACTAGAAATCCTGCGCATCAAAACTTTGAAATTGGACAATACATTCGTGGCAACATTTGGATACAAGCCAACATTCATAATATAAAACAGTAGTTTATAAAAAAATATTAAAAATGCTATCAAACGAATAAACTTATATTCACCCCCCTCATCCTAACCTTCTCCCTAGGGAGAAGGAACTTTCAACACTTATTTTACTGATGGCTTATGATCAGTTTTTTGTTTATGAAACACGACTATTGATATTGTGGATATATTGATGGTTATTTAAGCATTTTAAATTCAAAAAACGCAGTTACCCACAGTTTTAAATTTATTATAAATTCAAAATCAGCCATATTTTAAATCGAATATGTGGATAAGTTTTTAAAAACTAAACATCTCAGCCCAATACCGTAGATAATCTGAAAGCCTTGAATGGCGCAGATTTTGAAAATCAGCACAAAATTAATTTATTATTGCTTGATATTATATTTAAAATAAAATTAGTACTTTATTTAATCAATTTTTTATGCTAAAAATATAGCCTTATTTAAATATTTAACGATAAATAGATCATCGGAAAATAATATCTATGAAAATCGTGCAAGAAGAAAACTTACAACATGTTGAACATCAACTTGAACAACGCTATCAGCTCGAGCCGATGTCTTGTCTATTTTTTGCATTAGGCATGCTGCTCTCCGCCTACGGCTTACACTATTTTGTGTTCTGAGTTTTACTCATTCGCAAGCCTCTATGTCGTCTCACCGATTTCTATAAAAAACCCAGCTAATTCAGCTGGGTTTTTGCTTTCACTACTTTCGATTAACCGTGACGTTTTGCAAAGTCATCCATAAAGTTAACCAAAGCTTGTACGCCTTCTAATGGCACTGCATTATAAATACTTGCGCGCATACCGCCTACAGAACGGTGGCCTGCCAAGTTCAACAAACGATTGTCCTCAGCTTCTTGCAAGAATAGTTTTTCCAGTGCAGCATCAGCCAAAGTAAACGGAACGTTCATAATTGAACGGTTTGCGCTATAAATTGGATTCGCGTAGAAATCGCTTGAATCGATATAACCGTATAACAGTTTCGCTTTATCTAGGTTAGCTTGATGAATCGCATCTACACCACCATTTTGCAATAACCACTCAAATACTAAACCAGACAAATACCATGCATAAGTTGCAGGCGTATTCACCATTGAATCGTTTTTCGCCTGTGCTGAATATTTCAAAATGCTTGGAATTTCAGGCTTGGCTTGATCAAGTAAATCTTCGCGTACAATCACGATGGTTAAGCCTGCTGGGCCAATATTTTTTTGCGCACCTGCATAAATCAGACCAAATTTAGAGACATCTAAAGGCGCAGATAAAATGCTTGACGAGAAATCACATACCAACGGCTTGTCCGTTTCAGGAATATTGGCAAACTGTAAACCACCAATGGTTTCATTATCTGCATAATGCACATAGGCAGCATCGCGAGATAAGTTCCATTGGCTTTGTTCACTAATGGCATGCTTACCTTCAATCTGAATACCTGCTTCAACGACATGAATATCGCCATAGCGCTGTGCTTCTTTTAAAGCTTTTTCAGACCAAATACCAGTATGAATATAATCTGCCTTATTGTTTTTACCCAATAAATTCAATGGAATTGCAGAAAATTGTAGCGATGCACCACCTTGCAAGAACAATACTTTGTAATTATCAGGAATATTCATTAAAGTGCGTAAATCTGCTTCTGCCTTTTCTGCAACTGCCACATAGTCTTTGCTACGATGGCTCATTTCCATAATGGAAAGTCCCTTGCCATGCCAATCTAGCATTTCAGCTTGGGCTTTTTCTAAAACGGCTGTAGGTAATGCAGCAGGACCAGCACAGAAATTGTACGCGCGCATGATTTTTCCTTATCTATGTGAAACACAATAAAATGATGGCATTTAACCACATCTTGACCTGACTTGCATAAAATTATTTCAATGCCAAGTGGCAGATGCAGTCATAAAATCAATCTTTAATCATTTTTTGCACAATGTGCATTTCGACATCAGTTATGCAGAATGAGCTAGCTTACTCACCAAATACCTGAATATTTAAATTCCGAATTTTAGGTTGATTCGTTGCGGTTAGCGCATTTGTTCCCTCATCAAAACTGACATCGTATTGCACCAAGTTTTTAGGATAGGCAATTTCATAGCTGACTTTGTATTGCTGTCTGTGATTCGCTTGCTGCTCAATTTTCTTGGTCATCAAAGTGCGGGAACGCTCTGCATCTTTAGGAATTGCACTGGAGAATTTTTTCATGACCCGCTGATTATCCTGAAAATACTGTTGTAACTCAGGTTCTAAATGCGTCAAAAATTGCTCGTATTGCCCCTCTTTCAGCTCGGTATATGCTGCAAATGCAACCTGTTGTTGTGCTGCTGTCGGTTCAGGTACATTGTCTTGTACCCGACTACAGCCTGCTAAACTTAAAATTGTAGCGCATATTGCACATTGTATTTTCATGGTCATGTTTACTTCCATTTATGCAGTATAAGAAGAAGGACGCCGAAGCGTCCTTAATTCATGCAATGCGAGTATCTTGCACTCACACTTTAGTCAGTTGAATTTTGATCACCTGAAGCAGCATCAGTTTGATTATCTTCTATTGGTGCATCTTCGGCTTGCACATCAGCCGCGGCAGGAGTTTCTGAAGATTCTGCATTTAGCTCTTCGTCCAGTAAATCATCCTCTTCTTCCACAGCTTCAATCGCTTCTACACCCACCAGTGTTTCGTTTTCACCCAAGCGGATTAAACGTACACCTTGTGCATTACGACCTGTTTGTGCCACTTCAGAAGCGCGAGTACGTACTAATGTACCGCCATCAGAGATCAACATCAGCTCTTTGCTTTCATCAATCGCAACTGCACCGACCAATTCACCGTTACGTTCAGAGGTCTTAATGGCAATCACACCTTTACCACCACGTTTTTTGGTTGGGAAGTCATCTACAGGTGTACGCTTACCATAACCATTCGCCGAAGCACACAAAACTTCGCCTGTTTCTGGTACTACGACTAGTGATACAATACGGCTGATCAATGCTGAATCTGAACTGTCTTCATCATCACTATCTACTTCTGCATCTTCAACATCTTCGACTTGCGCTGAACCGAAGCTAACACGCATACCGCGTACACCTTTGGCTGCACGACCCATTGAACGTACATCGGTTTCAGCAAAACGAATCGCTTTACCTTCATTGGAGAACAACATAATTTGCTGTTCGCCATCGGTAATCGCCACACCAATTAAAGTATCTTCTTCATTCAATTCAATAGCACGTAAACCATTCGAGCGCACATTACTGAATTGCTCCAATTCAACACGTTTCACTGTACCTGATGCCGTTGCCATAAAGACATAGAAATTTTTACGCAAGGCTTCAGCTTGTGATGCAAACTCTGCAATGATCTCATCATCTAAATCGGTTGCAGAAAGCTCTACACCCAATTGTTTCAATTGCACACGTAATGCGTCAGATAAATCATCACCATCTGCTAATTCAGCAAATGCTGCTTCTAATTCTGCATAATGTGCGGCAATGATAGCATTAGTTTGCAGATGTGCCGCATTGGCTTTCACATAGCTACGGAAGTCTGCCAAACGCTCAGTAAATTTCTTCGGTGCATCAATGACAGGTAAAATTGCAGTGATGGTTTCATTAGCTTCTAACGGCAACAAGTTCACCATTGGACGACCTTTAGCACCACGCGATGCTTGCGGCACTTCAAACACTTTCAGACGGTACACTTTACCCACATCGGTAAAGCACAACACCGTTGCGTGGTTAGAAGTCACAATTAAATGCTGCACATAATCGTCTTCTTTCATCGACGTTGCAGATTTACCACGACCACCACGACGCTGTGCTGCGTAATCTGACAATGGTTGGGTTTTTGCATAACCTGTTTGTGATACTGTCAGTACCACTTGTTCTTCTGGGATTAAATCTTCACGCGAGAAATCAATGCGAGATTCTACAATTTCAGTACGACGTGCATCGCCATATTGCTGTAAAACTTGCGCCAATTCTTCACGAATCACGCCCATCAATAAATTAAAGTCATTCAAAATTGCAGTTAATTCAGCAATTTGTGCCAAAATTTCAGAATATTCTGCATGTAATTTGTCTTGTTCTAGACCTGTTAAACGATGCAAACGTAATTCTAAAATTGCGGTCACTTGCGCAGGTGATAAACGATACACCTGACCATCTAAACCAAATGGGCGGTTAGGATCTTCACCTTCAATTTCGTCTGGACGTACAGAAACTGAACCAGCTTTTTCTAATAATGCGACTACACCGCCTGCTGCCCATTCGCCTACCTGTAAACGCTCACGCGCTTCGGCTGGGTTGGCAGAAGATTTAATGGTTTCGATGATGGCATCAATATTGGCCAACGCGACGGTTAAGCCTTCTAAAATGTGCCCACGTTCACGTGCTTTACGCAACTCGAACATGGTACGGCGGGTCACCACTTCTTGGCGGTGACGAATAAATGCCGCAATAATATCCTTCAGATTCATCAATTTTGGCTGACCATTGTCTAGGCAAACCATGTTGATGCTGAATGAGTTTTCTAATTGTGTATTCAAGAATAGGTTATTCACAATCACTTCAGCGTTTTCACCACGCTTCAGATCAATTGCAATACGCATCCCTTCTTTATCAGACTCATCACGTAGTTCTGAAATACCTTCGAGTTTCTTCTCTTTTACCAGTTCAGCAATACGCTCAATAGTTTTGGCTTTATTGACCTGATAAGGGATTTCAGTAAAGACGATGGTGGTACGACCAGACTTTTGATCTTCTTCAAAATGATACTTGCCACGAATATGCAAACGGCCTTTACCTGTACGGTAAGCATCGACAATGCCTGATTTACCGTAGATGATGCCACCTGTAGGGAAGTCTGGACCAGTAATATGTTCCATTAGCCCTTCAATTGAAATATTTGGGTTGTCTGCATAAGCCAAACATGCATGCACCACTTCAGTCATGTTATGCGGTGCCATATTGGTCGCCATACCCACCGCAATACCTGCAGCACCATTGACCAATAGGTTTGGAATACGAGTTGGCATTACTTGAGGAATACGCTCAGAGCCATCGTAGTTGTCTTCCCACTCGACGGTATCTTTTTCAAGATCCGCTAACAGTTCGTGGGTCAGTTTACGCATACGCACTTCGGTATAACGCATGGCTGCTGCGCTATCGCCATCGACCGAACCGAAGTTACCTTGACCATCAACCAATTGGTAACGCAAGCTGAAATCTTGCGCCATACGTACAATGGTTTCGTATACGGCAGAATCACCATGCGGGTGATATTTACCGATGACGTCACCGACTACACGTGCAGACTTTTTATAAGCTTTGTTATAGTCATTGCCTAATTCGTGCATTGCGAAAAGCACACGACGATGAACAGGTTTTAAACCATCTCGTACATCGGGCAATGCACGTGACACAATCACGCTCATCGCATAATCGAGATATGAGCTTTTAAGTTCATCCTCAATGGCAATCGGTCTAATTTCCGATACGCTCATGCATACTCCTTATTCTACAAGCCAATTTTGGCTTGTATTTATATGTCGTAAAACTAGCAAAATCATTAACTCAAACGACTGAGTTAAAAACTAAAATACAGCCCTAAATTATAGCATAAACACTTGTATTTTTGTGTCGAAATATTCAGCTTAACCTTGTTAATTATCTTCATTTTAGTGATCATTTTCTTGTTATTTCAAAACAGAAAATCAGTGCATCCAGACAGGATTTTTCAATACTCAAAATTTTGAGAAATACAGGAGTACAAAAACAAAATGCGCCAATCAACTGGCGCATCTTCATCGTTTTTTCTATATTTTTATTGTGCCTGGTTCAGTACTTTACGATAGCTCAGCACAGCCACAATCAATAAAACTGGCAATAACATCTCCACCCCTTCCTCAATGGTCATAATCATGATTTGAGTATGCGGCACCAACTGGATGCCGAATTCATCTTTCAGGGTTGAGGTCGTGCGATCCAGCACCTTGCTTAGTCCGCCACAGGCAATGGTGAGGAAGATAAAAAAATGTGCAATATTCAAAGAATTCTTCATGCTTCGTATGGTTTGAACCAGCTTTTTCGCCAGTACCAGAAAGACAAAAATAATGCCGAGCAATAAAATAAATCCGAGCAGCTTATCCATGAGCGGAATTTCAGCACTGCGATAGAAATTAGTTTTGATAAAACTCATTTCAAACACCTGCTTATGGAAATCCATTTCCCGTAATCCCAACAATGTCGCTGCTATAGCCGTAAACACTCGGGTATTAGGTTTGATTTCAACATTAAGCAAACACAGCACTGCCAGCAAGTACCATAACCATGGACTCATGACTTGAAAAGCGCCTGATTCACTAAATAAATACTGAGTTACCGAAGCTGGTGCATTCAGGGCAGTATGAATACAAATACCCAGATAAAGCGCAATCAGCAAAAAACTAATAAACAGGATATGGGCGGCTTTGGAAAAGGACATGATTAAAAACAGGAGAAAAAGCAAACCGGGATTTTATCACTTTTCATGCAAATGAAATACTCTAGTTTCGACTGTAGAGTATTTTTAAAATTTTTGCATAAAAAAAACGCCCTTGGACAAAACAGTAAAGCATTGCTTTCACTGCTTGCACAAGAGCGTATTTTGAACCCGATTCAGAAATTAGATTTTAGAAACCAATTCTGGAATTACAGTGTTCAGGTCACCGACTAACCAGTAGTCAGCGACTGCATTGATTGGCGCTTCTTCATCTTTGTTGATCGCAACGATCACTTTAGAGTCTTTCATACCTGCCAAGTGTTGAATCGCACCCGAGATACCCACAGCGATATACAAATCAGGTGCAACAATTTTACCTGTTTGACCAACTTGCATGTCGTTTGGCACGAAGCCCGCATCAACTGCTGCACGAGATGCACCTTGTGCTGCACCAAGTTTGTCTGCTAATGGGTCAAGTACTTTGTGATAATTCTCACCAGAACCTACACCACGACCACCAGAAACCACAATACGTGCAGCTGTTAATTCCGGACGCTCTGATTTCACAATTTCTTCAGAAACAAACTTAGAAATACCAGCATCTTTTGCTTCACTTACAGCTTCAACCGCAGCAGAACCACCTTCAGCAGCGACAGGGTCAAATGCTGTACCACGTACAGTACCAACAATGATTGCTTCATCAGACTGAACTGTTGCAATCGCGTTACCTGCATAGATTGGACGCTTGAACGTATTCGCAGATTCAACAGCAATGATGTCTGTAATCATGCTCACATCAAGAAGAGCCGCCACACGTGGCAGAATGTTTTTGCCTGTGGTTGTAGAAGCAGCAAGGATATGGCTATAACCTTTACCTAATTCTGCAACAAGTTTTGCTACGTTTTCAGCCAATTGGTTTGCATAAGCCGCATCGTCAGCAAGTAATACTTTACTTACGCCTGCAACTTTAGCTGCTTGGTCTGCAACTGCTTGCGCACCAGAACCCGCAACCAATACAGTGATATCACCACCGATTTTTTGAGCTGCAGCAACAACGTTTAATGTTGCACCATTAAGTGCTTTATTGTCGTGCTCAGCGATAACTAAAATACTCATGATTTTTATCCTTCTGTATTAGATCACTTTCGCTTCGTTTTTCAATTTTTCTACAAGTTCGTCTACAGATTTCACTTGTACGCCCGCTTTACGCTCAGCAGGTGCTTCAACTTTTATAGTTTTCAACTTAGAACCTGTTGCAACGCCATAATCTGCAGGAGATTTAATGTCTAGCGGTTTTTTACGTGCTTTCATAATGTTTGGAAGTGCCGCATAACGTGGCTCATTCAAACGTAAGTCAGTGGTGATGATTGCAGGAAGTGTAAGCTCAACAGTTTGTAAACCACCGTCAATTTCACGTGTAACCTGAACTTTATCGCCCTCTACTTTTACTTCTGAAGCAAAAGTACCCTGACCTGCACCAAGTAAAGCGCCTAGCATTTGACCAACTTGGTTAGAGTCGTCATCAATGGCTTGTTTACCCAATAGAATAAGTTGTGGTTGTTCTTGTTCAACAACACCTTTTAAGATTTTAGCCACTTCAAGTGCACCAATCTCATCGGCTGTTTCAACCAAAATACCACGGTCTGCACCAAGCGCCATTGCAGAACGGATTTGTTCCTGCGCTTCTTTAGGACCAATGGATACCACCACGATTTCTGAAACAGTTCCTTTTTCTTTTAAACGAACCGCTTCTTCCACTGCGATTTCACAGAATGGGTTAATTGACATCTTAACGTTAGTCAGGTCAACTCCACTATTATCCGGCTTAACGCGAACTTTAACGTTGGCATCTACCACACGTTTTACAGCAACAAGAGCCTTCATGTAATCCTCGGCTGTTTTAGCAAAAGTAAATATTGAGAAAAGTTAATAATAACTCTTCGCTTTAAATTTTTTAGGTGTCCTATCTTGCTATGTGATCGGCATTTCGGTCAAGTCAGAATTGTCTAAACAAGGCTAAAAATGCCAAAAATTAACTGAACGATGCGTTCATACTTTTTTATTTTTAAAAATTAACAAACCAAGCAACGATTATATAATCAATTTTAAACTTTGATTTATATTATGTTTTTTTATTTATCCACATCATCAACAAGATTAATTGAAATGCAATTTAAATTCAGTTCCCTCTACAACTTAGGTAAATTTCCTTACATAAAACCCTATAATCTGACTGTCATTTAAGATAGAAAACTTTATTTTTTACGGTTTTTTTAGATATAAATGCGCTTTTAAAATGTGACTGTTGGTTCACAAATCCGTATGTAGCAATTGATTGGGTATGAATTAAACAATCTATTTTATTTTGATGGATATTTATGTACATTCACTACACCATCTTCCTGGTAAGGGAGATAAAAAACTCAGCTTAAACTTGCTGAGTTTCTAAGAAGTCACGGTGGATATGACTCAGATCAATCAATTCATACGCCTGTAAATTAAAAATTTCCCAGACTGCAATAAAATCTTTTTTCAAATCTATTTTACTGCTTGCATTTGGGTGTGCTTGCCACTGTTGATCTGAAATCCACACATAGCTTTGTTGTGTTTGTAGATGAATCGCCTGCATTTTACCTTCGGCATTAATGCCCTGCACCACACAATCGGCAGGTAATTCTTGCTCAATCATCGGCAAGCTTATTTCGACAAAATGTTTCACTTGACGCAAGCCATAACCTGCAAAAATTTCTTTTTGGCTTGGGCTTAATTGTTCATATTTATCTTGAAGATTTGAAATCATGGTTTTGCCTATCATTTGATATCCAAAGTGTTATGCAGTGGAACAAAAAATAATGTCTTCCATGTCTATTATTCGTGTGACCCACTCTTTCTGCATCTTTATACTGCATAACTCACATTTTTATTATTCTACAATAGTTGCAATGACATCTAAGTGAAAGCGCTTTGCTTAAAACATTAAGTACTGCACCAAGACTTTGCAATTGACTGTGAAAAAATATTTGCAGTATGAAATAGCTATATTTTAACTAGCAAAAATAATGCCTACTTTAAGCAAAAGCTTTACTTTTTACTCGCACGTGGATGTGCCTGATCATAAACCCGCGCTAACTGATCAAAATCGACATGGGTATAAATTTGCGTGGTACTTAAATTGCTATGCCCAAGCATTTCTTGGACCGCTCGTATATCGCCACTATTCGACAGCATGTGAGTGGCAAAACAATGTCGCAATAAGTGCGGATGCAAATCGACATTCACTCCTGCGCGTTGTGCCTGAAACTTCACCCGATTTTCAATTTGGCGTGCTTTTAAAGGTTCACCTTTTTGAGTAATAAACAATGCTGCATCGGGTACAAAATCGCCCTGCCATAGAGGATAAATCTGTAACCATTGCATCACTGCATCTTTGGCTTTACGACCAAAGGGCACAATACGGGTTTTATTGCCTTTACCCGTAATGCGCAGCAATTGTCGATTAAAATCTAAATCGCGGATACGCAAATTTTGTACTTCTGCTAGACGTAAACCACTCGAATATAACAATTCTAAAATCGCTTTATCACGTCGCCACATTTGTTGTTGTACTTCAGTTTCTGGTTCAGACTGATCCAAAATTTGATGAATCGTTTCAATATCAATCAAACCAGGCAAAGGTCGTGGCTGACGTTTTAACTGAAAATTATCAATTGGATTAAATTGTAAATACTGCCCTTGCTCAGCCCATTTCATAAACTGACGAATCGCTGACAGCATGCGCTGTAAACTACTGCTATTTAATTGTTGTTGTTCTACTTTCTGTGCCAAATAATGGCGTAAATCTGCCGCTTCTACATCATATAAGGCAAGTTGTTGTTGCTCGCAAAAGCTAAAAAAATCATTTAAATCGCGCGCGTAGGCTTTTAACGTATGTGGTGATTGCTGTTGTATTTCGCGTTCTTTGAGCCACATCTTTAATAATTGTTGCGGATCGTACATTAGTCACGCTCCGATTGCTGAACTGCTGAAAACTGCTCTAAATAAGTAGCAATGTATTCAGCTGCCCGATCTGCATGTGTATCTAAAAACAAATGATCACCACCATGCACAATTTTTAATACGGCGTGTGGAAATTGTTGTTGTAAAAACTCACCTACAGCCAGTGGACTTATCGGGTCTTGATCGCCCCATAACAACAAAATAGGCATGTTGATTTTAGCGAAGTCTGCTGTGTAATTGGCCTTTGCCGCTACAAACCAGTCAGGATAATTTGAATCACTTGCTTGATAGTCTTGTCGCCAATCTTGCACCTGAAAACCACTTAAATCCATGCCACCTGATGTTGCAGCCAATACTAATCCTTTCACTTTTTCTGGATATTGCAACGCGGCAGCAACTGCAAAAATACCGCCCATCGACTGTGCAATGATAATGCAATCATCTGGGATATTCGCCAACACATAAGCCTGCAAACTTGGAAAATCATGTACCTGTGGGTGTGCAGGTTGATGGTTAAATTCAGGATAAGCCACAATTTTTACAGCACTCTGCCACGGCAGTTTTTCAATCTTTTCAATTAGAGGATTAAAAAATGCGGTATTGCCTGAAGCGCTAGGTAAAAAAAACAGTTGCGGCATAATGAGTAGAAATTTTTTGAATGACGTTCGGTACAGCATACCTGATCCAGGCCACAAGATACAAAAAAGCACCATTCGTTTTGAATAGTGCTTTTAAGTAAGATAAGGGCTGCTCATGTTAGAACGAAGCATCAACCCTGAAAATAGTTTAAATCCAAACGACCGTGATAGACGTTAGCGGTTGGCCCTGTCATCCACACCACATCACCTTCACGCCATTCGATTTGTAACTTACCACCTGCCAGTTCAATTTCAACTGAATTAGACAATAAGCCACGGCGCATACCTGATACGGCTGCAGCACATGCACCTGTACCACAAGCTAAGGTTTCACCTACGCCACGCTCAAACACACGCAAACGCGCATGTTTTTCGTCAATGATTTGCATAAAACCTGCATTGACACGCTGTGGGAAACGCTCATGTGATTCTACTTGTGGGCCAATTCCTGCAACATCGGCAGTCAGTACATCGGGCACAATGGTCACGGCATGTGGATTACCCATGTTCACGATATCAATGGTTAATGTAGCACCATCTTTCAACACGATGTCATATAAATTATCAGGCTGATCAGCAATGAATGGAATCTCATGCGGCAAGAATTTTGGATACCCCATATTCACTCGCACCCAACCGTTTTGCCCCAGCTCAGGCTCTACAATGCCTGCCTTAGTTTGCACCTTGATTTTGGTTTTAGTCGTAAGCTGACGCTCATGCACAAAACGCGCAAAACAACGCACACCATTGCCGCACTGCTCCACTTCAGAACCATCGGCATTGAAAATGCGATATTTAAAATCGACATTCGGCAAATCGGGTGGTTCCACAATCAGCAGTTGGTCAAATCCAATCCCGAAGTGACGGTCCGCAAGGCGCTGAATAGTTAGCGCATCCAAATAAGCACGCTGGCTGATGAGATCAACCACCATGAAATCATTGCCCAAACCATGCATTTTGGTAAATTCTAATAACATCTCGAATTCCCCTTATGGCAATAAACGTTCTCTTTCCCACAGCGATTCAATGCTTTCACGTTCACGAATTAAATGTACTTGATCTGCATCGACCATGACTTCAGCTGCACGACCACGACTGTTGTAATTAGAACTCATCACAAAACCGTATGCGCCCGCACCCATCACTGCCAAAACATCATTTTCTTTGATCGCAAGCTGACGTTCTTTACCTAAGAAATCACCTGTTTCACAAATTGCACCGACTACATCCCACTCTAGCGTTTCAACATCATTACGTGGGGTGACTGGCTGAATATCCATCCATGCTTCATATAACGCAGGACGGATTAAGTCATTCATCGCAGCATCAATAATCGCGAAGTTACGATGTGTGGTCGGTTTCAATAAATCAACCTTAGTCAGCAATACTCCCGCATTGGCAGAAATACTACGGCCTGGCTCCATATACACTTTAAGACCTAACTTTTCTAAAGCTGGGCGCAAAGCATTGGCATATTCTTCAACGCTTGGTGGTGTTTCATCTTTATAGGTCACACCCAAACCACCACCAATATCAATGTGTTTCAGTTGAATACCCATTTCTTTTAGGGTATCAATCATCACAATGACACGATCTAAAGCATCTACAAAAGGTTGTGTTTCGGTCAATTGTGAACCGATGTGACAGTCAATCCCGACGATATCCAAGTTCGGTAAAGACGCTGCATATTCATAGGTGCTGTACACAGAATCTGACGGAATCCCGAATTTATTTTCTTTTAAACCTGTAGAAATATAAGGATGAGTTTTGGCATCTACATCTGGATTAACGCGTAATGAAATTGGCGCTTTCACATTCATTTGAGCCGCAACTTTTTGAATACGGTCTAATTCTGCATGTGATTCTACGTTAAAGCAGGCAATCCCAACGTCCAACGCTTTTTGAATATCGGCTTCAGTTTTACCTAAACCTGAAAAGACAATTTTCGAGGCATCACCACCTGCTTTGAGAACACGCGCTAATTCGCCGCCAGTTACAATATCAAAGCCAGCGCCCTGCTTTGCAAGCACGTTTAACACCGCAATATTTGAGTTAGACTTTACCGCAAAACAAATTTGATGATCGATAAAGTGAAACGCACGATCCATATCTAAATAATGCTTTTCAAAAGTCGCTTTTGAATAAACATATAGCGGTGTGCCGTATTGCTGCGCAAGTTGTTGTAATGAACATTGCTCTGCATGCAATACCCCATTAATACGGGTGAAACTCATGGAGGTATCCTTTCTAAAAAAGCATTAAGGTGTTGGGTTTGAATTAGACGCTTCAGCAGGTGCAGTTGTCGTTTCCTTATTCTGCTTTTGCTGTGCAGGCGTATCTGGATAAATCAGATATTTTGCACGTTTATCTGCATTGACATCAGAAGGCAAATGTAAGGCACCAGACTGTCCACATGCAGTCAATAAAACACTGCTGATCAGCACGATCATTTTATAATTCATAAAGCGATACATAATTGTACCTAATGAAAAGATTTTTCCGAGTATAACGTGATCAACACGCGGATAAAAGAAAAGCCCTGTAATTCCTAGATGGCTTATTTGCACCCTGCACTAATTTTAAGCATTTTTTTATTTTTATCGCTCATCTCAAATAATTTATCTTAAAATAGTGCCTTAAAAACATTGATTTTACTGACATCGCTTATCAATTTGCAAACTATTCACAGCCTAATCAATGTTTTCTAACACCAATCCATGTCAGCTATTTTTATCCATCCAACATTAAAATTGGTGGCAAGGATTCAACCTATAAAGGTCACATTGGGTCATGTAAAAAATCAGCCTTGTAGTAAAAAAATCACATAAAAAAACTGCCCCCAAAGGAGCAGTTTTTCATTGCATCAATATCATTTGGACTTATTTATGCTTCGGCTTATAGAAACAAAAATAACCAATCAATAAGATAACAAACCAAATTGGGCTGACCATTAATGCTTTCATGGTATCCGCTTCAAGGGATAACACGTAAATCATACCAATAAAGAAGATAATCACAATCCAACACGTAAACAAACCGCCAGGAAGTTTAAATTTTGATTTGGCATGTAATTCTGGGCGTGTTTTATAGTAAACGATATAGCTCCAGATAATCATGAGCCACACACAGATAAATAAAATCGTTGAAAGTGTGGTTGCCAAAGTAAATGCTTCAACTGTGTTTGGTACAAAGTACTGTAATGCAGCACCAAGTAGTAAACACACTGCTGAGAAATACAATGCATTTGCTGGAACAGCACGTTTATTTAAGTGACCAAACGCTTTCGGACCTTGCTCTTCACGAGACAAACCAAACAACATACGTGATGTAGAGAACACACCACTATTCATTGATGACATTACTGAAGATAACACCACCAAATTCATAATAATGGCTGCTGCAGCAATACCCGCTTGGCTAAACAAATTTACGAAAGGTGAAATGCTTGGATCAATCTTATTCCAAGGCGTAACAGACATTACAATCACCAGTGCAAGCACATAGAAAATAATGATACGAATTGGAATCGAGTTCACTGCTTTAGGCAAGTTATGTTCTGGGTCTTTAGTTTCAGCAGCAGTTGTACCTACCAATTCCACCCCGACAAAGGCGAAAATGGCAATCTGGAAGCCAGCCAAGAAGCCTGTGACCCCAGTTGGGAAAATCCCGCCATGCGACCATAAATGATTAAATGATGCAACATCACCCACAGTTGATGTAAAGCCTGTGAAAATCATCCACAATCCGACGCCAATCAATACCACAATCGCAATGATCTTAATTAAGGCAAACCAGAACTCAAGCTCACCAAAGAGTTTCACAGTAACGAGGTTCAAGCCCATGATAAAGACAATGGCAGCAATACTGATCATCACCCCTTCTTCTGGCGAGAACGGGTTACCTCCATTAAAGAACTGTAAGTAATAAATAATGGCTGATAAATCTGCGATACCAATCGTGATCCAACATAACCAATAGGTCCATCCTACGAAATAACCAGCCCAAGGACCAATTAAATCGGTCGCAAAATCGATAAATGATTTATACGCAAGGTTTGATAGTAATAACTCCCCCAATGCACGCATGACGAGAAAAACCATGAAACCAATAATCATGTAAATAATTAAAATGGAAGGGCCAGCTAAACTGATGGTCTTTCCTGACCCCATAAATAAACCTGTACCAATCGCACCACCAATTGCAATTAATTGTAGGTGTCGGTTGGACAAGCTTCGTTTCAAATCACCACTTGTTTCTGGCGATCCATGAATTTCATTAGACATATTGTTAATTCAACTTCGCGTTCCAATGGCGACAAATTAACGTAAAAATTTAAGAAAATACAAAAATATTTATCACCATCTATATTTTCGAATTAGTTTACAAAATTAATTTATTTTTCTTATATATAAAGCAGCAGTAAAAACCGTTTTTTCAGTTGATCAATAAAACAACATTTTGCTTGTAAAAAGCTAAATTTCATGTAAAAAATATTTCTCAAACGATAAAAACATGCTCGATAAATCATGGAAGTTTAAACAATGGCATGTCAATTGCTTCATTTTACTGAAACGAAGCATTCATTCACTCAGGGCGAATAAGAAGAAAGATACTATGGAAAATTTACATAAAATCATGGAGACACTTAGTGGTTGTGGGTCTGGGGCCCATACATGTTGGTGCTCATTGTAGGCACAGGTGTCTTCCTTACCTTCCGTTTATTATTTTGGCAGTTCCGTATGTTGCCTTTGGCCTTTAAACAGGTCTTTGGTAAACATGAACATGCCAAATCACACGATGGCGATATTTCACATTTCGCATCCCTGATGACTGCACTTTCAGCCACCATTGGTACTGGTAACATTGCAGGTGTTGCAACAGCCTGTGTACTCGGTGGCCCAGGCGCCGTATTCTGGATGTAGATGACTGCATTATTTGGTATGGCCACCAAGTATGGTGAAGGTGTGCTCGCAGTCAAATACCGTGTTAAAAACGAAAAAGGTGAGATGAACGGTGGCCCGATGTATTACATCGAACGCGGTTTAAAGTGGAAATGGCTGGCGATTATCTTTGCTTTCTTTGGTACTGTTGCCTCATTTGGTATTGGCAGTTCGGTGCAATCCAACACGGTAGCTTTGGCTGTACAAAATAGTATGGGCGTAGAAACCTGGATGACAGGTATAGTGATTACTGTATTTTCAGCGCTCGTCATTTTAGGTGGAATTACCTCTATTTCTAAAGCGTCTTCGGTGATTGTTCCAATTATGGCCATTCTGTATGTCGCAGGCGGCCTGATTATTATTTTAAACAATCTGCACCTCGTTGTTCCTGCATTTGAACTGATTTTACGTGATGCCTTTACTGGTGAAGCCGTTGCAGGTGGGGCAATTGGTGCAGTAATTCGTTACGGGGTGGCACGTGGCGTATTCTCTAACGAAGCAGGGATGGGTTCTGCCCCAATTGCTGCGGCGGCTGCCAAAACTGATCACCCTGCGCGTCAAGGTTTGGTGTCTATGACAGGTACCTTCATTGATACCATTATTGTCTGTAGCATCACGGGGATTGTTTTGGTGATGGGCTTCATTATGGCAGGCAATAGCTTTGGTGGTGCAACAGGCGCAGTACTCACCACACAGGTTTTTGACCAGTTATTGCCGGGCTTTGGTGGTTGGGTCGTCACTTTCGGGATCATCTTCTTCGCCTATTCCACCATTCTCGGTTGGAGCTATTATGGTGAAAAATGCTGTACTTATTTATTCGGCGAAAAATACGTGTTGATTTACCGCTTAATTTATATTGCTTCGGTGTTCATTGGTACCATCGCCACCCTAGATTTAGTTTGGTTATTTGCCGACACCTTTAATGGTTTAATGGCTGTACCAAACTTAATTGCTTTATTGTTACTGTCTGGTGTGATTGCCAAAGAATCCAAAGACTTTATTGCGAAACGCAAGTCGGGCGAATTGTATTAAAAAAAGCCCAATTCATTGAATTAATCCCTTCAAATCGTGAATCATACAATCACCCACGTGGTTGTATGATTTTCCATGAAAAATCCAGATAACATTCATTTCCCGAACATTCCTCTGTATGCTGTAGTCAATTTTTAATTGATGCAATGACTGGGTTATGGCAAAAGTAAAAAGTGTCTATCGCTGTGAACAATGTGGTGCAGATCATCCTAAATGGGCAGGTCAATGTTCAGAATGTGGGGAATGGAACTCACTCCATGAGGTTAGTATTGCCCCAACGGTGACGCATCGTGCCCAACCTAAAATGGGCGGTGGCTATGCAGGACAAGCGGCTGCGATAACCACGCTCAATCAAGTATCTGTATCGCACGAAACCCGTTTAACAACAGGCATTGGGGAGTTTGACCGTGTTTTGGGTGGCGGTTTGGTTACGGGCTCTGTGGTACTGATTGGTGGTGATCCTGGTATCGGGAAATCGACCATTTTGCTACAAACAGCGACTCACATGGCGGCTGCCAATAACACCGCTTTATATATCACAGGTGAAGAATCTCTTTCGCAAGTGGCGTTACGCGCTCAACGCTTAGACTTACCCACCGATCAGCTTAAAGTCATGGCAGAAACCTGTGTTGAACGAATTTGTGAAGTTTTGGCACATGAACGCCCTGCAGTGGCCATTCTTGACTCAATTCAAACTTTATATACCGAAACCTTACAGTCAGCTCCAGGTGGTGTTTCACAAATTCGTGAATCAGCTGCCTTGCTGACCCGTTTTGCCAAAAATAGTGGCACTGCGCTGTTTATTGTCGGTCATGTGACCAAAGAAGGGGCATTGGCTGGGCCGCGCGTCCTTGAACACATGGTCGATTGCGTCTTGTATTTTGAAGGACAGTCAGACTCACGCTACCGAATGATTCGAGCAGTCAAAAACCGTTTCGGTGCAGTGAACGAGCTAGGCGTTTTTGGGATGACCGATAAAGGCATACGCGAAGTTGCCAATCCATCTGCGATATTTTTAAGCCGTTATGATGAGGCAATTCCGGGTTCTATTGTCATGATTAGCCGCGAAGGAACGCGACCACTTTTAGTTGAAGTACAAGCACTGGTAGATGATGCACATGGTCAGCCTAGACGTGTGGCTTTAGGTCTGGAACAAAACCGTCTGAATATGCTATTGGCAGTGATGCATCGGCATGGTGGCGTGCAAACTTCAGGGCAAGATGTATATGTGAATGTGGTGGGTGGTTTAAAAATTACCGAAACAGGTTCAGACCTTGCAGTACTGCTTGCCTGTGCATCTAGCTTGCGTGGCAAAGCGCTACCACAACAATTGGCAGTATTTGGTGAGGTCGGTTTATCGGGTGAAATTCGTCCTGTGCCGAATGGTCAAGAACGCTTAAAAGAAGCAATTAAACACGGATTTAAATACATTATTGTGCCGCGTGGCAATGCTCCACAAAAAGCCATTGCAAATGTGCAAATTATTGCGGTGGCTCGTTTACATGAGGCCTTAACCGAAGCCATGAATTTAAGTGAAAACTTAAGCTAAACGCTTGGATAATATTTTTTCAGTTTCAAGAAAAAATATCATAATTATATTGAAATTCGCAGCAAATGCCTGCATAAATATAGAGCTTAACTTTATTTTAATATAGGAAAATTTGATGGAAGTTCGACAGCGTGGTTTGATCGCAGCAATGCTCACAGCGACTTTATTGGTAGCTCCGTTAGCAGCAGAAGCAAAACGTGCAGGTGGCGGTAAAAGCCATGGCGTGAGTCGTTCGGCTGCTCCAACTCAGTCTTACCAACAACCTCGTCAAACAGCGCCAGCGCAACAACCAACAACTGCACCAGCACAGCAAAAATCTGGTCCAGGCGTAGGTGGTATGGTTGCTGCCGGTGTTGCAGGTGCGGCAATTGGTGCGGTTGCTGCCAATGCCTTGGCCGATGATCAAGCTGCAAGTGCTGCCGAAGCGCAAGAGGAAAAAGGCGGTATTCCAAGCTGGATTTGGATTTTACTCGCTGCTGCTGTTGCCTTCTTTATTTTCCGTAAGATGGGCGCAAAAAAAAAAGTAACGCCTAATCCGTATGCGCCAAATAGCGGTGCCAATCAAGCACCGTTTGCGCAAACACCACCTGCTGCAGCACCACGTAACGACAACACCAATATTTTTGGTCAATCTGTTGGGGGTTCTGCGGCTTCTACTCAAGCGCCTTTTGGTCAAACTGCCAATAATAACGCGCCATTTGGTGCAGCTTATACCAACAGTGGCAATCAATTGCCTGATGGTTCAGAGCCTGCAACATTTTTACGTGTAGCGCGTCAGCGTTTTAACCATATTCAGTCCATGAACACCGCCAGTAATATCGCAGAAATTCAGCGTTATTTAACCCCTGATTTATATCAGTCGATGTATCAAGACATTATGGCGAACCAAGATCAAGATGTAGCTGAGTTTTCTAACTTGAATGCCATGGTGATCGATTCTGCAACTGAAAATGGTCAATATATTGTAAGCGTACGTTTTACTGGTACAGTCAGCGAAGATCTGAACAGCCTACCGCAACCATTTACAGAAATTTGGCACTTTGTAAAACTTACAGGTTCTAATCAAGACTGGTTGGTAGCAGGCATTCAACAAGAGCAATGATTTTAGTTGATCTAATAAAACAGCGACTTCGGTTGCTGTTTTTTTGTCTTTATTTAAGTTGAGTTCAATCCGTTTAAAACAGCTCGTTTAACTTTTCTATAACATCAACACCGAATACATCCACACCTGCCACACCAACGCCAAGCACTCGATTGATTAGATCTATCAAAAAGTATCATCATTTATCAATACAGTTTATTAGCCACGTCCCCTTTCTATCTAGCCTGAGATGAATCAATTCACGTTATCCATATCACTTTGGTTATTTACAGTCGACCTTTATTTACTTAGCCAACAAAAAAGCCCTGCAAACGGGCAGGGCTTTTTTGTTGTGGATGACTCTATTATTCAGGCAATGGAATAAATTGCTTATCGGTATTTTGAACTTGGCGCTCACCGACTACGACTTGCAATTCTAAGGCTTCTTCACCACGTTCAACTGAAACAGTCACCGTCGTACCCGGTGCTTGTGCGGCAACATAATTAATTAAATGCGAGGTTGAAGTAATCGCTTCATCATTCACTTTTAAAATTTTATCGCCACGTTTTAAACCAGCCTCTGCTGCGGGGCCGCCGCGTAGTACATCGGCCACCACTACACCGCCTTGTGTTGGTTCTAAAATATTGTCTTGTTGCACAGGCAATAAACTAATGCCTAACCAGCCACGAACCACACGTCCCTCTTTTAAAATCGAGTTTAAAACCTGCTGACAGACTCGCGCAGAAATTGCAAAGCCGATACCCAATGAACCACCCGATTGCGAGAAAATTGCGGTATTTACCCCAATCAAATTCCCTGCCACATCAATCAATGCACCGCCTGAGTTACCTGGGTTAATTGCTGCATCGGTTTGAATGAAATCTTCATAGGTATTAATGCCCAAGTCAGAACGTCCTGTCGCAGAAATAATACCTTGAGTCACGGTTTGTCCCACACCAAATGGGTTGCCAATCGCAAGCACGACATCGCCCACTTCATTACTACTAAGTTTAAATGGCAATACAGGCAGTTTTTCTAGGTCAATTTTAATTACCGCCAAGTCTGTGTCTGGGTCAGTTCCAACGACTTTTGCAACCGCACGGCGCCCATCATGCAAAGCCACCACAATTTGCTCAGCCTGCGCAATCACGTGATTATTTGTTAAAATATAACCATCTGGACGGACAATTACCCCTGAACCCAAACTGTTTTCATTTGGACCTTGCTGAAATTGATCTGGCAACTGGTTACCAAAAAACTCGCGAAACGCTGGATCGTTCAGCAATGGGTGATCCAGTTGTTTGACTTTTTGTGTAGTAAAAATATTCACCACCGCAGGCGCTGCCACTTTAACCGCAGCACTATACGACACCACCCCACCCATGCGTGTTGAATCAATTAATGGTTCAACTTTTTCGGCAGGCATTTTGACCCCATCTGCAGCTACAGGCGCTTTCGGTTTTTGCAGTTGTTGCCAAGTCACAAAGCCAATAATGACTAGAATGAGTAACACCCAAGGTAACCAGGTAAAGGTCCGGCGCACGTTATGTACCTCTAAATAAATTTTTTTGATGATTCACTCATTGAATGAGCTATTGTAAAACGAAACACAAATAGAAACATAAAAAAGCCCAAGAGTTTTGTCTTGCTTTAGTTACAATACAACATATGTTTTGATATTCGCTAAATACGAGCAATTTGAGAGAATTATGGCGCAATTAAAAGAGATTATTCAATGGTGTGATGAAACTTTAAATACACATGAATTTAAAGATTACGCGCCAAACGGTTTACAAATTGAAGGCAGGTCGGACGTTCAAAAAATTCTTTGTGCAGTAACCGCCTCCCAAGAGGCTATTGAGGCCGCGATTGCCCAAAATGCAGACTTATTATTGGTGCATCATGGTTATTTTTGGAAAGGCGAACCTTACCCAATTACAGGCATGCGCGGTAAACGCATCAAAAGTTTAATCCAGCATGATATTTCTTTGGTGGGTTATCATTTACCACTCGATTCACATCCAAGTCTAGGCAACAACGCTGCCATTGCAGAACTTTTACAATTAGAAAATCTGCAAGCATTAGACCCAAGTGAACGTCATCCTATTGGCAATATTGGTTTTTTAAAGCACGCCATGAGTGCAACAGAATTTCGCGACTATTTAACAGCACGTTTAGGTTTTAATGCGATTCACCTTCCTGCTGAACAAAGTCATATTCAAAAAGTCGGGTTCTGCACAGGTGCAGCACAAGATTTTATTAGCAAAGCAGCAGAACAAGGCTGTGATGCCTTTATTTCGGGCGAAGTCAGTGAACGCACCTATTATGAAGCCAAAGAGTTAGATGTGCATTATTATGCCTGCGGACATCATGCGACTGAGCGTTATGGCGTACAAAGACTCGCAAAAGCTATTTCAGAACAGTTTAATATTGAGTATAGTTATTTTGAATTAAATAACCCAATTTAATACACTGTTTCACCTACCATTTCACTCAAATGACAGCTGTGTTTAACATCGTCTTTAGATGTATACATTCGAGTCTAATTCTGTATCGTTATTTAAACCTAATGCACAATTTATCTCGAAATCTATTACAATAGAGCCACTTAATGTTAAAACCCAGCAAAATGCAAGGAATTGAAAACATGACAACCATTACTTTACCAGCTTTACCATACGGTTACGAAGATCTTGCTCCACACATCAGCAAAGAAACTTTAGAATTCCACCACGACAAACACCACAACACTTATGTTGTGAATTTGAATAACTTGATCGCGGGTACAGAGCTTGAAGGTAAAACTTTAGACGAAATCATCAAAGCTACTGCAGGTGATGCAGCTAAAGCTGGCGTATTCAACAACGCAGCGCAAGTTTGGAATCACACGTTCTACTGGAACTGTATGGCGAAAAACGGTGGTGGTAAAGCAACTGGTGCTTTGGCTGCTAAAATTGATGAAGATTTTGGTTCTTACGAAAAATTTGCTGAAGAATTTGCTGCTGCAGCAACCACTCAATTCGGTTCAGGTTGGGCTTGGTTAGTGGCTGACGAAGTAAATGGCAAACTTTCTATTATGAAAACTTCAAATGCTGACACACCAATGGCACACGGCAAAGTTGCAGTATTGACAATTGACGTTTGGGAACACGCTTACTACATTGACTTCCGTAATGCACGTCCTGCTTACATCAAAACTTTCTTAGAAAGCCTTGTAAACTGGGATTACGCAAATGCGAAATACGCAGGTCAAGAAGCTGGTGTAGAAAAATAATTTCTATTTTTCTGTAGGAAAACTGCTCGCATGGTCTTTCTAGTTGAAAGTGTATAAAATGAAAGTAAGATGTAAGTTTAACTTTTAATATCAATTTGTTATCTTACATCTTATTTTTTATATATGTATAAAATAAATATATAAAAAGATCTAATCTATTCCAACATCACACTTGATCCAAAACCTTCTTTATAGCAATCACAAACCCATTTTTAAACAATGGCCGTTCATGTTCATCTTTAACAGCACCATACTTTGATACTGTCCATCCACGTTGTATTATTTTTTGTTCATTGATCGCATCTTCCAAAGCCTCTATTTCACTTGGTAGTAGCAGACCATTTAGTGCTGGTAATACAACAACCCCTTGATGTACTTGCTCTGCATGAATGACTTGATTAGGACGTATATCTATATTGATTTCCGCATTGTTTTTAAGAATATGGTTTTCTCTTTTTAGCTTGTTTCTCTCAGCAATGATTTGACCAAATACAGCTCTTAAAGCAGGATCATCTAATCTCTGTAGTAAATCCATATCCCTCGGTATACCACGCTGTTTTGATTGTGGTGCTAGAGGTTTTTTCATCGTGGTATTGGCTTTAGTTGCCCAAGCATCAATCAACAAGCGAAAGTGTTTGCCTGTTTTATTGCGAATACTGACCGTACCAACACCACCATCGGCTTCTGATATCCGACCAATAGTTGCAATCGAGTAATCTTTCTTTCCTGCATTAAAGTGAGCTTCTAATAAAGCATTAAGCTTATCTAGTGAGTCTCTTGTTCGCTGACTTTTGTCTGACTTTAGATCTTCCAAAATAGTATTTACATCAACATTCATGAGATCACTCCTTAACAGCACCTTTTAGCTTTAAACCATGCACTGTGAGTTTTAAAATCCGCTGATTCATATTGTTTTCTAAAGCCTTTATGCCATATTCAAGTAAGTTACTATCTTGCATGAATTGACCAAGTTCCAAATAATCTGTGACTTGCTTATATCCATCAAGTTTATCTGTCGGATTGGCTTGCAAAGCCATTTGACGCATCATTGCATTTGCTGCAATAAGCTGTTGCTCTGGATCTAACATCAGAAGTAGTGGCATGAAATCCTTGCGCATCATGATTCGACTTAGATTTTGTGTTCTGTTTTGAATTACTGAAGTTTTTTTAACATCATCAAGTATATCAGGATAGAACTCGGCATCCTCACAAAGCAACGCAAGTTGCAGCAACTCAGAATCGGTTTCTACAAAGCCAACTTTAATGTCACTTTCTGAGCCAACAGCAACAAGCTTATTCGTAGTATCGCCTTCCGTTCGACCTTGCTCAATTTCAATAAGACGACGAATTAAATTAAAGGTTGCAAACCAATCTTTCGTGTATTCATCCGCTTCAACTAATTGCTTTTCATATCTACGCTGAAGTGCTTGTAATTCATTATGTTGAGTAAATGGCTTACCCTCACATTCTGCTTCGTACTTACGGTCATCCATTACTTCAATATCACCCTCTAACTTAACAGCTAAATTAGCAGCCTCATGGGCTTTGTAACTCATAAAGTTAAGATGGGCGGTAAGTGCGGGGAGATAACGAGCATCAGTAATGAACCAACGACAGCGTACACAGTTTTCTAAACCATGAGGCACAGAACCATAAATTCGTTGATGCGCATTAACTGAGTCTTTAAGTAATATCCCACCATTCCAACAACCTGCTATAGTTTTGCATTCATCTGAACGAACAGTATTACCACCAGCTAAACACAAACCATGATGGCGATTTTCCCAACCTAATGGATTTCGATTAACTAATGCAATTTCAATGGCTTGACCATCATGATATGCCATTTTGCATTTAATTTGACGCATTTCTGCATCTTTTAGGAAGGTGCGGACACTTTCTTGTGACTTATTATCAAGCAAGCCCTCCGCTTCTATCATTTTCTCTTTCATCACAGAAGGTGTGAGCTTAGTATAATACACAGTCATGATAATGCGTGAATGACCTGCTAACAGCTTTGACACCACAGGTAACGGTAGTTTGGCATCCAAAATATAACAGGTAATGAGCGAGACACGGAGGCTGTGTAAAGGAAACTCGGTTTTCGTCTTTCTTTTATTATGATCGATTCCATAATCATGTACCAAGCGAAGAGCTGTACCGTCAGATAGGGTATCTCCAGCCGTTAAAAGTTTTTTTTCAAGTTGATGGAGTAGCTTATACCAAAGAGTTACGATGGACGATTCTAAAATTGGCTTGGTTCTATCTTCTTTCTGTCTGGCTGCAGCATCTCGAAAAAGAAAACAACTTTGCCCCATTGCCCTCAAATAAGCCTTCGATTTCAGTTCTTTTGTGTGCTTTTTTTCTAATGTTAGGCAATCCGTTGGTTTATTAATTGGGTTGTACTTCTCTTGCCAGTTACGCAACTTCTCAAACCAGTACAGCACATCTTCATTTTGCCAAGGGATTTCATAACCACGCTCAAATTCCCCCTTGTTCTGATCTGCAGTCTTATTGGTACTGATATATAACCCTGTTGATTCTAGTCCTAGCGCATTATCTTTAAATCGACGAAACACGCCTTTACTGTAGTGATTAAGGGCAAAAGTATGTGGATTTTTAATCCAGTTTCCACTTTCATAACGTAGCGTGTCTGCTTCACCAGAATCAAGCATGCGTATCTGATAGGTACGTAATGGCAAGTGCAATTTAATAAACAGCACCATGCTTGCCACAGGAGACCAAATTTGATAAATGGTGATGCGCTTATCATTACGTGTAATTTCTTTACTGCGCCAAACACAATCTTGGTCGTTTTTATCAATCAGACTTTCATCAACTTCAATCCAATCACCACCTGTTGTACCATCGGCTGCATTTTGTTGCGCCCACAACCAATCTGAAAAATATCCTCGTGGGTTGGGACACAAGATATGGCGTAAATCACAAATATAACGGTATGGCAGCGGATTATATATCGTTTCGGTGTTGCTAATTTTACGTTTAACTTTTTCAAACGGATTAGCGTACAAACGAGTAGTTTTGTCATTATCGTCTTTCTGACTTAGATGTGTACTCAGCACCCAATCAATAAAATGTGTGACGTGATTTAATAACTTTGCTGTATCTGCATTATCACCTTTATTTGTTTTTTCCAGTAGAATGCGCTTAAATTCATCGGTTGAAGCATGCCAACCATTTTTGCCTACAAATAAGCTCGTAACATCAGATGCGAATGGAGCTGAACTAGTCAGGTAAATATCGAAAAAAACACATAAAGCCTCAAGTTTAGTTGCTACTCCCTCATCTTGATTCGTTATCCATTCCTCGGCTAATTGACGCCATATTTCCCATTTCTGACCGTGTCCTTTCACAAGCCATTGCAAAGTAAGATCTGCAGTACGACCGTCCTGTTTCTTCCTTTTAGTTATTGTTTTATTAACCATTACACTTTCCTAATTTTGGATACTTTCCAGTAAATATTTCTTCAGGGTCAATATCTTTAAAACCATACTCAGTTAATACCTCCCAGCTAGGTTTACCTATTTTCTCCACTGGCTCTGCTGGATTTAAAAGTCGCTGTGTTGCCGCATTAAGACTGGTAGTGATTTCTTTTGTTGTTGGTGTGGTATAGACGACTTGTGAGTCTAACGAGGCATGATGTAAGCATTTCTTAATCACAATTTCTTCTACGCCAGCCCTGCGTAAACGTCTTGCATAACTATGTCTATGAGAGTGAGGTGATAATCCATCTGCTTTACAAGGTTTAAGTCCAATACGCTTTAACCCTTGACTGTAGTTATAGTTGAATGCATTAAGTGTGTATGGCTTACCAGTATGATCACGATGAAAATTCACAAAAGCATAAGGGTGATTACGCTCAATCGTTGACATAAAACGAATGTATACTCGCCAAAGTATTGCAAACACTTCTCCAAAAATTTCTGGAAACCAATACACCTCTAAGTAATTGTCTTTACTGTCAGTCACTCGACTTTTCCAGCCAATGTGTTTTTTACCCATAAGATGATTGCGTGGGCTTAAAGCATATTTTTCTTTGAGATAGGCTGCCCGAGTTGTCTTACCTGAACGCCCTCGCCAGTTGTTCGGGGCTTTACCATCCTCTGGATGATAGATGCGAATCTTTACACTATTCTCATTCAATGGGTCAATAAAGACATCTTCAAGCCATAGGTGCAAAGTCTCAGATTCTCGTAAACCACCACCATGCATGAGTAATAAAATTAGTTGATCACGCAAAGTAGCCCTGTGATCTACTGCACCACCTAAGCCATCTATATAAAATGCTTCAAAATAGCGTTCAGGAAATTCAATAGCAACTTGTAATTGTTTACCTAATTGACGCTTCCCTTTAATACTACGAGCTTCTCTAACGGTAGAATTGACATGCTTGTCTTTGATATGACCAAGAAAATTGTGTTGGTTTCTACGAAACCATGCAGCGTAATTAAGGCGTTGTGTCAAGCTGTCAGCTTTAACCAAAGGATTCATCGGAATCGCACCATATTTTTCTGCTAACCAATCAGTAATTTCAGTTAATGCATTGATATGTGATCGAGCGACGCTTTTAGGGAAAGGAAACCAATACAGCTCTGAAGGATCTAACCCATCATTTCCAATAGTTCCTGTATATAATCGACTGCTAAAACTCTCAAACATGGCTTGTGGCGAAGTAAATCCACTTGTATTGGCAGCCATATACTCCAGCAGAAGCTGAGCAGCTTTAATACGCTTATCGATAGCTGATAGCCCCAAGCCATCACGCTTCAACTTCAAAGCATACTCAACTATAGGCTTTATTGGTTCTTTATTGTGATCAAGTAATATTGGTATTTCTGTACGAATACCTGAATCATCATCAACAACTTTTGCAACTACTTTTACACTGCACATATTAATTCACTTAAATGAAAATCAAGTAAAAATTAAAAGCAGAAAGCACCCTAAACATTGATAAAAGCATCAATGTCTTTTAGAATTGATTTGTCTTGCACTGCCAAGTAAAAGACAAATCCATAAAGGCTCATGTTACAGCATGGGTCTTTATACTTTCTGCACTTAAAAAGAATAATTAAAAGTTAAAATTAATTCATATTTTTTTGCTCCTTAATACCCAATTTCACTGCAATTTTATGGCTTTCACCGCGTTTCGGAACTCTATTGTTCTTTAAAATTCGATAAACTAGGTCTGGAGAAAAATGATTATCTCTTGCCCATTCAGCAATGGAAATTCCATTTGCTGAAAACTCTTCTCTAACTTGCTGAATCGATTTGATCATATCGGGTGAATTTTGAATGATGTTGACGAAAAAATAGAATATTTTTCAGGATTAATCAATCACTTTTTTATTGTAAGTTATTGTTTTTATTATATTAATATTATGTATAATGGTTTTTATAATCATCCATTATATATTTTTATAATGTTATTTATTGTTTTAATCTTTACTTCACAAAAATTAATCTGATAATCAATTTCTTCTTTATATTTTTGAATTGAATCACAAAATTCAGGGTAAGAAACTGCCAATTCATTAATAAAATCTACCTGATTTTTTAGAAAGCTTAACTCTTTGTTTATAGTGTTTTTTTGGGTAAATAGTGGGTTGTTTTCTTCAATATCAATCAGTTTTTTTCGCAGTTCTTTTAATTTTGGCGTTTCACTATATAAATATAATCTTTTATTACATAGTGATCTTTGTGCTACCAAAAAATCATTTTTCAATAATACTTGAATTGCTGTGTACATGCGCTCACGTAATCTCTTCATACTTAAAATGCGTGGTCGATCTGATTGTTTAATAATTAACCAAAAGTATTTTGATTCCCAATTTTTAATTTCATTGTTTTTTATTATTTCAACGAAATCTTCGGCTAAGGGAATATTCAATTTCAACATTTTAGACCTCTTTCATAATGAAAATGAGGATTATAAGCCGTGGATGTTTAATCCTCAATTGGTGATATTTCTGTTTTTTGAGAAATTTTTCAAATGTCAGAATTATCTACTGAAATTGGTCGACTATTACGAAAAAAAAGAGCGGAGAAAAAAATTAGCCAAGAAGCATTAGCATTACAATGTGGAATTGATCGTAGTTATTTGGGTCGTATTGAACGTGGTGAAGTAAACATCACTGTCTTAAAACTCTATGAGCTTGCTTCTGTGCTTCAGATTGATGCTAAAGAGTTATTGCCTTAACTTTTCTCACGCCAAACCATGTCGCATCTCATTTAATTACAATAGCTTTTTCTATTAATATCTACCACAATATCCTCAAAGAAATTTGAGAGTCATCAGTGTGATTACAGGCGAAATTAAAAGCAAAATTGACCAAATCTGGAATGCATTTTGGAGTGGGGGTATTTCTAACCCACTCGAAGTGATGGAGCAGATGACCTATTTGTTATTTATTCGCCGACTTGATGAAATCCAGATTACAAAAGAGCGCAAAGCCAATCGTCTAAAAATAACAATAGAAAAACCAGTGTTCAAACCAGAGCAAGATCATCTGCGTTGGTCAAAGTTCACTACCTTGGGTGATCCTACTCAGCTTTACAATATTATTGCCAATGAAGTTTTTCCGTTTATTAAAAATCTTGGTAATGAAGGTGATACTACATACAGTCATCACATGAAGGATGCCCGTTTCACTATTCCTACACCTGCACTTTTAACGAAAGTGGTCGATCTCTTGGCTGAAGTGCCGATGGATGATAAAGATACTAAGGGTGATATTTACGAGTACATGCTTGGTAAAATTGCATCTGCAGGTCAGAACGGTCAATTCCGTACACCTCGCCATATCATCAAGATGATTGTGGAGTTGATGCAGCCAAAACCAACCGATACTATTTGCGACCCTGCTTGCGGTACAGCAGGCTTCCTCGTTGCTGCAAGTGAATACTTAAATGAACATCACAGCACAGAAATTTTTGCATCACCTGAAGCAGCAAAGCGTTTTAGTGAAGAAACTTTTTTTGGCTATGACTTTGACAGCACCATGCTTCGTATTGGTTCTATGAATATGATGCTGCACGGTGTTGAAAATCCAAGTATTGAAAACCGTGATTCTTTAAGCGAAGCACATTCACATATTGAAAGTCAGTTTAGTTTGATTCTTGCCAATCCACCATTTGCAGGCAGTTTGGACTATGAAAGCTGTGCTAAAAATATTCAGGCGATTGTTAAAACCAAAAAGACTGAATTGCTATTTTTAGCATTGTTCCTACGTTTGCTGAAAACAGGTGGTCGTGCAGCAATTATTGTGCCTGATGGGGTGTTATTCGGCTCATCTAAAGCACATAAGGATTTGCGTAAAAAGATTGTAGAAGAACAAAAGCTTGAGGCGATTATTTCTATGCCTTCTGGTGTGTTCAAGCCGTATGCGGGTGTTTCTACTGCAATTATGATTTTCACCAAAACTGAATCTGGTGGTACAGATAAAGTCTGGTTCTATGACATGCAGGCAGATGGCTATTCGCTAGATGATAAGCGTAATGAGCTAGATGCCTCTAAACACGAAAATAATAATATTCCTGACATTCTTGCCCGTTTTAAAAATTTGGATGCTGAAGCAGATCGTAAAGCTACTGAGCAAAGTTTCTTGGTGGATAAAGCCGATATTGCTGCCAATGGTTACGACTTGTCTATTAACCGTTATAAGGAAGTGGTCTATGAGCAAGTTGAGTATGAAACACCAAGTAAAATTTTGGCAGATTTAGAAGTGCTTGAGCAGGATATTTTAAAAGGAATGGCTGTGCTTAAGGAGATGTTGAAATAATGACTCAAATTGTAAAAATTGGAAATATTTCTACTCAAATTCGTGGCGTTTCCTATTCAAAAAGTGATGTTATTGCGAATATGCAAGATGGTTATTTACCTGTTTTAAGAGCTAATAATATTCAAGAACAAGGCCTAGTTTTAGACGATTTTGTTTATGTTCCTGAAAGTAAAATTTCAGAAAAACAAAGAATTTTGGCAGGTGATGTAATTATTGCTGCATCGAGTGGGAGTATTAGTTTAGTTGGTAAGGCTGCTTCGGCAAAAGAAAACATTAATGCAGGATTTGGTGCATTTTGTAAGATACTTCGCCCAAATACTGAGTTAGTTGATCCAAGATATTTTGCTAATTATTTTCAGACTCAAAAATATCGTCAAATTATTTCTAATTTAGCTGCTGGTGCAAACATTAATAATCTAAAGAATGAGCATTTAGATGATTTAGAAATCCCACTCCCACCACTTTCTGAGCAGCGCCGAATTGCTCAAATTCTAGATAAAGCGGATGAGCTACGCCAAAAGCGTCAGCAAGCGATTGAGAAGTTAGATCAGCTGTTACAAGCCACATTTATTGAAATGTTTGGTGATCCTGTGAGCAATCCTAAAGGATGGGATTTAGTGAAAGTCGGGGACGTTGTTGATGAGTTTATCGGAGGGAAAAATATTGAATGCCCAGATGAACGTGAATCTAAGTACAAAATTTTAAAAGTTAGTGCTGTAACTTCAAAAGTTTATAAGCCAGACGAAAGTAAATTTGCTCCTAACAATTTTGAGCCTAATCCTTTAGCAATTGTAGAACAAGGAGATCTACTTTTCAGTCGAGCCAATACCACTGAATTAGTAGCAGCTACAGCTTATGTTTGGGATACTCCCGAAAATATTGTTTTACCAGATAAGTTATGGAAATTCTCAATATCTGATGATTCAAAAGTGAATAAACTCTATCTATGGGATTTATTTAAAAATACAGAATTTAGAAATGAGTTATCTAAGCTATCTAGCGGTACAAGCGGTTCAATGAAAAATATTTCTAAAGGAAAACTAAATGAAATGTTAATGCCACTTCCCCCAAAAGAGCAACAAGATAAGTTCGCAGAAACTTCAACTAAACTTTGGGAGCAAATTAAGACATTTAGACGGTCTTCTGCTAGTCTTAATTCACTATTTAAAACATTACAAAACCAAGCATTTAGTGGAAATTTATAAAATTATTAGAGGGTGGATACATGAGCAACTTTCAGTTTTTAGAGCCTGAATTTAACAGCTTGGCAAACACTGCTAAAGAAGCTGAAAAGCTCGTGTATATTTCCCCACAATTTGCCCTTGCTGCTGCAAGAACATCACTAGAAAACCTTGTTCTCTGGCTATATCAATACGATAAAAAACTTACCCAACCTTATGACCCATCGCTCTACAACCTCATTACCGATGTAAAATTCAAAGAAATTATCCCACCCTACATTTGGGACAAAATGGATAACATCCGCATGGTGGGCAACAGTGCGGTACACGGTAAAAAATTCAAACAACTGACGACTGAAGAAACAGTTAAACACATTAGCCATCTGTTCCTGATCTATGTCTGGTTTGAACGTAACTATGGTTCACCTTCAAAAGACCGTTCACAGTCGATTTTATTTAACCCAAAACTAATACCAAATGCTGACCACACACAGCAAATGGCAGCGAATCAGGAACAACTGCAAAAAGAAGTAGAAGCCAAAGAAAAAGCATTTGCAGAACAACACAAAGCCTTGCGTGAACGTGAACAACAGCTGTTTGAATTATCTGCAAGTCTGGAAGAACGCGAAAAACTACTTGCCAATATTGATGCTGAACGTGCTCAAAAACGTGCTGAAGTTGAACAAGCTAAACTTGCCAATAGTCAGATTCCTGATCATACCGACTACAAAGAAGACGAAACCCGCAAACTAAAAATTGATCTTTTACTAGAAGAAGCTGGTTGGGAGATTGGTACAACTGCAAGAGAGGAAGTTCCAGTTACAGGCATGCCAAGCCCATCAGGTAAAGGTGCTGTCGATTATGTACTGTATGATGCCAATGGCTTGCCTTTAGCCTTGGTAGAGGCTAAACGTACATCGGTTGATCCTGAAGTAGGACAACAACAGGCAAAACTCTATGCAGATTGTTTGGAGCAGCAAACAGGTCAACGTCCTGTAATGTTCTACACCAACGGTTATAAAACCCGTATCTGGAATGATGTGCAAGGTGGCCCACCACGTTTGGTGCATGGTTTTTACACACAGGCTGAACTAAAACGCCTAATTGAAAGACGCAAAAATAATCCAGATTTGGGTAGCTTTCCGATCAATGCGGAAATCGTTGAGCGTTATTATCAAACCCGTGCCATCAAAGCGATTTTAGCCGCATTTCAGCGTAAAGAACGTGCAGGTTTACTAATTATGGCAACAGGTACAGGTAAAACCCGTACCGCAATTGCGTTGGTTGATGTGCTGATGAAAGCCAATGCTGTTCAGAAGGTTTTATTCCTCGCTGACCGTACCTCATTAGTCGTACAAGCCACCAATGCCTTTAAAGCCAATTTACCTGACTCTGCACCTGTTAATTTAGTAGACAGTAAAAATCAAAATGGACGAGTGTATTTATCTACCTATCAAACCATGATGGGACTGATTGATGAAGTGAATGCAGACGGCACACGTAAATACGGTACAGGCATGTTTGACATGATTATTGTCGATGAAGCCCATCGTAGCGTGTACCAAAAATTCGGTGAGATTTTTAAATACTTTGACAGCTTATTGGTTGGTTTAACTGCTACCCCACGCGATGAAGTAGACCGTGATACTTATGCACTTTTTGGTTTGGAAAGTGGTGTTCCGACAGATTATTACGATTTAGACCAAGCTATTGCCGATGGTTATCTAGTTCCACCTAAAGCCTTTTCAGTCCCCTTAAAGTTCATGCGTGAAGGTGTGAAATTTAATGAGTTGTCCGAAGAAGAAAAAGAACACTGGAATGAGCTGGATTGGGGCGGTGATGACGCACCTGAAGAAGTAAATGCATCAAAAATTAATAAGGAACTGTTTAATACAGGCACAGTAGACAAAATGCTGCAGCACTTGATGGAAAATGGCATCAAGGTTGAAGGTGGAGATATGTTGGGTAAAACCATCATCTTTGCAGTCAATCAGAACCACGCCAATTTCATTGCAGAACGCTTTGACAAAAACTATCCGCAATATGATGGTAAGTTCGCCCGTGTAATCACGCATTCAACCAAGTACGCACAAAGCCTGATTGATAGCTTTAGTAAGAAAGAGCTGGCTGATCCACAAATTGCTATCTCTGTCGATATGCTCGATACAGGCATTGATGTGCCTGAAGTGGTCAACCTCGTCTTTTTCAAAGCTGTACGTTCAAAAGTGAAGTTTATGCAGATGATTGGTCGTGGTACACGGCTTTGCAAAGACCTCTTTGCCCCAGGAATGGACAAAAAAGAATTCTATATTTTTGATTACTGCTCAAACTTTGAATATTTCAACGAAAATCCTGATGGTGCGCCTGTATCTACTGCTGAACCCTTGGGGCAACGACTATTTAAGGCACGTTTAAATCTTTTGAGTTTGTTGAATGCTCAAGAATATCAAACTGAAGAATTGGCAGCCGTCCGTCAAGACATACAACAAAGCCTGCAAACTGAAGTGAAATCAATGAACAAAGATAATTTTATTGTTCGTGATGAGCTTGAGTATGTTGAGCAATTCCAAAAAGATGAGGCATGGAACAATTTAGATGATCTAGCTATTGGTACATTACGAGAACATATTTCTAAACTTCCAAATGAACTAGAAGCAGAAACACTAGAAGCCAAGCTGTTTGATATGTTGTGCTACAACATCGAACTTGCTGTGCTGAATAAGGATGCCAAAGCGGTACTTGCCTATGCGAATAAAGTGATTGAAATCGCTTCTAAACTGGAAAGCAAAGAGAATATTCCTGTTGTCGCAGCACAGATTAAGTTAATTCAGGACATACAAACTGAAGCCTATTGGGAAGGAATTACAGTCTCTATGCTTGAGTCGATGCGTAAACGTATCCGTGGCTTGGTTAAACTCATTGAAAAAACAACCTCTACGATTGTGTATTCCATGTTGGATGATGAAATTGGTGAAGCAACTGAAGTTGATATTCCAGTGGTTTCAAGTGGGGTAAATATTGCGCAATACCGCAAGCGTGTGGAGAGCTTTATTAAAGCTAATGAAAACCACATTACTATTGCCAAATTAAAGCGAGGTTTAGCTTTAACCCCAACTGATTTAAAAGAGCTTGAGCGATTTGTTTTTGAAGCTCAAGAGGTTGAAAGCAAAGAAAAGTTTGAAGAATGCTTTGGAACAGAGCAAGGTTTACCCTTATTTATTCGTTCATTGGTTGGACTGGATCGCCAAGCTGTACAGGCAGCTTTCTCCAAGTATTTGCAAGGCACAACCTATAATGAAAAACAGATTCGTTTTGTTGAAATGGTCATTGAACACTTAACCATTCGGGGAACACTACAGCCAGAGCAGCTGTATGAACCACCTTTTAGTCAAATCCATTTTGAGGGGATTGATGGTGTGTTTACTGGTGGTGATGCTGATAATATTTTAAATGTGGTTGAAGCGTTTAATGAGAGTGCGGTGGCGTAAAATAGAAGGTTTAGATAACTATATGATTATTAAATATTACAATCCATCACAAGAGACTTGGGTTAGCGCTTTAAAAGATGATGGGACTGAAAATGAAAATTTTGAAACTGAAATTAAAAGCAAGTTCAAATCCTCATTACAAATGCCTAATATTATGGTACTTGCAGGCAGTGGCACTTCATTAGGTAAGGTAGTTAACGGCCCTCAAATGTGGGATTTATGGGTAGCTTGTACTACAGAGGGTATGGAAAAAATTGCTAAAGATTGTTTTAGTGAAAGTAAATACAGTGCTAGTGATGCTAAAAATCAGAATATAGAAGTATGCCTATCTCATTGTGAAGCTTATTTACAAGTTGGTGAAGAAAAAGAAAAAACCGAACTATTTACAAATAAATGTAAAGAGCTAATTTTAGAAAAATGTAGGTTTATCAATGATAAAGATACTCAACTAATTGGTCATAAAGAGTTTATTAGAAAACTAGCTAGAAGAAAGTCAACAGATCCAAGGGTTAAACTTTTTACGACTAACTATGATACGTGTTTTGAAGATGCTGCTGGATTATTAGGCATCACTGTAATAGATGGGTTTTCCTTTTCAATACCTCGCATTTATGATGCTAGATTTTTTGATATAGACATTGTCCGTAGAAATACTACTAGCTCATCAACAAATATCCATTATTTAGAAGGTGTCTACCAACTTTATAAGCTACATGGATCTATTAATTGGAGCCGTGATAAAGAGATTCCTTATATCATTAAGCAATCGGAAAATGTAACGGCTGAAGACAGTTGTATGATCTTTCCTGCAAAAGGGAAATATCAGCAATCATATATACAGCCACATCTAGAGTTAATTGCTCGTTTCTCACAATCTTTAAGAGAACCGAATACATGCTTAATTATTGCTGGATTTGGTTTTAATGATGATCATCTATCTGAGCCAATATTATCAGCCATTCTTTCTAACCCTCATTTAAAAGTTATTATTGTCTCACCTAGTATTGAACAAGATTTTAGTAAATCTACATCTGAAACTTCAAAATATTGGAAAATATTTAAGAAGATTGCTGATGATAGAAGAAATGATGAGATTTTCTTTATAAATTGTGATTTTCAACAATTTTCCAGTCTTATTCCTGACCTTACAGCTTTATCTCCTGCAGAGAATTTGCATGAAAATATGAAGAAATTGTTCAATGGAGGCACACATGCATAATGGTGTAATCAAACCAGAATTACTTTTTGGAAAGGTAAACGCTGTTACTGCCAATTCTGTCAATTTTGAATATATTAATTTTCAGCACCTAGTTACCTACTTTCGCGGCAAACGCTATGGAAAAGGCGAAGTTGGTGAATTCATATTAATTGAAAGTCAGGTCAACTTAATTCTTGGACGCATTGTAGAAATAAAAAAGGATGATTTAAATAAATCTAATTTGGATATCGCAGGGAGAATTCAACTCTTAGGAACAATTCAAATGGATAATCTGCACGTCACAGCAGGGGTCGAATACTATCCAAATATCAATGATCTTATTTATTCAGCTCCACATGAGCTTATCGCTCAACTGCCCAAACGCATGAATAAAGAAACATCAAAGGTTGAGTTTAATATAGGTTTTATTGATGTAGATCAAGGCTGTGATATAACCGTAACACCAGAAAAACTTTTTGGACGACATTTAGGAATTCTAGGTTCTACTGGTGGAGGTAAAAGTTATACGACAGCAAAAATTTTAGAGGAGTGTGTAAAATTTAACTCTAAAATTATTATTCTTGACCCAACGGGAGAATATAAAGATTTCATTGGTGATGATATTGAAAATATTCATTTGGGTGAACCTATCAACCCTTCAATAGATTCTTGTCAAGTAAGTTTACCTGTTGAATGCTTTCAAGAGGCTGATTTTATTGCATTATTTGAACCATCTGGAAAAGTTCAAGGGCCTAAATTTAGAGATGCTATAAGAAGTTTAAGGCTTGTTCATATTTTAAATAAACAGAAACAACATTTAGATAAAATTGAACATGGCATTTTTTGGAAAATTAAAAAAACAGAGCAATCTTGGAGAGACTGTGTAAATTCTATTGGTGGTACAACACTCCTTGAACATCCATCAACACCGTTCGATCCTTTAAAACTTAGTAAGCAAATTAGAGAAGAATGTATTTGGCCACCTAGAGCAGATGGGCTTTGGAGCGAAGATCAGCAAAGTTTCAGTTACTGCCTTGCATTAGTTTCAAGAATACATGGGATAACGACATCCAAGACTTTTGAGTTTGTTTTTAGACCAAAAGAATTACCAACACTCGTGCAAAAAATTGATAGTTTTTATAATTCAAATAAAAAAATTTTGAGAATCGATCTAAGTGATGTAGGTTTTGAATTTAAGGCTAGGGAAATTGTTGCTAATGTAATTGGAAGACATCTGTTGAACCTGGCGAGGGATCGAAAATTTTCTGATAAACCAATAGTTATTTTCTTAGATGAGGCTCATAACTTCATCGGTAAAAGTATTGGAAATGAAGATACTATTGCTAAATTAGATTCATTTGAATTAATTGCTAAAGAAGGTCGAAAATTTGGGTTGAATATTTGCTTGGCAACCCAGCGACCAAGAGATATTACAGAGGGTGTTTTAAGTCAATTAGGAACATTGATTGTTCACAGACTTACTAATGATCGTGATAGAGAAATCATAGAACGTGCCTGTGGTGAAATAGATAAAGTAGCTTCAAATTTTTTACCAAGCTTACAACCTGGCGAAGCTATTCTTATTGGCAACGACTTTCCCATTCCATTAACTATCAATATTCATAAGCCATCGATTACACCTAATTCATCTGGTGCTGATTTTCAAAATAAGTGGTCTTAATATTTATTGTTTGATTGCGTAGAAGTAATGGGCAGTTTTTATAATTTGTATATTATTAACTAGTAAGATTCTTTTACAACTCCTCCTTTTAAAGCAAAAAAGATCTCATTAAGAGATCTTTTTTGTATGTTTTATATAAATTACTGTACTAGTAATAACTTTATGGGCAGTTTTTTTATTTTTGCAGATGAAATGAATATTTATAAAGCAAACAATACATTTCTGATGATGAACGTGTTGACGACTTAAACTTTCATCCCTAAAATGCCCACAGATTCTCCAATAGCTCAGTCGGTAGAGCGACGGACTGTTAATCCGCAGGTCCCTGGTTCGAGCCCAGGTTGGAGAGCCAATCTATTCTCCCATAGCTCAGTCGGTAGAGCGACGGACTGTTAATCCGCAGGTCCCTGGTTCGAGCCCAGGTGGGAGAGCCAAATTCTAAAAAATCCCACGCAGCATGACGTGGGATTTTTTTGGCTATTTTTATCGTTTTTATAGTGGATATGATGTTCTAAGCGAATTGAACATGCCCAACTCTCCCCTTAAATTAAGATTAAAAAATGCGATGAAGATCGGGGAGCTCTTCTTGTGATGCCTCTATTTTTTCGCTACCTTAAGTTCATCAACAACAATAAAACTTGAAAGCCCATGCAAGCGCCTTGGTTAAAATCCCTGATTTTTTGGACAATTCTGATTGTGGTGATTTTTGCAATTTTTCAATGTACGCAAAAATCTGAAAGCAATAAAACTGCCGCGACACTCATGTATGAACGTCTGTATCAATGCAGTCGTGATCTGAACGTGCAGCAAAAAGCAACATTAAAACAAATTCAAAGCCAAGTGAAATCAGATCTGACCCAGCAAGAGATGCTGCGATTAATTAATTTATGTCGCAAAACTAACCCTCAACCGACACGCGAAGATTATATCAAAGCCATTCAAACACTCTAAAACTGTTATACAACAAAGCTAGACGATTATTTTTAAAGCAGTTAATCAATAATTACGGTTTTTTTTCAATTCCAGCTTGACCAAAAACAGATACCCACATAGAATGCGTGACAGATTCTCCCATAGCTCAGTCGGTAGAGCGACGGACTGTTAATCCGCAGGTCCCTGGTTCGAGCCCAGGTGGGAGAGCCAAATTACTTAAAAAAACCCACGCAGCATGACGTGGGTTTTTTATTCCTGCTGCTTAGGGTCTAACGACACTGCATCATCTATGTTTGAATCCAGTCAATCGACTTTTTTGCTTATTGGCAGCTTGGCGAGCCTTGCCCTGTTTATCTTAGTTTTTCAGCCATTATTTTTTCCCAAGAAAAATTTTTATCCCAAACCGATGATGACGGCTTTTGAACGCAGAATGTTTATGCGTTTAAAACAGGCTTTTCCTGAGTATCACATCTTGGCGCAAGTGGCATTTAGCGCATTAATCACCAATAGCCACTACAAAATTCGTGCGCTGTTTAATCGTAAAGTGACTGATTTTGTAATCTTAAATGCAGACATGCACGTTATTGCAATTATAGAGTTAGATGATCATTCACATATTGGCAAAGAACAGGAAGATGCAGAACGGGACGCAATGTTTCACGAGGCAGGTTATCGCGTTGTCCGATACACCGAAATTCCAAGTATCAGACAATTGCAATCAGATTTGAGCTAAAATCTTCAACTCGATATTAAGGTGTAGCTTCTGAAGCGGCTTGTAACTGACTGGCCTGCTTTGCTTGTTGTTCTGCAGCTTTACGCGCTTCAATACGCGCAATAATTTCTGCCTGCTGTTGTTTATATTTTTCCTGATTTTTAGCATCACTATTAACTGCTAAAAATGCCATACTGACCAAGAAAATAGGAATCAATAAACCTAAGCTTGCCAAAAAAATCATCTTTTTTAGGCTTGGCTTTTTTGCAGCTGCTTGCTGTTCAGACTGTGACATCATCTTTTCCTAATTCTAACTTCAAAATGACGCTCAATATATCAGAATAATGCTGATAGTGCTTTGTACATCAGGTATGTACGTTCTAATGCTCAGTTTATTTTTTAACAGAAAAAATTGATCAGCCATCTAATAAAAAAGCACCCGCCGCACAATACCATCAGATGCTTTACTCAGTTTTTTATCGCACAAAAATATTTACATTAAAGCCAATACAATTCCTACAAAAATAATCAGCCCAACCCAACGGTTATGACGAAATGCCCAAAAACAGCGTAGCGGGTCTTTATCTTTGGTTTTACGCCATTGATATATAAAGTCTGCCACCACCACCAACAACGCTGCCAAACCAAATGGAATCAGTAAATTTTCTAACCACAATGCCGTACCAATCAAAAGCACACTGCCCGCTTGCAACAATGAAATAATTGGAATGTCGTAGCGACCAAATAAAATTGCGGTAGATTTCACTCCAATTTTTAAATCATATTCACGGTCTGTAATTGCGTATTGGGTGTCATACGCCACAGTCCATGCCAAATTGCCAAAATACAATAACCAGCAAGTGAGATCAGGCGTTGCGCCAACAGCGGTATAAGCCATGGGAATAGACCATGAAAATGCCGCCCCTAAGAACACTTGTGGCAAATGGGTGTAGCGTTTCATGAATGGATAAATAAACGCTAAAAACAATGCCCCAAACGACCAATAAAACGTTTCAATCGGTAAGAACAACAACATGGCTGCACTAAGTGCAACTAAATCTAAGAATACATAAATGGCTTCTTTGGCACTAATCACACCCGTCGCTAAAGGACGTGTTTTGGTACGTTCCACATGACCATCTACATTACGGTCAGCAAAGTCATTAATGGCACAACCTGCGGCGCGCATAAAAATTGTGCCTAGAATCATAGGGATTAATATCCCGATAGATGGCATGCCCTGATTGGCAATCCACAAGGCCCACATTGTAGGCCAAAACACCAGTTCTGTGCCAATTGGTTTATCGAAACGACACAAATAATAATATGCTTCTAAACGCTCACGCCACGTGATCTGCTGTGCCAATGCCATACCAATCTCGTATCTTAATGTTGTTGAATAAATTGCTCAAAACGCGGTAAGAAAGTTTCTTGCACAATAAACTTACAGCCATGCCAAGTATAGCAACTTTGCCGTGTCCAGCCTTCATCGAGCAAAACCACACGCCTTTGACATAGCGGATTGGTGCGCTGAAACAAAAACCAGCCAATCGGTTTATTGCCAATATGCTGAAATAAACGGGCTTTGCTTTGTAAACTTAGAATCGGAAAAATACTTTTGGCTTTGACCCACGGCTGTTCATCACAGCCATATAAATAGCTTTCACGTACCCATGAAATGTGCCAATGTGGCATTTGCATCCACTGGGCATCTTGTAAATTTAAACGCTGAAAAGATTGCTGCAGTGGTTCAACTTTAAATTGTCCAGCTGCGAGCTGAGTCAGTTGTTGGGTCAAAGAACCTGCTGCATAGAGCCATGTTTTTAATTCAGCAGGCAGATTTGCCTGTTTGGGAAAAATAGGCTGTGTTCGCATGTTCTGCCACCTTAACAAGACAGCCTAGTTTAGCCCAAATTTAGGCAAAGTTTTGTGACCGAGGGCGTAATTTCCTGCAATTATCCATAATAAATTAAGCGATTTCTTATATTTTGATAAAATCCATACCAATTCAAATCATGATTGCCCAATCTAAAACAAAAAACCCGCCGAAGCGGGTTTTCAAGTTTGAAATTTTCGAGTATTACAAGCTGTAGTACATATCAAATTCAACTGGGTGAGTTGTCGTGTTCAAACGGCGTACATCTTCAGTTTTCAATTCGATATAAGCATCAAGCATGTCTTTGGTGAATACACCACCTTTTAACAAATAGTCATGATCTTCCTTCAAAGCATCAAGCGCCATTTCTAGGTTGTGTGCCACAGTTGGGATTTTTGCTTCTTCTTCAGGTGGAAGGTCATACAAGTTCTTGTCTGCAGCTTCACCTGGATGGATCTTGTTCTGGATACCGTCAATACCAGCCATCAATAATGCAGCGAAACCTAGGTACGGGTTCATCATTGGATCAGGGAAACGTGCTTCGATACGTTTGCCTTTCGGGCTAGAAACGTATGGAATACGAATAGAAGCAGAACGGTTACGCGCAGAATAAGCCAACATAATTGGTGCTTCAAAGTGCGGTACTAAACGCTTGTACGAGTTTGTAGATGGGTTAGTGATCGCATTCAATGAACGAGCATGTTTGATCACACCACCGATGAAGTACAATGCCATTTCTGAAAGGCCTGCATATTCATCACCAGCAAATAAGTTTTTACCGTCTTTAGAAATTGACATGTGTACGTGCATGCCTGAACCGTTATCACCAACCATAGGTTTAGGCATAAAGGTTGCAGTTTTTGCATACTGATGTGCTACGTTCCAAACCGCATATTTGAACTGTTGCACTTCGTCTGCTTTACGCACCATTGTGTTGAAGCTCACACCAATTTCTAACTGGCAAGATGCAACTTCGTGGTGATGTACTTCTACACGACCAGGACCCATGATTTCTTCAATTTTTGCACACATATCTGCACGCATATCGTGGTGAGAATCAACTGGAGGAACCGGGAAGTAACCGCCTTTAACGCGTGGACGGTGGCCAGAGTTACCAGACTCGTAGTCTTTACCTGTAGACCAGGCCGCTTCTTCTGCGATTAAGGTGTGGCGCGCGCCAGACATATCGATGTCCCATTTTACTTCGTCAAATACGAAGAATTCTGGTTCAGGACCAAAGAAAGCAGTATCACCAATACCGGTAGATTTTAAATATTCTTCAGCACGGCGAGCAATAGAGCGTGGATCGCGATCATAGCCTTGACCTGTAGATGGTTCGATGACATCACAAGTCACAACCACTGTTGGCTCAGCAAAGAACGGGTCAATGAAACCAGTTGCAGCATCTGGGCGTAAGATCATGTCTGATGCTTCGATTCCTTTCCAGCCAGCAATTGAAGAACCATCGAACATTTTACCGTCTTCAAATGTATCTTCATCAATAGTGTCTGCTGGGTAAGTCACGTGTTGCTCTTTACCTTTAGTGTCTGTAAAACGGAAGTCTACCCATTTTGCGCCACTTTCTTGGATGAGTTGAAGGACCTTGTTCGCCATGCTCATTTTGCTCCGATGTTTTTTGTTGCACCCGAAAGTGCGTGTTAGTAGTTGGCAGTTATAAAGCAATTAGCGTACCAACTTTTAAAAGCAAAGCTAAAACCATGAATTCCGTATGAGAATACATCATTTAAAAAATTGCTTTGTCGCTATTATACTGTCAGAAATATGATTTGCACCATATTCAAACACTGTTCATTTGATTTGATTTAAAACTGCAAAATATAGCACTATTTTGGTGCATTTATGTTTTGTTTCTGTTGAATTGTAGATCAAAAAATAGCTCAACCTGTAACTACGCAGCCATTTTTGCGGTGTTATGCTTGGTCCAACAATATTAAATACATTTTATTTTTTATTGAGCAAAAATAATAAAATCGTTTAACAATTCTAAATCTGCATTCTTTTGAGCAACCCGATTAAAAATACCTATACTGCGGATTTGTATTTTCTATCGAAACGCTGCAACCAAACCAACCGACTTGAGCCACAATAGCATGCGTCAGGATGCTACTTTTTGGCGCATTTTTGAATGCTATCTTAAGTGTGAAGCTAAAATATGACTGCTGAATGACCCAGTTTGATCAAATGATCTTTTCTTTCAGACCAAACCTGAATAATGCGCAACAAGCTTTGAAATGATGAATGCGCTGATAAGCTTTAACAGGGATTATCATATAAATAGTCAGCAGAAAATGCTTATTATTTGCTATGATGATCAGTGCTTCCTTATTCCACCTTCTTTTCGACAAGAAAAAATAAAGTCCTTTCTCATTATAGGCGCCGGAATAAAGCAAATTATCCCAGACTCTTCAGCACTTAAAGTGTTTAATTTTCAATAGGTTAGCTCATGCTTTTAATGATCGATAACTATGACTCTTTTACCTACAACATCGTCCAGTATTTTGGCGAGTTAAATCAGGAAGTAAAAGTCGTTCGTAATGATGCCGTGACATTAGAAGATATTGAGCGATGGCAACCCAAGTATTTAGTGATTGGCCCAGGCCCTTGTTCCCCATCTGAAGCAGGGATTTCCATTCCTACAATTCAGCATTTTGCAGGCAAAATTCCGTTACTGGGCGTGTGTTTAGGACACCAAAGTATCGGACAAGCCTTTGGCGGAAACATTGTGCGCGCTAAAACCGTGATGCATGGTCGTTTATCCGATATGTACCACAGCAATACAGGTATTTTTAGCAATCTGCCTTCACCATTTTCTGCAACCCGTTACCACTCTTTGGTGATTGATCAAGCAACCTTGCCAGATTGTCTGGATGTGACATGCTGGACCAAAGAAGCAGATGGTTCGATGGAAGAAATTATGGGTTTGAAGCATAAAATTCTACCAGTTGAAGGCGTGCAATTTCACCCCGAATCGATCCTGAGCCAACACGGACATCAAATCTTTAAAAACTTTTTGGAAATTTACGCATAATGAGCGAGTCAAATCACATGAATATTCAACAAGCACTGAACCATATTACAAAACAAATTCACCTGACTCAGCCTCAAATGGAAGATGTAATGCGCGCGATTATGTCGGGCGAAGCAACAGACGCTCAAATTGGTGCATTGATGATGGGCTTACGCTTAAAAGGCGAAAGCATTGATGAAATTACTGCTGCTGCACGTGTAATGCGTGAGTTTGCAAACAAAATTGATGTCAGCGATATTCCGTACCTTGTGGATATTGTAGGTACAGGTGGCGATGGTCAAAACCTATTTAACGTATCTACCGCCTCTGCTTTTGTAATTGCAGCTGCAGGCGCAACCATTGCCAAACATGGTAACCGTGGTGTTTCAACCAATTCGGGTTCATCTGACTTGCTTGAGCAAGCAGGAATTAATCTTGATTTAAATATGCAACAAACTGAACGCTGTATTCGTGAAATGGGCGTAGGTTTTTTGTTTGCACCGAATCATCACACAGCCATGAAGTATGCAGTTGCACCACGTAAAGAGCTGGGTATTCGCAGTATTTTCAACTTGCTGGGGCCATTGACTAACCCTGCTGGTGTAAAGCGTTTTGTGATTGGTGTATTTAGCAATGAATTATGCCGCCCGATTGCAGAAGTGATGAAACAGCTTGGTGCTGAGCATGTCATGGTGGTGCATTCTAAAGATGGTTTAGATGAAATTAGTCTTGCTTCGAGCACTTATGTTGCAGAACTTAAAGAGGGTGAAATTACCGAATGGGAACTTACGCCAGAAAGCGTAGGGATTGAATCTCAAACTTTAACAGGGCTGATTGTAGAGAACCCAGCTGAAAGCTTGAATCTGATTAAAGATGCATTAGGCAAAAACAAATCAGACAAAGGCGAAAAAGCGGCCAATATGATTGCTCTCAATGCAGGTGCAGGTATTTATGTATCAGGCTTGACCAACAGCTACCAACAAGGTGTGGCTTTGGCACATGACATTATTTATGGTGGACAAGCTTTGGAAAAAATGGGCGTGTTGTCTGAATTTACCAAAACGCTTAAACAGTATGAAGCTTAAGACAGGTTAGGAAGAATCATCATGGTTGATATTACAAATACAATTTTAGGTAAAATTGTAGAACGTAAGCAGGAAGAATTTGCCGAGCGTCTGAAGCAACGTAGTTATGCAGACTTAGAAGAATTGGCACGTGCAGCAACACCTGTACGTGGCTTTGCACAAGCCTTGCACAGAAAACGCCCTGCTGTAATTGCCGAAATTAAAAAAGCATCTCCATCTAAAGGCATCATTCGTGAAAATTTCAATCCTGCCGAAATTGCACAGCAATATGAAGCCGCAGGAGCAGCCTGCTTATCCGTACTCACAGATATAGATTTCTTTCAGGGTGCAGATGAAAATATTCAAATTGCCCGTTCGCACTGCAGCCTACCCGCCCTGCGTAAAGACTTTTTAATTGACCCTTATGGCGTGATTGAAGCGCGTGCTTTGCATGCGGACTGTATTTTGCTCATTGTGTCTTGTTTGTCCGATCAGCAATTGCAAGAAATGTCTGAAACGGCGTTTGAACATCATTTAGATGTGTTGGTAGAAGTGCATGATGAAAGCGAACTCGAACGTGCACTAAAACTGTCTGAACGCTGTATTTTAGGGGTCAATAACCGCGATTTAAAAACCTTTCAGGTCGATTTAAATAACTCATTGCGTTTAAAAAATCTTTTACCTCCTTCTCGCCTTTTGGTTACAGAAAGTGGTATTGCGACTCCTGAAGATGTACGCATGATGCAGGAACACGATATTCACAGTTTCTTGGTAGGCGAAAGCTTTATGAAACAAGAACGTCCAGACCTTGCCTTTCAGGCACTGTTTGGTCAGCCTGAAAATCTTTAATTCATTCAAAGTACCATGAGTAAACATGATTCCTCGCTTTCTAAAAAACAGTACAAGCTACTGAAGTCTTTTAAAAAGCAAATCACTCAGCCACATTCTTCTCCTATTGCCAAATCGTCTGAACCCAAAGTTCAGACGCCTGAGCAACAGCAGGAAGATGATTTGGCGTTGTTTCATCAGCAAATGCAAGGTGTCCAAAAAATGGATGCTGGCAATATTGCTAAACTTGAAACACCTGCCAGAAGAAAACCTGATGCACAAACACTGGCCAAACGTGCAGCTGCCATAGGGCCTATGCAAACCGATGACACATTTCTGTCAGATACCCAAGCCATGCTCAACCCTGTAGGTAGCCAAGCGTCGCTGAGCTATCGTATTGCAACCTTGCAGCATAAAGTCTTTGAAGATTTAAAAGCAGGCAACTTACGTTGGTTTGAAGCTGTGGATCTGCACGGTTGTACGGTAGAAGAAGCACGGGCAGCAGTTTTACAAATTATTCAAATGGCTAAAGATGAAAACCAGAACGTGATTAAAATTGTGCATGGCAAAGGCCCTGAAGCCATTTTAAAAACTTATGTAAATGGTTGGCTGCGTCAGCATCGTGATGTTTTGGCTTTTGTGAGTGCGCCTGAAAAACAAGGTGGCACTGGCGCAGTTTTAGTGTTGCTCAAACGCAGCGAAAAAAACCCAAAGTTTAAACAGTAATCGGTTTCATCTTTTAAACAAGGCATTGCAATAGTTTTCTGTTACAATGCCGTCCTTGTTCAATATCAGTGTAAGTGAACACGTCTTATGTCTATGCAGCAATCCTACGCAAACATCCTAACCGCCGTTGGTGAAGATCTTAATCGTCCAGGTCTAAAAGATACGCCGATGCGTGCTGCTAAAGCTTTTTCGTATTTAACTTCGGGCTATAGCCAAACACTAGCCGAAGTAACCAATAATGCCGTATTTCCATCCGACAACCGTGAAATGGTCTTGGTGAAAAATATTGAGTTTTACTCACTATGTGAGCACCATTTATTGCCATTTTATGGTCGTGTGCATATTGCCTACTTACCAGAAGGCAATGTATTGGGCTTGTCTAAATTTGCCCGCATTACCGAAATGTTTGCTCGTCGTTTGCAAATTCAGGAAAACCTGACTCAGCAAATTGCAGAAGCCGTGGCTGAAGTGACCAAAGCACGCGGTGTTGCTGTGGTGATTGATTCAGCCCACATGTGCATGATGATGCGCGGAGTAGGCAAACAGGAATCGACCACACGTACCGTGTCTTTTGTAGGTGACTTTAAAACCGATAAAGAAGCTCGTCGTGAATTTTTAAGTGCGGTGCCTGAAAGTTTTTAAATTGTGGCTAAATTCCACAGTCAAACAAAAAATCCCGAAATTTATGTTCGGGTTTTTTTGGGGTCTAGATTAAAAATTTAGCTAGATACATCTTCATCTTTAGCCTACAGACACATTATTTCGTCCATTATTTTTTGCCATATACAAGGCCTTATCCACTTTTTCAAAAAAACGTTGATAGTCTGGATGCCCATCATACTCATGCACACCAATACTAACGGTAAAGTTAAATTATTCACCTGTTGATGTTTTTAATGTGGCTTTTTCGACACGTTTACGAATATTTTCTGCGACCACCAAGGCACGATCAATAGTGGTATCAATCTGTAACAGTAAAAATTCCTCACCACCAAATCGGAAAGCATAATCACTGCCTTTTGCATATTGCAAAATCACATCAGCTAAAAACTGTAATGCATCATCCCCTGCTGCGTGTCCATAGCGGTCATTGATTGATTTAAAATGATCAGCATCTATCGCCAACAATGTTAAAGGCGAATTATTTTTTCGTGAAAAATTAATTTCACGTGATACGATGGTATTTAAATAACGGCGGTTGAGCAGTTGGGTTAAGGCATCATTGCCCGAACTAATATATTCAGACACCTGAAAAATTTGATCGACCAGATGTAAAATTTTACGATTCTTGGCACGAATGGATTGAATCATTTCAATCGCCTGTGCCTGGCTCTCACATTGACCAATTTTCTGAATTAATTCATCTACCTGATAAATAAATTCGGTAATGGTTTGTACTTGTTCTGAACTTGAAAATGCATAAGCCGCTTTATGAATAAACCATAAACCAAATTCTGTTTTGGATAAAATCGGCTGCGTCATTTTGGTGTGATCAGACACCACCTGAAACATCAGCTCATTTTCCCAATCCAGCAAAGTTCCGCGTTGTCGGTCTTTTTGCACGGCAACATCTTGCATGGCAGAAAATAGGCGATAGGTATGTTTCATATCATTATGTACTTCGACCTTCATTTCATAAGATCGGCACATAATTTCTGTGGCAAAGCATAAAATTTGGCTTAAATAATTAAACTGATTTAAGTTGCTATTGGCTTCTGTTGCAAAAAACTCAAAAGCCTTTTTTATAATAACGCGCACACATCGAATAATCAGCCAAGATGGAATTTGTACACGTGCATGCACATCGCCCACTTTAAATTGCTTTTCTACAATCTCGTTATAATTGTGTTGAAACGGAACTTCAAAACTGGAAATTAGCCACTGATATAAAGAGTTTTTTAAGCGATTTTTCACCATCTCTGCAGACAAAAACTCTGTCGCATGTTCTTCAAGCAACATTTGCTGATAGAACTCGATCACAAAATCTTCTGCGTGGGCTTGAATAAACTGGGATGTCGCTTGCAAATCTTCTGGCTTAAATTGCTCGCAAATTGACTTCCATTGCTCTGCAAGCTCATGCGTACACTCTTGATACATCCACAACAACCCAGCCAAAAGAAACTGCTAGATTTTAACGGGTTTCACCAGCAACTCAACTTGTTTAGCTGGTTTTTTACAATTTAGCTGGTTTTTTACAATTCAATATAAATTCAACAGCTCTTTAAAAAAAATGCACATAGCCTAAACTGGTCTTGTTCCAGTCCTGTTTGTCCTGTTGTTGATATTCCCAACCCAATCGCAACACATGCTGCGGGTTGAGTACATATTGCAACTGGCTGTTCAGCTTAAATTGCCATTGGTGACGATCTTCCCAATACGGTAATTCAAGCTGAACCAAACTATTCATGCGTGCTGACCAGATATTTTGACAACCCAGTGTTGGGCCAATTCCAACACGCCAGCCTTTGTCTAAAGCCTTACCCGCTTGCACGTGATTTTGAATTTGTGCATAACATAAATGCTCACGCGCTTGATTAGCCACGCTATAACCAAACTGTGTTTTTAAACTCAAAACACCATGCTGTTCTGTTTCGCTAAAAGCACCATGTGAATTCAAGGCTTCTTGCTGCCAACCCAAATTAAAGCCCCAACTGAGTGATGTTTTAAATGCGGTCAACGGGTTATAAGAATTCACCGAGAGTAAATCTAACTGATTCAGTTTTAAGCGGTCTTCACGATATTGCACAGAAGCTTCTAAAAAGTTGAGTTGGGTCCCTGTACGAAAACCACCTTGCGGATCAAGCAAATCATGGTAAGCCTGTCGATGACTCAACTCTACAAAATGCTCGCCTTGCACTTCGCCAGTACGCACCGCAAAATTGCGTGCATGATGCCCCTGTACAGGATCAACCTGAGGGCGTGCGACATCCTGACGTTGTTTTTCTAAATTGATCTGACTTCTTAAACTTAAAATTTGTCTAAGTCGCGGTTGCGCGGTGTTGGCTTCAATTTTGCGTCCAATCAGTTTTAGATACAAATCGTCATAGGCCATTTCCAGAATTTTAGCTTGATCGATTTGGCTGTGATTTTGCAAAACTGCCGCCACATTTTCAGGTTCTGCTTCAGCCACTTGATGCGCTGTTTTTGCCAAAGCCGTACCATGCTGTCGAGCTTGTGCCAATAACTGGGTTTCCAAAGCAGGACGATAAACTACATCGGCAACTAAGTTTTCCTGTTCTATAGCTTTCAACGTTTCAATTGGGATAGATGCCACTTTAAATTGTTGTTGTAAATTCAGTTCAGGGCGTACCAGATCAATTAACCCTAGTAAACGATAGGCGCAATTATCACTAATAAAATAATAAGGGAATTGCACATGCTTCATTTCCCAAATGTGCTGCACTAAAAAGGTGGTTTCTTGTTCATTCAGTGCCAGTTCATATTCCCATAAATCACGGCTTTCTAAATCGCCATATTCTTTTACTTTGCGGTAATACGGCATCAGTGAATATTCACCTGGATATTGCCCTGTAAGTCCTTTCCATGCATAAGACCAACCTTCACTGCCAGTGACGGTTGCTGCATAATTGACAGCATAGGAAATTAAATTCAGTTGTTTTTGATCTTTCGGGTCTAATCGCAACAAAGTATGCCCGAACATAGAGCTTGGATTGCCCATAAAGTCTGTGGCATAAATCAGCACTGCTTTATAGGGCTTAATTTGCCCAATCCATTCATCCAATTCAGGGCATTGCACCTGTGCTAAGTCCTGTTGAGGAATATTTAATTGTTCAATCAGCCAACGACTGCGTGCAGGAAATTTACACTGCACCGATTGATTGGCAGGCGCTGTTTCAAATAATGCCTGCACATTGCGAAGTAACTCTTGGTCTAAATTGCTTCCACCTTGTTCCAACACAAAATAGCCCGCATATTGCACTTCACTTTTGCCTTGCTGCGCATACATTAAGCGCTGCCAAGTCACCTGTTCTGCTAAGTGCAAATCTTTGGCTTTTTGCACATAATTGCTTGCAGATGTGGCTAAAGTTTCAGCCCTTTGTGCCACAGAACTTGGAGAAAGTTGTTGAGTCAGGCTGGTTGATATTTCAGAAGATAAAGCAAAAACCGTAGGAGATAAAAAAACCAAACTAATTAAAACAATTGATTTCATGGACATTTTATAAATTTTATATACATATTTAGGCTTAAACGTATTCTTGTGCTATAAAAAAACCCTGCAATTACACAGGGCTTTCATTCAAACTTAAACGTATGCTTTTAATACGTCATCATTTGCCATTACGTTTTGTAAAGAAGCCAGAACTTCTAAAGACGTTTGATTTTCTGCAGAATAGATTGAAGCAAAGTTTTGCTTAGAAACTGTAAAGAAGTGTGCTTTGTCTTCAGCTTTAATGCTTAGTAATTCAGCCAATACGTTTAAGCTTTCACCTTCACCAACTGCCATATCACGTGCCAATGATTCAGCATTTTCATTGGTAAAAGTTACGACTTGTGCAGTTACTGTACCTGTACCGCTACAACCTAAAGTACCAAATGTAATACCAAATAATTGGTTAGCAAAAATACCGTTGGTGGTTGCTGCTAAAATTTTAGCCACTTTACCAGACTGACCTGCCCAAACTTGTGAACCGATACCACAACCTGCATCACGGTCTGCAAATGCTGCTGTAGAACCCACTGCCAACACTGCAGCCAATGCTAATTTTTTCATCATAGTCGTACTCCAGAAATTTATTATCCGAAAAGTTATGCTTCGAATCATTATTATTGCTTTGTGTAACTTTTATTACACCGCTTTAAGATAGCGAGATGTCACTCAGAAGGCAAAACATTTATACCAAAGTCATGCATTATTTTTGTAGCGTAAGATCATCCCTGAATTGAGTCTGTTTTCGGAGCCTCATCTTTAAGTGTCCATCGTCCTTGAGCATCACGAATACCAAGTATTTGCATGACTAAAACTAGACTCAATAGCAGCAACAAGTACCAAGAACCTAGTTTGCCCCAGCCGACCATGTGCCACGAATCAACCTGACTTGGATACAACCAAATTTGATAAAAGGTGCTAATGTTTTCTGCCACCCAAATAATAAAAGCCAACAGCAGCAATACAGGCAACATCGGCAGTTGCAATTGAGACTGCTGTAATTGAAAACGAATTTTGGTTTTCCAGAAAATCACAACGCTCCACGCAAACAAGCCATAACGAATATCGGGGATAAAAAACTTGCTCATGAAGTTGAGATAAGACAACACTGCCAAGGCCAGCATATTGCCAAAAGTCGGCAAATTCCGTAAAGATACCCGATACAAACGCAAAGAACGCGCAAAGAAACTGCCAACTGCAGAATACATAAAGCCTGCAAAAAGCGGTACGGTCGTAATTTTAAAGACAGCAGGTTGAGGATATTGCCACGATGCAATTTGTGGATGGGTTAAAAAAATTTCCATAATCATCGCTAAAATATGAAACAAGGCGATGACTTTGGCTTCAGCCCAAGATTCTAGTTTTAAATATAAAAGACAAACCTGAATGATTAAGGCATAAAACAGCAAATAGTCATAACGAAAAAAGCCAAAATATTCCTGACTGGCCATAGGTGCTGTAAATGCAAATGCAATCAGCAATAAAATTCCAAATAAGGCAGCCGAAGCTGCCTTAGTCGAAAATTCAAATCCTGACTTCAGCCATGTTCGCCACATCATGATTTGACGACCCGACTGAAGCTCACGTTACCCATTTCCATCTACAACTAACTGATCTATATGATTGCTTTTATTATAGATATTTAGCGCTGTATTCATGTACAGTATCGATAAACACTTTAGGACGTTCAGGGTCAACCCATTGGGTAATACCATGACCCAAGTTGGCCACATAACCAGTTTTTTCACCATTGGCGTAAGCATCATCCAGCATTGTACGAGTAGCTTTGGCAATCGCTTCAGGTGAACCATATAAAGTGGCAGGGTCTAAGTTTCCTTGTAAAGCCGCACGACCATTTACAGTTTGACGTGCCACATTCAGTGGTGTTGTCCAGTCCAAACCAAAGGCATCTGCACCTGTTGCAATCATTGGCTCAAGCCATTGACCACCGCCTTTGGTGAATAAAATAACAGGAGTTTTACGGCCATCTTTTTCACGCTGCAGACCTGACACAATCTTTTGCATATAATTCAATGAAAATTCAATATATTCACGATGTGCTAATGCACCGCCCCAACTGTCAAAAATTTGAACAGCCTGTGCGCCTGCATCAATTTGTGCATTTAAATACTCAGTCACTGCATTGGCTAAACGGTCTAATAGTGCATGTAAAACTTCAGGCTGTGCATACAGCATCTGTTTGATGAAACGGAAATCTTTGCTTGAACCACCTTCCACCATGTATGTTGCCAAAGTCCACGGGCTGCCTGAAAAACCAATCAAAGGCACTTGTCCACCCAAAGCAGAACGAATGGTCGATACCGCATTCATGACATAGTCTAAGTCTGACTTGGCGTTAAATTTTGGTAAATTGGCAACGTCTTGCTCAGTACGTACCGTTTTACGAAACTTTGGCCCTTCGCCTGCTTCAAAATACAGACCTAAGCCTAGTGCATCGGGAACTGTTAAAATATCTGAAAATAAAATAGCAGCATCTAATTCATAACGACGCAAAGGCTGTAAAGTTACCTCACAGGCAAATTCAGTATTTTTGCACAGAGAAAGAAAATCTCCTGCCTGCGCACGTGTTGCACGATATTCTGGTAAATAACGTCCTGCCTGACGCATCATCCAGACGGGGGTGCAATCTACTGGCTCACGTAATAAGGCACGAAGAAAACGATCATTTTTTAAGGTCGTCATTTACTTTCCCAACTCATTTTCAATCTTGCAGCCATCATATCAAAAAGGTTGAAGTTTTAATAACTTGATTTCTGGCTCGCCTTTTCAATTCATATTTATGTGAAATACATCACATAAACAAAAGTCATAGTAAAAAAGGAGTTATCTTGCATAATTACACAAAACAACTACTGCATCTCCTTAGTTTTTCTGTAATACTTGGCTAGTTTTTATCTATGTAAATGAATAATTCTCAAGGTTGAATTACATGTTAGTTCGCACAATACTCGCAATGAGTTTAAGTTGCATTTTTGCAGGAACTACTTTTGCTGCATCTACTGCTGAACAACCGTTAAATCCACAAGTGATTAACAATAACGCTATTGAAGATCCGATTGATCCTTTAGCGACAGAAGCATCAGCTGCACAAAATAATCTGAATGGAACAGAAACTGCTATAACGCAACAAGAACAAAATGATTTAAATACAGCATCAAAAACTTTGGATGATCTTCACAAAACTGAAGATACCACTGCCGATGTAGGCACTGCACCAACCACAAATTCAGCAAGCCAGGCTGCTACAACCAATACAGCAGCAAAAGCTTCATGGACGTTAGATGGCTTAAATAACGCCACTTGGTATGAAAATATTGGTAAAGGTCAGTTCCCTGTGTATGCACGTGCACATGTGATGCTGAACAATTCACATGCTTCTCCAGGCGCAATTGATGGTACCAGTGGTAAGAACACCCTAAAAGCGATTGCATCTTTCCAGCAAATGAATGGCATTAGTCCAACGGGTATTTTAACCAAAGAAACTTGGGATGCGCTGGTTGCACGTCAAGGTTCCCGCCCTGCATTTATAGAATACACGGTTACTGAAGCGGATTTAAAAGGTCCTTATGCGAAATCTATTCCACATGACTACGCAGAACAAGCCAAAATGAAAGGCTTGTACTATACCCGCGTGAGTGAAATGTTGGGTGAAAAATTCCACATGGATGAAAATTTCTTAAAGAAATTAAATCCGAATGCAACATTTAACAAAGTGGGTGAAAAGTTATTGGTGACGAATGTTCGCAATGACTTACCTGAAGATATTCACCTGATTGTGGCGCACAAAGGTGCAAAACAACTGTATTTGTTCAACAAACAAAACCAAATGGTCGGCTCATTCCCTGCAACCATTGGCAGTTCAGATACACCATCGCCAACAGGGACTTATAAAGTGACAGGTGTTGCACCAAACCCATGGTACAGCTATTCGCCAAGTAACTTTATTCAGGGCAAAAACTTAAAACCGCTATCTTTACCACCAGGTCCTAACGGCCCTGTAGGGAATATCTGGATTGGTTTAAGTAAAAAATCTTTCGGTATTCACGGTACACCAAACCCATCGACCATTTCAAAAACGGCGTCGCATGGTTGTATCCGTTTAACCAACTGGGATGCAAACGATTTAGGTCGTAAAGTACGTGCTGGCGTGACTGTAAAATTCCTTGAATAATCAGTGATCGCTTTAAATAGCAAAAGACCCACGTGTTTACGTGGGTTTTTTAATGCTACGATCAAAGGCTAAGATGTCAAGCTTCTGCAAATCTTGCAATTATGAGAACGGCATGTTGCTGTTCGCCTCTAGGTCGGCTGCGTTGAAAAGATTAAGATGAGTTTAAGTTACATAATGCTAGGAGGGAGCATTATCATGAATGCTTATTTATACCGTAGTGAGGCTTTGTTGCACTAACCTATCTCTAAGGCTTATTCCACAATATAATTTTAAATGAATAAGCCTACACCTAAAATGTGCAATCTTTTCTAGTAGAAATGAAGAATTAAGCCGCTAAATTTTTCTTAAGCTCGTCTTCCACAATGCCAATTTCCAACTCACTGAAACGACGAATCTCCCCTTCTGCATGTTTTTCCAACATACCGCCAATCAATGGCACTTTAACCTTAATTGTCCAGTTTAATTGAATATCAATTTTTTCATGATCGCCCGTCACGCTACGCTCACCTTTGGCCTCTAAAGGCAAGTTTGCACCAAGCTCCACGGTTGAAGTTAGGGTAGTTAAATGGGTCACATCATTTCGTTTTAAACGAAATGCATCTTTTAATAATTTTTTAGCCATATCGGGAATATTAACATCCAAATTATAGGCACGGCGTAAAGTGTAAATATCACCATTTTTTTTAGATTCTAAAATTTCCAAATTTTCACCAGGAATACGCTTGCAAACTGCTTCATGCAAAGCAACATCTGCCACTAAACGCTTAAATTCGTCAATTGAAACGCCATGAATCGTCGCGTTTACAGTAAATTGATGAGCCATTTGAGTTCCTTTTATTTTGTTTATTGATGGAGTAGGTTTAGCATCATCGTGCAATATAATTTAGCTGATGCTCAACAGGTATAAGTTGTTTTATATCCTACATACAACTTTATTTTCAGGCTATTAAAGCGTTTTTTCCTTCTGCTGTCATTGACTTTATTTTGTCTATTCTGTGTGAATGATGCCAAATTCTGCGGCATAGGTTTCGTGACTATAAATAATTAAATAATGCCCACAAAATTCAATTTTGGCATAAAAATGCTCTGCGCCATCATCAAGTCCCGTGGCACACCATGTCGTCCCTTTGGGAAAATCATCTAACCACTGGACTTGGTAAAAATCTGCAATCGAATCAAACTGTAAATAGCACTCAGGATACGCCAAAATATCCAATGCCAATAAATCAAATTGTTTAAGCAGCACCTGTTTAAAATCAATTAAATTACTCATCGCTGCGCAGCATGTACTGTATGTTGTTGTCGGATTTTATGCCATTCACGCCACCCCAAATAAGCCAGAACCACAAAGCCTGCATATAACACAGCCGTTAACAGCAACTCTTTGTAAATAAACATACCGATATATACCAGATCAACCACAATCCATAACACCCATGTTGCCAAGTATTTACGACTGGTCCAATAGGTTGCTAATAGACTCATGGCGGCCAGTTGAGCATCCAATAAAGGCAGTGCAGCTTGCGTCCACCACTTTAAACTCAGCCCAAACAATAAACCCAGTATGCTACTTAGTGCAATTTGCAGCCACATTTTAGAGAGTGGCAAGCTTTGAATGACGATATGTTGTTTTTGTTGCTGTGCTGTTTTCCACTGAAAAAAACCATAAACAGCCATGCCCATAAATAGTGTTTGTAATACCGTCTCGCCATACAATTGATATTCAAAGAACAAGTAGGCATACAACAAACAGGCAATAAAATTCACCACCCAACAAGCAATATGGCGTTTGATGGTTAGCGTCACACCTAAAACACTAATCAACACAGCAATGATTTCTAAAACTGACATTGTTGCTGCCTATGTAAAAGAAACAGGCATAATACCTGTTTTCTGGAATATAGCGCAAAACTCAATATTTAACTAAACGCGTTACTGACCAGAAGATGCTGCTGCAATTCAACTTACAAGAAAACCCTGTATAACCATAAACAGAAAATCAGGTATAAAAATTAATCTGCTTAAAATTGCTCTGAATTATTGTATTTATGCTCTTGCCCAAAACGGTCTACATGGCTAATAAAAATACCATATTTACCGACATAATATTCGAGTGATTGCTCGTAAAAACACCAGTAAATCGACCATTCTCCCAAGTCTAAATAGCGAATTTGCGTATGCGCTTTGGCAGGCATTTTATTCAGCACTTCTTGTTGAATGGTTTCGGCATCTTCAGGGTCACGACTTGATACTTTTAAGCTCAAAAATATTTCTGCGATATCATCAAATAATTGCTGTTCGTATTCTGCAACTTCTTCCACCACTTCTTCTACAGGACGCGGTGCTTTATGGGTAATCGGGTCTTGGACAATATTAGCAATATCTTGACAGCTTTGCTGAAAAGTACGATTTATTTTTATTTTGAACCAGACTTTCCAGACCGCATAAACAGCAATCAACAACAAAATCCATAACAATAGTTTTGCCATCTTGGTTTTCGCTCTTATTTCAGGCGTTTCAATAAAGTATAACCATTTCAGGACTTAGCGTCTATTCACCACTCTACACTTCAACGCTCGGGCTTTAACGGATGATTCATCCGTGCATCGCTTAAAAAGTGCAGTTTTCAATTACACAATGATACCGATCATCTTAAAAATAGGTCTTGTGCAACAGTATAACGCAGCAAAACATAACAATTTTCTGCTATTTCTTTAAATGCTTTTCGCTTCCAATAGAGCCTTGTTTTTATCTATCAGCATAAGCCTAGATGATTAGAGCTGCACAAATTCAAGATGTCGCCAATTTGGTTGCGGTATTACATGCCAGTATTCGCTCTTGTATTCAAGATCATCAACGCAATGAAGCCAAAATTCAGGCATGGCTAGAAAATAAAAGCTATGAAAATATTTTAATGCTGCTGCATTACAACAATTGTTGGGTCTATGTGTTACAACATGTGGTGGTCGGCTTTATTATGATCAGTGATCGCGGGCAAATTTTACAACATGCCGTTGCGCCCGAATTACAACAACGTGGTATTGGTCAAGCCTTATTTTTTGAAGCAATAAGCGATTTACAATGCAAAAATGTATCGCACATGAGTATTTTTAGCACACAGACTGCTTTAAATTTTTATGAAAAAAATGGGTTTAAAATACAACCGCAAACAATTAGTTATGGCCACTTCACACCCATGCTCAAACTTCTCAATAGCGCCCCTTTAGAGCAGACTTATAGCTGAATACTTAATTTATTATCACACCTAAAACCATAGGAAATGAGGTTTAACAGATGTTTCCATGTGCTAGTGTTTTTAGAATTTAGCTATAAAACAAACTTTCCAATAGAGCGAACGCGCATAAAAAACCGCTTTCAACTGAAAGCGGTTTTTTATGGTCTGTTGATTCTATTTTACAAACAAATCTAGTTTTATAAACGAACGAGGGTAATAATTTGTTCTGCCAGTTCTTCAGCACTGATCGCAGTCAACTCTGCATCTACTCCACTGCTTACATCACTAATCACCACAATGCCTGTTTCGCGGAGTAATGCAACCTGTGTAGCATCTAAACCTGCTTTAGCAATCGCTACAATACCCTGCTGGATCAGCAAACTTTCAAGCGCTTGCGCCTGTTCAAGTGCTTGGCTTGGTATACATACTGCTGCTGGTTTTTGACCCAAACGTGCTGCACGTGCTTCTGCAGTGACAGGCTCATCATGTGCAGACCATTCAACTGATTCTTCCACCATACCCGCACCAATCGTCACGTTATTCAAACGATCGATGAAGATAAACGAACCGGTGAAACGGCTGTCTTGATAACGGTCAAAGACTACTGGTGCATCAAATTCGATGGTGGCATTGGCAATTGCATTTAGCTCAAGTTTATCCACCTGAACTTTTTCCAATGTGTTGACGTTGGTACGGTAATGAATGGCTGTGACTTTTGCCGGAACGGTTTGCGTACCCATTTTTAAGTTATATAACTTGCCAATAGATAGTGGCTGATCAGCCATCCACACCACAGTGGCATTTACTGCACGTGATATTTCGGGACGCGCCTGATCTTCACGCACCAACACATTACCACGTGAAATATCAATTTCATCGTTTAAGGTTAAGGTAACCGCTTGACCTGCAATTGCATGTTCAAGATTGCCATCAAAAGTCACAATCTCTTTTACTGTCGAACTTTTTCCAGATGGCAAGGCCACAATGCGGTCGCCCACATGAATATCGCCCAAAGCAATTGTGCCGCAGAAACCACGGAAGTCGAGGTTTGGACGGTTGACGTATTGCACAGGGAAACGGAAATCCTGCTTCGCTGAACTACGGTTAATTTCTACCGATTCAAGCGTACCCATCAACGTTTCACCAGTGTACCACGGCGTATTTGCCGACTTGTTCACCACGTTATCGCCATTCAATGCAGAAATAGGCGTAAAGATGATATTGCTTGGTTTACGGTCACCCAATTGTGCAACGAATGCCGCATATTCAGCCTGGATTTCATTGAAACGTGTTTCAGAGAATTCCACCAAGTCCATCTTGTTGATCGCAACAATGATGTTCTTGATCCCAAGCAAACTCGCAATAAAGGTATGACGACGGGTTTGAGTTTGAACGCCATAACGTGCATCAATCAAAATAATCGCCAAGTCACAGGTCGATGCACCTGTGGCCATGTTACGTGTATATTGCTCATGCCCTGGCGTATCCGCGATGATGAACTTACGCTTTTCAGTAGAGAAATAACGATAAGCCACATCAATGGTAATACCCTGCTCACGCTCAGCTTGCAAACCATCAACCAATAAAGCCAAGTCAGGTGCATCACCTGTAGTGCCGACTTTTTTCGAGTCGCGAGTCACGGCTTGTAATTGATCTTCATAAATCAACTTTGAGTCATACAACAAACGACCAATTAATGTCGATTTACCATCATCTACGTTTCCGCAAGTTAAAAAGCGCAGTAGATCTTTGTTTTCGTGCTGTTTTAAATACGCCAAAATATCTTGGCTAATTAAATTCGATTGATGAGACATTGCTCAAAGCTCCACATATTCTTTAGAAATCGGTTTTTAATCTTTAATCTCTCTAAATCTCCCTTTATAAAAGGGAGACTTTGCTCCGCTTTTTATAAATCCCTCTTTATAAAAAGGGTTTAAGGAAATTCTTCGGGAGAGATTAGAAGTAACCTTCTTGCTTTTTCTTTTCCATTGAGCCAGCTTCGTCGTGGTCAATCATACGACCCTGACGCTCTGAACTGGTTGCCAATAGCATTTCCTGAATAATTTCAGGCAAGGTATTCGCTTCAGACTCGACTGCACCCGTAAGCGGATAACACCCTAAAGTCCGGAAACGTACAGATTTCATTTGTGGAACTTCACCTTCTAGCAATCTCATACGTTCGTCATCGACCATAATTAAAGTGCCGCTACGCTCAACCACAGGACGTTCTGCAGCCAAATACAACGGTACTAATGGAATACTTTCGAGGTAAATGTATTGCCAAATATCCAATTCGGTCCAGTTAGACAATGGAAACACGCGAATGCTTTCGCCTTTATTGACCTTGCCGTTATACAAATTCCACAACTCAGGACGCTGATTTTTCGGATCCCAACGATGTTTTGCATCACGGAAAGAATAAACACGCTCTTTGGCACGTGATTTTTCTTCATCACGGCGCGCGCCACCAAATGCCGCATCAAAACCGTATTTGTCTAAAGCCTGTTTTAAACCTTGGGTTTTCATGATGTCGGTATATTTAGAACTACCGTGGTCGAACGGGTTAATACCTGCTTCAACCCCTTCTTTATTCTGATGAACAATCAAGTCAAAACCGTGTTGTTTTGCCATGTTGTCACGGAAAGTGATCATGTCTTTGAATTTCCAGCCCGTATCCACATGCAGCAGTGGAAATGGCAGTTTCGCTGGATAGAATGCTTTTAAAGCCAAATGCAACATTACCGCTGAATCTTTACCAATCGAATACAGCATGACTGGATTTTCAAATTCGGCTGCAACTTCACGAATAATATGAATACTCTCAGCTTCAAGCTGCTTAAGATGAGTAAGTCTTTCCTGATTTATTGACATTGATCACACCGGATATACTTAAACTTGTGTACGAATGACACAGATAGAATTTGAATTTCATTATAGTGACTTAGTTATGCAGACTATTGCTTGTTTTATTATATTTATATGTAAAAAGTTCATATAAAAGAAAACCAATAAGTAGTATAAGTTTTATTTAATCAATAGTTTATTCTGTCATCCATTAAAGTTTAACGTCTTTCTCGCTGAATTTAATACATACAAATCACGCTTAAAAGCTGCTCCTTTGTGAATAGCTTAATAGATTATTCATCTAATTTAGCGCTTCGCGCAGAACAAAAAATACTTAAAGTAAAAAATATTTTTTTAAGATGCTCCCATGTCACAGATTGAACAGACCAAATCCAAACTTGAGTAGGCGCAGCTGGCTGGTTTTTTGTATAAGCACAGTCCTGAACTACTCGTCCTGCAAGAACCTTTAAACGATGATGCTTCAATGCTGAAATTTTTGTGCAGCATGAACTCAGTGCAGATCAAATTGGGCTACAATTTAGCTTAGGTCGTCGTGATCAATAACTCTTTTAATGGGCGTAAAACATAGCAATCAAGACCACAGCTATGAAATTGGCGCGGGTCATCTAAAAGCCGAAGAAAAAGCCTTTAATTGAATGAATACGTTTTATAATTATCCTAAGGTTTTTATTTGGTAGATTTCCCTTAAATACAACCACGACAGAATTGCATCAGTCGATTGAAACACAATTATTCGCACAAGAAAAATTAGATTTCTTAAACATGGCTATTTAAACCAACCCAAGGGGTGCACAAGTGGCTTGGCCGAATTTACAAATGCAGCATGATTGATGGCTTGCGAGTCAAAGCATCGACCTATGATCAAAAAATTAGTGGCAAGTGTTTAATTCTTAAGTTTTAATAAAAAATAACCTGCTTTCTGCAAGTTATTTTTATGTAGTCAACAATGCACAAAAACTTAGTTTTTATGACGCATGTGAGGGAATAAAATCACATCACGGATACTCGCAGCGTTGGCAAACAACATGACCAAACGATCAATCCCGATGCCTTCACCAGCTGTTGGCGGTAAGCCATATTCCAAGGCTTCAATAAAGTCTGCATCGTAATGCATTGCTTCATCATCGCCAGCATCTTTCTCAGCCACCTGTGCCTGGAAACGTTCTGCCTGGTCAATTGGATCATTTAACTCCGAGAAGCCGTTTGCCAGCTCACGACCACCAATAAAGAACTCAAAACGGTCAGTAATGTGTGGATTATCGTCATTGCGGCGTGCCAAAGGCGACGTTTCTGCAGGATATTCTGTAATAAACGTCGGCTGACGCAATTGAGTTTCTACGGTTTCTTCAAACACAATCGTTTGTAGTTTGCCTAAACCAAAACCTGGCTTCACCTGCTCTTTCAATTCTTCCTGCACAAATTTAGCCAAGAAATCACGGTCATTGACATTTTCTGGGGTGAATTGTGGATTATGCTCAAGAATGGCATCAAACATAGAAATTTTCTTGAACGGTCCTTTGAAGCTATACACTTCATCGCCATACGGCACATCAGTAGTACCTAAAATATCCAAAGCCAGTTTTTCTAGCATTTGCTCAGTCAATGCCATTAAATCTTTATAGTCGGCATAAGCTTGGTAGAACTCAATCATGGTAAATTCAGGGTTATGACGTGTAGACACTCCTTCATTACGGAAGTTACGGTTAATTTCAAACACACGTTCAAAACCACCAACCACTAAACGCTTTAAATATAATTCAGGTGCAATACGCAAGAATAACGGCATATCTAAAGCATTATGATGCGTTTCAAATGGACGCGCAGATGCACCGCCTGGAATCACATGCATCATTGGCGTTTCAACTTCCATAAAACGCTGTTCGGTTAAGAATGCACGAATACCCGAAACCACTTTGGCACGAATTTCAAAAGTCTTGCGTGTATCTTCATTCACGATCAAGTCTAAATAACGCTTACGGTATTTTGCTTCGGTATCGCTTAAACCATGATATTTGTCTGGTAATGGACGTAAAGATTTGGTCAATAATTCCAAATGTTCAATATGAACGTATAAATCACCTTTACCTGAACGACCAATATAGCCTTTGACTGCAATAATATCGCCCAAGTCGAGGCTCTTAATCGTCTCTAATGTTTCCGCACTAAGTTCTTTACGTGCCACATACAACTGAATACGTCCAGTCATGTCCTGAATCACGATGAATGAACCACGGTTCAGCATCACACGACCCGCTACAGACACATAGACTTTTTCACCTGCTTCAATTTCTTCTTTAGAAATTTCTGCAAATTGTGCCTGTAAGTCTTCTGCATAATGCTCACGCTTGAATGTATTTGGCCAAGGACTAGTACCCTTCGCCTGCGCTTGTTCTTGAATTTGCTTTAACTTGGCATGACGCTGCGCAATTAAATCGTTTTCGGAAATAATGGGTTCAGAAGTCGATTGAGCGTTATGTTGCGTCATCTCTGCCTCGAATAATTACTAAAAAAGAAGTTCAATAGAATAGCAGATTTAGACACGATTTCGTATGCCTTCTCTGACTCGGTCTATATATTTTTTTAATTGCCCCTTGCTTTTATAGTTTTTTGTTGACTTAGACCAAAAGCTAACTTCTTTCTTTGCCCGAGCGCACTACAATATTGATCAGAAAATAGATGAAAAAGATCGTTTTTGGTCGCTATTTTTAGTTTCAGCCAAACCGAGTTAAAAATCACGATCTGTACTATGAAATCTGTTCTATGAAAATAATCGACTATGTGAATCTGGCAATGAATACATGTGCTTTAAAAGTCTTGTTTTTACATGGATTAGATTCCTCACGGGAGTCGACTAAATTCCATGCCATAGATGCAAAACAAAAATTTTGTATCAATATCGATTATCGCAACTTAAATTATCAAACCGTTGCCGATTTTTATCACAATATCATCCAAAAAATTAAGCCTGAAATTTTGGTGGGACATAGTCTAGGTGGCTATTGGGCACTCAAAATGTCTTTGTCACATCATATTCCGTGCGTGGTGGCAAATCCAAGTTTAGCGCCCACATTTCGCAGTGATTATCCTGCAATTTCAGATGACGACTTGCAGCACGATATTCCACAATTGGCTTATTTAGAATTGGGCGATGAAATTTTGGATATGCATGCCGCACAAGCATTTTTAGAAAACTATATGCAGACTTCTACTTTTGAGTCTGGGCATCATCGCTTATTACATCCAGAAAATATTAATTCTTGTATTCAACAAATCGAACAAGCTTATCTTGCTAAATAAAGCCAAAGCGATCCATGTAAAATAATCAATTAAACATCAGCCATTAAAAAAGCCGGCTCACAAGTATTGTGAGCCGGCTTTTTTACAGCAGTTCCAACAGCTAAAAGGATTAAGCCACTGCTTGTTCTGGTTTAGACTTATTATCCAATACCGACCAAATATCTAAACCTAAATTTTTGTGTAAATCTGGCAAGTCTAGGAAAATGCTAGCACCCAAAACTTGGTGATCACATTTTTCAGCCAATTGTTTGACTGCTTTTAAAGTGCCGCCAGTCGCCAATACATCATCTACAATAATGACTTTTTGCGCTTGCACATCGGCAGCCATTTCTAAGCGGTCTAAACCGTATTCTAAGCTATAACCTACACCCACAACTGGTGGTGGTAATTTACCTGCTTTACGCACAAGTACCAAACCTTTGCCTGTACGCTGCGCCAAAAGGCTCGCCAATACAAAACCACGTGCTTCTACAGCAATAAAGCTTTCAACTTCAGCTAATTTTTCTGCAGGAATGCTGGCAATTAAAGCATCTGTTAATGAATCCAAATTATTCATAAACAAAGGCGTTAAATCATAAAAGTCCACGCCAGGTTTTGGGAAATGAGAAACTGTACGAATATGCGACCACAAAAAAGTAGACAAATTGCTCATGGGAGATCAAAAATGTGACTAAAGAATGGTGGAATTTTACTGTTTATTTTCACACAAGGCTAGTGATCGAATCGGCAAGACCACCTTCAATTACGCGCTACAATGTTTTAAGGTTTTGATTTTTATAAACTTAAATATATTTAAAAAATTAATATATTAGGACTTACGCACTATTATTTATAGATTCTCTGTGATAGCAGATGATTTTTATCGAGAATAAAGTCATCAATGAAGTCTTTGATGATTGGTCTAAATAATTTCTTCTGCCAACGATATACATTTTCAAAGATCCGCTCAAACTGGTTCTTTTGTATCTCAACGTAGGCCATCAAGGCTGAAAAAATATGATTCAAAATCAGTTTAGATCGTCTTACTTGAAACTTTTCAATATGACAAACCTGTTTAATCACTCGGTGATATTGTTCTATTTTCCAATGACTTGAATGTAATTCATGAAAACCATCAAAGGACAATAAATCATCTTCATCTTGATGCACAATATAAAACCTCTGCTGTTCTTTTAACTGAGTCTTAAATAATTGTACAAAGCCAAAATCTTTGAGCCAGACCACTTGACCCTGATGGAAATCTGGCAATAAACGCAGTTGAAACCATTGTCCTTTTTCTGGGGAAACCTTACGGTTACAGTCGATACCAAACATAAATCGAATACCATATTTTCTTATGGTTTTTAGATTTCCAGTCGATGAATACCAACTATCACCTGTAATAAATTGAATCTTTGCACCCCAACTGAGTACTTCACTTAACATATCCATAAAGTAATCATTCTTGGTTTTACTTTCAGATTTGTCATAAATTCGGAAATTAATTGGAATATTTTGACCATTTTGATCTGTCGCATACAAGGTAATGAGATTAATACCCTTGACGGATCGGTGGTGTTTGCCTGACCAAAAATAGCTAACTAAGTCCATATGTTGACTATATGGTTTATCTAAAACAGTATCATCAATACTGACTATAAGTTTATTATTATCAATATGTTGAATTGCTTCTTGATATAGGTCGTGAGGTGTGTAGTCTTCACGCTCTAGAAAGCGATTTACACTATCATGCGAGATATTATAAGTCTCGGCAAGTTGTGTGCAGCTAATAGAGTTCGGTTCTGTCATGAGAAAGGAGGGCGTTCAAAATTCTGTGTCAGTAAATTTGACTAGATTTTAATTATATCATCTAATCGACCTTCAAAGTAAATGGATAATTGAGTAATCGTTTGTCCCCATTCCTGAATAGGCATTGTCCATTTTTCTGATGCCTGTTGAATACCAATATACAGTAATTTCATCAGACTATCCTCATTGGGGAAAGCTCCTTTGGTTTTGGTTAGTTTGCGGAATTGACGATGTACGGCTTCAACGGCATTGGTGGTGTAAATCGGCTTCCTAATCGCTTTAGGGTATTTGAAATAGGCGGATAGTAGATGCCATTTGGTACGCCATGACTGAATGACCACACCATATTTTTCGCCCCATTTTTCTTCTAGCTCATCCAGTGCTACTTCTGCCGCCCCTTTGGTATCAGCACGGTAAATTGGCTTTAAATCAGCCATAAATGCCTTCTGATCTTTACTGGCAACATAGCGTAAAGAATTACGAATTTGATGAACGATACACAGTTGTATTTCTGTTTGAGGGTAAATCGCTGCTATGGCTTCGGGGAAACCTTTTAGTCCATCTACACAGGCAATCAGAATATCCTGAACACCACGATTTTGTAGGTCTGTCAGTACACTAAGCCAATGGTTCGCCCCTTCGCTTTCCGATAAATACAAGCCGAGTAGTTCCTTCTTACCTTCAACATTTAAAGCTAAAATGGTATAGATCGCTTTGCTCACATAAACACCTTTATCCTTCACTTTGTAATGTATGGCATCTAACCAAACAAAGGGATAAATTGTATCGAGTGGGCGTTGTTTCCATGCTTGTAACTGAGGGAGGAGCTTATCTGTAATATTGGTGATAGCACCATCTGAAATCTCCAATCCATACATATCAGCAACATGCTTTTGAATATCACGATAGCTCATACCAAGTGCATAGAGTGATATGATTTTATTGTCAATTTCTTCTGATAATTTGGTCTGGTTCTTTTTAACTAACTGTGGCTCAAATTCACCATTTCGATCTCTAGGGGTTTCAAGCTCAAATGAACCTGATGTAGATTTTACTGTCTTGCGAGTATAGCCATTGCGGCGATTACCTTGTTTCGGATTCGCTTCAATGTAATTCTCGATTTCTGCTTCAAGAGCAGCTTCGGTCAGTTGTTTAATTAAAGGGGTGAGTATGCCATTTTCTCCAGTCAGTGCTTGTCCTGACTGGAGTTGTTTTAAGGCTGTTTCAAAATCAAATGTAGTTGCCATAATGCATCATTCCTGTTTTTAACAGTTTAAGGAAATGACACAGTTTTTTGAACACTACCTGAGAAAGCCCATATAAATGGGTAGAGTACAAGTTGCTGTAGAAGCATTTTTAATTCGTCTGATCACAGATACTTTATAAGGTATTTTAATACTTTTTTGAATCCGTCAATGCGTAAGTCCTATATATATTTGTTCATTAATAAAATAGCAAAAATATAAGATTTTTACTCTACGACCAAGGTCTTAAATAGCGTTTATACGCATACAAACGTTATTTTTCCTGTTGTCATTCTCTCATTACAGTGCAGTATCTTTATCAAAAGAGATCTTTTCTGTATAGTTTTGTCCCATGCATCTATTCACTATATAAAAACACAGATTAAAATCGCTTATTTACTTTACTTTAGCCTTATAACTGCGTAAAAACTTAATCAAATAGATATATCATACAACTCGTCGTAGATAAGTTTTTTGCTGATCTGGAAATTTATAGATCGGTTTATGGAGAATTGAATGAAAAAGTATCAATGCATCGTTTGTGGATGGATTTATGACGAAGCAGAAGGCTGGCCTCAAGATGGTATTGTGGCAGGTACATTATGGGAAGATATTCCTGATGATTGGACTTGCCCAGACTGCGGCGTTTCAAAAGCTGATTTTGAAATGATTGAAATGTAAGACCATGAAAAGACCATGTCCGATGGTCTTTTTTTAACGCCAATTTCTATGCCCTCATTTGGAGCACACCTTATGCATCCTATCGTTATTATTGGTTCAGGCATGGCAGGTTATACTGTTGCACGCGAGTTTCGTAAGCTAAATGCAGAACAAGCGTTAGTCATGATTTGTGCAGATGATGCTGCCAGTTATGCCAAACCAACTTTATCTAACGCATTGGCGGGCAATAAAACCCCTGCTCAAATTACATTGGGCGATGCGGCTAAAATGGCAAGCCAACTCAATATGCGTATTGAAACCCACACTTGGGTGAAAGCGATTGATGCAGAGGCGCATGTACTTGAATTAGAAAAAGAGGGAGTGAGCAGCCAACAACCTTATTCTAAATTAGTTTTGGCAGTGGGTGCGAATCCTGTGCGTTTAGCGATTGCGGGCGATGGCAGTGATGATATTCATGTGGTGAATAATTTAAGTGATTACACTGCATTTCGCCAACAGCTTGAAAAACGTCAAGATAAACGTGTGGTAATTTTAGGTGCAGGTTTGATTGGTTGTGAATTTGCCAATGACTTGCAGCAAACAGGACACCAAGTCACGGTGATTGACCTTGCACCACAACCGCTAGGTCGTTTATTGCCAGATTATGTAGCCAGTGCTTTTAAACAAAATCTAGAAGAAACGGGCATTCATTTTGTATTGGGCACAACCGTTGAAAAAGTTTCAAAAATTAAAAATGACGACTATTTAGTGACCATTACCAGCGGTCAGTCTTTAATTGCCGATGTGGTACTGTCTGCGATTGGTTTACAGCCGAACATTGCTTTGGCTAAAACAGCAGGCATCGAAATCAGTCGTGGTGTTTTAACCAATGCGCAACTCGAAACCAGCCAAGCTGATATTTATGCAGTGGGTGACTGTGCGGAAGTGAATGGTATTTTATTGCCGTATGTGATGCCAATCATGCAGCAAGCACGTGCCTTAGCCAAAACCTTAAATGGTGAAACCACTCAGGTACACTACCCTGCCATGCCTGTTGCAGTTAAAACACCTGCTGCACCACTGACTGTTTTACCTGCACCACTAGGGGTAGATGTCAATTGGCATACCGAAGAATTTGACGATGGCATGATTGCTAGAGCCTATGACCAAACCGATACCTTACGTGGCTTTGTCCTATTAGGTACAACGGCGGCCAAACAACGCTTGAGTTTGACCAAATTAGTGCCAGACTTATTGCCTGTATCGGAATAAAATAAAAAGAATAAAGAGCGATTAATTTCGCTCTTGTCTTACATGAGGATCACAACATGAATAGTGCACTTCAGTTCCACACATCACCCTATACGGCATTTATGCACGAAACCAAAGTCGATTTAGGCAACGGAATTCAACTGCATGTCGAAGTGGGTGGAAAAACTGAAGATCCACCTATTTTGCTGATTATGGGTTTAGGCGCACAAATGTTGTACTGGCCCGATTTCTTTTGTAAATCACTGATTGATCAGGGTTATCGAGTCATTCGCTATGACAACCGCGATATTGGCTTGTCATCTAAAATCCGCCACAAAGGCCCACGTCTAAACACTTATAAAATGATGGGGCGTTTTAGCTTAGGTCTGCAAAACCACGGTGCCCCTTATAACTTGTTTGATATGGCAGATGATGCTGCATTGCTATTAGAACGCTTAGGCATTGAAAAAGCCGAAGTGATTGGTGCTTCTATGGGCGGTATGATTGCACAAATTTTAGCAGCCAAATATGCAGACCGCGTGAATAATTTAGGTTTATTATTTACCAGTAATAACCAGCCATTTTTACCACCACCATTTCCAAAACAACTGTTCAGCTTGCTAGAAAGACCGAAATCGCAAGATGAAAATAGCATCGTTGAACATAGTTTAAAACTCTTTAGGGTGATAGGCTCACCAGGCTATGTGAATCAGCTCGACGCGATACAAACTGCACGCAAATTATATCAGCGAAGTTATTATCCTGCGGGTGTACTTCAACAGTTTTTAGCAATATTATGTACAGGCTCGTTGCTACAACTGGACAAACAAATTCAGCAACCTACCCTCGTGGTACATGGTTCGCAAGATCGTTTGCTCCCACCAGGGCATGGTAAGGCTGTTGCGAAAGCGATTCCGGGCGCTAAGTTTGAATTAATTAAAGGAATGGGGCATGATATGCCTCCACACTTTATTCCTCATCTTAGTGAACTGTTTGCTCACCACTTTAAATCATAATCATTAGGACACTATGGCTGCATTACCATCTTTAAGACAGCTGTCATACCTCGTTACACTGTCTGAAACGTTACATTTTACAGAAGCGGCTCGCCGTTCTTTTGTAACTCAGTCGACTTTGTCTGGCGGGATCATGGAACTAGAGCGCCTGCTTGGCGGTGTACTGGTAGAACGTGATCGACAGAATGTACGTTTAACCCCATTGGGTGAACAAGTCGTAGCACGCGCCCGTGTTCTGTTAGCAGATGCACAGGATTTAATGCGTTTAAGCCGTGAAATGAGTGAGCCTCTCACAGGTGATTTACATTTAGGCGTGATTCCAACCATTGCCCCATTTATTTTGGCGCAACTGTTAAATGAAGTGCATAAGCAGCTACCTAAAATTCAATTGCATTTACACGAAGCGCAAAGTGAAAAAATTGTCGAAAAATTGGAACACGGCAATTTAGATATGGTGGTCTTAGCCCTGCCATTCGATACGCGTGGTTTGAAAGTCGCAGAAATTTCTAAAGAAGATTTGTTCTTGGTTTATCACAAAGGTGATCAAAAATCGGCGCAGGCCAACTCTTTAGATGATTTGGATTTATCGCGTTTAATGCTGCTTGAAGAAGGTCATTGCTTACGCGACCACACTTTAAGTGCCTGCCCAATTGGGGAACGTAAAAACGATCAACGTTTAAAAGCCAGCTCTTTGCCGACCTTGGTTGAAATGGTGTCTGCAAATTTAGGCTTTACCCTATTGCCTGAAATTGCAATTCATAATGCCTTGATCAAATCGAATCCAGATTTACAGATCAAAAGTATTGAGGCTGCACCAAGCCGAACTTTGGCTTTGGTGACACGTAAAAGTACACCACTACAAAGTGAATTTGATGTTTTGCTGCGGATTTTACAAAAAATCACTCAAAACGCAGTCAAAATTTAGACACACGATCCAACATCCCATTAAGGAGCCAACATGGCTCCTTTTTTATTTTTCGTTCAAAAACTCCTAATATTTTTGCAGTTCAATATGTTTAAGTGATTTATAAATATAAATAAGTTTTAAAATGCGCAATTCAGCACAAATTTAACATTTCATTCTTACCACTAAACCAAAGATCAGTATCAAGTTACATGACTCACATTTCCAATACATTTCAAAAAAATAACTAGCAACAATTACTTATATTTACCCTTTTTATATAAATATCACTAGACCTTGTATCTTGGAGGTTGTAGTGATTAGCTTCCACTATATGCAAATTGTAGAGTTTGTAATAGACCTAAGACTTTTAGTCTGTGCAAGAGATAAAACCTACAATTTACCCTAACCACTTGCACAACTCTGGACGGTAACTAAGCACTTTGATGCTGCATTCACAAGAAAAGACGGTGGTTATGCTAAAACAATAATTGAATAATTAAAGCAGGTAAAGATTATGTTTTATCTTGGTATTGATGTTGCTAAAGCTAAAATTGATTGCTGTTTAATTTTAGAAAATTCTGCAAATAAAAAGAAAACCAAAACTTTTTCAAATACACCAAAAGGTTTTGAGCAACTTCAAATCTGGCTAAACCAGCATGCTGCAACTTCTACGCAGACCATTATCTTAATGGAAGCAACATCTATTTATCATGAACTCTTGGCTAAATATTTATTTGATGAAGGCTATCAAGTCTCTGTAACCAATCCTGCCAGAGCTCGATATTTTGCTCAGAGTATGTCTAAGCTGAATAAAACAGACAAGGTAGATAGTGAGGTTCTAGCTCGATTTGCGATGACTGCCAATCTACATTTTTGGCAACCTTTACCCAAACATATTCAATTGCTGAATGCTTTACTGGATAGAAGAGCTGTTCTTTGTGAAGATTTACAACGTGAAAAGAATCGTTTGGAAAAAGCAGAGTCTACCTTCACGATGGAACCTGTACTTCAGTCTCTCCACAAGAGTATTGAACAGTTAAACCAACATATTCAGGGTATCGACCAACAAATTGATGATCACATTGATCAGAATCCTGATTTAAAAAATGATAAAGAACTGCTCAGCAGTATTCCAGCCATTGCAGATCGAACTAGTTTATTAATGCTCAGTTTCTTGCGCAGTCATACTTTTGAAAGAGCTAGTCAAGCGGCCGCCTTTGTTGGCTTGGTGCCCACTCAAAAGCAGTCAGGTAGCTCCATTCATGGCAGAAGCCATTTATCCAAAGCGGGCTCTTCCAAAATACGTGCCGGTTTATATATGGCAGCCATTGTCGCAACTCGGCATAATCCTCATATTAAAGGGATGAATGAAAGATTATTAGCTAATGGTAAAACCAAAATGATGGCGATTGGAGCTGCAATGAGAAAGTTGGTTCATCTTTGTTATGGTGTACTCAAACACCAACAGCCTTATCAAGCAGATTATTGAGCATGAATTTTCGATAATTTGCTTGACGTTTCAGACGGTATCTCTTGCGAAAGTATCGTTTACTTTATTTTTGAACTGGCTAAAACCTTATTCAATGTAGCTTTAGGCTGTTTAAATTTTGACTAACGCAAGAAGTCTACTACATCTAAGGATATTCAGTTACAGCAATATCACGCACAATCTATTTAACAAAAATATTTATAAAACAGCACAGGAGTAATTGTTATGATACACAGAGATCTAATTTTACCTGTGCCCGTTCTACTGATTGATGATCAGCTAGAAGCATCACAAAATTTAAGCTACATTTTACAAAATTTTGGCTACCCGAAAGAGGTTCTGCTATGCAGCTCATCTCTCGCGAATGCAGTATCGATGGTGCAGCAACATCTACCTAATTTGGTATTTATCAATTTACAGTCTTGGTTCAAAGCACAGATTGATTTTATTCAAAATCTTAAACTTTTCCGTAGAGACACCTTAATTGTGGCGGTGTTGCCATCAAGTATGCCAAAACAATTGCTACAAGCCATTCATTTAGGCATTTCAGCCTATGTCTTTAGCGACCAAACTGCTACAGGCATGCAAAACCAGATTCGTACTATTTTACGTGGTGGCTCACCGCTAGATGGCAACTTAGCCAATGAAATCTTAGCCTGCGAACAATCCATTGTCGCTCAGGGTCATTCTTTGGCACTGTCTAAAACTGAACATGAAATATTGTCGCTTTCAGGGCAAGGTTTGCCCTCACAACAAGTAGCAGCCAACCTAAATGCATCCGAACAACTGGTGCATGGTTATGTAAAAAGTATTTATCGTAAAATTATGAATGCAGATGATGCGATGCGCTGTTTTTCTTAAATTGATCAATATAAAAGATAAATCAAAGATATAAGTATTTAATAAATATTAGAGACGAAAAAAGAGCGATGTATGGCATCGCTCTTTTTCCTGCTATAAATGTTTTAAACTAAACAATACTATCAGTAAGGATTCGCTGCGCATTGTGTGGTTCTTCACCATCAGCCGCTTTTACACGCACCCAAGTTCCATCACCCTGCAACAGCCATGCCTGTTGATTGTCTTGCATATAGGTCAATAAGCCCTGCTCATAAATACGTTTTTTCAAGGCCGGATCTTCAATTGGGAAACACGCTTCAACGCGGTTAAACAAATTACGATCCATCCAGTCTGCACTTGAACAATAAATACGTGGATTACCATTATTAGAGAAATAATAGACACGGGTATGCTCAAGGAAACGCCCGACTATCGAACGCACACGAATATTTTCCGATAAACCTGGCAAGCCCGGACGCAAACAGCAAATTGAACGGATAATAAGATCAATTTGCACACCTGCCTGAGAAGCCTCATACAATTTATTGATCAATTGCATTTCAGTCAGTGCATTCACTTTCACAATAATTTGCGCTGGCTTGCCTGCTTTGGCATTGGCAATTTCTTCATCAATATAATTGACCAACTGCGCGTGCAGGGTAAATGGCGCATGCAATAACTTTTTCAGTTTTGCCATTTTCCCCATGCCTGTCAACTCTTGGAAAATACGATGCACATCTTCACACAGCTCTTTATCTGTGGTCAGTAAACCATAATCGGTGTAAATACGCGCATTGCCAGCGTGATAGTTACCTGTGCCTAAATGCACATAACGCACTAATTTATTATTTTCACGGCGCACCACCAAAATCATTTTGGCGTGGGTTTTGTAACCCACAATACCGTACACAACTACAGCACCCGCTTCTTGCAACACGTTAGCCACAGCAATGTTGGATTCTTCATCAAAACGTGCGCGCAGTTCAATCACCGCAGTTACTTCTTTACCGTTTCGTGCAGCTTCTGCAAGCACTTGCACAATTTCAGAATCTGCGCCACTGCGATACAAAGTTTGTTTAATCGCCAAGACTTGTGGATCGCGTGCAGCTTCACGCAGCAAATTAATCACAGGTGCAAAAGATTCAAACGGATGATGCAGTAAAATGTCTTGTTTTTGCATTGCTGAAAAAATATTTTCAGACTTTTTTAAAACCTTTGGAATGGCTGGTGTATGTGAATCATAACGTAAATGCGGACGTTTAAAATTAGACAATAAACGTGCCAAGTTCACCGGGCCATCTACTTTATAAAGTTGTTCTTCTTCAAGATCAAACTCATCTAACAAATAATGATAAATGGCTTTTGGGCAGTTCTGCGTGACTTCCAAACGAACCGCACGACCAAAACGGCGTGAGTTTAATTCGCCTTTTAGGGCTTTAGCCAAATCTTCTACATCTTCATTTAACGCCAAATCTGCATTACGGGTCACACGGAATTGATAACAACCTGTTGCGGTCATCCCTGGGAACAAGTCTGACACATGCTCGTGAATAATTGCGGAAAGCATGACGTGGTGTTCTTTACCGCCTGTAAGTTCATCGGGCAAACGGACTACGCGTGGTAAAGAACGTGGTGCTGGAACAACCGCCAAATCAATTTGACGACCAAAAGCATCTTTACCTTCCAAAGTCACAATAAAGTTCAGACTTTTATTGACCAAGCGTGGGAATGGATGTGCAGGGTCTAGGCTAATTGGAGTTAATACAGGGGTAACTTGTTCTTGGAAATATTTTTTCACCCATGCTGATTGTGCAGGAGTTAATTCACCGCGACGTAAGAAACAAATGTCTTCTTCACGTAATTTTGGCAAAATTTCCTGATTCAAAATACGGTACTGGCGTTCAATGGCAGCATGTGCTGTTTTAGAAATTTGATCTAACACCTGTTTAGGCGTTAAACCATCTGGACTTCGGCTTTCATTGCCCAAGTCCAATTGTTCCATCATGCCCGCAACACGAATTTCAAAAAACTCATCCAAATTACGTGAAAAAATCAGCAGGAAGTTCATGCGTTCCAACAAAGGATGCAACGGATCTACAGCTTGCTCAAGCACGCGCAAATGGAAATCTAAAATAGACAGTTCGCGGTTAATGTAGCGATCATTATATGTATATTCTGGTTGCGCAGGAGTCGCGCCTATTGCCGTATTCATACCCACCTATGCTTTTTAAAATGTTTGGCACTGCTACAAGTATGCTTCAATTTTGTGACATTTTCATAAAAAAAGCCTAAAAAATTAGGCTTTGCGGATGTTTTGACATTTATAGTTTGTTTTCCCTCAATTTAAGGAATTTCCGCATAACGCATATAACGCTGCACCATCTGTTTACGGGCTTTTAATGCCCCCGCATTACGGTGTTCTTGAAAATATTTGGGATTAGTTAATATCGCAGCCAAAAAAATAGCTTGGTCACGGCTTAAACTTTTTGCACTTTTACCAAAATAATGCTGTGCCGCAGCTTCGGCACCATAAATATTATCGCCAAATTCTACCGAGTTAAGATAGACCTCTAAAATACGCTGCTTTGACCACATGCGTTCCATCATCCATGTTGCCACAACTTCTTGCCCTTTACGCAAAAAAGAGCGCTTATTGTATAAAAACAAATTCTTGACAAGCTGCTGAGAAATTGTGGAACCACCTGCAACAACTTTGCCTTCATCTTTGTTACGTTCTAAAGCGGTTTGGATGCCCTCCCAGTCAAAGCCATGATGCTGCATAAATTTGCCATCTTCAGCAGTCACTACAGCGCGTTTTAAGTTGTCACTGAGTTGGTCATAGTCACGCCATTGATGTTGAATAGGCTTGCTCGGTTCAGCCCAATAATCCAAACGCATCATCATAGTCGATTGCACAGGCTGCGTACGCCACCACACCAAGCTGCTAAAAATCCACAATTGAACCAAAAGCACCACACTGACAAGAATTAACAAAGTTCGTATAAAAAAAGCTTTCATCTTGGTGCATGGCTCCTGAAGCGTTATTTTTTCGTGTTAAGCTTAGATTGATCACTACGACACAATATTCAAATATATGTCCCAACATCCCCCAAACCTGCGCAACCATCAAGTTGAAATTCACCTGTGGTGGATTACCGCAGCCCTGATTGCAATAAATGTGGCTTTGTTTGCATGGCAAGTGCTCAACGGCATGAACATTAGCAATCCTAGCCCGCAAGATGCAATACACTGGGGTGCTGATTATGCACCTTTAACCTTTTTGGCGGAACCCATTCGCCTGTTCAGCAGCATGTTTTTTCATTTCGGTTTAGTACATTTAATGTTAAATATGTGGGCATTGTATATTTTTGGTAGCGTCAGTGAACAGTTGTTTGGGCGTGCTTATTTTATAGTGTTATATGTTTGTGCAGGTTTAATGGGCAGCCTACTCAGTGGCTATGTCAGCATACAGGACAGCTATACCCTACTCGAGCAAGGTGTGGTCAATCCGAAGCTGTTGCCTAGCGTGGGTGCAGGTGCATCGGGTGCAGTGATGGGACTTGGGGCTGCACTGACGGTATTGGCGTTATTGCCCCAATTGCCGCGCCAAAAATTTCTGTTGGATGGCAAAACCTTAGTGATAGTGATGGCACTGAATTTAGGCATGGGCTTTATGATCAGTGGCATTAATAACGCTGCACATATTGGTGGCATGCTCATGGGCGCAGCCATGACACTCATTTGGTACATTGGACAACGCAGTAAACACAGCAACTTAGTGAACGGTTTTGCGATGCTCCTTGCACCACTGGGTTGTGCTGTCTTTTATTGGTATTGCCAACAATTGATTGACCCGCTTCAACCACTTTGGCAAGAGTTGCTTAGCATGATGCAGCGCAGCTTAGGTTCAACATAAGCAACATTGCAATCTGAAATGGCAAATAAGAGATGAATCAGGACTGATTCATCTCCCTCAAACTTTGCAGTGGTGGAATATCGCACAAATAACTTAAACGATAACGACCAATCAAGGCACACAATACGGTCATAAATACAGGCAAAATCAGCCAGATTTCCCAATGCGGTTGCAGCATTAAATCCATGCGGTAACTGGCAACAGCACTAATCACTTCGGCAAATAAACACGCCACAATTCCTGCAATAAACCCCATAAAACCAATTTCTAGACTCAACATACGTTTGAGTTTTTGTTTAGAACTGCCAAAAGAACGCAGCAATGCCACTTCGCGTTTGCGCTCATCCATCAACAAGTTTAAACACGCGACCAAAACCAGCAACCCAGACACACTCACCAAAATGGCTAAAATGGTAATGATCTGCACTAACACATTCACAATACGTTTAATTTCCCCCAAAATTAGGCTGACATCAATAAATACTGTATTGGCAAATTGCTGAATCAATTGAATCAATTTCGGTTTATCTGCCTCAGGCACATAGAAACTACCCAAATAACTGCCTGCATTTTCATCCATGGTGTGCGGTGAAAAAATAAAGAAAAAATTCGGACTAAAACTTTCCCATTCCACTGTACGCAGATTAATCACTTCGGCTTCAAGTATGCCTTCTGGCAGACTAAAACTGAGTCGATCTCCAATTTTAATGTCCAACTCGGCAGCCGTATCTGCTTCTACTGAGACTTGCCCCACTGCACTAAAATTGGCTTGCCCATTCACAATGATATTATCGGCAGGATAACGATCCGACTGAGTCAGGTTGAGTTCGCGTCTTAATGTGTTGCTCTGCTGAATCAGGGCGTCGGCAAAAGGTTGGTCATTTTTAGCGACCAAACGCCCACGTATATTTGGATAAAGTGGCGTACTATGCCACTGCTGCTGCGCGAGTTGTTGTTGAAATTCAGGCATATCAAACGGTGGTAAGCCGTAAACGAACTGATTGGGTGTTCCTTCGGGCAATTGTTGTTGCCAACGATCTAACAAGTCCGTACGCAACACTGCAAGTACAGTAATCAAACTTAATCCTAAAGCCAATGCGGTAATTTGAAAGGCCGTGACAGCAGGCGCACGAATATACGCTGCGAGCCTGCCTTTAAAATGGCGTAATAATTTTAATAAACTCCACACCACCCCATACAGCAACACACACAGCGCAATAATCGCGGTAATCACCCATGTACTGAGCACTAAACTTTCGGTCAAGACCACACAAAACACAATCAGACTTAGCGTCCCTGTAAGCAACATCCACCACCAAGCGCGCATATTTTTGTCTTGTTGGCGAATCACTCGGATCGGTGCGGTATTCAGCAGTTGCAATAAATTAGGCAGTACAAAACCCAACAACACCACAGCACTGGTCAGCATGGCGATTGGTAATGGTCCAAGCAGCATTGCTATGGCTGAAAATTGAATGTCCAAGTGCGGAATCAGTTGCAGCATGATTTGCAACAATGCATAGCCCAAGGTCACACCCAAAATACTGCCAATGCCCATAGCGACGAACAAAACCAAGGTCAGCAACGCCAAATAAGCTGCCAAAATTTGGCGTTTACTCGCACCAATACAACGTAATAAGGCGATATGATCCTGATTTTGTTGCACATAGCGCTGACTGGTCAAACCAATCGCAATTCCGCACAGTAAAATGGTCAGGATGTTAGCCAACTGTAAAAAGGTATCTAAATTGGCAATTGGGCGCATTAAGCGCGTATTGCCTTCACTGGCATTACGTAGTCTTAAACTGCTTTGTTGTTCAAAGTTTTGTTCAGAGCTAGCCGTAGCCGTCTGCTGCGCCTGTGCAGGCTGTGGTGTATGTGTTTTAAAGTATTGCTCAAAATTTTGCGTATCTTTGGCGTTGCCTGCCAACAACAAACGATAATCTATACGGCTACCCACTTGAATGGCTTTGGTACGTGCTACATCGGCCTGTGAAATAATCACTGTCGGCGAAAAACCTGAAAAACCGAGTTCTTGATTGGAATCATGTTCAATTTTGGCAGTCACGGTAAATGCCGCATCGGCAATATTCACCGTTTCACCAAGTTTAACGTGAAGCAAATCCATGGCACGTTGGCTGAGCCAAATTTCACCAGATTGAATCTTGTCCGCTGCAGGACTCACGCGTAACTCACCACGTAATGGGAAATTGTGTTCAATCGCTTTGACATTCACCATTACAAATTGGTCTTGTGTATGTGCCATCGAACTAAATACAGTCACATGCGATTGTTGTAATTGATGTGCAGTCGCCTGATCCTGCCAGTCTTGTGCAATGGGTTCATTGTCACTCAGGACTAAATCGGCCGCCAGCATTTCCGCCGCTTGCAACGCCACCGCATTTTGAATTTGTTCATTGCTAAACTTTAAGGCCGTGGTCGCACTAATCGCTAAAGTCAGTGCAATAATCAGTAAATAGATACCACTGCTTTTAAAGCTCTGCTTTAGTAGTGGATGAAATAATGCGTTCATTTCATCCTCCTGTTATGGCAGCGGTTGGCTTTGCTGCAACTTGCTCAACCAATTGCCCATTAATTAAGGCGTAGTGGCGCTGACATTGTCCCGCTAATTTCGGATCATGCGTGACCAATACCAAAGTTGTGCCCAACTCGCGGTTCAGCTCAAATAACAGTTGCTCAATTTCAGTTGCAGTTTCACCATCCAAATTTCCTGTCGGCTCATCGGCAAAAATAATTTTAGGTTCACGAATTAAAGCACGTGCAATGGCGACACGTTGTTGTTCGCCTCCCGAAAGCACTTTCGGCGTTTGCTGTGCCTGACGCTCTAAACCGACACGTTTCAGCAAATTCAGCGCTTTTTGTTCTGCCTCTGCATATTTAAATTTTTCCTGCAAACGTAGTGGCAACATCACATTTTCCAGTGCCGTCAAATGCGGCAATAACTGAAATGACTGAAACACAAAACCAATATGCTTTAAACGAACTTCTGCACGTTGTTCTTCATTTAATTCTGCAATCGACTCGCCACAAACCAGTAATTTTCCACTACTGGCCTGATCTAATGTTGCCAAAATACCCAATAAGGTCGATTTTCCTGAACCCGAACGACCTGTAATAGCAACTTGTTCGCCTGCCTGAATATTGAGGTTTAAATTCTCAAAAATGGTCAATTGTTTTTGTGCAAGTTGTATCTTTTGTGTCAAATTTTGGGCAGAAATAATCGTTTGTGGCATGATATTAGATTCTTTAGTGTTTTGAGTCATACGTTTCCCATTATGCAAAATCGCAATCTAACTAATCGTGTCTTCCCGCGTGTGTTGCTGCTTGGACTATGGTTCAGCCCATTCGTTGTATCTGCAAAAACCATTATGATTGTAGGCGACAGCTTGAGTGCCGGTTACGGCATACAACCACAACAAGGTTGGGTTCATTTATTGCAAAAACGTTTAGATCAACAGTATCCGAAACAGCATAAAGTGGTCAATGCAAGTGTCAGTGGCGAAACCACCAGCGGCGCTTTGGCGCGTCTGCCTAAATTACTGCAGACCCATCGCCCAGACGTTGTAGTCATTGAGTTAGGCGGGAATGATGGCTTGCGTGGACAACCACCACAAATGATTCAAAAAAATTTAGCGAACCTGATTCAGCATAGCCAGAAAGCCAAAGCGAAAGTGGTGATTTTTGGGATGAAAATGCCACCCAATTACGGCTCGGCGTATAGCAAAGCATTTGAAAATAACTATAAAGTGGTGAGTCAGCAATATAAAGTCAAATTGCTGCCGTTTTTTATGGAAGGTATTGCAGGCAATAAGCAATTGATGCAAAAAGATTTAATTCACCCAAATGCCAAAGCTCAGCCTATTTTGCTCAATAATGCCTATCCATATATCAAAGGCGCTTTATAAAGCGCCTTTGAGGAAAATCTAATTGCTGTGCGGTTCGGATTAAAAATCAAAAAAAAACACTTCACCTGTTTCAAGTGAATATTCTGCACCGACCACTTTCAACTGACCTTGTTCAATCAGGTTTTCTAAAACCGCTGAACCATGACGCAATTGATTTACCGATGCAAACACATTGGAACGCACTGCATGCTTAGACAATTTCGCCAAATCATTTTTTAGTTCAGTCTGCATTAAAGTTTCAACAGAAGGTCGAACACGGTTCACAATCGACATTAAATTTGCCGATGGCGGGCAGTCTGGGCACATTAGAGTATCAATTGTCGCTTGAATTGCGCCACAATGACTATGACCTAAGACAACAACAACAGCACAATCATAACGCTCTGCCGCAAACTCAACACTACCCACCTGTGATGGCGCAACCACGTTGCCCGCAACACGAATTACAAAAAGATCACCCAATCCTTGGTCAAATACCATTTCTGCAGGGACACGTGAATCTGAACATCCTAAAATAATGGCAAATGGATTTTGATCTTCTGCCATTTCTGCACGCTGTTGGTGCGACAATTGCTTCGGATGTTTGGTATCACCAGAAACAAAACGTTGGTTTCCTTGTTTAAGACGTTCTAAAGTTTCTTGAGCTGTTAGCATTCTTGATTCACCACCGATCTTTGAAGTTGCAATATTCTAAAGCCAGTCTTTATGAATGTCACTTGCAAAAAAATATGTAGCCGCGCTTTTTTCTATTCATTTTTGTTATAAATATTTCACTTTTTATAGAGATATGTCACATTTTCTTCCAATTTCAAAGCTTTGATCAAAAAAGCAAGGGATGACTTTCATTTTTAAACGCCTACAATAGACAGAATACACTTGTGCAATTAGACCTAAGAGCTAATGCCGATCATTATTCGAGCCTGTTTTGGGTTTGTCAGGGAAAGACGTTTTCATGTTGAAATTTATTCGATCACGTTATCTACATACGACTATATTAGCTTTGGGACTAAGTACTTCTTGCCTTGTGCAAAGTGCTGCGCCTAATCAATATACCTTCACAAAAAACAATAACACCAATAGCAGCAACGCGACTGAACTTAAACTATTACAAAATCACTTTCAGCAACAGCGCAAACTGGCAGGACTCAGTTCTAAAAGCATTCGTGTTGGAGATGTTGTCTGGAGCTATAACGAAGGTGGCTCGCACAGCAAACCCACAATTTTATTGATTCATGGTTTGGCAGGCACACGTGATAATTGGAACCGTGTCGCGCAATTTTTAACACCGCATTATCATGTGATTATTCCAGATTTACCCAATAGCGGTGACACCAAAACCCCAAGCAATTTTGATAATTCAGTACCCAATGTAACCTCACAACTGCGTCAGTTTATTGAAGCAATTGGCTGTGAAGAAAACTTACACGTGGCAGGACATTCTTTAGGCGGCTCAATTGCAACAGTATATGCCTCGCAATACCCTTTTGATACGCAAAGTTTATTTTTACTCAATAGTGCAGGAATTTATAAACTCGCCAATACGCCTTATACCAAAAATCCTTTATCTTTAAATGACTTAATTGTGAGCAAACATGGTGATTTAGCCAACATTGCTAAACAAATCATGCAAAACCCGCCTGCTATCACCTCACAAATTCAACATGCGCAAGAAGAAGTCCTAATTTCACGCTCGGAACAAACCCGTAAAGCAATTGAGCAAATTGTCAAACTCAACCGCATTTATACGCCTGACTCATTTGCGCGTTTAGCAGGGTCAATTGAAGCACCAACCCTAATTTTGTGGGGTAAACAAGATCGCATTATTAATGTTGAAGTGGCGAAGGAATTACAATCTTTACTCAAACGCGCCGAAACACCCGTGATTCTCAATAATGTTGGACACATGCCTTTATTAGAAGCCGAAAAACAAGTCGCACAATATTATTTGCCGTTTCTGTCTAAAACACAGAACCTAAAAAACCCACTTGCTGATAAACTGATTCCTCTCAATTAATTATTATATAAAACCTGAATGCAGAAACATCCCATCATTGAGCAACTGATTGACGCTCAGCTTGATTTCTTAGATCAAGAATTTAACCAAAATGAAACGGTACAAACTGAGTTTATGCAGTTTTACCAATGGTTTCGCAAACAAAGCTTACAAGATCTATGGACATCGGAAGCCATTCATCAACTGATTCAACAACAAATTTTAAATACGCCTGCCAGTTCATTTTTAGTGCAACAAATTGCCGAGCATATTCGTTTTGCACTGGTACACCCTGTTAATGACAGTAGTCAAATTGCCGATGTGATACCTGTGCTGACCATCGACAAAATTGCACAATATGTTGCAAGTAAAAGTGGACATCGTCAGCGTTTAATTAAAAGTGTGGTGAATAATCCTGCCTTTGCCGCCATGATTACCCAACTCATTCAACATTCCATTCAAGATTATATGGATAATTCGGTCATTGCCAAAAGCGTGCCTGGTGTATCACGTTTTATGAAAATGGGTAAATCGGTTTTGGAAAGCGTTACCGATAGCAATTTAGACCATGCCATTCAGCATTATTTACAAAAAAATGTACAGAAGCTGACTCAAATGAGCGAGTCAGTGCTCAATCAACATTTTGATGATGAAAAACTGTATCACTTCCAAGCCAATTTATGGCACAAAATTAAAGACTTACCGCTTTCGGTTTTAAAAAACTATATTGAAGTGCAAGACCTATCCCTAACTGTCAATTTAGGACACGAAATTTGGGATCATTTACGCCAAAGTGACTATTTGAAACAGCAAGTGCTTGATGGTGTGTATGCTTGGTATGTACGCAATCAAGCTCGACCTTTTGACTTGTTATTGCACGACTTAAATATTGATGAAGCTCTAGTCCAGCAACAATTACAACAACTGTTAAATCCAGTCATTCAAAAAATGATTGCTGAAGGCTATTTAAAACAACGTGCACGCCATTATTTAGAGAAATTTTATTATTCTGAAGCAGCACAACAAATTTTAAATTTACACACGAATAATTAGAGTCTACTGGCGATTTCAGATAAAAAATAACCTCCTAAAATTTAGGAGGTTATTTTTAACTAGACTTACGAACTTATTTAAAATAAGCACCTTCGGATTGGCTGTGGTCAGTCTGATCCACCACACGCATCAATTCAGGTACGTGTTGTTTCAAGGTCGTTTCAACACCTTGCTTTAAAGTTACATCAATCGCTGAACAGCCCTGACAACCGCCACCAAATTTCAATACTGCAGTTAAGCCATGTTGTTCATCTTCCACCACTTCAACCAAAGCACAGTTACCGCCATGCCCTGCTAAACCTGGATTAATTTCAGACTGTAAAACATAAGTAATGCGTTCTTCTATTGAAGCGTCTGGACCTACGCGCGGCACTTTTGAGTTAGGCGCACGGAAGGTCAATTGACCACCAAAACGGTCTTTGTTGTAATCAATTACGGCATCCAATAAATATGGAATAGACGGCGTATCAATAAATGCAGGAAAGTCTGGATATTCCTGTTTGTAGTCTGTAGGTACAACTTCATCGGGCGCACTATAAGCCATGCAACATTCAGCACGCGGTGTACCAGGATTTTCTACAAAAACACGCACACCAATACCTGGTGTATTTTGCTTTGCCAATAAATCCTTCAAATACTCTTGAGCAGTTGGCGTAATCAATAAGTTTGGAATTTCATCTACAACTGCTGTGCTGCTGTTCTCAGTCGACATAACAATAATTTCCTCAAGCTGAAGTGGCTATTTTAACTGAAGATGCGGGGGAATAAAAAAAAATCAACCAAAATTGTCGGATTTATTCCTAAAGTTCGACTCAAACTCAGTTTTGATGCATTATTACAGCAGAGTTCAAGTAAAAGAATAGGCGTTTATGCTCGATTTACCTTTTAATCATACCGTGACCATCATCATTATTACGGTCATTGTGTCTATGTTGGCATTTTCCAAACAAGAGTTAATGAATCGCCTGATCTTTTGGCCGCCTGCGATGCAACGCGGACAATATGACCGCTTTATTACCCATGGATTTGTGCATGCCGATGGTGCGCATTTGCTGTTCAATATGATTACCCTGTTTTTCTTTGGCAGCATCATTGAAAGTTTTTATCGCCAATACGTCTATGATTTAGGCTTCGTTTTATTCTATTTAAGTGGTTTGATTGCCGCGATTATTCCAAGTTATCTAAAGCATAAAAATGACCATCGTTGGGCTAGCTTAGGCGCATCTGGCGCTGTATCTGCAGTGTTGTTTGCCTATATTTTGTTTGAGCCATGGAAGCTGATTTTTGTGTTCTTTATTCCTGTGCCTGCTATTATTTTTGCAGTGCTGTATGTGGCGTATAGCATTTGGTCGGGTAAACGCGGTAATTCCAATATTAATCATAGTGCGCATTTATCGGGTGCGGCGTATGGTGTGATTGTGACTATTTTAATTGAACCACGCATCTTGCCTCACTTCCTGAATAAATTGGCGCAACTGCCGTTTTAACTTTTCAAACTATAACGACTTAGTACATATACAACTAAGTCGTTACTACTTTTAAGTATTTTCAAATCCTTCAACAGACCGCTTTTATAAATCCGCTTAAACAATCATTTATTGCCTCTCATCCTCAGTATTTCTTTGGTAAATGCGCTTTTTCAATCTTCACTTTAAGAACTTGGAATGAGTTTTTTTTGCTTGATGAAAGTATCTGAATAATCCAATATATCAACTTTGTGACACACGATAAAACACACAACAAATAACATGCTGTTACTCAGCAAGCACTTATACTAAAAATATAAAGACTAAAACTATCAAGCAATCAGGAGTCAGCCATGAAAAAATTTGCACTTCTAAGCGCCTTTTTACTTAGTTTAGGATTAAGCGCCTGTGCCGTACATACCCCTGAAGGCAGTATGCTGATTGATCCTGACCGTACGATCTATCCGAAAGGCTATTAGCCACACCAACATCCGCATGGTGATGGTGATTTTTGTCCACCCGGTCAGGCGAAAAAAGGACGTTGTTAAGCTGTTGCTCTGAGTGAATATAACATTGTTGATACAGCATCAGACTCATTTATGATTCGAACCTAGACATTTAAACACTAACCTTTAAATCCCAACAACATCTCATTCACATTAAAAACCTTTACACTTCGTGAAGGTTTTTTATTCAAATTTCACTCAATTTTGGTAGTTTTTGCTAGCCCATATCGCAACTTGGCATAGATAATGTATACATCTGTATATTAATTTCAATTTAGTTTGCGAGTTTTTGCATGTCCACTTCTTTCGATGGCTTACAGTTCCCAATTCATCCAGAAAAACATAAACCCAGCACCTCAAGCACAGGCAAACAAATTATTGCCGAAGCCTTAGCCACTGTCGATCATCAAAGCTCAGTTGATGCTTTGGCAGAAAAAAACTGGCGAAAGCACTATCCAAAATACTTTAAAGCCCTTGTGATCAATGGAATTCATAAACAAGCTAACGCAATTCAAATTGCAGAAGATGGGTTAAGAAAAGCGCATCAAAGTTTTGAGTTTTATCGTCATGAGCAAAAATATGTGCTGAAAGATGTCATGCACTTGCCTACTGAAACGTTATATACCTTTAAATTACAAGGCAGCAGCCAATCAGCACCTGAATGGTATGTGCCGTATCACGGGCAAAAGTTACAAGGTCAAGCTTTACTAGATCAAATTGCAATTTGGCTGGCAGCAGGCATTATTGAACCAAGTCATGCCGAAGCGTTAAATGCAGCAGTAGCGCATCCCGAATGGTTTGATTTGTCTGAGCGTAATATGGTGCTATTTGGTGCAGCGTCAGAAGCTGGTCCACTCACATGGTTAGCCAAATGGAAAGCCAATATTATTGCAGTCGATTTACCAAATAGCCGTGTATGGAATAAAATACTAAGTACTGTGCAACAAGGCAATGCCACCTTATACGCACCAAGTACAACACAACTCGCGGCAGATACTCCATTTGACGTTTTAACAGAACAATTGGGTGCAAATCTGCTGACGCAAACCCCAGAAATTGCGCAATGGTTAGCTCAAAAAACTGAAACGCTAGATTTAGCAGCCATTGCTTATTTGGATGGTGAAAAACACGTGCGTGTTGCTATGGCAATGGATGCCATTATGCAATATGTCAGCGAACACAAAGCTGACAGCAGCCTAATGTTTATGTGCACTCCAACCGATGTTTATGCTGTTCCTGAAGAAGTGATCAGCGCATCTGCGGAGAAATTTCAGCAGCGCTCTCAAGGGCAAAAGCTGCTCACCAAAAGTATTGAAACCATTTCACGCAGTCATTTCTTCCAAAAGAATCTGCACAATTTGATTGCTTCAGACAATGGTCAACATTATGGTATTGCCGACTGTTTGGTGGTGGAACAAGGGCCAAACTATGCTTTGGCAAAACGTATCCAGCAATGGCGTGCAATTTTAGCCCGTCATCAAGGACAGCGTGTCAGCATCAATATTGCACCTTCAACCACCACACACTCCGTGACCAAAAATCCATTGCTCAAGGCTGCATTTAGCGGCGCAAGTTTGTTTGATGTTGAAGCGTTTAGCCCTGAAACCACCAATGCGATTATGGCTGCGTTATGGATTCATGACCTACGAAATCCTGACTCGGCAGCCAATCCCGAAGTGAAACTTGATCATCCGCTCGAATTGATGATGCAAGGTGCGAACCACGGTGGATTATGGCGCGTGGCGTATTTAGCACGAACTGCCTTGCCTTTTGCTGCACTCTATGGCTTTGCTGCAGAGAAATTGCCGCTCGACAAACTCATTGCTAAGTTTAAAAAGTAAGGGCGAAATCTCACTTTAAAACTTGTCTGCAAATGTTGCACTTATTCATCACTAGGTACAAAAAAAGCGCTGTATTATCACAGCGCTTTTTCAACCACTCAAAAAGTTTTGAATGGATTAAAACACTTTTAAGAACAACCAGAACAAGCTACCCGATAAACAAATTGTTGCAGGTAGTGTGAAAATCCATGCAGAAAGAATGGTGCGAACCATCTGGAAATTTAGACCAGATTTATTTGCCACCATCGTACCTGCCACCGCACTGTTCAGTACATGTGTAGTCGAAACTGGCATCCCCAAACCATCTGCAGCAGCAATAGTTGACATTGCCACAAGCTCGGCAGACATACCCTGACCATAAGTCATGTGCTGCTTACCAATACGCTCGCCAACGGTCACCACAATACGTTTCCAGCCGACCATTGTACCCAAGCCTAGTGCTAAGGCAACGGCTACTTTGACCCAAGTTGGAATGTATTGTAAAAACGAATCTAAATGACTGCGGTAGCTTTTAACCACTTTTTTCTGTTCTTCCGACATTTCAGGCAAGGCATTAGCTTTGTCCAAACGCTTGAACGAAGTCGTACTTAAATACATATCGTTACGCATTTCTGCCACTTCAGCTTCAGGCACATCTTTCAAGTTGCTGTATTGACCCACACGCTCACCCAAATGGTCAGTTAAACTTGCCAAAGCAGGCACTACTTCAGGAGTAATTTCTTTCGTCTGAATATAGCTAGTAATAATCTGACGTGCTTTTTCATCTGGCATATCGACATGTTGTGCATAAATCACATCAGCCGTTTGTGTAGAAAGCTGCTGGAACGATTGGATGTGATTTTGGTCTAACTCTTTATTTAATGAGTACGCCAACGGCACAATCCCGATCAAAATCAACATGATTAAACCCATGCCCTTTTGACCATCGTTTGAACCATGCGCAAAACTTACCCCAGTACAGGTAAAAATTAGAATGGCACGAATCAGAGGTGGTGGCGGCTTATTACCTTCAGGCGGTTGGAACAACTCTACTTGTTTCTTGAAGATTTTTTTCACCAAGAGGAACAAAATCGCGGCAAAAGCAAAACCAATCAGTGGCGAGAACAATAAAGCCTTACCTACTTTCATGACTTGTTCCATATCTACACCACTTGCGCCCGCACCTGAGTTAAGCAAGTAGTTCATAATGCCCACACCTAAAATCGAACCGATTAAAGTGTGCGAACTTGAAGCAGGAATACCGAAGAACCACGTTCCCAAGTTCCAGACAATTGCGGCAATCAACATGGCAAAAACCATGGCAAAACCTGCGCCTGAACCAACATTCATAATCAGTTCGACTGGAAGTAAGGCAATAATACCGTAGGCAACTGCGCCACTGGCGACCATCACCCCAAGAAAGTTACAGAATCCGGCCCACATTACTGCCACAGGTGCAGACAAGGCATTGGTATAAATGACCGTTGCCACAGCGTTGGCTGTGTCGTGGAAACCATTCACAAATTCAAAGCCTAAGGCAATGAATAAAGCAGTAGCTAATAAAATCACCGAGTACATGCTCAGTGCAGGTACGTGGGACAAGTCCGCAGATAATTGGAAACCAATATAAATAAGGGTAGAAACGATGATCGTTAAAAACACCGGCATAAAAAATTTCGGTGTAGGCACATGAACATTGGTCGATTTAGTAGTCGACTTGTGTGCTGAATCTACAAATCTACAGGAGTTGGATTAGAATTCATGCAAGCAGAAAAGAGGATTTAAAATCCCCTTATTGTTCAATTAAATTGTGACAATTATATGACAAAGAGCTGCTATATAAAGCAACTTACATACTTTATTTTCACACTTTAAGCTGTGTTTTATGTGCATAAAAATAAAATAAATATTTAAATTTAAACACTTAGAATAAAAAAACCTACTTTCGTGATGTCATTCTCTTAAATTTAGATTATTACACGGTTGTCATATTTGTCTAAAACTTCAGACTAATTTCAGAATGAGCCAATTTTGCCTCAGCAATATGACAAAGCGATGACGCATTAAAGTAAAATTAAAATTTGAATACACACCATCACGCCTTTTATTCAGGATTAAAAGGCGAATTCAAACATGAGGTGCGACAGTTTCAAAAGACTTATGATTATCAACAAGCTGAGCAAAATCCTAAAAATACCGCTTTATGCACTATTTTTACGACTTACACTAGCTCTAGTTCGCTTCAAGTGCACGAAAGCCTTGCGAACTCTGTTAAAATAGCGCTCATTTCGGATTCAGTCATAAAGGGTTTTTTATGTCCACGCTTACCACGCTGAAAGCGCTTCTTGTCCAAAGAATTTTAATTATCGATGGTGCCATGGGTACTATGATTCAACGCCATCAATTGGAAGAAGCCGATTATCGTGGTGAACGTTTTGCAGATTGGGCACATGACCTCAAAGGCAATAACGATTTATTGGTACTGACTCAACCGAAAATTATTCAAGACATTCACGAAGCCTATTTAGATGCGGGCGCAGACATTATCGAAACCAATAGCTTTAACGGCACGCGCGTTTCCATGTCTGACTATCACATGGAAGATTTGGTTCCCGAAATTAACCGTGAAGCAGCCCGTTTAGCTAAAGCTGCCTGTGAAAAATATTCAACGCCAGACAAACCTCGTTTTGTGGCAGGTGTACTTGGGCCTACATCACGTACTTGTTCAATTTCACCAAATGTAAACGACCCTGCATTTCGTAACATTACATTTGACGCACTCAAAGAAAACTATATTGAAGCTGCGCATGCCTTAATTGAAGGTGGTGCAGATATCCTGCTCATTGAAACTGTATTTGACACCTTAAACTGTAAAGCCGCGATTTTTGCGGTGAAAGAAGTGTTTAAACAGCTCGGGCGTGAATTGCCGTTAATGATTTCAGGTACCATTACCGATGCTTCAGGACGTACTTTAACGGGTCAAACTGCAGAAGCATTCTGGAACTCGGTACGTCATGGCGATTTACTTTCTATTGGTTTTAACTGTGCCTTGGGTGCAGATGCCATGCGTCCACACGTCAAAACCGTTTCAGATGTTGCAGATGTATTCGTTTCTGCACACCCGAACGCAGGCTTACCCAACGCATTTGGTGGCTATGATGAAACGCCTGAAGAAACTGCAGCTTTCCTCAAAGAGTTTGCTGAAAGTGGCTTGATCAATATTACAGGCGGTTGTTGTGGTACAACGCCTGACCACATTCGCGCGATTTACAATGCAGTAAAAGACATTCCACCACGTAAAATTCCAGAAATTAAACCTGCTTGTCGTTTAAGTGGTTTAGAACCATTTAACATTTATGATGATTCTTTATTTGTAAACGTAGGCGAGCGTACCAACGTCACAGGTTCTAAAAAATTCCTGCGTTTAATTCGTGAAGAAAACTTTGCCGAAGCCTTAGATGTTGCGCGTCAACAGGTCGAAAGCGGTGCGCAAATCATCGACATCAACATGGATGAAGGCATGCTTGATTCAGAAGGTGCAATGGTGCACTTTTTGAACTTGGTAGCCTCTGAGCCGGACATTTCTCGCGTACCCATCATGATTGACTCTTCTAAATGGGAAATCATTGAAGCAGGCTTGAAATGCGTACAAGGTAAAGCCATCGTCAACTCTATTTCCCTAAAAGAAGGCTATGACGAGTTTGTCGAAAAAGCGCGTCTATGCCGTCAGTATGGCGCTGCGGTGATTGTGATGGCCTTTGATGAAAATGGTCAGGCCGATACTGCCGCACGTAAAAAAGAAATCTGTAAACGTTCTTATGATGTGCTGGTCAACGATGTTGGTTTCCCTGCCGAAGACATTATTTTTGATCCGAACGTGTTTGCGGTTGCAACCGGTATTGAAGAACACAACAACTATGCGGTGGATTTCATTGAAGCGACTGGCTGGATTAAACAGAATCTGCCACATGCCATGATTTCTGGCGGTATTTCTAACGTGTCGTTCTCCTTTCGTGGTAATGAGCCAGTGCGTGAAGCGATTCATGCCGTGTTCCTGTACTATGCCATTAAACAAGGCCTGACCATGGGTATTGTCAACGCAGGTCAGCTAGCCATTTACGATGATATTGACCCAGAACTGAAAGATGCAGTTGAAAACGTGATTCTGAACCAGAATCAGGGTGCCAGCGGTCAAGATGCTACGGAAAAACTACTAGAAGTAGCAGAAAAATACCGTGGTCAGTCAGGTACACAAAAAGCCGAAGAAAACTTGGAATGGCGCAACGAATCTGTTGAAAAGCGTCTTGAATACGCTTTAGTGAAAGGTATCACCACCTTTATTAATGAAGACACCGAAGAAGCACGCCTAAAAGCCAAACGTCCATTAGATGTGATTGAAGGCCCGTTAATGGATGGCATGAACGTGGTCGGTGACTTGTTTGGTGCAGGTAAAATGTTCCTGCCACAAGTGGTGAAATCTGCGCGTGTAATGAAACAAGCCGTTGCGTGGCTCAACCCTTACATCGAAGCTGAAAAAACCGAAGGTCAGTCTAAAGGTAAAGTCTTGATGGCAACGGTGAAAGGCGATGTACACGACATTGGTAAAAACATTGTTGGCGTGGTCTTGGGCTGTAATGGTTATGATATTGTCGATTTGGGCGTGATGGTACCTGCAGAGAAAATCCTGCAAACGGCTATTGATGAAAAAGTCGATATTATTGGCTTGTCTGGCTTAATTACTCCGTCTTTAGACGAAATGGTTTTTGTTGCCAAAGAAATGCAGCGTAAAGGCTTTAACATTCCATTGTTGATTGGTGGCGCTACCACATCTAAAGCACACACTGCGGTTAAAATTGATCCACAGTTCTCAAATGATGCCGTCATTTACGTTGCCGATGCTTCGCGTGCTGTTGGTGTTGCGACAACCTTACTCTCCCCTGAAATGAAACCTGCTTTTGTTGCAGAGCATCGTGCAGAATACGCTAAAATTCGTGAACGTATTGCCAACAAGCAACCTAAAGCCGCCAAATTGTCGTATGCAGAAGCCATCGACAATGGTTTAAAAATTGATTGGGACAACTACACGCCTGCAGTACCAAAATTAATTGGTACACAAGTGCTGACCAATTACCCACTTGAAACCTTATTGCCATACTTTGACTGGACACCATTTTTTATTTCTTGGAGTTTAGCGGGCAAATTCCCAAAAATTCTGGAAGATGAAGTGGTGGGTGAAGCTGCAACTGACTTATACAACCAAGCGCAAGCCATGCTCAAAGATATTATTGCAAATAATCGCTTTGATGCACGTGCAGTATTTGGGATTTACCCTGCCAACCGTTCTGCGGCAGATTCAGTACAAGTATATGATGCAACACGTGATCAAGTAACGCACACCTTCCATCATATTCGTCAACAGTCAGACAAAGTAACAGGCAAACCAAACTTGTCTTTGGCAGACTTTATTGCAACTGCAGAGCAAGGGCAAGATTACTTGGGCGGCTTTACCGTGTCGATTTTTGGTGCGGAAGAAATGGCCAATGAGTTTAAAGCCAAGGGCGATGATTATTCTGCCATTTTGGTGCAATCTTTGGGTGATCGTTTTGCAGAAGCGTTTGCAGAGCATTTGCATGAGCGTATTCGTAAAGAATTCTGGGGCTATCAGCCGAATGAGCAACTAAGCAATGAAGAACTGATTAAAGAGAAATATGTGGGGATTCGTCCTGCACCAGGCTACCCTGCTTGCCCTGAACACTCTGAAAAAGCCACACTGTTCAACTGGTTAGGTTCAACTGAAAAGATTGGCACACAACTTACGAGCAGCTTTGCGATGTGGCCGCCTTCATCTGTGAGCGGCTTCTACTATGCTAACCCTGCTTCTGAGTACTTTAACGCAGGTAAAATCTCGTTAGATCAGCTTGAAGATTACGCACAGCGTAAAGGCTGGAGTTTAGATGAAGCGAAGCGTTGGTTAGCTCCAAACTTGGATGATTCGATTAATTAAGTGCTTTATGCCGCATGGGTAGTTCATTTGCCGATGCGCTATACATAATGTCATTTCAAAAGCCAGTGAATTGTAAAATTCACTGGCTTTTGTTTTTATGGGCAGTTCATCACTTAGTCTGAATTTTTTGAGTGATTAGATTGCTAGAGGTATTTTCTCGCCTTTACACAATGTGAAAGACTTTTCGATAAAGTCGAAACCCATAGAAAGAACAACGCAACTACTATTTAATTCGTAGCCGTTTTCCACCTATTTTGTCTTATGATGATTGGGAAGCTATTTCTGTACCACATCAACAACAATAAGTTGACGATACTAGGTATTAATTTAGTAAAACGTTGATATAAAAACTGCACTTGGATCCAACTGTGCTTGAACTTTATTTCTTATCTCCAAATCAATTGCACTTTTCAAATCTAAATGAAATTTAGTGGTAGTTTTAAAAATTTCGTTATCAACTAATTGTGATAATAATTCATGTTCTTCATCCTGTTCAAAATATTCTTCAATATTAATATCAATTCTTTTTTTAAACTTGATTATTTGATTTTCTGGCTTCACATCAAAATTTTCATAATCTCTATACATATCTAAAAAATAGTAATCTTCAAGATTATTTAAAATATAACCATCAGAATGAAATTGTATTGAATTTTCAATGGATTTACTAAATATTTCTTTTGTTCTTTTATAATCAAAATCGTTAAATTTTCCTATAAGACTAGGCCTTTCAATTTCACCTAGAATTTCATACTCTCTCAAAACTCCACCAGAATATCCATTCCACATAATATTAATAAAATTCAAAGGTGATTTTTTTATTAAACCAATCAATTCTTTCTTTTTATTTCTATTGTATGGATGATTGATATACTCATATGATCTCAAAATTGTATGAAAAGCTAAAATATGCCTTAATTGATTTCGACAAAGATCTGCTTTAACACAATATTTAAGTTCAGAGTTAATAAATTCAAATACTTTATTAGCAAGTATAGAAATACCACTGGAGTAAAGATTAAATGTAAATCCAGCAACTGCTGAAAAAAACTGAAGAATTTCTTTTCTACTTAATCCTAATGTTTCCATATGTATTGTTGACAACATTATAAGAATATTATATTCATGATTATTTGGATCATTGAGATATGAGTAATATTCACTCTCAATTAAATTAATAAATTTATTTTTTACATCTTTATTAGTAATTATTTTAATATCATTAATTTTGCGAAGTTCTTCATTACTAAATGCATGACCCTCAAACAAAGATAACATTGTTATAGGAATTCTTGATTGTTTACCTTTTTGATCAATAAGAACAATAAACAACAAAACCCCAAACTTTTCAGAATAATCATACTCATGCTTAAAAGTTTCCACAATTTTATAACTAAAATTGGCAGAGTAAAACTTGAAGTGCGACATAAACCACCTAATTAATTTAAAGGGTTTATGGAGTATATAAAATTGTCATACCATCATCTTAACTTTGAAGATCGTACTGCATTAATGCTTGAGTCAAGAAAAGAAGGCTTTTCAGCCAGAAAATTTGCTGAACTCATTAAAAGACATCCTAGTACGATCTATCGTGAGCTTAAAAGAAATAGCATCAATGACGTTTATCAAGCTCGATATGCTTCTGATAACACCTTCGCTAGACGTAGACGTGGTCACAGAAAACTCAAAATCGATTCAATCCTCTGGAAATTTATTGTTGAAGCGATCCGTTGTTTATGGTCTCCTCAGCAAATAGCAAAACGTTTAAAGACATTTCCTGATTTGGATCAAACAATGAATGTAAGCCATACAACGATTTATTCAACGATACGAGCATTACCAAAGGGTGAGTTGAAAAAAGACTTATTATCCTGTCTGCGTCATGAAAATAAAAAGCGAAAAGCTAACGGTGAACCTAAAAAAGATTCTATATTACAGGATATTAAAACTATTCATGAGCGCCCAGCCGAAGTTCAAGAAAGAAAAATACCGGGTCATTGGGAAGCTGATTTAATTAAAGGTAAAGACAATAAAAGTTCGATAGCAACACTTATTGAACGAAATACACGGCTCTGTATCTTGGCAACATTACCTGATGCAAAGGCAGAATCAGTGCGCAAGGCTTTAACTGAAGCTCTGAAATATTTACCTGCAGAACTGCGTAAAACGTTGACCTATGACCGTGGACGCGAGATGGCAGAACATAAAATACTTGAAGAAGATTTAGGCATAGATGTATATTTCTGTGACCCACATTCACCCTGGCAAAAAGGCACATGCGAAAATATGAATGGTTTAATTAGGCAATATTTACCTAAAGGGATTGATTTAAATCAGGCAGATCAGCATTATTTAAATCAAGTTGCCATGTCACTGAATACTCGTCCTAGAAAAGCGTTAGATTGGCTTACACCATTAGAGAAATTTGCTCAGCTTGTTGATTATCATAAGACTTTTCAAACTGTCGCACCTCATGTTTGAATTCGCCATTGTTTAAATTTATTTGATGCTCGTTGTGAATACACTGTAATTCTGAATAATTTAACTTAAAAACAGATACTCGGTTTTCCGAGATTTCATCCAATACCCTAATCTTTCTTAAATTGTATTCAATCCCCCACAATGAAGCGACTAAATCCAGAAAATGTGTTTGCTCATGTATAATTAATGCCCTAAAATCGGAAGCACGTAAAAAACTATAAAAATTACCACTAATTTTTGTTAAATACTCATCATAATTTCCACGCCTTATTGCTAGGAGTTCATCATCGAAATCAAATGATTCATATTTAAAAAGGCTCTAGACTAGCAGATTTGCACTTAGTTTTACCTAATGAGGTCCCACAACTCTGTTGCTAGCTCATTAGGCTCCCTCATCCAACGCCATTCTGTTTCTTTAAGATGATAATCAAAATACTCTTTTGATATACCGTTGAACTTTGCTAGCCTTCTTTTACAAAAGCTCCAGAATGATTCTATTCCATTTATATGACATTGTCCTCTGGCAAATTCATTCGCTCCATGATTTACTCTAAAATGCTTTGAGTAACCAACATCTACCAAACCATTGTATCCACGCCAACCATCACTATAAATTACACTTTCAAGTGCAACTTTACCTAAGATAACTTGTTGTAATGTAGTCTTTTTACAATCAGGGACTATTTCTGTATAAACTCGACCATTCCTTTCAAATATTCCAAATACAGGTTGTTTTAAAGTACCTCGACCTCGCTTCAATTTCCCATGAAAACCACGTTGTCTTTTTGCTCCAAAATAGCTCTCATCAACTTCAATAGAACCTACAAACTTTGCTCTTAAATCTGTTTGATGATCGTAGATTGCTTCTCTAAAAAGCATGTACCAATAGTTGATGGTATTACGGTTCAAGTTAAGCAATAAGGCTGTTTTAGAAGCAGGAATATCAATGCAAAAGCACTGAATAATTTTTTTAATCTTATAGTGACTTAATTTACTGTTTTCTATCATGATTCTAGACTAACATATCTATTCTGCTAGTCTAGAGCCTTAAAAATATTACCAACAAACGTAATTAAATCTATTTCCCCAAAATTTTTAACACTTTTTGCTGTCGGCATTCTTATGTCCTATTGCTTATTATTGGCTTACGTTGCATAAGCCTAGAAACAACAAAGCCCCGATAATCGGGGCTAAGTGCTTGTAATTTGGCGGAAGCGGTGAGATTCGAACTCACGGAGGACTCACACCCTCGTCGGTTTTCAAGACCGGTGCATTAAACCGCTCTGCCACGCTTCCAATGGCGGTTATCATATAAAGAAAAATTCAGCTTGGCAAATATTTTCTAAAAATTATGATCCAAATGTTCAAAATAAAATCAAAAATCAGTCATTTTCTGCAATTTCAGGCTTTTCATAGCGTATCGAATTAATAAACCAGCTCTTTTTACCCAGCGGTGTCTGCACTTCCACCTCATCATCCACCTGTTTAGACAACAAAGCCCGAGCCATAGGTGAATCAATCGAAATATGTTGTGGATGATGATCATAAATTTCATCCACGCCCACAATTCTCAAGGTCTTTTGCTCGCCTTGTTCATTTTCAATTTCGACCCATGCGCCAAAATATACTTTGCCCTCTTGTTCAGGTGCAAAATCAACAATGCGCAATTCTTCCAAACGCTTGCCCAAATAACGCACCCGACGGTCAATTTTACGCAAAAGCTGTTTATTATAAAAAAAATCGGCATTTTCTGAACGATCGCCTAGGCTTGCCGCCCAGTTTACTTTTTTGGTGATTTCAGGGCGTTCTTCGTGCCACAAATGCTTTAACTCAGCCACGAGTTTATCGTGTCCAGAACGTGTAATTAAGTTAGATTTCATGGTGTTTTTGCAGCCATTTTTTTACATTTGGTTAACATCAATCGTATATTTTATTGCATTTTTATACACAATAAAAATTTATAAAATTTATTCCCCAATGAAATTAATATCTTATGTTGTATTTTTAAAAAAATTTATGTACAAAATTTGACATCCAAAATTTTCATCTTTATTATTCGCACATCTTTTATTTTTGATCACTTTTTAACCCGTGTAGAAATTTTACACACTTTCCCTTTAATCCCAAGTCATTTTGAATGACGTCATGACTGCCCAACCCTTATTGAATTTATCAAACTTGAAAAAGTTTAAGGTGTGTTGCCTTTGCTTTTTAGGGCATAAATTACTTGTAGCGGAGCCAACATGCACAGTAGTTCAACATCTGGGTCTAGGCTTAGCCTTCACTCATTTTTTAATCACCTCCCATTCAAAGTCCTCGCTTTCAGTACTGCTCTTCTCCCATTTCACAGTATTAACGCAGGCAAAGCCGTTCATCAATTTGACAGCGTCGTCAATCAGAACAAATTGACGGTTGTGTCTGTGGTAAATCCAACCACAGTGTTTAAAGATGGACAACATTTACATGGCTTTGGTTATGACCTAGTGCGTAACTATGCCGACAGCATGAATGTGAAACTCGAATTTAAAACGGTAAGCGACAATGCGACCGCATTAAAATGGGTGTCTTCTGGTAAAGCGAACTTTGCCATGACCACGTCGAGTATCCAAAGTATTGAAAAGCAGCAACTCACGGCATTTTCAGCCAGTTGTGGCGATTTAAATACTTTAAAGCGTAATGGTTTAAATAGTGAGTTGAACTGGGTGTTTAAACATGCAGATGATCCACTGAGCCAAACCGCAAGCAACTTTGTTTGTCATGGCAAGCAAAATGGCGCAATTAGCCAATTGGCTTCATTTTATAATCGTAATGTAGTCAAGCAAGAATCGTGGGATGTGATCCAGCGTGATTTGCGTAATCGTTTACCTTTATATAAGGCCAACTTTAAAAAGACTGCCACGCAGTACGATTTAGATTGGCATCTTTTGGCGGCCATTGGTTATCAGGAATCTTACCTTAAGCCAAACTCGGTTTCGCCAACAGGTGTGCGCGGTATTATGATGCTGACCAATAACACAGCCAAAGCAATGGGTGTAAGTAACCGTACCGATCCTGCTCAAAGTATTCAGGGTGGTGCCAAGTATTATGACCAAATGCTAAACCGCTATGATCATATTCCGTTCCCTGATCGTAATTGGTACGCACTAGTGGCTTATAACATGGGCCCAGGCGCAGTCAGTCAGATTCAGAAGCGAATTCGTGCGCAAGGTAAAAACCCAAATAACTGGGTGAACTTATATGCTTATTTAGATCGTAACAAAGCCAGCAATGGTCGTTATCGTCAAGCGGTGCAATACGTGACCCGTATTCGTGCTTATTTAGAGCATATTAAGACCACACCACAATTGGTTAACATCTAAGTCGCTTAAATCATATATTTGATTTTGTAGCTTTCTATTTATAGCCCAAATAAAAAAGCCTAGTGGATACGTCAGCTAGGCTTTTTTAATGCTGTAGCGGCAATAAATACCCACTACAGCAGAAATGACTTTAATTAAGCAGATTGCTCAAGAATCTTCTTAAACAAATCTTTTTGTTCTTGGCTTGGTTTTGCAGTTTGTAATGCCATTAATTGTGACATATCGCCCTGTACTTTAATTTTACCAGTCATAAATGCTTGCATAGCAGCCGCCATGTCAAATTCTAAGAATACTTTGCGTAAGGTTTCCGCATCCATATTTAATGTTGTTTTCGCGTTGTCCGCCAAACCTTTTTGGATTTTACCGCCATCTAAAGACAACTCAGTGTTACCTGCAGCATCAGTCACCACTAAGTTAATTGCCAGATTTGCCAATGCAGGAGGTAAATTTAAATCACCAGCTTGAGCCGTTAAGTTTTCTACAGTCGCAAACCAATCATCAGTTAAAAAAGCAGGCATGATTTTTCCTCAATATATTTGTGCATGTGTGTTGTCTATCCAGACACCATCATTATTAAGCTATTTTGCTTGCTGATTGTTATAGCATGATAACCAGAATAAAGGCTAAGAAATTTTGTACGGGACGTTCAGTTTTTGTATATTTAATACTTTATCAAATAAATCAATAGCATAAAAAAACACCAAGCCGAAGCTTGGGGTTCATGTTGAATCTAGGATTGACGCACAATTTAAACTTAGTCTGCAGCGTAGCCTAAATTGACCATATTGATGCGCTTGTTCTGCTCAGCAGCATTTTGTTCAGCCTGATCTGCAAAATCAAATACACGCTGGCTATCTAAAGCTTCAAAGTCAAATAATTCTCGGTCTGCCAATTGTGATGGCGATACATTCTGCAAAGCACCAAAAATACTGTGTAAACGCTTAGGATGGGCTTTATCCCACTCACGCAGCATGACGTTAATAATCGCACGCTGTAAGTTTTCCTGTGAACCACACAAGTTACACGGAATAATTGGGAATTTGCGCATTTCTGCATATTTGATGATGTCTTTTTCTTCCACATAAGCCAGTGGACGAATCAACATATTTTTCTTGTCTGAAGAAAGTAGCTTCGGCGGCATCGCCTTTAAACTGCCCCCATGGAACAAGTTCAAGAAAAAAGTCGCCAAAATATCATCACGGTGATGCCCAAGCGCCACTTTGGTTGCACCAATTTCCTGTGCAAAGCCATAGAGCGAACCACGGCGCAAACGTGAACATACCGCACAATAGGTTTTTCCTTCAGGGGTTAAACGCTTGGTGATGCTATAGGTGTCTTTTTCCAAAATATAATACGGAATGTTATTTTCTTCTAAATAACGCGGTAATACATCTTCAGGGAAACCAGGCTGCTTTTGGTCTAAGTTGACTGCCACCACATCAAAATTGATTGGCGCAATACGTTTAAACTGCAACATAATGTCCAGCAAGGTATAACTGTCTTTCCCGCCAGAAATACACACCATGACTTTATCGCCATCTTCAATCATATTGAAGTCACGAATCGCATGCCCGACTTGGCGACGCAGCTTTTTCAACAAACGATAATACGCAGAGCTGGTTGGGAGTTCTGGCTTGAAATTAAATCCTTGATCGGACTCAACGGGTGAGAACATAGACGAGATTAACCCATGAAAAAAATTACCGCGCAATTTTAGCCGATTCAGACCAATCCCGCATCAAAAGAATGTAATTTCATCGCAATCAAAATTTTTGTCATCGGGCTGTATTGAACCGCATGTTATTTTGAACCTTCGCGTTCAGTTTTTCGGCAAGATGCTTATCTTTTGGACTTTTCCACAGTTTTCCACAAATCCTGTGGATAACTTTGTGGATTTAAAACAACTTGACAACGCCTCTTCCCGATATTCTAAGGCTTCTCTTTAAATTGATCATTTTTTGATCGTTTTTATTTTAAATAAAAATCAACGGCTTAGGTGTGTCAAGTTAAGCCAATTAAAAAAAAATAAATATTTTTTTGATTACTCTGTCAGCAATTGAGCTTGATTTTTTTCAACACTACTGTAAATGAATTTGTACAAAGCCTTTTCATCTGTGAGATTTTTGTTAAACTCCTCATAACTGTTTGGGAACAGCTTTTAGTGTATTCACAGCATGAATAATAAAATTAATGCCTTTTTACTGTATATTTTGGGGACTGCTAGCATCATGCCTTTGGCAACGTCAACGCACGCAGGTCAAATTTATATGTATAAGGACAGCAATGGCAGTACCTTGCTGACCAACCGCAAAAGTGCAGATCGTTCACTGACTAAAGTAAAAGTCACCTATTATCCAGACAGTAATATCCACAGTTATCGCAATTGGGGCAATTCCGAAGCATCGGTATTGCCAAGTTATAGCCGTAATAAAAATGCCTTTGACCACATTATTCAGCAGGCAGCACAGCAGCACGGTGTTTCAGAAGGTCTGATTAAAGCGGTGATGCATACTGAATCGGGTTTTAATGTCAACGCCCGTTCACCTGTCGGTGCACAAGGTTTAATGCAACTCATGCCTGCGACAGCACGGCGTTTTAATGTCAGCAATGCTTATGACCCGCATGAAAACATTATGGCGGGTGCAAAATATTTAGCTTGGTTACTCAAACGCTTTAATGGCAACACCACTTTAGCTTTGGCAGGTTATAATGCAGGCGAAGGTAATGTCACAAAATACGGCGGCGTACCACCTTTTCGTGAAACACAAGACTATGTACGGCGTGTGACCAGTCGTTTTAACAACCTGTATGCTAGCGGTGTCAATGCAAGTTCTAGCAACAGCGCAATTACGGCAAATAACAATAGCAATACTCAGAGCCAAAATGCACAAGTGATTGCGCAGTCAGAGAATTACACCGCCAGTAATCATCAAGTGGCGACAAACAAACGCCCACAACGTCAAATTATTATGGCCGCCGATGGTCGCTTTACCGATGCCCCAACGGGCTCTTATGCCACGGGCAATGCCACAGCTTCGGCACGTATTTTCATTTCAGAATAAAGTCGATATTTTTGGTACAGTTTTATTATTTTTTCTTGAATTTTTAATACATACACCGCATATTTATGGCATGGTTTATTAATAAATCAGATTACATTTTTAATATAAGAGGATTTACTCAATGATGCGGATTGGTTTGTTCTTGCTAACCAACCTCGCGGTACTGGTTGTAGCTGGCATAATTTTGTCACTCTTCGGTGTCGGTAGTTACCATGGCGCGGGTGGCTTAAACCTAGGCAACCTGTTGGTCATCTGTTTTGTCTTTGGTATGGTTGGCTCTTTAATTTCACTATTCATGTCTAAATGGATGGCGAAAAAAACAACTGGAACTGAATTAATTGACCCAAATGCCCCTCGTAACCAAGCTGAAGCGTGGTTATTAAATGAAGTTGCACAATTGTCGCAACGTGCTGGTATCAAAATGCCAGAAGTGGGTATTTTCCCTTCTTACCAATCGAATGCTTTTGCAACAGGTTGGAATAAAAACGATGCTTTAGTGGCTGTATCTACAGGGCTACTTGAGCGTATGAACAAAGATGAATTACGTGCAGTTTTGGCACACGAAATTGGGCACGTTGCCAATGGTGACATGGTGACCTTGGCGCTAATTCAAGGCGTGGTCAACGCATTCGTCATGTTCTTTGCTCGTGTTGCAGGTGACTTTATTGACCGTAATGTCTTTGGTCGTGAAGATGGCGAAGCCCCAGGCTTAGCTTACTTTGCAATTACCATTGTATTAGATATTGTCTTTGGTATTTTGGCATCTTCAATTGTGATGTGGTTCTCGCGTCAACGTGAATACCGTGCAGATGAAGCAGGTGCACGTTTAGCAGGTAAACAAGCTATGATTTCTGCGTTATTGCGTTTACAAGCAGAGTCTGAAATGCCAGATGCTATGCCAAAAGAAATGAAAGCTTTTGCAATTTCTGCAGGCAAAGAAGAAGGTTTTAGCTTGGCAGCGTTATTCCAAACTCACCCAAGTATTGAACAACGTGTTGCAGCTTTACAGCAATTAAATTTACCTTAATGCTCATAGCGATACAGTAACAGTTACATCAAAAAGCTTCCTCAGGGAAGCTTTTTTTCATGTCTGTAAATTAGATCTGCTGCGTAGTTTTGGAATATATTAAACAGGTTCTTTAAAACCCAAAACTTTGCGACCAGTGCCACAACCAACTTGCACCAAGCCAGACCGCCCAAACAAAGAAAATAAGAAAAATCACGCCAAGCAAATCAGGCAAATGTAACCACAGCCATGCGACTACGGGATTACGCCAAAATGCCGAGTATTGTTGTTTATGTTCCAATCGCTCATGTAAAAAAGGATGCACCACATGATGTTCACTGTGAATCTGATATTCTTCACGGATATGCGTATGCACTACATCTAAAGCTTTGCGGCTTGGGCGAATAAATACATCAAATAGTGTACCGACAATTGGCACAAAACCAACCACCGCATCCACCACAGCAAGTTTAATCACTGGCGTGAGTTTGGTTTGCGGTACGCCAATTTGTTTGGCTTTATAAATCGCATAACAGGTCAGTGCAAAACCTGCAGCATCCCCTGCAATAGGTACAGTTCCCAATGCAGCATCGGCTCCCACACCCTGCTTGGTAAATGGAATACGCACCACAGAATCCATCATATTGGCAAATTTGGCTAAATCGCGCTCTAAGCGAATCACCTCTTGCTGGCTAAGTTTTTTTGAAGATGCAGGTTCTGGCATAGAAAACGTATCGTTAGGTAAGTGCAATCTACTTGAGAATAAAGCTGTTTTTTGCTCAAGTCTGTATTGTTTTGATAAATAGAATTTTGATCAATGGAAAAAGTTTTAAGATAAAATTGCAATGAGTCACATCATCACCGACAGCATTTAAAGTAACAACTGCGAAGCGATAAATAAGTACACCACCACGCCTGTTGCATCACAAATCGATGTTACCAAAGGCGCAGAGGCACTAGCAGGGTCTAGTTTCAGGCGATGCAAAATAAAAGGTAGACTCATGCCAATTAAACAGCCCATCAGCACAATGCCCAACATACTCAGTGCTAATACTACAGACACCATCATATCGCCACGATAATAGCCTAAAATTGAGACCGCAAAAGCCATAGTTCCACCCAAACACAGCGCTACTAAACTTTCACGCCCGAGTAAATGCAACCAATCTTTAAATTGCACATCGCCTGTAGCTAGTGCCCGTACCATTAAGGTCGCAGACTGAGAACCCGCATTACCACCACTACCGACCAAAAGTGGCAAGAAAAAAACCAGCACAATATGTGCTGCAATAATATCTTCGTAATGGGCAATGCCGATTCCTGACAATAAACTACCAAATACCAAAATCACCAACCAAAACACACGTTTGCGGTATAGAAACAAAATTGGCGCAGTTTTTATACTCATGCCAGGAGAAGATGCGACCGCACTGGATTTTAAAAAGTCTTCCGTGGTTTCTGCCTGTACCACGTCCATCGCATCATCGTAGGTGACAATCCCCAGTAAATGCTGTGCGTGGTCTACAATCGGCAAGGCCAAAAAATCATAATGGCTGAGTTTTTGCGCAATACTTTCCTGATCTTCTGTCACTAAACCAGTGACTAAATCGGTGCACATCACATTTTTAATTTTTTGTTCAGGTGGGTTTTGAATAATTTCTCTTAAAGAAATCACTCCCAATAGTTTCATCAACTCATCGACAATATAAATCAGGTACAAAGTTTCCCGATCTGCGGTCATTCTGCGCAATTCAGCTATAGCTTGCTGCATGTTTAGTTCTGGTGAGAGCACCACGAAATCCGAACTCATAATCGCGCCCGCAGATTCTTCAGGATAGCGCGCTAAAGTCTGAATCTGTGCGCGTTTTTCTTCCGTAATGTGTAAGCTGACAAAGTGCTGTAAAGGCGGCGAAAGTAACTTAAATAAATCGGTACGGTCATCTGAATGCATGGCTGAAATCAGTTTGACCAATTGCTGCGGTACCATCGCTTCGGCAATTTGAAGTTGTGAATGCAGTGGTAAAAATTCCATCACTAAGGCAGCACTGTCAATTTGCTCAATTAAACTAAGCTGTGCTTTCAGACTCAAGTGCTGCATTAAGTCGGCTAAATCGGCAGGGTTGATACCATCTATCAATCTGCTCACTGTACTTGGCTGATGTAATTGCAAGGCTTGTTCTAACTGTTCAGCGTGCAGATTGGTCATTGATCTCCCCCACTCCATCATTCCAAAACGTAAAATGAAGAATGGGCGAAGTGTCTCAGCCCAAACCAGTGCTTAAAATCCGAAAACAGGTTGATGAATGCAAGATTTTGAGCGTTTTATATCATAGCCTATTATTCTGCTAAGTACTTAATAAAAAACACCTTTAATTCATAGACTAAGAACGATTGACTTGAAATACAGCACGAATCAGCACATACATAAATGGAATAAAAACAAGCACTAAAATTGTGCCAAAAATTACCCCACCCAAAACACTCACCCCAATTTCCTGACGACTTGCTGCACCTGCACCAAACGCAAATACTAGCGGTAAAATACCTGCACCAAATGCCAATGAGGTCATTAAAATAGGTCTAAGCCGCAAACTCGCACCTTCCAAAGCGGCTTGAATGACTTGTTTGCCTTGTTGCTGCGCAGCCGAAGCAAATTCCACAATTAAGATGGCATTTTTACATGACAAACCAATGGTGGTAAGCAATGCAATTTGGAAATAAATGTCATTTGGGAAACCTGCCAAATAACTGAAAATAATATTTCCACCAATTCCTAAAGGAATGGCACTCATGACCGCTGTGGGAATACTCCAACTTTCATACAAGGCCGCAAGGCACAAGAAAATAAACCCGATAGAAACCAAATACAGTAACAAAGCCTGATTACTGGACTGATTTTCTTCAAAAGACAATCCACTCCATGCCAAGTCAATGCCCTGCTGCTGTGCCACCATCTGTTCTAAATCACGCATCGCCTGCCCCGAGCTATATCCTTCAGCAGTGTCAGCTTCCATTTGCAAAGCGCTATAACCCATAAACCGATTGACCACTTCTGGCCCACCACTCCAGCTGAGTTGAGCAAACTGGCTAAAAGGTACCATTTGATTTTGCTGACTGCGTACCGACCATTGGTTCAAATCTTCAGGTTTGCCACGAAACTCGGCATCACCCTGCATAATCACGCGCTTAATTCGACCACGGTCAATAAAATCGTTGATATAACTGCCGCCCCAAGCAGCCGCTAAAGTACTGTTAATCGCTGTTTGATTTAAACCTGCAGCCATCGCCTGTTTCTGATCAATCGTGACGTTTAGCTCTGCTTTTTCAGGATTGGCGCGTTGATCTAAATTTTTAAAGCTTGGATATTGAGTGGCTTGCTGCTGCAAATTTTGAAATTGCTGGGTTAAAAAATCACGTCCTGTACCGTTCACATCACGCATCCAAAACTCTAAACCATCTGTTTGCCCCAAACCACGGACTGCTGCGGGCATGCCAATGGTAATGTGTGCATTGGGATGCTGTCGAAAATGCTGCATGGCGCGTTCACGAATGGCTTGTGCAGTATGTTGCTGCCCTTGACGTTCATCCCAATGTTTTAGCGCAATAAAACCCTGCCCTAAATTCTGCCCTGTTCCCGAAAAATTACGTCCATAACGAATCATCACCAAATCGACATTCTGGGCTTCATGCTGCATAAAGTATTCACGTATGCTTTCGCCCACTTCACGACTTTTAGACAACGGCGCACCTTCCTGCAATTTAAACTGCACCGTCAACATGCCCTGATCTTCATTGGGAATAAAACTGGTAGGTAAGGCACGGTAAAACATAGCAAAAACTGTCAGTAAACCTGCAAAAACAACTAGACATACCGCTTTATGCTGAATCGTCCAGCCTGCTAATTTGAGATAGTGTTGTTTTATGCGTTCCAGTTTTTGATTAAACCAGATGGCCCATTGGGCTGGTTGTGGGTTGGGTTTTAAAATCAAGGCACATAAGGCAGGCGTTAAAATTAATGCCACACCTAAAGACAGTGCCATCGCAGTGACTAAGGTGATGGAAAACTGGCGATAAATCACTCCAGTTGAACCACCAAAAAATGCCATAGGAATAAATACTGCGGTTAAAACCAAAGTAATACCGACCAAAGCACCACTAATTTCCTGCATCGATGCGATGGATGCCTGTTTAGCCGAGAGCTGCTGTTCGTGCATCAAACGCTCGACGTTTTCGACCACGACAATCGCATCATCCACCAATAAACCAATCGCCAATACCAAAGCAAATAAGGTCAGCGTGTTAATACTCATGCCAAAGAGTTGCAACACGGCCATGGTGCCTAAAATCACCACAGGCACGGTTACGGTAGGAATGAGCGTCGCGCGCCAGTTTTGTAAAAACAAGAACATCACGATGACAACTAAAATCACCGCTTCAATTAAAGTTTTCACCACTTCTTTAATCGATTCCTGCACGAAAGGCGTGTTATCGCGTGGATAGACAATTTGGTAACCTTCGGGCAATTGATGTTTTAAATGCTCAATTTGTTTTTGAATTAAGGCTGAAGTTTGTAACGCATTGGCACCAGACGATAATGAAATCCCCATACCTGCCGATGGAAAACCATTAATGGTATTAAAGCTTTGATAATTTTCTGCACCAAGCTCAATACGTGCCACATCTTTTAAATAAACAAAGCCACCTGCCTGATCTGCTTTTAAAATAATATTTTCAAATTCTTCTACCGTTTTTAAGCGTGAACCTGAGGTGACTTTGGCATTGAGATATTGTTCTTGTGCTGTGGGCAATTCACCAATTGCCCCTGCTGCAACTTGAGTATTTTGTGCCAATACCGCAGCACGTACATCACTTGGCATCAGCACATATTGTTTTAACTTTATCGGATTCAGCCAAATCCGCATTGCATATTGCGCACCAAAAACATCGACCTCACCCACACCTTCAATGCGTGCCAACTCTTGCTCTAAATGACTCATCATATAGTCAGACAATGCAATATTGCTGCTTTTGCCTGTGGCATCGTACAGCCCAATGACCATGTGGGTATCGCCCAATGACTTAAAGACATTCACCCCCTGACGCTGCACATCTTCAGGTAAGCGGTTAATTGCACCATTAATCGCATTTTGTACCTGGACTTGTGCGGTATCGGGGTTGGTACCATTTTCAAAGCTAATGCTGATTCGACTTCGTCCTGAAGAATCACTGCTAGAACTAAAATACAGTAAGTGATCTAAGCCTTTAATTTGCTGTTCCAAAACCTGTGTGACGCTTTCTTCAACAGTTTCTGCCGAAGCTCCTGTATAGGTTGCACTGACAGTGATACGAGGTGGTGCAATGTCTGGGTAGCGTTCTACAGGTAAATTTAATACTGAAAAAATCCCGAGTGCCATCACCACAATGGCGAGCACACCTGCAAAAATAGGACGTTCAATAAAAAATTTAGACAGCATAAAACTAGATCACTTATAGATAACAATATTGATATTTATATGAAATGAATCAAGTGGATGAAGATCATCAAAAAAACTTGAAACTGTATTTCAAATTAACACAGCTAAATAGAACTTCTATGACTGCATATCAAAAAACCTAGTTTTGACACAAAAATGTTGATTGGTCTTCATTCTTTCTTACAGATTTTTTAATTTACCCTCCCAATTTTGGGATAGCACCTAGATTCATCTTATTTCTATACTGCAGACATGACAATTTAAATAACAAGGAATTCATGATGAAAAAACTTTATTATGCTTAACTTTAGCAGGCTTACTCAGCGCATGTGGTGGTTCAGACAATGATTCTGGTAGTTCTGCTCCCCCACCTTCAAGCTCCCTAAAAACTGGGATACTGACCGATGGACCTGTAACTGGGGTTAAATATCTCAGAGCTTCGAGTTCAGGTGAAAGTAGTGAAGGTACAACCAATGATAAAGGTGAGTTTGAATATGCAGAGGGTGATACTGTCCGCTTCTTTATTGGCGATGTCCAACTGGGTGAAGCGATTAAAGCCAAAGCACGTATTACCCCACTAGATTTGGCTGAAAGTGAAAATGCCCGTACCAACTTAATGGTATTTTTACAATCTTTAGATAGCGATGGCGACCATAGTAATGGGATTGAGATTAGTGCAGAGACTCAAGCAGCCTTCAACCCTGTAAATCTAACTTTTGAACAAAATAGCACCGATTTCACAACTGAAGTGCTTAGCAAAACAACCCTCACAGTTGACCAACTCGTGACACCAGAAAAAGCTGCAGAAAACTTCCAAGCCACCTTTTATAAAGATATTGCTGGAACTTGGGAAATTGGACGCACCAATACATCTGCTGTTGTATTACATATTTTACCAGACGGACGTTACGCGCTAGGTGAAGCAGATGAAGCTGATGTAACGGGGCAACCTGGTATTGAAATAGGACGACTAAATTGGAATGCTTTAACTTCAGCGCTGAGTCCAGAGATCTCACTCGATACAAACGGTGACTACGGGCTTTCACATCCTGACAATGATGGTCAATACCGCTTAAGTTATAACGGTACAGATTTAGTGCTGACCGATGTAGGAAGTAATAGCACCTATATTTTAACTAAAGTCAAACAATCATCAGGTCTAGTCGGTACTTGGAAGTTCTCAGAAACTCAACTCTTTGCCTTCTTTGACAATAACTACTACTTCTTCCTAGATGGAGAAGGTGGTGAAGATTGCGGTTGGGCGGGAATTGAATATGGCAAGTTATCCATTACTGCGAATACACTCACACCTACCGAAGTTTTTTATGACACTAACGAATGTGCTGGATTCCATGATAGCTTTGACAATTCCAAATCAATTGTAAACTATACTATTTCAGGCACAAGTCTGACCATAGGCACACAAGGCGAACCCTCTGTTACCCTTCAACGTAGTAACTAAAATACTCAGAAGCAGCCTAAGCCCGACTTAGGCTGCATTAACCAATATGCTCAAAATGAATGGTACAGCCCATTAATAAATGCATGAGCTCAATTTGCGAGTTGCATTGGGTTTTTTCATAAATATTTTTAAAATAAGTGCGCACCGAACTGAGGGTAATTCCACAATGTTCAGCGATTTCTTCTAACTTACAACCATTCAGCAACAACTCACACAGCTCAAACTCACGTTTAGACAATTGATAAGCTTGCTGCAAATAGGCTTTTGACAAGGCGTAGAGTTGATGTTTATCGGTCAGAAATACCGCTATTTGATGTTGTCCTGCATCTTGATGCTGCATATTTTTTAATTTAGAAAAAGGCACGATAGTCAGCATTAATTCTCGTCCTTTCAGATCTGACAAAGCCAATACACCGCCTACATCTGCATTTAATGCAGACTGTCCTAATAAGGCTGAATTTAATAATTGATCTAAACGACTTTGATCATAAGCATGGGTTTTTAAATGATTATACAAATCCAAATCTAAACATGAATCGTGTTCAATCATGCTTTGAGCTAAAGGGTTTGAATAAGTCAAACTCAGCTGATGATCAAGCAAAATTACACCTGTTTTTAAATGATCGAGCACACTATACAAACTTAAATTTTCTTGTTTAACCAAACTAAACTGACGATGGATTTGTAAAGCACGGCGCAAATGCACCCCCAATTGCTTTAAAAAATCCAACTCTTTTTGTTGATACGGCGCTGCATCAGGCGCACGGTGTAACCCTAAAACCGCCCAGCGATGTGATCCTTGATCAAGCAAAACAGCGGATATATAACTGATTCCCGTTGGATTCAAACAGCGTTCATAAAAGATATATTCATCACTTTCAGGGTTTTCCCCATAATGCGATAAATCCGAGCTCGCTACTTGCCCCACACCCGAATTTTCCCACAATACTCGGTGTAACTGCATGTCAATCACGCGAATCCGCTCATCACGATAGGCATGCAAAGCTTCATCTGGAATATTGTGACTAAATAAAAAATCGTAACTTGGGCTAAATTGGTCTAAAGCAGTAAAAATAGCGGTTTTACTATCTGTATATTGAACAATATTTTCAATTACTTGCGGCCATAAACTCACATCTACAGCGGCATCATAAATACTGCCTATAATTTCGTGTTCTTGGTTATCCATTTTTAACCCCTTAATGCCTACTCCAGCCTGCATTGCATTTATTTAATCATTTGTTTTTCTTATTGTTCTAAATAGAATAATGAGTTTTATTCACAAAAAAAAGTAGTTTAGATACATATCACACATTTAATGTGTAAATAGAAATTAGTTGGGCAATTTTGCTTTTTCATGTGCATAATTTCCAACTTACAAAAAAACCTGCACCATAAAAAAACCCCGTATAAAAATACGAGGTTTTTTTTTAACTTTATGGAAGATGATGGATTACATCATGCCGCCCATACCACCCATGCCGCCCATATCAGGCATTGTTGGCTTTTCTTCTGGAATTTCAGTAATCATACATTCCGTGGTTAACATCAAGCCCGCAACAGAAGCCGCATGTTCAAGTGCAGAACGAGTTACTTTTGCAGGGTCAAGAATACCCATTTCCAGCATGTCGCCATATTCACCAGTCGCAGCATTATAACCATAGTTACCTTCACCGTTCTTCACAGCATTGATTACTACAGATGGCTCATCACCAGCATTGGCTACGATTTGACGAAGCGGAGCTTCGATTGCACGACGAAGAATGTTGATACCTACGTTTTGGTCATCGTTAGCACCAGTCAGACCATCAAGTGCAGATGCAGCACGCACCAGTGCAACACCACCACCTGCAACAACACCTTCTTCAACCGCAGCGCGAGTTGCGTGAAGCGCATCATCTACACGGTCTTTCTTCTCTTTCATCTCAACTTCAGTTGCAGCACCAATTTTGATGACTGCTACACCGCCTGCTAATTTAGCAACACGTTCTTGAAGTTTTTCTTTGTCATATTCAGAAGTAGATTCTTCAATTTGCGCACGGATTTGCTGAACACGCTCAGAAATCTGATTTGCATCACCAGCACCATCCACAATCACGGTGTTTTCTTTAGAGACTGTTACTTTGTGCGCACTACCCAAGTGCTCTAGAGAAGTTTGCTCCAAAGACATACCAATTTCTTCAGAAATAACCGTACCGCCTGTCAAGATTGCAATATCTTGAAGCATTGCTTTACGACGATCACCAAAACCAGGCGCTTTCACCGCACATACTTTAATGATGCCGCGCATGTTGTTCACAACAAGAGTTGCCAACGCTTCGCCTTCAACATCTTCAGCAATAATTAATAATGGCTTGCCTGTTTTCGCAACGGCTTCAAGAACGCTAATCAATTCACGAATGTTGCCGATTTTTTTATCAACAAGAAGAATGAATGGATTTTCAAGTTCTGCAGTCAAAGTATCTTGTTTGTTAGCGAAGTATGGCGAGATATAACCACGGTCAAACTGCATACCTTCTACAACGTCAAGCGAGTCTTCAAAGCTTGAACCTTCTTCAACGGTAATCACGCCTTCTTTGCCCACGCGCTCCATTGCTTCTGCAATTAACTTACCCACAGTCGTGTCAGAGTTTGCAGAAATAGAACCGACTTGCTCAATCGCTTTCGTGTCAGATGCTGGTTTAGCAGTGGCTTTAATGTGTTCAACTACTGCTTTAACAGCAAGGTCAATCCCGCGTTTCAAATCCATTGGGTTCATGCCCGCAGTCACAGATTTGATGCCTTCATTTAAAATGGCTTGTGCAAGTACTGTTGCAGTGGTCGTACCGTCACCTGCGATGTCATTGGTTTTACTCGATACTTCACGAACCAATTGCGCACCCATGTTTTCAAATTTGTCTTTCAGGGTAATTTCTTTCGCAACAGATACACCATCTTTAGTGATGTGCGGTGCACCGAAAGAACGGTCAATCACCACGTTACGACCTTTAGGGCCTAAAGTTACTTTAACTGCGTCTGCAAGTACGTTTACACCTGCAATCATTTTTGTGCGAGCTGAATCACCAAATTTTACGTCTTTAGCTGACATGTTTAACTCCAAATATTTTTAAATAATGTTCAAATTTGCTTTGAATATGAGTTCTGAACTTAGCCTTCAAGTACTGCTAAAATATCAGACTCTTTCATAATTAGAAGTTCTTCACCGTCTACTTTAACTGTGGTGCCTGCATAAGTACCAAACAAGACTTTGTCGCCCACTTTGACATCTAAAGCGCGCACGCCATTGTCTGTGATTTGACCATTCCCTACTGCAATCACTTCACCTTGCGCTGGTTTTTCTGCAGCAGAACCTGGAAGCAAAATACCGCCAGCTGTTTTTGTTTCTTCTTCAACACGACGAATTACTACGCGGTCATGTAATGGACGAATGTTGCTCATAAATAACTCCATCAGACTAGGTCAATGTGTAGATTCTTGATGACGACTTATTTATTCCTTTGGTCATCATCAAAATAAATTTTAGATGACACTGTTGTGGGGATGGAAAAAAACGCTTCAAGGGGAAAAGCTAAAAATATTTGAGTTTTTGTTGTTTTTTTAAACAATTTGGCTAGTTCGATGTTTTATTCTGCATTTTTTTGCCACAATACAAATTGCTTTTGTGCGGTATCAAAAATGTAATGCTGCACATCACCATTGTTATACAATACATTCAAGCTATTCGGCATACCCTGATGCAAACGATACGAAATTGCAGTACCCGCATGAATATCAAGCACAGGATGCGCTGCACCTAACGCATAAATTTGATTTAAGTCATACACTGCAGGTTGATGTAAATGTCCATGCAGCAAGGCATATAAACCATTTTTGCTCCACTGTTCTAAGGCAATTCGCCCTAACACTGGGCAATCTTTAATGCCGTGACGATCATCTGGAGCTGTATAAAATGGTTGATGCGCCACCAAAATTTTGAACTTATTGCTTGGCGCGGCTTGCAGAAAAGCATCAACCGCCTGAATTTGATTCAAAGAAATATGCCCACGGGTGTGAAAACGTCGCCTGATACTATTTATTCCAATCACATAAAAATGGTCGATTTCCAAAATTGTTTCCATACGTCCAAAAAACAGTTGATACCGTGCAAATGGGCTAAAAAAACGATTCCAAAGATGATATAGCGGAATATCATGATTACCTGGCACAACCAAATACGGCAAATTCAAACTGTCTAAAAAATGCTTACAGGCATAAAACTGTGCATAGCGTGCACGTTGGGTTAAATCACCACTTACCACTACAGCTTCAGGACGCATACTTTCACACAGCTGTTGAATTGCCTGCATACACGCTACATTTTCAGTGCCAAAGTGCAAATCAGACAGATGCAGCAGCATGCGGCACCTTAATTTTTAATGCATTTTTTAATACAGAAATACGTAGTGGCGGGCGCATTTTAACAATTTCTCCATCAAGCGCCACGGTCAGTTGTAGACATTTACTATGAATGACCACATGCTCTGCTGCAAAACTGTAAATATCATTGGCTTGCTCAGCCTTCCCCTGAATAAATTGCCACAGAATTTTAAATAAAGTCAATTTATCAGACTTTGTCACTGCAACACCAGCAACTTTCCCCGCTGCAGCCGCTTTGGCAATGTGTAAATTCATTTCAGACAGTTGCAATTGATTATTACCAAAGAAAATGAGTGGGGTTTTCAGTGGATAGCGCTTTGTATCGAACTCTAACTCTAGTTTTAATTCTTTACGGTCACGCAGTAATACATCTAAAGCCGAGGTGTAGGCATGTAAAGGCAAACGCCCTAAATATTGGTTATAACGCTCACGTTTTTGGATAAATAAAGGGTACAAACCTAAACTAGCATTGTTTAAATAAATATGTTGATTGATTTGTGCCACATGCACAGCGCGCGTCGTGCCTGTGCCAATAACCTGTGCAGCTTCAATTAAATCTAGAGGAATATTCAATAAACGCGCCACGTAATTAAACGTGCCTAAAGGTAAAATGCCCATCGGAATGCGAGTGCCTTTCAGTTTAGCTGCCACTGCGTTTAAAGTACCATCACCACCTGCCGCAACCACAACACCACTTAAATGCGCTGCTTCATGCCGCGCTAACACCTGTTGCATCAGTTGATCAAAGTTGCCGATTTCACTCATTTCAAACAATTGAATTTCAAAACCATGCTGTGACAAAATGTGCAACAATTCTTCATAGACACCTTCTTGGTGTGTTGAATGAAATCCTGATTTTTGATTATAAATAAGAGATAAAGGCTGTAAAGTTATCGACATTTTCTTCAATCATTTTAAAGCTTTTGCTCTATCTTTAACCAATTAATGCCAAATGAAAAGCGGCTTTATGTAAAAATCGAATAATGAACATTCATTAAATCAATAATCACTCCTTAAAGAATTAAACACATAAACAACTGTTTAAATTAAAAATAATTAAAATAAATAATGCCCATAATTTTTCAAAATAATAATAAGTGGAGCACGTAAAAATTGTAAGCCTATGTTTCATATATATTATTCATAATTTATATGGTGTCGTTCACATAAAGCTGAATCAAGCCTATGTCTTATTTTTTATATCTTTTTGTGCTTTAATACAGCCACTTTTTTTCATATTTCATCTGAACTATGTACCCATTGTTCAGATTGTACTTTGTACACAACTTGTACACATTTAAGATAGGCCTCACCATGACCCAAGTGAACGCACCAGAATTCGTTCGTCACCCTAAGCTTATTGCATGGGTTGAAGAAATTGCAAAGTTAACGAAACCAGCAAAAATTGAATGGTGTGACGGTAGCGCAGAAGAATATCAACGTCTAATCGACTTGATGATCGCTAACGGCACCATGCAAGCATTAAACCAAGAAAAACACCCTGGTTCGTACCTTGCAAATTCTGATCCTTCTGACGTTGCTCGTGTTGAAGACCGTACTTACATCTGCTCTGAAAACAAAGAAGATGCTGGTGCGACGAACAACTGGGAAGCGCCAGCTGAAATGCGCGCTAAATTAAACGGTTTATTCGACGGCTCAATGGCTGGTCGTACCATGTATGTGGTTCCATTCTCTATGGGTCCACTCGGTAGCCACATTGCGCACATCGGTATTGAATTAACTGACTCTCCTTATGTTGCTGTCAGCATGTCTAAAATGGCTCGTATGGGTAAAGCTGTTTATGACGTATTGGGCACAGATGGCGAATTTATTCCTTGCGTACACACTGTGGGCGCGCCTTTGGCTGAAGGTGAGAAAGACGTTGCTTGGCCATGTAACAAAGAAAAATACATCGTACATTATCCAGAAACTCGTGAAATCTGGTCGTATGGTTCTGGTTACGGCGGTAACGCATTATTGGGTAAAAAATGCTTAGCGCTTCGTATTGCTTCTGCAATGGGCCGTGAACAAGGCTGGTTAGCAGAACACATGCTTATTTTAGGCGTGACCAATCCACAAGGCGAAAAACACTACATCGCAGCAGCGTTCCCTTCTGCATGTGGTAAAACCAACTTTGCGATGTTAATTCCACCTACAGGTTATGAAGGCTGGAAAATTGAAACTGTAGGTGACGATATTGCTTGGATCAAGCCAGGTGAAGATGGTCGCTTATATGCCATTAACCCTGAAGCAGGTTTCTTCGGTGTTGCTCCTGGTACAAACACTAAGACCAACCCGAACTGTATGGCAACTCTTCACAAAGACGTGATCTACACCAACGTTGCCGTAACTGACAATGGCGAAGTATGGTGGGAAGGTCTATCTAAAGAAGTTCCTGCAAATTTAACCAACTGGAAAGGTCAACCACACACTGGCGCAGAAAAAGCAGCGCATCCAAATGCGCGCTTTACTGTTTCAGCAGGTCAATGTCCTTCTATTGATGCTGACTGGGAAAATCCAGCAGGTGTTCCAATTTCAGCATTCATCTTCGGTGGTCGTCGTGCAGACACAGTGCCTCTAATTTCTGAAGCATTTGACTGGGTAGATGGCGTATATAAAGCAGCAACTATGGGTTCTGAAACCACTGCTGCAGCAGTTGGTCAACAAGGTATTGTACGTCGTGACCCATTTGCAATGCTGCCATTTGCTGGCTACAACATGGCAGACTACTTCTCTCACTGGTTAGAAATGGGTGAGCAAGTTGGCGAAAAAGCAAAAGCTGCAGGTAACAAATTACCAGGCATCTACAACGTAAACTGGTTCCGTCGTGACGCAGAAGGCAACTTCGTATGGCCTGGTTTTGGTCAAAACATGCGTGTACTTGAGTGGATCATTGATCGTTGCGAAGGTCGTGCAGAAGCTGTTGAAACTCCAATTGGTTTTGTTCCAACGTATGAGCAATTGAACTGGACTGGTTTAGATTTCTCTAAAGAGCAATTTGAAACTGTTACAGCGCAAGACAAAGAACAATGGATCAAAGAGTTAGAAAGTCACACTGAGTTATTCAACAAACTTGGTGAGCGCTTACCTGCTGCATTGAAAGCACGTCAAGCTGCTTTACTTGAAGCGGTTAAATCTGCGTAATTCAACGCCGATTAGCAAGAAAAGGTCACTTCGGTGACCTTTTTATTGCCCTGATATTTTAGGTGTTAAAGCATCGAAATCAGCTCTTCAACAATCCCACCTGATGTGTAAATACTAAATAATACGAAGATTCAAGGTAAAAACATGACATCACAAGCACACGCTCATCAACCCCAAATATAGACAGCCAGCTACACCGCCAACAAAGCCATGCTTTGTCCTATCAGCTATGGCATACTTACAACAAGAATGAAATGACATCAAAACCTGGGACATGATCATGAATAAAACCATGAAGAATACAATGATTATTTTCGCTATGACGGGACTTGGGTTGGGTTTATCCGCTTGTCAAAGTTTGCCAGAGCAAAATGAGAAAAGTTTTGTCGGCTATAAAGTCGAAAGCAAAACTGATCGCACCGCAGTATTAGCCTACACACTTGCAGGACGTCAAAACCAGCAGCGCGATGAAAGCAAATTACAGCGTGCCTGCCAAGAAGAACTTGGTGCACATAAAACTTATCAATTGCGTATTTTAAGTATGAATGAAGTGGTGAATCCTGCAGCTAACCAACAAGACCCGTTTGGTCGCCAACTTGGACAAAGCCGTACATCTATTGGCTTATCAAACACACCTGAACTGCATAGCACTGAAAACTATGCTACACGTCAGGCCTTAGATGCTCGTCCAAGCTCACTGCGCATTGTGCGTTATAGCTGTAATTAATTCGTATCACAAAACTTACCTCCTATAAGACGTGATGATTTATCGCGTCTTATAAAAACTCACATTACGGAACTCTTTGGCTTCATCCAAATCTGGCCATGTGGTCGCGCTGCGTTCATCTATTTTTATATATTGTGGATGACTAAAGTTTTTCACTCGGCTATCTGCCACCCAAACCTCTGGAGCAAACTTTAAGAACTCATCTAAAAAAAAGCGATTGCATTGATCATAAAGCACATCGGCAGCTAGCAAAACATCCACTTGTTCTGCTTTGTATAGATCATCTAAATATTCAAGCACCACATTATTCAATTCAGCATTGGCACGACAGGCTGCAAGACTGATAGAATCAATATCACAGCAAATTACCCGTTTAGCACCTGCCATTTTTGCAGCAATCGCCACCACGCCTGAACCTGCACCAAAGTCTAAAACGACTTTATCTTTAACTTGCTGCGGTTCTGCCAATAACCATTGCGCCATTGCAAGTCCTGAAGCCCAACAGAAAATCCAGTAAGGTGTATCATTCCAAATACGACGAATGACTTCATCATCCAACTTGTCAGTCGAAAATACGGGTGGAATAAGCCATAGCGAAATAGGCGTTTCAGGCAATTGCAGTGCAAGTAATTCACAATTTGGAATCACATCATGCAAAGCATCTAAGAGATGTTCAGGGGCTTTAGGAAAATGAAAGGTACAGCTCATTGGATTTTATTCGTTGTGATTTAAAAAATTCCCTTCCCTTCTTTAAGGAGAGGTAGGGAGAGGATTATTCTAACGCCTCATTCCAAGCTTCTCGCAAAGGGAGAAGGAGCATCCATTATTTTAGTAATGAATTTTCCCTCTCCAGAGCAAAATTTAAAGCATTGCTTTTAAATTGAAGCGCAAAAGAGGGAGATCGGGCTTAACCTAACGCTTTCTCAGCCGCTTCAACTGTTTGACGAATCAACGTTGTAATCGTCATTGGGCCAACACCACCTGGTACAGGCGTATAGGCAGAAGCTATATCTTCAATGCCTTGCAATTGGATATCACCAACACCACCGCCATCACGTGGATGGAAGCCTGCATCAACAACCACAGCACCTTGTTTAATCCAGTCTTTTTGAATCAATTCTGCTTTACCTACCGCACCTACAATAATGTCGGCCTGTTTTACAAAGTCTGCCAAGTTTTGTGTACGTGAATGGCAAGTTGTTACCGTTGCATTGGCTTCAAGCAGCATCGCAGCCATTGGCTTACCTAAAATTGCTGAACGCCCCACAACAACAGCATGTTTGCCTGCGATTTCAATGTTGTTTTCTTTTAGGATGGTCATAATGCCTGCTGGTGTTGCAGAACCATAAGCAGCCTCACCCATCGCCATGCGTCCATAACCAAGGCAAGTCACACCGTCTACATCTTTTTCAAGCGAAATTGCATCAAAGCAAGCACGCTCATCAATTTGTGCAGGAACTGGGTGTTGCAACAAAATACCATGAACATCAGGATTTGCATTCAACTTTTCAATTTCTGCCAAAAGTTGTTCTGTGGTGGTTTCTGTTGGCAATTCTACTTTTAAAGAATCCATGCCCACACGACGGCAAGCATTACCCTTCATGCGTACATAAGTTGCAGATGCACCGTCATCACCGACCAAAATAGTCGCTAGAATTGGGGTACGACCTGATTTTGCTTTTAACGCTTCTACTCGTGTTAACAGATCAGCTTCAATTTGTTTTGCCAATGCACGACCATCTAAAATTAATGCCACGGCACATCTCCAAATGTTGATATGAATCAATTTTGCAAATAATACATGATTATTTAGGCTATTTTATTCTATATGCCGAATTAATGTGCATCTGCTCATTTAATAGTATTGTTTTTTTTTCAGAGCTTGCTAATATACGCATCAACAAGACGCGGCGGGGTGGCAGAGTGGTCATGCAGCGGACTGCAACTCCGTGGACGCCGGTTCGATTCCGACCTCCGCCTCCAATCTTGTAAAACTATGCCCGAGTGGTGAAATCGGTAGACACAGGGGATTTAAAATCCCCCGCCCTCAAAGCGTGCCAGTTCGAGTCTGGCCTCGGGCACCATTTTAAAACAGATTAAAATGGTGCAAATAAAGAACCCAGCATATCGCTGGTTTTTTTATGCCTAAATTTTAGGTTTTCCTTTCTTCATTCAATATTCAATGATGCCTCTATGAACCCAAAACAAGCGCTTCTTGATTTGCAGCAATTGCAACAACAATACCCTGCTGCATTTAAAAGAAATATTTTGTTTTATGGTTTTATTCAAAGCAAAGGTATGTTGGATGATTGGAAAGAAATGATTCCTTGGGTCTTGGCCTGCCTGATTTTTATTCCTATTTCAATCAGTCTGGCACACGGCATTCAACACCTTGCACCGCTGTACGACGCCTTTCAAGCCAAAGCATTGGCGATTTTAGCCATCATGTTAGGTTTTATGCTGCTTCTACCTTATGTGTTGTATCAAATTAAACACAGTTCCGCATCATGGTATCAACTGCAACAACACGCCACTGTGAAAATAGCAGTATTGATTCTGTTACAAGCAGTAAATTTTGCCTATGTTCAGAATGCAATTCTGCAAGGGATTTTATTCTTTCTCTGTATTAGTTTTGGTTTTGTACGTTTTTATAAAGAGAATATGTTTCGTGACCACATTAGCCTTGAACAAAAATATTGCTTGACGCAATTTCGCCGTGCTGCATATTGGTCATATCGTCAGGCTGCCAAAATTCAATATCGGATGTATTTTTCTAATAAAAAGAGTCCTCGTTTTACCCAATTAAATCAGCAATATCAACATGCAACCCAATTACACCAACAACTTATGCAGGCTGAGCATAATTTATGTAAAAGCATTAAATACATAGATTTAGACAGTTATATTCAAGAGAAACTCGATTAAAATTTCACTCCAAACATCAGAAAACTCATCAAAAAAATTAAAACCGAGCAACTTAAACTCGGTTTTCTGTAAACATCACACCAATTTTAGGCGGTTTTAGCAACTTCAATGATTGGTTTTAAGTGCACATCGTAGGTCATTTGATGACTACGTGTTGAATCAACTTTGTATTCACGTGCCTTCACCGTATCCACAAACTTCCAATCGGCAACCACTTGATCATGATCAAAAGTCACTGTTAAATAACCACGCTGATTTAGGTTGCAATAATCCAGCTCATCAATCAGCAATTTGAAGGCATTCTCTAACTCTACCATTTCCGCTGCAGGCACATTTAAGTAATATTCAATGCCTGGCGATGATACCGAACTGGTCGCGAACTCAACCCCAACCTCATGATTTGTTGCATGTGTATACAAGCTTGCAGCCCAAGCATTATGGGTATCACCTGCCAACACTACCGCTTTTTTGCCTAACTGTTGCAAGGTACCATACACAACTTCGCGCTCGTAGGCATAACCATCCCAGGCATCTAAGTTATAGGGTGCAACTGTACTCAAACGTGCTTTATCCATTGCTGATAGCGTAGGATCACCAGCTTTTAAACGCATTTTCAGTGTGAGTAAATCAGCAATTTTTTGTTTAATCTGTGCAAGCGTTTCTACAGTAGCATTGCCACTGGTCACTTGTTCTAAAAGCAATAACAGCTCTTGTGGAATAAACATCTTAGACATCAATACTTGTTGGCCCAACACATTCCATTTGGCAGTGGACTGCATCAATTGTGCTTGTAACCATTGCAGTTGTTTTACGCCCAATAAACTACGGCTATTGCTGCTTAAATCTGCCATAAATCGGGCAACATCCATACCTGTTGCCGTCATATAATCTGCATAATCTAATTGCTTATGGCGTGCCAAAATACGAGTATCCAGCATCATCAAATTGACCAAACCACCAAAATCAAATTGACGATAAATATTTAAGTGATCATTTTCTGCAACTGGACGAATCGGCATCCATTCAAAATAGGCTTTCAAGGCTGCAATCTGGCGCTCTATAAAGCTACCTTCACCTTCTTGATGATTATCTGCGCCCGCTTCCCAAGTATCATTACTGAGTTCATGGTCATCCCAAATTACAATAAATGGATAACGTTGGTGTGCGACTTGCAAATCGGCATCGGTACGATATAAAGCATAGCGTTTACGATAATCATCTAACTTGATAATTTCTTTATCATTGTCTGCAGCAAAGGTACGCCCTAACTGTTTTGCATCATCAGTTGCGTACCCACCTTGTCCATATTCATAAATGTAATCCCCCAAGTGAATAATCACATCTAGATTATTTTCCTGTGCCATTTCTTTATAGACATGGAAATATCCTGCAGGGTAGTTCGAGCAAGAGCAAACTGCAAATTTCACCTGATCGCTGCGTTGTGGCAAGGTTTTGGTCTGTCCTACAGCTGAAACTGTATTGCCAAAGCGGAAACGGTAATAATATTCAGTCCCTGCCTGCAAACGATCTGCGTCCACTTTCACTGTAAAATCTTGCGCTGCATTGGTTTGTACTTTGCCAGTATTTACCAAGGCTCTAGACTAGCAGATTTGCACTTAGTTTTACCTAATGAGGTCCCACAACTCTGTTGCTAGCTCATTAGACTCCCTCATCCAACGCCATTCTGTTTCTTTAAGATGATAATCAAAATACTCTTTTGATATACCGTTGAACTTTGCTAGCCTTCTTTTACAAAAGCTCCAGAATGATTCTATTCCATTTATATGACATTGTCCTCTGGCAAATTCATTCGCTCCATGATTTACTCTAAAATGCTTTGAGTAACCAACATCTACCAAACCATTGTATCCACGCCAACCATCACTATAAATTACACTTTCAAGTGCAACTTTACCTAAGATAACTTGTTGTAATGTAGTCTTTTTACAATCAGGGACTATTTCTGTATAAACTCGACCATTCCTTTCAAATATTCCAAATACAGGTTGTTTTAAAGTACCTCGACCTCGCTTCAATTTCCCATGAAAACCACGTTGTCTTTTTGCTCCAAAATAGCTCTCATCAACTTCAATAGAACCTACAAACTTTGCTCTTAAATCTGTTTGATGATCGTAGATTGCTTCTCTAAAAAGCATGTACCAATAGTTGATGGTATTACGGTTCAAGTTAAGCAATAAGGCTGTTTTAGAAGCAGGAATATCAATGCAAAAGCACTGAATAATTTTTTTAATCTTATAGTGACTTAATTTACTGTTTTCTATCATGATTCTAGACTAACATATCTATTCTGCTAGTCTAGAGCCTTACCAATTGCTTAAACGCCTCATCACTCGCAATTTCCCACACCACCTCAAGACGCGCTGCATTGTCATTAGGTGTTAAGCGAGTCCATAAAATGATACGATCATGCAGCGGATCACCACTGGCGACACCATGCAAAAACTGCACTTTTAGTGTACTTCCTGCTGTGTTTTCATTGTCATCTCGACATGCAGTCAACGCCACAGGTAATGATAGTGCCCCAAACCCCGCTAAACCTTTTTGAATCAGTTCACGACGATTTAAACGAATGCTCATAAATTTTCCTTTTATTTTTCTAAAGCAAACAACATAAAGAATCATGATGTCGCTTTAATCTCCAAATGATGACGGATTAATGACAAATCGAAAAAATGAGCTAAATAGAGATGTCTATAATGGCTAATGAATTGAATTGATTGAAAAGAAAGCAATTGTAAATAAATTTACTTGCCAAGATTTATTTCGTCCTCTATTATTGCGCACATGCCCGAGTGGTGAAATCGGTAGACACAGGGGATTTAAAATCCCCCGCCCTCAAAGCGTGCCAGTTCGAGTCTGGCCTCGGGCACCATTTGAATGAAATCATTCAAATGGTGCAAATAAAGAACTCCAGCATTACGCTGGTTTTTTTATGCCTAAAAAATATAATATTGAAAACAATAATATTTATGTGCCGATGATTTGCAATGTTTCTACAACGCTTTATCTTCTCTTTCAAGTGGATGACCTGTTTATGCTGCTTGCTCAGTTTTGCAAGCCAGGCACAAAATCCCAGCCTTGAGTCAGCAACCGAGTCCGTAAGCCCAATTGAAACTGATGCAGAATTTTATGATATTTTTGCGGGAACAGTGCAATATAAAAAGCAAGAGTTACAACTACGTCGTTGCAGCTTAGGCAACGATTTATATTTATTAGATTTCCAAAATCCTGAAGATAAAAAGCAACTCAAAACTTTGCTGCAACAAAATACAAAGTTTTGGGTGAATTTAATTGCAAAGCCGAGTGAACACAATGGGCAATACACGCTGAATGTACGGGAAATTGCAGAACTACATACACAACAAAGTTGCCATTTGAATGATGTTTTAGATGATTTATTGAATCACCCATAAATTAAAGATACAAGAGAGTGATCAATCACCACTCTCGCGTTGCAATTAACGCTTCCATTTCAATCTCGAAATAGCCTTGATCTTGCAACACCATCATCATCGCCTCAGCAATATAATCTGCTGCGGTATCGTCCAAATCTGAATCCAGATCTTCAAATTGTGGTTTCATTTTATTGATGGCTTGCACGGTCTGATCGGCAAAATGATAAATATCCGCTTCAGATAAATTGGATTTGGACACGTGTTTTGCAAACTGTTGAATCAGTTGTTTTAACTCAGCAACTAAAATATCAGGATAAAACTCATCATCAAACATAGGGAGAAGTAAATCTGCAAACATACAGGCACTCAAAAATACAGATATTTAAGCGTGCTTATATAGCATAAGCAGGACTTTAATTCTAGCTTCGCCTCAAATCTACAAACAGCGCTTAATTTGCTAATTGCATTGCTTGCCAAACTTTAATAGCATCAGACATAGCCTTAACATCATGCGCACGCACCATACAGGCACCTTGCTGAATACTGAGTAAATGTGCCGCTACAGAACCGACTGCACGCTGTGTTGGCTCTGCCCCACCCAAAGCTTCACCAATAAAGCGTTTACGGGACAATGCTGACAAAATTGGATACCCCATACCATTAAGTTGATGCAACTCATTTAACAGTTTCAGATTCTGCTGTGCATTTTTCGCAAAACCAAAACCTGGATCAATCATGATATTTTCAGGCTTGACCCCTACCGCCAAAGCATCGGCGACACGTTGCTGCAACTCTGCAATCACATCTGCAGTGACATCATCATATTGATCTAAATTGTTCATGGTGGTTGGTTCACCGCGCATGTGCATAATAACCACAGGGATATTTAAATCTGCGGCTGTTTGCAACGCATTTGGTCGGGTCAGCGCACGTACATCATTCCAGATATGTGCCCCTGCAGCTACCGCAGCACGAATCACTTCTGGTTGTGACGTATCAATGGAAAGTACCACATCATAAGCAGACAAGACTTCTACCACAGGCACCACACGACGCATTTCTTCTTCCACACCGACTGGACTTGCCCCCGGACGTGTAGACTCACCACCAATATCAATCACGGTTGCACCTTCGGTCATCATTTCCAACGCACGCGCCACAGCAGCATCTTTTTCATTATGTCGCCCACCATCACTAAACGAGTCTGGTGTCACATTTAGAATTCCCATCACATGCGGCTGAGACAAGTCTAAACTCAAACGCCCACATTGCAATATGCGTTTTGGTAATGGCATTAGCTGCATGCTTGTCTTCCTTTTAATTTGAAATGCTTATTTTAACAAGGCTAATTTTGAAGATGCTGAATTCTTTTCAGTGGGCTTCAACATTGCCAATATTCGTGTCACAACTGCACGTAAACTACACAAATAAAAAAGAGCCTTTATATAAAGACTCTTTTTTGAATCATGTTAGCTGACTAGCTCGCTGGTAATGGCGGCGGTGTGCTAGGACCATCAGTTGGCGTTACATCAATCACAGGATTGTCTGCAATATATACCTTAGGTGGCTGTGGCTCACGACCTTCCATGATGTCACGGATTTGGTCACGATCAATGGTTTCCCATTCCAACAATGCTTTTACCATTGCGTGGGCAATGTCTTGGTTATTTTCCAAAATATCGCGGGCTACTTTATATTGCTCATCAATAATACGACGAACTTCAGCATCTACCTGTTGTTGGGTTGCTTCAGAAATCGTACGGCTACCTAAACTACCCATGAATGATTGTTGAGTATCATCTTCGTAGACCATCACACCTAACTTTTCAGACATACCGTATTTGGTCACCATCGCACGCGCCAATTTAGTCGCACGCTCAAAGTCATTCGATGCGCCTGTCGACATTTGGTTGATAAAGACCTCTTCCGCAATACGACCACCAAATAAAATGGACAAGTCATTTAGCATTTTGTCTTTATAATGGCTAGTTTGGTCATGCTCAGGCAGTTGCCATGTCACACCCAATGCCCAACCACGTGGCATAATCGTCACTTTATGAACAGGGTCTGTACCTGGCAACATTTCAGCAACAATCGCATGGCCTGCTTCATGGTAAGCCGTTGCACGACGTTCTTCTTCACGCAGCACCATCGACTTACGTTCAGGGCCCATATACAACTTGTCTTTAGCATCTTCAAAGTCGTGCATATCCACCGTGTTTTTATTACGACGGGCAGCAAACAATGCAGCTTCATTCACAAGGTTCGCCAATTGCGCACCTGAGAAACCAGGTGTACCACGTGCCAGGACTTTGACATCTACCCCTGTAACAGAAGGCAATTTCTTCAAGTGAACATTTAGAATTTGCTCACGACCTTTAATGTCTGGCAAGCCAACCATGACTTGACGGTCAAAACGACCTGGACGCAATAAAGCTTTATCCAGTACATCGGCACGGTTTGTCGCAGCGATGACAATAATACCTTCATTGCCTTCAAAACCGTCCATTTCAACAAGCATTTGGTTAAGTGTTTGCTCACGTTCATCGTGTCCACCACCTGTACCTGAACCACGGTGACGACCCACCGCATCAATCTCATCAATAAAGATGATACATGGTGCATGACGTTTAGCTTGCTCGAACATATCACGGACACGAGAAGCACCAACACCCACGAACATTTCAACGAAGTCAGAACCAGAAATACTGAAAAATGGCACCTTAGCTTCACCTGCAATGGCTTTGGCCAATAAGGTTTTACCTGTACCCGGTGGACCCACCATCAACACACCTTTAGGAATAGTTGCACCTAAACGTTTGAATTTAGCTGGGTCTTTTAAGAAATCTACAATTTCAACCACTTCTTGTTTTGCTTCGTCACAACCCGCAACATCGGCAAATGTGACTTTAATTTGGTCTTCAGACAACATTTTGGCTTTAGACTTACCAAAGCTCATCGGGCCGTTTTTACCACCTGCACCGCCACCCATGTTGCGCATAAAGAACATGAATAACAAAATGATTAAAAGTACAGGGAAACTTGCGATCAATAGTTGCATTAACAAACCTTGACGTTGAGGTGCAGTACCTTCAACTACAACGTTGTTTTTAATCAGATTCGACATCAGTTCAGGATCTTGAACTGCTGGACGAATGCTTTCAAAGGACGTGCCGTTGACTTTTTCGCCACTAATTCTTTCGCCATCAATTGTGACTTGCTTAATTTGACCAGCATTCACCGCTGCAACGAACTCTGAGTAGTTCATTGCAGTTGGCTTTTCACTGTTATTGATGTTGCTGAAAATTAGAATCAGCACACCAAGTATAATCAGCCACAATACGGCATTCTTGAAGAGATCGCTCAAAGCTTTATTCCCATATCAATCTAATTTGATCATGCCCGTTACTGGGTGACCTTTCATTCAAAAAGCTGAACATCAGCTAGACAATTCATTAAAAACGTACAAAATGCACAATTTTTAGCGGCTTGGCAAGTAAACTTTATTTAGACGCGTTTTTACGCCCTTGTCCAATAAGAAATACTTCTTTGGAACGCGCACGTGAAGCAGCAGGTTTTGCTGTCTTTAAAACATCAAAACTATCCACGACTTGTTTACGAAATTCGTCAAATCCAGAACCTTGGAACACTTTGACCACAAACTGACCATTGGGTCCCAATACGCGGTTGGCAAAATCAAGAGCCAACTCACATAAGTAAATTTGACGCGGTTGATCTACAGCTTTATTACCTGATGTATTGGGGGCCATATCGGAAATTACAACATCTACCGTGCGTCCGTTTAAAATATTTAACAATTTTTCGAACACTTCTTCTTCGCGGAAGTCACCTTGTAAAAAGGTCACATCTGGTAGTGCGTCCATTTCTAAAATATCGGAAGCGATCACCAAACCTTTGTCACCGACAAGTTTCCCTGCGATTTGCGACCAACTACCCGGTGCTGCACCTAAGTCCACCACCGTCATGCCTGGTTTGATCAGTTTATATTTTTCTTGAATCTCAAGTAGTTTGTAAGCAGCACGTGCACGATACCCTTCTTTTTGCGCTCTTTTCACAAAGGGATCATCTAGGTGCTCTCTCATCCACGCGCGACTACTTTTGGATAACTTTTGGTTGGTAATCCGTGTTGCCATAACTCTCTTAGTAACGAATAGCCATCTAAATTGCGATTGTACGTGAAAATTAGCAAGCTTGCAGTAGACATCTGTATCTAAATGCCAATAACTGACAAGTTTTTTCTATTAAATCCATCGCTTATTTCTGTACCGGGACCTAAAAAAATACTCATCACCGTTAGATAAACCTAAGCAAATGTTCAATTTTGATATTTTTGCACTGCTCCACGTTCGCGGATTATTTGCATAGAATTTACAGCGTTTCAAATTGGCTTTTGTTATACTAAGCCGTTTTTAAAATTAGGTTATCTTTATGGCGGCTCTCTCTATTCAGGAACGCAAGCGTTTACGTCAAATTGGTCATGCACTTAACCCTGTAGTGATGGTTGGCGGTCAAGGTTTGACTGAAAATGTAATTGAAGAAACCAACCGTGCTTTAAACGATCACGAATTGATAAAAGTCAAAATTGGTGGTGAAGACCGTGAAGTACGTGCAGCTGTAATTACTGAAATTGCTGCAGCAACAGGTTCTGAAGTGGTACAAACGATTGGTAAAATTGCTTTGCTTTATAAAAAAGCAGCAAAACAAAATGCCAAGTTGTCAAATTTAGTTCGTCACGCCCATTTGTCTAACTAAGTTTATATGGCAAGTTACGAACTCAGCGCCTTTGATCGTCAGTGTCAAGCGATTTCTTTGGTCGGTGCAATTGAGCAACAAAGTCCGTTTAGCTTAAATGTAGGTTACTGGCTGCGTGATCCTAATCAATGGGTCGAATGGCCTGCATTGGTGACTTCACATCCACGTCAGGACTTTTTGTGGGAACAGACCTGCTTTGAAATTTTCATTGGCGTTCAGGGCGAAGATTTTTATCGCGAAGTCAATCTCTCCCCTTCTCAAGCTTGGCAGGCGTATGCCTTTGAAGAATATCGTTATCCTGAGCAAATTCCACCTATGGCCGCTTATGATATTGAGTTGAATCAGTTGAAACGCACGCATTACGGTTTAAATGTCAGTTTGGATTTAACCGAATTTATGCTGAAACATAAACTGAAATGGACAGATTTGTTTATTGGGCTCACTGCTGTGCTCAAAACCAGTCAGGGTGAACAGTTTTATGCCATGCAACACAGCAGTCCTGCCGCCGATTTTCACAATAAGCGAGATTGGCTACATCAGTTTTAACTGTGATTAATAATAGTTTAGATTGAAAGAATTAATTTTTGGTTTGAGCAAAAAATTTGAATAAAAAAAAGTGAGGCGTATGACCTCACTTTTTTTATGGCTGAATCAGCAACAGTTTAAACTATATTATGCTTGATCAGTTTCTTCATTTTTTTCAGTTTTTGATGGATTTACTTTTTTCCACGCTTCTAATGTGTGCTCTTTAGAACGCTTAAAAGTTTCAGCCAATTGATCTTTGTGTTTCACTGAAATGCTACTGACATCTTCTTTCAACTCTTTACCAAGTTTAGAAAGGTCTTCAATGATTGCACTAAATTCAGTTTTCACAAAGTCTTTTAATTCACCCAAATCTTTAGGTGAACTGCCAAATTGTGCCTTTAAAGCTTCAATTTTTTGCAACACATCTTGCTTTAACTGACCCAATTGTTCTTGCACGCTAGCATTGAGTTGTTTGGCTTCGGTTTGCAGTTTTTCTTGCGTTTCCGCAACCACATCAAGCACCTGCTCTTTAGCATCATGCGTTACATTTTCAAGCTTTTCAGCACTTTCATGTACCGCATCTTTGATTGCGTTTTTGTCAAATACTGATTTTTTTTGTTCAGTCATTTTGCTTCACCCAAGGTCGTTGTTGTTTATAATTTAAGCATAAGGCAATTTAGACTAAAATGGTTTTTGGATTGTCTAACAATCATAGATTGATTACATTTGGACTACACGCGAAACATAAACTTAGCAAAAAAGCAAGTCTTTTAACTTACATATTCGTCAGATTCGCAATGGACTTTTAATGAGTGCGTGCGTATAATGCAATGTTAAGTTCAAGCGAGCAGACATGGGAGGGTAGGTTTAAACATTGACCTTCCTTTTTTTTCGTCTACTCGCTTTTTTACAGCCCTATTTTTGTGGTTTTAGTTCAGGAGCTTTGGTTTGAGCACCCCCGCCATTTTAGCCCTCGCCGACGGTACAATCTTTAAAGGTACGTCTATCGGTGCAACGGGAAGCACGACTGGTGAAGTCGTTTTTAACACTGCCATGACTGGCTATCAAGAAATTTTAACCGACCCGAGTTATGCACAACAAATTGTGACTTTAACTTACCCACATATTGGGAACACTGGTTGCAATGATGAAGATGTTGAGTCAGGTCGAATTCATAACGTATGGGCAAACGGTTTAATTATCCGTGACTTGCCTTTATTACACAGTAACTTCCGTTCTACTCAATCATTAGGTGAATACTTACAACAACACAATGTTGTTGCAATTGCCGATATTGACACCCGTAAATTGACCCGTATTTTACGTTCCAAAGGTGCGCAAAACGGTTGTATTCTTGCTGGTGAAAATATCACTGAAGAAGAAGCAATTGCGAAAGCACGTGCATTTGGCGGCTTAAACGGCTTAGATCTTGCAAAAGTATGCTGTGACCCTGAAGGTTTTGAATGGACTGAGGGCTCATGGGAACTTGGCAGAGGCTTTACTCAACCTGAACTTAAATATCATGTGGTTGCATACGATTACGGTGTCAAAACCAACATCCTGCGTATGCTCGCAGACCGCGGTTGCAAATTAACCGTTGTCCCTGCACAAACCCCTGCTGCTGACGTACTTGCACTGAACCCAGATGGCATTTTCTTGTCAAATGGTCCTGGCGACCCTGCTGCATGTGACTACGCAATTGAAGCTGTAAAAACAATTGTAGAAACCACGAATACCCCTGTATTTGGTATCTGCTTAGGTCACCAAATTCTTGCACTTGCATCTGGTGCAAAAACAATGAAAATGTCGCACGGTCACCACGGCGCAAACCATCCTGTACAGAATTTAGATACTGGTACAGTGATGATTACTTCTCAGAACCACGGCTTCGCGGTAGATGAAAACACCTTACCAAGCAATGTACGTTCAACGCATCGTTCATTGTTCGATGGCACAAACCAAGGTATTCATCGTACAGACAAGCCTGCATTTAGCTTCCAAGGTCACCCAGAAGCAAGTCCAGGTCCACATGACTGCGCACCATTGTTCGATCATTTCATCGATCTTATTGAAGCCGCTAAGAAGTAATTAAGGAGCGAAATAATGCCTAAACGTACGGATATTAAAAGCATCTTAATTATTGGTGCTGGTCCTATTGTTATTGGTCAGGCTTGTGAGTTTGACTATTCTGGTGCTCAAGCATGTAAAGCGCTGCGTGAAGAAGGTTACCGCGTTATTTTGGTAAACTCGAACCCTGCGACCATCATGACTGACCCTGCAATGGCAGATGCAACCTATATCGAGCCAATCACTTGGCAGACTGTTGCAGCAATCATTGAAAAAGAACGTCCAGATGCAGTACTTCCGACTATGGGCGGTCAAACTGCGTTGAACTGTGCGCTTGCATTAGATGCCAACGGTATTTTAGCCAAATACAATGTTGAATTGATTGGTGCAACCAAAGACGCGATTGAAAAAGCTGAAGACCGTAAACTGTTTGATCAAGCAATGCGCAAAATTGGTCTTGAGTGCCCGAAAGCAGCGATTGCTGAATCTATGGAAGAAGCACTTGAGATTCAATCTCGCTTTGGCTTCCCTGTGATTATTCGTCCATCATTCACGATGGGTGGTTCTGGTGGCGGTATCGCATACAACAAAGAAGAATTCCTTGAAATTTGTGAACGCGGTTTCGATCTTTCCCCAACCAAACAGTTATTGATTGATGAATCACTCATTGGTTGGAAAGAATATGAGATGGAAGTTGTACGTGACAAAAACGACAACTGTATCATCGTATGCTCAATTGAAAACTTTGATCCAATGGGCGTGCACACAGGTGACTCAATTACCGTTGCTCCTGCGCAAACCTTGACAGACAAAGAATACCAATTGATGCGTAATGCATCTTTAGCAGTACTGCGTGAAATTGGTGTAGAAACTGGTGGTTCTAACGTACAGTTCGGTATTTGCCCGAATACTGGCCGTATGGTTGTGATTGAGATGAACCCGCGTGTATCACGTTCATCTGCACTGGCTTCTAAAGCAACTGGTTTCCCAATTGCAAAAGTTGCAGCAAAATTGGCTGTAGGCTACACCCTTGATGAATTGAAAAATGACATCACGGGTGGTACAACACCTGCATCATTTGAACCTGCAATTGACTACGTTGTAACTAAAGTTCCACGTTTCAACTTTGAAAAGTTCCCTCAAGCTGACGCGACTTTAACCACGCAGATGAAATCTGTAGGTGAAGTCATGGCAATTGGCCGTAATTTCCAAGAGTCTGTAAATAAAGCCCTTCGCGGTTTAGAAACTGGTGCTTGTGGTTTTGACGAACAAATTGAAGTGGGTGCTGAAGGCGCACGCGACAAGATTTTAGTTGAATTAAAAGTTCCAGGCCCTGAGCGTATTTGGTACGTGGCTGACGCTTTCCGTCACGGCTTTAGCTTGGACGAAGTTTTTGAAGCGACCAAAATTGACCGCTGGTTCTTGATTCAAATTCAAGACATCGTTAACACTGAAAACGAAATCAAAACTTTAGGTTTTGGTGATCTAAACGCTGACAACATTCGCTCGTTCAAACGTAAAGGTTTATCTGACCTACGTATTGCGAACTTGATGGGCATTTCACAAAAGCAATTCCGTAAACACCGTTGGAACTTGGGCGTAACCCCAGTTTACAAACGCGTGGATACCTGTGCTGCAGAGTTTGAATCTGACACAGCATATATGTATTCAACTTACGATGAAGAGTGTGAATCAAACCCTTCAGCGAAAGACAAGATCATGGTGATTGGCGGTGGTCCAAACCGTATTGGTCAAGGTATTGAATTCGATTACTGCTGTGTACACGCTGCGCTTGCAATGCGTGAAGACGGTTACGAAACCATTATGGTGAACTGTAACCCTGAAACAGTATCTACCGATTACGATACTTCAGACCGTTTGTACTTCGAACCAATTACTTTAGAAGATGTACTTGAAATCGTACGTACTGAAAAGCCAAAAGGCATTATTGTGCAGTACGGTGGTCAAACTCCATTGAAATTGGCACGCGCTTTAGAAGAAGCAGGTGCGCCAATTATTGGTACATCACCAGATGCAATTGACCGCGCAGAAGACCGTGAGCGTTTCCAGCAAATGATTCAACGTCTGCAATTGCGTCAACCTAATAACAGCATTGTAAAATCTGCTGAAGAAGGTATCGCAGAAGCAGCGAAAGTAGGTTATCCGCTCGTTGTTCGTCCATCTTATGTATTGGGTGGTCGTGCAATGGAAATTGTGTATAACGAGGAAGAATTGAAACGCTACCTGCGTGATGCAGTTCAAGCGTCTAACGATGCACCTGTACTGTTAGACCGTTTCTTGGATGATGCGATTGAAGTTGATGTAGACTGCGTATCTGACGGTAAAAATGTGGTGATTGGCGGTATTATGCAGCACATCGAACAAGCAGGTATTCACTCTGGTGACTCGGCATGTTCAATTCCACCCTACTCATTGTCAGATGAAGTACAGGACGAAATGCGTCGTCAAACTGTTGCAATGGCAAAAGAGTTGGGCGTTATTGGTCTAATGAACGTACAGTTTGCAGTGAAAGGCAACGACGTTTATATCTTGGAAGTGAACCCACGTGCATCACGTACTGTTCCGTTCGTTTCTAAGTGTATTGGCGAATCATTGGCTAAAGTTGCAGCACGTTGTATGGCGGGTCAATCTTTAGAAGCTCAAGGCTTTACTAAAGAAATCATTCCGGAACACTTCTCTGTGAAAGAAGCTGTGTTCCCATTCAACAAATTCCCTGGTGTAGACCCAGTGCTTGGGCCTGAGATGAAATCTACAGGTGAAGTCATGGGCGTAGGCAAAACTTTTGGTGAAGCATTCTATAAAGCCGTGCTAGGCTCGAATGATCGCTTACCAGGAATTCCAACTGAAGGCGAAGTGAAACATGCATTCTTGTCTGTACGTGAGTCAGATAAACCGCATGTGGCGCGTATTGCAAAACAATTGGCTGATTTTGGCTTCAAACTTGTTGCAACGAGTGGCACTCATAAAGTCATCACCGATGCAGGTATTGAGTGTGAACGTGTGAATAAAGTGACTGAAGGTCGCCCGCACATTGTAGACCGCTTGAAAAATGGTGAGATTCACCTCATCATCAATACGTCTGAAGGTAAACAAGCTCAGCAAGATTCATTCTCAATCCGTCGTTCTGCATTACAAGGTAAAGTGTATTACACCACAACCTTGAATGGTGCAGATGCTGTATGCCAAGCCTTAGCGATTAAATTACCAATGGATGTATATCGTTTGCAAGATTTAACATTAGGTTAATTCGTTACTGAGAAGTCCCGCCACCTTCTCGGTGGCGGGCTTTTTTCATTTATAGACTTTTATTTTTTATTACTGAGGGACAACTATGCAACGTTATCCTATGACTCCCGAAGGCAAACTTGCCCTAGAGAAAGAACTACACCAACTGAAAACTGTGGATCGTCCACGTATTACTGCAGCGATTGCAGAAGCACGTGAACATGGCGATTTAAAAGAAAATGCCGAATACCATGCCGCACGTGAACAGCAAGGTTTCTGCGAAGGCCGTATTCAAGACATCGAAGGTAAATTGGGCGCTTGCCAAGTGATTGATGTTAAAGAGTTGGAACAAAACGGACGTGTGGTTTTTGGTGTAACTGTGACCATTGAAAACCTAGAGACTGAAGAGCAAAAAACTTACAAAATTGTAGGTGATGATGAAGCTGATTTTAAAATCAATAAAATTTCAGTGAACTCGCCAATTGCACGCGGTTTGTTGGGTAAAAATGAAGGCGATGAAGCCAAAATTGTGACCCCGCAAGGCGAAGTGGAATACGAAATTGTGAATGTAGAATATCTTTAAGAATTAAAGATAACTGCACGCGATGCCCCTCTTTGAGGGGTTTTTTATTGTCTAAAAATCACAATGAATGATGTATGGATTATACTGCGACAAAAATTTAGGAAAATAAGATGGAAAATCGCATCATTCATACATTTGTTTATGCGCTTTCTGGGGCAGTGTTAGGACTGATTTTAATTCCTGTCTGGGGACTCTTCATCAATACACAAACCAGTCCCGTCAGTATCGTATTGGCCGCATCACTCCTTTTTGGCATTTGGGGTTTCATCTTTCCCAATAGTGTTAAAAATGTTTTTATGTATTTGTGGCATTGGTTTAGATAATCAGAACATCCCTACAACGCAAAAACTTTCGCACTTTTTAGCAGTACTAAGCAACATTCGTTATAATTCCCTCACCTTCCCATACGAAAAAACCATGTCTGAAGCGCTGATTAATTCCCCTGTCAAACACTGGTGCGAATTTGAGTTTATCTCCAAAACTGTAAAAAATCCGAATATCCATATTAAAGGCAATTACTCGTATTATTCAGCTTATTGGGATCAAGGCTTTGAGCGTTGTGTAGTACGTTATTTGCACGACAAACCCGCCACAGCAGAAAAACCAATTGATCAGCTCTATATTGGTAATTTTGTCTGCTTTGGTGCGGAATGTGTGATTATGATGGGCGGCAATCAATTGCATCGCAGTGACTGGATTTCCGCTTTTCCATTCGATACCCGTAGTTTTGTTGCTGCAGGTGATACCAAAATTGGTGATGGTTGCTGGATTGGCAGTCGAGCCATGATTATGCAAGGCGTTGAACTGGGTGAAGGTGCTATTGTGGCTACAGGTGCAGTGGTTACGCAAGATGTACCACCTTATGCCATTGTGGCGGGCGTACCTGCTAAAGTGATTAAATACCGTTTTAATGCAGCTGAAATTTCCGACATTCTGGCACTAAAACTGTATGATTTAGATGAAAAATATCTGCTACAAATACGAGAACAATTGCAGACAGATGACGTTAAAAAACTGGTGGAATTTTTTAAAAATCAGCACAACAATAAGGACTAAAACTTTAGTTGAATTTCAAGCACAGCGTCATAATTTCATGCTAAATTAAGGTGAAATAAGGACTTACAGCACTCAATTATCTTTATGAAATTACTGGGTTTTATTCTCTATAAATTCAGCGTAAGATAAGACAGGACTCAGAGCGAATATTTTATTAAAGTATTGAAATTACAATAAGGAGAAACACTCATGGCTTACCAAAACATCCTCGTACCAGTGGACGGTTCTGAAACTTCTTTTGCTGCTGTTGCAAAAGCTGCTGAACTTGCAAAAGCATTTGGTAGTAAAATTACTGTGGTACAAGTACTTACACTTGACCCGTATATTGCTGCAGAATACATCACTGCAAACCAAACCAATGACTTGATTGAACGCGCGCGCGCTTCTATTGTAAAAACTTTAGAAGAAGCAAAGCAAAAATTCACTGAACAAGGTGTTGAAGCTGAAACTAAACTACTTGAAGGTCAAGTAATTGCACGCGAAATTACCAACGCTGCAAAAGACTTAAATGCTGACCTGATCGTGATCGGTTCTCATGGTCGTACTGGCTTGAAAAAATTATTCTTAGGTAGCGTTGCTCAAAGCATTTTAAGCGAAGGCACAACACCTGTACTTGTGGTACGCCAATAAGTTTTTTGTTCCTCATTTCTTCGGAAATGGGGAACTTTTCGCTTTTTCTTTCTTTTTCACATCTTCATGCACTTAAAACTATACTGTTTTTCATTTCAACAATTTCTTAAACCACTTTGCTTACAACATAATATTTAGTCTGCTTAAGCTTTGCTTTCTTCCCTCTTGTTTTTTCAACGACTCAAGGTCGCCATTGGTATTGTTTTAAATTTACTTTACCTTCAAGCACAACTATTTCTTCAGCCATTAGCTTTAATACTTGTATATTCTCTCCCTGAGTATTCAACTTACTTAGTCTAATTTTGCCTTGTGCATTAATCACTCTATGCCACGGGACTTGATGACCTGCCGACAAATGCTTTAAGACATACCCCACTAATCGCGCATGTTTGGGTAAACCTGCCAATGCCGCCACTTGTCCATAAGTCGCTACATGCCCTTTAGGAATTAGACACACCACGGCTAAAATCTATTGTGCTAATTCATCGCTGGGTTTTGTAATAGGTATATTTGACTTCATAAACAGCCTGATTTTCTGCAATTAGTAAAAAGAAAAAGGAGTGAATCAATCACTCCTTTTATCATAATCATACAAGTTTAAGTCACTTATATTGCGGCATTGAAGGTGTCACAATCGTTAATCAAGCCTGACTTTAAGCCTGTTTGGAACCATTGTACGCGCTGCGCACTAGTACCATGCGTGAAGCTATCAGGTACGACTTGTCCACGTGAACGTTTTTGCAAGTAATCATCCCCAATTTTATGTGCAGCGTCCATCGCTTCTTCAATATCGCCTTGTTCCAGGAATTGAGTACGTTGATGATTATGATGCGCCCACACCCCCGATAAACAGTCCGCTTGCAACTCCTGACGCACCGAAAGCTGGTTACCTTGCACTTCACTGACTTGCTGACGTGCTTTATGCACTTGCTCTGAAATCCCTAAAATAGTCTGAATATGATGCCCAACTTCATGCGCTACCACATAGGCTTGGGCAAAATCGCCTGCCTGATCATTTCGGCTTAATTCAGTCTGATTTTGCTCACCCCCGATGCCCATTTGCTGACGCATGGCTTGGAAAAATGAAGTATCAATATATACTTTTTGATCGGCAGGACAATAAAACGGCCCCATCGCCGATTGTGCCGTACCACAGCCAGAATTAACTACACCTGTAAATAACACTAGTTTAGGCGGCACATACTGGTTATTTAACTGCTGCTGAAACACTTGTGACCACGTGTCTTCCGTATCAGCCAAAACAGTGCCCACAAACTCAATTGCCTCTTGTTGTTCGGGGCTTGGATTGTCTAAACCTTTGGTTTCAGTACTTTGTGCATGCGAGGTGACTTGCTTGGTCGCTTGATAAGCCGATTGAGGATCTACCCCAAAAAACTTCCACGCAACAAAGGCCACCACTAAGCCCAAAATACTAATACCACCCGCTTTTGCTCCACCTCCACCACGGCGGTCTTCTACATTTGTGCTAACTCGACGACCTTTCCAACGCATTATTCTTATCCTTCTCTTAAACCCTGATAACAGATTAAGCCTATTTAGACTTTGACCACACTTTTTGAACGAGTGTGACCACAATCACCACCAAAATGCCTGCCAAAATACCCACGACAAGGTTAATCAACATTGGCGTGACTGAACCTACAATACTCCCCATGGTTGGGATGTCTTGTACATACTCTACCGTATCTTCTGTGAAATGGTGCACAAAAGGAATCGCATGATTGATAATTCCGCCACCAACCAAGAACATCGCTGCAGTACCCACCACAGATAATGTCTTCATTAAAATTGGAGCAAATGCCAGTAAACCACGCCCAATGCGTTGTTTAAACTTGGTGGCTTGTTCTGTGAGATATAAACCGATGTCATCAATTTTGACAATTAACGCTACAAACCCATAGACCCCAACTGTCATAGCAACGGCAATCACACTCAATACGGTGACTTTGGTTAAGAAACTTGCGGCTGCTACTGTACCCAATGAAATCACTACAATTTCCGCCGATAAAATAAAGTCAGTACGCACTGCACCTTTAATTTTTTCAGTTTCATAAGTCGCAAGGTCTTGCTCGGTTTGAATTAATTCTAATTGTGCTTCTTTAGACGTTTGGGCTTTTTTGTGCTGTAAGGTGTGCATGATTTTTTCCACACCTTCATAGCTTAAGAACAACCCACCAATCACCAATAAAGGATTGATTAACCACGGTGCAACTACACTAATAGGACTTACGCATTGACGGATTCAAAAAAGTATTAAAATACCTTATAAAGTATCTGTGATCAGACGAATTAAAAATGCTTCTACAGCAACTTGTACTCTACCCATTTATATGGGCTTTCTCATGACAGAACCGAACTCTATTAGCTGCACACAACTTGCCGAGACTTATAATATCTCGCATGATAGTGTAAATCGCTTTCTAGAGCGTGAAGACTACACACCTCACGACCTATATCAAGAAGCAATTCAACATATTGATAATAATAAACTTATAGTCAGTATTGATGATACTGTTTTAGATAAACCATATAGTCAACATATGGACTTAGTTAGCTATTTTTGGTCAGGCAAACACCACCGATCCGTCAAGGGTATTAATCTCATTACCTTGTATGCGACAGATCAAAATGGTCAAAATATTCCAATTAATTTCCGAATTTATGACAAATCTGAAAGTAAAACCAAGAATGATTACTTTATGGATATGTTAAGTGAAGTACTCAGTTGGGGTGCAAAGATTCAATTTATTACAGGTGATAGTTGGTATTCATCGACTGGAAATCTAAAAACCATAAGAAAATATGGTATTCGATTTATGTTTGGTATCGACTGTAACCGTAAGGTTTCCCCAGAAAAAGGACAATGGTTTCAACTGCGTTTATTGCCAGATTTCCATCAGGGTCAAGTGGTCTGGCTCAAAGATTTTGGCTTTGTACAATTATTTAAGACTCAGTTAAAAGAACAGCAGAGGTTTTATATTGTGCATCAAGATGAAGATGATTTATTGTCCTTTGATGGTTTTCATGAATTACATTCAAGTCATTGGAAAATAGAACAATATCACCGAGTGATTAAACAGGTTTGTCATATTGAAAAGTTTCAAGTAAGACGATCTAAACTGATTTTGAATCATATTTTTTCAGCCTTGATGGCCTATGTTGAGATACAAAAGAACCAGTTTGAGCGGATCTTTGAAAATGTATATCGTTGGCAGAAGAAATTATTTAAACCAATTATCAAGAACTTTATTGATGAATTTATTCTCGATAAGAATCATCTGCTGCCACAGAAAATCTATAAATAATAGTGCGTAAGTCCTAACTAATTAATAATGCCAATGGTACTAAAATCAGTTTATTGATGAATGAACCTTTGGCCACACGCCATACCACAGGCAACTCACGTTCTGCACGCACCCCACTGACTTGCTGTGCATTCAGTGCCAAATCATCACCCAAAACCCCTGCAGTTTTTTTGGCAGCCATTTTGCTCATAACCGCCACATCATCTAAAACAGTTGCAATGTCATCTAATAAAAGTAATAAGCTGCTCGCCATTGCGTTGTTATCCTTATGCAATTTTCAAGTTATTTTAAAACTGAATGTACATAGATTCTGTATTTACTTCATTAATTTTTTATAGCAAAAGATTTTTTACAGCAAATGCTATTCAATCCACTTAAGGAAGTGACATTGAAAAATATTATGCCTTACAATGTAGCAATTCATCGGTACATAGATGTCGTAGATACGACTTGGAATAAAAAATGAGTAATCAAGATAATCGTCCTGTGATTTTGACAGGCGATCGTCCAACTGGACAATTACATTTAGGTCACTTTGTAGGTTCTTTACGTTCACGTGTAGGTTTACAAGACTCACATCATCAACATCTGTTACTTGCCGATGCTCAAGCCTTAACTGACAATGCCGATAACTTTGAAAAAGTGCGTCGTAATATTATTGAGGTAGCAACAGATTATTTAGCGGTGGGCATTGATCCAACAAAAACCACCATTTGCGTGCAGTCTTGCCTGCCTGCGTTAAACGAACTCACCATGTTGTATTTAAACTTCGTGACTGTGGCGCGTTTGGAGCGAAATCCAACCATTAAATCTGAAATTCAGATGCGTGGTTTTGAGCGTGATATTCCCGCAGGTTTTTTGTGTTACCCTGTGGCACAAGCGGCTGACATTACTGCATTTAAAGCAACGGTTGTCCCTGTGGGTGAAGACCAAATTCCAATGATTGAGCAGACCAATGAAATCGTGCGTCGTGTGAACCGTCAAATTGGTCATGACTTGTTGCCTGAATGTCAGGCGTTGTTGTCAAATGTAGGACGTTTACCTGGTTTTGATGGTAAAGCCAAAATGTCAAAATCACTGGGCAATACCATTGTTTTAGATGCCACAGACAAAGACATAAAAAAAGCCGTCAATGCAATGTACACCGACCCAAATCACCTGCGCATTGAAGACCCGGGTCAGGTTGAAGGCAACGTGGTATTTACTTATTTAGACGCCTTCGATACCAACAAAGAAGAACTTGAAGAACTAAAATCGCATTATCGTCGTGGTGGTTTGGGTGATGGTACGGTGAAAAAGCGTTTAGAAGGCATTTTAAAAGAATTGATTGGCCCGATCCGTGAGCGTCGTATCGAACTTGCCAAAGACCCTGATTACATTATGGATATTTTGAAAACAGGTACAGACAAATGCCGCAACATTACTCAGCAAACTTTAGATGAAGTAAAAGCTGGCTTAGGTGTGTTCCGCTTCTAAGTATTTTGTAGATATAAATATTTTAAAGTCTCTTATTCACATGAATAAGAGACTTTAAATTTGGTTGAAAAATCAAGATAAGATGACGCGATTCACAAAAAACACTTATTACTTACGTGATTTAACATCACGTAACCTGAATACTGCGGAATAGTATTCATTCTCAGTTTAGTATACTTACATGCTTTAGGAGCGATCCTAATTTCATAACATTTCTCCGTTATCGAAGCTGTGAAAGCAGATTCGTTTTTCATACGCAATGATCACCCCAATCATTGCGTATTTTTTTATTGGAATCAGCTGTTTATACAGCTTGTTCAACAATACAAAATCCTTTCCCGATATGCAAAAAACTACTTGAACTATCCGCTATTGTGATTAGAGTAAATCTATTGTGTGGTGCTGATGAAAGTCTTATGTTTGTATTTCCAAAAAAAATTAGCCAAGCCTTGAACCGAGTATGTCAAATTGGACTATTCATCCTAACCCTGCCTATGGCTGTACATGCTCAAAGTTTGCCTGTGATTGCTCAACATCCTATTGAAAACGTTATAAAAAACTTGGAACAACCCACCACGCAACAGACTCAACAAAAAACAAAGCACAATAAGCCTATTGCGCAAATGCGGATTATGCATATTGATTTAGATTATGTTTTCGATACAGACAAAGCCCAGCAACAACGTAATATTCAAGCCTTGATTCAACGCATTCAAAACATTCGACCGAATACGATTTTTTTACAGGCATTTGCCGACCCAGATGCCAACGGCTCTGCAGATCAAGTATATTTCGAAAACCGTTATGTGCCAGTACGTGACAACTTATTTCCACAGTTACTTCAGCAAATTCGTCAAAATACACAGGTGCAGCATGTTTATGCATGGTTGCCCGTTTTGGCGTGGGAATTGCCGAAAAATCAGCAATTCAATTATGTGCAACATCGTCAAGACGAACAAAAAGGCTATATTCGCCTCTCACCTTTTGAACAGAAAAACCTAGAAATTATTGTGGATATTTACCGTGATTTCATTCAACACAATCCTGTCGATGGTGTGTTGTACCATGATGATGTGACCTTGTCAGATTATGAAGATTCTTCGGCTTTGGCACGTAAATATTATCAGCAATGGGGGTTTTCACATCGTATTTTTAAAGACCTCAGACATCCCAAACAGGCACGCTTAGCCAAATATAAAACTGCTTATTTAGATCAATTGGCAGCAGGTATTACTCAAGTACTCAAACAATACCAACCCAATTTATTGGTGGCGCGCAATATGTATGCACCCGTGGTCACGCAACCCCAAAGTGAACAATGGTTTGCACAGTCCATGCCAAGTACCTATCGTTATTATGACTACAATGCCATCATGGCCATGCCCTATATGGAGCAAGCCAAAAACCATAAAAAATTCTATTTGGATTTAATTCAGCATGCAAAAAAATACGACCCAAATTTGGATCGTACTATTTTTGAATTACAAACGGTCAATTGGCGCAACCAGCAGAAAATTTCAACTCAAGAATTGCAGCACAGCATCCAACTTTTAGAGCAGCATGGTGTGAAACATATTGGTTATTATCCTGATGACTTTGTTGCACAGCATCCACAAGTCAAACCCATGCAGCTTAGTTTTCAGCTTGAGGCTGAACCTGATTCAGCCCAGTAGCGACAGACGCTACTGGCAAAGTTTGGTTGATGGCGTACTGTTGCAAAACACCGTCTTCGTCATAATGCAAAGTCACATTTTTAGCCTGTTTTAAAGTTTCAATATCTGTAACTTGTAAAGCAAAACTTTTCGCCATGTGTTCCGCAGTCACAGGGATCGGTGCATGACGACGCTCTTTATTACGAAAGCGAATCCAGTTGTAACTTGCCCACACCAACAAGAACAGAATAAAAATGTCGATGGCTAAAGCAATATGCAACAAACTGATCGGGCCATCTGGGCCATTGCCAATAATTAAGTGGTGATAAACGGTATAACCTTCATACCACCACAACAGCAAGGTAATCAGCGGCAAGAACAGCCAAATCCAGACCAGCCATCCTAAAAAGAATAGACCATAGCCCGCACTTTTATTGCGCACATATTTTGGCTCATCAATATATTGAGGAATTTCGAGCTGAGATTCATCCTGAATCATTTCATATTTAGGCATGTTCATCTTCTCCTCTAAAACCACGGTCTGGGCTGACCCAACGCGCACGTTTATTCTTTTTCAGAATGGTTTTAGGCAATGCCACCACTGTCGTCAGCATCATTAAAATCCAGAAAAATAATGGATACCAAATGACCCAAAAGTAGGTTCTGAATGTACGGCTTTTATCGTATTGATGGTCAATACAGAGGCTGACAAAGAACTGAATCAAACAAGTCACACCCAAAACTACACCATACCACTGTGGAAAAATAGTCTGGATGTACCATTCTGTTGGTACAGGAAAAAATAAGCCATACAGATATAACAGGAATATCCCGAAAATTACGTATGCCCAAGTAATACTGATTATGGCTTCAATCGCAATCGGCCACATACGGCGCAAACGCCATTTGAACATCTTACGCACATAGGCAAACAGGACTTCTACCCCACCTTGCGACCAGCGCAGACGCTGCTTCCACAAACCTTTAAAGGTTTCGGGCATATAGATGTAGCACAAAGCTTTCGGCACGTATTGCAAATCCCAGTGGTCAAACTGCAAACGCCAAGATACATCAATATCTTCAGTGATCATGTCATCGCGCCAATAGCCAATGCGGTCTAAAGCGGTTTTACGAAAACCTGCGATCACGCCCGACACAGTAAAAATACGTCCATAGGTACGTTGAGCACGTTTAATTAGACCAATAATTGATGAAAACTCACCAACTTGTAACTTACCTAAAATACTAGAACGGTTAATAATACGTGGATTTCCTGTCACAGCCCCCACACGCGGATAACTGGTCAATTGGTGCATCATCCAGAATACTGCATGCGGATGCAGTAAGGCATCACCATCAATACACACCAAAAACTCATATTGGCTGACCATCGTTCCTGCCCGCAAGGCATAGGCTTTGCCCTGATTTTCAGCCAAATGGACTACACGAAGTTTTGGATATTGTGCTGCCAGTTCATCTAAAATTTCGGCTGTTCTATCGCTACTACCATCATTGACTGCAATCACTTCAAATAGTGGATATTGCGTCTGCATGGCGTAACGAATAGTCGCACGGACGTGTTCTTCTTCATTAAAACAAGGAATAATGATACTACAGCCTTCCTGACTAGGTTCAGGCAAATCATTTTGACGATATTCGCGCTTAAAATAAAACCAGATTCCGCCTGCAATCCATAACCACGCCATAAACAGCGGATAGAAAAATGCAAAGCCAAAATATAAATCACTCAGATCAAATTGTGCAAAGTTCATCATAATATCAACGTCCTGTTCTGGTCTGGAATAGGTCGCGATATTCCAAAGGGCTTTCGTTTAAACTGAGCGGCGCATAAAGGTGTTGATGAACCTGCTCTCCCATATTCAAATGGTAATTTTCTACTCCTAATTTCTGTATAGACAACTGTCTGAGCGCAGCATAAGCATTTTGATAATGCTGCCATTGATGCGCAGTCGCTTGAGGATTCACTTCAAAAGTCACCATCAAATGCTGTCTTTCTTGTTCATTCAAATGCGCAATTGCATGTTTGAGGTCTGAAAAATGCGATGCAGCTTGAACAGGATCAATGCTGATATAGATAAAATCGGCATGATCTGGAATCAGCTGAACCACTTGTTTTAAGCCTTTAAATGAGGTTTGGTTACCATCTACTTTTAAAGCTGTTTGGTAGTTGTTACTGATATTGGTGTAATATTTAGCCGCTTTTTTAGTCTGGTTTTTAATGTCGATAATCTGCTGCACAGCGGCTTGGCATTCTGCTGTCCATTTCTCTTGCGCCAAAGCACAATTCAGACTAGAGCCTGTATCTAACATTAAACCTTCAATCGAGCTATTATTTTTCACCAAATCTGTAGTGAAGTCTGCCAAGCTATAGCCCTGTTGGGTTTGCAAACTGAGCGGTAACTCGGCATATACGCGATGCCCAACCCGTGTGCGTGCTTGCCACACGGTACGGTTGAGTAAATCCTGCTGCATTTTCAGTTGGCGGTTTGGAAAATACGCAACATCCACCTTACCATCGGCATTGCTGTCTGCTACCACTTTTAATAACAAGGTATTGGTTTTAAGTGCATTGACCTGATTTAAAAGCTGCCCCAGTTTTTGATCGGCTTGGTCATAACTTACAGCAGCCATATCGGCCAAGTCATAACGTAAAATACTTTTGCGTTGCTTATACGGCGCACGGGTATAAGTTAAAAATTCACGCATGCCTTCATGAATCACTTCTGGCGTTGGGTTATCCATAATCAAGGCGCGTTGATAGGTCTTTTCCGCATCAGCGAGGGTCAAAACACTACCTAAGCTGAATGACATTGGAAAACCAGCTTGAACTGCAATATCTTCGGTTTCTTTACTCGCTGCACCGTAAGGCCAGAAAATAGCACGGCTTTCTACACCTAATTCTTTTTCCAACACCTGTTTAGAGCGTTTTAAATCTGTCAAAATACGTTGCTTATACGCTGCATCGCTTTCATAGCTTTTGGTTTTTTCATCATACAAACGTGCAATTGCTGCAGGCTGCTTATTTTGTTGCGGATTCGACAAAATACCATAGTGCAAGTTGTCACTGTGCGATACAAACTCGACCAAACCCGAACGCTGAATTTCACGCATCTGATCCCAATTCATTAAGTTCCCAGAACCATAAGCTTCATAGGCAGCTTGGGTATTACCGTTAATCCAACTGGTTGGAATGGCAAAAACCGCAGGCACTTGGTACAACTTGAGCAATGGAAAAATTTTGGTATAGCTGCTGAGCGCACCATCATCTACCGTAATTAATACGGCTTTTTCAGGCAACGGTTTTTTAAACTGACGCGCTTGCCATACATCTTCTAAACGAATTGGCTGCCAGCCATTTGTCTTAATCCACGCTAAAAATTGGGCAAAATTTTTAGTGCTCACCGCATACACATCACGATCACCTCTTTTTTTGACATCATCACGGACATCGTGAAAAGTCAGGGTGACAAACGAATAAGCTTGTGGGTTGTCTATATTGGTTGCAGCTGTGTCAGTTGCATCGGGCTGAGGCTGTGTTGCACTATTAGCAAATGCCGAAGCTGCGCCACCACTGAGCAATGCCAGACACATTGCACTTAAAATACTGATTTGTTTTTTCATTAGAAGCGTCCCTCAAAACCTAAAACTGCATAGGTTTTTTCTTCATCCTCACCATCGTAAGGATGTACTCCCCACCCCACTCCATAATTCAACTTCCAAGTTCTGGAAAGTTGCCATTCATGTCCATAAAAAAAGTTATAAATCGGATCATTTGAATAACCTTTTTGTTGATAGGTACCGACAGTCGCTTCAAAACGCTGATTCAAATGACGCTCATAATTACGCCACGTCATCCAATCGTGCGCTAAGCGTAATTCAAGGCTGTGGCTGCGTTCAGGGTTAAAATAATTGGTCGCAATGTTATCGTTTTGACCGTAATAACCTGCAACGGTTGCTGTGGTTAAATGATGCGGAGCTGAATAAATTCGCTGGCTAAAAAATGCCGACGTTTCGTGGCGTGTATTGCCATCATCAATATCTGTCAATTGGTATTGCAAGCCCGCTTTGCGTGATTCATTTTGTTGCCAGTTCAAACCAACCAAATAAGATTCGCCCTCGTAACCATCCCGAATGGCTTGTAAGGGAATATCTGCCTGCGTATTGAAATTAAGACGATATTGCCAATGATCATTTAAGGCATGCGTCCAATCGAGTTCAACGCCAAAACGGCTATCGTCTACGCTATTGGACAACAAAATACTGGCTGCTTTACGTTGCTTGTTCCACTCTAAACCTAAACCGACCCGCTGATCATCTATTTTCCCTTCTTGGTATTTTGACCAGCGGTAAGTATGATCGGCAAACAGACGATAATGATCATTCATCCACGGACTATTAAGACGCGTCCAATGATTCTGTTCATTGCTGCCTTTAAGCTGATTTAAAAGTTGTTGATCAGACTTACTTTCCGACCAAGTACTTGAATGCTGAATCGAAAAATGTTCCCGATCATTCAACTCTTTGCGGCTACGTTGCACCGCAGTATCATCAGGTACAGTTTGATATAAATACTGATTGATAGCACGCCAACGCTCAATATCACCCAAAGTCTGTGCATTTTGCATCTGATTGATTTGCGTGGTTTGGCTAATTGGCGTCATGCCGTTCCATTGAGATACCGTATGTTCGGCATCTAAAGGTTTTTCACGCCAACGTTGAATGAGTGCTAAATTATTTTGGAAAGCGACATTGCTCGGTGCGTGTTCAACCAAATTTTGAAAATACTGCTCGGCCTTGGCATGTTGATTTCGATAGGCATAATTCAAACCTTTCAAACTCAAATATTCCAAGCGATCTGAATGTGTGGTTCGCTCTACACCTTTGGCATCACTATAACTAAAGGTCGGCAGCGTTTTATCCATCTCTTGAATCAGCTGATTGGCCTGTTTAAATTTTTCCTGCTCGATATAGGCATAATACAAACCTGCGTATACCGAATAATCGACATAATTCTTTTCTTTAAACAAACTCAAATACAGCGGTTCAGCCTTAGCAGGTTGTTGCAGTTTCAAATATGCATCGGCAATGGCATGACGTACATAAGCAGGCATATCTAGCGGTTGCACATCGACCTGAGGCAAAGTTGCAATCACATCTTTTGCACGATTACGCTGGTTTAAAGCATAGAGATATTCATAATAAAAGCGACGTTGCAAATCGGGCTGATCTGTCAACTGAGGGATATAAGCTTGCATGTCGGCTAGAACTGAATCTAAAAGCCGAAAAGCATACTCACCTTCATTCCGATAACTGGCAGATTTATAAAATTGCACCGCATCGAGAATTCTTTGTGAAAAGTCTTGTAATTTTGCCGCAAAAATCAAGTTTGGCTGATCTAAATGATGGGTTTGCATATAGGCTTCAGCACGTGCCTGATCTGCATTCAACAATAGAGCCAATACATATTGTTCCTGCGCATTGCCTGTCACCTGCTGTGCTAAAGATGCCTCAGCAGCTTTTAGCGCCTCTACAGGCATTTCTAATAGTCTATAAACATAAGACAATTGTGCTAAATAATCTGCACTTAGCGTCGCTGCATGGATGCTTTTTACATCTTGACGTGCTTGTTCAATTTGACCTGATTCAACATGCAATACTGCACGCCAAACTTGCCAAGAGTCAGCAGGTTTCACCTGTTGAAATTGTTGCACCAATGCTAAAGCAGCGGGATATTGTTTTAAATCACGCAAAGTTTTAATCGCGCTGACTTGTCCATATTCAGGAAATTGCGCTGCCTGAATAGCGTTCAAATATGGCAACTGATGCAGACCAATTTTATTGTGACTATAAGCTATCACAATATAATCTGCTAAAAGCTTTTGATTTTGTGGATATTGCTGCAGCAAGGACTCAAGTTGCTGAAAGCCAGCATCAATTTGCCCTGAACGTATTGCAACAACGCTTTGTTCACGCAGTTGATCCACACTCTCTTGTGCATAAACCGTTGGAAACAGTGACATGCAAGATAATGCAGACACATAATAGATTGAAAATTTCTTTCTTCTTGTTAACACGCGCTACTCCGCACATAAAATGTAATTAATGTGAAATATTTCGCAATATTATGCCTATCTTTGATAGCAACACTTTGGACAAAATGCAAGACACTTACATAATTTATACCGAATCAACACATATTATATACTTTATCTCTCAATTCTGGCTAATTTTTCAGCATAAAAAATCCCCAATATTGGGGATTGAGTGCTGAATAAAATCAAGCTCTTCAAGATTTGACTTATTTAAGCAAACCTTGATCTTTTAATACTTGCCACATAGTAGAACCCAATTCTGCAGGGCTACGCGTATAAGCAATTCCAGCACGTTCAAAAGCTGCAAATTTTTCTTCCGCAGTGCCTTTACCGCCTGAAATAATTGCACCCGCATGTCCCATACGCTTACCTTTAGGTGCTGTCACTCCAGCAATATATCCCACCACAGGTTTATTGACATTCGACTGTATATATTCCGCCGCTTCTTCTTCTGCCGTACCACCAATTTCACCAATCATAATAATCGCATCGGTGTCTGGGTCGTCTTGGAATAATTTTAAAGCATCAATTTGGTTCATACCTGGAATTGGGTCGCCACCAATCCCGATACAAGTCGATTGTCCTAAGCCCAACTTGGTGGTTTGTGCCACAGCTTCATAGGTCAAAGTACCTGAGCGTGAAATAATGCCAATTCGTCCTGGTTGATGAATATGCCCTGGCATGATGCCAATTTTGCATTCACCTGGTGTAATCACACCTGGGCAGTTTGGACCCACCAAACGTGTACCATTGCCATTGGTTTCTAAATAACGCTTAGCTTTAAGCATGTCGATGGTGGGTACACCTTCTGTAATCACCACAATCAAACCCACGCCAGAATCAACTGCTTCTACAATCGAATCTAAAACAAACGGTGCAGGTACATAAATCACCGATGCATCTGCACCTGTTTCACGTACTGCTTCTTTCATGGTATTAAATACGGGTAATTCCAAGTGAGTTTGACCACCTTTTCCTGGCGTTACCCCACCCACCACTTTGGTTCCATAATCAAGTGCTTGTGCTGAGTGAAAAGTACCATTTTTACCAGTGAAACCTTGTACCAATACTTTGGTGTTTTTATTAATTAATACGCTCATCCTGATTCTCCTTAAGCTTTCACTGCAGCAACAATTTTTTCTGCGGCATCAGATAAGCCATTAGCAGAAATAAGTTTTAAGCCTGATTCATCTAGTAATTTTGCACCGAGTTCTGAGTTGTTCCCTTCTAGGCGAACCACCACAGGTACCGTCACATTTACTTCCTGAACCGCTGCAATAATTGCTTCCGCAATCATGTCACAACGTACAATTCCACCAAAAATATTAATCAGTACGCCTTTAACCGAGTGATCTGCCAAAATAATTTTAAAGGCTTCAATCACGCGTTCTTTGGTTGCACCACCACCTACATCTAAGAAGTTTGCAGGCTGACCGCCATAGAGTTTAATAATATCCATAGTCGCCATTGCTAGACCTGCGCCATTCACCATACAACCGATATTGCCTTCTAAAGCAACATAGTTCAGGTCAAATTCGGATGCACGCAATTCACGTTCATTTTCTTGTGTTTTATCGCGCAGTGCCAAGACTTCAGGCAAACGATACAGCGCATTAGAATCAATACCGACTTTGGCATCCACACATAAAATGTCGCCATTTTCACGTACAGACAATGGATTAATTTCAAATAAGGCAAAATCATTATCGATAAATGCCTGATAAGCCGCTGTCATAATCTTCACAAACTGCGTGATTTGACTATCTTTAAGTTTTAATGCAAAGGCCACTTCACGTGCCTGAAATGGCAACAAACCCACTAAAGGATCAACTTCTACTTTAATAATTTTTTCTGGGGTTTCTTCCGCCACTTTCTCAATATCCACACCACCTTCGGTAGATGCCATAAAAGTGACGCGACGGCTAGAACGATCCACCACTGCACCCAAATACAGTTCACGCTCTACAGGATAAACATCTTCAGCCACTAAAATACTGTTTACAGGCTGACCATAGGCATCGGTTTGATAGGTGACCAAGCGTGTTCCAAGAATTTGGTTAGCATAATCTGCTGCTTCTTGTGCAGATTTTACGACCTTCACGCCGCCCGCTTTACCGCGACCACCTGCATGTACCTGAGCTTTCATCACCGCAAATTTACCGCCGAGTTGCTCGAAAGCTTGCACGGCTTCTACGGCTGTAGTGGCCAAAATGCCTTCTTGCACTGGCATACCATATTTTTTTAATAGCGCTTTTGCTTGATACTCATGTAGATTCATTGACTAACCTTTTACTACTTCTTTTATTCAGTTATCACCATCAATATCAAACCGAAGTTTTAATATTGCTTTCCTTGTGTGGTGTTTTTCCTATGCTCTTTACTTTTAGATGATTATTCCCATAAATACAACCATCAAATGTAAAAAGAGCGGCCTAAGCCGCTCTTTTTAGTGTTATTTACGTTTACGCTGAATCGCGTGAATCGCACGCCCATCTACAGCTAAAGCGGCTTCATGCACCACTTCAGAGAAGGTTGGGTGACCAAATGTCATTAATTGTAAATCTTCAACTGAAGATACAAACTCAAGTGCAATCATACCTTGGTGAACGATATCAGACGCAGCAGGTCCAATCACGTGCATACCCAATAAACGATCTGTTTTTGCATCTGCAACAAACTTCACAAAACCAGCACCTTCGCCTGCAGCTAAAGCACGACCATTTACCGCGAAACCGAATTGACCAGTTTTCACTTCGTGGCCTTTTTCTTTGGCTTGCTCTTCAGTTAAACCAACCCACGCCGCTTCAGGGTGTGTGTAGATGACTGAGATGATTGTGTCGTAGTTAACTTGTGCAGCATGACCGTGAATACGCTCAACAGCCATTACGCCTTCTTCCATTGCTTTGTGTGCAAGCATTGGACCACGTACCAAGTCACCAATTGCATATACACCTTCAACAGAAGTTGCACACCAATCGTTTACTTCAACTAAGCCACGTTCAGTCAGTTTAATACCGCAATCATCTGCCAATAAACCTTCAGCATAAGCACGACGACCTACACAAACGATCAATTTATCGAAAGTTTGTTCTTTGTCTTCACCGCCTTGGGTATATTTAACAGTCACTTCACGACCATTAACATCAGTACCTGAAACTTTCGCACCGATACGGATATCCATGCCTTGCTTAGTCAAGAGTTTTTGGTAGTCTTTCGCCAAAGCTTTGTCAGCCATTGGTAAGAATGCATCCATTGCTTCAAATACAACAACTTCTGCACCTAAACGACGCCATACTGAACCAAGTTCAAGACCAATTACGCCTGCACCAATCACACCTAAACGCTTAGGCACTTCAGGGAATTCTAATGCACCAGTAGAATCAACAATAATGTCTTGATCTACAGGAGCAACAGGAATACTTACAGGAACCGAACCAGTCGCAAGAATCACATATTTAGGCTCTAAAACCTGAGTTTCGCCTTCATGAGAAACGAATTCAACTTTTTTACCAGCAAGTAGTTTACCAGTACCTTGTAACCATTCGATGCCATTACCTTTAAGTAATTGCGCAACACCACCAGTCAATTGCTCAACGACTTTGTCTTTACGCGCTAGCATTTTAGACAAATCGAAAGCAACTTCACCCGTTGTAATACCGTGGTCATCTAAATGCTTAACAGTATCTTCATAACGATGTGAAGAATCTAGTAATGCTTTAGATGGGATACAACCCACGTTTAAGCATGTACCACCCAAAGATGGTTTACCTTTGTGAATACGTTTTTCGATACACGCAACTTTAAAGCCAAGTTGAGCCGCACGAATTGCCGCTTCATAACCACCTGGGCCACCGCCAATAACAACAAGATCAAATTGTTGAGACATTTTTATCTCCAAAAATGGGCTTAGAGGATCGCTCCGAGCCCACTGATTTATTCTTTAGAATTAAAGGTCAAGGATGAGTTTAGCTGGCTCTTCTAACAATTCTTTGATTGTTACAAGGAAACCTACAGCTTCTTTACCATCAATTAAACGGTGGTCATAAGAAAGCGCTAAGTACATCATTGGCAAGATTTCAACTTGACCATTTACCGCCATAGGACGCTCTTGGATTTTGTGCATGCCCAAGATTGCAGTTTGTGGCGTGTTTAGAATTGGTGTAGATAACAATGAACCGAAAGTACCACCGTTAGTAATGGTGAATGTACCGCCAGTCATATCTTCAATACCAAGCTTACCGTCACGTGCTTTGTAAGCATAGTCACGAATACCATTTTCTACTTCAGCATAGTTCATGCGGTCTGTATCACGTAATACAGGAACCACTAAACCACGGTCAGAAGAAACTGCAACACCGATATCGTAGTAACCGTGATACACGATGTCTTCGCCATCAATAGAAGCGTTTACTGCTGGGTAGCGTTTCAATGCTTCAGTTGCAGCTTTCACGAAGAAAGACATAAAGCCTAAACGTGCACCATGACGTTTTTCAAATGCGTCTTTGTATTGTGCACGCATTTCCATGATTGGCTTCATGTTCACTTCATTGAATGTTGTCAACATTGCAGTTTCTTGAGTCGCTGCAAGTAAACGCTCTGCCACGCGCTTACGTAAACGCGTCATAGGAACACGTTTCTCGATACGCTCGCCTACCGCAACGCTTAATGGCGCAGCTGCAGCAGCAGGTTTAGCTTGATGATTTGCAACATCTTCTTTAGTGATACGACCACCACGACCTGTACCAGATACGTCTGCAGCATTGATACCTGTTTCAGTCAATGCTTTACGTACTGCCGGTGCTTGGTCAGCAACAGGTTGTGCACGCTCAACAACTGGCGCAGCGCCCGCTTCAGTTTTCGCTGCAGCTTGCTCTACTTGACCTTCAGACTGAACAGCTTGAGTTTGAGTAGCGCCAGATACAGCACCAGCTTCAAATTGAGCAATTACTTCGTCTGAAAGAACAGTATCGCCTTCATTTTTAATAATTGCAGCGATGGTGCCATCCGCAGGAGCGACTACTTCCAAAACAACTTTATCGGTTTCAATATCACAGATCACTTCATCACGTGAAACTGCTTCACCTGGCTGTTTGTGCCAAGTTGCAATCGTACCGTCTGCAACTGACTCTGGAAATACCGGTGCTTTAATTTCGGTTGCCATTATTTCGAATCTCCTGTTATTCAGCTACGATCGCAAGCGCGTCATTAATGAGCTGAGCTTGTTGTTTTGCATGCAAATATGGTGAACCACACGCTGGTGCTGCAGATGCTTCACGACCCGCATAACTAATGCGAATCTGTTTACCAGTTTTCATTACGTCATCATATAAGCGTGGCGCGATGAATAACCAAGCACCTTGGTTCTTCGGTTCTTCTTGAGTCCAAACAAGCTCTTTTACGTTTGGATAAGAAGCAAGAACTTCTGCAAGACGTTGTTCTGGGTATGGATACAACTGTTCAATACGAACAATTGCAGTATTGTTCAATTCTAATTCACGACGCTTTTCAAGCAAGTCGTAATACACTTTACCACCACACAATACCAAACGAGTCACGTCTGCTTTGTTGATGTTGTCAATTTCATCAATCACAGTCTGGAATGTACCAGTTGCAAGCTCATCAAGGTTAGACACGGCTAACTTGTGACGAAGTAAAGACTTCGGCGACATGATGATCATTGGCTTACGGATTGGACGAATTGCCTGACGACGTAAAGCGTGGAAAATCTGTGCAGGTGTTGTTGGTGTCATCACTTGCATGTTCTCTTCCGCACAAAGCTGTAAGAAACGCTCTAAACGTGCAGATGAATGCTCAGGACCTTGACCTTCATAACCGTGAGGAAGAAGCATTGTTAAACCACACACACGCTCCCACTTGGTTTCGCCAGATGAAATGAACTGGTCGATTACCACTTGAGCACAGTTTGCGAAGTCACCAAATTGTGCTTCCCAAATAATCAAGCTCTTTGGAAGCGTTGTCGCATAACCATATTCAAATGCCAATACTGCCATTTCAGACAATAAAGAGTCATAGATTGCAACACGTGGTTGGTTCTCTTTAATGTGGCAAAGTGGAATATAAGTTTTACCATCGACTTGGTTATGCAGTTTTGCATGACGGTGTGAGAAAGTACCACGACCAACGTCTTCACCAGTCAAACGCACAAGGTAACCCTCATCCAACAAAGTTGCGTATGCCAAAGTTTCAGCTGCACCCCAGTTTAGTGGCATTTCACCTGTTTGCATTTTCAAGCGATCATCAATCACTTTAGCAACTTGGCGCTGCAGCACGAAACCTTCTGGAAGTTTACGCATGGTTTGACCAAGTTCTTTCAAACGCTCGATTGGGAAAGTTGTATCCCAATCGTCTGTATAGTCGTGACCCAAGTATGGCGACCAATCTACAAACATTTTGGTATTTGGCTCAAGCACCAATGCATTCGCAACGTGATTACCCGCTTCTAAATCTGTACGGTAATCTTCGATCATTTGATCTGCTGCTGCGCGATCCAACACACCTTCTTGCACCAATTGGTCAGCATACAAAGTACGTGTAGTAGGCTTTTTGTTGATCACTTGATACATCATTGGCTGAGTTGCTGCTGGCTCATCCGCTTCGTTGTGACCACGACGACGGTAGCAGAACAAATCAATTACAACGTCTTTACGGAATGTATGACGGAAATCGTGTGCCAATTGAGATACAAAAATCACCGCTTCAGGATCATCGCCATTCACATGGAAAATTGGCGCCTGAATCATTTTTGCAATGTCAGTACAGTATTCAGTAGAACGTGCGTCACGTGGGTCAGATGTTGTGAAACCAACTTGGTTGTTAATCACAATGTGAACTGTACCACCTACGGTATAACCGCGAGTTTGTGACATTTGGAAGGTTTCTTGGTTAACACCTTGACCTGCAAATGCTGCATCACCGTGTACGATTAATGGCAATACATCATCACCACCAATGTCTTTACGACGTACTTGACGTGCACGTACAGAACCCTCAACCACAGGTCCAACAATTTCTAAGTGCGATGGGTTAAACGCAAGTGCCAAGTGCACTTCACCACCCGGAGTCATCACGTTCGATGAGAAACCTTGGTGATATTTTACGTCCCCAGAACCTTTTTTGTGCAAGCTCTTACCTTCGAACTCACCAAACAAGTCTGCTGGGTTTTTACCCATGATGTTCACAAGTAGGTTCAAACGACCACGGTGTGGCATCCCAATCACGACTTCTTTACATCCAACAGTACCCGCACGTTGAATGATTTCATTGACCATCGGGATAAATGATTCACCGCCCTCTACACCAAATCGTTTTGCACCAACGTATTTATTGCCTAAAAATTTTTCTAGACCTTCAGCTGCTGTTAAGCGCTCAAGAACGTGTTTCTTTTGATCTGCAGTAAATGCAAACTTACCACGCGCACGTTCTAAGCGTTGTTGAATCCAGCGTTTTTCTTTGGTATCAACAATGTGCATGTATTCTGAACCAATTGAACCGCAGTAGATCGCCTCCATGGCATCAACCATTTCGCCCAATGTGGCTTCAGATTTACCAATTTCTAAATTACCTGTACGGAAAACAGTATCTAAATCGGACTTAGTTAAGCCATGCGCAGCAAGGTCAAGATCAGGCACGTCTTCACGTTTTGCCAAACCTAGTGGATCTAATTTTGCTTTTTGGTGACCACGGTTACGGTAAGCAGCAATCAGTTGCAACACGCCAATTTGACGTTGTTCATGTTCAGAACTCACTGAACTCTGAACAATGGCTTGAACGCGATTAGAATTACGACCTAATAAAAGGAATTGCTCACGTACATTACTGTGTGGTTGATCACCCTTCGGGAATTTATCGAAATATTCGCGCCAATCAGCACCGACTGATTCCGGTGACGTTAAATAATGCTCGTAAAGTTCTTCAATATACGCTGCACTATCAGCGGAAAGTTCAGTGTCAAGACGCAGTGCGTCAGCAACTTCTTGCATTTGTGGACCCATTTCCTATTGCAAAAACATTTTCCAGGATGCTTTTTAAGCAAACCCATGATTGATAATGTCAAATTGGTAACATGACATTAGTCCCCAATCGACATAAGTCATGAGGCGTTATCACTACATTAGGAAAACCCAATGTCATTTATGAATCATAACGCCCTCACTGGCATCATCACTCACATATATACTCGACCTAAGCCGAGCAATTTTTTGCAAAATCGTTTTAGAAAAAATAAGTGCTCAGTCTTAGCTTTTCTAATACGACTTTTCTGCGATAGTCCTGATTTAATAACACATCATTTGCACTTAAAATGTTGATAAAATGTACAAAAATTCAACATTTTTCAAATGTATTCATTTATTAATCGTAACATGATCTCAGAAATGCAATTGATTTTTTTGACACATACCTCCTATAAATTGGCGAAATACATTGATTCTATTTTCATCTAACATATGGTGCTTTATTTAAAAAACAGATGCAATTTAGACCAAAGTCCAACACCACTATTTTAGATAAAAGAAAAGAGAGCACATCTCTCAATCTGCCCTCTCACTTACACGTTATATGATAACATCTATAAATAAATATTGCAGCTAATCTTGGCATTTACCCATGCATTACAACAAAATAGCAGCACTGGATTACAATTGTGTGCAACTTTAGTCGGCTAAATGCCGTTTTTGTCTATTTATCCAACAGCTATACTTAAAAATATCGAATACTCATTTTTTAACCACAATTTTGTATGCAATATTTTTCATTTTCGCACCCATCAAAAACAAGTTACGTATCACACGACTTTTACAGTAATTGTAGCACAAAAAAAGCACACCCTTAGGTGTGCTTTTCTCAACTGAGATCACGCAGTCTATTAGCCAGCCATATCTAAAAGCATATTACGGATATGACCGATTGCTTTAGTTGGGTTCAAGCCTTTAGGGCATACAGATACACAGTTCATGATACCTTTACAACGGAACAAAGAGAATGGGTCGTCAAGACGAGCCAAACGCTCTTGAGTTGCAGTATCACGCGAATCGATAATGAAACGGTATGCATTCAACAATGCTGAAGGACCCAAAAACTTGTCCGGGTTCCACCAGAATGATGGGCAAGATGTAGAACAACATGCACAAAGAATACATTCATACAAACCATCAAGATGTTCACGATCTTCTTGAGATTGTAAACGCTCTTTTGGCGGTGCAGGTTGGTTGTTGATCAAGAACGGATGAATCTTATTGTACTGATCATAGAACTGATTCATATCAACAACTAAGTCTTTAATTACAGGAAGACCTGGAAGTGGGCGAATAGTAATCACTTCTGGTAAATCGTTTAGGTTCCAAAGACATGCTAAACCGTTTTTACCATTGATGTTTACACCATCAGAACCACAAATACCTTCCCGACATGAACGACGGAAAGTCAAAGATTCATCTTGTACTTTCAACTCAAGAAGTGCATCAAGCAACATACGATGCTTATCAGTCAATTCAAGTTTAAAAGTTTGCATGTACGGTGCTTTATCCTTATCAGGATCGTAGCGGTAGATATTAAATGTACGAGTACCTCTACTCATCTTACTTCTCCTAATTAGAATGTACGTGGTTTAGGTGGAATAGCAGCTACAGTAAGCGGCTTGTAACGTACTGGTTTGTACTCAAGACGGTTATCTGTAGAGAACCATAAAGTATGCTTCATCCACTCATCATCACGACGACCATAAGAATAAGTTGGGTGATCTGGTGGTAACTCAAAGTCTACAACAGTATGCGCACCACGACATTCTTTACGGGCAGCAGCTGAGATCAGTGTCGCTTTAGCAACTTCATACAAGTTTTCAACTTCTAATGCTTCTACACGTGCAGTGTTGAACACTTTAGATTTATCTTTCAAATGAATGTTACGAACACGTGGTTCAAGCGCAAGAATTTGTTTCACACCTTCATCAAGCAATGCTGAAGTACGGAATACACCTGCGTGGTCTTGAACGATGTTACGAATTGCATCAGCAACTTCTTGAGCGTTTTCACCTGAAGTTGATTCGTCAAGTTTACGAATACGATTCAAAGTGTTTTCAAGAACAGTTGTTGGAAGTGGTTCGTACTCACCATCGTGTTGCTTAGTCACATACTCGATGATGTGTTGACCAGCAGCTTTACCAAATACAACCAAGTCAAGCAATGAGTTTGTACCTAAACGGTTAGCACCGTGTACAGACACACATGAACACTCACCAATTGCATAGAAACCTTTTACTGGTTTAGCAAAATCACGGTCGCCCGCATTAGTTGTATATGTATCAGTTTCTGCGTTGTAGTTCGCAACCAACTCTTGAGTTTCACGGCTTTCTGGAACAACCACTTGACCATGAATATTGGTTGGAATACCACCCATCTGGTAATGGATTGTAGGTACAACAGGAATTGGCTCTTTAGTACAATCAACGTTCGCGAATTTCTTACCAATCTCAAATACAGATGGAAGACGCTTCATGATTGTATCTGCACCTAAGTGCGTCATATCAAGCAAGATGTAGTCTTTATTTGGACCACAACCACGACCTTCTTTAATTTCTTGGTCCATAGAACGTGATACGAAGTCACGTGGCGCCAAGTCTTTCAAAGTTGGTGCATAACGCTCCATGAACGGTTCGCCTGAATCGTTACGAAGGATACCACCCTCACCACGACAACCTTCCGTTAACAATACGCCCGCGCCCGCAACACCTGTTGGGTGGAACTGCCAGAATTCCATATCTTGCAATGGAATACCCGCACGCGCAGCCATACCAAGACCGTCACCTGTGTTGATATACGCGTTTGTAGATGCACGGTAAACACGACCTGCACCACCTGTGGCAAACAATGTCGCTTTCGCTTGGAATACTGCAATTTTACCTGTTTCTTGGTCAATTGCGGTTACACCTAGTACATCACCAGCTTCGTTACGAATCAAATCAAGAGCGATCCATTCTACGAAGAATTGAGTACCCATCTTCACGTTGCTTTGATAAAGCGTATGAAGAAGTGCGTGACCAGTACGGTCAGCTGCAGCACACGCACGTGGCACAGCTTTTTCACCGTAGTTTGCAGAGTGACCACCGAATGGACGTTGGTAAATTGTACCGTCTGCGTTACGGTCAAATGGCATACCCAAGTGTTCTAATTCATAAACCACTTGTGGCGCTTCACGCGTCATAAATTCAATCGCGTCTTGATCGCCCAACCAGTCAGAACCTTTTACCGTGTCATAAAAGTGGTAGTGCCAGTTATCTTCTTGCATGTTACCAAGAGATGCACCAATACCACCCTGCGCTGCAACAGTGTGTGAACGTGTAGGGAATACTTTGGTTAATACCGCAACTTTCAAACCCGCTTGAGCAAGTTGATAAGATGCACGCATACCTGAACCACCACCACCAACGATGACTGCGTCAAAGAATTGGTGTGGAATATTTGTATAATCTTCTTTAGGGTTAATCGCGCCCATGATATCTTCCTATCAATTCGCCCAGAAAATCTGGATTGCCCAGATTGCGTATGCAAAAACAGCAACAATCACTGCTGAAGTCAGCACTAGGCGTAAACCTGAAGCTGAAGGACCCATTTGACGAGTAGTCACATAGTCAGTGAATACTTGCCACATACCAATCCAAGCATGTGCAACAAGAGATAAGACTGCCAACAAAGACATAATCTTCATTGGTAATGTCATCATAAAGCCGTACCACTGTTCAAAGTTAAATCCACCGTTAAGAAGAATCCAACCAAATACCACTACGGTATAAACAGCAAGAATAACAGCACTAATACGCTGGATAAACCAATCGCGAGAACCTGAACCCGTTAAACCTGTAGCACTTTTCATTAGATTACAATCCATACAAATGCTGCAATAATACCGATAGCAGACAAGATCAATGAAATAGTAGCTGCAATGCGACCACTTTGCAGCTCTTCTGCAAAACCAAGGTCAGCAAGTAAGTGCTTAACACCAGCAATGAAGTGATAGATTAAGCCGGCTACAAATACCCATACGATAAAGCGCACAAAGAAACCGTTAAAAATTTCTTGAACTTGAGCAAAACCTTCAGGTGAAGACAATGATTTGTCTAACAACCATAAAAGTACCGGTACGAGTAAAAATACGATGACACCAGAAAGACGGTGTAGAATTGATGCAATAGCCACGGGCGATTTTAAGTTTACTTCTAAAACTTGACCCATGGACAAATTGACAGGTCTGTTGCTTTTCACAGCGGGCATCCTGTAAGTAAAAACTCCATCCGGAGTTTGTTGGAATAAATTCGAAGGAAAGCTAGCATTGTCAGGCAAATACATGCCTAACCATAAAACGACACTGAATTATAAAACGTCAACTGTCAAAATACAAACAACTCTACTCAGCTTTTTGGCTAAAAAACCTTTAAATAAGAATCATTAACAATTACAAAGACAAACCTCTCGCAATTAATAACCACACAAAAACATAAGACCATGTTTTTTAAATTAATTATGAAAGTATACATTCGTGGTAGCGCAGTAAGTATATTTAGAATATTTAGACTAAAGATAAATTTAGTCTTTTTTCTGATGTGATTTAGGTTTTTACATATGTATATAATTTTAAGTATGCAGCATTATGTAGGTATACACATCCCTACTTGTTGCAATTTACAACAATTGCACCAGCACTTTAATCTAGACACAGACATCAATTTATATTAGATCTCTTGCGAAAGTATCGTTTACCTAATTTTTGAACTGGCTAAAACCTTATTAAATGTAGCTTTAGGCTGTTTAAATTTTGACTAACGCAAGAAGTCTATTTACTTGAAATACCTTAGCTAAAAAATCATTTAAAATAATAATCACTTTGCGAATGAATAACTTATCAAGTATTTTCACATCTGTATGGACAACAAACTACGCTTTATTCACAATAAATTTCATCATTTCCTAATCTAAATAGGATGTGTTACGGCTTTTTTAGAAGTTTAACTAGTCATTTTTTAATCAATCAATATCGAATTTAAATAACAGACGCACTGCCAATTACAACGAATCAACCCGCCCTAATGCGCATGTAAAAACGTGTAAGTTATGAAAATTAGATAGATTTAAGTATCAGACAGAATCCCGCCACAGAAATAGCCCACTAAAATCAGAAATAAAAATTGCTTACAATTAATCCGTGTTGATGATTTTTTTCTGCACATCTGACAAATTTTGACTTATGATACGGCGGCTGTGCTGTGATTTTATTGATTTTTTTATTGGAATTTTTGCGACTTTTTTTATGAACAGTCGTCTGCTTAATCCATAAGTATAATTGACAAAATTTCAGTACTCTCTAATCTTAGAGCTAATTTTTAATCCGTCTGACTTGCGCATTAAAAGATTGATACTTCGAGTCAGATCAACATTCACCAGGACAGGAGATCTATTGAATGTCTGAAGCAACTGGCAAAAAAGCCGTATTACAGCTTGATGGAAAAGAAATTGAATTACCAATTTACAGCGGCACATTAGGCCCAGATGTAATTGACGTTAAGGATGTGTTGGCGGCAGGTCACTTTACTTTTGATCCTGGTTTTATGGCAACAGCGTCGTGCGAGTCTAAAATTACGTTTATTGATGGTAACAAAGGTATTCTTTTACACCGCGGTTACCCGATTGACCAATTAGCGACTAAAGCTGACTACTTAGAAACTTGCTACTTACTATTAAATGGCGAGCTACCAACTGCAGAACAAAAAGCTGATTTTGATGCTAAAGTTCGCAACCACACTATGGTTCACGACCAAGTCAAACGTTTCTATAACGGTTTCCGTCGTGATGCTCACCCTATGGCAATCATGGTAGGTGTAGTTGGTGCGTTATCTGCGTTCTATCACAATAACTTAGACATCGAAGATGTTAATCACCGTGAAATCACAGCGATTCGTTTAATCGCTAAGATTCCTACTTTAGCGGCTTGGAGCTACAAGTACACAGTTGGTCAACCATTTGTTTACCCACGTAACGACTTAAGCTACGCAGAAAACTTCTTGTACATGATGTTTGCTACACCAGCAGACCGCGATTACAAAGTTAACCCTGTTCATGCACGCGCAATGGATCGTATTTTCACGCTTCATGCTGACCACGAACAAAACGCGTCTACTTCAACTGTACGTTTAGCGGGTTCTACTGGCGCTAACCCATACGCATGTATCTCTGCAGGTATTTCTGCACTTTGGGGTCCTGCTCACGGTGGTGCGAACGAAGCTGTTCTTAAGATGCTTGACGAAATCGGCTCTGTAGAAAACGTTGCAGACTTCATGGAAAAAGTGAAGACTAAAGAAGTTAAACTGATGGGCTTCGGTCACCGCGTTTATAAAAACTTCGACCCACGTGCAACAGTAATGAAGCAAACTTGTGACGAGGTTCTTAACGACTTAGGTATCAACGATCCACAACTTGCACTTGCGATGGAACTTGAGCGTATTGCGTTATCTGATGAATACTTCATCAAGCGTAACTTATACCCTAACGTAGACTTCTACTCAGGTATCATCCTGAAAGCGATTGGTATCCCAACAGAAATGTTTACTGTAATTTTCGCTCTTGCACGTACTGTTGGCTGGATCAGCCACTGGTTAGAAATGCACAGCGGTCCTTACAAAATTGGTCGTCCACGTCAGCTTTATACAGGTTACACTCAACGCGACATCAACCGTTAATTCGGTTTGCGTTGTACCTTGTAAAACAAGTACGACTCAAAAAACCACCTTCGGGTGGTTTTCTTATTTTTGAATATTTCCCACACTAGAATACAAAGCCTTAGTTGTTTAACTTAAACAAGACAATTAGATTGGGTCGCAAGCCAATTTACGCTATATTTTTGATGTTAGCCTTTCATGATCAATTTACATGCTGCAACTGCATTTCTTATTTTTAAGTCTGCTCATGCGTTTTTTAAAACTTGCGCAGTTTAAATATCGCTACTTAACACCTGCAGAAATACAACTCTGCCAGTCTGTGTTCGGTCATTTAATTGACTACAGTAAAGTCAGAGTCATGAATCACCCCTATTTACCTTGGCAACCACAACATATATTTATGGCGCCCTGTGGTGATATTCATGTGCGCAATTTGCATTACCGTTCAGACTACGCTCAGGCACATTTAGGCTATCAAGCCATTTTTATTCACGAAATGGCGCATGTCTTACAATATCAACAAAAAATCAATGTGTTGCTACATGGCGCACTCTTACAAACAGCATATTATTTAAGTTTTAAAAAGTACAATCCATATCGCTATCAATTGACTACAAACAAGCCTTTTTTTGCCTACAACATCGAACAACAAGGTGACATCGCTAAAGATATTTTCCTGAAAAAAATTGACAATATTATTCTGAATCCACCAAAACCAATTGCTTAACTGAATATTCTTTAACTTGAGCGATCGGACTTAAAACTACAAACAAACCTAATCTTAAAATATAATAATTTCAAATAAATAGCACAAAAAATCTGTCACATTTCAATGATATTCTGCAGCATACAAGAATAAAGTGTATTCGATGCTAGCATCTATTCTAAATTACGATAAAATAGCAAAAGTCTCTATTTTTGCACCGCAAAATAAGATCTTTATCTGTTAGATAATAAATGGTTTTTATTTGTGCCTTTCGGCAGTCGTTTAATCCACAATACACTGCGCTGAAATTTTTATAACAATAATAATCAGTCGTTTATGTGTATTTTAAACCTATAGGAATAGGACTTAATTTAAATGAAATCTTTTAAAATTGCCCTTGCACAGTTCTCTCCACACATTGGCAATCTCGATGCAAATGCGCAAAAAATGCTTGAACAGGCAAATGAAGCGAAAAAACAACACGCAGATCTGATTATTTTTCCTGAACTTTCAATTTTGGGCTACCCTGCTGAAGATTTATTACTGCGCCCAAGCTTGAGTCAACGCACGAAACAAGCATTTGAACAATTACGTGAAATTAAAGATATTGTTTTAGTTTTCGGCTTTGTCAATGAAACTGAAGATGGTCAGCGCTTTAACTCGGCAGCCGTCATGAAAGATGGTAATATTCTTGGTATTTATAACAAACAAAATTTACCGAATTATGCCGTATTTGATGAGAAGCGTTATTTTGACGAAGGTCATCAACACTTAGTATTTGAATACCTTGGTCACAAGTTTGGCGTTTTAATTTGTGAGGATTTATGGTCTTTGCCAACTGTACAGCAATTGGCACAGTTGAATGTAGAAACTGCATTGGTCTTGAACGCTTCGCCTTATGAAGTGGGTAAACCGCAGCATCGTATACAGACCATGACCGAGCTAGCTAAGCAATTACATCTCAATCTGGTATATGTAAACCAAGTTGGCGGTCAAGATGATTTAATCTTCGATGGCACTAGCTTCGTGATCAACCAAGCGGGCGATGTTGCACTACAAGCACCGACGTATCAGGAAGGTGTATTCTATGCTGAATATGACGCTGCTCAGAAACACTTTAAAACTGCAGAGATTAGCCCCGCTTTAGATACATTGGCAGAAATTTACCAAGGCTTGGTTTTAGCTACACGTGACTATGTTCAACGTTCAGGCTTCCCTGGGGTTATTTTAGGTTTATCGGGTGGTATTGACTCAGCACTTACACTTGCAATTGCAGTCGATGCCATTGGCGCAGACAAGGTACAAGCAGTGATGATGCCATATACTTATACAGCGCAAATCAGTGTTGAAGATGCGGCAGAGCAAGCCAAAACCTTAGGCGTAACCTTCGGTATTGCGGAAATTCACCCTGTAGTAAATAGCTTCATGCAAACCCTGTATCCGTTCTTTGGTAATAGCCCAAGTGACACAACTGAGGAAAACTTACAAGCCCGTGCACGCGGTACGATTTTGATGGGGCTTTCCAACAAATTTGGTAACTTAGTCCTGTCTACAGGCAACAAATCTGAACTGGCTGTTGGCTATTGCACCTTATACGGCGATATGGTCGGTGGTTATGCCGTACTCAAAGACGTGTATAAAACCATTGTATTTGAACTGGCAAAATACCGTAACAGTATTGCTGACGCCCCTGTTATTCCAGAACGTGTGATTACTCGCCCACCTTCAGCTGAATTGCGTCCTGACCAAAAAGACCAAGATTCTTTACCACCATACGAAGTACTCGATGCGATTTTGTATGCGTATATTGAAGAAGATCAAAGCCAAGAAGACATCATTAGCAAAGGCTTTGAACGTGCAATGGTCGAGAAAGTCATTCAATTGGTTGATCGGAATGAATACAAACGTCGCCAAGGTGCATTAGGCCCACGGATTAGCTCGCGTGCTTTTGGTCGTGAACGTCGCTATCCGCTCGTCAATGGTTGGAAAGCAGGCATTTAACGCTAAAACATTGCTTAAACAAATATATAAAAAAACCAAGCTACGGCTTGGTTTTTTATACCCGCTATAAAACCAATGCTGCATTAAAAGCAACTTAAAATTTTGGCATAAAAAAAGACCAAGCTGAGAGCTTGGTCTATAAAAATGGTGGCTATGACGGGACTTGAACCTGTGACCCCCGCATTATGAGTGCGGTGCTCTAACCAACTGAGCTACATAGCCGTAAACTGTGTGCGCATTATCTAAACTTAGCTCTGCATCGTCAAGTATTTTCATTTACAAACGCTCACAGTTTAAGCAAAAACAATGTAATTTGTTTAATTTTAATCAAATTACTATTTTCTTACGGAGATTCTTAAATATTTGCATCAAAATCTATATCAAGTCACACAGAAAAAGAGAATAAATTCAACCATGATCTTGAAGTCTATAATACTGAGTAGCCTTGTTGTTGGCTTAAGTTCCTGCGCTTTGGTTTCACCTGTTTTTGTAGATTACAACGGCGTACGGCGTGATGTTGCGCAATTTATCAATTCTAAAATGAGTTATAGCATCGCAGACCGACGTGTTTTGGTTGCTTATGCCAAAGAACAGCAAAAGATTTTAACGGCGCATCAACTGAATGCTGTAGCGCAGCAACAGCTAGCTTATGAACGCGCTGTGGGGCGTTATTGCGCATCGCAACAAATTTCGCTAAAAAAATTAAATCAGGTCGATGCCAAAATTTTTGCTCACTCTGATCAACAAGCCAATTGGCAACAGATGCAAAACCTACAAATGCAGATTCAACTAGATACAACTCAAATAGATTGCACAAATAAATTTTAAACAAAAAAAGACCACGTTAGTGAACGTGGTCTGAAAATGGTGGCTATGACGGGACTTGAACCTGTGACCCCCGCATTATGAGTGCGGTGCTCTAACCAACTGAGCTACATAGCCAAAAACTGTGCGCGCATTATCTGCTGTAATCTAGGCAACGTCAAGCCTTATCACACATCAAATGCCTAAAATTTGGTGAAGTGAACCGATAAGCCGGGTTCTGTCGAGAACGATCATTCCTCTAGGCGTACAATCACTCATACGCTCAAGCGACCTACCCGAATCCAGTACGGGCCGTACCTCAGGATTCCTATTTGGTCTTGCTTCTGGTGGGGTTTACCATGCCATGAACTGTTACCAGCCATGCGGTGCGCTCTTACCGCACCCTTTCACCCTTACCTTCAATTTCTTCCGAAAAAGAAACCACACGAAGGCGGTCTACTCTCTGCTGCACTTTCCGTCGGCTCACGCCGCCCAGGCGTTACCTGGCACCCTGCCCTTTGAAGCCCGGACTTTCCTCCCCTGCTTCAGTCACGGAGACCTCCACAGCAGCGATCGTCTGGTTCACTTCGAGGGCGCATCTTAACAAATAAATGCACTAATTGCTCGTGCTTTTTTGATCAATCAGTTTTTGATACTTTTCTAGCAATTGCTCCTGTGTTTCAACATGGTTAGGATCATGAGGAATACAGTCCACCGGGCAGAATAACTGGCACTGCGGTTTGTCATGATGCCCGACACATTCGGTACACAGCGCCGGATTGATTTCATAAATCAGCTCACCCATGAAAATGGCCTCATTCGGGCACACAGGTTCACAGACATCGCAGTTAATGCATTCATCGGTAATATATAAAGACACGCTACCAACCTTGTTGATGTTTGCGTTCAAAGGCTTCGACGACGATTTGCGGTACAAACTTGGTCACATCTCCTTTTAAACGCGCAATTTCACGCACCAGCGTGGATGAAATAAACGAATATTGCTCTGATGGGGTTAAAAATACAGCTTCAAAATTGCTATCCAGCTGACGGTTCATATTTGCCAACTGAAATTCATACTCAAAATCTGAAACAGCGCGCAAACCACGCAAAACTGCAGTCGCATTTTGCTCACGGAAAAAATTAACCAATAAACCATCAAAGCCGACAAATTCAACATTAGGCAAATGCTTTAAAGATGCCTGTGCCAATTCCACACGTTCTTCCAAAGTAAAAATTGGATTTTTATGATGTCCAATGGCAATTGCGACCACGACTTCATCAAACATTTTTGCAGCACGTGTCACCAAGTCAATATGACCATTGGTAATCGGGTCAAAGGTGCCCGGATAAATTACGCGAGATTTAGACATCCATTATGCTCTAGTTGGTTTTGTCAAAGTTAGTTTAACAAATAGAAAATATTTTAGTGAATAAAGTCTACCAAATTTGAAATATCAAAGCAGTTTAGCCAGCAGTTGTGATGATTTTGATTTGTCAGCAAGCCTTGGTTTGAGGCACAATAGTCATAAGTTTGGAAGTAATTGATTATGGCGAAGCTAACTGTAGTTAAAAAAAATACGGGCGGAACAATTGCACAGAATAAACGTGCACGCCACGATTATTTTATTGAAGAAAAATTTGAAGCAGGACTTTCTTTGCAAGGTTGGGAAGTCAAATCTTTGCGCGCAGGACGTATGACCATTACTGAAAGTTATATCCTGTTTCGTGATAATGAAGCTTTTTTATTTGGCGCACAAATTCAACCCCTTTTGTCGGCTTCAACGCATGTAGTGCCTGAAGCAACCCGCACCCGCAAACTATTACTGTCACGACGTGAAATTGAAAAGTTGATGGGTGCAGTCAATCAAAAGGGTTATTCTTGCGTACCTTTAGCATGTTATTGGAAAGGTCCTTTGGCGAAACTTGAAATTGCTTTGGTGAAAGGTAAACAATTGCACGATAAACGTGCTTCTGAAAAAGACCGTGATTGGCAGCGTGATAAAGCACGTTTGATGCATAAATAATTTTGCACATTCCGCCCATAAAAAAATGCTCGCTGTTAATGTCGAGCATTTTTTATGGAAGTTACAAAACTACAAAAGCTTAGAATTTAAGTTTTAATTCAACCAAATATTTGCCAAATTTGACCGCAGTTTCCAAGTCACCCTCAGGGGGTGTAACCTCAACACTGGCATTATCAGACTGCGTCATTAAACCCAAAAAGCTCGACATGCGGTTAATATCGTGTGAACTACGCCCTGTAGGCATAAACGGTAAGCCTGACCACAACATGCCATGCTGCATCGCAAATAAATTAATTTGTTGCAGCACTGCCAGTTTATCGCCGCTTAAACCACCGCCATTGGTAAATCCTGCCGCCAGTTTGCCCTGCCAAGTTCTAGCCAACCAACGCTTAGACGATTGCTCCATAAACTGTTTTAAAGCCGAGGTAATACTGCCCATATAAGTTGGACAGCCCATAACAATAATATCGGCTTGATCTAGGCTATCCCATTCAATTTCAGCCACATCCATCAAAGTCACCTGAGCATCCATCTGCGCAGCACCTTGCGCAATATGCTGTGCCACCTTAGCAGTGTGACCATAAGGACTGTGATAAACCACCACCACACGAATAGCAGCGCAAGAAGATGTTAAATGAGTCACTGACATAAGAATGTTTAAAACCAAATAATTAAGTCAAGTTTAACACTAAGCCTGCATAAACACGAATGTTGCCATACGCCCTGTATGTGCTTGACGACGGTAAGAATAGTAATCATCGGCTTGTTGATAGGAGCACTGATCACCACCCAAGACGGTTGTAACAGCATACTGCTGCAAAATAAAACGCGCGATTGCATACAAGTCGGCAAAGTATTTACCTTGTTGCTGCCCTGCAATAAAAGCTGTGTCTAATTCAGGATATTTATCGCAAAACGCCTGTTTCACCTCTTCCCCAACTTCAAAGCACGGCTGAGTGATAGCGGCACCCAACCACGCCCATGTTGGAGCGCTTTGCATTTCGGCAATGGTATTTTCGATAATACCATTGGCAAGCCCACGCCAGCCTGCATGCAGGTTAGCAACTTCAGTGCCTTCAGCATTACCCAAAACCACAGGCAAACAATCTGCAGTCATCATCATTAAAGCATGTGCTTTACGCTGAGTGACCAAACCATCGCCCTCTAAGGCTTCAAAGGTGATTTGTGCGTTAATGGTCTGACACAACACGCTATGTGTTTGTGTCATCCACGTCATTTTATCGACCCCATATTTAGCAAACTCCTCCAGCAAACTCATACGATGCTGCTGCACACGCCACGCATCGTCCTGCACATGCAGTGCCAGATTAAAACCAGATAGATCTGCACAGTCTGTTTGTAAAGCCTGTGCATGTTGTATGCGGGTTTGCCCAACATACACACCTCTAGGTAATCCTTGAACGAATTGCATACATCTATCCTTAGTCGTTTTCTGGCGTTGCTGTATCTGAGTTGATCTTGTTGATGCTATCCATACAACAATTAATAGGCAGCATTTTCACTACGTAACACATCTACCAATTGTTTAAAGTCTTCAGGCCACGGCGCTTCAAACATCATTTCTTCTTGAGTACGTGGATGCACCAAGCCTAGTTTGACCGCATGCAAGGCCTGACGTTTAAAGTTACGCAACGTATCGTTCAATAATACCGATGCACCTGCAGGCACACGTACACGTGGCGAATAAACAGGATCTCCGACCAAACCATAACCAATATAACTTAGATGCACACGAATTTGATGAGTTCGCCCAGTTTCCAAACGCGCCTGAACACGTGTAAAATGCTGAAAGCGCTCTTTAACATTGTAATGTGTGACTGCGTCTTTGCCGCCCGGCAAGACAGCCATTTTCACCCGATCTACAGGATGGCGTTTAATCGGTTCATCTACTGTGCCACCCGCAATCATGTTGCCATACACCACCAAGTCGTATAAACGATAGACTGACTTTTTTGCCAGTTGCTTGGTCAGAGCAAACTGTGCTTCCAGATTTTTGGCAACGACCAATAAACCCGACGTATCTTTATCAATACGATGCACCAAACCTGCACGAGTCAACTCAGCAGATTTTGGATAATGATGTAGCAAGGCATTCACCAAAGTCCCAGAGCTATTGCCCGCCCCTGGATGCACCACCATGCCCACAGGTTTATTAATCACAATGATGTCATCATCTTCATAAATAATATTCAGTGGAATATCTTCAGGCAGACTGCGGGTTTGCGCTTCAAGCTCGACTTCTAATGTGAGAAGCTCATCACCTTCACACTTATATTTGGGTTTAGCCGTGTTACCATTTACCAACAAATGACCGTCTTTGAGCCACTGTTTTAGCTTTTCACGTGAAAATTCACTCCAAATGATGGCTGCTACTTGGTCGATGCGTAGTCCTAAATGGCTGTCATCCAATTGAAATTGCAACGATAAACGTGTTGCAGTTGAGTCTGAAGTATGGTTATCTGCATCCTCAGCATCTTCAAGTAAATTGAACTCAGTTTCAGGTAAATTGGAATGGGTAGATTGTGCTTGACTCATTTGCTCATTCAGACAAAAGTGGTTTAATAGCGCAATTGTAGCTCATTGCCCGTATTAACAGAGGAATTTTTATGTCGCTACCACGTTATAAAATAACAATGCTTGCTCTTTCACTCGGCGTTGCGTCTGCAATTGTGGGCTGTAGCAGCAATCCAAAAAAAGAAGTGGTCGATACTGGTCCGCAATCTAGCGAACAGGTTTATATTGAAAAAGCAGAAAAAGCACTGGATCGTGGTCAATACACCGATGCCGTTAAGTATCTTGAAGCTTTAGAAACATATTACCCAACAGGCGATTATGCGCAGCAGGCGCAGCTTGAATTATTGTATGCAAAATTCCAGCAAAAAGATTATGAAGGTGCAATTGCAGTTGCAGATCGTTTTATCCGCATGAACCCGCAGCATCCTAAAGCCGATTATGCCTACTATGTACGTGGCGTGGCGAATATGGAACAAAACTATGATGGTTTGTTGCGCTATACCTCACTCAAGCAATCGCACCGTGATGTCAGCTATTTAAAAGTGGCTTATCAAAACTTTGTTGATTTTATCCGTCGCTATCCATCGAGCACTTATGCGGTAGATGCGGCACAGCGTATGCAGTTTATTGGTCAGGAACTGGCTGAAGCCGAAATGAATGCGGCACGTTATAACATTAAACGTAAAGCATGGGTCGCTGCAGTTGAGCGTTCATTGTGGGTAATTGAACACTATCCACAAACGCCGCAAATTCCTGAAGCATTGGCAACCGTGGCCTACGGTTATGGCAAATTGGGCGATCAAGCTACGGCTCAGCAATATATTGATGTGTTGAAGCTGAACTATCCAAACTTGGTCAAAGCAGATGGTAGCGTGAATTTACGTGCTGCCCGCCATGATGCCAGCTGGATTAATCGTGCAACTTTAGGTATTTTCGGACGTGAAGCGAAAAACAGCACCGAAGCACAACAATCTGAGGCCAACACACAAGCAGCACCATCACGCAGCTTAACCAACCGTTTAAGTTTTGGTTTGTTAGATCGTCCTAAGTCTGAAAACGACAGTGCTGAATAAAATAAGCTCAAGCTGATTGAACAATCTTGAAAAATACCAAAGGCAAGTTATGATACTTGCCTTTTGTTTTACTAGGGCTTGTTTCAAACAGCAGAAACAGCTACAAAAGAACTAGATTCTGTTTCACGAAAGCGCATTTCAACCAACTCTAGAGAGAAAAGACAAAACCGTATGGCCATTCCACAGCACACGATTGATCAAATTTTAGATCGCACCGATATTGTCGATCTGATTGGTCAGCGCGTGAAATTAAAAAAAACTGGTCGTACCTATTCGGGCTGCTGCCCGTTCCATCAGGAAAAATCCCCATCTTTTCACGTCTATCGTGACAAGCAGTATTATCATTGCTTTGGCTGCCAGGCAAACGGTAACGCCATCCGTTTTTTAATGGATATTGATAACCGCAATTTTATAGATGTCATGAAAGACTTGGCCAGTCAAACAGGCATCGAACTCCCGAAAGATCAGCAAGACAATAAAAAACTTTCTTATAAACGCGAAGCCAAAAAGCCAACACCGATAGCTCTGCCTAAACCAACAGCAAAAGACCAAAACGAAACTTCTACGACTCAAGCTGCAACAAACGAGCAGGCTTTGGATGCTACAGGCATCGACTTTGATCCTTTTGCCGAATTTCAAAGTGTAGAATACGCAAATTCGGAATTTCAGAACTCGGAATTTCAAAACAGTGCCGACCCGTTTGCGAGTTTTGAACAATGGAGCACCACGCAAGAAACACCTGCACAGGAAGGCAACTTATACGACTTGTTGGAAAATGTAGCACAATATTATGAGCAGCAATTGCCGCACAATCCTGCCGCACAACAATATTTTCAAAAACGTGGCTTAACCGCACAGACCCTGCAATTCTGGCGTTTGGGCTATGCACCTGAAGATTGGCAGCATTTAGAAAAAGCCTTCCCACAAGATATTGCAGGTTTAAAACTTCTGGGCTTGATTCGTACCAGTGACAAAGGACGTGACTTCGATTTATTGCGTGATCGGGTGATTTTTCCAATCCGTGACAGCAAAGGTCGTGTGGTTGGCTTTGGTGGCCGTGCACTCAATGATGAAATCAAACCCAAATACATCAACTCGCCCGACTCGGAAGTGTTTCATAAAAACCAACTGCTCTATGGTTTATATGAAGGACGCAAACTGAAAGCCCAAGACTATTTAATGGTTGAAGGCTATATGGATGTGATTGCCTTGCAGCAATACGGCATTTATGGTGCTGTAGCGACACTCGGTACAGCAAGCAATACCGATCATTTAAATATTCTATTCCGCCAAAATAACCGCATTACCATCGCTTTTGATGGCGATACCGCAGGTCAAAAAGCCGCACGTCGCACACTAGAGATTGCATTGCCTTTACTCAATGATGGACGTGAACTGAAATTCTTTGTTTTGCCCAATGAACACGACCCTGACTCCCTTATTCGTCGTGAAGGCATCGAAAATTTCCGACGTTTATTAGATCAAGCGCCTTTGCTGTCAGATTTTGTTTTTGCACATCTCACCCAAAACCATAATATCAGTACCCCTGAAGGAAAAAGTCAGGTCATGGGCGAACTGCGGCAATTGACCGAATTTTTGCCCAAAACGGGTTCTTATCGCTATTTGCTGCAACAGTTTTTCCGCGAAAAATTAGGCTTTAACCGTAAATGGCAGGCACAAACCAATAACGATGCCTCTTTGAGTTTTAGCACCAAAATCGATGCTGAGGAATATGTGATTGCGATTCTAATCAATCATCCATATTTGTATATTCACTTTGAACCGTTACGTGCACTGATTCCAAGTGATCACCTATTGCATCAAATCTTAAATATTTTAAATACTATTTTTGATGATCTACCCGATGATCCTGAACAAGCTAAATATTATATTTTAGGTGCATGCTCGGCATATCACTATGAATTACAGCGTATATTACAACAAGCCAATGTCAGTGATTACACAACATCTCCCGAGCATGTTGATAAATTGGCTCAAGATTTTTCAACTAAATTGCAATACGACTGTTTACAACAAAAAATTCGTTCCAGAAAATTCAGCAGCATTGAAGAAATGAAGCGTTTGAAACATCAAATTTATGAAATTGATAAAAAAAGATCGCTAACTTTGCTAGAGGAATAAACAATTTGGTCTTATTGAGTGAGTTTTATATCGACCAAACTCGATCAATTTTTGTGAATGACGATGATTTTGCTTATTTACGACGACTTTTGATTGTCGCTGCCAGATTTTCCTGCATAAACTCAAAACATTCAGGCTCATCACCTTTGGCTGCTTCACGCAATAAAATAGAAGTTGGATGTAGCAATTTTTGGGTTAAACGATAAGAAAATTCCTGCATAACCTGAACAGCATCTTCACCTTTAGCAATACGCGCCATCGCCAAATTTAACTCTTCCTGACGCAAGCTTTCGCCATGTTCACGGTAAGCATGAATGGTTGCACCCGCTTGCTGAACTTTTTGATGGGTTACCAACTCAGTCACAAGCTGATTGACCATGACTTCTGCTTCCACAGCCGCTTGACGACGCTGTGCCAAGTTTTCATCAATCACACTTTGCAGGTCATCGACCCCGTACAAATACACGCCATCCAAGTTTTCTATTTTAGGATCTATATCACGTGGTACGGCCAAATCGACCAATAACATTTGCTGATATCGGCGCTTTTTTAAAGCAGCTTTCACCTCAGGATAAGTAATCACCTGATGCAAACTTCCCGTACAACTTGAAATCACATCGGCACGGTGTAAATTAGCCGCAAGCTGATCAAATTCAATAATTTCTACTTCTACCCGATGCGCAATTTCCTGCGCCAATGTTTCGGCACGGGCACGAGTACGGTTACAAATTATAATTTTAGCGACGCCCATTTCTGCTAAATGCTTTGCCACAAGGCTATTCATTTCACCTGCAGCCACCACCATCACCGTCAGTTTTTCAGGGTGGCTAAATACTTGTAACGCAAGTTGCGCGACAGCATAACCCATCGACACGGCATGGCTACCTACGGCAGTTTCTGAACGTACCCGTTTGGCAGCATAAAAAGCATATTCAAAAATTCGGTTCAGTTGTTGCGAAACTGTATGTGAGTCCTTAGCTAACGCCAACGCAGTTTTGACCTGACCTAAAATTTGCGGCTCACCCAACATGAGAGAATCTAGCCCACTGGCTACACGCATTAAATGCGACACCGCCTGTGCATTCTCATAACGATATACATGACGACTCAATTGCTGTACATCGATACCATTGACGTGTGCAAGCCAATCCAACACTTGTTCTGGATGTTCAGACATGGCGTAGACTTCGGTACGGTTACAGGTAGACACCACCACCAAATCATTCAGTTCGGGATGTTGGCTTTGCTCAGCAAGTAAGGCACTTAACTTTTCTGGGTTAAATGCAATTTGCTCACGCAACTCTACAGAGGCGGTTTGATGGTTGACACCCAATGCAAAGAAAGACATATCAGATCATCATTTCGCTAAATTTATGCTATTGTGCAATAACGGTGTCATAAAAAGCATTACTTGGATCAAGAAAAATTGCGTCAAACAAATAGCCGACCATACGGCGCGACAATTAAGCAATATTCTACCACATTCTTACTGGTCGGTAGCATGGCTTCAGTTGCTCATCTTAGAGCATCTGAAGAAATTTATCATGCAAATTCAAATTATAATGCGGTAACACAAACCATGGTGGCCGAGTTTGCCTTGGCTTATGGTGATATTCCAACGGCATTACACAACTACACGGTCTTGGCAATTAAGAACAACTCGACCTCTATCAAGCAACGCGCCCTGAATATTGCCATTGAACAAAACGACCTACATGCCGCACTAGATATTGCAACACATTGGGTGGTACAAGAACCGTCCGATGTGCCTGCGCTGTTTTATTTAGCGCACATTGCGCTAAAAGCACATGAATACGACTTAGCCGCAGAAACCTTAGATAAAATTCTAAATATTGATGCCACAGCCGACTTGGAACAAATTTTGGCGGGAATTTCTCCTGAATCTGTAGAAGACCGAGAGTTTCTAATTCAAGCCCTGCGCACAAGCAAAGCCAAAGACAATCCATCGATTTTGGTATTGATTGCAGGTTTAAAAGCGCAAAATGAACAATACCAAGCCGCGCTCGATACCATTAACCAAGCATTACGCAAACGCCCGAAAGTCACTGGCTATATTTTAATGAAAGCCAATTTGTTGAGGGCACTCGGCAACGAAGAAGAAACGGCAGCTTGGTATGCCAAATCTAGCCGTAAACACAAAAATAATTTTGAAGTCCGTTTAGCCGAAGCCAAATATCTAGTCAAAAAGAATGAAGCGACACAGGCGCTAAGCAAACTCGAAGCGATTTTAAAAAAATGGCCAGATGAAGACGAAGCTTTGTTTCTTGCGGGTTTAACCAGTATTGACTTAAAGCAATACGAAAAAGCTGAAAAATACTTGGTCGAGCTACGCTATTCTGCGCAATATCAAAATGAAGCTTATTATTATTTAGCAGTCAATGCAGAACGTAAACAGCACTATGAAACAGCCAAAGCCTATTATCGTTTGGTAGATGGTAGCCTTTATACGGTTTCACGTCGCAATATGATCAGTATTTTTGCCCAGCAAGATAAACTGAACGATGCACTACGCTTTTTAACGCAGGAACGGGTCAATTATCCTCAGCATGCCAGTTTTTTATATCAGGCACAGGCCGATATTTTAAAACGTATGGATAATAAAAAAGCAGCGCTGCGTTTGCTAGATGAAGCCATCAAAAACCTACCCGATGATCCTGAGCTGATCTATTCGGAAGTCTTACTACTCGATGCACATCAAGAAAAAGATAAACTAGATCAACTGCTCAATAAGTTACTGGAAATTGAGCCGAACAGCCCAACCTATTTAAATGCTTACGCCTATACCCTTGCGCTGCAAAATCGCCGTTTAGACGAAGCGCGTCGCTATGTGGAACAAGCACTTGAGTTTGCCCCTGAACAGGCCTCTATTTTAGATACCTTAGGTTACGTCAGCTATTTACAAAATGACTATACCGCTTCGGCACAAGCGTTGGAAAAAGCCTACGCACTGAGTCATAGTGCCGCGATTGGTTCACGCTATGCAAAATCGTTGTATATGCAAGGTGATATTCAAAAATTCAGTCAAGTGTTACAACAATTACAACAAAATCATCCGAATGATCCGCAATTGCAACAATTAAATTCGCTATTGTTACCGCAGCCAGTTAAAAAGAGTTAAATGATTTATGCGTTTATTTTCAAAGTTAGGATTAACCCTTTTTGCCACCAGTAGCCTTGTGATGACAGGTTGTCAGCCTTTCGTACAAAAACCAGTCAATGCTTCACAGCAAGTTGAAGCAGAAAATCAATTTAACCTGCAAGGCAAAATTGGCGTGCGCACCCCGCAGCAGTCTGGCAGTGCCTTTTTTACGTGGGTACAGCAGCAACAGCAGTTTGACATTGAACTGAGTGGCATTTTAGGTGTCGGTAAAACCCAAATTAGCGGACAACCTGGGCAAGTTACTCTGAACAGCGCCAAAACAGGTTTGATTTATGCAGAAAGTCCTGAAGAATTATTGGAACGTGCCACAGGCTGGCAAGCGCCTATTACCCATTTAATCGACTGGGTACAAGCCCGCCCTGCAACCATAGATGCTCAAATTCAAAAAGACCCGCAACAGCGCCCTACGCAATTTATTGAAGACGGCTGGACAGTCGACTTGAGCTATAACGACAGTGCCAGTTTGCCAAACCGCCTGATTTTGAAACAGGGACTTGAATCAGGGCAAGAAAACCGTATTACAATGCTCATCCAAAATCGTTAATCACTTGCCAAGTTTAGCCATGATTCGTGTACCCTCACCTGCCAAATTAAATCTGTTTTTGCACATTACTGGGCGTCGTGACAACGGCTACCATGAATTGCAGACTATTTTTCAACTGATTGATTTATATGACTGGTTAGAATTTGAAGTCAATGATACTCAAAGCATTCAAATTCACGGTTTAAATAGTGTCGATTTAGAGCAAAACCTGATTTACAAAGCCACGCAAATTTTAAAGCCTTACGCGAAACAAACTACAGGTTTAAATATAGCAATTGAGAAGCACATTCCCATGGGTGCGGGGCTTGGTGGAGGTTCATCCAATGCCGCAACCACCTTAATTGTGGTCAATCAACTGTGGCAATGTAGCCTCGATACTCAAAAACTGGCAGAACTGGGTTTACAGCTCGGATCAGATGTACCGATCTTTGTGCATGGTCGCAATGCATGGGCGGAAGGGATTGGTGAACAGTTAACATTCATAGACTTAGCCCCAAAACAATATATTGTGTTAAAACCTGACTGTTTTATCAGCACTCAACTACTTTTTTCACAAAAAATATTGACAAGAAACACGAAGCCCACTAAATTCTGCGGCTATCAGATAAAGCCATCTGACTTTGGAAATAATTTTGAGCCTGTGGCGCGAAGTTTATACTGCGAAGTGGATGAAGCAATGCGTTATTTAGACCAGTTTGGTCAAGCAAAGCTTACAGGTACAGGTGCTTGTGTCTTTACTGAAGTGACTGCAGAAATGAATGTAGACGACATTTTGGCCCACTCACCATGTACTGCGTACGTTGTGAATAGCTTAAATGAATCTCCATTACGACATTTCACAGTACAATAGGGGTATCGCCAAGTGGTAAGGCACCGGTTTTTGATATCGGCATCCGTTGGTTCGAATCCAGCTACCCCTGCCATCTCTCTCACCTGTAGATTACTGTATTAGGGGTATCGCCAAGTGGTAAGGCACCGGTTTTTGATATCGGCATCCGTTGGTTCGAATCCAGCTACCCCTGCCATCTTACAGTGATCAAATCTAGGGGTATCGCCAAGTGGTAAGGCACCGGTTTTTGATATCGGCATCCGTTGGTTCGAATCCAGCTACCCCTGCCATTTTCTCGCATTAGACAGAACCCCCAATATTATCGCTATCCTGTTAATTTACCTTGACAGAATGCAGTAAAAATATTAAAGTTCTGCCGCATTAGGGGTATCGCCAAGTGGTAAGGCACCGGTTTTTGATATCGGCATCCGTTGGTTCGAATCCAGCTACCCCTGCCATCTATTCCTACACACACCAACCGCCAAGGGTGCTTCATGCCCAATCTTGTCGTTTTTAGTGGAACCGCGCATCCACAATTCGCTCAAAAAGTCGTAAGCCACTTGCACATTCCTTTAGGTGCTGCATCAGTTTCTACCTTCTCTGATGGTGAGATTGCTGTAGAGATTACCGAGAATGTCCGTGGTAAAGACGTATTTATCGTACAACCTACTTGTGCGCCAACCAATGACAACCTCATGGAAATCTTGGTGATGGCTGATGCTTTGCGTCGTGCAAGTGCTGGTCGTATTACTGCCGTTATTCCTTACTTCGGTTATGCCCGCCAAGACCGTCGTCCTCGTTCTACACGTGTTCCAATTACAGCCAAAGTGGTTGCAGATATGCTAACGACTGTGGGTATTGACCGTGTGGTGATGATTGACTTGCACGCAGACCAAATTCAAGGTTTCTTCGACATCCCTGTAGACAACATTTACGGTACGCCTGCGCTATTGGCTGACCTGCGTCAACAGTCACATGACAACCTCATGGTGGTTTCACCAGACGTTGGTGGTGTGGTTCGTGCACGCGCTGTTGCAAAACAAATGGGTGATATCGATCTTGCAATTATCGATAAACGTCGTCAAAAAGCGAATGAATCACAAGTGATGCATTTGATTGGTGATGTAAAAGATCGTGACTGTGTCATTGTAGATGACATGGTAGATACTGCGGGTACATTATGTAAAGCCGCTGATGCACTGAAAACTTTTGGTGCACGTCGTGTTGTTGCTTATGCAACCCACCCTGTACTTTCAGGCAAAGCAATTGAAAACCTGAAAAATTCTGTGATTGATGAACTGGTTGTTACCGACACCATTCCTCTTTCAGAAGAAGCTCAAGCACTTGGTAAAATTCGCCAAGTATCTGTAGCAAGTATGGTTGCAGAAACAATTCGTCGTATTAACAACGAAGAATCTATTAGCGCAATGTTCGATTCTTATCTATAATGGTGCGCTGAATTTTCAAAGCCCTGCCATTTGGCAGGGTTTTCTATCACTAGATTGGTCGCAGATCTGGTTTATTTAAACTCAAAATAAGGATGTCTATCATGGCAAACTTCGTATTAAACGCTCAAGCGCGTGAAGCAGCTAATCAAGGGAAAGGTGCGAGCCGCCGCCTTCGTCACGCTGCATTAGTTCCAGCTATCATTTATGGTGGCGACGCTGAGCCAGTAACAATCACTTTAGAACTTCGTGAGCTTGTAAAAGCATTAGAAAGCAATGCTTTCTTTGAAGAAGTTGTAGAAATCAAAGTAGGTGACAAAGTTGAAAACGTGAAAATCCAAGCGTTACAACGTCACCCTGCTAAAAACACACCAATGCACGCTGACTTCAAACGCGCATAAGTGTTCGTGGTGTAATTAGTGGCTAATATTTCACTGATTGTTGGTTTGGGTAACCCTGGTAAAGAGTATGCCCAAACCCGCCATAATGCAGGCTTTTGGTTTGTAGAGCGCCTTGCAGATCAATATGGCATTACACTAAAAGCCGATCCTAAATTTCATGGGATCAGCGGACGTGGTAATATCGAAGGTCAAGACGTTCGTCTGTTATTACCCACAACCTTTATGAACCGTTCTGGTCAAAGTGTTGTTCCCTTCGCCAAATTCTATCAAATTGCACCTGAGGCAATGCTGATTGCTCATGATGAACTGGATATGAACCCAGGGATCATTCGCCTAAAAACTGGCGGTGGTCATGGTGGACATAATGGTTTACGTGACATCGTGCCGCACACAGGTCCAAATTTCCATCGATTACGCATTGGTATTGGGCATCCGGGTTCAAAAGAACGCGTGTCTGGTCATGTACTGAGCAAAGCACCAAGTAGCGAGCAAACTTTAATGGATGATGCACTTGCACATGCATTAGGTCGTATCAAGTTACTGGTCAATGGCGAAGTACAACAAGCCATGAATCAAATCAATGCCTATAAACCGAACTGATGAATCCACAATTGTTGAACAATCACACTTGCCATGTCGCTATTTTCAGAGCAAAATGCGTTTTCTGCTCGGAACTGACATCCATTCAGCAGTGTTTGAATTCAACCATAAGATAAAATCTTAGGTCCACTAAGGAGACGCTCACCATGCTATCTCGTTTATTAAAATGCAAAATCCACCGTGCTTTTGTGACTCATGCAGAACTTCACTACGAAGGTTCATGTGCAATTGACGGAACACTCATGGATTTGGCTGGCATTCGTGAATATGAAGAAATCCACGTATGGAACGTGACCAATGGTAAGCGCTTCACAACTTATGCAATTCGTGGTGAAGATAACTCCGGCATCATTTCAGTCAATGGTGGTGCTGCACATCAAGCCAATGTAGGCGATATTATTATTATTGCAACCTTTGGTGACTTTACTGAAGCAGAAGCCAATGCACACGAACCACGTTTAGTCTATGCAAACCCAGACAATACCGTGAGCCACACTGCAAACTGTATTCCTGTACAAGTGGCTTAAGCCATTATTGTACAAAATAAAAAACTCGCAGATTTTGCGAGTTTTTTATGGCTCAATCAAAGTCTATCTACTCTTTACAGACCCATAACAAGAATTACAAATTAGTCATCCTGCAAATTATGCAATAAGCTATGGCTGATGCCATCGGCACGTAAGAATGCAAAGTCATAACTTGCGGTTGCAAGTGCCAACACGCGACGCTCAAATTCCTGCCACAAAGGCCGCACTTCTTTGTAGTGAATACCCAAACCACTTTCATCGGTAAAATGTCGATTTTTTTCACAAATTTTCAGTGCGTGGTATAGCTTACGCCCTTTTGAAGCATCATCACGTAAACGCACACGCTTAGACCGTATAAACCCTTCAACATGACGCAAGTCAGCAAAAGGCAGCATAGGCACTAAAATCTGATCGAGCTGTGCATCTAAGCGACGCCAAACGGCAGTGTGTTGTTCAGGCGTATAGCTGTTCCATTGAATCACTTCATGGTTAAAGCGACGACAACCTCGACAGACAGCATCACCAAACACCGTAGAACAACGACCTGCACACGGGGTTAAAGTGGCAATTTGACGCTCCTTACTCAACACAATACTCCAATATTTAACAACACCTGTTGGCTTATCAATCTGAACACATGATTCTTCTTTGAAACGAGTGGCATCATACCCCGTTCTGCTCCATTTTTAAAATGCTGTGTTGCCCTTTAAAAAACCATGTTCTGTGCTCGGTTTTCTCGCATATTCATACTAAGCAGGTTAGAATATGCGCCTTAAATTTTTGTCATTCATCTATTGGAGTACTCCATGAACGCTACTGTAGAACAGCTTGCACCTGTAGAACAGCCAGCGACCACGACTTGGGTTGTTGCCGCACTTTATCAATTCAAAGAAGTTGCAGATCCCGCCGATCTTCAACAACGCTTATTAAATTTGGTAAATTCAATCAACCTTTGCGGTACTCTTATTGTGGCAGGTGAAGGCATTAATGGAACTGTGGCGGGTGACCGTTCTGCCATTGATCAACTTCACAAATTTCTATTAGATGAAGGCTTTACCGCAATGGAATACAAAGAGTCGCTCAGCTCTGAAAAACCATTCCGTAAAATGAAAATTAAACTGAAAAAAGAAATTGTGACTTTGGGCGTAGACGTAAAACCACGTGATTTAGTCGGTCACTACCTAGACCCTAAAGAATGGAATGAACTGATTGCTCGTGACGATGTCATTCTGATTGATACTCGTAATGACTATGAATACAAAGCAGGAACGTTTAAGGGTGCAATTGACCCGAAAACCGAAACTTTCCGTGAATTTCCAGAATATGTGAAGCAAAACCTAGAACAGCACAAAGATAAAAAAATTGCGATGTTCTGCACAGGCGGGATTCGCTGTGAGAAATCGACATCTTTATTACTGCAAGAAGGTTTTACCGAGGTTTATCACTTAAAAGGTGGCGTGCTTAGATACTTAGAAGAAACACCAACCGATGAAAGCTTATGGGAAGGTGAATGTTTCGTATTTGATGGGCGTACTGCGGTAACTCATGGTATGCAAGAAGGTCAAAACACCAAATGTCATGCTTGCGGTTGGCCATTACTGCCTGAAGAAGTTGCACTACCAAGCTATGAACACGGTGTATCTTGCGTGTACTGTATTGATAAAACCAGTGAGAAACAAAAAGAAGGTTTCCGTATGCGCCAATCACAAATTGCCGCAGCTAAACGTAAACGTCTGTAATCCATTCAGGCTCATACACATCAACAAGGTCTAATCAAAGCCATATTGATGTTGTATCAACCGATCATCTTAAAAAGTCCTCATCTAGTATGCGGACTTTTTTTATGCCGACTCACGCTTCACGCAAGATTACATAGAACATAAAAATACAACGCTTGTTTACTAAGCATTGCGTAATATCCCAAGATTGAGTGATAGCATTCAATCAAAACAAGCCACAAAATCCGTGGCTATATTGGTGCAGAAGTTCAGAATACACTCAACATCTTCCATGCCCCAAAATTCAAGGATCGTTATGTATTCCTAAATTTATATGCCGCAACCTGGAGTGCCGCTATGTCTAAAACAAAAATTTCAACTTCAATGCACACACTACGTTTTACACCTGTAAAAGCAGTGGCTGTTGCGCATAGTGCAACAAACCAAGATTGTTTGGAACAAGAATCACATACTTTTATTGTGGCTTTCGGTGCAATTTTAGGCGGTATTATTGCGGCATTTGTGGGCTACCATCTGCAAGCGCATTTCTTGAATTACGCCCTGCTCTGTGTCATCCCTATCCTCGTGGCGTATAGCTTAAGACGTGTATATATCCACACCCTGACCCATGCAGAGCTTGATTAAATCTACATTGCGCAAGACTTTACTGTTTGACCAATACTGTTTAGGATTGAAGCACTTTTCCAAAGCACGACTTGCATGAACTTAACTGAATGGATTATTTCGATTATGGAACAATTGGGCTATCTTGGTATTGCCCTGTTGATGTTTCTAGATAATGTTTTTCCACCCGTTCCCTCTGAAATTATTATGCCTTCTGCAGGCTACTCTGCATCGCAAGGGCAATTACTGCTACTGGGTGTCATTATTGCGGGCTGTATCGGCTCATTGGTTGCGGCGGCACTGTTATATTGGGTGGGTTATCGTTGCAAACATGAAAGTATTTACCACTGGGTGAGTCGCTACGGTAAATATCTATGGATTAAAGAACAAGATGTCCGAAATTCCTTGCACTGGTTTGAACAATACGGACATCGGATTGTATTTTTTGGGCGCATGATTCCTGCTATTCGTTCTCTAATCAGTATTCCTGCAGGCATGAGCCACATGCCATTTTGGAAATTTATGTTTTATAGTGGTTTAGGTACAATCATTTGGACCACTTTTTTAGCCTGTGTGGGTTATTATTTTGGTGAAAACCAACAATTGATGCAGCAAATTTTCAGTAAGGTCAGTCATGTCATTATTGGATTGGTCCTCTTGGTCATTGTCATTCTTTTATACCTTAGGCATAAACGTAAAATGCGTGGTTAATGCTCGCGTTGCTATTCAATTGAATCAATTTTTTGGGGAAATCAGACATGAAACCATATTTATTATTTTTTGCTGCGGTTTACAGTATTGCGCTGGTGTTACTCATTACCGTATTAATTTTTGGTCTAAAATTAGGTGGTATAACCCTGCTCCCTGCATTAATTGCCGCAGCATTCATTAGTGCAGGCCATTTTGTCAAAAAAGAACAACGCTTACCGAGCAGTGATGAAAAAATTCAACTGGTCTGGGGCTCAAGTGCTGTCGCGATTATTATTGGTAGTTTCTTTGTGTTTTTCTTGGTACTCATGAACCCAAATGCAGAAGAAATTTTAAAAGCAGCAGATAAAGCAGGATTGGCTTTGGCTGCCGTGATCATGCTGTGCCTGATTGCCATTCATGGTGCTGTATTTCATATTGCTTACAACTGGTACGCAAACCGTTACTACCATAAGAAATTCTTATAAAATTTTACTGAATTGTTGTATTAGACACCCAAAACCAACAGCACACACCTAAAAACTACAACTACGCGCAGCATCATACATAAACTTACTTCAGACATGCGCTGTAACTGAAACACCTTGTGAATGGGGTATAAGGCTACATTTTCATCGCCTAAGCTTAGTTCATTCATAGCGATTATGAAAACACAGCAATAACTCATACAACTAGAAAAGGTGATTCGCATGTCAGATTTTAAACGCAATGAACAGATTGACCGTGATGTGGTTAAAAATTTATCCAAAGAAGAACGTGATCGTTTAAATGCCGACCCGATTACAGGTGAGCCGGGTGCCCACCCTGTTGGTACAGGTCTAGGCGCAGTTGGTGGAGCTGCAACAGGAGCAACTGTTGGTGCATTAGGCGGCCCTGTAGGTGCTGTTGTTGGCGGTGCTGTAGGTGCCGTTGTTGGTGGATTGGCTGGTAAAGGCGCTGCAGAAGTAGTAAACCCTACCGAAGAAGAAGCGTACTGGCGTGCCAATAGTCTCAATACTGTCTATTATGCAGAAACACGCAGTCATTACCCAGATTTAGAATATGACCGTGACTACCAAAATGCCTACCGTGTTGGTTATGAAAACCGCCCACATTATGATGCACATACCCGCTTTGAAGATGTCGAACCCGATTTAAAAAGCAAATGGGAACAAATTAAAGGCAGTTCTCGTTTAACTTGGGAACAAGCAAAATTTGCGGTAAAAGATGCCTGGGATCGTGCTACACGCTAATTGGCGTAGTTCAACTAAGTTGAAACATACATCATTGATGTATTCATCCTAGCCACAAAAAAGCACTGCATTTAGCAGTGCTTTTTTAGCTATTCACGCTTTCAAATATACACAAACATGAATCTAACCAATAGATTCGGCAGCTTATTTAGGTGTGTGATACATCAAATACAATTCATTCAGATTTTCTGGAATTTCTTCTGCAATCTCGTCCATTAACTGACCATTGCGACGGAAAGACTCCATTTGCGGGTCTTCTTCATCAATGCCACTAAACACCATCATTGGCAAAGTTAAATCAACCAATTGTTCTTCAAATTCAGGGGTGAACCACGCTTCTTCGTTCAAGAACATCGCATCTACAAAACCAACACTCCAGTCACCTAAGCTAGAATCAACTTCCGCTTCTTCAATTTCAAATGGAAATTCAATGCCTTCTTCATTGGCTAAACTTTGGCGAATACTTTCTAGCCATGCCTTAATTTGCGCGATAATTTCGGCAGGTACTTTGTTTTGATTGCCTTCAAATAATTCATTTAACCATGGGTCAAATTGAGGTCCAACTGCAATGGCACACAAGAAACCATGTGTTGCAGCGAAGTCTAGACCATATTCGTTTTGGTCACCATCTAGATATTCACTTAACAGGTCTAAATCTAAAGCAGTCATTTCAAATCCATAGGTGTCAATTTAGGGATGTAGCATAGCATTTTCAGCGGGTGATGCAGAACCTGATTTTAGTCGTCTTCGTCGTCAAAATCGTCGTCATCGTCAAAATCATAATCAAAATCTTTGAGCTCACGTTCCAAACGACGTTGTGCGAGTAAATCATCAATCAAACGGCGCTTTTCTAAAGATTCTTTCGCGCTTATTTTGTTTGATGCCTCATCGAAATTAACATCATCATCACCGTAGTTATCATCTAGTTCAAAATCTGTAGAAGACACTAAAACTACCTCAGAATGAAAAAATGTGAAGGGTCTAGCCGCTATTTATCTGCCTTTATAAATATTGTCAAGTTTTATTTATTTTTTTCAAAAAACTGCAACATACGCACATTGCAACATACTTTAAAATTTGTGTATATATTAGCAAGTTAGTATCATTATTCAGGATTGGCCCCAATCATAAAAATATTTTGCGGGCAAAAAGGAAATTGACTTGAAAAACAGTAATGAAGCCCCATATTCCAATCACATTCTTCATTCAAACATCATTTTAAAATCATGCTTGATTGATCAATTCCAACCCTATTTAAAGCGAATTGTGCTATCATGCACGGTTTTTCACTGCCACAGATTCAACGAAGAGTAAGCAAAGATGAGCGATATGAATTCCCCTACTTCGCAAGTAGCGGCTCTGATTAGCCGAGGCAAAGAGCAAGGTTACCTAACTTACGCTGAGGTTAACGATCATCTCCCGGACTCAATCACGGAAAGCGAACAGATTGAAGACATTATTCAAATGCTTCAAGACGTCGGTATTCCTGTGCATGAACGTGCGCCTGAATCTGATGATGCAATGTTCGAGGAAAATGCGGAAGCTGCCGACGAAGTTGCTGAAGAAGAAGCTGCAGCGGTACTTGCCTCTGTAGAAAATGAGCCTGGTCGCACCACAGACCCTGTGCGTATGTATATGCGTGAAATGGGCACGGTTGAGCTGTTAACGCGTGAAGGTGAAATTAGCATTGCGAAACGTATTGAAGAAGGGATTCGCGATGTACTTCACTCGATTGCCTACTGGCCAAACGCAGTGCAAGTGGTACTGCAAGAATATAAAGATTATGAAGCGGGTGAACGCCGCCTTGCCGATATTTTATCGGGTTATTTAGACCCTGAAACCGATGAAGAAATTCCAGAAGTTTTAGAAGACGAAGCCGATTTAGACAAAGAAGAAGATACCAGCAAAAAACCGACCAAAGACGTCAAACTTGATGATGACGATGAGGAAGAGGAAGCTGAAGCCGAAGAAGAATCTGAAGCAGATTCAGGTCCAGACCCAGAAATTGCAAAAATGCGTTTTGGTGAGTTGGAACAGGCTTATCTTGCAAAAATTGCAGCCATTGAAAAACATGGTCGTGAAAGTGCTGAAGCTCAAGAAGCTTTAGAAGCTTTAGCGACTGTATTCATGATGTTTAAATTTACGCCACGTTTATTCGATATTATTTCGGAAATGATTCGTGGTACACATGAACAAATTCGTACTGCTGAACGTGAAGTGATGCGTTATGCGGTGCGTCGTGGTCGTATGGATCGTACTGTATTCCGTACCTCATTCCCAGGTCAGGAATCTAACTTTGCTTGGTTAGATGAGCACATTGCCAAAGCACCTGCCGACCAAAAAGGCTATTTGGAAAAAGTACGTCCAGATATTTTGGCGTTCCAACAAAAAATTGCCGATATTGAAAAGGAGCTAGGCTTAGATGTTAAAGGCATCAAAGACATTTCTAAGCGTATGGCAGTAGGCGAAGCCAAAGCCCGCCGTGCGAAAAAAGAAATGGTTGAAGCCAACTTGCGTCTGGTGATTTCGATTGCGAAAAAATACACCAACCGTGGTTTGCAATTCCTAGACTTGATTCAAGAAGGTAACATCGGCTTGATGAAAGCGGTAGACAAGTTCGAATACCGTCGTGGTTATAAGTTCTCAACTTATGCGACATGGTGGATTCGTCAGGCAATTACCCGTTCTATTGCCGACCAAGCGCGTACTATTCGTATTCCAGTGCACATGATCGAAACCATTAACAAGATCAACCGTGTATCGCGTCAATTGCTTCAGGAAATGGGTCGTGAACCGACTCCTGAAGAATTAGGTGAACGCTTGGAAATGGACGAAGTTAAAGTTCGTAAAGTGCTGAAAATTGCCAAAGAGCCGATTTCTATGGAAACGCCAATTGGTGATGATGAAGATTCACATTTGGGTGACTTCATTGAGGACAGCAACATCACTTCACCAGTCGATGCGGCAACCTCTGAAGGCTTAAAAGAAGCGACCCGTGAGGTGCTTGAAAACTTGACTGAACGTGAAGCCAAAGTTCTGAAAATGCGTTTTGGTATTGATATGCCAACCGATCATACTTTGGAAGAAGTGGGTAAGCAGTTTGATGTGACCCGTGAACGTATCCGTCAGATTGAAGCCAAAGCTTTACGTAAACTTCGTCACCCTTCTCGTTCTGAACACTTACGTTCGTTCTTGGAAAATGACTAAGATTGTTGCATAAATGAGCTATTGAAATTTTACAATACAGCCTCATTTATTCAACAAGACCTAAAACGCCTGCCCTATGCAGGCGTTTGATATAGAGATAGAGACATACGCTTATGACGTTATTCAACCGCACCCCATCTCGTGAACTGCAAGAACATCTTTGGGTGTTTCCAATGGATTACCCAATTAAACTCATTGGTGAGGCAGGTGATGAACTACGTATTGCTGTGGTTGAAATTTTAGTGAAACACTTTCCTGAGTTTGATGCACAAAGCATCAGCATTACCCCATCACGCACAGGCAAGTATCATTCAATCACAGCGCAATTACGTTTTGAAGAATTGGAACAAGTGCATGCGATTTATGCAGATTTGGCGGCTTGCCCACTAATTAAAACTGCATTGTAATTTTGTAGATTGATTTTCAATTAACACGCTTTCGGGCGTGTTATTTGTTTTTATGCTGCCAAAATCTTATTCAATCCACAAATCCCCTACAGCTGCTACATTTTCGTATAATAAAATCAATTTCTTGCTTTTATGGATAGGACTGCATCACTGTGGATAATACACAACGGCCAAACCTAATTATTCGTCAATATCATGACCTGACTGACTATGAAGCACGTTTTCAAGAAATGAAACACTGGACTGAACAACGTGATGGTGACAGCCCTGACCAACTCTGGATTTTGCAACATCCGAATGTACTCACCCAAGGGCAAGCAGGCAAAGCCGAACATATTTTAATGGCGACAGATATTCCTGTAGTACAGACTGATCGCGGTGGTCAAGTGACATGGCATGGCCCGGGTCAATTGGTCGCCTATTTCATGTTTGACCTGAACCGTTTGGGCTGGAATGTCCGTACTTTGGTATCATATGCCGAAAACTTGATGATTGAGCTGCTTAAAAAATACGGTATTAAAGCCTATGCCAAAGCAGATGCACCTGGTGTATATGTCAATGAACGAAAAATTGGCTCGCTCGGTTTTAAAATTCGTAAAGGTCGCAGTTATCACGGTTTTGCTCTTAATATTGATTGTGATTTAACAGGTTTTCAAAGTATTAACCCTTGCGGCTATGCAGGTTTAGAGATGGTACGTGTGATGGATTTAGTCAATGACTATCCACATTTTGAAAACTTCTGCGCAGATATCATTGAAACTTTACAAAACAGCGGTTACTTTAATGACGTTCAAGTCATTCACGTATAAATGGCTTTCTTTTCAATAAGAAATAAAATAGAGTATTTACTCTAAATAATGATTTATAACACAGGGATTCAGCGCGTGATTTCAACTAAATCTGTGAAACCCGCTTTGCAACTGGCCTATGTCAAACTCATGATGGATGTGATTGGCAGAGGTTTAGTCATGGCAAGTCAGGTCGATGAAGAAATTAAACAAGAAGTTGCCAAATTTCCCAGCAACTTTGTGTTGTCTATGAAAGTCTTTCCGAATGGTCCAGCCTTTGTTGCCAAAGTCACTGCAGATCATCAACTGGAATTGCTGCAGAATACAGCACAAAAACCAGATTTAACCATTACCTTCAAACATTTAAACCATGCTTATTTGGTTTTTTCCTTTCAGGAAAGTACCGCACAGGCCTTTGCGCATGACCGCATGATTGCCGATGGCGATGTGTCTTATGCAATTCGCTTGGTACGTTGTCTGAATAAAATGGAAGCGCTCATCTTGCCTAAGCTAGTAGCAGAATTGGCGGTAAAACAATACCCGACTGAACTCAGCTTAAAAGAAAAACTATCAAGTGCAGCCAATATTTATTTAAAAGTTGCCCAATCTTATTTCAAACGGAGTGCATAACATGACGAAGCCTTATTACGAATTTTTTTGCCCAGTCAAAGTCATTGCAGGTCATGCAGCACTTGAACACATCCCGTTTGAATTGGCAACCTTAGGCTCTCAGCGCCCAATGATCATTACTGACAAAGGCGTGCGTTCCAACAATTTGCTTGCACCGATTGAAGCTGCTTTTGAATCTACCGATGCCGTAATTGGCTATATTTTTGACGATGTTCCGCAAGATTCAAGTGTGGCAACAGTACGTCGTGCTGCTGAGCTGTACCGTGAAAACAACTGTGATTCCATTATCGCTGTGGGTGGCGGCTCAGTCATTGACACCTCTAAAGCCACCAATATTTTAGTCAGTGAAGGCGGTGAAGACTTGTTGCAATATTCAGGTGCACATAACTTACCACGTCCGCTAAAACCATTTTTTGTGATTCCAACTACATCAGGCACAGGTTCAGAAGTCACAATGGTTGCGGTGGTATCTGACACCGAAAAGAATGTCAAAATGCCGTTTGCATCATATTACTTAATGCCACATGCAGCCATTTTAGACCCACGTATGACGCAAACCTTGCCACCACATTTAACAGCAATGACAGCAATGGATGCCATGACGCACGCCATTGAAGCTTATAGTTGCATGGCAGCAAACCCAATTTCTGATGCTTATGCCACAGCAGCAATTAAGAAAATCAGCAGTAACCTATTCAATGTATTAGATAATCCAAGTGATGAACAAGGTCGTTTAGAATTAGCACAAGCATCAACCATGGCGGGCATTGCATTTTCAAACTCTATGGTGGGTTTGGTGCATTCCTTAGGTCATGCGTTGGGTGCTGTGGCACATTTACCACATGGACTCTGCATGAATTTATTCTTGCCATACGTGTTGGAATACAACAAAGACGTCAATGCTGATAAAATTGCCGAGCTGTTATTACCGTTGGCTGGCGCAGATATTTACGCACAAACCCCTGCACATTTACGTGCCGATAAAACCATTTCGACACTCTTAGCCATTCGAGACCGTTTATACGCACTGACCAAATTGCCACGAACTTTACAAGAAACGGGTAAAGTCAGCGAAGCGCAATTAGATGAAGTGGCTGAAAAAGCCCTGAACGATGGTTCGATTATTTACAACCCGAAAGAGGCCAATTTAGAAGAACTCAAAGCTATCTTAAAAAAGGCTTGGTAATTCCTACAAAATAGGCCAATATAACCGAAAATCTAGCCTGATGTTTTTCTAAACATCGGGCTTTTCATTGGTAGACTGCTGCGTCTGATGTTTTTTCATCAATATGGCCTTTTTTCTGCTAAAAAAGAAAGCAAAGATACTGACAAAGCGCGTCATTATAGAGTAGATTGGCGCGTTTTTACTTTTTTATGTAGGGGGGATTGTTCGTCTCAAACAATCCTGAACAAACATGACTGATCCTTGATCAACGATTAAGAGGATAACGCCGTTGACAAATATCTCTGGGACTCAATCGGCAGCTAAACTGCAAAAAACGCTAGGACTCTGGCACATTATTATTATTGGTTTAGCCTACATTCAACCGATGACGTTATTCGACACTTTCGGTTTAGTATCGGAAGAAAGTCATTTTCACGTACCCACATCTTATATTTTTGCACTGGTTGCCATTTTGCTCACGTCTTTGAGTTATGGTCACATGATTCGTCGTTACCCATCTTCAGGGTCGGCGTATACCTATGCTCAAAAATCCATTCACCCCAATGTCGGCTTTATGGTGGGTTGGTCATCTTGGCTAGATTATTTACTTTCACCCATGGTCAACATCATCTTGGCAGTGATTTATTTGGAAGCCTTATTCCCTGAAGTGAATCACTGGATTTGGGTGGTGGTACTCACCGCATTTATGACAGGTGTTAACTTGCGTGGTGCGCGCTTTGTGGCGAACTTCAACAGCTTGATTGTGTTAATCCAGCTGGTGGTGATTGGCGTCTTTACTTGGATGATGTTCACCAAATTACAAGCTGGTTTTAATGCCGATGGCCCAATCACTGCCGAACAACGCTATCAGTTATGGAGCTTGCAACCATTTTGGAATGAGTTAACTTCGGTAGGCGCATTAATTACGGGTGCAACCCTACTCTGCTTCTCATTTACAGGCTTTGACTCACTCAGCTCACTTGCAGAAGAAACCAAAGACACTGAAAAAACCTTACCAAAAGCGATTTTCTTAACTGCACTAATTGCAGGCGTAATTTTCATTGTTAGCACCTATTTCATGCAGATTTATTTCCCGAATGAACCAGGTAGCTACTTTAAAAATATCGCAGAAACTCAGCCAGAAATTTTACTGTTGGTGGGTGGCTCGCTGTTCCAATCTTATGTACTGACCTTTGCAATTGTAACGGTGATGGCATCCGGTATTTCAGCGCATGCAGGTGTATCACGCTTAATGTATGTGATGGGTCGTGATGGCGTGATCAACAAAAAACTCTTTGGTCATATCAGCCCACGTAACTACACGCCTTCATATAACATTCTAATTGTGGGTGCTGTAGCCTTAACTGCTGGTTTTATGGATCTAGATTTTGTGATTTCATTGATCAGCTTTGGTGCACTCACCGCATTCAGCTTCGTGAACTTATCTGTAATTTCACGTTATGCACTGCGTGATGGTCGTACCAAAGGCTTAAAAGACATTCTCAATTTTGTGATCGTACCATTATGCGGCTTTATTGCAGTCTTTGCTTTATGGCTCGAAGTCGATGAAACTTCATTGAAGTATGGCTTATGGTGGGCGATGTTTGGAGTTTTATACCTCGGTTATAAAACCAAAGGCTTTAAACACCCTGCTCCGCAGCACAATGAGTTTGATGATCGCTAAAAGACAAATAGCATCTCAATTTTAAGAACAGGCGCTTTATGCGCCTTTTCTTGTGCCCGAAATGAGTTGCAGCATTAAATCAGCAAAATAACCAAAACAAAAAAGCTGAGTACAATTTAGCCTCAGCTTTTTATCCATCAAGGAAGATTATTGATGCTGAAGATCGCCCCAATTTAATAAATGAATGTCAAATTAGAGCAATACTTTAAAACCTTGCTGACGCCATGCTTCATACACAATTACAGCCGTTGCATTGGACAAGTTTAAACTGCGTGAGTTTTCTGCCATTGGTAAACGAATCCAGTGCTGTTGCGGAAACAACATGCGTACAGCTTCTGGCAAACCGCGTGTTTCAGGCCCCATCAACAAGGCAACCGGTCGGTTTAAATCTGAAGTATGCGGTGTTTCTGTGCCTTTGGTGGTTAATGGATAAATCGCATCCAAACCCACGCCTTTGCTGTCTAAATCAGCCAAACATTGCTCAAGATTATCCCAAATTTGCATACGTGCCCATTCGTGATAATCCAAACCTGCACGTTTTAGCTTTTTATCATCCAACTCAAAACCTAATGGCTGAATCAAATGTAATTGCGCACCTGTATTGGCACATAAACGAATGATATTGCCTGTGTTGGCTGGAATTTCAGGCTCATATAAAACAACATGAATCACTTGTTTCTCTCACTTTGTCAGGGCGCAATCATACACCCTACAACCATTGTAACTGTTCACGCAGACTCACCACTTCACCAATAATGGTCAAGGTAGGCGCCTGAATTTGGTGCTGTTCGACTTTGCTGGCAATATTCGCCAACGTCCCCACCACCACTTTTTGTTCAGGTGTCGTGCCTTTAGAAATTAAGGCGACAGGCATATCCGCCCGTTGTCCATGCGCAATCAGTTTTTCACAAATGCTTTCCAAGCCAACCAAGCCCATATACAGCACCAAAGTCTGATTTTCATACACCAATTCTGACCACGGCAATTCAGGGGAACCTTCTTTTAAATGTCCAGTCAAGAAACGCACACTTTGCGCATAATCTCGGTGGGTCAGTGGAATACCCGCATAAGCCGCACAGCCCGACGCTGCAGTAATGCCTGGTACGACCTGAAATGACACACCTGCTTCATACAACTCTTGAATTTCTTCACCGCCACGCCCAAAAATAAAAGGATCACCACCTTTTAAACGGCAAACTCGCTTACCTGCTTGTGCATATTTAACCAATAACGCATTAATACCTTCTTGCGGCACAGCATGGTTAGAGCGCGCCTTTCCAACATAAACTTTTTCAGCATCACGGCGGCACAATTCCAAAATGGGTGCAGACACCAAACGGTCATAAATCACCACATCGGCTTGCTGCATTAATCGTAAGGCTTTTAAGGTCAGCAATTCAGGATCACCCGGCCCTGCACCAACCAAATACACCTCGCCTTTCGGTGTTTGCCATTCCGCTAAAGCGTGTTGTATGCTTTGGTTTGCAGCGTCAAGATTGTCATTGAACACCTGTTCTTTAAGAGGGCTAGCATATAACTCCTCCCAAAAAATACGGCGCTCTTCTGGATTTACAATTTTCTGTTTTACCGCTGCACGCCACTGACCTGAAAACTCAGCCAGTTTTCCCATGCCATGCGGAATACTGCTTTCCAGTTGAGTACGAATTTGACGTGATAACACGGGAGATGTGCCATTACTTGCAACTGAAATCACTAAAGGCGAACGGTCAATGATCGCAGGCACCATAAAACGACAATGTGGCGGATCATCAACACTATTGACCAGCACATTTTCGGCTTCGCAAGCTGCAAAAACTTGCTGATTGACCAAATTGTTATCTGTTGCAGCAATCACCAAACGATAGTGACGCAACGCAGTAGATGAACTAAAAACATCCTGCACATACTGCCCATGACTCTGCTGCACCAGTTGCAGTAAACTGTCATCAATTTCAGGAGCAAGTACATCAATTTTTGCGCCCGCTTTAGCCAGTAACAGTGCTTTACGATAAGCAATATGTCCACCGCCCACAATCAAACAAGGTTGCTGCTGCAACTTTAACGAGATTGGAAAAATATCCACACGAAACCTCAATATTTAAATCTGTTTGTAAGCAATTTCATCCTAAGCCGAATCTTACTCAACTTAGTCTATAAACTCTAAACCGCCCATGTACGGACGTAATACTGCAGGAATTTCAATCGAACCATCAGCACGTTGATAATTTTCCATAACGGCCAATAAAGTACGTCCTACAGCCAGACCTGAACCGTTTAATGTATGCACAAATTCAGTTTTCTTTTGGTCGGCACGGTAGCGTGCTTTCATACGACGCGCTTGGAAATCACCCATGTTTGAGCATGATGAAATTTCACGGTAGGTATTTTGACTTGGCACCCAAACTTCTAAGTCGTAGGTTTTTGTTGCACCAAAGCCCATATCGCCACCGCATAGAATAATTTTACGGTACGGTAAACCAAGTGCCTGTAAAATGCCTTCAGCATGTCCAGTCAATTCTTCTAAAGCCTGCATTGAGGTTTCTGGCTTTACGATCTGCACCATTTCGACTTTATCAAATTGGTGTTGGCGGATTAAACCACGAGTATCGCGACCATAAGAACCCGCTTCGCTGCGGAAACAAGGTGTATGCGCGGCATATTTTAATGGCAAGCGTTCAGGGTCAATGATTTCATCACGTACAAAGTTGGTGACAGGAACTTCGGCAGTTGGAATTAGATAGTATTCTTTTTCACCTTGTAATTTGAATAAATCTTCTTCAAATTTAGGCAGTTGCCCAGTACCACGCAGTGATTCTGCATTGACTAAATACGGTACATAAGCTTCGGTATAACCGTTTTGAACAGTATGCGTATCTAACATGAACTGTGTAATTGCACGTTGTAAACGCGCCAACGGCCCTTTCAGAACACTAAAACGGGAACCTGTCAGTTTGGTTGCAGTTTCAAATTCCAAACCACCCATCATTTCGCCAAGGTCGGTATGATCTTTAATTTCAAAATCAAACTGGCGTGGTGTACCCCATTTCAATACTTCTACATTATCAGCTTCATCTTTACCTTCAGGCACAGACTCATCGGGCAAGTTTGGAATAGACAGCAATTTGGCTTCTAACTCATCTTGCAATTCTGCCAAAGCCACTTCAGCAGTTTTGATTTCATCACCAATGGCAGCCATACGTGCCATAATTTCAGAAGCATCGCCACCTGCTTTTTTAATCTGACCGACTTGTTTGGCACCCGAATTACGTTCTGCCTGTAAGGCTTCGGTTTTAGATTGCAATTCTTTACGACGTGCTTCGAGTGCTGCCCACTCTGCCACATCTAACTGCACACCACGTTTTGCCAAGGCTAAATTTACAGCCTCAATATTATTTCTGAGTAATTTCGGGTCAATCATAGCCAATCTTGGAATAAGAAAAAAACTGGCTATAGTGTAAGCGCTTCGGGTTAAAAAATACAGTAACCCGATTCACAGCTGCACCTTATTACAGCAATCTCTGCGTATTTTTGTGCAATTTTATTGGCTCGGATACTGCGGCAAACTTGGTAAATATTCAGGCTTGATCAATTGTGCTGTTGCGTAATAAGGCAACACCAATTCAGGCATACCTTCTGCATAAGAGGCAAGCTCATACAACGGATAAACAAAGACCAAACCATTGGCACCATAATAAAAATTATCGCTCAGTTTAAACTTTTCACGGGAAATATCATGTTCATTTAGCCAATTATAATTATGGTTAAACAATTCTTCTGTCATTTTGGCTTCTGAATTTGGCAGCATAATATCTTGCAGCGCCAAACGCTTTTTCTGCTTTAAATCAAAAGTTACAAATTCTTGGTGATGAATACCGTGCGCTGCACCCGCAGGATAACTATAGCTTTGCAGACTAAACGTGGCTAAATTGGCGTGTTGCCCGATATATCGCACATAGCTAGAGCTCTGACTCTGCTGCATAGGATCAGTTTCTTCGACATTTGGCGTTTCATTTGATGCCGCAGTTTTGGAAAATGCAATAGGGTCTGCCTTTTGCAAACGCTGCATAAAATATTCATCAATCCACGCCACATTGGTTTTTACCGTCTGAATATCATAAGCAGTGCAGCCATCTTCATCACAAATTTGCTGTTGTGGCAATTTAAGCGCCAGCACTTTAGCTTGAATCACGGGAAGATCAGCTGCAACAGCTGCAGGCGCAGTTTGCTCTGTTTTGGTTTTTGAAGCTGTGTCATTTTTAGGCTGACATGCCGTCAATATCAATACTGAACTTAAAGTGACAGCACCCCACAATACCTGTGATTTTAAATATTGCATTAAATTCCCCTCTACCACGACTCATAAAATCCGATGATTTGAAATGCAAGCCTACACAAATCTTGCGATAAAATTGGTTCAATTAAATTAGTCAAGACTATAGATAACTCTTGCTGTTCAATCCTAGAGCAGTTGTGTAACGGAATAATCGGGGGATAAAATTATTTAAAATTTCTTCTCAGTTTTTTGCTTGATTATTTTTATTTTTTCATTATAAATCAAAATATTGTAGGCATTTCACTAATGCATAATGATGATCTGTGATAACTCCGTCTATATCCTGCATACTACAAAATGTGAATTATCCCAAGATTTATCCACAGAAATTGTGGATTTTTAGGGAAGCTATTCAAATAAATTTCTACTGTGCTGAAGTTAAAACCTTCTCCCTGCGGGAGAAGGCTCGGATGGGGATAGCAAATTATGCTAAAAAACAACGTACGGAATCATTCGATTATTGATCAATAATATCGGTGCCTTTTGGTGGAGTAAAATTAAAGGTCGATGCAGGAATTTTGGCATTAACTTTCACATTGTTAAAACGCACATGCGTGGTTTGACCCAATGAATCCTGCAAAATCATTAAAGTTGGCGCGTTACGTGCACCAAAACTAATAGTTAAACTCTGAAATACGCCATCATCACTTTTTGGGTATAAGGTGTAATAGGTTTTTGACTTATTCGGCTGGGTCACACGATACGACTGCATAATTTGATTGGTATTACCCGAAAGCAATAATGCAGGTGTATTCGCCACTTGATCATCTAAACTTTGACGTACCGCTTGCTGTAAGTCTGGGTCATAAATCCATACCGTTTTACCTGTGGTTACAATTGTCTGTTTGGCTGGACTGGTGGTTTCCCAGAAGAATTTGCCTGGACGTTCAACTTTCATCACGCCTTTAAAATTCTGGTTCATGTGTTGAGCCGATAGACCACGGTTTGGCAAAGCCTTGCCATTGTTGCTGACTTTGGTAGTTTGCTCAAAATTAGCAGTGAAACTTTTAATACCGTTTAATTGTTTAACTAAATTTGCTGTCGCCTGTTGCTCCGATGCTGCCACTGGCGCAGCAAACACTGTGGTACTCATGATTGGTGCTAAAGTCGTTGCACCCAATGCCACAGCACACATGGTTTTACGAAGCATATTCATAGATTCACCTTTTTATATTTGCTTAGTCGCAATGTTTTGGATGTCCCATCTTAAACCAATTTCTGGCGCTAATATGATAGAAAATAAGAAGTTTTGTATTGTTATTAATATAATATGTAGAAATTTATCCATCATGATGAAGATATAAAAAGCATCTACTTCTGAGTTTTTTGCAATCTTATAGGCATAAAAAAACCCACAATCACTTGTGGGTTTTTTCTATTGTTGCTTACGCTTCAACAGATACGTAGCGACGGCCAAATTGACCTTTCACTTCGAATTTTACTACGCCGTCAGCAGTAGCAAATAAAGTATGGTCACGGCCCATACCTACGTTTGCACCAGCGTGGAATTCTGTACCACGTTGACGAACGATGATGTTACCAGCAGTTACAGTTTGACCACCGTAAACTTTAACACCTAACATCTTAGGATTCGAATCACGACCGTTCTTAGTCGATCCACCGGCTTTTTTAGTTGCCATGTCTATTTACTCCTAGTGATTAGCCTGCAATACCAGTAATTTTCAACTCGGTAAACCATTGACGGTGACCTTGTTGCTTACGGTAGTGTTTACGACGACGCATTTTAACAATACGGATTTTGTCGTGACGACCATGACCAACCACTTCTGCAGTTACTTTAGCGCCAGCAACAACTGGAGCACCGATTTGAACGTTGTCACCGTTTACAACCATTAATACGTCATCAAACGTAATAGTTGCGCCAGTTTCAGCTTTCAATAATTCAACTTTAAGGGTTTCACCCTCAACAACACGGTGCTGTTTACCACCGCTTTGGATTACTGCGTACATAATGTACTCCAAACATGCCCGTGTCGTCGTGCCGATAAAGGGATATATCGATCTTAAAACGAACGCCACTGGGGGTTATTCAAGGGCAAGGATTTTAAGGGATATTCACACAAACAACAAGCCATTTGCGGCAATTATTGCACAACAAGGTTGATTGTTTAATACACAGCCACGTAAATGACTTTTGCAGCCTTATCCATCTTCAATGGGTCAATCCATATAGCCAGATTGTGTTGGCGTAAACTGACATGCTTGTTAAAATCATGCCAAGTTGAGCAAACAACTGAATTTACCCACAAAGTTATTGACTTCCTTTTCCAGTAGAATTAACAATTACAGCATTTGACAGTTGACTAACTATTGCATTCATTGCGGTATTTTCGCAGACTTAAGCAGTTCCCTTAGCTGTAAGATAAGTTACAACTGATTCAAGTACGTTGTCATTCAATATTATTGAGGTTTCCCTTCACATGACCATCGACTTTAAGCAAGACATTCTCGCCCCTGTTGCTTCTGATTTTGCTGCGATGGATACTTTTATTAATGAAGGGATTACCTCTAAAGTCGCGTTAGTGATGGCGGTCAGCAAGCATGTGGTTGAAGCTGGCGGTAAGCGGATGCGTCCAATTATGTGCCTACTTGCGGCCAAAGCTTGTGGTGCAGAAGATTTGGAACGTCAGCGTAAACTGGCGGCCATTATTGAAATGCTGCATACAGCAACTTTGGTGCATGACGATGTTGTAGATGAGTCAGGTTTACGTCGTGGTCGCCCAACAGCCAATGCAACATGGAATAACCAGACTGCAGTTTTAGTGGGTGACTTCTTAATTTCCCGCGCCTTTGACTTATTGGTCGATTTAAACGATTTGGTGTTGCTGAAAGACTTTTCTACGGGCACTTGTCAAATTGCCGAAGGTGAAGTTTTACAATTACAGGCACAGCATCAACCTGATACCACAGAACAAATTTATTTAGACATTATTCACGGAAAAACTTCACGTTTATTTGAACTGGCAACCGAAGGTGCTGCAATTTTAACTGGTACACCGCAATACCGTGAGCCTTTGCGTTTATTTGCAGGACACTTTGGTAATGCCTTCCAAATTATTGATGATATTTTAGATTACACCTCAGATGCTGAAACATTAGGTAAAAATATTGGCGATGATTTAATGGAAGGCAAACCGACTTTGCCTTTAATCTCTGCTTTACAAAATACAACAGGCGAACAACATCAAATTATTCGTCGCAGTATTGCCACAGGTGGTACTTCAGACCTCGATCAGGTCATTGCGATTGTGCAGTCCTCTGGCGCTCTCGATTATTGCCGCCAACGTGCCACAGAAGAAACTGAAGCCGCAATTACCGCTTTAGAAGCATTGCCAGATTCAGAGTCTCGTCAGGCCTTAAAGAATTTAGCCTTATTGGCTTTACATCGCATTCAATAGTTTAAGCAGCTTATGCATATAAAATTCAACGATTTATTTAGAAAAATGCAAGAACAGCTGGATACACCGAAAGCTGTTTTGGATGAAAATCTGCTGATTGAACTGGTCAATCGTATCCGTCCAAGTGACACTCAAGATTTAGAAGAAACCCATCAAAAGTTTCAGGCTTTTTTACAAGCCCTTCTGCTGACGCCTGATGCCAGCTCAACCTTGCAACATTTTGTTTTACGTCTAATCAATCAATACAAACAGACCAGTTTATATGCCGACACAGGTATTTTATCGCTCGATGGCTTTTGGAATCAGTTGTTTCAGCGTTTAGGCGCGCATTTTTTACCGCTGATTCATGATGAAAGCCAACTGCAAGATTTAGTCCGTCGGGTTTTTCCACTGCGTAGTGACAAATACTGGCTCGGCAATATTGAAGATGCCGAATGGCAGCAATTATTTACTTTACTGAATCGCGGAAATGGTGGACAAACGCAAAAACGACTGATTCGCAGTGAAATTATTAAAGCCCTGACAGTGTTGTCGTATCGGGTCAGTGGGATTGGTTTATATCCTGAATTTATAAATGCCTACCCTGAACTGAGTGAGTATGATTCACCTTTTTTGGCACAAAACCGTGAAATCAACGAGTTTATTCAGCTTTATAAAATTGCCGATCAGCAACACGATCAAATCAGTGCCATTCAACCACCCGATGCCTCTCAAGCTTTAGTGATGATTGACCAATGTCATGATGTCAGCAGTAAAATTCGTCGTGCCACTAAACGAACTGGCGTCAGTATCAGCCTGACCTATTTATTGTCTTTACTGGAACAATGTTTAGAGCGGATTGAACTGTTGCTAAATTTAATCGTGGCGCAAGACAAAGTTGCTTATGTTTCGGCAGGACAATTACTGGTAGATGTAACTTCGGCGTTGTATAGCGAACGCAGTGTACGCTCATTGCTTGCAGAAAATAGTGAGTTAATTGCCTTGCAAGTCACTGAAAATGCTAGTAAAACAGGTGAGCACTATGTAAGCACCGATAAAGACGGCTTTTGGAGCATGTATAAAGCTGCAGCAGGTGCAGGTGTTTTAATCGCCATGATGGCGACTTTAAAAACCCTCGCCTCGCGTTTAGTCCTTGCCCCGATGATGCAGGCTATCATCAACAGCATGATTTATTCATTTGGTTTTATGCTAATTCATGTCTTGCACTTTACCGTTGCCACTAAACAACCCGCGATGACTGCAGCAGCACTAGCCTCGACGGTTCAACACCGCAAAGGCTCTAAGATGGCGCAAATAGCCGAACTTGCTGCCTTAATTATTAATATTATCCGTACGCAATTCGTCGCCATTTTGGGCAATATTTCGATTGCGATTCCAGTTGCAGCCTTAATTGCGTTTAGTTGGGATGCGATGTTGCATGAACCGTTGATGTCACACGCCAAAGCATCCCATTTGCTGCACGACTTGAATCCGTTTACGTCACTTGCCATTCCGCATGCCGCCATTGCCGGGGTATTTTTATTTCTGTCTGGTTTGATTGCAGGTTATTTCGATAACATGGCGGTGTATCGAAAAGTCGGGCCACGCCTAAAAGCCCATCTGCATTTAAAAAAGCTACTCGGACAAGAACGTCTCAATATATTTGCCACTTATATAGAACGAAACTTAGGGGCTTTGGCAGGTAATTTCCTGTTCGGGATTATGCTCGGGAGTACCGCAACACTGGGATATATTTTGGGTTTACCTATTGATATTCGCCACATTGCCTTCGCTTCGGCCAACTTTATTCAGGGTTTAATGAATATTAATGGCTCACCTGAAATTGGCCTGATTATTGTATCATTTTTAGGCGTGCTGCTGATTGGTTTAACCAACTTATTTGTCAGTTTTACTTTAACCATTATTGTGGCTTTGCGTGCACGTCGGGTACGCTTTGAACAGTGGAAACCTCTGGCAAAACTGGTGCTGACTCACTTTTTAACCCGTCCGAGTGACTTTTTTTGGCCCCCGAAACAACCCCTTACTGTAGATGATGATTCATCTTCAAATACTGATCGGAATGATAAAATTTAGTGCACATTTACGCTGCACACCAAGTAACAAAAAAAGAAATTCTTCTCATTTACATTGGCTTGAAATAAAGTGTACTGACTAGTACACTTTATTCCATTCATCAATCGTGCGCAAATCGGTTAAACTTACAGGGATTTTCAGCATGCCTAAAATACTGCTTTATCTCGGTAGTTTACTATTTATAATCAGTGTTTTAGTGCTAAATATTCCAAGTTGGCAACAGGTTGATTTTGCCATTGTGGAGTTTGTAAGTACTCAACGAACCGCACATTTGAATCTATTGGCAATCACATTTTCTGTATTAGGTGGCTTGCCATTTGTATTATTTTTAACATGCCTATGCTGTTTCTATTTGGCTTGGTATAAAAAATACGCAAAAATTGTTTTTATCAGTGTAGGACTGGTCGTAAGTATTGCGCTGTCGTGGCTGCTCAAATACCTATTCGCGCGACCCCGCCCGCCTGAAGCATTGCATTTGGTGGAAACTTTTGGCGATTCATTTCCTAGTGGCCATAGTTTTTATGCTGCAACTTTAGGTTGTTTGGTGATTTACCTGAGTTTGCAACATCCAGCACATAAAATTTTATCTGTGTGTGCATGGTTGTGGATGTTGCTGATGGGCATTTCCCGTGTGTATTTGGGAGTGCACTATCCTTCAGATGTCCTCTCCGGTTGGAGCATAAGTTTTATTTGGATCACATTATGGTATCTGTTTTGCGCTCATTATCTGCAAGACAAACCAATACATAAGTTTAGATAAAAATCTAATAGAGGTGAAAGAATGATGTCTGCAAAGCTTTGGGCTCCCGCCCTGACTGCTTGCGCATTAGCCACAAGTTTAGCGCTTGTGGGTTGTAGCAAAGATCCAAAAGATGCGCAGCAAGCAGGTGCAGCTCAGCAAATGCCACCGACTGAGGTTGGTGTACTAGTGGCACAGCCACAAAGCGTGGAACAGTCTGTAGAACTGTCAGGACGTACCACAGCCTTTGAAATTTCAGAAGTTCGCCCACAAACGAGTGGTGTGGTTCTGAAACGCTTATTTACCGAAGGCAGCTACGTACGTGAAGGTCAGGCACTTTATGAAATTGACTCGCGCACCAACCGTGCCAGTTTAGACAGTAGCCGTGCAGCACTCACCCGTCAACAAGCACAACTGAATGTGTTGCGGGTTAAAGAAGGTCGTTACCGCCAACTGGTGGGTAGCAATGCCATTTCTAAACAAGAATATGATGACATTGTGGCACAGGTCAAACTTGCCGAAGCCGATGTTGCTGCGACTCAAGCAGAAGTACGAAATGCCGAAATTAACTTAGGTTATTCGACTGTACGCGCACCAATTTCAGGGCAAACTAACCGCTCTACGGTAACTGCAGGTGCACTGGTTACGGCGAATCAAGCGGAACCCTTAGTGACTATTCAGCGCTTAGACCCAATTTATGTAGACATCAATCAGTCTAGCGCAGAATTACTACGCTTACGTCAGCAATTGAGTCAGGGCAGTTTAAACAGCAGCAACAACACCAAAGTGAAGTTAAAACTTGAAGATGGCAGCTACTACCCTGTTGAAGGTCGTTTGGCTTTTTCTGATGCCAGCGTGAACCCAGAAACAGGAACGGTGACTTTACGTGCCGTGTTCCCTAATTCAAATCACTTATTGTTGCCTGGTATGTTTGCCACTGCGCAAATTGTGCAAGGTGTGATTCCTAACGCGATCTTGATTCCACAAGCTGCGATTAGCCGCACCCCAACAGGTCAGGCAATGGCGATGATTGTGAATGCTAAAGGTATCGTTGAACAGCGTCCTGTGACCACTGTCGGTACGCAAGGCAGCAACTGGATTGTGACTGAAGGTCTGCAAACTGGCGATAAAGTGATCGTAGAAGGTGTTGCTAAAGTAAAACCTGATCAGCAAGTGGTTGCTAAGCCATATCAACCGCAAGGCGCTGCTCCGCAAGCCGCACCTGCCGCACCAGCAAAATCGGGTGATGCCAAACCAGCCTCAGAAGCCCAAGCCACTGAACCAAAAACTACTTCAAATGCATAAGGAGTAGACGTCAATGGCTCACTTTTTTATTCATCGCCCCATTTTTGCATGGGTGATTTCATTGGTAATCATGTTGGCGGGGATTATTACCCTCACCAATATGCCAATTGCCCAATATCCGACCATTGCACCGCCAACGGTCACCATTGCTGCAACCTATCCGGGTGCATCTGCTGAAACGGTGGAAAACACGGTAACACAAATCATTGAACAGCAAATGAACGGCTTGGATGGACTACGCTATATTTCATCCACCAGTGCGGGTAATGGTGCTGCATCCATTACATTAAACTTTGAACAAGGCATCGACCCAGATATTGCACAGGTTCAAGTACAGAATAAATTACAATCTGCTACGGCGCTGTTGCCTGATGATGTGCAACGTCAGGGCGTAAAAGTCACCAAATCAGGCGCAAGCTTCTTACAGGTTCTCGCTTTTTACTCACCTGATGAAAGCCTTTCTGCCGATGACATTAAAGACTATGTTAACTCTAACATTTCTGAACCGCTGAGCCGTGTTGCAGGTGTGGGTGAAGTGCAAGTCTTTGGTGGCTCATACGCTATGCGTATTTGGATGGATCCTGCCAAAATGGCAAGTTTGCAAGTCACACCAAGTGATATTGCTCAAGCCATTCGCACCCAAAACGCACAGGTTGCGGTAGGTCAATTGGGCGGCGCACCTGCAATTCAAGGTCAAGCTTTGAATGCGACGGTAACTGCGCAAAGCTTGCTGCAAACACCTGAACAATTTAGCAATATTTTCCTAAAAAATACCGCTTCGGGCGCTCAAGTGCGCTTGGGTGATGTGGCACGAATTGAACTTGGTGCAGACAACTATCAGTTTATTTCTAAATACAACGGTAAGCCTGCAGGCGGTGTCGCAATTAGATTGTCTACAGGTGCTAACGCCCTCGATACTGCTGCTGCTGTCGAAGAACGTCTCAAGCAATTACGTCCTAACTACCCTGAGGGTTTAAAGGATGAATTGGCCTTTGATACCACGCCATTTATTGAACTTTCGATTAAGAGTGTTGTTAAAACCTTAATTGAAGCGATCATTTTGGTCTTTATTGTGATGTTCCTGTTCTTACAGAATTGGCGTGCCACCATTATTCCAACTATGGCCGTGCCTGTGGTGGTACTGGGTACTTTTGCCGTAATCAATATGTTTGGCTTCTCGATTAACACTCTGACCATGTTTGCCATGGTACTGGCGATTGGTTTATTGGTCGATGACGCAATTGTCGTGGTGGAAAACGTAGAACGTGTCATGGTCGAGGAACATCTTGACCCTGTAGCGGCGACTGAAAAGTCCATGAAACAGATTTCAGGCGCACTGATCGGGATTACCTCGGTATTGTCTGCAGTATTCGTACCTATGGCATTCTTTGGCGGGACGACAGGTGTTATTTATCGTCAATTCTCCATTACCCTTGTGACTGCAATGGTGCTATCACTATTAGTAGCATTGACCTTTACCCCTGCCCTGTGTGCCACGATTCTCAAACAGCACGATCCAAACAAGCCAGAAAGCAACGGTATTTTTGCACGTTTCTTCCGCTGGTTTAACCGCAGTTTCGATAAGCTCTCAGTTAAATATCAAGGCGGTGTTAACCGCATGACACATCATAAAATCTTCTCGGGGGTTTTATATGTAGTGGTACTGGGCATTATTGTTTTAGTGTTCCAAAAACTACCATCTTCATTCTTGCCTGATGAAGATCAGGGCGTGGTGATGACACTGGTACAACTCCCACCAAATGCAACCTTGGAACGTACTGAAGCTACCATGACCAGCATGACTAACTTTTTCAGAGAAAATGAAAAAGAGCATGTGCAATCGGTGTTTAGTGTTTCGGGCTTCTCTTTCTCAGGGATTGGTCAAAACGCAGGTATGGCGTTCATTAAGTTAAAAGATTGGAGTGAGCGTACCAGCCCTGAATCACAAATTGGTGCAATTATCCAACGTGGTATGGCACTGAACATGATTGTGAAAGATGCGACTTACATCATGCCATTACAGCTTCCTGCCATGCCAGAATTAGGTGTCAGCTCAGGCTTTAACTTGCAACTGAAAGATGCTGCGGGCAATGGTCATGAAAAACTCACCATGGCACGAAATATAGTGTTGGGTGAAGCAGCGAAAGACCCACGATTAATGGGTGTGCGTCCAAATGGTCAAGAAGATACACCTCAGTACCGTATTATTATTGACCAAGCGCAAGCAGGTGCGGCAGGTGTCAGCATTGCTGAAATCAACAGCACGATGGCAATGGCTTGGGGTGGTTCGTACATCAATGACTTCATTGACCGTGGGCGTGTGAAAAAAGTCTATGTACAAGCTGAATCAGACTCACGCATGATGCCTGAAGACCTGAACAAGTGGTATGTCCGCAACAACAGTGGTGAAATGGTGCCATTCTCTGCCTTTGCAACCGGTGAATGGACTTATGGTTCACCGCGTTTGGAACGCTATAACGGCGTATCTGCCAAGAACATTCAGGGTGCGCCTGCGCCAGGTGTCAGTTCTGGTGAAGCCATGCAAGCAATGGAAGAAATTGTCGCAAAACTACCGTCTATGGGCTTAAACGGCTTTGACTATGAATGGACAGGCTTATCGCTTGAAGAACGTGAATCGGGCGATCAGGCACCATTCCTCTATGCACTGTCATTACTGATTGTATTCTTGTGTTTGGCGGCCTTGTATGAAAGCTGGTCTATTCCATTCTCGGTGCTGTTGGTGGTACCGTTGGGTATTGTCGGAGCATTATTGCTTACCTTCGGGGGCATGATTTTGTTCAAAAACCCGAACCTATCCAACAACATTTACTTCCAAGTGGCAATTATTGCCGTGATTGGTTTATCAGCCAAAAACGCGATTTTGATTGTGGAATTTGCCAAAGAGCTACAAGAAAAAGGTGAAGACCTGTTTGAAGCGACTTTGCATGCTGCAAAAATGCGTTTACGTCCAATCATTATGACCACACTGGCCTTTGGTTTTGGTGTATTGCCACTTGCACTTTCATCAGGTGCGGGTGCAGGTAGCCAACACTCGGTCGGTTATGGTGTTTTAGGTGGTGTGATTAGCTCAACCTTGTTAGGGATCTTCTTTATTCCTGTATTCTATGTCTGGATTAGAAGTATCTTTAAATACAAACCAAAACAACAAAATCATCAGGAGCATGTATCGTGATGCAAAACTTATGGTCGCATACAGGCCGTGGTATTGCGGTTTCTGCCCTCGCACTTGCTTTGACAGCCTGTCAAAGTATGCGTGGGCCAGAGCCCGTCGCTCAGGCAAGTATTCCGAGCAGCTATACTGCTGCTGCATCGGGTACTTCAATGGCTGAACAAGGTTATAAAGATTTCTTTGCCGATCAACGCTTATTACAAGTCTTGGATATGGCATTGAACAATAACCGTGATTTACGCACAGCGACGCTGAATATCCAACGTGCCCAACAAGCCTATCAAATTACCGAAAACAACCAGTTACCTACCATTGGTGCAAGTGGCAGTGTATTGCGTCAAGATACCTTGAGTACGACTAAGCCTGTAACAAGCTACAATGTTGGCTTAGGTGTGACTGCTTATGAGTTGGACTTTTGGGGACGTGTACGTAGCTTAAAAGACAATGCATTGGACAGCTATTTAGCCACCCAAAGCTCGCGCGATGCCACACAAATTGCCTTGATTGGTCAGGTGGCGCAAGCATGGCTCAACTACTCGTTTGCCAATGCCAATTTGAAACTGGCAGACCAAACCTTAAAAACTCAGCTTGAATCTTACAATCTGAACAAGAAGCGTTTTGATGTCGGTATTGATAGTGAATTACCTGTCCGTCAGGCACAAATTTCTGTCGAAACTGCACGTAATGACGTTGCCAACTATAAAACCCAAGTCGCGCAAGCACAAAACTTGCTGAACTTGTTGGTGGGCGAACAAGTTCCAAGTGCGTTATTGCCAACGCAGCGTGTGACACGTATTACCAACACTACCGCATTTGGTGCAGGTTTACCTAGTGACTTGCTGAATAACCGTCCTGATATCCGTACTGCAGAGTATCGACTGTCGGCTGCGGGTGCCAATATTGGCGCAGCAAAAGCACGTTTATTTCCAAGCATTAGCCTTACGGGCAATGCTGGCTATGCGTCAACTGACTTGAGTGATTTGTTTAAATCAGGCAGTTTTGTTTGGGCAGTAGGCCCAAGCATCGACTTGCCAATTTTTGATTGGGGCACACGTCAAGCCAACATCAAAATTTCAGAAACAGATCAGCAAATTGCGTTGGCTGATTATGAAAAATCAATTCAGTCTGCGTTCCGCGAAGTAAATGATGCTTTGGCAGTTCGTCAAAATATTGGTGATCGTTTAGCGGCACAAAAACGCTTGGTTGATGCGACCAATACCACTTACAAATTGTCTAATGCACGCTTCCGCGCAGGCATTGACAACTATTTAACCGTGTTGGATGCGCAGCGTACGTCTTATGCAGCAGAACAAGGTTTATTGTTGTTGGAACAAGCTAATTTGAACAATCAGGTGGAGTTGTATAAATCTTTGGGTGGCGGTGTAAAAACCAACACTTCAGATGTCACTTCGCAACCTGCATCATCGGCAGAACGTAAATCGCAATAAGTCTTTGCGTCTACCTCAAATTGCTGCTTAACAGTTCAAACACAAAGACTAAATTAGCTCACTTCGGTGGGCTTTTTTTATTGCTTTTTGCCAATACATTTCATATCTTCAATATGCCTTATTTTTAAATATTAGAATCTTATGTTGCTCAGTAATCTTGAATCTATACCGGGTCATCGTATTTCACGACAAATTGATGTGGTCTATGGCAGCACAGTACGCAGTAAGCATGTGGGGCGCGATTTGTTGGCAGGGCTCAAAAATATTGTCGGCGGTGAATTAACGGCTTATACCGAATTACTAGAAGAATCACGTCAAGAAGCAATGGATCGTATGATTGCAAAAGCACGTGGTTTAGGTGCCAATGCCATTGTCGGGATTCGCTTTTCTACCTCAAACATTGCCCAAGGTGCTTCAGAACTATTTGTTTATGGCACAGCAGTAGTGGTCGAGGCAGATATTCCTAAACTTCCAGATCCATTTCCAGTAAGCCCTTAAGCCAAAGATGATTAAACAGGAATAACATCACATGGATAATTTAATTCTGCAAATTGTTGTCTTTGCGATTTTATTTGCCGTAGGTTTTGGTTTTGGGCGATATAATGAACGCAAACATTTCAAATATTTAGCCGAACAAGAACTGCGTTTAAGCTATATACAGATTGACAATAACCGCTTCCAGACCAGTCCCAATTTTGGGCAATTGATACACAGTAATGTGGTCATTTCTCACGATTATTTTAAGTTTGTGATTGCCAATATTCAGAACTTTTTTGGCGGACGATTGACCAGTTATGAAAGTATTGTCGAGCGGGCGCGTCGTGAAGCCATCGTCCGTTTAAAATTAGATGCTGAAAAAATGGGGGCAAATCATATTATGGGCCTGCGTTTAAGCACTACAGAATTAGGGATGCAAGGCGGTATGGTCGAAGTTTTTGCTTATGGAACGGCGGTCCAGAAATAATTTTATCCCCCTTTCTTATAAAGTGATGCTGCTTATTTTGCAGAAGAGAAGAAGTATCATATGCTTTCACGTAGGGTGAAATTTAATAATCAAAATTCCCTCTCCTGAGCAAGTTTTAAAATACTGTTGAAAACAAAGCGCAAGTGAGGGTTAAGCAGAAATACTTTTTTAATTTCATAGATCGATAAAAAAGTCACTTCACTTTGGTTTTACGAATCATTTTATATAAAGCACTTGGCGATAAACGCGACACCAACACACCCAGTTTTTCTTTAGTGCCACCGACCACAATATATTCATCACCAGCCATGAGTGCTTTGACGGTGGTTTGAGCAAAAACATCAGCATCTAAACCATTTTCAATGGCTTCATCTTGATGTCCTTGTGGTTTGCCTTCACCATTCAACGCATTAAAAGACACATTGGTATTCACAAAACCAGGGAATACCACTGAAACCTGTACGCCCTGCTCTGCCACTTCGGCACGCAAACTATTCGCCCACATGTGAATGGCACTTTTCGCTGCAGAATATGACGCGCGATATTGCGTACCCAATAGGGCTGCAACACTAGACACAAAAATAATGCGGCCATGTTTTTGCTGTAAAAAGGTCGGCAAGACCGTTTTGGTCAGAAAGACCTGAGAAAAATAATCCACTTCCATAATGGTGCGTTCGGTTTGCATAGTGGTATCGGCAATTAAAGCGCGCTGACTTAAACCTGCATTATTTATTAGCCAATCAATGCGTCCTTTACGTGCCAAAACTTGCTCATAGGCATGTAACACCTGACTTTCATTGGTAATGTCTGCACATACAGAAAGATGACGTTCAGGATTCAGCAAACTCATGCGTACTTTTTCAAGTTCTTCATAACGACGTGCGGTTAAAATCACTTGGGCTCCTTGTAAAGCACACGCTTTTGCCAATGCCTTACCAATGCCAGAAGATGCACCTGTAATCCACACCACTTTATGTTCCAAGTTTTCCCGTTTTGCCATAACCGTTTGTCCGCGTTATTGAAAAATTTAAGTCATCAACATTTAAGTCTTTGGCTTTGCAGGATGCTGCAAAAACCCAAGAAAATGGTTTAAATATATTTCTGCGCTTTCTAAATCGAATTGCGCACCCATTTTGTCTAAGCGTTTATACCCCAGTTGCGTAGTCAAATGAATCACGCCGTTTAAAGTTTTATCAACCACCAAATTAAATTTCAGCATTTTTTTCGGATCACGAATTAAATAACATACGCCCTGATCAATAATTTGAGTGAATCCTTTAAATGCTGGCGCAATACATGCACCGTTGCCCTGACGAATTTGCTCAATGCAACCCAAAGTTTCTTTCATGACAATGCTATCGACAGGATAAGTCACAAAAGCTTGTCCTTCCTGCTGATCCATCATGCTTGCCAGATAATTCACCATAGGCGTTAAGCGTTCATTGCCAAAAAAAGACACCGACCACGGCATATATTTTTGCATGGTTTGTATGACTTGCTGAATTATTTTTTCGGACTCACCGTCTAGTGAATGGCTAGAACGTGACATTTCACCAAAAAGCTGCTCAATAATTTCACAAGAAATATCAGTCAGTACCGCCCCCAAAGCTTTAGATAAACTTTTAATTTCACCCGCATTGAGTTGTTGATGAATGTGTTGAAATCTTTGATATGTTTCTGGTTTTAATTTTAAAGATACAGCATAAGTCATAACTGAACTTGCCTATTTTGACCGTATTGATGTGTTTTCATCTATTTTAAAATCCGTTGCTTAAACCCAGTTTAAAACAGTGTTGCAGGCAACGGAGAACTTGAAGTTTTTATCATACTTATCCTCCATCATACGATGAGTTTGCCCAACTGCCAATTGCGATAAGTTTGGCTGAGTTGAATCTCGCTTAGCGGGCGATTTTTTTGCTACAATAGATGCAATTTTTTATTCACTTTTAACCTGTTCTTACTATGACTGATTCAGCGCAAAATATTGCTACAACCTACGATCCTACCGAGATCGAGAAAAAATGGTACAAGACTTGGGAACAAAACGGCTACTTTAAGCCGTCTGAAAAAGGCGAATCATTCTGTATCATGATTCCGCCGCCAAACGTCACAGGTAGCTTGCACATGGGTCATGGTTTTAACAACGCCATTATGGATGCTCTCACTCGCTTTAACCGTATGTCGGGCAAAAATACCTTATGGCAACCGGGTACAGACCATGCAGGTATTGCCACACAAATGGTGGTAGAGCGTCAATTGGGTGCACAAGGCATCAGCCGTCATGATTTGGGTCGTGAAAAATTCATCGAAAAAGTCTGGGAATGGAAAGAACAATCTGGTGGCAACATTACTCGTCAAATCCGTCGCCTCGGTTCCTCAGTAGATTGGTCACGTGAACGCTTCACCATGGATGATGGTTTATCCAATGCTGTAAAAGAAGTGTTTGTAAAACTACACGAAGATGGTTTGATCTACCGTGGGAAACGTCTGGTTAACTGGGATCCAAAACTGCAAACTGCGCTTTCTGACTTAGAAGTTGAGTCGGATAAAGAAGAAGCAGGTTCATTGTGGCACTTCAAATATTTCTTTGAAGACAAGTCACTTCGCACACACGATGGTAAAGATCACATCGTGGTTGCAACGACTCGTCCTGAAACATTACTGGGTGATACTGCCGTTGCAGTTGCGCTTGATGATGAGCGTTATGCGCACCTTGTTGGTCAAAACATCATCCTGCCAATCACTGGTCGTGCGGTTCCAATCGTTAAAGATGAATACGTCGACAAAGAATTCGGTACAGGCTGTGTAAAAATTACCCCTGCGCACGACTTCAATGACTATGAAGTGGGTAAACGCTGCGAATTGCCAATCATCAACATCTTCAACAAAAATGCGGAAGTGTTGGCTGAATTTGAATACATTGCGAAAGCGGGCGAGCAAATTTCTAAAACTATTCCTGCACCTGCAGACTACATTGGTTTAGAGCGTTTTGAAGCACGTAAAAAGATCGTTGAACAAGCGGAAGCTGAAGGCTGGTTAGACCAAATCCAACCGTACACGTTGAAACCACCTCGCGGTGACCGTTCAGGCGTGATTGTTGAACCTCTACTCACAGACCAATGGTATGTAAAAATTGCGCCACTTGCTCAACCTGCCATTGAAGCGGTTCAAGACGGTCGTATCAAGTTCGTACCTGAACAATACAGCAACATGTACATGGCGTGGATGAACAACATCCAAGACTGGTGTATCTCTCGTCAATTGTGGTGGGGTCACCGTATCCCTGCTTGGTACGATGCTGAAGGGAATGTGTACGTTGGTCGTGACGAAGCAGAAGTTCGTGCGAAAAACAACATCCCCACTGACGTTGAATTGAACCAAGACGAAGACGTACTCGATACATGGTTCTCATCGGGTCTTTGGACATTCTCAACCTTAGGTTGGACGGGCGACGAAGCGAAAGATAAAGAAAACTATTTCTTAAATACCTTCCACCCGACTGATGTATTGGTGACTGGTTTTGACATCATTTTCTTCTGGGTGGCGCGCATGATCATGATGACCATGCACTTCATGAAAAATGAAGATGGCACACCGCAAGTACCGTTCAAAACTGTGTACGTACACGGTTTGGTACGTGATGGCGAAGGTCAGAAGATGTCTAAATCTAAGGGCAATGTACTTGACCCATTAGATTTGATTGATGGTGTTGATTTAGAAACTTTAGTACAAAAACGTACAACAGGTTTGATGAACCCGAAACAAGCGGCGAAGATTGAAAAATCAACCCGCAAAGAATTCCCAGAAGGGATTCAGGCTTATGGTACAGATGCGGTTCGTTTTACCTTCTGTGCATTGGCAAACACAGGTCGTGACATCAAGTTTGATATGAAACGTGTGGAAGGTTATCGTAACTTTGCCAACAAAATTTGGAATGCAACTCGTTTTGTATTGATGAATGTTGAAGGTCAAACGGTTGGTCAAGAAGCACGTCAAGACCTTTGGGAATTACCTGAACAGTGGATTGTAAGCCGTTTACAAAAGGCAGAGCAAGCCGTTCATCAAGCCTTTGCAACTTACCGTTTAGACTTGGCTGCGCAAGCAATTTATGACTTTATTTGGAATGAATACTGCGACTGGTATGTAGAGCTGACCAAACCTGTTCTGAATGATGAGTCTGTTTCTGAAGAACGTAAAGCCGAAGTGCGTCGTGTATTACTTGCGGTGATGGAAGCTTCTTTACGTCTCGCTCATCCAATCATGCCGTACTTGACTGAAGAAATTTGGCAAACCCTTGCGCCAATGATTGGCTTGGGTGGCGAAACCATTATGTTGGCAAACTACCCTGTTGCAGATGAAGCCAAAATCAACGAACAAGCCGAAGCAGATATGCAATGGCTACAAGGTTTGATTGGTGCGGTACGTAACATCCGTGGTGAAATGGGTCTAGGTAATGCACGTTTATTGCCTGTACTTTTACAGAACACGACTGAAGCAGAAAAAGCACAAATTTCTCGTATTGAACCGTTGTTTAAAGCATTGGCGAAAGTTGAAAGCATTACTTTCTTGACGGATGGCGAACAACCGCCATTGTCTTCATCGAGTGTTGTCGGTCATGTGTCTGTATTCGTTCCAATGAAGGGTTTAATTGACCCGAAAGCGGAATTGGGGCGTTTGCAAAAAGACTTAGACAAGGTTCAAAAGCAGCATGACCAAATTGCAACTAAACTTGCGAATGAAGGTTTTGTGGCGAAAGCCCCTGCAGCTGTGGTTGAAGGCGAGAAAGTGAAACTTGCTGAATTTGCAGATCAGTTAGCGAAAATTAAAGCGAATATGGAGCAGATTGCGGCGCTTTAATATGTTGTTAGTTTGATCTAAATTGTGTATAAAGGGCTGAATATTCAGCCCTTTATTTTTTATGCAATATCATCGCGAAGAAGAACTTAAAAATAGATTAAATAATTTTTTCATCACACAGTTTTCTCTCCCTGAAGATGATTACTATAGTCGTCTTGATAGTGGCTTTGTTGCACAAACCTAGCATCAAAAGCTTATTCAGCAATATAATTTCAAAATGAATAAGCCTGCCTCTAAAATCTACCGTACAACCAATTGGTCATCCTATAACCGAGCCTTAATTAACCGAGGTAATATTTCCATTTGGTTTGATCCAAAGACTCAGTGGTATGCACAATCACAAGGCAAGCAAGGTCGAAATCAAACCTACTCCGATACAGCGATTCAATGCTGCTTAATGATCAAATTACTATTCCGACTCTCTTTACGTATGGTCACAGGTTTTGTTCAAAGTCTGATTAAACTCTCTGGATTAGATTGGACAGCTCCGGATTATTCCACCCTTTGTCGTAGACAAAAGCATATTGATATTGCGATTAGCTATCAAAAAAGTAGTGATGGACTGCATCTACTCGTAGACTCTACTGGTTTGAAGTTTCTTGGTGAAGGTGAATGGAAACGCAAGAAACATGGGGCTGAATATCGTCGCCAATGGCGTAAGCTTCACATTGCTATAGATGCTAAAACCCTGCAAATACGTGCAGTACAACTCACCACAAATAATGTCAGTGATTCTCAAGTACTCGAAGATTTACTTGCTCAAATTCCCTTGGATGAACCAATTGATTCTGTTTATACAGATGGTGCTTATGACACAAAGCACTGCCGACAAGTCATTTTAGATCGAGATGCACATGCGATCATTCCACCTAGAAAGAATGCAAAGCCTTGGAAGGATCAGCAAGCGAGGTCTATAGAGCGGAACGAATTATTAAAGACAGTCAAACGGCTAGGCAGATCGCTTTGGAAAAAGTGGTCTGGTTATCACCGTCGAAGTTTGGTTGAAACCAAGATGCATTGCATCAAATTATTAGGCGATAAATTAACAGCGCGGAGTTTTCCAAGTCAGGTGAATGAGATCCATGCACGCATGGCAGTCTTGAATAAATTCACAGAATTAGGTCGCCCTCATACCCAAGTTGTCTCTTAAATTTGAGTAGCTTAAGGGAACTCAGCCTTTCAAACCTTTATGCAACAAAGCCCTTGATAGTGAAAAAATTATTTCTTTAAAAATAGCTCTCTCTGATATCAATAACTTATTAACCATGAAAATAACAATTTCATTTGTTAATTGGATTACAAAGAAATTTAATCTTTCTCAAGAATCAGAAGAAAAAATCATGAATGAAATTTTATCAACAAAACCCAGTACTAATGGCTATGATATTGTTTCAGACGAAATCGTAAAATTGATAGCTGAAGTTAAATGTAATATTCCAATTAATGCTGGTAAAAAATACGGATCAGCCCAACGCAACGGTATAACTAAAGATTTAAATAATCTTCTTTATGGAAAAACTAAGTCCAAGTTTGATACCAATGAATATCTAAAATTTATGGTTTTTTTAGAAAATGAATCTGTAAGATCTGCTAACCAACATTACACTCACCTATCAAAAGAATTCAGAGAAAAATTAATTGTTGTTGATGAAAAAACTATATTTGATCGAAAGGACTGCGTTTATTTGATACATTAGGACTTACGCATTGACGGATTCAAAAAAGTATTAAAATACTTTATAAAGTATCTGTGATCAGACGAATTAAAAATGCTTCTACAGCAACTTGTACTCTACCCATTTATATGGGCTTTCTCATGACAGAACCGAACTCTATTAGCTGCACACAACTTGCCGAGACTTATAATATCTCGCATGATAGTGTAAATCGCTTTCTAGAGCGTGAAGACTACACACCTCACGACCTATATCAAGAAGCAATTCAACATATTGATAATAATAAACTTATAGTCAGTATTGATGATACTGTTTTAGATAAACCATATAGTCAACATATGGACTTAGTTAGCTATTTTTGGTCAGGCAAACACCACCGATCCGTCAAGGGTATTAATCTCATTACCTTGTATGCGACAGATCAAAATGGTCAAAATATTCCAATTAATTTCCGAATTTATGACAAATCTGAAAGTAAAACCAAGAATGATTACTTTATGGATATGTTAAGTGAAGTACTCAGTTGGGGTGCAAAGATTCAATTTATTACAGGTGATAGTTGGTATTCATCGACTGGAAATCTAAAAACCATAAGAAAATATGGTATTCGATTTATGTTTGGTATCGACTGTAACCGTAAGGTTTCCCCAGAAAAAGGACAATGGTTTCAACTGCGTTTATTGCCAGATTTCCATCAGGGTCAAGTGGTCTGGCTCAAAGATTTTGGCTTTGTACAATTATTTAAGACTCAGTTAAAAGAACAGCAGAGGTTTTATATTGTGCATCAAGATGAAGATGATTTATTGTCCTTTGATGGTTTTCATGAATTACATTCAAGTCATTGGAAAATAGAACAATATCACCGAGTGATTAAACAGGTTTGTCATATTGAAAAGTTTCAAGTAAGACGATCTAAACTGATTTTGAATCATATTTTTTCAGCCTTGATGGCCTACGTCGAGATACAAAAGAACCAGTTTGAGGGGATCTTTGAAAATGTATATCGTTGGCAGAAGAAATTATTTAGACCAATCATCAAAGACTTCATTGATGACTTTATTCTCGATAAAAATCATCTGCTACCACAGAGAATCTATAAATGATAGTGCGTAAGTCCTATACATATAAATTTTATCAATTGATTTTAATTATAAAAAGACCTTCATAAGGTTTATAAGCAACATGACCAAATTGCCACTAAACTAGGCAATGAAGGTTTTGTCGCGAAAGCGCCTGATGATGTGTTTAAGGCGAGAAAGGGCTTTGTTGCATAAATATGTAAGCATCTGATTTAAATAAATTTAATTTTGGATCAAAGAGTAATCAAAACTTTTAAAATCATATAGTTATGAAATCTTTGTGCAACAAAGCCGTTTTTAGACAATATAACTGTTTTTTACTTTCCTAAACCACTCAAATAATTTCAGTTCTTTACTCAAAACCACTATTTTACCCACCCAATTTAAGCATAGTATCAAGCATCAAAATAACAAAATAGACAATCTATGGATTGGTTCACCATCTTTATTCACGACACCACATGGACATTTGTTGCTGAATTAATGATTCGTGCGGCACTCATGTTTAGCATGATTATTCTATTTTTGCGACTTACAGGGAAACGCGGAGTACGCCAGCTTTCTATTTTTGAATTGGCCATTATTTTATCGCTCGGTTCTATTGCGGGCGACCCCATGTTCACTGAAGATTTACCTTTGGTACACGCCTTGGTGGTGATGACAGTAGTGATTGCAATGTATCGCCTGACCACATGGCTCATGATGAAATACCAACCCTTTGAAGATTTGATTGAGGGTAAATCGCTGTATATTGTAGAAAATGGCGAACTGGTCTTAGAAAAAATTAAATACGGCAAAATGTCGCATGATGAATTCTTTGCCGAAATGCGCCAACAAGGTGTGGAGCATTTGGGACAAGTACGTGTCGGTTTACTAGAAAGTGATGGTAAATTCAGCATGTTATTTTTTCATGACGGTGCCACACGCTATGGTTTACCCTTATTTCCTAAAGCTTGCCAACCCGTGTACCGCACAACTCCAAACACATATTATGCCTGCATGTATTGTGGGCATGTTCGTTTACTTGAACACGCCAATGAAGCCTGTCCGCGTTGTAATCACCAACAATGGACACTGGCAATCAATACTGCATATCGCAGCTAGAGTATGTTGATTTTAGCTGCAACACACCTCTATGCGACTTAAATTGTCGCAGGATTGTCATAATTCAAAGTTATACTGCCTACGCTGCCGAAGTGAAGCACTCAAAGCGCAAATAATAATTTTTGAAAATACAAAAACGAGATCGGTATTCGCTTCAATGTGGATACCTTTTATACTCCAGCGACTCTTTAAAGGTCGCTTTTATTTTTTCCGCTCAATGACTTTTTAACGTGGTTTAGGTCTGTCATCCTGTCTTGATGATCTACCTTCTTATTCAAGTGCTGATGATTGAACACTTTTCGCAAGCTTTGCCCATTTCCAAATCGGGACAAGGCAAAAAATCGCAACAATACAAATCAACAGCAAGTAATTCGCGTAGCCTAAAGCATCGCCTAAGATTCCACTCAGGGTATAGAGTACCCCGCTCACAGTCGCCATAATCGCAACCTGAAATGTAAAATCAGTCCCTGCATATTGTTTACGGCTGTACTGCATAATCAAGGTTAGCATCACCACAAGTAACATGGCAGAGCACAAATCTTCCGCAGCATTAATGCTATAAATCAGCCAGTGTCCCACATCAACTTGCTGTTCATATAAGCCCGCCAAATAAGCATAGGCCGCTAAACTCAAAATTTTAAGCACAGAAAAAATGATGAGGGCATACGCTCTAGACCACCATTTCAGCATCAACCCTGCGATGCCTGCACCCAACAAAGCGGCCATTGCCCCCAACATGGTCACGTAAATGCCAATTTGAGCAAAGCTTAAGCCTAAATCCACCATTAAAGGCTTTAATAAAGGACCAGCCAAACCATCGGCAATTTTAAAGCTGAGTAACACCCACAGCCATGCGTACAGCACAGGCGTTTCCACAAAATAGCGCAGATATTCACGAATCGCAGCAAGGCGTGCGGGAAATGACATTTTGCTTTGAGCTTGAACAAGCACTTGTTTAGCCGCATGTTGTGGCTCTTTAAACATTAAAATGGGTAAGGTATTTAAAAACACCAATGTCGCTAAAATCAGAAAGATTTTTTGCCAGTCTAGCCAATCCAATGCCCACAGAATTGCACCACCACCCACAATAAAGCCCAGTCGTGAACCAACCACCTGAAAAGTATTGCCCCAATGTTGCTGTTTGGCTTGTAAAATATTGACAGCCAAACCATCGGTGGCAATATCTTGGGTTGCACCGACCAAATTCATACTGAGCAAAGCCACAAAAAACACCCACAAATAGATAGGATGATTTAAAGACTCAATCGGTAAAAAGGACAGCCCGATCAGCACCAAAACACTCAGCCATTGGCACGGCAAAATCCAGCTACGATAATGCCCCAAATATGAATATCCAAAGCGATCCACCAATGGCGCCCAAAATACTTTAATTGACCACGGCAGCATTAACAAACCGAAACCGCCAATGTGTGCCAAAGACACTCCTTGCGCACGTAAAATCACAGGCAAGGCATGGGTCATAAAACCAACAGGCAAGCCCTGCGCCCAATACAGAGAAAATAACAACAAATAGGTTCGGCGCAAATTGGGCATGGTTTCTCAATTTAAATATGGGCAAAAGATCAAAATAGCGCAGTGCTATACTAAAATTTTGAATAATGGATTGTTATTTTTCATCACTTTCACATTCAGATTTTGACTATTTTGCCAATGAATCAGACAAAGCGAAAGTCTAATATCTTGAATAGATTTAGATTCATGCGTCATGATATTGGATCTTTCTTGTTGTTAATCACGCACGTCAGGATGACATCGCATTCATGAAACTCAGCAATCCTTTTGCACGCAGTGCACGGCAATTTCCACAGTTACCCGACCAAGTTCCACAACGTGGAACAGCCAGCAGCCGTGCTTTATTTAAAAATATCTTTTTGGCGCAAGGCTGGCAAATGGTGGGCGAATTTCCTAACTTGCCCAAAGCAGTCGCCATTATTTCTCCGCATACTTCAAATATTGATGCGTGGCATGGTTTTACCGCCCTACTCGGTTTAGGTATTCAAATTACTATTTTTGGTAAGCACACTTTATTTAAAACCCCGCTCAAGCCACTGTTAAACTGGATTGGGGTGATTCCTGTGGTGCGACATTCTCCACAAGGTCATACCCAAGATATTATCGAGATTATACGAAAAAAAGAAAAAATCTGGATTGGCATGGCGCCCGAAGGCACACGTAAACAAGCCGAAAATATCCGCAGTGGCTTTTACCATATTGCCTACGGCGCCAATATCCCAATTGTGATGTTCTCTTTTGATTATGCACACAAAACCATTCATATTTTGGGCGTGTTTCATCCTACGGGCGATTATGCTCAAGATTTAGATGCAATTTATACGCAATATCACGGCAAGTTTTCGGCTAAAAATCCACATTGGTTGGCAAAACCGTTACAAAAGCTTTTGAAAAAGGGCTAGTCAAAGTTTCTATTTTTTGTTCAGATGGGCGCAATATTCTTTGATCTAAATTTAGATTTGATATGCAACTGATTCGTTATTCTTTAGTGGGCGTACTAGCTCTAACTTTGGCTGGCTGCGACAAAACAACAAAAACACCGCCAAGCACCACACCTATCCAAGCACGTGAACCTGTAATTGCACTGGCGCTGGGTGGCGGTGGTGCTAAAGGTTTTGCACATATTGGCGTCATTAAAGTTTTAGAGTCTCACGGGATTAAACCCAAAATTGTCACAGGCACCAGTGCAGGCAGCTTTGTCGGCAGTTTATATGCCAGCGGAAAAAGTCCTTATCAGCTCCAACATATTGCCCTGACCTTTAAAGAATCCGACATTCGTGATTTAACCTTAAACCGTCAGGGTTTTATTGCAGGTCAAAAGTTACAAGACTTCGTCAATCAACACGTGGCGAATAAACCAATTGAAAAATTTCCAATTCGTTTTGCTGCCGTTGCCACACGTTTAGATAATGGACGTAAAGCCGACTTTATTAAAGGTAATGCAGGTCAAGCTGTACGCGCCTCTTGCAGTATTCCGAATGTTTTTGTGCCTGCCACCATTGGCGGAACGCAATATGTTGATGGTGGCTTGGTCAGCCCGATTCCCGTACAAACGGCTAAAGCGATGGGCGCCGATTTAGTCATTGCGGTAGATATTTCTGCGCGTCCTACAGGCAATCAACCTGTCAGCATGTGGGGCTTACTCGATCAAACTTTAAACATTATGGGGCAGCAAAGTATTCATCAGGAATTGGCACAAGCCAATATCGTGATTCAACCGAAAGTTGGACATATTGGCACACTGGATTTAAAAGCCAGTAACCAAACCATTTTAGAAGGTGAAAAAGCCGCCCAATTACAGGTCAAAGCAATTCAGCAAGCCATCACCAACTTTAAAAAATCACCTGCCGCGCTGAAACCTGCACCGCGTCCGAAATTTTAGGATTCAGTGATTTTTTTAATATTCATAAACTTATTGATCTGTTAAAGTGAAGAGAGCGCATCTTTTAAGTCGATGCGTTTCTCTAAGCAACTAGAATCAACCAATCGTAAAAAATACGCGAGTAGATGTATGGAATTCGTTCTTGAACCTTGGCACTGGTTTGTACTAGGCGTTTTGTTAATGCTTTCAGAACTGCTCTTGCCTGCGTTTGCCGCTTTATGGTTTGGCATTGGGGCAATCATGGTCGGTATTTTATACTGGATGTTCCCCATGATGGGCACCACTACCCAATTGGTGATGTGGATTATCTTGTCGGTACTGTGTACCTTGGCGTGGTTTAAATTTATAAAACCCTTATCTACCGATAAAACCAAAGCAGGCTTATCACGCGAAGCCACCATTGGACAAATTGGTATGGTCATTCAAACCAACTTGGAACATGATCAAATTAAAGTCCGTTTCCCCATGCCTGTACTTGGTTCAGACGAATGGAACTGCCGCACCACGAGCCCTGTGCAAGTGGGAGATCGGATTCGCGTGATTGATATTTTGGGAAATGATTTAGTGGTGCAGCCGCATCACAGCGCACATGACAACGAAAAAGTGAGAAATTAAAATGTCTGGTGGATCTATTATTGTTTTAGCGATTTTAGCCTTTGTTGGAATTACGATTTTTAAAGGCGTGCGAATTGTTCCGCAAGGTTATAAATGGATTGTGCAACGTCTGGGTAAATACCACACCACACTTGCACCGGGACTCAACTTCGTCATTCCTTATGTCGATGAAGTGGCCTATAAAGTCACCACCAAAGATATTGTGTTAGATATTCCATCTCAGGAAGTCATCACCCGTGACAACGCAGTTCTTCTTATGAATGCGGTTGCGTACATTAACCTCACGACTCCTGAAAAAGCAGTGTATGGTATTGAAAACTATACTTGGGCAATTCAAAACCTGGTTCAAACCTCATTGCGTTCTATTGTAGGTGAAATGGATTTGGATGATGCCTTGTCTTCACGTGATCACATTAAAGCCAAGCTCAAAGCAGCCATTTCTGATGATATTTCAGACTGGGGGATTACTCTTAAAACAGTAGAAATTCAGGATATTAAACCATCACACACCATGCAAGCAGCGATGGAAGAACAAGCTGCAGCAGAACGTCAGCGTCGTGCTACCGTAACCAAAGCTGATGGTGAAAAACAAGCGGCTATTTTAGAAGCCGATGGTCGTTTAGAAGCTTCGCGTCGTGATGCAGAAGCGCAAGTAGTATTGGCAGAATCTTCACAACGTGCCATTGAAATGGTCAGCTCTGCGGTGGGTGATAAAGAAATTCCTGTAGCGTACTTATTGGGTGAGCAATACGTGAAAGCCATGCAAGATATGGCTAAATCTAACAATGCCAAAACTGTGGTCTTACCTGCAGATGTCTTGAATACCATTCGTGGTGTTATGGGGCGTAATAATCCTTAAGCAAATCAGATAAACATCAAGATGATAGGCAGCTTTCAAGCTGCCTATTTTTATGCGTATGCAGAAAAAAATCTGAAATATTTTTTAATGTATGGTTAAATTTCGCGTTTATTGATGAAATCAACACCGCAAATGAGAAGTCTGCACTCACAAAATTGAGTGACTCACGTCTAGCAGCGGTCTGTATTTTAATCGACTGTCCAAAACCCAAATGGATACTATATGAGCGCACTCAACCCCACCATTATTACTTTCCTGTTTTATATTGTCGCCATGATTGTGATTGGTTTATTGGCTTATCGCGCGACTCGAAATTTCTCGGACTACATTTTAGGTGGTCGTCGTCTTGGCAGTTTTGTTACCGCACTTTCTGCAGGCGCATCCGATATGAGTGGTTGGTTGCTGATGGGCTTGCCCGGCGCCATTTATCTTTCAGGTTTGTCTGAAATTTGGATTGCGATTGGTCTGATTATTGGCGCATGGTTAAACTGGCTTTTGGTGGCAGCTCGTTTACGGGTACACACCGAAGTACAGCACAATGCACTGACTTTGCCTGATTATTTTTCAAATCGTTTTAATGATCAAAGAAAAATCTTAAGGATTGTATCTGCCTGCGTAATTCTAGTTTTCTTTGCAATTTATTGTGCTTCGGGCATGGTCGCTGGGGCGCGCTTATTTGAAAGTATGTTTGATTTGCCTTACAGCACTGCATTGTGGATTAGTGCCATCGCGACCATTAGCTATGTATTTATTGGTGGTTTCTTGGCAGTCAGTTGGACGGACACCATTCAGGCTGGCTTGATGATTTTTGCGCTCTTGCTAACCCCAATCATTACCCTGCTCAGCTTTTCTGACCTCAGCCAAGTTACACTTGCTTTAGAAGCAGCTCGTCCGCAGGCACTGAATTTAGTCGGTGATTTAAGCTGGGTCGCGATCATTTCACTCATGGCATGGGGATTAGGCTATTTTGGACAGCCACATATTTTAGTGCGTTTTATGGCGGTTGATTCAGTCAAGTCTATTCCGAATGCACGTCGTATTGGTATGACATGGATGACATTATGTTTAGGCGGTGCGGTGGCTGCAGGCTTTTTTGGTATCGCCTACTTCCAACAACATCCTGAACTGGCAGGTGTGGTCAATGCCAACCCTGAAACAGTATTTATGGAACTGACCAAAATTTTGTTTAATCCGTGGGTAGCAGGTGTAGTACTGGCTGCAATTTTAGCTGCTGTGATGAGTACCCTAAGCTGTCAACTTTTGGTCTGCTCAAGTACTTTAACTGAAGATTTTTACAAATCTTTCCTGCGCAAAAACGCTTCACAAAATGAATTGGTCTGGGTCGGACGTGGCATGGTTCTCATGATTGCACTGCTTGCTATTTGGATGGCAGGCAATCCTGAATCGAAAGTCTTGGGATTGGTTTCTTATGCTTGGGCAGGCTTCGGTGCAGCATTTGGCCCGCTGATTATTCTGTCTTTGTTCTGGAAACGCATGACTTTAAATGGTGCATTGGCAGGGATGGTTGTTGGCGCACTAATGGTGATACTTTGGAAAAACCTTTGGGCAGATACAGGTATTTATGAAATTATTCCAGGTTTTGTGTGTTCTTGGACTGCGATTGTGGTGGTGAGTTTATTGGGCAAAGCACCAAGTCATGAAGTGACAGACCGTTTTGAACAGGCCGATCAGAAATATAAAGAATCGCACTAAGCTGTAAATTGATCAGCTTAGATATTTAAAAAACGATAAAAAACCAGTGCCTTGAACTGCACTGGTTTTTTTATGCCTGAAATTAGTTTTGTTGCACTCAAATCAAGTCAATGAATCGGTAGTTTTTTCTTTCTCTGCTGCGGCTTTTTTTCTTGACTTTCGAAACCGTTTGGCCGGCCAAACCATCGTAAAACGTGCACCGCCCAAGTTCGGACTCTGATCGACTTCAACTTTCCCACCAAACCAATAAGCAATGCGGCTCACAATAGATAACCCTAAACCGTAACCACCTGAAGCACGAGTACGGCTGTCATCTAAACGGGCAAAAGCTTCAAATACACGTGCACGGTCTTGTTCAGGAATCCCTGGCCCATCATCTTCCACACAAACATAGGCCATGCCTTGCTCGTTAATGCCGCCACTAATCAAAATTTTATGATCACAGTAACGGACTGCATTGCCCACCAAATTCTGTACCACACGGTGCAGGTAACGGCGTTCAGCTTCCACTTCCAACGTTACAGGTGGTGCAAGCAACTGAATATCTTTTTGAGTTTTCAGCGCTTCGGTTTCCGTTACCACCTGCTCTAGCACTTCAACCAAAACAATTTTTTCAATCTCTAAAGATGGCATGCCCTGTTCAAGCTTGGCATAGGTCATGATCTCATCAATCAAGGTGTTTAAAGCCTCGATATCTTTATCAATCATTTCGACTTGCTGTAAGCGGTATTCATAATCATCTTCTTCTGCCAACATTTCCATACCAAAACGGATACGTGCCACAGGCGTGCGCAGTTCATGCGATACCGCACGCATCAGTTCACGCTGCGCCTCAATCAAACGCTGAATATGGTCGGACATGCTGTTATAACTCGATGCTAAACTTGCCATTTCATCTCTACCATCTACAGGCAAACGCATGTTTAAATCGCCCGATTTAGTACGATCTAAGGCATAGTTCACTTGGCGAATCTTACGCTGCATAGGCAAGATCAGTCCGTAAACCCCTAAACTCAACATAAACATACTGAGCAAGGTAATGCCTGCTGCCAACTGGAATGGCATCCAGTTAAATAACGGTACAGGCCCTAAAACCAAAACTTCTGAGGGGGAGTTTGGCATCGGTGACACAATCGAGATAGTTGTACCACGCACAGTGGCATTATCACGATATAAAATAATGCTGTGATCGAGTCTTAAACGACCAATCTGCTCTGAATCGAGTGGAAGTTCCTGAATATTTTTAATATTGACTGGATAAGAAAAGTGCTGCTGAATTTTGGCCAGATATTCTTTTTCCTGACCAGGGTAATACACCAAATAATCTAAAACAAAAATCGGCAATGCTTTCATTTGCCGTTCTGTGATTTTATCTGCCTTGATATATAAATAATGACTTGGATCATCTTTCATGCCCAAAATAATATAGGCAATCATATTTTCGGCATCATAGCGCACAGCGGCTTTACGTTCTTTAATCCGTCTAAGCTCTGCGCGCGACAAATCTACTTTGTCTGCCTGCACATAATAGATGGGCAATTCCAGCAAATCGGATGCGTCAGAAATCCAGTCTTTCTTTTGCTGTTCGTTTTGCTGTCGTGCAATCCCTTCACTAATAATATAAGCCATACCATCAGTTAAAGACTCACGATATTCTTGCGCACGCTGATAGTTGATGATTTGCACCAATAAGTACGCCAAAATGGCAACTACTGCAACTAAGATCACCAATCCTGCATATATGCGCAAAAATATACTGTGTTTAAGCACAAAACCTGTCCTATGTGACTTATTTTATATTTGAGTCAGTATTATTTGACTCAGTAAAAATGCGTATTACATGCCGTTGGTTTCTTTAACGAACAAATAACCTTTACTGCGCACAGTTTTAATACGTTTTGGATTTTCAGGATCATCACCAATTTTTGGACGAATACGCGAAATACGCACATCAATTGAACGGTCTTGACCGTCATATTCAATACCACGTAAGCGTTCAAAAATGTCTTCGCGAGAAAGAATGCGTCCTGCATTTGAAGCCAACAACCACAATAAGTCATATTCAGCGCTGGTAAAGTCAACCAACTCACCATTTAAAGTCACAGAACGGCCGCCGTTATCAATCACTAAATCATCAAATTCAATGCGCTGTGCGACTTCATCTTCAGTCACTTTGTCGGTACGGCGTAATAAAGCACGAATACGCGCCAACAATACGCGCGGCTGCACAGGTTTTGCAACATAGTCATCGGCACCCATTTCCAAACCTAGCACCTGATCCATATCTTCAGTACGCGCAGTCAGCATTAAAATCGGTTGATGATAATGTGGACGAACTTCACGACAAATGGTTAAACCATCGGCGCCTGGTAACATCACATCGAGCACCACAAGATCTGGTTGCTCGGCAATAATACGGCGAATCGCGCGGTTGCCATCTGGTTCTACCCCAACTTCTAAACCATTACGAATTAAGTATTCCTGCGTAAGTCGTGCAAGACGTTCATCATCTTCAACAATTAAAATTTTTGGTAACTTTTCTTCTTGACTCATAGTCTGTCCCTTTATTGGATTCAACCTATCCTTTTAAAATCTGAGAGATAGGTCTTGATATAGTTTGCAATATACACACGTTTACATTGTAAACAAGATACTGTTCACCAAACTGATACATCTGCGTAGTATTTTGTTATATTTTTATTAAGCATTGAATTTATAGTACTTTTCTAATTTTAGTGATTTTTAAATAGGTTTGAAAAATATTAGGTTACAAAATGGTTTTTTTTGCACTAGATCAAGCTCTTGCTTGATTTAAAAAAATTATCTCTTAACTTTTCAAGTTATCCACAAGGTTATCTATAAGCAGTTTTTCCGAGCTTTGCTATGCTATGCCCTTGCCTGATAAGGCTTATAGCCCAAAGGACAAAAATCGGTATTTTTGAGATAAATCTTAATTCCAAATCAGTCAAAATTTAAAAGAAAAAGTCAATATTGATCTACCCTCAATTTTCCCGTATCTTGTGTTCAATTCAATTTTAAACCACTAAGTCTTGTGTTTATCCCTCAATCACTGCGGCCTAAATTTTGCCCAGTTTAATGGTCCATAAACATAACAATAGATGACAATGGAGCTATGCTGACATGAGCGTAATCACCTCAACCCCTGGTCAATTACAAGTGATTAAACGCACTGGTGATGTTGCCGCTTTTGATGCTGAAAAAATTGCAGTTGCAATTGGCAAAGCGTTTTTGGCTGTAGAAGGTCAACAAAGCGCCGATTCAAGCCGCATTCATGATCGGATCGAACAACTGACTGAAATGGTGTTGAACACATTCAACCGCCGTTTACCGTCTGGCGGAACCATCCATATTGAAGAAATTCAAGATCAAGTTGAACTTGCGCTTATGCGTACAGGCGAGCAAAAAGTTGCTCGTGCTTATGTCATCTACCGTGAACAACGCTCAGAAGCACGTAAGCAAGCAGGTGAAAATCATCACCCGACGTTACAAGTGACCGACGCAAACGGTCAGCTTAAACCACTAGATTTAAGTGCTTTAAAAGCAACCGTGAATAAAGCGGCAGAAGGTTTAGAAGGCATTGATGTAGATGCCATCATTGATGAAACCGTAAAAAACCTCTACAACGGTGTAAAAGAGTCAGACATCTCAACCACCATGATGATGGCGACCCGTACCCGTATTGAGCAAGAGCCGAACTATACTTATGTGACTGCACGTTTATTGCGTAATGACTTAGTGGCAACAGGTTTAGAGTTTTTAGGTTTGGCAACAGATACACCTGAAGGCGAAGCATTAGAAACTTTCCTGAAAAAAGGTATAGAGCTTGATTTGCTTTCTGCAGACTTACTTGAGTTTGACCTTGACAAACTTGCTGCAGCGATTCAGCCTGAGCGCTCAAACCAATTTACCTATTTAGGTCTGCAAACTTTATTTGACCGTTATTTCATTCACTCAGATGGCGTACGATTTGAACTTCCACAATTATTCTTTATGCGTGTGTCAATGGGTCTGGCGCTTAATGAAGATGACCGTGAAGCACGTGCAATCGAGTTCTATAACTTATTGTCTAGCTTCGACTACATGGCATCTACGCCTACCCTGTTTAATTCAGGTACGCTACGTCCACAGTTATCAAGCTGCTATTTAACGACCATTGATGATGACCTGTATGACATTTATGGCGCTATGCGTGATAACGCAATGCTATCTAAATGGGCAGGCGGTTTAGGTAATGACTGGACGCCAGTGCGTGCCTTGAACTCATACATCAAAGGGACTAACGGTAAGTCACAAGGTGTTGTTCCATTCCTGAAAGTGGCAAACGATACTGCTGTTGCGGTCAATCAAGGTGGTAAGCGTAAAGGTGCAGTCTGTGCATACCTTGAAACTTGGCACTTGGACATCGAAGAGTTCCTAGAGCTACGTAAAAATACTGGTGATGACCGTCGTCGTACGCATGACATGAACACTGCGAACTGGGTTCCTGACCTGTTCATGCAACGTGTATTCGAAGATGCAGAATGGACACTGTTCACACCATCTGAAACACCAGACCTACACGACTTAACGGGCGAAGCTTTTGCTGAGCGTTATGCACACTATGAAGCAATTGCAAAAGAAACAAACATGTTGCACAAGAAAATCCGTGCAAAAGATTTGTGGCGCAAAATGCTGTCGATGCTGTTTGAAACTGGTCACCCGTGGATCACATTCAAAGACGTATGTAACTTACGTTCACCACAACAACACGTTGGTGTAGTTCACTCTTCTAACTTGTGTACAGAAATCACATTAAATACAAGCAAAGATGAAATTGCGGTATGTAACTTAGGTTCGATCAACCTTGTACAACACGTTCAAGGTGGTGTGTTAGACCGTGAAAAGCTTGCACGTACAGTAAAAACAGCGGTTCGTATGCTCGACAACGTGATCGACATCAACTACTACGCGGTACCACAAGCACGCAATTCAAACTTGAAACATCGTCCTGTAGGTATGGGCATCATGGGCTTCCAAGATGCACTTTATGAAATGAACTTGGCTTATGGTTCAGATGCTGCAGTTGAATTTGCCGATGAATCTATGGAAGTGATTAGCTACTACGCGATTCAAACGTCTAGCGACTTGGCGGTTGAGCGTGGTACTTACGAAACATTTAAAGGTTCATTGTGGGATCAAGGCATCTTACCAATTGACTCTTTAGACATTGTGGCGAAATCGCGTCCAGAACGTATGTTTGAAGTAGACCGTACACAGCGTTTGGATTGGGACAGCTTACGTGCCAAAGTTCAAAAAGACGGTATGCGTAACTCAAACGTGATGGCGATTGCACCGACTGCAACCATTTCAAATATTTGTGGCGTTTCTCAATCTATTGAGCCGACATTCCAGAACTTATATGTGAAGTCGAACTTGTCTGGTGAATTTACAGTAATCAACCCTTACCTCGTTCGTGCATTGAAAGAACGTGATTTGTGGGATTCTGTAATGGTGAATGATCTGAAACACTTTGAAGGTTCAGTACAAAAAATTTCACGTATTCCTGAAGAGTTGAAAGCAATCTTCGCGACTGCGTTTGAAGTTGAGCCGCGTTGGATTGTGGATGCTGCATCACGTCGTCAAAAATGGATTGATCAGGCGCAATCGTTGAACTTGTATATTGCAGGTGCAAACGGTAAGAAACTTGACCTGACTTATAAAATGGCATGGTTACGTGGTCTGAAAACGACTTATTACCTACGTGCATTGGGTGCGACTTCTGCAGAGAAATCGACCATTAACACAGGTGCATTGAACGCAGTAAAACCTGCAACCGTAACTGCAGCTCCTGTGGCAGCCGTTGCACCAGAAGCAGCTGCAGCAGTTGATGAAGATTTTGCTCAAGCAGCGCCAGTGCCAATGGCATGTTCAATTGACAACCCTGATTGTGAGGCATGTCAGTAATCTGACAGGTTTTAAATCCTCCCCGACCCTCCTTTAATAAAGGAGGGAGAAAATCCCCCTTTCCAAAGGGGGCTTAGGGGGATTACGAAATTCAGGCAATAAAAAAGCCCTCTAGCGTCCGTCAAAACTAACTAGAAGGCTTTCAATCTCGAAGTGATACCAAGATGGTCACAACGAGGCTGGCATAAGTAAATGCGTGAACGGATTGTATCATCGATTCGAGAAACGAGCCAGTAAGAGTCATCTTAAATTTGTAATGGAGATTATCTCTATGGCTACGAAAAAAGTTTCTCGTGATGCAGGAACTGGTCGTTTCGTAACTGAAGGCTATGCAAAAAAGCATCCTAAAACTACAGTTACTGAAACAATCAAGCCTAGTAAATCATCTAAAAAATGATTTAAACGTGAATCCTAGTTTCGGCTAGGATTCACAAACTAAAAGTAAAAGGAACCCACCATGCCACACATGACCCACAACTATATGTTAGGACTCGCGGTGTTGCTGGTTTCCTTTGTGGTGTTGTTTTACGCACCGATTGCTTACTTTTGGGTACAAGCGGTGAAACAAAAGCGAAAGCAAAATAAGTCGTGAGCAAGTTGGTCGGAATGTACATTTTTCAGACCAAGATGAGCAAAACTTAATTTTGCTTTCACAAATTAAGCGTATATTAAGACATCTCAGCGTGGCTGGATGTCCATAAAAGATATAAAGCAACGAAGAGAGAATTGATATGTCTATCCTAAGTTGGGACGATTTCGAAGATGATTCGCAAAAACCGGCTGCTCTTGAACACAAGCCTGCGCCCGTCGAGCCGCAAAAAGCGTATGATACGCAGATGGTATCTGATGCAGAGCAACCACAGACGCCTGTGGCAGCTACACAACCCGCTGCAGCCCCTAGAAGTGGAGCAACAGATTCAACCGATCCGTTGGCAAGAGCATCTAACGCTCTAGAACAACTGGATGTTGCTCCAGGTCTTGAAGAGTTGGAAATGGGTGCGTCACGCGTACAGGTTGATGATAAAGCCATGATCAACTGTCGTGCAGACTTAAACCAGCTTGTACCGTTCAAATATGAATGGGCATGGCAAAAATATCTAGATGGTTGCGCAAACCACTGGATGCCGCAAGAAGTCAACATGAACCACGACATCGCGTTGTGGAAGTCTGAAAATGGTTTAACTGAAGATGAGCGTACCATTGTAATGCGTTCACTTGGTTTCTTCTCTACTGCAGACTCATTGGTTGCTAACAACTTGGTATTGGCTATTTATCGCCACATTACCAACCCTGAATGCCGCCAGTACATTTTGCGTCAAGCCTTTGAAGAAGCAATTCATACTCACGCTTACCAGTACTGCATCGAATCTTTAGGTATGGATGAAGGTGAAGTCTTCAATATGTACCGCGAAGTACCATCGGTTGCACGTAAAGCAGCATGGGGCTTGAAGTACACGCAATCTTTAAGCGATCCTACTTTCAAAACAGGTACACCAGAAAACGACCAAATTTTGCTACGCAACTTGATCGCATTCTATTGTGTACTTGAAGGTATTTTCTTCTACTGCGGTTTCAGCCAAATCTTGTCGATGGGTCGTCGTAACAAAATGAACGGTGTTGCAGAGCAATTCCAATACATTTTACGTGATGAATCTATGCACTTGAACTTTGGTATCGACATGATTAACCAAATCAAGATTGAGAACCCACACTTGTGGACTTCAGAATTCCAGCAAGAAGTGATTCAAATGATTCTTGAAGGCACAATGCTTGAAATTGAATATGCGCGTGACACTATGCCACGTGGTGTATTGGGCATGAACGCAGGCATGATGGAAGAATATTTGAAATTCATCTGTAACCGTCGTTTAAGTCAGCTCGGTTTACCTGAACAGTTTGTTGGCGTAAACAACCCGTTCCAATGGATGTCTGAAATGATGGACTTGCGTAAAGAGAAGAACTTCTTTGAAACGCGTGTGACTGATTATCAGACAGGCGGTGCGTTGAGCTGGTAATACCGTGCCGCATAACGCGACACATAAGTTGTCTTAAAAAAAACCGCCATTCATGGCGGTTTTTTTAAAGATACAATCTAGTATTTTATGGCTTTGTTGGTAAGCATCCGGCTAACACAGCCTTACCAAGCGATCCTATAAGCCTTAATTTAGTTCCCACCTAAAAACAAGTGGGGACTTAATCCATGAACATGGATATATATTCAGCAACACCTCCTGTTGCTAAAAAACGCAGAACATACAGCAAAGAATTCAAACTCAGTATTGTCAATGCCTGTAAAAATCCTAATACCTCGATCGCTTCGGTCGCACTGCAACATAGTATTAATGCCAACCTTGTCAGTCGTTGGATCAGGATCTTCAGCCATCATGATGGTGCCGTGCAAGATCCTACTCATGTGAATCCAGCATTTATTGCTTTGCCTTACACTGCTGCAATCAGCCAACCTATTGATGAGAGGATCACGTTGTGTATCACCGTGCCTCATACGAATAATGATATTCAGCTAAAATGGCAGACATCAGAAATACCTGCCTTGGCAGAATTACTCAAGGCACTTGCAACATGATCCGCATTGATGAAATCTGGTTGTCTACTCAGCCCATGGACATGCGTGCAGGTATGGATACGACCATGGCCCAGGTGGTGAGAGCCTTTGGCTACATCAAACCGCATTGTGCTTACCTGTTCTGTAATAAACGTGGCCATCGCATGAAAGTGTTGGTACATGATGGACTGGGCATCTGGCTGTGTGCCCGGCGTTTGGAACAGGGTAAATTTCACTGGGCTCAAGTTCACCAAGGTGAAACCGTGGCCCTCAGCCCGGAACAGTTACAGGCATTAATCCAAGGTTTGCCCTGGCAGCGCATTGGACGACAGCAGGTAGTGACGATGCTCTAAACCAAGCTCGACCATTCTGCCATCCTCCAAACGTTCTATTTCATTCTCTTCATGACCTCAGGCATACTGCGGTCATGAATACACTGCCTGACTTAAACCAACTGACCCATGAACAACTGCTGGAATTTACCAGACAGTTGGCAATGCAGCATCAGTCTCTGGCACAATCAAATCAAGAATTAGAAAAATCAAACCAGCAATTGGATGCCAAAGTTCAGCATCTTTCTATTCTCAATCAAAAATACGAGCATGAACTGGCGCTGTTTAAAAAGCACGAATTCGCCCAAAAGAATGAACACTTAACGGCAAAACAAATCCATCTGTGGGATGAAGCGGTTGAAGAAGATATTGCCGCGGTTGATCTAGAACTGGAACGGCTAAATGCAGATAAAACCAATGCAGCGACACAGAAAGCCAAAACCAATAAACCTAAACGTCGACCACTGCCAGATCATCTACACACCATCCGTATTGAGCATGAACCTGCATCAACCCAATGTGCTTGTGGCTGCCAACTCCGTCGTATCGGCGAAGATGTCAGTGAAAAACTGCATTTCAGACCGGCACAGTTCTATAAGGAACAGCATGTGCGTGGTAAATGGGTCTGTGATCAGTGTGACACTCTGACTCAGCAAGCGATGCCCGCCTATGTGATTGATAAAGGCATTGCTTCACCTGAATTGCTCAGCCATGTGCTGGTATCGAAGTATGCCGATCATTTGCCGCTGTACCGTCAACGTCTGATCTATCAGCGGGCGGGAATCGAACTTTCTAGATCAACTTTATCTGACTGGATAGGTCGCTGCGGTGTAGAACTGGAACCTCTGGCCAATGCCTTAAAAGAGGTGGTACTACAACAGCAGGTGCTGCATGCAGATGAAACACCGGTCACCATCATGCGGATGGGTGAGAATAATAAAAAACCGAAGAAAGGTTATGTCTGGGCCTATGCCACTACACAGTACAATCCAGTTCAGGCGGTGATCTATGACTTTCAGGATAGTCGTTCAGGCCAGCATGCTGAAGAGTTCTTGAAAGGCTGGCAGGGCTATCTAGTCTGTGATGATTACAGTGGTTATAAAGCACGCTTTAAATCAGGCGATGTCATTGAGGTGGGCTGCATGGCGCATGCACGTCGTAAATTCCATGAACTGCATGTAACTGGGAAAAGTCAGGTCGCTGAACAGGCATTAGTGCTGATTCAGAAACTGTATGCGATAGAAGCAGAGCTCAGGAAAAAGACCGATGGTACAGCGGAAGACCGCCGCGAATACCGACAACAGCATAGTCAACCAGTGATGCAACAACTATATGAATGGCTCAACCAACATCATCTGACAGTGCCATCGAGTTCTCCCACCGCCAAGGCCATCAATTACACTCTGAAGCGTTGGCCAGCTTTAAGCCGCTATCTGGATGATGGCAATCTACCGATTTGCAATAATTGGGTCGAGAATCAGATGCGTCCCTGGGCGTTGGGGCGCAAGAACTGGCTGTTTGCAGGTTCGCTGCGCAGTGGTCAGCGAGCGGCAAACATCATGACGTTAATCCAGTCAGCGAAGCTGAATGGCTTGGATCCGTATGCCTATTTAAGTGATGTGCTGAAAAGGCTGCCGACACATAAAGTGACCCAGATTGAAGAATTGCTGCCGCACTGCTGGAAACCTAAATCGAATTAAAAAATAGGTATGGGATTCAGCGGACGCTTACCTTTGTTGCACAAATACATAACACTATGATTGTATTATATTTATTAAAGTTTACACAAACATTTAAAAATCACTATCTTGTAAAATTTTCATACAACAAAGCCTTTTTTTACTACTTTTGTTCAGTATGCGGATAGGACAATAATCAATTACCCAAAAAACGAAAAAAACAATAAAAAAGGCACATCATGCGCCTTTTTTATTCAAGTTACTTACATTTAAGCAGGAATACGCAACACTTGCCCTGGAAAAATGTCATCGGCATTTTTCAATAATGGACGGTTAGCTTCAAAGATTTTGTTGTATTGGTTAGCATCCCCATAAAATTCTTTAGAAATTTTAGACAAAGTATCGCCTGATTTTACAGTATAGAACTTACTTGCTGGTTCTGGTGTTGCAACGGTAAGTTGATCATCCACTTGTGCAACGTGGTCAATATTTCCCACAGCAAGAATAATTTTTTCACGATCTGCCTGACTGTTGACCTGTCCACGCACTGTCGCTAAGTCAGTGGTTGCGTTATAGCTGACCGATAAACCTGTAATTGGCAAACCTAAGCTTTTTACATGCCCCAAAAGTTTATTGGCAATTTCTTGTGCAGAAGGTTCTGCTGGTGTGCTTGGTGCAGAGGTGGTCCCACTTGTTTGAACAACTAAAAGCTTATTTATAAGTGATATTCTGCTCTAGTTAAGCTACCTTGTTTTGTTGGGGTAGCTGATCATAGTAAAACTCATTTAGCCTTGCGAAGCAGTGCTTCTCATGTCTAGACTCGAATGAGGTCGTTTCAAATTATAAAACTCAAAATATGCACTTAATTGCTTTTTCGCATCTGTGACACTGCTATAAGCTTTGAGATACACCTCTTCATATTTAACGCTCCGCCATAATCGTTCAACCATCACATTATCTACCCATCGACCTTTACCATCCATACTGATTTGAATGCCATTTGATTTCAATACATCAATAAATGCATCACTGGTGAACTGACTGCCTTGGTCTGTATTCAATATTTCAGGTGATCCATATTTTTCAATCGCTTCATTTAAAACCGAAATACAAAAATCCACCTCCATACTAATCGATACCCTATGCGCAAGTACCTTGCGGCTATGCCAATCAATCACAGCACATAAATAAACAAAGCCTTTTGCCATAGGGATATACGTTATATCCGTAGACCACACTTGATTACTGCGCTGAATAGCCAACCCTTTGAGCAGATATGGATATTTACGGTGAGCTTGATTAGCCTGGCTTAAATTTGGTTTGCAATATAACGCCTGAATACCCATTTTCTTCATTAAAGTACGTGTATGACGTCGTCCTATATGATGCCCTTGACGATTCAACAAATCACGCATCATACGACTGCCTGCAAAAGGATATTGCATATGTAATTCATCAATACATCGCATCAGCTTCAGATCTGATGAGCTAACAGGTTTTGGGCGATAATAATAACAACCACGGGAGACTTTCAGCAGCTTAGCTTGCTTAGATACTGAAATCTGAAGTGAGTCGTCGATTAACTTTTGTGGTTGAAGCGGCCCAGTTTCTTCAACACACCTTCTAAAAAATCAATTTCTAATGCCTGCTCACCGATTTTTGCATGTAACTTTTTAAGATCAATGGGGGGTTCTGATGGAGCTTTTGATTGATCGAAAGCTTGCGAGGAAGCTGAGATCAATTGATTTTTCCAGTCAATAATTTGGTTTTGATGAACATCAAATTCAGCACTCAATTCAGCAAGTGTTTTTTCTGCTTTAATCGCAGCAAGTGCTACCTTAGCTTTAAAATCATTTGAATGATTTCTTCTTGGTCTACGTGCCATAAAATACTCCATATATTGATGTTTATAACATCATTTGAGGAGCAGAATATCACTTATAGGAGTTGTTCAAATTTACGGATCCATCTCTGTGCAGTTTGTGGCTCTGCAGGTGCTGTATTTTTCTTACCAATCCCTTTTACAAAATCAAAAAGACCCATGAGGTACTCCTATTTTTTCTGCTGTTATAAAGCGTCGCTTATTTACATAAGCACGTGTCAGTTCTGATTCATTTATAACTAAAAAATAAGTCACTTCGGTTGTGATTAGACACGAGCTTGGTAACAAAATTTAAACTAAATCACATATTTAACAAAATGCACCCTCTTCATATTCGATTGTAAAAACGACAGCACATAAAAAAGCCACCTTGCGGTGGCTTTCATTTCAGCAGTGCTGAAATCAACAATTAACCAAGTTTTTTAGTTACGTAGTCAATTGCTGATTGAACTGTTGTGATTTCGTTAGAATCTTCGTCTGGGATTGTGATGTCAAAATCGTTTTCGAAAGACATTACAAGCTCTACTAAGTCTAAAGAGTCAGCACCTAAGTCATCCATAAAAGATGCTTCGTTTTTGATTTCTTCAGCTTTAAGACCAAGTTGTTCTGCAACCGCTTGTTTAATGCGTTGTTCGATATCGCTCACAGGAATTCTCCTCATTGCTTGTGGCGTTTTTAATGCCGTTAGTTTAATTGAATCTATAAAATTTTGAAAGTTTATAGTTGAGCTTAGCTCATGTATAAACCACCATTTACGTGTAACACTGTACCAGTGATGTAACCAGCTTTGTCTGAAGCCAAGAAACTCACTGCATTTGCGATATCTTGTGGATCACCTAAACGGTTTAATGCCACTTGCTCACTCATTTTTTTGCGAATTTCTTCACTTAGCTGATCTGTCATTTCAGTTGCAATAAAGCCCGGAGCAACCGAGTTTACTGTAATTTGACGACTGCCCATTTCTTTAGCAAGGCTTCGGCTGAATGCTTCAATACCGGCTTTTGCTGCAGAATAGTTGGCTTGGCCTGGGTTCGCAAAATGTGCCACCACAGAACTAATATTAATAATGCGTCCAAAACGTGCTTTGGTCATGCCTTTCAAGACACGTTTAGATAAACGGTAAACGGCCTTTAAGTGAATGTTGAGAATGTCATCCCAATCATCTTCTGACATACGCAGTAACAAATTATCTTTGGTGATGCCCGCATTGTTGACCAATACCAAAACTGAACCATAGCTTTGTTCAATGTCAGAAACTAAGGCATCAATGGCAGCGCCATCACGAACATCTAAAACTTTACCTGCACCGTTTTCTGCAAAACTTGCCGATAATTTTTCTGCACCCGCTTCAGAAGTGGCAGTACCTACCACAAAAAAACCGTCTTGAATAAGTTGCTGAGCGATGGCTGCACCAATCCCTCGGCTTGCACCTGTGACTAATGCAACTTTACGTTCTTGTGTCATGCAATTTTCCCTTCTGCCACCAAAATGGCATTTAGCGCATCTTCCATACGACTTTGCGTGTCGAGTGGGAATGCTTTTTCAATATTCGGTAAACGCTTCGCAAGATTCGCCAATACGTTGCCTGGTCCACATTCCACGATATATTCAATACCCTGATCTTGTAGGTACTGCATGGTTTGTGTCCATTGTACCGATTGATACAATTGTGCAGTGAGTGCCTGACCTAATTGCGCAACATCTGTCGCGATTCCAGCGTTGACATTTTGTATTACAGGAATACGCGGTAGCTCAATGGCAGTTTGTTCCAAAGCTTGTGCAAACTGTTCGGCAGCAGGTTTCATCAATGAACAGTGCGAAGGTACAGATACAGGCAGAGCAATGGCTTTACCACCATTTTCTTTGGCCAATGCCATTACAGCTTCGACTAAAGTTTTATCACCTGCAATGACCACTTGCCCTTGCGCGTTGTAGTTGGCTGCTTCTACCGAGCCGCGACCTTGCACATTGACTTGTTCGCATAGCTCTAGCACTTTGGCATCATCTAGACCCAAAATAGCAGCCATTGCGCCCTGACCTTGTGGTACAGCGTTTTGCATTAACTTACCACGTAAGTTCACCAATTTGACTGCATCGCCCAAGCTCAAGCTGCCTGCAGCAACTAATGCACTGTATTCGCCCAATGAGTGCCCAGCTAAGTATTTTGGTGCAACACCACCCAACTCTAACCACACACGCCATAATGCGATACTTGCAGTGAGTAATACCGGCTGAGTAAATTCTGTTTGGTCTAAACCTTCGCCACTTTGTGCAATGTGCCATAAGTCAAAGCCAATTGCTTCAGAGGCTTCAGCAAATGTTTCGCGCACACCGCTAAACTGTTCTGCAAGCTCAGCCAACATACCGGCTTTTTGTGAGCCTTGACCAGGAAAGACAAATGCAGTTTTAGTGGCTTGAGCTGCTTGATCGAGTCGTTTAGCAGACATAAAAAATCCTTTAATTAAGATGCGCAAATTGTAGTTTTTAGCAGCTACAACCCACACCTTCTCATGTAAGCTCAGTTATGGAGCGAAAATTTAACACTTAATTTTGCTTTTAGTAATTGCCAAATACAACAAAAATCGGGCACAAAAAAAGGGAGCTTACGCTCCCATTTTTTCTACTAAGCTTGACGCTTAATACATCACCAATTATTCAGCATCTGCTGCTTTAGCGAATAATTGACGACCACGGTAGAAACCATCTTTAGTTACGTGGTGACGACGATGAGTTTCACCAGTAGCTTGGTCTACAGTTAATGCATTCTCGGTTAAAGCGTCATGTGAACGGCGCATGTCACGGCGAGAGCGACTTTTACGGTTTTGCTGAACGGCCATGATGGCTCCTTACAAAGATCGAAAAAATGGATCAGAACAAATTGAGTTGTCTTAACTGCAAATTATAACATAATTTTCAGTTAAGTTTACCTTTCAAACTTGCCAAAACATCAAACGGATTATCACGTTTTTCTTCGGCAATGTTCTGAATAGCAGGTTGATGCTTATGCTCGCAAGCGCCATGCTTAGGAGGTAAAGGCAACAACAATAACAATTCATCTTCTATAAGTGACAGTAAGTTAGCCGTCGCAGGCGAATCATAATCGCCTTTGATGGTGGCTTCACTCTCACCTAATACAATGAAATCAGCATCCTCATCCAAGCGCTCTATCAGTGACTCATCATCCACAAGAGCTAGATGAAAATCTGAAACGAGTTCTATCTCTACAGAACCCAAGCAGCGCTGGCATTCCATTGGAACTTTCGTTTCAATATGACCATCTAGCCATACAATGCGATGATACGCATCCATTGATAGCTTACAGTCTATGTTAACCAATTGATCATCAATTGATCCAACAGCTTCAAGGACAATACGAGCAAAGCGAGACAATGGCAGGTTACCTGACCATGTAAAGCCCTGTTCAGCCCATTTAAACGGCTCAATCTGTGCCGGAAAGGTATTTGCTGACATAATTAAGGCGGCAATTCTACAAATTCATCAGTACTCTGTCAAAGATTAAGATACAATTTTGTACTTATTTAGACAGACCAATTTTGGGTAACACAGTCATGCATCTGTTGCAGCCGCAAACAGAAGTGAATTTTTCATCACTTGTGAGCACACTTCCAACCACCAATTCTGACACTTCGCCCTCTCAAGTGCAACTCTCGGACTGGGCAAAACTCACTTCAGAAACGGAACAGGTGGACTGGCTTATCTTACACTTTAATCACTGGTTTTCCCACCTAAATGTGAATTTGGTCAAAGGTGATTTTGAACCTGAGTACTTTCCTGCAACGCCAGACCAACCTGCACGGATTCAATTTGCTCATGGCTTCTTTAATAGTGCACTGCATGAAATTAGCCATTGGTGCATTGCAGGTGAACAAAGGCGCTTATTACCAGACTTAGGTTATTGGTATGCTCCAGATGGTCGTACTCAAGAACAACAGACCTTGTTTGAACAAGTCGAAATTAAGCCACAAGCCATAGAATGGCTATTTGCTCAAGCGTTTGGGCGTAAATTCCGTGTGTCTTTAGATAACCTAACAGGTGAAGGTGGAGATGGCCACACATTTAAAGACAATGTCTTTGCCCAAGTACAGCGTTATTTTAACGGAGAAACCAAATTACCGCGCGATGCAAAACGCTTTATCGAATGTATTTGTTACTGCACCCGAGGTGGCAAAACATTACAAAGTGCAGAGTTTGAACGTAAAAATCTAGATTAAATGCAATAAAGCACAAGACAATGATTGCAAGTGACATCAATCCCCTTTCATAATGAGCCTAACGTCACACATACGCTACTGAGGAATTCGCATGTTGCATTTAAGAGTACATCCTGAAAATCCACAGCCGCGTCTCATCAGCCAAGCGGTTGAACGCATACGTGCAGGCGATGTGGTGGTTTATCCAACCGATGCAGCCTATGCAATTGGTTGCCAGATTGGTAATAAAACCGCGATGGAGCGCATTTCACAAATTCGTGGTTTAGGCGCAAAACATCAATACGCAATTATTTGTGCCGATTTATCGGATATTGCCACCTACGCCAAAGTAGACAATGCCATGTATCGTTTACTAAAAAACAATACCCCGGCGGTCACGACCTTTATTTTACCAGCGACCAGTGAAGTGCCACGCCGCTTAATGCATCCCAATAAAAAAACCATTGGTTTGCGCATTCCAAGCAACCCCATTTGTCGCATGCTACTAAAAGAACTGGGTGAACCTTTACTAACCAGCACCCTCATTTTACCAGGTCAGGAAGACCCTTTAGATGATCCATACGAGATTGATCTACAACTCAACAAACGCATAGATGTACTGATTGATGGTGGCTTAGGCACACTCAGCACCACCAGTATTGTTGATTTATCGGGGGATCATCCAAAAATTGTGCGTCGTGGGGTGGGAGATGTGAGTGCTTTTGAATAAGCACTCCTTTATACACATCGTATTTGTTTTCTTCGTGGCATCATCACCAAAGAAAATACCCCTATTTATTTTTGGCTTTTTTTGACATTTGGTCATAGAACAGATTTATTTCACCCACGATATCCTTTAGACTAGCCGCTATTAATTTTGCGCTATTTCTCTACCGCTTCTCCTATCTAAAGCGGAAATAGCGTTTGCATGCTTTTGAAAATTCGCGTGGCCTAATACTGTAATGAATCAACCCCTCCATAACACGATGGAACTTACCCAACACATTCGTGTGTTAGATGAATGGCAAGAGTCGATTCCAGAGGATTTGTATATTCCTCCTGCAGCATTTGAAATTCTATTAGAGCATTTCGAAGGACCACTCGACTTTTTAATTTACCTGATTCAAAAAAATGGCTTCGATTTACTCCAGTTAGATATCGCCCCAATTGCATCGCAATATCTGTCGTATATGGATGCCATGAAATCACTGAATATTGAACTTACAGCCGACTATATGGTGATGGCTGCACTATTGGCCGATTTGAAATCACGACTATTATTGCCAAAAGCACCAAGCGCCAATGTAATTGAGAAAGACCCGAAACAAGAGCTGATTGATCGCTTAGAAACATATTTGAGAGTCAAGCAAGCAGCGGAACGCCTTGGGCAAATGCCAGTTTTAGAGCGTGACACCTTTGCCACCAATGTTGGTTTAGGACACACTGCTGTTAATAATGTCGGCTATGCAGCCGATCAATTACGTGATGCCTTATTCTGCATTTTTAACCGTCCTGAACCTGTCACGCATCAAATTTTGCAAGAACCTGTTTTACTTGAAGAACGGATTGCATTTATTGAAGCCAAACTCGCCTCGGGTGAAGTACTGAGTTTCGAGACGTTGCTAAAACCAAGTCAGGGGCGAATGGGCTTGGTGGTGACCTTTATGGCGATTTTAGAACTGACCCGCCAGCAAAAATTGTGCATTATCAGTAGCGGTATTGAAGCACCATTGAGCATTCAAGGGGCGCAAGCATGAATCCAGAACCAATGATTTCAAGTTTGTCCGATGGCGAACAACAGCATGAAGTACTGATGCAACTTGAAGCCATTATTTTTGCCAGTGATAGCGCCGTATCTTTGGCGCGCTTAAAAGAAGCCTTTCAGGACAAATATAGCAAAGCGCAATTACGCCATTTTTTACAACAACTTGCCATACTGCAACATGGTCGCTCGATTGAACTGATCGAAACCGCACAAGGTTTTCGTTTTCAGGTACGGGCAAAGTATCGTACAATAATTACACAGGTATGGCCTGAACGTCCGACCAGACTTTCGCCCTCACTACTAGAAATACTGGCGGTGATTGCCTACCACCAGCCTGTGACCCGTGCAGATATTGAACAAATTCGTGGAGTATCAAACAATAGTCAAATTTTACGTACATTATTTGACTGGAACTGGATTAAAGAATCTGGTTTCCGGGAACTCCCAGGAAGACCTGCGTTGTTAGTTACAACGCCCCAATTTTTAAATGCATTTGGCTTGAATTCCTTAAGTCAATTGCCTCCCCTACAGGATGCCAAGGAAGCTTTCATGGCACTCGATGCATCTGTGTCTTGAATAGGTAAACTGTTGATGATCATTTCTAAGGTTGTGCTGTTATGAGTGAAAAGTTGCAAAAGGTACTCGCACGAGTAGGCTTGGGTTCTCGCCGTTATATGGAAGAAGTCATTGCCGCTGGTCGTGTGAGTGTCAACGGCCAAGTTGCCCAAGTGGGTGAACGTATCGAACCAGGTGATGAGCTTCGCATCGATGGTCGTAAAGTTCAGTTCCAAATTGAAGATGAAATTCGTCGTCGTGTTCTGATTTACTATAAACCAGAAGGCGAAATTTGCTCACGCAACGACCCTGAACAACGCCCAACTGTATTTGATAACTTACCTGCAATTGCCAATGATCGTTGGGTAATGGTTGGTCGTCTGGACATTAACTCGACAGGTTTATTGCTATTCACTAACGATGGTGAATTAGCCAACCGTTTAATGCACCCATCGAACGAAATTGAACGTGAATATGCGGTTCGTGTGATGGGTGAAGTCACACCACAACTGAAAAACAACATGCTACGCGGTGTAGTGCTAGATGATGGCCCTGCCAAGTTTGAATCTTTCTCTGAAATTGGCGGTGATGGTATTAACCGCTGGTATCAAGTGGTGGTAAAAGAAGGTCGTAACCGTGAAGTTCGTCGTATTTTTGAATCACAAGGTCTGAAAGTCAGCCGTCTATTGCGTACCCGTTACGGCACGGTAATTTTACCACGTGAATTGCGTACGGGTCGCTGGATGGAATTGGATAAAAATGACATCGATAACCTTGCCAAAGCAGTTGAATTAAAACCACGTCAAGGCACAGGTTTGTACGGCATGGCAAAACGCCGCAATGAACGTATGCAGGAAAAACCTTTGGCAGCACGTCGTGGTGGTTTCTTACGTCAGCAACGTCGTGATACTGATGAAGCTGTGCAAAATACAGGTTTTGCACCTCGTGAACGTCGTCAGGATGGTCACAGTTACGGCAACCGTGAACCACGCCAAGAAGGTAACAGTTACGGCAACCGTGAACCACGCCAAGATGGTAACAGTTACGGCAACCGCGAACGTCGCCAAGATGGTAACAGTTACGGCAACCGTGAACGTCGCCAAGATGGTAACAGTTACGGCAACCGCGAACGTCGCCAAGATGGTAACAGTTACGGCAACCGTGAACGTCGCCAAGATGGTAATAGCTACGGCAACCGTGAACGTCAGGATGCTAACAACTACGGCAATCGCGAGCGTCGTGACGAAAATGCACCACGTAAACCGTTTGGCAATAAAAGCTTTAAGAAATTCTAATAGCTGAATATGCCAAATTGATAAAAAAGCCACACATGAATGTGTGGCTTTTAATTGGGCAAATTTAATGGACAAAAAATAATAACCATTAGATATTCGGCAATACAGGAATTTCAATCCACTGTGCTTTTGGAAAGCTTTTTGCCAAATAATTTTTTAAATACTTGGCAGTATCTTGCGAAATTAAAGGGTCTTGTGATTCATCGTTCAAATTATATGCCAATGCATGTAAATTCAGACCACGTGTTTTTAAAGCTTCCAAACTGAGCAAAGTGTGGTTAATACTACCCAAGCGCCCAGAACTCACCAAAATGACAGGGTATTGTTTTTGCTCAATATAGTCGATGGTGAGTAGGTCTGTGGTCAGTGGCACCATGAGCCCGCCCGCACCTTCTAATAATACTGCATCATACTTTGCCGCTAGTTGCGCAGTCGCAGCCTCAATTTTAGCAAAGTCAATTTCACGACCATCAATTTGTGTAGCCAAATGCGGTGAAGCAGGATAACTAAAAATTTCAGGCATAGTGAGCTTGTCATCATCTTCAGGCAACCATTCGCTGCCCATAATTTTACGATGCTGCTCAATATCTTCTGAAACGTCTTGATTGCCCGTTTGAATCAGTTTTTGGGTAATGGTCTGAATACTCTGTTCATTCATAGTCTTGGCCAAATAACCTGTGGCATAGGTTTTGCCAATCCCTGTATCAATACCACTCACAAAGTAAACTTGAGCTGTCATGGCATTCTCCTTGCAAGACAATAAATAGGATGATACGTGAGCGTATAACTTTTTTGCTGTGAGCTATGCTGCTGACTAAACTGTTCATAGCCCCGATAAAACTCGGTTAAAGTCGTTTTGTTCCAACGCTGCCCTTGTGCTGTACCCGTGACACCTGTGGCTTTTAAATGCTGCAAAATCTGTTTTGGATGTTCAAAACTTAATGATTCAAGCTGCTCTGAACAATGTAACACTTCAAAGCCTTGCTGTTGCAGCAGTTGTTGTAACTCAACTGCACTGAAATAGTCTAAGCCCTGCCCTGTTAGTTGCTTCATTTCCATCAAGTTTTGAGGGCCAAACGTCGAAAAGCACAAATACCCTTGCGGCTTTAACGCTTGATTCGCCTTACGCAATAATGCTCCAAAATCTTCCACCCATTGCAAAGCCGAGCTTGAACAAATTAAATCCAAAGACTGTGGAAAATCGAGCTGTTCTATATCGCCAATTAAGCCATGAATTTGCGTGATAGTTGTTTGAGGATGATGCAGATAGGCTTGCAACACTTCGGCATATAAATCATTTAAAGTCAGGTGTTGAATTTGAAATTCACGCAGTAACAAGTCGGTTAAGTTGCCCGAACCACAGCCGATTTCCAAGACGTTTTCAAAGCGAAGTTGAGATTGATCTGACAACTTTTGCTGCACAATATATTGCTGCATTTTTGCCATTAACTGCTGACAAATTTGCTGCTGCACCACAGCATGCGTTTTATAACTCTGATGTGCGCGGGCAAAACGCTGTGCCACTTGTGCCTTATCTATACGCATACGCACACTCAAAGCAAATCCAATAACGGCGTTAAATCTACCGTTTCAAATTGCGTATTTAAACAAATCCGCAGTCTTGAGCTGCCTTGGGGCACAGTCGGTGGACGTACAGGCATCACATAAAAACCTGCAGTCTGTAATTGTTGGGCTTTAGTTACAGTTGCACTGGAGTCGCCAATAATCACAGGCACAATTTGCGAAGTAGATGGGCAAACAAAACCTTTGGCCCGAATCCCATGCTGCATATATTGGCTCAAGGCAGCCAAATGCTGACGCTGTGCCTGCATGTTCACAATCTGATTCAGCATAAACTGCGTCCATGCCATGCAAATAGGTGGCTGCGCGGTACTAAAAATTAACGGACGCATCCGATTAATCAGGTAATCACGGATAATCGGATCACAGATCAAATATCCCCCAATCGAAGCAACGGCTTTGCCAAATGTCCCGACTAGAAAATCAATAGCATCAATCACACCATACTGTTCGGCACAACCTAAACCTTGCTGCCCACGTACGCCAATCGCATGTGCTTCATCGACATATAACATGACTTTGGCAAATTGCTGTTTCAGTGCGACCAACGCGACTAAATCAGTTTCATCACCATCCATACTAAAAATAGATTCAGTCACTACAATAATACGTTCATAATTTTCATCAGCATGATATTGCGTCAGCAATTGCTGCAAATGCGCCAAATCATTATGTCGATAACGCAAATATTTGGCAGATGACAAACGAATGCCATCAATCATGCTGGCATGTACCAGTTTATCGGCCAAAATGAGAGTTTTCGCATCTGCCAATGCAGGTAAAATACCAATATTCATGTGATAGCCGCTATTAAACAACAAGGCAGCTCGCCCATGAAATAATTGCATTAATGTAGCTTCAAGCTGTTCATAGGCAGGGAAATTTCCAGTCAGTAAACGTGATGAAGAGGCACTCATTAAACGCTGCGCATTGGGTGTTTCATCAAAAAACTGTTCACGTAAGCGCAAGTCAGAAGCTAAACCCAAATAATCATTGGAAGATAAATTCAGCATCTGCTGTTGCTGAATTTCAATCGTTTTACCTTGCTGCTGATTACTGCGAAATTGACGAAAATTACCCTGTTGGTGAAGCTGATCAAGCTGTTCTGCATAGTGATCGAGTAAACTCATGCGCTCGCTCCTTGCATCCCTGTCACCACCTCAGCCAATTGCTGTAATAAGGTATTTAGTTCTGCTACTGTAATCACATACGGCGGCATCACATAAACCAATTTACCAAATGGACGCACCCAAATACCGCGTTGCACAAATTCTTGTTGCAGGCTTTGCATATCGACAGCATGTTTAAGTTCCACCACACCAATTGCACCTAAAACCCGCACATCCTGTACCCATGCCAAATTAGCTAATGGCGTTAAATGCTGATCAAGTTGCTGCTGAATGCGTTGAATATTGGCTTGCCAGTCTTGTTCTAATAATAATTGAGTACTTTTGACTGCAACCGCGCAGGCCAGTGGATTTGCCATAAAGGTCGGGCCATGCATAAACACACCTGCCTCACCTTGCGAAATCGTTTCTGCAACATGCTTCGTGGTCAAGGTAGCAGACAAAGTCATATAACCGCCTGTCAGTCCTTTGCCGATACACATAATATCGGGTTCGACCTGTGCATGTTCCCAGGCAAACAACTTACCTGTACGCCCAAAACCTGTGGCAATTTCATCAAAAATTAATAATACATCATATTGTTCACAAAGCAATTTGGCTTGACGTAAATATTCAGGATGATAAAAGCGCATACCGCCTGCACCTTGCACAATCGGCTCAATAATCATGGCGGCAATCTGCTGATGATGCTCGGCCAAACTTTGCGCCAATTCTGCAATATCAGCAGGATTCCACTCTTGATCAAAATCTGTTTGCGGCGCAGATACAAAATAACGACGCGCTAAACTTGAACCAAAAACCTGATGCATCCCTGTGACAGGATCACAAACCGACATGGCATTCCATGTATCGCCATGATAGCCAGAACGGGTGGTAATAAAATTGGTTTTTTCAGTTTTGCCTTGTGCAGTCCAGTATTGCACCGCCATTTTCAGCGCCACTTCAACGGCGACTGAACCTGAATCTGCATAAAAAATTTTATCTAAACTCGGCGGGGTAATTTCAAGTAACAAACGCCCTAACTCAATGGCTGGGCTGTGAGTTAAACCACCGAACATGATATGTGCCATGCTGTTAAGTTGTTCGGTCACAGCACGGTTCAGTTCAGGGTGATTATAACCATGAATCGCGCACCACCACGATGACATGCCGTCAATCAATTGACGACCATCTTCAAGTTCAATGGTGCTACCAAATGCTCGCTTGACTTTGAAAGTTGGCAAAGGCTGAGTCATAGAAGTGTAAGGATGCCAAAGATGTTCACGATCAAAAGCCAAATCCATCTGTTCTGTCATCCCACCATCATCCTTGATCTTGTAAAAAACTTGATGTACTAAATCTTAAACCTGTCTGCCTACAAAATAAATTGCGAGATTTGTCACTTATACTTGAGTTGACGGATTTTTCTGTAAATATTGGCAGATTTTGCTAGTCAGCTCATTGGCATGGAACAATGGCAGACCATGTGAGCCTGGTAAAACATCTACGCTTAAAAACTTTGCAGCTAAATTTTGAAGTTTAAGTGCAACTTTGCAATCAACTAAAACATCCTGCTCGGCAAAAAGATGATACTGCTGACCTGGGTAACTTTTAAGCATCTTAACCAAGTTTAAGTTCTCCAATAAATTTAAGCCCTGTTGAAGCAAAGATTGCGGTTGCGGCTGAACCAAACTTTGTAATTGTAATAAGTCCGTTTTACTGCTGCTGACACCCTGACACACCATAAAACCAAAACGCTTTAGGGTCAGAATGGGGTCTTGTGCAAAAGATTGTTTAAACTGGGCAAACGTCGCTTGTGGCATGGCTGTATCCCAATCTGCTTGTGCAACAAAACACGGATTGGATGTAATGCTGATTAAGGTTTTATATTCTGCATATTGACTGGCAATCGCATCGACCAATAGCGTTGCCAATTGTCCACCCAATGACCAACCTATAATCACATCAAACTGACGTGCAAATTCGACCTGTTGCTGCATGACCTGCGCATCGGCAGCATCAAAAATATTGATGAGCTCAACCCGAAAACCTTGTGCGGTCAAGACTTGCTGTAACGGATTTAAGAGTGCCGTACCACCACCCCAGCCTGTAATCAATAAAATCTGTTGTTGCATGTGGCTTGCTCTCAAGTTAGAAAATCACCTCAGTATAATACTGAATCGACTCAATCAACATCTACCAAGCACCAAGACACATCCTTTAAAAAAACAATTGATATAAAGAAGCCAATCTATAAAAAACGATCTATAAAAAAACCCGATTTATCACAAATCGGGTTTTGGTTTATTTTGCTTTGATCAGATTACATTTGCGATTGAATGTAGTTTTGCAAACCAATCAATTCAATTAAACGTAATTGTTTTTCCAACCAGTAGGTATGATCTTCTTCGGTATCGGTCATTTGTTGACGCAACATATCACGGCTGACATAGTCACCCTTTTCTTCACACAATTTTACGCCTTGCGCCAATTTTTCACGCACTTCATATTCCAGTTTTAAATCGGCTTTTAAGCAAGACACCACATCTTCACCCACGTCGATGTCATCGCGCTGCATATTTGGAATACCTTCAAGGAACAATACACGACGAATTAAAGCATCGGCATGCTGCGCTTCTTCCTGCATTTCATGGTCAATGCGTTCAAAAATTTTGCTTAAACCCCAATCTTCATACATACGGGAATGAATCAGATATTGATCGCGAGCAGCCAGTTCGCCACCAATCAACATATTTAAATAGTCTACGACTTCTGGATTGCCACGCATTTGCTGTACTCCCTTTCTTAATCTAGTCATTATGACTATATTTATGCAAAATTGCAAAAGTTAATTATTGTAAACCTATGATTTTTATAAAATAAAAATGAGAAACATACGCATTTGCAATATAACTTTAAAATTCCCATATATAAAACAACTGTTTGGAAAAAATCAGCTTTAAAAATGACAATACAATGATTTTGCATCATTTTGTAAATATTGAAAGAAGCCGTACTGTGACGCTCAGGTATCGTAAAAAACACCCAAAAAGCAGATTTTAAAATTCAACTGCTTTATGATAATCACAAGTTCCATCACTTTCCTAAAATAATGACAAATCCAAATACATCTGCACCCATTTTAGTCACAGGCGCAACAGGCTATATTGCCAGTTGGGTCATTAAAAACCTGCTTGAACAAGGACATACTGTACATTCGACGGTACGTGATCTGAATAAAACCCACACTTTTCAACATCTGACGGATATCGCGGCAAAAAGCACAGGAAACTTAGAATTATTCCAAGCCAACTTACTTGAAGAAGGCGCTTTTGATGTTGCCATGCAAGGCTGTGAAATTGTACTGCACATGGCTTCACCTTTCGTGGTCACTAACTATAAAGATGCAATCAAAGACATTATTGAACCTGCCGTGATTGGCACCGAAAATGTGTTAAACAGCGTTAATCGTACTGCTTCGGTAAAGCGTGTAGTAGTGACTTCAAGTATTGCTGCAACCTATGGCGATGCGATTGATATTTTAACGACGACCAATAACTGTTTTGATGAAAGTCACTGGAATACCACCAGCAGCCCAGAACATCAGCCTTATCCTTATTCAAAAGTGGCGGCAGAACGCAAAGCTTGGGAAATGGCGCAGGCACAAACCCGCTGGGATTTGGTCTGCATCAACCCTGCTTTGGTGCTTGGCCCATCTTTGACCAAAAACACTCAATCGGGTAGCGTGGAAGTGTTATTGCAGTTTGCCAATGGTATGACCTTGGCAGGCGTCCCTGCCATGTGGAATGGGATTGTTGATGTACGTGACGTGGCCGATGCTCACATTCAGGCCGCACTCAATCCAGCGGCTGAAGGGCGCTATATTATTAGCGGTGGTACACTCAGCTTATTGGAAATGGGTAAAACTTTAGCGCAGCATTTTGGACGTAAATATCCATTCCCACGCAATCAGTTACCTAAATTTGCCTTTAAAGCCTTTGGCCCTCTACTTGGTTTTTCCCGTAAATTTGTGGAACTGAATATGGGCTACCCAATTTATTTTAATGCAGAAAAAAGTCAGCGTGAATTAGGTATGCACTACCGTAATATTGAAACCAGTTTAATCGAACATTTTCAGCAACTCATTGATGATGGTATTGTGAAAAAGCGTTAAACCCTCGACCTCTCTAAATAAAACAAAGGCATTTCATCGTTGAAGTGCCTTTGTACTTATAGTGGATAAAAATGTAGCGTGATGCTTATTCAAGTACACCATATTCTTGCATCAGCTGAATAAACTCAGCTTCATTCATGACTTGTACACCCAACTTTTCGGCTTTTTCTAGCTTTGAGCCTGCCTTCTCACCTGCAACCACACATTTGGTTTTAGCCGAAACACTGCCACTCACCCGTGCGCCCAAGGCCTGCAACAACTGTGTCGCTTCATCGCGTCCCATTTGGCTCAAGGTCCCTGTAATCACCCAGCTTTCGCCATTCAAAGGCTGACGTGTTGGTGCAATTGGAGCATCCCAATGAATGCCTGCCGCCAATAAGCGATCCAATACCTCTAAATTATGCGGTGCTTGGAAAAAGTCCAAAATCCATTCTGCGGTAATATCCCCCACATCTGGAGTTTTCTTTAATGCTTCTAAATCAGCTTCACGCAAAGCCTCTAAAGTCTGAAAAGTATTGGCAAGCATCCGTGCGGTGGTTTCTCCCACACCACGAATTCCCAAGGCATAAATAAATGCTGCCAAATTGGTTTTTTTGCTGTTTTCAATCGAATCAATCAAGTTTTGAACCGACTTTTCACCCATTTTTTCAATGCCGAGCAAGGTATCGCGGTGTTCGTGTAAATGATAAATATCGGCCACATTTTGCAGTAAGTTCAAGTGCAGTAATGACTCCACCCAACGATCACCCAAACCTTCAATATTCATGGCTTTACGCGACACAAAATGACGAATCGCTTCAATACGCTGTGCAGCACAATACAAACCGCCTGAACAACGCGCCAATGCCTCACCCTCAGGCATCACCACAGGTGAGTCACACACAGGGCATTTTTCAGGTAAATGCACTTCTTGCGCATCAGCAACGCGAAATTCCGTCCAAACTTTTTCAACTTTGGGAATGACATCACCACTACGGTAAACACTGACGGTGTCGCCTATACGTACATCCAAACGGTGAATTTCACCAATATTATGTAAAGTGACATTGGATACGGTCACACCACCTACGGCAACAGGGTTTAAACGCGCCACAGGCGTCAGCGTACCCGTACGCCCTACTTGCCAGTCAATATTCTCAATGGTGGTTAAAGCTGTAACTGCAGGGAATTTATAGGCAGTCGCCCAGCGCGGCTCACGACTTAAAAAACCCAATTGCTGCTGCTGTTTCAAATCATTGACCTTAACCACCATGCCATCAATTTCAACGCTTAAATTCGGACGCTCAAGGTTAATTTGCTCATAAGCCGCCTGAACCTCTTGAATGTGCTTACAGACAAAATGACGTTCACCAATTTCAAACCCAAACTGCTCCAACCATGCCAAACTGTCGGACATGGTACTTTGTCCATGAGGTGGCACACATTGCGCAATGCCATAAGCATAGAATGCCAAAGGACGTGATGCCGCAATATTCGGATCTAACTGACGCAAACTTCCTGCTGCTGCATTACGTGGATTGGCAAAGGCTTTTTCACCTTTAGCTGTATTTGCCGCATTGAGTTTCTCAAAACCAAGTTTTGGCATAACCACTTCACCGCGCACTTCCAAAAATTCAGGAATGGCCGTTTCTGACGCACTCAAGACTTTAGGTAAATTGCGGATGGTTTTGACGTTGTGGGTAATGTCTTCCCCTGTTTCCCCATCACCACGGGTCACACCACGCACTAAAACACCGTGCTCATACCAAAGTGAAATCGCCAGACCATCAAATTTAAGTTCGACATCGTATTCAATCTTTTGATTAGGTAAACGCTCTTCGACACGTCTTGCAAAAGCAAATAATTCTTCCTGATTAAATACATTGCCTAAAGACAACATGGGTACGGCATGCCTAACCGTAGTGAACTTCGCCAAAGGCGTGCCACCGACTTTATTGGTCGGTGTATCTGGTTGTACTAAATCTGGATGCTGTTGCTCTAGCGCTTTTAGTTGATGGAAAAGCTGATCATATTCACTGTCTGCAATTGTCGGTTGATCCATCACATAATAGGCATGATTGTGCTTGGCAAGCAGTTGAATCAATTGACGCATTTGCGCCACGACAGTTAAATCTACAGACATATTTTCCACCATAAAAAAGGGCGGTCTTGTTCCGCCCTTCAATTTTTCTATGTAGCGCATGCTACAGCTTGTATTGCTGCACACATTATAAAAATGCGGCTGTAAAGTTGCAATTTATCTTGCTGCACTCAGTTCAATTACACAGCGCTTGTAGACAACTTGTACCAAGCGCGATATCACAATTTTAAGCATGACTTGCCTGACCAGCACGATAATCGATTGCCTGATGCCGCCAGTGCTCACGTAATTGTGGGGTAAATTCTAAATGATTTTGGTCATACACCGTTCCATCAATTTCACGTGCAATCAGTCCTGAAATGCTGACCATGGTGTCAAAGGCATTTTGCACATCGCTGTGTGGCAAAGCGAGGAAAAAAGCTAAACCTTTGACTTGTTCGGTAGATAAAGTTTCTAAATCAAAACCATCTGCGCCTTCATCATTAATTTGCAAAACTGAAAATAATAATTTTGTGCCATCTTCGTTATAACGATGGAAGCATGACATTTCACCAAAACGCAAACCGTATTTGATCAAAACTTTTAAGGCTTTATCGCCCGAAAGTATGCGACGTTCAGGAAAGACATTCAGCGCGATAAAAGATTCAGCTGTTGCCAAGGCACTTTCTTCATCCATGATTTTTTGTTCATGTAAGTGTGAATCTAAAATGCTGCTTTCTTCATTAAAGTCAGAAATTTTAGCAGTTTCAATGTGTTGATTCAGGCTGTATTCAGTCGAAGCTTTGTTTTGCTCAGCAGTCTGTGCATTCGGTTCAGTTTCTGCAATCACTTGCTGAATTTCATCCGATAATGAATATTCTGGAGTTTCCGCTGACGGGCTTGATGTGTCTTGTGCGACTTCAGACTGCAATGCTTTTGTAGATGATTCAAGCTCAGAAGTTTCTATACCTGCCTGCAAACTCGGTTCAGCTTTGTCGGTTTCGGCACTTGAAGAAGCTACAATATCATCTGTTAAAGCCTGTGGTTCAGACTTGATAGGCGTCTCTGGTGCAACTTCATCTGCTGTTAAAGTCGGCTCCACACGTGGTGGCTTAGCGTCGCTTTGCAATTGGTCACGTACATGGCGTGGAATAATCGGTTGTTGACAATCTTCATTGAACTGCAATTCAGAATCCAAAGACGGTGCTGAGTCTGTAGGTTTTTTTAGAATCATTTTCAAACCAAACGCCATGATCACAATAGCGATGACAATTCCAACGATTGTGGTGATTTCCATATTATGCCTCCGCGACTAGGCCGTATTCTGCGGCTTCTTCTAAATTTACGGTTACTAATTTTGAGGTTCCCGGTTCAGGCATGGTAACACCTAAGAGGTCGGTTGCCATCGTCATAGCAAGTTTATTATGTGTAATGTAAATGAATTGCACTTGTTCAGAAAGTTCTTTTACTAAATTACAAAAGCGTCCAACGTTGGCATCATCCAGCGGCGCATCAACTTCATCGAGTACGCAAAATGGCGCTGGGTTTAAACGGAAGATTGCAAAAACCAAAGCCAAAGCTGTCAGGGCTTTTTCGCCCCCTGAAAGTAAGGCCAAAGAACTGTTGCGCTTACCTGGTGGACGCGCCATCAATTTGACCCCAGATTGCCAGTCATCTTCCAAGCTCAGACTGGCTTCACCGCCATTAAAGACTTTAGGAAACAGCTCCTGCAATTCGGTATTGACCTGATCAAAGGTGTTCATAAACAGTTTACGGGTTTCCTGATCAATACTTTTCATTGCCGCCTGCAACTGTGAAACAGTATTTTGCAAGTCTTCAATTTGATGGCTTAATTCTGCAAAACGAGCGGTGACCTCTTCATATTCTTCCGAAGCTGCCAAATTGACCGCCCCCAATTTATCAAACTGTTGCTGTGCTTTCGCCAGTTTTTGTTGATGCGCGGCAACATCAATCTGCAAACCTGTGATGATCTCGCTGTTTAAATCTTTTAATTGTTCAGAATAATGCTGATAGTCCGACTTTGCCGACTGCCATGCCAAGCGTTTTTCTTCAAGTTTGGCACGTAATTGTTCGTCTTGCTGCTGTTGCTGCTGCCGCTGTTCGGTCAGTTGCTGCTGCTTAGATTGCACTCTGTTCAATTCCACTTGCCATTCCTGCCAAGATTTTTGCAGCTTTTCAGTCTGTTGCTGCTGCTCTGAAAACTGAGTTTCCAAAGCAGGCAATTCCAACTGAACAGGATCGACAAACTTTTTGGCTTGTTCCATTTGCGCCACAATTTGTTGATATTGTGCTTTTAAGAAAGTGGCATCTTTTTCTAACAGCTCAATTTGCTGCTGAGATTGTACCGCCTGACGACGTAACAGCTCCACTTCTTGTTGTTGCTGCTGAAATTGCTGCTGTGAAGTATCGAGTTGTTCATTCAGCTGCTCGACCTGAAATTGCAAGGTTTTATACTGCGGCAAAGCTTGCTCAAGTTTAAAAGCCAAAGCATGCAAATCAATTTCTAGATCATCTTTTTGCATGGCATCTTCTTCGAGCTGCTCATCTAATTGTGCCAATTGATGCTGTAATTGCTGTTGCTGCACCGCAAAAGCCTGTGCCGCACTTTCAGCTTTCGCCATTTGTACATCTAGCGTTTGCAGAGCTTGCTGCTGCTGTTTGAGTTGTTGCTGTTGTTGCTGCAATTGCTGCTGCAACTGTTGTACTTGTTGCTGCAATTCAGGCAGTTGCTGTTCTGCTTGCTCATATTGTGGCAGTTGCTGCGCCAACGTCTGTTCAATTTCATCCAAGCGAATCCGATGACTTAATGCCCCTTGCCCAGCCTGTGCGGCTTCATCATAAAACAGCCCGATTACCCAATCTGGTCCGACATGATAACCATCTAAACTGAGGATAGACTGCCCTGCCTGCAGTTGCGTTTGCAAAGCCAAAGCCTGCGATAAACTTTCTGTAATTGCGACACTTTGCCACAAACTACTTTGCGGTGACGCAATCCAGTCACTGAGGGACTCACACCCCGAAAGCTGTATTTTTGATGTTTTCGAGTCTACCCCTACATGGACTTTTAACTGACGTGCGCAGCTGTCCTGAAATTCTGTATCTGCCTCTACCACCTGCGCAGATAACCATTTAGCCAAGAACTTTTCAATTAAATTGGCATGTGGTTTCGCCACATCTGCAAGTTGTAATACTTGCATCAACTGCACTACATTGGCTTGGGCTTTTGGACTTTGCTTAATGAGCAATTGATTGAGGTTTTTCTGTTCTGACTGCAAAATCTGAATCTCAGATTTTAAGGTCGCACACTGTGCTTTGTGCTCATTATAGTTGGTCTGCAAGGTGGCGAGTTGCTGAGTACTGTCTTGAATATTCTGTTGTAGTGTCAGTATTTCAGCCTGCAAGCGCGTCTTTTCGTCCTGTAGTTGTTGCATTCCCTCTTGCTGATCTTGCGGCTGAATTTGTGCAAACTGCTGTGTCAAGATTTGTTTTTGCTGCTCAATACGGCTGATGTTTTTCGCCAGTTGCTCACTTTGAGCCTGCATGTGCACATACTTTTGTTGTTGCTGTTCTACTTGTGCTTTGACTTGCGCATATTGTGCAGTTTGAGTGTGTTGCTGCGCTTTTAAATCTTGAAATTGCTGGCTCTGCTGCTGCGCCAAATGATCTTGCTGCTGTAGATTTTCCTGTTGGTTTTCTTGCTGATCAACCAGACTCTCTAGCTGCAATTCAATCAGTTGTAAACGCTCTTTGGTTTGTGCTTTTTGTTGTTCAAGCTGCGATAAAGTCGCGGTATTTTGCTGAAACAAACTTTGTTTTTGTTCCAAAGTCATTTTCAGTTCAGCCAGTTTCTTTTCTGCCTGTTGCCACTCTTGCTGTAGCGGTGTCGATTGCTGAATCAAACGCTGAAACAACTCACTGGTTGCAGTTAAGTCATGTTCCAAAGTGGTCAGCTCAGCGCGCACCAATTTAAAGCTTTCCCCCAACTCATTCATACTCAGAGTGTATTCTTGCTGTAAACGCGCGCTTTGTTCACACTGAAAAGACAACACTTCGACTTTAACGGTGCGAATTTCGCTCTCAAGTGCTTTGTATTGAATTGCTGTTTCTGACTGACGTTTTAAGGTTTTCAGCTGCGATTTTAGTTCCGAAGCAATATCTTCCAAACGCGCCAAATTCTGCGTGGTGTGATCCAAATGCAGCATGGTTTCACGACGACGTGCCTGATAACGTGACACGCCTGCCGCTTCTTCAATAAACACCCGCATTTCTTCAGGTTTTGCATCGACCAAACGGTTGATCATACCCTGTTCAATAATTGCATAAGAACGTGGGCCTAAACCTGTACCCAGAAAAATATCGGTGATGTCACGACGACGACACTTGGTTCCATTTAAAAAATATTCAGACTTACCATCACGGTTCACCTGCCGACGTACAGACAGTTCATTATAGGCATTATAAGCACCGCCCAATTTGCCATAGGTATTGTCAAAACGCAGTTCAACACTGGCTACGCCTACAGGTTTGCGTTTGGCTGTTCCTGTAAAAATCACGTCCTGCATACTGCCACCGCGCAATTGGCGCGCGCTAGATTCGCCCATCACCCAACGAATGGCATCAATCACATTGGATTTACCACAACCATTCGGCCCCACCACAGCGGTACGGTTGGCCTTAAAATGTAAGGTCGTACTGTCGGCAAAAGATTTGAAGCCAGAAAGTTTTAAACTGCTTAAACGCATAATGTCCCAATTAACGGCGTGAACGTCTTGCCCATGCAAGCTCGATCTGTTTCATACGGGTCAGAGATTCCAACACCAAGTTGCGCAAGTGTCGGCAAAAATCTTCCATAAATAAAGTGGCTTGTTGTGATTTTCTGCTTAAAATTGCATCACTCACCAGTTTAAATAATTCAAAAGATTCTTGTAACTCCCGACGTGAAGTATTTAAGGTCAAAAAGTAACTGCGTCTTAACGATGGCAATAACTCTTGATAGAACTTCATTAAGTATAAATTTCCCACCATATCAGGCTGCTGCGCCAGATATTGAAAAATTAGATCATAAAATTTTTCGGTATTTCCCAAACGGCATTGCTCTGCCAGTTGCAGCAAAAGTTGTTGTAAGGCTTCGGCTTCGTGTATGCGCCACGTATCAGCTATACGCTGCACAATATAGCCTAATAACAAACTGCTGCTGTCAAACAAAGCACGGACTTGCTGTGCCGACATTTCCGACACAATTGCACCACGACGTGGAAAAATTTCTATCAGATGAGTACGTTGCAATAACAATAAGGCTTCACGTACCGAACCACGACTCACGTCTAGTTCTTTGGCGATGCGCAATTCCTGAATACGCTCACCTTCAACCAAATCACCGCTAATAATCTGTTCTGCGATGTGTCGGGCAATTTGTTCCGATAAACTTTCTGATTCTTGTTGTTGCATACTGTTCCTATCTTGTTTTTATAAGATGCAGTGATGAAAATTCGGAGTCACACTCATTTAGGTCATTTCAGGTCATCCCTTGACTGCAAGCATCGCTCCGATACAAGCATCTTTCTTTTTACTGCGAAACAGATCACAACGCCATGACATTGTCCGACAATTTCATGGCGCTAGAGCCAATTTTACACGACTTAAAACAAAACACGGCTTTAAACAAAGAAAGTAGCGACTCAACTTAGAAAAATACCCGCATGCCCTGATATACAAAATAACACCCAACGGTGGTGAGCAAGCAGGCAAAACATTTTTTTAACATCGCTGGCGATAACAAATGCGCCACTTTTGCACCGAGTTTGGCGGTAATAAAGCTCATCACACTAATGCCAATAAACGCATATATGTGGATATAACCAATAGTATTAGGTACTGCAACTTCGGCTTGCTGACCAAACCACATAAAGCCGAGTGCACCCGCCACTGCAATTGGCAAACCGCAAGCCGCTGATGTGGCTACCGCTTTTTGCATGACCACGCCGTAACGGTTTAAGTACGGCACTGTTAAACTGCCACCGCCAATCCCAAAAATTGCAGAGGCAATGCCAATCCCACCACCCGCCATGACTTGCTTGGCGGTTGAAGGCAAATGATGTGAAGGATCAACCGCGATATTTGCGCCTCTAAACATCTTAAAAGCCACCCACAGTGCAAAACCACCAATCAATAACTGTAAGCCTTGCCCCGAAAGGAAATCGGCAATACCTGCACCAACAAATGCACCCACAATTAAACCAGGTGCAAGATTACGAAATACAGACCACATCACCGCACCTTTTTTATGATGTGCCGTAACCGAACTGATCGAAGTTACAATAATGGTTGCCAATGATGTTCCCACTGCCATGTGCATTAACACCGATGGGTCATAATTAAGTTGAGTGAACACAATGTATAAAATTGGCACAATAATTAAGCCACCACCGACACCAAACAGCCCTGCTGCAAATCCAGCAATTGCACCAATCAATAAATATATGATTAACTCCATAAATATATTCCACTATTTGTAAATTCGTATGGATGTAGAAACCCGAGAACTGCAACAACAACTCACTGAAGCAGGACAGCTTCCAGAAGTACTCATTCTGAAGCCGATTACCACTTCCACCAATGATGATGTACGGGAAATTGCACAAAAAGGTGTGCAGAGTGTCTTGGTGTGTAGTACTAGACAAACGCATGGTCGAGGACAACGTCAACGGCAATGGGTATCACCCGAAGGGAACATCTATTTAAGCACATTGCTAAATTTACGAACACCTGTAAATGGGCGTTTGGCTTTAGAAATTGCGTTAAATATCTTGCAAATGCCGAGTCTACTGGCGCTGAATCTACAAGTAAAATGGCCAAATGACTTATACAGCCCACAAGGCAAATGGGGCGGCATCTTAATTGAGCCAATTTCTGCACAGCAAATCATTGTTGGGGTTGGGCTTAATCTTGCTCCTGTCAACTCACCCGTTATTGATCAAAAAACCACGTCCCTGACTGAACTAGGTTTGGTATCTCTTGACCGGGTGCGCCTGATTGCAGAGCTTTATCTTGCCATTCAACAAGCCTGCGACTGGTTTAATCACGATTGTTACAATTTGGCCTCCCGCTTCAATCATCATGCCGCATTTATGCGACAAACAGTTGAGTTTGAACATTTTAAAGGCAGCTGTCAGGGTACTTTTTTAGGCATTCAGGATGATGGCGCGGTGCAAATTGAAACGGTACAAGGACTTGAAATTTTTTATCAGGGACGTTTACGCCCTGTCGATCTTGCCGAGTCATCTTCATGAAAAATTTATGGCTAGATATTGGCAATACGCGCCTGAAATACTGGGTTACAGAACAAGACCGCATCATCGAACATGAAGCAGAATTGCATTTACAATCTCCTGCCGATTTGTTGCTGGGTTTGATTCAACACTTTAAAAGTCTGAATGTGCATAAAGTTGGCGTGTCGTCAGTACAAGATCAAAAGAATAATCAACGCATTCAATTGATTTTAAAAACCCTGAATGTGCCTGTGATTTATGCCAAAGTACATGCAGATTATGCAGGTTTGCATTGTGAATATGATATTCAACAACTGGGGATAGACCGCTGGCTACAAGTGCTTGCTGTGGCAAATGATCCACAAGAAAATTATTGTGTCATTAGTTGTGGTACCGCACTCACTATTGATTTAGCGGATGGACTGACGCATTTTGGCGGTTATATTTTACCCAATTTATATTTGCAACGTGATGCACTGATTCAAAATACTAAAGGCATTAAAATTCCCGATGCTGCTTTTGATGAGCTCACACCAGGACGCAGCACCATTGATGCCGTCCATCATGGTATTTTACTCGGCTTGCTAAGCACCATCGAGCATGTGATTCGACAGTCACCACGCAAACTGATTTTAACAGGTGGCGATGCCCCGTTGTTTGCCAAATTCTTGCAGCAATATCAACCGCAGGTTGAGCAAGATTTATTGCTCAAAGGTCTGCAGCGTTATATTCAATATGCAACACATGAAGTGCAATAATGCTAAACATTGCTCGCATCTGTGCTGATCAGTCTTGCTGTGTAGCTGTAATCTACGAATAAAGAACAACAAAAAAGCAGGCACATTTTTATACACCTGCTTTTTTAACACTTAACTTCTAAGGTGTTTTTAAAACAATTATTTCTTAGTTGGGTCGTTACTACCAAACAATGGCCCCATACCGCCACCACTGAATTGCTTTTGTAAACCACCCAGTGAACGCATCATTTTTGCCATGCCCGATGGATTGGCAAATTTTTTCATCATTTTTGCCATTTGTGCATGTTGCTTGATCAGCTTATTCACTTCTGACACATCCATACCACAACCCGCAGCAATACGTTTTTTACGGCTTGGATTCATCAGGTCTGGGTTACGACGCTCTTTGATGGTCATCGACTGGATAATCGCTTCCATCTTTTTCACTTGCTTTTCAGGATTGGCTTGGGCAATCGCATCTTGAATACCTGAATTGCTCATGCCAGGCAACTTGTCCAAGAAGCCCATCATGCCGCCCATTTTGTTCATTTGCTCAAACTGCATCAGCATATCTTCAAAGTTGAAGCTACCGCCTTTTTGCAGTTTTTTCGCCATTTTTTCGGCTTTTTCTTTGTCGATTTTACGTTCAACTTCTTCGACCAAAGACAGCACGTCACCCATGCCCAAAATACGTTGTGCAACACGTTCAGGGTGGAATGGCTCTAGGGCATCGAGTTTTTCACCCATCCCCAAGAATTTAATTGGTTTACCTGTAATCGCACGAACTGAAAGTGCAGCACCACCACGCGCATCACCATCAGTTTTAGTCAGGATTACACCCGTTAATGGCAAAGCATCATTAAAGGCTTTAGCGGTATTTGCCGCATCCTGCCCCGTCATGGCATCAACCACGAACAAAGTTTCAGTCGGTTTAATCGCTGAGTGTAATGCTTTAATTTCGTCCATCATGTCATCATCGACATGCAGACGACCTGCGGTATCGACAATCAAAACATCAGCAAACTGAATTTTTGCCTGCTCGATAGCACGATTGGCAATATCGACAGGGTTTTCATTGGCATTTGAGTCAAAGAAAATCGCACCCACTTCACCAGCAACTGTTTGTAACTGTTTAATCGCTGCAGGACGGTAAACGTCGGCAGACACCATCGCCACTTTTTTCTTTTGACGTTCTTGTAAAAAACGTGCCAATTTTGCAGCTGTGGTGGTTTTACCCGCACCCTGCAAACCTGCCAACAACACCACAACTGGTGGCTTGGCAGCAAGGTCAAGGCTTTCATTGGCCTCGCCCATCATTTTTGTGAGTTCGTCATAGACAATTTTGACGAACGCCTGACCAGGCGATAACTGAGTCATCACTTCCTGACCCAATGCCTCTTCCTTAACTTTCGCGATGAATTCACGAGTTACAGGTAACGCCACATCGGCTTCAAGAAGTGCCATACGTACTTCACGTAACGTATCTTTAATATTGTCTTCGGTTAGCTGCCCTGAGCCAGTAACATTTCTTAAACTCTGCGTGAGTCGTTCTGTTAAGGTATCAAACATTGCAAATTCCGCTTAAAATAGCCATTAGCAAAAAAATGTTTCTTTAAAATAGAAAATTTATGCACAAGATGCTATAGGATACTGTAGTTCGCATCGAATTTATATAAATGAATATTCATCATCCTGAAAAAGGTTTGACATGATCAGTCTCCCCTTGGTTTATACGATTTTAGCATTAATCGCTTATACCAGTTCTTTTTGGTATTTATTTTCCCATTTAATGTCTAAACGTGCGCCAAATCACTGGTTTATTCGTTCTCTGCTCAGTTTGGGCTTATTACTGCATGCGGCCGTGTTGTATAACGATATGTGGACGCCGATGGGTGTCAATTACAACGTGTTTAACCTGATGTCATTTACTTCAGGTTTAATGTTGTTATTGAGCTTGCTGTTTAGCAGTTACCGCCCTGTTATTGCTTTAAATTTGATTGGTATTCCTGTAGCCGCAGTGGGTTTAATTACAGGCTTTTCATTCAGCCAGCATAATTTATTTATTAACCAAAACTCGATTGGTTTAGATATTCATATTATTTTATCGCTATCTGCCTATGCCGTATTGTTGATGGCAACTATTCATGCCGTGTTAATGTGGTTTCAAAACCGCGAACTCAAAAACAAACAAAAGCGTCGAGTTTGGGTAAATTTGCTGCCGTCTTTGCAAGATATGGAATCTTTGCTATTTGACATGTTGATTGCAGGCTTTGCTTTACTCACAGTCGCATTAGGCTTTGGTTTCTTTACGATAGAACATTTCTTTGCACAGCATTTAGCGCATAAAACTGCCTTTAGTATTATTTCTTGGTTTGTCTATGGTGCATTACTACTTGGACGCTACAAGTTTGGCTGGCGTGGACAAAAAGCGATTCGCTTTACCATTATTGGTTTCTTTTTATTGGCACTCGGTTTTATTGGTTCTAAATTTGTGTTGGAAATGATTTTAGGCAAGTGAGATATTTTTTGTTTGACTTATTCAACGTGTTGGATGATCAATTATTGAAGAGCCTAACCAAGAGGAATGAGCTTTTTAAATGAAGCCAATCATCTAAATGATTTCTAACGATGTAAGTACTTCATTGAAATATCTAGCCAATGATGCACATCAAATGCATGGACTAAATAAAACTTGAGATACAGATCACTGTGTTAAATAAATACATTGAATATTAAAACCTTAGCTACAACCACTTCAATTCAAAACCCTTTTTCTAGACATCCTCCATAAAAAAACGTATAACTCCACTTTTGTTTGAACTGGCAGCATCTTGTGAAACTGATTCTTGCACCCATGGAAGGCTTAACCGACCCCATCATGCGTGATGTACTCACGTCTGTCGGTAGTTTTGATTGGTGTGTGACAGAGTTTATTCGAGTCACAGACAGCATTCTGCCAGATCATATCTACCACACCTTTTGCCCAGAATTACTCACCAACGGCAAAACTGCTGCAGGTACACCTGTGCATGTTCAATTTTTAGGAAATAATCCTGAAATGTTAGCAGCCAATGCAGCCAAAGCTGCGGCGATGGGCGCTCCTGCCATTGATATGAACTTTGGCTGCCCTGCCAAAACGGTCAATCGGCATCGGGGTGGTTCAGTCTTACTCGATGAACCCGAAGTGGTATATGAACTGGTTAAAGCGGTGCGTGATGCCGTTCCTGCTCATATTCCAGTTTCTGCCAAAATGCGTTTAGGTTATATGGATCGGAACTTCATGCTAGAAAATGCGCACGCCATTGAAGATGCAGGCGCAGCATGGGTCACAGTACACGCACGTACCAAAGCCGATGGCTATACACCTCCTGCGTTTTGGGATCAACTGCGCCCGATTCGTGAAGCATTGAAAATAAATGTGATTGCCAACGGCGAAATTTGGAACAATGCAGACGCGAAACAGTGTCGCTTAGAGTCTGGCTGTGAAGATTTGATGATTGGACGTGGTGCCGTGACCACACCCGATTTGACTCAGTGTATTCGTCAAAATTCAGACCTGCCTTTACTGAGTTGGCAAGATTTGCTGCAACTGCAAATTCGCTTTATTCGCGGCCCTGCCAAAACAGAAATTGGCATGCTAGGACGTTATAAACAATGGCTTGGCATGATGTCGAAGCATTACCCCGAAGCCAAAACTTTATGGGATGAAATCAAACGTCTGAAAAAACTGGATGAAATCATTGAAAAATTAGTCGCGCACACGACTTAAACAGTGAATCCATCAAGCTCAAATTTTATCTAAAAATTTCAGCTTTTATTGGTGAGTGTCATCTATTCAACCTTGCTGACAAAGCTTGGCATTTCCCATGCACTACCTGCAAAACCTTTACATTGTCCTGCATCAAACTGATAGCTTTTGACAAAGTGCTGACCAATCCACGCCCATTCAGTTTGACTGAAACAATCACCAATTCCACGTCCTTTTTGATAGGAAAAAATCTGTCCGTTGCTAAATTCTGAAGCAGAATCGGTTACAAATTGCTGTATCTTTTGCAATTTTTTATCCATGACCCAATAAGCCACACCCCAATTATAAGCCCCTCGCCAACAATTTGCCTCAACCAACACCCTATCCTGATTTAAAGGATAAGTATGAATTTGCTGTTCTGCTTGTTCAGGTTCAAACAGCATATAACAATTTTCACGATCTACAGTTTTTTGTAAAATTGGATATAACTTTTCTGCACTGGCTGCAGTAAGCATCTGGGCTTTGGCAATTCGGTATTGAGGCTGCATGCGAATATTGATTTTAGGCATCGCTTGCGCTTTTAAAACCTGCGTAGATGCCTTATTGCCTTTTGCAAATATTGCGGAATCTGTACCCACACGTTTTTGAAATTCATCCATTTTTAACAATACCGCACTTAAGCCTGCATCAGACAATTGCCAGCGTTGCTTAGCTTGTCTTAATTCAATAACGGTATGCTGATGCGCCTGCGACAACAGCTTTTGCACACTGGTAGCAGACAAGTTTGCAATATTTTCATTAAAGCGTAACTGTTGCAAAGCACGACCATTTAAAAATAGTGTTGCTTGAGGAACATCATTTTGAATTTGTAATTGACCTTGTATGGCCTGATTTTGACCTGCTTTACGCGTTAGCAATACGCTAATCGGTTGCTCAAAATTGTCATCAGTTTGGTAACCCGCAGCACGGCAGGTGCCTGTATTATCACAAGCCAACTCCCAGTCTTGATGCTGAAAATATAAGCCTTCAATCGGTGTAGTTTTAGATGTCGCTGTTGTACTTGCTACTGGTGCTGCAATCAACAAAGGGCTAAACAATGCTCCACCAAGTAACAAACCCGCACTCAAACCACCTGATAATTTTTTCATCTTATTTTTCCTGCTAACTATTTTTTTCACCACATGACATTCAACAAACCGGGGGAAAGTTCGAGGAATCAATACCTCGTACCCCATCAATATTCACCTAATCCACCTACTCGCGCACATCTAAACGGATTGCAACAATTTTCCAGCGCCAGTTGCGTGGCTGTAACTCAAATTCGGTAAGTCCCGCATATTGGGTAGGTACTTTAACCACAAAACGGTTCCAACGATGAAAACCACTGCGAATATCTGGACTCGGTTTAAAAGCCTCGGCAAGTTCAACTTGTTGTGCATGCGCACGTGGCAAAATACTAAATCCTGTTTTCCGATGCTGCACAGTCCATTGCTCTGTAGAGGCTTGCGGCAATTGTGAGGATAAATCTGGTAAAGAAATGGATTCCTGCCAAGCTTTGCCCTGCATCAATAAAGCAATACTTTCTGGTGTCAGCAAAACGTCTAGCATTTTATCGCTCAGCTGATCAGTCAATAGCTGCCCCAAAACATTTGGTGCTGAAGAGGATGCCTCAAAACCCATTAACTGCTGTAAACGCTGCTGCACTCGTGGTTTTAAACTGGCTTTAACTTGCGGATAATCTATATAGCTTGAAAGTTGATCTGCCTGATGTTGCTCCACAGCCTGATTGATTTGATACAGGCTCCAATATGGCCCTGCGCACCATACCGCCACCACCGCTATAAGTACCAAAAATATCCGCATCGCCAGTTTTTTCATTAATCTTCTTCTCTACCCAAAAATGCTCAAAGTACTTCACCCAATACAATCAATTGGGGAACTATCCACCACCCCCCTCAAATAAAAAAGCATGCCGCAGCATGCTTTTTATACAAGGCTTAAAATTAAGGATAACCTTTAGGTTAAGCACTTACTGTTAAATCTTTAATAGTACTGCTACTGCCATTGGTTTTAACCGATTCAATGCCTTTTTCACGTGATTGCTCAGTTGTATAGAGCTGGCTTGTACCAATCACCTGATGATTGGCGGCTTTTAAATTAAAATACGGCTTATCATTTTTAGAAGTCAGACGGTCATAACGACCATCTTCCTGACTGTTTTTTTGTACCGAAGCGATACCATTTAAAGCCGAAGCTTTAGCTTTATAGTACTCACTGGTTAAAATTATTTCGCCATTCCCCGCTTTAAGTACAAAACGATATTGTGCATTGCTTGCTTGTGAAACTTCGAACCATCCTGACATAGTGTCCCCCAACTGTTTTTGTGAGTGGTGTTGTTAAGTAATGACTACGTTAAACCTGATTAAAACTTGTTCTTTTCATCTAAAATATAAAGGACTTAGGCAAAATAAAAAAGTATTTTTGTACAAACATTAAAAGTGATGCTGTGTCATTTTTATTGTCACATATCAAAAAACTTAATGATCTTTTTCTTTGTACCCTGCATAAAAAAAGCGCAGGCGACTTCTACAAAGTTGCCTGCGCTTGGTATTTCTAATACAGATTATGCTTTTTTCACATACTCAGATTTTAATTTCATTGCGCCCATACCATCAATTTTACAATCAATGTCGTGACCATCGGCAGCGTCTGGAATTAAACGAATATTTTTCACTTTGGTCCCCACTTTTACAGCAGCAGATGAACCTTTAATTTTAAGGTCTTTAATCACAGTTACCGTGTCGCCATCTGCTAACACATTACAATTTGCATCTTTGATTACAGCAGCCGCTTCTTCAGCTACATCACCTTCTTTCCACTCGTGTGAGCATTCTGGGCAAATGAGCAAGTCACCATCTTCATAAGTATATTCTGACTGGCATTTTGGGCAATTTGGCAAAGACATAAAAAACCTCAAAAACTTTATTATAACATTTTTTACTGATTATTCATAAACTTAAAAACCTTATAAAGCATAAGGATAATAGTTGAATAATACGATGGATTTTTACTCTAACGATGTTAAAGATTGCTCTAAAACATGCTTTAACACCACCACATGATTATGCTGTTCATCTTTTGCAGCAGTAATTAAGGTCACTTTTTGCTGCTGTGCCAGTTTAAGCAGTTCCTGTAAGGTCGCTTCTTGCTGAGTCAGTTCAAGCAGATAACGCTGTTGAAATTCATCCCAGTTTTGTTCAGGGTTTTGGTGATACCACTTGCGTAATTCAGTTGAGGGGGTAATTTCTTTAGGCCAACAATCAATCTGAGCACGCGCTTTAGTCACACCACGTGGCCACAAACGATCGACTAAAACCCGTGTACCATCTGTAGGTACAGCATCTAGATAGGCTCGCTTAATTGCAATATCCATATTGCCTCTTTCTGTTCTACAAGAACGCTGCAAGGCTTGATACTAAAAACCAATCCTTATGTGTCATGCAGAATTAAAAAAGCATGTGATCAACACATGCTTTCGGGAAATCAAATTTATTCTTCGTCTTCGTACCCATCTTCATCATCGTAGACGTAGGCCATACAGCCCCAACCGTCATATTCACCGCCATGCTCTTCGGCAATTTTAGTGAACCATTGTTCTAAATCTACAATGTCTGAATACTCTGGTTCCATATACACATAAATGGTGATAATCCATTCAACAGCATCAGATTCTTCATCTTGAAATAATGAAATTTTTTGCTCTTCTGCCAACAAATACAGCGCACATTTTTCGGCTTGTTCTTGTGTGGTAAAAGCAATGGAGTACTCAATTTCATGTGGCTCTGTCAGGTCATCCCCATCTTCATGCATTTGCCAAAGTACATTACCATTATCATCATCTGGGAATTGCTCATAGTCACGTGTCATGCGAATATCCTTGTTATCTTTTTAGCCAATATATATCTGGCAAGTGACAAAATAGTGAATTCAACATAGCACAATTTTGCCGTACTTGATCAAGTTTTCTGTATTTTGCGCTGACTTTAGTCGGACAGCCCTACAGAGTCTGCATCTTATAGATGCAGCTTATCCTTAAACATTCGCTGCCAGTTTTACTTGCTGTGTGGTGTCAGTGCCCTGTTGCTTAAGGCCAATCACTAAAGATGCAAATTTTAACTCTTCAAGGCGAAGTGCCAAGTAAGATTCTAAAATTTTGCTATGTCCAAAAGATGCCGCATAGTGATTAAGCAAGGTGAAATCATCCTGCAACGCTTGTAGAGATTCCCCTAAATTATGTTGGTTCAACTGGGCTAAATATAAGTCTGCTCTGCTGTTTAATGCATGACTAAGCAATGTTACTGCAGAAAGACGACGCTGCTCATCTACAAATGCACAATAGGCCATTTCATTATTTTGAATCGCTTGCATAATTTTTTGACGCACCTGTAATAAATGCTGTGCTGCATCAGACTGGCTATAGTCTTCAATTAAATGATCGAGTAACTGCTGTGCTGGCAATTGAAACGCAGGGGTATTTTCTTCAATTTTGTGATAAAGCGCGGCAGTCACCTGCTCTAACTTTTGACGTTCTTCTGCTAAATGATAAAAAGCACCCAATTGTTCTTGAGCTGCTTTTAGGGTTTTAGCTTTGGCTTTTTGTTCGTGTTCGACTAAAAAATTACTGACTTTTTCAATTTTTTGTTTGCATTGATCACGCATGTTTTCTGCTTCAGACTTGACCATTTCTACAAACATTTCAACTTGTTGGCGACGTTCCAACACATATTGTTCAACATCTAAAATATCTTGATAATGCTGCAAACTTTCCACACGGTTTTTCAAACTCCCTACTTCTACCCGAAGCAGCGTGAGCTGATGTTCTAACTCGTTACTTTCCAGCTCATCAGTTGCCAAATTGGAGCGAGTGCGGTCTAAATTGTTTTGTAAAGATTTAATGCTAGCAGACAACTCACCGCGACGCTGGATTTGCCAAAAAACAATCACCACAAGAACTACAATTATTGCGCCCAATATATACAACATAACTTTGCCTCCCACCCCATCGGCCTGCCCCGTTCAAGTGATGCGTTTTTCACGCAAAAATCACTTCAACCTCAAGTTGCAGCCCCAAACACTCAACACAAAAATTTTAAAATAACCAATCAACCTCCTTTTTGTGCAAGGAAAATGAAAATCTACGGTTATAGCGTTAAATTAACTAGTTCTTGGGATGATGGCTATCCCAAATTTTGAGTATTTTCACAATAATTTGAAAAAAATGTGACTGTTAGAAAGAAGTGATTAAAAAGGAAGCTGTGCCCGAATTTCTACAGCTTCATGACTCAACGGCTGAGTAAACGCCAAATAGCTGGCATGCAACGCCATTCGTTTTAAAGGACTTTGTTGCGGCTGAGGATGATATAACTTATCGCCTGTGATTGGGTGACCAATATATTGCATGTGTACCCGCAACTGATGCGAACGCCCTGTAATTGGCGTCAGCAATACACGGGTAATATCTTCATCGGCCCGATATTCCAAAGCCTGATACAACGTTTCTGCAGGCTTGCCTAAATCGAAATGCACAATTTGCCGTGGGCGGTTTTCCCAGTCAGTAATTAAAGGCACATCGACACTGCCCTCACCTTCAAGTTTGCCTTGAATTAAAGCAATGTAGTTTTTTTCTACTGTTCGTGCCTGAAACATTTTACTCAATGCGACTTCTGCATCACGATGCTTGGCAAACATTAAAATACCCGATGTCGCCATATCTAAACGATGGGCAATTTTTGCATTGGGATGCTGAGCTAAAACTCTTAAATAGGCACTGTCCTGATGTTCAGGCAAACGTCCTGGCACAGACAACAAACCTGCGGGCTTATCAATAACCAGCAAATCATCATCTTCATAGACAATTTCTAAAGGTTCTTGTGGGGGTGCGTAAATAAAGTTGTCGTTTAAAGCCATGAACTACAGCACGCAAAGTGGTGCGGGCAAAATATCAAGCACAGCCCGAGCTGTCAATTCAGTCGGGCAAAGTCCTTGTTTTGCTTAAGCAATTAATGAAGTCTATTTCCTGACTGAGTGATTTGCGACATCAGTCTGCCAAATAATATTCTACGGTAGACACCACACGAACTTTTTTCAAATAGGGTGTATTGCTGTCACGATCTTCAATACTAAATACGCCCTGATTGGCTGATTTAATTTTGCCTAAACGGCTGTCAGAATCTGCGGCAAATTTTTCTGCAACACTACGGGCATTTTGTGTGGCTTGCTCAATCATGGCAGGTTTAATGTCATTGAGTTGCGTATATAAATATTCGGTGCGTTGCCCATAATCTTCACCACCAAAGGCTATTCCATTTTTACCTAAATCGACCAAACGGCTTTGTGCGCTGCGCACTGTATCAATATTTTTGGTATAGACCGTAATGGTTTGATGCGCGGTATAACGCAAGGCGACATTACCATCTCCACCATATTGTTGGGCATATTTATCGGTAATCACAGGTGCAGCAATGGTAATTTCTTCTGCAGCAAAACCTTCATTTTTTAAAAAGTTTTGAATTTGTGCAGTCTGACTTTGCATGGTGTCATATAAAGCAGCTAAATCTTGACTGGCTGCGCTAAAACGAATGGGCCACACCGCTACATTGGCTTTTACTTCTCGTTCAGACAAACCTTTGACTGAAACCACACGCTCATATTGTTTAATTTTAAGTGCGCTGTTGCCCAAAATCCAACCCGCGAGCACCATCCCCAAACAAATTAGACCGCCTAAAATTAGTGCAGGTTTAAAATGATTCATGTTTGTAAACTCCTTAAATTGCGGGCTTTTCGCCTCTATTTCAATGGACGCGTGTTTTTAATGTACTGTTTCAACCCGTTGTTTCTATGATTTTGATGCGTGTTTATATCGTTTTAAATTAATGTCGCATCATATTTAGCGCGATGAGTGGCGCGATATTCAATAGCAATACCCCAATTTTATAGACCGCCATGCCGCCATAATGAATGGCATCAAAACTTGCGTCTGACAATTTGAACCATCTACCATGTAACTGTCGCAGCCAGTCATGCACGAAAACTACTACCAAAAACCACAACATTAAAATGGCATAGTTGATCAATGCGCAGGCAAGTAACAAACGACACCAAAAATCGTAATCAACACTCATCACACCTAATTAGATGTAGATAATCATTGCAAATTAACAGAATTAAACGAACAACTTGATGGGAGTTTTGTAGCAGAAATACGGAATAATATTCATTTAAACTTTTATTTTATTTCGATTTTATTTTCTTGATCTTGTTTTATTTTTTATATTTTCAACAATATTCTTTAGGGTGTTAGGGAAAACAACTGTGGTTTACTTCAACTATCATGCTGGATAAGTCATAATCTTATAGCCTATAAACTTTTGGTTTATAGCGTCCTAAGCCGAATCGAGACCTTTTGGGTAAGTACTACACGCACGTTGTACGCAACTGGTAGCAATCTACTCTTTTCGATCCCCATCACACCCTTGAGATATATAGTAGTGATTTGGGGTTGGAATTGTTTCCCCGAAATGATTTTATTTTGATTTATTTTTAAAATTTTTATCACTTTTTAAGTCATATTTTAGAAAATTTCCCAATTCTAAATTTTTTTCGCACTCAAATCATCAAATAAAGTTTAAATATTGAATTTATTACCACACTTATTTTTAAAAAAATTTTCAAACTGACCAAAAATCTATGTTGAGGATTCAACACCTTTGTTTTGGCCTCGAATCCAACGAATTGCCCAAATTAAGGTCAGCAGTACTACAAATACTACCAATACAGGCACAATGAAGGACAACACTGAAAGTACGACAGCCCCAATCCACTCTCCTGTAGAAATCACAGGATTTGCAATACCGCCTGTCGTTGCGGTAGATACACCACGTACCGCCACCGTGCTCATTTGCACAACACCCGCTGTACCGCCACCGACAATAATGGCCGAAGCCCAACTGACAAATTGTGACATTTCACCACTGCTTACAGCCATAGTGGTCAGTGTGCCTGCAATCATGGCAGCAGGTGTGGCAACGGTGTCGAGCATATTATCGACCCACGGCACATAATATGCGGCTATTTCACTGATTGTTGCCACGGTCAAAGCCAGACAAACAGCAGGCATTGCCAACCATTCAAAACCTTTTAAGGGTTCAAACCAACCCATGAGCGCGGCGACACTCATGACCAGCAAAGGCACGAAAACCCGAAAACCACTGGCAGCACTTAGCCCAATGCCGACACATAAACCCAGTATTGTTTCCATGTTGTACCTCATTACCTTGGGTTTTCTATGGCTAAAATAGCAAAAAGCCCCATCGGGTGATAGGGCTTTAGATTAAAACAGGATCTGCTGTTTTATGTCGTGTAGCTTAGGCAACCTTGTTGTTATATTGGGTGCCATGGCATTTGGTACACGGTGGTAGACGGTCTGTACCAATTTCTAAGTAAACGCGATGCCCGCATTGGACACAAAAATAGAAGCCTGTTCCTGGTTTATCACCTGCAGTTACCATCTTTGTTCTCCGTGTGGTTTAGAAATGGTCAATCCAGTATATCTATTCTGTGATGATTGTCTACTGTCCATTTTGACAGATGATGAGGGCAGTTGGGCAAAGGATGATTTAGGCAGAAAATTAAGTCGGGTTTACAAGGAGTTTGCCTATGCAATCTAAGACAATCCCTATCTCAATAAAAAAAGACCCCATCATTTAGATAAGGTCTTTTTGTAAAAATAATGTAAGCATCCGGCTAACACAGCCTTACCAAGCGATCCTATAAGCCTTAATTTAGTTCCCACCTAAAAACAAGTGGGGACTTAATCCATGAACATGGATATATATTCAGCAACACCTCCTGTTGCTAAAAAACGCAGAACATACAGCAAAGAATTCAAACTCAGTATTGTCAATGCCTGTAAAAATCCTAATACCTCGATCGCTTCGGTCGCACTGCAACATAGTATTAATGCCAACCTTGTCAGTCGTTGGATCAGGATCTTCAGCCATCATGAGGGTGCCGTGCAGGATCCTACTCATGTGAATCCAGCATTTATGCTTTGCCTTACACTGCTGCAATCAGCCAACCTATTGATGAGAGGATCACGTTGTGTATCACCGTGCCTCATACGAATAATGATATTCAGCTAAAATGGCAGACATCAGAAATATCTGCTTTAGCAGAATTACTCAAGGCACTTGCAACATGATCCGCATTGATGAAATCTGGCTTTCTACCCAACCTCTGGATATGCGAGCAGGGATGGATACTGTCATGGCTCAGGTGGTGAGAGCCTTTGGCTACATCAAACCGCATTGTGCTTACCTGTTCTGTAATAAACGTGGCCATCGCATGAAAGTACTGGTACATGATGGATTGGGCATCTGGCTGTGTGCCCGGCGGCTGGAACAGGGCAAATTTCACTGGGCTCAAGTTCACCAAGGTGAAACCGTGGCCCTCAGCCCGGAACAGTTACAGGCACTGATCCAGGGTTTGCCCTGGCAGCGCATTGGACGACAGCAGGTGGTGACGATGCTTTAAACCAGGCTGCTCCATTCTGCTATTCTCCAAACGTTCTATTTCATTCTTCTCATGACCTCAGGCATACTGCGGTCATGAATACGCTGCCTGACTTAAGCCAACTGACCCATGAACAACTGCTGGAATTTACCAGACAGTTGGCGCTGCAGCATCAGTCTCTAGCACAATCAAACCAGCAATTAGATGCCAGAGTTCAACATCTTGAAGTCACCAATCAGCAATTAGATTCTAAAGTTCAACATCTTTCTATTCTCAATCAAAAATACGAGCATGAACTCGCACTATTTAAACAGCACAAATTCGGCAGTAAAAACGAACATCTCACTGCAAAACAAATCCATCTGTGGGATGAAGCGGTTGAAGAAGATATTGCCGCGGTTGATCTAGAACTGGAACGGCTAAATGCAGATAAAACCAATGCAGCGACACAGAAAGCCAAAACCAATAAACCTAAACGTCGACCACTGCCAGATCATCTACACACCATCCGTATTGAGCATGAACCTGCATCAACCCAATGTGCTTGTGGCTGCCAACTCCGTCGTATCGGCGAAGATGTCAGTGAAAAACTGCATTTCAGACCGGCACAGTTCTATAAGGAACAGCATGTGCGTGGTAAATGGGTCTGTGATCAGTGTGACACTCTGACTCAGCAAGCGATGCCCGCCTATGTGATTGATAAAGGCATTGCTTCACCTGAATTGCTCAGCCATGTGCTGGTATCGAAGTATGCCGATCATTTGCCGCTGTACCGTCAGCGCCTGATCTATCAGCGGGCTGGCATTGATCTGTCCAGATCCACTTTATCTGACTGGATAGGTCGCTGCGGTGTAGAACTGGAACCTCTGGCCAATGCCTTAAAAGAGGTGGTGCTGCAACAGCGGGTGCTGCATGCAGATGAAACACCGGTCACCATCATGCGGATGGGTGAGAATAATAAAAAACCGAAGAAAGGTTATGTCTGGGCCTATGCCACCACACAGTATAATCCAGTTCAGGCGGTGATCTATGACTTTCAGGATAGTCGTTCAGGCCAGCATGCTGAAGAGTTCTTGAAAGGCTGGCAGGGCTATCTAGTCTGTGATGATTACAGTGGTTATAAAGCACGTTTTAAATCAGGCCAGGTGATTGAGGTAGGGTGCATGGCCCATGCACGTCGTAAATTCCATGAACTGCATGTAACTGGGAAAAGTCAGATCGCTGAACAGGCATTACTGATGATTCAGAAACTGTATGCGATAGAAGCAGAACTCAGGAAAAAGACCGATAGTACAGCAGAACACCGCCGCGAATACCGACAACAGCACAGCCAACCGGTGATGCAACAACTATATGAATGGCTCAACCAACATCATCTGACAGTGCCATCGAGTTCTCCAACCGCCAAGGCCATCAATTACACTCTGAAGCGTTGGCCAGCTTTAAGCCGCTATCTGGATGATGGCAATCTACCTATTTGCAATAATTGGGTCGAGAATCAGATGCGTCCCTGGGCGTTGGGGCGCAAGAACTGGCTGTTTGCTGGCTCGCTGCGCAGCGGCCAACGAGCTGCCAATATCATGACTTTAATCCAGTCAGCAAAACTGAATGGCTTGGATCCGTATGCCTATTTAAGTGATGTGCTGAAAAGGTTACCGACACATAAAGTGACCCAGATTGAAGAGTTACTGCCACACTGCTGGAAACCTAAATTGAATTAAAAATTGGTATGGGATTCAGCGGACGCTTACAAAATAATTAACTAGATCATTTTAGATCAAAGCATCAAGCCACATTCCCTTCCAAGAAGTCCTGCGCAAAGCGTTGCAATACACCGCCCGCTTCATACACAGACACTTCCTCTTCAGTATCTAAACGACAGGTTACAGGCACTTCAATCGTTTGGTTTTTACCATCATCCGTTGAACGCTCAATCACCAAAGTCAAAGTTGAACGTGGTGCAATGTTACCAATCACGCTATAAAGTTCCGTACCATCCAAACCTAAAGTTTTACGGTTTACACCCGCTTTAAACTCAAGAGGCAATACGCCCATACCCACCAAGTTGGTACGGTGAATACGCTCAAAACCTTCAGCCACAATTGCTTCCACACCCGCAAGACGCACACCTTTTGCAGCCCAGTCACGGCTTGAACCCTGACCATAATCCGCACCCGCAATAATAATTAACGGCTGCTTGCGGTTCATATAAGTTTCAATCGCTTCCCACATACGCATTACTTCGCCTTCTGGCTCAACACGCGCTTTAGAACCTTGCTTAATTGTGCCGTCTGAACGTACCACCATTTCATTAAACAATTTCGGATTCGCCAAAGTTGCACGTTGTGCAGTGAGATGATCACCTCGGTGCGTTGCATAAGAGTTGAAATCTTCTTCTGGCAAGCCCATTTTTGCCAAATATTCCCCTGCTGCCGAATCTAAAATAATCGCATTCGATGGAGATAAATGGTCTGTGGTGATGTTATCGCCCAAAATTGCCAACGGACGCATATTGGCCAATGTACGTGGAGCCGCCAATGCACCTTCCCAGTATGGCGGACGGCGGATATAAGTACTTTGTGGACGCCAGTCGTAGAGTGGACTTTCAGATTTTTCTGACTCACCCAAGTCAAACATTGGAATATACACTTGGCGGAATTGTTCAGGTTTAACCGATGCTTTCACCAAAGCATCAATTTCTGCATCAGATGGCCAAATATCTTTTAAGTAAATTGGGTTACCATTTTGATCTGTACCCAAAGCATCCTTTTCGATGTCAAACCGAATAGTGCCCGCAATCGCATAAGCCACAACCAATGGTGGAGATGCCAAGAAAGCTTGTTTTGCATACGGATGGATACGACCATCAAAGTTACGGTTACCCGAAAGTACCGCAGTCGCATATAAGTCACGATCAATAATTTCTTGCTGAATGGCTGGATCTAATGCACCAGACATACCGTTACAGGTGGTACATGCATAAGCCACAATACCAAAACCAAGTTTTTCTAAGTCTTTCAGTACGCCTGCTTCTTCCAAATACAATGCAGCCGCTTTAGAACCTGGTGCAAATGATGATTTCACCCAAGGTTTACGCAGCAAACCCAATTCATTGGCTTTACGTGCCAACAAACCTGCTGCTACAGTATTACGCGGGTTTGAGGTATTGGTACAAGAAGTAATTGCCGCGATGATGATGGCGCCATCTGGCATTAAACCATCGCTACGTTGTTCTACCACACCCGCAATGCCTTTTTCTTTCAGGTCAGATGTTGAAACACGTGCATGCGGATTCGATGGGCCTGCAATGTTACGCGTTACTGTTGAAAGGTCAAAACGTAACACACGTGGATACTCTGCCTGAGTCATTTCAGATGCCCAAAGACCAATTTCTTTAGCATAAGTTTCAACCAGTTTTACCTGATCTGCTTCACGACCTGTTAAGGTTAAATAGTCGATGGTGTTTTGATCGATATAGAACATGGCAGCGGTTGCACCATATTCAGGTGTCATGTTGGAAATCGTGGCACGATCACCCACCGACATGCTATCTGCGCCTTCACCAAAGAATTCTAAATAAGCACCGACGACACGCTCTTTACGCAAAAACTCGGTTAAAGCCAACACGATGTCTGTTGCAGTAATCCCTGCTTGACGCTGACCAACCAACTCAACACCAATAATATCGGGCAGACGCATCCAAGAAGCACGACCCAACATCACATTTTCAGCTTCAAGACCGCCTACCCCCACAGAAATGACACCCAAAGCATCGGTATGTGGTGTATGTGAGTCTGTACCAACACAAGTATCTGGGAATGCAATGCCTTCACGGTTTTGAATCACTGGGGACATTTTTTCTAGATTGATCTGGTGCATGATGCCGTTGCCCGCAGGAATCACATCAACATTTTCAAACGCAGTTTTCGTCCATTCAATAAAGTGGAAACGGTCTTCATTACGACGATCTTCCACTTCACGGTTTTTACGGAAAGCATCTGGGTCAAAACCGCCATATTCCACCGCTAAAGAGTGATCGACAATTAACTGGGTAGGTACAACAGGATTCACTTTAGAAGGGTCGCCACCCTGTTCGGCAATCGCATCACGCAAGCCTGCCAAATCCACCAATGCAGTTTGACCTAAAATGTCGTGACACACTACACGCGCTGGATACCACGGAAAATCATGCTCTTGTTTACGCTCAATCAATTGTTTTAAAGATTGTTCTAAAATTGCGGGATCACAACGGCGCACTAACTGTTCTGCAAGTACTTTTGAGGTATAAGGAAGTTTGGCATAAGCGCCTGGCTGGATCTCTTCAACGGCTTGTCGCACGTCATAAAAATCGAGCTGAGTGCCTTGCAGTGGTTTGCGGTAGTTGTTATTCATCTGGTGTTCGCCCTTACTCTATTGTTCTCAACATCTTATGGGATGATTATTTTCCCTGGTCGAAAGCATTGTACGCCGCCAAAAACCCATTTCCCAAATCTTATATATTTCATATACTTAAATACAAAAACAGGGGTTTTTGAAACATTTAATTACATTTTGAGTAAAATTATTGCCCTAAAAATGCTTTTTTTTGAAAAATAGCGCAAAATTGACCTCATTCTTTAGTCTTAGATTTTATTGTGAAAGGTTATTCATGCGCGATTTAGCTTTCTGTGCTTTAAGTTTAAACGGTGTTGATACACAAAAATTCCTGCAAGGTCAGGTGACCGTCAATGTCGAAACCTTAGCTGAAAATACAACGTGTTATACTGCAATTTGCAGTTTAAAAGGACGCGTTCAGTTTGGTTTATGGCTTAAAAAAAACTCGTCTGAAAGTTTTGAAATAATCAGCACTGCCGACCAAGCCGAAGATTTAGCCAAACACATTAAAAAGTTTGGCGCATTTTCAAAAATGCAGCTTGAAACCATCGGTACGGTTTACCCAACCATTCAGGGCAATCAAACTGAGTTTTCAACTGAAGTCACCGATTTAAACGCATGGCAGCTACAAGCGATTGACACAGGTCAAGCGTGGATTCAAGCCTCAACAGCAGAAGTGTTTCAGCCACAGGAATTGCGTTTGCATCAACGAGACGGCGTGCATTACGACAAAGGCTGTTATTTGGGTCAGGAAGTGGTGGCACGTTTATGGTTTAAAGCCAAACCGAAACGCTGGTTGCATTTAATTCAAGGTTCAGGCGAAGTCCCTGCACCTGCTGCCAAACTGAATAATGATGTAGAAGTGGTAAATAGCATAGCAACTGCAGATGGTTTTAAAGCGTTAGTGGTTGCTAAACCAAGTGCTTTGCAAGAATTATCTGTACAAGTGTTAGATTTACCTGAACATTTAAATGGCGATGTCGCCCGCCCGCAATAGACTTAAAAAAATTGGTTATATCACGAGGGAATCACAAGATTCCCTCGTTCTTTTCTGTGATTTGAATAATTCACAGTTTTTATATTTACATTCACACTTTTCAACTTATGATGAATGCACCACTGCAAAACAAAAGTACATCAATGGAGTGATGTGCAAAAGAGAACAAGGTAAAACTCAAATGATGAAAAAACTACTCATTGCGGGCGCAATCGTCCTATCTAGCAGCATCAGCATGGCAAATAGCAACATTCCAACCGATCCTGCTTTTGCCAAGATTGAACAATTAATGCAAGCCAACAAGATTAAAGATGCCTTTCTGGAATTAGAAAAACTTGCCAAAGCAGACAATGCACAAGCCATGTATAACTTAGGCTATTTGACGCAAACAGGACAAGGCACAGCAAAAAATGAAAAGAAAGCCATTCAGCTGTATGAGCAATCTGCCAAAAAAGGCTACCCTGTTGCAAGTTATGTTTTAGGTAAAAACTATCTTACTGGCGCACTGGGTTTAAAACAGGATGCTGCCAAAGCCAAACAATATTTACAGACTGCATCCAATCAGGGTTTTAATGATGCTACAGTAGATTTAGCAGTTTTATATTTCTCAGAAAATACGGCGGCATCTGACCAAAAAGGTTTAAAGCTATTACAACCCTTAATTGCCAAAGATTATTATCAAGCCATACATGCCAAAGCCTTGTATGATATTAGCATAGGCTTTAAAAACAAAGACGAAGCACCCATTAAGCAAGGGTTGCAAAGCATTCAAAACTTGGCCCAAAAGGGCTATATTCCTGCACTAATGGCAGTAGGCAATATGTTTGTGAATGGTAATATCGTGCCGCAAAACTTGCCTGAAGCGAAAAAGATTTTTGCTTCACTGGCACAGGAAAATGTACCCCAAGCCCAAGAATCATTAGCTATGGTTGAAAAAATGATGGCAGATCAAGCCAAAGCTTCCAACAAGGCAACCGCTAAGAAAAGTTAAGATAGTTTCTTTATAAAAGCTATTAATCAGAGAAATTTTAAAAAAAGTCTGTATCAGCGTAATACAGACTTTTTGTGATTTGAGCACTTCAAACCAAAATTATAAATATTTACCCGATTGTGTCAATAAAATCGCCACCATCACAAAACCCAATATTGTACTCAACACTAAGGGGACTAATGCTTTTTCATCCAAACCGTAGTGCTGCCCGAAAATACCAAAAGCAATTGGCATGGGTAAAGCTGCCAGTAAAGTCCCGACAAACAACATTTCTCGGTTCACATCTAATGCCCATAAAATCCCAAAGATCGTGAGTGGCATCAGCAATACTTTGAATACGACCAAAACAATACTTTGCAAATTGACCGACTTGATTTGCATACCGACCAAACTTCCACCAATAACAAATAAAGCCAAAGGTGAAGCAGTTTTTCCCAACATTTCTAGAATTTGTGAGATAGATTGTGGCAGTTTTAAGTTGATGAACACACACAACATGCCCAATAAAATAGATAAAATGACTGGATTTTTCAGTAAGCGCTGCACAGTTTCTGCATACACTTGCCAACCTGATTTCGCTGAAGATTGCAGTCCACGTTCTGCCAAAATTAGCATCAATGCCACAATAATTAAATTTTCGACAATTAAAGTTAAAGACAAATAAATTGCCGATTGACTGCCAATCAACAAAGTTAAAATAGCAGTGCCAATAAATCCTGTATTTGACATTGATGCACCCATCGCCAGAACACTAGCATGAGTCAAACTTGAATTAAAATAATGCCGATACACTAAAAAAGCACAAATAAACAGCAAAATAGAACCGCCGCCGTAGCCTAAAAAGTAAGCAGGACTCCAAATTTCTGCCAAGCTCTTACTGGCCAAGGCCTGCAATAAAAATGCAGGCAAGGCGACTTTCATAACAAACTGTCCTAGAACCTGAATTGCGTTTGCGTCTATAAACTGGCTTCTGACGGCAAAATATCCCAACAGCACCACTGCACAAATGGGAAATAAAATACTCAGTAACACCCTGACATCCTTTTTCAGTGTTGCCCATAATCGACATGGTTTTTACTGATTTAGCTTACACCGAAGCTCCCGACAAAGCACGGAAAAATAGTGTAAGTTTCACTTATTTTAAAAGAAAAATATCAGGATTATACATTCATATCTGCGGATTTAAACGGCGCAAATAAACTACGGAACCCATGCGGCTGACATCGTAAATATTGCGGGGCAATTTCAATTTTTTCGCCCAATTCTGCCGCAGCATGCCATGGCCAACGTGGGTCATATAAAATGGCACGTGCTATCGCAATTGCATCGGCTTGTTGATATTGCAAAATACCTTCTGCCTGCATCGGTTCAGTAATCAAACCCACCGCAATTACAGGAATTTTTACAGCTTGCTTAATTGCATGAGCAAATGGCGTTTGATAACCCGCATGCACATCAATTTTTTGATCGACATGCAAACCGCCGCTCGACACGTGAATATAAACCGCACCTAAATGCTCTAGTGCCTTTGCCAAACCCACTGCAGATTCGAGATTCCAGCCATCTGCATCATCCATCCAGTCTGTTGCAGAAATTCGCACCCCAATGGGATAACCTTTTGGTACAGCATTTTGAATGGCTTGAAATACTTCCAATGTAAGGCGAATACGATTTTCCAAACTGCCGCCATATTCATCTTGGCGGTGATTAGACAATGGCGACATAAATTGATGCAATAAATAGCCATGTGCGGCATGAATTTCGATTAAGTCAAAACCTGCATCCACCGCTCTTACTGCGGCGCTGGCAAAGTCTGCAATCACCTGTTGAATTTCATCTTGCGTTAAAGCATGCGGTGGATGTTCGTGCGATTGAAATGGCAACTCACTGGCCGATACCGTCTGCCAGCCATATTCTTCATTCGGTGCAAACTGTCCTTTGCCCTGCCACGGTTTATCGGTTGAAGCTTTACGACCCGCATGTGCCAACTGCACAGCAAATGGCATAGGCGATAAACTTTTAACTTTATGCAATAGCGCTTTCATCTGCGCACGCTGCATGTCATTCCATAAGCCTAAATCTGCATAACTAATACGTCCTTCTGCCTGCACTGCCGTGGCTTCTACTATACACATCCCTGCGCCGGACAAGGCATAATTTGCCCATTGCTGCTCATGCCAATAACTCAACTCACCTTGTTCGTTGGCAGAATATTGACACATCGGGGCGATAACAATTTTGTTGGCAAGTTGCAGTGATCCAAATTGAATCGGCTGAAAAAGTAATGTCACGCTGCATGCCCTCATACTGTGCGATTCACCAAAAGCGAATCATTAAATAAAAAAGAAGTAATCACTCGGAATCTGCCATCTGTTTTAGATGGTTTTTTCTATAATAAATGTTCAAAAATGATTTATTTATAACGTGTTGTATGGTTTTTGCAAAGCCTGCTTTTACTTTTCACAGAATAATTTTGCGATCGCACACTATGGCTTGTATTCTATGGCTTGCATTCTATGGATAATGCCCAATATTAAGCGCATTGCTTTTTGCCCTTGACTGCTTAATTTCTACAAGCGGATTGAATTTGTACCATGCCTGAATTACCAGAAGTTGAAACTACCAAAACCAGTTTATTGCCGCTGCTAGATCAAAAAGTCCTGAATGTAGAAGTACGTCAAGCCAGTTTACGCTGGCCAATTCCAGAAAACCTACATAAACTAACAGGACAAAAACTACTGCAATTGACCCGCAGATCCAAATACATTCTCGCGCAATTTGAACAGGACAGCATGTTGTGGCATTTAGGCATGTCCGGCAGTTTTCGTCTTTGCGATGCGCACGAAGATTTACGCAAACACGACCATCTGATTATTCAGTTTGAAGATATGCAATTGCGCTACCACGACCCACGTCGTTTTGGCTGTATTTTATGGCTCAATGAAAGCTCGCAACACAAACTGATTGATCCACTTGGCCCTGAGCCATTGAGTGATGCCTTTAACCCCGACTATCTTGCACAGAAGCTCAAAAATAAAAATGTTGGCATCAAAGTTGCAATTATGGATAACCATGTCGTGGTGGGTGTGGGCAATATTTATGCCACGGAAAGTCTGTTTAATTTAGGTATTCACCCTGCACAACCTGCATCATCTCTCAGTTTGGAACAGATTGAAAAACTGGTGCTTGAAATCAAGCGCATTTTAAAACAAGCGATTGATTTAGGGGGTTCGACCTTGCGTGATTACAGCAATGCGATGGGCGAAAATGGCTATTTCCAGCAAACCTTGTTGGCGTATGGACGTGCAGGTGAAATGTGCGTGAATTGTGAAACCACTCTAGAAAATTTAAAACTGGGCCAACGTGCCTCGGTATTTTGTCCTGAATGTCAGCCTTTGAAAAAAGTACTCACTGCGACCAAAGCTGCAACAAGCAAACGAGGTAAGAAAGTATGAGAACCGCTATTGTGCGTCATATCTTAGTGAAAGATAAAGAAACCTGTGAGCAATTGAAAAAGCGGATTCAATCAGGCGCTGATTTTGCCAAAATTGCCAAACAATTTTCGACCTGCCCTTCAGGCAAAAAAGGTGGGGAATTGGGTGAGGTCAAAAAAGGACAATTGGTACCCGTGATTGATAAGTTAGTGTTTACCGCAGCAGAACGGGTATTGCATGGCCCTGTAAAAAGTCAGTTTGGTTTTCATTTGGTAGAAGTAAAGTTTCGGATGTAATTTTTATGCCTTCAGCGTTCCCCCCTCCTAGGGAATAGGGTGCAAAAAAACGGCGTAAAAAGCGCCGTTTTTTGATTTTGATTGAGTATTAAAACTTATTGACGTTTTTTCAATTCATCACGAATTTCACGTAGCAACGCGATATCTTCTGGCGTTGCTGCTGGTTCTGGCGCAGCTTCTTCTTGTTTACGGCGCATACGATTGATCATTTTCACCATTAAGAACACTACCCATGCCAAAATGATGAAGTTAATTAAAATCGTAAGGAAGTTACCATAGGTCAGGACGTTTACACCTGCTTTGGTTAACTCATCTAAAGACTGTAAATTGTTTGGATTATCGCCCAAAACAAAGAACTTTTGTGTGAAATCTACACCGCCACCGGTGATCACAGTAATCAATGGCATGATGATATCTTTCACTAATGAGTCAACAATTTTACCAAATGCCCCACCAATAATCACACCGACAGCCAAGTCGATCATATTACCTTTTACCGCAAACTCGCGGAACTCTTGAATAATACTCATTTAAATCTCCAGTTTTTTTGACTTTAATTTATGTGACGAAGTATACATTAATTTTATAACTTCATTTCCACGTAATTTACTCGGAAATCATCTGTTTTTATACATAGGCTTGCTAATTTTAAACAAAAAAAATGTCATCAAATGATTGATGACATTTTAAATGGCGCTGCCCCGTATGGGGTAACCTTATTTTTAAAACTTATTTACCAGAACGGTTACGTTTACGTTCGTTTTCAGTCAAGTAACGCTTACGGATACGAATAGACTTAGGAGTTACTTCAACTAATTCATCATCTTCAATAAACTCAAGCGCTTGCTCAAGTGTATATTCAATCGCAGGAACCAGCGTTAACGCATCATCAGTACCAGAAGCACGTACGTTCGTTAACTGCTTTGCTTTAGTCGGGTTAACTGTCATGTCGTCTGAACGAGAGTTAATACCGATGATCATACCTTCATAAACTTCTAACTGTGGTTTCGCGAATAGACGACCACGGTCTTGAAGTGTGAACAGTGCATAGCCCAAGCAAGTACCTTGAACCATAGAAATCAATACACCGTTTTGACGTTTTGCAACAGTACCTTGCTTCATTGGACCGTAGTGCGAGAAGCTAGACGTCATGATCCCTGTACCAGAAGTCATGGTCAGGAATTCAGAACGGAAACCAATCAGACCGCGTGAAGGAACAGTGGCTTCAATACGGATACGGCCTTTACCGTCGACTTCCATATTGGTCATTTCGCCTTTACGGTGACCCATTTGTTCCATTACAGCGCCTTGATGCTGTTCTTCAACGTCAAAAGTAACGTTTTCGTATGGCTCTTGTTTTTCACCATCAATTTCTTTGATGATTACTTGTGGACGAGATACGCCCATTTCGAAGCCTTCGCGACGCATGTTTTCAATCAGAACTGAAAGGTGAAGCTCACCACGACCAGATACTTTGAAACGGTCTGGACTGTCAGTATCTTCAACACGTAATGCTACGTTGTGAATCAATTCGCGGTCTAGACGTTCACGGATATTACGTGAAGTTACGAACTTACCTTCTTTACCCGCAAACGGTGAGTTGTTTACCTGGAATGTCATCGATACTGTAGGTTCATCTACAGACAATGGCGGTAAAGCTTCAACATTTTTCGGATCACAGATGGTGTCAGAAATGTTGAGTGCATCGATACCCGTTACACAAACGATATCGCCTGCAGAAGCTTCTTCAACGTCAACGCGATCTAGACCATGATAACCCATGATTTTTAAGATACGACCGTTACGTGTTTTGCCATCTTTATCGATTACAGTTACTTGTGTATTTAATTTCACCGAACCGCGCTGGATACGACCAATACCGATAACGCCTACGAAGCTGTTATAGTCAAGTGAAGATACTTGCATTTGGAATGGGCCATCAACGTCAACCGCTGGTGGTTCCACGATATCTACAATCGTTTGGAACAACGGAGTCATATCTTCAGCAAGTTCTTCTGGAGAAGGACCAGCAACACCACGAAGGCCTGAAGCATAAACAACTGGGAAGTCTAACTGTTCGTCAGAAGCACCCAAGTTATCGAACAAATCAAATACTTGGTCAATTACCCAGTCTGGACGCGCGCTTGGCTTGTCGACTTTGTTAATAATCACGATTGGTTTCAAACCACGTGCGAACGCTTTTTGCGTTACGAAACGAGTTTGTGGCATTGGGCCTTCTTGTGAGTCTACAAGAAGAAGTACGCAGTCAACCATCGACATTACACGTTCAACTTCACCACCGAAGTCGGCGTGTCCCGGGGTGTCCACAATGTTAATGCGGTATTCAGTATCAGTACGTTTGTCTAACCATTTGATTGCAGTGTTTTTTGCAAGAATGGTAATACCACGTTCACTTTCAATAGCGCCTGAATCCATGACACGCTCAATCTCGCCCGCTCGTTCACCGAGTGCGCCCGATTGTTGTAAAAGTTTATCCACAAGAGTTGTTTTACCGTGGTCAACGTGCGCAATAATTGCGATGTTGCGGAGAGTTTTAATATCTGACATTTAAATTCAATACGCTATAAATTTGAGGGCAAATTATACAGAAAAATACTAAAGTTTTATAGTGACACTTTATTGACACACACATTTTTTTTTGATGAGTGGCGTGCTTTGGGTTTTGTAATGCTGTGTAACTCGATTAGAATAGCGCCACTTTTGCAATTTCTTTACGACACATGTCTGATTTTAACCAATCTCCCTCCCCAAAAGACCAACTTGATCTGGTCTATGGTCTGAATGAGCGTCCAAAACCACTTATCGCTTTTTTAGCCGCTTTTCAGCATTTACTGGCAATTATTGTTCCAATTGTGACCCCTGGCTTATTGATTTGCTTGGCTTTAGGTGTTTCCAAACAAGATACCAACATGATCTTATCAATGTCTTTGGTCATTTCAGGTTTTGCAACTTTTTTACAATGTAAAAAAGTCGGCCCTTTTGGTGCTGGTTTGCTCATTGTGCAAGGCACCAGTTTTAACTTTATTGGTCCGATTATTGGTATTGGCTCTGCCATGGTCGCCGCAGGCACACCGGTTGAATCGGTCATGGCGGCAATTTTTGGTGTTGTGATTGCTGGTTCATTTATTGAAATGGGCGTGTCCCAAATTTTGCCGTGGGTCAAAAAACTGATTACCCCACTAGTCACAGGCATTGTGGTTCTTCTCATTGGCTTGACCTTAATTAAAGAAGGCTTAATTAGTATGGGCGGTGGCTATCAAGCCATGAGCAATAATACCTTTGCCAATACTGACAACCTGATTATGTCGTGCACAGTCTTGGCAATTATTATTATTTTAAACCGTATCAATATTACCTGGATTAAAAGCTCTGCCATTTTAATTGCCTTGGTGATTGGTTATGCAATGGCAGGCATCATGGGTTATCTCGATTTTTCAGGTCTGAAAGATGCTCCACTGGTACAAGTTCCGACACCGATGCATTTTGGACTAGATTTCTCTTGGAGTTTATTCATTCCTTTGGCATTTATTTATTTGGTAACGTCACTGGAAGCAATTGGTGATATTACCGCGACATCCAAACTTTCCAATCAACCTGTCGATGGCCCACAGTGGATGCAACGTATTAAAGGTGGTGTATTGGTGAATGGTGCCAACTCATTCTTGGCAGGTATTTTCAATACTTTCCCAAGTTCGGTATTTGCCCAAAACAATGGCGTGATTCAACTCACAGGTGTTGCTAGCCGTTATGTTGGCATCTGGATTGCAGCCCTCCTCATCATTTTAGGTCTATTCCCTGCGGTCGCAGGTGTGATTCAGGCTGTGCCTCAAGCCGTACTAGGTGGTGCTGTGATGGTGATGTTTGGTGCCGTTGCCGCTTCAGGGATCAATATTCTTTCAGGTGTCGTTTTAGATCGTCGTGCCTTGCTGATTATCGCAATTTCCTTGGGCTTAGGCTTAGGTGTTGCACAAGTGCCACAAATTCTGGAACACTTACCTGAATTATTCCGTAATATTTTCAGTTCAGGCGTTGCAACAGGCGGTATTGCAGCACTTATTTTAAACATTGTGCTTCCTGAAACTAAAAAGTAATTACATGTCCAAAAAACACTGTCTGAAATGAACTTAGACAGTGTTTTTCTATTGGAGAGAACCATGACCCCCCAAAGCGAAGTTTTACTCAGACAATATGACTATTTGTCTGGTCGTGTTCTACTGATCAATGCCCCAACCGATCAACTCCTCGCAGAATTGGGTGACTCAATCCAAGCCTCTGTCTGGACATGGAATTTCAACGACTATCAATACTTTCAAAATCAACAAGCGCAAGTGCATTTTGGTGCAGAGTTTCCTGCTGCCGAGTTTGATCAAGCAGTTATTTTCGTACCCAAATCCAAAGAATTACTGAATTATTTAATTCATAATGTTGCGGCCCAACTCAAAGTGGGCAGTAGCATATTTTTGGTGGGCGAAAAGAAAGCTGGAATTGAGCGAGCTGCAAAGCAATTACAACCTTATGGCAAAACACTCAAGCTAGATAGCGCACGCCACTGCCAACTTTGGCAACTGATTTTAGACTGCAAGGTTCAAAATAAGGCCTTAGCAGATTGGGCGCAAAACTATACCGTTGCTACACCTAAAGGTGATTTACAGATTTGTGCATTGCCGGGTGTATTTAGCCAAAAACACTTGGATGTTGGCACTGCCGTGTTATTACCTTATTTAAATCAGGTGACTGCTGGAAAAATTGCAGATTTTGGCTGTGGTGCGGGTGTGATCAGTGCTTACCTAGCCAAACTCAACCCAGAAAATCGTATTTTTGCTTTAGATGTCGATGCCTTTGCTTTAGCGTCAACGCAAATGACGTTTGAAAAAAATCAGCTCAACCCACAACAACTTGAAATTAAAGCCGTGACAGGCATTGAAGATGCACCGCTATTTTTGCATGCCATAGTGAGTAATCCCCCGTTCCACCAAGGCATTCAAACACATTACGATGCTAGTGAAAATCTGTGTAAAACTTCACGTCGTCACCTGAAATCGGGTGGTGAACTTTGGATTGTAGCCAACCGTTTTTTGAATTATCCACTCTTAATTGAACAAAGTTTCGGTCAATGCACAATCAAGGCAGATCAACAAGGCTTTAAAGTACTGTTTGCCAGTACACAAAAAAATACGAAGGACGCATGATGAGCGAAACTCAAAACAATCGACAGTTACAGCGTAAGCTCGGTGCGCGTCATTTAAACATGATCGCCATTGGTGGCTCAATTGGTACAGGTTTATTCCTTGCTTCAGGGGCTACCATTGCCAACGCAGGTCCTGGTGGCGCCTTGCTTGCGTATGCCCTCATTGGTGTAATGATTTATTTCTTGATGACCAGTTTAGGGGAACTTGCCACCCACAATCCAACGTCTGGGGCTTTCTTTACCTATGGCACTAAATATGTCGAAGGTGGTTTTGGTTTTGCACTCGGCTGGAACTATTGGTACAACTGGGCCATTACGGTTGCATTTGAATTGGTGGCTGTACAATTCATTATGAAATTCTGGTTTCCCGAGATTCCTGGTTTCTATTGGAGTGCCTTATTTCTAGCGGTTGTATTTGGTATTAATGCATTAACCGTTAAAGGTTTTGGTGAATCAGAATTTTTCTTCTCGCTGGTCAAAGTCCTTGCGATTGTCGCCTTCATCATCATTGGTATATTCATGATTGTAAAAATCATGCTGACTCCAAATGTTGCTACTTTCGCCAATTGGAGCAAAGGCGAAGCGCCATTTGTAGGTGGATTATCTGCCTTAATTGGTGTGGCAATGATTGCAGGATTCTCATTTCAGGGTACAGAAATGGTGGGGGTTGCAGCGGGTGAATCTAAAAATCCGAAGAAAACAATTCCGATTGCAATTAAACAAATCTTCTGGCGTATTTTATTGTTTTATATCGTGTGTATTTTTATTATTGGTACCTTAATCGCCTATGATGACCCACGTTTACTTCAAGCAGCCGCCACCGATAACATTGCACTCTCTCCGTTTACTTTACTGTATGAGCAGGCAGGCTTTGCTTTTGCCGCAAGCGTCATGAATGCAGTAATTTTAACTGCGATTCTTTCTGCAGGGAATTCAGGCATGTATTCATCGACCCGTATGCTATTTGATATGGCACGTAAAGGCAGTGCACCAAAAGCTTTTGCCCGCTTGGATGCTCGTGGTGTCCCTATGAATGCACTGTATGCCACAACAGCAATCGCTGCACTATGCTTTTTAACAACATTTATTGGTGAGAAACAAGTATTTAACTGGCTCCTGAATATGTCAGGCATGTGTGGATTTATCGTTTGGCTCGGGATTGCTGTATCACATTACCGCTTCCGTAAAGGCTATCTGGCACAAGGCTACCAACTGCATGATTTAGCCTATCGTGCTAAATTCTTTCCTTTTGCACCATGGTTTGCCTTTATTTTGTGTGCAATTGTCGTATTAGGGCAAAACTACCAAGCAGTGCTTGAAGGTAAATGGCTCTCTGTTTTATCGACTTATATTGGTATTCTTTTGTTCTTGGTCATTTGGTTAGGCTATAAATGGAAACACAAAACCAAACTGATTGCATATCAGGATATGGATGTGAAACCACTACACCCTGATCATGACTAAAAAATTTCTTCTTCTATTCACTTCATTTAAGAAGCTAAGGTTCAAAAAAACAGCCAACATTTGGCTGTTTTTTAGGGTAAATTTAAACCAAATTCGATTTACAACATATTTTGTTATCAATATTACGGTGAGAGATCACGCCACAAACTGCTCAATGTTGATTTTATAATCGCTAAACAACGACTTGATCGACTGATAGACATTCAGTACATATATCTTGTTTCAAAATTTGATCTGGGGCACCGCTTTGGAGTTTTTAAATGAATTGACGATAAACTTGATATAAAAATTCGACTTAGTTTACGATTTAACAAGCCGAAATATTAAGCACAATCAAACTCCATCATATTTGCTCTTTATTCAAAAAATCATAGTTTTACAATATTTTTAATCGTATTAAGTGCAAATAATTTTAGGTAATATCTAATCCATACATTCCATATAAAGAAGCATAAAAAAACGACTCCGAAGAGTCGTTTTTTTCAACTTAACTCAAATTATTGAGCTTGTTGTTCAACAGTCACTGTACGGCTGCCAGTGATCGTCGCGAATACACGACGGTTCATAGCACGACCTTCTTTAGTGTTGTTGTCAGCAATCGGTTGATCCCAAGCGAAACCTTGAGTAGACAAACGAGCTGGATCTACATTGTATTCATTTACAAGTGAAGATTTAACAGAGTTCGCACGCGCTAAAGATAAACGTTCGTTCAATGCACGTGGACCAGTGTTGTCAGTGTGACCTTCGATGCGAGCAGTAGCGTTTGGATATTCAACTAACTTCTCTGCAACTTTAGCGATTTCTGGCTTGTACTGATCTTTGATGTTTGATTTGTTCGTATCAAAGAACACACGAAGTTCCATGTTCAGGTCTTCAGTCAACTCTTGTGGAGCTGGTTGAACTGGAGCAACGGTTTCAACTGGAGCAACTTCTACTACAGGAGCAGCTGGCTTCAAGTGACCGCCAAGAACGACGTTAAGACCAGCTAAAGCTGTGTAGTCCCAAAATTTCTCATCGAAGTTATATGTTGAACGTGCTTCTGTACGAAGAGATAAGGCATCGTTTAAGCGCCAGAATGCACCCACACCAGCATTACCGATTGTACCTTCGATATCTTCATCACCACCCTCTGCAGAGTATTTAAAGTGACCAGCTCCTAAAAGTACGTATGGCTTGATTTTGCTGTCGTAGTTTTTAGTGATCAAATCAGAAGTTACATAGAAGTTACCGGCAAGCTGCTGTTTCTTATATTCACCAAGATTTTCACCAGCTGCACCTGCTATGTTCCCCAAAGAGTCTGCAAGACCAGTTGCTTCGATATCACCTTTTACTTGAGAATATTCAGCTTCAAAACCTAACCAAGGAGTTAGTTCAACACCAAGAGCAGCACCTACGAACAAATCGTCTTGAAGCTCGACATCACTTTCAGTTAGCTTGTTATTGTTGTGTTTAGTATCAACAAAGTTGTAACCAAGCATTAATGGGGTAACAGTTACGCCCGCGTTTGCAGCAGCTAAAGGAGCAGCTACGAGCATTGCTAATGCAATACGACTCATTTTCATGGATTTATCCTCCAGAGATAACAATTGTTGTTCAAGCTCAAGCTTAAATTTTCGACTACCCTGAGATAGGCTTTCTTATACCCCAGTATTATTTTTAAGCTAGTCACTTTGAATCATACAAACACTTTATTACTTTTCCAAGTGCTTGATAATTTTAATCAAGTAAATTATTGACAAAATTACTTACAATTTCCGTTGTAATTCGGTAACTTTCTACTCAATTATTTGTGGCGAATAGCCTATCTTTCTTGCTGTTTATTTTAACACTTTCTAGAGAAGTTGTTTAGTAATTATTATACACAGCAGATAAAGCACTATAAAACAACAAATTACTCAGATTAATCATAAAAAAACATAACAATAACAGGTAAAGACTTATGTCGAATGTAAGAAAAAACGGCTTCACGCTGTTTGAATTGATCGTCACGTTAGCGATTAGTGCGATTTTAGTCATGATTGCCCTGCCCCATTTTCATCAGCTGATGGCAGAACAAGAACTCAAACGAATTCAGTATTCATTACAGTCCAGCCTGAAAATAGCACGCTCTCATGCCTTCACCCATCACAGCAATGTGGTGATTTGTCCTACACAAAACTTTGTTCAATGTAGCAAGCAAAACTGGAATACTGGTTTTTTGATTTTTATGGATCGTAATCGAAACCGCCAAATTGACGACAGTGAATACATTCTTTATACAGAAAAAACTGCACTTAAATACGGAACCTTGGATTGGCGTGGAACTTTAAACATTCCTAGTGTGACTTTTAATGCACAACAAGGTTTGCCGATCGGCTCAAATGGTAGCTTCTTTTACTGTTCCACTCACCTTACAAGCAAGCGCTTAGTACTCAGTAAAATGGGGCAAACCCGAGCTGAAGACATCAATATATGTTAACTCAGCAGTCTAAACGATCTTTACATTGTCACTTTATTCTTATCTTTTTTTGCCTATACTGCAGAAGTGATCTATTCCTGCTTGGAATTCAATCTAGACAAAAGCACATATAAATTGGGAGAATAAAATGACGGATATCGTGATTGTGAATGGCGCTCGTACTGCTATGGGTGGTTTTCAGGGCAGTTTAGCCACACTAAGCGCACCTGAACTGGGTGCAGCAAGTATTCAAGCCGCTATTCAACGTGCAGGTCTGCAACCCACAGATATCGAAGAAGTCATTATGGGCTGTGTTTTACCTGCGGGCTTAAAACAAGGTCCTGCACGTCAAGCCATGCGTCAAGCTGGTTTGCCAGATTCAACAGGCGCAGTGACCATCAACAAACTGTGTGGTTCGGGCATGAAAGCCGTCATGCAAGCTGCTGATGCAATTAAAGCAGGTTCTGCTTCCATCATTGTTGCAGGTGGGATGGAGTCGATGAGCAATGCACCATATATTCTGCCCAAAGCACGTGCGGGTTACCGCATGGGACACGGTGAAGTGAAAGATCACATGTTCTTAGATGGCTTAGAAGATGCAGAAACAGGACGTTTAATGGGTTCATTCGCGCAGGATATGGCCAATAGTAAAGGTTACACGCGTCAACAAATGGATGATTTTGCGATTCGCTCTCTCAAACGCGCGCAAACTGCCGTAAATGAAGGCTATTTTGCCGATGAAATTGTGCCTGTAAATATTTCAACACGTAAAGGGGACGTGGTTGTCGATAAAGATGAACAACCATTTAATGCCAATATTGAAAAAATTCCAACTCTTCGTCCTGCTTTTGCCAAAGATGGTACGATTACCGCGGCCAATGCCAGCTCAATTTCAGATGGCGCTTCGGCTTTAGTCCTGACGTCTGCAGAAAATGCAGCAAACAAAGGTTTACAGCCATTGGCGAAAATTGTGGCTTATGCCACCAATTCACAACATCCATCAGAATTCACTATTGCCCCTGTTGCTGCAATTCAAAAAGTATTGGATAAAGCGGGTTGGCAAGTTGCAGATGTAGATTTATGGGAAATCAATGAAGCTTTTGCTATGGTCACCATGTGCCCAATAGATGAATTCAAGCTTGATCCTGAAAAAGTGAATATCAATGGTGGTGCATGTGCGCTTGGACATCCTGTGGGTTCTACAGGTTCACGTATTATCCTGACTTTAATTCATGCGCTTAAACGTACAGGTGGCAAACGTGGCGTGGCCGCTCTCTGTATTGGCGGTGGTGAAGCAACTGCAGTCGCGATTGAATTGCTTTAATGCATTGCAACCCCTATTTCGTAAAGCAGAATTAGGGCAGATGGGATACAGTCATTCCCAACCCTTCTTTATTCAAAAAGCAAAAAGACGAATTATTGATTCGTCTTTTTGCTTATAGCTTGAAAAAGTTTAGAGCAATTCAGCGCGCAACTGTTCAGGCGATTTCATTGACAATAATCCTGGCGCAACATCGTAAGCAGTTTTTGCACCATATTGCTGCATTTGGTTTAAACGATAACAAGCACGTGCATAAGCCACCAAAATACTCGCGGTAAACTCAGGGTTACTCTCCAATTTTAAAGAGAATTCCATGACTTGATTATGGGCATCGCTGGTATTGCCACTACGAATGACAAAACCGCCATGTGGCATACGTTGGTGATCTTTGGCCAAAGTCGCTTCATCAATGAAATTTACGGTTGTGTTGTAGTCAGCAAAATAATCTGGCATGGTCACAATCGCTTGCTCTACCGCAGCAGCATCGGCACCTTCTGCAAGTACGACATAACATTCACGAGCATGTTTATCTTTGGTGCTTAGCACAGGACGCGCACCACTACGCACTTGTTCGATGGCATCGTTAGATGGAATGGTATATTGCACACCTGCTTTTACACCCTCTACACGACGAATGGCATCTGAGTGTCCCTGACTTAAACCTTTACCCCAAAATGTATAAGTTTCGCCATCGGGTAATAACGCTTCACCAAATAAACGATTGATAGAGAACATGCCTGGATCCCAACCAATTGAGATGAGTGCAGTTTTCTTGTTCGCAGTCGCTGGTGCATCTACAGATGCATAATATTCACGAATACGTGCATGCGTATCGAAACTATCGACAATATTAAATTGGCTCGCCAATACAGGGCCTTGTTGTGGCAAATCGTCTTTTGAACCACCACATAAAATCAGTACGTCAATTTTGTCTTAAAAATCTGACAGTGAATCCATGTGAAAAACTGCTGTTTCAGCAAAACAGGGTGAAATACTTTCAGGCGCACGACGGGTAAAAATACCCACCAATTGTAAATCTGGGTTTTTCTGAATCGCCGTTTCAACGCCACGACCTAAATTGCCATAACCAGCAATACCAATACGGATAGAATTTTGCATAAAGACAAATCACTTCATTATGAAAAAATTGAAAAATAAATTAGAGGATAATCACATCAAATTATCGTCTTGATTGATTTTTGATACTGTAAAAATAATGCCTACATAAGACTACGATGCTTCGTCAGTGCGCTTATACTACAGCACTTTGTCGCAAATTAAATCATTAAAAGGTGCGATAAAACAAACCGTTTGATCATTTTAAGGCAAACAAAAAGCCTGCGCATGGCAGGCTGTTTGTAAATCTGTGAACCGCGATATTTCAATGAAATCTATCTATATTTAGATAAAACCCAGCATCAATATCTTATGCACCAGTTTGATAATTTGGTTTTGGCACAGCGGTAGACGCTTGATAAGGATGGGTAAAATCCGCCAAACCTGCCGCAGCTTCTTGTACGTCTTTACCTTCTTTGATCACGAAAGTATCGAAACCTGCACGCATCATATAGTTCAAGACATCTTTAAATACATCACCGACTGCACGAAGTTCGCCCTGAAAGCCTTGACGGCGTAACAATGCCGCAAATGAATAACCACGGCCATCGTTAAAACCTGCGAATTCAATGAAAATCGCATCTAGTTCTGCCAATGGAAATTCATGGTTTTCAGGCGAAGTATCTACCGTTAGATACAAAGCTTTTTTACCTGAAATTTGTGCCAACAGATCAAGCTGTTCAACGCTAAGCACCACATCACCTTGCGGTAATGCTGCATCTTCAGCAATCACTTGATAAGTATTGTCTGAAATCGTGCCATCTTTCGCGAGCACAGGGAGTGCAGTATTAAGCATAAGCGCGCTCCTTAAATGGTTGAATGCCGACACGGCGATAAGTATCGATGAAGTCTTCACCTTCACTACGCAAATCTAAGTAGGTATTTAAAATTTCTTCCACGACATCTGGAATCACTTCGGCAGCAAAAGATGGTCCTAAAATATCACCAATTGAAGCATCATGGTCTGCATGCCCACCTAAAGTGATTTGGTAAAATTCTGCGCCTTTTTTATCGACACCTAAAATCCCGATATTACCAACGTGGTGGTGACCACATGCATTCATACAGCCCGAAATATTCAAATCCAATTTACCAAGGTTGTAGATGGTATCCAAATCATCAAAACGGCGTGAAATAGCTTCTGAAATTGGAATAGATTTAGCGTTGGCAAGTGAACAGAAATCACCCCCCGGACAGCAAATAATATCGGTAATAAAGCCAATATGTGCACGCGCCAAGTTGTTAGCATCTAGCACTTGCCACAATGCAAATAAGTCTTTTTGTGGCACATCTACCAAGGCAATATTTTGTTCATGCGTGGTACGCAATTCACCAAAGGTATATTGATCTGCTAAATCTGCAATTAGATTCATTTCTTCGGTCGTCATGTCACCCGGTGCAACACCTGCACGTTTCAATGAAATAGTGACAATACGGTAGCCTTGAACTTTGTGCGCATTGGTGTTGATGTTGAACCATTGTTTGAATTTTGGATACTGTGCAAACAGCTCACTAAAATCTTCATCAGCATAGTTTTGATAAGCAAATGGCGTGAAGTTTTCATCCATTTTTTGCAAAGTTTCTGCATCAATTTTTAAGGTTTTCACCGTATGTGCAAATTCAGCTTCAACTTTTTCTGCAAATACTGCTGGAGTTAAGGCTTTTACCAAAATTTTGATACGTGCTTTATATTTATTGTCGCGACGACCATGCAAGTTATAAACACGTAAAATAGCTTCTAAGTAAGCAATCAAATCTTCACGTGGCAAGAACTCACGAATAAAGCTACCGATAATTGGAGTACGACCTAAGCCGCCACCAACTTTAATTTTATAGCCAATTTCGCCTGCTTCATTTTTAACAATATAGACGCCAATGTCATGAAATGCAGTCGCAGCACGGTCAATTTCTTCCAGTGCAGACACCGCAATTTTGAATTTACGTGGCAAGAAGGCAAATTCAGGGTGGAAAGTCGACCACTGACGAATTAATTCACAGGTTGGACGTGGGTCAGCAATTTCGCCCGCCACGACACCTGCATACTGGTCTGTGGTGGTATTACGAATACAGTTACCCGAAGTCTGAATTGCGTGCATTTGTACGGTTGCAAGCTCTGCCAGCATGTCAGGCACATTTTCCAGTGCAGGCCAGTTAAACTGAATATTTTGACGTGTTGATACGTGCGCATAGCCACGGTCATAGTCTTTGGCAAGCTGCGCCACTTTGCGCAATTGCTTAGAGTTCATCAGACCGTAAGGCACCGCAATACGCAACATTGGCGCATAGCGTTGTACATACAAACCATTTTGCAGACGCAATGGACGATATTCATCCTCAGTCAATTTGCCTGCTAAATAACGTTCCGTTTGGTCGCGGAACTGTGCAACACGTTCATTAATCAGTTGCTGATCGAAATCAGTATATAAATACATGGCGTACAGCTAGTCATTTCTATTATCACGGCTTACAGCATAGCGAGATTCAACCTATCAACAAAATGTGTTTTTTACATATTTATTAGCGATTTTATTGATAAGACATTGCAACATCACAACCTGTAAGCCTTTGCCAAAATTTTCAGCTTTTTTATAAAGCTATCACAAAATAATGCATCCTTTAGCACTTTTTCTGCTAAAGCATCTATTCGAACTTTTATTTATGACTTGTATCTTAGACTAGCCTCCAGCTTTATCCTGATTTTTAGTCTGAGATGACCACTGCCCTGCACCCAAAGCCTGCCCGATATAATCGTAACGCATTTGAGAACGTGAAAATTTAATTGGACACGCCAACTGAGTTTCAGTTTTTGTAGCATTCTGCTGAATAGGAACTTCTACTGTCCAACCGCGTTGCTGTGCCAAAGGTGAATGTAAAGCTTCATCTAAAGTGAATACAGGTTCAACGCAGACATCATGTTGCGCAAATACCTGCTGCCATGTGGCAAAACTTTGTGTTTTGATTTTATCTTGAATAGCGTGTTTAACTTGCAAGCAAACTTGCGGATCTAAAGATGCACCTTTTTCCAAAAGTATTGGCAAATTTAAAATCTGTGCCAAACCCTGCATAAACTGCGGTTCTAAACTACCGACTGAAAGATAACGACCATCTGCTGTTTCATAATAGTCATAATAGGTGCCGCCATTTAAGTAAGATTGCTCGGCATATTGAGGCACCTGTGCCGCCAAGACGGCAGAAGCTGCCATATTGTTTAAAGTCGCAGCGCAATCGGTCATCGAAATATCAATATATTGCCCTAAACCACTGCGCTGACGTTCAATCACTGCACTTAAAATGGCCACTAAGGCATGCAATGAACCACCTGCAACATCGGCCACCTGAATCCCAAGCGGTGGTGGCCCACCCGCTTGCCGCCCACTATGTCCAGCAATGCCAGACAAAGCTAAATAGTTGATGTCATGTCCTGCCCGTTGTTGATAATCACCTGTTTGCCCATAGCCAGTGATGGAACAATAGATCAGTCTTGGATTAATTTTTGCCAAGTTGGCATAATCCAGTCCAAAACGCTGCATCACGCCTGGTCTAAACTGTTCGAGTATAATATCGAATTCGGCAATTTTCTCGTGAATGAGTTGAATACTTTCGAGGGATTTTAAATCCAAAGTAATTGACTGTTTATTCCGATTCAAATAACTATGCGAAGTCGCCTGTCCATTGGCATAGGGCGGAAATAAACGAATTAAGTCAGGTCGGGTTGCCGATTCAATATGAATCACCTCTGCGCCCATATCCGCCAAATACAAACTGGCAAAAGGGCCGGGCAATAAGGTGGAAAAATCTAAAACTTTTAAACCGCTCAGTGCATGTGTCATTATGGTGATTACTCTATTTTTACTGATTTTCCGTTCATCTTATAAACAGCAAAACTGTAACACAATGTCATGTTCAGCCATTTACCTTGATCATTTCGGCAATTTATTATGTAAAACAAGTAAAATTGGTATTGTAAATTGCCAATTTCAATTTTTTAGCGTCATTTAGGTCAAGCTTACGTGAATACAAAAGAGACTGAAGGATTTAACATGAGCAGAGATACCATTAGTATCCATTTTGTAAATGCAGCGCTCACGGGTGTTAAGCGACTCGGCATGGATGTCGAAACCTTATTATCTCATGTCGGTATTGAGGCGGAACTGTTGCGCCAACCGAAAGCACGTATTTCACCTGAACAATATACCCGCTTTATTAAAATGTTGTGGATGGTAACCCAAGACGAACACGTCGGTTTTGATTCTCAGCCACGTCGTTTGGGTACATTCGCAATCATGTGCCAATTGGTGATACACGCAAAAACATTGGGCGATGCCTTAGAACTTTCTTCGCAATTCTATAAGCTGTTTGGTGATGATTGGTCAGTTACCTTAGAACGTGATAAACACGAAGCGCGTTTGGTGCCATCTATTCCACAAGCCATGGATCCTGATCACTTTATTACTGAAAGTATGTTGATGATTTGGCACGGCTTGGCCTCTTGGCTAATTGAACGTCGCCTGCCTTTAGAGCGTGTGCATTTTGGCTATACTCGTCCTGCACATGCAGATGAATACGATGCGCTATTCTTTGCACCTGTGATGCAGTTCGAAATGCCACGCACCGAAATTACCTTTGCTGCCGACTATCTGGATTTACCAATTCGTCAAACCCAAGAAACCTTAGACGAATTCTTAAAAACAGCGCCTGCACAATTGTTGGTGAAATTTAAAAACACCAATTCTTTAACTTCACGTATTCGTGATGTCTTAAAGAGCCAGATTGGCGAAGAGATGCCAACCCTGAACGATGTTGCCTCTATGCTGTACTTATCGCCACAAACCTTGCGTCGTCGTTTGGCAGCAGAAGGAAAAAGCTACCAAGGGGTGAAAGATGCCTTGCGTCGTGATGCCGCGATTCATTTGCTACTCAATCCTGAGCTAACCCTTGAAGATGTAGCGCAACAAGTTGGCTTTAGTGAAACCAGTACCTTCCACCGTGCATTCAAAAAGTGGACTGGTGTCACCCCTGGTTTATACCGTCAGTTGCATGGTTATCATTAATTCACAGCTAAAAATTCACAATAACTCGTAATTCCAGTTAATCGCCCTTGTACACTACAAGGGCTTTTTTTATCGCTAAATTTTATCTTTCTTGGAATTGCTAGGTCATCACGATTAGCAAAAAACCTCACTGACCTGTACCGTTCTTGTCATTGCACTTCACTATTTTCTGTTTACACTCAAAAGCAATCACTAAGAAAACTATCGACAAAGGATTGATTATGAGCGAGGCCTACATCATTGATGCTATTCGCACTCCGCGCGGCAAAGGAAAAAAAGATGGCGCATTACACGAAGTTAAACCCATTCGCCTACTCACAACCTTATTGAATGAATTGCAACAACGACACAACCTAGACACCTCACAAGTAGACGATATTGTTTTGGGTTGTGTCACACCAATTGGCGATCAGGGTGCAGATATTGCCAAAACCGCAGCGATTGCCGCAGGTTGGGACAATGATGTTGCTGGGGTACAAATCAACCGCTTTTGTGCCTCAGGTTTAGAAGCCGTGAACCTCGCAGCGCAAAAAGTTCGTTCGGGTTGGGAAGATTTAATCGTTGCAGGTGGTGTGGAATCTATGTCACGCGTGGCAATGGGTTCCGATGGTGGTGCTTGGGCATTTGACCCTGAAACCAACATGGCCTGTGACTTTATTCCACAAGGTATTGGTGCCGACTTAATTGCCACACTCGAGAGTTATAGCCGCACCGAGGTCGATCAATTTGCAGCTGCATCTCAACAAAAAGCAGCAGCAGCACAAGCACAGGGATATTTCGAGCGCTCGATTGTACCTGTCAAAGATCAGGCAGGTGTCGTGATTTTGGCACAAGATGAATTTATCAAACCACAAACCACGGCTGAAAGTTTGGCACAGCTTAAACCAAGTTTCGCAATGATGGGACAAATGGGATTCGATGCCATCGCCTTGCAAAAATATCCTGAAGCAGGACAAGTCAATCATGTGCATCATGCAGGCAATTCATCGGGTATTGTTGATGGTGCGGCGTTGGTCTTGATTGCATCTGAACAAGCCGTACAACAACACAATCTAAAACCACGTGCCAAAGTGCTTGCTACCGCACTGGTTGGCACAGACCCTACGATTATGCTCACAGGGCCCGCACCTGCAGCGCGTAAAGCCTTAGCCAAAGCAGGATTAAGGATTGAAGATATTGATCTGTTTGAAGTCAATGAAGCTTTTGCAGCCGTGGTTCTGCGGTTTATTAGCGAGCTTCAGGTTGACCCTGCCAAAGTTAATGTGAATGGTGGTGCGATTGCCTTAGGTCATCCACTTGGCGCGACAGGTGCCATGATTTTAGGTACTTTACTGGACGAACTAGAGCGACAAGATAAAAAACGCGGCATGGCTACGTTATGTGTAGGCGGTGGAATGGGAATTGCCACCATTATTGAGCGAATATAGGGAGTATAAAATGAGCGCCATTCACTATCAAAAAAATGCCGATAACATTGTAATTCTAACCTTTGACTCGCCAAATCAATCTGCCAACACCATGAATGCTGACTTTAGAGATGCATTAGCGCAAGTGGTGCAAAAGTTACAAGCAGACGAACAGGTGGCGGGGATTATTTTTGCCTCTGCAAAAAAAACTTTTTTTGCAGGCGGTGACTTAGATGAGTTAATTCAAGTACAGCCTGAACATGCCAGCTCATTTTTTCAGATGATTGAACAGCTAAAAGCACAGCTGCGTTATATTGAAACTCGTGGCATTCCTGTAGTAGCTACCTTAAATGGGACGGCACTTGGTGGCGGATGGGAACTTGCGCTGTGCTGTCATCATCGTATTGCGATTCGTGATGCAAAAACCAAGTTTGGTTTACCCGAAGTAACGCTAGGCTTATTGCCTGGTGGTGGGGGTATTGTACGGATGGTAAGGTTATTGGGTTTGCAAACTGCCCTACCGCTGTTGATGGAAGGTAAACAGTTGAATGTGGAAAAAGCACAACGTTTAGGTTTAATACATGATCTTGCTGAAAATGAAGCAGAATTACTTAGCAAAGCCCAAGACTGGATTCTTGCTCACCCGCAATCACAACAAGTATTTGATGTCAAAGGCTATAAAATCCCTGGGGGATCACCATCCACGCCTGCTGTCGCACAAATGCTTTCGATTGCTCCTGCCATGCTACGCGACAAAACCAAAGGCTGTTACCCTGCGCCAGAAGCAATTTTGAGCGCAGCAGTAGAAGGTGCGCAGGTTGATGTCGATACAGCCTTACGCATTGAATCCCGCTATTTTACCCAGCTCGCAACAGGTCAAATTTCTAAAAATATGATTGGCACCTTTTGGCATGGGCTGAATGCGATTAAATCGGGCTCTAGCCGTCCGCAAGGCATTGCAACGAATCAAACCCAAAAAGTTGGCATTTTAGGTGCAGGCATGATGGGTGCAGGTATTGCTTATGCCACAGCAAGCAAAGGGATTACGGTTGTTCTTAAAGATGTATCCATCGAACACGCTGAAAAAGGCAAAGCTTACAGTCAAAAAATACTAGATAAACAAGTATCGCAAGGTCGTATAAGTGCAGAGCGAGCAGCACAAGTCTTAGCCAATATTCATCCAACTGCACAGGCTGCCGATTTACAAGGCTGTGATTTGATTATTGAGGCGGTATTTGAAAATCCTCAACTCAAGGCGCAAGTCACACAAGAAGCCGAAGTTTTTCTGGCAGAACAAGGTGTGATGGCATCCAATACCTCAACTTTGCCAATAAGCGGGCTTGCCCAAGCTGCGCAAGATCAACAGCGTTTTATTGGACTGCATTTCTTTAGTCCTGTCGATAAAATGCCGTTGGTCGAAATCATTAAAGGAAAAAATACCTCTGCCGATACTTTGGCAAAAGCTTATGATTTTGTGCAATACATTGGTAAAACACCGATTGTGGTCAATGACAGCCGCGGCTTTTTTACCAGTCGGGTGTTTGGCACTTTTGTACAGGAAGGCTTGCGCATACTAGCAGAAGGCGTACATCCTGCCAAAATTGAAATGGCTGCTTTAAAAGCAGGCATGCCTGTTGGCCCACTTGCCATTCAGGATGAAGTATCTTTAACCTTATCTGAACACGTAGCACAAGAAGCGCGCAAGGCGTTACAAGCCGAAGGGAAAGACCGACCAATGTCGAGTGCAGATGAAGTCATTCAAACCATGATTCATCAATTCTCGCGTAAAGGCAAAGCTGCTGGTGCAGGCTTTTATGACTATCCTGAACAGGGTAAAAAACAGCTTTGGTCGGGGTTAAGCCACTGGTATCAAAATACCGAAATCGCTGAACAAGAGATGATTGACCGTTTCTTATTTGTGCAAGCACTGGACAGCTTACGATGCTTGGAAGAAGGTGTTTTAGAATCTGTCATTGATGCCAATGTGGGTTCAATTTTTGGCATTGGTTTTCCTGCATGGACAGGCGGTGCTTTGCAGTTTCTAAATCAATATGGTTTAACACAGGCTTTAGCACGGGCACAGCAACTTGCAGCAGAATATGGCGAGCGCTTTACCCCACCTAAAATCTTGCAAGACCGTGTTGCCGCAGGTGCAGCAAGTATTTAAATCTAACTTTTAATTTAAAGAGGGATACATCATCCCTCTTTTTATTTGCTTAAAATTATAATAAATATCCCTGCATGAATAGAATTTAATCCGTTTTTTATGGATTTTATGTTATAAAGTTACATAATTTTAAGATTTAGATTCAAATTGGGTAGAAGCACATGACCGAACGCCTTACTCCTGAAAAATCACCTTGGGGTTGGAAAGCACTCTTTATTTTCTGTATTTTGGGTGGTATTTTCATGTTTATTTTCTGGTTAGCGGTTACAAATGAACCTGACTACATGCCTAGCCAGCAACAAAAGCAAAATACCCAACAACATGCGTTTAAAAATGCACCAGCCATGTCACAAGAAGCGATTGCAAAGGCACAAGCTGACCGTGAAGCTCGAGAAGTATTAAAAGCTGCACCTACAGCAGACGCACATGCTATGACTGAAACTGAACATGCTGCTATGCCTGAAAGCCATGAGCAAGCACCTGCACATGGGCACTAATTAAATACCATTTGAAAATAGACTCTACTCTTAGGGTCTATTTTTCAAACTTGGATGCTAGATCAAAATATAGTGGTAAATGATCACTCAAACTTAGCAAAGGTGGCTGATCTCCCACCTGCATGCTAGCTTGATCTATTTTCCAAAATTGCTCAGAAGCAAACATATAATCAATATGATATGCCTTCGCTAAATTTCGCTGTAAAAAGAATGTTGCTTGACTTTCCTGCCCTTGTTTCTCATTAGAAATGTGATGGTAAAGACTCTTTATTTTTAGATCATTAAATATACGTATGACATCGGAGTGATTCCACCACCGATCCCAAACATCCCACTGTGAGTTGCTGTTAAAATCTCCACCAATAATGAGCGGAATATTTTGCATTTTTAGTTGATGTAACTGTAAATATTTCCAAATTTGACCAATATATGCAAAAGTTGGAGAGTTTGCATGTTTTGCCCATACAGCAAGGAGCGTAAAGGATTGATTAACTTGAATAGGTAAAAATAGTTCTAGTTTGTTGTCTTGCCAATCTAATACTTCTAGTGATAAAACATCTTATGTAAAAATACCTATGCCTTTATTCTTATTATTTCCTTTCCAAACAAAATTAGAAAAATATTGTCGATAAATTTTCTTTGCTTGTTCCGTATGCTCACATTCCTGAATAATATAAATATCGGCATCAAATTGAAGAATAGGCTCAATTTTATTTCTAAAAGCACCATTACAATTCCATGTCACAATCTTCATTGTATTCAACTTTCAAACACTAAACGCATGTCTACATGCGCAATACCACAATCTAAATACGATTCACCCTCCACCTGAAAACCCAAGCTTTGATAAAACGGAATCGCGTGTTCCTGCGCAGACAACTTGACCCACGGACGTTGCTGCTGCTTTGCCATCTGAATAATATGCTGCATTAGAACACGTCCCACACCTAAACCACGCTGTGACTTCAGTACCGCGACCCGCCCAATACTGTGATTTTCCAATAAGCGTGCTGTTGCAATCGCCTGCTTTCCTATATAAACCACAAAATGCAGGGCAACTGCATCTTGTGCATCCCACTCATCTTCAGGCGCAATTCGCTGTTCCAGAATAAAGACTTGCTCACGAATAGATTTAGCCTCTGCGGCAAACTGCGCCCAAGTGCCCGATTGAATTTCATAATCTTGCATCTTTTTATCCTGTTCCATCTTGCTTAGCACTTAGAACCAATGCCCTGCTGATCCCACTGATCATTCAACAATAACTCCAAAGAGTGTTTTTGAATACCGTACATGGTTTTTAAATCACGAATTTGCGCCAAAACGGTCTGATCAGGTTCACTCCAATTTTGACGTTTGGTTGCCAAAATCATTTTGTTTTTACTGGTGTGTTCTAAAGCGACAAACTCAAAAACTTTGGTGTCATAACCATAGGCTTTGAGCAATAAAGCGCGGATGGTATCGGTTAACATTTCCGCCTGCTGTCCTGCATGAATGCCAAATTGTAGCATCGGTTGCAACACGCTTGGGCTTTGTAATTGCGGACGTAACTCTTTATGACAACACGGCGCGCACATAATCATTTGTGCATTCAGGCGAATACCCGTATGAATTGCAAAATCAGTGGCGACATCACAGGCATGCAAAGCAATCATCACATCTAAATGTTCAGGCTGATAGGTGCGTACATCGCCCTGAAAAAAGTCTAACTGCTGAAAGTCTGAAGCACTGGCCACCGACTGACAAAACTCAACCATTTTCGGGTTCAGTTCCACCCCAGTCACAAAAGGAAGAAATTGCTGCTTTTGCAAATAGTCATATAACGCAAAAGTTAAATAGCCTTTGCCTGAGCCAAAATCCACCACGCGTAACGTATTTTCCGAACTTTTGATTTGCGCCAAAGCCCCCGAAAAAATTTCAATGAATTTATTAATCTGTTTCCATTTACGCGCCATGCTCGGAATAATTTGCGCTTTGGCATCGCTAATACCCAAGTGTTGTAAAAATGGGCTGGAGTGATCAACATAACGCTGCTTTTCTCGGTCATGTCCTTGCGGTTCTTTCGATTTCGCGCTAGTCGGTACAGTTTTACTGATGCTGAGCATGGCTTTCTTCTTGTTCTTTTTTAGCTGAATTTCCTGATCATTCGTAAATAGATTGGCCTGTTTACAATCTGCCAATAAGTGACTCAATTGCATCTGCGCTTCTGCCAAAGGATAGTTTTTGGTGATATCCTGCGTTTTATGGCGATACAAACAATTTAAAACGGCATCTTGATTCAGCTGAATCACCCGCAAAGTGATTTTTTCTAAGTGTTCTAGTTCACCTTTATATTGACTCAGCACCACACGATCAAGCTTTTGTGTATCAATGGCTTGCTGAAAAGCCTCTAAGAATTGTTGTTCCTGCACAGAGGGAGAAGCCAAAGTCGACATAATAAAAACCTGGAAAAATTACAATTCAAGTTTAATTGTTATTACCCTAAAAGCAAAATTGAATTACGATACAGTTGTATAATTAAAGAAGTTAAAGCAGATTCGCCATGAAATTAAACGCCCCTTTAGTGTCTGATTATGACCTGCAAGAAGAACGGATTAACTATCTGAGTCATGGCGTTGGTGCGGTTTTGGCATTTATTGCAGGTATTCTTTTAATCATTAAAGGTGCGTATTTAAGCACAGGGCAATGGCTAGGTTTGTGGGCCTATGCATTAAGCATGGTACTGCTTTTTTCTGCTTCAATGCTGTACCACATGGCAACGGCAGCAGACCGTCGTTATTTTTATAAAAAGCTAGATCACACCGCAATTTATTATTTAATAGCAGGTACTTATACCCCGTTTCTATCCATCGCGATTCCTACGCAAAAAGCACAATATTTGTTAATTGCCTTATGGATAATTGCCTTGATTGGCACCCTCTTTAAACTGGTATTCATCAACCGTTTTCATAAAATTTCGTTAATTGCCTACTTGGTGATGGGTTGGTTAGCCGTTCTGGTCATAGACGATATGCAATCCTATTTAAGCAGCCAAGCCCTGACCTTTTTGCTGATTGGCGGGATTGCCTACACCGTGGGTGCATTGTTTTATGCCTTAAAACGCGTAAGATATACCCACGCAATTTGGCATGTATTTGTCCTCATTGGTGCAGGCGCACACTTTCTGGCAATTTATCTGTATGTGATTTAATCATGCTGAATCTCGTTCATGCCTTACACATGAAACGGTTAGACTTTGACGATATTCATGGATATAGTTTTGTGACCAACTTCTTGTCCAAAAAAGCATAACCACAAGAAGTATTGACTATTTTTCTGCCCGTGCAGTCTGTGCCAAATTGCACTTTCATTTAAAATTCACTTTACATAAGGTCCTGTATGGCATCTTCATCTACTGCTGCCGCTGAACAGCCGACTCAAAATTCTAAATTTCGAGTACTGACTGCAAGCTTGGTCGGTACCACCATCGAGTTTTTTGACTTTTATATCTACGCCACTGCGGCAGTCATTATTTTTCCGTATCTGTTCTTTCCGACCAGTACTGACCCAATGACGGCAACCATTCAGTCACTGGCCACCTTTGCAATTGCCTTTATCGCCCGTCCTATTGGTGCAGCCCTGTTTGGACATTTGGGAGATCGGATTGGGCGCAAAGCCACTTTGGTCGCGGCATTATTGACCATGGGGATTTCTACAGTCTGTATTGGTTTACTGCCAACGTATGCACAAATTGGCATTGTCGCACCCATATTATTGGCACTGTGTCGTTTAGGACAAGGTTTAGGCTTAGGCGGCGAATGGTCAGGTGCGGTACTGTTAGCCACAGAAAATGCCCCTGAAGGTAAACGTGCTTGGTATGGCATGTTCCCACAATTGGGCGCACCGATTGGTTTTATTCTTGCCACAGGTTCATTCCTCATTTTAGGTGCGCTGATGTCTGAGCAGGACTTTATGACATGGGGCTGGCGCATCCCGTTTATTTCCAGTGCCTTATTGGTGATTGTCGGTTTATGGATTCGCTTAAAACTGCATGAAACCCCGGCCTTTCAAAAAGTGTTGAATAAGCAAAAAGAAGTCAATGTGCCATTTATTCAAGTCTTTAAAAAACACGCTAAAATGTTAGTGCTAGGTACAATTGCTGCAATTTGTACCTTTGTGGTGTTTTATCTGACCACGGTATTTGCCTTGCAATGGGGCACCAAACAACTGGGCTATTCACGTGAAGAGTTTTTAAAACTTCAACTTTTAGCCACATTGTGTTTTGCCGCTTTTATTCCCCTCTCAGCCGTTTTAGCCGAAAAATTTGGACGTAAAACCACGTCTATTGCGGTGTGTATCATCTCTGCAATTTTTGGCTTATTCTTTGCAGATATGCTTGCTTCAGGCAGCACGTGGATTGTTTTTATGTTCCTGTGTATTGGCTTGGCGATTATGGGGCTTACTTACGGGCCAATTGGTACAGTCTTGTCTGAAATTTTTCCAACATCTGTACGCTATACAGGCTCGGCACTTACATTTAACTTGGCGGGTATTTTTGGCGCATCGTTTGCCCCACTGATTGCTACCAAACTCGCCACCACTTATGGCTTGGCTGCAGTTGGCTATTATTTAAGTGCCGCATCCATCTTGTCTTTAATCGCATTCTTAATGATTCGAGAAACCAAGCATGATGATGTGAATAACCAAATTTAAGCGTAAATATTGCATCAAAAAAACCAGCCGAGGCTGGTTTTTTCAAATGAATGATAATCACAATACTTACAATAATTCAATCATATCAATCGTGGGTGGCACACCAAAACGAAAAGGAACACCCACCATTCCTGTGCCCACAGTCACAAACACGTCGGCATGATCATGGCGATATAAGCCTTTTTTATGCCCTAAAATGGATACTTTTTTCATCACATAATCGGTCAACCATGGCAGCTCAACCTGCCCACCATGAGTATGTCCTGCCAACATCAACGGGCGTGTTGGCAATTTTGGCACCATATCGACTGTATCGGGGTTGTGTGATAACAACACCCACGGCTTGTCCTGAGGTAAATCAGGCATATAGCGCATATCGGTTTTACCTGCCCATAAATCGCCAATACCGAGCAAACGAAACTCATCAAATTCGACAATTCTGCCTTCAATATCAATTACATTATTTTGTTCTAAAGCCGTTTTTAACAGCTCCTGAATGGGCGGGCCTGGATACTGTTCATCATGATTGCCATTTACCGAATATACAGGCGCACAAATTTCTTTTAAAACTGTCAATTCTTCGACCAATTTATTTTCAGGCTCATAAGTCCAGTCGCCTGCCACAACCACAATATCAGGGTTTTGCAAATTGAGTTTCTTCACAATTTGCTTTAATTGACGCTCATGTCCAGAAAATAAACCAATATGTAAATCTGCAATTAAAGCAATTTTGACGGGCTTGGATAAACGGCGATCTGGATGAATTTGATATTGAGTAGTTTTAACTTGAATCAAATGCGGCTCAATAAAACGTGCATAACTCAACACTGCGCTGACTAAAAATACAAAAATTGCTTCGTGGATGGAATAATAGCCCTGAACACCCGCATAAACACTAAAAAAAACTAAAGGCGGCAACAGGTAAGACAAATAAAATGCCAGTAAATGCACAAAGGCCTTAAACGGGTGAATGGTTTCTGTATTGGCCTGACTGCGCCATGCTTGCGAAACTGCCCACAACGCCAAAATCGCCATACCAATATAGAAATACAACACGACTGAATCGTTATTCCACATATTTATTCTCTATTACTTCACACTTCTGCCATTCAATGCTGCGCTAAACCCAAATGTCCCATTTAGCCCCTGCACGTCATATATCTGTATTGTCATATTTATCTTTTCATAGCTGACAATTATACTCAAACCCTATTTTTAACTTATTTGCTCCCCGTGCTAAAAAGGAATTTAATTTGGCAAATCGCAGCTCATCCGCCCCATTTCAAAATATTCGGCACAACCTTTTATGGCTGAGTTGCGCCTTCGTTTTGACACTCTCAGGCTGTAGCACGCTGCCCAAACAGATTGAACATCCGATTCAAATGGCGTTTGAAACCCCAACCGATCAAACCAGTTTGGCTAAAATCGTACTGCCGCTCCGCGAAAAATATCCGCAGCTTACGGGTTATCATGTCCTATATGATCCGCTCGAAGCCCTAGCAGCACGTATCTATCTGATTAATAAAGCAGAAAAATCTTTAGATTTACAATATTATATTTGGGATAACGATAAAATTGGCGCGCTTGCGCTACATGCCATTATTCGTGCGGCTGATCGTGGCGTGAAAGTCCGCTTATTGGTAGATGATAACAATGCCAAAAAAATGGAAGGCATTTATCTCGCGCTCGATCAACATGTCAATATCGACATCAAACTATATAATCCATATCGCTTTCGACATTATCGTGCCATGGACATGATTTTGGATTTGAAACGTATTAATCGTCGTATGCACAACAAAAGCTTTATTGCCGATAACCAAATTTCTCTGATTGGTGGGCGCAATATGAGCAATCAATACTATAACGTCAGCGACAATTATCAATTTTCTGATGTCGATGTGATGTTAGTCGGCTCAGCTTCGGATGAAATCATTCACTCTTTTGATGAATACTGGAATGATGACTATGCTTATTCAGTCAAGCAACTGGTCAATCCACGACATTACACCTTGCGTTATGAAAGCTTAAAACAGCAATTAGAACAGCACGATCAAGAAGCCACCGTACAAAATTATTTAGATTTGGTGACTCGTTCTAAAGCGATTGAACAGTGGATGACGCATAGTATTAAGTTCGATTGGGTCAGTGCTGAAGTGGTCAAAGATGCGCCGAGTAAAATTAAAGACCGCGCCTCAAAAGAGGAACATCTCAACTTTCAACTGCTGACGCATTTAGAAAAGCCAAGTAGTAGTGTCGATATTATTTCTGCTTATTTTGTCCCTGAACAATCAGGGGCAGAAAAACTAAAAAACTTAGCGAATGATGGCATCCAGGTACGCGTACTGACCAACTCCTTTAAAGCCAACGATGTCCCAGTAGTACATGCTTTTTATGCAAAATATCGGGAAGATTTATTGGCAAATAACGTGCAGCTCTATGAGTTTTTGGCACAACCTGAAATGGAAAACCTAAATACACATACGCAAGAAATTTCCAAAAAAGCCAAAGTCAGTATGAAAGGTTTAAGCCGTTCTAGTTTACATGCCAAGCTCATGGCGCTGGATGAAAAACAGGTGTTTATTGGTTCATTTAATTTTGATCCGCGCTCGGCATATTTAAACACTGAAATTGGAGTAATTTTAAATAGTCCGCCATTGGCTCGTGCAGTTCACCAGACCATGGATGTCAATTTGTCTAAATATGCTTATAAACTGGTTTTGGATGCGCAGCAAAACATTCAATGGCACATGAAAAATCCACAAGGTGAAACTCAAATTCTGAAAAAAGAACCAGGGATGAGATGGTATCAACGTGCAGCTATGAAAATTACTTCATGGCTGCCAATCGAAGGTTTTATGTAGTAACGAAATATTTAAGCTGTTGGATGATGACCATTTTTTTAGAGCAACATGATTTGCTTAGGCTATGTTTAGCAAATAAAACACGCCTAAGCTTGTTTTATGATGTCAGCGTTTGTGGTTTTAATACCTGACGATGCAATTCAGCCAAACCTTCTGTCATGCGTTCCTGTACCACAGCAGTTAAAGATTCAATATCGTGCCCTTCAACCGCAATTGCAGGCAAAGCCATTAAATGCGCTGTCACTTTCGGCATTTCCAAAACATCTTTCACATGATCAACAAAAGTCATGTCATTAATAAACGGCGCAACGGTATCTAACTCACCTTGCTGATTCACATAGCAAATCAGACAAATTTGCACAGGTCGTTTCGCTTCAATCGCCGCCCCTAAAATACGACCATGCACTTTTTTAATTTTGCTTCCATCTGACGTAGTCGCTTCAGGAAAAAACAATACGGGAATATCTTGTTTTAGAAATTGCGTGATTTGTTCACGAATTTTGACTGAATCGCCAGAGCCACGCTTAATAAATAGCGTCCCACCGCCTTTGGCTAACTTACCCAATAACGGCCATTTTTCAATTTCAGCTTTGGCCAGAAAAAATACCCGCGCACTAGAACCCAATACTGCCACATCTAACCATGAAATATGATTACTGACCCATAGTGCGGGGTCATGCGGAATTTCACCATGAATTTGCACTTCAATATTAAAAACTTTGCACAATTGACGGCAAAAATATTGTACATAGCGCGTATTATTCGGGTTGTTGGTGTCTTTATACAATTGATGACGATAGACCAAATAAAACCCTTCACCAATCGCGCCAGCCGTTGCCAGAACTTTTTTACTATACAAAGCAAGCTTTGCCAAACCATGAATTGGAGATGTGTGAGTTTCAACAGCTGGGTTCATAGGGTCATCACTAATTGTTAAACGCAAAACAACGTATAAAGGTCTAAATTTTGCTCATTCTATACTGTTCAATCTGAACTTGCATTGATAATAACTTGCATTGATAAGAAAAACCGAAACCCGCATGCAAACATGCGACTTTTCGAAAATTAGCGCTCTTTCAGAAATCAAAAAATAATCATGAGAAATAAGTTAAGTGGATATTAAAAGTCCTTTCTTCCTGTGGGAGATGGTAAAGATGAAGGGCTGAATTATGGATTTAAAGCGGTCTTTAAGAATTCTAATCTGAATAAACAAATTCTATATTTGGATCATCCTCACATTTGAGTTTATACACACTGAAATGGCAATAAATCAAGGTGCAGGAAAACTCCAATCATCTAATTCCCTGCACAGGCATTTTTTCTACTAGAATAAAGCTTTAGCATGGAGATTGCGCTGAGTGGAAAATTTTGTGCCACATCAAAATGGCGAGCGTGTTGTACTGGTCAGTGTCGCTGTCCAAATTTTAGAAGACCTCGATGCCGAAGAGTTTCAGCTCTTGGCGGAATCTGCAGGTGCAGAAGTTTTACAACACGTCCACACTCAACGTAGCAAACCCGATGCCAAACTCTTTATTGGCTCAGGCAAAGCCGATGAAATTGCTACATTGGTCAAAGAACACGCAGCCAATTTGGTCATTTTTGATCATGCGCTCAGTCCTGCACAGGCACGTAATTTAGAAAAAGTGATGCAATGCCGCGTGGTGGATCGTACCGAACTTATTTTAGATATTTTTGCTCAACGCGCCCGCACTTACGAAGGTAAATTACAAGTCGAATTGGCACAATTACAGCATTTATCTTCACGTTTGGTGCGTAGTCGTAGCAACTTAGACAGTCAAAAAGGTGGTATTGGCTTACGTGGCCCTGGGGAAACCTTGCTGGAAACCGACCGACGCTTATTGCGTATTCGCATGGGACAACTCAAAACCAAACTCGATAAAGTTCGTCAAACGCGTGCGCAAGGTCGTGTGGCACGACAAAAAGCCGCCATTCCTACCGTTTCATTAGTCGGTTATACCAACGCTGGTAAATCGACCTTATTTAACATTCTGGCGCAAAGCAATGTTTATGCTGCAGACCAACTGTTTGCTACGCTTGACCCCACTTTGCGGCGTTTAGAATGGGATGGTATTGGACGTCTGGTATTGGCAGATACAGTCGGCTTTGTAAGAAACCTGTCCCACGCTTTGGTTGAATCATTTAAAGCAACTTTGGAAGAAACTTTAGAAGCCAGTTTATTGCTGCATGTGATTGATTCAAGCAGCCCAGATGTGTTGGAACAAATTGAAGCAGTCGAAGGTGTGCTGAAAGAAATTGGTGCAGATGTACCCATTTTGCGGGTTTACAATAAAATTGATGTTTCAGGCGAAACAGCCAAAATTATCTATGACAAACCACATCAACCCGACCGTGTCTATGTGTCAGCACATTCAGGGCAAGGTTTAGACTTGTTAAAGCAAGCCGTACATGAATGTTTAATGGGACAAATTCAAAAGTTTGATCTAAAATTACAACCTGCTTATGGCAAACTGCGCAATCAACTGTATGCGCTCAATGTCATTCAGGCAGAACATTACGATGATGATGGTCAATTACATCTACAAGTCAGAATGGCACCACATAAACTGGAACAACTGATCAAACAGGCGCATTTACCAATAGACGAAATTTTAGGTGCGCAGGCAGAACAATTTAAACGTCTACTTAAAGCATTTGAAATTGATGATCAAATCGGTTAAAACGTGATAAGTAAAATTTTAACGAAAGATCAAAATGAGCAGGATAAAACATATCGATTGGCCAGCATGGATCGGCACACTCCTTTTGATTATTGTGTTTCGTGAAGCCTCTGTGTGGATCATGACTCAATTTAATCACCCAGAATTAGGCAATTTAGTCGGTTTGCTCAGTCTGCTAGCAGTATTATTTACATGGCGCAAACTCAGTAAAATTCCCGCTCGTCTAGTCGACACCAATAACAAAATTATGAAAGAAAGTGCCTTTGCCTTTTTACCCATCAGTGCGGGTTCATTAATTATGCTCACGCACATGGGCAAACAAATTCCAATCTTCTTGATTGTATTGTGCATCAGTACACTAATCCCACTTTGGCTGTATGCCAAAATGGCAAAACGCTGGCTTTAGGAGATTAAAAATGCTGTCTATTCTATATGGTTTTTTAATCACCCTTGTTGCGTATTTATTGGCAAAACCTTGTAACCAAAAAGTCCCGCAAATCCCCGTCATTGTCTTTGGCATGTGTTTTGTGTTGCTACTGTTGTATTTTTTCGGGATTCCATACGAAACTTACGTCGCACAAACTAATCCTTTGTTTAATCAATTATTGGGTTATGTGACAGTTGCACTCGCCATTCCTCTAGCAGCGATGCGTTATGATGATTTACCCCTCAAAGCAATTTTAGGTATTTTGCTCTTTGCCAGTTTTAGTGCTGTGGCACTACCAATGGGGCTTGCTTATGCGCTACACATGTCCAATGCCGATATTATGGCATTTGCCACCCGTGCAGTGACCACGCCGATTGCGATTAATATCGCAACCTTATTAGAAGCACCGATTCAATTGGTAATATTAATTGTAATTTTATCGGGTGTCGTTGGTGCTGCTCTGTCACCGCTTATTTTAAAACATATCAATGATGAACGTGCATCTGGCTTAGCACTTGGCTTAGCTGCACATGCCATCGGTACTGCCCAAGCGTGGCAACGAGGTAGTGTTGCAGGACGCTATGCTGCCTTTGGAATGGCAGTCAACGCGGTGTTTACCGCAGTTTGGCTGCCAACATTTATACTGTATTTGCAAAGAATGTGACTGAGCAATCACTTTTTCACATTGTGACAATTTCACTTTCTATTTATTATGAAATATCCAGTTTGCGAAATGAAGGAACATTGAACATGGTCAAGATGAAACTCACCGTTGCTTTAATCTGCTCAGCGTTAGGTAGTTTTGCGCTGGCCCAAGATATTACAGGAACTTGGAAAAACATTGACGATAAGACGGGTTCATCTAAAGCAATTTTAGAAATTCGTCAGGAAGCCAATGGCACCTATACAGCTAAAATTGTCAAAGTTACCCCTCGTCCTGGCTATACTCCTAAAGATACCTGTATCAACTGTCCTGCACCTTATACTAACCAACCTATTTTAGGCATGGATGTACTCAAAGGCTTAAAACATACAGGTGGCACGAACTACTCTGGTGGAAAAATCATTGACCCATTAAGCGGTAATATTTACAGCACCAAAGCCAAATTAAGCAGCAACGGTAAGCGTTTGACCATGCGCGGTTATGTCGGTGTATCGGCCTTAGGACGCAGCCAAACTTGGATTAAAAGCGAATAATAAATCACTTCTGTTTTCACATAAATTGCCACACGTTCGTGGCATTTTTTTTTGGTTTTCCTACATCTTAGTTGCAACTTTAAGATTCATTACCTCTCAAATCGCTTGACTCCTTCCACAACTCGCTTTATATCTTGAATTAACCTCAGTGATAACTTTCGACAATCAAAGGAACTGATATGAAGAAAAATGTATGGATGGGCGTATTTGCAAGCTTCATCTTCAGTGGCTCAGCGTTTGCATCAGACCTAACGGGTATCTGGCAAAGTATTGATGACAAAACAGGCTCACCTAAAGCACTTATTGAAATTACCAAAGCTGAAAATGGCAGCTTTACAGGTAAAATTATTAAAGTCACACCAAGACCAGGCTATACCCCAAAAACCATGTGTGTGAATTGTCCTGCACCTTATACCAACAAACCTTTGGTGGGTTTGGAAGTTATTCATGGCTTAAAGCATGTGGAAAATAACAACTATGCCGATGGACGTATTTTAGATCCACTTACAGGCAAAATGTATAGCCTAAAAGGCCGTTTAGCGTCTAATAATAAACGTCTAACTTTACGTGGTTACGTCGGAATTTCAGCCATTGGTCGGACACAAACGTGGATTCGCCAACAATAAGCGAGTAATTGTGTCGCATCGGTCATTTTTTCTAGATACTCGGGACTTTGTGTCAGTCAATTCACAGATTAGACTAGAGCAAAGACCGAGTAAGGGAAATAAAATGATTCAGAAATTGGCTTTAGGAATAGCCGTCATCTTCGGCAGTCTAAGCACTTTGGCGATGGCACAAGATTTAGCGGGCACTTGGCAACAAATTGATGATAAAACAGGCTCACCCAAAGCTGTCATCGAAATTCGTAAAGAAGCCAATCAAACCTATACGGGTAAAATTATTAAAGTAACTCCACGTCCAGGTTATACCCCACGTGAACTCTGTAATAAATGCCCTGCGCCCTATACTAACCAACCTATTTTAGGGATGGACATTTTAAAAGGATTACAACAAGTCAAAGACAGCAATAATTACGAAAAAGGACGCGTAATTGATCCATTGGCAGGTCGTATTTACGATGCAAAAATTCGCCTCAACTCGACAGGTAAGCGCTTGACTTTGCGCGCTTATATGGGGGTATCTACACTAGGTCGCAGCCAAACTTGGATTCGGATTCAATAAAATTCAAGATAAAAATAGCCACTTTAATAGGTGGCTGTTTTCATTTCGACATCACATTTTCAAATTATAAAGATAAAGTATTGTTACCATTCTGCCAGCGGATTATCCACTGCAAACAATTGCTGATCTTCCAAACGATACGCCATGAGCTGATTGCCCCACACACAACCGCCATCCACATTTTGAATATTGTCGGCTACCCTTTTCCCTTGCAATGCCGCCCAATGACCAAATACGATTTGATGTGTTTGCGCAGCTAAAGACGGATATTCAAACCACGGTTTAAAACCTTCTGGCATCGGGTCATCTAAGGCATCTTTAAAGCTGAACTCCAAACCACCCTGCAAATTGGCTAAACGCATACGGGTCAAATAATTGGTAATACAACGTAAACGCGCATGTCCCGTCAAATCATCTGACCAAACTGTAGGTTCTGCCCCATACATTTCCTTTAAAAATGCATCCACCACCTCAAAGTCCTCATGCCCAATCACCGCCTCAACCTCTTTTGCCATAGCTGCGGTTTGTTCCGCATCCCAAATATGTGGAATGCCTGCATGAGTTAAAATGGTGTTTGCATTCGGGAAAAGACACAAAGGTTGTTTTCGTAACCAGTCAATCAAATCATCACTGTCAATTGCATCAATCACATCACGCGTGTTGTCTTGCGCTTTGATTTTCTTTAAGCCACGTGCGCCTGCCAACAAGGTTAAATCGTGATTGCCTAACACCGTTGCCGCAACGCCACGATCCACCAGTTTTTTAATAAAACGCAAAGCACCTACCGAGTTTTCACCCCGCGCCACCAAGTCGCCAGCAAACCAGATAAAATCTTGATCTGGATCAAACTGTATTTCTTTTAATAACAGTTTTAAGGCTTCAAAGCAGCCCTGCACATCACCAATGACATAGTTGTATCGAATTGCTGCCATTAATTCACTATCTGATCTGCCAATGCGACAAATGCACTCAAGCTTAAAGTTTCAGGACGTGCCATTGGGTCTACCCCTGCACGCTCAAACGCATCTTCAGCCAACATGCCTTTTAAGCTATTGCGTAAAGTTTTACGACGCTGGGTAAAGACATGCGACACCAAACGTGCCAATGCTTTTTCATCTTTGGCAATAATTGGTTTGGTTGCATAGGGTTCTAAGCGAAATACCGCAGAAGTCACTTTAGGCGGTGGGTTAAATGCACCAGGTGGCACTTCAAACAAAAAGGTTGGCTTGCAGTAATATTGCATCATCACCGATAAACGCCCATATTCTTTGGTGTTTGGCGATGCGGTAATACGATCCACCACTTCTTTTTGCAGCATAAAGTGCATGTCTTTAACTTTGTCACCAAACTCTAAGAGATGAAACAAAAGCGGCGTCGAAATGTTATACGGCAAGTTCCCAACCACACGTAAAGGACGGCCTTCAGTAAATAATTCACTAAAATCGTATTTTAGAGCATCACTTTCTACAATGGTTAAACGCTCAGGATGTGGCACGCGTCCTGGTAAGCCTGCAGCCAAATCACGGTCTAGCTCCACTACTGTCAAGGCATCACACTCACCAATTAAAGGCGAGGTCAATGCCGCCAAACCCGGCCCAATCTCGACAATATTATCGCCCGGACGTGGGTTAACAGAGCGTACAATTTTGGCAATCACACGTTGGTCATGTAAAAAGTTTTGACCAAAGCGTTTACGAGCCTGATGCCCTTCTTCCTTTGGGTTTAGGGCATTAATTTGATACATAAAGATTTCCAAGCTGAAATTATGAACGTGCTAAATCCAACGCTAAATCGACAGCAACATGCAAGCTAGAACTTTTCGCAAGTCCTGTACCTGCGAGGGAGAGCGCTGTGCCGTGATCGACTGAAGTGCGAATAAACGGTAAGCCTAAAGTAATATTAATTGCTTCACCAAAGCCCTGAGATTTTAACACAGGTAAACCCTGATCGTGATACATCGCCAATACCGCATCTGCATCTTTTAAATTTTCTGGGGTAAACAACGTATCTGCAGGCAAACTCAGACTTAGATTTTCCCCACGGCTACGGTAATTTTGCAGCACAGGATTAATGACTTCAATTTCTTCCATGCCTAAATAACCATCTTCACCCGCATGTGGATTCAAACCACACACTAATACCTTAGGATGCTCGATCTTAAATTTACTTTTTAAATCATGCAGCAAAATATCAATCACTTGTTCTAAACGTGTTTTGGTAATTGCATCTGCGACTGCACGTAACGGTAAATGCGTTGTTACGAGGGCAACACGTAGCGTTTTAGTCGCCAACATCATCACCACACGTTCTACACCTGCAAACTCCTGATAATATTCAGTATGTCCACTAAACGAAATGCCCGCTTCATTAATAATCGATTTTTGTACTGGCGCTGTCGCAACACCGAAACTTTTACCCGTCATGGCATACGATGCAGAACGACGTAATTGCTCTAACACATAAGCCGCATTTTGAGCATTTAAATGACCGAGTTGTACCTCTGCGGCCAATGGCACATGTTCAACATACAACTGTCCCACTGCAGCTGCGTGCTGCTGACCTGAATATTGAATCAATTCGACTTTTTGGTTTAGAATTTCGGCACGTTGTTCTAATAATTGATGATCAGCCAATACCACAATTGGACGTTCATCTTGTCGATCTGCCAAACTCAGGCAAATATCAGGTCCAATACCTGCAGGTTCACCACTGGTGACATATAAAGGTCGCATAAAATGCTCAATCCAAATTTATCTAAGGATGCTTAAAGTATAACGCCAACTTAGATGATTGTTTTATTCCAGTCCAAGATAAATCGAGAGTGAAATCCCTTGCACATACGCCCATTCAGAAATAGCGATCACAGCAACAGCGAATAGCAACCCATCATCAATTTTTTTGTGATTATTAACACCATCCGATATTGGGTGTCTGCTAAGCACAACAATATGATTCCGTCTCCGCTATAACATAAAAATGGGAAGAATGTTAAATGGATGACATTGAATACAGCTATTGTATGCTAAACACATCCACACCATATACAGCACCTAATCGTAGTAAAATCAACGTGTAGACACTGAGCAATGCAATAAAACATCCCGCAATAATTTTAATGCGTTTAGAAATAGTTAAATCAACTCATTGATGTATTTCTGAGTGCGAATCTGGTGACATCCTTTCTCCCATTCTTGTTTTAATATTGAATGCTAGAAATTTTAGTTTGAAGCCTGTACAAGGTGATTTAAAACCGCATAAATCTGGGCTTTTTAATCTTGAATCTGCAAAATTAATTCAACTTTTCTTTTACAGCCAAGATTGGTAAAATATAGCGCTTAAAATGTGAATTCTCCATTGTAGTTCCACCCATTCTCAGGTAGAATTCGGACTCCTTTTTGTTTGGACAGCTTCCATAGTCCAAACCAACTATAATAGGTAGTGGTTTAATGAAAACTCTCAGCGCTAAGCCAGCTGAAGTTCAACACGACTGGTACGTTGTTGATGCTTCTGGCAAAACTCTAGGTCGCCTTGCGACAGAAATCGCACGTCGTTTACGCGGTAAGCACAAGACTTCTTATACTCCTCACGTTGACACTGGCGACTACATCGTTGTCATCAATGCTGAGCAAGTTCAAGTGACGGGTAACAAATCACTTGACAAGAAATACTATCGCCACACTGGTTTCCCTGGTGGTATCCGTGAAACTAATTTTGAGAAATTAGTTGCTCACAAACCAGAAGAAATCTTCCAACGTGCAGTAAAAGGCATGTTGCCAAAAGGTCCTCTTGGTTATGCTATGATCAAGAAAATGAAAGTGTACGCTGGTGCTGAGCATCCTCACACAGCTCAACAGCCACAAGTTTTGGACATCTAAGGGATACAGCACATGGCTACTAACTATGGTACAGGTCGCCGTAAGACCGCAACTGCACGTGTTTTCTTATCAGCTGGTACAGGTAAACTCGTAATTAACAACCGTACTCTTGAGCAATATTTCGGCCGTGAAACTGCTCGTATGATCGTACGTCAACCATTAGAGCTTCTTGAAGCTACTGAAAAATATGACCTTTACATCACTGTTGCTGGTGGTGGTATTGGTGGTCAAGCTGGTGCAATCCGTCACGGTATTACTCGTGCATTGATCGCATCTGACGACACTTTAAAACCTGCTCTTCGTCAAGCTGGTTTCGTTACTCGTGACGCTCGTGAAGTTGAACGTAAGAAACTTGGTTTACGTAAAGCTCGTAAACGTCCACAATTCTCTAAACGTTAATTCGTTTACCGAATCGGACACAAAAAGCCTTGGATTTTCCAAGGCTTTTTTATGCAAATCGACTAGCTGAGCATTTTAAGCCTCATAGACAATTCAGATTCACACATCCCAAAACCGAAATTAATTACAGCACAAAAACTGAAAAATCGATCAACAAATATCTCATACACTTTTATCAGCTTTGCTGGGTGATTTTAGTGACTAAGTTTAGTATCCTATTCTATTCATTTGGTTTTATTTCGGATTATGTCAGTCGAGAACGCACCCTTACAAGGCATTACCCTCTATAGTCATGCGGACGACTTTCGCTCTCATTGGATTCGTTACGTTCTTGCCGAAAAACAAATCAAATATCAACTGATTTTAGTCGATTATGAAGATGAAGACTTTGCAAGCCTAAATCCGTATAATCAACTTCCAATGCTGCTAGAAAATGATTTAAAACTCTTTAATACTGCGATTATTTCAGAATATCTGGATGATCGTTATCGACAAAATAAACTCTATGCCGACGCACCTATGCCACGAGCAGAACAACGTCAATATATTTGGCGTTTTGAGCAAGACTGGTTCAAACTTGCCGATCAGATGCTACGTCATCCTGACAGCTTAGATCATACAGCACAGCGCGCAGCACAAAAAAAATTACGTGATACACTCATTTCACTAACGCCATTATTTCAGCATTATCCTTATTTCATGTCGGAAAATTTCAGCATTTTAGATTGCATGCTGGCACCCTTATTTATACGGCTAAAAGCCATGGGTATAGAATTACCCAAACAACACTGTCGTCCGTTTTTCCTGTATTGTCAGCGGGTTTTTTCACGCCCCACTTTTACACAAGCAATGACTTTACAAGAAAAAAATCACTATCAAGAATTTTTAATTCATACCTAAAGAGCATATTATGTCTGAATCTGAAATCAATTTAAGTCCAACCCGTCCTTATTTAGCCCGCGCAATTTATGAATGGATTTGTGATAACCAACTCACACCACATTTATTGGTCGATGCCACACAGCCGAATACGCTTGTTCCTGAACAATTTATTCAAGATGGTCAAATTGTCCTAAATATCGTTCCACATGCAGTACATGCCTTACACATGAGCAATGATGCTATCACCTTCTCTGCACGCTTTGGTGGCGTATCACGCGACTTATATGTACCTATGAATGCCGTTTTGGGTATCTATGCAAGAGAGAATGGACAAGGCTTATTCTTTGATCCAAGTGAGTATGCACATATCCAAAATGATCAAGATACTTTAGAATCAAAGACTGAAGATAAAACCGAACAAACTAAGAAAAAACCAAGCCTTAGATTATTAGATTAAAACAATGGAGTAGTGAATGGCTTTTGATTTAGTACAATATTTTGCAGCGCAGATTAAACTTCAAAGGCCCTCGCTTTTGAAACGATATAATGCTGTTGATCGCGACCAATATATTCAAGAAATCAATGCGCTGAGCTTAGGTAAACTGGTCAGTTTGTGGCGAGAAGACAACCAAAAACTTTATCAAGAAATTGATCATCAAGATGAATTATATATTCAGGAAATTGCACGTCGACTCACCACATCTCCACACAATCAGTCGCCTCTCTCCAAAACTGAGCTTGAACAGAATATTAGCGAAGTTTTAGCCTTACAACTTACTGAACTCAAACAGTTAGATCAAACGGGTAATTTTGGTAATAAAGGTTTAGGTGAATTATTGCTAGGTCAAATTGAACATTTATCTGGTCAGGCAGATGATTGGGTTTGGTCAACAAACGATCTAATAGAGTTAAAAGGTTCTAAACCAATTCCTCAAGAAGAGCTATCATTAGAGGCATCAATGAAGGAGTTTAATCAAATGGTTCAACAACATACCCACGATGATCATCAAAATATTGAGCCTGCAGAAGCAATTGTACCCACTTGGTCTAAAGTACTAGAACCTATCGTTGCAATTGCAATTTTGGCAATTCTATGGTGTTCCGTTACACAATTATTCGCTTAAATAAATCTTCTATCTATGCCCCAATAAAACCATTTTCTGATGGTTTTATTTTTTGGTGTTCTTTATTTTTAATATTCTTTTATTTCATATTTTTATTTTAATTCAAGCATAAAAAAACACCCTCAACGATTGTTGAGGGTGTTTGAATAATGAGCTGGCGATGACTTACTCTCACATGGGTAATCCCACACTACCATCAGCGCGAAGAGGTTTCACTTCTGAGTTCGGGAAGGGATCAGGTGGTTCACTCTTGCTATGGTCGCCAGCACAACTGTTATGGACTTGTTCGGGTCTTAGTTACATTGCTTTTGCTTGATGCTTTTGCATGTAATGCCTTACTTGGTTCCAAATGAGTTATTAACAGGTTGGCTATTGGGTCTGAAGTTTATTGTTTAGCGTTCACTAAATCAAGTTTTTGTTTGATCGTTAGATCAATATGAAATCGATTGATCCTCACTTCTTTCGAAGTTCGTACAACAACTGTTTGGGTGTTGTATAGTCAAGCCTCACGAGCAATTAGTATTGGTCAGCTTCACATATCGCTATGCTTCCACATCCAACCTATCAACGTCGTAGTCTTCAACGGCTCTTTAGGAGGCATAAAGCCTCGGGGAAATCTTATCTTGAGGTAGGCTTCCCGCTTAGATGCTTTCAGCGGTTATCCCTTCCGAACATAGCTACCCGGCGATGCGACTGGCGTCACAACCGGTACACCAGAGGTTCGTCCACTCTGGTCCTCTCGTACTAGGAGCAGATCCTCTCAAATTTCCAGCGCCCACGGTAGATAGGGACCGAACTGTCTCACGACGTTCTAAACCCAGCTCGCGTACCTCTTTAAATGGCGAACAGCCATACCCTTGGGACCTGCTTCAGCCCCAGGATGAGATGAGCCGACATCGAGGTGCCAAACACCGCCGTCGATATGAACTCTTGGGCGGTATCAGCCTGTTATCCCCAGAGTACCTTTTATCCGTTGAGCGATGGCCCTTCCATACAGAACCACCGGATCACTAAGACCTACTTTCGTACCTGCTCGACTTGTGGGTCTCGCAGTTAAGCGCGCTTTTGCCTTTATACTCTACGCGTGATTTCCGACCACGCTGAGCGCACCTTCGTACTCCTCCGTTACTCTTTAGGAGGAGACCGCCCCAGTCAAACTACCCACCAGACATGGTCCTCGTCCCGGATAACGGGACAGAGTTAGAACCTCAACATTACCAGGGTGGTATTTCAAGGACGGCTCCACTCGGACTAGCGTCCAAGTTTCAAAGCCTCCCACCTATCCTACACAAGTAAGGTCAAAGTTCAATGTCAAGCTGCAGTAAAGGTTCACGGGGTCTTTCCGTCTAGCCGCGGGTACACCGCATCTTCACGGCGAATTCGATTTCACTGAGCCTCTGCTGGAGACAGCGCCGCCATCATTATGCCATTCGTGCAGGTCGGAACTTACCCGACAAGGAATTTCGCTACCTTAGGACCGTTATAGTTACGGCCGCCGTTTACTGGGGCTTCGATCAAGAGCTTCGCTTACGCTAACCCCATCAATTAACCTTCCAGCACCGGGCAGGCATCACACCCTATACGTCCACTTTCGTGTTTGCAGAGTGCTATGTTTTTAATAAACAGTTGCAGCGGCCTGGTTTCTGAGGCTGTCGACAGCTCAAGGAGCAAGTCCTATCACCATCAACAGCGTACCTTCTCCCGAAGTTACGGTACCATTTTGCCTAGTTCCTTCAGCAGAGTTCTCTCAAGCGCTTTGGTCTACTCGACCTGACCACCTGTGTCGGTTTCGGGTACGATTCCAGTGTAACTGAAGCTTAGAGACTTTTCCTGGAAGCAGGGTATCAGCCACTTCACTGTACAAGTACAGCTTGATATCAGATCTCAGCATAGAGCACCCCGGATTTGCCTAAGATGCATGCCTACTTCCTTTCACCTGGACTACCAACGCCAGGCTGACTTAACCTTCTCCGTCCTCTCATCGCATTACACTGAAGTATTGGAATATTAACCAATTTCCCATCGACTACGCCTCTCGGCCTCGCCTTAGGGGTCGACTCACCCAGCCCCGATTAACGTTGGACTGGAACCCTTGGTCTTTCAGCGAACGGGTTTTTCACCCGTTTTGTCGTTACTCACGTCAGCATTCGCACTTCTGATACCTCCAGCAGACTTCTCAATCCACCTTCGTCGGCTTACAGAACGCTCCCCTACCACGTATACAATGTATACATCCGCAGCTTCGGCACATAGTTTTAGCCCCGTTACATCTTCCGCGCAGGCCGACTCGACTAGTGAGCTATTACGCTTTCTTTAAAGGGTGGCTGCTTCTAAGCCAACCTCCTAGCTGTCTATGCCTTCCCACATCGTTTCCCACTTAACTATGATTTTGGGGCCTTAGCTGGCGGTCTGGATTGTTTTCCTCTTGACTACGGACGTTAGCACCCGCAGTCTGTCTCCCGGATAGTACTCATTGGTATTCGGAGTTTGCATCGGTTTGGTAAGTCGGGATGACCCCCTAGCCGAAACAGTGCTCTACCCCCAATGGTATTCGTCCGAGGCGCTACCTAAATAGCTTTCGGGGAGAACCAGCTATCACCGAGTTTGATTAGCCTTTCACCCCTATCCACAAGTCATCCCCTGGCTTTTCAACGACAGTGGGTTCGGTCCTCCAGTTAGTGTTACCCAACCTTCAACCTGCTCATGGATAGATCACCCGGTTTCGGGTCTATACCCAGCAACTATACGCCCTATTAAGACTCGATTTCTCTACGGCTCCCCTATGCGGTTAACCTCGCTACTGAATATAAGTCGCTGACCCATTATACAAAAGGTACGCAGTCACCAAACAAGTTGGCTCCCACTGCTTGTATGCATGCGGTTTCAGGATCTATTTCACTCCCCTCACAGGGGTTCTTTTCGCCTTTCCCTCACGGTACTGGTTCACTATCGGTCAGTCAGGAGTATTTAGCCTTGGAGGATGGTCCCCCCATATTCAGACAAGGTTTCACGTGCCTCGCCCTACTCGTCATCATTATGTGTGCCCTTTCGTGTACAGGACTATCACCCACTATGGTTGCACTTCCCAGAGCATTCCACTAAAACACACATAACTTAATGGGCTTTTCCCCTTTCGCTCGCCGCTACTGAGGGAATCTCAATTGATTTCTTTTCCTAAGGGTACTGAGATGTTTCACTTCCCCTCGTTCGCTTCGTATGACTATGTATTCATCATACGATACCTACCTTAAGGTAGGTGGGTTTCCCCATTCAGACATCTCCGGATCAAAGGATATTTGCCGCCTCCCCGGAGCTTTTCGCAGGCTATCACGTCTTTCTTCGCCTCTGACTGCCAAGGCATCCACCACATGCACTTAATTACTTGACTATACAACCCCAAACAGTCGTTAATCCCTACAAGTAGGATTAAGACAATTAAATAAATAATCAATGATCTATTTAATCTACAGTTTGAAGTCCCGTGCTCTTAAGCACCGTACAGCTTCAATCTAAATTCATATACCAAAACGCTTGATTCAGTTAATTTGCTAGTGCTCATTTCAATTCGTAATTAAACCGTAACACCGAAGCATTACTGTCAATCTTGAATAAAATGAGTTGAACAATTTATTTCAGACTCAATTTTTGCCAATCTGTTAATGATTCACTGCATCCTCGTCGGACTGCAGTCAACTGTGATAAATCACAGAACTTAATAAACCATCAAATTTAATCTCTCGATTCTTTCGATCTTTTATTAAGTTCTGCAATCTTTAGCTTAAAGCTCCAGTATATGTGTGCCTGCGCACAGCATAGCTGTTTGCTTAAATTTCAAGGAAAAGCCTTAAAGCAGTGCTTTAAGTTTTCTAATCTTGAAATTTGGTGGAGACTAGGAGAGTCGAACTCCTGACCTCCTGCGTGCAAAGCAGGCGCTCTACCAACTAAGCTAAGTCCCCAGCTTATCATTTTTGATTCGATGTATCAGATTATAGCCTGCGCACTCACTCACGTTCGTTTGCCTTGCGCTTCGCCTTAAAGCAGTGCTTTAAGTCTTGCTCATGGTGGGTCTGACAAGACTTGAACTTGTGACCCCACGCTTATCAAGCGTGTGCTCTAACCAACTGAGCTACAGACCCTGAGAAAAATCAAAGCATCGCTTTGTATTTTTCGCAAGACAAACGCAGTGCGTAGTATCTGCTACTCAATCCAATTCGAAAACCTCGAATTATCTTTTAAGACACATCGTCATGAAGAACAACTTGTTGTGGATTCTTACCAATCGTCAATCTTTCGTTAAGGAGGTGATCCAGCCGCAGGTTCCCCTACGGCTACCTTGTTACGACTTCACCCCAGTCATCGGCCACACCGTGGTAAGCGTCCTCCTTACGGTTAGACTACCTACTTCTGGTGCAACAAACTCCCATGGTGTGACGGGCGGTGTGTACAAGGCCCGGGAACGTATTCACCGCGGCATTCTGATCCGCGATTACTAGCGATTCCGACTTCACGCAGTCGAGTTGCAGACTGCGATCCGGACTACGATCGGCTTTTTGAGATTAGCATCACATCGCTGTGTAGCAACCCTTTGTACCGACCATTGTAGCACGTGTGTAGCCCTGGCCGTAAGGGCCATGATGACTTGACGTCGTCCCCGCCTTCCTCCAGTTTGTCACTGGCAGTATCCTTAAAGTTCCCATCCGAAATGCTGGCAAGTAAGGAAAAGGGTTGCGCTCGTTGCGGGACTTAACCCAACATCTCACGACACGAGCTGACGACAGCCATGCAGCACCTGTATGTAGATTCCCGAAGGCACCAATCCATCTCTGGAAAGTCTCTACTATGTCAAGGCCAGGTAAGGTTCTTCGCGTTGCATCGAATTAAACCACATGCTCCACCGCTTGTGCGGGCCCCCGTCAATTCATTTGAGTTTTAGTCTTGCGACCGTACTCCCCAGGCGGTCTACTTATCGCGTTAGCTGCGCCACTAAAGGATCAAATCCCCCAACGGCTAGTAGACATCGTTTACGGCATGGACTACCAGGGTATCTAATCCTGTTTGCTCCCCATGCTTTCGCACCTCAGTGTCAGTATTAGGCCAGATGGCTGCCTTCGCCATCGGTATTCCTCCAGATCTCTACGCATTTCACCGCTACACCTGGAATTCTACCATCCTCTCCCATACTCTAGCTAACCAGTATCGAATGCAATTCCCAAGTTAAGCTCGGGGATTTCACATTTGACTTAATTAACCACCTACGCGCGCTTTACGCCCAGTAAATCCGATTAACGCTCGCACCCTCTGTATTACCGCGGCTGCTGGCACAGAGTTAGCCGGTGCTTATTCTGTGGGTAACGTCCACTCTTCTTAGGTATTAACCAAGAGAGCCTCCTCCCCACTTAAAGTGCTTTACAACCAAAAGGCCTTCTTCACACACGCGGCATGGCTGGATCAGGGTTCCCCCCATTGTCCAATATTCCCCACTGCTGCCTCCCGTAGGAGTCTGGGCCGTGTCTCAGTCCCAGTGTGGCGGATCATCCTCTCAGACCCGCTACAGATCGTCGCCTTGGTAGGCCTTTACCCCACCAACTAGCTAATCCGACTTAGGCTCATCTATTAGCGCAAGGCCCGAAGGTCCCCTGCTTTCTCCCGTAGGACGTATGCGGTATTAGCATCCCTTTCGAAATGTTGTCCCCCACTAATAGGCAGATTCCTAAGCTTTACTCACCCGTCCGCCGCTAGCTCAGTTACCGAAGCAACCTCGCCCGCTCGACTTGCATGTGTTAAGCCTGCCGCCAGCGTTCAATCTGAGCCATGATCAAACTCTTCAGTTAAAATCATTTTGTCACTTTATTCGAAGTGACCAAATCTGGCTCATCAATTTTCTGACTTAAATTTCGCTCAAATAAACTTCGAGTAATTTAAACCAATCAATCAATGAAAATAATTTCGATCAATCAACCAGTAAAAATCCACACAAGTTGTTCTTCATAATCTCTTAATGATCTTCTTGCCACTTCGTCAGCAGCAAGCTAGGTCGGCTATATTACGCTTTATTTCTAAAGTGTCAACTGGTAATTTAAATTATTTTAAACCAACTTTCTAAAACCCAACTCAATCATTTTCAACCAAGTCATTGTTTTATCAGAAGTTTTAATCCACATCACCGCCGATGGATGTGCATTATAGGTGAAATATTTCGCCATGCAACCCCTCTTTTTAAGTTTTATCCGTTTTTAACTCCAAATGGTTATTTATTCGGCAAAATATTTTAAATCTGTATCATTCTTGCTCAAAATTAGCAGTAGGCTTATTTTCAAATTTTGGCTACACTATTTTTATGTTTATTCGTGTTGTGTCGAAATGACTCAAATTTTTAAAATAATAACCTTGCTGTCATTTGTAGCAATACTAACGCCTACTTTTTTGTATGCTGCACCCACATCAAATCTTTATAACACTACATTTTCTATTTTATCTTACGCAAAATGGGAACATGACACGCCCAAGCTTTGCATCATAGACAATAATGTGATGGCACAACAATTTAAAAATGCCAAGCATTCACATCACAACTATGACATTCAATCTATTTCCCTTAGAAATATTGCACAGAGCAACTGCCAAATTTTAATTTTTTCGACGCTTTCTTTAGTACAAGAACAACATACTCTAAATACTCAAGTACAATTTCCTGCTTTATCTATTAGTATGAACAATCTAGAGTGTGAAACAGGTAGCGCATTCTGCATCTATAAGAAAAATCAAAATTATGCCTTTAAAGTCAATATGGAAAGCTTAACCCAGTCTAAAGTGCATATTGATCCGCGTGTGTTGTTGCTTGCTAAAACCACGGAGTCTAACTCATGAAGCAGTTATACTCTCCAATTACCTTACATCAATTATTCACCCGTTCTCAACTCACTATTTTTGTTTTAACTTTTACGATTTGCTCTGGTATTTTTTTGGTGATTTCAACCTACACCATGAATACTTATGCCAAAAGCAGCCTAAAAAACTTGTCTGCTGCGTTAAATGAACGTATTCAGCCTGCAGTGGTTTTTAACGATCAAATGACGCTCAACAATATTCTCTCAGAACATACGCAGCGTTATTCTATTCGTTCGATTGAAGTACTCTCACCGAAACAAACGCGTATAGCTTTTATTGAGCAGCAAGACTTAGATCATTTCTCAATCCAAGCCCTATTGGACTATTTGTTTTTTAATCATCCTGTTCGGCTGAGTATTGACCATGATCAGCAAAACTATGGCAAATTGATAGTGTATGGAAACTCTAGTGACTTGGTCAGTTTCTTTTATAAAATCATTTTAGGATTAATTTTTAGTTTTATTTTGCTTTTAATTGCTGTGTTTTGGTCAATCAACTCAATTTATCAATATCTCATGCAATCTTTAACTTCCATTGTCAGCTCAGCACGTGAGATCAGCGCAAACAAGAATTACAAACTGCGCGTTTCGAGTTCAGATATTCAAGAACTTCATCAACTGAGTTGTGCTTTTAATGCCTTACTCAATGAGATTGAACAATCCCATAAAAATTTATTGTTTGAAAATCATAAACTGCGATTTCAGTCGCAATATGACAACTTGACGCAGTTACCAAATCGTAATTATTTTTATGAAACACTGTTTAAACTGTTCACCCAGCCTTCCGCTAAAGCTGCTGTATTTTTTTTAGATATTAATAATTTTAATCAAATTAATAATCAATTTGGACATTTAACTGGCGATAATATTTTACGTGATTCATCACACTGTCTGATTCAGCTTTTGCCCTCACATGCGTTTGTTGCGCGTTTAGGTGGAGATGAATTTGCAGTGATCTTAACAGGCTCATATTCCACCGCAGAATTAGAGGATTATTGTGAAAAGATTCATGGGTGTTATGCCTCTACATTTAGGTATGAACAACAACAAGTTTCCCTAAATGTCAGTATTGGCGTAGCCTTGATTAAATATGCCAAAACTCCTGAAAATTTAATTGCCGATGTCGATCGCGCGATGCTCAAAGCCAAACGTGATCAATCAAAATGGTATATTTCAACTCAATCAAACAATAAACAGGTTCCTTATGCTTAAAAAAGTTCTGATCAGTACACTTATTCTTGTTATGGTTTCACTCAGTGCTTGCATGAGTTTGGGGAATGTCAGCTATAAGCAAGCACGCATGCTAAAACAAGAAGGCTTTATTTTAAGTGATGAGGGTTGGACATTAGCTCTGCCTGAACGCTTATTATTTGGTTTTGATGAATATGCTATTCAAAATAACCAAAAAGAACGCTTGAACCAATTGGCGCAACAGCTGCATAAATATGACTTGGATAAACTTAAATTTATTGGTCATACTGATAACGTAGGTTTAGCTAGCTACAATCAAACCCTTTCAGAAAAACGAGCCCAAAGTGTGGCTCAGATCTTTTTAGATCAAGGTTATGAAAGAAAAAATATTCTGGTGATTGGGCGCGGTGCAACACAACCGATGGTGAGCAATGACACACCTGCAAATCGTGCCACTAACCGACGCGTCAATGTGACGATTGTGCCTTAATACACAAAGCACAAAAACTTTCCTTATTTTAGCCTCATTTTTGAGGCTTTTTTATGCTGTCCAATCACGAATATGAAATATTTTGAAACTCATAAGGTTTTCATACATTTCAGACATAAAAAAACCGCTTAACGCGGTATCTTTATTGACTTGACCATTTCTATTTAGCATCTTAGAAAGTGGTCGGAGCAGTAGGATTCGAACCTACGACCCCCTGGTCCCAAACCAGGTGCACTACCAGGCTGTGCTATGCTCCGTTTATCTCTTAAAGAGATTGGGGTGAATGACGGGATTCGAACCCGCGACAACTGGAATCACAATCCAGGGCTCTACCAACTGAGCTACATCCACCATCATGTTCGGTTCTTTTATACCAAGCTACCGAAAATGGCGCGCCTGACAGGATTCGAACCTGTGACCATCCGCTTAGAAGGCGGATGCTCTATCCAACTGAGCTACAGGCGCATGACCGATGATACGTAATATCATGCGATACGTTGCCTTGAAGAATTGGTCGGAGCAGTAGGATTCGAACCTACGACCCCCTGGTCCCAAACCAGGTGCACTACCAGGCTGTGCTATGCTCCGATTCATCTCAGCTTTTTATGTAACGCACTATCGTGCGGTACGGTGTGCATTCTAGGCGTGACGCCCGGAGACGTCAACACCTATATTTAAAAAAAATTAAAAAAAAGCTTCAACCGTATATTTATCAAACATTTTTGATATTTTTCAATCAATTTTAGCGTTTTAAGCTCGCATTGAAATTCAACATACGATCTAGTGGTAATTTAGCGCGTTCTGCCAAAGCAGGTTCGACGAATACTTCTTGATCCCCCGTTTGCAATACATGCAAAATTCCATCTAATTCATTCATCGCCATCCACGGGCAATGCGCGCATGAACGACAGGTTGCACCCTCACCTGCAGTGGGCGCTTCAATTAGAATTTTATTCGGTACAGCTTGTTGCATCTTGTAGAAAATACCGCGGTCAGTTGCCACAATTAAACGCTCGTGTGGCAAAGTTTTTGCCGCCTGAATAAGTTGCGAGGTACTGCCGACTGCATCAGCCACATCAACAACTGATTCTGGTGATTCTGGATGAACCAAAACTGCTGCATCAGGATACAAGGCTTTCATATTGGCAATACCGCGTGAACGGAATTCTTCATGCACAATACACGAGCCCTCCCAAAGCAGCATATCTGCGCCAGTTTTCTTTTGAATATAGCGTCCCAAGTGCTGATCTGGCGCCCAAATAATTTTTTCACCTAAACTATCGAGGTGTTCAATAATTTCAACCGCACAGCTTGAGGTAACGACCCAATCCGCACGTGCTTTTACCGCAGCTGATGTGTTGGCATAAACAACGACTATATGATCAGGATGCGCATCACAGAAGCGGCTAAACTCATCGACAGGGCAACCTAAGTCTAGTGAACAAGTCGCTTCTAAAGTTGGCATAAGAATTGTTTTTTCTGGCGATAAAATTTTGGCAGTTTCGCCCATAAACTTTACCCCAGCCACGACTAATGTGATTGCCGCATGATCACGACCAAAACGTGCCATTTCCAATGAATCTGAAACACAGCCACCTGTTAATTCAGCCAGTTCCTGTACTTCAGGATCGCAATAGTAATGGGCGACCAAGACAGCATTCCGCTTTTCGAGTTCTGCTTGAATTTGCGCAAATTTTTCTTGCTTGGCTTGCTCACTCAAATGATGTTCTTTGGTTTCGCCCAAGCGATCTAAATGCGCCTGCACAATTGATTTGGCTTCATTGGCAATTAAATTGGTCGCATCATTCATAACAACGTCTTCTCTATCTTCATGCTTGCCCGAACACAAGCTTACCCAAGTCACTGATGATATGGAGGCAATTTGCTCATTCACCAGACCTTTGCCGATTCAATGCTAAAAAAGCCTCACAACGGAGGCTTTATCACTCAATTTGAATTTTTACGAACGGTAATCCGCGTTAATCTTGACATAATCGTAAGATAAGTCACAAGTATAGACTGTATCTGTCGCTTGACCACGTCCTAAATTTACACGAATGGTCATTTCAGTTTGCGCCATGACACGTGCGCCCGCTGCTTCGGTATAGTCGGCAGCAGCACCGCCATCTTTGCAAATTTGCACATCATCTAACCAAACCTGAATTTTTTCAACATCTAAATTTGGCACGCCTGCATAACCAATCGCAGCAAGAATACGTCCCCAGTTTGGATCTGAGGCAAAAATAGCAGTTTTTACCAATGGCGAATGCGAAATGCTGTAAGCAATATCACAACATTCTTGGGTATTGGCACCACCTTCAACACGAACCGTGATGAATTTCGTTGCACCTTCACCATCACGAATAATCAATTGCGCCAAACGCAACATCACACGATTCAAAACATCTAACACTAAAGCATAACGCGGATCATTTTCACTACAAATTTCAGTGCCACCCGCCTGACCTGTCGCCACCAAAATACATGAATCATTGGTCGAGGTATCGCCATCTACAGTAATACGGTTAAACGATTGTTCTACGCTGTGCTTGAGCAATTGCTGTAAGATGTCACGTTGAATTGGTGCATCGGTTGCAACATAACTAAGCATGGTTGCCATATTCGGGCGAATCATACCTGCACCTTTAGAAATGCCTGTCATGCTATAAGTAATGCCATCTAACTCAAACTGCTCAGATGCACCTTTTGGTGTGGTATCTGTGGTCATAATACCTGTCGCAGCATCATGCCAAGCATCCTCACGTAACGATGCCAATGCAGGCGCTAAGCCTGCAACCAAACGCTCAATGGGTAATTGTTCGCCAATCACACCTGTAGAAAATGGCAAAACTTCTTGGGTAGAGACACCTGTCAACTCAGCCAATTTGGCACAAGTAATTTCTGCATTTTGCATCCCCAATTTGCCTGTACCCGCATTGGCATTGCCTGTGTTAATGACCAAATAACGTGGATTGCCTTGAGCCAAATGTGCTTTGGATACATGCACAGGCGCGGCGCAGAATGCATTTTGAGTAAATACACCCACCACATTTGAGCCTGTTGCAAATTCAAAAATAACCAGGTCACGTCGGTTCTGATAACGCACATAAGCCTCTGCTGAACCAATTTTTACACCTTTGACCACATGCATGTGTGGCATAGAGACGTCACCAACTGCCATTTTGAAATTTCCAGTACAAATTTGAGAATGTCACAGCTTAGTGGAAATTGAAGAAAAAATCGAGCATCCGCCTGTGTCGTTTCGCTTTTTGTTTATGTAGGCACTGAAATATAAAAACCAGCCGTTTAGACTGGTTTTTATATTTAAACGTACAGCTGAGCAAGCATCATCACTTGCCAATCTGTTTTAAAATTTATTGTGGATTAGTTGCCACAACTGCTTCGCCCAATAAAGCCTGTTTTGCACGTTCTTGACTTGCTGCAGATAAAGCAGGATTGGCAGCCACAATACGATTTACATTTGCAGCATTTGCAGGTGCAATCGCTGCGGTATGCAACACGATTGGACGCTGATCTGGATTGGCAAAGGTATAACGAATACCTGTGCGTGGGCTTGCCACAGTCACATGCCCATTATCCACCTGTACCTGTGCTGTAGTCGGCCCGACAGCAGCTTGTACTTTTGCAGGCGTTGTCGTGGTTGCCGTATTAGCAAATGCGAAGCTAGGCAGGCTCAAGGCAACAATCATTAAAGGTCGTAATACTTTTTTCATTTTTTGTTCCACACGTGGATATTGCATGTGCAATTAAATAGCATTTAATTCCAAAATCTGCAAATGCTATATACATCTTGCAAAGCTATTATCACAAAGATTCTTTGCACTAAAACACAAAAAAGCAGAACCGAAGTTCTGCTTAAGTTGCAACAAGTCAGTTTTAGATTTTACCGTGACACTGTTTATATTTTAGTCCTGAACCGCATGGGCATGGCGAGTTACGACTCGCAGGCGGAATAACAGTTTGCTCAGCTGCACTATACTGTGATTCTGATTCAAAGGTTTCACCCGTTAAACCATCTACATCAGCATGTGAAAGATTAAGCTGCATCGCTTCTGCTTGCGCTTGCTGTTGCGCTTCCATCGCAGCCAATTCTTCAGGTGTTGGTACATGCACACGCGAAAGATCAGTAACGACATCGGCTTTAATCACGGCCAACATATTCACGAATAAGTTAAAGGCTTCTTTTTTGTACTCTTGCTCAGGGTTTTTTTGCGCATAGCCACGTAAATGAATCCCTTGACGCAAATAATCCATGGCCGCCAAGTGATCTTTCCAGTGACGATCGAGTGAACTGAGCATAAAGTGACGTTCTAACATCGCGGCAGATTCATCACCCATTTGCTCACGACGCGCACGGTAACGCGCCACAATTTCATCGGCAATACGCTCAACCAAAGCTTCTTCATCTAGGCGACGATCATCTTCAAGCCATTGGTTAATGGGTAGGTCAATCCCTAAATCATCACGCAAGGCGCGCTCTAAACCATCAATATCCCACTGGTCATGAATTGATTCTGGTGGAATATAATTGGCGATCATGCCTGTAACCACTTCACGGTGCATTTCTTCAATATAGTCTTGCAACGTGCTTTCTGCCAGAATATCATCACGCTGTGAATAAATAATCTTACGCTGTTCGTTATTTACATCATCGTATTTCAACAAGTTTTTACGGATGTCGAAGTTACGCGCCTCAACTTTGCGCTGTGCATTTTCGATAGAGCGCGACACCATTTTGTGTTCAATTGCTTCATCTTCCTGCAAGCCCATGGCACGCATCATTGCCACAACACGATCACCTGCGAAAATACGCATTAAGTCATCTTCAAGTGACAAATAGAAACGCGACACGCCTGGGTCACCCTGACGACCTGCACGACCACGCAACTGGTTATCAATACGGCGTGATTCATGACGTTCTGAACCAATAATGTGTAAGCCACCTGAACTTAACACCATGTCATGGTTTTGCTCCCACTCCGCTTTTAAGCGTGCTTCATCTTCAGGGGTTGGATTTTCAATTTTAGCTAGCAGTGCTTTCCAGTTACCACCTAGCAAAATATCTGTACCACGACCTGCCATGTTCGTGGCAATGGTCACCGCACGTGGGGCACCTGCTTGCGCAATAATGTCAGCTTCGCGTTCGTGTTGCTTCGCGTTCAATACTTCGTGCTGAATACCCGCTTCACGTAATTTATCCGATAAAATTTCTGAAGCCTCAATGGTCGCTGTACCAATTAGAATGGGTGCGACACCTGCTTCATGCACACGCTTAATTTCTTGAATAATCGCGTTGTATTTGCCAGTACGGTTTAAATAAATTAAATCGTTTTGATCATTACGAATCATTGGGCGGTGGGTTGGAATAATGACGACATCTAGACCATAAATTTCTTTCATTTCTGCAGCTTCAGTGTCTGCAGTACCCGTCATTCCCGATAGTTTTTTGTATAAGCGGAAATAGTTCTGGAAGGTTGTAGTCGCTAAAGTCTGGTTTTCAGGCTGAATTTCCAAACCTTCTTTGGCTTCTACCGCTTGGTGTAAACCTTCAGACCAACGACGACCAGGCATGGTACGACCAGTGTTTTCATCAACAATAATCACTTCACCATCATGGATGATGTAGTGCACGTTACGTTGATACAGGAAGTGCGCACGAATAGCTGCAGATACGTGATGCACCAAATTCAGGTTGGATGCAGAATACAGACTTTCGCCTTCTGCCAACAAGCCCATTTGAATTAATTCATTTTCTACCGTTTCATAACCAATTTCGGTCATTTCTACAGTACGTTGTTTTTCATCAATCCAGAAATGTCCGCCATCAGCTACTTTTTCTTCTTTTTGCGGATGCAATTTTGGCGGAATAGTGTTGATCGCTGCATATAACTGGGATGAGTCATCGCTTTGACCAGAAATGATTAATGGTGTACGTGCTTCATCAATTAAGATCGAGTCGACTTCATCAATAATGGCATAAGTCAGACCACGCTGTTTTTTTTCGCTTAACGAAAACACCATGTTGTCACGCAAGTAGTCGAAGCCAAATTCGTTATTGGTACCGTAAGTGATGTCTGCGCGATAAGCTTGTGCTTTTTCAGTCGGGTCTTGCATGGAATAGATAATGCCAATGCTTAAACCTAAAAACTCAAATAAAGGGCGGTTAAGTTCAGCATCACGCTGCGCCAAGTAGTCGTTCACAGTAATGACGTGCACGCCCTGACCGCTTAAAGCATTTAAATAACAGGCCAAAGTCCCCATGAGGGTTTTACCTTCACCTGTACGCATTTCTGCAATTTTACCTTCGTGCAAGGTAATACCACCAATCAACTGCACGTCGTAGTGACGCATGCTCATGACACGTTTGGCGGCTTCACGACATACTGCAAATGCTTCTGGTAATAATTTATCTAAACTTTCGCCTTTGTTATAACGTTGTTTGAATTCTTCGGTTTTAGCAGATAAGTCTGCATCGCTTAAGGCAGATATCGTCGGCTCGAGCGCATTAATCTTGTCTACGATTTTACGCATGCGTTTGAGTTCACGCTCATTTTTAGTACCGAAGATTCCTCCGATCAGACTTGCCAACATGAATAAACTCTCTAAATCTTGCTTGTCAAATAAATAGGTTTTTCTTAGGGGTTATTATGGTGCTAGAAATTTGAAGTACAAGGGTTTTGCACAAAAACCTATTAAAAATTCCAATCTCTACTTGCCATTTCTCGCTGCTAAGTGGCAGTTAATGTAACAAATTTCGAGCGGACGATATATAGCAATCACACATGAATCTATTTTGAAAATGCAATAAAAATGACACACCATATTCAATTTACTCATAAGAACATGCAAAAACACCATTTAATTTTGCAAAAGAAATGACACATAGTAGTACACATACATCAAACAACAAAACAAGACAGAGGTACACAATGACTATTCACTTAGGTGACATCGCACCCAACTTCACGCAAGACTCAAATGAAGGCCCAATTGATTTTTATGAATTTTTAGGCGACAGCTGGGGCATTTTATTTTCGCATCCTGCCGACTACACTCCTGTCTGCACCACCGAGCTAGGCTATACTGCAAAACTGAAAGATGAATTCAGTAAACGTAATGTTAAAGCAATTGCTCTTTCTGTAGATGATGCTGAATCTCACAAAGGCTGGATTCAAGATATTAACGAAACTCAAAATACAACAGTTAATTTTCCAATTCTTGCTGACAAAGATCGTAAAGTATCTACCCTGTACGATTTTATTCACCCGAATGCCAGCGAAACACTAACTGTTCGCTCACTGATCATTATTGATCCGAATAAAAAAGTACGCTTGATCATCACATATCCTGCATCTACAGGGCGTAATTTCCATGAAATTTTACGTGTGATTGACTCATTGCAACTGACTGACAATTACAAAGTTGCAACACCTGCCAACTGGCAAGATGGTGAAGATGTGGTAATTGTACCGTCCATTCAAGACGAAGCAGAGCTTAAACAACGCTTCCCAAATGGATATCAAGCCATCAAGCCTTATTTACGTTTAACCAAACAGCCGAATCGCACTTAATTGAATATTGCGTGAGCAAGCCTATCTTTGGATAGGCTTTTTACAATCAAAGCATTTGAAACCACACCTAAATTCATTCAATCAGCATGAACAACGGATTTAACCCGAAAGATTAAATCCTTTGTTAATACACATCTTAGTCGGATGATCTAGTCACGTTTATCTAATGGCACCCAGTCAATCACCCATGCCGATTTCATATTCAAACTTTGGTCTGCAGTAATTTTCTTGCGGGTTGCATCTGCAGCATCACGGTCTTTAGATGGTCCAACCATAATTCGAACTCCTTTAGAGGTTGGACTTTGGGTGACTTTATAACCTTTGGCTTTCAATTTTGCCGCCAAAGCATCTGCATTGGCTTGATTAGCCGCCAAAGCCACCTGTACCATCCACTGCTTATCATCTTCTTCCAATAACTTACGTGCTTTTTCAGCCTCAGCCTTTTTCTTGGCAGCTTCTTCAGCTTTGCGTTTTTCCTCAGCTTTACGCTTTTCTTCGGCAGCCTTACGTTCTGCTTCTTTTTTCGCTTCAACTGCTTTACGCTCTTGCTCTGCTTTACGTTTCGCATCGGCTTGGCGTTGTTCTTCCGCTTTGCGCTTCTCTTCTGCAATGCGTTGTTCTTGCGCTAAACGTTTTTCATCTGCTGCTTTTTTCTCTGCAGCACTACGCTCTTGCGCAGCTTTTAACTCAGCAGCTTTCTTGGCATCTACTGCCTTTTGCTGCTCTAACTTCTTTTGTTGAGCAGCTTTTTCTTCAGCTAAGCGCTTTTGCTTGACTTGTTCATCTTCGACCAATTCAGGCGGAATATTGTCAGAACTTTGCTGCTGACCAGAACGTAATGCATTTAAGGCAGCATATTCTTCTGCAGCTTTACGCGCTGCTTCTGCTTCTGCCTGTTGCTGCATCGCTAAAAACTCAGCTGCACGCGCTTCTTGCTCTGCCACTGCTTTTTCACGCGCACGACGTTGTTCTTCAAGCAGACGCTGCTCGGTTTGCACATCGACAGTTAAAGGTTGCAATTGCACCATTTCTGCCTGATTGGCATTCTTATGTTGAACTTGTTCGGCTTGGCTTGGGGTTTTCACATTATTTTGATGTATTTCTTCTTGCCCTTTTAAAAGCAATGCTGCCAATAAAACACCACCACCTAATAAAACAACGCCACCCATCCAGCGTTGTTTGTTATTCATTGACATTCTTCCAAATACTCCCATACCGCTTCTAAGGTATGAAATGATCCACATACCAAAATCAGCTGATTATTTTTAGTTTCATCCAGTGCTGATTTAAAAGCCAATTGTATACTGTCGAAGTGTTGTATTGTTTCGCCTTGCAAAGCCTGATCCAAAACCGTGATCTCTGCCGCACGAGGCACATTTAATGTGGCAATTTTCCACATTACGACACTATCTTTCAATAACTCAACCACAGAATTTATATCTTTATCTGCAAGCATTGAAAAAACACTGATTACTTCAGTGTACTGTTTATTGTAATTTAAGAAATTGCGCAATTGCTTTAACAAAAATTCAACGCCATGCGGGTTATGTCCTGCATCAAAAATCACAGTTTTGCCCTGAATTTGACGAATTTCAAAACGCCCTGACAATTTAGCTGTTTGAATACCTTGTGCAATCGCATCTTGGGTGATTTCTAAACCGCTACGCAAGACTGCTGCCACCGCAGTTGAAATATTATCGAGTGCCAAGCTGCCTGTTGGAAGTTTTAAGGTGCAGCCCGATGCAGCAAACATCCACGACTCACCATCTTGCATGTCCCGATAAAAATAATCACGATTCAAAACAAATAAGGAGGCATTGCAGGCTACTGCCTTATCTTGAATAGCTTGAGGCAAATCTTGCTGACCTGCAAAAATAACAGGAATGTGAGGACGAATAATACCTGCTTTTTCATAGGCAATTTTTTCGATGCTATCGCCCAACCAATCGACATGGTCTAAACCAATATTGGTAATAACCGCGACATCTGGATTGACAACATTGACCACATCTAAGCGCCCACCTAAACCAACTTCAAGCACCCACACATCGCAGTCACGTGCTTTAAAAATCATAAAGGCCGCCAAAGTCGTAGCTTCAAAGAAAGATAAACTCAGATCGGAATCACGTCGTGCTTGATCGACTTGTACAAAAGCATCAATCAAACTTTGGTCATCAACCTCAACGCCTGCTAATTTGACCCGTTCATTAAAACGGTAAATATGAGGCGATTGGTACAACCCAACCCGATAGCCCTGCGCATTTAAAATGGCCGCTAAAGTGGTTGTGGTAGAGCCTTTGCCATTGGTTCCCGCAACCGTAATAACTTTGGCTTTAGGATGAGTTACCCCAAGTTTTTCTGCAACGGGAATGACCCGCTCCAAACCTAAATCAATACCCGTAACGTGAACATGGCTCCAATAATTGAGCCATGTGTTTAGATCATCGGTTGCAAGAGGTGCTGTGTTCAAGGCAAGTTCATCAGTTTCGCAAGAATACGATAAACTGTATCACGTAATGCATGACGATGGACAATTTGATCGACCACACCATGATCAAGTAAGTATTCTGCACGTTGGAACGGCTCTTCGAGTTTTTCTCGTACAGTTTGCTCAATCACACGTTTACCTGCAAAACCAATCATTGCTTTAGGTTCTGCAATGTGTACATCACCCAACATCGCCAATGATGCAGTTACGCCCCCATATACAGGATGAGTTAATACCACGATGTACGGCAAGCCTGCTTCTTTCATGCGTTGAATTGCAGCAGAAGTACGCGCCATTTGCATTAAAGACAACATGCCTTCTTGCATACGCGCACCGCCCGATGCTGCGAAGCAAATTAATGGTTGTTTTTGCTGAATCGCACGTTCAGCGGCTTGGACAAAACGGTCACCAACTACGGTACCCATTGAGCCACCCATAAAATCAAACTCAAATGCGCAAGCAATGACTGGCATATTTTTTAATAAGCCCTGCATCACCACTAAAGCTTCGGTTTCACCTGTTTTATTTTGCGCTTCAGTCATACGCTCAGGATAAGGTTTACTATCTACAAATTTAAGTGGGTCTTTGGCAGAGAATTCTTGACCTAATTCATTTTGTACTTGGTCAAAGAACCAAGTTAAACGCTCACGCGCTTTCATGCGTAAATGTTCATCACATTGTGGGCATACATAAGCGTTGAACGACATTGCCGTACGTGTCACCAAGGCATGACATTCTGGACATTCAATCGTTGGTTCAGTAAAGATCGCTTTTAATGATTGTTGCTCATCTGGTGTTTGAATACCAGGTACACCTCGTGCAGTCCACGGCGTCGATGGGCTTAGAATTTTCCCTGTTTTCACTTCTTGACTCATACTAACTCATCGAGCGCAGCTCGAAGCTCCTTCACTTTATTAACCGTTGCAATGACGGCTTGTTCTGGTGCTAAGCTCGCAAATTGTTTTACAAAAGCACTTCCGACAATAACTGCATCGGCAGCCGCGCCCATTGCTTTGGCAGATGCAGCATCACTGATGCCAAAACCCACACCTACAGGCACGTTGGTTACCGCTTTAATCTGTTGGATGCGGGCCGCTGCTTCTGCAACATCAAGTGTTGCTGCACCCGTCACGCCTTTCAAAGAAACATAGTAAATAAAGCCACTGGCTTGGTTTGCCACAAATTGAATACGCTCTGGTGTAGAGGTTGGTGCCAACAAGAAAATTTGATTCATCCCGTATTTATTCAGGACTTCATCAAACTCTCGGGCTTCTTCAGGCGGTAAATCCACCAAAAGCACACCATCGACACCACAGTTATGTGCATATTCAACAAACTTTTCATAACCAATGACTTCTACAGGGTTTAAATATCCCATCAACACCACAGGAGTTTCCTGATCTTTTTGACGGAATTCTTTGACCATGTTTAAAGCATCTAGCGTATTGGTTCCACCTGCCAAAGCACGCTCTGCGGCAAGGGCAATCACTGGACCATCGGCCATTGGGTCTGAAAACGGCAAACCTAATTCAACGATGTCTACCCCTGCCTCGACCATTTGATGTAACAACGGAACTGTGACTTCTGGATGAGGGTCACCTGCCATAACATAAGAAACTAAAGCCTTACGTTGTTGAGATTCAAGCTGTGCAAATCGTGTGGCTAAACGTGACATAGGGTTGTATTTTCCTTGAATGATTAAAACTGAAACATTTGCTATTGTAGAAATACAAATTAACCCATTGTAACGCTATTTTTTACTCAATGAATAGCGTACAGGCGTGGGTTACTGCATTTCTATTTGCAAAACGATTTATTCAGAACAACCGCGAGGCTACATTTACTGATATTTGCACTTTTTTCTCAATGATCAAAGATGCCTAATTTTGCCTGCTTATCGGTTTTTGAAACTTGCTCAATCGTGCTTTTAAATTTAAAAATTTTGATAAAAATAAACAACTTCAGGATTTATCATAAGCTGTATCAACCTTGCAAAAGCTGTTTCAGTTGTGGCTGCAAACCGCTTATCTTCAATCTGTTAACGCAAAATGACCTGTTGATCATGAGCCAATTGATCCGATTTATGGCGCACCTTGCTGTATAGAAAATGCATCATTCTCTGCTTGCTGCAATTGCTGTTTACGTTTTAGCAGCGTCTGTCCTGTGCAGGCTTTATAAGCACGTGCCAAAGCCGACTGGTCTGAATACCCCAACAACTGTGCAATGTCGCTTAGACTCACATTTTGTTGTAGTAAGTTTTCACAGCGCTGCATCCGTTCTATTTCCAGAATCTGTTTAAAACCCGTACCTTCCTGTTTAAGCTGACGCTGTAACGTACGATCTGAACGAAATAAACGCTGTGCCACCCATTCAATATTCGGTACTTGCTGTTCATAACGTAAATAATGTGCCACCAGCTCTTGGACTTGTTGCCGCACGGTTTCTAATTGAGGTTTGAGCGCAATCGCATCTTCGGCCTGTTTGGTGAGTAAATGAATTAAAGAGGGATCGGCCTGCTGTGGTTTTAAACCAAGACTTTCTAAATTTAAAACAATTTGATATTCCGGTTGTTTAAATAAAACCTTACAAGCATAGAATTTTTCATAATGCATCATCGCCATACGCGGTGCGTGGGCAAAATGAATTTCCCGTATCGGAGAGTGTTGAAAATTAAAAATTTGCATCGCCAATTGAGTCATACAGGCAAACGTCATTTCATGAACCAAGCTGTATTTTTCATCCACCAATGGCCATGATAAATATAAGGCATCTAGTTGTTGTTCCAGCCGCATCGGTACTGCTGCCGTACCATCTACCACCAAACGACTAAAACGCATCATATATTGAATGGCTTCTGCAACACTATTACTACGCGATGCCATATAGCCAAGCACGCCAAAATGTTCAGGCTGAATATAACGTGCCAATTCAAAAACGAGCGTTGGACAATCTAAAAACTGAATACTGTGTTGGATGATCTCGTTAAAAAACTGATAAGACGATTGGGTATCCATAGGCAATGCCAACACATGTTGTAACTGCTGCAATTGTGCAGGCGAAAATCCAAGCTGCTCAGGAACTCTGCCCCGTGCTGATAAATAGCGTAAATAAAGTTGATAATAGCCATTTGGAATTTGAATTTCGCTCATGTGCTTGCTCATCTTGACATGCATCATTTTCTTTTGTCGTTTAATGTATAAAAACTGGCAAATACTGTCAAAACAAATCTGCAAAAGCCCGACATACTGCAAACAGGATTGACCAGAGTGAAATAAAATAAAATGAATGCACTTGTCCAATATCATGCTACGCCCATAGTACGCACCAATCTCGATTTTAAATTAGCCGATGTGCCGCGTTACTGGTTTGCAGGTGATCCGTTTCTGACCCGCATGTTTGACGCTTTAAGCCTGACTTTTCCTGATGGTGAGCGTTATTTCATTCAATCGGTACGTTTGTTCCGCGATCAAATTCAAGACCCTGACTTAAAACAGCGTGTTGCCGATTTTATTCGACAAGAAGCCCAGCACGGCATTGCACACGACAAAATGAATCAGATCATGAAAGATCAAGGCATGCCTGTAGATCAGTTTATTCAGCGTCTAAACAAAGTGTTTAAGTTTGAACTGAAATATCGCTCACCCCAATACAATATCGCCATGACAGCGGCTGCGGAACATTTAACTGCACTCATGGCAGAAACTTTTTATGGCGAAAAAGAAACGCTACAAGATGCACATCCGTATGTCCGCGCCTTATTTGCATGGCATGCGATTGAAGAAATGGAACATCGTGATGTGGCGTTTGATGTGATGCAGCAGGTAGGTAATGTGCCTGAAGTGACCCGAAAAATGGCATTGGTATTTACCACAGGCTTAATGTTTGGGTTTACCCTTTACCGCGCCAATGTCATGCTGAAATGCGATGGCTTTAATCGCACCCAACGCCTCAAAATGAATGTACGTGGCTTGCAATGGCTATTTGGCAAACAAGGAAAATTACGCAAAATGCAATCACAATATCGTGATTGGTTTAAACCTGACTTTCACCCTAGCCAACATCCAATTATTGCACAATATGATGTCTGGCTTGACACTTTAGCGCAAACAGGCGACCCAATTCAGGCGGGAGAAGCATTTTGGCAGGCAGGAAAATAAAGCTTTTTATTTTGCTTGGTTTTTAATTAATAAATACCTCAGCATTGCCTTATGCCCTACTTTATATAGAGCTATTAGATATCTTTCATAAATCAAGAAATGATCGTTATATTCATATTTAAATGAATAATAAAACTTTCTTCTCTTGCGCCATATATGGTTGAGGATCAGATATATACCGCAGGAGGTAGTGCGAAGCAATGCTGAGTCATTTCTCATTTATTTTTTATTTATAAATGATCAATACCGTTTTGGCGCAAGAGATCGCTATTACTGTGATAGCGCCACCTCTTACGCAGAAAAAGGTTTTAGTCCTGATTCATAATAAAAAAGTATTGGCGATAATATTTCAGCTCGGCAATCGAATCACGAATATCATCCATCGCCAAATGTGACGCATTCTTTTTCAAACCGCTCATAATTTCTGGACGCCAGCGCTTTGCTAACTCTTTCACTGATGAAACATCCAAATTACGATAATGGAAATATTGTTCCATTTCAGGCATTAAACGGTGTAAAAAACGGCGGTCTTGGCAAATCGAGTTGCCACACATTGGCGATGTTTTCGGATTGACCCATTTTTTCAGAAACTCGATAGTTTGCTGTTCTGCATCCTGCGCAGTGAGTTTGCTGCGACGCACACGCTCAATTAAGCCCGATTGTCTATGCTGACGTGTATTCCACTCATCCATAGCATTTAAAATACGATCGGGTTGATGCACAGCCAGCACAGGACCTTCTGCCAAAATATTTAAATGATCATCGGTCACAATGGTAGCCACTTCAATAATTTGGTCGTTGTCGGTATCCAAACCTGTCATTTCCAAATCAATCCAAATGAGGCGAGTATCAGGCGTGCTGCTCATAAATGTGCAATCTTATTCGGCTTAAAAACAACATAGTAGCAAATTTCTTGCTTCTTGGCTGTAACTGTGCCCCCGCTTCATGCTATTTTTGCCATCCTGAGTTCATGGTTTTTTAGGATATGAATGGCTTTAATTCGTAAGCGTCGATTGACTGAACAACAGCAACGTCGAATTGAAAAACAACACAAGTCACGTCAGACAGACATTGACACTTCACATGATTTAGAAGGCTTGGTGGTACAACACTATGGCCGTCAATTAGAAGTACAGGCTTTATCTGTCCCTGAAATTCATCCTGAAAAGCCGATAGTCCTAGCAGGCGATCCAGAGCCTTTTTGGAAACCTATTGAAATGGGCAGTGTTTGGCGCTGTCACACCCGTACCAATTTAGAATTATTGGTCACAGGAGATCGGGTCAAATGGCAGGCCGATCCAAATACAGGTTTGGGAATTATTACCGCGATTCATCCACGTCAATCGTTACTGACCCGACCAGATCGCTATCATAAGGTTAAACCTGTTGCCGCTAATATCAGTTTGATTGTGATAGTTTTTTCGCCTCTACCTGAACCTGCACCAGGCTTGATTGACCGCTATTTAGTTGCCTGTGCAGATGCTGATATTCCAGCCTTATTGGTCTTAAACAAATCTGATTTACTCAAAGAAAACGACCCGATTTTAGACTTACTCAAGGAATATCAAGACTTGGGCTATGAAGTCATGCAAACCCAGTCCGATGCGAATTTAGAGCATTTAGCGGCACGTTTAGCAGGTGAAACGGTAGCTTTTGTCGGGCAATCGGGCGTGGGTAAAAGCTCGCTGATTAATGCTATCGTGCCTGAAGCGGCACAAAAGACCAATATCATTTCGGAAAACTCGGCACTTGGGCAACACACAACGACCTCTACCCGCTTGATTGGCTTTGGAAATGGTGCTGCCTTAATTGACTCACCGGGGATTCGTGAATTTGGTTTGTGGCATTTAAGTGCAGATAAAATTCAGCACGGTTTTCCTGAAATTGAAAATTTGCTGGGACATTGCCAATTCCGTAACTGTACCCATAAACACGAAAAGCAATGTGCGTTGCGACAGGCAGCCGCACAGGGTGAAATTTTGCCGCGTCGTTTAGACAGTTATTTAAGACTCTGTGATGAAATTGCCGAAGCGCAACAAAAAAATTAATTTTATTATGGCGCCGCCCTTGAAGCGGTGTTTTTGATCGCCATATTTATGCAATCAATTAAATCTGTAGATTATTGTTTTTGTTGGGTTTATTTACATGAGTTAAAATTTTAACCTCCAATTTAACCTCCATTCGTGTTCTGTACCCCCTATTTTTGAGCAATAAATTATTTTTTTCGCTCCCATCATTTGATTGAAGCGGAATAGAGTATTTAAAGCTGCTCCTCTATTTAGTGGCTCAGGTATGGTCATCTTGACCAATGGGGGGGTAATCCTATGTTCAGGCTATTTGTAGCAGTAAACCGCCCGAATAATTGCATTGTAGTTCTATTGGGATTTTAAGCCTTAAAACCACAGTTGCATCCATCCCTCGCGTGCGCGCGCGTAGTTGTTGCGAAACACAACGCAATTTTGCGCCGTCATACTGTTAGTAAATGTTAGTTTTGCGGACTGCTTTAAAAGAGAAAACCTGATAAAACATGAGATTCAGAACGGCGTAAATCCTAAGTAATCCTAAGTTCAAAACCTCACAAAACCTCACATTTGGAACGCCGTAGCAGTTAACAAGAAGTTAACTTTTTAACAAAAACAGAATTTTTTTTATACGTGCGATTGGCTGCGGTCTAGGTTTTGAATCATGGTACAGCTATTCACCATCCCCCCACTGGTTAGCCAACGCAATTTTGCGCTCACCTTAGAAAACAATAATTTATTGATAGAACAATCAACACTTGCACTCTATAAAAAGAGATGCAAGCCTGCTGCTATCGTATCTGTAAGGGTGAAGCACTGTGCAAGTCCTGTTTAATCCCATGATGGTTTTAAACCATGTCTATTCATAAAGGCATGAAAGTTTGCAATGCAATATTGCTCTGACTTTCGTTCTAGTTCGTCATGCCTCTGCACCAATCTGTTATAGGTTGAATGGTGCATCCCTTTAGGCTTCAACTTATGCCACGACTTCATGAATGCGGTGTCGTACTGCCAGTTAAGTTTATTCCTGATTTTATACATGCCGACTCGGGTGCTTTCTAGTTTGCAACTCTGCTGTGTGCTGTAGTTCAGTTTGTGGCAAGTTCTACAGAAAAACATTGAATTGCGTAGGTATAGCTTTGCAACTCGCTTAAAACACTTAGGGCAATTAAACCAATATCGCTTTCCACCGTAGTTGCATGGTGTGGTGACAACATCCACTAAATAGCGGTGCTGCTGCTCGTTGCATGTGTAGCTTAATTCTAAACCGCCGTTATCGTAGTGATATGTTATAGATGAAAATACTTCTTGAGAGTCGCCTTTTCGCCATGCCCATGAGTTACTTCCTCCACCATCAAATACCTTATATCGAGCCATGACTCGGCTGTCCAAGTTTAAACAATCTTCAATTTGACCGTGTGTTTTTTCCATTGATAACCTCGCTTTAATTGATAGGTATTAAATCAGGCTCAATGCCTTATGTACTCTGTGTTTTAGTCATTTTACAGTGTTTCTCAATATGAAATTTCACTAATGATTTAGGTTGGCAATCATGGTCTAGGTTTTGATGGGATGGGTTTCTCTCAAAATAGAGGTAAACCATAAGGGGGTGTAATCACTCCATTTATGCTTTTGAGAAACAAACCCTATGAAAGAAGCGTTTTTTGTCTAATTAGACTGCACCGATCTAAAGCTCGTTTTTGGTATAAAAGCAGTATTTGCGAAACAATCCTATGAAAGAGATACTTTTTGCAAAACTCACCCTATGAAAGAAGCGTTTTTTTGAATATTTTTGCTTTGAATGCGATTTAAGAAACAAACCCTTTGAAAGAGATATTTTGTCTAATTAGTCTTTGCCGATCTAATGCGGTCTAAGATGCCCAGTTATCAAGTAATACTTGAATACTGAATTACAGCCAAAAAAAACCCATACTGGGGAGTATGGGCAAAACTAAAAACTACAGCGATTTTTCTACATCAATTATAAAACAGTTTACTGCTCACTTGCTTTACCGTTGGTCGGAAAGTGAAGTGCATCACAGCAATTGCAGAACATCGGCTTTTATCTCTGTGACTTCCCGATCTGCACCGCTTTGGTCTTTCCACTTCCTTGTACGCAAGCTGCCCTCAATATAAACCTTGCTGCCTTTCTTGAGGTACTTACTAGCAATCTCGGCTAATCGGTTGTTGGTGCTGATTCTGTGCCATTCTGTAGCCTCTTTGCGCTCTCCAGTGGTCTTGTCTTTCCAGTGGTCAGTAGTCGCCACGCTAAAATTGGTAACGCTACCGCCGTTAGGAAAATTCTTAGTTTCAGGGTCACGACCTAACACACCCATCACGATTGCTTTGTTCACGTTTGGCATTGTTCAATTCTCAAATATCTAATTTGTCATAAATTTAAAAATAAGTTTTTCTAGTCTAGGAATCAGGCTATTTTGGCTAAAGTCGCTGTAAGCCTTGCCACGTATAGCTTTTATCTTAGCCTATGGCTTGGCTAAAGTTGGCTAAAAAGGCTAAGATTTAATATCTATCTGCATCATTTTAGCCTTTTTAGCCTTTCTTAGCCTTTGGGTTGGCTAGAGTGAAAGTGTTAGTGCATAAGGGTTTCAGGCATTTTAGCCTTTTTAGCCCACTTTTGAGAAAAGGGGATTTAAAACCACATATTCCTTTTTCCCGATTTGCTCAATATGGATATACTCAGCATCAATTAAGTGACTGAGTGCAGCATCACGGTTGTTTTTACTGCGTAGGTGCTTTGGATAAACAGTAGTTGAAATGGCTGATTTCAATATCTTTGATGAATCTTGCTTTTTCAACCATTCCAGCATCAGTTCGCTGTCTGACTTTTCCGCCTTGCCGTAGTAGCGCAGCCACTCATCTAAAGAGTATTTGCAAAGGTCTATAGCGTTTTGCATGATGCGAGCGTCAATATAATCAACCTCCGAGCAATACGCTAAAATTGCAGCTACTCGCAAAACATACTGATTAGTGCGTAAAGCATAGGCTCTGATAAATTCATACTTTCCACCCTTGCCAACTTCTTGACCGATATGGTTCTGATACTGAATGTGTAACCTCTCAGCATCTTGGCATTTTGTAATTATCACTCTGCCATCGTCACCAACAAAAAGTTTATTGCCAAAATACGGAGTGGTTAGCATCTTCTCGCAGAACTTCCAGTATGCTTTTAAATCCTCATCATCGTATGGTTTGATGCTCTGCTGCTCCAATGTCACTTGACGGTGCTGGAGTGGGGTAGGTGCTGCAAATAAAACTCTAGCTAAAAAACCTTGCTCACGTAGTAGGGAGTTGGTTAGGGCTGGTCTTGCGACAACATCCTGTACAGCAATATCTAGGGAAAAATATTTATTCTCAAAAAAATGGCTATCCTCCGCATTTCTTAAAAGTGCATTTCCCTTGCCAGTATCAACTAGGTCATTTAAAACGCTAATTGATTCGCCTACAGTGTCGCTTTTTAATGAGTAGCCACTAAAGAGATAGCCACCCTCGCCAGTTGCCCATATATAACTATTGCCAGCGCCGTCTGCCATCATTCTGATAATGGCTTGTGTCGTGGTTTTCTTGAATCTCGACATGGGGTTCACTGGAGCGTCCCCACGTTCATCTGACTTCTTTTTACTCCAGCTTTTATAATCTGCGTAAAACCGATTCATATTTTCAGATTCGATTTTCTCGCTGATTTTTGAAGCATCACTTTTGCAAACGTCTTTACCCTCTCCCGATGGAAAAATAGTAAGCATGAATAGGCTGCATGGCTGCCCTTTTTCTGACTTGTCGCTGGGTGCTTTGATGTGTCTTTGCGCTATATATGCTTGTTCACCTAAATATGTTTGTGCTGCTACTGCTAACGGTACATTGTGGAAATGAGCGGATTTCTTAATAGCTTTTGCAATAACATCAGGGAAAGCATGAATAGGATATTCACCCTCAACATATTGGTTCGCAATGTGTAAAAGTTGCGGCTCTTTCCATTCACGATCTGATTTGCTGTTGTCATACTCACTAACCAAGCCCATTGCAGATAGCGCATGATTGACTGCCTGCAATGCCTCTGCTGCTGATTTTCCACCATGTTCTAATAGTGCAAAACCATCGCCAGCAATCGCTTCGCCTGTACCCTGTGAGCAGATAAACGAGCCGTCACCGTTCTGATTATCGAATCTAAACCGATCTACACCGCCACACATAGGGCATGTAACATGCTCATGCGGTGCTGTTGCTGTAAATGGGTAGCCAATACGGTTTAGAATCTCCTCCCAACGCCCACGCGCTAATAATTTAGCCTGTTTAAAATCTAGGTTATAATGTGTTTGTTGTGTTTGTCTTGCTTGTGGTTTTTCTGCCTGTGCCTTTGGTTTTGCCACCTCAGGCATGGGTAGCGATTCAATCCATGCAATCAAGTCCGCAGCATCTCGCCATTCATCAGAATGTACCACTTGCGTCATAAATGCCTCACCCTTGCGGTGATAGAAGCCAGTTAGCCGCATAACTCGCGGTAAATCGTGAATAGCTTTATCTGCACCATCATCAGCAAAGTGATAAATCAATCGCTTTTGTAGTTCAGTAAATTGATTAAGTGGAATCTCGTTATTTTCGGCAATAATCCAGTAAGCATGGTGCTTGCCTGCGGAACTCTCAATAATCAAGTTGGGTGGAATGCCATCCATATTCATCAGCCGATCTAATCGCGCATGGTCTACTGTGTCAAAATCCACCCATAGCGCACGAACACGCGTTACATTGTCGCTTGTACGCCCTTGTAGGTCGGTTTGATTGACCGTAACGAATACGCCTGCACCTTGACCATTCAGCCGCGCTAAGGTGTCAAAATGAGCCTCTAGCGAGCCATGACAGATATGGGCAAGGCTTTTGGTTTTCTCTGCATCAGCAAAGGTTTGAAAGGTAAATTCACCGCCAGCATCCAGCATGTTTAACATGCGCTCTGCTTCTTTCATGCTTGGGGTGAATAGGTTGGGTTTTGCATTCATACTTCACCCCCTTTTAAGTTCTCCCACTCTTTTTTATATTGTTCTGACATTTCTACATGGTAGCTATGACGCTCCTCTGCTAGGTAGCTGTACATCTCCAGTGCGGTTTTTAGTTCATCGAAGTGACATGAGTGTATGCCTTGCTGCTGTAAGTCCACACTTAACTTGATGAAGTCACGGCGCACTCGGTTTAGTGCGCTTTGCATCCAGTTCATGTCATACGCAGCCAACGACTGAATGTCGTGCATGTCGCCTGCATCGTATTTTTTAGGTGTATTTGTAGAATTGATTTGATTAGGCATGAGAATTGCCTCCTAAGACAGTTTGAGTTTTGAGAAGTTTCACCAATATAAAACTGGTGATGGGATTCACTCTCGAGGTCTTAGACTCGCCCCACATATTCGCCATTGCTGACTTATTTTGTGATGTCATCCCATCATAGATGGATTGCAGCCTTGTTGGCGTAGCTGAAACGCTTGCGCTTGTTTTCTGCACAGCTTGAGAGGCTTTGCAAAACTTGGGCACAAAAAAATCACTTTTACGATGTGAGGAATCGCTAAGACTATTTGAGAGGTCTACAGCATATGCGGAACGGCTTAGACTTGCAATAACAAAGCAAAACAAAACAAAGCACATGCCTAAAAGTAGTCCTTTAAACATTTCAAAAAATAGCTCTTTCATGCTGCTACCTCTGCCAACTTGTCAAACAACGTCTTTAAGCTGCCGTAGTGAAATGCAACAACGTCCACCGCATCGGGGTTTTTCATCAGTTTTTCATGAGCCGCCAAAATCTCTAGCTCTGCACCATCCACCGCATCAAGTTCCACAAATACCATCGCATCATCATTCACGATTAAATGCGCTTCGGTTTCTGTGTCATTCATTGGTCGGTATGAAGCCAGTACAAAATCTTTCATGCTTCCACCTCCCGAAGTTCATAACGTGCATGGCTGCCAGTAGTTCGGCTGTTCCTTTCGTGGTGGGTCACAATGTCGTAGCCTGCTTTGCGTAAACGCTCGATATTCGCGCTTAGGCGGTAGTAGTTATACAAACGTACAGCTTCGGCGGCGGTAATGCTTCTACCGCTTTTGAGGTGGTTTAGGATGGTTTGATCTTGAGTAGTTTTGTTCATGTTAAGCCTCCAATACAGCAATGTCGGCTTGTTCTTCAATCCACGCCTCGACCTCTGACATGCGCCACACAGTGACGTTGCTTGAGAGTTTTAAAGGCTTCGGAAATTTCCCCTCACGCACCCAAGTCCATATTGTTTTTTCGGTCACTGGTAACAGTCCGATGCGCTCAGGCTTGGCATTAACTTTGCGCTTCATGCCTGCATTTTCGCCTGTCTTGATGGTGTAGATTTTTTCGGGGGTAGATGGTGCGCTCGCTAATTGCTTAATACGAGCGTATTTTTCATGTGCTGACATATTGCACCCTTGCAAGTTGTAAAGCGTTATTGCTTGGGTGAAGTATGTTTTTGTTTTTTATTGTTTTGTTCTAATTAGAATTACTAGCACTCTAGTTAGAATTTACTTTGTGTTTTCATGAGCTAGTTTTAGCCAGTCACCTATAACATCCTTGCTAAGTGGTGTACCTAGTCGTTCAAGCGTAGCCATGATTTCTTTATTAGAATCTCCATATGGTTGAGTAATATCCAGTTTATTTAATTCACATAAAGCACTAATAATTTTTGAGGCATTATTCGCTGTTCTAGGATGTAAAACATCCACTTCTTTTGTATTTTTTTCTTTTTGGAATAGTTTTTTGATTAGACTATCAATGTCAGATTTCAAAAATCCCTGCTGGAAAATCTCATCATTATAAACCCTGCCAAATAAGTCTTTTTCTTTATCAGCCTTGTAATAAAACAAATTATCACTAATAAAAAATCTGCTTTCGGTTGGTACACAACTATCATAAAAACCATCTTGGTAGTTTTTTATTTCTGCTTGAACAAGCCCTTTGATGCTAAGCGAACTATCTAAAAAATCATAAATACCACTTTTAATAGAAAGCATATTTTCTTCATGAAATGCCAATCCACCACTAACATCATCTAAATATATTATTCTAGCTGCTTCTTTAATTTGAGTTAGTCTGTCTATAGCCTCTTTTTTATCCAGTAACTCTTTATATTCTTGCGTTTCCTTAACAAGTTCTGAGGCTTTAATAAAGGCATTTGCCCAAGTTAAAGGTAAATCACTACTGTATTCATCAGAAAGATTATTTACGCAAAAGTTATAAGCTAGTGTTTTTTGCTGCTCACTAAAGCTCTTTTGGGCAAAAATGGTATTATCCTCTAATTTTTTAAATTTATTTTGAAGCCTATGGTGCTCTTTAAGTTGATTGTACTCATCAGCACTTATAAAAAAGCCCTTGATGGCGTTAAATTCGGTAATCGCTTTATATTTAATAGGGATTTCATTTTCCAGACAGTAAATTAAGAAAGTTCTTCTATCTATATCTAAATTGGTTTGTTTATTAAAATAAGATATAGCCTGCTGTTTATTCAGAAATTCTAAATTCAAAATCAATGCCTCCCACAGCACCCCCCAAAAGTAGCTAGGTAAACAAGTTGGGTACTTGCTTGTCGGATGCCTCCTATACCTAGCAATCTAAATATATCAAATAATCATGTAATAGAAAGTTATTGAACGTCCTAGCTTGTCGCTTACACTGTCTTTTTAAATAAAATAATGTCGGGGTCATCCTCTTTGTGTAGGTGGTCTGCCAGTTCTTCAATGTCGGGGTTGTAATAGGTATTAATTAAAATACCAATGGTTTTATGACCTGTGATTTTTGCCAGTACCTCTACTGAGAGTTTTGCATTTTTAACCATCCGTGAAATGGCTTCATGTCGGGTGTCGTGGAAAGTTAAGTCATTAATTTTTAATTCACGCTTCACGACCTGATTAAAAATTGTAGATAAGCCGTTTCCGCCCACTTCGCCCTTTGCGACTAGGTTTTTCACAGTACAAACATCGGTTTCATGTATCCCTCGCATATAGCTTAGAAGCTCAATAGCTCGCTTAGATAAAGGGACTTTTCTAGCTGTACCGTTCTTTGTGATTTCTAGTTCAACATGCCTGTCGTAAACGTCCGCCCACTTTAGGTTAGTTATCTCGCTTGCTCGCATCGCCGTTTCAATTGCAAAGAGAAATACCCATGCGGTCTGCTGTTTTTTGGTGACTGGTTGAGAGATACCATCATATTTGAATGCGTCTAGGATTCTATCAATCTCATCTTGGGATATGCGTCTGTTTCTACTAGGTGACTGCTTCGGCTTTGCTACATCGTGCAATGGGGATTCGGTCATAATCCTTAGTTCCTGACGTGCGTATTTGAACACAGCACCCAGTAAGCCTAAGTCACGAGCTACTGTTGCGCCCTTAACCTTTTTCAACCGTTCATCCCTAAATTGAATCATATCTAGCTGCCCCAGTTGGTTTACTGGTTTTTTCATCAATCGGGGAAATGATTTTATATAACCATTTAATACAGTGACCTCTACAGCTCCACCCCTTTTGTGTGGTGTGACCTTTTCCATATAAAGCCGTATCAGGTCTGCAAAACTCATCTCAGATAAATCTTTAATTTTTTCCTGTCGTTTTTGCTCAGTCGGATTAATGCCCTCAGATATTTGTTTTTTTATCTCATCACGTCTTAAACGAGCATCTTTAGCATTCAGCACCTTTGGATATTCGCCCAGTGTGATTGTGCTTTTCTTTCCATCAAGCGTGTAAAGCACTTTCCAAGTCTTGCGACCTGTCGGAGATACAAATAAATACAATAACTCACTGTCATGTATTTTCTGTGTTTTTGACGTTGGCTTGATAGCATCAATCTGCAATTTAGACAGCATGGGCGACCTCACGACATTTCTTTAATTTTCATAGCATTAGAGAGGTTTAATATTTTATGGCAATCAATTTTTTTTAACCTCCAATTTAACCTCCGCTTGGGTGGTTTTGTTAGTCTATTGCATGTTGTTGACGTTCACAACAAAGTTACCTAAAACCTTTTAAGATAAAGGCTTAGAGTTGTGGCATGTGATAGTTGGTTTTTGTTAGAATACTGCTATATTTATACGCTATACTCTTGAACAATTTTGACATTGTAATTAGGTGACTTGTGGAACGTTGGTTCGAATTTATGGGAAATCATCCCTTCTTATTTGGGACGCTGGCAGTATTGGTGGTGTTGTTTTTTGTGTTAGAAGGTCAACGCAATGGTCGCAAAATTTCCCCACAATCTTTAGGTATTTTAGTCAAAGCTAAAAATGCAATGTTGATTGATTTACGTGATGCCAAAGATTTCCGTGAAGGCCATATCAGTGGTAGCCGCAATATTCCCTATAGCCAAATTACCAAGCATGTTGAAGAGTTAAAAACCTCAGATCGTCCATTGGTCTTTATCTGTAACTTGGGTCAGGTTGCAGGCAGTGCTTTACAACAGGTCGCACATACCGATGCCTATCGTTTAGATGGCGGTATTAGCAACTGGAAAGCACAAGGTTTACCTTTAGTAAAAAGCAAATAGTTTTACCCAATATTTTTCGCAAGGAGAACAATCATGGCTGAAGTCACTATTTATTCAACGACTGTATGTCCATACTGCATTCGTGCAAAACAACTCCTTGAGCGTAAAGGCGTTGCCTATAAAGAAATTAATTTGTCGAATGAAGCGCCTGAAGTACGTGTTGAATTAATGCAACGTACCAATCATCGTACCGTTCCACAAATTTTCATCAATGACCAATTTATTGGCGGCTTTGACCAATTATATGCGTTAGATCGCGAAGGCAAGCTTGATCAATTATTGGCATAAACATAACACGATAACCAACTCTTAAGGATTTAATATGAGTGAAGAACAACAAGCTCAACCACAATTGGCTTTAGAGCGTATTTATACTAAAGACATTTCTTTTGAAGTTCCTGGGGCACAAGTATTTACCAAAGAATGGCAGCCTGAATTGAACATCAACCTGTCATCTTCAGCAGAAAAAATTGATCCAACCCACTTTGAAGTGGCATTAAAAGTTGTAGTTCAAGCCAACAACGCGGGCGATACGGCATTTATTGTTGATGTGACCCAAGCTGGTATTTTCTTAATTGATGGCGTTGAAGAGGAGCGTTTACCATACATTCTTGGCGCATACTGCCCGAACATTTTGTTCCCATTCTTGCGTGAAGCTGTAAATGATATGGTTACCAAAGGCAGCTTCCCGCAATTATTGCTCACCCCAATCAACTTCGATGCAGAGTTTGAAGCCAATATGCAACGTGCTCAAGCTGCTGCAGCCGAAGGCCAAGCTTAATTTACGCTGTATTTAAGCTAAAAAACCGCTGAAATTTCAGCGGTTTTTTTTATGTCACTAACTTATGGATATACGATAAAGGTTAAAACTCATCATCCTGTGATGGGTCACGATACAAGGCATCATGAATTGCTTCGACCAATTGCTGCGCAATTTCCTGTTTCGAGGCTTTTTCCAAATCGCGTTTTTCCATACGGTAACTTTCGGCAAAAAATACGGTCATGGCATTTTCATCGGAAGCAAAACCAATATCGGCACGAGAAACGTCATTGCAAGCGATCATATCCAATTTTTTCGCCACCAATTTGCCTGCTGCATATTGTTCTACATTGCGAGTTTCTGCGGCAAAGCCGACCATAAACGGACGTTTTTTCTGCTGAGCAATAGTCGCAACAATATCTGGGTTTTTGACCAAGGCCACATTCAGCTCATCGCCTGATTTTTTAATTTTGTGTTCCGCAATTTCTGCCACACGGTAATCCGCCACTGCGGCTGTCGCGATGAAAATATCACAACCTTGTTCTAGCATTTGCAAACTGGTATCTAGCATTTGAATTGCAGAAGACACATTAATTCGCTGTACCCCATTAGGTGTATCTAAACTGACTGGACCTGCAATAAGCGTTACTTTTGCCCCTGCCGCATAACAAGCTGCAGCCAAAGAAAAACCCATTTTGCCTGTACTGTGGTTAGAAATATAACGCACAGGGTCTAAAGCTTCGCGGGTTGGACCTGCCGTAATGGTGACATTTTTACCGGCCAACATACCAAATTTTTCCACCAAAGCACGCTGCGCCTGATGAAAATACTGCGTCACCTGAAGCGCCAAATCTTCAGGTTCTGGCATACGCCCTAAACCAACATCTCCACAGGCTTGTTCGCCCGCATCGGGCATAATTACGTGCACGCCATCTTCCACCAAAGTGGTTAAGTTACGCTGTGTGGCTTTGGCTGCCCACATTTGCTGATTCATGGCAGGTGCAACCCAAACTGGTGCATTGGTGGCTAAATATAAAGTACTGAGCAAATCATCGGCCAGACCTGCAGCAAATTTGGCTAAGGTGTCGCAACTGGCGGGCGCAACCAAAATTAAATCGGCCCAACGTGCCAATTCAATATGCCCCATACCTGCTTCGGCTTCGGTATCTAATAATTCGGTATGTACTGGATTGCCCGACAGTGCTTGAAAAGTCAGCGGTGTAATAAAAGCTTGTGCCCCCTTGGTCATGACCACGCGAACACTAAACCCTGCGTCCTTTAAACGACGCACTAAAATCGCACTTTTATAGGCCGCAATGCCGCCTGTCACAGCTAAAATAATGTTTTTATGAGGGATGACGCTTAAATCGAAGCTCACAAATAAGCCACCTTTTTGTTGCAGTGGCGCTCACAATAGCATTAAATAATGTCATTCCCAAGAGATCTGCTTGGATTAAAGTTTCCAATTTAGAATAAAAAAGTCAAATAACAATGCATTTATCTATTAAACATTGGCCTGAACAAGAACGGCCACGTGAACGTCTGATTCAAAATGGTGCTGGCAGTTTATCAGATGCCGAACTGTTGGCTATTTTCTTGCGCTCAGGCTCACAGCAACATTCTGCAGTAGAGTTAGCACGACTGCTGATTCAACATTTTGGCAACTTAACCACCTTGTTGGATGCTCCAATCGCAGAACTATGTCAGTTTCACGGCATGGGCAGCAGTAAATACTCGCAACTCATGGCAGTCAAAGAACTTGGACGGCGCTATGTAGCCGAACATTTAAAACAAGATGCGCTTGAGCTTAGCAATTCCAAACGTCTGATGGAGTATTTGCGTTTTGAACTTTTGGGTGAAACACGTGAGGTATTTGCAGTACTTTGCCTTGATGCCTGTTTACGCAAAATCAGCTTTAAAAAGTTATTTTATGGTGCAGTAAATTCGTGTGAAATTTCTATTAATCAATTGCTACGTTTTGCGATTAGCCAACATGCAACGGCGATTGTGATTGCACACAATCATCCTTTCGGATTGCCACATCCTTCCCCTGCAGATTTAGTCCTGACGCAGCAGATTCAGCAAGCCTGTCAGTTGCTAGAGCTGCGTTTGATTGATCACTGCATCATCTCAAGTGAAGGTAATTTTTCCTTTGCCGAACAACAACTGCTTAAATTTGAGCACACTTAAAATTTGTATATTGACAAAGCCCGCACAAGCACAGAAGATCATCAAAAAATTGTGATGATTCTAATAAAATGATAGTCGATCAACCCAGTGTATTTAACTTACTATTTTCTTGGCGGGGCACGATTTTACCGAAGATCTTGCCGCCTTTGGGCGTGGTGATGCTCATCTCCACAATTATTGGTGGTTTGTCTTATATTGGCTATTTTCATTTTCCAGAATTGCCTTTGGTTGGCTTTACTTTAATTGGGGTGGTGTTGTCGATTTTTTTAGGCTTTAAAAACTCTGCCTGTTATGACCGTTGGTGGGAAGCACGTAAACTTTGGGGCTTGCTGATTGCCACCGCGCGCCACTTTGACCGCGACTGTCGTATCCTCAGTCAGGCACGACGTGAACGCGTCATTCAACACGTGATTGTATTCGCCAATGTCTTGCGTGACCGACTTCGTCATCAAACCGCCAATCCAACCGAGTTAATTCAAACCAGTGGCATGAGTCAGCAAGCGATTACCCAACTGTATCAACAAGCGAACGCACCGCAATACACGCTGAGCTTGATTCAATGGGAGTTGATGCAAGCACTCAAAGAGGGCGAAATTTCCGATATTATTTACACACAAATGAATCAATACGTCACAGAGCTGAGTTTGGTTCTCACGGGTTGTGACCGTATTGCCACCACCCCACTGCCATTTGCTTATTCGGTATTACTAAATCGTACCGTGTACTTTTTCTGTTTTATGCTACCATTTAGTTTAGGGTCTACGCTTGGATTGGCAACTCCGCTTTTGGTTGGTATTTTAGCTTATACTTTTTTAGGTCTGGATGCGCTCAGTTCAGAAATTGAAGAACCTTTTGGCACACAAAGCAATGACTTACCTTTAGATGCGATGGTGCGTACCATTGAAATTGAATTATTGGGCACGCTGGGCAAACCAACGCCACCACCGATTCAGGCACAGGACAATAATTTACTTTAGACCCTTTTCCCAACCTTCTCTCAGAGGGAGAAGGCGTTTTTATCTTTTCTAAATTTTAAAAATGGATATCGCCTCTCCTTCCAGGAGAGGTCAAACAAAACTCTCCCAAATCCCGATTTGACCTTCTTTTACCCGCGGAATATTGCCTAATTTAATCCACGGCATATTTTCACCATGAAAATCACTGCCAACAGATACTTTTAGACCATGTCCAGCAATCAAGCGATCCACCATTTGACGGGTCGATGCAGGGTCAATATTAGGTGGCAACTCCACTGCATCGCCCCCATATTTGGCAAAAATTTCAATCAAATAACGAATATTAGTCGCAGATAAATCATAACGGGTGGGATGCGCCAACACAGCAAAACCCTGACTGTCATGTATTACCCGAATCGTATCTTCCAAACTCAGACCATCAAATTTCACATAAGCCTTTTTGCCTTCTTTGATGTATTTATCAAATGCTTGCTGCACTCGCGTTACAATACCTTTTTCCTGTAAAGTTTTGGCAATGTGGGTACGGGTAATCCGATCTGCCACGCCTTCGACTTTAAGCAGCACATCGTTATAAATATCTTGCCCAATCAGCGGAGTGAGTAAATCACAAATTTGTTTGGCACGTTCTGCACGAATTTGTTTTTGCTGTTCAAGCAGCGCCTGTAAAGGTGCAGGATTTTGCATATTTAACGCCACCACATGCACGCTGTAGCTTTTTTGAGTGGCAGGACGTGACCATTGGCTGGAAATTTCCACACCCGAAATAATCTCTAAAGCCTGCCCCTGTGCGGCTTGTCGTGCCAACGCCACACCATCCATGCTGTCATGATCAGTCAATGCCAAGGTATGAATGCCCTGTTGAATGGCTGCCGCCACCAGTTCTGCGGGTGACAAAGTTCCATCAGAAATATTACTGTGTGTATGTAAATCTACGCCGTGCATCACTTATACTATGTCATTTATTTGATCAGATTTAGATACTCTAACATGAAAGCACTTTTAGACTTTGTGCCCCTCATTATTTTCTTTTATTTATACAAAACTGTAGATCCAAAAGACACTAATCATCAATTACTACAACTCATCGGCTCTGCAGGCGGTGTCGATAATAACCATATTTTGGTAGCCACCACAGGGCTGATCATCTCAATGCTGGTGGTGTACGGCGCATTGTTCATCATGCAAAAATTCCGTTTAGATAAACAACAGTGGATTGTGTTGTTTATGACTGTAATTTTTGGTGGCGTTACCTTAATGTTAAGCGATGATTTTTATATTCGCCTGAAAGCTGCCATTTTAAACATTGTATTTGCAGGTGCTTTTTTGCTGTCACCATGGTTTAGCAAAGACCGTAAACCACTGATTCAACGCTTATTTGGCCCTGTGTTCAACTTAACCGAAGCTGGCTGGAAAAACTTGAATTATGCTTGGGCAGCCATGTTTGCAGTCATGTCTTTCCTACACGTATTTTTTGCATTTTTATTTATGGATGGAAAATATTGGGGTGAATTCACCGCTTTTGGTGACATGATTGTGATGTTTTCCTTTATCATTGTGCAGTTTATTGTATTGCGCAAATACTTTAAAACATCTGAATAATTTCTGATCTGCGATATTCGAGAGTAACTATGCCTTTATTTGTTCTGAGTTGTACTGACCGTGAAGGTACACTGGAAAAACGTCTTGCGACCCGTCCTGCACATCTTGCACGTTTGCAACAACTCGATGCCGAAGGTCGCTTAATTGTGGCGGGGGCAATGCCAAAAGACCCAAGCAATCCACAAGCAGGCTTTTATGGCAGCACCATGATTGTCGATTTTGACAGTCGTGAAGCACTCGATGCTTGGCTACAAGATGAACCTTTCTTAAAAGAAGGCGTATATAGCCACATTGACGTTAAGCCATTCAATAAAGCATTCCCTCAAGGATAAGCGCTATGCGTTTCGTTGTTGCCAGTGTTGTTGCTGTTCTACTCAGTTCACCTGTTTATGCAGTTGAGCCAGCCACAACCACACCTACTGCACCTGCTCCTGCTGCTGTGACCAACACGGCAGCGGCAGCAACAGCCAATGGGGTTACTCCCGCACAGGATAAACCCCTAACTGCAGAGCAAATTGCCAAAAATAAAACTCTTCAGGAAGCCAAAACCAAAGCATTAATTAAAGACCAAAGCACACGTTTGCAACAACTTGAACAAGCGAACCTCGATGCTTTGGCACAGAATCAGGAACTGCAACTTAAAAACGATAATTTAGGCGTGCAAGTTCAAGTACTGCAAAGTGAACGCAGTGCGCAAATGTTTTTATACGGTGCTGCAACACTCGCGGTTGGCGTATTGCTCGGCTTCTTAATTGCCAGCTACGTCTATACCAAACGTCGCCGCCAATGGTAAGGTGAGCCCTCACCTCTTAATTTAAGGTACTCTGGATTTGTTTCAGCCTATTCAAACTGCCGAGCTGGATTGGCAACTGGTCGATGGCATTGATGTGCCCATTTCCAAACAGTTTGGTGATGTGTATTTCTCTAAAGACAATGGCCTGCTCGAAACGCGGCATGTGTTTTTACAGGGCAACGACTTACCCACCCGCTTGGCAGCACTCAACGATTTTGAATATTTTTGCGTAGGTGAAACAGGCTTTGGAACAGGCTTAAATATTTTAGCGCTGTGGCAATTGTGGCAACAGGTACGTCCTAATAATCACAGTCACTTGCAGGCCATTTCTGTAGAAAAATTTCCACTCCGCAAAGCCGATCTAATTCGTGCCTTAGCCGCTTGGCCCGAACTCAGTCATCTGTCTGAACAGCTGATTCAGCAATACCCTGCCGCTATTGCAGGCTGTCATCGTTTAAACTTTCCAGATGAACGCTTTAGCCTCGATTTATGGCTAGGCGATGCTCAGGAGGTTTTTCCTGTCATTCCCAAAACTGCTCCTGTCAATGCTTGGTTTTTAGATGGCTTTGCCCCCTCCTGTAACCCAGATATGTGGCAGGAAACCGTACTCAACCCGATTGTAGCGCTGTCCGATTACGGCACGACCTTTGCCTCTTTTAGTGTGGCAGGCGTACTCAAACGTGGCTTAAAACAACACGGTATTCACATCACCCGCCCACGCGGTTTTGGACACAAACGGGAAATGCTGAAAGCTATCTGGCAAGTACCTGAAATAGCGTCAATCTCCGATCAGAACAAAACTCAAACTGCAACAAATACCACAACAAGCAACCAACAGCGCCATATTGCGATCATAGGCGCAGGCATTGCGGGTTTAAGCTGCGCTTGGGCATTTGCTCAACGAGGGCATCAAGTCACGCTATACGATCAAACAGCACCACTTGCAGGCGGTTCTGGCAATCCTTTGGCGCTCTTAAATCCCAAACTTTGCCCAATTCATCAAAGTGCCGACCATTTAATGACCTTGGCATGGCAATATGCTTTAAATCACTATGCCACATTCAAGGCATTTCGTCCGTTGCAGATTCACCAACTGGCACTGAAACATGCCGATGAATTGTTGGATTTAGCCGCACAATATCCAAAAGGTATTTTAGCAGCACAGCATGCAACCGAACTCACGCCACAAAGTGACTTTGCCAGTTTGAATTTATTACAAGCAGGTGCAGTTTCTCCGCATCAACTGCGTGATGAAATTCTTACGCATCCGCACATTCAGTTTCAACAAGCACAAATTAAACAAATCACCCCGACAGCACAGCAACTGATCTTACACAGCGTAGATGCTGAACTTGGAACATTTGATCATGTCATCGTCTGTGCTGCACTGCAAAGTGGTGCTTTTTTTGAGTATTACCCTGTGCTTAAACCTATTCGTGGGCAAGTCAGCTGGGTAAATAATGCCGATCAGGCTTTGCCATTATCACAAGCCTATAGTTATGGCGGCTATTGCATGCAGCTCAATGCCGATCAACTGATTTTAGGTGCATCGTTTTATCCAAATCGGGAAGATTGTGACGTCTTGGCAGAAGACCATGTGCATAACTACGAACTTATCCACAATGTCTTTCCTGCGTATGCGGAAAACTTAGCACCTATAGATACTTGGCAAGGTCGTGCTTCGCTACGCGCCCAAAGTCAGGACTATTTTCCCTTGCTTGGCAAAATGCGTGATGATCAGGAAATTTACAGCTTTGCAGGACTTGGTTCTAAAGGCTTTTTATTTGCTCCGTTGTGCAGTGAAATACTGGCAGCACAAGTTTTAGCAGAAGCATGCCCTGTACCTAAAAATTTACTACAAAAACTGGCAGCTACACGCTTTCAGAAAAAGAGGAAAACCAAAAAACCTTATTTTAAAGCGCTTCCACCTTCAACCTGACGCTTACTTATAGCGGACTACAATAAAAAGATACCCAACAAAAAAGCGCCTTGCGGCGCTTTCTTCATATTGATGATACTTAGTGACCTTGTTCCAAAGGCATGCCTGCATCACGCGCAGCACGTGTACCACCCATTAAAACCACATACTCACGTGAGCTGTCCAAACCTTCTAGTTTTTCCGCTGCACGTGGGGCTTTACTTCCGCCACCACATAAAATGTAAATGGGTTGATCCGCCGACACCTGAGTGAGGCTCTCTGCTGATAGATCGTTAATTGGCTGATTCACAGCACCTTTAACATGAGCTTCGGCATAAGCACTTGCATCACGTACATCCCAGATAATCGCGTCAGCTGGGAACTCAAATGTTGTAATTTCTTGTTTACGGATCATTGCGCACTCCTTTGATGTAAAACAACACTTGGCAAATGAAGAAAACATCCCTAGCATCTCAGATATTGTTTCCATTTGCAAAGGTCTTCATTATGCCTTCTTTCGATATTGTTTCTGAATTAGAACTTTTTGAAGTGAATCATGCGGTTCAAAACACACAAAAAGAAATCGGTACTCGTTTCGATTTTCGTGGTCAGGACGTTTCTATCGACCTCAATGAAAAAAACAAAGAGATTAAAATCTCCACTGAAAGTGATTTCCAATGTGAGCAAGTGTATACCATGCTCGAAAATCACTTCTATAAGCGTAAAGTCGACATTCAAGCACTTGACCCTCAAAAAATGACCGCATCAGGTAAAAATGTGATTCAAGTGATCAAACTTAAAGATGGTCTTGACTCAGATACCGCAAAAAAAATTAACAAAGCCATTAAAGACAGTGGCATTAAAGTGCAATCTTCTATTCAGGGTGACAAAATTCGTGTAACCGACAAGAAACGCGATACATTGCAACAAGTCATGGCGTTCTTGAAAGAGCAACAATTTGGTCTGCCGCTGCAATTTAACAACTTTAAAGATTAATTTGAGGATGTCATGACACCAACCAATCGCTTAAACAAACTGGTCAAAGCAACATCAAAATTGCCGAAAGGCATTCAAAGCCGCCTTTTGAGTCAAGCCTTTGGTCGTGTCGTACCAATGGTGGGCACTGCGAAAATTCGCTATCACGAAGTAACTCCATCACAAGTGGTGGTCAGTCTTGCCAATCATAAAGCCATGCAGAACCATATTGGACAGGTGCATGCCTGTGCTATGACACTGTTGGCCGAAACTGCCACAGGTTTTGTAACGGCTATGAATGTACCAGATAGTGCCATTGTGCTGATTAAAAGCCTGAAAGTGGACTTTAAACGTCCGACTCAAGGTGCAATGACAGCGATTGCTACATTAAGCCCAGAACAGCAACAACGCATGCACAGCACCGACAAAGGCGAAACGCTGGTCAATGTCAGTGTGATTGATGAATCAGGGGAAGCCCCGATTCAGTGTGAAATGTTGTGGGCATGGGTGTCGAAAGCACATTTAAAGCAAAAACAAGATTGATACTTGTTTCTCTCCAATAAAAAAATCCCAGCTACTGAGCTGGGATTTTTTAATTATGATGATTAGGGTCTGTTGACAATTCGTCTATGTTTGCGACGACGCATATTTTTAGCTGATATAAGGCATGGGACAGGAAATTTAGTCATTCTAAATGACTGGCACATAACGCAATAGCAGCAAAAAATATGCTTGTCCTGAAAGGCTGTGGCTAAAACTTTCTCAGATTACGTTATGAAACTTGGCAATAGTCTCGCTATTCCCTGCGTTTCATGCCTGATCTGCTCAGTTTTAGCCTACAGCGCAAGCCATTTATGAAATGTCAACAGCCCCTAGCCTGAGCTTCTAAAAACTTCTGTTTGGCTTCTTCAGGTATCTGACGTTTTGAGCCTTTGACGTCAACCGCAACAAAGGTAAATACCCCTTCGGTGACGCGCACAGCTTCACGTGAATCGTCATGGCTATCCCACACTTCAATTTGCATTTGAATGGAGGTATTGCCCACTTTTAGAATTTTGGTGTAGCAACTGATCACATCGCCCACTTTTACAGGCACCAAAAAAGTCATTTGGTTAATGGAAATCGTAGCACAACGTCCTTTACTAAAACGCTCAGCATGAATCGCACCTGCCAAATCCATCTGTGAAACGATCCAGCCTCCAAAGACATCTCCACTCCAGTTGGTATCTGCTGGCATGGCAATTGTTTGTAGGGAAAGCACTCCCTCTGGTTTTGCATGAGAATCTGACACGTTCACTCCGGACATTTGCATTAAATTAGCACGAACAGTGCATTAAGACTGGGCGTTGAGTTGCTGATCCAACCACTGTTGTAATTCAGTCGCTCGTAGCGCGCCGCTTATTCTAGCAATTTCATTGCTTTTATTCATCAATACCAGTGTTGGAATACTGCGCACATGAAACGCGCTGCTTAAACGTGGATTGGCTTCGGTATCAATTTTGGCAAACACCACCTGCGGATTTTGCTTAGCGACTGTTGCAAAATGTGGTGCCATCATTTTACAAGGACCACACCAGTCCGCCCAAAGGTCAATCAAAATAGGTAAATCACTATTTTGAATAAAATTACTGAAATTTTGCTCATTTAATTCAATGGGTGCAAGTGGGATCAGCGCTTGATGACACTGCCCACATGCAGGATTGGCAGATAATTTATCTTCAGGTACACGGTTTTTTGCACCGCATTCAGGGCATACAATTATCATTTACTAACTCCAAACAGTTGCTGTAAAAACTCTAATTGGGTCTGAATGGCTTTTTTAAACCATTCGCCATGATAAATATCGAAATGATGCATATCCCACTCCTCATATTGCACATAAGGCGCAATATTGGTGGCCGTTTCACGACTCGATTCAATTGGAATCAGGCTGTCACGCAGTGCGGCAATAAATAACACAGGAATGTTGATTTGCCGCACTTCTTGAATGGGACGATAACGAATCAAATTAAAAAATACCCGCGCAGGAATTTCCCCACTCCAGTAATGGTCGGGGTTCACAATCGACATATAACCTGCATAACTGTCTGTAGTCGGAAAAAAACACAGTTCTTTTTGCGCCACCACTGCCAGTGTTTTGGGTGACATGCCCACCTTTGCTCCCATATAGTCCTGACTGGAAATTTTTAAAGCTTTCGGAAGTTGCTGTAAAGGATACAACTTGGCACTTTCCGCACCATCTACAAAAGGCACTTGTACCATGACTGCGGCAATATTGTGTAAGCGCGAGGCCAAACTCAGTACATATCCACCGCTGAGCGATGTCCCCCACAGAATCATACGTTTGGCATCAATGGATTTACGTTCTGCAATGTGTGAAATCATGCTGCGCCAGTCATCTAACTGCGCCTCTATGGACACCAACTCACGTGGACGCCCTGTACTTCCACCCCAATAGCGATAATCAAATAGCACCACGGCATAGCCTGCCTGAGCAAAGTGTTGTGCATATTGCACCAATTTAAAATGACGCAAGGCCGCCAGACCATGCGCCATCAGAATCACCGCGGGTTTTTCTATAGATTTAGGGCGATAAAAGTCTGCAGCAATCACCTCATGATCACTTTTGACATATAAAGGCTCAACCATATAGGAATGCATAAGCGCTCCATTGCGTTATTTTATCGTTATCGTCGTTATAAATATTTCAGAACATTCAGCTCATGAATCTGCTTAATGCTATCATAAAGCATATTGTCATGAATAAAATGATGGAGTGTTCCCCATGTCTGAACAAGTCGGTTTTGCAGGTCAAATTGGTCCTGAGCATGTAACTCAGGTACTTGAGAAAGGTTTTAAGTCAATTATTAATAACCGCCCAGATATGGAAGGTGGTCCTGAACAGCCCACTAGTGCACAAATTGAAGAAGCAGCACGTGCTGCAGGTTTGGATTATGTTTATCAGCCTGTAGTATCTGGTCAAATTACCGAGTTAGATGTTCGTGCATTTGCCAATCACTATAATGAATTGCCAAAACCTGTGTTGATGTTCTGCCGTACAGGTAACCGCTCAAACAACTTATTTCAGTTAGCTAAACAAATGGATTTGTTGGATGACTAAACACATCCTCAAACATGTGTTTTGCTGTATTCTGATCTGCAGCAGTATCTCGTTGAGTCACGCTCAAAACGATGCTCAGGCTTTAAATACTCAAGTCAGTGTTGCAGGTCAGATGAATGCTGCCAAATTTTCACAGTTGATGCGACAAGGTTTTAAATCTGTGATTGTGAACCGCCCTGATCAAGAGATTGGCAATGCGGTCAAAGTCAGCGAATTACGCAATATTGCTGAAAAATCCCAGATCAGTGTGATTTATCAACCCGTTAGTAGCGGTAAAATTTCTCAAACAGATATTCTTGAATTTGCCAAATATTATAATGAGCTTCCAAAACCCATTCTGATGATTTGTCGTAGTGGCGCTCGTTCTAGTGCGTTATTTCATCAGGCAAAATCTCAAGGTTTGTTGCATGAATAAAGTTGTATTGGTGGTGATCTGTGTCTTGGTTCTCAGTGCGTGTAGTTCGATGCAAGTACGCCCGACTGTGGGTGTGAGTGTGGGAACCAGTTTATAATTTTTATTGTTCAACCTATGGCGCTATATGCGCCATTTTTAATATATGCTATCTTTGCAAAATTATTTTTTTTTAATAACAATATAATTTGGGGTATTACACAATGAATTTTTTAAAAGGAACACTTGCAGTTGCATTAACTGGCTTACTTACTGCTTGTGGCGGTGGTGGTAGTGATGGCTATTATGGTGATACGGGAGCGACAGGTGGTACTACTCCTCCTCCACAATCAAATACCCCCACTGAACTCGCAGCCAAACAACTTGAAATTTTAAAGCGCGAAGGCCAGTTTCTATTTGGTAATTACGATTCAAATGATTTAGATACAGCTAAAGGCTATATTGATCATTCATTGGATACTTTTGCACATGGACCATTACAGCTTACACTAGATATTAGAAAGGTTGATTTGACTAATTTTTCTGCATATTACCGTGATAAATGTTTTGAAAAAAGCACAAGTGATTATCGTGCTTGTTATTCTTTTACAGGTGATCAGATAAAAACCTTATTACCTGCTTATAGTGACTGGGACTTTGAAATTACTAGTGATGATTTAAAAAATATTCGCTTAGAAGATGACAGCATTACTCCGAACCTAGAAGCATATCAAGCAACAACACGTATTTTTATTTTTGAAAATGAGAACAAAGATAAAAATTTACATGATGTGACAATTACAGGTGCTTTCGCATATCCATTTAAACAAAAATGGGTCGAGCAAATAGACCAAAAACGCTTTGTACTAATTAATGAATCAACTAGTGACTACAAAATCACTGTAACCACTCAAATAATTGATCCAGAAACAAACCAACCTGTTGAAAAAGAGGTTACAACAGGAGCTTTTAGTACATATAAAGATTTAACATCTTTAGATGGTGAACTATTTATGTTTGAAAAAGGTTCTGGCTTCAATGTTTTAATTAACGACAATACCAATGTTTCATTTGCTGAACCTATCTCTTTTATTATCAATTCGACACCGGGTGATTTAAGTAGCTCATCTAGCTACCGTATTAAAAGCTCGGGGGAAAAAGAACTTAAACTTGTTAATGTCACTACCATTGATGGTACTCGCGTAGAAAATGAAACACCTAATCGCAACACTCAATCTTTCACTGGTAATATATCACTAACTGGTCAAAATATTTTTACCTTCAAAAATGAAACTAGTGGAACTTTAAGCTTCGAGCACCTGATTAACGGAATCAAACTTAAAGGGACATCAACAAACAATAATGGAACTATCACCACTACATTGACTGAACCTGCAGGTCTAAAATTTTAATGTAAGAAATTGAAAATACCCTCTCTAAAGAGGGTATTTTTTTAGCATTATAAAAGTATCACTTTTATTCTTCTAACCAGGTTTATAGTGTACGACCTCATTATCATTGGTGCAGGCACCGCAGACATTAGCGCCTATAAAGAAGCAATTAAATACACCAAAAACCTACTCATCATCAATCACGGCCCATGGAATACCACCTGTGCCCGTGTGGGTTGTATGCCGAGTAAAGTTCTCATCTCCAGTGCCAATCGCATGCATGACATTCAACATGCACAAGAGGTTGCACTTAATGTAGATACAAAAATTGATACATCCAAAATCATGTCACACGTACGTAAATTACGTGATCGCTTTACTGCAGCAACACAAAAAGATGTAGATCGCTGGGAGACATCCCACAAAATTTCAGGCTTTGCGACATTCGTAGATGCCCGTACCATTCAAGTCAATGGACAACGATATCAAGCGAAATCCTTTATTATAGCTGTGGGTTCTACCCCTGCTTATGACCAATCATGGAAACAAGCTTTGGGGGAGCGCTTAATAACATCAGACCAAATTTTTGAATTGGAAAAAATACCTCAGACTTTAGCAGTTATTGGTAGCGGTGTGATTGCAATCGAATTAGCTCAAGCCATGCAGCGCTTAGGAGTAAATACCACTATTTTTGCACGTAGTCGCAAAGTAGGCTCTCTCAGTAGTCCTGAACTACAAAAAATTGCCCAAGACACACTCAGCAAAGAACTGAACATTAAATTTGAAACCTTGCCAACACAACTTAAAAAAACAGCGCAAGGTGTACAACTTGAGTATCAAGAAGATGGACAAACGCAAAACTTAACTGCAGATTACGTTCTGGTTGCTACAGGTAGACGTAGCTATTTAGATCAACTTCAACTCGAAAATATAGATCAAAGCTTTAATAATTCAAAACACCTCCCGATTGATGCCTACACCAAACAACTTGGGCAACATGCTATTTTTGTAGTCGGTGATGCCCATACAAATACACCAATTCAGCACGAAGCTGCACATGAAGGCCGTGAAGCTGTGCACAATTGTCTGAATTATCCAAACCTAAAAAATTTAAAAACACTAACACCAATCGGAATTGTGTTTAGCTCACCTGAAATGGCAACTGTAGGACAAAGCTACAAACAGCTAAAAGATCAGAATATTGCATTCACAACAGGTTTTGTTTCTTATGAAAAACAAGGTCGTGCTTTAGTTTTAGGTAAAAATAAAGGTGGTATTGAAGTCTATATTGATTCAAGTAACCATAAACTCTTAGGTGCAGAACTGTTTGTCAAAGCAGCAGAACACATGGCGCATTTACTTGCATGGATGATTGATGGGGAACTTACACTTGAAGATATTTTAGATAAGCCCTTCTACCATCCAACCCTAGAGGAAGGCCTAAGAACTGCATTTAAACATGCACGCAGACAACTGCGGGAAGCTGGCTAAAATTACAAAATAAAATGCTTATCTAAAAAACCATCCATTGATGGTTTTTTTTGGTGTTCTTTATTTTTAGTAGTCTCTATCTTTTTTTATCTGCATAAAAAAACACCCCCAACGTTAGTTGGGGGTGTTTGAATAATGAGCTGGCGATGACTTACTCTCACATGGGTAATCCCACACTACCATCAGCGCGAAGAGGTTTCACTTCTGAGTTCGGGAAGGGATCAGGTGGTTCACTCTTGCTATGGTCGCCAGCACAACTGTTATGGACTTGTTCGGGTCTTAGTTACATTGCTTTTGCTTGATGCTTTTGCATGTAATGCCTTACTTGGTTCCAAATGAGTTATTAACAGGTTGGCTATTGGGTCTGAAGTTTATTGTTTAGCGTTCACTAAATCAAGTTTTTGTTTGATCGTTAGATCAATATGAAATCGATTGATCCTCACTTCTTTCGAAGTTCGTACAACAACTGTTTGGGTGTTGTATAGTCAAGCCTCACGAGCAATTAGTATTGGTCAGCTTCACATATCGCTATGCTTCCACATCCAACCTATCAACGTCGTAGTCTTCAACGGCTCTTTAGGAGGCATAAAGCCTCGGGGAAATCTTATCTTGAGGTAGGCTTCCCGCTTAGATGCTTTCAGCGGTTATCCCTTCCGAACATAGCTACCCGGCGATGCGACTGGCGTCACAACCGGTACACCAGAGGTTCGTCCACTCTGGTCCTCTCGTACTAGGAGCAGATCCTCTCAAATTTCCAGCGCCCACGGTAGATAGGGACCGAACTGTCTCACGACGTTCTAAACCCAGCTCGCGTACCTCTTTAAATGGCGAACAGCCATACCCTTGGGACCTGCTTCAGCCCCAGGATGAGATGAGCCGACATCGAGGTGCCAAACACCGCCGTCGATATGAACTCTTGGGCGGTATCAGCCTGTTATCCCCAGAGTACCTTTTATCCGTTGAGCGATGGCCCTTCCATACAGAACCACCGGATCACTAAGACCTACTTTCGTACCTGCTCGACTTGTGGGTCTCGCAGTTAAGCGCGCTTTTGCCTTTATACTCTACGCGTGATTTCCGACCACGCTGAGCGCACCTTCGTACTCCTCCGTTACTCTTTAGGAGGAGACCGCCCCAGTCAAACTACCCACCAGACATGGTCCTCGTCCCGGATAACGGGACAGAGTTAGAACCTCAACATTACCAGGGTGGTATTTCAAGGACGGCTCCACTCGGACTAGCGTCCAAGTTTCAAAGCCTCCCACCTATCCTACACAAGTAAGGTCAAAGTTCAATGTCAAGCTGCAGTAAAGGTTCACGGGGTCTTTCCGTCTAGCCGCGGGTACACCGCATCTTCACGGCGAATTCGATTTCACTGAGCCTCTGCTGGAGACAGCGCCGCCATCATTATGCCATTCGTGCAGGTCGGAACTTACCCGACAAGGAATTTCGCTACCTTAGGACCGTTATAGTTACGGCCGCCGTTTACTGGGGCTTCGATCAAGAGCTTCGCTTACGCTAACCCCATCAATTAACCTTCCAGCACCGGGCAGGCATCACACCCTATACGTCCACTTTCGTGTTTGCAGAGTGCTATGTTTTTAATAAACAGTTGCAGCGGCCTGGTTTCTGAGGCTGTCGACAGCTCAAGGAGCAAGTCCTATCACCATCAACAGCGTACCTTCTCCCGAAGTTACGGTACCATTTTGCCTAGTTCCTTCAGCAGAGTTCTCTCAAGCGCTTTGGTCTACTCGACCTGACCACCTGTGTCGGTTTCGGGTACGATTCCAGTGTAACTGAAGCTTAGAGACTTTTCCTGGAAGCAGGGTATCAGCCACTTCACTGTACAAGTACAGCTTGATATCAGATCTCAGCATAGAGCACCCCGGATTTGCCTAAGATGCATGCCTACTTCCTTTCACCTGGACTACCAACGCCAGGCTGACTTAACCTTCTCCGTCCTCTCATCGCATTACACTGAAGTATTGGAATATTAACCAATTTCCCATCGACTACGCCTCTCGGCCTCGCCTTAGGGGTCGACTCACCCAGCCCCGATTAACGTTGGACTGGAACCCTTGGTCTTTCAGCGAACGGGTTTTTCACCCGTTTTGTCGTTACTCACGTCAGCATTCGCACTTCTGATACCTCCAGCAGACTTCTCAATCCACCTTCGTCGGCTTACAGAACGCTCCCCTACCACGTATACAATGTATACATCCGCAGCTTCGGCACATAGTTTTAGCCCCGTTACATCTTCCGCGCAGGCCGACTCGACTAGTGAGCTATTACGCTTTCTTTAAAGGGTGGCTGCTTCTAAGCCAACCTCCTAGCTGTCTATGCCTTCCCACATCGTTTCCCACTTAACTATGATTTTGGGGCCTTAGCTGGCGGTCTGGATTGTTTTCCTCTTGACTACGGACGTTAGCACCCGCAGTCTGTCTCCCGGATAGTACTCATTGGTATTCGGAGTTTGCATCGGTTTGGTAAGTCGGGATGACCCCCTAGCCGAAACAGTGCTCTACCCCCAATGGTATTCGTCCGAGGCGCTACCTAAATAGCTTTCGGGGAGAACCAGCTATCACCGAGTTTGATTAGCCTTTCACCCCTATCCACAAGTCATCCCCTGGCTTTTCAACGACAGTGGGTTCGGTCCTCCAGTTAGTGTTACCCAACCTTCAACCTGCTCATGGATAGATCACCCGGTTTCGGGTCTATACCCAGCAACTATACGCCCTATTAAGACTCGATTTCTCTACGGCTCCCCTATGCGGTTAACCTCGCTACTGAATATAAGTCGCTGACCCATTATACAAAAGGTACGCAGTCACCAAACAAGTTGGCTCCCACTGCTTGTATGCATGCGGTTTCAGGATCTATTTCACTCCCCTCACAGGGGTTCTTTTCGCCTTTCCCTCACGGTACTGGTTCACTATCGGTCAGTCAGGAGTATTTAGCCTTGGAGGATGGTCCCCCCATATTCAGACAAGGTTTCACGTGCCTCGCCCTACTCGTCATCATTATGTGTGCCCTTTCGTGTACAGGACTATCACCCACTATGGTTGCACTTCCCAGAGCATTCCACTAAAACACACATAACTTAATGGGCTTTTCCCCTTTCGCTCGCCGCTACTGAGGGAATCTCAATTGATTTCTTTTCCTAAGGGTACTGAGATGTTTCACTTCCCCTCGTTCGCTTCGTATGACTATGTATTCATCATACGATACCTACCTTAAGGTAGGTGGGTTTCCCCATTCAGACATCTCCGGATCAAAGGATATTTGCCGCCTCCCCGGAGCTTTTCGCAGGCTATCACGTCTTTCTTCGCCTCTGACTGCCAAGGCATCCACCACATGCACTTAATTACTTGACTATACAACCCCAAACAGTCGTTAATCCCTACAAGTAGGATTAAGACAATTAAATAAATAATCAATGATCTATTTAATCTACAGTTTGAAGTCCCGTGCTCTTAAGCACCGTACAGCTTCAATCTAAATTCATATACCAAAACGCTTGATTCAGTTAATCGCTAGTAACTCATTTCTTTCACTTCACGTCACAGCAATAAATCACTGTTAGTGTTATGTTAGTCATGAGTATGAACAATTTATTTCAGACTCAATTTTTGCCAATCTGTTAATGATTCACTGCATCCTCGTCGGACTGCAGTCAACTGTGATAAATCACAGAACTTAATAAATCTAAATCAATCTCTTGATTCACCTTATTTATTAAGTTCTATAATTTAAAAATATCTTTCACTACCATATTAGATCAGATACTACGCGCAGCATAGCTGCTTGTCTTGCGCTTCGGCAAAGCGTTGCTTTGCTGATCGAAGCTCTGGTGGAGACTAGGAGAGTCGAACTCCTGACCTCCTGCGTGCAAAGCAGGCGCTCTACCAACTAAGCTAAGTCCCCAGCTTATCATTTTTGATTCGATGTATCAGATTATAGCCTGCGCACTCACTCACGTTCGTTTGCCTTGCGCTTCGCCTTAAAGCAGTGCTTTAAGTCTTGCTCATGGTGGGTCTGACAAGACTTGAACTTGTGACCCCACGCTTATCAAGCGTGTGCTCTAACCAACTGAGCTACAGACCCTGAGAAAAATCAAAGCATCGCTTTGTATTTTTCGCAAGACAAACGCAGTGCGTAGTATCTGCTACTCAATCCAATTCGAAAACCTCGAATTATCTTTTAAGACACATCGTCATGAAGAACAACTTGTTGTGGATTCTTACCAATCGTCAATCTTTCGTTAAGGAGGTGATCCAGCCGCAGGTTCCCCTACGGCTACCTTGTTACGACTTCACCCCAGTCATCGGCCACACCGTGGTAAGCGTCCTCCTTACGGTTAGACTACCTACTTCTGGTGCAACAAACTCCCATGGTGTGACGGGCGGTGTGTACAAGGCCCGGGAACGTATTCACCGCGGCATTCTGATCCGCGATTACTAGCGATTCCGACTTCACGCAGTCGAGTTGCAGACTGCGATCCGGACTACGATCGGCTTTTTGAGATTAGCATCACATCGCTGTGTAGCAACCCTTTGTACCGACCATTGTAGCACGTGTGTAGCCCTGGCCGTAAGGGCCATGATGACTTGACGTCGTCCCCGCCTTCCTCCAGTTTGTCACTGGCAGTATCCTTAAAGTTCCCATCCGAAATGCTGGCAAGTAAGGAAAAGGGTTGCGCTCGTTGCGGGACTTAACCCAACATCTCACGACACGAGCTGACGACAGCCATGCAGCACCTGTATGTAGATTCCCGAAGGCACCAATCCATCTCTGGAAAGTCTCTACTATGTCAAGGCCAGGTAAGGTTCTTCGCGTTGCATCGAATTAAACCACATGCTCCACCGCTTGTGCGGGCCCCCGTCAATTCATTTGAGTTTTAGTCTTGCGACCGTACTCCCCAGGCGGTCTACTTATCGCGTTAGCTGCGCCACTAAAGGATCAAATCCCCCAACGGCTAGTAGACATCGTTTACGGCATGGACTACCAGGGTATCTAATCCTGTTTGCTCCCCATGCTTTCGCACCTCAGTGTCAGTATTAGGCCAGATGGCTGCCTTCGCCATCGGTATTCCTCCAGATCTCTACGCATTTCACCGCTACACCTGGAATTCTACCATCCTCTCCCATACTCTAGCTAACCAGTATCGAATGCAATTCCCAAGTTAAGCTCGGGGATTTCACATTTGACTTAATTAACCACCTACGCGCGCTTTACGCCCAGTAAATCCGATTAACGCTCGCACCCTCTGTATTACCGCGGCTGCTGGCACAGAGTTAGCCGGTGCTTATTCTGTGGGTAACGTCCACTCTTCTTAGGTATTAACCAAGAGAGCCTCCTCCCCACTTAAAGTGCTTTACAACCAAAAGGCCTTCTTCACACACGCGGCATGGCTGGATCAGGGTTCCCCCCATTGTCCAATATTCCCCACTGCTGCCTCCCGTAGGAGTCTGGGCCGTGTCTCAGTCCCAGTGTGGCGGATCATCCTCTCAGACCCGCTACAGATCGTCGCCTTGGTAGGCCTTTACCCCACCAACTAGCTAATCCGACTTAGGCTCATCTATTAGCGCAAGGCCCGAAGGTCCCCTGCTTTCTCCCGTAGGACGTATGCGGTATTAGCATCCCTTTCGAAATGTTGTCCCCCACTAATAGGCAGATTCCTAAGCTTTACTCACCCGTCCGCCGCTAGCTCAGTTACCGAAGCAACCTCGCCCGCTCGACTTGCATGTGTTAAGCCTGCCGCCAGCGTTCAATCTGAGCCATGATCAAACTCTTCAGTTAAAATCATTTTGTCACTTTATTCGAAGTGACCAAATCTGGCTCATCAATTTTCTGACTTAAATTTCGCTCAAATAAACTTCGAGTAATTTAAACCAATCAATCAATGAAAATAATTTCGATCAATCAACCAGTAAAAATCCACACAAGTTGTTCTTCATAATCTCTTAATGATCTTCTTGCCACTTCGTCAGCAGCAAGCTAGGTCGGCTATATTACGCTTTATTTCTAAAGTGTCAACTGGTAATTTAAATTATTTTAAACCAACTTTCTAAAACCCAACTCAATCATTTTCAACCAAGTCATTGTTTTATCAGAAGTTTTAATCTGCATCACCGCCGATGGATGTGCATTATAGGTGAAATATTTCGCCATGCAACCCCTCTTTTTAAGTTTTATCCGTTTTTAACTCCAAATGGTTATTTATTCGGCAAAATGCATCACTTTTCCACAAAATATTGTTTATTTTCTTTTTTTGATTATAAAAGGTTCAGGATTCAGGACTGTATCTGGCATTTGTTCTGGTTGATCATGTTCTTGCCACTTCAGTGCACGGCAGTCGATATATTCACAATAGCCACCCTCACCTTGTTGTTGATCACCATTTATAGCCAACTGATATTGAAAACTTCCGACATAGCCTGCCGCAACCCCAAATTTAAAATCACCACGACTCTGTGCCAGCAAATGAATTGAGGTGCCATCTTGATCTTGATAACGCCATTCAAATTCACGTGGCAAATACATGCACTGACCTGTTGGCGTTTTTACTTTTGGATAAACCCGTTGAATATTAAATTGTACCTGTCCATCAAATACCCGAGTTTGCCCCGTGTTCGCATCTCGCAGATAGATTCGAGATTGCAAAATTCGATTCAGCACATCACGGCTTTGTAGCAATATCATTTGTTGCTGATGATTCAGATTAATCACTTGATAGCAAAAAAATGCCACTGCGAAATAAGGAAACTGGATTGAACGAGCGAACTCAAAACTACCTAATTGCTCAATCTGAAAATGCTGATTTTTATAGCACACACTTCCCTGACACTGACACAACAAAGACCAATGTTCTGCCAAATTCATGCGTAATTTGGTAAAATATGAAATTGTAGTACTTGTTGTGATCTTTAAATCAAAGCTAAGTTCACTATCTTCACGTTGAATGTGAAATTGCGGAAAGTGTCCTGTAATGCGCTCTTTATTGGCAAACTGAAAATACTGTGCAGTAAATACGCAATCGTGTTGAATTGAATAATGATTAGACTGTCCCACCATGTGAGGGCTGCTACTACAAAGAATACTGGCTGTATCTAGAGCTGTGGTTGTAATCACATTTTCAGGGCGCAGCATTGCGGTATTCAGACTGCCCAATAAGCCGATAAAGTTGAGATAATGTAAAGGTGCAGGCAAGTTAGGAAGAATTAAGCCCTGATAGATAAATTTATAATGACTGTTCGGGGCGTGATAAGGCAGTTTGGCGGTTGTCGCAGGAGTTTGATTGAGTTGTTTGGAGCGATCGAGAAAATCTTGAAACAGCTGCATATCAAACTCCTTGTGAGTTGATGCTTTTATGAAAGCTTAATTAACTCACTGCATTTTTTCTTGCCATAAAAGTGGTCACAAAACCTGAAAGCGCATAAATAATTGAAATCACCAAAATTCCCACAGGAATATTATAAGTCATGGCTGCAAGGATAAATACTGCGATTGGCAATACAAAAAATGGCACACGTTTACGGTCAAAGGTTTTAAATGAATAATATTTAATATTGGAAATCATCAATAATCCTACTGCAATAATGATCACAGCATTGAGGATTTGTAGTCCAATTTCACGAATATCATACAGTTCAGGAAAGTCCCGCCCCACCCAAACCAAAGACACAATAATCAGTGCAGCCAAAGGACTGGCAACACCAATAAAGTAGCGTTTATCGACCACACCAATTTGCACATTAAAACGCGCCAAACGGAATGCAGCACACGCGGTATACACAAAGCAGGCCGCCAAGCCGATACGACCTAAATCGTGCAAACTCCAGCTATACATCAAAATCGCAGGTGCAACACCAAAAGCGAGCATATCGGATAATGAATCAAACTGTTCGCCAAATGGGCTTTGCGCTCCAATTGCACGTGCCACACGACCATCTAAGCCATCAAACAATGCCGCTAGAAATATGGCATAGATGGCTTGGCTAAATTCGCCATTCATACTCGCAATAATGGAGTAAAAACCAGACAGCAAGGCTGCCGTGGTAATCAGGTTTGGCCACAGATAGATACCACGACGTTTCACCTTTTGGCCTTCACGGGTATGTTCTTCTTCCACCACTTCAAATGTAATTCCGTCATGCTCAAGATCACGGGAACTATATTCTCCTTCGGGCTTAGATGTGTTTGTCATTATTTTGTGTCCTAACTGTAACCTGAACGTTTATTTAAATTTTATTCGCCAACTAACCAGCGCACTGCAGCGTGTCCACCGTGTTCTTGCATACGCAAATGCGGGAACAACCATTGCAGGGCTTCATCCGCATCTTCAGAAAATTTCCATGGCGGATTAATCACCAATAAACCACAACCGTTTAAGCCCACAGGAGTATCATCAGGCCATACACAAATTTCACAAATGAGTTGACGGCGAATCCCTGTTTTAAACATTTTCTTTTCAAAACGCTCAATCATGGCGCGGTCTTTAATTGGATACCACACCGCAAATACGCCTGTTGGCCATTTTTTATGTGCAGCTGCCAATAATTCAACCAACTGTGGGAAATCTTTACGTTCTAACTCATACGGTGGATCAATCATCACCAAACCGCGCTTTTCTTTCGGTGGTATGACGCCTAATAAACCTTCGTAAGCATCACGCTCATGTAAACCTGCACGTTTGTCACGAATGTTATGACGTAATTGCTGAAATACATCGCGCTGCATTTCAAAAATAGTCGCTTTGTCGATGTCACGCATGCCCTGTAAAGCAAACCACGGCGAACCTGGATATGCACCTTGACCATCCACCTCACGCATTGCTTCAACCAGTTTTAAATACTGCTGTACGCCTTCTGGAGCTTGACGTTTGATTGAATCATCTAGTTTCACTAAACGATGAATACCATTTAAAAATTCACCCGATTTTTGTGCAGGTGCTAAAGATAAGTCGTATTTACCCGCACCGCCATGTGTATCGATATAGCGATAAGGTTTATCTTTGGCATTTAAACGTGTCAAAATTTGCAGCAATAAAACATGCTTCATGACATCGGCAAAGTTGCCCGCATGGAAATGGTGACGATAATTCATGTTTGGTTCATTCCTAAAATCAACTGACATTTTAGCATGAAAAAAAGTTTCATTCAGGAGCTTGTATTCCTCTAAAATAATCAGCTTGTCTTGCATTTTGTCTGAGTATCTATTTTATGGACGCCACACTGCTTCCAAAATCTTGGAATATTGATCAAATTCTTGAAGATTTAGATTTGCATGGTTTTGCCATGTTAGATGATGCCTATTCACCTGAATATCAACAACAAGTGCTAGCAGAGTGTAGTCAAAATTTAGATCAATTTCGTGAAGCAGCCATTCAAAATGGTGTGGTCAGCAAAATTCGCAGCGATCATATTTTATGGATTCACGAAGATTTAAGCATTGCGCAACAACACACCCAAACTCTTTTGGCTTTGGCTGAACAATTCAATCAGACATTTTATTTAGGGATTCGTGAGGTCGAAGCACATTTTGCCAGCTACCAAGCAGGTTCTTTTTATGCTTTGCACCGCGATAATCCACAACAAAAAAATGATCGGGTGATTTCTGCAGTCTATTATTTACATCCTGAGTGGCAGGCAGATTGGGGTGGACAACTACGCTTACAAGACAAACATGGAGCATGGCAAATTATAGAACCACGCCCAAATCGGATTGCAATTTTCCAAAGTGATTTATTGCATGAAGTTTTGCCTGCGACACAGCAACGTCTTTCCATTACCGCATGGCTACGCAGCGGCAATCAACTTTGGTAAAGATAGACCGCATTTTCAAATTATTGGCTTTAAAACTGTAAATTTGCCCCGATGTATAGCAAATATTGCTATCAGGAATTCACCCATGCGCAACTCGACTCAACAGCTTATTCAACGTATTGGGGAAACCGACCAACTTTTTTTACAAGGCAATACGCCTGAATTGGCATTAGAACGTGCCGATTTACGCTTACAATTGGTAAGTTTAAGCGAGTTACGCCAAGAACAGATTTACTTTTTGCAAGAAGCCATTGTGCTGTTGGAACAGGGCCGGATTGAATTTGAAGAAATACCGTTAACGCTGTATATCAACTTGTCTTTGCATTTAGCCAAAGCCTATATGATGTATTTTGAACTGACCCGCGATGCAAAATACGCCTTAATTACCCAACAAATTTTAAAAGCCATGACCCATTATGCGCATGGGGATATTTTCTTTTTCTTGGCCTATGCCAGCGCCAGTAAAAATGAAAGCGCACTGTGTCGTCACTGGTTAGGCAAGTATAGTAAAACTGCCGAATTTGATTTGGAACTCTTACAAATTCACCCTGCTTTTAACGCCTATCAAACCGAAGTCTGGTTTAAACAAATTCTCAAAAGCAGAATGCATTAAAAAACGCCTCGTTCGGAGGCGTTTTTTATAAGATGGCAATGACTTGAACTTAAACAGCTTGTAAACGATAAGCATCTAAATGTAATTGTTGATTGAGTTCATCAATCCAAATGGCCCAATCATCGTCTTGTACCAAATGACTGATTAAAAATTCACGTTGTGATTTATTCCAAAACGGCGCTTCATGTAAATTAATATGTGCAGGCAATTGATGCGTACGTACATACAATTCAATGGCTGCAGGGCTACTGGCTAAACCGAGTTGGCTGAATAACATGGCTAATGATGGAGTATTTTGCATGAGCACCTTGCCCCCTTTTATTAGTTTCGTTGTAATTCCTTATTCAACCAACTTATAACACTTTGTATAAAAAACCCAGACTTTTGACTGGGTTTGTTGTATCTTTTTGTGAGAACGCAGTTTACTGGCTCTTTGAGATGAAAGGTATTTGATTTAACTTAAAATTCTTTTTACTTAAATAACAATTAGACACTCGGATGCTGATCGCTATGTAATTGCTCATTTAGAGTTTCAATCACAATGGCCCAATCATCATCTTTTTTCCAGTGACTTTGCAAAAATTGGCGCTGTCCTTCAGTCCAAAACTCGGCACAGTGTAGTTTGGTTTCTGCAGGTAATTGATGCTCACGAATAAATTGATCAATTGCTGCATCGTCTGCATCTAAACCCAATTGTTGAAATAACAGTTCTAAGGTCGGTTGTTGGTCAAACATGCCATCCTCCTTTGGTTCGTCTTGTACTTTTAATGACCTTAACCTGCTTTGAGCCACAATTCAGCAGCAGCCAAGTTGCAGCATGTTATTTTTTGTACAACTATACATTCAAATCTAAGTACGAACTTTCTTTAACTTCCTCCATCACCACATAGCTATGCGATGATGCCGAGGCAGGTAGTTTTTTTAGAATATTGCCCAGCAATTTACGATAGGCACTCATTTCCTTTAAACGTGCCTTGACCAAATAATCAAATTCTCCAGAAATTAAATGACATTCTAAAACTTCAGGAATATCTGCCAAATCTCGTGCAACTTGTTCGAACACATCGCCTGATTTTGCAGAAAGCTTAATTTCTAAAAATACCAATAAGCGTTTATCGAGTAACTCTGGGCTTAAACGGGCATGGTAACCCATAATAATGCCATCACGTTCCAAGCGCTTTACCCGCTCTGAGCAAGGCGTGGTCGATAAATTGACCATCGCTGCCAACTCACTAATTGCGATTCTGCCCTGCTTTTGCAATATCTCTAAAATCATCCGATCTATACGGTCTAATTTACGCATCTAAAATCCCTGTTATTTTATAATTTCCGCGAATAATCCTACGAATTCACTAAAATACTACCCTAAAAATAGCAAATTTCACTATTAAACTAAAAATATACTAGTTAAATAAACTAGGGATAGCGTTAGGACAAGCACATGCGTGTAATTGTTTTAGGTAGTGGCGTCATTGGAGTGACCAGTGCTTATTATTTAGCAAAACAAGGGGCTGAAGTCACGGTATTAGACCGTCAGGCTGGCCCTGCAGAAGAAACAAGTTTTGCTAATGCAGGACAAATTTCACCAGGTTACTCAACACCGTGGGCAGCACCCGGTATTCCATTTAAAGCTGTGAAATGGATGTTTCAGCATCATGCACCATTGGCGGTACAGCTAGATGGCAGCATGTGGCAATTGCAATGGATGTTACAAATGCTGAAAAACTGTAGCGCCAATCAGTATGCGATTAATAAAGAACGCATGCTTCGTATTGCAGAATATAGCCGCGATTGTTTACGCAGTTTGCGTCAAGAAACAGGCATTCAGTACGAAAACCGCGCCAAAGGCACACTGCAAATTTTCCGTAAAGAAGCACAACTTGAAGCTGTACAACGTGATATTCAAGTCCTACAAGAAACGGGGGTCGACTTTAAACTACTCGATGCTGCAGGTTTGGCACAGGTTGAACCCGCCTTAGTCAATGCTCAAGACAAATTAGTCGGCGGCTTACATTTACCTAATGATGAAACCGGTGATTGTTATTTATTTAGTAAAGCTTTAGCTCAACATGCCAAAAATTTAGGGGTTAATTTCCAATTTAATCAAAAAGTTGAACGAATTATTGTTGAAGGTAACACCATTAAAGGTGTCTTGGTCAATGGTCAGGTACTGACAGCAGACCGCTATGTACTGGCATTTGGCAGTTATTCACGTGATTTTTTAAAGCCTTTGCATCTCGATTTACCTGTTTATCCTGTAAAAGGATATTCCCTCACCATTCCAATTATTCAGCCAGATTTAGCCCCTCAATCTACCGTTTTGGATGAAACCTACAAAATTGCGATCACACGTTTTGATCAACGTATTCGCGTGGGCGGCATGGCTGAATTGAGTGGCTTTAATTTGGGTTTAAATTTAGACCGACGAGCAACCTTGGAAATGGTGACGCACGATTTATTTCCTGGCGGCGATCTGAAACAAGCTGCATTTTGGACAGGGTTACGCCCAATGACACCAGACAGCACCCCAATTATTGGTACAACGCAGTATCCAAATTTATTTATTAACACAGGACACGGCACTTTAGGCTGGACGATGGCGTGTGGTTCAGGAAAGTTAATCAGTGATTTGGTGATGGGACGCAGTACAGAAATTTGCACCGAAGGTTTATCTCTACAGCGTTATCACACCACCTTAGCAGCTTAGTTTCTAGACATACAGCAAACGGATTAAACGCTAAACCACTTTGTTCAAGGAAGAACTTTATGTCACGACCAATACGGGCATGGATTCATTTAGATGCCTTAAGTCATAACTTAGGCATTGCTCGACGTCATGCAAAAAACTCAAAAGTGTATGCCGTGGTAAAAGCCAATGCTTATGGACATGGGATCGAACGGGTCTACCCTGCTTTACAACAAGCAGATGGTTTTGCCCTACTTGATCTCGCCGAAGCAAAACGCTTACGTGCTTTGGGCTGGCAAGGCGATATTTTATTGTTGGAAGGCATTTTCTCTGCACAAGACTTACAGGATTGTCACGACTTTAATTTTAGTTTCACCGTACACAACACTGCACAAATTGAATGGTTACAGCAATTTCAGTCTAACCACCCCACAGCGCGATTTCATATTTTCGTCAAAATGAATGCAGGCATGAATCGGTTGGGTTTTGCACCCGAAAACTATGCTCAGGCTTGGAAGCGTTTGCTTGAATTAGAGATTGTGGCGAGTCTGACGCACATGATGCATTTTTCAGATGCAGATGGTGAGCGTTTTGGTATTTCGGGAATTCAGCAACAATATTCGCAATTCCAACACATCATTCAAGCATTTCCTGCAGCGGTGACCGTCAGCAACAGTGCAGCAATTTTACGTCACAGCCATGAGCTCCACTCTGACATTGTCCGTGGCGGCATCATGCTTTATGGCAGCTCTCCTGACTATCCAAAACATTCTAGTCAAAGCTGGCAATTACAACCTGCCATGAGTTTGCGTACAGAAATTATCTCCATACAGACTTTGGTGGCAGGTCAAAGTGTCGGTTATGGCTCCAACTTTGTAGCGGAATATCCCATGCGCATTGGCATTGCAGCCTGCGGTTATGCCGATGGCTATCAGCGGACTTCTCCAACAGGCACACCTGTGTTGGTCAATGACTGTAAAACATGTCTGATTGGTCGGGTCAGCATGGATATGTTGGCCGTTGATCTCACCCATGTGACCGATGCCGATATTGGTGCCGAAGTGGTGTTATGGGGCAAGTCTTCTGCAGGGACTCTGCTAAGTATTGATGAAGTTGCGCATGCCTCAGGCACAGTCGGCTATGAGCTGATGTGTGCCGTCACACAGCGCGTGCCTTTTTCTATTGCAGCCACGGAATAAATGTTTTCCGTACTTTGATTATTCGTTTGACCCAGTTGCATTTATGCACCCCCACTACACAAGGAAATAGTGATGCCCAATTCAATTCAACATCTACACAGCAATGATTTTATGAGTGCTGTGACTGTATTTAATCATGTGGTTTATCTTTCAGGACAAGTCCCAAGCAATCCTGAAGCCGACATAGACGCACAGACACGAAACGTGTTCAACACCATTGAACAGCTTTTGGCTCAGGTCAATAGTGATAAATCACACTTGCTTTCTGCACAGCTCTTTTTAAAAGACCTTGCCGATTTTCCAGTAGTCAATGCCTTATGGGCAGAGTGGTTAAAAGACTGCCCTAAACCTGCTCGTGCAACCATTCAAGCAGAATTGGTCAATCCAAACTGGCGTATTGAAATTGCAGTGACGGCAACGCAGTTATAAACCGTAGCATTTTTAAATCTTTCTCATATTTAACGGTAATTGCGCTGAATAGGATTTTCAGCTCGCTAAAGTGAACTACGTACGCCAATGGCTACCGTTAAAAAACTCAATAAGGACATTGAAATGACACAAACTTCGCAAAATTCTTTGCAGTCTCCTCCAGATCAACTGCAGCGCAAATTGTCCAACCGACACTTACAGTTAATTGCCATTGGCGGTGCGATTGGTACAGGGCTGTTTATGGGCTCAGGCAAAACCATCTCACTGGCAGGACCTTCTATTCTGTTTATTTACATGATTATTGGTCTGATGTTTTTCTTTCTAATGCGCGCTTTGGGCGAAATTTTATTATCCAATCTGCATTACAAATCTTTTATTGATATGGCATATGACTTAATTGGCCCGGGAGCTGCCTATTATATAGGCTGGTCATATTGGCTCGGTTGGGTTTTGGTGGGGATTGCAGACTTAGCAGCCATCATTAATTATCTCAACTTTTGGCTACCCGCTGGGGTCAGTTTTACCCCCACAGGACAAGCTTTAATTAGTGCGGGATGTGTTTTATTTGTACTCGGACTCAACTTGCTTACGGTTAAACTCTTTGGAGAAATTGAGTTCTGGTTTGCCCTGATTAAAATTTTAGCCATTCTAGGTTTAATTTTTATTGGTGGTTTTATGGTGCTCAACCACTTTCAATCCCTCAATGGTACGGCGTCAAGCTTCAGTAATATTTGGGCACATGGCGGCATGTTTCCACAAGGTGGCAATGGCTTTTTAGCAGGTTTCCAAATTGCCTTATTTGCTTTTGTCGGAGTTGAACTTTTAGGCACAATGGCAGCAGAAACCAAAGACCCTGAAAAAAATCTGCCTAAAGCGGTCAATGCGATTCCAACCCGCATTATTCTGTTTTACGTCCTTTCTTTATTGGTGGTGATGTCTGTAACGCCTTGGAACCAAATTCCTGCCGATCAAAGTCCATTTGTTTCCCTATTTCTACATGCAGGAATTCCAACCTCTGCGATTATCATGAATTTAGTGGTGCTATCTTCAGTGATGTCATCGATGAACAGTGGTGTGTTTTCGACCAGTCGCATGTATTTGGTCTAGCCAGAACCAAGCAAGCACCACAAGCATTAGCACGCTTATCTAAACGTGCTGTTCCTGCACAAGGAGTGATTTTTTCATGCTTCTTTATTATGGCGGGTGCAGGTTTGCAATATTTTGTACCGAATACCATTGAAGCCTTCACCTTAGCCAGCTCTCTGTGTGTGATTTTATTCATTAGCATTTGGGGACTAATTATGGTGTGCTATTTGCGTTATCGTAAATTACAACCAGAATTGCATGAACGCTCAACCTTTAATATGCCAGGGGGTGTGTGGATGAGTTATGTTGTACTTGTCTTCTTGTTTTTCGCCTTAATTATTTTAAGTTTAGAGCCAGATACGCTTAAAGCACTTATTGTCAGCCCATTGTGGGTGATCCTTCTTACCATTACCTACCGATTATTGTATTTACCAAGAATCAGAAAAAGTGCAGCTTTAGAACAAGCTTGAGCTGTTATTTGCGAAAAACTGAAAAAACCATACCACTCAGCAAGGGTTTTCATATGACGAAAAACATTTGAATCAATCTTGAATATCTACACCATTCAATTTTCAAAACTCTCCTAGAACATGAAAAAAGCCAGTCAATGCACACCGACTGGCTTTTTCTACGCAAATTAAAAGTTAGCAACCTGTTAGTTTTTCTGGCTGTGGCTTTTCATTTGGAAAAAAGATTGGGCGCAATTTCACACCAATGATATTCTCCAAAAAAATAAATAACAGCTATAACCCGCCATGCACACTGCCCGAAGCAATTCCGCTAAAGTATGTACCATTGTTATAACCATAGACCAAACTTGCACCTTAACCCAGTGTTAAGCCACCTACTACAGCCGCAACCCGTAAACCTAAGCAAAAAAACAGCGTAACCCACATTCACGCCTTACCAGCGCAACAAGTGTATAGCATACCCGATGCACAGCCGCCGCCTAACTGCATGCTGATACCAAAAATTAAGGCTCCCATCATGACTGACATCGACATAGGATTGACGTTGTACTTGACTGGATTGCTAATAACTCACCTGCACTCAAAGCAGGAAAGAATAACAACACCGCCAAGCCCAACATGATCATTTGAGCCTGCAAAGACCACGACGATATTTAATAAACACGCCTGCTAGAAGTAAAACCCAAAAAAGCGTGATCCAACGTCATCCCTAAACCACCCATCAAAAACTTACAATGCTTGATTTAGATCCACAATTTGAAATGCGCCAATGGTACCGACAACAAGCAAGATAAAAGCCCCAAAAACGAAACATCCGATCATTGGGCACTTGCAACAATAACAGATATAACAGAGAGAAGATTTGAAAAAGGAAACGCGCGTATTCTACGCAATTTCCCCATCATGTAAGGGAATCGACCTATTTTACAACCCGCCATCCGTTCTTATATCTGATAAACCATAAAAACTAAAATGATGACAAGCATTTAAGTTCAAAGAAAAAATCAAGTGTAAAAAAATGCCAGTCAACTTTTAATTGACTGGCATCACTTCCAAAGAAGTTTTAACTTAATCTAGCAGATTAAATTATTTAATCATGTCAGCAATTGCTGCACGTTCTTCTTCAAGTTCGTTTAACGTGAAGTTGATACGCTCACGGCTGAACTCGTCGATTTCAAGACCTTGAACGATTTTGTATTCGCCATTTTCGCAAGTTACAGGGAAACCGAACATTACGCCTTCAGGGATACCGTAAGAACCGTCAGAAGGAATACCCATAGTTACCCATTCGCCGTTTGTGCCAAGCGCCCAATCACGCATGTGGTCAATTGCAGCGTTTGCAGCAGATGCAGCAGAAGATAAACCACGTGCTTCGATGATCGCAGCGCCACGCTTACCCACTGTAGGAAGGAACACGTCTTTGTTCCATGCATCATCGTTGATTTTGTCTTTTAAGCTTTCGCCATTTGCAGTTGCAAAACGGTAGTCAGCATACATTGTTGGAGAATGGTTACCCCAAACTGTCATGTTTTTGATATCAGAAACAGCAACGCCAGCTTTTTGAGCAAGTTGAGTTAACGCACGGTTGTGGTCAAGACGTAACATTGCTGTGAAGTTTTTCGCTGGAAGATCTGGAGCAGATTTCATTGCGATATAAGCATTCGTGTTCGCTGGGTTACCCACAACAAGAACTTTAACGTCACGGCTCGCAACTTCGTTCAGCGCTTGACCTTGACCAATAAAGATTTCACCGTTGACTTTAAGAAGGTCAGCACGTTCCATACCAGGACCACGTGGACGAGAACCAACCAATAACGCGTAATCAGCATCTTTAAATGCAACTTTAGGATCATCAGTACCGATCATGCCTGCCAATAATGGGAAAGCACAGTCGTCAAGTTCCATCATTACGCCTTTAAGCGCTTGTTGAGCTTTCTCAACAGGAATTTCTAACAATTGAAGAATAACTGGTTGGTCTTTACCCAACATTTCACCGCTAGCGATACGGAATAATAAGCTGTAACCAATTTGACCTGCAGCGCCAGTCACGGCAACACGAACGGGTTGCTTCATGTAATTATCTCCAGTTGAGGATAGTCAATGCGATTAAATAGTCAGTCCATTTAATCTAATAATCATAAACGCGAAAGATTGTACTCCAATCATTCAGCGGATGCATGCAAAAGCGCATCAAATTCCACAAAAGTCTGATAGAAAATATGAATAAAATTTCTCAAAAAGCTTAAAAGTCAAAAATTACAGTCACCTAGCAAGCTAGTAAGAACCTTTAATAAAAAACTGATTCGGGCAATTAGATTCAACCCCTGCACCACACTGCTTATAGCGCCCTGCAGTGTCATAACAAATTTTGATTTCAGTTAAATAACTTTTGCCTTGATGGTTAGAGCACTGAAAATGCACGCTTTTCGATGACATACCGGAATTGGACTTAAGAAACAAACTTCGCAGTTGTGACAATTGCACGCTCTGCGTGCCTTGCCCGGTCAATACCGAAGGCACGTTAATCCGATCTGCATTGTTAATAATCATGCGGAAATACTGACTGGCATTCATGGGCACACAGCCACCAATGCCTTGCCACAATTGTACCCGTGCTGCTTCATCAGGCATAACCCGCGCCACCACTTTGGCTTGCAAAGGTGGCAACTTTGCCGATGACTGAGAGCTACATTCACGGGCAGCAACTTCAGGATATAAGCCTTCAATATTCAGCGAATAACCTTCTAAACATTTACGCTTTTTGCTTTTACTCGAATCAATTAAACACACGGCAGGCGTCATTTGCACAGACATCACATAACCTTGTACAGGAGCAGAAAATGCATTTTGCGTACACAAAACCAAAGCTGCACCGCTCAAACTGAGCAATGTCACTTGAATTGGCTGTGAAGTTGCACTCATCCACACTTTCAATGCTTGAGCCCCCTTGTTATTTACGCGCCCAATAATCTTCAGATCTAACTACCAACACGATCATCAAGCTGTATCACTTATATATTTGCCTTAAGGTGTATTCCGCGATGGAATATGTTGCATACGACTACTCATCGATTGTCCACCCTGCCCCAACAACACACCATAATGTGTGGCATTGGTCATGACATGCTTGACATAGTCACGTGTTTCTAACAATGGAATACTCTCGGTATATTGGTCTGCAGCAATCGCTTGAAACTCGGGCTGCCAACGACGTGCACGGTTCGGCCCTGCGTTATATCCCGCTGTAGCAAGCACTGGACTATTGCTTAATTGTCTGTGAATCGTCGACAAATAAAATGTGCCATAACGAATATTGGTATTCATATCACTCAGCGCGGCAGGATTATAAGTTTCACCCATTTGTCGTGCAACCAGACGTGCCGTATCGGGCATGATTTGCATCAGTCCACCTGCGCCGACATGCGAACGCGCAGTGGTATTAAAACGGCTTTCCTGACGCATCAGTCCATAAGCCCAAGCTGGGTCAATACCTACATTTTGACTGTGACTTACCACATAATTACGGTGTGGCATGGCATAACGATAACTATAGTTGTGCTTATTCACAGTACGATCTGCTGCATAAATGGCACGATCATACCAACCCATATCGGTCGCACGCTTAGCCGCTGCTAAAATCAAACCATCATCCTGTCTTAAATACGCCTGACGTACCGCCCAATTCCATTCACGGTTGACATAATTGGCAGGTGCATTAACTTCACGCAAGGCAAAGGCGCGGTTAAAGTGAATATCCTGATTCAAACGCTGTAAGTCATGAGTACTTGGTTGTGTATTCGCAGGAATTGTATTGTAAGTTTGCCCAAGACGATCTTTCGCCAACAAGTTGTGATAATCATCACCCTGCGCCAGTTTTTTATAAATATTTTGCGCGCTACGTTTCGATGCTGCATCATTGCGTTGTTCTAAAGCACGTGCCAACCAATATTGCCAACGATCTTCCTGTTTTTGAGTCACGCTCATGCTATCCACCGCACGAATCACACTTTCCCATGCGCCAAAACGAATCGCCTGACGGGCATAGATTTCTGCTTCTTCGGGGCTAAATGGCAAGCCATAACTGGCATCTAAGGCACTTAACACTTCACGCTTAAAATTGTTTTTCATAACCGTGGTGCCACCAATATATCCCACAGCACGATATAGGGCTTTTTGTATTGCTTCTGGCGTACCTTCTGAACTGCGTTTTAGTGAAGAAAGTGCCGAGTCTAAATCGCTATCGGCTAGACGCCCCATCGCATAAATAAGATAGGCATGATCTTCATTGCTTGCTTTAGGTGCAGACCACAAATAATTCAGTGGATTGGCCTGAATGCTGTTCAATTGTGCCAAACTGATATTCATACCTAAACTTTGTGCAGTCGCTAAAGCAAGTCCAGACTGCCCTGCACGCAATTGTGCCCATAAGCGTTGCTGCTTATCTTGCTGAGTCATTAAAGGACTTGACAGCATCATCCGCCCCAAACCTGTACAAGATTCAGGTTGTGTACTGGTATTCAGCCATACATCTTTAAACTCAGCGACCACCAAAGGATCACCCGAACGGGTGCGGACTTGTGCCATAGCACAGCTTTCGGCTTGATCGGCATTACTCACATAGGCAAGCACGGGTTGCGCACTACTAAAATCGGCCTGTTTAACTTTTTCTTCGATGTAATCTGCTGCGAGTTTTTCTGCCATCGCCGATTGTGGATGACGCTGTGCAAACTGCACAATAGCACTGGGAGGTTGCATACCCAAATTGGTGTTCAATGCCCAGTATTCAGGATAGTAGCCCAAGACATCATTTTGCATGGCATATTGATACTGCTGCAATAAATCGACATCACCTGAATTGGCTGCACGCAGTGCATCATTAAATTGTTCATTTGCGGCATGCGTACCCGTCATCACGGCAAGCGAAACCAGACTTAATACAAGCTTTTTCGTTAATTTATTATTTTGTTTCATCATTTGCAGCATTCGCTTGCCTTCAGTCATTTACTTCTGCCTCGAGGTCCGCATCCAATCATTTAACTTAGTTTAATTACTCTAGAACCCTAGTTGTGTTCTGTTATGTAACCTTCTGATTAGACACTATTAATCTTGAAATCAATCTTCCAACAATTTTACTTCACATTTCAAGCATGTGATGCATGGATTAAAGTCTGTCAGTTTATCTTGAATTCCTGCTAAAATACGCCCCTTTGTTTTATCTATTGCGTTTATTTTTATAAACGAACTCGTGAATTATCTCTTAGGAGCCTACATGACGGTTCAAACCTTCATCCCGAATGGTGCCCAAGCTGCCTCAGAAAACACTGTTACCCAGCCACAGCACACCCTAGCCGACGGTTCAGTTAAGAAACTGTATATCGAAACGCAAGGGTGTCAGATGAATGAGTATGACAGTCACCGTATGGCAGACCTTTTGGGCGACTCGCACGGCTATGTGCTGACCAGCAACCCTGCCGACGCCGATATTTTGCTCATGAACACCTGTTCAATTCGTGAAAAAGCCCAAGAAAAAGTATTTTCTGAATTAGGACGCTGGCGCAAGCTTAAAGAAAAAAATCCTGATTTAGTGATTGGCGTAGGCGGTTGCGTGGCTTCTCAGGAAGGCGACAACATTCAAAAACGCGCGCCGTATGTGGATATGATTTTTGGTCCACAAACCTTGCACCGCTTGCCCCAAATGCTTGATCAGCACCACGATCAAGTTGAAAAACCAAAGAAAGAAAAAATCAAACTGGTGGATATTTCTTTCCCAGACATCGAAAAATTCGACTTCCTACCTGAGCCTCGTGTTGAAGGGTTTAAAGCCTTTGTGTCGATTATGGAAGGCTGTTCAAAATACTGTTCTTTCTGCGTAGTGCCTTATACACGCGGTGAAGAAGTTTCACGTCCTTTAGATGATGTCTTGGCTGAAATTGCGACTTTGGCCGAAAAAGGCGTGCGTGAAATTAGCTTGCTCGGTCAAAACGTGAATGGCTACCGTGGTGAAACTTATGACGGCAAAATTTGTACTTTTGCCGATTTACTGCGTTTGGTTGCCGAAGTACCTGGTATTGGGCGAATTCGCTACACCACATCACACCCGTTAGAATTTAATGATGATTTGATTCAATGCTACCGTGATTTACCGCAAATGGTGTCGCATTTACACTTGCCTGTGCAAAGTGGCTCGAATGATGTCTTACAGGCGATGAAACGTAATCACACCATCGATGTGTATATCGACAAGATTGCCAAATTACGTAAAGTACGCCCAGACATGCACTTATCTAGCGACTTTATTATTGGCTTCCCAGGTGAAACTGATCAAAACTTTGAAGAAACTTATCAGTTTATTCAAGACATGGATTTTGACCACTCCTACAGTTTTATTTACTCAAAACGTCCAGGAACACCTGCATCTGAACTTGAGGACACTACCCCTGAAGATGTTAAAAAAGAGCGTTTGGCCAAAGTTCAGCAATGGATCAAACAATCGAGTATAGATAAGACTGATGCCATGCTCGGAACAGTACAACGTGTCCTGATTGAAAATGTTTCTGACAAAGACCCGAACATTTTAGTGGGTACGGCCGACAATACACGTTTAGTAACATTTATTGGTGACCCAGCTTGGGTCGGACGCTTTGCGGAGATTGAGATTACCGAGATTAAAACTTTGAATTTAGTTTACGGTGAACTCTTGAATCTTGAGCCTGACGTGGCGTAATGTAGGAGCTAAAGTCCAATAACAGATTAAGGAATTCTCTTGACTGCAGCGATTCGACGTACAGTAACTTTTCCTGGCATTTCAATGGAACGTCTAAAAAGCATGCTCGGTGCCTATAACGGACATTTGAAACAAATCGAACAACGTCTAGACGTGCAAATTTCCCATCGTGGTGACGCCTTTTTTATAGATGGGGAAATTGATGCAGTTGAGCGAGCCGAAACGCTCTTGCAACGCCTGCATGAGGAAGCGGAAAGTTCTGCACAAATTAGTGCAGACACGCTCCACATGATGATTCAGGGCAGTCAAACTGACCGTGAATTACAATCGGATGATGGGCAAGAGCATACTGGATTGGATGCTGTCTGGTTGCAAACCCGCAAAGGGCGTATTAACCCACGCGGCGCCAACCAAAAGCGTTATGTGCAGCGTATTTTGCAAAGCGATATTTCATTTGGTATTGGCCCTGCAGGTACAGGTAAAACCTACTTGGCTGTTGCCGCTGCCGTAGATATGCTGGAGCGTAATGAAATCCAGCGGATTCTATTGGTGCGCCCTGCGGTTGAAGCGGGTGAAAAACTGGGCTTCTTACCAGGTGATTTAACCCAGAAAATTGACCCTTATCTGCGCCCACTTTACGATGCCTTGTATGAAATGTTGGGTTTTGAAAAAGTTGCCAAACTCATTGAACGCCAAGTCATTGAAGTTGCACCACTGGCGTATATGCGTGGTCGCACCCTCAACCACTCTTTTGTGATTTTGGATGAAGCGCAGAACACCACCCCTGAACAAATGAAAATGTTCCTGACCCGTCTGGGCTTCGGTTCACGTGCAGTCATTACAGGTGACGTGACTCAGGTCGATTTACCACGTGGTCAGCAATCTGGCTTATCACATGCTTTGCGGGTACTGGAAAATGTGCATGAAATTCACATTACCCGCTTCCACTCACGCGATGTAGTACGTCACCAGTTGGTGCAAAAAATTGTTGAAGCCTACGAAGGCTGGGACAGTGAGCAACAGCGTTTAGGTGCCGAAGCACGCGCAGAACGTAAAGCGCGTCAGGAAGCATTAATTGCGGAAAATGACGCCGCAGCAGATGCACAGCATTAATTGCTGTGTGTTCTGCAACGCAACTTAAGAATTAAGGATTCATTTTGAAATTAAGTCTGAGCCTGCAACAGGATATTGAAGCGCCTGAGTTGGTGTTAAAACGTGCCTATCTGAAAAAAGTAGTAGAAACCACTTTAAGACATATAGACACCCAAAGTGATTGTGAAATCGGAATTGCTTGTGTCGATCATGCCGAAAGCCACAAGCTCAATTTGGAATATCGTAACAAGGACAAATCTACCAACGTCTTGTCTTTCCCAAGTGATTTACCCGATGAAATGGCACAAGTGTTGCCAAGCTTTCCAATTGGAGATTTGGTGATTTGTATTCCTGTAGTTTTGCAGGAAGCTGCAGAACAAGCCAAAACACCATTGGCGCATTTCACTCACATGTTGGTACATGGCACGCTGCATCTTATGGGCTATGATCATGAAACCTCAGATGCAGATGCTGAAGAAATGGAAGCTTTGGAAATCGAGATTCTTGCCAAATTTGGTTTGGATAATCCGTACATTCAAAAAGATTGAATTTTAAGTTATTGAAAAACATAAAATTAGCGGGCCAAGGCTCGCTTTTTTGTTTAAAACTGCCCTCCCTCTAACTTCCTCGATTGGTGAGGGAGAACATTTATTAGAATCCCATGATTGCTAATTAGTAGAAGGATATTGCTGCGTAAATAAAGATAAGATATTGGTTTTCTAGGCTTTTGTAAGTTCTTCCTGTAATACCCAGTGGAAAGGAGAACATAAGCTAGAATCTATAATGGTTAGACGCTACACAAAATCTTCTCTCCCTTTGGGAGAGAGTTACAGAGAGGAAAAAACTAGCGCACCTCAAACTCAGCTTCGGCAGGGTCAAAACGCCACGTTCGCACAATCCGCAATTCCGAAATATCCTTCATTTTCGCATCAAATGCGCCAAAAGGTGCAGCTTTACGTACCGAAGCTTTGGCTGCTTCATCCAACATAGCATGACCTGAACTTTCAATTAAACGAATGGCACGAATCCCGCCATTGCTGTTTAAAATTACCATTAAACGCACCTCACCCGCTAAATTCTGTGCTTTGGCCTGTTCTGGGTAATAGCGGTTGCCATAAAACTCGACTTTTTGACGGAATTTCTCAATATAGCCCGCAGTGTTGTCTTGCTTGGCCTGAATTCCATCAATGGTTTTAATTTTTTGCTGACGGCTAAAGTTTTGTTGGCGTTGTAAATATTGCGCTTCAATACTGGCAACCATGGCCGCCTTAGCTTGAAATTGACTATTCAACTCCTGCATGGCTTTTTTGCGCTGATTTTCTGCCGCCTGTTTCTGCCAACTGAGCGTGGTCATCAACACTTTTTCTTCAAAGTTTAATTCGCGCTGTTGCTGCATACGTTCTAAACTTTCCAGTTCTTGCTCCCCCGCACTTTGTTCAGTCATGGGTGCAGGCATGTCACTCGACATGCGATGTTGTTCACGGAATGTCCCTGAACCTTGCTGATCGACTTGGGCTAAGAAATCTGCATCTTCAACTTTTGTATCGCTCATGCGAACCGATATCGCAATTTCCTTGACCGCAACATCACTTTGTTGCGGTGCAGCAAACTGCACTTCCAAAATTAATGCGTGCAACACAGCAGCCACCAGCAAAGCAGCAGCAAAAATAGGATCTTTCCACCAATCTTGGGTAGAAGGCATTAATTGAATTTTTTTTAGCATCACATTAATCCGACAAAACGTCTGATTCCCCAAACCGCAAAATGCGGTATAAACTAAAGAGTATATTACTTTGCTCAGTTTTTACTTTTCTGCAAAACTGCGAATTTCATCAAAAAGCTGACTAGTGAGCCTTAAAAGCTTAAAATGGTGCAACTTATTTTGCTAAACTGCAAGCTTCTATGCCTGTATTTTTAATACAATTCGACAAAATATTTGTATCTGTAAAGAATGAATGAACGACTTGGACGGCCGTATGCAAACCCTGATCACCAATATCTCTCAACGTATCCGTCAAGTGTACCAAAAAGCCGAAGGATTTATTGAGGATGAACGTGAATTTCCATTATCTCAGGTCTTTTTAAATGCGACTTTTCAGCGCTTTGTGACCGATAATGTGAAAATGTTGCAAGATCTGCATGCAGACTTACACGACGACTGGTTACGTCTTTATGCAACCCTAGATTACAACGGCTTGAACATTACTCTATCTGTCGATTTAAAATTGGTGCAGATGGAATTGAATAAAGATACTCAGCTCATTGTGTTTGAACAAATTAGTGACACACAGGTCATTGAGGCGAGTTATCCAAGCTTTTTACATAAAATCGCGGTTAAGTGTGCTTTATTTTACTATCAAAAAATACGCAATGATGACCCTTTGGGCATGATTTTAGAAAAACTCAAAGTCATTAAAGTCAAAGATGATTTGCTGCATTTAGACTTAAATCGCTGGTTAGGTAAAAGCCGCTCTATCATTGATACACTCAGTAAAGTTCATGTGAATCATGCGGTATTACGCGAAGCGGAATTGGTACTCACTGGCAACGTCAATTTGACCGCATTGTTCCGTAAAATGTCTGAAGAAAAACTGGATAATGCGGAAGACTTTCTTGCAGATACTCAAGTCACACCACTGAAACAAAAACAAGGCTAGGCTAAACTTTGCAAGAGAATTCGTACAGGAAAACGACACAAGCCGCATAATTCCTAATTTTCTCTTCATATTCAACGCCTATAATGGCGATAAGCAAGTAAATTGCATCTCCCTACCTAAAAAGGAAATATCTCAGCAATGGCAAATTATGTAGTGAAAAAAATCGGTATGGCAGCCAGTGTTTCAACAGCACTGTTCTTGGCTGGTTTCTCTAGCCAAATATTTGCCATGAGTCCTTTTCAAGCCAGTTATCAGTTTAACTACAATGGTAAGAACTTAGGTTCTGCAACACGAACTTTAAGCAAAACAGGTAACCAATGGAGTTATGTGTTTTCGGCTAAAGCTGGCGTAATCGCCTCTGCCACAGAAACTAGCCGTTTTACTTTTAATGATGGCAAAATTGGCTCATCTAGCTTCAGCCGCAGCAGTAAGATTTTAGTGCATAACAACACCATGAGTATTAACTTCAATCCTTCGGCGAAAACCATTAACACTAAAAAGGACAGCGAAACCCGTTCTTTTGCCTGGAAAGCGGGCGTGTTGGATGAGTTGAATGCAGAGCTGCAAATCCGTGAAGATTTAAAAAGTGGCGGTTTAAAATCGAGCTACTATATTGCCGACCACAACGAGGTTGAATCACGTCGCTTTATTAAACAAGGTGCAGAAAAGATCAAAACCAATTACGGTACCTTCGACACTATTAAAGTGGTGCTAAAACATAGCAAACCGAACCGTGATACGATTTTCTGGTTGGCACCAAAACTTGACTACTTGCCTGTAAAAGTCACCCACCAAGACAAAGACAAGTCTTATGGCTTATTACTCACAGGTTATAAAGGCCCAACCAACTAATTCCAATCATAGCTGCTGAGCAAACTCAGCAGCTATTCACCATTTGGTAAATTGTTCTTGCATTTTTTCAGGTGCTTTTTAAAATACGCTTTTGCTTTGAAAAGCACCTGCTCTTGAGGATTCTCCCGTGCATGCACTAGAACAGAAAATTTTAGCTGAAGGTATCGTTTTATCTGAAGCGGTTCTAAAAGTCGACTCTTTCTTAAACCATCAAATTGACCCTATGATGATGCAGCAAATTGGTCAAGAATTTGCGCGTTTGTTTAAAGATGCAGGCATCACCAAAATTATTACCATTGAAGCTTCTGGCATTGCACCAGCTGTGATGGCAGGTTTAGAACTTGGCGTTCCTGTCATTTTTGCACGTAAATATCAATCTTTAACCTTAAAAGATGATTTATACCGCTCTAAAGTATTTTCATTTACCAAGCAAACTGAAAGTACGATTGCCATTTCAAACAAACATATCAGCGCTAGCGACAAAGTCTTGGTGATTGATGACTTTTTGGCAAATGGTCAAGCTGCACTCGGTTTAGCAGATTTAATCCATCAAGCCAATGCAGAAGTCGTGGGTATTGGAATTGTGATTGAGAAATCATTCCAACCAGGTCGTGAATTATTGCTTGAAAGAGGTTATCGTGTTGAATCATTGGCACGAGTAAAATCTTTGGCAAACGGTACTGTTGAATTTGTACGAGATTAAGGTCGATTAAAACTGATGTTGTTTCATCATTTAGCCCTGTGATCAAAGAGTGCTTAGGCGCTCTTTTTTTATTCTTATTTTCAAACTTAAACGGCTCATTTACATATATTTAATTTACAAAATAGTTGCGCTACGCCATGCTGCACTTCAAATAACAGTGTTTAAGCAGTCTGGTTTTTCAGATTGCAGCTCTACACAGCACTTTTTAGATCGTCTGCGTGCATTAATGCATGCGGCATGAGCACAAGGCATTTTACAGTCATGACACAAGACAATCCGTTGATGGAACACAGTATCGTCTGTCCGAAATGTGGTTCAACTCAAGTTGAAAAACGCAACCATGAACAAAACTTGCAAAAAATTGGTGGCGTGTTATTAGGCTCTGCAGGTACAGCAGCAGGTACAGTGGGCGGTGCAGCTTCAGGAGCTTCTATTGGTGCAGCAATTGGTACAGCCGCAGGGCCATTGGGCGTAATTATGGGCGGCACGATTGGCACGTTTGTCGGGGCAATTAGTGTGGGAATCACAGGCGGTTTTCTTGGGCATCGCTTTGGTAAAAAAGCAGGTGTAATTGTCGATCAGAATATTTTTCTAGATTTTCAATGCCTCAAATGCAAACACCGCTTTAAAGAAAAAGTCGAAAGAACCAAACAACTCTAAGTAACCCTAAATCAATTTCAAAAAAAATGCTGCACATAGCAGCACTTTTTTGATTACATCTTTTTATTTTGCAATGCTGCTTGCAGAAGTCATCACAGGCTCTTGTACCGCTAAATATTCGGCTTCCGCAGGTTGTTTCTCAATCTGCTTTGGTTCTGCAAAGCTCAGACTATGCACAATTTCAGTCGCTGCAATACTTGACCATGAACACCCCAAACTCAATAGACTTAACCCAATCAGCATCCACTTATTCATTTTCACTTTTCCTCAATCTCTCATTTTTACAGCAGTCCATTGTGCTCAATACATCAGGGTCTGTTGACAATTCGTCTATGTTTGCGGCAACGCATATTTTTTAGCTGATATAAGGCATGGGACAGGAAATTTAGTCATTCTAAATGACTGGCACATAACGCAATAGCAGCAAAAAATATGCTCGCCCTGAAAGGCTGTGGCTAAAACTTTCTCAGATTGCGTTATGAAACTTAGCAATAATCTCGCTATTCCTTGCGTTTCATGCCTGATCTGCTCAGTTTTAGCCTACAGCGCAAGCCATTTATGAAATGTCAACAGACCCTAGTCTGCACAAAAAAATGCTGCGTGAACCGTGACAGAAAACTCTGCTTTTAAAGCGGTGATTAGACTTGAAAAAAGAAAAACTGAATATCACTGCAAATGGTGATTTTAGGTGAAAAGTGCACTTATTTTTAACTCAAAATCGAATTCAAGTAAAAAAATGAAAGCGTAAAATGATATCTCCATTTTACGCTTCATCTTGATTGAAGAAAGAGTTCACATCCCCTGTAATTTTTTTACCATTTCGCCTAAACGTTGTCCTTGTACTTCACAAAGGATTTTTTCATCCTGGCTCAAAGCCTGATCGTGGCGTGGACCGCTCACATGCGTTGCACCATACGGTGTGCCGCCCGTTTTGGTATTCGATAGAGCAGGATGCGCATTATGCAGTCCCATAATCATCATCCCGTGGTGAAACAATGGCGGCAACATGGTCAATAAGGTACTTTCCTGTCCACCATGCATCGAACCCGATGAGGTAAAAACACAGGCAGGTTTATTGTGCAATGCGCCATTCAGCCAGAGACTGGTGGTTTGATCCCAGAAATATTTCATTTCAGATGCCATATTGCCAAAGCGTGTAGGAGAACCCAAAGCCAAACCTGCACAATTGGCTAAGTCATCTAAAGTGCAATAAATATCACCTTCGGCAGGAATACTTGGCTCGGCTTGTTGCACCACTGTAGAGATATTGGGCACAGTTCTAATTTTAACGGGCATGCCACTGGCTTCTACCCCATTGGCAATTAAATGTGCCATTTCTTTGGTAGAACCATATTTACTAAAGTACAAAACCAGAATATATGCTTGCATCATGCTAAGAAATCAGACTCAAATGAAAACTATACGGTATTTTGCTACTTTTTTGGTTAAGCTTAACCATGAAAACAGATAATGATGATTAAAAAGTTGAGACAGCCACTGTATGATCGTTGAATATTTAAAGAAACTACCTTTTTATGACAAACAATGGTTTCAATTTGTTTTATTTGTGCTGCGTCGCTTTGAAGCAGATCGCTGCCGTGAACAAGCGGGCTCTTTAACCTACACTACCCTTTTTGCTGTTGTGCCGATGCTTACCGTATTTTTGGTGATCATCTCATCTATTAAGGCTCTCGAACCCGCACGGCAACAATTACAACAACTGATTTACAGCAACTTTTTACCTAAAACCACTATTGCCTTTGATAAAGCCTTAAATGCCTTTACCGAAAAATCCAGCAACTTAACCGTCATCGGGGTTTTGTTTTTATTCGTGACCACAGTAATGATGCTGACCAGTATTGAAACTGTGTTTAACCGAATATGGCGGGTGAAGGAAACCCGTGGCGGCATTGTGGGTTTTATGCGTTACTGGACCATCATTTCATTAGGCCCTATTTTATTGGGCAGTGCTTTTGTCATTTCCTCAACTTTGGCCTCTATGAATGTGCTGAGTAATAACTTTGCAGGTTATGAGCTCAATGGCGCATTTATTTTATGGCTGATTTCATTTGCCCTGACCATTTTGGGTTTTTTTATTCTGAACTGGACCATTCCCAACCGCAGTGTACCCATTAAAGCCGCATTAATTGCGGGGGTATTCAGTGCTGTTGTATTCGAATGTTTGAAAAACCTGTTTGGTTTTATTATGTCCAACTTCACCAGTTATGAAATTATTTATGGTGCATTTGCTGCCGTACCTATTTTCTTACTGTGGATTTTTCTGTCTTGGAATATTGTGCTCTTGGGTGTTGAAATTAGTTTTGCCCTGACCGCTTTTGAAGCCAGCCGAGCGAAAAAATGCCACCCGCTGCTCATGTTACTGGACTTGCTGGAATTGTTTTATAAAAAACAAATGCGTGGAGAAAGTGTCACTGAAGCTGAAGCACTGGATGTATTAGGACGTAATGAAATTGGCCGTTGGCCGTCTTATGTGCGAATGCTAGAACAACAAAACTTAATTAAACGTACTGAAAATGATGAATTTGTATTGGTGCGTAATCTTTCTCAGGTAGATTTTTGGAGCTTTTATACACATTTACCGTATTCATTGCCACGTCGTCAGGACTTGACCAATGTTTATTCTGATGATGAATGGATGCAAAGACTCGGCCCCATACTCAATGAAACCGATGACTATTTAGCTGCCAAGTTGTCGATTCCGCTTTCTAAGATTTTTGAAGCGAAGTAACTGTTCATCCAGAGCATTTCAATTTTTGGCACAAACCATCTTCTAGTTTAGGTATGCAATCCGCTCAGTCGCTTGAAGATGGTTTGTGCTTGATTGATAAAACAAAGTTTGTGTTACAGGCGCTTCCGATAAAGGACTTAAACGTACCGCGACCGTTGTGGCTGCTCAAAGTATGCCTGCACTCAGCGCGAGTAAATCGCCAAAATACATAGGGCTAAAGTTTTGGTGAGTCTCGTGTTGTACAGTATCACGCCATAAAAAAGTCACTGTTATACCAGCAAAAGACAGCAGAATCCCGCCCCATTGCAAGCGAGATAAACGCTCTGCAGGGAGTTTCCAGTGCAGCGCTAAAAAGCTACAAAAAACAGACTTTCAAATAAGCTGCTAACTCAACCCAAATAGCTTGGTTGATTAAATACGCTTGAGTAGGTGAAATATTTTGGTATTATGCGTGAGTTTGCATAAAAAAAGCGACCTTAAAAGATCGCTAATTTTAAATAAGATATGGGCTTAATCGTCTGTTGCAAAAGCAATATCACTGAGTCCGGCTTCACTCGCACGTGACATCACTTGCGCCACAGTATCATAACGCGATTCTTTGTCGGCTCTTAATACCACAGTGGGTTGCTGTGCTTGCTGACCAGCGTTGTTAAAGCGGGTTTGCAATTCATCTAAGCTAATAATTTGATCATCCCACGCCACTTCACCATTGGCATTAATACTGACCTGAATTTGCTCAGGGGGTAAATCGACAATCTCTGCGCTGGTTTGCGGTAAGGTTAATGGTATAGATGGGTTGGCAACGGTCGCTGTCACCAAAAAGATGATCATCAATACCAACATAATGTCGATCAGGGGTATGAGGTTCATCTCATTCATGCCTGAGTCGTTGTCTTCACCCAATTGAAAAGCCATTAAACCTGACCTCCCACCAAACTTTGTTGTGTTGCTTTCACTTCTGTTTTTTGCACAGATGAATCTTGCTGCAACATGGTATCAATCAACAAGCTGTGTGCATGATCTTGCAGATTGTTCGATAAGGTACGGTTCACGCGCGAGCAAATGTTGTAGGCAATCACCGCTGGAATTGCGACTGCCAAACCAAAGCCTGTCATAATCAACGCTTCACCCACTGGGGTTGCGACTTGTGCCAGTCCTGCCTGCCCACTTTTACCCACGGCAACCAATGCATGGAAAATACCCCAAACCGTACCGAATAAACCGACAAACGGTGCAAGTGAGGCAATCGTACCCAATACCGACACCCCTTTTTCTGCCGATGCTTTTTCTACAGAAATTTGACGCAATAAGGCTTGTTCCGCAACCGCTTTGCGCTGTTCAAAACTTAGGGGTGCCAGTTTTGCTTTCAGCTGATTTAATGCCTGAGACAGTTGAGCATAAGCTTGTTGCTTCAATTGATGCGTGCCCATCAAACGTAATGCAAAGATGGTCCATGTCGCAATCGACATCGCCAATAACACGAAATACAGCGTTTTGCTGACTGCATCTGCATGTTGCCAATAGACGGAAAAGTTCATACTCGAACTCCTGTTGAAGGTTAGCCGTTAGGGTTCAATGTCAATTCAAAAGGCTGCTCAGCACGAATTGGATAAGCCACGCCATTTTCTTTGTACGGTTTGAATTTTGCACTACGCACTGCGCGTAAAATCTTTTGATCTAAAGCAGGTATATCACTAGAACGCGTAATTTGTGCATCGGTAATTACGCCTTTTTCATTGGCCTCAATCCGAACCACCACGTTACGGGTTTCTCCCTGTAAATCACGGTTACTATAAGTTGGTTTTGGTGAACGACTCCATTGCACGCCTGAGCCGCCAATCGACACTGTTTTTGGAGCAGAAGGTGCGACAGGAGCAGGTGCAACAGGTGTAACTGTCGGTTTCGGTGCAGGCTGTACCACTTTAGATTCAGTCACCGTTGCTACAGGTGCAGGTTGCACCACACGTTCGACTGGTTTTTCTACGGGCTTCGCCACGGGTTTAGGGGCTTCTGCTTTTTTAACTTGCTGTACTTTTTCTACTTTTTTCGGTGGCGGTGGCAACGGTTTTTCTACCATAGGCACTTCTTTTACAGGCTGTGGCTTATTTTTTTCAGGTTGTGGTTCAGCTTTTGGCTGTGGCGGTAACGGTTTAGGCTGTTCTTGAATTTTTACAAAGCGGACTTTTAAAGGTTCTTTTTCTATTGGCTTTAAGCTTGGGGTTTGCATCTGCCCCAATGCCCACAATATACCTACGTGTCCCAATGCAACCACGGCTAAAGCTGTTACAACATTCTTTTTCATAGTGTGGGACATATGCATCATAGCGTTGGGAGATTGGTTCATTAAAGTCAGCGACCGTGGGAAGCAATTGCCAAACCATCACAGCTTATACGATCAAACTGATCGGTTAGAACAATTAAAGTAACGCAATAATAAATGAGAAGTGTTTTCATTTGCAACTACTTTTTTAATGACAACCGTGAATCATCCATTAAATTTACGATTAAGAAACAGTTAAAATAAATGTTATAACATTACAATTATAGCATAAAAAAACATGCCCTGACGGCATGTTTTAGTTTTACATATCTTTTAAATTATTGAAATACAACAGTTTTATTGCCATCTACAATTATACGGTCTTCCAAATGCCATTTAACTGCACGTGCCAGTACATTACGTTCCACATCCTGCCCTAATTCACGCAGTTGATCTACTGTAAAGTCGTGGTTTACACGTTCAACATCTTGTTCAATAATCGGACCCTGATCTAGGTCTGCCGTTACATAGTGCGCAGTTGCACCAATCAGTTTTACGCCTTTTTCATAAGCTTGTTTATATGGGTTTGCGCCCACGAAAGCAGGCAGGAATGAATGGTGAATATTGATCACTTTCATTTCCCATTTAGATACAAACTCTTCATCTAGAATTTGCATATAACGCGCCAGTACCAATAAATCATTGCCTTGCATCAATTCATCAATTTTAGCGTAAGCTTCACGTTTATTCTCTTTATTTACAGGCACTACTTCAAACGGAATACCAAAGTTTTCTACCGCTTCACGCAAGGTGTCATGATTGGACACTACTTTGGTAATTTCGCATGGTAAACCACCACGTGCATGACGCCATAACAGCTCAAGCAAAGCATGATCAACTTTAGACACCAAAATGCCAACTTTTTTCACATCGCTGACCAAAGCCAAACGCCATTGCATTTCGTAACGCTCTGCCACGTTGGAAGCAAAGGTTTGCAATAAGCTTTCTTTACGACTTTGCAAGTGATCCAGTTCAAACTCAACCCGCATGAAATAACGCCCGCCCTGAGCTTCTGTTGCATATTGATCAAGCGCGGTAATGTTGGCTCCTTGATGATACAAAAAGCTCGATACAGCCTGCACAATACCAGGCTTATCTTCACAGGTAATCAGCAAACGTGCAGTATTCGCAGTCGTCATATTCATGTTGTTTTTAGTCACTACTTGGTTAAATTGAAAAACAAGCCGAGTATTCTAGCGCGTTTCTCAGACATTCTAAATAGCTATTCTCAGTCGCTTAGTCGGCTTGAGTATTTTTACTGGATGATAAACTCTCAAACAGTTCAGATGTACCTAACGTTTCTAGTAAACGCTCATAAGTTGCACGACTTTCACCACGTAAATACGCCCCTTCAAGGAACAACATTTGACGCAAAGCTTGCCAAATCCATTTTTCTTCCAAATGGTTTGAATCGGTAATGTGTCCCGACATATATAAGAAGTTAGTCCAGTTGGTCAGCACAATCCAAATATTGATAATCAAGGCTTCAATTTCGGACTCAGTCATTTGCATCAGACCCGCATCCACAAAAGCCTGATAAATTTTCTGTCCCTGCTGCATAACTTGTCCTGCAAAACGAGGATACATTTTGCGAAAATCTTCATTGGTTTCGACCAAATGATAGACATCACGATGCAAAAACCGATAGGCCCATAACTGACTGCTGAGCACCTGAAAATAACGAATTTTATCATTAGCATCCAAAGCACGGCTTTCAGGTAGGGCCAGCATTTCCAAGGTTTCCTGCTGATATTGTTCCATCAACTCTTTAATGATTTCGTTCTTATTGCGAAAATGGTAATACAAATTTCCTGGGCTCATACCCAATTCAGCCGCAATATGATTGGTTGTAACTGAACGCTCACCACGCTCGTTAAACAATTGCAAACTCAATTGCAAAATACGTTCTTTGGTTTTCAAGGTTTTGGTTTGAGACATCCTAAAAACAACCATTCTTTAAAATTTGAGGGGCATGTAAACATAAAGTCACTTGACTAATTAGAGTAAATACTCTAAAAACTAACTTATATTGCTTTTATTGAATGGTAACATGTCATGAACAGTCAAACAAAAACAACTTCAATGACCCTACATTCACCCGATTTACAACGTCTGGATGATATTTTGGCATTGCAGAAATATGCCTATCAGCGCAATCCTGTACCTAGTGCCAAAGAACGCATTGAACGCTTAGCTCGCTTAAAACGTGTGATTGTAAAATATCAGGATCAATTTGCTGAAGCCATTAACCGTGACTATGGCAACCGTGCCATTGCCGAAACCCAAATTGGCGAAGTACTTACCTGCTTGGAACATATCAAATATTACAGCAAAAACCTGACCGACTGGATGAAACCCTCTAAACGTCAGGTTGGAATCATTCACCAACCTGCAAAAGCTTGGGTACAGTATCAACCTTTAGGGGTGATTGGCATTATTGCACCGTGGAACTACCCTCTACTGTTGTCTTTAGGCCCTCTGATCTGTGCTTTGGCTGCGGGCAACCATGCCATGATCAAAATTTCCAGTGCTTCTGCGCATTTTGGCAAGGTCCTGGAAAATGCCATGAGTGAAGCGTTTCCGCAAGAATTGGTAGCGGTAATCAATGGCGGTGGCATTATTTCAGATGCGTTCTGTCATTTGCCTTTTGACAAAATTATTTTCACAGGCTCTACCCAAGTCGGCAAAACCGTGATGGCCGCTGCATCACAAAACCTCGTGCCTGTCATTTTAGAATTAGGTGGAAAATCCCCTGTTTTGGTGCATCCATCTAGCGATATGGTCGATGTTGCACAGCGTATTGCGGTAGGTAAACTTTGGAATGCAGGACAAACCTGTGTTGCACCCGACTATATGTTCTTGCCTAAAGGCAAAACTACCGAATTCATGGAACATTTCGAGCAATTTGTGACGGAAATGTATCCACATATCCGTGATAACCAAGACTACACTTCTATCATTAATGACAAACAATATCGTCGCTTACAGGGCTATTTAGAAGATGCACGTGAGCGCGGTGCAAATATTATTGAAATTAATCCACAAAGTGAAAATGTGGCTGCAACTCGCAAAATGGCACCAACGGTACTGACTAATGTCAGTCCAGACATGCAAATTATGCAAAATGAGATCTTTGGGCCAGTCCTGCCAATCTTAGAGTATGAACAAATTGATGATGTAATCGAGTTTATTAATAGCCGTCCGCGCCCTCTTGCTTTATACTATTTCGACTTTGATCAGGCGCGTGCCGACTATGTCGCACAGCGAACCCATTCAGGGCATTTCGGACTCAACACTGTATTGACCCACGTTGCACAAGATGACTTACCGTTTGGTGGTGTTGGTGCATCAGGTATGGGGAAATATCATGGTCCAGAAGGTTTTTTCAGCTTGTCACATGAACGGTCGGTAATGTCTAATCCAAAGCTATACAGCTTAAAGTTCATTCTCCCCCCATTTGATAAGCCGATTCATCGATTGATTTCGAAGACGCTTCTTCGTTAACTGATCAAGGCATGAGCTATCAAACAGGCTCATGCTGTTTTTGAAGAAAATCGCTTGTCTTTTAAGCGTATTTTTGATATAAAACGCCCCTTGAATGAATTCATCCGTTTATTTTTGACTGGCCATACAGATTTGCTGTTGGCTAAATCAATGGAGTTACACCATGTCTAAGGTTTGCCAAGTTACCGGCAAGCGTCCAGTCGTTGGTAACAACGTCTCACACGCCAACAACAAAACTAAGCGCCGGTTCGAGCCGAACCTGCACCACCACCGCTTCTGGTTAGAAAGCGAAAAACGTTTCGTACGTCTTCGTTTAACCACTAAAGGTATGCGTATTATCGACAAATTGGGCATTGAAAAGGTTGTTGCTGACCTACGTGCTCAAGGTCAAAAGATCTAAGTAAGGAGTCAGGACAATGCGTGATAAGATTCGCTTAGTTTCTACAGCTGGTACAGGTTATTTCTATACCACGACTAAAAACAAACGTACTATGCCGGAAAAAATGGAAATCAAAAAATTTGATCCAAAAATCCGTCAACACGTAGTTTTCAAAGAAGCTAAAATCAAATAATTTTAGCTTTTTTAAAAAACGACCTTATTTAGGTCGTTTTTTTTGCACTTTTTTTGCCTCACTTGTTAAAATTTCCTCGTTTTCTTTTTGGCACTGTTTGTGCTTGCTTACTTCAGTCTTATGACCGCACCCTCACCATGGCTTAGGAGTTTCTCGTGCCTCATGATGTAGAACTCATCATCTTACTTGCCGTTGGTTTTAGCTTAGCACTGGTATTTGGCTATATTGCTGCGCGCTTACGTCTTCCACCGCTTATGGGCTACCTGATTGCAGGTGTCATCATTAGTCCCAACACACCGGGCATTGTGGCAGATATTCATCTTGCCAACCAATTAGCAGAACTTGGAGTCATGTTCCTCATGTTCGGAGTCGGCATGCATTTCTCGCTAAATGATTTAATGCAGGTACGACGCATTGCTTTGCCTGGTGCAGTTTTGCAAATTGCCGTGGCCACCTTGCTGGGTGTAGGTGTGTCGATGATGTGGGGCTGGAGTTTTGGTTCTGCCTTAATTTTTGGCTTGAGTTTATCTTGTGCCAGTACCGTTGTGCTTTTAAAAGCATTGGGGGATCGTGGTCTGCTCGACTCCGTTAACGGTAAAATTGCCGTAGGCTGGTTGTTGGTTGAAGACTTGGTGATGGTCTTGGCATTGGTGCTTTTGCCTGCTACTGCCGTGTTACTGGGGGGGCAAGCCTTAGAAAGTACCAATGATGAAAATATTTGGCTAACACTCGGACTGACTTTACTGAAGGTTTCAGGCTTTATTGCCTTTATGCTGATTGTTGGTAAGCGCCTTGTGCCCTTCATTATGCAAATTGTGGCACGCTTAGGCTCGCGGGAACTGTTTACTCTAACAGTAGTCGCTGCTGCGGTATCAATTGCCTTCGGTGCTTATAAAATCTTTGGCGTGTCGATGGCACTCGGAGCCTTCTTTGCGGGGATGGTGGTCAAAGAATCCGACTTCAGTCATCGTGCCGAAGAAGAAACTCTACCCTTACGTGAAATTTTTTCCATCCTGTTTTTCGTTGCTGTAGGCATGCTGTTTGACCCTCGGATTCTAATTGAAGAACCACTGCACGTTTTAGCGGTCGTCGGCATCATCATGGTGGGTAAAACCATTGCAGCCATGGCATTGGTCTTGTTCTTCCGCTATCCACTCAATACAGCCTTGACCGTAGGTGCAAGCTTGGCACAAATAGGTGAGTTTTCCTTCATTTTGGCAACACTAGGCGTATCTTTACAACTGCTGTCACTAGAAGGTCAAAATCTGATTTTAGCAGGTGCACTCATTTCAATTACTCTCAATTCGTTTGTTTTTTCTGCAATTGAGCCTGTGCAAAACTGGATCCGGGAACGCTCTTATTTGGCACGCTTACTTGAACGTAGTAGCGATCCGCTGGCGATGTTGCCCGATGAAGTTTCTCAAGATTATTTACGAGATCAGGTGGTGATTGTTGGACATGGTGAAGTCGGACGTCGTATTACCCAAAATCTCATGGCTGAAAATATTAAAGTTGTGATTGCAGAAGAAAACCGTGAAATTGTCGAAGACCTACGTGAAAAAGGCATTGCTGCGGTCAGCGGGATTGCTACAGAAGCAGGTGTACTGATTCAGGCACATATTCAACATGCTCGACTGCTCGTTCTTTCTCCTATGGACATTCTGGATATTCATAAAATTGTGGATATTGCCAAAACCCTAAACCCTGAAATTCAGGTTTTGGTATGTGCAGAAAGCAAAGCCGAAGCGGAAGCAATTCGTAAAGACAATATTGGTGAAGTGTATTTCGCCAAAGAAGAAATGGCGAAAAATATGAGCAATTATATTTTAAATCAAATTGAAATTGCCCATCATCAACCACCGACGCATTGAAGGCAATTCATCTAAAACCCATAGACAAAATCACAAAAAGCGCACTGTTTAAGCTGCGCTTTTTTGTTGATGTATAGATTGGCTTTCACTGCATTCATGAGAAACCACCTATATTGTCTGTGATTTTACCCAAAGCAGATAGATAACCTGTTCATCAAAGATGAGTCCATCACTAAAAGACTATCTCGGATTAACTCATAAATTGTGGCTGTTCATCTACAATTTCGGCATGCCATTGATTGACCTGTTTTTCCAATAAGCCAAATAATGCCGCCTGAATCATGTGCTGTGCGACAACCGCTGTCTGATCACCCAATATGGCTTTGACTTCGTCATTGAACTGGATTTTGACCAATGGCTCTTTCTCAGAGCCTGCATTACGCAATGCCAACTCACCACCTTCAAGCTGAACCAGCTCTAAAATTGCTTCATGATTACCAAATAATTCTTTCAATTGCTCTATAGACATATATCCTCCATGCTCGACATGGTGGCAAAGGCGCTTGCTCTTTGCATCGTTCAGAATATCTATATCGGGCTGATCAGATTTTTTTCAAGGGCGTTTGGTCGGCTTAAAACTCCACCATTTCATTACGAAAACCATCAATCAACTGGGTTAAATCACGATGCCATTCGCGCAAAATTTTCGTGTCTGGTAGCCATGCTTGCGGAGATTGTGTGACTTTAATAATTAAATTAGATGACGTTTCCTGTTCAGGCTCTGGCGCACTCGGCTCAGGCGTGTACTGACATAAACGATACGCGCGTTTTAACTCTGCAATAAAGCCCGATTTGCTCAGTTGCTGCAAAATAGCTACTTCAGGGGAAATCTGTCCTTTGGCTGCCATCAATTCTTCAATTGATTTAAGGGTTGGATTATTGTCATTTAAACGATAATACCGTACTAATTCCTGCAAAAAAGCCAGCACGGCACCATTTAAATGAAACACCGCAGCTTCACGATGTGCCTGCGCTTGCTGTACATGCTCGGTTTGCTCTGCCTGCTGACATGAAAGACGGGCGAAATATAATTTCTGATTGGTACGATCCGCATGAAAACGAGCAACACGGGACATGAGTATTTCCTCAATTTAGCGTTCTAAGAAGCTTAGATTAAACCGATTTTCCTACAACGCCCAATAAAAAATACACTATTTTTACTGCGATAAAATTGCGCACCAAAGCGGTGCCCACCCGTCATTTTCTACTAAAGATCACGCATAAAAAAGGAGCAATTTTTGCTCCCTTTGAACTATTTTGATGCAGGTTTATCTTCTGCTGCTTTAACACGTATTCCATGTCCATGCAGACGCAAAGTGTTTAGCGCTTTAATGGCTTTTACTGCCTCACGTGCATGTGGCATTTCTACAAATGCAAAACCTTTGGATTTTCCTGTTGCAGCATCCAACACCAAATTACAAGACTCTACTGTGCCGTATTCCTGAAAAAGTTTTAACAATTCTTCTTCAGTGACCGTACGCTCTAGACTACGAACTAAAATTTTCATCTTACAACCTTAAAATAGGCAAAAAACATCAAAAAGCACTCGCCTACTCTACTTTTTGCAGGAAACCATGTGGCATAGTTTAATCGAGATCAATTCCAAAATCTAAATTAATCGCTTGGCGTTCTACCAAGGCACTTTTCACAGTTTGCTGTCGGGTATGGTGATGAGTTTCCATCGTACACAATTGTCGTGTCAGATCATTCAAAAAATAGCTGTCCAGTTTGCGTCCTTGTTCATCTACCGTATCACGCGCCCATAAATTAAAATTTTGCTTGGTTAAAATCAGTTCATTTTGGGCACGGGTTAAAGCCACATACAACACTCGACGTTCTTCTTCAATATCATCAAAACTGCCCTGCGCCCGCGCATGTGGATACTGTCCTGCGGTCACATTCGCCACATAACAGACTTTTTGCTCAGTCCCTTTGGCAGAATGGATGGTGATCAAAGTGACCACATCTGTATCAGACTGACGTTCTATTTCAGAAATAGACACAGGATCGAGCACGTATTCTTCTAAAAACTCACTTAACTGTGCATGCTTGCCCGCCAATTGTTGCACCAACTGAAAATCACTCTGACGACGGTTCCAATCTTTTTTATAGTTCTCTGCCAATTGTTCCTGAATCGCTTCTATGCCTAAACCGACACAAGCCGCAACTTCATGTCGTAACACATCCATTTGTTTCATAATTAATAACATTTTTTCTGGCAAGCGTCCAAATTTTTCCAGCTTTTCAATCACCTTATCCATTGTAGGTTCAAGTAACAATTGCTGCGCCAACTTACTCGCACCGACATCACCCACACCATTCCATAAAGTTAAAAAACGCATCCAGGCAATATCATCTAAAGGATTGGCAATGACCCGCAATAAACTGAGTAAGTCTTTGACATGCGCGGTTTCCAATAACTTCATGCCGCCAATAAAACGATACGGCACACTTGCCGCAATACATGCCGCTTCAATATGCCGTGCGGCAAAACTCGAGCGTACCAACACCATGTGATCTGACCACGGCGCACCTTCCAAGAAATGTCGCTCTTTAATATCAATGGCAATCCATTTGGCTTCGTCAAACTCATTCGGGAAAATATGCATTTTGGGCTTGATGCCATCGCCACGATACGCCTGCAAATGCTTGTTATAGCGAATTTCACTTTGACCTAGCAGCCAGTTTGATAGGTCTAAAATTTCCTGCGTAGATCGGTAATTTTGCTCTAATTTAAAAATTTGAGCATTGGGTACACGTTCAGTAAAATGATGAATATTTTCAAAATCTGCACCGCGAAAACCATAAATCGATTGTGCATCATCACCCACACAAAACAGACTGACCCGATCTTTTAATGGTTCAAGCAAAGCCCATTGCAAAGGATTGGTGTCCTGCATTTCATCGACCAAAAGATGCTGACATATTGACGCGACATAATCGACTAGTCCTTCAGACTGCGCCAATGCCGATGCCACCACAGCCAAAATATCGTCATAATCGAGAAAGCCACGTGCACGTTTGCGGCTTTCATATTCCTGCATAATTTCAGCAATTTGATCTTTAAACGCCAAATATTCAGGCTGTTGTTTTTCTAAAGCCACACTCAGTTTTTGACGTGTATTCCGCGCAAAAGAATATAAATCACATAATTCTTGAGGCTTGGGCAACTGACTTGGATTTTTCTTATCATCTTTTCCGCGAATGAGGCGGAACATCATCAACTGATCATCACGATCAATAATTGAAAACTGCTCTAAGCCAAAAGCTTTAGGAATACGTCGTAACAAGTACATACAAAAAGTATGAAAGGTCGAAGCGCGTAAGCCTTTGGCTTGCTCGCCCAAAGCTAACTCCACTCGTGCGACAATTTCACTCGCCGCACGACGAGTAAAGGTCAAAATTTGAATTTGATTGGCTGGAATCCCTTGATCTATCAAGTACGCTGCACGTGCCACAATGGTTTTAGTTTTGCCACAGCCTGCACCAGCCAAGACCAGACTATGTTGATGTGCTGTCGTGGCTGCTTGTTTTTGCTGAGGATTCAATTCATCAATTAGGCTGGCTAAACTCATAGTGACTCATCGTACAGGGTGGATGAATAGTTTAACAGATCGGTTTAGGAATAAACCCATGAATATAAATAGCTCGGTTCATGCCTAAACACATACTTTTACACAATCTTTATTGTAGAGATGTGGATAAGTACATGCTTATCCACATTATTTCCAGCCCAACTCTATGGCGGTGATTTCGTTAATACGTGTCTGTTGAAGCGATTCAGGCATTGTAGTTTTGCTTTGTGAAAGTGGCACATAACCCGCCATTAGTTCAGCCTCTCGTTGTGGATATAACGGTTGCTGATTTGGGTCTGCATAACCAATCGGATAAATCGGCTGACCTGTGCTCAAATCATATTTATCTGTGGCACCAAAGGTATGCAGTAATTCATGCACCATCACCACCGTATTACGCTCACTGTGTGCAGCGGAAGCAAATAAATTCACCGAGCCAATTTTGCCTTTTTGTAAAGCGGTGGAATGCTTCAAAATTTGAGTTTGACTCGGATCATAATAATTTAGGTATAGCGTCACTGTTGCCGGACCATCACTACCTTGTCGTTGCTGCCAAGCGTAAAAACGGAACTTTAAACTCCAAAGTACGGTGCTAAGTAGCGATGCCTGCTCAGGCACTTTCGGTGGCAACTGCTTTAATTCTCGCCCCTGTTTGAAATAGAGCGCAATAGGTTGCCCACGATACTGTAAAGAAGCTTGTTTTAAATAGTCCTGAGCAGAACTTAAATTATTGATATTTAATGTATTTATATGGTTTTGGGTGTTTGATCGTCCATCGGCATTAATTGGATGTAACAATACGATAATGGGCTTATTCCAGTCTTGGTTCTGATCACGCCAAGCATTGACTGCAACGACCAGTAAAACCAGCAATAAGCTTAAAATTCGGATTTTTTTCCACATATGTTAAATATCTTTAGGCAATCACTTTACCGAGTTTAATCTTATTATCTTTAAACTCGACCCAGCCACCCGCAATTGCTAAAACTGCTTCCTCAAGAGAAGAGAATCCGTAAGGAACAATATCAAGCTCTGGGTCTAAGCGCTTGATGGCATCTGCCACTGAAGCTATACTTACCCAGTTATTTGCATGTGATACCTGTTTCAAAGCTTCTTGCGTCAATTTGATAATGGTCTTAAAAGTTCTTTTTCTTACCAACAATTGACTTCTAACTTCTTTAATCTCAAATAATTCTAACGATTTAATTAAGCCTGAAAATTTAGCTCTTTTATAGTTTCTCGAATCAAAATCAGGCTTAACAACATTAATATATTGATGAACAACCAAGAGATTTGCCCAACCATGATCATCAGCTTTATCACGTATTGTTTTTAAAATTAGTGCAAGTACATCTTTATCGATTGTAATCTGACCTTGCGTCACCTGCTCATTTGTATTTTCTTTTAAATCTATAGTTTCACCATTGGTGAGGTTTTTCACATCAATAAAACGATCACAAGCGTTTACAAAAGATATTGGTGTTGTACCCTTACCAAAACCATGAACAAAAAGCCCTTTTTCTCTAATTTTCAAAGCAAGGGGCGTGAAGTCACTATCACTAGAAACTAAACAGAAACCATCAAATATTCCCGAATACAATAGCTCCATAGCGTCAATAACCATTGCAATATCAGTCGCATTTTTTGAAACCGTGTAAGCATATTGTTGTACAGGTGTCATGCCACATTTAAGTGATATTTCGTACCAGCCCTTTAGTGTTGGATTGCTCCAATCACCATAAACTCGTTTGACACTTGCTATACCTGATTTAGCTATCTCTTCTAATACAACCTCAACATTCACCATGGATGTATTATCAGCATCAATTAATACTGCTATTTTCTTTGGATTAAGATTCACAAAACCTCTCTGTTTTTTATTTTTCACATTTCAAATTATATGATTTAAAAAAATGCTGACCGAAGCCAGCATTTTCTATTTTGGATAATTAAGCCTCAACCCATTTACCATTTTGGTAAACCAATGACCATTTGGTTTGTTTGCCTTCAGGCGTTTCTGAACCAATATATTGCGCTTGATTCTTACGGCTGAATTTCACCAATGTTGGATTACCCTCTGGGTCTGCATCAGGTGCTTGCAAAATAAACTGATATTTCGGATCGAGCTGATCTGCCACCGTACGCAACTCTGCCACTTTCGGAGCACGGGTTTCGCGCACTTTCGGGAATTTGCTAGCTGCCAAGAATAAACCCGCAGCACCATCGCGCAGCACAAAGAAATCATCATGCTTCGTCGAGCGTAAATGTTCCATTTTAATTGGATCAACACGCGGTGGCGCAGGCTGACCATTCTTGAGTACTTTACGTGTGTTTTCACAACTGGTGCAGGCAAAATAAGGGCCAAAACGACCTGTTTTCAGCTGCATTTCGCCATCACACTTGTCACACGGAATGGTTGGGCCATCATAACCTTTAATTTTGAACTCGCCTTCTTCTAGCTCAAAACCTGCACAGTCTGGGTTATTCCCGCAAATGTGCAGTTTACGACCACCATCAATCACATAACTGTCCATGGCCGTTTCGCAAATTGGGCAGCGCTTTTTAGACATCAAATCCGCAGTTTCAGCGGCATCATCATCCGACAATGCTGCAAGCGATTCTACAGGTGTCAGGTTCAGTGTTCCCTTGCAACGTTCTTTCGGTGGCAAGTTATAGCCTGAACATCCCAAAAATACCCCAGTTGTACCTGTACGAATCTGCATTGGGCGTGAACATTCTTTACAATGTACTGCATCAACTTCTACAGGTAAATTACGGCGCATGCCTTGTTCACCCTGAGCATTGGTCAAACGCTGTTTGAAGTCACCGTAAAAACTGTTGAGCAAATCTTTCCAGTCACGTTCACCATCTGCAACCTTATCTAGCTGACCTTCCAAGTCTGCTGTAAAGTCGTAGTTCATCAGGTTATTAAAACTTTCATCTAAACGGTCTGTAACAATCTCACCCATTTTTTCGGCAAAAAGACGACGGTTTTCTAGTTTGACATAACCACGGTCTTGAATGGTCGAAATAATCGCAGCATAGGTCGATGGACGTCCAATGCCTTTTTTCTCAAGCTCTTTAACTAAAGAAGCTTCAGTAAAACGCGCAGGTGGTTTGGTAAAGTGTTGCGATGGAACAAGCTTTTCTAATTTAAGAATTTCACCGACTTTAACTGCAGGCAGTAACACATCATCATCCGATTTGTTTTGCCCACGCACTTTGGTGAAACCATCAAAAACCAGCGTACGACCTTTGGCTTTTAACTCGACACCGTTGGCATCCACTAAAATGGTCGATGATAAATATTCGGCTGGTGTCATTTGGCAAGCCACGAACTGACGCCAAATCAAATCATACAAACGCTGTGCATCGCGTTCTACACCCACTAAACTGTCGCCTTTAAGCGCAACATTAGATGGACGAATCGCTTCGTGCGCTTCTTGTGCGCCTGCTTTATTGCCATAACGATTTGGTTTAGCAGGCAGATATTTTTGACCAAACTCCACTTCAATATGCGTACGCACCATATTGACCGCGTCATCACTCAGAAAGGTCGAGTCAGTACGCATATAGGTGATAAAACCCGCTTCATACAAACGCTGCGCCAACATCATGGTTTTTTTGACTGAAAAACCAAGACGAGTACTCGCTGCCTGTTGAAGTGTTGACGTGATATACGGCGCACTTGGGTTGACCTTGGTCGGCTTATCTTCACGTGCAGATACGGTGTATTGCGCATCTTTAATCAAGTTCAGTAAAGCATCAGTTTCGGCTTTGTTGCGTAACTTGAGGGTTTTACCCGCTTGCTTAACTGCTTCTAGACGAATATTGTCTTTTGCTGCTTTAGTATCAGCAAAGACTTGCCAGTATTCTTCAGGTACAAAGGCGCGAATTTCACGTTCACGTTCTACTACTAGCTTAACTGCAACTGACTGCACCCGTCCTGCCGATAAACCACGGGCAATTTTTTCCCAAAGCAGTGGCGAAATCATAAAACCCACCACACGGTCTAAGAAACGACGCGCCTGTTGGGCATTGACTTTGTTGGTATCTAAACGCGCAGGATGCTTAAAGGCTTCTTGAATAGCATTTTTGGTAATTTCGTTAAACACGACACGCTGATAACGTGATTCATCTCCACCAATGACTTCTTTTAAATGCCACGCAATCGCCTCACCTTCACGGTCCAAGTCCGTTGCGAGATAGACTTCATCGACCTGCGATGCCAGTTTTTTTAATTCCGCGACAACATTTTCTTTGCCTGGCAGCACTTCATAATGTGCTTTCCAGTCATGTTCAGGATCAACCCCCATACGGTTGACTAATGCTTGTTGAGCTTTTTCAGCTTTCTGAGCCTCGGTCAGTTTGGTTCGGGTGGTGGTTTTCTTTTCTGTGGTTTTTGCGCCGCCACTGGTTGGTAAATCACGCACGTGACCAACCGAAGACTTCACAATGTAGTCCGAACCAAGATATTTATTGATTGTTTTCGCTTTTGCAGGCGACTCCACAATCACTAAGGCACGTTTGTGACCAGCTTCAGATTTGGCTGCAGTGCTTTTGGATGTGGACCGAGGAGCGTTCGCCATAAGTAACCGTATTTCCTATTTAATGGTTTAAAATTAACGTTCAGCCAAGCTATGTAAAAAGGCTTTCATCTCATCTAATTGAGTTGCGCGAAGATCGGCTTCTTCATCCCAATAGATTCCTACACAGTTTGCCTGCATATCAATAGCATAAATGCCCTTTAATGCAATGGGTAAGCCCTGAAATTTCTCATCGCCATGCAGCACATTAAGCTTTTGATCTGTCACTAAAGCACGCATCAATGGTAAACGAGCATCGGCGATTAAGACGCTATAATACGCCACCATACTGGCACGTGATTCCGTTGCTTTCGGGATTTTGGTCCAGTCGGGTGCAACCACCAAACGTGGATGGAGTCCCATTTTTCGAGCTTTCTCGCGCATTAGTCCCAAAGCTTTTTCTCTTGGGCTTACACGCAGACCAAAAATAGAGCCCATCACAAATATGATGATGGCAACGGCAACCCAAATTCCAGTATTTTCCATAGTACAACCTTTCTATTCTTATATTAGAGTTGCATAAGCACAATATAAAACGCAAGATTAAAATAAGCTGTGATTTATTTATTTCAAGTATTTTAGTGCATCTGCCTATAAACAGCTTAAAATCGTCTTACGTGGAAAGGTATCATTTTCAAAACTTTAAATGGTTGATAAATGATGATTTAAATCAGTCGTATCGAAAAAAATATCTTGCAGATGGGTTTTAAATCGACTCATGCCATTAATCGAAAAAATTCTAAAACTTAGCTTAAAAACATTTCATGACTATAAAGCACTTCATGTCCATTCCAATAAATATAGCCTTTTTCAATCAGTTCTTTGAGTAATAAACGAATATCAGACTTTGGAAATAATCGTTCCAGCAAATCACGCAACTCATAAATATCTTTTGGTTTTTCACCTTTTAGCTCACGTAACTTTTTGGCGACTTCCCATTGCACAGGGTCAATTTGGCTAAAGTTTTTAAATAACGCATGCTGAGGATGCAAATCTTCAGCTTCAGTCTGCGCAACGCTTGTAGAAGTGACTGTCGTCTCTTGTACAGTTTCTACCGCGGCATTTAGGTCAAGTTGAACCCATTGTTTCAGCACTTTTTTACGAAAGCTAATTTGCTCATCCACCCGCTTTACAATTTTCAGACTTATCAACATGCCAACCACATGCTGCACTTTATCAACCTCAAGTTGCAAAATATTGGCAATCGAGTTTTTTAAAGCGTCTTGAGTCGTCGGTTTACCTGACATTTTTGCCAACGCATCACAGTACTTTTTCACCAACAGCAATTCAGGCTTACTGCGAATTGCCATTGGGCTTGGTAAACGATGTTTAATTTTCCCAGACTGCGCTTCAGGCTGAATATGAATCAGGTGACAGGCAATTTCAGAAGCCTGCAACATTTCAATTAAAATCTGAATACTATCAGCCGCAGAAATCACTTCAACGTGAGTTTCTGGGTCTAGCAATGCCATCAGTTGCCCCACCACCACCGCATACTCAAACTCTTTAAACTCTGCGCGCGGACTGTCTAAAATCATAAGCTGACCTGTACTGATCCAGCCAGCCAGCTCAGTTAAATCCTGCAAGTTATATTCAAATTTTCCTGCACAATTAAACAGATACACACTCGGATGATGCTCAATAATTTCTCGCAACAAAGTCGCGGTAGGCAGGTTGTTTTCAAGGTCAAGTAATACAACTTTAGAGGACATAAATTTTAGTAGACACAATAGGGTTTAAAAGATTTAGGCACAGCAGCCGAGCATTACAGCGGGAAGTACAGCAAAGGTCAAATTAAAATCAGCACTAAAACCAATACCGTTGATTAAGTGTTGTTGATTAATAGTGTGGCGGGCGATTGGTCACTGGGTCAAACGGTGCAATCCCATCCGACAAATCTGCCGAATCTACCCGCTGATATAACAACTGCATTTGTTTCTTTAAATCGGCAATTTCCAGACTTTGATGAACCACTTGTTCATTCAATTGCTCAACTAAATCGTCCAAAAATGCAATTCGCACTTGCAAATCTTCAATGGGTGCGGAAAATGACGCCTGATCATTTATACTTTGTTTAGTCATTTCAAATCCTCATTTGAGATTTTTTAGGAAACACTATGGCCTATATTACTTTAAGGGATGTCCAACTTGCATTTGGTGGACCTGCCTTGCTCGACGGCGCGAATTTTAACCTAGAACGTGGCGAACGAGTGTGTTTGATTGGCCGTAACGGAGAAGGTAAGTCTACTCTACTTAAACTGATTGAAGGAAGTTTACTACCCGATGCAGGTGAAGTGTCCATTCAAAATGGCATCACCATTGCCATGTTGGCTCAGGATGTACCCATGGATTCAGGCAAAGTCGCCGATATTGTGGCCGATGGTGCAGGTGAAGCTGCTACAGTATTAAAAGCCTACCACGAAGCCAGTGATGCCTGTGTATTGGGCGATATGGATGCCTGTGACCGTATGGGGAACCTGCAACACAAGTTAGATCAGCTAGATGGCTGGGCACTGGAAAATAAGGTCAATGCCATTTTAAGCAAAATGGGACTAGATCCAAATGCAGACTTGGCCGATTTATCGGGTGGACGTAAGCGTCGCGTGTTGTTGGCACGCGCCCTGCTTACACAACCTGACGTATTGTTGCTGGATGAGCCGACCAACCACTTAGATGTGGAAAGTATTGAATGGCTAGAAAAATTCCTACTCGATCAAAATAATTTAACCCTGCTGTTTATTTCGCATGACCGTGCTTTTGTCGATAGTATCGCCACCCGCATTGTCGAGTTAGATCGTGGGGTATTACGCAGCTACGAAGGCAACTATTCGCGTTATTTAGATTTAAAAGCGCAGCAACTTGAAGCTGAAGAAAAACAAAATGCGCTGTTTGATAAAAAACTGGCCGAAGAAGAAGCATGGATTCGTCAAGGCATTAAAGCACGTCGTACCCGCAACGAAGGACGTGTGCGTGCTTTAAAAGCCTTACGTGAAGAATCCAAAGCACGTCGCTTCCAACAAGGCAAAGTCAATATGGCAGCGCAGGAAGCCAATCGCTCAGGTAAACTGGTCTTTGATATTGAACATTTACAAGTGGCCTTTGGCAATCAAGCTCCAATTATCAAAGACTTTTCAACATTGGTATTACGTGGCGACCGTATTGGTTTAGTGGGCGATAACGGTGTCGGTAAAACCACTCTGATTAAAGCCATTTTAGGTGAAATTGAGCATGGCGGCTCTGTCAAAACAGGAACACAACTGGAAATTGCCTATTTTGACCAATTGCGTAACGTCTTGGATTTGGAAAAGTCGGTCAAAGATAACGTGTCTGAAGGTTCAGATTTTGTTGATGTGAACGGACAACGTCGTCATATCTATAGTTATTTACAAGACTTTTTATTCTCACCAGAACGTGCGCGCACGCCTGTTAAAGCCTTGTCTGGCGGTGAACGCAACCGTATTTTACTGGCAAAATTATTACTCAAACCATCTAACCTGATAGTGATGGATGAGCCGACCAACGACTTGGATATGGTCACTTTAGAATTGCTTGAGGAAATGCTCAGCGACTATAAAGGCACCTTATTGCTGATTTCACACGACCGTGCCTTTATGGACAACGTGGTGACTTCAACTTGGGTATTTGATGGCAAAGGCAATATTGATGAATATATTGGCGGCTATCAGGACTATTTGCAGCAACGCCTAGACCAAACTGTGGTTGATCAAAAAAGTGATGTTAAAAAAGCCGTTGCCAAAGCCGAAGCGGCTGCAGCAGCACCAACGGCTAAAAAAGTAAAATTGAGCTATAAAGATCAACGTGCATTAGAACAGCTGCCTGGTGAAATTGAAGCACTGGAACAGGAACAAACCGAATTGGCTGAAAAACTGGCGGATGGTTCTTGGTTTGTAACAGATGCCAATGCAGCCACCAAAGCCTCACAGCGTTTGGCTGAAATTGATGAAGAACTGCTGGAAAAACTGGAGCGTTGGGACGAACTGGAAAACTTGGCGAATGGTAACTAGGGTCTATTGACACTTCGTCTACGCTTGTCCTGAAAGACTTCGCAAAACCGTTTTAAGCATCTTTCCCATTGGACGGATGCTTTTAAATTTTAAAATCGGTTCGTGCTAAACTGCAACGATACAACACTTTACACGGTCATTATGAGTCAACACACTGAATATCAACCAGGCGAATTTCAATGGTCTTTCCTGTTGCCAAAATATTGGGGCATCTGGATTGGCATTGTCTGCCTGATGATTTTAGCCATTTTGCCGTGGGCGATTCAGTATCGTTTGGCGCAGCTTTTAGGCAATCTTGCCTTTAACAGCATGAAGTCACGTCGCGTAACTACGTTACGCAATTTGGAAGTGTGTTTTCCTGAATGGAGCGAGGCTGAAGTACATGAAAATGCTCGCCAAGTCTTTGTTGATCAAATGCTGGGCGTATTTGAAACCTTAAATGCATGGTACTGTCCACAGTGGTTTAAAGGACGCACTCAGGTTGAAGGTTTGGAACATATTCAGCAAGCCCAAGCAGATGGTCGCGGGGTTTTATTGTTAGGCACACATTCTACTCTGCTAGATGCAGGTGGCTATGTCTGTGCACAATATTTTGACCCCGATGTGGTCTATCGTCCACAAAACAATCCCTTACTGGACATGCTGATTTACCGTTGTCGCGCCACCATTTACGGTCATCAAATTGACCACGATGACATGCGTGGTTTAATCCGCCACTTAAAAAATGGTCGTGCCATTTGGTATAGCCCAGATCAGGACTTTGGTTTAAAACAAGGTGTTATGGCGCCATTTTTTGGCGTGCCTGCTGCGACAGTTACAGCGCATCGTCGTTTACTTAAAATGACCAAAGCCGCAGCAATTCCGTTATATTTTTACCGTACAGGTGAGCTTTCCAACCCTCAATATAAAGTCTTGATTGAACCTGAACTGCTGGATTTCCCAAGCGCAGATGAAGTTGCAGATGCAACGCGCACCAATTTCATTATTGAGCAGCAATTACGGATCGCTCCTACCCAATATATGTGGTTTCATCGTCGGTTTAAGAGCCGCCCCGAAGGTTATGACAGTATTTACTAATCTGTACGGCAGAAGGAAAGATTCATGAAAGTCATGCAGTTATTACCCGAATTAAACAGTGGCGGTGTAGAACGCGGTACGCTCGAAATCGCCCGAGCCTTGGTCGCTCAAGGACATACGTCATTGGTGGTGTCGAATGGCGGACGGATGGTCAACCAACTCGAAGCTGAAGGTTCCACACATTTAAAGTTAGCTATCCACAAAAAATCATTATCAAGCTTGTGGCAAATCCGTCCTTTACGCCAACTGATTGTGCAACATCAACCTGATATTGTGCATGTACGTTCCCGCGTACCTGCATGGCTGACTCATTTTGCCCTAAAAGGTATTCCAGCCGAAAAACGCCCACACTTAATTTCAACGGTACATGGTTTTTATTCGATTAACCGTTACAGTCAAATTATGACTCAAGCGGAAAAAGTGATTGCAGTTTCTGACAGTGTGGTCAAATACATTCGTGATCATTATCAAAACTGCCCACCAGAAGATATTGTCCGCATTTATCGTGGGATTGACCCTGCTGCATTTCCGCATGGGTATCAACCTTCGGCACAATGGATTCAACAAACCTATCAAGATTTCCCAGAACTTGAACATAAGTTTTTGATTTGTTTGCCGGGACGTATTACACGCTTAAAAGGTCATGAAACATTGATTGATCTGATTGCGAAATTAAAAACCCAATATCCCCAGGTTCATGCTGTTGTAGTAGGTGGTGCAGATGTTAAAAAAGCGGCGTATTTACAGGAACTAGAACGCAATATTCAGGATAAACATCTGACCGAAGCGATAACCTTTGTTGGGCACCGTTCTGACATGCGCGAGTGGCTTGCGTTTAGTGATATTGTACTTTCACTTTCCAATCAAGCGGAAACCTTTGGGCGCACTGCGCTTGAGGCTTTATCGGTAGGAACACCTGTAATTGGCTGGAAGCGTGGTGGCGTAGCAGAAATTTTATCGCAATTGTATCCGCAAGGGCTAATAGAGGTCGATGATCAGTCTGCTTTATTGAAAACTGTAGAATTACACATACAGCAAAAGCAAAGCGTAGCACCTGTAGAGGTATTCAGTTTGGCAGATATGTGCCATCAAACCTTAGATTTATATCAGCAGGTTTTGCAGTCAAAACGCACCTAAAGCCTTAGAACTGAATCAAGCTGATTGAAATTTAATTCATTTAAAACAATGAAAATAAAAAACCAATCCCTAAAAAATCATCGCCCGAGTTCTACATCCTGTAAAACTCGGGCTCATGAGGTTGTGCTTTCAAAACTTATTGTTATTTTATTGTGTGGCGTTCCTTACCTACATCATATCCTTGATGTTCATCCATCAGCGTCGTCTTCCTTAATGGGATATTCCGTTCCCGAGTCCTTGTGCTGATGAATTAATCTTAACTAGATCAATCAGAATAAAATATGCGTCATGCGCCTAAATCCGTGTAAGCTATTTCGTACAATTTTCGATTGATTTCTAAACCGATTTACCCTGCTCTTTATACCGCTGTGCAATTTCATCTGTCACAATCTTTTCTTCTCGCTCTGCTTTTTCAATCCCCTCCTGAATCGCGTCCTGTGCTTCTTGCTCATCGGCATCAGTTTGCGGCAATTCATCTTGAATTCGATCAAACACCCGCCCAGTTTGTAATACCACATACACAGGAAAATGGTCTGAACCGATATGTGCTAAGCGTTTCATTTTGACCAAAGCAAAGTCGGTACTATGAAAAACATGGTCTAATGACCAACGTAATAAAGGATAATCGGCATGAAAGGTATTGATATAGTGCCGCCCAACGCGCGGGTCGAGCAAACCACTGATCCGCTGAAACAAGCGCGTCGTCCGCGACCATGCCACATCGTTTAAATCCCCCATCACGATACAGCTTTCATCTAAATCTTTGATTTGATCGCCTACAATCAACAATTCTGCATCTCTTAAAACTGAATCTTTGGCTTCAGTCGGACTCGGGGGTTTGGGATGCAAACAATACAACTGTACAGGTTGCCCCGAAGGCAAAATCACACTGGTATGAATAGATGGAATTTCATCACTCAGAATAAATTTGATTTCACTGTTTTGTAACGGCAAACGGCTATACAAATGCATGCCATATAAATTATCTAAAGGCACAGCGACTCGATAAGGATAGTCAGCTTCAATCACAGACAAGGCTTGCTGCCATGCCAAATCAGATTCTAAAGTCAACACCAAGTCTGGTTTTAAGGCTTGAATATGTTCAATTAAAAGATGATATTTCTGATTCGGTGTCAAAACATTGGATACGATTAAGGAAATCTGTTTTTCAGGATTTAGCTGTTCTGGGCGGACTTGTTTGACTTGTTTTTTCCATAGCAGGGTGTAGGGCAAGACCATTTTGAGCTGATAAGCCAAAGCTGCAATTAGTCCAATCAAAATCACTAGGCTAGACACATCCCATGCCTGCTCCCAAATCAGCAGCAAAACAAAGGCAATGATGCCTAAAAACAAAATTTGTAACCGTGGAAAGTCTGCGCCCCGAATCCACCATTCATCACGTGGAATCAGTGACCAAAAACTTAACCAAATGACTAATATTGCAAGCCCTTCTACCCAAATCATCTTGCTTTACTCTTTTGTATTTTTTGTCGTTTTACATGAAAACCAAAGTTATCAATTTTGTATGTAACACAAACAAGAGATTTCACTCAATAATACTCATGTTTTGTTCATGTAATGCTTGCAGTTGCGTCCCCTTTTGATAGACTTACATTCCTTTATTGTTTTTAACGCACCGAGGCAAAGTGACATGAAAGTAGGTCTGGTCGGTTGGCGCGGGATGGTCGGTTCCGTCCTTATGCAACGTATGGTTGAAGAAAATGATTTTGCTCATTTTGAGCCATTCTATTTCTCTACCAGTAATGCTGGCGGTGAAGCACCAGCGTTTGGTGGTAAGACTGCCCCAGCACTTATGGATGCAACAGATATTGAAAGTCTGAAGCAAATGGATGTCATTATTACCTGTCAAGGTGGTGATTACACTTCTGCCGTTTTCCCGAAGCTTAAAGCAGAAGGTTGGAATGGTTACTGGATTGATGCTGCATCTACCCTACGTATGGATGATGAAGCGATTATCGTACTTGATCCAGTTAACATGAATGTCATTAAAGATGGTTTGGTGAATGGCACCAAAACATTTGTGGGCGGCAACTGTACTGTTTCTCTTATGTTGATGGGCTTAGGTTCATTATTCCAAAACAATTTGGTGGAATGGGCAACTTCAATGACCTATCAGGCAGCTTCTGGTGCAGGTGCGCAAAATATGCGTGAGCTGATCACAGGTATGGGCTACTTGTATAACAACACCAAAGAATTGTTGGATGATCCACGTTCACCAATTTTAGACATCGACTCTAAAATTGCCGAATTACAACGTGGTGAAGGTTTCCCATCGGCAAACTTTGGTGTGCCTTTAGCAGGTTCTCTCATCCCATATATCGACAAACAGCTTGAAAGCGGTCAGTCAAAAGAAGAGTGGAAAGGCTTGGTTGAAACCAACAAGATTTTAGGCAATCAGCAGATCGTTCCAATTGATGGTCACTGTGTGCGTATTGGTGCAATGCGTTGTCACTCTCAGGCAATCACCTTGAAGCTGAAAAAAGACGTACCATTGAATGAAATTGAAGATATGATTCGTCAATCAAGCCAATGGGCTAAAGTTGTGCCAAATACACGTGAAGCATCTATGACTGATCTGACACCTGTAGCTGTGACTGGTACTTTAACTGTTCCTGTGGGTCGTTTGCGTAAAATGAACATGGGCAAAGAGTACTTAGGTGCATTCACTGTAGGTGACCAATTACTTTGGGGTGCTGCTGAGCCATTACGCCGTATGCTTCGCATCTTAATTGATTACAAAAACGCCTAAATACTCGCTTGATCACTCAATCATTTTGATATTGTGATCTAGCACTAAAAAGCCAGTCAAATTTTGACTGGCTTTTTTATGTAATCGGTGTGTTAATATTTTACAATCTACCTACAACTCGCTACTCTATCCTTTTCGCCTTGCGATAAATGACCGAGCTAACAATTAAGATGACTGTATATAACAAATTAAAGATCGCTATTTTATCTATTCTGGCTTCACAGCAAATGTATGCAATGAATGTTGACCCGATTCAAATTCAGTCAACAACTGGGGAGTTGCTCTATGCGGAAATCAACTTTCGTCAATCGAATGTTAATGAAGCGATTGATGTCAGTTTAGCTACGCCAGAAGATCTGATGTCAATTGGTGCGAGTCACCGTCCACCAGGTCATCTTAACTTTTTTACACGCCGTAATAGCAACGGCACAGGAGTCATCACCATTACTTCATCTCGACCGTTAACTGAGTCTGAGTTGAATATTGTAGTTAAAATTAAAGAAGGCAATGCAACCCGCCTGCAACATATTCGCACACCATTAAAACGCAGTTCACCTGCTCCATTGGCCGCTATGCAACGCAGCAATGAACAAGCTTTAACGCCTATCATGATTGTCAATGAGCAAGATATTGCTTTAAATTTACCTGTAAGTGCAACCTATCAGGCTGAAACCCCCAAAGCAATTGAACAACAGGCTTTTGAAGCACCGCTAACCATTAAACGCAATACACCGCCTGCGTTAAACCATCAAGCAGTAACAGTGATTCAAACTACGCCTAGCCGTAGCGCAGCGAGTGAAAATACGAATGTGGTTGCTTCAAAAGCAGCGCCAGCAAAAACAAATAACAACCCAACACCGACAACATCTACAGCCACCACCTCAGCCACCGCTCATCAATCGGCTGATCCACTAGTGCAAAAATTTGCTGAACAGCAACGCACGAATCAACTGACACAAACTCAGCCTGCTGCTGCCGCGAAAAAGCCTACACAAACAGCCGCTGCACAGGCTAAACCAAACCCTGTCACAGCCAAGCCTGTACTCAATAACCAACATGTAGTTCAATCGAATGAATCATTATGGACCATTGCGTCACGCATTGCGGTAGAAAACAATCGCCCTGTTGCTGAAGTGATGCAACAAATTAAAGCCAATAATGAACATGCTTTTATTCAAGGTGATGCCAATCGTTTACGTCGTGGGGCGACCTTAAATTTACACGCACAAACTGGAACCAAGCCAGAGAATAAAGCCGTAATTCCAAAACCAGAAACGGCTAGCGCACCACAATCAGGCAAAGCCAAATATCGTTTAAATCAAGCAGAAATGAGCCTTGTAGCAGAGAATCAACAGGACTCTAGCCACGGTTCTGCCAAGAAGAACACACAATCCACACAAACTTCGGGTGACTTATCATTAAAAGTTATGACATCCCGTGAGAAAACCGTTAAATTACAGAGAAACGTAACAGAATTAGAATTGGCATTACGTCAGAAGGATCACAGAATTCAATTACTCAACGCGCGCCTTGCCGAACTGCAACAACAATTGCAAAAACAACAAGCCGCAAATAAGCCAAAACACTAAATGTTACACACAATGATTTTTTTGGGATAAGGTCAAACAGGGACCACATCCTCAAGGGGTATAAACATGCTGATTTATGTGATTCCGTTTATTTTGCTACTGGTGATCGCAATTTTCTTGAAAAAGCGTGAAGCAAGTAAAGAAGCCGAACTAAGCAACAAGAAAACAGCAACACCAGCCAAAACCAGTGCCAAGAAAACCACAACTACCAAAAAAGTTGCCCAGAAATCGGTGGTGGTTGAAGAGGTTGTTCCAACACCACAACATGCTACCCCTGTTCCTGTAAAAATCCAAACCAACATTGAAAACCTGATCAAAGAACGTAATTTCTTTGCTGCAGAAGCACAAATTAACCAAGCATTAAAACGTGATAACTCATTGCATGGTTTGTATTTGTTATTGCTTGATATTCATTTACAACAAAAAGATGAATTTGCAATTGATCAATTGCTGAATCATTTACGTTCTTTAGAGCTTGACGATATTCTGTCACAGGCTGAAGCGAAAAAAGCCAGTCATGCACATGAAGATATTGCTGAAAAATCAGCAAATGAAGCGCTGACAGCAGCTCCAAGCAGCTTAGATTTTACTGCACCTGTGAGTACGCCAAATCAAACGGCTTCTTTTGACCAGTTACAGCACGAACTGACCTCAAATAAAACTGCAGAACCTGAAGCAGCTTTAGAATTTGACACCTCATCGTTAAATTTCAGCCCTGCAGCTACACCTGCGGTAGAAAAAACGGTAGAACCTGAAGTCAAAGCAGAACCTGCTGCACTGGATTTTAATTTCTCACTCGATTCCACAGCAGCAGAAGCAAAAACTGAAGCGCCTGCAATTACAGCTGAACCAAGTGCAAGCCCTGCTGAGGAAGTTAAACCGCTCGATTTCACGTTTGATTTAACACCAAGCCCAGCTGAAACCACAGCAGCACCTGAAACAACAACCCCTGAATCAACAATCAGTGAAGCTGCTGCAGTCGAACCCCCTAGTCTGGACTTCAATTTTTCGACACCAGAAAGTGCACCTGCAGTTGAAGCAAAAGCTGAACCTGCACCTGATTTTAATTTCACATTTGACAGTACGCCTGCTGCGGAAACCAAGCTTCAACCTACAACTGAACCAGAAATCATTGCTGCACCAAGTATTTCACTTGAACCTGCTGCAACCTTTGTCGGTACAGATGTTGATCTGAATGATCCATTGGTGAAATCATTCCCAGACTTATCTCAAGTGGATGAAATTCAGTTGAACTTAGACTTAGCGAGCCAATATGTAGAGTTGGGCGCTTATGATGCTGCGAAAGCTTTACTTAGCGAACAAGGCGCAAATTATTCTGCTGAACAACGCCAACGTGCCGATCAGTTACTGAATCGAATCGCTTCTTAATTCAAATCAGATTAAGATTAAGCAGTCATTCTTGGCTGCTTTTTTATGATGAAAAAAATTGCGTTAATCTACATGGGCGGCACTTTTGGCTGTGTCGGTGAACCACTAAGCCCAATGCCTGCCGAGCAATTCTTGCCACGTTTGGCACAGGTTTTGCCACTAAATTTAGAGATTGAATGCTTTGTTGCCCCTGTCATTAAAGACAGTAGCGCCTGTACAGCAGCAGACTGGTTACAGCTCATTCAATATATTCAAAAATTACAACAAGATAATTTTCAACATTTCGTCATTTTACATGGCACAGACACGCTCAGCTATGCCAGCGCAGTCTTGGCACGTTTTTTAGCTCAAAGCACCCATGTCATTCTCACGGGTAGCCAATATCCCTTACTCAATGCACAAGGTACAGATACCCGTGAATTTAGTGATGCATTGGACAACCTGAATTTTGCTTTACAACAGATTCATCAAGTGACTCAGGGAGTATATCTTGCTTTCCATCATCAACTGATTCATGCCGCGACAGCACAGAAACAACACACCACCGAGTTAAATGCATTTACAGGTCAGTCCGCTTTGGTTTGCACGGAGAGCAAATCGCAGAATAAACCAGCATTCAACATTAGCAGTCAACATATTGGAAAAGCCCGACACTTTAATTGTCTGAACTGGATGTTACAGCCAATTGCCATTTCCGCTTTGGTCGATAATTTAAAGGCCTTACAGCAGCATCCACCACACTGTCTGATTTTACAAAGTTATGGCACAGGCAATATGGCAGTCAATGCCGAAGTGATTGCGTTAATTCAGGCTTTACAAGCTCAACAATGTGCCGTAATTCTCACCACACAAGTCACTTTCGGTGGTATGCAGCAATGCTATGCGATCAGCCAATGGTTACAGGACAGTAAAATTTTAATCAGCGATTGCCAAAGTCATGCAGATCTTTATGCCAAAGTCTTAAAAATGTATTTACAATACGACAGCCTTGCACAGTGGTATGCGCATTGGCAGTCTTCAGTGTGATTTGAGGTGATTATGCAGCGTTTTGCAATCGGAATTGAGTTTTGTGGCATTCGGTATCGGGGTTGGCAAACCCAGCAAGCAGGCGTACCTAGTGTGCAGGAAACCATTGAAAAAGTTCTGAGCAAAATTGCCGATGAAGCCATTATTTTACATGGTGCAGGACGTACCGATGCAGGCGTGCATGCAACCAATATGGTGGCACATTTTGATACGCATGCCATTCGTCCCGAACGTGGTTGGTTGATGGGAGCCAACAGCCAACTACCCAAAGACATTGCAATTCAATGGATTAAAACGATGGATATGGACTTCCATGCCCGTTTTAAGGCTCAGGCACGGCGTTATCGCTATGTGGTATATAACAATCCACAACGCCCTGCCTTGCTGCACAAACAAGTCACCCACGCTTATTATCCCTTAGATGTCGATAAAATGATTGCGGCTGCGCAGAAATTTGAAGGGACACATAATTTTGAAAGCTTTCGTGCCGCAGCGTGTCAATCCAATCAGCCTGTTCGTCATGTCAGCCATTGCCGCTTAATTCGTCACGGCAATTATTTGGTATTAGATATTCAAGCTGATGGTTTTTTGCATCACATGGTACGCAATATCATGGGTTGCCTTTTGGAGATTGGGCAAGGTTTGTATGACATTGCGCATATTGACCAAATTTTTGCAGCCCAAGACCGTAAAGCCGCAGGGATTACCGCCCCACCCGATGGCTTATATTTTATTCAGGCACATTATCCTGAACAGTTTGATTTACCGAAAGTCCCTTTAGGGCCACATTGGTTAAACATGCCAGAATAATCTCTTTTCAAAATTTTAACTCCCTCTAATCCCTCCTTTTAGGAGGGACTGAGGGAGGTAATTTAACGCTGTTTACGTTTTCTATATTCCACTGGGGTTTCATTGGTCCAGCGTTTAAAGGCACGATAAAAAGTGCTAGGCTCTGAAAAACCCGTTAAATACACAATCCGCTCCACACTTTCATTGGTATTCGATAATAGTCGTTTAGCCAAACGACAACGGTAATCAGACAGAATTTGCTGAAAACTGGTATTGGCTTCGCTCAATTGTGTACGCAAACGACGTGGCGTAATATTCAATTGCGCCGCGACTGTTTCCAGTGTGGTTTCACCGCTTTCTAAGGTCGAACCAATGGCACGGCGCACTTCACCAACCAAGTCATACCGCGCCAGTTCCTGTAGCTTTTCCAATGCCAACTGTTCATGTAACTGCAACAACTCTGGCTCTGCCTGCCACAGTGGATAATCCAAAATACTCGGATCAAAATACAAACGCGTTTCTTTCTGCCCCAAACTCACAGGACATTCAAAGACACGGAAATATTCATCATCTGCAGCACCATCACTAAAGTTAAAGTCGATATAAATGGGCTGAAAACGACCTTCAGTAATAAATTTAAAGAAGCGTAAAACACCCGACATAGCGCATTCAGAAAAATGACGATTGACGATATTTTCTGACCACGGATGCACACCATTGGTTAAATAACAGCGTCCATCTTCTACTACCAATTTGGCATCAAAAGCATCACTAATCAGGCGTTGATAAGCCAAAGCGCGTTTTAGGCCTTCACCAAAGTTTTCTGAAGAAATAAACAAATGTTCAATCACTTGTCCACGATAAAGTGGCAAATGTTCCCCTAAATGTAAACCAATATCAGGGTCTTTACTGACTTCCTCAGCTGCAACCCAAAACGCATATTGTGCATTTAAAGGCGTACGTTCATTAGCTTCGACCTGATTTAAAGCCACGCCTGCTTTTGTTAAAATTTCTTCGGTTGGCAACCCCGCACGACGAATCGCTTGGTAGCCTAATCGCAATACAACCGATGCATCAGTTAGCTGACCCACGCAAAAACCTTCCTTGTATGTACTTCATTTATACTTAAAAAGATTGAAATTAGATTAACTGTGATTGACCGAACTGACAACCTACCCGAGCCCATTTTTACAGAAAAAGTATAAACCGATGATTCGCTTATTTTACTAACAGATGCGCGGCGTATAGGGTAAAGCATCTTGATTTTTTCAGAAAAATTGCCTATAATTTGCGCCTTTCCAATTTGATACTCAGGTAGGCTATGGCCAATAAAGAGGAACTCATCGAGTTCGAAGGCGTTGTCACCGAAACGCTTCCTAATACTATGTTTCGTGTACGTTTAGAAAACGGTCATGAAGTGATTGCTCACATTTCTGGTAAAATGCGTAAACACTATATTCGCATTTTAACGGGCGACAGTGTGAAAGTTGAAATGACACCTTACGACTTAACAAAGGGTCGCATCACTTACCGCGCACGCTAAGTTTTAGAGTAAGCAAAAGCCACTTTCGGAGTGGCTTTTTTACGTTCACTTAAAAAAATTATGTTTAGCTTTTCTTTTTCCCGCCACTTATCGAATCACCACATTCTTTTCTTGCCTTACCTTCTACAATGAACTTTTGAGCAAGGGAGAAAAAGCATGTTATTTCGATCCTGCGTTGCTTTGGTTATTGCTTCGTTTCTAGGCATTACTTTAGTTGCCTGTAGTAGCCATCCACCTCAATCCGTCATAAGCCGTGACGTCTATTTACAACAGTTTGTTGGTCAATCTAGCGCTTATGTTTTGTCACACTTGCAGTTAAGCCAAATAGGCTATCAACAAGTGGGTAGAGTCGAACAAACCAAACAAGCCTTGCGTTATCAGGTCATTCGTCCTGTACGGATTCCTATTCCAACAGCACAGCATCCAACCACAAGAATTGGTGCAGTTCCGCTGAACATGGGCATCCCCAGTCATGAAAGTTATGATCTGCCGCTGTCCTGTTATATTATTTTTCATTTAGAACACAACATTGCAACATCTGTGTCTTATAGTGGGCGATACTGCTAAACAGACACCGCTCTAGTAAAATCAGCACTAAATTCTCTGCACAAAAAACGCAGCCCGTAGACTGCGTTTGCTTTAAGCCAATAACGTTTAAATATCCGATTTGGCTTAAATATCAAAGATATTGAAATTAGTTCAATGCCGCAACCACAGCCTGACCCATTTCCACTGTCCCGACTCTGTTCATGCCTTCAGACATAATATCGGCAGTACGCAAGTTTTGATCCAATACATTACCTACCGCATCTTCAATGGCTTTGGCTGCCGCTTCTTCACGGAAGGTGTAACGCAACATCATTGCCACAGAAAGAATGGTTGCCAATGGGTTTGCCAAGTTCTGACCAGCGATATCTGGCGCTGAACCATGACAAGGCTCATACATACCTTTACCGTTTTCGTCTAAAGACGCAGATGGCAACATACCAATAGAACCAGTCAACATTGCTGCTTCATCAGACAAGATGTCGCCAAACAAGTTACCTGTCACCAAGACGTCAAATTGTTTTGGAGCACGTACCAGTTGCATCGCTGCGTTATCGACATACATGTGCGACAAGTTGATTTCTGGATACTGTTCTGCATGTAACTGAGTCACGGTTTGCTTCCACAATTCAGTCACTTCTAGTACGTTGGCTTTATCCACAGAACATACTTTACCACCACGCAATTTCGCCATTTCAAACGCTACTTTTGCAATACGCTTGATTTCTGACTCAGCATACACATCGGTGTTAAACCCTTGTTTTTCACCATTTTCTAATTCACGGATACCACGTGGCTGACCGAAATAGATACCACCCGTCAATTCACGTACGATTAAGATATCTAAGCCCGATACGATTTCAGGTTTTAAGCTTGAAGCATCCGCCAATTGTGGATACAAAATTGCAGGACGTAAGTTAGCAAATAAATTGAGTTCTGAACGCAATTTTAACAAGCCACGCTCTGGACGAATTGAACGCTCAATGCTGTCCCATTTTGGACCACCGACTGCACCCAATAAAATTGCATCGGCTTTTTTCGCTTGCTCAGATGTCACTTCTGGGTACGGTTCGCCATGTGCATCAATTGCAGAACCACCCAATAAACCTTGCTCCCAAGTCAAACCCAAATTGAATTTTTCATTGACACGTGTCAGCACTTGTTCAGCAACTTTCACAATTTCTGGACCAATGCCGTCACCAGCTAAAATCAAAATATGTTTTGACATGAGAGTTTCCATTGTTCATGACAGTCAAAGACTGTAGGATTAAATTTTCTGTTCCACAAACTCACCCAAGCCATTCAAGACATTGTAGGGTTTGCAAAAACGTCGAATAGTTGTGTTGTTTTGCACCAAATCTACACATAAAGGATCTGGCGCAGACACATTTAATAAGCTGCCTTTAGTACGACTGCGATCACGATACATTCTAAAGGTATATTTTTGCTTGGCATTAAACTTGTGAATCACATGCAATTTTTCTGCACGATCTTTAGAAATGGGATAAAAGCGAATCACCAATTCATGTTGTTTAGGCGGTACAGACAAATACAAGGCATTGGATTTATTTAAGGATGATTCCTGTAAACGCACCAAACCCTCTTGAATAGCAGCATGTGTAACACGGTGTTTTTCTGCATCGACAATGGTGACGGTATTTAAACGCTCAAACTCACAATCATCTGTACCCGCACAGTAAATCAGTGCATTGGATTTGCTTTGTTCAGTTTCTTTTACCTGTTTAATGCGTGCTGTATTCCACGTTTGGCATGCGCTTAGCGTGGTGATACATAATCCAATGACAGCAAGCCGACCGAAATTTTTAGTCATTGTTCGCGCCCAACCTCACCTGTTAGATACAAAATATAAAAATTATTATGTGCCGATGTTAGCAAGAGTTAGGCAGCGATGCTATGACAAATTTCAGCGAATTTATGCCTGAATTTCGGCAAAAACCCACGGACGCGACTGCTTGGTTTTCTCTTCATAAGCACGAATGTCATCGGCTGCTTGTAATGTTAAGCCAATATCATCCAAACCATTCAATAAACAGTGTTTACGGAATGGATCTACTTCAAATTTAAATGCCGTACCGCTTGGTGTACGTACTTCTTGTGCGTCTAAGTCGATGGTTAATTGATAGCCTTCAGTCGCCGCACACTCTTTAAATAATTGCTCGACCTGCTCTTCAGACAAGATCACAGGCAACATGCCGTTTTTAAAGCAGTTATTGAAGAAAATATCGGCAAAGCTTGGTGCAATAACGGTACGGAAACCATATTCATTCAATGCCCAAGGTGCGTGCTCACGGCTTGAACCACAACCAAAGTTGGCACGTGAAATTAAGATTGAAGCACCCTGATAACGCGGCTGATTCAATACAAACTCAGTATTAATCGGACGTTTTGAGTTGTCCTGACCCGGATAACCTTCATCTAAATAACGCAATTCATCAAATAAGTTATCGCCAAAACCTGTACGTTTGATAGATTTCAAAAACTGTTTTGGAATGATTAAGTCTGTATCGACATTGGCACGGTCTAATGGTGCAACGATACCTTGTTCAACGGTATATTTTTTCATGTTTAATTCTCACTGAATCCGTAACCTCTCCCTTGCCCTCTGCTATAGCGAGAGGGAACGCCATCTCTCTGAGAGAAGGCTGGGATGAAGGCATAACTTAGAATGAACGTACGTCTACAAAATGACCTGCGATTGCTGCCGCAGCTGCCATTGCTGGACTCACCAAATGGGTACGACCACCGTTACCTTGACGACCTTCAAAGTTACGGTTTGAAGTCGATGCACAGTGTTCACCCGGTTGCAATTTGTCTGCGTTCATTGCCAAGCACATTGAACAACCTGGTTCACGCCATTCAAAGCCTGCTTCTACAAACACTTTGTCTAAGCCTTCTTGTTCCGCTTGTTGCTTCACTAAGCCAGAACCTGGAACCACCATCGCCTGTTTAATACTTGCTGCAACTTTACGACCTTTAATCACTTCAGCAGCAGCACGAATATCTTCAATACGCGAGTTGGTGCATGAGCCAATAAATACGCGGTCTAATTGAATATTTGCCAAAGACTGACCTGCAGTTAAGCCCATATATTGATAAGCACGCGTCCAGTCATTGCGCTGTACATCATCTTTCGCCTGCTCTAAAGTTGGTACGGCTTGTGATACTGGAATGACCATTTCAGGTGAAGTTCCCCAAGACACTTGCGGCTCAATTTCTTCGCCTTGTAATACCACTACGGTGTCAAAGTGCGCGCCTTCATCTGAATGTAAAGTATTCCAGTAAGCAACTGCTGCATCCCATTGCTCGCCTTTTGGTGCATAGTTACGACCTTTCACGTATTCAATGGTTTTGTCATCCACAGCGACCATACCTACGCGCGCGCCTGCTTCAATCGCCATATTACACACTGTCATACGTCCTTCAATCGACATATCACGGAATACTTGACCACCAAACTCAATCGCGTGACCTGTACCGCCTGCAGTACCAATTTTACCAATGATCGCTAAAACGACATCTTTCGGTGTAACACCTTGACCTAATTTGCCATCTACACGCACTAGCATGTTTTTCATTTTCTTTTGAACTAAGCATTGGGTTGCTAATACGTGTTCAACTTCAGACGTCCCAATACCATGCGCTAAACACCCAAATGCACCGTGAGTCGCTGTATGTGAGTCACCACAAACTACGGTCATACCTGGCAAAGTTAAGCCCTGCTCAGGCCCAACCACGTGCGCAATCCCCTGACGGATGTCGTTGATGTCAAACTGCACCACGTTAAAGGTTTTACAGTTGTCATCTAAAGTTTGTACCTGAATACGTGAGGTATCATCTTCAATACCTGCAATACCGTCTGCACGTTCTTTCTTAGACGTTGGTACGTTATGGTCAGGCGTTGCCACGTTGGCACTTAAACGCCACGGCTTACGTCCTGCAAGTTGCAAACCTTCAAAGGCTTGTGGAGAAGTCACTTCATGCAATAAATGACGGTCGATATACAATAAAGCCGAGCCATCATCACGTTGAGTGACCAAGTGATCATCCCACAATTTGTCGTACAAAGTTTTTGCAGCTGGATTTTGTGCTGGTTGGTTTTCGCCTGCCATGTCAGATCTACTCCACTGGACTGGGTAATTTTTTCATTAATTTGATTATAACCGCGAATTTGTATAAATCTAATTTATCATTTTTATTAATTTAAAAACTTTTAGGAATTTCTAGCAAAATAATTTTTATTGATTCATCACGACCTGCCTATAAGCAAAAACAAATAGATGCTTAAAATTTTGACCTTATAATCTTTCTATTAAAATCTAATTTTCCAATCAAAATTACAAAATTATTCGTTTTTACAAATTAAATAAGAATAATTATCCTTTAGCTATCCACACAGAAAACGGTCAAAGCAGCAGAAGGAGTATTCACATGAGCCATATTCAAAAATTTGTCGCCAACAATCAACGCATGTTCAAAAAAACTTTAAGCTACTACATCATGCACATCACTGTAGCGATGGTGGTCGGTTATGTAGTCACTGGTAATATTTGGATGGCGATTACCTTAAGTTTGGTCGAACCGACAGTACAAGCTGTGGCTTATTTCATTCACGAGCGAGTTTGGGAAAAGAAAGCACAAACGCAAAATTCTAAAATTATCGCTTAACGGCTTTAAAGATTCTGCTTGTGAATATTCCGTTTCAGTTTGAGATCATCGTGGTTGCAGCCTACGATGATCTTTTTTTATCTCTACTTTATATCTATAAGATCATCCCAAAGGCATAGTTTCAAAATAAGTAGAATTTGTTTTGATTAATTCAAATTTTTTCTAAATAATAAACACAGTAATAAAAAATCTTTATGGATGGTGCAAATGAATCTTGCAGCCTTTGAAGCCTTTGTAAAAGTCATGGAAACAGGTTCTATTTCTTTGGCAGCAGATCAGTTGTTTATTACCCAGCCTGCGGTGACCAAACGCATTCACAGCCTAGAGGACTATTTTGGTGTGAAACTGTTTGAATCGGCAGGTCGTGGGGTACAAGCCACGCATGCAGCACATTCATTATTGCCCAAAGTCAAAAACTGGCTGAATGAACTCGGCGATATTCACCACACCCTCAGCCATGAGCAGGGTCAGGTTCAAGGCAAACTGAAAATTGGCACCAGTCATCATATTGGTTTACACCACTTACCCAATCATTTGCGTGAATATGTGCAGGAATTTCCTAACGTCACGTTAGATGTACATTTTGTCGATTCAGAACAGGCACATGAACAAGTTTTGGCAGGCGATTTAGAACTGGCTTTTCTGACGTTACCGCCTAAATTAGATGAACGTCTATCTTATGTCACCATTTGGAATGATCCCTTGGTGTTTGTGGTCGCACCTTTTCATCCACTTGCACATCAGAAAAACCTGCAATTAACCGATTTACTCGCCTACCCAAGTTTATTGCCTGCCGCGCAAACCTATACCAGCCAAATCACTTTGGCAGAATTTGAAAAGCAAGGCGTCAAACCCAAAGTCACCATGAGCAACAATCCGCTAGAATCTATTCGGATGTTAGTGTCAATTGGTTTGGGATGGTCTGTTTTACCTAAAACTTTGGTCAATCAGGACTTACAACAGTTAGATATTGACTTAGAAATGAACCGTCAATTAGGCATGGTATGGCATCCTGGGCGGACACAATCACGCGCTGTATTAGAATTGATTGAGATGATGAAACACTAAAAGATTAGGGTCTGTTGAATAAAAAGCACCCTCAGACACGATTGTATTGAGGGTGCTTTTTATTGGTTCAATTTAGGCGCAAGCAAAATCTTAACGATTCACCGAATCTTCATGTAAAGATTCATTCAATTGATCTACCACAATTGCCCATGAACCATCCGATTTTATTTTTTCAACAATAAACTGACGTTGTGCGTCTGTCCAAAAATCAGCATCGGCAATATTGGTTTCTGCGCTCAGTTGATGTGTCTCAATAAATTGCTGAATCGCTTCTTCACTGGCATCTAACCCTAATTGTTCAAATAAATGTGTCATTCTTGGGCGTACACCGCTCATTTTTCACTCCTGCTGTTTTTTAATTCTTGCCTTAATTTAGCATACCTACTCTAAAAATAAATGACATAATCCAACATTGCAGCAAATAAAAACAAAACAGAAACAAGCGACTAGTTACACCTAATATAACGACAATTGCACTAGTCTAAGCTTTAAATTGACCAGTCCTGCACATCCCAACCTTGTTCTTCGGCCAAAGCTAGTAAACGTGCATCAGGATTCACGGCAATCGCGTGATCTGCATATTCCAGTAAGAAACGATCATTAATCGAGTCTGAATATGCCCAAGACTCTAACACTTCACGTCCTGCAAGCCATTGTTCCAAGCGCACCAACTTGCCTTGCTGATAGCATGCGGTATTGATGACTTTGCCTGTATATTTACCATCGACCACTTCGGCATTGGTGGCAATAATTTCAGTAATACCAAACTCACGAAAAATAGGTGCAGTAATAAAGTCAGATGTTGCCGTAATCCCCACCAGCTCATGCCCTAATTCTTGATGACGCTGAATAGCTTTAAACCCTTCAGGACGCATTTGTGGACGAATCACCTTTTGCATAAATAATTCATGCAAATCTGTGAGGTACTGATTGTCGTGCTGGGTTAAAAACTCAAATACAAATTCGTTATATGCAATTGGGTCAAGTTGCCCTGCTTTATAGTCTTCATAAAACTTGTCGTTCATGGCACGATGGCGAACAGGATCGACCAAGCCTTCACTTACCAAAAACTCACCCCAAGAATGATCTGAATCAGTATTTAACAAGGTGTGATCGAGATCAAATAGCGCCAATTTCATGAAAATACTCGTAAAAAATGAAATTTAAGAAAAAAATTGTAAATCTATCTCCGCTAGTCGATAGAAATTAGTTAAGATCATAGCAATTTTAACATTATTTACACTTTGCATTTTCGAGTTGGAGAAAAGAAATCATCATCCCCGAGTGCAAAGTCATAAATTAAACAATATTTAGGTAGCCAAATGATCGACTCAGAAGGTTTCCGACCCAATGTCGGGATCATTTTGGCAAACGAGTTTGGACAAGTTTTATGGGCAAAACGCATTGGTCACAATGCATGGCAATTTCCGCAAGGAGGTATCCAGTATGGAGAAACCCCTGAACAGGCACTTTATCGTGAGCTGAGAGAAGAAGTTGGCTTACTGCCCGAACACGTCCAAATTATCGCGCAAACTAAAGGTTGGCTGCGTTATCGTTTGCCACATCGGTATATACGCACGGATTCAGATCCCGTATGTATTGGTCAAAAACAGAAGTGGTTTTTATTGCAACTGACAGCGTCAGCGCATCACATTCGGCTGAATTTGTCAGACCCACCCGAATTTGATCAATGGCAATGGGTCAGTTACTGGTATCCGCTTGGTCAGGTCGTCAATTTCAAACGTGACGTCTACCGTAAAGCGATGGTGGAATTGTGCAATCAATTACCCCTGAAAAAACCTTAAAATTTGCATGAATATGTAGATTTTTTAGCTTATTGTTATAGGGTCACCTGTGGTGTAAAACTGACCTCAATTCATTGATTAGAATATGGAGTAGCGCGTATGTCGAACATGCAACTGGATACCCTTAGACGCATTGTACAAGAAATCAATGCGTCCACCAGTTTGCATGAATCACTCGATATTATGGTCAATCAGGTCGCAGAAGCCATGCATGTGGATGTCTGCTCTATTTATCTGTTAGATGAGCGCAATCAACGCTACTTGCTCATGGCATCAAAGGGTTTAAATCCTGAGGCCGTGGGACATGTGTCGTTACACACCAGTGAAGGTTTGGTCGGTTTAGTCGGACAACGTGAAGAAATTGTCAATCTCGACAATGCACCGAAACATGAACGTTTTATGTACTTACCTGAAACAGGTGAGGAAATTTATAACTCGTTCCTCGGTGTACCAGTCATGTACCGCCGTAAAGTCATGGGCGTGCTCGTGGTGCAAAACAAAGAGTCGCAAGACTTTAGTGAAGCTGCGGAATCTTTCCTCGTCACGCTCTGTGCTCAGCTTTCAGGGGTTATTGCGCATGCGCATGCGGTGGGCAATATCGATGTATTTCGTAAACCGAGTAATTTACCCGCTTACAAAACTTTCCAAGGTGTCTCAGGTTCAGGTGGGATCGCCTTAGGTCGTGCCGTCATTCTCTATCCCCCTGCAGATTTGGCGGCTGTCCCTGACCGTGAAGCCGATGACATCAGTGAAGAGTTAGAGCTGCTGGATCGTGCTGTCACCTCTGTGCGTGATGAAATCAAATCGCTTGATGACAAAATGCAAGATGCCCTCATGGCGGAAGAACGCGCTTTATTCAGTGTGTTCCTGCGTATGCTAGATGAAAATGCCCTGCCTGCAGAAATTAAAGAACTGATACGTGAAGGTAACTGGGCACAAGGTGCAGTTCGTATTGTGATTGAAAATCATATCGATCTGTTTGAACAGATGGAAGATGACTATCTCCGTGAACGTGCCGCGGACTTAAAAGATCTCGGGCGACGGATTTTGGCCTATTTGCAAGAAGCCGACTCCAGCCACCGCGAACTGACCGATGAAAGTATTTTAATTGGCGAAGAAATTTCCACAGCAGCTTTGGTAGAACTGCCTGTGGATAAAATTGCTGCAATTGTCACCACCGAAGGCGCGATGAATTCTCACATGGTCATTGTGGCACGTGCTTTAGGTATTCCAACCGTAGTTGGCGTAACTGAGTTGCCCGTCAACAGCCTAGACGATGTGGAGATGATTGTAGATGCCCACCAAGGCCGGGTGTTTATCAACCCGCCACGTCGCATGCGAACGCGCTATAAAGAAATTCAAAAAGAAGAAGAACAGATTGCCAAAGACCTCAAGCAATATGAAACCAAAGATGCCATTACCCCTGACGGCGTAGCGGTAAAATTGTATGTCAATACGGGCTTGATGATTGACGTCGTCCGTGGCGTACAACGTGGTGCCAAAGGCGTTGGTTTATATCGTTCTGAAATTCCATTTATGCTGCGTGACCGTTTCCCGGGTGAAGAAGAACAGCGTGCCATTTACCGCCAACAGCTCAGTCACTTTGCCAACAAACCTGTGGTGATGCGTACATTGGATATTGGCGCAGACAAGGACTTGCCGTACTTTTCGATTGAAGAAGAAAACTCAGCCTTGGGTTGGCGCGGGATTCGCTTCACGCTAGATCATCCTGAAATTTTTTCTGCGCAAATTCGTGCCATGCTTAAAGCCAGTATTGGTTTGAATAATTTACATATTTTACTGCCAATGATCACCAGTGTTAGCGAGGTTGAAGAAGCCTTGTATTTGCTAGATCGTGACTTGCAAGCGGTGCAGGAAGAAGAACAGGTCAAAATCACCAAGCCGAAAATTGGTATTATGGTGGAAGTACCGAGTGTGCTGCTGCAAATTGATGAATTTGCCCCGTTGGTGGATTTTTTCTCGGTAGGATCAAACGATTTAACCCAGTATTTATTGGCAGTGGATCGTAACAATCCGCGCGTGGCCAACGTCTATTCACACTTTCATCCTGCAGTGCTGCGCGCCTTAACCTGCTTGGTGAAAGAATGTCATAAATATGACAAGCCTGTGAGTATTTGTGGTGAAATGGCGGGAGATCCGCTGTCGGCGGTAATTCTAATGGCAATGGGCTTTAATACCCTGTCGATGAGTTCCAGTAATATCTTGCGGGTGCGTAAAGCAATTTGTCATATACCGATGACTGATGCACAACATTTGTTAGATCAGGCGTTAAAATTGAATAATCCGCTGATGGTGAAAAGTCTGATAGAGCATTATTTTAAAACCCATGGCTTGGGCGATATGGTGAAACTTGCAACACGTATCGTATCTCCATAAAACATCGGTTTAAGCCTTAAGCAACACACCATTCACTCCAAAAACAACAAGGGCGATAATCATCGGAATATCGCCCTTGTTTGTGTTTGCTATAGCCTCGTTTGGAATTTTTCTTGCGGTCAACAAAAACCTGACTTTTGTTAACCTCGTGCATGTGCTTGGCCACAAAGTTATGCTGAATAAACTCAGGCTGTTTTTTCTTTGCCATTGCGCTGTTCCTTTCGGTTGATCATTGAAATGAGCAGGGTCGGTATTCTTTATAGATGGAGATGTTACGGGAAAATTCAAGCCAGTTGCTTCTGCATCACCTGACTATTCTCTCGCTCATATTCCATATTAAATTGGGAAGCCGATCATACGCTTTCTTGTACATTTTACAAGCGTTTTCACTCAATAGTGCTAAGATAAAAAGAAGGGTGAAAAGCTTTTTCAGCCGTTTAATTGGAGTTTTCTGACGATTATTTTTGAAAGCTATTTTAAAAATATTCAGCGGCTTTACCCATACAATTATAACACGAAATTCAAAAAATTTTTATTAATTTGCAAAGACTTAGTGGTTTTAAAATCCACTAGAAAAACGACAATGATTGGCTAATATGAATATAGAAGATCAGTTAAACAAGACCATTAAAAACAGGAGTCAAATTCATGATTTATGAAGTATCTGGAGATATTTTACTGAGCGAAGCACGAGCGATTGCTCACGGTGTTGCCCCTAACGATAACTTTGCAACAGGTCTAGCTTTAAGTCTGCGTGAGCACTGGCCTGCGCTATATAAAGACTTCCGCAACTATTGCCATATTTACCATCCTAAAGCGGGTGAGCAATGGACTTGGGTCAATGCCGAAGGTCAACGCATCGTCAACCTGATGACTCAGGAAGCGGCTTATGACAACGGTTCAAAACCAGGTAAGGCATCGACTGAATCCGTCAACCGTACTTTGAAAAACTTAAAACAGTTGATTGAAGAAGAGAAAATTGAAAGCTTGGCGTTACCGCGTCTTGCAACAGGCGTAGGCGGTTTAGATTGGGAAGATGTACGTCCACTGATCTACAAACATTTAGAAGATTTGGATATTCCTATCTACATTTACACACTTTATCAAAAAGGTGTAAAAGCTGAAGAACCTGCGAAATAAGTTTCGCTGAAGCGATCAGCTTTAATGCAAGCGAGCGTGATTGATCACGACTCGACGCAACATACGGTTCAATTCACCCGTTCGGTTTTGCCAAGCGGGTGAATTTTTTATGCAGTAGCAAGTAGCATTGGATGTTATGCCGCAAATGCACGCTGCAAGATGGCTGCAACATCCACCTGTTCAGGTTTCAACATACCCACCACTTGCCCATGTAATGCACTATAACGCGACTGAATAAAACCTTGCGCGACAAAGTCTGGTGCATAACGCAATAATAAAACTGCTTGTGCCAAAATGACCAAACGGCTGACCAAAGCACGTGCCATAAATTGTAAATCGCTGCTGTTCTCGCGCTGCAATAATTGCTGCAAGCCATCTAATTCACTGCTCAAAATAGGATGAGTAACAGCTGTACGAGCAAAATCCTGCAATAATACCTGAATCAGCTCAGGTTCTCGCTGCATGGCGCGTAGTACATCTAGGCACATGACATTGCCTGAACCCTCCCAAATGGTATTTACAGGTGCTTCTTTGAAAATACGTGCCATGATGCCGTTGTCGACATACCCATTGCCACCAAAGACTTCCATCATCTCGCCTGTAAGCTCCACCGCGCGTTTGCAAATCCAGAACTTTGCTGCAGGCGTCATTAAACGCTTCCATGCCAAAGACACAGCATCATCACTTTCATAACAATGTGCCAAATGAAAGCTGAGCTGTACCGCAGCTTCAGTTTCCAAAGCCAAATCTGCCAAGACTGCCTGCATTAATGGCTGATTCGCCAAGCTCTGCCCAAATGCCTGACGTTGTCGAGTATAAGCAAGGCATTGCACCAAAGCTTGACGCAGCATGGCACTGCTGCCCACAGCACAAGTTAAACGGGTGTAATTCGCCATTTCAATAATGGTGGGGATACCGCGCCCTGCTTCGCCAATCATGATGCCCCACGCCTGCTGAAATTCAACTTCAGAACTCGAGTTACTCCGATTTCCAACTTTGTCTTTTAAGCGCTGCACCTGAATATTATTTTTTCTGCCATTGTCTAGCCAACGCGGTACAAAGAAACAAGCCAAGCCGTCTTGTTCAGTATTGGCGACCACCAAATGCGCATCACACATTGATGCAGAGAAAAACCATTTATGACCTGTCAGTAAATAGGCTTGTGCACGCCCTGTTGCTGCGACTGGAACGGCGAGCGTTTGGTTGGCACGTACATCTGAACCGCCCTGCTTTTCGGTCATGCCCATGCCCAGCCAAATAGATTTCTTTTGTGAAATCGGCACATCACGCGGGTCATATTCATGCGATAACAGTTTTTCACCCATGTTTGCCCACAACTCAGGTTCACGCTGAATCAGCGGAATACTGCCTAAAGTCATGGAATTTGGACATAAATTGCCACATTCAACTTGTCCTGCCAAATAAAAACGGCTGGCCCAATCGACCCATTTTGCCGTAGATTGCAGCTGTTTAAATGGATGCGCGTGCGTGTCAAATTGACGATTCAGCGCCATCCAGTGATGCCATGCGGGATGAAATTCCACCACATCTTTACGGTGTCCACGTGCATCGAAGGCATGTAAAATAGGCGTATGCCGATTGGCTAAATCGGCATAGTGATAATATTCTGCCGATGCTGCAATGTGCCCCAATTCGCTCAGTCGGGTCTGATCTTGACTGCCATAACGGGTTAAAATTTCTTGTAAAATCGTATCGGTTTCAAATAAGTTATAGTCTTGTAATTCATCAAACTGATTTTGAATTTTATGGGTCATCCATGTCTGCATTGTGTCACTCCTAGACAAACGCGGTGCTATCATTGCATTCAGTATAGAGAAAAATATGCGCTCAGGTGTTCGGCTTTATTTATGAAAAATTCTGAGGTTCAAGTGCGCCGTAAGCCACGCCAATCAAGGGCTAAACTGACTCAAGAGGCTTTGCAAGAAAGTTTTGTTCGGCTTTTGCATGAACTTCCTGCAGATCAAATCACCATTCGAGAAATTACCGATTTGGCAGGTGTCGGTTTAGGCACTTTTTATGAATACTTTGCCAAGAAAGAAGATTTACTGGCATTGACGATTCACCTGCAAGTCAAAAAGCATGCAGAAGACTTAAAAAGTTATGCCCAACAGCAACTTAAGTTATCCACAGTTGTTGAAATAAACCGCTATATCGCAACCATCATTCAGTTTCAGCTTCAGCAAATTCAGGCACAACAATGGCTTTGGGCACAGACTTTTTTACTGGAACGACAAGTTTCGCACATTGAAACTTACCAAAAAAGTTACAGCATGATGCTGCAAATGTGGCAACAGATATTCGCACCTGTCATACATAATGCCGAACAACAACTGCACCCTGCTTTGAATCTGCATCGCATCAGCTATGGCTTTATTTCACAAAGTTTATTAATCAATCCGCATTTTCAAGATTGGGATGCCTTACACACCGATATTTCACTAGCAACTCAACCATTTTTAGCCTCAGTTTCAGATATTTAGTGCTGCAAAAAATGATGATTTAGTTTACAAAGAATAATCGAATATACCAATCATAAACAATAAATTTATCTATTTGTAAAATTATAAAAATCGTTTTACATTAAAATGGTGGGATTTGAAAAGCTTTCATCTACAAAGCCCGATCTGCATGATATTGTGGTGTTGTAGTTGATTTTTTTAACAACCAAAACGGTTCATGGCCGCTTGTTTTAGAAGCTCAATTTCTAATGCAGCCCACCACATGATGATCACAATAATGGAGAACAACGATGAGCCAAGAGATAAAAAAATGCCCTGTAACGCATTTAACCACCGATGCAGGCGCACCTGTTGTAGATAACCAAAACAGTATGACTGCGGGCCCACGTGGCCCACTGCTTGCCCAAGATTTATGGCTCAATGAAAAGTTAGCAAACTTTGTACGTGAAGTGATTCCTGAGCGTCGTATGCATGCCAAAGGTTCAGGAGCGTTTGGTACGTTTACAGTTACTCACGACATCAGCCAATATACCCGTGCCAAAATTTTCTCTGAAGTGGGTAAAAAAACTGAAATGTTTGCCCGCTTCTCTACGGTTGCAGGTGAGCGTGGTGCTGCCGATGCAGAACGTGACATTCGTGGTTTTGCTTTAAAGTTCTATACCGAAGAAGGCAACTGGGACTTAGTCGGCAACAACACACCTGTGTTCTTTTTCCGCGATCCGCGTCAATTCCCAGACCTAAATAAAGCTGTAAAGCGTGACCCACGCACCAACCTACGTAATGCGACCAACAACTGGGATTTCTGGACGTTACTGCCAGAAGCACTCCACCAAGTGACTATTGTCATGTCGGACCGTGGTATTCCAGTCGGGTATCGTCACATGCATGGTTTTGGTAGTCATACCTATAGCTTTATTAATGCAGATAATGAGCGTTTCTGGGTAAAATTCCACTTCCGCACTCAACAAGGCATTCAAAACCTAACCGATGCAGAAGCAGCAGAATTGATTGGTCGTGACCGTGAAAGCAGCCAGACCGACCTTTACAATGCCATTGAACGTGGTGATTTCCCGAAATGGACGCTGTTCGTGCAAATCATGCCTGAACTAGATGCAGAACAAGTACCATATCACCCATTTGACCTCACCAAAGTTTGGCCGAAAGGTGATTATCCACTGATTGAAGTAGGTGAGTTTGAACTGAACCGCAACCCTGAAAACTACTTCCAAGATGTTGAACAGGCTGCCTTTGCACCAAGCAACCTTGTACCAGGAATTAGCTACTCGCCAGACCGCATGTTACAAGCGCGTTTGGTCAACTATGCTGATGCTGCGCGTTACCGTGTTGGTGTAAACCATTCACAAATTCCAGTGAATGCTGCACGCTGCCCTGTACACTCCAACCGTCGTGATGGTCAAGGTCGCATGGATGGTAACTATGGTAGCTTGCCGCACTATGAGCCAAACAGCTTCCACCAATGGCAAGAGCAACCGCAATACCGCGAACCACCACTCAAAATTCGTGGCGATGCAGATTTCTGGGATTATCGTGAAGACGATAGCAACTACTTCAGCCAGCCGCGTGCATTGTTTAATTTAATGAATCCTGAGCAAAAACAGGCACTGTTTGATAACACGGCACGTGCGATGGGCGATGCTTTAGACTTTATTAAGTATCGACATATTCGCAACTGTTACGCATGTGACCCTGCTTATGGTGAAGGCGTTGCAGCAGCTTTAGGCATGACTGTTGCCGATGCACAAGCAGCTCGTGCCAGCGACCCTGCACTTGGTCAGCCAGGTGTACTGTAATCTTTGTACTCCAAGATCAAGTTAACCTAAACACAAAGATTTTAAATACCAAAACAAAGCCCCTATTTCGATAGGGGCTTTGTGTTCTATATCTGTCGTTGCTACTTTTCAGAGCGTAAAAAGTAGCGTGTCATTTTTATTTATGGTCAAGTTTTTAAAAGATTAAACAATTAATTTTTTACCTTCACGAATACAATAAAATGGATTCATCAGTTTAGATGAACGCTTCATGGCTTGATGCAAATCTGCCTCAGGCTGATCACGTCCTTCATCGGTCAATTCAAAAGTTCGATAGTGAATGGCCAATGAACATTTGGAATGTAAGTCTTTATGTGCCTGAAAAGCATCTTCAGGATTCATGTGCATATAACGCATTAAATTGCGTGGTTCATAAGCACCTATCGGCAAAAGTGCCACGCGCGGTGCGCCAATGCGGGTTTGAATTTCTTTAAAGTGTGGCGAATAACCCGTATCACCCGCAAAGAAGCAATGATCTTGCCCATGCAAAATAGAAAACCCGCCCCATAACGCCATGTTCTGATCACGTGCGCCACGTCCCGAACCATGTTGAGCAGGAGTGTAGATTATTTTCATTTCTTTAAACAAAGCCGATTGCCACCAGTCCATTTCAATCACATGCAAGTCAGGCGGCAAATAGCAACCATTACCCAAACCTGTGTAAATAGGCATGGCAAATTGATGATTCAGCCATTTTAAGGTGGTTAAATCCATGTGGTCATAATGGTTATGGCTTAACAATACAGCATGAATGGTCGGTAAATCTTCCAGCGCAATCCCTGCAGGACAAGCACGTTTAGGTCCTCGCCCCTGCTTTGGACTGGCATGCTCTGCCCAGACTGGATCGGTTAAAAAGTTATACGGGCCAATTTGAATGAGTACAGTTGCATGCCCTACAAACCAAACTTGCCAATCGTCTAAACTGGCCTGCGGACGCAATTGTGGTAAAGCGCGTGACGCTGTAAAAAATTGCTGCGCTTCTTGTTGCGGATTGACATTCCAACTGTTCGATTTGCGTTTTAGCAACCATTTTAATAAATCAATTTGGCTACGCCCCTCGGGACACTCAATCGGATTAAAAAACTGCGCTCCATCATAATGATTTGAAGGCAAAAATTTTAGCTTGGGTTTACGCCAAGTATGCGACCAACAGGCTTCCGTTGGCAGTTGAAAATGCTTTTGTTCCACGTTGTTCATGTAAGCCCAATCATATATAGCGCATCTGCCATGATGCTTTTTATCCTGATCTGTTCAGAAAAAAACACAGCTTTGGTTCATGTGTTGACTCTATCACGCATAGTAGCGAAATCAAGCAGGCAATTTCCTTTATGTTTTTGTTGTTTTGAGAAAAATGTCGTATCCACAGCAGACTAAACATCGGAAATTTACATCTCATCCCAGCGAAGCTTTAGAAAACCTAAATGCGGCTATAGCAATGCGGGCTTCGCATTTAGCAAAATATTGTTCGCACCATTCTTTTCAGAAATACATCACAATCCCAAACATCACCACACCCCAAGAGTTCACTTTACTGTCAGCAGAGTAGGCAAAGACAAAAATTGAGTTCTGCAATCGCAATTGCCATACCATCCATTGCAAGACTATCAATTTTTGCGTGCGTAAAATCACATGACCAATTAAGCCCGCAATTAAAGGAGAAACACCAAAATCAGCGCCATTAAACCTAAGCTTAGATAATTGACGGCCAAGTAAATAAATAGCTGTGCGCCATAGATGGCGTGATACGTCCATTTTGTGCATCGACCAAAGCATCGATTTCGCGCACATTAATTTTCCACTCATGAAAATCTCTCCTGTAACCAACAACGGCACAAAGTAAATAGACTCAACTTTTGATGGATAATGGTTCTTTAGGCACGTTTAGTGAAATATCTTTCCTTCAATTAATAGTTTTTATAGATTAATCCAATATTATATTTTGCACTCAAATCGTTGCATAATGATAAAGTCATATTTAATTAGCGTATAAAACAATAATTTTTATCAAATAGTTGTTTATAGATTATACTTTTATTATTCTATAGTAAGACATATTTTGAATTAATCCTTGGAATGACTGTATGGAATTACGTCACCTTCGCTACTTCATTACTGTGGCTGAAGAGCTCAACTTCAGTAAAGCGGCGCTTAAGCTTTATACCGCTCAACCTTCGCTGAGTCAGCAAATTAAAGATTTAGAAGAAGATGTAGGTGTTAAGCTACTCAACCGTACCAAACGTAAAGTCGAGCTAACCGAAGAAGGTGCTGTATTTTTAGAACAGGCGCGACTGACTTTGGCGCAAGCCGACAAAGCCGTTGCTATGGCACGTCAGGTGTCGCAAGCCAAACAGCATAGGCTGCGTATTGGCTTTGTTCCTGTCGCGGAGATGAAAATCTTCCCGTATATCCTGCCGCATCTGCGCGTGCAAAACCCTGATTTAAAAATTGAATTGTTGAGTTTAAACAACACTGAGCAAATGAAAATGATTAAAAAAGGTGAACTCGACATCACCTTTAGCCGCCACAATATCAACAGTGATGAAATTGAAAGCCAATTTGTGCTGCGTGAACCGCTGATTTTTATTTTGCCCAAAGATCATCCATTGGCAAAATACGAACGCATTCCTATCAAAGCTTTGAATGGCATTGATTTTATTATTCCTTCGGCAGAAGCTTCATATAACTTGCATCACCTGATTGTCGATTTTGCCAAACAGCACAACATTGAACTAAACATTGTGCAAAAAGCTGACAACATTTTATTTAATATCAACTCGATTAGTATAGGCTTAGGCTGCACCATTTTACCGAGCTATGTTGCCTCGCTGACCATGGAGAATACCGTGATCCGCCCACTTGATGTAGAACTTCCACACTTAGATTTATACATCAGCTACTGCAAAAACAGCCATTCCGCTGCAGTACATAAATTTATGGAACTGCTTACGCGTATGTTCTATTTGGACATCAACCGCGAACAATAATTCTAAAACCAATCCCATTGATTCAATCTTTCAAAAGTGCTTGCTGCTTGATGTAGCGAGCACTTTTTGTGCATTCTAGATGCGAAAACACATCTTTAGACTTAAGTCTAAACTTATTTTTTAATCTTTTTCTGAGCTAGTGCCGATTCTTGCACTCAAACATTCCCCTTTTGCAGTCTTATTTTTCTTCGCTTCGCTACCACATTTGCTGCAAACTATAACTTAAGTCTAATTAGTTAAAATAGCCACAACATCGCTATTTTCTAAAATTAGGCTGATGATAACAGCCAATAACACCTTTAGAAATAACACCTTTAGATTGGCCATCCAAAAAGGATCAAGAATGATAAAAACACCCTTCAGCAGAATGAAAACAGGGATTCAATATCGTCCTTATTTCTTTATCAGTTTTGTGATTACCATTGTGCTGTATGCTATTTTTCAGACCCTCACTGCATGGACATGGTCTAGCTGTTTATTGATTAGCTGGAATATCGCAATTTCCTGCTATTTGGTTTTAATCATGCGGAATTTGTGGCACAGCGATCATGTGCATATTTTACAACGGGCCCAACAACAAGATGCCAGCAAATGGCTGATTTTATTCTTGGTATTTTTAACCTTAGTGATGTGTTTTATTGCGATTATTGTCGAGATGAATTTGTTTGCACAAAGTGAGTTTGTGCGCATGGGACATTTTATTTTATCCATTACCACCATTTTATGTGCTTGGTTTTTTATGCATACCATTTTTGCGATTCACTATGCGCATGACTATTATTTAGCACTGCAACAACATCAAGAAGGCGGGTTGGATTTTCCCAAGACGTCACACCCGACCTACCCTGACTTTTTATATTTCAGCTATGTCATTGGTACATCAGCACAAACTGCCGATGTTTCGATTAGCTCACAACCCATGCGGGTACTTAACACGCTACATATTATTTTGGCTTATAGCTTTAATACCACTATTTTGGCGATTTGCATTAACTTGGTCGCGAGCTTTATTCAGCACTAAATGAGATACATAAAAAGGATGGCAATTTGCCATCCTTTTTACCTCACTGCGCTTAGTTTACACCACGTGCAGTTAAGTTTTTTTTAATCACAGTGTTAAATTCTTCCGCTTTTTCAACCTGTAACTAGTGACTACATTGGCTGAAACTGTGTGCATCGGCGTGTGACACAATATTTTAAGGGGCTTAGGAAGTTAAAATTCTTCTAAATTGTTTTTACTGGATTTAACCCGCCTGACGTAAACGATATTGCTGCACTAAAAAATCATGCAAACTCGGTACATCAGGCGCAATGGTTAAAGGCTGATAACGTTGCAAGACTTCTACACTGTGCACACCATAACTCACGCCCACACGCGGCATGGAAATGTTTTGTGCCATTTCTAAATCGAAGGAAGTGTCGCCTACCATAATCGCTTGCCCGACTGGCACATTGGTACTATTCAAAATTTCCTGCAGCATTAAAGGATCAGGTTTAGATTTGGTTTCACTCGCAGCACGTGTCGCTACAAACAAATCCTGACTTTGGGTTTGTGCCAACACACGATCTAAACCTTTACGGCTTTTGCCTGTTGCCACTGCCAGTTTCAATCCCAAATCTGACAACTCATCTAGCATATCTGCCACACCCTCAAACCAAGCATCGGTTTTTGAGTGTTCTACATAGTGTTCTGAATAGCACTGCAAAATCGCTTGATGCAGCTCTGGCACTTCAGGAAATAAACGCTGTGCCACTTCAGGCAGACCCAAACCAATAATACTTTTGGCCGCGGCATCGGTCAGGGGTTGCTGAAATTGTTGTGCTGCGAACTGCAAACTTGCCACAATTTGACCGACGGAATTAAATAAAGTGCCATCCCAATCAAAAATGATGAGTTCTATAGGTTTGTTCATATCAAGTTCCTAAATTTGATTCGGCTTTAAAATTCCTTCGCTTGACCTTAACTCAAAAGGATAAACGACCAAGAATCAGCACATATATCACAACAAATATTCGATACGCGAAGGGCGACATGAATGTCGCCGTTTCTCTGAGGCACAAGGATGTTCCATCAGCAAAACAAAAGATTTTTGTCTTGCGAAGCGGTGCTTCCCATCATCTTTGAAAAGGAAGGGATAGCCTACACACCCAAAATTTAAATTAAAAACGTTAAACTATGGCTGTCAATTACCCCTGAAAACCTAATTTCTTTCTTGCAAAACAATATTCCTCATCTTTAAAAAGAAGGGAACTATTACCACACAATAGAGAGTTACAAAAATCAAAATTCAGGTGTCGCTGTCTGCTTATCCGCCTTTTGCGCTCGAAGCTGCGCCACCAAACTCTGCATATCTTCAGGTAAAGGCGCTTCAATCACAGGATAGCCTGGAATTTCCAAACGCATGGCATGTAAGCACAAACGACGTGGCGCAGGGCCACGATATTCAGTTTGATGGCCGTATTTATCATCACCTACTAACGGATGCCCAATACTTAAACCATGCACACGAATTTGATGGGTACGTCCTGACAACGGAGAAGCATATACCAAGCTAGCATGCATAAAACGCTCTGCCACATTCCACTGGGTTTTAGACGCTTTGCCTTCTTTAGATACACGTACACGACGTTCGCCATTCGCCAATTCATAACGATGTAACGGCGCATCAATCAATTGCTTATCCAAACTCACCTGCCCTTTGACAATGGCAGCATAAGTTTTTTGGATTTTATGTTCGCGCAATAAATCTTGCAGGGTTTTTAAGGTACTGCGTTTTTTAGAAATCATCACCAAGCCTGAAGTATCACGGTCAATACGGTGAATTAATTCCAAATATTTTTTTCCTGTCGCAGCACGCAAACCTTCAATCAGGCCATAAGCTACACCACTGCCCCCATGCACGGCAATTCCAGATGGCTTATTGACGACCATCAAGCCTTCATCTTCATAAATCACACGTGCCAGTAGGCCTTGCGTAACCTTGTCAGATACTGGTACAGCAGATTCATCTTTTTGCTCATAACGAATAGGCGCCACACGAATTTGATCACCAATATTCAGTTTAGTTTCTGCTTTAATGCGCTTTTTATTGACCCGCACTTGCCCTTCACGAATCAAACGATAGATGCGACTTTTAGGCACCCCTTTTAAACGACTAAACAAAAAATTATCGATGCGTTGACCCGCTTGATGCTCATCCACTTCAAACCAAGTGACACTTTGCCATTGTTGGGTAGAATTCATACAGTTAAGAGACCTAATAAAATACTAAAATTGATTAAAAAATGATCATTTAGGCTATGCTTTACACAAGAAACATAAGCTTAGCCCATAGGCAGATGATGCAAGGTTTGATATAGTCAGCGCACGGAAACCATCGTCAGTGGGTTAACGTTGAATCTTTTCAGGCTTTTCTGAAATAGAGCAATCAACCAACATCCCACGACATACGAGCAGGTCCCAAAAGAATTATGCCGACGCCGAAGGCTTATTATATCGGCAAAAAAGCAAACTGTTGCGTTTAATTGTACCTTAGGTACATAAATCAGTTTGACTGAAAAAATATGTCGCCAACTCTAGTTGGTTTTTAAACGTAAACTGATACACATCAGATTAGTCGCACCCTGAGAACCACTTCAGGCTAAAGCGTTTGATGTATTGGATCTGCACAATTTGTAAAGATACGATGATAATTCCGTATCAAGACACTCTATCTATGAAAGAAGAGATAGTCTTCGAGCAATGTGACAGTGAAAGTTACACACATCCAATACACCGCTCGTCCGCCAGTGAAGCGATCAGGTGACTTTATCCGTTTAAAGGTTAAAGCCGTATTGCCATCATCAATACGTGAATCAAAACCAAAGCTGATCTATATCAAAATAGACGCTGGGAATAAAAGACTCAAAGCACAATGAAATTCATTGCAGATTTGAGCCATTGATCCGTGATGCTTGATGTTCGCTACGTGTCTAGCGATTTTTTGCTGTGTATCACTATAAGGTGTTACACCCATGAAACGTATGTTGATTAATGCAACACATGCCGAAGAAATTCGCGTTGCACTTGTCACTGGTCAGCGTCTTTACGATTTTGATTTAGAAAATCGTACCCGTGAACAAAAAAAATCGAATATCTACAAAGGTCATGTGACCCGTGTAGAGCCTTCTTTAGAAGCCGTATTTGTTGAATACGGTGCAGGTCGCCAAGGCTTCCTGTCTATGCGTGAAATCGCAAACTCTTATTTCAAAGCCGATCCTCGCCAAACTTCCAATATTCGTGAATTGATTACTGAGGGCACTGAGCTTTTAGTGCAGGTAGAAAAAGAAGAACGTGGCAACAAAGGTGCTGCGCTCTCTACCTTCATTTCCTTGGCAGGTCGTTATTTAGTACTTATGCCAAACAACCCGAAAGGTGGCGGTATCAGTCGTCAAATTTCAGGTTCTGTACGTGAAGAACTCAAAGAAATGCTGGCATCTTTAAACATACCACGCGGCATGAGCGTGATTGTACGTACTGCAGGTATTGGTCGTTCACAAGAAGAATTACAGCTTGATTTACAACACTTGCTTGACCTTTGGGCTCAAATTCAAAATACCGCAAGTTCTGGCCCATCGCCAATGTTGGTACACCAAGAAGCAGGTGTAGTCACACGTGCAATTCGTGACTACTTGCGTGATGATGTTGCCGAAATTTTAATTGACTCAGAACAAGCTTATAACGAAGCCTATAACTTCGTAAAAGCCGTGATGCCACGTCAGTTAGACAAGCTAAAAACCTATACTTTAAATGAGCCGCTATTCGCACATTTTGGTATCGAAAGCCAAATTCAAACAGCTTATGAGCGTGAAGTTAAATTGCCTTCAGGCGGTTCTATTGTTATTGACCAAACTGAAGCATTAGTTTCAATTGACATCAACTCGGCAAAATCTACCCGTGGTCAAGATGTTGAAGATACTGCGCTTAATACCAACCTTGAAGCTGCCGAAGAAATTGCACGTCAATTACGTTTACGCGACATCGGTGGTTTGGTGGTCATCGACTTTATCGACATGACCAAAGACCGCAACCAACGTATGGTTGAAGCCAAACTTCGTGAAGCGACGCAAAGTGACCGCGCGCGTATTCAATTTGGTCAATTATCGCGTTTTGGTTTAATGGAAATGAGCCGTCAACGCTTACGTCCATCGCTTGAAGAAGCGACTGGCTACGTTTGCCCACGCTGTCATGGCACAGGCATGGTGCGTGACCTACGCTCTCTTTCACTTTCTATTATGCGTAAAGTGGAAGAGATTGCCCTGCGTGAACGTCATGGCGAAGTTCAAGTCGAAGTACCCGTTGAAATTGCGGCATTCTTACTGAATGAAAAACGTCACAGCCTAGTTTACCTTGAGCAAACTTCAAATGTGCGAGTAACTGTATTACCACACCCACACTTAGAAACCCCACATTACGAAATTTCGTATAATCCTGAAGGTTTTGCACCAACAAGCTATGAACGTACTGAAGCAACTCGTTCAAGCGAAAAAGAGTTGGGTTATGAATCTTCTGAATGGCATTTAGAAGAAGCCGATCAATCGCACAGCCACGCTGCTGCACCTGCGGCAGAAAAAACCTCTGCAAGAAAACCACAAGCAGCACAGCAACATAAAACATCTGCACAACAGCAGTCTGCGCCTGCGGCAGCAACAACTGCTGCAAGTCCTTGTGCATGGTTAGAAAACCTATTTGTTCAAAAGCAAGCCAGCACCATTGATCAAGCACGTAGTGCCAACAATGCTGCAGCAGCCATTGAGCAAATGGTGAATAGCGGTGCTGTGAGTCGTGGTCAGTTTGGTCAAATTGCAACTGCGTCTGCGACCCCTGCTGCAAGCAGTCAAAATGTGTACCTTGCACCATCGACAGTAGCACAAAAAACTGAGCGTGACTCTGCAGATAAATCTGCTGAACGTGAAGACAAACCTGCTCCGCGTCACAACAACAAAAAGCCGCGTCACAGCAACAATAATAACAAACACAAAGAGCAACGTGAGCCGCAAACTCAGCACGACAATCAACAACATCCAGTGCATGAAGAAGTGGTTCAGATGTCGCGTCAGGAGCAACGTCAAGAAGCGCGTGAAAATAAACGCAGCTCTCGTCGTCAGCATAGCAATGACCAAGCACCGCAGCAGCAAGATGCTCAAAACAACAATGAGCAGCAGCAAAATGCTGTGCCACGTCGTGACCGTCGTAACCAGCCTCGTCCAGAACGCCCAATTCGTCACCGCGACCCAAGCGTATTGAATGAGCAAACACCTACCGCAGTTGCTTCTAATCAGCCGAAAGTGGACTTAATTGATGCACCACGTCAAGAGTTCAATACTACGGCTTTGGTGGTGAATATCGATCAGGCTCAAACTGAAATTGTGGCATTGAATGCTGCACCAGTTGCGGCTGTACCAGTGACAGCAGTAGAAGCAACTGTGCTTGAAACTGTTGCTGAACCAACTCAAGCTGTTGCTGCGGTAGAAGCTACTCCTGTTATTGCAGAAGAAACAGCTACACCTGCGGAAGTACAAGCACAACCGACTGCGCCTGCAAAACGTGCCAGCAATGACCCGCGTCAGCATCGTCGTCAGCAACGTCAAACTCAAGCACAGCAAGCAGCCGCACCAAAGTTAAAACCTTCACAGGTGCCAACTTTAGCGCAATACAGCATTGGTAGTCTGATTCGCCACGTCTATGGTGAAGATTGTTCAGTTCTGATTGAACAGTTTGGCTTAATTCCAACGTTCAACCGTGCTTTGCAGAAGTTCACTGACGAGTATGCTGCGAGCCTCGTTAGCACTGCACCTGTGGCAGAGAAAAAACCTGTCACTCGTGATGTAGAAGTTGCCAAAGCTGCTCCTGAAGCTGAGCCTGCACCTGTGCTAGACCTGACACCACCTAAACCTGTGTCAGACAAACGGGTGGCCAATGACCCACGTGAGCGTCGTCGTTTAGCAAAGCAGGCCGCTGAACAAGCGTTAGAGCAAGCTAAGCAGGCTCAAGCAGTTGAAAAAACTGATGCAGAAGCTGAAACCAAAGCAGCCCCTGTAGCAGCAAATTCTGCAACCGAAGTTGAACAGCCTGCTGCTGCAAATGCTGAAGCAGAAGCTGTTTCTACTTCTACAGAAGTCAGTACGACTCCAGAAGAAGCACCTGCTGTAACAGTTCAAACTGAGCAAGTAGAACAACAGACTGCCCCTACCGAAGCAGAAACTGCTGAAGCATCTAGGTCAGTCGCTGCGGAACCAGTACAAGCAGAATTGGCTGTAGATAATCCAGCCGAAACAGCTGAATCTGAACAAGAAAAAGCAGACAAAGAAAAAGTGGTACGCCCACGTCGTCCACGTGGTCGTCCACCAAAGAAAGCTACGCCGCCAACTGAGTCGTAATTCGGACTTTTTCAGCGGAATAAAAAAATCCAGTCATTTCGATGACTGGATTTTTTTGTAACGTAAAACTTAGCGCATCGACCTGAATTTTAGTCATGCTGCGATTTAGATTTACTCCATGATTTTATAAAATCCAGTATAACGCTGAAAAATTAGGTTGATTGCACTAGGGCTAAGGGATTACAAAACAATAAGACGCGATGCAGTGCAGATGCAACGGATGATGACAAAAACAGGATTCTTATGAACCAGATGACAAAAAGCGATTTAATTGGCTTAACGGATGTTGCGGCAAAAATTCCGCAGTTTATGACTAAAGTGCCCCACCTGACCACAGGGTTAAAACAAGCCTATTTACGCACACCCAACACGCCTGCAGGCTTAGGTCTAGCGTTTGAAAAAGCTGTGCATCGCAACCCTCATGGCTGTGCATTAATGTTTGAAGATCAGCAGTACAGCTATTTGCAGCTAAACGCATGGGCTAACCAAATTGCACATTACTATTTAAGCATTGGCGCACGCAAAGGTGATGTCATTGCGGTGATGTTGGAAAATCGCCCTGAATTAATTGCCAGTGTCATTGGCTTGGCAAAAATTGGCGTTATCGCGGCTTTGGTCAATACCGCACAAGTCGCCAAAGTTTTGGCGCACAGCATTAATTTAGTCAAACCAATTGCCGTCATTGTAGGTGAAGAATGTCGCCAAGCCGTTGCCGATATTCGCCAAGAACTTGAGCTTGCAGAAAACCGTCTGTACTGGTTTGCAGATCAAAATACCCGTACCGATACTGGCACTGCTCCCGAAGGTTTTCAAAATTTAGCGCAATGTATAGCATCATTCCCAAGCTTTAACCCTGCCACCACACAGTCAGTACAGGGCAAAGATGGGCTGTTTTATATCTATACCTCAGGTACCACAGGCTTGCCTAAAGCAGTGATTTTCACCAATAGCCGCTGGACGCTGGCTTATGGCACCTATGGTCATGTCTTAGGTTTAAACCAAGATGATGTGATGTACTGTACCCTGCCGCTGTACCATGCCACTGGTATTGTGGTGTGTTGGTGTGGCGTAATTGCAGGCAGTGCCACCTTTGCCATCCGCAGAAAATATTCCACTTCATGTTTCTGGCAAGATGTACACAAATTTAATGCCTCAGCTATTGGCTATGTAGGCGAATTGTGCCGATATTTAATAGATGCACCTGCTTCTGATTTAGAGCAGGGACATCGCGTAACTAAAATGATTGGCAATGGCATGCGCCCTAATATTTGGAGCAAATTCAAAACACGCTTTGGCATTCAAGAAATTCTAGAACTGTATGCGTCTAGCGAAGGCAACGTTGGTTTTAGCAACGTGTTTAATTTTGACAATACCGTTGGTTTTTCGCCTACACCTTATGCGGTCATTCAATTTGATAAAGAAAAAAATGAGCCTGTACGCGACGCCAAAGGCAACTGCATTAAAGTCAAAAAAGGCGAAGTCGGCTTATTGATTGGAAAAATCACCCGTCGCTCACCATTTGATGGCTACACCGACCCCGAAAAAAACAAGGCGGTGATGATGCAAAATGTGTTTAAACAAGGTGATACCTATTTTAATACAGGCGATTTAGTCCGCAATATTGGCTTCCGTCACGCCCAGTTTGTTGATCGTTTAGGTGATACCTTCCGCTGGAAAGGTGAAAACGTATCCACGACAGAAGTAGAAAATATTGTCAGTGACTATGAAAAAATTGCTGAAGCTGTCGTGTATGGGGTTGAAATTCCACACACCAATGGCCGCGCAGGTATGGCTGCGATAACCCTAAACGAAGGCTGCCAGTTAGACGAACACGACTTGCGTCAAATGCTAATACAGTTTAAAAAAGCAATGCCAGCTTATGCAGTACCCGTTTTTTTACGCATTCAAAAGCAAATGCAAACCACAGGCACATTTAAATACCAGAAGAACACCCTAAAAACTCAAGGTTTTGATTTAAAACAGTGTGATGAAAAAATTCTGGTGTTATTGCCAAACCAATCCGCTTATTGCGAGCTAACCCAAGAAATTTACAACAATATTCAACAGTATCAATATCGCTTCTAAGCCAACACGTTGCCTATTTTTTGATTAGATACGATAAATTTGTTGTATTTATAATCAAACATAGGCAACTTTTTTATTTTTTACTTGCGCTCGCTTCATATCTTGCTACAATACGCTCCATCAAACGAAGTGGTGCTTTAAGCTATTTAGCTTGACTTGCACTGCACATTCAAACCAAGTTTGAATGATGGTTCAGGGTCGTTAGCTCAGCTGGTAGAGCAGCGGACTTTTAATCCGTTGGTCCCGCGTTCGAATCGCGGACGACCCACCACTTATTTGATATTCCTTGATGGGTCGTTAGCTCAGCTGGTAGAGCAGCGGACTTTTAATCCGTTGGTCCCGCGTTCGAATCGCGGACGACCCACCATTTTCCGAAAGGATCACGTAAAAGTACACTACACTCTTGCGTCATAAAAATGGTCATCATCATTTTTACTCATTTGGGTCGTTAGCTCAGTCGGTAGAGCAGCGGACTTTTAATCCGTTGGTCCCGCGTTCGAATCGCGGACGACCCACCATTCCTTCAAAGAAATCTTTAAATTATCGGTCATCACAGTACTGTTCTGTGGATCATGCTGTTTCTCATTTTATTATAAAATTCCCGCATTTCGCGCTATTTGACTAACACTCTTATCCACCATACTTTGCTCAATTCAGTTGTGGAAGATCTGCCATCATTAATAAATCATGCTTTACACACATCCCGAATAAAAACTTGATGCAAAAAAAGCCCAAAAGTTTCTCACTAATGGGCTAAGAATTGAGTTGAATCAATAATTAACTTGCTCTGATTAAATGATAATTTTGCGAAGGTAAGGGATTGGTTTTAAAGTATTCACGGTTGTTTTCTGTCGCAATCGAAATTTTGTTTTTATCCATAATTAAATTATGGTCTTGATCAATATTATAGTAAAAGATCACCCCAGAAGCGCGTGCCACCACAATTTGATGCGCTTCTTCATCATAGAACCATAAATCTTTGCGGTATTTTTTTTCATTGTCGTAACTGATTTGCCCCGCATTGACAAAAATACGATGCGCTGTCCCATCAGGCAATAAGGTCAGAATATAATCGACTGTTCCGCGTTCACACATAACAAACTTATCTTCACAGCTGATCTGAGTGGTATAGCGTCCCACATAAGACAGATGATTCTCGGGAATATGATATTCTGTTGCAACCGTTTGCATGGGTGCAGTGGCCTGCCCTGCCACTTCCGTTAGTCTTTTAGTTTCTGCCTGTTCTGTATATTTTTGCCCTGCAGCTTGCTCAAGTTGTGATCCATCACATCCAAGTAATAGCATACCGCTCAGCACAGAGACTACACAAATATATGGTTTAGCCAATGACACACTTTCCCTTAAAAATTGAAGCTTTTAGTCGTACTCAAATCAGCTACAGGTAACGTTGAATCTATGTTCAACTCATTCCTTGATGTTGAAATATCATCTAAAACCACCACCGACTTCTAGTGAATATTTTAGGGGGATGCTGCTTTAATCAACACCTTAAGTTACATAACTTTACCAATTGCTTGCGGCTAGATACTTTAAAAATTTAACAACAACACCATCTTTATTTTATATACAAATGATGTGCGACAAGCCTAACATCAGCCTGTATTCATATTGAATTTTAGATCTCTTAAGGAGAGTTGAATGACCAATGTTGGTTTATATCGCTCAAACCGCTCAAATATGATTGCTGGGGTCATGGGTGGTATTGCTGAACGTTTTGGTTGGAACGCAAATTTACTGCGCTTAATTTTTGTGATTGTTTCAGTGATGAGCGCTGCCTTTCCTGGCATTTTGGTGTATTTAGTGTTGTGGTTGGTGATTCCTAAACAAAACCAGTCGAGTAAAGCAAACTATACTCAGGGCTACACAAGACCTGTGCGCACAATCAATCCTCATCAAGACCGATAAACGGTCTTGAAATTTTACTGACTGACCGCATTTATATCATCAGATTGAAATACATTTGAATTTCTTTTTCGCTACGATTGCTCCCCCCAAGCATCGTAGCTTTTTTTGCCTTTCAGCCTGCTATGTATTTTAGAATGTCACAGCATTTCGGTGTTTTCAGAATTGACGTGTTTTGAATACACATCGAAAATCTGAGTCCATCAATTCGTCTTTACAACAAGTTGCTGATTCAATACTGCAATCATATCGGCACGGCTAATGATCCCCACTAAACGCTGTTGCTCGACCACAGGAATATAATTAAAAGAACGCTCAACAAAATAAGGCACTAAATCCTGAATACTTTGTTGCGGTTGTACCGTAACGACCTGTCGTAACATAATATGTTTAACTTGATGCTGCCAGCGATAAGGTAAATCGGTCACGTGTTTAAACCATTCCACCACTTCATACAGCGCCAAAGTTCCGACCAAATGATGTGCATCATCCACCACAGGCAAACTCATTAAATTCATGTGTTTGAATTTTTCTAAAGCACTGTGAATATCATCATCTTGATGCAAACTGACCACATCTTTACTCATAATATCGGCACAAGTCAGTGTTTGAGTTTGTCGTTCACTGGCTTTGTGCTGCGCTTCTAAAATGATTTTTTGCAGATCGTATTCACTAATATCCAAAAGCTGAGTTTGTTCATCTAACACATCCTGAATATCTTTCGGCTGAATGGTGGCTTTTTGGGTCGGTGTCGGGTCTTGAGAACGTGTATTCAATTGTGATTTTTGTGGGTACGGTTTGCCAATCATGCGGTTAAATGCAATTGCAATGAGCATCAGTAGCACAGAATTGAGTAAAACAGGATAAAAAACAAAATGATAACCTAATTCACGTACAGCCTCTCCGCCCAGTACTGCAGTAATTGCGACTGCCCCACTCGGTGGATGCAGCGAATCGGTCGTCATCATCAAGAAAATAGATAAAGCCACCGCCACACTAAAGGCTTCGGTTAAATTTGGAATATATAAAGCACAGCTCACGCCCATAATTGCTGCAATGCTGTTCCCAACTACAATATTCCACGGCTGCGCCAAAGGACTGGCAGGCACAGCAAACAATAATACCGAAGATGCGCCCATTGGCGCGATATACCATGCATTAATATCGCCCAATACCCACCAACTGATCAGTGAAGATAGTGCTAAACCTAGCAACGCTCCCAACCCACACAACAACCTTTCTTTCAAAGGCAAAACTTTGAAATTTGGTTTAAGCGTATTTAGCCAGTCTAGTTGCGAATGAAACACGGGCAGACAATCCTGTGGTGACAATTGAGCAAGATTATAAGACAATCAAGGAATAAGATGTATTTGTTTTATATCTTTTATTTATCAGTGAATTTGTAAAACCCCAAACAACCAGCAGCTAGTTATGCTTTAACCTTTGCCAGCACCCCGCAAAATCCTTATAATTGAACACAATTTTTCTCTAATTTTAAGTGGATGACCATGAGTCGCGCCATATCGCATATTGATACCTTTCAAGGCTTAATTCTTGCCTTACAAAACTACTGGGCGGAGCAAGGCTGCGTCGTTTTACAACCTTACGATATGGAAATGGGAGCAGGTACATTCCACACTGCAACTTTCCTACGTGCTTTAGGTCCAGAAACATGGAACGCGGCGTATGTACAACCATCTCGTCGTCCTAAAGATGGTCGTTATGGAGAAAACCCGAACCGCCTACAACACTACTACCAATTCCAAGTAGTGCTTAAGCCAAACCCTGACAACATCCAACAGTTGTATCTTGACTCACTTAAAGCGATCGGAATTGATCCTTTAGTTCACGATATTCGCTTTGTAGAAGATAACTGGGAATCTCCAACACTTGGCGCGTGGGGCTTAGGTTGGGAAGTATGGCTAAATGGCATGGAAGTGACACAATTCACTTACTTCCAACAAGTGGGTGGTGTTGAGTGCTACCCTGTAACAGGTGAAATCACATACGGTCTTGAACGTTTGGCAATGTACCTACAAGGTGTCGATTCAGTTTACGATCTTGTTTGGACCAAAGGTCAATTTGGTACAGTCACTTATGGTGATGTATTCCATCAAAACGAAGTTGAGCAATCAACCTATAACTTCGAATACGCACCAGTCGACAAAATGTTTGAATTATTTGACTTCTATGAAGCTGAAGCATCTCGTTTAATTGCTGCAGAATTACCATTACCAGCTTATGAGCAAGTGATTAAAGCATCTCACTGCTTTAACTTGCTCGATGCACGCGGTGCAATTTCTGTGACTGAGCGTCAGCGTTATATTTTACGTGTTCGTACTTTGGCACGTTCTATTGCACAAAGTTATGTGGCTGCACGTGCAAAATTAGGCTTCCCAATGGCTGAACCGCATTTACGGGATGAAGTCTTGGCACAATTAAAAGCACAGGTTGAAGCGGAAGCAAAAGAAGCCAACAAGGAGAGCAAATAATGTCTAAACATACCGTTTTGTTCGAATTGGGTTGTGAAGAACTTCCACCAAAAAGCTTAAAAAAATTGCGTGATGCGCTACAAGCAGAAACCGTAAAAGGTTTAAATGATGCTGGTCTGGCTTTCGACTCAATCGAAGCGTATGCAGCACCACGTCGTCTGGCATTGAAAATTATCAATGTAGATGGTGCTCAAGCAGATACTCAAAAACGTTTTGACGGCCCTGCTGTTCAAGCTGCTTATGATGCTGAAGGTAAGCCAACCAAAGCACTTGAAGGCTTTATGCGCGGTCAAGGCATTACTGTAGATCAAGTATCTACATTTCAAGCAGGTAAAGTTGAGAAAGTATGCTTCTTGAAAGATGTCAAAGGTCAAAGCCTTGATGCTTTACTGCCACAAATTTTACAGACAGCATTAGATAACCTTCCAATTGCAAAACGTATGCGTTCTGCGGCAAGCCGTACTGAATTCGTGCGTCCTGTGAAATGGGTGGTGTTGCTGAAAGATGATCAAGTGATTGAAGCAACGATTCAAGATCATCAGGCAGCGAATGTAACCTATGGTCACCGCTTCCATGCCCCTGAAGCAATCACACTACAACACGCCAATGACTATTTAGATGCGTTACGTGCTGCTAAAGTCATTGCTTCTTTTGAAGAACGTCAGGCTATTATCGACCAACAAGTAAAAGCGTTGGCAGATGAGGTTAATGCAATTGCGATTGTACCAAGCGACCTACGTGACGAAGTCACTGCACTGGTAGAATGGCCGGTAGCTTTACGTGCCAGCTTTGAAGAACGCTTCCTTGCCGTTCCTCAAGAAGCCCTGATCACTACCATGCAGGATAACCAGAAGTATTTCTGTTTGGTGAATGCTGAAAACAAATTACAGCCTTACTTCATTACCGTTTCAAACATTGAGTCTAAAGATCCGACTCAAATTATTGAAGGTAATGAGAAAGTGGTTCGTCCACGTCTGTCAGATGCTGAGTTCTTCTTCCTGCAAGATCAGAAACAGCCATTAGCTTCTCGTAAAGAGAAACTGGCCAACATGGTATTCCAGGCACAACTGGGTACTTTGTGGAACAAGTCTGAACGTATTGCTAAACTGGCTGTTGCCTTGGCGCCAATTACGGGTGCAAATCCGCAAGATGCAGAAAAAGCTGCTTTACTTGCAAAATGTGACTTAACCTCTGAATTGGTGGGCGAATTCCCAGAACTTCAAGGAATCGCGGGAACTTACTACGCGCGTCTTGAAGGTGAAAATGACGAAGTTGCCGAAGCTTTAGGTGAGCAGTATTTACCTAAGTTTGCGGGTGATGTGCTTCCACAAACTAAAACAGGAACAACCATTGCTCTTGCAGACCGTTTAGACACACTCACGGGTATTTTCGGTATTGGTCAGGCGCCGACAGGTTCTAAAGACCCGTTTGCGCTGCGTCGTTCCGCAATTGGTATTTTACGTCTAGTGACTGAAAACGAGCTTGATGTATCAATTGAAGAGCTGATCAAGCTGGCATTGGCTGCTTATGGCAATGTATTGAAAGATCACGACAAGACTTTGGCAGATGCTGTTGCATTCCTTGAAGGTCGTTACCGTGCCAAATACGAAGATCAAGGCGTTGCGGTAGATGTGATTCAAGCCGTTCAAGCGTTATCACCAAAATCTCCACTAGATTTTGATAAGCGTGTAAATGCGGTAAATCACTTCCGTGCATTGCCTGAAGCGGCTGCATTGGCTGCTGCGAACAAACGTGTTGCCAACATTTTAGCCAAAGAAACCGCGCCTGAAGGTGCTGTGGTTGAAGCAAACTTGGTGGAAGATGCAGAAAAAGCATTATTCGCTGAACTTGCAAAAATCACACCTGTGGTTGAACCATTATTGGCAGCAAAAGACTACACCACTGCACTTTCTCAATTGGCTGCATTACGTGCGCCTATTGATGCTTTCTTTGACAGTGTCATGGTGATGGCTGATGATGCAGAGTTGAAAGCCAACCGTTTACGTTTACTGGCACAGTTACGTGATTTGTTTACACGTGTTGCAGATGTAAGTGTGTTGCAGCACTAAAGTCTTAATTGCTTGTAAGTTAAAAGAAACCCCGCTATTTTGATAGTGGGGTTTTTTACATATTGATGAAATGAAATTATCACAACCACAAAAAGTCGCGGAATTTTTAAAAGCACATCCAACTCAAAAATTCACTGCTAGAGAAATTGCTCTAGGGATAACAAAGCTTTATCCAAATGACTACCTAGAAAAAAGAAGCAACTCACGATTTTCGAATGAAGAAGATTTTTTAAATCAAGTTATTGCTGAAATAGGTGCACATAAAAAAGCAATCCTGAAAATCGAGCCAAAAATTCAAATGCAAGACAAGCCTAGACCGCGCTTGTATTGGTTTGAACAAAATAACATCCCCTTACCTGATATAGATAATTCAGAAAATATTCCTCTCGATGATGAGCAAGAAGTAGTATCTACTCCAACGTATAAAGTACTCTCAGAACATGATTTATATCCTGTTCTCATCGAATATTTGTCTAAAGAGCTAAACCTCTATAGCCTGAGAATTGATGAAAAAAAGTCTTCAAATAATCGAGGACAAAATGGTAATCAATGGTTACACCCTGATATTGTTGCTATACAGCCAATTGATAAAAAGTGGCATGAACTAGTGAAGACCTGCGTTAAACATGGTTCAGGTCAGAATGTTCGCCTTTGGTCATTCGAGGTAAAAAAAGAACTAAATAACTCAAATATTAGAAGTAGCTTTTTCCAAGCTGTTAGTAATTCAAGTTGGGCAAATGAAGGATATTTAGTTGCGACCTCAATTTCTACCAATGAAATTGAAGAAGAACTGCGTATGCTTTCAGCTTTACATGGTATAGGTGTAATTTTACTCAATCCAGAAAATCCCACTGAAAGTGAAATCTTACTTCCTGCTCGCCGAAGACTCGAAGTGGATTGGCAATCAATAAATCGAATTTTAAATGAAAATTCAGACTTTAAAAATTTTATCGAATTGGTCTCAATTTATTACCAAACTGGCCGTATTCGCATACAAGATTGGAATCGTTAATCACTGAGCTATAGTCATTTTCCAACTGATTCCCTATACTCAACCTAACAACACTCAACAAGAAAACGAGCTTATGAAACTTAAAACACTCATTTTATCGGGTTTAACTTGCCTTTCTCTTAGTGCGTGTACTTCTGCACCTGTCATTCCACAGCTCACAGCAGGTGTTTTACAAGAAGTGAAAAACATTGAAGTTTACCCAGATACTGTCAACAACAGTGCCAAACTCACAAAATTTATTGATAAATGCGTGATCGAATTTACAGGCACACTGCAAGCAGGTCGCTCTATTGAACAATGGGCATTTAAAGGCAATAGCTTAATCTCAGCAGGTTCTGCAACCTTTGCACAAAATGGAACCAGCACTGCAGAGAATTTTGACTTACACGATGCAACCGTGCAAAAAAACTTCATTACCTTGCGCAGTCACTTCCATAAAGATGCGCTTGCACAATGCAACTAAACTAAAAACATCCTAGAATGTATCTTGATGTAGCAAGATTGTTGGACTTTCAATATATATGCAGCATCTCTTGATATTTCAAACTAAGATGATACAAGCAGTGTAGCCATTGTTGCCCTGCTTTAAAAACTCTCCAGAGTAACAAGACCCACAATTTTATGTGGGTCTTCTTCTTTAAGCCTAAAATGCTACCATCGTTTTAAACACTGTAAATTACACCTAAAAATAGATCATACTTGCGAAAAAAAACACTGCAGATCATCTAAGCTTTATACAATGCAGTACATTCAATTCAAAAACCTTTCAACGACCAGAATTCGGCATCCTAAGAGGCACAGCACAATGAAAAAGATCAATGGCAGCATTTGTATTGGACTATTAATCAGTAGTGCTTCGGTGTGGGCACAAAATAGTGATGCGCAAACTCAAAGCAATAAACCCATTCAGCCTTATGCAGACAATCCAAACCTTTTGCATGTTTGGGCATACAAAACTCAGGAAGGTTTGATTCAAACTGCACAAAAAGTTGGTGAAGTAACCGAAAAAGGCATTGAAAAAATTCGTCCATCCGCACATCAAGCTTTAGACAACGCCAAGCAATTGAGCAGTCAGGGTGCGGCGCAAGCCAAGCATACAGGGCAGCGATTAGCTGACAATGTAAATACTAAAATTCAGGAAACCAAAGAAGTGATTACAGGTCAAAGTGATCATGCCGTGCCTATCTATCAAGCACCATTAAGCGCCCCTTCGCAGCATGTAGCCCCTGCAGCGACCACTGCCGCACCTACTCAGGAAGCACAGACGCAGGCTGCGCCAAGTACAGAGTCTGAAGAAGAAATTAAAGTGATCAAGCTATAATTTTTTTGATTTATTGGTTACTAGAAAAGCACAAAAACAACTCAGCGCAAATAAAAAAGCCTGCATTTAATCTGCAGGCTTATTCATATGATAGCGTATCGATTTTTGAATTTGTCGGAATACATATGTGCCTAATCCTAACAATACCAACAAACCCAAAGCGAAAAATAGATAAGCCTTCGGCTCAGGCGCATCTGCAAATAAAGTCGCAGATAAAATTAAACTAGACAGCAAAACAAGTACAGCAGGCATCAACAACTTGGTCATACATACTACCCTTGGAATGATCAGCAAAAGCATGTTTTAAGATCATCTTAGCCCAATGGCAAAACAATACAAGTGTCTAAAATTTAGACCATCTAAATCATGGATCAAATTTTGCAGCTTACTGTTCCAGTTCTAAGGTAAATTTGGCAGTATCTGGCAAATTTTCTACAAAATCATTGCCACCGAACTCATCGCTGCTCAAGTTCAAATCTTTATAGCTCAACACAAAATAGTCGCTATATTTTTTCAATATCAAGGGGTGCATGCCTGCAGTAAGTGCATCTTGTTCCTTGCATAGTTTCATAACATGACGATCATTCATACTAATCAAATAGCGCTCATCATTCAGATAAATTTGCACCAATCCACTACCCTTTGCGTAAATCGGAATCAGGAATTTATGATTTAAGGCAATCGCATTTGCAGCATAGCTCTCAATTTTTTGGCTGATGATGTTAAACACCAAACCATGACCAAAATGGTCGAGCAAGACATTACGATTTTCATACGGCAGCTGAATTTGTAAGCCAAGTTTGTTTAAATCGTGCTGATCGACCTGTTTATTACTCAGCAAGGAGCGGATCAGGTTTTGTTTCAACTTGGCATCAAAGAAGTTACTGTCTAGCTGTAAATTATTGTATTTTAAAATACGACCTAAAGACCAACGATGGTTCGGCAAGACATTTTCAATCACTTTACGATAGTAAAACTTGCTATTCTTTTTCACCTTGCGAATTTTTTGGTAAAAGAACGGCGCATCAAAAGGATGCGTTAAAAAGTCATTCAGCAATTCAGAGTTGGCTAAAATCGCAATCGCATCATGACCTGTAAATGGTAAATGCAAAGTATGTAAATGCGGAATTAAAGGCTGAATTTTTAAATAATGCCCACGATCTTCAGGATAATATTGGTCATAAACCACAATATATTCACGCTGTGCCGATACATCTTGCGCTTGAATGCGCATATTGGCATTTAAGTCTGCCTGATAAAACATGTTATAACGTGGGTCGTGAATATCTTCAGGGTCAATTGAATACTGCGGTACTAGAGCCACAATGCGGTTTAAATCCAGCAAATTGGAATATTTAATTGCCGCATAGCCGCCCATTGAGCCGCCATAGCCCACGCGAATTTTAAACGGGGCAATCAGGTCTTGAATGGCTGCCAACATGGCACGCATAGATGCTTCAGGAAACCATGATTTTTCCTTAGGCATGACCCCAATCACATTAAAATGAAACTTTTCCAGTGATTTTTCAGCATTAATAGACGTTCCTTTGGCTCGTGTAATTAAATCGCCAAAAGAAAAAATCAGCTCCTGAGATGAGCCTTTCATGAAAATAGCGCGGATATGTCCGTCTTCAAAAATTATGTGTTTGTCCATTCCCACACCGGCGCCAAGGCGCTGAATTAAACTGTTACTTTATTTAACCTTGAATACACTGTACACAAGTTCAAAAGTGAATATGTTATTTTATAGATGCACAGCAGATTAAAAATCGCAAAATATGACACAATCTCTACACCCTGCCGCACAACAAGGCTTTGCTTTAGGGGCAAACCTATATCAACAAGTTCGCCCCAGTTACCCGCAAGAAATTGATATTTTCCTACAAGATCAGCTCCAAGTTCCACTGAATAGCAATATGGTAGACCTAGGTTCTGGTACAGGAAAGTTCCTGCCACATTTGCTCAAACTGACAACCCAGCTTATAGCGGTAGATCCGATTGCCAGCATGTTAGCCGAATTAAAGCAACTTTACCCGCGAGTTGCGACAATTCAGGCACGAAGTGAGCAATTACCGCTCCCCGACCAGTGTGCAGATTTGGTGAGCTGTGCGCAATCTTTTCATTGGTTTGCTAATCTACAAAGTTTAAAGGAAATACACCGAATCTTAAAACCTCAAGGTTATTTGCTGTTAATTTGGAATCAACGTGATATTTCGGTTAATTGGGTTAATGCACTGGCACAGATGATTTTGCCTTTTGAGGGCGATACCCCGCGTTTTCACAACCAAGACTGGCGTCAGGTATTTGCCGATACAGATTTATTCCAACTCACCCACGAACAGCAATTTCATCACACGCATGTCGGTACAGTCGAACAAGTAGTATCCAAGCGTTTGCTTTCGACCAGTTTCATTGCTGCGATGCCAACCGAACAGCAACAACAACTCAAAACACAATTTGAGCAATTAGTATTAGAATATACAAATAAGTATGCGCAAGATGAAATTGAATTTCCCTATTGCACGCATTTGTATGTCTATCAAAAAAGTTGAATATGACTGGAGCGAATAAATGCAAATAACCTTTAAACACATGATTGCTCCCTTAACAATTTGTTTGGCTTTCACCCTCAGCGCCTGTGAGCGCAGCAAGATAGAAAATGCAGACAAACTCAGTCCTGAAGATCAAATCATGCAAACTCAGGTCGAGCAAGCCGCGCTTCAGCCCTTTGAGATGACTGCGGATGACCCACATGACATTCAATTGCTAATGGATTATGAACAACGCCATGAGCAAATGAGCAATGATTTGGAAGATGAGTTAGCACGCTTGCATGAAAACAAACAACTCGATGCTGCATTTGCTAAAAATCGCCTACAGGACAACATTCAATCTGCCTTAAGCATGCTCAAGGAACTAGATTTAAAGACACCACAAGGGCGTTATATTCAAGGCTTAATGAGTCATTATTGGGAACAGCAAGCACAATATCTGGCAGCTCAAAACACTACTTCTGCACCTTATCCTGTCAGTAAAGCACAACGTCAACAAGGTTTAGCAGACTTGTTACAGGCGCAGCAACAACTGGAACATTGGCGCGGGCAATATCCACAACTGGATCAATAACGTATTTTTAGGGACGCTGCTGTAAATATTGATGCACCCCTTCCGCGGCAGCACGACCTGTCGCAAAACAGGCTGTCAGCAAATAGCCGCCCGTTGGTGCATCCCAATCCAGCATCTCACCACAAAGAAAAACGTGAGGATTAGAATTTAATTGTAATTGTGCAGACAAAACCTCGCGCTTGACCCCACCCGCACAGCTAATAGCTTCTTCAATAGGGCGAAACCCCTTCAAAGGCACCATTAAGTTTTTAATCTGCTGCGCCAATTGCATAGGCTGCTGCCAAAGAGCTTTATCCACCAACTCACGCACGACTGCAGACTTCACGGCATCCAAACCCGCCTTGCGCCAAATATTGCTTAAAGACTGTTTTTTGGAAGGTTGTAACTTTTGACAAAGTTGCTCAATGCTTAAATCGGGCAATAAATCTAGGTGTAGCTGCATCGGTTGATGTGCAAGCTGCAACTGTCGCAACGCTCGCCCTTGCTTATAAATTAAGCCACTTTCCAAACCATAATGGCTAATCACAATATCGCCCATGCTTGGTTCAGTACCTTTCACCCATGCTTGCACACGTTTTAACGGTTGCCCAAAAACTGGCTGCATATAGTTAGACCAATCACGCTCCACCCCTGCATTACTGGCTTGAAAAGGCCGAATTTCATTGGCAGATAACCAACGCTGCCATGCACCATCGCTGCCTAATTTCGACCACGACACTGCCCCACATGCCATCACAATGGCGACAAACTGCTGTTGTTCCACTTGCCCTGTACTTAGATTTTGAATACTGAGTTGATTATTATTTAAATCAGATACCTGATGCCGATAATGAAACTGCACACCTGCATCCACTAAGCGTTTTAACCATGCGCGCAGCAAAGGTGCAGCTTTCATTTCTTGTGGAAAAATCCGCCCCGATGAACCTACATAAGACTGAATACCTAAACCCTGCATCCAGTTTTGAATCCAAGCGGCATCCCATTGTCGAATCCACGGCGCCAACCATTCCGCCTGATCATAACGTTGAATAAATTGTGCAATTGGTTCGGCATGTGAAATATTCAGACCCGTTTTACCTGCCATCAAAAACTTGCGCGCCGCCGAAGGTTTCTGCTCATAAACATGCACATCATAGTCAAACTGACTCAGCACTTCGGCAGCCATTAAACCTGCTGGCCCTGCTCCTATAATTGCAATGCGCTGTTTCATGCCTGTTTACTCAGTTTCAAGTGAGTCTTCAGGCACTTTCGCCTCAACTGCAGGAGGTGTTAAAGTTGGCTGCTGTCCTTGCAAAGGCTGAAAATCATCAAAACGGGTTGTATAAGCGGCTGGCTTGCTGATCTGCAGTTCCTGACAACGCTCGCCACGTGCTAAATATTTGATTTCAAAGTGAGTGCGTGCTGAATCTACTGGAACATCCTGCTGAATAAATGGCAATTTCCACACTTCGATCAGCTGTTGCTGGGCTTCTGCAATATATTCAGGAATATTACTTACTAAGGTAATACTGCCGCCTGCTTTTAAGCGTGACAATAAAAACTCAAAAAATGGCATATTCAACCAACGCTGGGTGGCATTATGCGGTTCTGGGTTCGGATATAAAATAAAGAATTGCTCAACTTGAGCAGGAAATAAAGCATGTACAATCCATGGAATTGCATCGGCATGTACTATTTGCAAGTTACGCTGACCTTCAAGTTGATGCTGTTTTTGCATCGCCACAAATTTTTCACGGGTACGCTCAATCGCAATTAATTTTTTATCGGGATATTGTCCACTAAATAATAAAGCATGCTTGCCTTTTCCCGCACCAATTTCAACACAAACCGATTCATTGGCAATGGCTTGAAAATCACGAGGGGCATGCATACGCTGGGCTTGAAATTGACGAATTGGCATAATCAGATCAAACTTATAAAATTCGGCACAAGTCTACCAAGTCAGGTGCTATTTGCCTAATCCAATCCTGCATTTTTCATAGGAGTTCAGCATGCCTCGTACTTTCCCTTGCCCACGTTGTGGCGAAGCTACACAATGGGAAGACAATCCTTTTCGTCCATTTTGTTCCGAGCGTTGCAAACTGATTGATTTAGGCGCATGGGCAAGTGATGAATATCGTTTACCCACCCAAGATGCTCCACAAGCAGAAAATTCTGAGGAATAGAATCAAACAATTACTCTGCTTAAAGAGTAAAAGTACACCTAAATTTCAGCTCAAAATTCCGTTGGGAAATACAACTACTTTCATGAAAAATTTCATATTTTTGTTAATCAATTGTTCAAAATTTTATTGCTTAATCATGGCTTAAAAAAGACGAGTTACACACTATAATCGTGACGCGTGTAGAACACACGCCATTGAATAAAAAATTAAGCAAAAACAAAAATTTTAGGAACACAACACCATGGAAGCATTCCTTAAAGGAATTTTAATGCTGAGTATTTTACTCGCCACCAGCAGCTCGGGTTTAGGTCTTTACACACATGATCTTTTAATGCTCAGTGTTGGCATTTTACTCACTTTCTTTGCCATGCTATTTGCTCTTGAAAGCAGACAGTCTTAGAAAAACGATTGTGCAAATAAAAAAAGTCAGTACACACTGACTTTTAGCTGATCTTTTACTATTAAATCACAGCACAAGACCTAACCTGCTTGCCCCGCCACAAACGGGTTGTGCTGTTTTTCAAATCCAATAGTACTGATGGGACCATGCCCAGAAATAAACTGAGTGTCATCTGGTAAACTAAAACATTCGCGCTGAATTGAATCTAGCAATTGTTGATGATTGCCACGTGGAAAATCGGTGCGCCCAATTGAGCCTTTAAATAGCACATCACCTGTCCACAAGATGCCATATTTTGCATTATAAAACATCACATGCCCTGGGGTATGCCCAGGCGCATAACGCACTTCAAAGCTTTCTTGCCCCAATTGCAGCACTTCACCACCTTCTAACCACTGTGTAACCGTGACTTGTTCAGGGATAGGAAAACCATAACGCGCAGACACTTCTTGCAGTTGATCTAACCAAAATGCATCTTCTTTTTGTGGACCAATCACAGGAACATTCCAGTGATGTTGCAAAGCACCCACAGCACCCGCATGGTCTAGATGCCCATGAGTTAGCCACAAAGCTTTCACCGTTAAACCCAACGCTTCAATTTCAGCTTTCAATTTTTCAGGCTCGCCGCCTGCATCAATCAAAATCGCTTCTTTGCTTTCTGCATCCCACACAATCGAGCAGTTTTGCTGAAAAGCAGTGACGGGAATAATTTTGACTTGCAACATGATGGCGAACCTCAAAAATTAATGGCTTAGGTTAAGCTTTACAGCATCAAGATTAGCTTGAAGCAAATGCTTGAGCAAATCCAAATGATCGGCACGGGTATTCAATGCAGGAATGTAGGCATATTCTTTGCCACCTGCTTGCAAAAATAATTCTGCATTTTGAATCGCCAATTCTTCTAGGGTTTCTAGACAATCTGCAGAAAAAGCAGGGCTCATAATTTGCACCGACTTCACGCCCTGCTGTCCCCATTCTTCAAGTAACACATCGGTATAGGGTTTGACCCATTCCTGTTTGCCAAAACGTGACTGGAAGCTAATCGCCCATTGTTCATCATTTAAATTTAAGGCATCGGCAAGCAATTTTGCTGTAATCCGACAACGCTCTGCATACGGATCACCCTTATCGGCATAAGGCTGTGGAATGCCATGAAACGACATCAACAGTTTTTCTGCCATACCATGCTCGGCTTGAAACTCACGCACACTCTGCGCTAAAGCCTGAATGTATAAAGGATGTTGATAATAATCACGAATGATGGATAAGCCCGGCAAATTACGCTGCTGTGGCACCCATTTGGCAACGGCATCATATAAAGGCGCAGTCGAAGTTGCTGAATATTGTGGAAATAAAGGGAACAAAATCACATGATCTTGAGGATTTTGACTCAAAGCTGCCAAAGCCTGTTGAATACCCGGATTGCCATAGGTCATTACTGGCACAATATTCAATTCAAACTCAGGATATAGCGGCAATAACTGCTGTTTTAAGGCATCAACCTGTTGTAACAAAATTTCACGCATCGGTGAATCTTGTTGCCAGACCATGGCATAAGCATGCGCAACACGCTTAGGACGAAATGGCAAAATGAATAAATTTAAAATGATTTGCCAAATCGGTTTGGGAATTTCAATCACCCGTTGATCAGATAAAAACTGCTTTAAAAAACGGCGAACTCCCGCTGCAGTCGGTTCATCAGGCGTACCTAAATTGGCTAAAAGAACGGTTATTTTGGGTTTTTCTGTAGACAACATCCAGCCCTCGTGTCTGATGATTGAACCCGACTACTTTAACAGTTTTTTACTCTGTATTGAGAGTCAATACGGTGTTTTAAATGAATTCACCCGATCGGTATCTAGCAAATTGCTCTCTAAAAGTTTTTGCGCTTTTGCTGTAGTTTGCCACAACATCCGCTGACGATCATCACGCCCCGCTTGCACAATCCAGTCATTTTGACACATTTGCATTTTAATCTCATGCAAAGCTCGAATATTGATTTGAGCACGTGCAACCGCATGCGCACGCGGCATGATCCGACGCGCATCATCCAAACCTGTTTCATTCAAATATTCATTCATACGTTTAGAAAAATATTCTTCAGGAGTCGGATGAATAAAAGTATTACCTAAAATTGCTAACAACTGCGCCCAGGTTAAGCTTCGCTCAACTTTCAGCTCTCTAAAGTTACCATCCTGATACGCATGCATGCGATATTCAAAACGATATGATTCATTCATCGACACTTTAGACAGGCTTAGAAATGGGTCTGCTTGACGCTGTCCCACATCAGTTTCTAGCTGACTTAACTTACTTTTTAAACGCTCAATTTCATCATGCAAGGCTTGCGTATTTTGCGGACGTACCCAACCAGGCGTCGGATAACGCTCCAACATTTGCGACATATTAAAGCGGACAGCAAGCTCTAAATCACGTAGAGTGCGGTAGCAAAATACCTGATCGACTTCTTGTTGTAATAATGTACGAAACTCTTTGAATTTTTCGCGTAATTCAGGTTTTTCATCATGTAAAGCTGGATCTCGTGAATCTGGGTCTTCGTGCATAAATACAATGATCGGCTTTTGCTTGGTGAATGCATAAATATACTCTAAATGCATATAACCCACGCCCGACACCGATTGCTCACCGTACTGGCTGCCCAATAGAATCACCACATAATCACAATCATCGATTTGACGGCGTGCAAACGCAGTGCTAAGTGGGGTGCGTTTTTCTAACCCCCAGGAAAAAAAACCCATTCCTACCAATGTTTGTGCCAAGACCACTCTTTCTGACTGCATATCTGCCCCAGAAGTCGAGATAAAGACCTGATAGCGCTTATCCAGCATTGGTTTCCTCTCCTATTGCCATTACAAGTCAGTCACCGTCTACTTGTAATGCCTTTCCCCAATTGTAAAAAAATAATCTTAAATTCAGTCCACAGTACTCACATTTGCGACACTCCAAGAAATATTGCCTGGAATAAGATGCTGCAACACGGGTTTTAATTGTTCTGCATTGTTCCCGCTGACATAACACGCGATTTGTAATGTATCTGCCACACTTTGGTCAAATAATAACTCACTTTTAATTAAAATGCGGGAAGTTTGACGCGCAACGGCAATTCCTGAGTCAATTAATGTCAGTTTCTGACCAAAAATGGACTCAATCGCAGGTTTTAGGAAAGGATAATGGGTACAGCCGAGTACCAAATAGTCCGCACCCTGATCGACCACAGGTTGCAAACTATGCTGTAAGGAACTTAAACACGCCTCACTCATTTGCGCACCTTGCTCAACAAAAGGCACTAAATCTAGATTGGTGACTTTCAAGACTCGAACTTGAGCAGGAATCGCAAAACGCTGCATCACATCTTTAATGAGTTGTCCACGAAAAGTGGCAGGTGTCGCAAGTACAGCCACTGTTTTGGTTTGGCTATTTAATACAGCAGGCTTTAAAGCAGGCACTAAACCAATAATGGGAAAATCTTCGCCGTAATGATCGCGCAGATAATCTAGACTGAAAGCGGAAGCTGTATTACACGCCACGACTGCAACTTTACACCCTTGTCGATATAACCATTCGATTGCGGCTGCAGTGAGTTCCCGAATATTTTGATCATCGCGTGGGCCGTACGGCACGTGCGCTGTATCGGCATAATACACAATGCTTTCATTAGGCAAATATTCTGCAATTTCAATAGCAACCGACAAGCCTCCTATGCCCGAATCAAAAATACCAATTGGCGCACTGGCTTGTGCTTTTGGCATAGCTTGATTTAAAGGAGAAACAGGATGAATGGCTGTCATAGCAAGAGATTCAGCAATACAAAATAGAATGAATAAAGCTTAAACCTCAGCTGCTTAAATGCAAGTGCAAATCACCACTTTTCAACGATAAAATCGTTTCGCCCTGCGCATTATCACTCAGCTCGCCCAATTCCACCAAGTGTAAAAAAGCCGCACGCTGAATCAGGGCATTAATACCAAAACGCACATGCACATAAGGTCGCAGCTCACCCGCATATTCACGCATAAAAATAGGATGTTTTGCATCGACAATCACAATATCATGATGCGTGCTGGTGAGTTGAATATAATTTTGCTGTCCGATTTCGACCATATCAACCTGATTGATGAATAAAGGCTCATCTTCTACCTGAATTTCAATTTGTTCCACGGGAGTTTTTAGATAAAACTTGCCCTGCTCTTTCCATAACACACTAGAAAACAGATCAACCAATGCCTGTCGTTTGATCAATTGACCTTCGTGCCACCATTCTCCATTGGCTTTGACCAGCAAATCCATTGCCCCACAATGCTTTGGATGCCATTGCTCCAGAGGAGGGATTGATCTTTTGTGACCTGACTGTCCAGTTTTTATATATTGTGCAATGTGCATTAAATTTTTATTATCAGCCGTAGCTACATTTTCTGTCGGTTTGATTGAATTGTCGTCATGCTTCATGCTGCAGTACCTTACTGACGGAAAAATAATACGATTCAGCCAATTGGCTAAGACTCGGTTTAAAACTATACTAGCTCACAATACTTACCCATACTGTAAAAGACACGATTAAATTTGTGTCTGGCAACTAAAAATACTCATGGCAGCACCGTTGCTTGATGCGGTTGCCACCTTCAATTATATGAGGAGTCCTACATGGAACACATCGAACGTGAATCGATGGAGTTTGACGTAGTCATCGTAGGCGCAGGCCCTGCGGGTCTTTCTGCTGCGATCAAAATTCGTCAACTTGCAATTGAAAACAATTTAAATGATCTGTCCGTTTGTGTGGTCGAAAAAGGCTCTGAAGTTGGTGCGCATATCCTTTCTGGTGCTGTGCTCGAACCGCGTGCGATCAATGAGTTATTCCCTAACTGGAAAGAAGAAGGTGCGCCTTTAAATGTGCCTGTGACTGAAGATAAAACTTTCTTCTTGATGTCACCTGAAAAAGCCCAGCAAGCACCGCATTGGATGGTACCTAAAACCATGCATAACGATGGTAACTACGTGATCTCGCTAGGCAACGTGGTGCGTTGGTTAGGTCAAAAAGCCGAAGAATTAGAAGTTTCTATTTTCCCTGGCTTTGCGGCATCTGAAATTCTGTACCATGCCGATGGTACGGTTAAAGGTATCCAAACCGGTGACATGGGCATTGGTAAAGATGGCGAGCCAACGCATAACTTCACACCGGGTTATGAATTACATGCCAAATACACCATTTTTGCAGAGGGCTGCCGTGGTCATTTAGGTAAGCGTTTAATCCAACAATTTAATTTGGATAAAGATGCCGATCCACAACACTACGGGATTGGTATTAAAGAACTTTGGGAAATTGACCCTGCAAAACACAAACCAGGTTTGGTGATGCACGGTGCAGGCTGGCCATTAAGTGAAACAGGTTCTTCAGGCGGTTGGTGGTTATACCACGCAGAAAACAACCAAGTCACTTTGGGTATGATTGTGGACTTGTCTTATACCAACCCACATATGTATCCATTTATGGAAATGCAGCGTTGGAAAACCCACCCTCTAATTAAACAGTATCTAGAAGGCGGCAAGCGTATTTCTTATGGTGCGCGTGCTGTGACCAAAGGTGGCTTTAACTCATTACCAAAATTCACTTTCCCAGGTGGTTCTTTAATTGGTGATGATGCAGGCTTCTTAAACTTTGCCAAAATCAAAGGCTCACATACTGCCATGAAGTCTGGCATGCTTTGCGGTGAAGCGGTATTTGAAGCGATTGCTGCAGGTGTCGCAAAAGGCGGTGACTTGGCGATTGCTCGTGTAACTGAAGGCGAAGATTTCTTTGTGAAAGAGCTAACGGCATACACTGAAAAATTCAACAACAGCTGGCTGAAAGAAGAACTTTATAGCGCGCGTAACTTTGGTCCTGCAATGCATAAGTTTGGTCAATGGATGGGCGGTGCGTTCAACTTTATCGACCAAAACGTGTTTAAAGTACCGTTTACCTTGCATGATTTAGTGCCTGATTTCAGCGCACTCAAAACTGTAGATGCAACCAGCTTTAAACCGAACTATCCAAAACCAGATGGCAAGCTGACTTTTGACCGTTTATCTTCAGTGTTCGTATCGAATACCGTACATGAAGAAAATCAGCCAGCGCACTTAAAGCTAACTGATGCCTCTATTCCAGTGAACGTAAACTTGCCTAAATGGGATGAGCCTGCACAGCGCTACTGCCCTGCGGGTGTTTATGAAATCATGGAAAATGATGATGGTTCAAAACGCTTCCAGATTAACGCAGCCAACTGTGTTCACTGTAAGACCTGTGACATCAAAGACCCATCACAAAACATCACTTGGGTAACTCCTGAGGGGGGTGGTGGTCCGAACTACCCGAATATGTAATTTGGATAGATCTTGCGTAAACTCATATCCAAATATGTAATTGCGAATTACAATTGAAAAATCCAAAAGCAGTGCCTCGGCACTGCTTTTTATGCTCAATACAATCTATTGATTGTCATATAAATAGGGTCTGTTGATCACACAGGCTTTGTTGCACAAACCTATCTCCAAGGCTTATTCCACAATATAATTTTTCAAATGAAGAAGCCTACACCTAAAATTTTATCGTACAACCCATTGGTCTGCATATAATCGAGCTATCATTAATCTTGGAAATATTAGCATTTGGTTCGATCCAACTACGTAATGTTATGCGCCATCAAAAGGCAAACAAGGACGAAATCAAACCTGCTCCGATGCAGCTCTCCAATGCTGCTTAATGATTAAATCCTTATTCCGCCTGTCTTTACCTATGGTCACAGGCTCTGCACAAAGTCTGATTAAACTCTGCACATTAAATTGCACAGCGCCAGATTACACCACGCTTTGTTAGGTCGACCACTTACCTAAGTTACGCCTTAAATTGGGTTCAATTCGGGGGCTTTGCCTTTCCAATCTTTGTGCAACACAGCCATGGTGTGCTAAAAATGCTGAGGCTGATTTTTGCCTATTCGCCTTTTTTCACCAAATAATGAAATTCTTTATTACCCTGCTCATCCAAGCGTTCTTCTTGCAATAACAACTCATGCCCCAAATGCATACAAAATTTTGGAATATCCCAAGACGTCGAATTGTCAGTTGCAAATACTTCAACCACATCGCCAGACTTAGATTTGCGAATGGCTTGATGCAACATCATCACAGGTTCAGGGCAACGCAAACCGCGAGTATTCAGTTGAATGCTAGGTGTGACAGGAAGTTCAGACATGCACAGACTCGGTATTAAAACATCGCGCTAGTTTAGCATAAAGCGCAGCCTTGTTTTATCTGTTCCCAATACGCAAAGCAGCACACCTGCGTGACGTAATTGCCGTCATTTTCTACCAAGATTAGCAATAGACAACTGTATTTTCTAAGGTATGATTAAGCTAAGTTTTTTTGATATAAAGAGTCTTTAGGAAAGATCATGCACGAGGAATCAGGCCCATCGTGGGGTATGCGTGGCCTAAGAAAATGGTTAGGCACAGCACCAGAAACCCGCGATGAATTGCTAAAATTAGTACAAGATTCACGTCGTTTTTTAGAACCCGATACGGTGGCAATGCTCGAAGGTGTTCTAGATTTACCTGCCACCAAAATCCGTGAAGTCATGACCCCACGTACCACGATGATTAGCTTACAGGAAGATGATGAGCTACTCGATATTTTGCATGTACTGGTCGAATCAGCACATTCACGTTTTCCTGTGTTCTCATCTGATCAACCCGACAACGTGGTGGGGATTTTATTAGCCAAAGACTTATTGCCTTTACTGACCGAACAAAGCCCCAAAGTTGATATTCGTGCCTTAATGCGTCAGCCGTTATTTGTGCCTGAAAGTGCTCGTTCAGACCAAGTATTGCGTATGCTCAAAAACACCCAAACACATATTGCAGTAGTGATTGATGAGTATGGCACCACTTCGGGCTTGGTTACTTTAGAAGATATTTTGGAAGAAATTGTCGGTGAAATTGAAGATGAACACGACAATATTGACGAAGAAGCAGAATACATCATCCCCGATAACGATCCAACAACTGCAAATACTTGGTTAGTACAAGCACTTACACCAATCGAACATTTTAATAATGTTTTAGATGCAGATTTTTCTGACGATGAAGTAGAAACTGTCGGCGGTTTATTGCTTCAAGAAATTGGTTTGGTAAGTGATTTGCAAGGGCAAGTGATTGTGATTGGCAACTGGGAATTCACCATTCTTGAAGCAGATGCCCGCACTATTCATCTGATTCGAGCCGTACGTCAATGAGGACTTTTTTTTCCAAGCTGTCTAATCCTGCAGAACATCAACAACTACCCTTAATTTATCCATTAATCATTGCTCTATTGGCTGGTGCAGTGTTTAGTTTGGCACTTGCTCCCTATCATTATTGGTGGATTGCCTTACTTTCTCCGGCTTTGCTGTATGCGACCTTAAGCAAACGCACCCCGAAACAGGCCTTTTTGATTGGTTGGTCTTATGGGATTGGTCTGTGGTTTGTCGGGGCTTTTTGGCTCTATACCTCTATTCACGTCTATGGCGACACCAATGCCCTTTTGAGCGTACTAATGATTGTCATTATGGCGCTGTTAATGGGGTTATTTACTGCCATACAAACTTGGTTGTATCGTCGGTTTTTCCCTGAAACACCACTGACTTTTGCACCGCTATGGGTGTTTTTTGAATGGGCAAAAACTTGGGTCTTTACAGGTTTTCCGTGGCTGTTTGCAGGTTATGCCTTCACTGAACGCTTTTTGGATAGCTATGCACCACTGTTTGGTATTTTTGGAGTGTCTTTTGTGGTCATTCTACTGGCCTGTGCACTGGTTGAAGTCCTCAAAAAACGTATCTTCTGGCTCATTCCATCGGCAATTTTACTCTTGGGTGCATGGGGGGCAGCACAGCTCAGTTTTGTAACTGCAAAATCTGAAAAGCCACTCTCGGTTTCTCTGATTCAAGGTAACATCCCTCAAGACTTAAAATGGCTCACCGAATACCAAATCAAGACCTTGGAAATTTATACCCGCTTAACCCGAACTGAATGGGGACGCGATATTATTGTCTGGCCTGAATCATCCATTCCAATGTTCCAGACCGATATTCAACCGTTTTTGGATGCCATGAAAACACAGGCTGAAAAAACGGGCAGTTCGTGGGTGACAGGTATTCCGTATTGGGACTTGCCTGAATCACAAGTGCAGCAACATCCAATGTATTACAACAGCATTATGGCAACGGGAGATGCGGCAGAAGGCTTATATAAAAAGCAGCGTCTGGTGCCTTTTGGCGAATATATTCCGCTTTCAGGTTTACTCAGCTGGGTATTGCCTGCGATGCAAAATGACCCCTCCATGAGTGGCTTCTCACGTGGCGCATCTGAGCAAAAACCACTTGCAATTAAGCAGCATCATTTAGGGGCAGCCATTTGTTATGAGGTGGCTTATCCAAACCTGACCCGTCGCAATGCTAGCCAAAGTGACTTTTTGGTAACGGTGTCCAATGATGCTTGGTTTACGGGTACTGCAGGGCCGTTGCAACATTTGCAAATGGTGCAAATGCGTGCCAAAGAAAATGGACGTTGGTTTATTCGTGCCACCAATACAGGTGTGACCGCATTTATTGACCATCATGGACATATTGTCAAACAAGCGCCAATGGATCAGGAGTTTGTGCTGCGTGGTGATCTGCCTGCCATGCAAGGTCAAACACTGTACACTCAACTCAGCGATTGGCCTGTGCTGATTTTTTCATTGCTGTTGTTAGTTCTAGGGTGGATATATCGACCACGTCAGGTTGACGTATCGTTTAAATCACGTCGCTAATTGTGCTGTTCAATCGTGGTTAGAAACGACCATTCATAAAAAAACCGAGCATTAATTGCTCGGTTTTTTTATGGAAATTGACTAAGTTAATCACTAAATCACGATATACAGACTTAGCCCATCTTTCATTTCCATTAAGGCTGATAATAAATATCGGCATCGGTGCCTTCACCACCTTGCTGACCATCTGCACCAAAAGAGTACAAGTCAAACGGACGACCTTCTGAACCTGGAATGACATATTGAATGTCATTATCCCAACTGTCTTTCGGATAGCCCCCTTTCACATAACCGCCAGGCAACCAGTTTTTAGCCGATGCAGGCTGATTCACCAAAGCATCTAAACCGCCATCTCGCATAGATGGATATTTACCATTGTCGAGTTTATATTGATCCAGCGCCCCTGCTACTCCTTTTAAAGTAATGGCAGTGGTATCCACTTTGGCTTTTTCACCACGTCCCATCACATTCGGTACGATTAAGGCAGCCAACACCCCTAAAATGACAATCACCACCATCACTTCAATCAGGGTAAAACCAGATTGCTTATTGAGTTGATTCCGTTTCATTCAATTTCTCTCATGTATTTATATCAATTCGACATTTATTTTAAGTTCAGTTTGAAGAAGGATGCTTCAAAACGATTTAAATCATATTGTTCATATTCACAATTGGCAGCATGACCGCAATCACAATCACCAATACAATACTGGCCATCAACACTAACATGAGCGGTTCCAACAGTGCCAACAAGGTTGAAATCAGCGTGGTCACTTCACGATCCTGCATCACCGAGGCACGTGACAACATGCGGTCTAACTCACCCGAGGCTTCGCCACTTTTGATCATTTGTACCATCATCGGTGGAAAATAACCACTCCGCTCTAATTGCGTCGCCAAGTTACCACCTTCGGTGACTTTTTCTGCCGCCAAATTGACCGCATCACGAATGACCCAGTTATTACTGACCGCAGCACCAATTTTTAGCGCATCCACCAAAGGCACACCCGACTGAGTCAAAATAGACAAGGTACTGGCAAAACGCGCGGCATTAATCCCACGTGATAGTTTTGCAAATAACGGCAACTTTAAGGTTAAACGGTCAAAGGCATAATGCCCTGCGGTTGTGCGTAAAAAACGCGCCAACAACAATACCCCTACCACAGAAGCCACCAGTAAAAACGGCCATGCAACACGAATAAAATCACTGGCTTTCATTAATGCCACGGTGATCCACGGCAAGGCATCTTTGCTTTGATCAAAAGTTTTAACAATATCGGGTACGACATAAGTCATTAAACCCATCACAATCGCAAAAGACATCAGCATTAAAATGATGGGGTAAATCATCGCCCCTTGAATTTTTTTCTGCATGGCAAAGCGGTTTTCGGTGTAATCTGCCAATTGTTCCAGAATTAAATCTAAATGCCCCGAACGCTCACCTGCGGCAATGGTGGCAATATATAAGTCTGGAAAACGCCCCGATTGTTGTAAAGCATTGGCCAATGAATAACCTTCCAGAACTTTAGAACGTACCGACATCAGCAAATTTTGTACATGGGCTTTTTCACTTTGTTTACCCACAGCACGAACGGCTTCTTCTAAGGGAATCGCAGCAGCCACTAAAACCGATAACTGACGGGTCAGCAAAGCCAAATCATAGGCTGTGATTTTTTTCTGAAACCATTGTTTGCCACTGTGTTTATCTTTTTGTTCAACGGCATCGACACTAACAGGAATCCATTCTTTGTCTCGTAATTGCTGACGGATTTGTCGTGCAGAATCACCCTCTAAAACACCTTTTTGCTGCTTCCCTGAAGCGTCAATGGCAGTAAATTGATATGCTGGCATTGTAATGCTCTAATTTTCCAAAATTTCTTGCAACGCGGTTGCGTCCGACCACTAAAATCATTCATATTCTTAGATATAAATTCTGTGCTCACTCTAACACATGCCAAAGTCGAGCACGAAGCCATTTTTCACAGGACGATACGACTTTTTCTATGCCAGATTCAACTTTAGACCGACAGCCTGTTTATCGTATTCGAGTGGCTGTGCCCGTATATCTTTACGACTGCTTCGATTATATGCTCAGTGCAGCTCAATATCAGCAAGCAGAAGTGGGCGCGCGGGTCTTGGTTTCTTTTGGTCGGCAAAACTTGGTCGGGATTATTGTCGAAAAACTGGCACTCGATACTCCAATTGACCCTCGTTTTAAACTCAAAGCCATTAGCGGACTGTTAGATGAGCAAGCAATTTTAGACTCTAAAGTTTTAACTTTGTTGACATGGTCTGCACAATATTATCAATTCCCGATTGGTGAAGTGATGCAAAGCGCCTTGCCAAGTTTATTGCGCCAAGCCAAACCCTATAATTTATTGGCGCGTACTTGGAAATTGTTGGATGCACATGCCGAAGCTAAAATTACACGCTCGGAAAAACAGCAACAAGCCTATAAAATTTTAAAGCTGCATCCTTCAGGCACTTCTGAAAATATTTTAAATATGGCAGGCATTGAAACGGCAACCCTAAAAGCCTTGGCGAATAAAGAAATTTGCGCATGTGTTTTGGAAGCCCAAGATTTTAGCCCAATGCCAGTGACTTTGGCACAAATGCCTTTAACCCCTAATCCAGATCAGAAAAAAGCCATCGACAGCGTACTTAAAGTACAACAACAATATAAGGCATTTTTACTAGATGGTTTAACGGGCAGCGGCAAAACTGAAGTGTACTTACACATCATGCATGAGGTACTAAAACAGGGCAAACAAGTGTTGGTGTTAGTACCTGAAATTGGTCTAACGCCGCAAACCATTAGCCGTTTTCAGTCGCGTTTTCATTGCCACATTGCGCTCTTGCACTCAGGTTTAAATGATTCCAAGCGTTTGCAAGCGTGGCAAGCCGCACAAACGGGTAAAGCATCCATTATTTTAGGCACACGCTCTGCCATTTATACCCCATTGCCAAATTTAGGCTTGATTATTTTAGATGAAGAACACGACCTGTCTTTTAAACAGCAGGAAGGTTTTCGCTACCATGCCCGTGATGTTGCACTGTATCGTGCCCATCTGGAAAATTGCCCCGTTATTTTAGGTTCGGCGACTCCAAGCATTGACAGCTATGCTTTAGTCGATCAAGGTAAAATGCAATGTCTGGAGTTAAATCAACGTGCGGGCACGGCACTAATGCCCAAAATCCACCTGATTGATTTAAAAATTGCCAAAAAACAGCACGGTATTAGCCAACAATTGATTGATGAAATCAAAAAACGCTTGGCTAAAAAAGAACAAGTTTTGGTGTTTTTAAACCGACGCGGCTATGCACCGGTATTGATTTGTGAGAGCTGCGCATGGCAAGCCAAATGCCCAAATTGTGATGCCAATTTTACCTTACATCATCAACCTTATACGCATTTGCATTGCCACCACTGCGGTACAATTCATCGTAAACCTGAGCAATGCCCTGCCTGTAATCATACAGAGCTCAAACCTATTGGCATGGGCACTGCCAAAGTCGAAGACAGTTTAAATGAGCTGTTTCCAAATGTAGATGTCATTCGGGTAGATCGGGACTCGACCAGCCGAGTGGGTAGTTGGCAAAAAATTTATGACCGTATTCAACGCAGTGAACCACTGATTTTATTGGGCACGCAAATGCTGGCCAAAGGGCATCATTTTCCCTATGTGACCTTGGTCGCAATTTTAGATATTGATGCAGGCTTACTTAGTGTGGATATTCGCGCACCTGAACGCACTGCTCAACTGATTGTGCAAGTGACTGGACGTGCAGGGCGTGGTGAGCATAAAGGTGATGTTTATTTGCAAAGTGTGCGTCCCGATCATCCACTTCTCACCACGTTGGTCGAGGGAGATTACCGCAAGTTCGCCAAACAAACTTTAAAAGAACGCAAAGCTGCACAATTACCGCCCTATCGTTACAGTGCTTTGATTCGCTGTGAATCTAAAAGCCAGGAATTAAACCAGCAATTTTTACAACAACATGCACAATGGCTGAGAGAACATTCAGAACAATTGATTGAAATTTGGGGGCCGATTCCTGCGCCAATGGAACGTAAAGCAGGACGTTTCCATGCACACATGGTGTTGTTGTCTAAAGATCGAGCACGCTTACATTTTTATATCAGGAACTGGTGGCAAAATATGTTGCATGAAAAGCCATCCAGCATGAAACTAAGTTTAGATATAGATCCGCAAGAATTCAGCTAACACCCTAAATTGAAACTGGGCTGTATTAGCACTTATTTCAATAATCCACCGCTTTAAACTTTGGATGACCACATGTCCTTATTGTTACAAATAACCATTTTTCTAGGCGCATCATTGGTTTTGGTTCCCTTACTAAAACGCTTTGGCATTGCGACTGTATTGGGCTATTTGTTTACAGGCATTTTGCTAGGGCCTAGCGTATTCAATATTGCCAGTGACCCCGATGATATTCAGGATTTGGCAGAATATGGTGTGGTGTTCCTAATGTTTATTATTGGCTTGGAACTGCGTCCACAACGGCTGTGGCAAATGCGCAAACCTATTTTTGTTTTGGGCAGTTTACAGGTCGGGATCACGGGGGTTTTACTTGCAATCTTGGCTTTTTTTGCCTTACAGCAAGGCATTGCCTCAAGTGTGGTGATCGGTTTTGCACTGGCACTTTCCTCCACGGCCTTTGTGCTACAGATGTTGCAAGAAAAGCAGGAACTCAGCAGCAGTTATGGACAACAATCCTTTTCCATTCTGCTATTTCAAGATATTGCTGCCATTCCATTAATTGCCATTATTCCCATGTTGGCAGGTGCAGAGTCAACCCATCATGGCATTGCCTATTTTGCTGCGATCATCGCGACCTTTAGCGGTCTATTTTTATTTAGTCGCTATCTCATGCGGCCATTTTTTCGCTTTGTGTCCAAAAGTGGCGCACATGAACTGATCACCGCAGTCGGGTTGTTCATTGTGCTTGGCGTGGTCAGCATTATGGATGTGCTGGGCATTAGCACCACTTTAGGCGCATTTTTAACGGGCGTGTTGTTGGCAGATTCCGAATTTAGACATGAGTTAGAAGCCAGTATTGCACCATTCAAAGGCTTATTGCTGGGCTTATTTTTTATGACTGTCGGGATGAGCACCGAACTGGCAATTTTAATGAACATGCCTTGGCTGATTGTGGGCGGAGCATTGCTGCTCATGCTCATCAAACTGATTAGCCTCACAGCCATTGCCCGTTATTTCGAATATTCCTGGCGCAATAGTTTGTTGTTGGCGACTTGCTTGGCACAAGGCGGTGAATTTGCCTTTGTGGTACTTAGTGTCGCACAAAGTGAAAGCGTACTCAGTCAAGCCATGCTGCAACCACTGACCTTAATTGTGACTTTATCGATGGTGCTAACCCCAATTTTTTATTGGTTGATGAGCAGTCAAATTATTCCCCGCCTAGAACGTGAAAAATCGCCTGAATATGATGAAATTCCAGATACACATCACCCTATGATTATTGCCGGTTTTGGTCGTTTTGGACAAATTATTGCTCGTGTGGCGTACTTACAACATCTGCACTTTACTGCCATCGACAGCAATATAGATAAAATTGATTTCGTGCGAAATCACGGTGGCAAAGTCTATTATGGTGACGCCACTCAACCTGAAATTTTACGTGCCGCAGGAATCGAATATGCCAAAATCTTTATTCTTGCGATTGATGATATTGAAGATTCAATGAATGTGGCACGACATATTCGCCTGAATTATCCAACTCTAAAATTATTGGTACGCGCACGTGATCGGCATCATGTGCATTTATTGCGGGATTTGGGCGTCAACTATATTTGGCGTGAAACGTATTTATCCTCTTTAGGCATGGCATATCAGGCCTTGCGTGATCTGGGTATTAATGAAGAAGATGCCTATAAAAGCATTGAGTTGTTCCGTGATTATGATGAACAACTCTTGGCACAACAGCAGCACATTTATACCGATGAACAAAAAGTGTATGAAACCCATCGTAACGCTTTGGCAGAACTGGAACACCTGTTTGAAAGTGATGCACAAAACCGTGAAATGCCCTTGGGTGTCGATTTAAAACGCGGCTTGCATAACGGTAATATTGATGTGACACGTGATGCAGCAAACTGACTTGTGTTTTACAATATTGCCACCATTAAAACAGGGTTATGGAGAATTTTATGTCTGATTTACGCCAACGCTTTTTTATTGAAGATAGCCCTGTTCGTGGTGAAGTAGTTCATCTCGAAGAGGCTTTGCAAACCATTTTGAAACAACGTGATTATGTGCCTGCGGTACAAGTGTTGTTGGGAGAAATGCTTTGTGCCACTGCCCTGCTGGCCAGTACCCTAAAAATTAAAGGGCGTATTAGCTTACAAATTCAGGCATCTGGCACATTTAAATGGGCCATGGCGGAATGTAACCACTTGGGTGAAGTGCGTGCGTTGGCAGACTACGAACAAGACCCACGCTTTTTAAGCGCTGAAGACAGCAGCACCGTCCTGAAAAGTTTGGTCAGTCCTGTACTGTTTATTAATATCGAGCCTGAATTTGGTGAGCGTTATCAAGGTATTGTGCCTTTGGACAAAGGCAATTTAGCTGAATGTTTAATACAGTATTACGATTTATCCGCACAAATTCCAACCCGTATTGTGTTGGCAAGCAATGCCGAACGTGCGGGCGGTTTGCTCATTCAATTGTTGCCGCGTAACAGTGAAGAAGAACAACAACGGGTCGATGAAGATTTATGGCCACGCGTGACCATGCTGACTGAAACCTTAAAAGCAGAAGAATTAACTGATTTAGATGTCAATGAAATTTTGTACCGTTTATACAATGAAGAACAAGTCCGTTTGCCTGAAGTAGAAGCCTTGCGTTTTGGTTGCACTTGCTCCAAAGAACGCTGTGCGAATGCCTTAATTCAAATTGGCGTTTCTGCGGTTCGTGAAACTTTGGAATACCAGAATCCAATTACTATGGATTGCCAATTCTGCAGCACACAATATAGCTTTAGTGCCGAAGAAGCATTGAGTTTATTTGGAGAACATCTCAGCTAAATTGCATGGTGAATGCCATGATTAATATGTGATGCAATCCTAAAAACTCATTAAAAATGAGCAGTCCATGCTGCTCATTTTTATTTGCCTGACGGCCATCGTCAAAACCTTTTATTTTATTATTTTTCATGTCATTAATTTCATAAAATTCCATCAAATTACGAGAAAATACCGCATAAATTAGGTATAAGTAATCCCATATTTTTTATACCTTTAAGCTACTTCTTCTGTGCGATATTAGTTTTATGAACACTCTGTTCTTTCTCGTTTAGCCTTTATCAGCGCGATTTGCTATTCAAGTTTAGCTTATACCGCCAATGCAGACCCACTTTTAGGCAAATGAAAAACATTAGACTACCGCACAGGTTTTTCATTGTCTGACGTGGTCATGAGTAAAGATAAATAAGGCGCGTATGCCGCTACAATTATAGAGCTCCGTGTGATTCCTTGCGCATCGCGTTGGGAAAACTGCGCACTCTGTACGGGTAAAAATAAAGATAAGCCACTGTTAGGTCTTGTGCCATTAAGTCACTTAAAAGCGACGCTAAGCAATCAAATTGAATTTTATGAAGATGATTTTTAGACCCAATTGGCGGTAAAGTTTATAAAGGTAAAGCACGTTTAAGCGCTAACGGTAAGCGCCTCACCTTACGTGGCTATGTAGGTGTTTCGGTGATTGGTCGCAGTGTAACTTGGGTAAAATACTAATTCCAAAAACTAAGATATTGATTTACATGGTTCTTTTTTAAGAACCCTTTTTATTGCCAAATTTTGAAACAATCATTTTTAACACCACACAACCGTTCAATCCAAAAAATTGAAATAATGGATGGCATTGAACAAAAAATAGACTAATATCTATAGAACATCGATACGCACAAGCCAAATTGGCACATCAATATAACAGGCGCGAGTACAGCAAAGGATTGGCTGAATTTCACCAAAGGAATACAAATAAAATATTCTATTACAGCGTACACAGGCTAAATTATAGAGAGTCGCTTATTGGATATCCACCAATTATTGATGTAAAGTAATCCCTCATTTTCAGACGAACCAACTCGTTTGAATTCGATCAGAAGGAGTATGCCATGACCACTATTTTATATCGTGAAATCACTTCAGACGGACAGCACACAGAAATTATTGAAGAATTTACCCAGTTAGATTTAAAAAAATTTGCTGAAACGTGTGGGCAAAGCCCTGAATGGGTCTTACAACTTTTAGAATATGACATCCTGCCTTCCCGCCCTGCCGAACGCATCCACCAATTTTTTGGTGAAGATGTCAGCCGTGCACGCCAAGCCTATCGGCTGCAACGTGATTTTGATGCCAGTTTTTCAGCTGTTGCTATGATGCTTGACCTGATTGATGAAGTGCAAAATTTACGCAAACAAGTTAAACATCTGAATTTTCAACATAGTTAATCCTCACGCTCTAGTTGTGTGATTCATCACCTTGCTAGAGCGTTTTTCTTTCTATGCCCGTGAATTTTTTTAATGAGAATGATCGACACAATGAAAACCAAAGACTGCAACAAGAAAATTAAAAATATGTTTCCTGAGTTTCGTGATTTAATTCAGGAATTACGCGACAACAATCCACATTTTTCAAAAATTTTTGAAGATCACGAGCAGCTAGACCGTGAAATAAGCCAGTTAGAGCTTGATCCTGTGCATCAAATTAATGATGACATTGAAGCACTGAAACGCAAAAAATTAAGACTGAAAGATGAAATGTATCATTTGCTGCGTAATGCACAAAATGATCAGTTGGCTTAAAACACATACAGATCTGAACTGCAAATCCTAATACAATCAAATGTAGGACACAGCAAGAAAAAGCAAAACAAGATGGCGTATTTAAACCTGAAGCCGTGTTCAGAGACCATTCAAAAATCTGCCATCTTGAGCTAAATGTCCGCTATCTCGTTCAATCTGTGGATAAGCTTATAAGCCCTATGGATAACTTTTGAGGTCTGTGGAAAACTTTTATCAACGAATTATCTTGTGATATCTGTATCGACTAGAACCTAATTTTTTACCACATCTGCAAGTTGATCTTCTGGATTATTTAAGTTTAGTCAGTTTTTCGACTTCTTTCATAGTGCCTTTCACGGTTTGCTTAATTGGTTCATAATCTAAAAACCAAAATAAACTCATGTGTTGATCGCTATGTTGTTGCGCTAGCATATCAATCACACTTTTTTCACCCCGCCCCACCATGTGACGGCGATAGAAATAATACAGCAACAGTAAAGTGGTCATGATCATTACACCCAGCATAATCCAGAAGGCCTGTGCATGTTTTAAACCTGGCATAAACTCAAAGTTCATGCCATAAATACCTGTGAATAAAGTCAAAGGTGCAAAAACTGCGGTAATGATGGCTAAAATCCGCATATTTTCATTGGTTTGATTGGCAATGGCAGAAAAATGCAGATCAATTGCTGTTTGCACTGCAGAACGTAAACGAATGGTATGCTTTTGAATTCGTTCAATATGACTGGTCAAATCATCCAAACGTACCAAAATAATATCCTGCCGTTCATTACGTTTTTTTCCACGTAAATGTGGGTAGTTATCGACAATTTCATCTCGCAGTTCCTGCAAGGCTTCAATTTGCTCTTCACATAAATTTTCAACTTGCTGAAAGGCCATATTTTCTTGCAGCAATTGATGCCAACGGGTAAAACGACGATGCCCCTGCAACAACTCTTGTTGCCAATATTCCACACGGCGGGTCAGTGGCATGCGAATATCCAAGTAATCATCCGCCACCAAATTAAGTAAACGCAACGTTAAATCTAACGGTGTTGCTGCCAGTTTGCGTGCTTTATTCTGTTCTTCAATCGGGCGTTGCATCGCAGCTTCCACACGTGACAAATAACTTTCTATGACTTTATTGCCCTGTTCCCGCACCGTAATCAAAATCTGCGGCGTCATGATAAAGCTCATTGGCGTGGTAGCCAGTCCAAAAACCCGTTCATGTTTTTCCCCGACTTGCTGCCCTGTGGCAATATGGTCTTCAGGTGTGATCAGTTTTCGAAAAATCAATAAGTCATAATCATCTAAAGTATCAAACGCACAAGGATGCTCTATATTTAAAATATCGCGCACATGATATTCATTCAGCGATAATTGACTGTACTGAAAAATCTCTTGTTGCCATTGTTCTGCACGGTTAAGCACATTATCACGGGTGCAATCAATCCAGATAAATTCAGGCTCAAGTCCTTCAATTGGCTGTTTTTGCGCATAAATATTGGTTTTATGATTGGTATGCAGATAAAAATAATAACTTTGCATAGAACAGGCACTCTATTTTCAGTTTCTTGTAAGTTTTTTGGGATTTTAGGATGTGCACAGTTTAAGCATGGATCAGGCTTCTTTACAAATACATGCTGTAATTTATGTAGCTTTTATGCGTCTAAGATGTTTTTAGTACGATGCAACAAAATTTTTAGCATAAAAAAACCCGCATTCAGATTGAATACGGGTTTTTGACTATTTCAGATCATCAATACAGCATTACGCTTGTTCAATGTCTTTCATCGTTAATTTGATACGACCACGGTTGTCTACGTCAGCAACCTGTACTTTCACTTCCTGGCCTTCTTTCAACACGTCTGCAACGTTGGCAATACGCTCATTTGAAATTTGAGAAATGTGAAGTAAACCGTCAGTACCTGGCAGGATGTTTACAAACGCACCGAATTCCACAATACGGATCACTTTACCTGTGTAAATTGTACCTGGCTCGATTTCAGCAGTTAACGCCTGAATTTTTGCAACAGCAGCTTGCGCAGCAGCTTTGGTTTCACCAAATACGCGCACTGTACCGTTATCTTCAATATCAATTGCCGCTTTGGTTTCTTCAGTAATTTGACGGATGGTTGCACCACCTTTACCAATCACGTCACGAATCTTGTCTGGGTTGATGTTGATGACTTGGAAAGTTGGCGCATGCATTGAAATTTCTGGACGCGCACGCGAAATCACTTGGTTCATTGCATTTAAGATATGCATACGACCTGCATAAGCTTGGTTTAATGCAACTTCCATGATTTCTTCAGTGATGCCTTCGATCTTGATGTCCATTTGCAGTGCAGTAATACCGTTAGCAGAACCTGCAACTTTAAAGTCCATGTCGCCAAGGTGGTCTTCATCACCCAAAATGTCAGAAAGCACAGCGAAACGCTCACCTTCTTTCACTAAGCCCATTGCGATACCCGCAACTGGTGCTTTCAATGGAACCCCTGCATCCATAAGTGATAACGATGCACCACAAACAGACGCCATAGAAGATGAACCGTTTGATTCAGTGATGTCCGATACGATACGAATCACATACGGGAAGCGATCTGCCGCAGGAAGAACTGCCTGCACACCACGACGTGCCAAACGACCATGACCAATTTCACGACGTTTAGGGCCAGATTCACGACCTGTTTCACCCACAGAGTATGCAGGGAAGTTGTAGTGCAACATGAAATTGTCTGTTTTAGTACCCGATAAAGTATCGACCATTAAGGCATCACGTGTATTACCTAAAGTAGTGGTAACTAACGCTTGAGTTTCACCACGGGTAAACAATGCAGAACCGTGTGCACGCTCTAACACGCCAACTTGTACGTCGATTGCACGAACAGTTTTAGTATCACGACCATCAATACGTGGTTTACCAGACAAGATATTGTCACGAACTGTACGGTATTTAAGGTCTTCAAATAATTCGTTAACTTCGTCAGCAATACCTGTTTCGTCATTTTCAGGAACGAATTGCGCAATTGCTTCAGCATGAAGAGCATCAAGTGCTGCATAACGGTCTTGCTTGATGGCAATGGTGTAGGCTTCAGAAATTTTTGCTTCAAACGCTTCTTTTAATTTTGCACGAAGGTCTTCATTTTTCTCTGGAGCAGTCCAAGTTGACTCTGTTGCACCCGCTGCTGCTGCGAATTCTTTGATTGCTTGAATTGCAATTTGCATTTCATCGTGACCAAAAAGAACTGCACCCAACATTTGGTCTTCAGAGAGTTCTTTCGCTTCTGATTCAACCATCAATACAGCAGCTTCAGTACCTGCAACAACAAGATCAAGATCAGATTGAGCAAGTTGTTCGTGACTTGGGTTAAGAACGTATTCACCGTTGATTAAACCCACACGCGCCGCACCAATTGGGCCACGGAACGGTGTACCTGAAATCGCAAGTGCCGCAGACGTACCTAACATTGCAGCAATGTCAGCTTCCATCGTTTTGTCAGAAGATACAACTGACGCAGTGACTTGAATTTCGTTGTAGTAACCTTCTGGGAATAACGGACGAATTGGACGGTCAATTAAACGTGAAATTAAAGTTTCTGCTTCTGAAGCACGGCCTTCACGCTTACCATAACCACCAGGGATACGACCTGCAGCATATTGTTTTTCTTGATAGTTAACAGTCAGTGGAAAAAAGTCTTGACCTGCTTTAGCAGTTGGTTGAGCAACAACAGCAACTAATACAGTTACGCCGCCCATGGTAATCATCACTGAGTTGGCTTGACGCGCTACACGACCAGTTTCCAGTACAACTTGGTGCTGACCAAATTGGAATTCTTTACGAATAATATTAAACATCGACATGTTTTATTTTTTCCTAGTTCTTGTGAACAATTATTCTCGTGGAGACCCCTAAGGTTTGGCATTCACAACACAATTGTTTAGGTAAATGACAAAGCTTAGAAGCCGACCTCACTCGAATGAAACACGAATTTTAAACACAAAGAAGGAGCGAATCATTCGCCCCTTCCACTGATCTAGCCAAGGCTAGATATACTTTAGTTTTCAGTAATACAGCATTCAACATGCAATAGTCCGAAAATAAAAGCTTAAATCGAATTAACGACGTAAACCTAAAGCAGCAATCAATGCGCTGTAACGAGTCACATCTTTGCCTTTAAGGTAGTCAAGTAACTTACGACGTTGGTTAACCATACGGATTAGACCGCGACGGCTATGGTGGTCGTGTTTGTGCTCTTTGAAGTGACCTTGTAAGTCATTGATTTGAGCAGTTAAAAGCGCTACTTGAACTTCTGGTGAACCAGTGTCATTTTCAGCACGAGCAAATTTAGCAATGATCTCTGCGCGATCTGCGTTTGTTAAAGCCATTCGATTTCTCCGAGATGCTTAATAAAAAGATTTGATACCGATCAATTGATTGCTCAATTGACTGCCGTGCATCACTACAGCAAGGACATTATTTTAAGGCAAAAACGTGCCGATTGCAAAACAGAACGACAAACAAGCGCTTTTAATTTTGAGATATCCCAATCAAATATGATTTATGCTAAGGGTATACACATCATGTTAGGTATAAAGTATCTAAGGCAAATAAGTATACAAATGTATATGATTGATAATATGTCATATTTTGCCAACCACTTTTCGTCTACTGGAATATTTTGCCCTTAAAATAAAACAGCCCGAGCAGAGCTCGGGCTGTTTTTGCGCTGTAGTTTCTTGTCTTATCATTCTTATTGTTTTGTTTATTGTGGTTATTTGCGCGTTTTCGCGTCTTCTTCTCTGAACATTCCTGTTCTGGGTTTCACGTCCTTGTGTGGTAGATTTTGCCATAATACTAAAGTGAAAGAAGTCGTATTTCTCGTATCTGTTTGTAAGCTTTTTCTTACAACAGCTAAGCATTGTCTGTATTTTACAAGCCAACAAAAACAATAGACATAAAAAAGCCCTGTAGTCTCTCCCAAAACTACAAGGCTTAGCGGCTGTAAGTTTCCTCTTTTCACTCACGTCCTGTTAGTTCGCTGTCTATCGACAATTATCATTATTATTCTGCGATTATGCTCAAAATCCTTATTGAGCTTTTTGTGTGAAGTCATCTTCTCAAAAAGTTACTGAAATCTCTATGCGCAAATTTCTCGAATCAATGTAAGCTATTTCGTACAAAGTCACCTATTGCTTAGTTTATCTTAATAATCTAAAACATCATTAATTCTAGCTAACAAACCACTGCTACGACGGGTGCGAATAGTCAAAGCTTGCTGCAAAGCTTGCGCATCAACCAACAAACTCACCACCTTTTTAGCACGCGTAATAGCAGTGTAAATGAGCTCCTTGCTCAGCAAGTTTTTTGCCGTAGCATCTAGCACCACAGCTGTATGAGTAAATTCAGAACCTTGCGACTTATGAATGGTAAGTGCAAATGCAGTTTCAATATTCTTAGGCAGGCGAGTTGCAGGCACCCATTTGTTTAAGCTTGGAAAATACACTTCGAACTGGCGCAGATCATGCTGCGCTCGCATAAAACAAATGCCAATATCTCCATTCGACAATCCCAGTTGATAATCGTTATAGGTCATCATGACGGGGCGTCCTATATACCAGTCACCATGTTTTGTTTGTTTTAACTGTTGCAACAAGCGTTTTTCAATCTGCACATTCAGTTGTTGCAGACCTAAATAACCATGACGAATTGCGGTTAAAATACGGTAATCATCAAATACATTCACGACATCTGTAACATACGCTTGAAATGCTGTACTCGATTGTTCCAAGCTCAAGGTAAGTGCTTTTAATACCGCTACATAAGCCTGATAACCATACATCAGCTGATCATAATAGCCATCCAAATCTGTTGCAGACATTGTGCTGTCTTGACTTGGTAGATATTGAAGCTGGACTTCATCGACCTGTATTTGTGCTAAATTGATTTTGCGCAACTGGGTTGCAGCAACCACCTGTTGTTCAAACGCCGCCAAAACCTGTGCAGGGGAATGCTCTTGCTGAATGAACTTCGCCATTGCGCCAATTTTAGCCCCTTCGGCAAAACGGCGTGTAGTCACTAAATTGACACGGTTATTTGCCAAATCAGGCACTTGCTGTAAATCGGCCAATACCGTACCAACATCTACTGAGGCCAATTGATTAGCATCACCCAACAGAATTAAACGCGCCTGCGCAGGAATAGCGGCCAATAACATCTGTGACAGACTTAAATCCAACATCGAAGCTTCATCGACCACAATCACATCATAAGGTAGAGGCTGTTTAGCGTGAAAGCGTGGCTTGCCTGTATTTCCCAAGCCCAATAAACGATGCAACGTCACAGGTTGTAATTGACGCAAGGCATCAACATTAAATGCTTGTAAAGCTTGACTATTTAAAGCATTTTGCAAGGCTTCCTGCATCCGCTGTGCCGCCTTGCCTGTCGGTGCCGCCATCGCAATGCGAATATTGGGTAAAACTTGATTAAGTACCGCAATAATATGCGCCAAAGTATAGGTTTTTCCTGTACCTGGCCCGCCTGTAATAATGCTTAAACTCTGAGTTGCCGCAGTCTGTAACGCTTTTTGCTGCTGTGGATCTTGCAATAAATTAAGCTGCTCGGTTTGTAATTCAAATGACAAAGGCGACTGCGCCTGAATACGTAAAATATCGCTGGCGACCTGATGTTCCAGTTTCCAGTAGCGATACAAATACAAACGCTGCCCATCAAATACAAATGGCGCAATTTGTGGATCAGTATTTAAAGCGCTACGCTGCAGGTTCATGTGCAAATGCTGCAATGCCGCTACTTGCTCTGCAGTTGCAGGAATACAGCTATCCCCTTGCTCAATGGCATCGAGTACCTGTTGCATCAAAATTTGTGCTAAATCATTAAAAGTGACATTGCTAAACGGTGGCTGACACAGGTAATCCATCCACGCTTGCATTGGCGTTTGCGCTGAATTTAAGTGAATATGCTTGTTTTCCACACAGTTATCCTCAAAGTTATCCACAGGATAAGCAATTGTTTTATTAAGTCGATAAGCTGACTTAGCCTTATTTTTTAAGTTCAAAATAACCCAATATCTGATCTAATTGCAGAATAAATTCCGCATCAGGCTGCCAGTAACAAACCCCTTGCCCTGCTTGCCCCTGCATACCACGCAAATACAAATAGCTGGCTCCACCCAAATGTTGCCGAATATCATAATTTTGCAAACGACTGCCTAAATAACGGTGCAATGCCACCAAGTACAAGGCCGCTTGTAACCAATAACTCGATTGGGTCATATTGCGTTCAAGATTGGTTTTTTCATAATCGCGCTGATCGGCACCCAAATAATTACTCTTATAGTCAGCAATGTGATAACGCTGACCATCAAAATAAACCAAGTCGATTGAACCTGTCAGATAACGAGCAGTAGCGGCTTCATTTAAATCTTGAATAGGACGACCCACATCTTCAAACAATTGCTGAATCGCTTGAATAAATAAACGCTGATCTGCCAACGCCAAATAGAATGGAAACTCTGATAAATAATGTGCTGTAGATAAGGCTGAAAGCTGGAAAGTATCGTGCAAAGGAGTATTCAACACGTCCAACAGCCACTCGGTCATGTGCGCAAAAATATCTGCTTCCTGCACAGTCGCGCTGCCTTTGGCAGTGTCGAGTTTTGCCATCAAGTCTGCCAATAACACATCGGAATTAAACTCTTTGTCGTTATGAAAACGGCGTTTAACTTCTTCTAAAATATTGTCATGACTGGCTTGAAAGTCGATATATTCGAAGAGTTTATGTAAAAAACTCCCCGCTTGAGTACCCCGCTGAAAATTAGCTTTGATCCATGCAATCGGTTGAGCCACATGTACAACTTCCTGTTCCACGTCAACAGGTTCCTGATTGATTTCATCGGCAGCGGCAGCCTGCTCCTCGCTTGACAATGCCAAAGTATCGCTACGCATAGCGGCAGGCAAATGTTGTGCCAAGCCACTAAAACTGGTTTTGGTCCGTGGATAAAAGCGACGCTGCGGAAAATCTGCGGCTTCAATCTTAATTTCTTGCACTTGTTCGAGCTGTAATGCTGCCGCCAATTGCGGCAGAGGCGCTTCATCACAACTCCACGCTGCAGCAATTTCTGCTGAACTTGGCGCTTTTAAACGCCAAACATTTAAACCAGCGGATTTGGGTGCCGCCTCTTTTTTACCTTCTTTCGCTGGTGCAGGCTGTTTCAGCATGGCATAGACCCGATAGCTGGCACGTGTCAATGCCACATACCAAAGCCGATTCAACTCTGCCAAACGGCGCTCACTGTGCTGCTGCGTTGCTGTGGCATCGATGTTTTTATGTTTAATGGCTAGGATGCGTTGCTCAATGCCTTGCGCTTCCTGCGTTGCAAACACCAAAGCAGACTTGTCAGATTTGGGCTGCTGATCTGCCGACATCAAAAACACGACTTTAAATTCTAAGCCTTTGGACTGGTGAATGGTCATCAGTTTCACGCCTGCCGCATTGGAAAGCTTTCGCTCAATTTCCCAGTCGCGTTTGGCAGGAGATTCAACTTGCTGTAAATACCAGTAATACAGCATATAAGCCCCTTGATGGCGTTCACTTTGACGACTCAGTAATTCGGTTAAATGGCGTAAATTCACCACATGCCGTTCATTGTCAAAACTGCGTTTTGCAACCAGGTTTTCCCAAACTTTAAATAAGTTCAGACAGTAATTCCATGCGGTTAAAAAGCCTTTATTGACCCACATTTCACGAATACAATCGAAGTCATAAATAAACTGACCCAAACCTTGTTGCTCAAGTTCAATCAACTGTTGCAGGTTATAGCCCAACAAACGTGTCAGCAAGGCACGCTTTACCTTGGCTTCATCATAAGGATGTAAAATTGCGGTTAAAATTGCCGCCACATCTTTGGCTAAAAAGCCTGTAAAAACACTGCGCTGACTACTTCTATTGACCTGAATTCCAATTCGTTCAAGCTCGTATTGGGCTTGATCAAGCTTTTGATGACTGGTCGATAAAATGGCAATATCATCAGCTTGCAAAGCCACTTTGCCTGCAGCATGATCAAAATATAAATCACCTGCGATGCCTTGATTTAATAACTCACGAATTTTTCGTGCAATTTGAATGGATTCATCCTGATCATGTTCCACCGTCACCCAACGCAGCGGTGCAGGATTGACTTGTTGTCGATCTATTAAAGCTGGATGAGGACGTGAACCTGCAATGACAGGTTCATAAACCACTTTCTCACCAAAAGCAGGTTGGCGTTGAAATAGCTCATCCACCACACAAACCAACTCTTTCACTGAACGATGATTTTGTCTGAGTGAGTAAATGCGACCTTGTTTTTTCAGCACATCATCGCGGGTATTGTTATAGGTCAGCATATCGCCACCGCGAAAACCATAAATCGCCTGCTTAGGGTCGCCCACCATAATCATACAACCGCGCATATACCACTTTGGATTACGCCAAATTTGCGAGAGCATGTCATCTTGATCTTGGTTGGTATCCTGAAACTCATCCACCAAAATCAGTGGATAACGGGTATGCACAAACTGCGCAAAACGCTGCCCGCGTTCTCCCTGCAAAGCTTCGGCTAAGCTGCGTATTTGATGGGAAAAAGTGGTTTCCCCTTTTTGCTGTAAAAGTTGTGGTAAACGCTGTTTGACGTGTTGTACCAAATAGAATTTTAAATTGGTATCCACCAATTCAATTTGACGCTCAAAATTAAGTTTGGCATCCACCACTGCTTTAATTTTTCGGATTACAGGATGATCAAAAAAAGCATCTTGCACCTCTTGCGTACATGGTGCTTTCGCTTTGTTAAAAATTGATTTTCTGAGCTTACCGTCTTGGTTCAAATATAGTGCAAAGACCGCATTAAACAATTCAGCAAGGTGTGAATTAAAATAATGTTCTAAAGGATTATGCTTAATTTTTTCAATCAGTTTTGGCAAAGTCACTGTAAATAGTGGCTGCAACCCCTTCTTGTCACTCCCCGCGACATAATGGGAAAAATTAAAGCTATATTCACCATCATAATATTCTTTTAATTCTTCAATTTGCGTGATGGTGATACTGGTTAAATTCTGCAACGCCTCTGCTAAATCTTGTACCTCCAATTGCGCCTGATCTATGCCCTGAATCTCTGCTGATGCAAAATTCAAACTGGTATTGACCAGATCCTGGTAGTCGGTTGCAGATTTCAACCGCCCACATAACAGCATATAGTCCACAACGTGCTGAGGCTGTGCCTGAATCCATTCCCGCAACACATCATGCAGCAATTGTTCGGTATAGACCGATGCTTGGTCGGTAATATTGGCGCGCTCAATTTTGCCGCTTTCAAAGGAAAATTCACGCAATAATTTTTGGCTAAAGCTATCCAACGTTCCTACAAATAATTCATCGAGTTGTGCAATCACCAACTTCAAACGTGAACTGGCATAGTCCAGTTTTAAGCGATACTCCTGCAGAACATGTTTGAGTAAAGGATCTTGTAGTTGTGCAATTTTCTCTGCAAGGGCGCGCTGATCTAAAGACTGGTTTAAACACTGGTCGATATATTGTTGGGTTTCAAGTAAACGTGCACGAATACGACTTTTGAGCTCGGCTGCTGCGGCACGGGTAAATGTGGTCGCAATCACCTGATTAGGCAAATAATCTTTCAGGAAAATTCGCACCATCAAACTCGATAAAGTATAGGTTTTACCCGTACCTGCCGATGCTTCAATCCAATGTAAGCCTTTAAATTGCATCTCTTGAATTGGGTCATAACAAATTGGGAATGGGCAAGATGAGTTCACGCAGATTCCCCTTGTTTTTGAAGATTTTTCGCAGATTCATAATTTTCAATGATGGGCTGATACAGTCGATGGCTATATTGCTGAAATGCCTCAATCAACAACGGTTCAGTTTCACTGTCTTGAAAAATAAATGACCAGTCTGGGTGATTTTTCTCACTTTCATCAATAAAGCTCCCCCAAGCACCGCCATGCCAATGTTTTACAAAACTTTCCATATTCAAAACCTGATCGGGCTGAGCTTCATCCCACTGAATTTCAAATTCTTTTTTATCTGTCATTTTTAAAACTAAAGCCGCAGGCAATAACACAGGATATTGCTGTGCATGTTTCCAGAACTCAAACCATTGGGCTAAATACTCGTGTGCTTGCTGTGCATGGATATTGGCAAAATGAATCACCGCATCTTTACAAACCACAATCCGTTCTAAATCTTGCTGTTCTGTGTTCTGATAGGCCACCCAGAACAAATATTCCAACCATACTTCGGCATATTTTTTTGGTCTGGCACTTGCTGCCACCACGCTACACCAAAGCTTTGTCGGCTGTTCAGGCACTTGAATGCGAATATGCAAATGCGGATTCATTTTCCAAAGCTGTTGCGTTGTTGTGGTTGCTTCGTCTGCAAACTGCTGGAGTGTGTCACGTAAATATTGCTGTTCTTGCAGTCCCGTTTTAAACGTGGCATTTAAGGTTTTGCCCACAGGCAAGGTATCTTGCAACAAGATTTCTGCATCTTGCTCACCGTGTTGCAGTAAAAAATCACGCACACTATATTTTTCCAAACCATTTAAAATCAACGGTTCGTGGTTCATTGCAGCAGTGTCGGACTGTAAGTTTTCGACTCCAATCGCTTTTAAATAGGCACGCGCAGGGAAACACACATCACGAATCCATTGCATGCTGTCTAACACCACCACGTCTTGCGGCAATAATGGATATTCACCAAACCATGCTTCACGTGGTGTGGTTTCTTGCTGCATTTGTTTGGCAACCCGATACCATTGATCTTTAAAGCGAACTTCACGGCTTTCGGCAAAACGCAGCTGATCGAAAGGTTGCAAACTATGTAAATAATATAGAGATTTCAATTGTGCAGGAATCTCAACACCATTCAAATTTAAGCGTGAATCGCTAGCGCCATCAGGATGTTTCACAATCAATGCCAAATGCTGCACAAATTCTTGCACCACCACGGATGGATCACGCACCTCACCATCGCTGACATCAAAACCGTTATAAAATAGCCAAACACTGTCTTGCGCCAACAATAAACTGTCTAAAAACGCCCCCTGATCATCCTCAATACGTGAACGATCTCCGAGTTGTGGTTTTAATAATTGCATCAAATCGAAAGCCAATTGCTGATCACGACTTGGGAACACGCCATTGTCCAAATTCAACATCACAATCAGCTTATATGGCAGTGGACGAATTGCACCAATTTGGCTAAAGGTAATGGCGCCCGATGGACTGGCTTGTTCGAGTTGGGTTTCGAGCTGGGCAGAGATTTCTTGCAGAATATAATCCAGCGGTAAGCTTAAATGGCGCAAATCTTGACCCGGTTGCGCATCAAAATAACTGGCTAAGGTCAACATACGGTCATGTTTTTGCACCAAACTAAACACGGATGCCAACACATCTACCCCTGCATCCTGAAACTCACTCAAGTCTTGCATCAGTTGCTTGAGCCAATATTCTACCGTTTTGGCTTGCCCCAATTCATGCTGAATCAGCCAATCACGGCGCTGTGCAAAATCCTGATAAATTTGAATCAGTTTAAAGATCAATTCAAAATCACTGCTTTGTACACCAGCATAACTTAAAGTGTGCTGAACCACGCAATGCTCTGGCACCGCAACACCCAAAGCCAAACGATCTAAAGCAAACTTTAAGCTAAACCGATAATCTTGATCATCTGCACTCAGGCTACGTTTTAAATGCTCGCCATCCAAACCACGTTTAAAACCTGCATTGGCTAACAACTCATTCATGCGCTCGATATTGTTTAAATTCAAGGCATAACGCTGTTGTGTCGCAGCCAAACTCAACCAGTCGCCAAATTCCTCAAAGCTAAAACGTCCTTGTACCAACGTGATACGCCCAACCACTGCACGCCATGCATTATGAATATCTAAAGAGCTGATGCCTGCAATTTGAATAGGCAAATACACACTGTCTTGAGTCAGTTGATGCCCTAAAGCGGCTTGATTCTGCTGTGCTTTGTGTTGTCCTTTCTGATAAAGATCACGCTCACTTGGCGGTGCAGCAAATACGCTGCGAATTAAAGACTCTTGTTCTTTGAGTTTCGGACTCAACACCAAAATATCACTGGCTTGGCGGCTGTCATCTTGCCCTAGCCATGCAATTAAACGATCTTTGAGTACCTCAAGCTGACGTAAACTTGAATGACACACATGAATCTGCAGTGACTCATCGGCAGGGTCTAAGTCGTACGCCTGCGCGGTTGGCTCAACCAAATTCAATACATCCGATTGAATTTTACCAAGTAAATGTTGCGGCTCTTCTTCTGGGAAAAGATCGTACCACTCACCTTCGTCACCACTCGATAACGCCGCCAACAATGAAAAGTGATCTCGCGCCTGTTTACCAAAACGCGTTAGCAAGGGATGATGTGACTCGCGAATATCAGCATTAAATTCACCATTATATTTTTTGATATATGCGGTAATATCATCATCACTTACCGTTTTATTTTGACTTTCCATCTCACGAATAAAACGACTTTTGATTCGCGCATCCATGTTTAATTTCCATTTAGGATCGACCATGTCTGCCCAATATTCTTGCGATGGGTTGTAATGCAGAATAAAAATATCCATATACTGCGCCAAACGGCGAATAAACAATAACTGGCTTGGCGGCAAGTCTAATAAGGTAAAAATCACCAACTGTTTGGGTAATTTGTTAATACATGCATTTGGATTTTCAGGATCGCCCAAGGCTTGCCAAAATTGCTGGTCAATCTCCTGCATTTTTTTGAAATCGGCATGGAAAATATGCGACCACAACCAACTTTGCCATTGCTCTAATTCTTCGGCTTGCGCTTGAGTGAATGCGTAAATTTCTAATGCTGCTTGTTTTTCTTCTTCACTCGCAAAGTTTTTAGGGGTATAAATTTGCTGCTTTAAATTCAGACGTTTCTGCTGCCCCCAAACCGCCAACCAATTGCTTTGGCACTGGCAAACACCCTCACAGCCTTGTTGACAAAAACCACGATAAACCATGTAGTTGCTAAATAAACGTGAAACTTTATCTGCCACCCAATACAGCATATTTTGTTTTTTAAGCTGCTTTTCTAAACCTTGTGGCAGTTGCTCTGCACTGTCATAAATCCGCTGGATCAAACCATGTAAATCATGTTCGGCAGGCAATGGGTTTTGTTCATGTTGAATCCACGGTTGCAAGTCATAAAACACACGCCATTGCATCACAATACGGGGAATATTTGCCTGACGAACCCGATCTTTATCATCTAAAACGGCCTGATAAGCCGCCCATTGAAAGGCACGAATACGATGATGAAATTCAGTATTTGCACTAATGCCTTTTTGTTCAGCAATTTTTTCCGTTAGCCATTTTTCTACAGCCAGCGAAGGTACAATAAAATGCTGGGTTTGTAGTACCTGAAGCGGATTCGATGTCGGTTGACGTATGGTTTTCAGCATTTCATTGACTAAAATTTCTATACGTTGGCTTTGTATGACATGAATCGCCATCAGCTGTCCTTTAATTTATTTTAAAGAAGAAAGTACGAGAAGGCGGTTGATCTATCACTCGCCCCAGGTACAACAAAAAATAAAGATTATTGGCTATACACTTACAATGGTATATGCCACTTTACAAGCATACTTTTATTGCCTACTTTTTTCAAAAAGTGCTTTGAATAAAGTGGTTTTATTTAGCAAACAGCATACAATGACTCGCCATTTTAAGGTTGTACCTATGATAAAAAGAGAGACAATTCCAGATAGCATTGATCCAAGCCTAGACTTGGAAATGATTCGCGCAGAATGCCTAGAACTGGTCAAAAAACGTGCCTATTTCTCTGCAGGTGCAGCCGTCATTCCTGTGCCGTTTTTGGACGTCGTGATTGATGTGGGCATCTTGTCGCAACTGGTTCCAGAAATTAATGCACGTTTTGGCTTATCTCCTGAGCAAGTCAGTGTGTACGATCCTGAAACCCGAAAAGTCCACTGGAGCGAATTGCGTAAACGCGGTGTGGAATTTTCAGGTTTAGTCGTAGCGCGCACTGCAGTAAAAAAATCCCTGAATAATGTCGCAGCCAAGTACATCGCCAAACAAGTCACCAAGTTTATTCCATTGGGTGGACAAATGGTGGCTGCAGGTTTAGGTTATTTTATTATGAAAAAAATTGCCGAAACGCATGTTGAAGAAAGCTATAAACTGGCAAAAAGCATTCAGCTCAAACAAGCCAAAGTTGTGAATGCTTAATTTTCAAATCAAACTGACTCAACACACAGACTTTGCATCCTCAAGGCAGATTATTCTGCCTTGAGTTGTTTTAAGATAGTTCTTAAAATTTCCAAACGTGCTGCTTTTTTGTCATTACTCGGAATGATGTGCCACGGTGCATATTCAGTACTGGTACGTTGCAGCATATCTGCCGCAGCCACCAAATAATCATCCCAACGGCTGCGGTTACTCCAATCTTCATCTGTAATTTTAAAACGCTTATGTGCAGTTTCCTGACGTGCTTTGAAACGCAGCTCTTGCTCATCTTTACTAATGGCTAACCAAAATTTGATCACGACAGTTTGATGGTCATTTAAGTCTTGTTCAAAGCGGTTGATTTCGTCATAGGCACGCTGCCATTCCAGTGGACTAATCAAACTTTCTACACGTTCCACCAATACCCGCCCATACCAAGAACGGTCAAAAATATTGATTTTTTCTTCAGGCAGAATTTTCGTCCAAAAACGCCACAAATAAGGACGGCTGATTTCAAAGGCTTCAGGGGCGCTAATGGTATAAATTTCGTATTCACGCGGATCCAGTTTTTTTACAATCCGTTTAATCGCGCCGCCTTTGCCTGCTGCGTCCATTCCTTCAAAAACAAGGCTGACATTACGGTTATCAAAACGCAGTGCATCTGCCACTTTTTTAGTGAGTTTCTTTAACTCTGCTTTATAGTCATCATCATTGACCGATTCAGATACAGGATTAAGCAAAACTTCAGGAATTTCTGCAGGCTGCCAAGTAATGCCAGAGCTGGTTGGATGCACAGGACAATGCTGTAATGCACGTAAAATATGCTGTGCAAATTGCTGATCACGGATGGTTTCATCTTCGCAATCAATCATAATCCAGTCATCGGTAAAGCGTTGGCGCAGCTTCTGTATGTTGTCATATTGTTTTTTATTGCGCCAATCCAAACCGTGCAATTTATGCCAATGCACTTCGCTCGGCTCCATATCATCCAGCCGTTTTTGTAGTGATTTCCACGACAAGTCGAACCAGATTTTAATGACATCCACATGGTTGTTTTTTAAGTCTTCTTCGTAAGCACGCATTTTTTCGACATAATTATCAAACATCGTGTCATCAATTTGTTTGGACACATGCATGGCTGTGCTTAATAAGTCACTATACCAATTGCCAAACATCAGCATTATTTGACCTTCGGCAGGAATAAAACGTGCATAAGGCTGCCAAAATACCTGTTTGGGATTAAACGGATGTGGCGCATCGGCTTTTACCCTTAAATAACGCGGATCGACCCATTCTCTTAATTGTTTAACCGCCTCACCTTTACCCGCCAATTCAATACCGCTCACTAAAATCAGTAAACTTTTGGCATTTTTTTCACCTTTGGTATTTTTTAAAGCATATTGGGCTTCAATGAGCTCGACTGAAAGTTGTTCTTCTTCCATGAGTTTAAATTCAGTATTTGCTTTTGACATCATCTGCTCTGTTCTTGTGTTATTGCATCAGTATACGAATATCGACCCTTTTTTTAACAACTTTTCGCATATTTTTGTAGATTAATCTCAGACACTGACCTTTGCCGTTTGGAATTCTCTGCAATTTGTCATAGCGACGAGATCAAACTCACATTAAGATTTGCCCATTCAACTCAATCATGAGACACCCTATGTCTAAACTTGCTGCATTAGATGAGCTATTAGAACTGTATTATCAATTTGAATATCATAAAAACCCTGTGCTTTTTCAACGCTTACAAGATGTGCAAGCATGGCAAAAGCAGCGTATGCAACGCACCCATGCCACACAGTTTACCGAAAAGCACAATGTCTTGATGGCTGAATATTTCTTAAACCGCTTATATGGCGGCCCAGATTTTGATGCTTTGGCGGGTCAAATTGCCCGCCTACTGAAATATGCACACAAAGCTGAAAAAATCATTCCTGAAAATGCAATCAAAACAGGGACATCTGGGGTGAGTCTGGCGATTTTAGCGGTGCAGTTAGATGAACAAGTCGCGATACAATTGCTGCAAGACTATCCTGAAAATATGCCTTTAAATGATGAGATGATGCGTCTGACTTATTTAAAGCTTGGTCAGGGCGAAGCGCGCTTAAAGCAATTAAATATGTTAGATGAACTGGGTAAAAACCTAGATAAATATATGCGCTCTTTTGTGGTCTATACCGCGTTTAAAATGTGTAAAGGCGCAGCGCAAAAATACAGTTTTCAAATTATGTATGAGTTTATGCAAGATGGCTTTTTAGCCATGAAACCATTAAAGTCTGCAGAGAAATTTGTGAAACAATTTACTGCCTCAGAGCGGGAAATTATTGCCAAAGTACATGCAGGTGACTTACACCCCTTTCAATAGTAGTCATGTTTACTCAGTTGATCTAAAAGCCATCTGTCAGCTCAAGCAGAAGAATTCCTCATTCTGTGAAATAGCCAACAATTCCATGCATGGCTAGCGCACTATTTGATTTTTTCTGTATATTATTCATAACAATTGCATGATGATTACTGTACAAGTGCTTAGAATCTGTCATCATGCATGCACTGCAGCCTTAAGTCTTTTATCCTGAGGAGTGACTCCAATGTCGAATGAAAATCAAACGCCTACCGCTACTCCCGAGTCGGCACAACCAACAGACAAAGTGAGTCCATTCTTAACCGAACCTCTACCGCAAGGCGCTCCACAAGGTCAGCAACAATCTTTAGAACAAAAGTTAACAGATACACCTGTCACAGGTTCAGTGCCAAAATATAATTTGCCACGCGGTGCCAATACAGGCAATGTCGGTGCGACCACACACTTCGGCTATCAAACTGTTAGCAGTGAAGATAAAGCCCAGAAAGTCGCTGAAGTCTTCCACTCGGTTGCGAATAAATATGACATTATGAATGACTTAATGTCATTTGGTATTCACCGCTTATGGAAACGTTTTGCGATAAATATGTCTGGTGTACGTCGTGGTCAGCGAGTACTCGATATTGCAGGCGGTACAGGTGACTTAGCCAAAGTCTTTAGCCGTGAAGTTGGCCCTACAGGTCATGTGGTACTGTCAGATATTAACGAATCTATGCTGAATGTTGGGCGTGACCGTCTAATTGATGCAGGCTGTACCAATGTCGATTTCGTGTTGGCGAATGCTGAAACTTTAGAACCATTTGAAGACAACAGCTTTGACTTGCTAACCATTTCATTTGGTTTACGTAACGTGACCGATAAAGATGCAGCTTTGGCAGCAATGTACCGTGTACTCAAACCAGGTGGTCGTTTATTGATTTTAGAATTTTCAAAACCAGTATTTGAACCGTTCTCTAAGCTTTACGACTTATATTCATTCACAGCATTGCCGCTAATGGGTAAAATTGTCGCAAACGACTCAGAAAGCTATAAATACTTGGCTGAATCTATTCGTATGCATCCAGATCAACGCACCTTAAAAGGCATGATGGAACACGCAGGCTTCCAAAACTGTGATTACCACAACTTGACAGCTGGTATTGTTGCCGTTCACCGTGGTTTTAAACTCTAAGGTGTACCGCAATGTGGTCAATTCTTGCCCTCGGTGCAGTTGAGAAACTAATTCATCATATTATTGATTTGGATGCGATTACACGCATTCAGCTCAACCAACTGCACGGCAAAATGTTACGTGTGGTGCTCGATTCACCACAGCTTTCGGTAGATGTGTTTTTTGATGACAAAAAAGTCCGTTTAGAACCAACCGCAACAGGTCACAGCGAGCAGCCTTCTATTTTTGAACAACGCCCGTTTGATCAAGCGCAAAATATCAGTCCTGCAACTGCCACCTTGCATGTGAAGAATTTGGTGCAATTGCTCAAACTGTTGCTGTCCGATGAAGTGGGCAATATTCCCCTGCAAGGTGACTATCATCTTTTGCAAGATATTCAGCGCATTATGCAACAGGCTGAACCAGACTTGGCCGCACATTTAAGCCCGTGGATTGGCCCTGCTTTGGCGCATGAAATTGGCAAAATTCAGCTTGCGCCGAAACATTTAAAACGCAGTCTGCACAGTCATTTATTCTTTGCTGAAGATGCCCTAAAAGAAGACAGTGGTCTATTTGCCCCACGTTGGCAAATGGATGACTTACAACAAGACACGCGCATTTTTCAACAAAATTTAGACCGTGCCGAAGCCAAAATTCGACAGTTACAAGCGCAGCTTGATGCACAGCGAGATACCGCTGCTGACACCTTAAACTCCACCCAACCCTAGGGAATAAGTCTTTATGATTCCGCATGTTTCACGTTTACTCGAACTTTGGCGCATTGCCGCGCACTATAGACTCGACACGTTGTTTCCTGCGGAAGAACTACCAGAAAAGGCACGCCATGCACTCAGTTTTATTCGCATGCATCCTGCCGCTTGGTCAAGTAAAGAACGTAAAAACCCGCTGAAGCTCAAAGAGGCTTTAGAGGAAATGGGACCACTGGCTATTAAACTTGGTCAGTTGTTGTCTACACGTCGCGACCTGATCCCACCTGAAGTTTTACAGCAATTGGTGTTGCTACAAGACCGTGTCAAACCATTTGGGTCTGACGTGGCACAAATGCGAATTCAACAATCCCTCAAGGCAGATATCAACACCCTGTTTGCCCGTTTTGATGAACAGCCTTTAGCAGCAGCCTCTATTGCGCAAGTCCATACCGCTGCCTTGCATGATGGTCGTGAAGTCGTAGTTAAAGTCACCCGACCCGATATTCGCCAACAAATTCTGCAAGATTTTGAAATTTTGGAATGGCTCGGCGCAGCACTGGAAAAACGTCTAGAAGCAGCACGCGCTCTACATTTATCTGAAATTATTCAGGACTATCGTCAAATTATTCTCAACGAACTGGATTTGACCTTAGAAGCCGACAACACGCGCCGCATGCGTCACTACTTTACAGGCTCAAGCATGATGTACGTGCCTGAAGTCTATATGGACAGTAAAGATGTGATGGTGGCAGAGCGCATTACAGGTGTGCCGATTTCCGACACAGCAACCTTTGATCGTTTGGGTATGGATCGCGCCGATTTGGCAGAAAAAGGCCTCACGATTTTCTTTACCCAAGTGTTTCGTGACAACTTTTTCCATGCCGATATGCACCCTGGCAACGTCTTTGTGGAAACCATCAATCCGAACAATCCGCGCTTTATTGCGCTAGATTGTGCGATTATGGGCGAGCTGTCCAAGCATGACCAAATGACCGTAGCACGTATGTTGCTGGCGGTAATGAATAGCAACTTTATGCAGCTGATTCAAGTGGTGCATCAAGCAGGTTGGATTCCACCGGGCACAGATCAAGATGCCCTCGCCCGCGAAATGCGTCGCACTGTCGGGCCAATGGTGTCTAAACCGATGCATGAATTGGACTTTGCAGGCATCCTGATTCAAGTCATGGATATTGCACGTCGCTTCCATTTGGAAATTCCACCGCAACTAATGCTACTACTAAAAACCTTGGTGCATGTTGAGGGCTTGGGTACAGACTTATACCCTGAACTGGACATCTGGAAACTGGCTAAACCAATTTTAACGGATTGGATTAAAGCCAACATGAATCCAGTCAAAAATGTCAAAGAAATTGGGCAGCAGATTCCCGACCTGTTGTTGGGTGCGCAAGACTTACCAAGTTTAATGATTGACAGTTTAAATGGTTTAAAAAACCAATCGGCTTGGCATTCCAAACAATTGCATGAATTACAAAGCATGCGTCTGCAAATGGAACATCAGCAAAAACGCAGCTGGATTTTTGGCAGCATTATGGCAATTTTCCTCTCCATAGCGATTATTGCACCGTGGTATGTCTCTATTGTTTTAATCGCGTTGGCAAGTTTCTTGGCGATTTGGCGTATGGTAAAATAAAGCTACATTGCTTGATAACAAACTGATTAAACGATAAAAAAATTAGAAAGCCTGTTTTAAAACAGGCTTTTTTTCGTGCTGATTCGCCCTGACTCAGCCTAAAAACCACAGCATGACTCACCAGTCATTAAGTGACACCTCTCGCCATTGTTGTAAAAATCACCACGCCTACAATTAATGCACATTTGTAGCGTTATAGATCAAGCATGACTCAGATTTTGCATAAACGTGCCCCTGCACTCAGTATTCGCGCAGGACATCTGGCACGCCAACTGATTGAACAAGAAGGCTTACACGCCCAACACGTCGATATTATTCCTGGCGCAGCAGGTGGTCCCAAAGGCATTGGCATTCAAGGGTTAGATCAAGCAATTTTTGGTGAGTTTTTTGCCCAAGCCCCTAAACGCCGCACTGTGGTCGGTTCCTCCATTGGCAGTTGGCGCTTTGCCAGTATTTTAGCTTGGGGTGCAAAACAAGGTACCGAACGCCTGTCCGATTTATACACCAACTTGTATTTTCATAAAAAAATGTCGCGTCAAGAAGTCGCCGAGATTTGTCAAAACATGCTGTTTGAACTGATTCAGGGACAGCAACAACAACTGATTCAACACCCTGACTATCACCTTACGGTCATTTCAGTCAAAGCTCAGCATATTTTCCAAAGTGACCAAGCCTTGCCTTTGCTTGCGTCTGTGGCAGGAATTATTGGCAGCAATGCCATTGCGCGTAAACATAACCGCTTATTTATGCAACGTGTCATCAGCCAACCTGCACAAGGTCAGCAGTTTATGGTAAAAGATGATTTTGTCACCCATTACCAAGCCCTAAATGAAAAAAATGTCACACCGTGGTTGCTCGCCTCAGCGTCTATTCCTGGGGTAATGTCTGCAATTCGTGACATTCCTGATGCGCCCGTAGGCAGTTATCGGGATGGTGGATTAATTGATTACCATCTAGATTTGCCTTATCAAAGTCAGGGTATCGTGCTGTATCCACACTTTACCGACAGCATTACCCCAGGCTGGTTCGATAAAATGTTGAAGCATCGTAAAGCCAATCCTGAAAATCAGGCCCGTACACTCTTGCTGTCACCTTCGGCAGAATATTTAAGTAGCTTGCCTTTAGGCCGTTTGCCAGATCGAAAAGACTTCACTTTAAAAGGTTTAGATCAAGCACAGCGCGTTCGCTTATGGAAACAATCGGTGGCAGAAAGTCAGCGTTTGGGCGATGAATTTCTGGAAATGGTGGAAAAACAAAACTTCCCTCAATTTATGCAAACGCTTTCATAGTACAAATCCGGCAAGATAATTTAGGTAAATTGTCCTGAATCACGTACACTATAGGGACGATGTAAAATTGTGCGCTCAGAAAATAGCGTCCATACAATTTCAATTAATTTTGGTGAACAACTCATGAATAACTTGCAGTGGCTCGATGAAGTAAAATTTAACGAACAAGGATTAGTGCCTGCCATTGCACAGCATCATCAAACAGGACGTGTATTGATGGTGGCGTGGATGAACCGTGAAGCCTTGGCACGAACTGCCGAAAAAAATCAGGCGGTGTATTTTTCACGTTCGCGCAATAAATTGTGGCACAAAGGTGAAGAATCAGGACACTTCCAAACCGTACATGAAATTCGTCTGGACTGCGATGCTGATGTAATTATCCTACAAATTGAACAACATGGTGGAATTGCTTGCCACACAGGGCGTGAATCTTGTTTTTATCGTAAACTCACCGCGAATGGTTGGGAAATTGTAGATGCGCAGCTGAAAGACCCAAATCAAATTTATGGTGAACAAGCCGCCAATGCCCACACTTTAGCCATGAGCCAATCAAAAGCACAAGCTGAACAGGTCGAAGTTTTGGCTTATTTAGGGCAAATGATGAGCGAGCGTAAAACCGCCAACCCTGACTCATCTTATGTAGCCAAGCTGTACCATACAGGTTTGAATAAAATTTTGGAAAAAGTCGGTGAAGAAAGCGTGGAAGCGATTATTGCAGCCAAAGATTTCAACACCGAAGCCAATGCCAACAACAAAAATGACCTGATTTATGAAGTGGCCGATTTATGGTTCCACAGCATTGTCATGTTGGGTTATTTCGATATTGAACCGCAAGTGGTATTGAATGAATTGGCTCGTCGTCAAGGTTTATCAGGCTTGGTTGAAAAAGCCAACCGTAGCCACTGACATTAAAAGCCAACCCTAATCTGTGTCTGTGATCACCAAGCCTCGCCCGACCTATGAGCAAGCTACTGCTATAGATAATGCTCGTCTGGGCAAATCTTTTAAAGTGATTGCCTATGCAGGCACAGGTAAAACAACCACCTTACAAATGATCAGCGATGCTATGCCTGAACGGCGTGGCATGTACTTGGCATTTAACAAAGCCATTGCCGCAGAAGCACAAAGTAAATTTCATCGTCAGGTCGATTGTCGTACTTTTCACTCGCTTGCTTATCGTAGCGTTCCACGTGGAGTCACCGACAAATTACGCCTGCCACGTTTAAGTCCAAGTTTTATTGCCAAAGAATATCGTTTAGAACCGATTACCCTTAGACGCATGATGGGCGGACGCTATGAAAAATATGTGTTGATGCCAAGTCGTTTAGCCAGCTTGGTGGCCAATGCCGTGAGTCATTTCTGCTCGACAAGTTCGCAATACCCTGCCCCAAGACATTTACAAACACCTAGTTGGTTGCATCCAGATGACATCGACACCTTACAAAAGCATCTTTATCCTGCTGTAGAGCGACGCTGGCTGGAGTCGATTGATCCGAATCATCAGGCAGGCATTGGACACGATATTTATCTGAAACTTTGGGCCTTGTCTGAACCCAACATTCCTGCCGATTATGTGCTGTTTGACGAAGCTCAAGATGCCGACCCGCTCATGCTGGGCATTTTACTCAAGCAACGTAATACTCAAGTGATTTATGTGGGCGATGCGCATCAGCAAATCTATGCTTGGCGTGGTGCAATCAATGCCATGCAGCAATTACCTTTGCCTGAATCACGGCTAACCACATCGTTCCGTTTTGGTGAAGAAATTGCGCTGACTGCCAATGCCATTTTGGGTGGCCTAAACGAAACCCTGCCACTCTTAGGCAATCCAGAATTACATTCCAAAGTGGTTAACAAACCGCATACCAAAATGCGCGATGCCATTTTATGCCGCACCAACGCCCGTGCCATGGAACTACTACTAGCAGGTTTGGTGCATGGCGATAAAGTTAGTCTGCAAGCCGACCATGTGCGTTTAAACCGCTTTGTGGATGCTGCCGCGATGCTAAAACAAGGCAAACGTGTGACCGATGTTCCTGAACTGGCATGGTTTAACTCCTGGCATGATGTACATGAATATTGTGAAACCAACGATGGCAGCGACATTAAGCCTTTAGTCAAACTGGTCGATGATCACGGCACTAATCCGCTCAAACAGGCGCTGGCTAAAATCAGCCCGATTGACCAAGCCGACTATATTATTTCGACAGCGCATAAAGCCAAAGGTTTAGAATGGAATCGGGTACAGATTGAAGACGATTACCAATTTAAACTGAACGACAAAGAACATAAAATTAGTGATGAAGAATTAAGATTGCTGTACGTGGCATGCACACGTGCTAAAGTCAGTTTAAACATTCATCATATTTACGATTTGGTACAACAACTGAAAATAAAAATGCCGACATCGTTACGCAAAGCGGTGGGGTAATTGCAGAAGGTGCGCTATGAAAATTACATCGGTTCATTTCAGACACATCACCCATTTTGCAGACCTAAAACTCGAACTCAATTATCACGACTTGCCCATCACGCTTATTTTGGCCGATCAAAGCGCAGGAAAAACCTCGCTGTTAAGGTTTAGTTATCAAGCACTGACTTGGTTTGCCGCTCGCTATAAAGACTTACGCACTGCGGGCTTGGTGATGCAAGATCAAGATATTTTGTTCAATCGCCTTCAAGCTAAAATTGATATTTGTGTGGAAATTCCAGCAGAAATAGGCAGTTTGGCTGAATCAAGTAACATGCAACTTGAAAGTACCCACCATTGTGACTGGCAATTATATAAAACCCTAAATAGTAGTGGCGTGGGAGTCAGCAAAGCAGAAACCGCCAAGCTTGAAAAAATGGTGCAGCTCTATCAACACGCCATTAAACATGACCCGATGCAAGGTCTACCGCTGATTGCCTACTACCCTGCAGAACGCTTCGTGAATGAAGTTAATTTACTCAATAAAAATAATCCGCTGATTTTACAACCTGGACATGCCTACGAAATTGCCGCGATTCCATTCACGACTTTTACACGTTTTTTTGAATGGCTGCGGGAAATTTCTGATATTGAAAATGCCAAAAGTGCACAATTGCTACACAAGCTGTATCAGCAACAGCAAAGTGAGTTGCCACAGGCACTAAATCAGTCGCTGTTACATGCTTACTCACAAATGCATGCACCAAGTTTGCAAGCACTCAAAGATGCCTTACAAATTGTACTGCCTGAAATTGAAGATATTTATCTGCAATATTTACCAAAGCTACAACTCATGGTGCGTTGTCAGGGTAAACAGTTATTGTATCAACAACTATCGAACAGTCAGCGCAACTGGATTGCTCTGGTAGGCGATATTGTACGTCGCCTCTGTTTGCTAAACCCAAACAGTTTGTATCCGTGTCGCGAGGGAGATGGTATTTTGTTGATTGACCAGATTGATCATCAGCTCGATCAACAACAGGCCGCACAAATACTGACCCGTTTACATCAAGCTTTTCCGCGCTTACAAATTATTGCCACAGGCAACCGCAGCGAACTCTTGGAACAAGCGGAACGCTTTCAATGTTTAAAACTGGAACATCAACAGCTGCATCCCATCGCATGGCAAAGTTTACAACCGCAGTTTGCAGAAATTTATGCTGATGTGCTAGAAACCACTCACACGACAGAAGACGTCAGCCTACAAGAACAAAACCCAACACAATTAGGCACGGCTGAAATTTTGCAGCAGATTCAAAACCATTTAACTGCCGAACAAAAACAGGAATTGCTGCAACGCTTACAGCAATTGGATAGTGAGCCAACACCTGATCAATTGCCTGAATCTTAATTGCCGAAGTCTTTCAACGCATACTTGGGCAAAAAGCAAGGAAATACTTTATCCCACCTATAACAGACGGTATATAATGACTTTGCTGTATGCAAAAAAAATTGATGTTGTTTTATTCATGTAATAAAATCAGATTAATTTTGAACTTTTATAGTAAAATCCGATTTTGCTGTAGTTTTTAAAGTTGCGCAATACAACTTATTTATACCTTGAATAGTGTCTATTGACCTTTCAAACACGGTGAGTGCTGTAAACAAAAATGCAGCAGATGCAGATCAACTTCATCCATAGTTCAACTAGGTTGTAGATTGACGTATCTAAATATTTTTAACACAGCTTTAACCAAACCAGCACAACCTTATTCGCTGAATCTTCAGCGAAAGATCAGCATATTTTTGCTGCTTGAGCCGCCTAGCCATGTAAAATTATTTTTGCATGATCTTGTTTTGAGTTTAAGTTGCGACAATACGCTCATCAAAACTATAGACCACGTGTTTACTGACACAACTGATTGACTTTCAAGATTGAATCTTTTGGATGGTGTGTTGCTGTCCTGTAATCCTTGGAAGATAAGATTCACCCTTTAGGTTTTCAACCTATTCACGACAATGGATATGAGTGTGCTACCGATTATTATATTGTTACCGTTAGTACTAGGCACAACCCTTGTCTCGTGGCTGAAACAATTTTCACGCGGGGTAACGGCTTTAGGGGCGATTGGCGTCAGTCTGAGTAGTCTTATTCTACTCCTGACCCAAGCAAAAGCAGTCTTTAATGGCGAAACGATCATTCAAACATGGTCTTGGCTGCCACAATTGGGGATTGATTTAAGCTTTCGTCTGGATGCGCTTGGTTTATTATTCTCCTTGCTGATCACAGGGATCGGCACACTCATCTTTATTTATGCCTATTATTATTTAAGTCCGCAAAACTCGCTCAGTAAACTCTATGTTCTCCTCATGCTGTTTATGGCTGCCATGTTGGGAATTTCGCTATCCAATAACCTGATTTTGTTGCTGACGTTTTGGGAACTGACCAGTATTTCCTCTTTCTTATTGGTGGGTTATTGGAGCAATTACGAAGCGGCACAACGCGGCTCACGTATGGCACTGACCATTACAGGCATGGGTGGACTCGCCATGCTCGGTGGTTTTGTGTTATTGGCGCAAATCACAGGCACCTATCAAATTGACCAAATTTTGATGATGACTGAACAAATTCAAAGTCATGATTTATTTGTGCCAACCTTATTGCTGATTTTACTGGGTGCATTTACCAAAAGTGCGCAATTTCCGTTTCACTTCTGGCTACCGAATGCCATGGCTGCACCCACGCCTGTTTCTGCCTATCTGCATTCGGCAACCATGGTCAAAGCAGGGATTTTCTTGCTGGCGCGCTTATTGCCAATTTTTGCAGGCGCAGCGTTATATCACAACCTAGTCACCTTTATTGGTCTATTTACGCTCTGTATGGCAGCATTCTTTGCCATTTTCAAAGAAGATTTAAAAGGCTTATTGGCATATTCCACCATCAGTCATTTAGGTCTGATCATGTGTTTACTCGGCATTGGTTCACCGTTGGCAGTGGCTGCAGCCATTTTCCATATCATCAACCACGCCACCTTTAAAGCGGCGCTGTTTATGATTGCGGGAATTATCGACCACGAATCAGGCACACGTGATTTACGTAAACTTAGTGGCTTATGGCAACTGCTACCCTTTACCGCTACCCTCACCATGATTACCGCGGCTTCTATGGCAGGCGTACCGTTGACCAACGGCTTTTTGTCCAAAGAAATGTTCTTTACCGAACTAGTAGCAAACTTATCTGGCCCTGTACTGTTGGTTTCTGCAATTGTTGCCACACTGGCTGGTATTTTTGCAGTGGCCTATTCAATACGTTTGGTACACGGCGTTTTCTTTGACGGTCCGATTGGTAAAGATGTCCCAAACAAAGAAGCTCACGAACCTCCGTTTGGCATGCGTGCACCCGCAACTTTATTGGCTGTTTTATGTATTTTAGTCGGCTTGATGCCTGCCTTATTGGTCGAGCATATTGTCAATAGCACAACTCGTGCCAGTACCCAACTGTTACAGTTTGAAGGCACACATTTGGCAATTTGGCATGGCTTTAACCTTCCCTTGCTAATGAGTGCAATTGCTTTGCTTGGCGGGATCATCTTTTATTTCTCGCTTGCCAAAGGTGGAAAAATTCGTGAAATTGACCTCGATCCACATTTAGGTCAATTCCAAGGCAAACTGCTTTTTGAATTATTCTTAAAACATTTGCTACAAGCTTCACGCAAAATCAAACGTAAAACTGAAAATGGTTCACTGCAAAGCTATTTAGTGTGGATCATTGTCTTTACAGTATTCATAGTCGCACTACCATTATTCAATCAGGGCTTAACAACTGGCACACGCGAACTCACACATGCACCTATAATTGCCATTGTTTTATGGTTATTGCTGTTCTCTGCCTGTTGGATGATGCTGTGGTACCACCATGAGCGCATCAAAGCTGTCTTAATCAGCGGTGCAGTAGGCTTGGTTGTCACCATGATATTTGTCGGACTGTCTGCACCTGACTTGGCACAAACCCAAATCACGGTTGATGTCGTCACCACTGTTTTATTGCTGATGAGTCTCTCCCTGCTCCCACAATTAACCCCTTATGAATCAAGCCGCTCACGTCGCTGGCGAGATGCCTTGATTGCGATTGGTGGCGGCATTGGTATCGGCTGGATTGCATGGTTGGTGATGACCCGCGACCATAATTCAATTTCATGGTTCTTTAATCAGCAATCCATTCCTCTCGGTGGCGGAACCAACGTGGTCAACGTCATTTTGGTAGACTTCCGTGGTTTAGATACCTTTGGTGAAATAACCGTCTTGGGCATTGCCGCGATTGGTACGCTGTGTTTAATGGATGGTATGCGTGCACACGGCACTATCATGACGCAAGGTTTAACCTACCGCTTTAATCCTTCACCGTTGATGCTGCGTATTACCGCCTCATGGATTTTACCTATCGCCCTTGTGGTCAGTCTGTATATTTTCTTGCGCGGTCATAACTTACCGGGTGGAGGCTTTATTGCTGGTTTAATTACCGCAATGGCACTAATCATCCAATACATTGCGCTTGGTCAAGACCAAACCGAACAAATGCTCAAAGCCAAATCTGGACGTTTATACGAAATTTGGATTGGTGTGGGTTTAAGCATTGCAGGTCTGACAGGGCTTGCCGCATGGTTCTGGGGACGTCCTTTCCTCACTAGCGCACATATTTATGTCAATCCTCCAATCATTGGTGAAATGCACCTCGCTTCAGCCGTCTTATTTGATGTGGGCGTGTATGTCACAGTGGTTGGCGCGGTTATGTTGATGATTTCGGTCTTGGGCGATTCACGTCACTCAGGCATGTCTGGCCCACTTCCAAAGGAATAATGCAATGATTAGTATCGAGTTTTTAATTGCGTCTGCCATTGGGATGTTAGTCGCGACAGGGATTTATTTAATTTTACGTGCCCGTACCTTTCCTGTTGTTTTGGGTTTAGCGATGATTGGTTATGCAGTCAATATTTTCTTATTTAGTATGGGGCGTATTCAGACCAATGCGCCTGCAATTTTGACTGAAGCCGCGAAAGTCTCTGACCCATTACCGCAAGCCTTGGTGTTAACTGCAATTGTGATTGGCTTTGCCACCACTGCATTTATTGTGCAATTGGCGTTGCGTAGCCGTTATGAAACAGGGACAGACCACGTTGATGCCAAAGAAGAATATCCACTGCTTGACCCACGTGAGGATGAGCCATAATGACTGATTTCCTCCAATTTTGGCTACAGCATTCACCTATCTTTAGCATCTTAATTCCAACCTTTACCGCATTTATTTTGGTGCTATTAGGTAATCCAGGCTTTGGTTCACTCTCACGTGACTGGCGTCAGCCATGGCGTCGTGGCATTAGTCAAATCTCTGCCACGCTCGGTTTAATCACTGCGATCAGCTATTTAATCCAAGTCAGCAGCGGACAAATTATTATTTATAATTTGAGCGAATGGGCCGCACCATTTGGCATTGTTTTGGTGCTAGATCAATTGTCTGCCCTCATGTTGGTATTGACTTATTCACTTGCCTTGCCATTGCTCTGGTTTTCCAGCAAAAAATGGGATGAGCGTGGTCGCTATTTTCACACCATGGTGCATTTCTTGCTCATGGGACTTTGCGGTGCATTCCTCACAGGTGACTTATTTAACCTGTTCGTATTCTTTGAGGTATTACTGCTAGCTTCGTATGTGCTGTTATTGCACGGTCAAGGCAAAGCGCGTTTTCAACTCGGGATTCATTACGTCACCATTAACCTCTTAGCCTCTGCCCTCTTCCTGATTGGCTTGGGGATGATTTACGGCAGTGTCGGCAGTTTAAACATGACCGATGTGGCTCACCTGATTCCCCTACTCGATGCTGATGCACATAAAATTGCGGTGGCAGGTGGCTTACTGTTATTTGTGGTGTTTGGTATTAAAGCTGCCATGCTTCCTGTCGGTTTTTGGCTACCTAAAACCTATGCTGTGGCAACAACTCCTGTGGCAGCCTTATTCACCATCATGACCAAAGTCGGTGTGTATGCGATTTTACGGGTCAATGGAACCGTATTTGATGATGAACTGAGCCATAAAATCCTACAAGACTGGTTATTGCCGATTGGTCTGATTACCTCACTGTATGGGGTCATTGGCGCGATTGGTGCAGAGCGCTTACGTCGCTTTGTCGGTTTTATGATGCTGTCTTCAATTGGTACCATCCTGATTGCTATTTCAATGCTGAACACACAGGCATGGTCAGCTGCACTGTATTACTTGGTACACAGTACCTTAATTGCAGCGGCTTTCTATTTGCTGTGCGGTTGGATTACCTCTCAACGTGGCGCATTTAAAGATCACTTCAACATTGCCCCGCAAATGAAGCAACATAAAGTACTGGCTATCACGTACTTCATGATTGCCTTAATGATGGCGGGCTTACCACCGTTTAGTGGCTTTTTGGGCAAGGTCTTTATTTTACAAGCTACTGCCAATATGGCACATCAAGGCTGGATTATTGGCATCATTCTCTTGGTCAGCTTGCTCAGTATTATTGCGTTCACCCGTGTCGGCTTTATTTTATTTTGGCGCGCGACCAAACCTGAAGATGATATACAAACTAAAGCCTATGATGAATATCAGACATTGCCTGCAATTGCTCCGCCCCGCAATGACCGTGTCATTTATTTGCTCCTGACGGGTTTAGTGTTGTACGTGGTATTTGCCAATCCAATTCAGCAATATATGCTGAATACTGCACAGCAAATTCAACATAATGCGGCCTATGAAGCATTGATTCTGAAAAAAGACCGTACTGGAAATGTGATTAGCGTACAACCTTATGATCCATTGTACTTACCTGAAACCAAGTACGGTGGCGAAGCAATCGATGCCAATGCACATTTAATTCCATACGTGATTCATCCAAATACCTTGGAAGGTGAACATATTTCTGACTATAAACAACGTCAAATTCAACAGCAAAACCGTGAGGAAGCGCAGCAACCTAGCGATACTCAACTCAAACCTGCGGAGCCCTAAACATGCAAAAAACGACATCGAAAACTTCGTTTTGGGACAACCTGCTGCCCCACCCATTTGTATCTGTATTGGTGGCACTGAGTTGGCTGATGTTGGCGCATAGTGTTTCTGCAGGGAATCTATTGATGGCACTAGTCCTAGCACTACTAATTCCTAAATTGATCCAGCCCTTTATCACGCGTACACCAGACATCAATTGGACTGCAGCCAGTCGCCTATTCTTTGTGGTGGTCTGGGATATTATGATTTCTAATATTCGTGTGGCTAAACTGGTACTTGGCCCGACAGATCGCATGCAGCCAAAATGGTTCCGTGTCCCTCTCGAAACACAACACGAACAGGTCAACAGTATTTTGGCGATGATCATTACCACCACACCGGGCACGGTCACTGCCGGTATCGACCAAGATCGTGGCGATATTTTGGTACATGCCTTAAAAACTGAAGATGAAAGTGTAGATATTCAAGACATCAAAAATCGTTATGAAAAACCACTGATTGAAATTTTTGGTGCACAGTCAGGAGATAAGCAATGATGATTCTGCCTTATGCACTTGGAATCTGCATGGTTGCGATCACGCTTTCCATGTTTATGTGCCTATACCGTCTGATTATTGGCCCTTCAATTGTGGACCGTCTGCTGGCCTTGGATACCTTATTTTTAAATGCAACCTGCTTGGTGGTAGTTCTGGGTATCTATTGGAGCACCACCTCCTTATTTGAAGGTGCATTATTGGTGGCGATGCTAGGCTTTGTGTCTACTGCAGCACTGGCGCGTTATTTCACCAGTGGTCATGTGATTGATTAAGGAGAATGAACATGCAATTACTCATGGAAATTTTAGTGTCATTCTTTTTAATCATTGGCGCATTTTTCATGTTAGTGGGCGGCATCGGCATGGTTCGCCTGCCCGATTTATTTATGCGACTGCATGCCCCTACAAAATCCAGCACTTTAGGACTGGGAAGTTTCTTAATTGCAGCCATTATTTATGCGGCATTTGAAGGACGATTTGGCTTTGCAGAAGTATTAATCACCCTATTTGCATTTATTACCGCGCCTGTTTCTGCCAATTTAATGGCACAGGCAGCACTGCATTTACGTTTACGTTCGATGAGTGGCAATGTGCCTGAAACCTTAGACCGTCCATTACCGTGGCAACGCCAACGTCGTAATTTACGTCGTTATGAAAAAAAGTCCCATGATGATTTGGTCTAGAATATTAGTCAGGCATTAAAGAAAAGCATCGTATCGGATATAACCTTGCTTACATTGCAAAAGCTCAAACATGATAGACAAAAAAATGCCACCCGAAGGTGGCATTTTTTATCATCACTGATTTATTCTTCATCTTGCTTAGGTGCTGCAGGAGGTAAATCTTTTACCGCTTCTGCAATCAAACCAAACATATAGTTACCATAGGCATTGGTTTTATCGTAGTGAAAACGCAAACGTGGGGTAATACGTGTCTTAATACGACGGCTGAGTTCATGACGCAAGAAACCAGATGCTTTGTTCAGCACATCTAACGTTTCTTTATTTGCCGCTTCGCTTTGCTCATCGCCTAATTCACGGCCCATCACAGTCACGTATACTTCAGCATAACCTAAGTCTGGACTAACCTTCACCGCAGAGATGGTCACGAGACCACCTAAGCGCGGATCTTTCAGCTCTTGGCGAATCAGTTCTGACAACTCACGTTGTACTGTATCCGCCATGCGCTTAAGACGTTGACTACCCGCCATTAAAGACTCCGTTTGATCAATTGAACATCATAGACTTCGATCTTGTCTTTTTCTTTGATGTCTTTATAACCTTTCACCGCAAGACCACATTCCATACCTGCGCGAACTTCTTCCACCACGTCTTTATAGCGACGAAGTGACTCAAGCTCACCTTGGAATACCACTACGTCATCACGAAGGACACGAATTGGTTTATTACGGTGTAATACACCTTCAAGTACCATACAGCCTGCTGCTGCACCAAACTTACTTGAGTGGAATACTTCACGTACTTCAGCCACACCTAAAATAGTTTCACGGTGTTCAGGCGCAAGCTTACCACTCATCGCTGCTTTCACATCATCAATCAATTGATAGATGATTGAGTAGTAACGAATGTCGATGCCATCAGCATCCGCTTTTTGACGCGCTGCGTTATCAGCACGTACGTTAAAGCCAAGAAGTACCGCTTCAGAAGATTCAGCCAGTGTCACGTCAGATTCAGTGATCGCACCAACACCTGAGCCAATAACACGAACTTTAACTTCGTCTGTTGCAAGGTCAGCAAGAGCAACGTGTAATGCTTCCAATGTGCCACGTACATCAGTTTTCAATACCACATTGACGATAGGCACATCTTTCTTGCCCATAGACGCCATGATATTTTCAAGACGCATTGCGCTTTGACGCTCAAGACGTTTTTGACGTTCACGATCCATACGCGCATCGGAAACTTCACGTGCTTTCTTCTCGTCATTCACAACCAGAACTTCATCACCTGCCATTGGCGCTTCAGGTAGACCTAAAATTTCAACTGGAATTGAAGGACCTGCTGATTGAATACGTTTACCGTTTTCATCTGTCATCGCACGTACGCGACCATAAGATGCACCCGCAAGAACAAGGTCACCTACTTTCAATGTCCCGTTTTGAACAAGGATAGACGTTACCGCACCACGGCTGTTGTCTACACGCGCTTCAATCACCACACCCTGAGCAGCACCTTCTTCAGATGCTTTCAACTCAAGTAATTCAGCTTGGATTGAAATAATATCTAGAAGCTCATCAATACCTTGACCTGTATGTGCTGAAACCATTGCAACAGGAACGTCACCGCCCCATTGTTCAGGCACGATTTCTTTCACAGTCAATTCATTCAATACGCGATCTGGATCAGCCGACTCTTTGTCCATTTTGTTAATGGCAACAATAATTGGGGTACCTGCAGCACGTGCGTGATCAATCGCTTCAGCTGTTTGTGGCATTACACCATCATCCGCTGCAACAACCAATACCACGATGTCTGTTGCTTTCGCACCACGTGAACGCATTGCAGTAAATGCTGCGTGTCCCGGAGTATCTAGGAAAGTAATGATACCCTTGTCCGTTGTAACGTGGTAAGCACCGATATGCTGTGTAATACCACCCGCTTCGCCTGCAGCCACTTTGGCACGACGAATACGGTCAAGTAACGATGTCTTACCATGGTCAACGTGGCCCATGATGGTCACAACAGGAGGACGAGTCGTTTGAACGCCACGTGCTTCTTCTGCTGCTTCAAGTAAGTTATCTTCAGCTTGCGTATCAGATACTAAAACTGGGTTGTGGCCCATTTCTTCAACCACAAGTGCAGCAACTTCTTGCTCAATCGCTTGGTTTTGCGTAACTAACTCACCCATTTTCATAAGTGATTTAATAACTTCGCGTACTTTAACTGCCATTTTTGCAGCCAAGTCTGCAACCACAATCGTTGCACCAATTTCAACATCATAAACTTGTTTTTTAACTGGTTTTTCAAAGCCGTGCTTGTTGGCTTGGCTCGTTTTCAAACCACGTTTATGTGGGTTCTGGCTGAAAGATTGCTCCTCCTGACCACGACGACCACCTTTTTTCGGTGAACGTGTATTGGTGCTACTGGTACCACGCTTAATTTCGCGGTCTTCTTTGGCAAATGAATCTTCATATGCTTGACCAACCAGACCCGCTGCAAGTGGAGAATCATCCACTACACGAATGGTCGCAGTTGCATCTTCATTTGAATACTTAGATGCCATTTGACGCATTTGTTCAAGTGTACGTTGCTGCGCTTCTTCAGCTGCCTTACGACGTACTGCTTCTTCGGTCGCTTTTAATTGAGCGGCTTGAGCTTCACGTGCTTTTTTCTGTTCAGGTGTTTCAACAACTTTAACTTGTGCTTTAACCACAGGCTTATTGTTTGATTTACGCTTCACAACTACCGCAGCTTTTGATACTTCTTGCTTCGTCGTTTCTTGCTTTGCAGCAGCACGCATTGCTTCAAAGTTTGCAGCCGCTTTATTTACTACTGGAGTTTCAGCTTTAGGTTCCACCATAGCTTGAACGTTCGCACGAGCTTGTTGCTCAGCTTGCGCTTTTGCCAAAGCTTCCGCTTTAATTTGTTCTGGATCTGGCTTGGTAAATGTATGTTTCTTGCGAACTTCTACATTAATCGTTTTCGCTTTGCCCGAAGTACTTGCCACTTTGGCGGTACTGGTGGTTTTACGTTTCAACGTGATTTGTCCTGCATTACCCTCTTGACCGTGAACCTTTTTTAAATGGTTCACTAGGGTACTTTGTTGTTCAGTGGAAATAATATCGTCCGCCTTACGCTGTGGTAAACCTGCGTCACGAACCTGTTCCAGGAGTTTCTCAACTGGACGACCTACACTGAGCGCTAACTCTTTAATCGACTTGTCCGTCATATATTATCTCCTAGTTAAACCATGATTCGCGCGCTTTCATAATCAATTGACCCGCTTTCTCTGTACCTAAACCTTCAATATCTTCGATATCATCAGTCGCTTGGTCAGCTAAATCATCAACTGTAATGACACCACGAGCGGCAAGCGCATAAGCGATCTCTTGTGTCATGCCTTCCATTGCTAGAAGTTCTTCACTCGGATCTTGGATATTTTCTTGCTGTTGCAATGCATCTGCCAATGCCACTTCTTTGGCACGACCTTGTAACATTTCAACAATTTCTTCATCTAAATCAATTTCGTCAAATGTTTCCGCAGGAACATACGCAATTTCTTCTAATGAAGTGAAGCCCATTTCGACCAATGCCATCGCCAAATCTTCAGCAATGTCTAGACGTGAAACAAACAAGTCCAAGTATTGTTGTGCTTCATTTTGCTGACGTGCGTGATACTCTTCTTCAAGCATCATGTTTAGCTTGTAACCTGTGAGTTCAGAGGCTAAACGTACGTTTTGACCTTGTGAACCAATGGCACGCGCCAACTGATCGCTAGTTGCGAAAATAATGTCAGCAGTACGTTCTTCTTCATCAATCACAATACCCGATACATCGGCTGGCTCTAAAGCACTGGCGATATATTGCGCAGGATCATCAGACCACACCACAACATCAATACGCTCACCATTTAACTCTTGCTGTACTGCTTGGATGCGCGTACCACGCATACCAATACATGCACCTACAGGGTCAATACGATGGTCGTTGGTTTTTACTGCAATTTTTGCACGTACACCCGGCTGACGCGCTGCCGCTTTAATCTCGATGATTTCTTCAGAAATTTCTGGAATTTCTTTTTTCATCAACGCAATCAGCATTTCAGGCTTAGCACGTGACAATAACAATTGTGCACCACGACCTTCACGGTTCACGCTGTACAAAATTGCATTTACACGCTGCTTAGGACGCAAAATTTCTTTGGGGATCATTTCTTCACGCGCCAAATATGCTTCTGCATTGTCGCCTAAATCAATAATAAAGCCATCTTTGGTTTGCTTTTTCACTTCACCGTAAATCAGCTCGCCTACTTTGGCTTCATAAGCATCTGCAACCAACGCGCGTTCTGCTTCACGAATTTTTTGCACAATCACTTGCTTGGCAATTTGTGCAGCAATACGACCGAAGTCAATTGACTCAACTTCAAGTTCGCGAATGTCGCCAATTGACCATTGTGCAGGGTCTACATCAGAAATTGCATCTTGGCATGCAGGCATTTCATGATCTTCATCTGCCACTACTTCCCACTGACGGAAAGTCCTGTAGTCACCTGTTTTACGATCAATTTCCACACGTAAACGTGCTTCTTCTGAGTTTGTGCCTTCGTAGAATTTCTTTTTCGTCGCAGCAACAAGAGCCTGTTCAAGCGCCTCAAAAATTGCCTCACGACTTACACCTTTTTCGTTACTAACCGTTTCAACGACGGTAAGAATTTCACGTGCCATAAGTCACCTATTCGTTCAGATTCTTATTAATTTGATTAATCTTGGTAAATCAGGTTTGCTTTATCAATATTGTGACTGTCAATCTCCAATACCTGCTGTTTTTCCACTTCGACCTGAATAGTTTCATTTTCCAGATCTACAGCAATCAACTTCGCTTGAAATTTACGACGGTTTTCTACAGCACTGATTAAACGTAACGCAATGGTATGCCCAATATACGCAGGCAATTGCTCTAATTGGAAAAATGGACGATCCCAACCAGGTGATGACACTTCAAGCGCATATTCACCCGAAATTGGATCATGCACATCAAGCATTGCCCCAACTTGCTGGGTTACACGTACACAATCCTGCACACCAATACCGCGACCTTGCTCTAATTCGCCATCTTCATTTAAGACAGGTTCTGCATTTTCATCGACAGCTTTGTCGATATAAATACGTAACAAAGAACGCTTACCTTGTGGAATAAACTCGATTCCCCAAAGATCTACATCACATGCTTGCACTGCTGGCGCAATTAAGTCCTGAAGTGCTTGAGTTTTATTTGATAGCTTCATTTACTCTCGTCATTCTGCTGCGGTTCAATGGTCTTATTTGACCACTACACATTCATACAAACTATAGTAGTAGTGAAACATGACACTTTGACTTTAGGCCGCGCACGGCTTGTATCGACACTACACGATAGCCAATAAAAAAGGGCGTAATCGCCCCTATTCTTGCACAGTAAAACCAATATCCACTGTGCAAAAAGGCCCACCTAGTTGTGAGCCTCTTTAGAAACTTGGTAGTGGGGATTAGACTAAATCTAACCATCTTTGCTAGTTTATTGTGCTGAGTTAAATCAACTAAAACTAACGTACCACACCATTAGAAACTTGGTAGCGGGAGCTGGATTTGAACCAACGACCTTCGGGTTATGAGCCCGACGAGCTACCAGACTGCTCCATCCCGCATCAACGTGCAAAAATTATATACAAAAATGAATAAGTTTTCAATCAAACTTCTCATATTTGCCTGACTTAAGTTGCACCTTAGTCAGATTTTGGTAGCGGGAGTTGGATTTGAACCAACGACCTTCGCCAAGTTATCAAGGGTTGAGCCCGACAGACAAGCAACCAATCAAAACTGACATGACCAAACCATTAAAATGGTAGCGGGAGCTGGATTTGAACCAACGACCTTCGGGTTATGAGCCCGACGAGCTACCAGACTGCTCCATCCCGCATCAACATGTAAATACTTATCTCAACCTAAAATAATTTAAGTCGCCTACGCTTAATTCACAATAAGCTTAGGATTGATTGGTAGCGGGAGCTGGATTTGAACCAACGACCTTCGGGTTATGAGCCCGACGAGCTACCAGACTGCTCCATCCCGCATCAACAGATTTGCTGCTTAACACCAACTTATGTTTTCTGGATTATAAGTTGGTGCGGAAGGGGGGACTTGAACCCCCACGCCCGAAAGCACTACCACCTCAAGGTAGCGTGTCTACCAATTCCACCACCACCGCAGCTGTGACGCATTCTAGTCGCATCATGCGAAAAAAGAAAGTACTAAATAAAATTATTCAGCGCTTTTAGGCGCAGTTGGTGAAGATTCAGGCGATACTGGCTGTGCAGGGGCAGTCGTTTGTACAGTCTGCAAACTATAGGCACCTGTGGTTTGTTTCTTTGCAAACACCGCTAAGGTTAAACTCGTTGCAAAAAACAATGCTGTCAAAATTGCCGTTAAACGCGTTAAAAAATTGCCTGAGCCTGACGCACCAAATACGGTTGCCGCACCACCGCCACCAAAAGAAGCGCCTGCATCTGCACCTTTACCATGCTGAACCAAAATTAGTCCAATTATTAAAATGGCTAAGATAATATGTACTACCAGCACAAATGTTTGCATGCTGAACTCCTCATTATTGTGTATTTGCAAAGGCTTGCGCAATTTGATGGAACGATGCCGCATTTAAAGATGCACCACCGACCAAAGCACCATTAATGTCTGGGCAGGCTGCTAACTCTACGGCATTTTCTGGTTTTACACTACCACCATATAAAACCGGTAAAGTCACAGCATAAGCGGTGATTTGGCTTAAACCTGCACGAATTTTTGCATGCATGGTTTGCGCATCTTCTGGTGATGCGGTTTTGCCTGTACCAATTGCCCAAATAGGTTCATACGCAATCACAATCTGTTGCCATTGCTCAGCTTCCACCACTGCAGCAATATCACAAATTTGTTGCAAAACAACTTGCTCTGCCTGACCGCTTTCACGTTGTTGCAAACTTTCACCCACACAATAAATAACAGTCAAACCAGCCTGTAAGGCATTTTTAACTTTCTCATTCAAAATGCTTGGTGTGTCTGCAAAAAATTCGCGACGTTCTGAATGCCCAACCAATACATAATCAATTTGGCTATCTTTTAGTAATTCTGCACTGACTTCGCCCGTATAAGCCCCTAAGCCCGCAATACGGGAAAGGTCTTGTGCAACGGTATAGACAGGACGTACTGCTTCGCTCAATGCAGTTTGAATTTGTGTCAAAGCCAAAGTGACAGGTGCAATCCCCAAATGACACTTTTCAGCCTCTACAGGGCTGTCTTGTAATAATGTTTTAAATTCAGAAATAAGTTGCTGAGCATCGGCATGCATCGGATTCATCTTCCAATTGCCAACCACCCAAGGCTTAATCGTCGTAGCCGACATAGAATAACCTGCAAAAACAATTCATTTAATCGCGCACATTCTACACGCAAATCACATTTCTGCTGAGTTTTTTGTGCAAGCTTTGCATCAAACTGCTGCATGAAGTATCTTTTCATAGCAGGACTTACAATTTTTTTAGAAGATTAATGTAACTGGTTCATGCTTTTAGGCGATACTTAGGTGGTGACAGCACTTTCAGATATGGTATTTTTGTGCAACAAAAGTATAATTTTAAAGATACCAATTATAAACAATCTTGATTTTGAGGGCGTTGGGGAATGTCAGTACAACAAGCTACACCTAAATTCACAGGTTTTATTCGACGATTGGTCGAAGACGGGCTCGTTTCTGCTGAAAATATGCAAACCGCCATTATGGCTGCTCATAAAGAAAAAGTAGATATTGTTCCCTATCTAATTCAGAACCTGAATATTTCACCTTTGCTGATTGCTGAAAAAATTTCCAATGAGTTTGGTGAGCCTATTTTTGACTTGAATGTCTATGATTCCGCTTTAATTGTGCGTGAAGGCATCGATGAAAAGCTGTTCAGCAAATATAACCTTTTACCTATTTTTAAGCGTAATCATCTACTTTACGTTGCGACCAGTAACCCAACCAATATCGAAGCAATGGATGCAATTCGTTTCAACAGCAAAATGAATGTTGAAGCGATTGTGGTTGAACACGACAAACTGGTAAAACTGATTGAACAGAACTTTGCGAGCGAGTCTGCTTTTGAATTTGAAGATGATGACTTTGATCTCAACTTTGAAGATGGCAACAGCGAACCAGAACAAGCCGCAGAAGATGAACCGCAGGGTGATGAATCCCCGATTGTTAAATACATCAACAAATTACTGATTGATGCAATTCGCATGGGTGCCTCGGACTTACACTTTGAACCGTATGAAAAAACCTATCGCGTGCGTTATCGTGTCGATGGTGTATTACGTCAAATTGCCACACCACCCTTACAGTTAGCCAACCGCTTGGCATCACGTTTAAAAGTCATGTCCCAAATGGATATTTCTGAAAAACGTGTTCCACAAGATGGTCGTATTAAATTAAAACTATCTAAAAATAAATCCATCGACTTCCGTGTTAACTCCTTGCCAACCTTGTTCGGTGAAAAAATTGTACTGCGTATTCTTGACCCATCTAGCGCGATGCTTGGGATTGATGCTTTAGGTTATGAGCCAGAACAAAAAGAATTGTTCATGGAAGCTTTAGAAAAGCCGCAAGGCATGTTGCTGATTACGGGTCCAACGGGTTCGGGTAAAACGGTATCGTTATATACTGGCTTAAATATCTTAAACAGAGAAGATACCAACATTTCCACCGCCGAAGACCCTGTGGAAATTAACTTAGAAGGTATTAATCAGGTTAACGTAAACAACAAAGTGGGCTTAACCTTCGCTGCCGCACTAAAATCTTTCTTACGCCAAGACCCTGATATTGTCATGGTGGGTGAGATTCGTGACCTTGAAACTGCAGAAATCGCAATTAAAGCCGCCCAAACAGGTCACATGGTTTTATCTACTCTACACACCAACAGTGCACCAGAAACTTTAACACGTTTACGCAACATGGGCGTTCCATCCTTTAACATCGCAACTTCAGTGAACCTCGTCATTGCACAGCGTTTGGCACGACGTTTATGTCCGCATTGTAAAGCCCCTTCCGATATTCCAAGACAAAGCTTATTAGAAATGGGCTTCACTGAAGCCGATTTGAGCAACCCAGAATTTCAGGTCTATCAACCTGTAGGTTGTTCTGAATGCCGTGAAGGTTATAAAGGCCGTGTTGGTATTTATGAGGTGATGAAGGTCACACCAGAAATTTCCAGAATTATTATGGAGGATGGTAATGCCATCCAAATTGCTGATGCTTCAGCAAAATCGGGGTTTAACAATTTGCGTCGTTCGGGGTTACTTAAAGTCATGCAGGGGGTGACTTCATTGCAAGAAGTCAATCGTGTGACCAGTGAATAGTTGTAAAATTTAAAATAAGGATAAATACGCATGGCTGTCAAAAAAGCACAGATGATGCCCACCTTCGTTTATGAAGGGATTGACCGCAAAGGGGCTAAATTAAAAGGGGAAATTCCAGCGCGTAATATGGCTTTGGCAAAGGTCACATTGCGTAAACAAGGAATTACCATCAAGACGATTCGCCAAAAGAAAAAAAATATTCTTGAAGGCTTAATGAAAAAAAGGGTGTCAACCTTAGACATCACCATTTTCACGCGTCAACTTGCCACAATGATGAAAGCGGGTGTGCCTTTGGTACAAAGCTTTGAGATTGTGGCTGAAGGTCTTGAAAACCCCGCTATGCGTGAAGTGGTTTTAGGCATTAAAGGCGAGGTGGAAGGCGGGAATACCTTTGCTGGTGCATTGCGTAAATATCCTCAATATTTTGACAATCTGTTCTGCTCTTTGGTTGAATCTGGTGAACAATCGGGTGCCCTAGAAACCATGCTAGATCGTGTCGCGATCTATAAAGAAAAGAGCGAACTGTTAAAGCAAAAAATCAAAAAAGCCATGAAATACCCTGCAACGGTCATTGTGGTGGCGATTGTCGTGACCATTATTTTGATGGTGAAAGTTGTACCAGTATTTGAGGAGTTATTTAGCTCTTTTGGTGCAGACTTACCTGCTTTCACTAAAATGGTAGTGAACATGTCGCAATGGATGCAAAAATACTGGTTTATTCTGATTATTGTGATTGCGGCGATGATTGCAGGTTTCCTGGAAGCTAAAAAACGCAGTAAAAAATTCCGTGACTTCTTAGACAAAGCTGCACTGAAAGCGCCTATTTTTGGTGACTTAGTCTATAAAGCCATTATTGCGCGTTATAGCCGTACTTTAGCCACTACTTTTGCTGCAGGTGTACCCTTAATTGATGCTTTGGAATCCACCGCAGGCGCAACCAATAACGTGGTCTATGAAGAAGCGGTGATGAAAATCCGTGATGATGTCGCAACAGGTCAGCAGCTACAATTCGCCATGCGTGTCACCAATAAATTTCCCTCTATGGCGGTACAAATGGTGGCCATTGGTGAAGAATCAGGTGCCCTAGATGCCATGCTAGATAAAGTCGCAACCCACTATGAAAATGAAGTCGATAACGCAGTAGATGGCTTAACCTCAATGATGGAGCCGTTGATTATGTCTGTGTTGGGTATTTTAGTGGGTGGTTTAGTTGTCGCCATGTACCTTCCAATCTTCCAAATGGGTTCTGTGGTTTAATGCAAGAATTAATCGCGTACTTTATCCAAAATCCAACTGCGCTCTATATCGCAGTTGGACTTTTTAGTTTATGTATTGGCAGTTTTTTGAATGTGGTCATATACCGCACACCCAAAATGATGGAGCAGGAATGGCGTAATGACTGTCAAATGTTATTACACCCTGAACAAGCCATTATTGATGAAAGCAAAATCACCCTGAGCAAACCTGCATCGACCTGCCCCAAATGTCACCACCCAATTCGCTGGTATCAAAATATTCCTGTGGTGAGTTGGTTGGCATTACGTGGTCAGTGTGGCAATTGCCAAAACCCGATCAGCATACGTTATCCACTGATTGAAGTATTAACCGCTGTTTGTGCCTTAATTGTACTTGCGGTATTTGGCCCAACCGTTCAAATGCTGTTTGGCTTGCTGCTCACTTATACCTTGATTGCACTCACCTTCATTGATTTTGATACACAACTCTTGCCAGACCGCTATACCTTGCCTTTGGCTGCCTTGGGTCTAGCGATCAATAGTTATGCTATCTATACCTCACCCACCTCTGCTATTTGGGGTTATATCATTGGTTTCTTATGCTTATGGGTAGTGTATTACCTGTTTAAAATTATTACAGGCAAAGAAGGCATGGGCTATGGTGACTTTAAGCTCCTTGCCGCTTTAGGAGCATGGATGGGCCCAATGATGTTGCCTCTGATTGTGCTGCTTTCTTCCTTAGTTGGGGCGATTATTGGCATTATTCTGTTAAAAGTGCGTCAAGAAAACCAGCCCTTCGCGTTTGGTCCGTATATCGCCATTGCGGGTTGGATTGCCTTTTTATGGGGCGAGCAAATCATGAAAGTTTATTTGGGACAATAAGGACAGCACATGCGTTTTGTTTTGGGTCTAACAGGAGGAATTGGCAGTGGCAAGTCTGCAGCCAGTGCGTGGTTTGAGGCCCAAGGTATTGTTGTGATCGATGCGGATGTGGTTGCACGCGAAGTGGTTGAAAAAGGACAGCCTGCCTTACAGCAAATTCAACAACGCTTTGGCGATTGGGTTTTACTTAAAAATGGCGAGCTAGATCGTCGCGCGCTACGTGAACACATTTTCAAAGAACCAAGTGCACGACAAGCGCTTGAAAAAATCACCCACCCTGCAATTCGTGAATCAATTATTCGACAATTGGATGCTGCCGACAGTCCCTACGTGGTTTTGGTTTCACCGCTCTTGTTTGAAACCAATCAACATCAACTGACCCAACATACCTTGTTGATTGATGCCACTGAAGCACTACAAATTCACCGCGCCTCACAACGTGACGACCAAACAGTTGAACAAATTCATAAAATTATTCAAGCACAAATGCCACGTGCTGAAAAGCAACGCCTAGCCAATGACATTGTGCTGAACGATGGGCATTTAGATCATTTGTATAGCAAGCTTGAAGTATTGCATCAGCAGTATTTAAAGCGAGCGATGCAGTAAGCCAATTAATCTGAATGTTGTTTTTGCTGTTCAAGTTGGGCTTTCAAGCTGTCAGCTCGTGCCCACCAGCGCCAAGGCTGCAAAGCGCCAATTCCCATACCCATCAAGCCGCATACAATTGCTAGACTCAATGGCTCACCTAATAATGGAACAGCAAAAATTGCAGCGATAAACGGCGCCAAGGTCACAATACTACCGGTTTTGAACGCCCCCAAACGCTTAATTGCCTCGACATAGCTAAGTGTTGCGATGATTACCACAAAGACCCCATGAAAAATAGTTTGCAGTAATAAATGAATCGGTTCGGGTCTACTGAGTTGTTTTGGGAAAAACAGCAAGTAAATCGGGACATAGACAATTGCAGACCAAATTGCGACACCCGCCATAGCATGCCAAGCGGATAGCTTCCATTGCCTTAATAAAACCGTAAACACGCCCCACCAAATGGCACTGATAAAAAACAACCCATCCCCAAGCCCAAAAGCAACGCCTGTTTGTTGATACATCAGCACACTCATACCCGCAATGGCAGTCAGCATAATTACAATACTGATCCAGGTATGTCGGTCAAAAGGCACTCGAAATAATACCCAAGCCGCAATAGCGGTACAAACAGGAATACAACCATTCAAAAAAATAGCAGCATGAGCAGCAGGTACATAATGAAAAGCACTATACGCAGTCAGACAATAGCCCACTCCGCCAATCATTGCCAAAATAAAAGGCTCTTTTTTCCATAAAAATGCCGTATCTCTTTTCCAGATGAGAATCGGCATTAAAATACAAAAAGCCAAAGCGAAGCGTAAGGCGGTAATATCCCAAGCGCTGATCTGCCATTGTGCATTCAGCCGAGCAGTTAGGGTAAAACCACCCCAAATGCACATGGTAACAAGCACCAAAGCATATCCTTGCTTTTGCGGAGACAGACGAATCACTGTGTTGAAAACATCAATAGAATAGCAAATACAAAATCAGCAATTAAGCCTGACGCTGACGGCAAGCTTCATACAATGCCATGCCTGTTGCAACGCTGACATTCAAACTTTGCAGATTTCCTGCCATTGGAATAAATACGGTTTGATCACATTGTGACTGGGTAATTGGGCGTAAACCTGTATCTTCTGCGCCCATCACCACGCATACTGCTGTGCCTGTAAAGTCAAATTGCTGAATTGGCAAAGCTTTTTCATCCAGCATCGTACCCACCACGCGCACATTAAACTCTTGTTTCAAATGCGCCAAAGTACGTGCCAAATTGGTCACTTGGATAAATTTGACTTTTTCAGCGCCACCTGCAGCCACTTTGCGTGCAGTTGGGGTTAAACTTGCTGAACGATCACGCGGCACAATCACGGCAGCAACACCCATGGCAGCAGCAGTACGAATACACGCGCCTAAATTATGCGGGTCAGTGACTTGATCTAGCGCCAAAAGCAAAGGCTTGCTATCGGCCTGCAATAAGGTGTCCAAGTCTTTTTCATTCAAGGTTGGATGTGGGCGCACTGCAGCCACCACCCCTTGGTGAAAAGGCAAACCTGCCAGTTTTTCCAAGCTGTCACGACTGGCTTTTTGCACACTAATGCCAAATGGTTCGGCAAGTTCTAAAATTTTTTGTAAACGCTGATCATCACGCCCTTTTAAGGTAAAAAGAGTTAAGACTCGCTCTGGCTCAAGCTCCAATAATGACTCCACCGAGTGAACGCCATAATAATATTCAGGTTTTGCCATGAACGACCTCTAATTAATACACCAATAAACCAGCGAAAACGAAAAATCCTGCAAAGCTGACTTCACAGGATTTCAATAATATCTAGTTTAACCGATTCGGGTGAAAATTTCTTGATTCAATTCGGTCCTATTGAGTGTTCAAGTAGGAAAAATTGATAATTCATTTAATACCCTGTTGATCAGCTGATTAACCTTCTAAGTGGCACACGTAATCAAGCACTTCGTCGGTTTCAATGCTGAAACGGCTATTGCCAGGCACATAGAACGACTGACCAGCGCGGAATAATTCACTTTCTTCGCTATCGGCAATTTTGACACGACATTCACCTGAAATAATTTCCATACGTTCAGGCACATGCGTTTCGAAAGTCAAGGCTTGTTCAGTCGGTAAAATCACCCCTAAGGTTTTTTTGGTACCGTCTTCAAATTGCACCGTGTGACTGATGCATTGCCCACCAAAATAGACATTCGATTTTTTCACAACTGATACATGATCAAACTGAGCTGACATGCGTATTCTCCAGGTAACGCGTTTTTATATTTTTGACTGATGTAGTTTAATTCTGTCCTCAGAACTAATCAATCTGTGTTTACAGTAGGCTTTGCGTAAATTGAATCATGTTTCAATAAGCAGCATGCGACACGCTAACAGCATAGTCTAAGCCAATGCCAAAGGCATGCAAAGTACTCTGCAGATTTTTCCCCACTAAAGTGCTAAATTTGAATGTGAAACAGATCACAAAAGTATCTATATCGCTTAAGTTTCAACACATCAGGCAGCACCTAAAACTTCCAAGCGAATATACTGCGATTTGATGACTATCAAATGAAATGGTCAAATAATCATGCGTTTTACATATGATGCTTATTGGGTACATTTTTTGTTGTTTGCGCTGTAATTTAAGCTAGAATTAAATAGACGAAAATAACAGCCTTGTTATGGCATTTCCTAAATTTAACTCTCTTTCACTGACACTTTTCGCAGCTTGGATGCGTTTATGCTGACTCATTTAACACTGATTAACTTTGCCCTTGCCGACCACTTAGCACTGGATATTGAAACAGGTTTTAACGTCCTAACAGGGGAAACAGGTGCAGGTAAATCCTTACTATTAGATGCGCTCTCTGCCTGTTTAGGTGAACGTACCGATACCAATTATGTCCGTTTTGGCTCAGATAAAGCCGATGTGACTGCGAGTTTCAGTTATCAGGACAATAGCCCTGAAGCACAATGGCTAAAAGAACATGAATTAGATGATGAGTCTGGTGAAATCCATTTACGTCGGGTAATTTTTGCTACAGGACGCAGCAAGGCATGGATTAATGGACGTCCAAGCAGTTTGGCAGAGCTGAAAGAAATTGGACGCTTGCTAGTACAACTATATAGCCAGCACAGCCAACAACAATTGTTGGAACCGCCTTATCCAAAGCACTGGCTTGATCGTTATTATAATTTTTATGCCCCTGCCCAAGCAGTACGTGATGCTTATAGTACCTGGCAAAAAAATATCCGACAGCATCAGGCGGCGCTGGATGCACAGGCAACTCGCAAGCAGCGCATCGAAACCCTGAACTTACAGCTCGAAGAACTCGAGGAACTGGTACAAATAGATTATAAGGAGATTGAACAAGAGTTTGATCGCCTAAGCCATCATGAACATATCATGCAGGACTGCAGTTATAGTTTAAATGCCTTAGACGAAGCCGAGCAAAACATCACTCAGGAAATTGCTTCGATTATTCGCCGCTTGGAATCTCATGCGGGGCGCAGTGAACAATTATCAGAAATTTATAACTCATTGTTAAATGCGCAAAGTGAATTAGATGATGCGACAGCCAATTTACGTCAGTTTATTGATCGTCAAAGCTTTGACCCTGAACGTATGGAAGAACTGAATCAAAAATTAGAAGTCTTTCATCGTTTAGCACGTAAATATCGCACACAGCCTGAATTATTGAAACAAGAATTTGATACTTGGCAAACTGAGCTCACTGCTTTACATGAGCTGGAAGACCCTGAAACTTTGGCAGAACAAGTAGAACTGGCACATCAGGATTTTTTAGCCAAAGCACAACATTTAGATGACATCCGTCGTGAAGCAGCCGCACCACTCGCCAAACAACTGACCGAGCAAGTCAAACAATTGGCACTGCCTGAGGCACATTTTGAATTTAAGTTTGAACCTTTAGAGCAGGTTTCTGCGGAGGGGTTAAGTTTTATTCAGTTACTGTTTACTGCAAACAAAGGTATTCCTGCTCAGCCATTAGCACGTGTGGCTTCCGGTGGCGAATTATCGCGGATTGCTTTGGTCATGCAAGTCATGAATGCCGAAAAAACCGAAGCTGAAGTTTTGGTTTTTGATGAAATTGATGTCGGGATTAGTGGTGGTACTGCTGAAATTGTGGGGCGTTTGCTCGCAGGTTTGGCGCAACACGTTCAAATTTTATGTATTACCCACCAAGCACAAGTGGCTGCGCAGTCTGATCAGCACCTTTTGGTGAAAAAACGTCAGACTGACCCTGCCAGCAGCACCATTGTTGAATTAGAAGAAGATGCGCGTATTTTAGAATTGGCACGCATGACAGGCGGTGTTGAAATTAATGACACTACCCTGCAACACGCCAAACAATTACGACAATTGAAGTTTCAACAGGCTTAAAAAATCAACGCTGTCACAAAAAGAGCTTGGTGAAATCACAAAGCTCAAGTAACGTGTATCCTAAAGGAATAGGTTTTTCTAGAAGCAACTGTTTTTAAGGAGATTTGCTTAGGTGACTAAACAATATCTGACGCATCGCTGTCTCATAGCTCCGCCCGATATGAATGATGAGTTTTTTGCAAACACCGTCATCTATTTGGCACGTCATGATGAAGACGGTGCGCAAGGCATTATTATCAACCGTCCATCGGGTATCCAAATCAAAGAATTACTCAATGATTTAGATATAGACGCAGATAATGTGCATCCTCACGAAGTTCTACAAGGGGGTCCTTTACGACCTGAGGCAGGTTTTGTTTTACACACTGGGCAGCCAATTTGGCATTCATCGATTGCAGTGGGTGAAAATGTCTGTATCACCACCTCTAAAGATATTTTAGATGCGATTGCCCACAACGAAGGCGTTGGACGCTACCAAATTGCCTTGGGCTATGCTAGCTGGGGTAAACAGCAACTGGAACAAGAAATTGCCCGTGGCGATTGGCTCATTTGTGAATCGGACATGGATTTGATTTTCAATTTACCTTATGACGACCGTTGGGATGCCGCATATCGCAAAATGGGCGTAGATCCAACATGGTTATCTTCAGAGATTGGTCATGCCTGAAACGACACAAGCCCAAACCATTATGGCATTTGACTTCGGCACACAAAAAATGGGCATGGCTGTGGGGCAGGCACTGATTGAAAGTGCAACCCCACTCGCCCTTTTTCCCATGAAAGATGGCGTTCCGCAATGGGAAAACTTGCTAAAAATTATCAAGCAACATCAGCCGCAATTATTTCTAGTGGGCTTACCTTTAAATATGGATGATAGCGAGTCGGAACTGTCTACCCGTGCCCGTAAGTTTGCTAAACGCTTACGCCATCAAAGCAATATCCACACCCTAATGGTCGATGAACGCCTAACTACACGTGAGGCACGTGATGAGCTTGATCATTATCAAGCTCAAGGCCGTGGCAAAAAACTCGCTGCCGACAGTCTTGCTGCAGCACTATTGATTGAAAGCTGGTATCGTGAACCTCACGGCGTTCTGCCTTAAATTCTTTCTGAATAGAGAACATCGACAAACGTAAAAGAATTGGGACATTGATCCTTAGTACACTAAATTCCATCTGTCAAAAGTCGATTGGTCCGGCTATTTTTTGATATAAAGTGACATCATTCTTTTGGTGTGAATGGGTAAATCCGCATGGCACTGTCTAGCTTTGGCAAGATTCTCACAGTCTTAGACTTATATTCAACCGCACGTCCTGTCATTAATGTAGATACGATTAGTGAGGAACTCGGTTTATCTAAGCCTACCAGTTACCGCTATTTAAAAGAATTGGTTTCGGCAGAATTGTTGCAACGCATGAGTGGCACCTCGGGAGATTACACTCTTGGGCCCAAAATTGCGGTATTGGATTTTATCTCTCGTACGACTGATCCATTGGTCACCATCAGCATTCCTTTTATGAAAAAAATTGCGCAACGTACTGAATTTTGCTGTTTATTGACCCAGCTCAATCAAGATTCCTGCATTGATGTACATCACGAAATCTTTAAAGATACGCCTTTACTGTCTTATGGTCGTGGCTGCCCACGTCCTGTTTATGTCGGCTCATCGCCAAAAATTATTATGGCACACTTGCCTAAAGCTAAAATTTTAGACTATTACCAGCGTTTTTCTGCCGAATTGGCACAAGTCAATTTTGCAAAAGATGAAGATGACTTTTTGCAGCAAATGCGCAAAATCAAAAAACAAGGCTATTATTTTTCTAATGGCGAACTTGATGCAAAAATTGCAGGTTTATCTGTATCGATTCGTTTTTCATCTAAAGATGCACCTTATGCCCTGACACTGTTGGCATCTAAAAACCGTTTTGAATTTGTCAATTTGCAAAAGCTAATTGAAATTTTGCAGGATAATGCCAAACAAATTGAAAAACTGCTTGAAACACTAAATACCGATTTAAGCTTAGAAGTGAACTCGACTTAACGTGGCAAAATTTTAATCTGAGGATGATCTTATTCAGAAATGCTATGAAAATAGCGAAAGGTCAGATTAATTCTGGGTTGTAAAATTTTATTGGACTTCATTAAAGCATGTTTCCAATGCTGCTGTGTTTGTCCTCGCATCACGAGCAACTGACCACTCTGCAATAAAAGATCTACTTTATTTGCCGTATGTTTGTGCTTAAAACTGAATTTACGGGTTGCTCCAAAACTCAATGAAGCAATGACAGTGTTTTTTTCTAAATTCGGCTCATCGTCACTATGCCAGCCCAAGCCCTGCGTACCATCTTGATATAAATTGGCCAAACATGAGTTAAAGGGATGCCCGACCCATTGTTCAACTTGCTGTTTCAGTCGCCACAAAGCAGGTTGCCAAACATAAGCCTGCATTAAAGCACCTGAATACCGATATTGATACTGCTCATCGCCATACCATGCGACTTGGCGCTGTGTCCGATAATACTGACCAAATAGCATGCCTTCATCGGCTTGCCATACCAAATGTTGCAGAAAATACTGTAAATAACGCGCACTATGCTCCGCACTCAGCACCAGGCCATAGTCCTGCACAATGCCGTCATAAGGCAGTATGTTGTCACGAGGCTCAGGTGTAAACAACTCTAGATTCATGATCAACCCACTCTATTGTTTAATCTAAAAATAAGGATCAGCTCTGCTCACAAAATGACACAGCTTTTTGGCTTGTGAGTCGTAACTTTCATCCTTAGACTTAAAATCATCGTGCATATAATAATAATAGCTTATGAATTTATGGCATTTATTTCAAAAATTGCGTCCCTTCGTTCGGCCTTATCGGCTCTTGGTGATTGCTACTTTAGTTTTAACGCTCATCGGCTCGTTAACAGCTCAAGTCAATGCACTGACTTTACAATACGCAGTTGACCGTATTAACACCATAATTGAGGCAGGACAAGGTCTGTCTTCGGGCTGGCACATTTTAATCACCATTTCAGCCATTTTGCTGGGTAAAGAAATCATCAATGCCTTTGTGCAGTTTGGGCAGAAATTTTATGGTGAAAAACTGCGCATCTTTGTGTCACAAGATTTGGCACAGGACATTATTGAGAAGTTTTTGCGTTATCGACTGGCCTTTTTTAATCAGGACAATAACCAAGCAGGTAAATTACAAACACGTATAGATCGTGGCATTGGTTCGCTCATCCGTTTAGTGCAAATTTTCTTTATTGATATTTTGCCACTCTTTACCAGTGCCATTGTGGCTTTGGGCTTAATGTATTATGCCAATATTTATGTGGGTTTGGTCGCGACACTCATTGTGCCTATTTATTTTTGGCTGACCTACCAGCAGGCACAAAAACTAGGAAGCTGGCGACGTAATTTACGTGATGGGCGTGAGAAAAAAAGCCAAGGGATTCTCAGCATCATCAACTCAATCACCGTGATTAAATCATTTAACAGAGAAAGCATCGAAGCAGAAAAACAACTCACCCTGCAAAAAAAACTGACCCACAATCAAATGCAGACCCGCCAAACCAGCTTTATATTTGATGGTTTAAAAAGCTTTATTGAACAAATTGGTGTGGTGCTGATTATTATTTTAACTGCTTATTTTGTATTAGATGGACAAATGAGCATCGGCATGATCATGTATCACGTGTTACTGTTTGGCAATGTCTCTGCCCCCCCATTCTCTCATTGCATCGTATTTATGATGAAGTCAATGATGCAATGATCTATTCAGAAAGCTTCTTTCAAATTTTGGAAGCCGAGCATGAAATTGAACCAAGTGGTACGCTTAAACCCATCATTCGAGGGCGGTTTGATCTGCAACAGGTAAACTTTTTTTATCCGAATGGACATCATGTACTCAAAGACATTCAGATGCAGATTCAGCCCAATAAAATTACCGCATTGGTGGGATTGTCGGGGGCGGGAAAATCCACCCTGATCAGTTTATTAGATAAATTCTATGTACCACAACAGGGAACAATTCAGCTCGATGGGACTGATATTAACCACATCGACACCCAATATTTACGTGACCATATCGGCTTAGTTTTGCAAAAAAAATCATATTTTCCAAGGCTCTATTTTTGAAAATATTCGTTATGGCAAAACTGATGCTAGCTTGGAAGATGTGATTCAGGCAGCAAAAAAAGCCTCTATTCACGAACAAATTTTGCAATTGCCTCAGGCTTATGACGCAGATGCCCTCATGCTTTCAGGCGGTCAACAACAAAGGATTGCCCTTGCACGCATGTTCCTGAAAAATCCACCCATTATTTTTTTAGATGAACCCACTGCTAGTCTGGATGCCATTGCAACCGAACAAATCAAACAAAGCCTCGATGAAATTAAACAAGGGCGTACGGTCATCATCATTTCACATAGCTTATCGCAAATTATTGATGCCGATTACACCTATGTCATGAAAGATGGCAGGATTGCGGAACACGGCGAACATGATGCGCTTTATCATCAAAATGGGGTTTATAAAAAAATTTTTGATGCGATGGCAAAAAGCTTAAATATTGAAAAAATTGCCAAAACTTATGAAGATGATGCCGAAAAAGAAACCCATAGTTAATCAAAAAGTGCTTCAATCAGAAGCACTTTTTAATATTTTTAATGACGCATCACGATGTTTAAGGCTGTTTCAAATATGGCCATGCCGCTTTTAAATAAATAAACATCGACCAAAGCGTTAAAATTACAGCAGTATAGAGCAACAAATAAGCCACCATTTCCAATGGTTGCCAATTCAATAAGAACACTGAAATTGCAATCATTTGGAATGCTGTTTTATATTTCCCCACGGTAGACACCGCCACACTGGTACGTGCGCCGAGTTCAGCCATCCACTCACGTAAAGCAGATACGGTAATTTCGCGGGAAATAATCACAATCGCAGCGAAAGCCATAGAAATAGTGGGTTGCCATTGCACCAATACAATCAATGCCGCAGCGACCATCAGTTTATCTGCTACGGGGTCAAGGAAACGCCCAAATGCAGAAGTCTGATTTAAAGAACGTGCCAAATAGCCATCAAACCAGTCGGTCACGGCAGCAATCACAAATATAGACGTCAAAATAATATGACGTGTCATGCCAGCATCATTACCATTTACGCCCATTGCAGGCGGCCAATATGCCACCAACAAAAAAACAGGAATCAAGGCGATTCGAGCCAAAGTTAATATATTTGGAATGTTCAGGATACGACCTGTTGTCATAGACACCGCCAATGTTTCCCCTCTTTACGCTGCATATTCACAAGTTTTTTGAGGATTTGTCATCGTGAATAGACTTCACTTTATACGAAATGTCAGTAGGTGTCACTAGGCAAACACGGTGATGGTCTGTCGGGCAATCGCAATCAGCCGATCCTGATCATCCCATAAGTGTGCGTATTCGGTGGCATAACCATCACTAGCATGATCCGTAAATACTTTATATTTCATCCAATCATGTAACTGATTTTGCAAAGGATTGACATAGGTCACATGCCACGTAAGAGAACTGGCAGGTGCAAGCTGACTGAACATCGGCAATACTCCAGGTGGCCACATATCAAAAGCCACCATCAAATCGGCAATCGTCATCGCACGATTCGCATGCTTTTTGGGGTTAAAACGCATCCAGCCTGCAAAATCAGGTTTATGGCTGGCACTGAATGGATACTGCCCTTCTGCCCATACCAAATCCATTTGCTGAAAACATTCAGGTGCTAAAGGATGATGCTCTGTAACAGGCAATTCCGTTGCAGGTGGAAAGTTGGGCGCAACGCGCTCTTGTTGCACCACGATGCTAGATTCACGTGCTACGCCAAAACTGGCAATCAAAATGCTTTGTACTGCATCATCCTGCCACAAACGCACCTCAATGCTAGTGACTGATTTACCCTGCCGAAGAATTTCAGCTGTAAGCCGTGCCCGACCTTGTTGTACAGGTCCAACAAAAGTCACGCTGCTACTGAGCAAGCGCTTTTCAGGATCGGCAATGCAATGCTGAGCTTTTTGCATCATCAAGCCCGCCACCAACCCACCATAAATGGTGCGTCCCTGTAACCAACCCTGTGGAATATCGATCCATTCTTGCTCGGCAATGGCTTGATAGGTCTGTAGCAACGACATAGCTTTTCCTTAAACAATGTTGTGGTTGATATTACAGGGTTTTTATCTGATGTGAATATTCAATGACGGTAGAGTCAATGCACTTTTTTGCTATTTACCTTTGCGGGAAATACTGCTTTTTATCAATGGTGAATTAAATAATCATTCATGCAGCACTTTATAAATCGTACGCGCCATCACTTCACCCAGTCCAGGCACCAAAGTCAGCTCTTTTTCTGAAGCTTTCAGTACGCCTTGTATGCCTCCAAAATGAGTGAGTAAATCACGACGACGTTTTGGCCCTAAGCCCGGAATCACTTCAAGTATCGATGTACCGCGTTTTTTATCGCGTTTGGCACGGTGCTTGGTAATTGCAAAACGGTGTGCTTCATCGCGTACCTGCTGAATCAAATGCAGCGCCTTATGATCTTCAGGCAACTGAATTTTGCTGCCATCGGTAAAGTGCAAGGTTTCTAACCCAGGTTTACGTCCTTCGCCTTTGGACACCCCAATCATAAAGGCATCCAATCCTAATTCCTGCATCACCTCCATCGCCATATTCAACTGCCCTTTGCCGCCATCAATGAGCAATAAATCCGGTAACATGGCTTTTTTATAACGACGCGTCAGCGCTTGACGCATGGCAGCATAGTCATCTCCTGCCTGAATATCCTGAATTGAAAATTGTCGATAATCACGTTTGCGAATACCGCCACTATCAAACACCACGCAAGATGCCACAGTGTCTTCGCCCATGGTGTGCGAAATATCAAAACATTCAATTCGATCAATCGGGCGTCCAACCACTTGTTCTAACTGATGAAAACGCTCATTTAATTCAAAGTGATTAGCGAGTTTACCTTTAATAGCATGCTGCACATTCATTTGTGCCAATTCTTGCCACTCGGCACGAGTTTCACGCACTTTATGTTTGATCTGAATTTTTTTTCCGAAGTGTTGCTGTAAGGCTTGTTCCAACTCTTTGCAATCTGCCACTTCCACATTGACAATCAGTTCCGCTGGAATTTCATCGGCCACCTGAAAGTAAAAGTTGGCAATAAAATCGGCCAGCATTTGCCCCAAATCACCGCCCAACATATCTGGAAAATAACTCTTACCCCCCAGCATTTTGCCATTGCGCACGTGCATAATTTGCACACAGGTCACACCTGCCTGATAAGCAATCGCGAGAATATCGGCTTCACCTTTGACTTTATAAATGGCTTGCTGTGCCTGTACCTCACGCAACAAAGCCATACGGTCACGGTAAAAGACTGCTTTTTCAAATTCCAACGCTTCGGCTGCAGCTTCCATTTTGGCAATCAATTGCTGATTCAGATCTTTACTATCGCCCTGTAAAAAGCGAATCGAATTATTGACATCTTCTTTATATTCTTCGGGTGAAATCAATCCTACACACGGCGCCGAACAGCGTTTGATCTGATATTGCAAACACGGGCGCTGCCGCTGGGCAAAATAACTGTTTTCACACTGCCGCACATTAAACAGCTTTTGTAAGACCACCAAAGTATCGCGGGCATTGTACGCACTCGGATAAGGCCCAAAAAACTTACCTACCTGATGCTTGCCTTTTCCGCGCCCACTGGCAATGCGCGGATAAGGCCGATCTGCCGAAACAAAAATATAAACATAGGACTTATCATCGCGCAACATAATATTGTACGGTGGGCGATGCAGCTTAATCAGGTTTTGTTCGAGCAATAAAGCTTCGGTTTCAGAACGCACCACCAAGGTTTCAATATCACAAATACGCGCCACTAAAGCCTGCGTTTTAGGATGCTCTATGGTTTTGACAAAATAACTCGACACACGGTTTTTTAAATTTTTGGCTTTGCCGACATATAACAATTCCCCGTCTTTACCCAACATTCGGTAAACCCCTGGCAATTGGGTCATATTTGCCAAAATTTTCTCGATATGCTCACCTGCGTTTGGGTTCACGAGTCATCCTATTGTTGCTGCATTCTTTACATGATGTGCTGCTTTGTCTGATTTTTTCAAGCTTTATCCTGTGGCATATCGCATGATCTATCCACTAAAACGATTAGTTCAGTGTAAAAACGGTCAGTCTGCAACACAAGATTTGCTATGCTCAGGCATCTTGTCAGCAGAAGGAAAGTGCAGGATGACGACCGCACCACACGGCATACAGACCATACAACCCGAACGTCCCAGCCGATTTTGTACACATCAGCATGTATCCGCTAAAGACGGTTTGATTGGCAAACCAAGCTTTCATTTTGCACCTGCACAAGTCATGCAATTGTTAGGTCAACGGATTATGGGACAAGATGCAGCGCTGAATGAAATCAAAAAAATGCGGATGTGGTCAAGGCCGATTTTTCCAGCACAGAGCGATCATTTTTAGTGACTTTAATGCTTGGCCCGATAGATGTTGGCAATACCGAAGGTGTGCCTGATTGCCTAAGCCATTTATGGTCGCCCTGATGCCTTCTGATGCATTGATATGAACAGCTTGGCGCAGAAACATTTTCTGACTGCACTCACAGGTGCGCCCCTGGCTATGTCGGCTCTATAGAGGGTCATAGTTTATTTGATGAAACTGCGATTGTAGGCTCACACACCCGCCCAAGCACCAAAACTATCGACTTTCGCAATTGCGTGATTTTTATGACCAGCAATGTGGCCGTTCAGGCCGTACAACAATATTTGGATAAACTCAATCTATTGCCTCAAAAAATACAACAACTGTACTGAAAACGTATGCCGACGCAACAAAGCATTGAAAAAATCATGCAACCTAAATTTGACCCTGAATTTTTAAATCGGATTGACCGTAGTTTGCCTTATCAAGCGGTATCTGTTGATGCGCTGCCGCAATTGGTCGAAATTGAATTGGAAAATAAACCACCGCGCAGCATCAAAAGCGCCAAGTTCAATTCACTGCAGCAGTTAAAGCCTATTTTTATGAGGGGTATGATATTTGGTACGGCGCGCGGCATTTGAGGCGCAATATCCGTACCGAACTTGAGTCCATTTTAGCCTTGTATTTTTTAAGTCATCCTGAAAAATCCGAAATGTTTAGATTGCAGTGCAGATCAATTAAACCTAACAATAGAATAAGCTCGCGACATATGATGCGTGAATCTTAAGGATGTGATGCTGCCCATCCTCAATATTGTGTTCTTTCACTTTAAAAGTCTCGAGCTTAGTCGGTAATTTCCATTCCCAAGGCCTGACTAAATTTGGCATGATCTTTAGGTGAAACCAATACAAATTTTGGCTGCCCCGCTTGAAGATAATCAATTTTTAAACGCTTCAGCGACAAAGCAGGTGACGCGACCGAATTATTGGTTTTAGATATTTTCTGAATACTGTCGCGCGGAATATCCCATTTTAAAAACATACAGCGGATCTGCAAGCGTTCTGCATTGACCTGATAGCGAGTATTAAAAATAGGCCACCACAACATAAAAATTGTGATGATATATACCCCTGTATGTACTGGAAATGTAGGCATCGTGCCTTTGGCATACATGGTCAGCAATAATTGAATTAATAAGCCTGACATACAAATCACAAAAGCCAAAACCCACCAATCTTTTTTAGAATGAAACGTTTGCATAAATTTTCCCCTAAGTTGCTTCATTCTATACATAAAAGCAGCGTGAAATTGAAGCCTGAAACTGAAATTATGGAAAAATGCCATAAAAAAACGCCCCGAAAGGCGTTGTGATGATTTAAAACAGATAAGGACGTATAAAAATCAAGAAGAAAATACCTAACATCAAAAACCATTTTAGGAAGTAATACAGACGGCTATTTCTGGCCTTTAAGGCTTTAGCTTTTAAACGCACTTGGTAAACATAGCCAAAGACTTTGTTTAAACCACCTGTCTGATCGCCTGCTTCATTCGGAGAACTGGCTGCAGTCATGACATTTTTACCAAACCAGTGATTAAACTTTTGCATTAACCGTGATTTTAACGGGCGCTCGACATCTGCAAAGAAAATAATACGGTTTTGATCAGTGCCATTTTCGGCATAGTGAATATAGGTTTCATCGAACACCACACTTTCACCATCACGCCATGAATAGCGCTCACCATCGACATCAATAAAACAACGGTCATCATTGGGTGTCATTAATCCCAAGTGGTAACGCAATGAACCTGCGTACGGGTCACGGTGGCGCACCAAGCGACTGTCGGGCGCTAGTTCAGTAAACATCGCCGCCTTAATACTAGGTAAAGTTTTTAATAATGCTGTGGTTTTTGGGCATAATTCTGCGGCAGATGGATGTGCGGAGTCATACCATTTTAAATAAAAACGCTTCCAGCCTGTTTTGAAAAAAGAGTTAAACCCCAAATCATCGTAGCTACTTGAAGCTTTAATACCGCCCTGTTCATATAAAGCTTTCGCTTCATCACGAATCATTTCCCAATTGTCATCCAAAACCTTTAAATCTTGAAAATACTGGGTGTCGATATAAGGTTGATTCGGCACTTTAGAAAATAAGTACATTAAATAGTTAATCGGTGCGAGAATGGTAGAATGGTCAAAAAACTGACGATAAAAACTATGACGCACCTTGCCGCGCTGTTGAATATACAACGCTGAAGCGATAAAAATCGCCAAAATAATCCACTTCAACATAGAACAAACCAACTACTGAAAACAGCAGAAATTTAAAAAGTCGCATATTCTACTCAATTTCAGCGCATGAGGTCATCGCAGAAAATAGAACACAGCATTGCAAGTCGCTCTCCATACCCACCCTGCTTCACGCTTTAAAACGCCACCAGCCAAACAAAGGATTGACTTTTCTGCCAAAAATAACCCACTGAAGGCTCTACTTTTCAAGCTTTTCCACGTCGTAAAAGTATTACAACACGACTAAAAATAAAATAGAAAACAATCACTTTCATCTTGTTTTAAAAAAAGAATTTTAAAATCGGGTCAAAAAGCAATTCCACGCTGTGAGAAAAATCATGACCCTTGCGTCACGGCTTGATACAACTTGCTATATTTTTTTTAGATATAGTTATCGTAAGATTACCGAGGCATATATGTGTGCAGAACTATCGCACACGCTTCATAACATCAACTTAGAAGTCCTCCAAAATAAAGGAGATCAGGCATGATCCACGCTGGCAATGCCATTACCGTCCAAATGCTTTCGGACGGAATTGCAGAATTCCGCTTTGACTTACAAGGTGAGTCGGTCAACAAATTTAACCGTGCAACGATTGAAGACTTTAAAGCTGCGATTGAGGCTGTTAAAGCAAACAATGAAGTGAAAGGTTTAATCGTCACTTCTGCGAAATCAACCTTTATCGTGGGTGCAGACATCACCGAATTTGGCGCAAACTTCGCTCAAGGCGAACAAGCCATTGTGGATTGGGCGTTGCCTGTTCACAACATCTTTAATGCTTTTGAAGATTTAGACATTCCTAAAGTTGCTGCAATCAATGGTATGGCATTGGGCGGTGGCTTTGAAATGTGTTTGGTATGTGACTACCGTGTGATGTCTGACCAAGCACAAGTGGGCTTACCAGAAATTAAACTGGGTATTTTCCCAGGCTTTGGTGGTACGGTACGTTTAAGCCGCGTTATTGGTATCGACAATGCGGTTGAATGGATTGCAATGGCCAACCCTAAACGTCCTGATGCTGCACTCAAAGACGGCGCTGTAGATGCCGTAGTTGCTGCAGACAAATTGCAAGATGCTGCGCTGGACTTGGTTAAACAAGCCATTGCAGGTCGTTTGGACTGGAAAGCAAAACGTCAGGAAAAATTAGACCCTGTTAAATTGAACCCACTTGAACAAATGATGGCGTTCAACACAGCAAAAGGTGCGGTACTAGCAAAAGCAAACCCTGCACAATACCCTGCGCCAAAATTGATGCTTGATTCTTTACAAGCAGGTGCAAGCTTGCCACGTAACGAAGCGCTTAAAGCTGAAGCTGAAGGCTTTGCCAAAGCGGCTGTAACACCACAAGCAGGTGCGTTGATTGGTTTATTCATCAACGACCAAGTGGTGAAGAAAACTTCTAAGAAATATGAAAAAGGTGCACACCCTGTCAACCAAGCGGCTGTTCTAGGCGCAGGTATCATGGGTGGTGGTATTGCTTACCAAGCGGCAAGCAAAGGCACACCAATCATCATGAAAGACATTGGTAATCCGCAACTTGCTTTGGGTATGAAAGAAGCCAATGGCTTATTGACCAAACAAGTTGAACGCAAAAAGTTAACCCCTGCAAAAATGGGTGAAACTTTGGCACGCATCCGCCCAACTTTAAGCTACGACGAGTTTAAAGAAGTCGATATCGTGATTGAAGCCGTGACTGAAAATCCGAAAGTCAAAGGCATTGTGTTGGCTGAAACTGAAAAATCAGTACGTGAAAACACCATTATCGCGTCAAATACATCCACCATTTCGATTACACGTTTGGCAGAAAACCTACAACGTCCAGAAAACTTTGTCGGCATGCACTTCTTTAACCCAGTGCACATGATGCCATTGGTGGAAGTGATTCGTGGTGAAAAAACTTCACCTGAAGCAATTGCGACCACTGTGGTGCTTGCTCAGAAAATGGGTAAAACCCCAATCGTGGTTAATGACTGCCCGGGCTTCCTGGTGAACCGCGTATTGTTCCCTTACTTTGGTGCATTTGACCTTCTATTGAAAGACGGTGCTGACTTCCAACAAGTCGACAAAGTCATGGAAAAATTCGGCTGGCCTATGGGTCCTGCTTACCTAATCGACGTTGTTGGTATCGACACGGGCGTTCACGGTGCAGAAGTCATGGCAGAAGGTTTCCCAGACCGCATGAAGCCAGACTATAAAGGCTCAATCCAAGTCATGTACGAAAACAAACGTCTTGGTCAAAAGAATGACGTCGGTTTCTACAAATATGAATTGGATCGTAAAGGCAAAAAAGCCAAAGTGGTTGATCCAACTGCATACGAGCTTGTGGCATCTGTTGCAACTGCTGAAAAACGCGAGTTTGATGCGCAAGAAATCATTGACCGTATGATGCTTGCTTTCTGTAACGAAACTGTTCGTTGCTTAGAAGACAACATTGTGGCAACACCATCTGAAGCAGATATGGCGATGATTATGGGTGTAGGCTTCCCTCCATTCCGTGGTGGTCCATGCCGTTACATCGACCAAACAGGTGTTGCTGAATACGTTGCGCTTTGCGACAAATATGCACATTTAGGAAAAGCTTATGAAGCGCCACAAATGTTGCGTGACATGGCTGCTAACAACAAAAAATTCTACGGTTAAGGAGCAACGTGAATGGCTACTTTAAATCCACGTGACGTTGTCATCGTTGATGGCGTACGTTCTGCAATGGGTAAAACCAAAAACGGTATGTTCCGCAATGTACGTGCTGACAGTCTATCGGCTGAATTGGTTCGTGCTTTAGTTGCTCGTAACCAGTTTGATGTCAACGAAGTTGAAGATGTCATCTGGGGCTGTGTGAATCAAACCCTAGAACAAGGCATGAACATTGGTCGTAATATTGCATTATTGGCTGATCTTCCAAAAACAGTAGCGGGGCAAACTGTGAACCGTCTGTGTGGTTCTTCAATGCAAGCAATCCACACGGCTGCGGCACAAATTGCAACCAATCAAGGTGATATTTTCATCATTGGTGGTGTAGAGCACATGGGCCACGTAGGCATGATGCACGGTATCGACATCAACCCTGCTGCATCGAAGCACTATGCTAAAGCATCAAACATGATGGGCTTAACTGCTGAAATGTTGGGTCGCATGAACGGTATCTCTCGTGAAGAGCAAGATGCTTTTGGTGTGGAATCACACCGTCGTGCATGGGCTGCAACGCAAGAAGGTCGTTTTAAAAACGAAATCATTGGCATTGAAGGTCATGATGCAAATGGCTTTAAACAGCTGTGCGACATCGACGAAGTGATTCGTCCAGATGCTAATCTTGAATCGTTCCAAGCTTTACGTCCTGTATTTGACCCGAAAGGCGGTACAGTCACTGCGGCAACATCTTCAGCATTGTCTGATGGTGCTTCTGCGATGTTGCTCATGTCTGCTGAACGTGCACAAGCATTGGGTTTAAAACCACGTGCGGTGATTCGCTCTATGGCGGTTGCAGGCTGTGATGCAGCGATCATGGGTTATGGTCCAGTACCTGCAACTCAAAAAGCGCTTAAACGTGCTGGCTTGTCAATTGCAGACATTCAAACCTTTGAATTAAACGAAGCGTTTGCTGCACAAGGTCTGTCTGTTCTCAAAGGCTTAGGCATTTATGATCAGCAAGATCGTGTGAACTTGAACGGTGGTGCAATTGCACTCGGTCACCCATTGGGTTGTTCAGGTGCGCGTATCACCACTACATTGTTGAACGTGATGGAACAACAAGATACTCAAATTGGTCTTGCGACCATGTGTATCGGTCTTGGTCAAGGTATCGCGACAATTATTGAGCGTGTGTAAAAATTCTTCGCAATAAAAAAATCCTCGCATCATGCGGGGATTTTTTATTTTGTTGTTTTGAGCTGTTCTAATTTTTAAATTTTATTCTTTTGCATTTTAAATTGATATGCGCAGACCAAGTGGCTGATTAAATGTGATTTACTTGCACGGCTTAAACCAACAACTCCCCCATCAACCACGTCATATAGCGTTCTTTGTCCATAAAATCTGGGGCGCTGCCGGTATCCAAGCAGTAATATTGCTGATTAAATTCAATCACAATTTGTTCAGTCTGATGCCAATCTTCAACCAAACGAAAGTACTGATTAAAGAAGTAACGGTTCTTGCCCCAATTGTTTAAATTTTCGAGTTTCGGGTAGTTTTTATTTTCTAGAAATTGCAAATACAGTTGTTGAATATCATCAAAGATTTGAATGCTGTTCATATCGGACCTGCCTAGTTGAGCAATTAAATCAACAGCTACAGTTTAGGCAAGACATTTGAACGACAGATGACATTCTTTTGACAATTTGATGTAAGGATTTGCCAGACCTTACAACTTGCTTTCCAGTGCGCGCTGATGCTGCTGACTGATCTCTTGCATTTGCGTATTGAGTTGCACCATCTCTTGATATACGGTATTGAATTCTTTCAAGGCCGCATCTTCATAAAACATAAAGGTATTGTTTTTGAGCTCCCATTTGTTGTTTTTTAAAATTGCAAACAACACATACGCCTTACCCAAATTTTTCTTTTCTAATTCAAATAATGTGTAACCTTGATCATTATGGCGGCTTTCTAATAAAGATTCTGCTAAATGACGGCGCAAATTATGATTGATTTCAAGATTATCAATTTGCTCTAGAGCCATCGCTTCATGCTGTTCTAAATGCTCCTGATACAACTCTACCATGGCACGCACTTGTACCAACATGGCTTCGGTATCGGCATAGTCTTGTTTTTTATCTGCGGCAAGTCGTTGAGGATTTAAAAACTGATCCCAATTCAAGGCTTTTAATTCACGCAAATAACTATTACGCGCTTCGGCACTTTGTACCATGTGACTCAACACAAAACTGGCCATGACCTGATAATCACCCGCTAAGCGTGAATCTTGCACGTTAATCTGAATCGGTTTAGACCAATCCTGTGCCTGTACAAAAATCTGTTCAGCTTTTTCATGAATCACATTTTGATAAGCGTGCAATTGCGCAACTTGTTTTTGCTGACTGTTATATTGATAAAACATCCACCCAAAAATAATAACCGTTACACATCCAATGATTAGCACTATCCGTCGCATGAGTGCCCTCTTATTTTTAATATTTGTTTTATATTACCGTGAAGCTCATCACATTTGTATAGATTTCATACTTATTTTATTACTAAGCTATTGGAATATACCCACTTGTATTTAACAAGATGCTCAAAAATAAGTTTAGCATCGCTTTATGCTTTAAATTTTATGTAACATCCCCATCTTAGTAAAAAACAGAATTTGAGATTGTTCATGCGCGTTGATATTTGGTCAGATATTGTTTGTCCGTTTTGCTATATCGGCAAAAAACGTTTGGAAGCTGCTGCAGAAGAAGCAGATGTGGAATTAGAAGTGCATTGGCACAGCTTTGAACTTGACCCAGAAGCACCACAGCGTCAGGAAGTGTCTAATTCAGAGCGTTTAGCACAAAAATATGGGCGCAGCCTTGCCGAAGTAGAAGAAATGCAGCGTAATATTGCCGAAATGGCAAAAGCTGAAGGTATTGACTTTCAATGGGAAAATGCCAACTCAGGCAACACCTTTAATGCCCATCGCTTGGTGCATTTGGCACAAAGCAAAGGTTTAGGCAGCGAAGCCAAAGAAGCTTTTTTCTATAGCTATATGACTCAAGGTTTAGCAATTGGCGAACGTGAAACACTCGAAGATGTTGCATCACGTATCGGGCTGAATCCTGTAGAAGTGGATGATGTTCTAGATTCTGACGAATATGCCGACTTTGTAAAATTTGACCAAGAAGTCGCACGTGAACAATTAAACGTTACTGGCGTGCCGTTCTTTGTGTTTGATCAGCGTATTGCTTTAGCAGGTGCGCAGCCACGTGAAGTCTTTGTGCAAGTCCTGAAAAAAGCCCTTGAAACCGCAAGCGAGCTAGAAGTTGAAAATGCACAAACTGCGATACAGATCAATGCGATGTGCCTGAACCCAAAGCTTAATCTTAAAAATATAGGCAAGGTTGAATAACGCTCTTCCAACTAGATTAGAAGCACAAAAAAATCCCGTAACGGGATTTTTTGTACTTTTAAGTGCAGCGAGGTTTTACTCAACCAAGAAGCTGATTTTTAAATTGACCCGATATTCAGTGATTTTATTGTCTTTAATCACCACTTTTTGTTCGTTAATCCAAGCTCCTTGGACATTTTTAACCGTTTCTGTCACTTTGGCGATTCCAGTTTGAATCGCGTCTTCAAAACTTTTTGAACTACTTGAATTAACTTCGACGACTTTTGCAATTGCCATGATTTTCTCACTGTCCTTTATCGTTATTGGAACCCCATCTTAGATTAAAAAAACCGCACTTTTAGGTTGTTTAACCAATCGCCGCTAAAACATTACACGATTTCACACTGTCAAAAATTGTCATTAATCATCAGCACGAAATCTTGTCAAAATTTAAATTTTGCAGACATCTCAACCATTTATACCTGTAAAAAAACTAGAGTTAAAACTCTAATCTATTGTTTTATATTGTTATTTTTAAGATGGTTGCCGAAATAATCATTTTGTAGATTTTAAACTTTGTTATGATTCATGTGAATTTTTTATCGTTTAATCTCCCTACGATGTCTAGTCTTCTGCCTAGACATCAATACTTTGGATGGACATTCTCATGAATATGTTTAAATCTGTTTTGATGGTTTCACTTCTAGCAATTGCTGCAAATGTATCTGCTCAAATTGTGCATGTACCTGATTTTCCAACTCAAAAATTGAATACAGAATCGGCTGCATCTGAAGCTGTTGTAAACGAACCAACTTCGCAAAAAGCAGCTTAAGTTTCACGTTTTATCCACTTAATTAATCTCTCCCATTTCTCTCCCCAAACAGCAGTCTAAATCATGCTGCTGTTTGTTTTTCTAGTGCTAAATTTGCTTCAAATCCTCCAAGCAGCATCTAAAAGCTGCATCCCGCCCACTGTCAGTTCTTTTTTGGCACTGTAATTTAATTTTTTTTGATTATTTTCCATATAAAAAGCTCATTTTTTGTCAATAATGTCTAAAAAAGCACAGAAGCTGACAATTTTTAGCATGTATTTTTTAATTAAATCCATATAATTAAAGTGATTTGTTTTCATTGCTATAGCAGATGCCTATGCAACAACTTCAAGCACTTATACAAAGAAAAATTCCACCCCAATCTGTTGATGTGAATCATCTGGTGGAGCTTGCCAAACGCTATCCTCAACCACAATCAGCAGAATATAAATTGATTGAATTGGCGCTGAATATTGTCTTGGCAGATTATTTGGAAAAAGCACAACAACATACTTAAGCATGCATGAATGAATACATTAGAAAAATCTCTGTTGATTAAAGAATTACACGACTTAATCGATGCCCTAACGCATCAAAGACTCAGTCTTTATGAAACAGCTAAAGCTAAAGCGCGCATTAAAGAAATCTTTATGCTGTGCGATGAACCGATTTTTCAAAAACAGTTGCTCACATTTAAAGCCTCACAAAATCCAATTCAAACTGCGGCAACTTTTGCAGAACAAAGTTTATATGCACAATCTTTTCGTGGCGTATTTACACAACCGGAAGCACTTGAAACAGCACTGTATCAACAGCCTGAAACAGGTTGGGCGATTTTGTATCAACCGAGAGCAGGTTGGCAAATTTGGTTAATTCCTGCTGCAGACCGCACTGCTCTACTCAGCAAATTTCAAGATTTAGAGCAGGTCTACCGCTGGATGTTGCAACAGCAGCAACAATATCACTGCCTTCAAACCGATGCAGAACTGAAGCAAGCTGCAGTGCTAGAAGCAGCTCAAACGGCAACGATACCAGCTGCGCAAACTCAGCCAGTCTTTGCCACTGCAGACCCAGAAGAAAATAAAGCTGTAGCTCCACCAATTCAATTTGAGCTCATTACACAGCACATCGCCACAGAAGAAGCTACCTCGTCTGATACTCAAGTTTTAGACGTGGCTGAACATGAACTTACAATTGAATCAATCACAGATCAAACGATCATTTCCTGTACAACGCTAAACACAACTCCGCCTGACGTGACAACAATAGATACGGTCCAACCACTAACGGCCGTCACACCAAAATCAAGCATCCCCCCAGCTTATAATCTATTGTTAAACCAATATAGCTGCCCAATTTCTGCGCTCAATCTTAGCCAAAATGAGTCAGTACAGTTGTACCGAGTCTTTATGCCTGAAGCACCAGAAATCACGCAATATGCCGATGTGTTGGTGGATTTGTCTGATCCTGAAGTAGACCAGCAACAGCTGTTGGCGCGTACAGTATATTTAGCTGAACAAACCAATACACAAGGACACTTTATTAAATATGTGGTGCTGCTTGGCGCATTAGATCAAATGCAGGCGATTCGTTTGACTCAAAACTTTTGCCAACAGTTTGAACATGAAATTGCAGCAATACGTGAAATTTCTTGGGAAAAATTACAAGAACATTTATTTGATTTTGGTCAGCTTTTTCAATGCTATAGTGTTGATGCTCAAATCGTGTGGCAACAAGAGCACTATTTTCCTTTTATTCCGAAACAACAGATTCAAACAACCAAATTTATTCAGTTTGAAGAAAGTGAAGCGCAGAGTCATACTCCTTTGATTTTACTGAAAGAACGACAAAAAATTCGTGTGATTCATGGTCAAAAGCGTTTACAACTGTCCCGTGCTGAACAAGCTGTACCACATATTTTATTAGATCGACAACAAGGTATGAGTTGGCAATTGATTCAAAAAGTCATTTCTCAATTACAACAACCGATTGAGGCATTACAATTGTGCCAAGCACTTCAAATGTATCAAGAAAAAGAGGTTTCTGCCTAAAAACTGCCGTTTATATTATGATTTTGTAGCCAAGTCTTGCTTTTATCTTATAGATTTTCAACACTAGCAAAAATGGCTTAAAGATCAGTAAATAATGTCAAGAATAAAGCACACATCGCCTTTTATATTAAGCTGTCTCTTAAGTGGGGTCGCAGGCACCACTTTTGCACAAGAATCAACTCAAGCAGTGGATCAAGCTCATACTCCACTGCCACCGTATGAATTGCCTGTCGCTCCGCCAAGTGCAGTAGATAAAAACGGCTTTTATTACACGATTCCACGTTGGATTGATGCCACACCAACGATGTTACCCGAACAATCCAATGAACTCATTGTACCTCCCACCGCAGAAACGGAACATTTAACCTGGTTCGATCAACGACAAAAAAATATTCGCAATTGGGCCGATAAAACAGCACATAAGTTAGATAACTGGTTCGGTGAACCGAGCCCTGAACAGCCTGCCTCAGCCACTTTGCGGGTTTTGATAGATAGCAGTTGGGACAAGCATAATGAATATGAAGTCAAACCTCGTATTCGTGGCAAAATCAAACTGCCTACGCTTGAAAATAAACTCAGTGTGGTCTTTGGTGATGACTCGCTCGATAACGAATTACAAAATAACGTCGCCATTACCAACGAAAACCCAGCCAATGCTGCAGACAAAACCTTAGACAGTAAACGTAGCCGTGAAGACAACAGCTCTTTGGCATTACGCTGGTCAAACTTTGCCGATCGTCTACCTTTTGAAACAGATGTCGATTTAGGGGTGCGTTCTGGCGATGATATATATTTGCGTTTAAAAGCCTCTAAAGACTGGGCTTTGGAAAATGATTTCTCTTTTCATGCCGAACAAATTTACCGTTATGGCATCGACAGTGAAAATTATCTCAGAACCAACTTGGAGCTAACACACGCCCGCCCCAATCAAGCGTTCTTGTCAAATCAATTTAGCTTGACCTATGCCGATGAGCAAGATGATGATTTGGTTTGGGACAACTACACTTTTAGACAACATCAATTCTTTGCAGGTAACCGTTTTAACTACGGCATTTATACAGGTGGTTATTATCACGATGATGACTTACGTTTAAATCGTTGGGGACCATTTGTCTCTTGGCGTCAACCATTTTTACGTGAATGGTTCTTTATTCAGGGCGATGTCAATTATTTAAATGATGATCGCGCGGATCGGAGTCATTATCTCGGTGCTTTAGTGCGTTTAGAAGCTATTTTCTAAGCAAGTACTATCTAGAATTAATTCAAATTAAAAAACCAAGTCTTGTTAGCAAGACTTGGTTTTTTACAAGATGATTTTGCAAAATGAAGATGCATTATTTGCACAACGCATCCTCAATCACACTCATGTAAAAACAGACTTACTTTAACAGCAAGCTATTAATACGTTTCACATATTCCGCCGGGTCTTCAGGCAAACCACCTTCAGCAATTACAGCCTGATCAAAAATCACATGCGCTAAATCATCAAATTGATTGGAGTCCTGTAATTTTTTCACCAATGGATGCTCTGGATTGATTTCCAAAATTGGCTTCATATCAGGTACAGCTTGCCCTGCATCCTTCAACATACGAATCAATTGTGGCGACAGCTCACCTTCACCTGTCACTAAGCAGGCAGGTGAATCGACCAAACGTGTCGTTACACGTACTTCTTTGGTTTTACCACTTAAAGATGCAGACAATTGCTCGATCACAGGTTTAAATTGTTCTGCGGCGGCGTCTAAGGCTTTTTTCTCTTCGGCATCTTGTAGGTCGCCTAAATCGACTGCACCTTTAGACACGTTTTGCATTGGCGTGCCATCAAACTCATGCACAAAGTTCATGGCCCACTCGTCTACGCGTTCTGCCATCAACAACACTTCAATGCCTTTTTTCTTAAATAGCTCCAACTGTGGAGAATGCTTTGCTGCGTTCAGGTTGTCTGCAGTAACGTAGTAAATCGCTTTCTGACCTTCTTTCATTCGCGCTTTATAGTCCGCCAATGAGGTACTGATGTCATCATTGCATGAAGTGGCATAGCGTAATAATTTCAGGATACGCTCACGGTTGCCAAAGTCTTCGCCTAAGCCTTCTTTTAAGACTGAACCAAATTCTTGATAGAATTGCTTAAATTTTTCTTGGTCTTTTTCATCTTCAGACTTGGCCAGATTATCCAACATGGTCAACACACGACGGGTATTGCCTTCGCGGATGGTTTTTACATCACGGCTTTCTTGCAATAACTCACGGCTCACGTTCAACGGCAAATCGGCACTATCCACCACACCTTGCACAAAGCGCAGATAATTAGGAATCAGATTGTCTGCCTCATCCATAATAAATACGCGCTTCACGTACAATTTAATCCCCGCTTTGGCTTCACGGGTAAAAATGTTGTGCGGTGCTTTACTTGGAACATACAACAACTGGGTGTATTCAGTACTGCCTTCAACGCGGTTATGCGCCCATGCCAATGGTGCGTCAAAATCGTGACTGAGGTTTTTATAAAACTCGATGTACTGTTCTTCGCTAATTTCGTTTTTATTGCGCGTCCACAAAGCACTGGCCGAATTAATCGTTTCCCATTCATCAGTTTTCACATACTGACCTGCTTTCGGTGTTTCACCTTCAGCGGCTTCTTCTTGCTGCCATACTTCTTTCTGCATTTGAATTGGCAAACTGATGTGATCAGAGTATTTATTGATAATCTGCTTAACTTTGTAGCTTTCTAAATAATCCAGTGCATCATCACGCAAATGCAAAATAATATCAGTACCACGCTCTGCCTTATGAATTTGCTCAACATCAAATTCACCTGTACCTGCACTGCTCCAACGCACGGCTTCATCTGCAGCCAATCCCGCACGGCGTGATTCTACGGTAATTTTATCCGCCACGATAAAACCTGAATAAAAACCAACACCAAATTGACCAATCAATTGTGCATCAGCTTTTTGATCGCCGGTTAATTTAGACATAAAGTCTTTGGTGCCCGATTTGGCAATCGTACCTAAATGCTCAATCGCTTCCTGTTGGCTTAGACCAATGCCGTTATCTGAAATAGTTAAAGTTTTATTTTCTTGATCTAGACGAATACGTACACGTAAATCAGGATCATTTTCATAATATTCAGGATGGTTGATACCCTCAAAACGTAATTTGTCGCAGGCATCTGATGCGTTAGAAATCAGTTCACGCAAGAAGATTTCAGGGTTGGAATAAAGAGAATGGGTCACCAAATGTAATAACTGCGCCACTTCGGCTTGGAAACTGTGTTTTTGGCTTTGCTCGCTCATTCATCACTCCTTAAAATTCATAAACATGGTTATTGTTGGATGTGTTAATGAATTGGAGTGATGTGCTGATTTTTCAAGCCTAAATCTAGAAAAATTTAAAAAGGTGCGCGTTGATAGAGACGGTTCAGGTGCTCATCCAATTTTTGCTGACGTAGATCATACACCTGAGTTAAACACGATAGTGAACTGCCACAACGATCACGCAACTCTAACCAGCGAAATTGTTCATCACGAATTTGTGAGCGCGTCCCCATAGCGACCAAACGGCTGACGATACGATAGGTGGTGGCCATTTTCACATCGGCATCATTGACCGCACGATGTTCACAAATGGCATATTCGGTTTGTGTTTTGGCTTTCTCACAAGAAAAACTTGCCGCATGCCCCGCAACACTTAGCATTAAACCAAGACACACTAACCAACCATATTTGATCGACATGAACGAATTCCTTATTTATTGTTCTTTACTTTATCTTTCAGACTGTAAATGAACATGGCATATGCTCTCAATTTTTTCATTCGCTACATTTGTTATTTTTTGCAATAAAAAAACCCCACCCTAAAGATGGGGTTGCGCTGATTTTTATTATTATAAAGAGCTACGTTTTATGATTAGAATTTGTAGCTATAACCGATGGTGTACACCATTGGGTCGATGTCTAGATCAAATGGATCTAAACCTTCGATTTCAACTTTTGGACTTAGTTGTGCATAACGTGCATCAAAGAATACGCCCCAGTTTTTTGCATCCGCTGGCTGGAAGTTAAAACCGATTTGACCTGCAAAACCAAAGTCTTCTTTTACCTTAACTTTACCTAAATCAGATTTTTCATCCCATGCAACAAATGCAGTACCACCTACACCAATGTATGGTGTAAAACGAGTTGAATTTTTAAAATTATATTTCGCTGTTAACGTTGGTGGTAATTGTTTGATTTTAAGAGCAGAATCACCATTCACTAGCACATCGTGGCTGATTGGCGTAGCCAACAATAATTCTGCAGAGATATTGTCATTAAAGAAATATTCTACAGAGGGTGTAAATGCATATTCATGATCAGCTTCTACATTCACTGCGCCATTTAGAATATCTGTATCTTGTGTTGGAGAAATTACAGAACCACCAACTTTAACTTGCCATTGACCTGCCATAGCAGAAGCAGACATCCCCATTAATGCAATTAGAGCAACTTGCTTTAACATTTCAAAACCACCCTTTAGAATAAAAATCTTAATGCTTAATTAATATTAAACGCGACAACTATTAATATGCAACACGTATTAAACCTAATATTTTAATTATTTTATAAATCATTAATTATTATATAAATTTATTTTAAATAGACCAAATTACTTGGTTTTAAAACCCGAGTTAATTAATAAAGTTTATATTATTATTTCCCGACTATATTACTCAATTTTATTTAAAAAATAAATTAAAAGATTTATTTAGAATACATCTTATATTTATTTAAAAATTAAACAAATTTATTTTAAATTGATTAATTCACTTAGAATTTCTATTTTTAAATCTTATAAAATCAATAAAAATTATTAAAATTAAATAAAGAGAATTAAAATCACCTTCATTCTAATATATGAAGCTGATGACAATGAAAACAGACTATTTTGTTTAGAGATTTAAAATCGTGTATTGAGATGCAATCGGCAGATGTGAGGATGAACTTGAAGTATATTTTTTTGTTGTTTTAACACTGTGCTGCAACGTGCCCAGCCTATTCTGAACACGTGCGCTTACACATTTTGGTGATGATTTACAGCACCATCGCTGCAATCCAACCAAAAATGATCAATGGGATATTAAAGTGAATAAAAGTTGGTACCACACTGTCCTTCATGTGGTCGTGCTGCCCATCCATATTTAAGCCCGAAGTTGGCCCTAAGGTTGAATCCGATGCTGGAGAACCCGCATCTCCTAAGGCTGCTGCTGTGCCAATAATTGCAATGGTCGCTGCGGGACTAAAACCGAACTGCAAACATAAAGGCACATAAATAATTGCTAAAATAGGCACGGTAGAGAAAGACGAGCCAATCCCCAAGGTGATTAACAAACCAATCAGCAACATTAAAAATGCTGCTAAGCCTTTGCTATCACCTATCCACTGTACGGAAGCTTCCACCAATGCAGGTACTTGATTGGTGGCTTCAATCACTGCCGCGAAACCTTGTGCAGCAATCATAATAAAGCCGATGAGTGCCATCATCCGCATACCGGTAATAATCACATCATCCGCTTCTTTCCATTTGAAAATTCCTGCACAGCTTAAAATGGCAACCCCCACCAAACCTGCCAGAATCATCGAATCTGAATACAATTGCACTGCTAAGGTTGCAATAATCGCAAACACTGCCATCCACAGCGTAAATTTAGCAATTTGTGGTGCTTGTAAGCTTGACCCTGCTGTATCTGCATTGAGTTCACTCGAAATGCTTTGAGTACGTGCTACCTGCACATCTTGATAGTGTCGTGGCTTGCGATAGCTCACAAACAACGCGATCAATAGACCAATGAACATCCCAAACACAGGAATAAACATGGCAGCAGGAATATCTTCATTTTGAATGGCAAAACCATACGGAGCACCAAAGGTGTTGATATTGTGTGCCAAAATATCATTCAGAAAGATTGCACCAAAACCCACAGGAACAAACATATAGGTGGCAACCAAACCAAAAGTCAGCAAACAAGCCACTGCACGACGGTCTAGGTTTAAATGATTGAAAACACTTAATAAAGGTGGAATCAATACAGGAATAAATGCAATGTGTACAGGGATTAAGTTCTGTGAAAATACCGCTGCCAAAACCACAGTAAAATAAATCAGATATTTAACACGGTTCTGTACTTTGGTATTACTGCTACCCGTTAAAGTGCGAATCAACTTATACGCCAATAAGTCTGGCAAACCTGAACGAGCCAAAGCCAAAGCAAATGCGCCTAAAATACCGTAAGCAAGAGCAATTTTAGCGCCACCACCTAAACCATTATTAAACGCATCTAAAGTGCCTTGTAAGCCTAAACCAGCCAGTAAACCACCTGAGACTGCACCAATAACCAAGGCAAAAACCACAGGCACACGAGCCAACGACAATCCGAACATGATTGCAATGGCAGCAAGAATTGCGAACATAAGAGATGAAAATTCAAAAAAGAAGCTATTTTATCAGAGATTATGCAGATTGGAGTTGACCAAACATTCAACTCCGACAAGCGTTTCTGATTTAAATTGCTGCAGCATGTGAATTTAAATTACTGCAGCATGTGAATTTGAATGACCTAAGGCAAAATCACGGATGGCAGTAGCAACCGCTTGCGGCTGACTAAGAATCGCCCAGTGATTAGCTGCCAATTCCACACGTTGAAAATCATCTACCCAAAGCGACATTTCATCAATCAATTCAGTACCCACAAATTGATCATATTTCAAGACAATAGCTTGCACAGGACAAATTGCATAACGTTGACGCGGCTTTAATAAACGTGGGATAAAATTGGCACGATATAAATTGACGCCATAGCGCCCATCTTTGCGGATATTAGGATTGATCGCAATATCTTGATCACGTTCTAAACGTATCACCACCTGACGCCATTGTTCAGGTTGAAAAAACTGCCAAACTGTAGGTGCAAGTGCAGGAAGTTGAAAGGCGGCAATATACCAAGATTTACGCATTTGTTTGAAAAATTTAATTTTATTTTCAGAAAACTGCTTACGCATCCAAAACGCTGCATGATCCAAACATGGGCCTGAAATAGTACTGTAAGATAAAATTCGTCCTTTTAAATCTGGATCAGTTACAGCTTCCCAAGACTGAATTTAACCCCAGTCATGAGCTGCCAAGTGAAATGCACGCTGCCCCAAAACGGCATTAGCAACAGCCATTAAATCTGCAGCCAATTGAGCCAAGCTATAGGCACGAATGGATTTGGGAATGGAGGATTGTCCCGCACCACGTACATCGTAACTCACCACATAAAAATCTTGTACCAACACGGCAATCACGCGTTCCCAGACTTCTTGGTTATCTGGATAGCCATGCAGCAAAATCAATGCAGGTGCCGTTTTTTCCCCCCAAGTTTTGACATAAAGCTGTTGATAATCTGAGGTTTCAATCCATTGCGTTTGTGCTTGCATAAACATCCTGTTGTTTATTGTTGACATGATTGCTCTTGAGAATAACAAAATATGCCATTGGCTTGCTCAAATTTCATACTAATATAAGAAAAATCTACTTAAGGCTCTATAAAATTTCCCATGAACCTCATCAAAAAATTGCAGCAACTTCCTATCGTTTCTAAATATTTTTTAAATCGTTATGCACCCTATCGCGGTGCAGGTATTGAAATTGATCAAATCGATTTAGCCAACCACCATGTCCGTGTCAAAATGCCACTCACCCGCAAAAATCAAAATATTGTCGGCGTACATTTTGGCGGCAGCCTCTATTCCATGGTAGATCCATTTTATATGCTCATTCTGATGCATCACTTGGGTTCAACATATATTGTTTGGGATAAAGCGGCAACGATTCATTTCCTCGCCCCAGGACGCAGTACGGTGTATGCCGATATTCGCCTGAGTGCCGCTGAAGTCGAGGAAATCAAACAGATCGCAGAAGACTATGCGCCTCTGACACGTCAATATACGCTCAATATTGTCGATGAATCAGGTGTACGAATTGCAGAAGTGCATAAAACGTTATATATCCGACGTAAAAAGCCCAAAGCCGTAGCAACGTAATTTTTAGCTCACATAAAAACGCAGAATCTAATGATTCTGCGTTGTTGGTAATATTATTTTAATCAAAAGACAAAAAGATCAATGTCACCGACAAACTTCTCTACTCTTTTTAAGCAGGTATGAATCAATTAACGTATTACTGTTGATACATCAGTGGATCATAAAAATTATAAACATTGATAGTATTTAAAATTAAAGGATTATTAAAATGAAAAAAAATCTTGTGCCAATCTTTTCCCTACTTTGTTTCTATTCATCGACATCCCTCCATGCTTTGGTGCCGAATACATTTACCAAAGTCCAGACTTTGAAAAATGTGGCTTATGGATCTCATCCTCAACAAGTGATGGATGTCTATTTCCCTGCCAAAGTACTCACAGATCAAACACCAGCCCCGCTCATGATGATGGTCCATGGCGGTGCTTGGAAAATGGGTGATAAAAATCATGCTGCTGTGGTCAAAAATAAGCTGAGTTACTGGACCAAGCAAAACTGGATTTTTGTGTCTATCAACTATAGATTAGTTCCAGATGTGACCGTACAGCAGCAAACTCAGGATATCGCCCAAGCGCTTATTTATATCCAAAATCAGGCACCGCATTGGCATGCTGACTCAAAACGCTTGGTGCTGATGGGACATTCTGCGGGCGCACACCTGGTCAGTCTATTAACCGTTCGCCCCCATTGGCTGGCACCCCAGCCACAGCCTTGGCGTGCTACAGTTGCTTTAGATAGCGCGGCTTATGATATAGAAAAGATAATGCAAACACGTCATGCACGTTTTTATGATCAAGCCTTTGGTGATCAACCTTCCAACTGGAAAGCCCTTTCTCCGATAGCTCAGCTACATCAAGCTTTACCTGCATTTCTCGCGGTGTGCTCAACCATCCGTGCAGATCAACCCTGTACTCAAGCTCGACAATTTATTCAACAAGCACAGAAATTCGGAACTCAAACCCAGTTATTGCCTGTCCGACTTTCACATGCTGAAATCAACAAGTCATTGGGACAAAATAATGCTTATACTCAAGCAGTCAATCAATTTATCCAAACGCATTAATTTTTCAGCTAGCGCATAAAAAACGCAGAATCATAAGACTCTGCGTTGGATGTACTGAAATATAAATACTTCAGTAGGATGGCATGGCTGTTCGTATTCAGATTAACGCTTTTGCTCGATGGCTGCACCAGCACCACCACCAACAGCACCACCGATTGCAGCGCCTGCATTACCACCTATCACTTCTTTACCTAAAATTGAACCAATCGCACCGCCAATTCCACTATAGGTTGCGTTACGGTTAGAACCATCTTGGGTTTTACTTCCAACTGCTGCACCTGCACCTGCGCCTGCTGCTGCACCAACACTACCACCTACGCTGTTACCCGCTGCGCCACCAACGGCACCGCCTAATGCTGCAGCACCAATACGTTGGTCATTAGAACTCATGCTTTCACAACCCGCCATAAGCATGGTCGATACTGTGGCAATTGCCAATACACTCAATACTTTTTTCATGGTGATCACTCCCCCTCGGTCTATTCGCTCTCAGCTTAGTGCATATTGCGGTAACAACTTTGAAAAAACTGTTACCAAGCACAGCAAGATGAAGGTATTTCTGTAAAAGACTTAAGGCTGAATAGATGATTCAGCAACATCTTCTTCCAAAAGCACGACATCTCTTGTGGTTTGTCCATCTTCAGTAAACACAGCATGAGAAACTGTTTCTTTGCTTTCAGGCGTTTTGACCCGATCCAGTTTTAATGTGCGATGAATTGGCGCCTGCCCCTGCTTATATTCCATGCCTTCTGCATCAATCGTTTTCACTTCAGAAATGACTTTACCATCCTGCTTTAGGGTTTTATTCAACTCAATTTTTGAGGTTGGTACAATCACCCCACCTTTTTGAATCACAGGAATACCCAATTGTTTCTCTGAAAACTGTGCTTGATCATCATCAAAAACAACTTCCTTTGCCACAATATCTTTACCCTGATTGCTCACTTCAAAAATCGTGGCTTCTACATGGCGTATAGGCTTTTCACCTGTCACTGTACGAATCACTTCAGTTTTTAGAATAGGCACAATGGCTTTGTCTTTCACCACAATGCTGTTTGGCATTGGTGCAGCCGAAACAGACACACTCAGTAGCATTGCAGATAAACCCAGTGTCAGTCCTCTAAATTTCATAAGCTATCCCTTTAGTTTTCTTGATATTTTTAAATTGTTCTTAATTCACTATATGCAATATTGCGGCTTTATTAAAGCAAAATGTGAAACTAAAAGGTTGGCAATAAAAAAGACGCCTCGAAAGGCGTCCTTAAATGATGCTTTAAAACGAATTATAGATCGTTAAATTCATCGCTAAATGCTTGGCTTAATGCTTGATCGACATCAGAGAAATCATTCACCAATTCCAATTCAGCAGCTTCTGCTTCTTGACGACGACGCTCTAAGTGGTAAGCAAGACCCGTACCTGCTGGGATCAATCGACCCACAACAACGTTCTCTTTTAAACCACGTAAATCATCTTCTTTACCTGTTACAGCCGCTTCAGTTAACACGCGTGTAGTTTCCTGGAACGATGCAGCAGAAATGAACGAATCTGTTGAAAGCGATGCTTTGGTAATACCCATCAATTGGCGTTCGAACTTCGCTGGGAACTTGTTTTGTGCAAGTACAGCTTGGTTTTCTTGTACCACGCGGATGTAATCCACTTGCTCGCCTTTGATGAAGCTCGTATCGCCACCATCGGTGATTTCAACTTTACGCAACATTTGACGTACGATGACTTCAATGTGCTTATCGTTAATTTTTACGCCTTGTAAGCGGTAAACGTCTTGAACTTCGTTCACGATGTAGTTGGTTAATGCTACTTCACCTTTCAAGCGTAAGATGTCATGCGGGTTTTGTGGACCATCAGAAATGGTTTCACCACGGTTCACATGCTCACCTTCAAACACGTTGATGTTACGCCATTTTGGAATCAACTCTTCGTAAATCTCAGAGCCATCATCTGGTGTAATCACTAAACGGTTCTTACCTTTGGTTTCTTTACCAAAGCTCACGATACCTGACACTTCTGCAAGAATCGCATGCTCTTTTGGTTTACGTGCTTCAAACAAGTCTGCAACGCGAGGTAAACCACCGGTAATATCACGAGTACGTGAAGTTTCTTGTGGTACACGACCAATAACGTCACCCACACCAATACTTTCGCCATCACGGACAGAAAGAATCGTGTTTTGTGGCAAGAAGTAGAATTGTTCGCCACCATCTACAGTATCTAATACCACAGCAGGACGTAAGTCTTTACCTGACGCAGGACGCGACGTCACTGGCAAGATTTCAACTGTAGTCATACCTGTTGCATCATCTGTTTTCGAGGTTGCAGTCACGCCATCAGCAATTTGACTGAAACGGATTTTACCTGCAACTTCGGTCACAAGTGGATGCGTGTGTGGATCCCAAGTCGCGACAATACCGCCAGCTTCTACCGCTTCACCATCTTTCAGCAAGATTGATGCACCGTATGGCAGTTTATAACGCTCACGCTCACGGCCTAGCTCATCTGCAATACCAATTTCACCTGAACGTGAAACGGATACCAAGTGACCTTTAGCGTGTTGTACAGTTTTTACATTATGGAAACGTACGGTACCTTTATTACGCACTTGTACGCTGTTCGCCGCTGAAGTTCGGCTTGCTGCACCACCTACGTGGAATGTACGCATGGTTAACTGAGTACCTGGCTCACCAATCGATTGAGCAGCCATAACACCTACAGATTCACCTGGGTTCACCAAGTGACCGCGTGCAAGGTCACGACCATAACATTTCGCACACACACCGAAAGTCGATTCACATGATACGACTGAACGGACTTTTACTTCATCGACACCTTGCTCTTCTAAGAAGTTTGCAAGTTTCTCATCAATCAAAGTGTTACGTGGCAGGATAACGTCGTCAGAACCTGCTTTCTTCACATCTTCAGCAACAACACGGCCCAGTACTCGAGTACCTAAGTTCTCGATCACGTCACCGCCTTGAATGAACGGAGTCATTACAAGACCGCCCAAAGTACCACAGTCAGGCTCAGTGATGACCAAGTCTTGCGCTACGTCAACCAAACGACGTGTCAAGTAACCAGAGTTTGCTGTTTTCAGTGCTGTATCGGCCAAACCTTTACGTGCACCGTGTGTTGAAATGAAGTACTGAAGTACTGTCAAACCTTCACGGAAGTTTGCTTTAATTGGAGTTTCAATGATCGAACCATCTGGTTTGGCCATCAAACCACGCATACCCGCTAACTGACGAATCTGAGCTGCCGAACCACGGGCACCAGAGTCAGACATCATATAGATCGAGTTGAATGATTTTTGCTTCTCATCTTCACCCTGTTTGTTTTTAACAGTGGTAAAAGACAAGTTGTCCATCATCGCTTTAGCTACTTGGTCATTCGTACGTGCCCAAATATCGACCACTTTGTTATAACGCTCACCCGCAGTTACGAAACCTTGCTCGAACTGTTGTTCAATTTCACGAACTTCAGTTTCTGCTTTTTCGATAATTGCTTGTTTTTGTGGTGGAATGACCATATCTTCCATACCCACAGACACACCTGAACGTGTCGCTTGACGGAAGCCTAAGTACATCAACTGGTCAGCGAAGATAACTGTATCTTTTAGACCCAATTTACGGTAGCAAGAGTTGATTAACTTCGAGATATTCTTTTTGTTCATCTCAAGGTTAATTTGCTCAAAGCTTAAACCTTCAGGCACAACTTCCCAAAGTAAGCAACGACCTGGTGTGGTGTCTACAACAATTGTTTGTTGCTCACGCTCGCCATTTTCATTGATTACAGTTTGGTACACACGAGCTTTTACGCGAGCGTGTAAATCAACCTGACCTGTTGCCAATGCACGGTTTACTTCGTGCGTATCTGCAAACACCATGCCTTCACCTTTGGCATTTACAGCATCACGTGTAATGTAGTAAAGACCCAAGACCACGTCCTGAGAAGGTACAATGATTGGTTCACCGTTCGCAGGAGACAAAATGTTGTTGGTCGACATCATTAACGCACGCGCTTCTAATTGTGCTTCAAGCGTTAATGGTACGTGTACCGCCATTTGGTCACCGTCGAAGTCAGCGTTAAACGCAGCACAAACGAGCGGGTGTAGACGGATCGCTTTACCTTCAATCAGGATCGGTTCAAATGCTTGAAGACCTAAACGGTGAAGCGTTGGCGCACGGTTCAACATTACTGGGTGTTGACGAATTACAGATGCAAGTACGTCCCAAACTTCTGGCGTTTCGCGCTCAACCATTTTCTTCGCAGCTTTAATGGTGGTTGCTTGACCTGAAGCTTGTAATTTCGCAAAGATGAATGGCTTAAACAGTTCAAGTGCCATTTTCTTCGGCAGACCACATTGGTGCAGACGTAGGTTTGGACCTACAGTAATCACCGAACGACCAGAGTAGTCAACACGCTTACCCAGTAAGTTCTGACGGAAACGACCTTGCTTACCTTTGATCATGTCTGCCAAAGATTTAAGCGGGCGCTTGTTTGAACCCGTGATTGCACGACCACGACGACCGTTATCTAACAAGGCATCAACAGACTCTTGTAACATACGTTTTTCGTTACGTACGATGATGTCTGGCGCTGCAAGGTCAAGAAGACGCTTCAAACGATTGTTACGGTTAATTACACGACGATACAGATCATTCAAGTCAGAAGTCGCGAAACGACCACCTTCAAGTGGGACCAACGGGCGAAGGTCTGGTGGAAGTACAGGCAGTACATTCATCACCATCCATTCTGGTTTGTTGTTTGACTCTTTAAACGCTTCCATCAACTTCAAACGCTTAGACGCTTTTTTAAGTTTCGTCTCTGAAGTAGTTTGTGGAATTTCTTCACGTAAACGTGCAATTTCAGCTTCAAGATCAATGTCTTTTAACAAGTCTTGAACCGCTTCAGCACCCATTTTCGCTGTGAATTCGTCACCATGCTCTTCTAAAGCATTGAAGTATTCTTCGTCATTGAGAAGTTGGTATTTCTCAAATGGCGTCATACCTGGGTCAGTCACCACATAAGATTCAAAATACAATACACGCTCGATATCACGTAAAGTCATATCAAGTAATAAACCAATACGGCTCGGAAGTGATTTCAAGAACCAAATGTGTGCAACTGGAGAAGCAAGTTCGATGTGACCCATACGCTCACGACGAACTTTTGCAGTCGTTACTTCAACGCCACATTTTTCACAAATGACGCCTTTGTATTTCATACGCTTGTATTTACCACACAAGCATTCGTAATCTTTTACTGGACCAAAAATTTTGGCACAGAATAAACCATCACGTTCTGGTTTGAACGTACGATAGTTAATGGTTTCTGGCTTTTTAACTTCACCGTGAGACCATGACTTAATCATTTCTGGTGACGCAAGACCAATACGGATGCGATCAAACTCTACTGGAGCATGACCGTCTGAATCCGTCTTTTTGCGCATGATATCGAGCAAGTCTTTCAATTTTTTTCTCCGTGTGCTGGGAGGTTGTGTTCACATCCCAACTGGGTCACAAATATTGTTTTTTAACTGAATCATCCACCCTTGCCCATTTAAAATGGTGAGAAGCTTAGCTTCGCAAGGGGGATGCAATGGTTACTTAGTCACCATTTTTCAGTTCAATGTTGATACCTAAAGAACGGATCTCTTTGGTCAATACGTTAAACGATTCAGGCATACCTGGGTCCATGTAATGGTTACCATCTACAATGTTCTTATAGATGCGGGTACGACCTTCAACGTCATCTGACTTCACAGTGAGCATTTCTTGCAGCGTATATGCTGCACCGTATGCTTCAAGTGCCCAGACTTCCATCTCACCGAAACGCTGACCACCAAATTGTGCCTTACCACCTAACGGCTGTTGCGTTACAAGTGAGTAAGAACCTGTAGAACGTGCGTGCATCTTGTCATCCACCAAGTGGTTGAGTTTGAGCATGTACATATAACCTACAGTCACAGGACGGTCGAATTTCTCGCCTGTACGTCCATCATACAATACGGTCTGACCAGAACGTGGTAATTCAGCAAGTTCAAGCAATTCTTTGATTTGACCTTCTTCAGCACCATCAAATACTGGAGTAGCCAATGGAACACCTGCACGTAAGTTACCCGCCAATACCAAGATTTCATCATCAGTTAAGCTGTCAAGATCTTCCTGCTCGCCGCCCACTTTGTTATAAATCTTGTCTAGGAACGCACGTAGTTCAGCAATCTCACGCTGTTGTTTGAGCATCTTGTCAATTTGCTCACCCAAACCTTTGGCTGCCATACCCAAGTGTGTTTCAAGAATCTGACCCACGTTCATACGCGATGGTACGCCTAGCGGGTTCAATACGATATCCACAGGTACACCGTTAGCATCGTGCGGCATGTCTTCTACTGGTAAGATGTTAGATACCACACCTTTGTTACCGTGACGACCTGCCATCTTATCACCTGGTTGGATGCGACGTTTAACAGCAAGATAAACTTTCACAACTTTCAAGACGCCGGTAGTGAGTTCATCGCCTGTAGAAAGCTTACGTTTCTTCTCAGCGAATTTCTCATCAATTTCAAAGCTCTTCTCTTTCAAGAAGGTTTGAATTTGCGTTAAGCGTTCAGCAATCGCTTCATCACTTGGTTGAATTTCAAGTAAATCCACTAAAGCCAAGCCTGACAACATATCTTCAGAAAGCTTGTCGCCACGTTTGGTTGTACCGCCACCGTTAGACTCTTGGCCTTTCAATAAGCGGATAATACGTTCACGCGCTGCTTCTTCAAAGATTTTGTATTCTTCTTTCAAGTCTTTGCGATATGCATCAAGTTGTGCTTTTTCAATAGCTTGCGCACGTTCATCTTTTTCCAAACCATCACGAGTAAAGACTTGAACGTCAATCACAGTACCTTTAGTACCTGATGGAACGCGCAATGATGAATCTTTCACATCTGCTGCTTTTTCACCAAAGATTGCGCGAAGCAATTTTTCTTCAGGTGTTAATTGCGTTTCACCCTTAGGCGTTACTTTACCCACAAGGATGTCGCCTGCAGTCACTTCAGCACCAATGTAAACGATACCAGACTCGTCTAGTTTAGACAGTGCAGCTTCACCCACGTTTGGAATATCAGCCGTGATTTCTTCTGCACCCAATTTGGTATCACGTGCAACACATGACAACTCTTGAATGTGAATCGAAGTTAAACGGTCTTCTTGAAGCACACGCTCAGAAAGTAAGATCGAGTCTTCATAGTTATAACCATTCCAAGTCATGAATGCGACTCGCATGTTCTGGCCGAGTGCAAGCTCACCACCATCAGTCGATGGACCGTCAGCCAATACATCACCACGACCTACCTTATCACCCATCTTCACCAAAACTTTTTGGTTAATACAAGTATTCTGGTTTGAACGTGTATATTTGATCAGGTTGTAGATATCTACACCTGCTTCACCCGCGATCATTTCTTCTTCATTCACACGAATGACCACACGTGACGCATCAACATATTCAATACGACCACCACGTTTCGCGATCACACATACACCTGAGTCATGCGCTACGTTGGCTTCCATACCTGTACCAACAAGTGGCTTGTCGGCAATTAAAGTTGGAACAGCCTGACGTTGCATGTTCGAACCCATCAAGGCACGGTTGGCGTCATCGTGCTCAAGGAATGGAATCAGTGATGCTGCAACAGAAACAACCTGTTGTGCAGATACGTCCATATGCGTCACTTTTTCAGGAGGCATACGTACGAATTCACCTTGGTGACGTACAGAAACGAATTCTTCAGACAGGTTGCCGTCTTTATCTACTGCAGAGTCGGCCTGTGCAATCACAGTACCAACTTCTTCAATTGCAGATAAATACTCAACGTCATCAGTTACACGACCATCAACCACTTTACGGTATGGAGTTTCCAAGAAGCCAAAATTGTTACATTTGGCATAAACAGACAGGGAGTTGATCAAACCAATGTTTGGACCCTCAGGCGTCTCAATTGGACATACACGACCATAATGCGTTTGATGTACGTCACGTACCTCAAAGCCCGCACGCTCACGAGTCAAACCACCAGGCCCAAGCGCAGAAACACGACGCTTGTGGGTAATTTCAGACAACGGGTTGTTTTGGTCCATGAACTGAGACAATTGGCTTGAACCAAAGAACTCTTTGATTGCTGCAGCCACTGGCTTCGCATTGATTAAATCTTGCGGAGATAGATTGTCTGTTTCAGCTTGTGACAAACGCTCTTTCACAGCACGTTCAACACGAACTAGACCAACACGGAATTGGTTTTCTGTCATCTCACCTACTGAACGGACGCGACGGTTACCCAAGTGGTCAATATCATCGACTTCACCTTTACCGTTACGAATTTCAATCAATGTTTTGAGTACATCGGTAATGTCTTCATTAGACAAAATACCTTCAACTTCACGTGACTTCTGATCTGTACCCACTTCGTAAGGACGACCCAAACGACGGTTAAACTTCATACGACCGACTGGCGATAAATCATAACGCTCAGAAGAGAAGAACAAGTTATTAAACAGATTTTCAGCTGCTTCTTTCGTTGGTGGCTCACCTGGACGCATCACTTTGTAGATTTCGACCAAAGCATCTTCACGACCTGTAGTCGTATCGGCACGTAAAGTATCAGCAATGAATGACCCACGATCAATGTCGTTTGTGAACAGAATATTAAACTGTTTTACGCCGCCTTCAGCAATTTTAACCATGATTTCATGGCTTAACAGCGTGTTTGCAGCAATCACTTCGCCATCACGTAAAGCAATGTCTTCTGCCGTGATACGTTCGTACAAATATTCATCTGGAACTGAAAGTTTTTCTAGGCCAGCAGCTTCCATTTGACGTACGTGACGCGCGTTGATACGCTTGCCTTGCTCAACAATCACTTTGCCGTCAGCATCAGTGATGTCAAATTGCGCCATTTCGCCACGCAAGCGTTCTGGGACAAGGTCAATCTGGTAGCTACCCATGTCTAAATAGACAGGTACTTTCTCAAAGAACAAGTCTAGGATTTGTTCATTGCTATAACCTAATGCACGCAATACCACAGTCGCTAATAATTTACGACGACGGTCAATACGTACATACACTAAGTCTTTGGCATCGAATTCAAAGTCTAACCATGAGCCACGGTAAGGAATAATGCGTGCTGAATACAACACTTTACCGCTCGAGTGGGTTTTACCTTTATCGTGGTCAAAGAACACGCCTGGTGAACGGTGTAATTGAGATACGATCACACGCTCAGTACCGTTAATTACGAAAGTACCGTTATCCGTCATTAAAGGCATTTCGCCCATATAGACTTCTTGTTCACGCACATCTTTGATTGATTTTGTTTCGCGATCTTTAATGATCAAACGAATTTTTACGCGCATTGGTGCCGCATAAGTTGAGCCGCGAAGAATACACTCACGCACGTCAAACTCAGGCTTACCAAGACTATACTCAACAAATTCTAAAGCAGCATTGCCAGAATAACTTTCTATAGGAAAAACTGAACGAAATGCGGCTTGGAGACCGATATCTTCGCGGCTTTTTGGAGTTTTGCCATCTTGTAGAAATGTACGGTACGAGTCGACTTGAATCGAAAGCAAGTACGGTGCATCCATCACTTGGGGCAATTTACCAAAATTCTTACGGATCCGTTTCTTTTCGGTATATGAGTATGCCATCTGGAGTCCTCGGAAAGTAAACTAAACCCGCCTGCAGAACGGGTTTAGAAGGAATTACGCAGGCCGATATGGCCACCACTGTTTACAAATGCTGCAATTTTTAGTGGTATTAAAACGCTTAACAATATTTTTAAATGTGGAAAAATATTGGTAAGCGTTTAATTTTATTGATTTATATTGTTTTTGATGGTTTTTCCATCATTCAAACAAAAATCGAGCCGATAATTGTAACGCAAAAAGGCTGATGACCCAAGAGCCATCAGCCAATTTTTGGAGCCGATTATAAAAAATCGACTCCCTTAAGAAATTACTTAAGAGTAACTGTAGCACCAGCTTCTTCAAGTTTCTTCTTAAGCTCTTCGCCTTCTTCTTTAGAAACGCCTTCTTTAAGAACGGCAGGTGCGCCTTCAACCATGTCTTTAGCTTCTTTAAGACCAAGGCCAGTAGCTTCACGAACTGCTTTAATTACAGCAACTTTGTTCGCACCGAAAGAAGTCAACTCAACATTGAATTCAGATTGCTCTTCTGCAGCAGCAGCGCCAGCGCCTGGAGCAGCAGCAACAGCAACAGCAGCAGCTGATACATTGAATTTCTCTTCAAAAGCAGAGATAAGTTCAACAAGTTCAAGAACAGTTTTTTCAGCAACTGCGTTTAAGATTTCTTCGTTAGTTAAAGCCATGAGAATAACTCCAAATGGAAATTGAATGGTGTGGAAATAAATTTAAGCTTATGCAGCTTCTGACTCGTTTTTCTCTTTGAGCGCAGTAATAAGGCGACCCAATTTCGAAATAGGAGCTTGAAGAACGTTTGCAAGCATAGTAAGCGCTTTTTCTTGGTTCGGAAGATTCGCAATTACGCTAACTTCAGCACCTTGGTAAAGTTTGCCGTCAAATGCAGCAGCTTTAAGTTCAAATGCTTTGTTTGTTTTAGCGAATTCTTCGAACAAGCGTGCAGCTGCACCCATGTCGTCTTCAGAAGTTGAGAAAGCTAAAATTGTTGGGCCAACAAGGTTGTCGTTCAAGATCGTGAATTGCGTATCTTGAAGAGCGCGTTTTGCCAAAGTATTACGTACAACACGTGTAGTAACACCTAATTTACGCGCTTCAACACGTAGAGCCGTTAATTGCTCAACGCTTAAACCCTGATAGTCAGCAACAACAGCTGAGAACGCTTTAGAAGCAACTTCGTTTACTTCTGCTACGATCTGTTTTTTGTCTTCGATAAGAAGAGCCATTGTAAAACCTCCTAACGGTGATTTATGTACTTACTCGAAGTACACTCCCAATTCGTAAATTCAAAACTGAATTTACACGCGGAGGAGGAATAAATCACACCACCGCGTCTACCCAGGCTGGGATATTAAGAAAACAGCATAAAACCACTTTCGCCTGAGGTCTTTGACGCTGATAAATTCTCATTTACCAATTCAAAGTCCGCCTGAGGATCGATCAGCAAAGCAACGCTTTGCCGATCCGCAAGTCGAGAAGCTATGCTTCGAGTGAAGCCTATGCCCTCTCTTGCGTGAAATTTAAAGCAGGGCTTTAAATTTCACTCAGGACTTTAAAATTCTTTCTAAGCCAGACTTAGTTAGAAACGTTTTGTACATCAATAACAAGACCAGGACCCATAGTAGAGCTCAAAGTGATCTTTTTGATGTACACACCTTTAGAAGTTGCAGGTTTTAACTTTTTCAAGTCAGCAACTAAGGTTTCAACGTTTGAACGAACCGCTTCAGCAGTAAAGCCAACTTGACCAATCGCAGCGTGGATAATACCTGCTTTGTCTACACGGTAACGTGCTTGACCTGCTTTTGCATTTTTAACTGCAGTCGCAACGTCAGGAGTTACAGTACCCACTTTAGGGTTTGGCATTAAGCCACGTGGACCTAGAATCGTACCCAACTTACCGACAACGCGCATTGCATCAGGAGCTGCAATCACAACGTCAAAGTCAAGGTTACCCGCTTGAATGCTTTCAGCTAAGTCATCGAAACCAACTACGTCTGCGCCTTCAGCTTTAGCAGCTTCTGCAGCAACACCTTGAGCGAAAACAGCTACACGTACAGTTTTACCAGTACCTGCAGGAAGTGTAGTCGCACCACGAACAACCTGATCAGATTTACGTGGGTCAACACCTAGGTTTACCGCAACATCCAAAGATTCTTTGAATTTAGCAGCAGGAAGGTTGTTTAGAACTTCAACCGCTTCTTCCAAAGTGTAAACTTTGTTCGCTTCTACTGCAGCTGCAATAGCTTTTTGACGCTTAGTTAACTTTGCCATGTCTTATAGCTCCACATCCAAGCCCATAGAACGTGCAGAACCAGCAATGGTACGCACACGTGCTTCTAAATCAGCACCAGTTAAATCTGGCTCTTTAGTAGTCGCGATTTCTTCTAACTGAGCACGAGTCAACTTACCAACTTTGTTTTTGTTAGGTACAGCTGAACCCTTTTGAATGCCTGCAGCTTTCTTAAGAAGAATAGCAGCAGGAGGAGTTTTCATGATGAATGTGAACGACTTGTCGTTGTACACAGTGATCACTACAGGAATTGGCAAACCTGGTTCAACTTTTTGTGTAGCAGCATTGAATTCTTTACAGAATGCCATGATGTTAACACCACGTTGACCTAGTGCAGGACCAATAGGTGGAGATGGATTCGCTTTACCAGCTGGGACTTGCAGCTTGATATAGCCGTCAATCTTCTTAGCCATTTCAAATTACCTCTGGGTACAAACGCCGCTAGGCTCCCCAATATTTTAAGTAACGATACCGTTACAACAACAATGCCCGATTCATCATAAATCGGGCGTTTTCCAACCACTCAAATTTAAACTGTTTTTTCGACTTGACGGAATTCCAGCTCAACCTGAGTAGGTCGATTAAATACATTAATAGTCAACGTTAAACGTGACTTCTCGTATTGAACTTCTTCCACCACGCCTTTAAAGTCGGTGAATGGACCATCAATTACAAGTAATTCTTCGCCTGGTTCAAACATCGTCTTCGGACGAGGCGCTTCACCAGTATTGCGTACACGTGCAAGAATCGCGTCAGCTTCTTTTTGCGTAATTGGGGCAGGCTTTTCTGCTGTACCACCAATAAAACCTAAAACTTTTGGACATTCTTTAACAATGTGCCAAGTTTCATCGTTCATTTCCATTTCAACCAATACATAGCCTGGAAAGAACTTACGCTCTGACTTACGTTTCTTACCATCCTTCATTTCTACCACTTCTTCGGTAGGAACAAGGACTTCACCAAAGCTATCGGCAACAGCGCTACGCTGGATTCGATCATTAAGCGAACGCATCACTTGTTTTTCATAACCTGAGTAGGCATGAATAATGTACCAACGTTTCATAGCTCTTTTACCCGATAATAAACTTGATTGCCCAGCCTAACAGATAGTCAAAACACCACAATACAATTGAGGTGACCACAACAACCACAAGCACTTGCCACGATGTGGTTACTGTTTCTTGCTTAGTAGGCCAAGTGACTCGACGCAACTCAATACGCGAATCTTTAAGCAAACGAACAAAGCCTTTGCCTTGATGGGTGGCGTATAATAAACCTAAAGCCACAACGATACAAGTCAAAATTACCCCAACACGCACCCAAATATCATTGGCTGGTGCCCAATACGCAGGAAGATGCTGATTCACCATCATCGAAGCGATGAGTAAAATCAAAGCGATACCCCACAACACATAGTCTAATGGAGAACTCGATTGAACAACTTCAGCAGAATTATTTCTTTGAGGGATTGGCGCGTCGCTTAATGCGTCACGCGATTTATCATTCGACATTTTTGTACTCGTCGTAGAATTCGCGACTTATTATATGACTAGATTAGCCGACATCAAGCTTTTTTAAAAAAATGGCAGGTCAGGAGGGACTCGAACCCCCAACATTCGGTTTTGGAGACCGACGCTCTACCAATTGAACTACTGACCTACAAAACAGAACGAGAGCCAAAGCTCTCGACCTGCTCAACACATTCTATAATTATGCTGTTACTTTAGCAACAACACCGGCACCTACAGTACGACCACCTTCACGGATCGCGAAGCGTAAACCAGCGTCCATTGCGATTGGGTGGATTAATTCTACTGACATTTCAACGTTGTCACCTGGCATTACCATTTCAACGCCTTCTTTCAACTGGATTGCACCAGTTACGTCAGTTGTACGGAAATAGAATTGTGGACGGTAACCGTTAAGGAATGGAGTGTGACGACCACCTTCTTCTTTAGAAAGTACGTATACTTCCGCATCGAATTTAGTGTGTGGCTTGATTGTACCTGGCTTAGCAAGTACTTGACCACGTTGTACGTCTTCACGCTTAGTACCACGTAAAAGAACACCACAGTTCTCGCCTGCACGACCTTCGTCAAGCAATTTACGGAACATTTCTACGCCAGTTACAGTTGTTTTAACTGTGTCTTTGATACCTACGATTTCAACTTCTTCGCCTACTTTCACGATACCAGTTTCAACACGGCCAGTTACTACTGTACCACGACCAGAAATAGAGAATACGTCTTCGATTGGCATCAAGAATGCTTGGTCGATTGCACGTACTGGCTCTGGGATGTAAGTGTCAAGCGCTTCAACAAGCGCTTCAACTGCAGCTTCACCATATTGACCAGCGTCGCCGTTAAGCGCAAGAAGCGCTGAACCACGGATAACTGGAGTGTCATCACCTGGGAAGTCGTAAGTAGAAAGAAGTTCACGAACTTCCATTTCAACTAGCTCAAGAAGCTCTTCGTCGTCTACAAGGTCACATTTATTCAAGAATACAACGATGTAAGGTACACCTACCTGACGAGAAAGAAGGATGTGTTCACGAGTTTGTGGCATTGGACCGTCAGTCGCAGCACATACAAGGATCGCACCATCCATCTGAGCAGCACCAGTGATCATGTTTTTAACATAGTCAGCGTGGCCTGGGCAGTCTACGTGCGCGTAGTGACGAGTTGGAGAGTCGTATTCTACGTGAGAAGTATTAATTGTAATACCACGTGCTTTTTCTTCTGGTGCAGAGTCGATTGCAGCGTAGTCTTTCGCTTCACCACCGAATTTTTTTGCACATACAGTTGCAATTGCAGCTGTTAAAGTTGTTTTACCATGGTCAACGTGACCGATTGTGCCCACGTTAACGTGTGGCTTATTACGTTCAAACTTAGCCTTAGCCATGTTCATCTTCCTCGTTTACGTCGAACACAATGCTGAGTAAAACTCTGCCCCGACATATCGCCTAAAAAACTAGACACCTAATACTTGAAAAGCAGACTAATAAGCCTGCTTTTTAAAAAATTTGTGCGAATAATCGCTAAACTGTATCTGGAGCTCTTATCGAGATTTGAACTCGAGACCTCTCCCTTACCAAGGGAGTGCTCTACCACTGAGCTATAAGAGCGATAAATCCTTCGATGGAGCGGGAGACGAGGATCGAACTCGCGACATGCAGCTTGGAAGGCTGCCGCTCTACCAACTGAGCTACTCCCGCATCTATGTTGGTAATTACCACTTCTATCGAAGTTAATGGTGGTGGGAGAAGGATTCGAACCTTCGAAGCTTACGCGGCAGAGTTACAGTCTGCTCCCTTTGACCGCTCGGGAATCCCACCATTTTCACACTTACTCAGTGTTTGTTCTTTACTTAACAATCTAAACTCTCTAAGATGGTGCCGGCACACGGATTCGAACTGTGGACCTACTGATTACAAGTCAGTTGCTCTACCAACTGAGCTATGCCGGCGCTTCTTAGTGTTTCGTACGTTTCGTATCGGAACGGTGTGCAGTTTAGCAAAACTTGAAATCCGTGCAAGTGTTTTTTTTAAAAAAAACGCTAAAAACTCACAAAATCAATCCATTTGATGATAATTCAACCGCTTTGATCACTGCACGAGCTTTTATTTGGGTTTCATTCCATTCAGATTCAGGATTTGAGTCCGCAACTAGACCTGCACCTGCCTGCACATAGACCTTATTGTGACGAATAACACAGGTACGAATCGCAATCGACATATCCATTTCACCATGCCAGCCTAAATAACCGACAGCGCCACCAAAAACACCACGTTTTACAGGCTCAACTTCATCAATAATTTCCATGGCACGAATTTTTGGCGCCCCAGAAAGCGTCCCTGCAGGAAAGGTTGCCTGAAAAACATCCAAAGCATCAACATCATCGCGTACCTCACCTTGCACATTGGACACAATATGCATGACATGCGAATAACGCTCGATCACCATTTGATCGGTGACTTGTACTTTACCAATTTTGGCGATACGCCCGACATCATTACGCCCCAAGTCAATCAGCATTAAGTGTTCGGCAATTTCTTTTTCATCCGACAACAAATCTTGCTCAAGTGCCAAATCTTCTTCTTTGGTTTTACCGCGCGGGCGTGTACCTGCTAAAGGACGCACAGTGGCAATACCATTTTCCAAACGCGATAAAATTTCAGGTGATGAGCCGACAATATGAAACGGCTGATCATCGCCCAAAGTTTTGCCTTGTACCAAGAATAAGTACGGCGATGGGTTGAGATGGCGCAAAGCACGATAAACCTGTAACGGCTCACCATCGAAATCTGACACCATGCGATGTCCAGGCACCACTTGCATAACATCGCCTGCACGAATGTATTCTTTGACGGTATCAATGGTCGCCAAGAATTTTTCTTTGCCTGTAAGCGATTCAAAATGTGGTGGCGTATGTTTTTCTGCTTTTAGACTAATCGGGGTTGCTAAAATTTCTTCTAGTGCATCGAGTTGTTGTTGTGCCTTGTCATAAGCATCTGCCTGCGCTGCATCGGCATGCACAATTAAGAACAAGGTATCTTTTAAGTTATCAAACACGATGACTGTTTTAGACAACATCATCCAAATATCAGGCAAACCGACTGGATCTGCTGCAGGCACGTTTTTTAAACGCGGTTCGATATAACGTACCGCATCGTAACCAAAATAACCAACCAAACCGCCTGTAAAATTTGGCAACTCAGGCAAGTCGGCTTGCGTAGGCACTTTAAACTGCGCTTGAAAATCGCGGATATACTGAAACGGCTGCGCACAAGTTTGTTTTTCGATTGAACCATCGGCATGCTGAATGGTGAACTCACCCGCATTGCATGAGAAAACTGTAGATTCACCCAAACCAATAATTGAATAACGTGCCCAGTTTTCACCACCTTCTACAGACTCAAACAAATAAGCTTGTTGATGCTGCTTCAAACGCGCAAATACCGACAAAGGAGTTTCGGTATCAGCCAAACGCTGACGATATACAGGAATGAGGTTATAGCCTGCTGCTTTAAGTTGTTCAAATTGGGGCTGAGTGGTCATGTGAAGCTCTCTATATTTCGATGTAGCAATGTTTTCGATAAGACGAAGTGAAGGACGGTTGTAGATTGACTAGCGTCGCCATCGAAATATGGGCATTACAGCCTGACTCATTTTTGATATCCTTTATAGCAATTAGCATAGCAATTCGCGTGAAATTATTTGATTTTTGAATCTTAAATATTTAACAATTCAGTTAAATTATCCACAATTTGTTGTGGCTGACAATTGGCAATCGGCTCACCATGATTATAGCCGTAGCTGACCACAATACAATCAATACCCGCTCGACGCGCGGCTTCAACATCATTAGAAGAATCACCAATCATCAAGACTTGAGACTTCTCCACTTGATAATGTTCCACACAATGCAGCAATTGACGCGGATGGGGTTTTCGCTCCTCAAAACGATCTCCACCAATCACATCATCAAAATAATGTTGCATCTCTAATGCTTCTACAATGGCGCGAGCTGGTTGTTCAGGTTTATTGGTCACACAAACTAAGATTTTTTGTTGTGCTTTTGCCCACTCTAAAAATTCAATAATGCCCGGAAAAGGTTGTGTGTCGATACACGGATCGGCATTATAAATTTCTAAGAAGGTGTTCAGTAGCTGTTGTTGCTGTTCAGGATGAACTTCACCCATTAAGTGCGATAAGACACTATTGCAAAATACCGCAGTTCCCTTACCCACCCAAGTTCGGACTTGCTCCAGTGTTACCAAAGGCAGTTGCAGCGCATTTAAACTCATGTTCATGGCACGATATAAATCCGTCGCGGAGTCGACTAAGGTGCCATCTAAATCAAATAAAATGACTTGACGCGTATCAAGCTGTGCAATAGACATTCTTCCCCCTAAATAAACAAAGGCATGCGATCGCATGCCTTGATTGTAAAGCAAAGGTCGCTTATTTAAACAATACCCATGCCAAAATAGCTAAAATCACCAACACGATTAGTGAAATTAAACCCACAGAGGCATTTTTCTGCTGTTCTTTCTCTTGCTCCACACGAGAAACAGGCTGTTCGACAGGCACAGGTGTTGGCTCTGCTTGAACTGCATGAATATCCACACCTTCTGGAATAGGTGCTGGTTTTGGTACTGCCACGCCTTGCGGCATACCATCACGGTTTAATTGCACAGAACTGTCACGTTGATTCAATTCAGGCATTCCCTGCTCGTTCATTTGCTGTGCAGGTGTTTTTTCTGTTTGTGCTGTGACTTTTTCAGCAGTTTCGGCGACATCTGCCGCATGTTCCAATTCAACCGCAGGCGCAAATACTGAAAACTTTAAGCTGGCAAATTGGACGATATCACCTTCTTTAAGTAAGGTTTCATCGGCAATGCGTAAATCATTGACAAAAGTGCCGTTGGAAGAATTTAAATCTTGCACATACAGTACCTGTTCTTTGAGTAAAAAAGCCGCATGTTTACGTGAAATTTCTGCCGATTGCAGCACTAAATCTGCACTTTGATGACGCCCCACCAACATATCACGGTCGATACTAATTTCTTGGCCAGTAAATTCACCGCTAATTGCTTGTATTTTCCAAGTCATAAATAACTTCTCTCGTGTGATTTGAAGACATCATAACATGCCCTTAACCACAATCTGCGTAGGATACGATTAAGGTGTAGCGCGAATTGTGGTTGTGGTGACTGTATTTTTAGTTTTACTGACTTCCTGCTGCGGCAAAACTACACCTTGACGCTGTACCGCAGGTTCAATCACAACAGGGGTGCTCACCACCGTTGCTGCACGGTTTGCAGGCACTGCTGACGGCAGTGTTTGATAAGTTCCTGTTTGCGGCGCAACGCGAGAGACAGGCAAACGCTGCTGATAGACATCGCTAACATTTTCAGGCAGTTTGGCAAAGCTACCATCAGTATCCATCGCCAATTGAAGACTATACAATTGGCTATAACGCTGCTGCGAAATACGGCGGATGTCCTGACTATCACCCACAATCGTTGGGTGAATAAAAATTAATAAATTACGTTTTTGATTAGATTGACCATCTGAGCGGAATAAACGCCCTAACCCTGGAATAGCCCCCAAACCTGGCACAGCCTGACGACTATAAATCGAGTTATCCGAAATTAAGCCACCTAAGACAATGGTTTGCCCATGTTCAGCCAAAATCGAAGTTTTAATTGCACGTTTACTGGTGACTAAATCCTGCGCCTGACCTTTATTGGCTTTGACATCCGACACTTCTTGCTCAACTTCCAAGCGTAGTGTTCCGCCTTCACCAATATGTGGCACCACTTTTAAAGTCACCCCGACATCTTTACGCTCAATGGTGGTATACGGATTTGCCACACCGCCATTGGTAGATAATGAACCTGTTACAAAAGGAACGTTTTCACCAACCACAATATAGGCTTCTTCATTGTCCATAGTCACAATAGATGGCGTAGACAATAAATTGGATTTGGTTTTTTCTTTCAAGGCCTGAATCATCGCACCATAAAGTTTGCGTGAACCATCAGAACCTTCGCGATAATCACCCAAAACCAAAGATGTACCTGCACCAATCGCACTGCCTGCTCCTGCTGCACCGCCAGTTAAATAGCCTGCAGCAACATTTTTTAAACTTGCACCAATATTGTCAAAATTAATTAGACCGATACCGCTGCTTAAATCGCCCAATGCCCACTGCACACCCAATTGGTCGGCATCGGTACCTTCCACTTCTATAATCGCAGCTTCAATCAACACTTGTTGACGACGGGTATCTAGTTGCTGAATGGCCGATTCAATTTCACGCATCAACTGCGGATCGGCTTTGACCACCAAAGCATTTTGCGAACCATCGGCAATAATACTGACGCCATTACCATTAAAACTGGTGATGTTGTTTTGATTGTTGCTATTCGAGCTGCCACCCAAATTAATACTTGGGGTAGAAATGGTCGATGAATTGCCTGTGTTGTTATTGGTGCTGCTTAAATTACTAGCACTGTTGTTGTTACTGCTGCTATTTGCATTAGCGCTGCTGCTCACCGCCTGTCCTGAAACCAGACCTTGCAATATTTCTGCTAAATTCTGTGCACTGGCATATTTCAAGCGAAAAACCTTCAAACCACCCAAACGATCTGCCGCAGGCACATCCATCATTTCAATCATTTGACGAATGCGTTTACGTGTTGCGGTATCGCCTTTGATGATAATACGATTGGTACGGTTGTCCGCCACAATACGCACACGCGAACCTTTAACATCTTTCGCTGCCCCTGTCGAACTCATCGACTCAAGCAAGCCAATGACTTCTTCGGCTTGACTGGATTGCAGGCTAATCGCTTCAATGTCATTTTGCCCCGTACCATCTAGATTACGGATAATGCTTTCTAACTGATAAATGTTACTGGCACGATCTGACACGATTAAGGCATTAGTACCCCCGACAGCAGACAAATGCGCAAATTGCGGCATGAGCGGACGCAAGGCAGGAATCAGGTCATTGGCATTGGTATTTTCCAGCCAAATGACCCGCGTTACAATTTGGTCACCACGCGCATTTTGACGGCTGTCATAAGGAATACCTGAGCTTTTGACATTACTGTCAGGTACAAGGCGAATGGTATTGCCTGATGGAATAGCTACCACACCATTCACATTCAACACCCCTAAAAATAGGTCATAGACTTCATTTTTATTCAAGGCTTTGTTGGAAATCACCGTGACATTGCCACGCACACGCGGATCGACTGCAAAGTTCTTGCCCGTAATATCGGCCACTTCATTAATAAATGCAGTTAAGTCCGCATCACGTAAATTAATTTTCCAGGTTTGCGCATGACTCGCAGTACTCACCATTGCAACAAGCGGTGCAGCAGCCAGTAATGCCCAAAATGGACGCTCATAATTCAATAAAGCCATAATCTACTGTGTTTCCTAACCCTAAATATGTCTCTGCATGTAGTTACGATGCCGATCCATTTAAAAATTTTGTTGTATGGTCATCACTTGATCACCACGTTTTATTTCTAATTTCACTTGACCTTCACGACGCGCTTGTTCCAATAACTGCGCATCGTTTTGCCCTTGCCCGACACTCTGCCCATTTAAAGACAAAATACGGTCACCTGGCTGTAAACCCAATTTATTTCTTAAAGCGGCTGGCGTACGTGTGGTCACTTCATAACCATTGCCCGTATTTGCCTCAACACCCATCTCTTTTAAATATTGTTCGCGATCTTCCTGTATGCGCTGCACTGCCTGTCCAATGGCGTTATTCGGTTGTATGGACTGCGTAGGTGTAGTTACAGGAGCTTGATTACCACTTAAGATTGAAGGCAAAATAGGTTGATTTAAACCATTTTCGATGCCCTTAAACAACACTTCACGCGTTGCACCACTGCTATGACGTAAAATCACCCGATCCCAATAGACTTCTGCCAATTGGTACTGACTCGAATCAATCACATCGCCAACACGGTAGCGCTCTGCCACGTCATTCACTTTAATGACCGCAGAAGAAAACTGACTCGGCTGCCCAACCACCACACCTTGCAAGGTCATATTTAATTGATCATCGACAGTGTTGCTGTGCCCAAGTTCTTGAAACAATGCAAAGGATGAAATATTCGGGATTTGTGGTTGCTGTGAACCTAACTCTACCCGATCAATTTGCATGACTTGAGGCGGCGCAACAACCCACCAAAATAAACTCGCCAGTTTCCAACATAGATACAAAATCAAAAAAGTTAAAAGTACAGGCGCAGCACGATCAAACTGCTTCCAGTGCAAATTCTCCAATCGTTCAGAGAGTGTACGCATTAGAAACCTCCTTTTAATAGAGGTTGGCGAGTACTGATTACATAGGTATCTAAGCCCGCTTTGCCCTCATAAGAGGCAATGTTCATCAATAAGCGTTGTGTAAGTTGTACATCTAGCATCAAGCTTTGATCAAGCGCAATATTCAGCATTTTTTGTTCACGTTGATCGCGAATATCAAATAACAGTTTGCCATTTTCATCAGACAAGCTGCCTTTTAACGCAGGGATACTCATACGGTCTTGGCGTTGAGCAAAACGATACAGCAATTCCCCACCCGCCCACTGCAATTGTCCTTTGCTTTTAGTGAAGCCTTGTTGTTTTTTAAAATTCAAATGAATGTCTTTAAGTTGAATAGCATTACTTGGCCACTGCCAGTCTACAATACTTTTTAAGGTTTCTGGCGCAACTTGCCCATCTAAGGATTGCACCAAGACACTGCCAAAACGATAGCCAACAATGCCTTCGAGTTTAGTATTGCCACTATGCACTTCAACATCGGCAGCGACACGCAATAAAACTAAATCTAAAGGACGTGTATTCCAACTTAAAGAGCCACGTAACTGTCCTTTATGCCAATCGGCTTGTCCTTTCCAAATATTACCACTCACATTATGTAAGGTCTGATTGTTTTTATAAAATTTTGAAATTAACCACGCTGCTGGAATTTGTAACAACACAAAAAACAAAAATGCAATGAGGGCGAAAATCCACCACGTGATGTATTTGGGTTTCTTTATCATGCCACCACGACCAACCTTACTAATTTTTCTATGAATGACTTTTATAACACTCACACATTATGCACACTTTTTCGGCATCGCCAATTGATACCGATAAAAAAACCAAGCTGTATTGCTTGGTTTTTGAACTCTAAGTCAAATCAATGACAAATTGATGAAGCTTAGATTAGAAAATCTTCAAGTTTTGCGCCTTTTTCTAATTCAGCGACTAACCAGCGTGGTTTTTTACCACGACCAGTCCAAGTATCTGTAGGGTTTGTTTTGCTACGATAACGTGGCGCTACAGTTTTACGCGGGCTTTTCTTACGCTTGCTTTCGCCAACTTCCAAAATCTGCTCAATGCTTAAACCCAAATTGTCTGCAATCGCTAAAATTTGATTATAGGCATCTTCAATAGCTTGATCTTTTTTCGTTGCAATTAATGCTTCCGCTTCCGCTTGTAAATGCTTTAACTGTTCTACAGACAAATTACTAATATCAGGCATCATACTTACTCCAAAACTATGCTTTTTATATTCAGTTATTAAATTAAGCAGATTCATTCTATTTTTATCAAACTGAAGCGTCAATAAAAACCCTACTACTCTACATATAAATAACAGTGGGACATATTATGAACTGATTATTAAGATTTAATCAAGAATATGCTGTACGGTTTTTTCTATTTTATGAATACCCACGCGCACATTTTCAGGGATTAAGGTTTTTTGCATATTGACGCAATCCACACATACAATCACTGCATCTGCCTCTGCCACCACCATTTGCTGTACTTCACTGTAAATTAAATAATGCATACGCATGGCACTATTACGCAACTCTTCTACCCGAACGCCAATTTTTAAAATATCAGGATAAACCACAGGACGTATATATTTGCACTGATTTGAGGCAATCACAGTCAAAACATCTTGCTGTAAAATTTTTAAATGGTCCAAATAATATAAACGCGCATTTTCAATATAACGGTAATAGATCACATTATTGACATGCCCAAAAGCATCCATATCTCCCCATGCGACACGCTGCTCAAAAACAATTGGATAATCTGCTAGTGTTAACACAACTCACCTTTAAATTTTAATTTCGACAAAATTAGAATTATTTTCAAAGATTAAATTTAACTGTTTCAATAATTCAGGCTGATCTTTTAAATTAGATTTAACTCTTAAATAACTCATTAATACGTGTTCGGGATATAAATCCAGTAATTGTTCGGCTTCTGAATAACGTGCTGTTGCCATAAAAATATGCCATTTAGCAAAACTAAATACAGGTAATACAGGATATTTATGTTCCCACAAATTTATTTGCTGTTCAATTTTTGCATAATCGGGTTGCTGTTTTAACAACTGATGTTGAAACCATAAATAAAACACTTCCTGATTAAACTGTTCACTCAACATATGTACCGCAAGACGTTCATGTTGTGCGGCTAAATCAGGCAAACGCGATAACAACTTCAACCACAACACCTGAATGGCATAAGGCTGACTGAAAATCTGTTCCCCCAAATCGCAATAACGCTGCTGCAAGGCCTGTAAATTTTCTGCATCGGCCTGCTCAAATTGTGTTAACAACTCGGTCAGCCACTTTTGTTTGGTGTCTGCATCTAAATGCCCGTATTTGGTCGAACGTAAATAATGCCAAGGATATTTCGTGGCAAACTCACCCCACAAAGCAACTAAACGCTTTTGATAAGCCGTTTTGACTTTAAATAACCACGGCGATAATTCTTGCTGATTCAGAAACTCTAAATGTGTCAAAGCTTGTTCAGGTTGCTGCTGCGCTAAATAAATTTCAATACGCTGTATTTCTGCCAATTCAAATGCCATAGCACTGCTTTGATTTAATGCATCCAACGCTTGCGGATATTGCTGTTGAATGGAGTACATACGTGCTTCCATCACCCCTTTGAGCAAACCCGACTGAGCAAAGACCTGTCGAATAAACTGGTGTTGATCTTCAGCAGCATCTAGCAACCAAATGACCGCCAATTGCTCATAAGGATGCAGATTTTTAAAGTTAAATACTGTTTCAACCTTACGCTGCTCACGGCTAAAATAGCGCTTTAACAACAACCATAAAATTTGTAGCGAAACACTGATCGACAAGAAAAAGAACAACAACAACCAAATATTGGTTTGCAATTGCCATTCGCGCCAATACACATAAACATAGCCTGAACCATACCCATAACTCAGTACGCTCAGCAAAGCAATCAGTACAATACTGACCACCACATAGGCGAGTAAAATCTGTTTCATTTATACCGCTCCCAATAAAGCACGCGTTTTTAAACTTGGCGCTGGAACGATATTTAAGTTTTTAATTTTTTCTAATTGCTGAACCAATTGCTGTGCTTTCTGATCAGGCAATTGTTGTAATAACTGAATAATGTCATTCACTTCTTGTTGATATTGCACGTATTGGCCTTGCATAAATACTTGTCGAGCAAGCAATAGACGCAATTGTGCCTCTTTTAAAATAATCTGGCGCTGCATCAACTGTGTTGCAGGTTGCTTGGCTGATTCAATACTCAGCCATTTTTGCCAAAAATAACGATCATCGACATCAGCAGGGTTCATCTCAGGTTGTTGAACTTGCTGTTTTAATTGTTGATCTAACTGTTGCAACAACTGACTCACTTGTTGATATTGTGCATCGCGTGTTGTTATAAATTGTTGAATTTGTTTCTGATCTTGCTGAATAACTTGATGCAAACTTTGTTTCAAAGCTGGCGCTAAAGCATATTCGTTTAACTCACGGTCTAAATTTTCCAGCATTTCGGTTGCATAGTGAAATTGCTGTTGCTGTAAGGAAAATTCCACCAAGTCCAATTGCCGCGCTACCATCTCCATTGGTTGAATAGCATCTTCTTGCGGTACAGCGCTGGATACTGCGGACTGTTCTGCTGCATCTTGGGTATAATTACGGCGTTGTAAAGCCACCAATTGATCATTTAAATTGGCATTGGTTTTTTCTACAAGATGCAAACTTTGACTGAGTTGCTGTTGTTGCGCCGAAATTTGCATCACATCAAAACTTAATTTGACGATCCAGATCAAAGCAATCAACACCACGATCACAACCAGTTTTTTCATAGCTTTCCTTGCATGCGCATCATTTGCTGCAATATTAATTCTGTTTTTAAATGGGTCAACTTCAATACTTTATATTTTGTATGATGTTGCGTTTGATAATCGAGCAAAATTTTCTCTAAACGATCACCCAATACCCAATAATAACCTTTGTTCAGTAAATCAAAATCCTGCTGAATCAAGCTCAGCCAGTTTAACCAACTGGCTTCACTGCTAATCATCATGATAAATTCTGAAGATTGTATTAAACGTGCGCGTACTGCCAGCATTTTTTCAATAGAACTGGCTGGACATTCCCGCCTATATAACACAAAATTATGTACATGCATCCCTTGATCAAGCAGCGTTTGCATCATAAATTGCCGACCACCTTCACCACGCCAAAAGGCAATTTGTGTGCCGACTTTTAAATTTTGCAAATACGGCAAACTCAACATCCCTTCGGAAGTTTCAACCTGCGGAACTTCGCTATGAACACCATATCCGCGTAAAACTTCTGCAGTTTTCTCACCCACAGCCACCCAACGTATATGTTGCAAATCCTGCAAGGATATTTGGCTTTGGGCTAAATATTCCATCCCAATATCGACAGCAGTAGGACTGACCACCACAATAATATGTGTGTGTGGCAACTGGGTGTATAAATTAGCCAGTGGCTCTGACCACGGCTGTGCAGAAAGCTGCAACAAGGGCAAGTCAATGACCTCAATATGCTGTTGTTGCAAAGCCTGAGTTAAGGCCTCTGCACGATCTTGAGGTCGGGTATTAATGAATAGCATGGGCTTCTGGCGCAATATGGACTATTGATACAGGGCTTTAAGTAATTCACCCGCACCTTGTGCCAATAAAGCTTTTGCCAATTCTTCACCTAACATTTCAGCCTGCTCAGGCACACCATATTGCACAGCTTTAAGAATGGTTTTCCCATCGACACTGCCAACACGACCCTCAATTTGCAATTGACCATTCTGCAAAGTTGCATAGCCTGCAATGGGTACCTGACAACCGCCTTCTAAGTAAGCATTAAAAGCACGTTCGGCACGTACACACATATTGGTTTCGGCATGCATTAACGGCAAAATCAAATCCAGCACCGCCTGATCTTGGCTACGACATTCCAGCCCCAAAGCTCCTTGCCCCACTGCAGGTAAGCTCACCGCAGGCTGAATGGTATGGCGAATACGCTCTGCCAAGCCCAAACGTTTTAATCCTGCGCTGGCTAAAATAATTGCATCATACTGACCATCATCTAGCTTAGACAGGCGCGTGCCCACATTGCCACGTAAATCAATAATCTCTAAATCTGGACGTGCTTTTAAAATTTGACATTTGCGGCGCAAGCTTGAGGTTCCGACTTTAGCGCCCTGTGGTAAATCTGCAAAACTGGCATAATGATTCGATACAAAGGCATCGAGCGGATCCTCTCGCTCACAAATGACCGCCAAGCTCAGACCTTCAGGCAATGCCATGGGTACATCTTTCATGGAGTGTACGGCTAAATCGGCACGCCCATCCATTAATGCAGCTTCTAATTCTTTGACAAATAAGCCTTTCCCCCCAATTTTTGCCAGTGGGGTATCTAAAATTTTATCGCCCTGTGTAACAAAAGTCACCAACTCAACAGTTAAATCGGCATGCATCGCCTCTAAGCGGGCACGAATGTGTTCAGCCTGCCATAACGCAAGTGGGCTTTGTCGAGTAGCAATTTTCAGGGTTTTCATCATAATGGCTAAGCAAGATAAATAAGTTCATCTAAACTTAACCTGATCCCCTAAAAATGCAAGTCTATTTCTTTGCCGATTTATCAATCTGTTGCGTATTCATCTGCGATGAGACTGACCAACTAGAGTTTTTGGATGCGTTCTCGTAATAAAGGTAAATGTCTTCGGCTAACAGCCAAACGCTCATTTAGCTCGCGGCAACGCACCTGATACTGTCCTGAATTGACCACTTCTAGCCCCTCCAAAAACTGAATCGAGACCAAAGCATTTCGGTGAATCCGAATAAATTGATCACCAAATTCGCTTTCTAAATCTTTCAGCGTTTCATCAATCAAGATACTGCCATTTTTATGACGCACCGTAACATATTTCTGATCGGCTAAAAAATAATAGATATTTTCTATAGGCACCAACTCTACACCACGATAAGTTTTCGCAGCAATTTGGTGACGTTTTATTTTAAATTCGTCCATATTTTCTTTTTGTTTTAAATGACTCATCTGCGCTTGCGTGAGTTTTGTTAAATGATCTAAAACCTGTTGCAATTCCTGTTGCATAATAGGTTTCAACAAATAGCCTTCCGCATGGGACTTAAATGCCTCGAGTGCATGTCTATCGTAGGCGGTACAAAACACAATGGCTGGCATTGGGTCAAGCTCACGCAAATGTTGAGCGCAACTTAAACCATCCATTCCCGGCATTTGAATATCTAGTAATATGACATCCGGCTGATGTTCATCTGCCAGTTCAATCGCCTGTTGCCCATGAGCTGCCGTTGCCACTACATGATGCCCCAATTGAGTGACCAAACGTGATAATCGCTCTCTTGCTAGAGGCTCATCATCACAAATTAGGATGTCCATTTCCCCTCCTTTTCATTTGAATACTTTATTTTTATCAAGTTAAGAAAAATCAGAACAATTACATGTTTTTATTTATAGCGATATTGCAAAACCGTGGTGTACATACCTTTCCCCGCATAACTTTGAAAAGCGACACTACGTCCATAATAAGCCTGTAAACGCTGCTTCACGTTTTGTAGTGCAATACCGTGTCCTTGTTTTAAATTTATTTTATCGCTGACATACGGATTTGTAATGACAATATTGACTTGGTTCTGCAATATTTCAATCAATATACTTATATTACTCTTTGCTAAAACTTTTTCAACTCCATGAAAAATACTATTTTCTAATAAGGGTTGTAAAGTTAATAAGGGAATTTGTACCTGACTGAGCAGTTGCGGTTGTTCAATTTTCCACTCTACGCTCAGGCGTTCGCCTAAACGAATTTGTTCAATGTCTAAATATCGCTGGCAAAGTTCGATCTCATCTTTCAGGCTAACCAGTTTTAATTCTTGGAAACTGGCACGAAATAAACGCGACAAATTGAGCAACATTTGCTCGGCCTTATCGGGATCTATGGCAATGAGACTAATCACATTATTTAAACTATTAAACAGAAAATGTGGATGAATACGCGCCTGCATGGCATGTACCCGCGCTTGTAATTCACTATGCCGTTGCTGAATCGCCTGTTCACGCACATAAATATAACGAAAGCAAAATGCGCCCAATAACACGCCATAACTCAAATGCAGTCCAACGCCATGTAACAGATCATCTATACCAAATTGTTGTAGATGAAAGTTTTGCCCAAAATGCAACAAGGTATTTAAACTGAGTGTGGTCAGCAATACGATGCCTTGCAGCAGCAAAAAACTGACCAAAAAAGATAAGCTCAAGCCCATACGTAAAAAACGCGCCTGAAAAAACTCTACCAAGGCAGTAAAACACAACACCACCCAATTGATATAGAGCACGTATTGCAGCACCCGAGCAAAACTTAAGCCGTGCCAACCTTGTGCCTCAGCCAATGCCAAGACCATCGCCAAGGCATTACTGCCAATAAATAATTCAATTAGATATTGCCAACGTCCTATTTTCGTAAAAAAATACATCTCATGTTGTTCTGCCTGCGTATCAGCATAAGTTTGATTGGCTTGTTCTTCGGCAAGTGAATCTGAATTTGTTATACTCTTGTCCAAATCACCGCTTTTTACTTTATTGAGCCGATATGACCACATCTTCTAATTCCTCAAATCCGTCACAAGCCCAAACTTCGGGTATGTGGGGCGGTCGTTTCTCTGAAGCGACTGATGCTTTTGTTGCTGAATTTACAGCATCTGTTCAATTTGACCAACGCTTTTATAAACAAGATATTGCTGGCTCAATTGCGCATGCGACGATGCTTGCCAAAGTAGGCGTACTTACAACTGAAGAGCGTGACGATATTATTCAAGGTTTAAATACCATTCAGGCTGAAATTGAAGCAGGTCAATTTGAATGGCGTATTGACCTTGAAGATGTCCACATGAACATCGAATCACGTCTTACTCAGCGTATTGGCATTACAGGTAAAAAATTACATACAGGTCGTAGTCGCAATGACCAAGTAGCAACCGATATTCGTTTGTATGTCCGTGACGAAATTGATGCCATCTTAGAATTATTAAAAAAATTACAACACGGTATTTTGAGCTTGGCAGCCAAAAACACGCACACCATCATGCCTGGTTTTACCCATTTACAAACCGCACAGCCTGTGACTTTTGGTCATCACCTTATGGCGTGGTTTGAAATGCTGGTACGAGACTCTGAGCGTTTAATTGACTGCCGCAAACGTGTTAATCGCATGCCTTTAGGTTCTGCTGCTTTGGCAGGTACTACTTACCCAATTGACCGTGCTTTTACCGCAGAATTATTGGGCTTTGAAGCTGTATCTGAAAACTCGCTAGATGCCGTATCAGACCGTGATTTCGGAATTGAGTTTAATGCCGCTGCATCTTTAATTATGATGCACTTATCGCGCATGTCTGAAGAACTAATTTTATGGACATCGGCACAGTTTAAATTTGTGAATATTCCAGACCGTTTCTGTACTGGCTCGTCCATTATGCCGCAGAAGAAAAACCCAGACGTACCTGAATTGGTACGTGGTAAAACAGGTCGTGTTTATGGTGATTTAATGAGCCTGTTGACCCTAATGAAAGGTCAACCGCTTGCCTACAACAAAGACAACCAAGAAGACAAAGAACCTTTGTTTGATGCAATTGATACCGTACGCGGCTCGCTCATGGCATTTGCCGATATGATTCCTGCTTTGGTGCCCAATATTGCAGAAATGCGTGAAGCTGCATTACGTGGTTTCTCTACGGCAACTGACCTTGCAGATTACTTGGTAAAAAATGGCGTGGCATTCCGCGATGCACATGAAATTGTAGGTAAAGCCGTAGCATTGGGCGTACAAGAAGGCAAAGATTTGTCTGAACTTAGCCTAGAACAATTACAGCAATTCTCAGATTTGATTCAAGCCGATGTATTTGAAAAAGCACTAACCCTTGAAGCCTCTGTAAATGCACGCGATCATATTGGTGGTACGGCGCCTGCACAAGTTGCAGCGGCAATTGAACGTGCCCAAACACGTCTTGCTCAACTTTACGCATAATCAGGAAGTGAGAGATGTCTAAACTAGTATTTTGTCGTAAATATCAAACAGAAATGGAAGCGATGGATTTCGCTCCTTTTCCGGGTGCCAAAGGTCAAGAATTGCTTGAAACGGTATCTAAACAGGCTTGGCAGGAATGGCTTAAACACCAAACTACGCTCATTAATGAAAAGCGTTTGAATGTGTTTGAACCTGAAGCGAAAAAGTTTTTGGAAGAACAACGTGAGAAGTTTCTCAACAATGATGCCAGCTTGGAAGTCGCAGAAGGCTTAAAACCTCAAAACTAATCCAAGTACTGTTTTTTCATTTTCAGAAAATTCAAACCTTGTTCGTTTTACAATTAAAAGAGTCTTTAGCAAGGCTCTTTTTTTATGGCGTTATTGATGATGGATTGCAGCAACAACACTTTAAATAAATGAAAATAGATTCAAAAAGTTAAGCTGATTTCCTATTTTACTTCTGGATTGAAACGTATAATTTACAGTCACAATGCTACATCGATACATAGATGAATCACTGATTTTAAAGACAATAACGTAAAAACAATCACACTAAAAATAATGTAATTTGAAAATACATTTGCATATAAAACGTTACATTCCACTACAATAAACCACATGATTCTTGAGTGCGATTTTCCTATACTTATCATCAAGGATATAAGCAATGATCTCTCACTATAATAAGTATTCTCCATTTCAATCTCAGATTTCCCCCAAAGTCTGAGATTTTTTTTATCCAAAATTCAGGCTGTTTCAAACTCTTAAAGCTTACTCAAAATCAACAAGAATAATTTTAAGCAAAAAAAACCCCATCGTTCGATGAGGCTGAATATTCAAAAAAGCTGAACTTAGCGTTCCTGTACTTTTTCTTCAATTTCTTTGACGCTGGTATGGCGCACATCAAAACCTTTCACCATATAGATGACTTGTTCAGAAATATTACGCGCGTGGTCACCAATACGCTCCAATGAACGCAACACCCACATCACATTGATTACACGTGAAATATGACGCGGATCTTCAATCATATAAGTCATCAGGGTGCGAGTTGCAGATTGATATTCACGGTCAATATCGGCATCTGCCAACAATACACGTAGGGCCTGATCTACATCTAAACGTGCAAAAGCATCCAATGCATCATGAATCATGACACGTACTTGGTTGCCAATATGACGGGTTTCCATATAACCTCGTGGCGAACCACCTTCTTCACATAAGTTTTGGGCAATACGTGCAATTTTTGCAGCTTCGTCGCCAATACGCTCTAAATCAGTATTGGCTTTAGACATGGCAATGACCATACGCAAGTCGATGGCTGCAGGATGACGACGTGCCAAAATCAAAGTTAAGGCTTCGTCAATTTCGGTTTCCATGCGGTTAACCACATTGTCTTGGAATTGCACTTCTACCGCCAACGCTGCATCAGTATCCAAGAGTGAATGAATCGCATTGGCAACCTGCTGTTCTACCAAACCACCCATGGTCATAAATTTGGTATTTACATCCTGCAAATCTTCATTGAACTGAGAAGAAATATGGTGACTTAACACAGGATTATTCGTACTCAAGGAATACTCTCCACAACAAAAGGATAGACTGACGCAATGATTCAATATTAAAGCACAGCAATGATGACGTTTTTATGACATTTTCTCACTAAACTCTCAAGTCTGATCGTTTCCGTTTTTAAACAACATACCTTATGCGAATCACAAAATGATTTTATATGGCTTTCTGAATCAACCAAGCATTCATTTCCTGCACATCTTGTTCGGTCAACTGCCCTACTGCTGCTTTTAGTTGTAGCACATGCTTTAGATAGTCATACTGCGCATTGAGATAATCCTGTTTGGCAGAAAAGGCGTTGCGCTGTGCCAACAGTACATCTACCATGGTTTTTAAACCTTCCTGATATTGCGCTTTAGATGCTCGTGCCACCAAATCTGCAGAATTCATTGCAGCCTGCCTCGCCTGCAATTTAGCTTGATCAGTTTCGACTTGTAAATACGCCTGTTTCACATCGGTATGGGCTTTACGAATCGCAGCATCTAATTCAGCTTCAGATTTTTTTACCAAAACCGCTGCCTTTTGCACATTGTTATTGACCCGCCCACCGCTAAACACATTCCAGTTCATTTCAATCCCGACCTGATCAAACTGACCATCGGGTGACATAATACTTTCAGGGCTTTGTTTGGCATAACCATAACTGCCCACAGCTTCCACCTGCGGATAACGTGCTGCTTGTTCAACCCGACGTGCATCTTCGGCATATTGGCGTTGTAAACGTGCCTGCTGAATGGCTAAATTTTGAGTTTGTGCCAATTGCGACCATGCCTCTAAACTTTCAGGCACAGGTTTTTGAAATGGAAAGTCATCTCGCAAAACCGCCAAACTTTCCTGATACGGCCCAATTAATTGTGCCAACTGCTCTTGTGCCAAAACCAACTGCACATGTGTGCCAATCCGGTTTGCCCGTGCATTTTGATATTGTGCATTGGCTTCACTGACTTCACTTTTCGCGACCAAACCCTCGCGCAGTTTGGCATTTATCATATTAAGCTGTTCCAGCAAGGCTTTTTCTTCTTGTAAATATGCTGCGGTTAAAGACTGTTGTCGCAGCACATTAAAATACGCTTCCGACACATTCAAAATATGTTGCTGTTGTTGTAAACGTAAGGTGACTTCACCCAGGCTTAGCGAGGTTTTGACTTGTTTTAAAGCTTGCCAAGCATCCCAACGAAATAAAGGCTGACGTGCTGTTAACGCGACTTGACGTGAAGTTAAACTGCTTAAAGAGTCAGTTAGAAAACTCATTTCCTGACTTTTACGGGTGATATTGCCTGACAAAGTCACCGTGGGTAGTAAATTACCTTGCGCTAGCCCGAGATTTAATTGATCGGCCTGATATTGTAATTGTTGTGCAAGCCAAGTTGGATCGCTATTTTGAGCACGCTGATAGGCTTGCATTAAGTCCAAAGCAAAAGCACTTGAACTCATCCAACATAAGCATGTCACCAACATCATTTTTTTCATTATTTTTCGATCAACCCACTCTGTAATTTCGTCAATCCTACTGCAATGTATTTTTACACCGCCCATACTAAAGCGAATTTTCATTTGTTTCGTATAAATTTCATTAATTTTGATAATTTTTCATATCATTTCAATTCATTGCAATACTTAAATAAAGCCTTACATGTGCTAACAATGACTGCATAAAGTGGCGCTTACTCACAGGCAGGTAACTAAACTCTAGCAGAATACTACATTTACTCCGCGGCTTTGACTTTACAATGCAAACTCTCCCTTTGACCGAAAATTTTAAAACTGTGTACCTCACAGCGGATACTTGAAATTTAGAATTTTGGTATGAATGACTCACTTTGAATTTTTGGAATCCATAGTGCCTGAAATGAAGGCACTAGATGATGAATGAATGCTCATGTTGAATTGCTGTAATGGTTAAATTTCTTCGCGTCAGTAAACTTGCCCTGTTGCTTGCCAGTTGCCTGTATTTATTCGGCTGCCAAAACTCGGATATTCCGCCTGTACCTGAACCACCAAAGGTACAGGCCAGTGCCAGCGAACCTGTAGATTTGACCCAAATGTGTGAAAACATTCAGCACAATATGCAGCAAATTGACAATACCCGTACCACGTTTGCGCTCGAACAAATTAATCAAGATTTAAAAGTCTGCCTACCCTTGCTGCCTTTGAATGAGCAATTAAATTTACTCAACCTTTCAACCCAAATGTATCAACGCTTTTTGCATGTGGAACGCAGCGCTACAGAACAAGCAGCTTTTGATCAACATGCTTTTGATCTGGCGCAGCATCCGACCATTCAGCAAAGTCATTTTGAAAACTTTGCTTCGCGCGATCAGTATTTATTGAAACATAAGGGTCAAGCCTATTTAGAGCTATACGATGCAGGTGAAGCACAGTTGGTTTATCGCCGTAGCCCGCAATATTTAGCCATTATTTTTGCCCCCTACATGCCCGATGCCGAGCAGAATTTTATTGAAAGAATGGCAAAAGACAATATGCAGCACAGCTTGCGTGATGGTGGACTCACCCTTGATGCTGCAGATTTGGCTGAACGCGCCTTATTTTGGGAAGATTACTTGAAACGTTATCCTAAAAGTCACTTTATACGGGATGCACGTTACCTAGCCGAAGTGTATGCCATGCTGCTGTTTAAAGGCACAATCAACAATCCTGTTTCTCAGGACTATGTCGATGAATCCAGTATCCAACCCGCCGTATTATTTGAAATTAAAAAACTGGCAAAGTTGCCAAAATCACCCTTAACCCAACAAGCGCGTAAATTCCTTGCTTTTTTACACATGAGCAGTGAACAACGACTCACTGAAATTGCAGTACAGCCCACTGCACGTGAACAGCGTGAATACGGTGATTATGCCTTGGTCCATGCACAGTTGAATCAATATTTAAATTTAAAAAACATTTCCATCCATACAAAACGTGATTGTTTTAGCGACGCCATTTGCATTTCTAGTTAATTGTCCAGAGTCGCTTAAGCCTCAAATACTTGTCATGAAGCGCCAGAGAATAAAAGCCACGTGAAGCCTGCTTTTATACCGACAACGTGCTACTATTTATACAGCTTGACGGAGCGCGAGTAATTCCTCGCTGAGATTGTGTCTATTCTTTGTTGCTTGCTCAATGGCCTGCAACACAGATTTAAACTCAAGTACCGTTGAACCTGATCAGGTTAAAACCTGCGTAGGAATCAAGCCACCTAAAAACCCCGCCACACGGTTAATGTTGAGCTGTAAAAGTTTCAACAACTGAATTGCAATGTTTTTGGTCGTGCTTGATTCGTTGATTTCATTCTTCAGGATCATTGCAATGAACCAATTAACGAATCTATCCCCTGCTGACATTTCTGCTCAACACGAGCAAGATGCCAAAGATTTAACCCGTATTTTGCCTGCATCAAAAAAAGTCTATGTTCAAGGCTCACGCCCAGACATTCAGGTACCAATGCGTGAAATTGAACTGACCGACACTCCAACAGGTTTAGGCGGTGAGCACAATCCACCGCTCATGGTGTATGACACTTCAGGTGTATATACCGATCCAAATGTTGAAATTGATCTAAACAAAGGCTTGCCAAACATCCGCGACAGCTGGATTGAAGAGCGCCAAGACACCGAAAAACTAGAAACCCTTAGCTCTGCATTTGGTCAAGAGCGTTTACGCGATATTCGGACTGCAGAGATTCGTTTTGCCCATATTCAAAAGCCGCGCCGTGCCAAAGCGGGTAAAAACGTCACCCAAATGCACTATGCTAAACAAGGCATCATCACTCCAGAAATGGAATATATCGCGATTCGTGAAAACCAACGCCAACGCGAAGGTGTCGATATGCGTCAACATCCAGGGCAAAATTTTGGGGCTAAAAACCTAACTGAAATCACGCCTGAATTTGTACGTCAGGAAGTGGCTGAAGGTCGTGCAATTATTCCTGCCAACATTAACCATCCAGAATGTGAACCCATGATTATTGGTCGCAACTTTTTGGTAAAAATCAATGCCAATATTGGCAACTCGGCACTGGGTTCAAGTATTGATGAAGAAGTCGCAAAAATGACTTGGGCGACCCGTTGGGGCGCAGATACCATCATGGACTTATCGACAGGTAAGAACATCCATGAAACCCGTGAATGGATCATCCGCAACTCACCTGTACCAATTGGTACTGTCCCTATTTATCAGGCCTTAGAAAAAGTAAACGGCGTTGCTGAAGACCTGACTTGGGAAATCTTTAAAGACACCCTGATTGAACAAGCTGAACAAGGGGTGGACTACTTCACCATTCATGCAGGGGTATTATTGCGTTATGTACCACTCACGGCCAATCGCTTAACAGGTATTGTATCACGAGGCGGTTCAATCATGGCGCAGTGGTGTTTGGCGCATCATGAAGAAAACTTCCTCTACACGCACTTTGATGAAATCTGCGAAATCATGAAAGCTTACGATGTATCGTTCAGCTTGGGTGATGGTTTACGTCCGGGGTGTATCCAGGATGCCAACGACGAAGCACAATTCAGCGAACTACGGACTTTGGGTGAATTGACTCATCGTGCTTGGGAACATGATGTTCAAGTGATGATTGAAGGCCCAGGGCACGTGCCAATGCACATGGTCAAAGAAAATATGGACTTGCAACTTGAAGTCTGTAAAGAAGCACCATTCTATACACTCGGCCCATTAACCACAGATATTGCACCGGGTTATGACCATATTACTTCTGCCATTGGTGCTGCGATGATTGGTTGGTACGGTACTGCGATGCTGTGCTATGTCACACCGAAAGAACACTTAGGTTTACCGAATAAAAAAGACGTCAAAGACGGCATCATCACCTATAAAATTGCAGCACATGCGGCTGACCTTGCCAAAGGGCATCCAGGCGCACAAGCACGTGACAATGCCTTATCTAAAGCACGCTTTGAATTCCGCTGGGAAGATCAGTTTAATCTGAGCCTTGACCCAGATACCGCACGCAGCATGCATGATGAAACCATGCCGAAAGAAGCGCACAAATCTGCACACTTTTGCTCAATGTGCGGACCAAAGTTCTGTTCAATGAAAATTACGCAAAACGTGAGAGATTATGCACAAAATCAAAATGCTGCGAACAAAGCCGAGCAAGTGGATGCAGAGGTCGAATCAGGTCTCAAAGCCATGAAAACCGCCTATCAGGAACATGGTCAAAAATTGTACCACAAGCTATAAATCGTTTAAAAAGCGTTTGTATTCAATAAAATCTCAGTTAGGATGAAATGATGCTTTGCTCATCCTGATGAGAGTTTATGAAGATTATTCAACAAGCAACTTATGGCCAACACGATGCACAGATTCACCAACGTGAATACATGTATCGTGGTTTTATTCAGGTTGAAAAAATAAGCCTGAGTCATCGCTTGTTTAATCAAACCACATATACCCCAGTCCTTCAGCGTGAACTCATTCAACGCCCCGAAGCGGCTGGGGTACTTATTTATGATGCGGCACAACAAAAATTTGCCCTGATTGAACAATTCCGCATTGGTGCAATTGATGATTGCGACTCGCCTTGGCAACTCGAAGTGATTGCAGGGGTGCTAGATGGTGATGAATCACCTGAAAGCTGTATTCGTCGTGAAGCTTTGGAAGAATCGGGCTGCGAGTTAAAAGAATTACAACATTTATTCAGTTTTTATCCATCTGCAGGGGCATGCGCAGAATTGTTCCACTTATATAGTGCGAACACCACCTTACCACAGGAAGGTGGCGTGTTTGGTATGCCTGATGAAGGAGAAAATATTCAATTACACATTATTGATTATCGGGAGATACCAAACTTGTTGACCAATGGTCGGCTAAAAAATGCACCTGTCATTATGGCATTGCAATGGTTACAACAACAAATTAAAACCGTAAAGGATGTCTAAGGGGTCAGGCATGACTTTATTCTCAAACAATCAGCAGCAATGCTGGACGATTGTACAAATTTCCGATACGCACCTCATGAATCAGGAAGATTTAGAGTTTGTGCATATGAATCCTGAACGTAGCTTTCATGCGGTGATGCACCATATTCAACAGCAATACCCACAGCTTGATGCTATTTTCCATACCGGCGATTTAGCACAAATACCCGTTACTGAAACCTATCAACGTTATTTGCAGTTTATGCAGACTTTAAATACACCGCATTTCCAGATTCCAGGCAATCATGATGATGAAACGGTTTTCCCATTCCATTTAGAGTCCAATCAAGTTCATGCGATTGAATTAGGCAATTGGAGTGTCATTTTATTGAATACTGCAGTTAAAGGTCGGATCGATGGTTGGATGGATGCAGCAGAATTACAACAGTTAGATCAGCTTTTACAGCAACATGCCCATCAGCAGGTGATTATTGCCTGTCATCACCATCCTTTTGATATGCAGTCCCACTGGATTGATCAGCATAAACTTAAAAATACTGAAGCCTTAATTGATGTATTGGCACGACACAACAACGTCAAATTGGTATTGTGCGGGCATGTGCATCAAGACTCACTTAATGAATGGCAAGGGATTCAGTTTTACTCTACACCTTCAACCTGCGTGCAATTTAAACCGCATAGCCAGCACTTTGCTCTTGGGCCTGAAGCACCAGGTTACCGTGTGTTACATTTGAATGCAGATGGCAGTTTTAGCACCCAAGTACATCGGGTTGAGCATGTCGTACAACAAATAAATTTTGAAATTTCAGGTTATTAACTTTTCATTTTATTTCTTTTGCTTTACTTTATGCCTTCAACGAAAAAATGCGATAACACATCCAAACATCAAAGACTATCCATAATCAAAAAAAGTCTATATGATGACGTCCCCCGAAGATCGAATATTGTTCTTTGGGAGTGGATAAAAACACTTGCATATCACCATATTTTTCGCGTATGAATCTTACGCATATGATGAGGAATGCCCTACATGGCGAATGACAACCAAAATCAAGTCTTGGACGAACAAACAGATCTTGTAGAAGAAAAAGCTACAAAACGCGTGCGTAAGGCGAAGCCAAAGGCTTTAGAGGGCGGTTCTACAGCTAGCTTATTTGGTATTGCACCTTATCAGCCGAAAAAAAATGAAGAATACATGTCTGAAGGACAACTCGAACATTTCCGTCAAATTCTCATGGCGTGGAAAGAAGAGTTAATGTCAGAAGTAGATCGTACACTCAACACCATGCAAGACGAAAATACAGCTTTGCCTGATGTGAATGACCGCGCGACACAAGAAGAAGAATTTGCGATTGAATTACGTACTCGTGACCGTGAACGTAAATTGATTCGTAAAATTGAACAATCTATTGAAGCGATTAAAAACGATGACTATGGTTTCTGTGAAACTTGCGGTATCGAAATCGGTTTGCGTCGCTTAGAAGCACGTCCAACGGCAACGCTATGTATTGACTGCAAAACTTTTGCAGAGATCAAAGAGAAGCAAAATAACGGTTAATTGTGACTGTTGAAAATTCCTTTGCGGAGCATCGTCGTCAGCGAGATCCTATTTCGCTGACGCGCTACTCAGGTCGGTTCGCACCATCGCCAACCGGCCCTTTGCATTTTGGCTCTCTCATTACTGCCGTTGCCAGTTATTGCGATGCCAAAGCTCAGCACGGCACTTGGTTGGTGCGTATTGAAGATACGGACATTCCACGTATTTACCCTGGTAGTGAAAGCCATATCTTGCGCTGCATAGATGCCTTTCAGTTTGAGCCCGATGCCGAAATTATTTTCCAGAAAGATCGCCTTGATCTCTATGCAGCCGTATTACAACAATTGCAGCAACGCGGCTTGGTCTATGCCTGTCAATGCACCCGTAAAATGCTTGGCTCCAATCATATTTATGCAGGGACTTGTCGCAATTTAGGCTTAGATTTTGCCAATCAAGCAATTCGAGTCAAAGTCACAGACCAAGAGATTTGCTTTCAAGACCGCTTGCAAGGCAAGCAGTGTTCCAAGCTTGCGCAGGACTTGGGCGATTTTGTCCTAAAACGGCGTGATGGCATTATCAATTATCAATTGGCAGTGGTGGTGGATGATTATCTACAAGGTATTACCCATGTGGTTCGTGGCGCAGATTTACTCGACAACACTGCACGACAAATCTATTTGGGACAACTGTTAGGCTACCCTAAACTTACATACACGCACCTGCCTTTAGCCATGAATGCGCAAGGGCAAAAACTGTCTAAACAGAACTTGGCACAAGCTTTAGATTTAAGCCAAGCTCCAAAGTTGCTACAGTCCGCTTTAACCGCCTTAAATCAGGTTGCTGTCGAATTAGATACACCTGCACGCATGCTCACACAAGCCATTCAACAATGGGATCTTTCACGTATTCCTGCGGGTACAGCTTTACACGGCTATTATTTATAAAACTTAAAACTCAGTTATGCTCAAATTGAAATGGATCATTTGAGATTGTGTCATGTTTTTTATTTTTGCTGTGGGACCGAAAACCAAAGTAGTCGAGAAAAAGCAATTTAACTGCCCCGTTTGCCGCATCTGTTGCAGCTATGAACTCAGACAGCAACGACAATATTTCTCCTTATTTTTTATTGCCTTGTTCCCTGTATCTAAACGGCAAAATACTATGGTCAAGTGTTTAAATTGTGGAACAGTCATGCCAAGCATGGTCTTGCACCATACTCAGCTAGAAGCGAAATAGAAAGATCAATTCTAGAAATTCGATTCCTCACGGCTTGGGTTAATCTCGTGCGTGCTGGCTTCAATTTTCAAAATCAAACTCACCATCACTGCACACATAATTAACGATGAACCACCATAACTAATAAAAGGCAGGGTCAAACCTTTGGTCGGCAACATACCCATGTTCATGCCTGCGTTCACCATAATCTGCAATAAAAAAATAATGCTGATGCCATAAGCCAAATACCCTGCACGTAAGTACTGGTTTTTTAGGGCACGATGACCAATTTTAATACAAGAAACCAGCATCGCAAAAGACAGGCTGATTACCACAAAAATACCCAAAAAGCCGAACTCTTCACCCAACACAGCCAACATAAAGTCTGTGTGCGCTTCTGGTAAATAGGACATTTTCTGAATACTGTGCCCTAAACCTACACCAACCCACTCACCACGACCAAATGCCATTAAAGCGTTAGATAACTGATAGCCAACACCCAAAGGGTCATTCCACGGGTTTGAGAACGACATTAAGCGTTCAAAGCGATACGGCTCGAACACCACTAAAAACACAAAGGCGGCAATAATTGCCCCGAAGGCAATCCCGAACTGAATTAACGGTGCACCTGCCAAAAAGAAGACGCCCAGCATGGTCAAGGCAATCACCACAGTAGCCCCTAAATCTGGCTCTGCAATCACCAAACCAACGGTCACGGCCATAATCACAGCAAGACGAATCAACCCTTTAATGTTATTACGCACTTCTTCGGCACGGCGTACCACATAGTCAGCGGTAAAAATAGCCATCATGACTTTGGCGACTTCAGAGGCTTGTAAGGTAAATCCTGCAACCCGAATCCAGCGTTTAGAGCCATTAACCTCAGTACCAACAACCAAAACTGCAATCAATAAGGCAATGGTGACAATCCACAGAAAAAAGGTATTGTTAAACCATGTATTCAGCGGCACTTTATACACAACAAAAGCAGCAACCAAGGCCACCACAATCGAAATACCATGGCGGAAAACATAGTGAAAAGCATTTTCATGCATACGCTCTGCATAGGGCATCGACGCCGATGCCACCATAATCGAGCCAATACATAACAATGCCAATACACTAAAAATCAGCACATTACGCACATTTATTTCCGCAGGCAGTTTTGGCAGCCAACGGTCATAGACCTGATTGAGTTTATTGATTGTTGTCTGAGCCAAGCCAGCCATATCTCATCCCTTATTGTTGTTATACCAGCGCGTTAACATAAGCAACGAACTTGTGACCACGTTCTGGATAGCCCGAGAACATATCAAAACTTGCGCATGCAGGTGACAATAGCACCACATCGTGCGCTTGTGTATGTTGTTGGCAGATTTCAACGGCTTGTTGCAAGGTATCTGCAGTTAAGAGTTGGGTTGTTCCGGCAACTGCTGTTTCAATTTTCGTGGCATCCTCACCAATCAACACCGCCAGTTTGGCATATTGTTGCAATGATTGACGTAGCGCAGTAAAGTCCTGCCCTTTTCCTTGCCCACCTAAAATAATCGCAACCTTGCCGCCTTGTGCCTGAATTGCTGCGCCCAAGCCATCTAAGGCCGCCAAAGTTGCACCAATATTGGTTCCTTTGGAGTCATTATAATAACGCACCCCATGTAATTCTTTGACGAATTCGCATCGATGCTCCAAACCTTTAAAGGTTTTCAACGTTTCCAGCATGCTGTGCATAGCTAAACCAATGGCTTCACCCAATGCCAAGCATGCTAATGCATTAGCAATATTGTGTGTACCTTGAATATACATCTCGGTACTTTTTAATAAACGCTCACGCCCACGTGCCAACCACATACTGCCATCATCATCTTTTAACAAGCCGTATTGATTTAAGTCAGGCGCATTTAAGCCAAAACTTTGCATAGAAGTTTGATCTGGCACTAACGGACGACTTAAAGCATCATCACGGTTAAACACCACTTTTTTCACACCCTGAAAAATACGATGTTTGGCTGTGTGATACCCCAGCATATCGCCATGACGGTCTAAATGGTCTTCACTCATGTTCAGCACCACCGCCACTTCTGCATTTAAATTTGAGGTGGTTTCTAGCTGAAAACTGGAAAGTTCTAAAATATACAGCTCAGGATTATCTTTGATCAGATCTAACGCAGGACGTCCCAAATTACCACCTACTGCGACTTTTTTGCCTGCCTGCTCTGCCATTAAACCAATGAGCGTGGTCACGGTACTTTTCGCATTAGACCCTGTAATTGCCACAATAGGTTTGTCGGTCGCACGACGTAAAATCTGAATTTCACTCACCACAGGAATTCCCTGTGCCATCGCCGCCTGAATTTCAGGGAGTTTTGGATCTAGCCCTGGGCTAATCACAATTTCTTCTGCAGACAGCAATAAATCCTGATCAAACTGACCAAAGCGGGTTTCCACTTCGGCAGGAATTTGGTCATGCCCTGGGGGTGTGGGACGAGAATCTGTCACAGCAACGCGGTAACCTTGATGATGTAAAAAATTAACAGCTGCAACACCAGAAATACCAAGTCCTGCAACGACTTTTAATCCACCACGTTGTATTAACATTTTTTCCCCATTTTGTGCGCTAATTTTAAAACAGACAAAATAGTAGCACTTTGCTGTTTTGAATGCTTTTTCTGTTTGCAGTTCCTGCAGTTTTTTTTGTGTCAGTGCGTAAAAAAACCGTCATATTGCTGACGGTTTTTAAAAAGAATATCACTACAGTGAATCAACTCTATTTCCACTTCACCGCTTGGACTTCAACTTTCTTTTCTGCGGGTTGATCTGAATGATCACAGCCACAACTACCACCACAACCTGCCGCTGCCGCAGGCTTCAACCACTTGGCCAAGCCATGCCAGCCTTTTTCAGTACAGAAATTGGACAGCTTTAGAAAAAATGCGCTAGAGGTTTGAGGAAAGACTTTTTTAAAGACCACCACAGCACTCCACAACACCAATGCAGCAACAATCAGAATTTCAATCATGTTTGTCTTCTCCTGTGAAGCCTAAAATAGCCTTAACTCAACAAATAAGATGCTGTTTGATAAGTTAAAAACGACATTAAATAAGCCAAACCAAATAAATACACCGTCATAAAACTGACTGTACGCCATGAACCTGTTTCACGCTTTACGGTGGCCAAAGTCGCCAAGCAATGCGGAGCATAAATAAACCACACCAATAACGCCAAACCCGTTGCCAATGACCAGCCCAGTTCGCCACCGCCACTAATTAAAGCGGCCAAACCTTCGGAAATAGCGTCTTCATCGACTGCAGATAAGGCATAGACTGTGCCTAAGGCAGCCACGACCACTTCACGCGCTGCCATAGCAGGAATCAAGGCAATCACGATCTGCCAGTTAAAGCCAACTGGAGCAAAAATCGGCTGTAATACATGCCCCAGCATCCCTGCAAAACTGTAGTCAATTGCAGGCAGGGGCGCACCTTCAGGCGGTTGCGGGAAGGTACACAAGAACCACAATAAAATCGACAGCGCAAAAATAATGCCACCGACACGCTTCAAGAAAATTTTGGCGCGATCCAGCAAACCAATCCACACGCTTTTTAGGTCTGGAAAACGGTAGCTTGGTAGTTCCATCAACAAGACATGCTCAGATTTATCTTTTTGCAAAAATTTAAGCACAAAAGATACGCCCAAGGCACTCACAATGCCCGCCATATACAGACCGAATAGCACTAGGCCTTGTAAATTAAACATACCCCAGACGATTTGATTGGGAATGAATGCAGCGATGAGCAAAGCATATACAGGTAAGCGCGCAGAACAAGTCATTAACGGCGCGACCATAATCGTAGTTAAACGATCACGTGGGTCGGCAATACTACGTGTTGCCATAATGCCTGGCACTGCACAAGCAAAACTAGACAGCAATGGAATAAAGGCACGACCACTCAAACCTGCGCTAAACATCAGTTTATCGAGCAAGAATGCTGCGCGTGGCAAATAGCCCGATTCTTCCAAAATTAAAATAAACAGGAACAGAATTAAAATTTGCGGCAAGAACACCACCACACCGCCTGCGCCTGCAATAATGCCATCCACAATCAAGCTGTTCAGTAAGGGATGGCTAATGTTTTCGCCAATCACTTCACCTAGCCAGCCAAAGAAGCTTTCAATACCATCCATAAATGGTGCAGCCCAAGAAAAAACAGCTTGGAATACCACGAACATCATCACTGCAAGGCTTACCAAGCCAAACACAGGATGTAGAAAAATTTTGTCTAAAAAGTCAGAGCGTTTGTCTTCTTCATCTACAAACTGCACCACATCATGCAAAATGGTTTGAATACGCTGATGCTGACTACCTGTTAAGCCTGTCAATTCTGTCTGCGGAACAGAAAATTTGCCCTGATCTAAGGCATGCATTAAGTTTTGAATACCTGAATCACGCACCGCAACGGTTTCCACCACAGGCACACCCAAACGCTCAGACAATTTTTGCGTATTAATTTGCATCCCGCGGCGGCGTGCTTCATCCATCATGTTGAGCACCAATAAAATTGGACGTCCCAACTCAATCATTTCAAGTACCAAACCTAAATGCAGTTTCAGGTTGGTCGCATCAACCACACACAAAAATGCATCTTGCTGACCTTCTTCAGCAATTTTGCCCTGAACCACATCGCGGGTAATGGCTTCATCTGGACTGGTGGCTTCTAGGCTGTATGTACCCGGTAAATCCAACACCCGCACCGCCTGCCCTGAAGGCAAGCTGAACTGACCCACTTTGCGCTCTACGGTAACACCCGCATAGTTTGCAACTTTTTGACGTGTCCCTGTCAAATGGTTAAATAAAGAAGTTTTACCGCAGTTTGGATTCCCTACAAGTGCGATACGTAAGGCATCGCTCATGCAGTTACTCCCTGCTCAATTTCTATGCGTTCAGCTTCTACTTTGCGCAAGGCAAAACGGGTAAATCCCACTTGAATTAAGATCGGATCTCCACCAAAAATACCTTTGGTAATTACCTGCACAGGCGTCCCAGGCACAAAGCCTAACGTTTCTAAGCGATTCGCAACCAAATCATTTAGGGATGTTGCACCATCGGCAGTCCGAAGTACCTGACGTATGATGGCTGTTTGTTTTGCTTTGAGTTCTGACAAACGCACCGTGAAATTCCTATACTATTTTGCCCATTATATACGCAAATGAGAACAATTAACAAATAAGGTCAACTTACATTTAAATGTTTTATATCACATCGACAGCCCTGCTGAATTGGATTACAGTAGAAAATAACGCTGCTTATTATCAAATTTCTCAATTAATTTTGTGATTTTGTCTGTGATGCCTATGCTGAACAAAAAACCTCGTATTCCTGCTGCAATACAAATTCCAGAAGCTTTGAGTTTTTTGGAAGGTTATCGCAACGATTTAATCGCACAAAGTGTTAGTCCGCATACCCGCAATGCCTATTTGTCCGATTTAATTCAATGCAGCGACTATGTCAGCAAACCCATGCCTGAATGGAATCATGACGATATTTCGGATGTACTCATCGAACTCACCAAACAACAAAAAAGCCCCCGCTCTATTGCACGCTGCCTGTCTGCGCTGCGTTCTTTTTATAAATTTTTAAGAGAACACAAACTACGTTCTGACAACCCTGTTGCTGCGCATAAAACTCCAAAATTAGGTCGTGCCTTACCCAAAGATTTATCGGAAGCCGATGTGGAAGCTTTAATTCACGCCCCAGATATCAACACCGCACTGGGATTACGAGATCGTGCCATGCTTGAAGTCTTATATGCTTGCGGTTTACGGGTGACGGAGTTGCTGAATTTACGTTTAGAATTGATCAACCTAAAACAAGGTTATTTACGAATTGTAGGTAAAGGCAATAAAGAGCGTTTGGTACCCATGGGGCAAGTCGCTTGTGAGTGGATAGAAAAATATTTAACTGAATCGCGCCCGCAGCTGTATAAAAGTGCCACCGATTATCTATTTTTAACGGTGCAAGGCGGCATCATGAGCCGACAAAATTTCTGGTATGCCATTAAACGCTATGCTCTGCAAGCAGGTATTCAGACCGAGTTATCGCCACACACATTAAGACATGCCTTTGCCACCCATTTACTCAATCATGGGGCAGATTTACGCGTGGTACAAATGCTACTTGGACACAGCGATTTATCCACCACACAAATTTATACCCACGTCGCACAAATCCGTATGCAGCAATTGCATGCCCAGCATCATCCACGGGCTTAAAACAAAAACAACGTAGAAGTATAGGGTCTACTGACACTTCATCTATGAACGCAAGCCATTTATGAAATGGCAACAGACCCTAACGATCACGAATATTTTTTGTTATGCTAACGCTCTATTTTTTATGCCAACAAGAAAGGGTTGTTTATGACACTTACCCGCTCGACACTTTTGATTGCCTGTTCACTGGCAAGTGCTTTTGCAATCACCGCATGTTCAAATGCAAACAACGAAGATAAAAAGCAAACCACGCTTACCGCCAGTGCCCCTGCAACGGGTGAAGCATCAACCCTAATTGAACGCAATACACAACAGCGTTTAAGCACGACCTTGCAACAACATTTTAAAACTGCAGGCATCAACGCCAAAATTACCGACATTAAAGCCACGGAAGTTCCAAATTTATTTTGGGTGAGTCTTGAAGGCATGTCATCGGTCTATGCCACCAGTGACGGCAAATACATTATTCAGGGCGATGTGATCCGTTTAGGTGACAAAGAACTGCATAACGTCAGTGAAAACCTGCAAGCAGGCGTGAACAAAAAAATCTTTGCTGAATTAAAGCAAGAAGATTTACTGGTCTTTCCTGCCAAAGGCAAAACCAAACACGTCATTTATGTATTTACAGATGTCAGCTGCCCATATTGCCATCGTCTGCATGAACAAATGGATGAAATGAACGGCAAAGGCATTGAAGTCCGTTATATTGCTTGGCCACGTGGCGAACAGCACATGCCGAACATGGAAGCGATCTGGTGTAGCGAAGACCGTCATGCAGCCTTTAATGCGGTCATGAATGGTGCATCAATTGCGCCTGCCAACTGTAAAAACCCTGTTCGTGCTCAATATCAATTGGGCTTAAATATGGGCGTAAATGGCACACCTGCAATTTATAATGCCGAAGGCGTATATTTAGGCGGCTATATGTCTACCGCTGAATTGATCAAGCGTTTAGACAACTAAAAATAGAGTTTCTGTGGATGCTGCATCATTGCAATACACCAAGATGCAGCATCTATAGAGCCATTATAAATAACGATTTCTTATGCGTTATTTTACTTTTTTTTATACTGTAAAGATAAGTGCGATCTGCCCTAGAGTCAGCGCGTTTTTTTAGCTATGATCTAGACTCGCTTAAAGTTGATTAATATGGAGTGTGACGTGAAACCAGTTCGTCTGGCAATCCTCGGTCTTGGTACTGTGGGTGGTGGTGCCCTTAAACTATTAAAAGAAAATGCTGCTGAGATTAGACGTCGCACCGGTCGTGAAATTGAAATCACCTATGTGGGAACACGTCGTCCGCGTCCAGACCTCAACTTGCCAGAATCTGTCAAGCAAAGTGATGACTTGATGGACATCGTACGTCAACCCGATGTAGACGTCGTGGTTGAAGTCATGGGCGGTATTCACCCTGCTTATGACGTGATCATGGAAGCCATGAAACACGGCAAACAGGTCGTGACAGCCAACAAAGCCCTACTTGCAGAACATGGTAATGAGCTATTTAAAGCGGCTGAAGACAATGCCGTACAAATTGCCTATGAAGCTGCGGTTGCGGGTGGCATTCCAATCATTAAAGTCATCCGTGAAGGTTTGGCTGCCAACAAAATTGAATGGTTGGCAGGCATCATCAACGGTACAGGTAACTTCATTTTAAGCGAAATGCGCGAAAAAGGTCGTGCCTTTGAAGATGTACTGAAAGAAGCACAAGAATTAGGCTATGCCGAAGCCGATCCGACTTTTGATGTAGAAGGTATTGATGCTGCACACAAACTGACCATTTTGGCTTCATGCGCATTTGGTATTCCGCTACAGTTTGACAAGGTCTTTACCGAAGGTATTGGCAAAGTTACCGCACAAGATGTGAAATATGCCGAAGAACTCGGTTTCCGCATTAAACACTTAGGGATTGCCCGTCGCACCGAAAAAGGTATTGAGCTGCGTGTTCACCCAACTTTAATTCCTGAAGAAGAATTAATTGCCAATGTTAACGGCGTAAAAAATGCGGTCTTGGTACAAGCCAATGCAGTTGGTCCAACGCTCTATTATGGCGCAGGTGCAGGTGCAGGCCCAACAGCCTCTGCTGTGGTTGCCGATGTCATTGATATTGTCCGTGACATTTCTTATACCGAAGATGGCGCTGGTACAATTCCACAATTGGCATTTGAAGCCTTAACCGACTTGCCAATTTTAAGCCGTGAAGAAATGACTACGGGTTACTACATTCGCATTAATGCCGAAGACCAAACTGGCGTACTTGCTGATGTGACCACTATTTTAAGCCGCGCGGGAATCAGTATTGATGCCATCATGCAGCAATCACGCTTAAAAGACCTTATTCCTATCGTGATTCTGACTGACCCAGTCCTAGAATCAAAAATGGATGAAGCGTTACAACAAATTCAAGCATTGCCAACCATTCATGGCGAAATTGTACGAATTCGTTTAGAATCGCTTGATAATTAATCGGGTGAAGGGGAGTATTTCCCCTTGCCAAGCTCTACACACAATTGGAACATCATCATGTCGAATGCCAATCGTTATACTGGTTTAGTTGACCGTTATCGTGACCGTTTACCAGTGTCTACAACCACACGTGCAATCTCTCTAGGCGAAGGAAACACGCCGCTGATTAAGCTTGAGAATATTCCACGCATTATTGGTAAAGATGTTGAAATTTATGTGAAGTATGAAGGCTTAAACCCGACAGGTTCATTTAAAGACCGTGGCATGACCATGGCAGTCACTAAAGCAGTTGAAGAAGGTTCAAAAGCCATTATCTGTGCATCGACAGGTAACACTTCTGCTGCTGCAGCGGCTTATGCTGCCCGTGCAGGTATCAAAGCATTCGTTTTAATTCCTGAAGGCAAAATTGCCATGGGTAAAATGGCGCAAGCGATGATGTACGGTGCCATCACCATGCAAATTCGCGGTAACTTTGACGATGGTATGCGTCTAGTCAAGGAAGTTGCCGACCAAGCACCTGTGACCATTGTGAACTCAATCAACCCTTACCGCCTACAAGGTCAAAAGACCATTGCGTATGAAATTGTAGATGAGTTAGGTCGTGCACCAGATTACCACTGCTTGCCTGTAGGTAACGCAGGAAACATTACTGCACACTGGATGGGTTATACCGAAGCGGTTGCCAACCAACCTGCCGATCAATTCGAGCAAGTGATCTATGACGCAGCAACGGATAAATTCACAGGTCCAAACCCTGAAGGTCGCCCAATCATGGTTGGTTATCAAGCGTCTGGCGCTGCGCCATTCTTACGTGGTGCGCCTGTAGAAAACCCTGAAACTGTTGCAACTGCAATTCGTATTGGTAATCCACAAAGCTGGAACCATGCTAAAGCCGTTGTACGCGATTCAGAAGGTTGGTTTGATGAGCTCACTGATGCTGAAATCTTAGAAGCACAACGTATGCTTTCAATGTATGAAGGCGTATTTGTTGAGCCTGCATCTGCTGCATCAATTGGTGGTGCAATGCGCGACATTAAAGCAGGTAAAATTAAAGAAGGTTCTGTGATCGTATGTACTGTAACAGGTAACGGTCTGAAAGATCCTGACACTGCCATGAAACAATGTGCAGATGCGGTGATGCTATCTATTGATGCTACCATGCAACAAGTAAAAGACTCGATTCTTTCAAATATGTAAAATTTGAAGTGTCGTAAAAAAAACCCTGCTTTGACAGGGTTTTTTCTTGTCTATTTTTTCTATTTAGATTTTTCAGCCTTCATTGTGAGCATCACACCACCCACCACCAAAGCTGAATGTTCGCTTAAATACGTTTAGGTAACTGACTTGCCCAGCTCATTAAGCGGGTTGCGTCATTGGTACGTGCTTGTGAAGTATCTGCACCTAAAAGCACCACTACCGCAGGACGGTTATTCAAAGTGGTATGCATCACCACACAACGCCCTGCTTCATTGATATAGCCTGTTTTAGACAGGTTGATATTCCAGCCACCATTACGCACCAGTGCATTGGTATTGTTAGATTTCAATACACGATAACCCAAGTTAAAGTCATAGCTTGGCGTGGTTGAAAATTGGCGAATCAAACCATATTGCGAAGCGGTGCTAACCAAAATACCCAAGTCACGCGCAGAAGAAACATTACGCGGGTCTAAGCCTGTTGCTTCGGTAAAGCGAGTAGAATGCATACCCAATTCACGCGCTTTAGCATTCATTGCGGCTACAAAGGCATTTTTCCCACCGGGATAAGTACGTGCTAACGCTGCAGCAGCAGGGTTTTCAGATTTCATTAATGCAAACAGTAATGCCTCAGCACGGTTTAACTTGTCACCTACACGTAAGGTTGAGCTTGAGTTTTTACCTGCCGCACCTGCAAAGTCAATCGATTGCAAAGTGATTTGTTCAGACATATTCAAACGTGCATCAGAGGTCACCACTGCAGTCATCACCTTAGTCACAGATGCAATCGGTAATGCCGCATTGGTATTTTTGCTATACAGCACTTCACCTGTTTGCGCATCCATCACCAAAGCTGCACGTGCATTAACTGACGGTTGGCTACTATAAGCAGACGTATCTAAAATACGGACTGTTTTCGGTGCAGCAGAAGCCGGTGCAACACCATTACTACTACGCACTGTCGTGGTAATTTTAGTTGAACCTGGTGGTGTAGGTTCAACATAGCTCTCTGGGCTAACCTGAGTACTCGCGCTGGTACTTTCTAGATCTCCATTTAAGAATTGATTGGCTTGCTCCGAAGACCAACTTAAGGTCGCCTGACCGTCGCTCCCAGAGGAAGGATTGATGACAAGTTCAGCAAAACTGACAGAACTTAGGCTGAACATCATAGATGCGACCAGCACATGCATTAACGACTTCTTAGAATTTTTCACGACTGCTTACTCAACTCAGGGAGGTAAGATACATTTGCGTATTACCTCAAATATGCCTTACATTTAAAAATACACCAATGAATCGTTTTTGACACCATATTGTGCAGAACTTTTCATTCTAGATTAAGAATAGCATTGCTAATTTTGTCGTTTCATTGCAAGCTAATTTTGCTTTATGTAACAAAAAAGATGATTTTTTCAAAGGGAGAGTGTAGGTGATCACAGTTTTAGTAGTCGACGATCATGAATTGGTACGTACTGGGATTTGCCGTATGCTCGAAGACCATGCCGATGTGCAGGTGATTGGACAAGCTGAATCGGGTGAAGAAGCAATTACTTTAGTGCGTCAGCATCATCCCAATGTGGTGTTGTTGGATGTGAACATGCCTGGAATTGGGGGTGTAGAAACCACACGTCGTCTGTTGCAAACTGCACCAGACACCAAAGTTTTGGCTGTGAGTGGTTTGGCAGAAGAACCTTACCCCTCTTTATTGCTGAAAGCAGGTGCAAAAGGCTATATCACCAAAGGCGCACCTGTCAGTGAAATGGTACGTGCCATAAAAAAAGTCATGCAGGGCGGTAAATACTTCAGTGCCGACATTGCCGAACAACTGGCAAGTTCATACTTATCTGACACACAACAATCGCCTTTTGATAGTCTTTCAGAACGTGAAATGCAAGTGGCGATGATGGTAGTGAACTGTATTAGCGCACAAGAAATTGCCGATAAGTTATTTGTCAGTGTAAAAACCGTGAATACCTATCGTTACCGTATTTTCGAAAAATTAAATATTGATAGTGATGTCAAACTGACCCACCTTGCCATTCGTTATGGACTGATTAAACCCTAAACGTTCAAGTATTTTCAACGCTGTTGATGCAAAGATAAGACCTTTACTATATGCCAGAATTAAAACAACATTCTGAGTTAAATCAGTATCATCTTGGCATGTGGTATGGAACTTACCGACTGCTGATTGCCTTTTGTTTGCTGCTGATTACCCTACTCACCTTTCAGCAGCTTGGCACACAATATCAGTACCCAGGTTTATATCTGTACACCTTGGTTTGTTATTTTATTTTTAACTGCTTGCAACTGATCAGCTATAAATACATTCCCTTTAAAATCACGCAACAACTGACCTTATTTTTTGCGGTTGATATTATCGCGCTGAGTACCCTGACTTTTGCCAGTGATGGACCCAATTTATATTTAAGCCTGCTATTTGTGATCACAATTTTTGCGGCTTCACTCTTGCTAGAAAAGCGTAAAGCTTTAGCAATTACCCTAATCGCGATGATTATGGTGATTTATCAACACTTTGTTGGGAGTTTGCTGGAATTTTCATCACTCAATAATATTAGTCAAAGTGCGCTTTTGGCATTTTTATTTGGGGTGGTTTATGGCAGCGGACGTATTGCTGTACGACGTTTCCAAATTTTAGAAAATCTAAACTTTTCACAGTCTTTGGAATTAAACCGCCTACAAAATATCAACCGTTATATTTTAGAACAAACCGAAATGGGCTATTTGGTTTTAGATGAAAATTGTCATGTCGTCCTTAGCAACCCTGCCGCCTGTCATTTGCTTGGAATTCATCCCAAATATGCACACGCGACTTACCCATTGTATAAAATTCAACCCGATTTATTTGATCTGTTCAAATTTGATCAGTTGCAGGATGGAGAAAAGTTTCAATTCGAATCACAACTCAGCAATTTTCATGTGCACATTCAGGTCCAAAAACTCAGAGTGCCACATCAAACACTGACTTTATTGGCGCTGCAGGATGGACGTAAAATTAATCAACAAGTTCAACAACTCAAATTAGCCGCCTTAGGACAACTCTCTGCCAGTATTGCGCATGAAATTCGCAATCCTTTGGCAGCGATTGTACAAGCCAATAATTTATTTAAAGGCAGTGACGTTGCCCAGCAACAATTGCTGTCCGACATGATCAGCAAACAGGCGACACGAATTGATAAAATTATTTGTGATACGCTGAGCATGGTCAAAAACAAACAAACTACGCCTGTCCCGATTCAGCTCAATCATTTTTTGCCGCAATTCATTCAGGAAGATTTACCTGATGCAGCGAGTCAAATTCAACTTACACTGACCGAACAACTGAGCATTCTGTTTGATGAATCACAGTTTCGCCAAGTGCTGATTAACCTGATTCGTAACGCCATTCGACACAATGCTGCACAGCAGCCCATTGAGATTACGGTCTACCCGCAAACAACTTATATTTATATTGATGTGCGGGATTTTGGTGCAGGTGTCGCCAGTCAAGATCTCCTCTATCTGTTCCAGCCATTTTTCAGTACCGAAATCAATGGAACTGGTTTAGGATTGTATCTATCGCATAGTTTTTGCGAGGCGAATCAAGCCAAGCTGAGCTATGTAGAACAAGAACAAGGCGCATGTTTCAGGATGAAATGTCTACGTGCCATTGAATAAACGCGATTGATATTGGATCAATCTTGTTGCTGTGGTTTTGATTTAATTTTGTGTGGTTTTGGGGAAAATATGCACGCTGTTCAACCTTTGGTTTTATTGGTCGATGACGAAGAAGACCTTTGTACCCTCATGCAGATGACTTTGGCACGTATGGGGATTCAAACCCATGTCGCGTATCGTTTAGCACAAGCCAAGCAATTATTGGCAGAACATCAGTACGATGCTTGCTTAACCGATTTAAACCTGCCCGATGGCAATGGCTTACAACTGGTGGAATGGATTTCCGAACAATATCCGAATGTGCCTGTTGCCGTATTGACCGCTTACGGCAATATGGATATTGCGATTGCTGCTTTAAAAGCAGGTGCATTTGACTTTGTCAGCAAGCCTGTCAATCAAATACATTTACAGCAACTCCTTGAAAAAGCACTGAATAAACCTTTCGACACCACCGATCATCACAGCCAAGATCAGCTTGAATATAAAATGTTGATTGGGCAATCTTTGCCTATTCAGCAATTGCGCAGCACCATCAAAAAAATTGCGCGCTCGCAAGCGCCTGTATTTATTACAGGCGAATCAGGTACGGGGAAAGAAGTTGTCGCCAATTTGGTTCACCGTTTAAGTAACCGCAACGAAGGACCATTTATTGCAATTAACTGTGGTGCAATCCCCACCGAACTCATGGAAAGCGAGCTATTTGGACACAAAAAAGGTAGCTTTACAGGAGCGACTCAAGACAAACAAGGTCTGATTCAATCTGCACATGGTGGCAGCTTATTTTTAGATGAAATTGCCGAACTGCCACTGAGCATGCAAGTCAAACTGCTGCGTGCCGTTCAGGAAAAGCGCATCCGTCCTGTGGGTTCAGATAGTGAAATTGATGTCGATTTTCGTGTGATCAGCGCCAGTCATCAGGACTTAGAAAGTTTGGTTCAGCAAGGACGTTTCCGTCAGGATTTATTCTTCCGTATTCACGTGATGGATTTGGTCTTGCCTGCCTTGCGTGAACGTGGACAAGATATTCTGTTATTGGCAGACCACTTCATTCAAAAAGTTGCACAAGAATGGGACATTCCTGCCAAACAACTGACACCTCGTGCCCAGCAATTTTTATTAGAACAGTACTATCCGGGTAATGTGCGTGAGTTACGCAATATTATTGAACGTGCCATTACCCTGAGTGATGATGATGTTATTGATCTCAAACACTTACAAACCGCACCCTTGCGCCAATTCAGTATGAGCAATACAGCAACCACTGAATCACAACCTACAGCAGAAACACCACAGCAGATCGTGACAGATGTATTGCTGACAGGACGCAAACTGCCTGAAGAAGGTTTAGAAGCCTACTTGGAAAAAGTAGAAAAAGACATTTTACTGAATGCGCTGCACCTGACCCACTGGAACCGTACGTTGGCAGCAAAAAAATTGGGCATGTCTTTCCGTTCTTTGCGCTATCGTCTGAAAAAGTTTGGATTAGATACTGAAGATGAGTAAACGCTAAACAATGAAGACTGTCTAAAAATACGTGTTACTCAGATGAGACTTAACGGCGGCTCAGCAGTAAATCTGCCACATGCTCAAGATAAGCCTCTTCTTTCATTTCAGGACTTTGAATATATTGCTGATTCGGCTGAATCCCAACCCCTTCAATCATTTGCTCGCGTGGGGTGTAATAATGCGAAACCGTCATTTGTAAGGCAGCACCATCGCTAAGTGGGAACAGTTTTTGCACCACCCCCTTGCCATAACTTTTTTCGCCCATCACCCAAGCGCGTGAATGGTCTTTTAAAGCACCGGTAAAGACTTCTGCCGCAGATGCAGAGCGATGATTAATCAGTACTCCGACTTTTAAATTTTGAAATTCAAAGCTAGGTAACGCCTGAAATTGTTGATCGCCTTCAGAACGACTTTTGGTCGATACAATCACACCCTGATTTAAAAATAAATCGGCAGATTCCACCGCAGCAGACAGTAAGCCTCCTGGGTTATTACGCAGATCAATCAATACGGCTTTTAAGCGTGGCGTGCTATGTTCTTCAATTAAGCGTTTAATTTCATTGGCGGTGTCTTGCTGAAACACACGTACTTTTAACAACAAGACCTGATTAGAAAGCATCTGCGCCTGAATATCGGTTTCTACTTTTTTGTTGCGTACCAACATAATTTCAGGCTGATTGGCTGCACGTTGTACGCTTACAGTCGATCCCACTGAGCCTGTGAGCAGGTTATTGACCTGATCTGCACTCAGCTTTTTCAGTTCTTGGTTATCAATTTTAAACAGGCTGTCGCCATTTTTCAGCCCTTGTTTAGCCGAGTCGGCATTGCTACTTAAATTTTGAATCACCCAATGTTGCTGGGTGGCATCATAGCGCAAAGTAAAATCAACCGAGGCCAAATCGCCTTCGGTATATTGTAAAAGCTGTTTATATTCTTCGGCAGTTAGATAACGTGAATAACGATCTAAACCACTCACTAAGCCACGAATGGCTTGCTGAAACAAAGCATCATCACTTTTTTCAGTCACATAGTTGTCTTTGACAATGCCATAAATTTGAACAAATTCCTGTATCGACTCTACAGGCACATCCATATAGTCTTGTTGTAGTGTAGGGCCATCTAACTCCAAATCTGGTGCAGCCCAAACACTCGAATGACTGGCACACAACACGCTTGCCAACACAACCGCATAAATTTTGTGAGCCGCCATTCCATCACCTACCTGTATCGAGTTATGCCTGTAGGCGAATTAAGTTACGACCTTGCATATCTGCAGGCACTGGCAATTGCATCAAATTCAATAAAGTTGGTGCAACATCTGCCAACACGCCACCTTCTAAAATGGTGGCCTGCGTTGGACCTACATAAATGAATGGCACCAATTCAGTGGTGTGCTGAGTATGTACCTGACCGCTGTCATAGTCCTGCATTTGCTCGACATTACCATGGTCAGCGGTAATAATCATGTGACCTTGTTTCGACATCACCGCTTCATAAACGCGACCTAAGCAGGTATCTACCGCTTCAACTGCTTTGACTGCTGCATCAAACACACCAGTATGACCGACCATATCACCATTGGCATAGTTCACCACCAAAAAGTCATATTCACCTGAATTAATAGCTGCAACCAGTTCATCGGTCACTTCATAAGCGCTCATTTCAGGTTTTAAGTCATAGGTTGCTACGTTTGGTGATGGAATCAAGATGCGTTTTTCACCCGGAAATTCATCTTCACGGCCGCCACTAAAGAAGAACGTCACGTGTGCATATTTTTCAGTTTCGGCAATACGCAATTGCGTTTTGCCCAAGTCTGATAAATATTCACCAATGGAGTTTTTCAAATCTTCTGGCATATATGCCACTGGCGCAGCAATGCTAGCTTGATAACGGGTCAGCATCACAAATTTAGACAATTGCGGCACAACTTTACGTTCAAAACCAGCAAAGTCTTGTTCCACAAAAGCTTTGGTCAATTCACGCGCACGGTCAGCACGGAAGTTCATAAACACCACGCTATCGCCATCCTGAATTTTGGCAATTTCACCAATACGGGTGGCTTTAACAAACTCATCGCTTTCATCTGCTGCATAAGCCGCTGCCAAGCCCTCTACCGCAGTTGCAGCAGTACGTATTGCCTCACCTTCGGTAAGCAAACGATACGCTTGTTCTACACGATCCCAACGGTTGTCACGATCCATCGCATAGTAACGACCAATCATGCTGGTAATGCGCCCCTGATTTGGATATTGTGCAAATAATGCGTCCAGTTTTTCCAAAGAAGGCTGCGCGCTTTTTGGTGGCGTATCACGGCCATCTAAAAAGGCATGTAAATAAACTTTTGCACCGCGTTTTAATGCCAATTCTGCCATCGCCACGATATGATCTTCATGTGAATGCACACCACCTTCAGACAATAAACCAAGCAGATGCACTGCACCGTTAGCTGCTTTGGCTTTTTCTACCGCATCGACTAACACTTCATGTTCAAAGAAAGCGCCTGTACGAATGTCTTTGGTAATACGGGTAAAGTCTTGGTACAGGACACGTCCTGCACCTAAGTTCATGTGACCGACTTCAGAGTTGCCCATTTGACCATCTGGCAAGCCAACATCTTCACCTGAACCAGAGATCAAACCATGCGGATGCTTTTCCTGCATAGCAGTCAAATTTGGTCGTTTCGCTGCTAAAAACGCGTTGTCTTCGACCGCTTCGCGATGACCCACACCATCCATAATCACCAATACGTGAGGGATTTTGCCAGCAGTTGCATCCGCCATAATCAATACTCTTTTTCGTCTACAAATTAATCATGCTATCTTAACGAATTTTGCGTCAAGACTCTATGTTCAGAAGATGGTTTCCGCCACTGATTCAGATAGGTTTACTCAATCACACGGAAAAAGCAGCAGCATCGGCCCGCACTTAACGCGCACGATGCAGTAAATAACCGCCGATGACAAACATCAGAATAATAGGGATAAACACGAACCACGCAGGCGATGGTGCATAGACCAAGCTGGCATAGCCCAAGAAATCTTGCAAATAAAAGAAGGTTAAGCCGACAAATAAGGCAATCACCAACCGAAAACCCATAGATTGTTGGCGCAACGGCCCAAAAATAAAGGAGCAAGCAATCACCACCAAAGCAATCAGAGCAAAGGGCGCACCAAGTTTTTGCCAGAACGCCAGTTGGTAAGTTTTTGGCACTTGGCTGTATTCATGCATATAACTCATGAAACTGATCAATTGACTTGGGGATAGGTCTTCAGGGTCAATAGTGACCATGTGCACATATTTCGGTTGCAATGCTAAAGCCAGTGCTTGCTGGCTATTTTTGGCTAAAGTAGCGTTACCCGCCTGCAAAATATCCATCTGTTCAGTTTGATTGAGCAACCAACTGCCATCTTTAACAAACCGCCCCTGATCTGCAGACAATGTGCCACGCAAGCGATAATGATCATCAAAATCGACCACTTGCACATTTTTAAGCTGACCTTGGGCATTGGCATAGTCAATATAAATAAAACGATTACCTTCACGTGACCAATAGCCACGGACTTCGCCCAACTCCGCTACGCTTCGATGACTTTTAACACTTTTGGCTTGTTCGTTAGTATACGGTATCACCCACTCACTGAGTACAAACGACAGAACGACCAGCACCAAAGCGGAACGAATGACCCATCCCACAATACGCCACAGACTGATTCCTGCTGAACGCATCACGATCAATTCACTGTTAGAGGCTAACGCACCCAAACCCAACACGGCACCAATCAAGGCAGAAATAGGCAAAATTTCATAGAGATAATTTGGCGCACCCCACAATACATACAGCAATGCCTGCCATGCACTATAGTTTTCATTGAGTGAACCTAGTTCGCCCAAATAGGTAAATAACACCTGCAAACCCGATAAAATTGCGGTGGCACCAAACATAGCCAGTGCAGTGGTCTTAGTAACGTGTTTTGCAACTATACGACGTGCCAACATCTTAAGACCTCACTCGCTGAATTTGCTGCTTAATTTTAGGTGCCAATTTTTGTTTACGTGAGAACAAGGCTGCGGCAATGGTATAGACCAACAACACCAATGGATAAGCAAGCATACCCATTTCTTGTTTGCTGATACGAGTTTTAACAGCCATGAGCGCCACAATCAAACTGGCGAAAATTAACAAAGCAGGAAACAGTTTTAAATAACGTCCCTGACGCGGACTAACTTCTGACAATGCTACGGCTAAAAATAACGCCACCACAATCGCAAAAGGCACAAAAATACGCCATCCGAGTTCACTTGCGACTACAGGGTCTGCACGGTTTTTCCAAAGTTGCGAGGTAGTTAAGGCTTCTACTTCGGCACTTTCAAATTTTGCTTCTTTGTCATTTTCTAAACGTAAACGATAACTTTGGAATTCTGCCTGTGAATACTTGGCTGTGCCTGGAAATATTTCATAACGGCGCCCTCCAACCAAATCCACCACATTGGCAGGATCATTTTCCAATTCTACCCGTGTCGCTTCTTTTGCCAGAATCATCACATCGGGACGACCTGCTTTTTCTGCACGTTGATAGAAGAAAATATCTTTCAGGTTTTTACGGTCTTCGGATAGATCACCCGCGTAAATGGTATATGGCCCTGAAGAAATAAATTCTTTGGGTCGCACCAAGTCAAAACCTGTACGTACCGCCTGACTGGTGGTCAGTGCTTCAAACTGACGCAGTCCCCACGGTGATGCCCACAGCATTAAAAAGCCTTGGACGATCAAAAATACTAGCGTCATTGGCACCAATAAACGTGCCAGTTGATGCCGACTCACGCCACTGCTGTTGAGCACTGCCATTTCGTGGTCGACATATAAACGACCAAATACCAGCATCAAACCAATAAAGAAACCCAAAGGTAAGATCAGCGTCAAAAATTCAGGCAAGCGATAGCCAATGATGCTGAATAAAATACTCGCATCCAAACGCCCTTGTGCCGCCACGCCAAAATACTTGATCAAGCGACCACCCATCATGATCAAAGTCAGTAAGGCAATCACAACCAAGGATGTCGACACAACTTGCTTGACCAAATAACGCCGAATAATCAAATTATTTCTTCCAAAATGTGAGGGAATCCAATTCGCGTTAGTTTACCTGAATGTTGAAAATATAAAACCTATCGCCTTGTTATACATTGAAACTCGACGCATAAAAATGTTTCAATGGTTGCATAGTTTGCACATTTAGATAGGCATAAAATCCAGTGATTAAATTTAGCTTAAGTCCATCATTCCAAGAACACAGCGCGAGTGAATCTTTGTCAATTTTAGTGGCTGCAGAACACGTAGCACAAGCAACTGCTGCTTATCAAATCAAAGATTTAGACAGCATTATTCAAGCGACACAATTTAAAGCAGGCTTCAATGAAAGTTTAAGTTTGCTGGCTAGCGTTGCCGAATGTACCAATAGCAACCTGATCGGTTTGGGTAAAACTGAAGAATTACCAGCCGCAAAGCTGGCAAAAATTGCACAAAGCATTATCAAATCTTCACAAAAAAAATTTAAACAGATCAGCATTGACTTATCTGCCCTGCCTCGCGAGTTACATTATGTATTTGCACTCAGCTTGACCCAAGCAGCCTATGCTTTTGATGAATATAAAAGCAAAAAGAATGAGTTTCAGCTTGAACAAATCAACTTAATTGCCAAGGAAAGCTCACTTACTGCCGATCAGTTGCAGTTAATTGAAGCCATGCAATCAGGGCAAAACATGGCACGGGACCTGGGCAATCGTCCGGGCAATATTTGTTTCCCTGAATATTTGGCAGAACAAGCTCAAGCACTTGCGGCAGAATACCCAGATCTGCTCAAAGTCACCATTTTAGATGAAGCAGAAATGGCAGAATTGGGCATGGGTGCGTTCCTTGCAGTCAGTCAGGGTTCAGATCGTCCAGGGCGCATCATTAGCCTTGAATACCAAGCGCAGCGTGATGAAGCACCTGTGGTCTTAGTCGGTAAAGGTATTACTTTCGATACAGGGGGCATTTCACTCAAACCTGGCTTAGGCATGGATGAAATGAAATTTGATATGTGTGGTTCTGCTTCAGTCTTGGGCACCATGCGCGCACTGTGCGAAGCACGTTTACCAATTCATGTGGTCGGTACGATTGCTGCAGCAGAAAACATGCCTTCAGGCAAAGCCACTCGCCCAGGTGATATTGTGACCAGTATGAGCGGTCAAACCATCGAAATTTTAAATACCGATGCCGAAGGTCGTTTGGTGCTGTGCGATACCCTGACCTATGTGAAACGCTTCAACCCTGCTTTGGTGATTGATATTGCGACTTTAACAGGCGCTTGCGTGGTTGCATTGGGTTCGGTACTTACAGGCATGTTTACCCCAGATGACGAACTTGCGGCGGAATTGGACGCTGCAGGACACACCGCATTTGACCGTGTATGGCGCATGCCCGTGATTGATGATTATCAAGAACAACTGGATTCACCATTTGCCGATATTGGCAATATTGGTGGGCCTAAAGCAGGCTCAGTGACTGCAGCATGCTTCCTGCAACGCTTTACCCGTGACTACCGCTGGGCACACTTAGATATTGCAGGCACTGCATGGAATTCAGGTACCAATAAAGGTGCAACAGGTCGTCCTGTACCATTATTGATGCAGTTCCTCGCGCAACGTGCAAGCAATAATGGCTAAAGTCAGCTTTTATTTGTTTGAAAAAAGCCCTGAACGGCAGGTGGAAAGCACTTGCCGCTTATGCCGCAAAATTTTGCGGCAGCAGGCGCGCATTTGGCTGCATTGCCCTGACCCAGAGTTACAGCAAACATTGGACGAACGTCTGTGGAGTTTTGATGCCAGCAGTTTTATTCCGCATGGCATTAACCAAACACAGGCTAGCGTATGTATTTCTGCCGGATTACCGCAGCAATCGGATTGGATTGTGTTTAATTTTAACAGTCAGGCACTTGAAGCCTATGCTAAATTTAGTCACATTATTGAGATTATTGAAAATCACGAAGCAGCAAAAGTGCTTGGACGTGAAAAATTCAAACAATATCGACGTTTGGGCATAGAACCACAGACGTTTAAGCTTTAACTTTTAAAACTTTTTTAAAAATATAGCTCGAAATAAGGAGAGATGCGGTGACTTTAAATGTCGGCTCAGATTTTAAACAGCGCTGGTTAACTGCGCCTCAGGCTGTGCGCCAGACATTTATGGATGATCTGCATCGAATTTGTGAGGTCTTGCAACCTGAAACACAGCTACACCACTGGATTGCAGAAGATCAGCGTGCTCAGCAACAATCGCACGAAAAAATTGAACAAGCTTATGCCGAACTAAAAGCACGCTTGATTGAAGAAGCCCGCCAGCGTCGTCAGTTGGCCTTAGAGAAAAAACTGGAACAGCAGCGCGCGGAACAAGCCGCTTATGCTGCAAAGTTACAACAAGATGAAGCACAACGCTTTGCAGAACAAACTCAAGCACTTGAGCTGATGCGTCAAAGTCTGGATCAGGAAATTTCAAACTATACGGCGCGTTATGAGCAAAACCCTGAATTGCCTGGAGTGACTTTTAACCAAGCCGTAACAGCAGTAAGTGATGATAAAATTACTTCTGAACTTGAAAGTGTACGTTTGCGTTTAGAGCTAGAAGCCGAAACTCAAATTGAGCAGGCGGTCACGGTCTTCCGTGCGCGACTACATGCCGCAGCCCAAGAAGAAATTGACTATATTTTAAAAAATTCAAATTTTTCCAAAGAATAATTTTACTTTTACCCCCAATTCACCCAAAGTCTTAAATCAAGTGTCATCAAAATGAAATAATTTTGTCTCATGATAGTCATCCAGAAAAAGTTGAATTTTCAGCTTTTATCTCCTTTAATTACTTTTGTAATCGTGGGTTTCAAATGGATATCTTGACGAAAATTTCAGGCAAAATCGACCATCTTAATACGGGCGAACAGTGGAGTATTCGTGCTCAAGATTTATGGATCAGTCGTGCAGATTTCCAATCATTAAGCATGTACTTGTCTAAAGAAGCGGAAAAGGGTAAGTTTTCAATTCAAAGTAACGATACTTTTAGCCCGCGCTTGGGTGGCACAGAATTAATTGTCACCAAACACTAAAACTGAACCAGATCAAAAGTCCACACGGTGGGCTTTTTTTGTGGTCATCAATCCATTTTTTGAGTTATTGCTGTGTTTTAAGAATAAGAAAGTAAGAAAAAATGAGGAATTTAAATCCAATCACCCAACCAAGACAAAATATTACCCAAGCCATAACCTATTGCCATTAAAGAAAAAATCCACACGGCAGCACCTATCACATTATAAAAACTAAAGGTCGCCAAAGGCATGTGCCCTGACCCTGCCGCAAATGGTGCAAATGAACGTACAAACGGTATAAAACGCGCCATTAAAATGGTTTTGCCACCATGTTTCATAAAATAATGGTTAGTTTTTACAATATATTCAGGTTTAAAATAACGTGAATGTTGATGAAAATACTTCACGCCTAGAATTCGTCCAGTGTAATAGTTGACGCTATACCCCAAGACCGCCGCGACAAAAAGCAAAATACCCATATAGTGCAAGTGCACCACATCGGTGGTGGAACACAAGGCACCAATGGCGATCAGCAAACTATCGCCCGGTAAAAAGAACATGAACACGGAACCTGTTTCAGCAAAAATAATCAGAAACAAAATGGCATAAATCCACAGGCCATAATTATCAAGTAACAATGGCAGCCAGTGTTCCAAATTCATTAAAAAATCAATCATCTACATTAAACCAAAGGGGTGTTTATGATAAAAAAAACTATCTATATCGTAAGCGTCCGCTGAATCCCATACCTATTTTTTAATTCGATTTAGGTTTCCAGCAGTGCGGCAGCAATTCTTCAATTTGGGTCACTTTGTGTGTCGGTAACCTTTTCAGCACATCACTTAAATAGGCATACGGATCCAAGCCATTCAGCTTTGCTGACTGGATTAAAGTCATGATGTTTGCCGCTCGCTGACCACTGCGCAGCGAACCTGCAAACAGCCAGTTCTTGCGTCCCAACGCCCAGGGACGCATCTGATTCTCTACCCAATTGTTGCATATCGGTAGATTGCCATCATCCAGATAGCGGCTTAAGGCTGGCCAACGCTTCAGAGTGTAATTGATCGCCTTGGCGGTGGGAGAACTCGATGGCACTGTCAGATGATGTTGGTTGAGCCATTCATATAGTTGTTGCATCACCGGTTGGCTGTGCTGTTGTCGGTATTCGCGGCGGTGTTCTGCTGTACTATCGGTCTTTTTCCTGAGTTCTGCTTCTATCGCATACAGTTTCTGAATCAGCACCAATGCCTGTTCAGCGATCTGACTTTTCCCAGTCACATGTAGCTCATGGAATTTACGACGTGCATGCGCCATGCAGCCCACCTCAATGACATCGCCTGATTTAAAGCGTGCTTTATAACCACTGTAATCATCACAGACTAGATAGCCCTGCCAGCCTTTCAAGAACTCTTCTGCATGCTGGCCTGAACGACTATCCTGAAAGTCATAGATCACCGCTTGAACTGGATTGTACTGTGTGGTGGCATAGGCCCAGACATAACCTTTCTTCGGTTTTTTCTCATCATCACCCATCCGCATGATGGTGACCGGTGTTTCATCCGCATGCAGCACCTGCTGTTGTAGTACCACCTGTTTTAAGGCATTGGCCAGAGGTTCCAGTTCTACACCGCAGCGACCAATCCAGTCAGATAAAGTAGATCTGGACAGATCAATGCCCGCCCGCTGATAGATCAGGCGCTGACGGTACAGCGGCAAATGATCGGCATACTTCGATACCAACACATGGCTGAGCAATTCAGGTGAAGCAATGCCTTTATCAATCACATAGGCAGGCATCGCTTGCTGAGTCAGAGTGTCGCACTGATCACAGACCCATTTGCCACGGACATGCTGTTCCTTGTAGAACTGTGCCGGTCTGAAATGCAGTTTTTCACTGATATCTTCGCCGATACGACGTAACTGGCAGCCACAACTGCATTGGGTTGATGCAGGTTCATGCTCAATACGGATGGTGTGTAGATGATCGGGTAGCAGTCGACGTTTAGGTTTGTTGACTGTGGCTTTCTGTGTCGCTGCATCGGTTTTATCTGCATTTAATCGTTCTAATTCTAGATCAACAGCGGCAATATCTTCTTCGACCGCTTCATCCCAGAGATGGATTTGTTTTGCGGTGAGATGTTCGTTTTTACTGCCGAATTTGTGCTTTTTAAACAGCGCCAGTTCATGCTCGTATTTTTGGTTGAGAATAGAAAGATGTTGAACTTGAGCATCTAATTGCTGATTGGATACTTCAAGATGCTGAACTTTGGTATCTAATTGTTGGTTTGATTTTTCTAATTCTTGATTTGATTGTGCCAGAGACTGATGCTGCATTGCCAACTGTCTGGTAAATTCCAGCAGTTGTTCATGGGTCAGTTGGCTTAAATCAGGCAGCGTATTCATGACCGCAGTATGCCTGAGGTCATGACGCAGAGGAAATAGAACGTTTGGAGAATAGCAGAATGGAACAGTCTGGTTTAAAGCATCGTCACCACCTGCTGTCGTCCAATGCGCTGCCAGGGCAAACCTTGGATCAGTGCCTGTAACTGTTCCGGGCTGAGGGCCACGGTTTCACCTTGGTGAACCTGCGCCCAGTGGAATTTTCCCTGTTCCAGCCGCCGGGCACACAGCCAGATGCCCAATCCATCATGTACCAGTACTTTCATGCGATGGCCACGTTTATTACAGAACAGGTAAGCACAATGCGGTTTGATGTAGCCAAAGGCTCTCACCACCTGAGCCATGGTCGTATCCATCCCTGCTCGCATATCCAGAGGTTGGGTAGAAAGCCAGATTTCATCAATGCGGATCATGTTGCAAGTGCCTTGAGTAATTCTGCTAAAGCAGATATTTCTGATACTTGCCATTTCAAGCCAATTTCTGCTTTTGAGTGGGGTAAAGTAATTTGAACCGTTAACATGTCAGTAGGAGTAGGATCTAATGGTGCAGAGCAGGATAAGGCAATAAATGCAGGTTTATTCGGTAGTGGTGAGCGATCATTCCCAGGCTTACCATCAATTAAGCGAATCCATTTGGATACAAGATTTGTATTCAATCCATGTTGCAAAGCGACCGAAGCAATTGAAACGTCCGGTGCTTTACAAGCCTGAACGATCTGCTGTTTAAATTCAGCACTGTATGTTCTTCGTTTTTTCGCAAGAGATGCGATGGATGTCTGGTGATTTGTAGTCATAAATTTTAGTCCCCACTTGTTTTTAAGTGGGGACTAAATTAAGGCTTATAGGATGAATTCATAAGGTGTGTTCAGCGGACGCTTACTCTATATCTCCTTAATTATCCCTAAAAACAAAAAAACAGTCTAATTTTTCAATCAGACTGTTTAAATTTCATTCGGCTCAGTGCTTATTTTAAAAAGCCATTTTCAGCCAAGAATTCCATGCTAATTTTGGACTGCTGCGTTGTTTCTGCCGCTTTATCGCCCAAGAGCAAACGCTCAATATAACGCGCCAAGACATCCACTTCTAAGTTGACTTTGCTACCAACTTTCCATGTGCCAATATTGGTACGCTCTGCCGTGTGCGGAATTAAATTCAGACTAATGACACTACCGCGAAAATGGTTGATGGTCAGGCTGATGCCATCAACGGTCACCGAACCTTTTTCTGCCAGATATTTGGCAATTTCTGCGGGTGCTGTCACTTCATAATAAATGGAACGTGCATCTTCACGCACCAATGTAATTTCACCGACTGCATCAACATGCCCACTTACGATATGCCCACCAAAACGTGTGGTCGGCAGCATGGCTTTTTCAACATTCACAGGCTGACCCACTTTCCACATACCTAAAGTGGTACGGTTCAAACTTTCACGGGAAACATCTGCGGCATACCAGTTGTCGCCCCACTGAATCACAGTCAGGCAAATACCATTGGTGGCAATTGAATCCCCCAAATGTACATCAGACATATCCAAATCGGTCTGAATACGCAAACGTACATCACCGCCCACACTTTGCAGGCTTTCTACTTTACCTAAACTTTCAATAATGCCTGTAAACATAATCTTTTCTCTCATTCACTGAGGATTTGTGGATTTACCACAATGCCAATTGGGTACTCACGCCTGAGGTATCAACACCGCCCAATTCTGCAAAGTGGTAGAGTTGACCTAACAACTGGCGAATAGGTGGACCTGACTTGGCATGCGTATCAGTAATCACAATAAATTCAAGTACGCGCGCACGCTCCGACTGTCGCTGTTTACTCACGCGATAACGCGGAACATCTTGGGTCAATAACGTCACTCGACCGCGTTTTAAATTGGCTTGCAACAAGTCTGTGGCACTAATATTACCATCAGTAGAATAACTGGTTAGAATAAAACGTGCATTAATGGTGTCCAATAAGGTTTCATACGCCTCTTTGGCATGTTTGGATGAGTTGTATGGACTTGGACGTTCTTTGCGCCATGCACGGTCAATACCACTTTTAAATCCTTTGGTGTCTGGGGTTGGTAAATCGACCTGATCCCACAAGGTTAAGGCATTTAATACATGATAGTTGCTGCTATAAGCATGTTGATTATACGGTGGGTCTAAATAAGCCACATCCACCTCAAAACCACTCATTTGATTGGCAAGATGCTGTGCATCAACACACCACATTTCCGCAGCAAGTTTATTCGCTTCGCCAATGTCACAAAAACGACTTGGCGTGAGCCACAATAACGATTCGATTCGTTCGAGTGCAGTTTGGGTTTTGCCACCCCAACCGTGGTGGAAGCTTTTAAACACCCCACTGGTATTGCTAACAAAACTCGCAGAGTACAACAACGGCGCCAACAATGCCGACATCTCCACATCATCAATAGCACCCTGCGCTTGCCACGTGGCAATTTGCTGACGAATCGCATCTATGCGCATGCCGTTACGACGTTTAAAGAATAAACGGTCACGACTTGGGTCATAAATTTCGTCATTGCGCGGACACAAATTATGCGTCACCCAGCCTTTGACTTCAGGCAAACGGTTCAAATAATCAATGGCTTTTTGATAACCGCCTAATTCTTTAAACGCAGGCGCTTCGGTACAAGCCAAAATCGCATGGTTTAAGGCATGGCTGTACGGTTCCCAGTCATTGGCAATGACGCGATAACCATTTTGACGAGCCAAACGTGATACCACCCCTGAACCTGCAAAAAAATCGGCAAAAATTGGCGCACGACCATTTTTAGGATGCAGCGTTCCTGTCTGTTCAAGTGCTTCTAAAATCAGATGCAGTAAACGGCGTTTATTGCCCAAATAAGGCACTAACTGATGGAATAAATATTCATCAGTGGTGCGTGCCGCATGACGACGTTTATGATAAACCGTTGACTCTGAACTCATAGTGTCTCTTGAGAAGGAATTAACCTAAGGCGCACGTCATCACCCAATTGAGTGACATCGTAAAGTTTAAATCGGAGTTGCTCTGCCATCTGCTCAAATTCTGCATTAAACATGGTACGAGCCGAACGCCCTAACAATGTAGGTGCCACATAGCTGATCACTTCATCTACCCAACCTTCCTGTAAGAAAGCAGTCGATAAGGTTGCTCCCGCTTCAACCAATACATCATAAATTTGATGTTGCTGTACCAATTGGGCAAGTAAGGTTGCTAAAGGCTGTACCGCCAATTGTATCACGCCTAAGGCTGCCAACTCTGCACGATATGGTCCCATCACCATTACCGTTTCAGGCTGCTGCAAAATTTGTGCGCTCAAAGGCAAACGACCTTGGCGATCTAAAATAATCCGTTTGGGTTGTACTACGCTGTGAGTGTCATCTACACCCGCTAAGTGGCGTACATTAAGCAGACAGTCATCGGCCAGCACTGTGTCGATACCCGTTAATACTGCAGCAGAAATTGCCCGCCAATGCTGCACATCGGTACGTGCAGCTGTGCCAGTAATCCACTTGGATTCACCTGAAGCCATTGCCGTGCGACCATCCAAACTTGAAGCTACTTTTAAACGCACATAGGGCATGCCCGTAGCCATGGCTTTTAAAAAGCCTAAATTTAACTGACGCGCTTCAGCTTCTGCCACACCGACATCAACCTGAATACCAGCATCTTTTAAAATTTGAACGCCCTTACCTGCCACCAATGGATTTGGGTCTGGACATGCTACTACCACTTTGACCACGCCTGCATCGACCAACGCTTTGGCACAAGGTGGCGTGCGTCCATAGTGCGCACACGGCTCCAAAGTTACATACGCAGTTGCACCACGTGCCTGTTCGCCCGCCTGACGCAAAGCAAAAACTTCAGCATGCGGTTGTCCTGCACGCGGATGATGCCCTTCGCCCAATAATTGCGCATCTTTAACAATCACACAGCCTACATTTGGATTAGGTTTGGTGCTGTATTGCCCCAAACGTGCCAACTCAATAGCACGGCGCATCCAAAAAAGATCATCGGGAGGTAAATTGGAAGTGGATTCAGTCATATTCAGATGTTGTGTGCTTTTTGCTGACATGAAGATTTATTGCTCACGTAACTGCATTTGTTCAATTTGACGGCGAAACGCTTCCACATCCTGAAAGTCTTGATACACCGAAGCAAAACGCACATACGCCACGTGATCCAATGCAAATAAAGCCTGCATGACAATTTCACCAATGGTACGTGATTTCACATCACGCTCGCCCAAACGGCGAATTTGTAATTGAATGTCGCTGAGTACAGTTTCAATTTGCTCTTGGGTCACAGGACGTTTTTGCAAAGCATGCATCAGTGAACGGCGCAACTTGGCCTCATCGAAGGGTTCACTTTTCCCATCCGATTTAATCACACGTGGCATGACCACTTCATAACTTTCAAAAGTGGTGAAGCGTTCACCACAGCCAATACACTCACGACGTCGGCGAATTTGACAGCCTTCTGCCGCCAAACGTGAGTCAATCACTTTACTGTCTGCAGTGTTGCAAAATGGACAATGCATAGCGGTTTAATTGCACAAATTTGAATGAAAATGCAGTTTAGCAAAATTTCCATACTTTGTAGAGTTTTACGCAATATATAGAAGAAAAACAGCCCCGAAGGGCTGTTTTACACAATATATTGATTATGTGCTGTGTGGATTATTCTACACGTTCACCATGTTGGCTTAAGTCGAGTCCCATACGCTCATCTTCTGCAGCCACGCGAATACCAATGGTGAGATCAATTACTTTTAAGATGATGAAAGTCAGTACAGCTGAGTAAGCAATAGTCGCTAACACACCTTCAACTTGTACCCAAAGTTGGCTCATTAGGTTGCTTGGTGCAGCATCGCCCATAATAAACTCGCTGGCAAAGAAAGCCGTTAAAATTGCACCGACAATACCACCCACGCCATGAAGACCAAAGGCATCTAAAGAGTCATCGGCTTTCAGGGCGCGTTTTAAGGCAGTAATCCCCCAGAAACATACGACACCACCAATTAAACCCATCGCTAATGCACCACCGACAGTCACAAAGCCTGCTGCTGGTGTAATCACGACCAAACCTGCAATAGCACCCGATGCAGCACCTAATACAGAACCTTTACCACGTACCAGTTTTTCAACAACAAGCCATGCAATTGCTGCCGCAGCTGCTGCCACTTGAGTCACAACTAAGGCATAACCCGCTGCACCATTAGCGCCCAAAGCAGAACCACCGTTGAAACCAAACCAACCCACCCAGAGTAAACTTGCACCCAGTACAGTCAACGTCAAGTTATGTGGCGCCATAGATTCACGCCCTAAGCCCATACGTTTACCCAACATATAAGCAGCCACTAAACCTGCCACGCCTGAGTTAATGTGAACAACTGTACCGCCTGCAAAATCCAGTGCGCCATCATTGCCTAACCAGCCACCACCCCATACCCAGTGGGTAATTGGTGCATAGACTACGACCACCCAAATCGCAATAAAGGCAACAAAGGCACCAAACTTCATGCGTTCTGCAATTGAACCACTGATAATTGCTACAGTAATGATGGCAAAGGTCATTTGGAAAATCACAAATAGAATTTCAGGAATACTGCCACTGAGCGCATCTGTGCCAATGCCTGCCAACATCACTTTATCTAGGCTGCCAATAAAAGCATTGCCTTCACCAAAAGCCAAGCTATAGCCCACTACTACCCAGACAATACTGACCACGGCTGCAGCTACGAAACTGTAAGCCATAGTATTGAGTACGTTTTTCTTACGTACCATGCCACCATAAAACAGTGCCAAACCAGGAATGGTCATAAGTAAAACTAAAGCAGTCGAAACTAAAATCCAAGCGGTATCGCCTGTATCTAATACAGCTTCTGGTTCAGCCGCTTCGGTAGTGCTGATTTCTGCTACAGCTGCAACTTCTGGTTCATTTGTTGTTTCAATAGGAGATGTTTCGACAGTGGTAACTGCCACATCTGAAGTTGGAGTGGTGGCTGTTGCGGCTTCTTCAGCCCAAGCAACAGAACCACCAAGGAGTGCGCCCGATAGACTCAGCGCGAGTAGCATTTTTTTCATTTGTGTCCCCCGACCTTTGTTTTTGTGAGTTATTAAGTACTCAGCAAACTTCATGCCATCTTTTAAACAGCATCTGCACCCGTTTCACCTGTACGAATACGGATGACTTGTTCGAGGTTAGTTACAAAGATTTTGCCATCACCAATTTTGCCTGTACTAGCAACACGAGTGATTGACTCAATCACCGAATCGACCATTTCATCGATAATTGCGATTTCGATTTTAACTTTAGGCAAGAAGTCAACGACGTACTCGGCGCCACGATAAAGTTCGGTATGACCTTTTTGGCGACCAAAGCCTTTGACTTCTGTTACGGTGATCCCTTGAACACCAATTTCAGATAATGCTTCACGCACATCATCTAATTTAAAGGGTTTTACAATTGCAGTTACGAGCTTCATGTGTGTTTTCCTTCGGCTTAATTCACCAGTAAGGTTTTATGTTCAAATTCCATGCCAAAGTTCTAAGGTCGGGGGAAATTAGAAACCGTGACATGAGTTTTCTTTATACCTTATTTTATACATTTATATGGTTTTGATCTTCAAAAAATAGACATATTTACTAGAAGATTTACGATTTTACTCATCGAATAAATCCATATTTCGTTTGAAATGCTATAGTCTATTCAAGACCAGTGCTACACTGCTTCCATTTTCTCCATCTTTGTGGAAACAACAATGATTGAAACTTTATTACAAGCCATTTTGGAACAAATTGATCAGCCCAAAAAAGATTTAGAACATAATTTACGTGCTTTGCTTAATGAAGCGGTCACCAAAATGGATTTGGTCTCGCAAGATGAGCTAGACCGCCAACGTACTGCGCTCAATCATGCCAACTTACGTTTAAATGAATTGTTAAAACAGGTTGAAGCACTAGAACAGAAAATTCAACTCAAACAATAAGCACCAATTGAGTGCATCAACAAAAAAACCAAACATTATAAAAATAACGCACCAAAACGGATCATCATAAGCATGTCTTTTGCCAAAGTGTATACGCGGGGGCTTCTTGGCTTGCACGCCCCTGCAATTGAAGTTGAAGTCCATCTTAGTCAAGGTTTACCTTCTTTAACCATTGTCGGTCTAGCCGAAGCTGCCGTACGTGAGAGTAAAGATCGGGTACGCTCTGCCATTATTAATAGTGGTTTTCAATTTCCAACCAAACGTCTGACCATTAATTTAGCACCTGCCGACTTGCCCAAAGATGGTTCGCGTTTGGACTTAGCCATCGCCTTAGGTATTTTAATTGCATCGGGACAATTGCCCGAACAGAGCACTGAGGGTTTAGAATTTATTGGGGAATTGGCTTTAGATGGTCAACTACGCCCTACCACAGGCACACTCAGTATTGCGATTGCCTGCCAACAGGCACAGCATCATTTGGTTTTACCTGAACAAAATGCACAAGAAGCTGCACAATTGCCAGACTTTGAAGTCTTTGCCGCCACACATTTAAAACAAGTCTGCGAACATTTGGCACAAAACCAGCCTTTAGATAAAGTTATAGTGACTGCCCAACCACAGTTATCACACTCTGCATTTGATTTAGTCGATGTGAAAGGACAATTACGCCCACGACGTGCTTTGGAAATTGCGGCTGCAGGTGGACATTCATTACTGTTTAAAGGCCCACCGGGTACAGGTAAAACCTTATTGGCATCCAGACTTTCTAGTATTTTACCGCCATTAAATATGCAGGAAAATTTAGAGGTTGCCAGCATCTATTCTGTGGCGAACAGCCCGCATACTTTTGGACAGCGTCCTTTCCGTGCGCCACACCATACCGCTTCTGCTGTGGCATTGGTCGGTGGAGGCTCATATCCCAAACCTGGTGAAATTACCTTGGCACATTTAGGTGTTTTATTTTTAGATGAACTGCCTGAATTTGATAAAAAAGTTTTAGAAGTACTGCGCCAACCTTTAGAGTCCAAGGAAATTGTGATTTCCCGCGCCTCTCGGCAAATTACCTTCCCAGCCAACTTTCAACTGATTGCCGCCATGAATCCTTGTCCTTGTGGTTATGCTTTTAATCAGGATGTGCGCTGCCAATGTTCTGCAGAAAGTATTAAACGCTATCAAAACCGTATTTCAGGGCCTTTGCTAGATCGTATTGACTTGCATATTGATGTACCGCCCCTGCAAGCACATGAATTACAAAACACCCGACCTGTGGAAAATTCTGAAACCGTGCGAAGCCGTGTCATTCAAGCATATACACGACAATTGCAACGCCAAGAGTGTCTCAACATGGCACTCAGTCCCAAACAATTAGAGCAATTTGCAAGCTTAGATGATACTGCCCAAAATATTTTAGCCATTGCGCAACAGCGCTTGAATTTATCGGCACGTGCGTATCATAGGGTGTTACGAGTGGCGCGTACCATTGCAGATTTAGCCCAAAGTGAACAGATTCAAAGTCCACATTTGAGTGAAGCGCTGTCTTATCGTGGCCATGAAACCTGATTGAAAGTCTAAGATATGAAAAATAGCCCATTGCCATGCCTATACAATGGGCGAATTGTTTTTATTTTTTTAAGTTTCACTCCGTACTGAAGCTTTTATTTATTGTCATCGCCGTATCTTTAAAAGGCTTTAGTTAACGTGAATACGGCTCCTGTTTCAACGCCACGTTTACGCACATGAGACCAATTTTCAATGGGATCAGTAGTCGTATCTAAACCATCGGTATCAATATCAGTTCCTACAGCAGCCAATTCAGCAGATAAGCCTTCAATTGAAGCAAAGTTATAGCTTACACCGACTTTCCAATCTACATAGCTGTCATTGTTATTCCCAAAATCAAAGTCATCAGCTTGAGTGTAACCTAATCCAGCCACCCCAGAAAAGCCCGTGCTTCCAATGGGTGCGGTATAAGTGGCATTGAAATACCAAGCATCGGTGTCAACACCCAAGAAATCATTGGAATAATTGATTGCGGTCAATAAGCTGGCATCTTTAAACAAAACATCGCTAAAACCTAATTTTGCATAGACTTCAAGCCAGTTTAAATCGCTCTCACTTGGGTAGGCGTAATACCACAAACCCACATCCAAAACGGGTTTGCTGGTAAAATAATCTAGGCTCGTGCTATAGCCAATATAAGGGTCAAGCTCTAAATGTGCTGTACCACCAAAATCGACATTGGAACCCCACACGCCTGCATACACCCCAGAATCATGGTTCAGTAAGAAACCTGCTTGCACTGCGGGATCATTGAATGTTTGGGTTAAACCACGATAACGATAATCACTGGTCAAGGCTGCTGTCCCGCTAAACGACATGCCTGTCGCATTTTCTGCAGCAAAGCTGAGACTAGATGTAGCTGCGACCATCGCCAAAGAAAGTGTTTGAAGTACGAATTTCATTTTAGATTCCCCCTGCATCGGATGAGATGCGTTGTCTATTTTGTTTGACTCAATAAGGGAGTAGCAAGGCCTATGCCAACGCCGAAACTCAGAACAGCAATTAAGCATTAAAAACTCAAAAAATCAAACTTAAAACATTGTTATATATAAATTATTTTTATAGAATTTTTTATTTTGATTGTAGTGACTTTTGATGTGCATCGACACTCATCTTGTACCGACTACACTTTAAGCATTGATTTGCACAGCCGTATGATTATTTTTTGCATCCTTGAATTGCAATAAAGCTAAATAACATGCCTAAAAAAGTGCAGTCCAGAATCACAAATCTATCCTGATCAAAAAATCGAAAGTCATGCCTATCCTCTGTTCATCCTTACGCCATCAACTATCAAAACTCAGTGAACAGACAGAAATCCTGTCCTAAACTGCAATATATTTCTGCACCAAAATTTGACATCAACATGCAATGAGACACTTCAATCTTCACATCAAAAATAATTCAATTACGGAAAAGATAGTTCAAATTTAATGATCGCAAGCCAACGACCATATAAAAGTTATGTATTAAACATCTTCTTAAACCGTTCTGTTTTCATCCTAACGCCCAAAACTAAACACCGATGTTTCACATGAAATCCGTAATAGCCAAAAGCTATTACTCAAAGATTAGATAAAATTTAATTTTTATACTCTTAATTCAAATAAAGATTTATAAATTTATTTCCCCACTTATATCTTGCCCAAAATTCGACTTAAAAGATAAACACATCACTGGAAAAACTTCACCCTATTTAAAGGTTTATGCTGTGTTTTACGCCCTTTCATCACACATTAAACTATTGAAATATTAAACAAACTGTATTTTTAATGTGCAAGTTACAAAAAATTTGCAGATACGCTGCATTTGGGTATGTTTCAGCGACTCAGTAAATTTAAAATTATGTTTATGTTTTTACTAAAAATTAAAATAATTATTCAATTTTTAAAAAATTCAATATTTTTAATGACCCCACAGTTTATCGAAAAAATACTTAACTTTAGTGTCATAGCTGCTTTAAAAATGATATTTTCGCGCACAAATAGCGATACAATTCGCCTACGTTTCAACTACACATTTACTGCATGAGGCTCTCTCCCAATGCTGCAATCAAAAAAATTAACACTTGCGTTGCTCATCAACGCTGCGCTTGTTTCAACTGCATTTGCGAGCGAACAAAGTGAATCTAAAGGCTTTGTAGAAGATGCAAACGGTTCGGTTTTATTCCGTACAGGTTATTTGAATCGTGATAAAAAAGATGGCCTCACTAACGACACCAGTTCTGCTGCCCAAACAGCAATTGTCAATTTAGATTCAGGCTTTACCAAAGGCGTAATTGGTTTTGGTGCAGGGATTATTGGGGATGCTTCATTTAAACTCGGTAAAAATGGGCATACTGGTAACCAAATGATACCAACTCATAGTCAAGATAATGCCGATGGAACTAAAGATGCCTATGACCACTGGGCACGTGGTGGTGCTTATGTAAAAGCACGTGTATCGAATACCACAGCTAAATATGGTACACAAGTATCTGAAATTCCAGTAATTGCAAGCAATACTGCTCGTTTAACCCCTGAGTACTACACTGGTCTTTATATTGAAAGTAATGAAATTAAAGACTTGACGTTAGTTGGTGGTAAATTTACTAAAAACCAATGGTCAAATGACATCAGCTCAGACCAACAAGGTTTGGATAGTGCTATTTTCTGGGGTGCGAAATACAAATTTAACGACCAAGTAAATACTTCTTATTATGGTGTGGAAGTTAAAGATAAATTAGATCGTCACTATGGGAATGTAAATTATAGCTTTCCTACAGCAAATGGTGCGAGCGTAACTTTAGATGCAATGGGTTACAATACCAAATGGAAAGTTGGAGCAGAAACAACTGATCCACGCAGTGCAACTGAAGAATTGACTAACTCAATTTGGGGTGTATCTGCAAGCTATAACAGGGACGCACACAATTTGATGCTTGCATACCAAGATAATGCAGGCAACATAGGTTACGACTATGCTTACAACGCAGGTGGTCTACAAAGCATTTATGTACCAAACTCATACTTATCCGACTTTAATGGCAACGATGAAAAATCTGTTGGCTTACAGTACAACTATAATTTTAAAAACCATGGTCTTCCAGGTCTAAACTGGACAACAGCATTCGTTTATGGTTGGGATATTGATGTAGCCGAAATAAATAATCCAGCACAAATTATCGACCAAGCTGAAGAACATGAATTCTTTAACCAAGTGAAATATACGGTTCAATCGGGTGCATTCAAAGATGCAAGCTTACGCTTACGTCACTCTTACTTACGTGCAAGCGATACGTATAACAATGCGAAAGAAAATTATGTCAGTAATGCTATTGGCTCAACCAACGAATGGCGTATCTGGTTAGATATTCCAGTGAAATTATTCTAATTTCTCAGAATAGCCAATCCAATAAAAAAACCTGCACATATTCTGTGCAGGTTTTTTTATATTTTAGCTTTTATGTAAAAGCCAAACAGGCTACGTGCAAATTATGGATTTGCAGCTTTGTAGCCTTCAATTGAGTTCAATACTTCTTGTTTCGCAACATCAGCACCTTCCCAACCACTTAACTTCACCCATTTGCCTGGCTCTAAGTCTTTATAGTGCTGGAAGAAGTGTTCAATTTGGCTGATCAATAATGGTGGAAGATCCGTATATTCTTGAACATCTTTATAAATTGGGGTTAATTTTTCGTGCGGAACGGCAACCAATTTCGCATCAATACCACCATCATCTTCCATGTTCAATTTACCCACTGGGCGGCAACGAATCACAGAACCTGGCTCTACTGGGTGTGGGGTCACAACCAATACGTCTAGCGGATCACCATCCAATGAAAGTGTATTTGGCACATAACCATAGTTCGCTGGGTAGAACATCGCTGTACCCATAAAACGGTCTACAAATAATGCATCAGAATCTTTATCAATTTCGTATTTGATTGGCGCTGCATTAGCAGGAATTTCAATGATCACATAGATGTCATTTGGTGCATCTTTACCCGCAGGGATATTGCTGTAGCTCATAGCATCACTCTTTAACAAGTTAAATCTTTTTAAAACCGCGTCAATTATAACGGTATTCGGTCTGGAATTACTGCGAGATTATACATCTGCCAAGTAAAAATACATATTTTCAGACCTGACTTGATCAGGTCAGTTTAATCACCATCAATAAAATACAAATTGGGCAAAGTAAAGACAGCATCCAAACAATTGAACGCAGCGTCGCCCAATTGGCTAAATAACAAATTCCATAAATAATGCGCAGCACAATATAAGCAATACCAAACATCATCACCACTACTTGAGGGATGACCATATATTCCGCCATGAGCACTGCGGCAATAAACAAAGGCAGGCTTTCAAAACTGTTTTGTTGTACGGCGTTGGCACGTGCAGCCAAACCTGTAGTTTTAGCTAAAAATTCACGTGGATTTTGGTTATCTTCGCGTTTAAAGCCGCCTGCCATTTTGGCCACTACGGTAAAAACATAGGGCAATAAGCAAGCAATAATAATTAAATAAACAATTCCGCTTATGCTTTGCATCTATTTTTTCTCATAAACTGTACTGAGAACTTATCATAACATGGCATTTCTTCAATAAATTTTGTTAAATAGCATGTTTTAAGCAATTGTATAAAGGATCCATTATGGTCAGCCCAGATCAAAAGGAAATGCTAGATATACTTGAAAAGCAACGCCAACATCAACTGCGAGTGGATCGTGTTTTAAAAATTGTGTTGCCTATTGTGGCATTTTTATTGACGGTAATTTGTGCCAACATGAACGTATGGTCGACCATTTTTAGCTTTGTTGTGCTTTGGGTGGCGTTTTATGCGGTGGGGATTAAGCGTTTACCGTTATGGCACTGGATTATCGTGATTGTGGTGTACTGCTTAATTGATAATATTTTAAGTTATGGCAGTTTTAATCAATCAGGTTTTAGTCGCCAATTTGGTGCGATGTTTATTTTCTTGGGTATTGTGGGTGTTGGGCGTCGTTACTTTGACCGTTTGTTGATGAAAGAATAAGGTCTGTTGACACTTCGTCTGTATTGAACTAGAAGCTATCTATTTTATAAGCATATAAAAAACGCCCCTGAGTTTTCAGAGGCGTTTTTGTTTCAAAGCAGAATGAATTACGCAGTTTTACGCAAATCTTTACGCAAGATTTTACCTACGTTCGATTTTGGCAATTCATCCATAAACTCCACATAACGTGGGCGTTTATAGCCAGTTAAGTTCTCTTTAGCGAATGCTAATACTTCTTCTGTGGTCAATGATGGATCTTTTTTCACCACAAATAGTTTTGGCACTTCACCTGATTTTTCATCTGGCACACCAATTGCTGCCACTTCCAAGACTTTCGGATGCTTCGCAATCACTTCTTCAATTTCAGATGGATAAACGTTAAAGCCAGATACCAGAATCATATCTTTTTTACGGTCTACAATTTTCACATAGCCGCGTGAATCCATAACACCAATGTCACCTGTACGGAAGAAACCATTAATCATCACTTTATCGGTTTCATCTGGACGGTTCCAATACCCTTTCATGACTTGTGGACCACGGATTGAAATTTCACCTTGCTCACCCAGTGCAACTTCATTGCCGTCATCATCTAAAATTGCCACTTCAGTTAATGGCAATGGAATACCAATGGTGCCGCTAAACTCTTCAGATGTAGGTGGGTTTGCCGTTGCAACGGGTGAAGTTTCAGACAAGCCATAACCTTCAATAATATTGGTGCCTGTGACTTTTTTCCATGCTTCTGCAGTTGATGGCAATACGGCCATACCACCGCCCATCGCCATTTTCAATTTGCTGTGATCAAGCTGTTTGAACTCTTCATTATTCACGAGCGCATTGAATAAGGTATTCACCGCAGGGAAGAAAGTCGGTTGATATTTACGTAATTCTTTCATCACCGCAGGTAAGTCACGCGGGTTTGGAATCAATACGTTTGCCTGACCTTTGTACATGCCGTAAAGCGCACACACCATGAATGCAAAGATGTGATACAGCGGCAATGCACAGAAAATACGGTCATCTGGCTGACCATCTTGTGCACCAAATTTACTCTGGAAAATACCATCACATTGCAGCATGTTTGCCACAAGGTTGCGGTGTGTTAATTCTGCACCCTTAGATACCCCTGTTGTACCACCAGTGTACTGCAACACAGCAGTATCACTTAAAGTTAAGCTTGGGCGTTTGTAGTTGCTTGGGCTCACTTTAGAGATTGCCGCATTAAATTTAATGTGACCCGGAATGCTCCATGCTGGAATTTGCTTACGCACTGAACGTAAAACAAAATTCACCAAGGTACCTTTTAATGCACCTAACATATCGCCCACAGAAGCAACAACCACATGCTTCACAGGAGTTTTACCAATAATTGCCTGATAAACCGATGCAAAGTTTTCGATAATCACTAAAACTTCAGAACCAGAGTCATTTAATTGGTGCTCTAACTCACGTGAAGTATAAAGTGGGTTCACGTTCACCAATACTAAGCCTGCACGCAACACCGCTAATGCAACCACTGGATATTGAAGTACGTTCGGCATCATCACCGCAACACGCGAGCCTGGTGCCAAACCTAAGCTTTGTAAATAGGTTGCAAATTTACGGCTAGCTTCTTCTAGTTCACTAAAGCTTAAAACTTTATCCATAAAGATAAAGGCATCACGTGAACCAAATTTTTGGAAATTACGTTCAAAAATGTCTACGAGTGACGTATTTTCTGCAGGCAGTTCTACAGTTTCTGGAATTCCTGTCTTTCGGTATTCAGCAAACCAAATCTTTTCCATAATGCCAATTTCTCCAATCAGTAATCCTTAGTTTTAAACTATTTTTCTCAATACAAGACGTCGTTGTTTGCTTGTTTATGCCCTGTATTGCATCCATTTTCACGAACACAAACCATATATAACGTATTTTGCTTAAAAAACGCTAGTATTATCTTTGAATTAACAGTTTATTTGCTTTTTGGTAACCACGTGGTAGGAGCTGACCTTTCGTGCCGCGCTTCGCTACATACTTCAGCAAATCATCCCCTTTGAGTTTGAGTTGTTGCTGTCCTGCAAATACTTGAATTGTTTCATCTAAACTTAAAGGTAACATAGACACCAACTGATCTTTTTCCTCAAGTTGTATCAATTTATTACCTTTACCTTTATTCAAAATTGGCAATTCTGACAACTCAATCACCAGTAAACGCCCTGCTGAACTGAGCAGTGCAACATGACTGGCGTGTTCAATGATTTGCAAGTTCATCACTGTCGATTGTTCAGGCAAAGACAGGAATGCTTTACCTGCTTTGGCACTGGTATCTAACTGTTTGGCCTGAGTTTTAAAGCCGTAACCTTTACTGCTGGCTGCTAGAATTTCAGCCTCATCATCGGCAATCAGCAATTGTTTAAAGCCAACACCACTGGCAGGAGCAAGTTTTGAACTTAATGGTTCACCCAAACCCCGTGCCGAAGGCAGGCTATTAATTGGCAACGCATAACTGCGCCCCGTATCATCTAAAATATAGACACGCTGATTAGACTTGCCTTGTGCATGACTGAGATATTGATCACCCGCACGGAAGTTCAGATTTTCCGCATCAACCTCATGCCCTTTAGCACAACGAATCCAGCCTGCTTCAGACAACACCACCGTTACAGGGTCGGCAGGTAGCATATCTTGTTCATTAATTGCAGTCGCTTCGGCACGCAATACAATAGGTGAACGACGATCATCACCAAACCTTTTCGCGTCTTCTTTTAACTCACTGATAATTAAGTTTTTCAACGATTCAGGATTGGCCAATTGTTCACGAATAATGGCTGCGCGTGCCTCTAATTCTTCTTGTTCACGGCGAATTTCCATTTCTTCAAGCTTGGCCAAATGGCGTAGCTTTAATTCCAAAATGGCTTCGGCCTGAATTTCATCAATACCAAAATGTGCCATCAACTCAGCTTTAGGATGATCTTCTTCACGAATAATCCGAATCACGGTATCAATATCTAAATAGGCAATCAGCAAACCTGCCAAAATGTGCAGTCGCTTTTCGATTTTATTGAGATGATATTGCAAACGACGTGTGACGGTATTTTTACGAATCTCAATCCATTCCAGTAAAATACGACGAATTGATTTCACCTGCGGACGACCATCTGCGCCAATCATGTTCATATTGACACGATAGCTCGATTCTAAATCGGTCGTGGCAAATAAGTGACTCATCACTGCTTCGGCATCAATACGGTTGGAACGCAGCACAATCACCAAACGAGTTGGGTTTTTATGGTCAGATTCATCACGCACGTCACTCACCAACGGCAGTTTTTTCGCCTGCATCTGATCAGCAATTTGAGTAATGATTTTTGAACCCGAAACCTGATATGGCAATTCGGTGATCACGATTTCATTTTTTTCAATGCAGTACACCGCACGCATACGGTAACTACCGCGACCGGTACTTTGCATTTTCAGCAATTCTTCAGGCGGGGTAATAATTTCAGCTTTGGTCGGTAAATCTGGTGCAGGAATATATTCTGCAACTTTTTCATCGGTTAAATTTGGGTTGCGAATCAGGGCAATTGTGCCTTTCACCACTTCTCGCAAGTTATGCGGTGGAATATCGGTCGCCATCCCTACTGCAATACCGGTGGTGCCATTCAGCAAAATATTCGGTACGCGCGCAGGCAAATTGACAGGTTCTTTTAATGAGCCATCAAAGTTATCTTGCCAGTCACAAGTACCTTGCCCCAATTCAGCCAAAAGCACTTCACTATATTGCGATAGTTTGGCTTCGGTATAACGCATGGCGGCAAAGGATTTAGGATCATCGGGCGAACCCCAGTTACCCTGTCCTTCAATAAATGGATATCGATAACTGAACGGCTGCGCCATCAACACCATAGCTTCATAACAAGCAGAATCGCCATGCGGATGGTATTTACCTAATACATCCCCCACGGTACGTGCCGATTTTTTCGGTTTGCCACTGTGTTTGAGTCCAAGCTCACTCATGGCGAACACAATACGGCGTTGTACAGGTTTTAAACCATCGCTGATATGGGGTAATGCACGATCCATAATGACGTACATGGCATAGTTAAGGTATGCACGTTCAGTAAATTCTGCTACGGAACGGTTTTCTGTTGCATGATGCGCGAGGCTTGTCATAAAACCTGTCGTCCTAAATCATTTGTTTTTGTATCAATCGGCTTATGCTATGCCGCAGCAGCATCCTGCACAAGAGTTAGTAGGGATGCACTGCGACAATTTGTGTCTTATGCCGTAAAAATATTCATTTTATAAAAAACAGCAATATAAAATTATAACGATTCATTCTATGAGGGTCTATTGACACGTTACAGATGTTTGAAACAATACTTATTACATAAAAATTCCTTTATTTTTATCAATGTAAATGCTGTTTTTGTGATATAAAACACACTGAAGTTTTTTTATTGAAAGTTTAAATTTATTGTAACGGTTCTTTCGGATTTCGCTATGCAGACCTATATTCCTTATCAGCTTCGAGTAAAGTTAAAACAAATTGATCCTATTCTTGATAATAAATGGCAGCAGCAGCTAAACGCAATTCTTTCCGCTACACCTAAAGAACTGCATGAAAAAATAGAAGAACGATACTTAAAACCCAAAAATATTCACTGGAATTATCTTACAGCAACCTTTGAATTTCATGGTTACATCCGTCTGCAAGACATTCCACAGTACACACAGTATCCAGAATTATTACAACTCGCCAAAAACTTACAAAGTAGCTTTGACTATTTAGAAACCTACCAAACCGACTTTCAAATCGCCGATTTTCTAGAAATGGTGATTCATGAAATGAATCAAATTGAATTACATGAGCCACAGGATATTCAAGCCCAACTTTTACTCAAAAAAGCGTTTTTATATGATGCTGCTTTAATTATTCGTGATTTAGACTTCACCGTTACAACTAACCATCGCAATCTAGATCAAGCACAAATTCGTAGTTTTATCTTTGAAGTGTTTATGAAAAGTGAAATTTTGGGCAATTGGTTTGCTTATATTTTACCAAGTGAATATGCACAACAAAAACCATCAATTTTTCAGGATTACTTGGTTCATGAACTGCATGTTCGTGACTTTGAAATTATCGATGCTACAGATTACTATTTTATTGTGAGTAGTTCCTACGACAGCCGTGTATCTGCTTATTCCATTCGACGCTTTTTAACAGAAGAAAACTTTGGCGTAGAAAATAAATTCTATATTAGTGGTTTAGTTCTTGATCCGAAAAAGTTAGATCAAATTGATTATATTGAAAATTTTAAACAGCAAATGACACAAATTATCGGCATTCAACGTCAAATGAATCCGCATATTGTGGAGTTGATTGAATCTTTACACCTATATAAGCAAGAGCAACTTTTACCACAAATGAAAAAAGTGTTGGATATTCAAGGTTTTTCTACAGATTATTTAGTCAAAGAGCATTTAGATTGCTTAGAAAAAGACCTTTGTTTGCAAGTGCTTGAACCATTTGCAAGAGGTTTAAAACAAAGTGTGCAACAGTCTGATGAATTAGAGTTTTGTTATTTAAATCTGAAACGTTTAATGACTGAACTATTACATCATTTTGAAGCTTTATCTCAAGAACCCTTGTTGCAATTTAATCTCTACGCCCGCGGCTTTAAATATCGTTTGATTGCATATTTGCATTTATTGGTACAGCGTCGCACACAAGTTTTTGTACTCTTTGAAGATGAATATCATTATCAACGACATTTAAATGCGGTAATCGCCCCTGTTCAAAAGATCAGAGAGTATGTGAATGCTGCGATTGAACAGAGCCGCAATATACAACAAGAAATACGTAGTCTCGAACGAGAAATTCAAACAAATGAAAAAGCGGGATTTTTTAAACGTTTGCTGAAAAAATCTGAAAATAATCAGGTGAAAATAGAGAAGCTGAAAAAGAACCTGATTGATATTCAAGATCGCTGTTATATTGGAGTTATTAGTATTCAAAAACAGGCAACCCAACAAAGTGTTTATTTAGAAGCCAAGAATCTCATTAGCAGAATTGACCCTAAAATCCGTCACTATGCTTTTGCCAATGGTGAAAATGGTATAACACGCTTACCATTATTGCTACAACTTCCTGAAGATCGGCATAGTTTTAACTTACAAAATATCTCCTTGGCTTTAAATCAGGAATTCGTCCTGACTGCTAAATCTTGGAGCCAGTCAGCGTAAATCCCTCAAGCAGGTTTACGCTGACTGTCATTTCAAATTGGAAGATAGGTTTATTATAAGCTTACAAACCTATCGACTCTAAAGTTCTGCCTTTAGTTTCTTCCCCCAACACCACAATCACCACAGCAACAGCCAATAAAACTGCGGTAAACATCATAAAGACATAACTAAAGCCATTTTGCATGACCATCATGTGCGTGACCACCATTGGGGCGACGATACCGCCCATGCGTCCAATGGCCGAGGCCCAACCTGAACCAAAAGCACGAATATTGGTTGGGTATTGTTCAGGAGTATAGGTGTATAACACCCCCCACGCGCCCAAGTTAAAGAACGACATCAAACAGCCCCAGAACATGATCATCGCCACGCTGTCAGCCTGACCAAAGAAATATGCCGAAACAGCACACATGCCAATAAAACCCGCCAGTGTGGCTTTGCGTCCCAGTTTTTCGACCAGCCAAGCGGCTGCAATATAACCAGGTAATTGTGCCAAAATCATGCCCAACACGTATTCAAATGACTGTACGATGCTGTAGCCTTGCTGTACCAACAGACTAGGCAACCAAGTGAAAATGCCATAATAGGAATAGACAATGCCAAACCAAATCAGCCACAGCATTAAACTACGACGCGCAAATGGTCCCGACCACAATTGAGTAAAAGAAATATGCTGTTTGGCGGCAACAGGCTGAACTTCAATTTGTTCAATGACCTCAACTCCACATTGACGCTCAAACTTTTGTACCAGTGCATGTGCTTCGGCAATTCGACCACGATTGATCAGATAAGGGATAGATTCAGGGACTTTTTTCCAAATGACTAAGGCATATAAAGCAGGTAAACCACCAATTAAAAATGCTGTGTGCCAATCAAATTTTGGAATCACAAAATAAGAAACTAATGCCGCACACAACCACCCCAAGCCCCAAAAACTTTCAAGCAATACAATAAAACGCCCACGCACATGCGCAGGAATGTACTCACTGACCAAAGTGACCGCTACGGGAAGTTGCCCGCCCAAACCTAAACCCACAATAAAGCGAAAGACCAGTAACCAAGTTAAATTCGGTGCAAAGGCACAGGCCGCAGTAGCTAGACTGTAAATCACCAGCGTGGTAGCAAATACGGTTTTACGTCCAATTTTATCGGCCAGACCGCCCGAAAAGACTGCCCCAATGGCCATTCCGACAAAGCCAATTGACACCACCATGCCTTTTTCTGAAGGAGTCAAGCTCCAGTCTTCTGCCATCTTTGCCAAAATAAAGGAGATGAGTCCTGTATCCATGGCATCAAACATCCAGCCCAGACCAATCACCACCAGTAGGCTATAGTGGAATTTTCCAATGGGTAGACGTTGCACACGCGAAACTAAATCCATAACACACTCTTTAAGTTGGCTAAAAGGATATGGGCGATGCCAAACACAGCTGCTGTTATATTTTTATACTATGAATTGACAGGATGTGGATAGCATTAAAAAACCGATCTGGTGATCGGTTAGCTTATGTTCAATACTGTTCTTATCTTATAACCAATTAGGTTTCATCTTTAGAGGATGCTGAATGTTCATCATCGTCCTGATAAATAAATTTCGGCATTTCTAAGCCAAAATAAATCGCAATCAAACGCAAGGTGAAACCAAAAATAAGCGTTGCAATCACGGTTAATTCGAGTGATAAACCGATTTTAATACACAACCAATAGCAAATCACGGACACAAAAGAAATACTGGCATATAGCTCACGGCGGAACACCAAAGGCACATCGTTACATAAAATATCACGTAGAATCCCACCTGACACACCTGTTAAGACGCCTGCAACAGCAGATACCACAAAGCCATGCCCCATTTCTAAAGCAATTTGACAACCAATAATCGTGAAGCCAATTAAGCCTAAAGCATCGAGCACCAAGAAAATGGAACGTAAATGCCGCATCCATTTGGCAATTAAAATGGTGATAAAAGCGGCAATACAGGTCAGCACCAAATATTCAGGATGTTTGACCCAAGTCAGTGGATAATGCCCCAACAATACATCTCTCACCGAACCACCACCCAATGCGGTGACACAGGCAATTAAGGTAACACCAAACCAGTCCATGCTGCGACGCCCTGCAGACAATGCGCCTGTCATCGCTTCTGCGGTAATCGCGATTAAGTAAATGACCAACAACAACATGGACTTGCCCTTCTTTCACTAGGCCAAAAGATGTGCATTATCATAAGCGAAAAACCAAGATAAAGTTATAAAAATTGCGCACAACATTGCTTAAATTTTTTACCCGAACCGCAAATACACGGCTGTTTCATAGTCGGCTGTTGACCTGTGGTCGGATCTAGAAAATACCAACGGGCCTGATGTTGTACAAAATGGGAAATTTCGTGGTGAATTTGCGTCTGCTTACCATCATGGTAATGGGCTTTAAATTCAACTTGGGCGTGGTTTTTATCTAACTTTTCATTGCTATTCAGTACTTCGAGCTTTAACCATTGATTCGACTTGCTCCAATCTGCAATTGCACCAACATCCAGACTTGCCTGTTGTCCTAGCGCAGTCGTTTGTACAATATAATCAATTTGTTGCAAGGCAAAAGCACTATAGCGCGAACGCATGAGTTGGCTCGCGCTTTCTGCATTTGCCTGCCCCACATGTAAAGGTTGGCAGCAGTGTTGATAATTGCCCTGCCCACATGGGCATGCCAAGTGATTCATAGAAAAATTCCATAAATTCAAATTGATAATAAAAAAACAGCCTGACAATGCAGGCTATTTTAGCGGAAGCACAAGACTGAAATACAGTCTAGCATTCAGTTTATGATGCGCTTGAAGATTCCTGTTGAATCAAATGTACTTTTTCAATTTTATGTCCATCCATGGTCACAATTTCAAAAACATAACCATCTGAAAGCAGCTTTTCACCATTTTCAGGCAAACGTCCCAAATGGAATAAAATATAGCCAGATAAAGTTGAATATTGCTCGCTTTCATCCACTAAATCCCGCCCAAGCAATAAGGAAACATGGCGAATATCGGTGGAACCATCTAGCAACAAAGAACCATCTTCCAAACTTTCAGCACTGGCTTCTAGTGCATCTTCATCTGGAAATTCGCCCGCAATTGCTTCCAAAATATCAATAGGTGTGGCAACGCCTTCAATCGAGCCGTATTCGTTCAGCACAATTGCCATTTGTAACGGCGCTTGACGCAGTTGTTCCATCACCATCAATACCTGTGCATTTTCATGCACAATCACAGGTTCACGCAAATGTGTTTCAAAATCCAGCACCCCTGTTTCAATGTATTGATTCATGACTTTATGGGTCAGGACAATACCCGAAATATTGTCTAATTCACCACGTGCCACAATCACTCGTGAATGCGTCATGCTTAACAATTGGCTGCGAATTGAGGCGTCATCTTCATCTAAATCAATCCATTCTAGCTCGGGACGTGGCGTCATCACTGACTTTACAGGACGTTCAGATAAACCCAATACCCCTTGCACCATGACACTATGATAGACCCCATTTTCTGCATCAAAGACTTCATCGGCAAAGGCGCGCGTGGCCAACACATCTTCATTCACATGGCTGCTTTCTGTGGTGTTTTGGCTTTTTCCGCCCAACATGCGCATCACCGCAGAAGCAGTACGGTAGCGTAAATCAGTCGTAGTCACGGTTTTTTCCTGATTTCTGCGGATGGTTTGGTTCAGGAATTCAATCATCACCGAGAAGCCAATCGCGGCATATAAATAGCCTTTTGGAATGTGATAACCAAAGCCTTCAACCACTAAAGAGAAGCCAATCATCATCAGGAAGCACAGGCATAGAATCACCACTGTCGGATGCTTATTGACAAAGTCCATCAGTGCTTTGGAAGCCCACAGCATAATGCCAATTGCGATGATCACTGCAATCATCATGACAGATAAATGCTGCACCATGCCCACAGCGGTAATCACGCTATCGAGTGAGAAAACGGCATCTAACACCACAATCTGCACAATCACCATCCAGAAAGTCGCGTGCACAGGGTTTTCTTCTTTTAGTGCTGGTTTGCCTTCAATGCGTTCGCGCAGTTCCATGGTGCCTTTAAACAACAGGAACACACCACCAAACAGTAAAATCAGGTCACGTCCAGAGAAAGGATGTTCAAAAATATGAAACAGTGGTTGGGTCAGGGTGACCACCCACGCAATAGATGCGAGTAAAATCAGGCGCATGCCCAAAGCAAGGATCAGACCCACCACCCGTGCAGTATTACGTTGTTCTGGCGGTAGTTTTTCTGCCAAAATGGCAATAAACACCAAGTTATCAATGCCCAGTACAATTTCAAGCACAATCAGGGTCAATAATCCAACCCACGCGGCGGGGTCAGACATCCATTCAAAGATCATCTGTTCTTCTCCTGAATCTCTAAAGCTGAATACGCCAAAAACGTATTCTGTATTAATACCAACTTGGCTGACCCTTGCAGGCTTGACATCACATTAAAAATTATTCGTTCGGTGCGACTACTGCCACTGTCCATGACGATTCTATAGTTGTAAGACAAGCATTGAGTATAGGAAAGTTTGCGCTCAGATTCATCCTCTTTTTTAGATGCAGCGCTGCTGTGTCACGGTAGAATCACAAATCTTTGCAAATTGAAAAGAAACGATCTGCGTGATTGTCATATTTCGGGACTAAGCTAGAGCCAAGAAAAAGAACATGTTATGGTGAAGAAAATAAATGAATAGCGTATCAAGAATGACACAATCAACTTCTCTTAATCATCCCTCTCCCCTTTCCACCCAGCCTTTGGTTGCACTATATTGTGGTTCGCGTGCTGGCAATAACCCGATTTATCAGGAAAAAGCGATTCAACTCACCCGAAAACTAGCCGAACAAGGCTTTGGGATAGTTTACGGTGGTGCGAGTATTGGTTTAATGGGTTTGGTGGCCGACACCATGGTGCAACACGGTGGGCAAGCTGTAGGGGTCATTCCTGAGTTTATGCTGGATTATGAAATTGCCCACAGTAATTTAACCGAATTACACGTAGTAAAAAGTATGCATGAGCGTAAAGCGATGATGGCAGAACGTGCTAGTGCCTTTGTCGCTTTACCAGGTGGTTTGGGCACGTTTGAAGAGATTTTGGAAATTGCCACTTGGGGGCAATTAAATCAGCACCAGAAACCGATGATTTTATATAATGTAAATGGCTTTTATGATGCGCTGATTCAGCAGTTAGACCATGCAGTGCACGAAGGTTTTTTACCACCACAACACCGCGCTAAACTAATTGTGTGTAACCACTCCCATAAAATTATTAATGCCTTAAAAAATATGGATTCTCCACGTCATTTTGTGGGTTAAACTTGTTTAGTTGCATGAAATAGCAGTGTAAGCGAGTTGGTGACTCGCTTTTTAAGTCACTTTTGATTGGTTTTACAGCATAAAAAGAGAGCACCGTAGTGCTCTCTTTAATGGGTCATTCGTTTCCAACTTTAATAGATTTCCAGTATTTGAAATACTATTAATTAAGCTTGATTTGGTACACAGCAGTAGTTCCGCTGACTTCATTACCCACAACCAAAAGTGGCTTACCGTTAGGTGAGTCTTTGGCTGCAATAAAGATTAAACCTTCAGGGCCGAGATTTGAATTTTCAACAGTCACTACATTACCTTCTGCATCGAAAGATGTACGGGTTTCACCAAACTTGCGATCATTAAAATACTCAACAAATGATGCTTGTGTCGGTTGGGTAATGTCATACACCATAATGCCCCCCATACGCTCTAACCCAATAAAGGCAAAAGTTTTTTGACCAATTTTGCCTAAAGCAATGCCTTCAGGCTCAGGACCTTTATTGTCACTACGATCATCTACACTTAATTTTTCATGGTTGGTATTAAAGTATTCTGGAAATAATTCAGCAGCTTTACGTTCAAAGTCATTTTTTGAGTCCCAAACAATTTTCTTGGTTTTAGGATCTACAATACTGAACGAGCGACCACCATAAGCATATAATTTGTCATAAGTCATTAAACCATTGCTGTCTAGCACAGGCTCACCCTTTGCATCTTTCTTGTAACCTTGCGTCCAAGTAATCGTTAAACGACCCAATTGTGAATCTTTAATCAAATTCTCTGCACAGACTTCATTGGCATCGGTAGTGGTGCATGCTTTAAATACGTTTGAATCAAGCTTTGCGCCTTTAATCCCTGACTTTAATAGACGTAAATGCGCAGCATAATCGCCATTGCTACGGAAGCCTTTATTATTAAATAAGTGTTTAACACGAATTTCTTCTGCATAACCTTGAGTCAGATCATTCGTACTGAAATATAAGTCTTCATCAACCAACCATTCACGCGCATCACCTTCATTGGCAGTGACCAAATAGCTTTGCCCATTGGCTTGATATTGCGCAATTGCATCTGGCATATACATGCCGTATAAACCAGGCCAAGCTTGAATATTAATCATCCCCTCATCTTTCGCACAGGCTGTGATCGTTTTAGCGTTTGAACCGTACCAGGTTTGTCGGAGACTCAATATTCTGAGAGACTATTCCGATGAAAAAACCAAACTATACCCCCGAAATTAGAGAAAGAGCGGTTCAATTACTAATTGAATCTGAAAAAGATTATCCTTCTACTTGGGCAGCAATCACAGCTATTGCTCCTAAAATCGGTTGTACTCCTGAAACATTGCGTGTTTGGTATTTAAAGCATATGGATCAACTAAATCCTGCCAAAGTACAACAGATATCTGACCAAGAAAAAATGAAGCAAATGGAACGTGAAATTAAAGAATTAAAGCGTGCCAATGAAATTCTACGCAAAGCAGCCGCTTTTTTCGCCCAGGCGGAGCTCGACCGCCCACACAAATAATGGTGGATTTTATCCAGAACAATAAAGATCGATATGGTGTTGAAGCGATTTGTAGAATTTTACCGATTGCAGCTTCGACCTATTATCGGGCTTTAGATCTCGTTGATAACCCAGAACATCGAGCGAAACGTGCTCTGCATGATTTACATCATGCAGAGCAAATCAAACGTATTTGGAAAGAAAGTTTAGGTCGATATGGTGTGCGTAAGGTCTGGCAACAATTGAAACGTGAAGGTTATGTTATCGCACGTTGTACAGTTGCTCGATTGATGCAGAAGCTAGGTATACAAGGTGTTTGGCGTGGTAAGAATAAACAAACCACCCGTAGCCGAGATGATCAAAAACGAGCAGATGACTTAGTAAAACGCAATTTTAATGCAGATCATCCTGACCAGCTGTGGGTCGCTGACTTCACGTATATTCAAACTCATTCAGGCTGGGTCTACACCGCATTTATTATTGATGTGTTCTCGCGAACAATTGTTGGATGGAAAGTATCAACACGGATGAATACAGATATGGTACTTGATGCACTGGAGCAAGCATTGCATGATCGAGGCATGCCAAAGAATGTGATTCATCATTCCGACAGAGGTGTGCAATATCTTTCCATTCGCTATACCAATCGTTTAGAAGCAGCAAATTTACGAGCATCAGTCGGTACAACGGGTGATTCATACGATAATGCTCTGGCTGAAACGGTGAATGGCTTATACAAAACAGAGGTGATTGAATATTTAAAAGCAGATTGGCAAGGTTTAGCGGATGTACAACTTGCGACATTAAATTGGGTAGATTGGTTCAACAAAAAGCGTGTACACAGTGCACTGGGTTATGTATCGCCTTTTGAGTTTGAAGCAATGTACTATGATAAGATTAATCCGTTAGGTCAGGTGGCCTAACTTAAATAAAAAAGTCTCCGATAAACCCGGTACGGTTCAGTTATAGTCTTGTTTACCCACAACACAATCACGATCACCAGCATCTAAAGCATTTTCAGCCATGCCAAAGTCTTTATAACCCAATGGAAAAATATCGATCACTTGGTCTTGAGTCAAATCAATCACAGCAATGGCATTGTTTTCTTGTAGACTTGCCCAAGCGGTTTTACCATCATCACTCACCGCAATATATTCAGGCTCTAAATCTTGTGCGACAGTCGCATTTGGCCCAAAAATGCGCACGCCCGCATCCAGCAATTCCTGCTTACGTGTATTCCATGCCTGAAAATCTGCAGTTTTTACAGCAGGCTTGGTGATATCAGCCAGATTAATAATACTGATTGAACCTTCTGGATCAATCTCATAGCCTTCATTTGGCTCACCTTCATTAGCAACCAAAACTTTTTTACCATCTGGGGTAAAAGTCAACATATCAGGCAATGCACCAACTTCAACTTTGCTGATAAAGCTCAGGTCTTTGGCATTAAAGAATGCCACGACGCCTTTATCCGTTTTAGGCGTGGCCTGAACGGCTAAAGCGACAATACCTTGATGTACCGCAACACTATTGACTTCAGAATTCGCTAAATAAGTCTTGGCATCCAAGCTATTCAGCTTAACAGGTGCACTTGGGTTGCTTAAATCGAGTACATCGACCACACCATTTTTCGCATTGACTACAAATAAACGTTTGCTTTCAGCATCATAAGCAGGAATTTCTGCAGCACTGGCAGCAAAAACTTGTGCATCGTATTCCCCTAAACGCTCCAAACTAATTGTTGTTGGTGTTACTTCTACCACTTCTTCTTTTACAGGAATAGGATCATTATCATCATTACATCCCACCATCCCCACAGACAATAAAGCCAACATTAATGCAGAAATTTGCGCTTTCATAAATTACTCATCATTTTTCTAAATGCACCCAACTCACAAACTCAAAGTGAATAATCGGTGACAAATAAATGACAATTTCATGGCATTTATTTGAATTTTCAAACACTTTTCATGTTTTTCAGATGCAGTCCAGCTAGATTGCAAAATGGTTTAAACTAGACAAAATGTCCATTTTGCCGCGTTATGAACCAAACACCGACCCATCAAGCCCTGCATCCTGAATACCGCCTTTTGGTATTTCTGGTTTCGATTGGCTTTTTTATGCAGGCGCTCGACACCACCATTGTGAATACAGCAATCCCTGCAATGGCACACAGCCTGCAGGAAGACCCGCTGCGGATGCACAGTGTTGTGGTGGCGTATGTGCTCTCGGTGGCAGCGTGTATTCCATTAAGTGGATGGCTTGCAGACCGTTTTGGAGTACGCAACACCTATTTTGCAGCGATTATTATTTTTACCCTTGCCTCTTTGGGGTGTGCCGCTGCAGCGAGCCTGAATGAATTGCTGTTTTATCGGGTGATTCAAGGCATCGGTGGTGCATTACTTTTGCCTGTCGGGCGCTTGGCGATGCTCAAAATTATTCCACGCACCCAGTTTTTATCTGCAATGAGCCTGATGAGTCTGGCCGGGTTGATTGGCCCCTTAATTGGCCCAACTCTGGGCGGTTGGTTGGTCGAAGTCGCCACATGGCACTGGATTTTCCTGATCAACATTCCGATGGGCATCTTGGGCTGTTGGATTTGTATCAAAGCCATGCCAAATGTAACTGAAACTGAGGTCAAAAACTTTGATTTTTTGGGGTTTATTCTATTGGTTGTGGCAATGGTAGGCTTATCTTTAGGCATCGAAAATTTTGCCAATCCACACCATAATCTGTTTTGGAATTTAGCGTTCATCTTGGCTGGCGGTATTGCTGCAGCATGCTATGCCCGCCATGCCTATACCCATCAAAATGCCTTATTTCGCAGTGATTTATTTAAAAATCGCTTATATGCGATTGGTATTTTAGGTAACTTTTTTGCCCGTTTCGGGGGCAATGCCATGCCCTTTATCATGCCGATCATGCTGCAGGTGGCTTTTGGTTTTGAACCGTTTATCACGGGCTTGATGATGATTCCGACTGTGCTTGGTTCTTTGCTATCTAAACCGATCATTCGACCTTTAATTCAACGTTTCGGCTATCGGCAGTTTTTGCTGACCAATACTTTATTGGTCGGTGCCTGTATTGCCAGTTTTGCGCTGACCACTGCCGAAACTGCAACTTGGTTACGTGCCTTACATTTCTTTATATTTGGGGTGCTGAATTCATTGCAGTTTGTAGCTATGAATACCTTTACGCTCAAAGATTTACCTCAACCAGATGCCAGCAGCGGCAATAGTTTTTTATCCATGATAATGATGCTGTCGATGAGTATTGGCGTGGCACTGGCAGGTACTTTGGTGAATATGTTTAGTGCCTATTACGGTGCAGAACAGCTAGTCAGTGCCTTTCATGCCACTTTAATTTGTCTAGGTGTATTAAATATTTGGGCATTTTTAGTGTTTTGGAATATTCCAAAGCATACGGCTGTTTAAAACACCACTACCGAAAGCGCATGGTGCTACACCGCACTGCGCGTTATGATATAGCTTTGCTCCGCGAAGCTTTTTTAACATGCGCAAACCACCAAATCGAGCTATAAACTCAGCTTTTACACCGCACTATCGTATGATGATTGCAGTGCTGGGCAGTACTATTTTGGCGGTTTTATTGTATTTGGGTGTGCTGCGCCAACAACCTGCGGCAGCCGAAGAATATCCGATTCAAGGCTTTGATGTATCACATCATCAAGGCGATGTTCAGTGGCAAAAAATTTCCCCACAAAAATATGCCTTTGTCTATTTAAAAGCCACTGAAGGAGGCGATTTTAAAGACCGTAAATTTCAGGATAACTGGCTCAAAGCCCGTGAACATGGTTTTTTGGTCGGTGCCTATCATTTTTATCGCTTATGCCGTGATGGAACAATCCAAGCAGAAAACTTTATTGCGACTGTTCCAAAAAAATCCGACAGTTTGCCACCTGTAATTGACTTGGAATATGACAGTAACTGCATCAACACCTATAGCAAAGAACAGTTACTGCGCGAAATTCAAATCATGCATGATGCGCTATATCAACATTATGAAAAACAACCGATTTTTTATGTATCCAAAGCCTTTTACAATATGGTATTGACTGAAAGTTTCAAGCAAACGCCTCTTTGGGTCAGAGAATATCAGGGTAAACCACAACTGGCAGGTCAGCCAAAATGGTTGTTTTGGCAACATACCAATCGGGGTCAAATACAAGGTATTCACACCCCAGTTGACCTGAATGTTTTTTATGGAACCCCCCAACACTGGCAGCGTTTTTTAACAGACAACGCGATTCAACCCACAAGATTTGAACCGAACCAGAAAAAATAACAAGCTAGCCGTATCACAATAAAAAAATACCGTCATGAAATTGATTAAAGGGCTGCTCTCACGCTCTGCATTTTCAGGATTCACGCTGCTTTACCTATTACAACCTGCGAGTAAACTGGAGTAATTTTCCGCATAGCAATATCCAACAAAAACTACAAGTTCTAATTTAAAGGTACATTATTTTGGCGTATCTACCCTATTGTTTGATGGCGAAAACTAGGTTCTAATTGATGGATTTTTTAGTTGCCCCTCCCTATTTAGACGAAACTGCGGGGACATTGCGTCCTGATGCTGTGATTCCAATCGATTGGGATAATTTTTTTCTGCCTTTGCGCCCTTTTGAGTTTTTGCCTCGCATAGCCGATCATAGTCCAAGCAGTTTACAGCGTTTGATCGACTGTACAGAACAACAATCAACACAGGCAATTTTGCTGAATAGCAACACATCTTATCCGTTTGCTCCGATGCTACAACCTGCTTCCTAAACGTGCGATACTGTTGAAATCTAAACGCTTCATCTAGTTTGTGCCATGCGGAAAATCATTCATATTGATATGGATGCCTTTTATGCCTCTGTTGAGCTGCGCAGTCGTCCTGAATTACAGCATTTACCTGTGGTGATTGCTTCGCATCATCCTCGGGCTGTGATTGCAGCGGCATCTTATCCTGCGCGTGAGTTTGGTTTACGTTCTGCCATGTCGATGGCACAGGCTCGCAAACGCTGCCCGCAGGTGGTAGTACTCGAACCTAATTTTGCACTCTATCGTGAGGTTTCTTCACAAATTCATCAGATTTTTCAGCGTTATACATCACTGATTGAGCCCTTGTCTTTAGATGAAGCCTATTTAGATGTCACCGAAAATTTACAAGGTATTCCAAGCGCAACAGAAGTTGCTATGCGAATCCGGGCAGATATTTTTCAAAGTACAGGTTTAACGGCCTCGGCAGGTGTCGCACCGAATAAGTTTTTAGCCAAAATTGCTTCGGACTGGCATAAACCCAATGGCATTTGCGTAATTAAACCCAGTCAAGTGCAGCAATTTATTCAAGACTTAGCCTTACAGAAAATTCCAGGCGTAGGCAAAGTCACACAGGAAAAGTTAAAAAGTCTGAACTTAAATACCTTGGGCGATTTGCAACACATCGAAGAAAACCTGTTGATTCATCATTTTGGTAAATATGGAAAACGCCTATTTTTATTTGCCCAAGGCATTGATGAACGTCCTGTGCAGGCAGAGCGTGAGCGCCAGCAAATTTCCAAAGAAATCACCTTTGATGATGATTTAAACTTAGCTGAATGTGCAACTTACTGGTCTGGCTTGATTGATCAGGTTTGGCATAGTTTAGTGAAAAAACAATATGTTGCACGTGGTATATCGGTCAAATTAAAACTCAAAAATTTTCAGGTCTTACAACACAGTAAAAGTTTTAAACAGCCACTTGAAAGTAAAAATGATCTTGAAAAAGTCCTGCAGCTTTTGCTGAACGAAATGTATATTCCCGCACAGGATCAATTTCGTTTAATTGGTGTTGGTCTGTATCAACTCAGCCCTGCCGATGAGCAAGTGCAACTATCTTTACTGTAAATATCACGGATATTAAAGCTGTAAACTTGCTGCTCTATATAAAACATAGCAAGCCTATGCTTACCAATGGCTACTTAAGCTAATTTTTGTATAAATTTCGGCCAAAAGAATAAAAATTAGACTATTTATCCTTCACAGTTGTGCTTTTTAGAGTAATCTATACGCGCGATGTATTTATCCGTATATACGCTGAGATGCCAAAAATCACCATTACTTTTGGCATACTTGTCCTGTGATTGGCGTGACGATCAAATCCGAAGATTACAGGACAACTCTGCGCTTGGCACTTCGCTGCTTTGACACCACATCTCTCTCTTCCTCGTATTTTCCATTCGACTACTTTTTATTTTTTAGCAGTGTGCTGCGTGCATATTTTCCACGTGCTTGCCTGCCTCTATAATACCTCACGCTTTTTATATCTAATCGCTTGGCGCGAGGATCACACCCAATGGCTGTTCAACGTCTACATATCCAAAACCGTTATTCTGAAATTGCAATTTCGGGAAATTTAGTCCATTTAGCAGGACAACTGGCAGAAGACACTCAACAAGATATTGAAGGACAAACCCAACAAACACTTGCCCTGATTGATCGTTTACTGGCAGATGCGGGTACAGAGAAAAGTCACATCATGTCAGTGATGATTTTTTTAAAAGACATTGAGCGTGATTATGCCGCAATGAATCAAGTTTGGGATGCTTGGGTGGCAGATATACAAGCATTACCGCGTACCTGCGTAGAAGCAAAACTGTATCACCCCGATGTTTTGGTTGAGATGACGGTGGTTGCAGTCAAACCCGAATAGCAACCCAACGTAATAACAGAGGTGATTGGATCAGGAACATAACCAATCAAAAAAAATCAGCATGTCAGGCGACATGCCGATTCATATTGTCTATTTTACGATTTTTTCGGCAAGCGTTTAGCCTAATACCTTCACTTTATGCCGTACAGAATGCGCAAAAAAATCATACTTTTTTAATGCAGCATCCAAATCATCTAAATCTGTAGACGATGACTGCCCAAAAGCTTCGCGCAATTCGTGATATTCCGGCACATCTTCATAACGCAGGACTTTATAGCCCGCCAAACGCAACAATTCATCTTGGTATTGTGCATTGCGGCTACGTTTCAACATCAACTGATCATCTAAGGCCACAATTGCAACGACCTGATGATTGACATCCAACACCACAAAATCGGCAATCATATTGCGGTATTTATGGCGAGTGCGTGAAAATTTCGTGGTCAGCAAAGCATCAAAAGACACATGCGCCAAGATCGTATGTTGGGGTAGAATTTCCTGCAAACGTGTGTACGTTAGCTGTTCATTTAAGCTAAAAATTGCACGTTGCTTAAGTACACTGTCTTGAGGTTTTTCTCTATTTTCCAAGCCCTTAACCGCCATCAAGAGAAAGAAAATCAGTATCAAAACCCCAATCAAAATATAAATTGTCATTATTCAATCCTTAATATCATTTTTATAGTTGTTTCGGCTTCATGCCAATTTTTTCATCAAATCAGTATATAACACGCTTTTATATTTAAACGTTCCATTTAGAAACCACATGAAACATTCACTAAACCATCTTAGAAACAGAAATTTTGTTTCACAAGCCCGCCTTTTGTCTAAGTGCTGTAGCGTCTAAGCGTGTTTTTATCATTAGATTAGAATACTGTATAGCATGCTAAAAAAACAAAGCAATGCTTAACAGATTCGATTGTCGAACAATTCCGATGAAATGAAAAGCAAACAAAAAGGCGCCGCAGCGCCTTTTGATGAATCTTAGCTGCAAGTACTAAGCTTTAGATTTTTGCTTAGATTTCTTTTGTGAAAATGGACGTTTTTCACCTGTTTCACGTGGCGGCAAGCCTGTGTGCTGGGTCAAAATTTGTCCTTTCTTCGGACGATTACTGTTCTGAGCACGATTGCCACTTTGCCCCGTACGTTTTTGTGAATCACCCGCGACAGTCGAGTTTTTCTTACGTGCCGTTTGATATTGACCATCTGTGCCTTGCGGCTGATAAGTTGGGATCAAGTGCTGTTTAGAATTCCCGATTAAATCTGCCCGTCCCATTTCTTTTAAAGCTTCACGCAACAACGGCCAATTGTTTGGATCGTGATAACGTAAGAAAGCTTTATGCAAACGACGACGTTTTTCACCTTTGACAATATCCACATTTTCGGTATAACGCGCCACTTTGGCCAATGGGTTTTTACCCGTGTAATACATGGTCGAAGCGGTTGCCATTGGTGACGGATAAAAGGTCTGCACCTGATCGGCACGGAAACCATTCTTTTTCAGCCACAAAGCCAAATTCATCATGTCGTAATCAGTCGTGCCTGGATGCGCAGCAATAAAATACGGAATCAGATATTGCTCTTTGCCTGCCTCTTTACTGAAACGATCAAACATTTGTTTAAAACGGTCATACGTACCAATACCTGGTTTCATCATCTTAGATAATGGCCCTTTTTCGGTATGTTCTGGTGCAATTTTTAAATAACCGCCCACATGATGCGTCACCAATTCACGCACATATTCAGGGTTCAACACCGCCAAGTCATAACGCAAACCTGAACCAATCAGAATTTTTTTAATGCCTTTCAGTTCACGCGCTTTACGATACAACTGGGTTAAAGGTGCGTGATCAGTGTGTAAGTTTTGACATACGCCCGGGAATACACAGGAAGGTTTACGACAATTCTTTTCAATTTCAGGGTCTTTACAATGCAAACGGTACATATTTGCAGTCGGACCACCCAAGTCTGAAATAATGCCCGTAAAGCCAGGCGCAGTATCCCGAATTTTTTCCACTTCACGCAAAATGGATTCTTCAGAACGGTTTTGGATAATTCGCCCTTCATGTTCGGTTATCGAACAGAAAGTACAACCACCAAAACAACCACGCATAATATTGACCGAAAACTTGATCATGTCAAAGGCAGGGAAACGTGCATTACCATAAGATGGATGCGGCAAACGTGCATACGGTAAATCGAACACATAGTCCATTTCTTCCGTAGTCAACGGAATAGGGGGTGCATTTAACCACACATCACGTTCACCATGCTTTTGCACCAAAGCACGCGCATTGCCTGGGTTGGTTTCTAAATGCAAAATACGATTAGCATGCGCATACAGCACAGGATCATTCACCACTTCCTCAAAAGATGGTAAACGAATCACTGCCAATTCACGTGGTGGCAATTTGTGTTTAATTGCTTTAGACGCAGGCTGTAATTGTACAATCTGGGTATCCGCATCTAGCTGATCGCCTTCACGAACAATTGGATTGCTGACCAGATCTTTCTGGAAATTTTGATATTGCGCGAGATTGTTGCCCTTATCTTTTTCAATCTCGCAACCGTCTAAATCTTCGGTCATCACATAAGGGTTAATGATTGGATCGACACGGCCCACGCTATCTACATCATTAGATGCAATTTCAACAAATTTAGCTTTAGACGCACGGTTATGTTTATTGATAATAAATGCTGTACCACGTACATCTGTAATTTCGTGGATTTTTTCGCCTTTGGCCAAACGGTGCATCACTTCAATAATCGAACGCTCACCATTGCCGTACATCAATAAGTCGGCTTTAGAATCCATTAAAATTGAGCGACGGACTTTATCAGACCAATAGTCGTAATGTGCAATCCGACGCAACGAGCCTTCAATCCCGCCCAGTAAAACAGGCACATCTGGAAAGGCTTCACGACAACGCTGACAGTACACCGTAGCAGCACGGTCAGGACGTTTATTCGGCTGATTGTCTGGAGAATAAGCATCGTCTGAACGGATTTTACGGTCAGCGGTATAGCGGTTGATCATCGAGTCCATATTGCCTGCGGTGACGCCCCAAGCAATGGTCGGCTTCCCTAAAACCCGAAAAGACTCCACATTGGTCCAGTCTGGTTGGGCGATGATCCCCACACGAAAGCCTTGTGCCTCAAGCACACGACCAATCACGCCCGATACAAAAGAGGGATGATCAATATAAGCATCACCACAAACCAGAATAAAATCACAGGCATCCCAACCTAACTGATCCATTTCTTCGCGTGACATCGGCAAAAATGGCGCAGGCTCAAAACATGACGCCCAATATTTATCGTAATCAAACAACGCTTTGGGTGCGGTCTGAGCATTATAAGCAGTAGACATGGCTGGCAATTCTCGGCTGGGAAGTGGAAGATCAGAAGTCGATCAAAGATGAAAGCCGACTATTTTAGCATGAATTCCACTCATCTTGCTTGATTAAAAAACACACAAAATCAGTAAACTATTTTTATACCTTAAATTTGTATCTGAGTAAGAAAAGCGTAAACGGATACGCCGAAAGCAATAATCCTGAATGCTTATCGCAGCGCTGCTGGTTTTAGCTTTAAACGCCACGCGCCATAAAGCGCCACACCCAAGACCGCAGTCATTACCCATGTCAGACCTGACCAACCCCATTGTTCCCAAATCAATCCGCTACCACTACCGAGCAAACTTGAACCCATGTAGTAGCTAAATAAATATAATGATGATCCCACTGCACGATACTGCAGCGCTTGAATCGACACCCAACTACTAGCAGTAGAATGTGCAGCAAAAAAGGCAAAGGTAAATAACACCAATGCAGCCAATACGACGGCTAAATGTGCAATCGACATCAACCACAATGCAATCAACATTAGGACAATCACCATAGGCAGCACTCGTTCACGCCCAATACGATTACCCCAACTTGCTGCACGTGGCGAACTGTAAATACCCGCCAAATAGGCAATTGAAATTACCCCAATCCAGACTTGGGAAAGTTCAAATGGTTTATTCAGTAAATAATAGCTGATGTAGTTGAAAATACTAACGAAACAGCCCATCAGCAAAAAGCCCTGTAAAAACAGGATTCTTAATTTACGATCTGCCAAATTGGCAACAAAAGCATCTCTGAACCGCGAAAAACGAATTGGATACGCTGTAAAGTTTTTCGATGCGGGCAGTAACACATAAAAAGTGATTGCAATCAGTAAATTTAAGCCACCAATAATTAAGGTTGCCGCTTGCCAAGAAATAAAATCGACCAAAACCCCAGCAATTAAACGTCCACTCATGCCGCCAATAGCTGTACCCGAAATATAGAGTCCCATGGCAAAACCAATGTCTTGCTGTCGAATTTCTTCACCAATATAAGTCATGGCCACTGCAGCAACACCGCTCACAGCAATACCAATAAAAATTCGCGTGGTTAAAAAGAACGACCAGATTGGCAGTAAGGCACTCAGAATTAATAAAATGGCAGCTAAAAATAAAGCCAGAACCATAATGGCTTTACGTCCAAAACGATCTGAGATAAAGCCTGTGAAAAGCAAACCGATCGCCAAAGCCACAGTAGAAAATGACAATGGGAAACTACTTTGGGTCGGTGTAACCGTAAAAAAATCGGCCAAAATTGGCATCATCGGTTGCACACAGTACAAGGTCGAAAAAGAAGCGAAACCCGCTAGAAATAACGAAAAAAGAATGGCTTTAAACGGCTTGGTACCATACTGAACATGAGATGCTGCAGCTAAATCAGACATATTTACTCCAATCACGCGATCAGTATACGCCTGTTTATACACAAAAATAAGCTCGCTATTTTATCGTTTGCTCAAAACTAGTGTTAGTATCACCTATCGCTTTGTCAGTTTTTACTTACATACACTGAAGCAAAATGAGGCTAGGCAGTATTTTGAGCTTACAGTATTCTATAAAGCATAAGGAGACAGGATGTTTCCCAAACTCAAAACAACAATCATAAGTTTGAGCAACAGGATCGTGAGGTACGACAGGAGTTATACCTAAATACGAAATACAAAGAAACCCCGTCAGGATGATGGGGTTTCTTTTATCTCTACCTTGAATACCTAACTTTATCTATCATCGCTTTCTATTTATACACCCCATAATCAAAAAGTCCCCAAACAATGTTGAGGACTTTTGAACTTAACACATTATAAGGTTAAGCTTTGGCAGCAACCGCTTTGCCCGCCTTAATTTGCTCAGCTTCATCTTCACTCATAATCAAAGCAACCGCGATTGCAGTGATCAGCACTGGCAAACCTACCGCCATAAAGTTGAAGTGTGCAGGTAAATTCATACCCAATAAGCCGCCAATTAAAATTGGACCCACAATCGCACCCATACGACCAACGGCAGATGACCAACCAATACCTGTTGAGCGTACCGCAAGTGGGTAATATTGTGCCACATAGCTGTACAACAACATTTGTGAACCAATAGATGCTGCACCCGCCAAGAATACTAAGATGTAAAGCAAGAGCTGATTAGATTGGAAGCCCATAAGGCTCATCACCAATGCGCCCAGGATTCCCAAAAACATTAATACAGGTTTTAGGTGGAAACGGTCTGCTAAAACACCACCGCCTACAATACCAACGACTGCACCCACGTTCATCACCATCATGAACATTAAGCTATTGTCCATAGAATAGCCTGCCGCCATCATCAATTTTGGCAACCAACTGCTAAGTGCATACATGGTTAATAGACAAGTAAAGAACGCCAACCAGAACAATAAAGTATTCACCGCACGACCACGTTTGAATAAGCTCACCACATTAGCAGCTTCAGGTACACCGACCTGATACAATTCAAAAGTTGTATCTTGGGTAATTTTCAAATCTGGTGCTAAGCGCGCCACGATTGGGCGGGCTTGATCTTGCTTATTTTCTTTGACAATAAAGGTTAAAGATTCTGGCAAAAATTTCCAAATCACAGGCAATAAAAACAATGGAATACCTGCAATAAAGAACATGATTTCCCATCCAAAACTTGGGGTAAACCATGAACCTAGTAAAGCCGCCATTACGCCACCTACAGCATAACCACTAAACATAGTAGTAACTAATGTACTACGCATAGTTTTAGGCGCATATTCAGAAGTTAAGGCCACAAGGTTTGGCATTACACCTCCAATGCCTAAACCTGCCAAGAAACGTAAAATAGCAAACTCAGTTGGATTAGAAGCAAAGCCACCTGCAAAAGTTAAACCACTAAATAGAACGATACAGATCATGATGACTTTCTTACGACCAATTTTATCAGCCAAAGAGCCAAAAATCATCGCACCAAACATCATACCTGCCAACGCAGTACTCGCGAGCATCCCCGCCTGAACAGCACTTAAGCCCCACTCATCCATCAATAAGGGTAAAACGACCCCATTAATTGCCAAGTCGTAGCCATCAAATAAAATGATTAGTAGACACCATGCCACGACATTAAAATGAAATGGTTTGAATTTTGCGTGATCAATGACATCATTCACGTTAATTGCTTGATGTGCCATTCCTCAACTCCTATGAGTTTATGTTTAAATAAGCTTGAATAGCAATTTTTACAGTGAAGATTTTCATTTAATCAGTCCTTCATTCCCACTTTTACTATTCAAGTAGATTGTGTAACTTTCACACAAAACACAAAAAATAAAAATTCAACATTAGTCTAAAACCTTTTATTAATTATGGATTTATTATTATCTTAAACACAATAAAATGTTATTATTCTTCTTAATATTATCTTTCCCCATAAAAAAACACCCCCAACGTGAGTTGGGGGTGTTTGAATAATGAGCTGGCGATGACTTACTCTCACATGGGTAATCCCACACTACCATCAGCGCGAAGAGGTTTCACTTCTGAGTTCGGGAAGGGATCAGGTGGTTCACTCTTGCTATGGTCGCCAGCACAACTGTTATGGACTTGTTCGGGTCTTAGTTACATTGCTTTTGCTTGATGCTTTTGCATGTAATGCCTTACTTGGTTCCAAATGAGTTATTAACAGGTTGGCTATTGGGTCTGAAGTTTATTGTTTAGCGTTCACTAAATCAAGTTTTTGTTTGATCGTTAGATCAATATGAAATCGATTGATCCTCACTTCTTTCGAAGTTCGTACAACAACTGCTTGGGTGTTGTATAGTCAAGCCTCACGAGCAATTAGTATTGGTCAGCTTCACATATCGCTATGCTTCCACATCCAACCTATCAACGTCGTAGTCTTCAACGGCTCTTTAGGAGGCATAAAGCCTCGGGGAAATCTTATCTTGAGGTAGGCTTCCCGCTTAGATGCTTTCAGCGGTTATCCCTTCCGAACATAGCTACCCGGCGATGCGACTGGCGTCACAACCGGTACACCAGAGGTTCGTCCACTCTGGTCCTCTCGTACTAGGAGCAGATCCTCTCAAATTTCCAGCGCCCACGGTAGATAGGGACCGAACTGTCTCACGACGTTCTAAACCCAGCTCGCGTACCTCTTTAAATGGCGAACAGCCATACCCTTGGGACCTGCTTCAGCCCCAGGATGAGATGAGCCGACATCGAGGTGCCAAACACCGCCGTCGATATGAACTCTTGGGCGGTATCAGCCTGTTATCCCCAGAGTACCTTTTATCCGTTGAGCGATGGCCCTTCCATACAGAACCACCGGATCACTAAGACCTACTTTCGTACCTGCTCGACTTGTGGGTCTCGCAGTTAAGCGCGCTTTTGCCTTTATACTCTACGCGTGATTTCCGACCACGCTGAGCGCACCTTCGTACTCCTCCGTTACTCTTTAGGAGGAGACCGCCCCAGTCAAACTACCCACCAGACATGGTCCTCGTCCCGGATAACGGGACAGAGTTAGAACCTCAACATTACCAGGGTGGTATTTCAAGGACGGCTCCACTCGGACTAGCGTCCAAGTTTCAAAGCCTCCCACCTATCCTACACAAGTAAGGTCAAAGTTCAATGTCAAGCTGCAGTAAAGGTTCACGGGGTCTTTCCGTCTAGCCGCGGGTACACCGCATCTTCACGGCGAATTCGATTTCACTGAGCCTCTGCTGGAGACAGCGCCGCCATCATTATGCCATTCGTGCAGGTCGGAACTTACCCGACAAGGAATTTCGCTACCTTAGGACCGTTATAGTTACGGCCGCCGTTTACTGGGGCTTCGATCAAGAGCTTCGCTTACGCTAACCCCATCAATTAACCTTCCAGCACCGGGCAGGCATCACACCCTATACGTCCACTTTCGTGTTTGCAGAGTGCTATGTTTTTAATAAACAGTTGCAGCGGCCTGGTTTCTGAGGCTGTCGACAGCTCAAGGAGCAAGTCCTATCACCATCAACAGCGTACCTTCTCCCGAAGTTACGGTACCATTTTGCCTAGTTCCTTCAGCAGAGTTCTCTCAAGCGCTTTGGTCTACTCGACCTGACCACCTGTGTCGGTTTCGGGTACGATTCCAGTGTAACTGAAGCTTAGAGACTTTTCCTGGAAGCAGGGTATCAGCCACTTCACTGTACAAGTACAGCTTGATATCAGATCTCAGCATAGAGCACCCCGGATTTGCCTAAGATGCATGCCTACTTCCTTTCACCTGGACTACCAACGCCAGGCTGACTTAACCTTCTCCGTCCTCTCATCGCATTACACTGAAGTATTGGAATATTAACCAATTTCCCATCGACTACGCCTCTCGGCCTCGCCTTAGGGGTCGACTCACCCAGCCCCGATTAACGTTGGACTGGAACCCTTGGTCTTTCAGCGAACGGGTTTTTCACCCGTTTTGTCGTTACTCACGTCAGCATTCGCACTTCTGATACCTCCAGCAGACTTCTCAATCCACCTTCGTCGGCTTACAGAACGCTCCCCTACCACGTATACAATGTATACATCCGCAGCTTCGGCACATAGTTTTAGCCCCGTTACATCTTCCGCGCAGGCCGACTCGACTAGTGAGCTATTACGCTTTCTTTAAAGGGTGGCTGCTTCTAAGCCAACCTCCTAGCTGTCTATGCCTTCCCACATCGTTTCCCACTTAACTATGATTTTGGGGCCTTAGCTGGCGGTCTGGATTGTTTTCCTCTTGACTACGGACGTTAGCACCCGCAGTCTGTCTCCCGGATAGTACTCATTGGTATTCGGAGTTTGCATCGGTTTGGTAAGTCGGGATGACCCCCTAGCCGAAACAGTGCTCTACCCCCAATGGTATTCGTCCGAGGCGCTACCTAAATAGCTTTCGGGGAGAACCAGCTATCACCGAGTTTGATTAGCCTTTCACCCCTATCCACAAGTCATCCCCTGGCTTTTCAACGACAGTGGGTTCGGTCCTCCAGTTAGTGTTACCCAACCTTCAACCTGCTCATGGATAGATCACCCGGTTTCGGGTCTATACCCAGCAACTATACGCCCTATTAAGACTCGATTTCTCTACGGCTCCCCTATGCGGTTAACCTCGCTACTGAATATAAGTCGCTGACCCATTATACAAAAGGTACGCAGTCACCAAACAAGTTGGCTCCCACTGCTTGTATGCATGCGGTTTCAGGATCTATTTCACTCCCCTCACAGGGGTTCTTTTCGCCTTTCCCTCACGGTACTGGTTCACTATCGGTCAGTCAGGAGTATTTAGCCTTGGAGGATGGTCCCCCCATATTCAGACAAGGTTTCACGTGCCTCGCCCTACTCGTCATCATTATGTGTGCCCTTTCGTGTACAGGACTATCACCCACTATGGTTGCACTTCCCAGAGCATTCCACTAAAACACACATAACTTAATGGGCTTTTCCCCTTTCGCTCGCCGCTACTGAGGGAATCTCAATTGATTTCTTTTCCTAAGGGTACTGAGATGTTTCACTTCCCCTCGTTCGCTTCGTATGACTATGTATTCATCATACGATACCTACCTTAAGGTAGGTGGGTTTCCCCATTCAGACATCTCCGGATCAAAGGATATTTGCCGCCTCCCCGGAGCTTTTCGCAGGCTATCACGTCTTTCTTCGCCTCTGACTGCCAAGGCATCCACCACATGCACTTAATTACTTGACTATACAACCCCAAACAGTCGTTAATCCCTACAAGTAGGATTAAGACAATTAAATAAATAATCAATGATCTATTTAATCTACAGTTTGAAGTCCCGTGCTCTTAAGCACCGTACAGCTTCAATCTAAATTCATATACCAAAACGCTTGATTCAGTTAATTTGCTAGTGCTCATTTCAATTCGTAATTAAACCGTAACACCGAAGCATTACTGTCAATCTTGAATAAAATGAGTTGAACAATTTATTTCAGACTCAATTTTTGCCAATCTGTTAATGATTCACTGCATCCTCGTCGGACTGCAGTCAACTGTGATAAATCACAGAACTTAATAAATCTAAATCAATCTCTTGATTCACCTTATTTATTAAGTTCTATAATTTAAAAATATCTTTCACTACCATATTAGATCAGATACTACGCGCAGCATAGCTGCTTGTCTTGCGCTTCGGCAAAGCGTTGCTTTGCTGATCGAAGCTCTGGTGGAGACTAGGAGAGTCGAACTCCTGACCTCCTGCGTGCAAAGCAGGCGCTCTACCAACTAAGCTAAGTCCCCAGCTTATCATTTTTGATTCGATGTATCAGATTATAGCCTGCGCACTCACTCACGTTCGTTTGCCTTGCGCTTCGCCTTAAAGCAGTGCTTTAAGTCTTGCTCATGGTGGGTCTGACAAGACTTGAACTTGTGACCCCACGCTTATCAAGCGTGTGCTCTAACCAACTGAGCTACAGACCCTGAGAAAAATCAAAGCATCGCTTTGTATTTTTCGCAAGACAAACGCAGTGCGTAGTATCTGCTACTCAATCCAATTCGAAAACCTCGAATTATCTTTTAAGACACATCGTCATGAAGAACAACTTGTTGTGGATTCTTACCAATCGTCAATCTTTCGTTAAGGAGGTGATCCAGCCGCAGGTTCCCCTACGGCTACCTTGTTACGACTTCACCCCAGTCATCGGCCACACCGTGGTAAGCGTCCTCCTTACGGTTAGACTACCTACTTCTGGTGCAACAAACTCCCATGGTGTGACGGGCGGTGTGTACAAGGCCCGGGAACGTATTCACCGCGGCATTCTGATCCGCGATTACTAGCGATTCCGACTTCACGCAGTCGAGTTGCAGACTGCGATCCGGACTACGATCGGCTTTTTGAGATTAGCATCACATCGCTGTGTAGCAACCCTTTGTACCGACCATTGTAGCACGTGTGTAGCCCTGGCCGTAAGGGCCATGATGACTTGACGTCGTCCCCGCCTTCCTCCAGTTTGTCACTGGCAGTATCCTTAAAGTTCCCATCCGAAATGCTGGCAAGTAAGGAAAAGGGTTGCGCTCGTTGCGGGACTTAACCCAACATCTCACGACACGAGCTGACGACAGCCATGCAGCACCTGTATGTAGATTCCCGAAGGCACCAATCCATCTCTGGAAAGTCTCTACTATGTCAAGGCCAGGTAAGGTTCTTCGCGTTGCATCGAATTAAACCACATGCTCCACCGCTTGTGCGGGCCCCCGTCAATTCATTTGAGTTTTAGTCTTGCGACCGTACTCCCCAGGCGGTCTACTTATCGCGTTAGCTGCGCCACTAAAGGATCAAATCCCCCAACGGCTAGTAGACATCGTTTACGGCATGGACTACCAGGGTATCTAATCCTGTTTGCTCCCCATGCTTTCGCACCTCAGTGTCAGTATTAGGCCAGATGGCTGCCTTCGCCATCGGTATTCCTCCAGATCTCTACGCATTTCACCGCTACACCTGGAATTCTACCATCCTCTCCCATACTCTAGCTAACCAGTATCGAATGCAATTCCCAAGTTAAGCTCGGGGATTTCACATTTGACTTAATTAACCACCTACGCGCGCTTTACGCCCAGTAAATCCGATTAACGCTCGCACCCTCTGTATTACCGCGGCTGCTGGCACAGAGTTAGCCGGTGCTTATTCTGTGGGTAACGTCCACTCTTCTTAGGTATTAACCAAGAGAGCCTCCTCCCCACTTAAAGTGCTTTACAACCAAAAGGCCTTCTTCACACACGCGGCATGGCTGGATCAGGGTTCCCCCCATTGTCCAATATTCCCCACTGCTGCCTCCCGTAGGAGTCTGGGCCGTGTCTCAGTCCCAGTGTGGCGGATCATCCTCTCAGACCCGCTACAGATCGTCGCCTTGGTAGGCCTTTACCCCACCAACTAGCTAATCCGACTTAGGCTCATCTATTAGCGCAAGGCCCGAAGGTCCCCTGCTTTCTCCCGTAGGACGTATGCGGTATTAGCATCCCTTTCGAAATGTTGTCCCCCACTAATAGGCAGATTCCTAAGCTTTACTCACCCGTCCGCCGCTAGCTCAGTTACCGAAGCAACCTCGCCCGCTCGACTTGCATGTGTTAAGCCTGCCGCCAGCGTTCAATCTGAGCCATGATCAAACTCTTCAGTTAAAATCATTTTGTCACTTTATTCGAAGTGACCAAATCTGGCTCATCAATTTTCTGACTTAAATTTCGCTCAAATAAACTTCGAGTAATTTAAACCAATCAATCAATGAAAATAATTTCGATCAATCAACCAGTAAAAATCCACACAAGTTGTTCTTCATAATCTCTTAATGATCTTCTTGCCACTTCGTCAGCAGCAAGCTAGGTCGGCTATATTACGCTTTATTTCTAAAGTGTCAACTGGTAATTTAAATTATTTTAAACCAACTTTCTAAAACCCAACTCAATCATTTTCAACCAAGTCATTGTTTTATCAGAAGTTTTAATCTGCATCACCGCCGATGGATGTGCATTATAGGGCAATTATTTTACCTTGCAATACTTTTTTTTAAAGAAATATATCGGGTGTTTATTTTATAAACCCAAAAATAGATAAGCTACTGTTTTATCTTATAAATTTATTTTAATAAAAATCTAAATAATTCTTTTAAACAAAGCCCAAATACCTAAACAACTGTTTTATAAGTAATTATTGTCACAAAAAAGTAAAAAGCAGAGCCAAAGCCCTGCTTTTGGTTTAAATAAAGTCCAAATTAGAACTTCATACTGATCCGCGCCCAATAGTTGCGACCACTATTATTAAATTGTTCAGTAACTGGTAAACCTGTTCCTGACGCACCCATTTTGTTTAAATGCTCGGTATAAGTTTTATCTAGTACGTTATCAATGCCCACAGATACATCAACACCTTTACTTAGGTTATAGCTGCCGTTTAAAGATAGTACGCCAAAACCACTACTCTCTTTCACATCATAGCCCACGATATTACCTTCACGTTTACTGATACGACTTTGACCATCCACCACACGTAATAATGCGCCTAGAGTATATTTATCCTGAACATAACGCAGATTTAAACGCCCTTCCAAAGGTGAAATTTGTGGTAACGGCGAATTGTTTGTGGTGTTTTCACCCCACGCATACATTGCGCTCACATCTGCCTGCAAAGCATCGGTAAATTGATAACCTATACCAACTTCTGCACCTGCAATGGTGGCATCGACATTTTTAGAATCCGCTGCATTAATACCATGACCCGTCGGCTTATTAGCATTATAGTTAATTAAAATAAAGTCATTGATCATACCGACATAAGCCGATGCCCAAGAACTGAATGCGCCATGTTCATGTTGATAGCCCATGTCGAGTTGTAAGGTTTTTTCAGTATCTAAATTCTTAAACGTCGAACCTGCAATACCATTTAAGTCAGTTTTAAATAACTCCCAATAATCTGGTACACGTTCAACATAACCCAAACCGACATAAGTTTTGGCATCATGGTGCGGATGTTGATTTTCCAAACGAATAAAGCCGCTTGGCAAGGTTTCTTTACGTTGTTGAGCCGTTTGTACTGCGTCTACTTCGACCTGATCAACACGTACACCTGCAACCAACTTATTATGATCATTCAGTTCATAACTCAACTCACCAAAACCACCATAAGATTGAAGCTCCATATCGGTTGTTACTGGGGAATTCATCATTGCTTTAGTTGCATGATACATCCCACCAGCATGTTTATTATTTTGACTATCTAAGCCAGTAATAAATTGAAGTTTATCCCACTCATGTGTCACTGCCATACGCGCATTTAAAGTACGGCGCGTAACTGTCATAGCTTTATTAGGCTCATCAACTTGACGTAAACTAAAATTATCCATCACATGATCATTAAAGCTATAGTTCACCTGTGCTTCAATTTTCTTAATCACATCGGTGATGTTTTTCTTTTCTACACGCAAACCCAAACTTTCACGGTCAAATTCAGAACCATCCATCATGCGGCCTGCATACACCACTTCGGCATCACCACGACCACCTGTCAGCTCAAGCCAAGTATCTGCATCGGGTGTCCAACCTAAAGCAACATCGGCATTCCAACGCTCCCAATCTGAAGGAACAGTTGTACCATTGCCATCTTTATAGCTGTCAGCCACAGAACGGTTAGCATTTAAACGAATATATTTCAGTGCATCGCCCGCTGCTGCTTCAATATTATGATCCAAACGACCAAACGAACCCATCAAAACACTGGCTTGTCCACGATAGTTTTGACCTTCACCAAATTGTTCAGGCTTACGTTCAAACAGTACCGTTGCTGCCGAACCCGTGTTGGCATATTGCACCGTTTGCGGGCCTTTAATCACGGTAATTTCATCAAAACTTTCTGGTGAAATATAAGAGGTTGGCGAATCCATACGACTCGGACATGCGCCTAAGTTTTCAGAACCATCGGTTAAAATTTTAATACGTGAACCAAACATGCCACGGAAGGTCACATCACCATTGGTACCCGCGCCACTATTCACTGCACTAAAACCGACAATGCTTTGTAAATAATCTGCGCCATCTGTGGCTGGAATAGGCTGAATGGGTTGTTTTGGATTGGCACGCACCACCAGACCATTGGCATCATTACCCTGCTGTGCAGTCGCAACAATTGGGGCAAGACTGTGCACATTGGCAGTCAAAACGGTTTGATCAGCAAAAGCACTTGCAGAATAGCAGGCAACACAAACTGCAGCCGCAACAGGCTGTAATAAAAATTTAGGCTGAGCCATTTTATTTCTCACTTAAAACATAAATACAGTTAGGGTCAAAATAGACCCGAAAAAATCTTGAATTTATGCAAAGTGAGGCGGGGCACGTCCTTGCGGAAGTAAAAAGAGTTGTTGAAGTGCAAACCAAACGTGTTGAAAACGTTTTTGAAATGCCAAAAGCCGCACTTGAATACGATCAAGCACTTCTTTCAATTCTAATTCAGGTGGCAGGACTAAATTGCCATATACCGTACAGTACTGACATTGATGTGAAGCATCGTGATGATGATGTTCATGCTGTACGGTCAGTTGCTGATCATCGGTCTGTGATGTAGATGAATGTGCAGCATGCGAAGAATTTGTATGCACGGCGTGGGATTGTGGCAACAAAAGTGCACGCGTGATGGTTTCACAGACTGGCGCAACTTGATATTGCTCAGGCAGCAAAGGCTGTAAAAATACAGCAATCTGTAAAAAAACTGCGATAAATGAAAGCAGTAAGCCACTACGCAACAACAAAAACATCTATCCTGAATTTGTGTGGCGCAAGTATAACAAAGCCCAATCGAAATTGGGCTGATTTTTATGCTTTGGTCTAAACATGGACAACTAGATTGTGGTTTGTTTTAACGCTTCACAGCAACTTTTTCTTTCTGACGCTGGCGCACTACTTTTTCCACTTTTTCACGGGCACGCTGTCTTTTGAGTGGTGATAAATAATCGACAAATAATTTACCATTTAAGTGATCCATTTCATGTTGGATACAAACAGCGAGAAGTTGATCTGCTTCTAGCTCAAAGGTTTGACCCTCAAGGTTAATCGCTTCAATTTTTACACGTGACGGACGCTCAACTTTGTCGTATATTTGAGGCACTGACAAACACCCTTCTTCATACGGTTGGGTCTCTTCAGTCAATGGGGTAATTTTGGGGTTAATGAAGACCATGGGTTGATCTTTGTTTTCAGATAAATCCATGACAATCAGCTGAATATGATGATCGACCTGTGTTGCAGCCAAACCAATTCCGGGTGCGGCATACATCGTTTCAAGCATATCTGCAGCAAGCTGACGAATCTCGTCGGTGACTTCTTCGACTGGTTTTGCAATGGTACGCAGACGGGGATCCGGGAAACTTAAAATAGGTAATAAGGCCATGGGACATCCTCACTTATGCCATTGATCAAAAAACCGAATGAAGGAATGCTTCATCAAAAAAATGTGTGTAAGATCGTTATTATAACGCAACTACATACATAATTTTAGGAATTATGATAATGAAAAAGGTTTTGACAGACACATCCTCTTTTCGTGTCTTGGGGTTTAAAAAGCAAGTTTTAGCACTCGCGGTATGTCTCACAGTGGGACTTAGTGCCATCAGTGTGGCTGAAGCAGCACCTGCACGAAACATCAATCCGCCTGCCTTAAAAGCCAGCGCACCAAATGTGTATGTGGTAAAAAAAGGCGATACCTTATGGGATATTTCCAAAAAATTCCTGAACAATCCATTACGTTGGCCTGAAATTTGGGCAAGTAACCGTCACGTAAAAAATCCTCACTGGATTTTCCCGGGTGACCGTTTATTGATGTGTACCTATGAAGGTCGTCCAATTATTGGTAAAGATGAAGGCGATGGTTGCGAAGGTATTATCCGTCGTTATGCAGGCAAGAGCACCAATTTACAACCACAAATTCGCGTGGAATCTTTAAATAATACCATTCCTGTGATTCCACTTGACTATATCAAACACTGGTTAGAGCGCAGCAGCATTATTGCCGCAGATGCGTTACAAGGTACACCGTATATTTTAGGTACTTCTGATCAGCGTGTTTTAGCCGCCAAAGGTCAAAGTGTGTATGCACGTGGTGCAGGTTTGGAAGTAGGTCAACGCTACGGGGTATATCGTGAAGGCGAGCCGTACATGCTAACCGATGCCAATGGTCAAAAATTCAATGCAGGCATTGAACTCACCCAAGTTGCTGCAGGTATTGCAGTACGTGGCGAAAATGACATCACCACACTTGAATTGACCGATACCTACAATGCCGAAGTGCGTCGTGGTGATCGTGTCTTACCAATTTATGACCCAATGTTGCCAACCCTGTTCTATCCAACGCATGCTGAAAATGTCAGCGCAGGTGGTCAAGTGCTACGCGTGATGGGCTCGATTGGTACCGCAGCAAAACACAGTGTTGTGGCGGTTGATCGCGGTACATTACATGGCGTGCAATCTGGTTATGTCTTTAGCGTAACGCAAAAAGGCGAAGTGGTCACCGACCCGAAAACCAAAGAGCGTGTTCAGCTTCCAGGCGAACGCATTGGCAATATCATGGTCTTCAAGAGCTTTGACCACATTAGCTATGCATATGTCTTAGACAGCGAATTGCCTATTAAAGTCGGTGCTAGCCTACAAGCACCGCGTATGGATGACTAAAACGGTTTGAGATGGTGATGTTGAATTCATTCAGCCCACAGCAAATCAACTCCATTTTATTGTGGTATTTGGTTCAACATTCATTGTCCAGTTTTTCCAAACTCGTACAACATTATGGTTCCGTGGCTGCCGCAGTGCAGCCCGAGCATCTCCTTACGTGGTCAGATGTGCGTATTCATGCCAACCATCTACAACGTGCCAAAGAATATCTTAGCCCTACAGGGCAACTCGCCTTTGAACAATGTCTGAATCAACTACAACAGCAGTGCGATTTTGTATTAACTCTAGATGATGCTGATTATCCGAATCAGTTACACCCCTATGCCAATAAGCCACCAATTTTATTTGGACAAGGCAATGCACAGGCTTTGTTGCAAGCGCAAATTGCAATTGTCGGCAGTCGTAAAGCCAGCCCGCATGGCCGGCAAGTAGCTTATGATTTTGCTTATTATTTAAGTGAGCAAGGGTTCTTTATCAATAGCGGTTTGGCACAAGGTATTGATGAGGCCGCACATCAAGGTGCTTTGCAACATCAACGTACCATTGCAGTCATGGGCACAGGTTTGGACAGCACTTACCCAAGTGCACATCACAGCCTGCGCCAACAGATTGTGGAATCTGGTGGTGCCGTAATTACAGAGTTTTTACCGCACACCAAACCCTTACAGCAACATTTCCCACGACGCAACCGTATTGTCAGTGGACTAAGTTTAGGCGTGATTGTTGCTGAAGCCAGTTTAAAAAGTGGCTCACTGATTACCGCCAAATTAGCAGCAGAGCAAGGCAAATTGATATTTGCCATTCCTGGACATATTTATAGTGAATTTCATCAAGGTTGCCATCAATTGATTCGTGAGGGTGCAATTTTGGTCGACCATCCTGAACAAGTGATTGAGGATTTAGCCCTGCCGACCCAATGGCAATATCAACAAAACCAAATGGCGACAAAACCAGATCAGGTCACAACAGCATCGATAAGAGCCGAATCCCCTACGCCACAAACTGAAACAACGCTTCTAAGCACCACCACAAAAACAACCGACACAACTACACCGCACATTCCAGAGCATTTATTGACGCTGTATCAACAACTGGATTGGGTCGGACAAAGCATCGACTACTTGGCACAGCAACTGAATTTAGATATTGCCACACTCACCAGTGCATTAATGGAACTAGAACTCATGGGCTTCTGTTTACAGCAATCAGGCTTATATTTGCGTTGTCGTCCACACAAATAAGGTGCACAATCAGTGCCTATTTCACATTTCTGTTTAGGTAAAACTCCCATGATTACAACCTCTGTCACCGAAGCCGCTGCATGTCTACAACAAGGACAGGTACTGGCCTACCCTACAGAGGCCGTTTGGGGATTGGGATGTGATCCATATAATCAACAGGCATTTTTGGAAATTCTACGTCTGAAACAGCGTCCAATTGAAAAAGGTGTGATTTTACTGGCAGGACATCTATCACAAGTGGAGCATTTACTGCAGGATTTACGCCCCGAAATACGAGATCGCGTGATTGCGTCATGGACCAATACTCATCCCACAGATCGAGCGACCACTTGGCTGCTACCCAGCACATCCGCAATTCCAGAGTGGATTACAGGTCAACACCCCAAAGTAGCGGTGCGCGTAACCAATCACCCTTTATGTATGGCACTATGCCATGCTTTTGATGGCTTTATTGTATCGACCAGTGCCAATCCTGCGGGACTTGACCCTGCACGCTCTTTGCAAGAAGCAACGCAATATTTCCAACAACAATTGCACTACTTAAATGGTGATTTAGGTTTAAGTCAGCAACCCAGCCGTATTTTAGATGCAGAGACTGGGATGGTGATTCGCGCCTAGCTTTAGACAAATTTTAGATAAAAAAAAGCTCAACCATATAGGGATGGTTGAGCATAAAAAGGATGTGTATAAAAGCACATCCAGAGGGTTTGAAAATCTTGCTGCAAATGATATTTGACTGATTATGAAATACAGTAGGTCATTTCCAGTACGTGAATTATGGAGTAATTTAGTCGACTATACAAATAGATTTTTTCTATTAATTAAATATAAATATTCAATAAAAGATTCGTCATTTTTTCTTAATAATTTAAATTATCTTACTATTTTTACAATTATTTTAGAATAATTAAAAAAACTGTCATAATTCATAACGCTCAATACTGAATAAATTTTGAATAAAAAGCATTTTAAATACACCTTTAACTGACCAATAAATAATCAACTAAACTCAACTTTTTGCTTGAATGTGTACACGCACTTTCATTTGCGCCAACACAATACCCGTTAAAATAATCAATCCACCGATACTATGATAACTCCCCCACAATTCTGCCAACCAAAAATATGCAATGATGGCCGTAAAAACAGGCATCAAATTCATAAAAATACTGGTGCGATTTGGTCCTAAATATTGAACAGCCAACATCCATACCAAAGGTGCAATAATTGATGGAAATATACCTGCATACAGCACACTTAAACCATTTTGACTATTTAATTGATCTAAGCCGAACCACACAATAAATGGCAGATGATAAAGCAAGGCGAATATAATTTGTACATAAAGACTTAGCATGAGCGGCAATTTTAAATTCCATTTTTTTAAAAACACCCCATAAAAGGCGTAAAAAAATACCGCCAAAACCATGAGCATATCGCCCGCATGCCCTGTCAGTTGACTGAGTTGACGTAAATCTCCTTGTGCAATTACATACAACAAACCCGAAAATGAAATAATACAGCCTAAAACAGCAAATCGTGTGGGAATCTCTTTTAAGATCAGCAACGAAACCAGGATCGTAAACATGGGAATAAACGCATTAATAATACCCATATTGGTTGCAGTGGTGTAATTGGCTGCGGTATAACTGAGACCTTGATACAGTACCAAACCAAATGCACTGAGCACTGCCAACTGTTTCAAATGTGGACGAATTAACTCACGTTGCTGCCAAACTTTTGGCAATATCCATGGTGTTAAAATCAGAAAGGCAATTAACCAACGATAAAAACTGATACTGACGAGTGAAATATACGCCGCAACATAGCGCGTCACCGCAATATTTAACGACCAAATCAATACCGCAATCAATGGCAATAAAATTGCCCAAAACACGCCTTTATCTGACCGTATCATGTATTCATCATCCTTGTTATACCGAGCAGCATATCTGCTGTGAAACCTTTTCTATAACTGATTTATGATGCAAAGTGCTAACAACCCATGTCTATTTATGACACTTTTCGTTCAATTTATCCATTAATAAAACATAATGCAGATACGAATGACATTTTTCTGCGCAATATCACGGCTATGCGGGATTCCATCAGTGTCGTAAATTTCTTTGCTATAAAACTTGCTGTACCCAAAAATTACAGTTACAACAGTAGCGGTAAAATACAGATTCTAGGAAGCAACTATGCGCACTTCAGTTTATGACATTGCAGTGAACACCAATCAGGGTACGGAAACCACATTAAATCAATATGCAGGAAAAGTGTTGTTGATCGTGAACGTGGCATCAAAATGTGGGTTAACCCCGCAATACGAAGGCTTACAGCAACTCTACGCAGCAAAACAGGCACAAGGCTTAGAAATTTTAGCCTTTCCATCAAATGACTTCTTGGCACAAGAACCCGGCAGCGATACAGAAATTCAGGAATTTTGCTCACTGAATTATCAGGTGAGTTTTCCATTGTTTGCTAAAATTCCAGTCGTGGGTGCAGAAAAACATCCTCTCTACACGGCTTTAACGCAAGCAATTCCTGAACGTATTGGTGAAGGCCCTTGGCGGAAAGATTTGGTTGATTACGGCTTAACTCCAAACGAACCACCTGAAGTATTGTGGAACTTTGAAAAGTTTTTGGTGAATAAACAAGGTGAAGTTGTGGCGCGTTTTGCCCCAGATTTAACCGCAGATGACCCACGTATTTTGGATGCGATTGCAGCAGAACTCGCCAAATAATGATTGGCAATGAACGCTTTATACAGGGAATTTGCTTCGGCAAGTCCCTGTTTATCATTTCAACAACACTTCGAATATTTGTTATTGCTTTGCAACAATCTGTTTTTTATTCATATTTTCGTTTTATATTCACTATAATCAAACACCCAAAATCACATGAATATGAAAAATGTATCTTCGAAGGCACTACTTCCGTTTGCACTATTGAGTTCTGCCTTTCTACTCAGCGCCTGTGATCAAATGAACACGGCACAAACGCCTACAACAGACCAAGATGATTCCAACGCAACAGCTAATAGCAATACAAATACAAATACAACCAGTGCCCCATTAAGCAGTGGTAATATGTTCTATATTGTGCGTGATGTAGCTGATTTACAGCTTAAAGCAGGTCAATATATCGAACAATTGAATCAAACCAAGTCTGAGTTGCAAACCGCTTTAGATGCGCAAGATCCACAACAATTGCAAATTTTAGCGACTCAATTACAACAGCAATTACAAGGCTTTAATCAAACACTAAGCAGCCTAGACTTAAAAACACAGGAAATTGATACCATCCGTCAAAACTTATTGACCGCTAATCAGCAAGTTTTGGCTTCGCCATTTTTAAATGGTCAAGTCGATTTAAGCAAAGTGGACTTTAAAAAACTGGAACAGCAAATGGGGAATATTCAAACTGAAATGCTCAAACTGGCGGCGATGATTTTACAAGGTGAGTCGAATCAGCTAACTGAAACCACCAATACAGCATCTTAAGCAAATGTAAGGCTTCAATTCCAAATAGCATAAAAAAAGCCACTCTTTCGAGTGGCTTTTTTCAATCTTAAACCAGCAATTACATTGCACGGTTTTTGATTTTGCGGATAGTTTCCAACTGTGCAGCAGTTTCAGCCAAAGCAGCCAAAGCAGCAGCAGAGTCCAAATCGCTCTTTTGATTTGCCAACAATTGTTCAGCGTGTTTACGCGCTTCAATAATTGCCGCTTCATCTAAGTTTTCTGCACGAACTGCAGTATCTGCAAGAATCGTAACAACATGCGGTTGAACTTCTAGAACACCACCAGATACATAGATTAATTCTTCTGTACCATTTTCCAGCAGAACGCGGATTGCACCCGGCTGAAGCAAAGTTACCAGTGGTGCGTGACCCGGCATAATACCGAGTTCACCGCCAGCACCTTTTGCAATTAGCATAGTCACAGTGCCCGAGTACAAAGACTCTTTTACACTTACAACATCACATTGCATAGTCGCCATGAGAATCTCCTAAATTAGAGCTGCTAATTAAAGTTTCTCGGCTTTAGCAATCACTTCGTCAATACCACCAACCATATAGAACGCTTGTTCTGGGATATGATCGTATTCACCAGCTAGAAGACCTTTAAAGCCACGAATTGTATCTTTAAGCGGTACAAGTTTACCAGGCGCACCAGTAAATACTTCAGCTACGTGGAACGGTTGAGAGAAGAAACGTTGGATCTTACGTGCACGGTATACAATAAGTTTGTCTTCTTCTGACAATTCGTCCATACCAAGAATTGCGATAATGTCTTTCAATTCTTTATAACGTTGAAGAACGTTTTGAACCGAACGAGCAATTTCGTAATGCTCAGTACCAACAACTAATGGATCTAACTGACGTGAAGTTGAGTCTAGTGGATCGATCGCAGGGTAAATACCTTGAGATGCAATGTCACGGCTCAATACTACAGTTGCGTCTAAGTGCGCGAACGTTGTAGCAGGTGATGGGTCAGTTAAGTCATCGGCAGGTACGTATACAGCTTGAATAGATGTAATCGAACCAGACTTAGTTGAAGTAATACGTTCTTGAAGAACACCCATCTCTTCTGCAAGTGTAGGCTGATAACCTACTGCAGATGGCATACGACCTAGAAGTGCTGATACTTCAGTACCTGCTAGTGTATAACGGTAGATGTTGTCTACGAACAATAATACGTCACGACCTTTACCGTTCTCGTCTTTTTGATCACGGAAGTACTCAGCCATAGTCAAACCAGTTAACGCTACGCGTAAACGGTTACCAGGTGGCTCGTTCATCTGACCGTAGACCATTGCTACTTTGTCTAGAACGTTAGAGTCTTTCATTTCGTGATAGAAGTCGTTACCTTCACGAGTACGCTCACCAACACCAGCGAATACAGATAAACCTGAGTGCGCTTTAGCGATGTTGTTAATCAACTCCATCATGTTTACGGTTTTACCAACACCCGCACCACCGAACAGACCAACTTTACCACCTTTCGCGAACGGGCAAAGTAAGTCAATCACTTTAATCCCAGTTTCTAAAAGGTCAGTAGAAGCCGCTTGTTCTGCATAAGAAGGCGCTTGACGGTGAATTGGTAAACGCTCTTCAGTTGCAACTGGACCAGCTTCGTCGATCGGGCGACCAAGAACGTCCATGATACGACCAAGTGTCGCTGTACCGACTGGTACAGAGATTGGCGCGTTAGTGTTAGTTACGTTCAAACCACGCTTAAGGCCTTCAGTAGAACCCATTGCAATAGTACGAACTACGCCATCACCAAGTTGTTGCTGAACTTCTAATGTAGTTTCAGTACCGTCAACTTGGAGAGCGTCATAGATCTTAGGAACGCTGTTGCGTTCAAACTCGACGTCGATAACCGCGCCGATGATCTGAATGATACGACCGCCACTCATTGCTGTCTCCTCAATTCAAACTAATAATGTTAAACGGCAGCGGCACCACCAACGATTTCAGAAATTTCCTGAGTAATCGCGGCTTGACGCAGCTTGTTATAAATAAGTTGTAGGCTCTTGATCAGTTCACCTGCGTTATCTGTTGCAGCTTTCATTGCAACCATACGTGCAGACTGTTCACATGCGATGTTTTCAATCACACCTTGATAAACCATAGACTCGATGTAACGAACCAATAAACCATTTAACAGCTCTTCAGCTTCTGGTTCATAGATATAGTCCCAACCGTATTGACGGTTAAGAGTCTTGTTTTCTTCAGCAGCTGCTAAAGGAACAAGTTGTTCGATTTTCTGATCTTGAGTCATGGCATTGACAAAGCCGTTTGACACGAGGTAAATGCGATCTAACTCGCCTTTATCGTACGCATCTAACATCACTTGCACAGAACCAGATAACTGTTCAAGACTTGGCGCATCACCTACGTTTGTAGTTGCACCAAGCACTTTACCGCCGTAGTTTTTAAAAAACGAAACCGCTTTTTGACCAATTAAAGCAAACTGAACTTCAATTGACTGCTCTTGTTGTTGCTGTACATGCTTTACAACTTTCTTGAACAAGTTAATGTTCAAGCCACCGGCTAAACCACGATCTGAAGACACAATGATATAACCAACGCGCTTAACTGGGCGTTCAATCATATAACGGTGTTTGTATTCAGGGTTCGCCTGTACCAAATGAGCAATTACACGGTGCATATTTTCGGCATACGGACGGCCTTGAGCCATGCGCTCTTGCGCACGACGCATCTTAGAAGCAGCAACCATTTGCATCGCGCGAGTAATCTTTTGCGTGCTCTTGATACTAGCAACTTTGGCGCGAATTTCTTTTAAATTTGCCATACGCTTAACCTAGTATTCGAAAGCCCTTTCAGGCTTCCGAAGGTTGATTCCGTGAACCAAACCTCTAACTAGCCAATGCTAAATTAGTAAGTTTGAGTCGCTTTAAAGCTTTCAATACCTGCTTTGATTGCAGCTTCGATGTCTTTGTTGAAATCACCAGTTTCATCGATTTGTTGCATTAACGCAGCATGTTCTGAACGGAAGTAAGAGATTAACGCAGCATCAAAGTCTACGATTTTCTTCACTTCTACGTCAGCCATATAGCCTTCGTTAGATGCATAAACTGAAACAGCTTGGTCGGCAATTGAGTATGGCGCATATTGTTTCTGCTTCATTAACTCAGTTACACGTTGACCATGTTCAAGTTGCTTACGAGTTGCTTCGTCAAGGTCAGAAGCGAACTGAGCAAACGCTGCCAATTCACGGTATTGCGCCAAAGCGGTACGGATACCACCAGACAATTTTTTGATGATCTTAGTTTGAGCAGAACCACCAACACGCGATACAGAAATACCCGCGTTCACAGCAGGACGGATACCTGCGTTGAATAATGATGTTTCTAAGAAGATCTGACCATCTGTAATCGAAATTACGTTGGTTGGTACGAATGCAGATACGTCACCTGCTTGAGTTTCAATAATCGGCAATGCAGTTAAAGAACCAGTTTGACCTTTAACTTCACCGTTAGTGAATTTCTCAACGTAGTCAGCAGATACACGAGAAGCACGCTCAAGTAGACGCGAGTGTAGATAGAACACGTCACCTGGATACGCTTCACGACCTGGTGGACGACGTAAAAGCAATGAAATTTGACGATACGCAACAGCTTGTTTAGACAAGTCATCATAAATGATAAGCGCGTCTTCACCACGGTCACGGAAATATTCACCCATTGTACAGCCAGAGTACGGAGCAAGATACAACATTGCTGCTGGATCTGCCGCTGCTGCTGCGACAACAGTTGTATACGCCATAGCACCAGTTTCTTCTAGCTTGCGTACTACGTTTGCGATAGTCGATTGTTTTTGACCAATTGCTACGTATACACACTTAATGCCAGAGTTTTTCTGAGCGATGATCGCATCGATCGCCATTGCTGTTTTACCAGTTTGACGGTCACCAATGATCAACTCACGTTGACCACGGCCTACAGGGATCATTGTATCTACTGATTTATAACCAGTTTGTACAGGTTGATCCACTGATTGGCGCCAAATTACGCCTGGTGCTACTTTTTCTACAGCATCAGTTAATTTTGCATCAATAGGGCCTTTACCATCAATTGGGTTACCCAAAGCATCTACCACACGGCCTAAAAGTTCAGGACCAACCGGAACTTCTAATACACGACCTGTGCAACGAGCTTTTTGACCTTCTTGAAGGCTTAAGTAGTTACCTAAAACAACGACGCCCACTGAATCCTGTTCTAGGTTCAGTGCCATACCAAATAAGCCGCCGTCGAATTCGATCATTTCACCGTACATTGCATCAGCAAGGCCGTGAATGCGCACAATACCGTCGGATACCATAACAATGGTACCTTCGTTTTTAGCGGTCGCGCTGGTGTCCAGATCGCCGATACGCTGTTTAATGAGCGCACTGATCTCGGATGGATTCAGTTGTTGCATTGCGCTATACCTCAATCTTTTATTAGTTCAGTCTTCGCAATTAAGCTAAAAGACGTGTCCGCATTTTTTCCAGCTTGTTAAGTGCAGAATCATCTATCACTTGGTCGCCTGCACGAATAACCACACCCGCTATTAAAGCTGGGTTGACTTCTACTGCAATAGAAACAGTGCTGTTGAAACGCTTTTCTAGCGCCGCTTTCAACACTTGTTCCTGCTCAGCAGACAATGGGAAAGCCGATTCAATTACGACGTCCACATTGTTGTTATTCTGTGATTTGAGCTGTTCGTATTCTGCTTGAATTTCAGGAAGCAAAGCCAAACGGTTGTTTTCAGCAAGCAATGTCAAAAAGTTTGACACTGCTGCAGTTTGGTATTCACCTAAAACTTTGGCAAAAATACTCACCTGCTCAGCAGGCGTAAGCTCAGGGCGATTTAAGTAAGCTGAAAATGCTTCGTCTTGCACCGCAGCACTGAGCAAGTTAAGTGCTGTTGACCAATTGTCAGTTGCACCTTGCTCAGAAGCGTAAGCAAATGCTGCTTTAGCGTAGGGGCGTGCCAACGTCAAGAGTTCAGCCATAATCTGCCTCTCTCTTAAAGTTTAGCAGCCAGCTGAGTCAGCATGGCATTGTGAGCTTCTGCGTCAACTTGCTGGCTAAGAATTTTCTCTGCACCAGCTACTGCAAGCGCAGCTACTTGTTGACGTAATTCTTCGCGAGCAGCATTGATTTCTGTATCAACAGCTTCTTTCGCTTGTTGACGAATACGCTCACCTTCAGCAGATGCTTGGGTACGCGCTTCTTCTACCAATTGTGCTGCACGACGATTCGCTTGTTCGATCAATTGAGCCGCTTGTGCTTTAGCTGCATCCAATTCAGCCTTTACTTGAGCTTGCGCATCGGCAAGATCAGCTTTGGCTTTTTCAGCTGCATTTAAGCCGTCAGCAATACGACGCTGACGCTCACTAATCGCATTGATTAGTGGTGGCCATACAAACTTCATGCAGAATGCGACGAAAATCGCAAATGCAATCGCTTGGCCAAACAATGTGAGGTTGATATTCATTGCAAATTCCTCAAATAGTGAATTTCGGAATTAAGCTGATTAACCTACAAATGGATTAGCGAATAGGATAAATAAGCCAATACCAACACTGATCATTGGGATCGCATCAAGAAGACCCGCTACGATGAACATACGTGTTTGAAGTTGTGGAGCAAGTTCAGGCTGGCGAGAAACAGCTTCTAGGAAACGACCACCTAATAGTGCGAAACCAATACCAGTACCTAATGCAGCAAAAGAAATTAAGATTGCGACTGCAATAGCAGACAAACCAAGTACTAATTCCATGAAAAAATCCTCAAATGTTAGGTTAAATCAAAACTAATAATCATCTAACCATTAACGAACAATTAGATAAAAAAATACGATTAATGTTTTTCACTTGCCATACTTAAGTACACGATGGTCAACATCATAAATACGAAAGCTTGCAGTGTAATTACAAGAATATGGAAAATTGCCCAAGGTACAGACAATGCCCATTGGATCCAGAACGGTAATAGTGCAATCAGAATGAAGATTAACTCACCTGCATACATGTTACCAAACAGTCGTAGAGCCAATGAAACTGGACGCGCTAGGAAAGTCGCTAACTCTAAAACTAAATTTACTGGAACTAGTAAAATTTTAAATACAATATTATTTGAACTAAACGGGTTGAATGCAAATTCGCCTGCAAAACCACCTAAACCTTTCGCACGAATACCGTAGAAGAAGATCAAAGCAAAAACAGACAACGACATACCTAAAGTCACGTTGATATCTGTTGTTGGAACAATCTTAAAGTAGACGTGATGCGGGTCCATGCCAAATACGTGTGCACCAATCAATTGAGCTGTATACGGGATAAAGTCAACTGGGATTAAGTCCATTGCGTTCATGAGGAAAATCCACACGAAAATGGTCAATGCAAGCGGTGCGATTAAACGCGATTTGCCATGAAAAGTGTCGCGAACATTTGAGTCAACAAACTCGATAATCATTTCAATTGCAGACTGGAACTTGGTCGGAACACCAGCGTTTGCAGCTTTCGCCACAACCCAGAACAGAAAACAGAAAATCAGACCCAGTCCGATAGACCAACCCATTGAATCCAAATGAATAGCAGTGAACCCCATCTGTTGAGCTTCTTCAGCAGTTTCAGCTAACTTCCAAGAACCGTCTGGCATTTTGCCATACGTCATGTTAGTCAAGTGATGCTTGATATACTCGGTCGAAGTAAGGGCATGTTCTTCAGCAGCCATAAATCACACCTGGTCAATGTCAAATACTAATATAGAGATAAGCGAACATCGCGTGCTGCTTGATATCTCGCTCAACTCCAAAAAACTTTTCAATTTTTGCTTGTGCTGATACTCATCGTTTTAGACGTGACACACAAAAAGGTGCGACCCACGACATGGCTTGAACGAGAATAAAACCACAGAACAATGCCCCCGCTGACAACGGTTTGACATTACTCAAAATCAAAATGAATCCTACGATCACAATCGCAAACTTACCCATTAAGCCCCTAAACATGTTCACATAAACCTGTTGCGAAGCTCGAGCACCTGCTGTACGAAACGACTGCCACGTAAAGTAGCAGCTTGCCAACCAACAGACGAGTGCACCAAGTGCAGCGCTGATGGCAGCTGTCGTATCCTTCACCACCCAAGCCAAAAGACCTGAGACTGGAATCATTAATGCTTGTAGGAAGACCAAAGCTTTCGCTAATCGTCGGTCAATCAAGCGACTAGTTCGGCTCATTTATTTATCCACTCACAGCATAAATGCTTGACAAGTTCAACTGATGATCGTTTTTTATCGCAGGCATTATAGAGTTAGCCCCCTGAACATGCAATCGTTTCCCGACCTTAGTCGTGTTTTTTTGCATGTTTGTCTCGGAATTGTCATATTTCAATTTTGCTTAAAAAACGCATCATTTTCGTGCATTTAATACACAAGCCTTAGTTTGTTTGGCTAATTGCTGCCAAGCTTGCACAAAATCATCTGCGCCGCGCATGCTTTCATCGACCTTTTGAAACACAATTGGATTCAATTTCATATACTGATTTTTACTGGCATGTCCTTCAGCAAGCAGGCACATTTTTGGATTTGGGCGATGATCGTTCAAATATTTGATTTGAGCAACCGTTGGGGCAATATGCGGATCATTGGTCAATGAGCCTGCAAATTTTAAATTCAGGGCACGTTCTAAATATTGATAGGCATCGTGATAGGCCCAATATGGCTGTGCTGCAGTTTGAGTCTGAAACTGACTTGCACTTTTGTATAAACTCTGCGCAAAGGCACGTGCGTTGTTCCAATAAGCATCACGATGCTCAGGCATTTGCTGAGAACGCAGTGCGGCAATAAAGAAACCTATACGCACAGCATTGTTTGGGTCTAGCCAGACATGACTGTCCACCGTATTTTTTAATGCTAAACCACGCTCTGAACGCTGCGGCAAAGTTTTGATAATGCCCGCATCTAATAAAGCAATCGCTTTAGGATTTTGATGTAATACACGTTCTAGCGGTGCTTCATGTGCTTTACCTAGCCAAATCATTAAACCCGCATCTTGGATGGTTTTACGATGTGCAGGCGTGAGCGATACATCATGCCCTGTTTGATCTGCTAGTAATAACGTGGGTGTTTCGATATTTTGCGTGACTTTTTGGGCAATCAAATAGATAGGATGCGTAGACACCACCAAAGCCTGCGCCATGCTGACAGAACTGCATAACGCTAATAAACAGAAACTAAATAAACGAAACATTGCGGCATATCACGAAAAATCGATAAATGTTATAATATAACAAATTTATAAAAATACCTACGTATAATCGAAACTGATTACGCTTCATGCTAAGATTTACTGTCGTTTTTCTTTTAAAGTTCAACTGGGGTGGCTATGAGCTTATGTTCGCACGAGCATCACAATGCATTACATGGCGTTCACGACCATCACAATGTCAATCAACGTCTTGCCGAAGCTGAAAGTTTATGTGTGGCAACAGGCGCTCGTTTAACACCACTACGTAAAGAAGTGTTGGAACTCATTCTCAAGGCATCTGCACCAATGGGTGCTTATGATTTATTGGCGAAAATTAAAAGTGAGTCTGATCGTCCTGCGGCACCGCCAACGGTGTACCGTACTTTGGACTTTTTACTGGAAAAAGGACTAATTCACCGTTTGACTTCAATCAATGCCTATATTCCTTGTTGTCATCCACGTGAAGGACACCAAGCGGCATTTTTGATCTGTACGGAATGCAAAGTCGTTAAAGAAGCTTCAGCGCAAGCTTTATTAGAGCAATTGGATCAATTGGCAGTTTCTGACCACTTTAGCCCGCATCACAGCATTATTGAGATTTCTGGAAAATGTCAGCAGTGCAACAGCAAATAACCACTGCACCACTCATCGCCTTGCACAATATTCAGGTGCGCATTGATGAGCGCGATATTTTAAAAAATGTCGATTTTGAATTGCATGCGCGTGAAATTGTCACGCTAATTGGCCCCAATGGTGCAGGAAAATCGACTTTAATTAAAGTCTTGCTTGGCATTGTAAAACCAAATGCAGGCAAGCGAGTAAATTCTCGTAAACTAACCTTTTCTTATGTACCGCAAAAGTTTAATCCTTCTCACAGCTTACCTTTACGAGTGAAGGATTTACTGGCCTTAGAAAAATGTCCAAACGCAATTAAAGCAGAAATTATCCGCGATACCGGAATTGCCAAACTGCAAGATTCTAAAGTACAACAACTGTCTGGTGGTGAGCGGCAGCGGGTTTTACTGGCACGTGCTTTATTGCGTCAACCCGATATTTTGGTACTGGATGAGCCGATGCAAGGACTAGATATTCAGTCCGAAGCTGAACTGTATGACTATGTGCGCAACTTACCGAGCAAATATGGCTGTGCGGTGTTGATGGTGTCGCATGATTTGCAATGGGTCATGCAAGGTACGCATCGTGTGGTATGTTTAAATAAACACATTTGCTGTAGCGGTTTGCCCGAAAATGTACAGCAACATCCTGAATACCAAGCCATTTTTGGAACCAATCGGGTGTTCTATCAACATCATCATGATCACTGCGCGCATGGTGACCTTGCCGAGCCTTGTCAGCATGATTCACGTCCTCATATTCACCCTGAATCGGAAGCTTAACCCATGATGGATTGGCTACACTTGCTGTTACCTGCATGGATCATGGGCAGTTTATTGGTATTTTTGACCGCCCCACTTGGCTGTTTAATGCTTTGGCGACGCATGTCCTTTTTTGCCGATACCATGGCACATGGCACTTTATTGGGTGTGGCGATTGCAGGTGCGTTAAGTTTACCTCTGTGGCTGGGCGTGACATTCTTGGCATTATTATTAGTAGGTGTTTTGTGGATTTTACATGATCCACGGTTGCCAAATGATGCATTATTGGCGCTCTGCTCTGCAACCTTGCTCTGTTCAGGTTTACTCTTTATTCAGCATATTCCGAGTTTACGTCCTGAATTGCTGAGCTATTTATTTGGCGATTTACTCACCATTTCATGGGCAGATTTACCTGTATTTGCTTTGGTCATTATTGCAGCCTTAACGGTACTCTACAAATTTTGGCAGGGACAAATTCAAATTGCAATTGACCCTGATATTGCGGTCAGTGAAGGCGTGAATGCACAATGGCAACGTCTGATTTTTATGTTGTTATTGGCATTATTTACGGTATTGGCTTTACGTGCAGTCGGCTCTTTATTAATGGGTGCATTGTTGGTGATTCCTGCCTTAACCGCACGTTTATTGGCTCACTCGCCTAAGCAAATGGTGATTTGGGCGTTTATTGTGGCACAAATTGCAGTCAGCGTAGGTTTATGGTCAAGCGCAGGCTTGAATATTTCGACAGGTTTAAGCATTGTGATGACTATGGCAATCATTTTTACGGTGATTTTTAGCGTGCAAAAAGTCAGAACGATGGCTTAGTTTTTCGTTAATGAATGTCTATATTTTTGTATTGCAGCAATGAGCATTACAACCAAAAATGGCAGCATATACACAATCCACAGTGCTATATCACTGTGAATCACTTGCTGTAAAAGACTCAATTGCTGCTGACCTTCTGAAACAGCATTCCAATCTATTTTTTGTAGATAAAACATTGCATGAATGGCAATCAACAACACAGCCGTAATATTAATCAACACCACACTTTGCCACAGGGTATGTTTAAAATAAGTTTGTAAGGCGGCAAATACAAAAGAAAAAAAGAAATTGATACTCAAATGCACCATCAAAGCAATTGGCCAAAACACGTTATCCACTGAAAACTGAATCGCTAATCCAATTGCTATTAAAGTTGAAAAACTCAAAAGCAACATACTGATCCACCAATGTTGCCAATAAAGTGCTCGCGGAATACCCTTTATTTTCAATATATATATCTCAATCTATTTTTATAATTACAGCGTACACTTTTGCGTAATTGAAGGCATTACTGATGCACCAAACTCAACAAAAAAGCAGCACCTGCAAACAATGCAGCAAAAGTACGATTCATGACTTTTTGCTGCTTCGGTGATCTTAATAAACGTAAAACTTTTGCAGCTAAGCCCGTATAGCCTGCCATCACAATCAAATCAATACTAATCATGGTCAGTGCCATAATTGCATATTGCGTCCATTGTGGTTTAGATAAATCTAAAAATTGCGGTAAAACAGCCAATAAAAATACTATTGCTTTGGGATTGCTCATATTGACCAAAAAGCCGTACATCACCAATTTTCCAGCAGATTTGCGCGTCAACTCGTGTTGAATTTCAATCGACTGAGCAGGTGCTGCCCATTGCAAATACGCTAGATATAACAAATATGCCACACCAAACCATTTCACAATCAGAAATGCCCAAGGGGTTGTCGCGAATAACACCCCTGCCCCTGCAGCTACAATCGCGATTTGCACTAATAAAGCGAGTTGTAGACCAATCGCATTCCAATAACCGTGTCGAAAACCATAATTCAAACCGCTCGACATCGAGGCAATTGCACCCGCGCCAGGTGAAACACTAATCACCCAACAGGCCAACATAAACGCAATCCAAACTTGATAAGACATACATCGCCGCTTTTCACAAGACAGTGTATTATATGATATTTCACTTAATCCCATGACTAAAAACATTGAATAAAATCGGGTTCAGGCTATTAAGCCTGCATACAATCAGGCACAATAAAGTCAACTTTATAGAAAACAACAAATTTTCAGGAGCTATACATGACTGCCCAATCTGTAATTTTACCACTACCTTCAGATCATGCTCGCTTTCTTGTATTTCGTTTAAAAGACTTAAGCATTGCTGAATTAAAAGAAAAATTGGCTGACTTGTTAAGCACACGGGATCGTTTGATTACCCAACATCCACATGCCCAAATTAAAACTGCCGTTGCTTTTGGCCCTGAACTTTGGGCACAGCTCTATCAGCAATCTCCAGAAGGTTTTAAACAATTACAACCGATTCAAGGGGCGTACCCAATGCCTGTCGTGCCTGCCGATGTGATTATTCATCTCGCCAGTGCCCGTGCAGATATTTGCTTTGCACTCAGTCAGGCATTTTTTGAGGGGATTCAAGACAAAATTGAAGTCTTGGATGAACGGGTCTGTTTCCGTTATTTTGATGGACGCGACATCACTGGCTTTATAGATGGTACCGAAAACCCACAATTTCCAGACGATCGTGCCGAAGTTGCACTTTTAGGTGAAGATGCAGGCGTGTTTGCCGATGGTTCTTTTATTTTTGCACAGCGCTATTGCCACGATTTAGAAAAATGGAAAAAGCTCAAAGTCGATGCCCAACAGCAGGTGATTGGAAGAACCAAACTAGAATCGATTGAATTAGACGAAGATGTACAGCCTGAAAATTCGCACGTGTCACGTACAGTCGTTGAAGATGATACAGGCAATGAGATGGAAATTTTGCGCCACTCTTTACCTTATGGTGATGGCAAGGGCGATCAGGGTTTATTCTTTATTGCCTATACCAAAGATTTGAGCATTATTGATGCCATGTTAGAACGTATGTTTGGTACTTCAGGTGATGGCATCCATGACCGTTTATTGCACTTTGTGACTGCCTTGGATGGCGCATATTACTTTGCCCCAAGTGAAGAGCTGCTAGAAGAAGTTTTGGAAGATTAGTCTGCAATCAGTATGAAGTCGTATAATATCAGCGACTTCATACTATTTGGCTGTGTTGCACAACCTATCTCTAAGGCTTATTCCACAATATAATTTTTCAAATGAATAAGCCTAAACCTAAAATTTATCCTACAACCCACTGGTCTTCATATGACCGAGCTCTCATTAATTGGGGAAATATTACCATTTGGTTCGCTCCTGCCAAACACTGTTGTGCTCCAGACAAAGGCAAACAAGGAGAGGTGAAGAAATTTATTATTTTATCAAAACTTTTTTTATTTTTACTGAGTCATCTCAGCGTTCTACATAAAAAGGTCATCATTAAGCTTTAGCATAATAAAAGCATGCAAATGCCTTACATATATAACTGCTATTCGGGAGCGAACATGAATAACAGCCAAAATTATGTCAAACAAATTAAAAATGCTAAACGTGGAGGATATACGCCTACCATCGCCAAAGACATCAACAAACATAAGATTCAAAAAGCCATTCGCCTAATTGAACAATGGAGAACGCTCGCAAATGAACTCAAACCACAAATGCAACTTGATATGGCCTTTACCTTAGAAGAATGTGCACAGGATTTAGACCGCATCTTAAGAAATAAATAATCACTTTTTCACACATCATTTCAAGTTATTTTCTTCAATGAGTCCACCACACGCTGGGCTCATTTCCTTCAAAAGCTTCTGTGTAATTTCCTCATTTGTAATATGCCAAACACTGCATACAAAATCTGCAAAAACGCTATGCCCTACATTAAACGGTTACTTTTTGGCTTGCGCACAGGTAAAAATTCTGTAAAATTCTCTACACAACGCCGGCATAGCTCAGTTGGTAGAGCAACTGACTTGTAATCAGTAGGTCCACAGTTCGAATCCGTGTGCCGGCACCATATTAAACCTCATAAGCTTCTAATTTATGAGGTTTTTTGTTTATATAAACGTATATTAGACCTCTTGCGAAAGTATAGTTTTGTCTAATTTTTGAATCGCCTAAAACCTCATAAAATATAGCTTTTGGCTGCTTAAAATTTGACTAACGCAAGAAGTCTATTTTATCTTCCTCATTCTGTCCGAATTACCAATTTATTCAGTGCATCGATCTATCTGCAAAACTTAAACCCCCAATGGCGCAAAAATTTTACCGAAGCAGTTTGATGTGGTAGGTGAGATTTAAAACCAATCATGGAAACCGCCAACACCGAAAAATTTCGTAAGCGTCCGCTGAACACACCTTCTGAATTCATCCTATAAGCCTTAATTTAGTCCCCACTTAGAAACAAGTGGGGACTTAAATTTATGACTACAAATAATCAGACATCCATCGCATCTCTTGCGAAAAAACGAAGAACATACAGTGCTGAATTTAAACAGCAGATCGTTCAGGCTTGTAAAGCACCGGACGTTTCAATTGCTTCGGTCGCTTTGCAACATGGATTGAATACAAATCTTGTATCCAAATGGATTCGCTTAATTGATGCTAAGCCAGGGAATGATCGCTCACCACTACCGAATAAACCTGCATTTATTGCCTTATCTTGCTCTGCACCATTAGATCCTACTCCTACTGACATGTTAACGGTTCAAATTACTTTACCCCACTCAAAAGCAGAAATTGGCTTGAAATGGCAAGTATCAGAAATATCTGCTTTAGCAGAATTACTCAAGGCACTTGCAACATGATCCGCATTGATGAAATCTGGCTTTCTACCCAACCTCTGGATATGCGAGCAGGGATGGATACGGTCATGGCGCAGATTATGAAAGCCTTTGGCTACATCAAACCGCATTGTGCTTACCTGTTCTGTAATAAACGTGGCCATCGCATGAAAGTACTGGTGCATGATGGACTGGGCATCTGGCTGTGTGCCCGGCGGCTGGAACAGGGCAAATTTCACTGGGCTAAAGTTCACCAGGGTGAAACCGTGGCCCTCAGCCCGGAACAGTTACAGGCACTGATCCAGGGTTTGCCCTGGCAGCGCATTGGACGACAGCAAGTGGTAACAATGCTCTAAACCAAGCTCGGCTATTCTGCTATTCTCCAAACGTTCTATTTCCTCTGCGTCATGACCTCAGGCATACTGCGGTCATGAATACGCTGCCTGACTTAAGCCAACTGACCCATGAACAACTGCTGGAATTTACCCGGCAGTTGGCGATGCAGCATCAGTCTCTGGCACAATCAAATCAAGAATTAGAAAAATCAAACCAGCAATTGGATGCCAAAGTTCAGCATCTTTCTATTCTCAATCAAAAATACGAGCATGAACTGGCGCTGTTTAAAAAGCACGAATTCGCCCAAAAGAATGAACACTTAACGGCAAAACAAATCCATCTGTGGGATGAAGCGGTTGAAGAAGATATTGCCGCGGTTGATCTAGAACTGGAACGGCTAAATGCAGATAAAACCAATGCAGCGACACAGAAAGCCAAAACCAATAAACCTAAACGTCGACCACTGCCAGATCATCTACACACCATCCGTATTGAGCATGAACCTGCATCAACCCAATGTGCTTGTGGCTGCCAACTCCGTCGTATCGGCGAAGATGTCAGTGAAAAACTGCATTTCAGACCGGCACAGTTCTATAAGGAACAGCATGTGCGTGGTAAATGGGTCTGTGATCAGTGTGACACTCTGACTCAGCAAGCGATGCCCGCCTATGTGATTGATAAAGGCATTGCTTCACCTGAATTGCTCAGCCATGTGCTGGTATCGAAGTATGCCGATCATTTGCCGCTGTACCGTCAACGTCTGATCTATCAGCGGGCGGGAATCGAACTTTCTAGATCAACTTTATCTGACTGGATAGGTCGCTGCGGTGTAGAACTGGAACCTCTGGCCAATGCCTTAAAAGAGGTGGTGCTGCAACAGCGGGTGCTGCATGCAGATGAAACACCGGTCACCATCATGCGGATGGGTGAGAATAATAAAAAACCGAAGAAAGGTTATGTCTGGGCCTATGCCACCACACAGTACAATCCAGTTCAGGCGGTGATCTATGACTTTCAGGATAGTCGTTCAGGCCAGCATGCTGAAGAGTTCTTGAAAGGCTGGCAGGGCTATCTAGTCTGTGATGATTACAGTGGTTATAAAGCACGTTTTAAATCAGGCCAGGTGATTGAGGTAGGGTGCATGGCCCATGCACGTCGTAAATTCCATGAACTGCATGTAACTGGGAAAAGTCAGGTTGCTGAACAGGCCTTAGTGCTGATTCAGAAACTGTATGCGATAGAAGCAGAACTCAGGAAAAAGACCGATGGTACAGCGGAAGACCGCCGCGAATACCGACAACAGCATAGTCAACCAGTGATGCAACAACTATATGAATGGCTCAACCAACATCATCTGACAGTGCCATCGAGTTCTCCCACCGCCAAGGCTATCAATTACACTCTGAAGCGTTGGCCAGCCTTAAGCCGCTATCTGGATGATGGCAATCTACCGATATGCAACAATTGGGTAGAGAATCAGATGCGTCCCTGGGCGTTGGGACGCAAGAACTGGCTGTTTGCAGGTTCGCTGCGCAGTGGTCAGCGAGCGGCAAACATCATGACTTTAATCCAGTCAGCAAAGCTGAATGGCTTGGATCCGTATGCCTATTTAAGTGATGTGCTGAAAAGGTTACCGACACACAAAGTGACCCAAATTGAAGAATTGCTGCCGCACTGCTGGAAACCTAAATCGAATTAAAAAATAGGTATGGGATTCAGCGGACGCTTACAAAATTTCATCATCTATCAGCCGATTACGATAGATTAAGCTTTTTCCGCACTCACCTGCACATATTTAATCCAGCCATCTGCATAGAGCTTGGCACATAAACGTGCGGTCATGGCAATTTTAAACCAGTCTGCATCTCGCGTTTGCACTCGATGCCTGAGATGCTGATTCACATAATCAGCAAAACCTGCTAGAACCTGTGCCGATAAATCTTCTACCCGAATCTGTTTAAATTCAAACTGTGCTAAGACTGCCCGAAGCTGACTTTCAGACATTAGATCTTTAAAATTGACATCGGCGGATTTTAATAAGGCATGATATTGCAGCTGTTTGAATGTATGCATTGGCGCTTGCTCTGTCCAAATTAAATAATGAAAGCCCAAACGTCCATTTGAATTCAAAACTGTACTGACCTGACTTAAAAATGAATTCAAATGACTGTGATATGCTGCATCGATACAGAACACCACATCAAAACGGGGTTGTGCAAAAAGTGCTTTTAAATTTAAAAATGAAGCAGCGTGAATTTTAATATTTGAATTTAAATGGTGTCGAATCGACTGCACATGATGATCTTGAAGCTCAATAGCCTCAAGCTGTTGTACTTGATAGTGTTCTAACCAGTATTTAAGACTGGCACCTTGCCCACAGCCTAAATCCAACACAGCATCTTTTGAATTTAAACGGACTGCTGCTGCCAAATGCGCGGCTAAATTTTGACATGCAGCGGGATAATCATATCCCACTGCATCTGACCAATAACCTAGGTTGCTCCACGGCAACGCGGAAGTATCTCCCAAATATGCCGCTTGAATGGCATATTTATGTTTTGGAAAATGCTGTCGTATCACCTGTTGCCATTTCATGCTGACTCAGTCTAATTCAAAAAAGAGGGTCTGTTGATAATTCATCTATGTTTGCGACAACGCATATTTTTTAGCTGATATAAGGCATGAGGCAGGAAATTTAGTCATTCTAAATGACTGACTCATAACGCAATAGCAGCAAAAAATATACTTGTCCTGAAAGGCTGTGGCTAAAACTTTCTCAGATTGCGTTATGAAACTTGGCAATAGACCCACTATTCCCTGCGTTTCATGCCTGATCTGCTCAGTTTTAGCCTACAGCACAAACCATTTATGAAATATCAACAGACCCTAAACTTAATACCCTAATTGTGGCGCAACCTCAACTTGTGGTTTCAAATCAATAAACGGTAATGGTGCACCAAAAATTTCTGCAATATGCATGGCTGAAGTCACTGCAGATTCTAAAATTGGCAAACCATCACAAGACCATGAACCACAGAAGAATACTTTACGATTGTCTTGGTGATGGCGTTGCTGCAACTCTTTGTTTAATGCCACCGTCTTTGAATCCACTACAGCGCGGGTTAAAGTCACCGTTGAAATGATCTTTTTCGGATCAATTGGTGTGACTGGACGCCATGTTTGGAATACTGGAGATTTGCCGACCAGCGTTGGTTCAATCGAGTTAAGCCACACCGTAAATTGCTGACGTGTAAATTTACGATCCATCATATAACTTAAAACAGACCAGTCTTTACGTTTTGGCGGCATCACCGTTTGATCGGTGTGAATCACTAAATCACCCTGCTCGAATTTAAATTGTTTAAGCAATTCAATATCTTCAGCAAATTGTTGATTATCTAAGAAGTCTTGAACTTTAGTAGTTGGCGTTGCAATCACCACACGGTCAAATGTTTGCGACTGACCTGCAGAATTTTCAACAACCACACCTTCTTCTTGTTGATGAACGTGAGTAATCGCTGCACCACTTTGAATATTAATGCCTTCAATCAACTTATCAACTAATGCGGGCGTGCCCCCTTGTAAACGCAATAACGCATCACCATCAGTTAATTGGCGTAAAAACACCAACAATGGTTTTGCTGGCCATTCACCAATGGTCTTAGGGTCACAAGTACAAATGGTGTAAAGCACTGGCATCACTGCACCATGCCAAAACACTTCTTCAATTTCGTTGCGATTGATAAATTCCGCAAGGGTCATGTCTTGGTTCTTGGATTTGAAAAATTTAGCAATGGCCGTTTTTAACTGCAACATGCCTTTCACCAAACGCCAGCCGTATTGTTGGATTCCTTTACGGTTATTAATGATGGGAAAATTACCAATACGAGTACGGCTTGTGGTCAACCAAGTTTCCGTACGATCTTCAAATAACCAACTGCACGCCATATATGTACGCACAGGATAAGTTTTAATCCCTAAATGTGTCGCTAAACTGAGGGTGTTTTTCCACAAATGTGGATTCATGACCCTTAACGGCGCATCAATTAAACCACCTTCAAATTCGATGCTATGACTGTCCATTCCACGACCAGGCAGCGCCTCAAAAATTGTAATGTTATGCCCTGCATCTTTAAGAATTCTTGCGGTAGCCAGTCCAGCCATACCACTACCGATCACTGCGATATCCAAACCGATCATCCATCTTTTTACATACTTTATGAAATTATGAACCATGCCTAAGAAAAATGAGCTATTAAAAACTACCAGATTGTGTACTTTTCACAGAGAAACAACACAAAGTACATTGGCAATATGATGACAATTTTTAACAATCAGAAACAGCTTAAATAAGCGTTATAATTCATTCAAATTATTCGATAAATTTTATAAATAGCGTTCTAAACCATGTAGATAAATTCACCAATTTTATAATTTCGTTTTACAAATAAATGTCTAAACGATATGATAGTAAGCACAAAAATAATAACTACATCACAGCTAATTATCATAAAGAATATGATCAATCCGCTAAAACTAGAAATTTGACAGCGCCAGAACAACAAAAGCCTCTGTCGGGACATCGACATGAGGCTTTTTTCTTGGCTAAGATTTTTAAAGCTTAACCCACTTGATGTTGCACGGGAATTGCACCAAACTTACCTTGATTAAAATCTTCAAAAGCTTGAATGATTTCCTGCTTGGTATTCATGACAAATGGACCATAGCCTTGAATAGGTTCATTTAGTGGCTTGCCTGTCAGCACTAAAAAATGCGTATCTTGCAGTGCTTCAAGCTGAATTAACGCTTCGCCATCTTGAGCAAACAAGACCACTGAATGATCTTGCACAAGTTGGCTGCCATTAACTTGCACTTCACCAGCCAACACCACCAATAAAGTATTGTGGTCTACAGGCACATGCAGCACTTGGGTCTGTGCGGCTTTCAGTTGCCCATCCCAAACATTAACAGGGCTAAAGGTGCTAGCAGGTCCAGATTGCTCGGCGTACTGACCTGCAATAATGCGTAAATGCCCCGCCTGATTTTCAAACTCAATTTTCGGAATATTTTGAGATTCAATGGCTTGATAACGTGGTGTCGTCATTTTATCTGCGGCAGGCAAATTGACCCAAAGCTGTACCATTTCAAACAACCCGCCTTGTGCTGCATAGTCTTTAGAGTGAAACTCCTCATGCACTACACCTGCGCCTGCTGTCATCCACTGTACATCACCTTTTTTGATGGTGCCACCACCGCCTGCCGAATCTTTATGCGTTACTTCGCCTTGATAGGCAAGCGTCACTGTTTCAAAACCACGATGTGGATGCGAACCCACACCATGCTGTGCCGTAGTTGCATCAAAATGATACGGCGCTGCATAATCCAAGAGTAAAAATGGACTGATCGCCTGACCTAAACGGTCATAAGAAAATAGATTTTTAACGGGAAAACCATCGCCCACCCAATGCATATTTTGGTTGCGATATAAACCGATTATTTTTTTCATGTGTCACACCTATTGCTAGGAGAATAGATGCTTTAATCTTAATCGCTCATCGCACCACAACCTAGTGCAAATTTGGCATACAGCATTGCAAGAATGGAATAATCGTGCTGAAACTGAGGCTACACAGGGTCACAAATCATGGGCATAAAAAATCCAGAAACGAAGTTCTGGATTTTTAAAATTGAGTGTGATGATTCGATTAGATTTTTCCGACCAAATCAATAGATGGTGCTAAGGTTGCATCGCCTTCTTTCCACTTAGCAGGGCAAACTTCGCCGGGGTGTGCATGCACATATTGCGCTGCTTTCACTTTACGCAACAATTCTTGCGCGTCACGACCAATACCGCCTGCATTAATTTCTACAATTTGGATTTTCCCTTCAGGGTCAATCACGAAAGTACCACGATCTGCCAAACCTTCTGCTTCAATCAGCACTTCAAAGTTTTTAGCCAAAGTCCAAGTTGGGTCGCCAATCATTGGATATTGAATTTTTTTGATTTCTTCTGAAGTGTCGTGCCATGCTTTATGGGTAAAATGCGTGTCTGTAGAAACTGAGTAAATTTCCACACCCATTTTTTGGAATTCAGCATATTGATCGGCTAAATCTGCAAGTTCAGTTGGGCACACAAAAGTGAAATCTGCAGGGTAGAAAAACACCACTGACCATTTACCAATAAAGTCTTGCTCAGATACTTCAATAAATTGACCATTATGGTAAGCGGTTGCGTTAAATGCTTTGACTTGGGTATTGATTAAACTCATGGATGATTCCTCAATTCGTTTCGGGGGATTGCTTATCTTGTTTAGCTAGAATACGAAAAACCAAGGAATCGGTAAAACAGTACTTTTTTATAAAAATAATCGGTTTTATGAATTAAGAATCCTATTATAGTTGAAGATTTAATTGAGAAAACAGATATTTGCTGAATATTGGTACTAAAAAACCCTTTGTAGAAACAAAGGGTTTGGATGATGATTTTCCGTTTTAGATCATATATATGATCTAGAACGGCAAGTCATCATCTAAATCTGCTGGTGCAGTTGCAGGCGCAGCTTGTGGCTTCGGTGCAAAGCCACTCGGGTTATTGTTGGCATAGCCGCCACCGTGATTTTGGTTAGAACCGCCTTGATTTTGATTCGCATAACCTGTGGCTGGAGCTTGGTTATTGTTAAAACGTGGTTGAGCAAAACCGCCATCTTGTTGGTCAGATTGTCCACGATTACCCGAATCGAGCATTTGCATTTGATCACCACGAATTTCAGTAGTGTAACGCTCTTGACCGTTTTGATCGGTCCACTGACGCGTTCGCAATGAACCTTCGATATACACTTTTGAACCTTTGCGTAAATATTGCTGTGCAATCTCGCCTAAACGGTTATGTAAAACAATGCGATGCCACTCTGTTTGCTCTTTACGCTCACCTGTATTTTTGTCTGTCCAGACATCACTGGTTGCGATAGAAAATTGAGTGAGAGAACCACCATTTGGGAAAGTTTTTGTTTCAGGATCACGACCTAAAGTACCCACTAATATGACTTTATTTACACCACGCATTAGATGTTTTCTTCCTATTTGTTTCTATTATTTACTTTATAAGAGTTATGCTTAAATGGCTACCTCTTTCCCAAACAAGTGCGTTAATTGTTGTCGCGCAGCATCATCAATATGCTGTTTATCAACCTTTACATACGCCACTTGTTGGTCAGACATCACCACGACCTCTTCAATACCACGAATTGCCAATAACTGAGAAGTCCATTCATCTGTTTCTCGATTCTCAGGCAAGCGCAAGACCAAAGACGAAAGGTAGCGCGGCTGCGCCAATCCAAAACTAACAAGCAGCCAAATTATAGCAATCGCGGTCAAAATACTCCAACCCAATGCGGTGTGGTTGAGCATCAATAATTGCCCACCAATCATCCCACCAAAGAATGCGCCCAAAAACTGACTGCTCGCATTCACACCCATCGCGGTGGCTTTAGATTGAATTGGCGCAGCTTTTGACAACCACGAAGGTAATAACGCTTCCATAACGTTAAAAGCGATAAAGAATAAGCCCAAACCCAATAAAAGGATGTACTTCGATTCAAACCCAAAAATCAGCACCAACAAACCTAAAATGATACCTGCAATGGCGGTCAGGAAAATGCCACGCATTTTGCGATATTTTTCTGCCAGAACAATGCTTGGGAATGCCACGAACAGACTAACCAACAACAATGGCAAATACACCCAACCATGATGCTGCAAAGGAATATCAGCAAATTTGATTAATTGCGAAGGTACATAAATAAACATGGCAGTAAGCAATAAATGTAGGGTAAATACCGATACATGCAGGCGGTTTAAATCGCCCATTTTCAGGACTTGCTTTAACTGAGTGATGTAGCCTTGCTGAAAATTACGATGATGGCGCGTGACTTTAGGCACCAATAACAGCATGAGAATCGCTGCCAACCCCATCACTGTAGTCACCCAAAACAGTCCTGAAATACCGACCCAACCCGTAAGCCATGGCCCTAAACTAAAGGCCACCACAAAGGACATGCCTATACTCATCCCCATCACCGCCATGGCTTTCATGCGGTTTTCTTCACGGGTCACATCGGCCAACAATGCCATCACCACAGCGGATACCGCGCCACCACCTGCAATGGCACGTCCAATAATCACGCCATAAATGGTGTCGGACATGGCTGCAATTGCACCACCTAAAGCAAACAGTAATAAGCCAAAAACCACCAATGGCTTACGGCTATAACGGTCTGCAATTAAGCTAAATGGAATTTGTAAAATGGCTTGGGTGAGTCCATAAACACCAACGGCAAGACCAATCAGTGCAGGAGTTGCGTATTGATATGACTGCCCTGCCACTGAAAATACAGGAATAATCATGAACAGACCCAACATGCGCAATGCAAAAATACTGCTTAAAGCAAAGGTCGAGCGGCGTTCTAAGGCATTCATCATATCAATCGACTAAAACTAAATAATTTTGAATTTGCAGATATCCTACAACATTCAGCTTAAGGATGCTGATTTTTCCAGATGTTTATTCAACAAGCTTTCGATTTCAATAAAAAAGGGCACAACGTTGTGCACCCAAATTTATATTTTATACAGTTTTCGTTACTGTATAACTCTTTGATTTCACGGTAATACAGTAACAGACATCATCATAGCCTTAGCCCACTTTTGCCTGACGCTTTTTAAATTGAATGGATGCAATCACTGCCCAAACAATAAAGGCAACACCAATTAGACCTGTCACCACTTCTGGCACATGCAAGCCTGTACCGCTGGCAATCATAATAAAAGCCAACGCACCAATCGCGTAGTGCGCACCGTGTTCAAGGTAAATATAAGCATCCAAGGTGCCTTTTTCGACCAGATAAATTGTCATCGAACGCACAAAAATTGCACCAATCGCCAAACCTAACATGATGATCACGACGTCAGAGGTGATTGCAAATGCACCAATCACTCCATCAAAACTGAACGAAGCATCAAGCACTTCTAGATATAAAAGCCCCCAATACCCGCTTTCACCACGCCTGTCGGTACGCCGTTTTCGTCATGACGTACGGCATTGCCCTGTTCGTCCACCTCTGGTTCACCACCCAGCATGTGGCTCAGTACTTGTACGCCAATATAAATCACGATGCCCCAAATACCCGCCATCGTGACCACAAGGCGTTTATCTTCCACCACATTTGCCGCCATGATTAACAGCGTCACCAAGGCCAAAAATACCGACATCGCAGGTACGCTTGCCAAATTGCTCAAACGACGTTCCAACCATCTGAACCAATGCGTGTCTTTTTCATCATCCAAGAAAAAGTTGAGGAAGACCATCAACAAGAATGCGCCACCAAATGCTGCAATTTCAGGGTGATGTGCCATGAGTTTAGCTGAATATTGCTTCGGATCATTCAATGCCAGTTGCACCACTTCCATCATGCCCATATCGGCAGTGACTGCCACAATGACCACAGGAAAAATTAAACGCATGCCAAAAACCGCAATAATAATCCCCACGGTTAAAAACAGCATTTTCCAGAAATGATCCCAACCGCGCAGCACTGAGGCATTCACCACTGCGTTATCAAACGACAAAGACACTTCCATAATCGCCAAAATTGCGGTAATGGTCAGTGCGGTAAGCATGGTTTGCACACCTGCTTCTGGGCCATGGGTATAGCCCCAATATGCAGATAGCGCAAGACACACTATCGAAAATACGATTGAGAAACCAAAATGTTTCATCATGAGAAACGACCTATCACTATATTTTGATCTGAATTTTTCATCTGCCGAATTTGTACCAGCAATACAAAGTACAGTTTTATTAAGATTTAACAGATGCAAAAATTCTGAAATTTGAATTGCCCGAGTTTTAAATCTGACAAAAACGGAGAATGTAAAATTTTATGCTGCAATTATGACGCTTTTTTCTCAACTTCGGCAAAATTCTTCGTATGATTTTGGGTTTCCCGATCAGATACCGCGAAAACCGTGCTTTCCGTTCCCAAACTGCTATAGTGAAATGCAACGACATATTAGGAATTTAGGATGCGCTTTTCTCAAGACGTTTGGCAACGTAACCTTGCCCTTTATCATAAGACGCTCGCTTTACCGTTTAATCAGGAATTAGCACAAGGCACCTTAAGTAAAGCTGCTTTTGCGCATTATGTGATTCAAGATTCACATTACTTAATTGCCTACGGGCGCGCTCTGGCAGTCTGTGCGGCCAAGGCTTTTGATGCAGATGATATTATTCAGTTTGCAAATGCCGCCAAAATTGCAATTGTAGTGGAGCGTACCTTACATGACAGCTTTATGCAGGAGTTTGATATTTCCAAACAGGAATTTGAAAATACTCCGCTGACCCTAGAGATGGATCCGTAAAATTTGAACAACTCCTATAAGTGATATTCTGCTCCTCAAATGATGTTATAAACATCAATATATGGAGTATTTTATGGCACGTAGACCAAGAAGAAATCATTCAAATGATTTTAAAGCTAAGGTAGCACTTGCTGCGATTAAAGCAGAAAAAACACTTGCTGAATTGAGTGCTGAATTTGATGTTCATCAAAACCAAATTATTGACTGGAAAAATCAATTGATCTCAGCTTCCTCGCAAGCTTTCGATCAATCAAAAGCTCCATCAGAACCCCCCATTGATCTTAAAAAGTTACATGCAAAAATCGGTGAGCAGGCATTAGAAATTGATTTTTTAGAAGGTGTGTTGAAGAAACTGGGCCGCTTCAACCACAAAAGTTAATCGACGACTCACTTCAGATTTCAGTATCTAAGCAAGCTAAGCTGCTGAAAGTCTCCCGTGGTTGTTATTATTATCGCCCAAAACCTGTTAGCTCATCAGATCTGAAGCTGATGCGATGTATTGATGAATTACATATGCAATATCCTTTTGCAGGCAGTCGTATGATGCGTGATTTGTTGAATCGTCAAGGGCATCATATAGGACGACGTCATACACGTACTTTAATGAAGAAAATGGGTATTCAGGCGTTATATTGCAAACCAAATTTAAGCCAGGCTAATCAAGCTCACCGTAAATATCCATATCTGCTCAAAGGGTTGGCTATTCAGCGCAGTAATCAAGTGTGGTCTACGGATATAACGTATATCCCTATGGCAAAAGGCTTTGTTTATTTATGTGCTGTGATTGATTGGCATAGCCGCAAGGTACTTGCGCATAGGGTATCGATTAGTATGGAGGTGGATTTTTGTATTTCGGTTTTAAATGAAGCGATTGAAAAATATGGATCACCTGAAATATTGAATACAGACCAAGGCAGTCAGTTCACCAGTGATGCATTTATTGATGTATTGAAATCAAATGGCATTCAAATCAGTATGGATGGTAAAGGTCGATGGGTAGATAATGTGATGGTTGAACGATTATGGCGGAGCGTTAAATATGAAGAGGTGTATCTCAAAGCTTATAGCAGTGTCACAGATGCGAAAAAGCAATTAAGTGCATATTTTGAGTTTTATAATTTGAAACGACCTCATTCGAGTCTAGACATGAGAAGCACTGCTTCGCAAGGCTAAATGAGTTTTACTATGATCAGCTACCCCAACAAAACAAGGTGGCTTAACTAGAGCGGAATATCACTTATAAATACGCTTTTAGTTGTTCAAACAAGTGGGACCACCTCTCCTTGCCTGCCATCATTACACCTCTTATTTAGTCGCAACCGCATGGTCGGAAAGCTATCCAGTGGTATTGGCATCCCTGCTGCCATGTTTCTGGATTTATGCCGAAGTCGGTAAAGATATCGTCAATAACTCTGCACCGAATAATCCCTATCAGGCATGGGTTGATACCTATTCAGGCGAAGAATTCCACACTGCGGTTAATAACGTGATTCAAACCATTGACCGTGTTGCTGCGCGATGTGATGCCGATACCCTTGAAAAAATGCACCACGCTTACACCAAAGCCGCAGAACTGGAATGGTTATTTTGGGATAGCGCCTACCATCAACGTCAGTGGCCAGGTTTAGATCAAGCTTAACGGCCGCCCTCACGCAGCGTATGTGAATCATTCCATAAGGTGCGACAAGCCATGACCGATAAAGCATGAAAAATAACACTTGAACAATTTTCATGCGCTATCATATATAGGTTTTTCATTTGCAAAATATCGAGAAGTTTTTATGAGCCAAAGTCATATCCGTATTCGAGGTGCACGTACCCATAACCTAAAAAACGTGAACCTTGATATTCCACGCGATAAATTTGTGGTGATTACGGGTTTATCTGGTTCAGGAAAATCTTCACTGGCGTTTGATACCCTCTATGCCGAAGGGCAGCGTCGTTATGTCGAATCACTTTCTGCCTATGCACGTCAGTTTTTATCGCAAATGGAAAAACCTGAAGTCGACTCGATTGAAGGTCTAAGTCCCGCAATTGCCATTGAACAGAAATCGACCAGCCATAACCCGCGTTCAACCGTGGGTACCATTACCGAAATTTACGACTATTTGCGTTTACTGTATGCACGTGTCGGCACACCTTACTGTCCTGAACATGATTTACCAATGGTGGCGCAAACTGTTTCAGAAATGGTCGATGCTGTAAAAGCACTGGAAGAAGGCACTGCTTTAATGCTACTCGCGCCTGTAATTCGTGAGCGTAAAGGCGAATATGTGCATCTGTTTGAACAGCTACAAAGTCAGGGTTTTGTACGCGCCCGAGTTGATGGCGAAGTCATGGATATTGACCCACCACCAGAACTCGACAAAAAGAAAAAACATACCATTGAAGTGGTGGTAGACCGTTTTAAAGTCCGAGATGATTTAGGCAACCGTATTGCTGAAAGCTTTGAAACCGCGCTGCGTTTGGGTGGAGATTTAGCCATTTTATCGTGGATGAACGCGGAACAACCTGATCGTATTTTTTCAGCCAAGCACTCTTGCCCACAATGTGACCGTGCCGTAGCAGAACTTGAACCGCGCCTGTTCTCATTTAACAACCCTTTTGGTGCTTGTCCAACTTGTGATGGTTTAGGAACACGTAGCCATTTCAGTGCGGAAAAACTCATTCCAACCCCTGAACTTTCAATCAGTCAGGGCGCTATTCGCGGCTGGGACAGACAGCGTCCGTATTATTACAGCATGCTAGAAAAAGTCGCAGCACATTATGAACTTTCACTCGACACTGCATGGAATCAGCTCGACAGCGCGACCCAAAAGAAATTTCTGTACGGCACTGGCAAAGACAAAATAGATCTGAGCTATACCGATGAACGTGGACGCCACCATAAACGTGTAATTGCTTTTGAAGGCGTGTTGCCTCATTTAGAACGTCGTTACCGTGAAACCGAAAGTAATTATGTACGTGACGATTTGGCGCAGTATTTATCTAATGCGGCCTGTGATGCCTGCAGTGGCTCACGCTTAAATGAAATCTCTCGCAATGTTCGCGTGAAAGACAAAACCATTGCCCAAATTACCCAAATGTCAATTGGCGATGCCGAGCAGTACTATCAAGGGCTGAATCTGGATGGCGCCAAAGGTGAAGTTGCAGATAAAATCTTTAAAGAAATTCGTGAACGCTTACATTTTCTAGTATCGGTAGGTTTGAATTATTTGAGCCTATCACGCTCTGCCGAAACGCTTTCGGGCGGTGAAGCACAGCGTATCCGCTTGGCATCTCAAATTGGTGCAGGGCTTATGGGCGTGATGTATGTGCTAGATGAACCTTCAATTGGCTTGCACCAACGTGACAATGACCGATTGCTAGAAACTCTGATTCGTTTACGTGATTTGGGCAACACGGTGTTGGTGGTAGAACATGATGAAGATGCGATTCGTGCTGCCGACCATATTATTGATATTGGTCCAGGCGCAGGTGTACATGGTGGACATATTATTGCCGAAGGTACTTATGCAGAATTAGCCGAACATGCAGACTCACTCACAGGGCAGTATTTATCGGGCAAATTAAAAATTGAAGTGCCGAAAACGCGTACCCAACCGCCACATCCTGAACAACAAATTAAACTCATGGGCGCAGCAGGACACAATCTAAAAAAAGTGGATCTCACTTTGCCTTTAGGCGTGATGACTTGTGTCACAGGCGTGTCAGGTTCGGGCAAATCCACCTTAATTAACCGCACTTTGTTGCCTTTGGCTGCAACTCAATTAAATGGTGCCACCACCTTAAACGCAGAAAAATTCGACTCGATTGATGGTCTACAATATTTAGATAAAGTGGTGGATATTGACCAAAGCCCGATTGGGCGAACGCCACGCTCGAACCCAGCGACCTATACAGGTTTGTTCACTCCAATTCGTGAGCTGTTTGCGCAAACCCCTGAAGCCAAAGCACGTGGTTATGCAGCAGGACGCTTCTCCTTTAACGTCAAAGGTGGACGCTGCGAGGCCTGTGAGGGCGATGGTATGATTAAAGTTGCAATGCACTTTTTGCCAGATATGTATGTACCTTGTGATGCCTGTCATGGTAAACGCTATAATCGCGAAACTTTGGAAGTCAGTTATAAAGGTCGCAATATTTCTGATGTTTTGGAAATGACCGTTGAAGATGCTATGCATTTCTTTGATGCCATTCCCGTGATTCATCGTCGTTTGGAAACGTTAAATCAGGTGGGCTTGGGTTATATTCGTCTTGGACAATCTGCCACGACTTTATCTGGCGGAGAAGCACAGCGCGTGAAACTGGCACGTGAACTGGCCAAGCGAGATACAGGCAAAACCCTATATGTACTGGATGAACCGACCACTGGTTTGCATTTCCATGACATTGCCAAATTGCTCGATATCTTGCATGAGCTACGCAATAAGGGTAATACCATTGTGGTGATTGAACACAATCTAGATGTGATTAAAACTGCAGACTGGATTGTCGACTTAGGCCCTGAAGGCGGTGCAGGCGGTGGACAAATCATTGCCGAAGGCACACCTGAAACTGTCGCAAAATCTAAAGTTTCACACACAGCAAAATTCTTAAAACCAATGCTGAAAGGCTAAAACAGACTATTGCAGTTTCTGGCTCATTCAAATTAAATCTAGATTCGGCGTAAGGTTGCGCTGAATCTTTCAAGCTACGCTTTTTATCATTTCGGAAATACCAGAGAAAGCCTATGATTGTGACTTAGTCACCAGCAACAACATTGCGCCCACGTGCTTTGGCTCTAAATAAATGCTTATCGGCTTTTTTTAACAAGCTGCTCCATGATGCAGCACCCACCGCCACGCCAGCACTGACCGATACTTGAATATAATCATTCAGTTCTGGAATAAAAAATTCCTGATTCACAATATGAGAGCGCAATTTATCTGCCAAATACAGCGCCTCAGTAAATTCTATTTGCTCAATCAAAACCAAAAACTCATCGCCACCATAACGCACCACCAAGTCTGAATCACGGACATGCGCCTTGAGCGTATCGGCAATACATTTTATAGCTTGGTCACCCACCACATGCCCGTAGGTATCGTTAATATGCTTGAATTTGTCCACATCCACAATAATCAGACCAGTTTTGGTCAATTTTTCAGGTCGATGTTCCAAATATTTAATGTATTCTTCAAGTGCCAAACGGTTGGAAACGCCCGTTAAGACATCGGTATTGGCAATATTACGCAGCTGCAATTCTAAAATATCGCGTTGCTCTAGGCGTTGTTTTAGTTTTTGAATGGCCTCTAGAAGCGTTACCTTGTCTGAATTTTGCCTGCCTTGAGCTTCATCATCATAAGCTGCCAAGCGCAAAATTTGGCTGCGTGCATGAATTAAAGGAATAAAAACCTTCGAGCGCGCATAGACCATGATAAAAATAGCGGCCATCAAAGAAATCAATGCGACCACCAAGGTTAAAACAAGTTTTAGCTGCGCTTTGAAATAATCTTTTTTAGCTAAGGTCAAACTATAATCCAACAAGTAATTTTGTAAGTCGACCACGGTGCTAAATTTATTCACCACAACTTCGGTCAATTGTGTGCCCGTCAAAGAATAAGCTTCACCCTGTAAGCTTTGCTCCATCAGTTGCTTCACGATTGGAATCCCTTGATCTAAAAACTCAGTCTTTAAGCGATTATGTAAAGCTGTGTATTCAGGCACTTTATGTGCTTCAGGCAAAATCGTATGCACCAAGTCCCATAAGTAATAAGCTTGACGCTGGTTTTGTAAGGAATTAGCTAAGTTTTCCGCTGGAATTTTTTCGCCAAAAGTGATGGCAGCCATAATATTCGATGCCACACGCCCAGCTTGATCACGCAAATCAGATAAAATAAAAATCACACTATAATAAGTTGACGCACGCGAATCTTTGCCCACAGAATCCAACATCACATGCTTCAATACATACTGAGAACTATCCCAAGCAGCAAACATTTTCTGAATAGCATGATCCAATTGAGCTGAACTGCGAGAAGACTGAGGAGTTGCAGCATAAGCATCTACCGCATCACGTCCCTCTTTTAACGAAGATTTTAATTGAAGTGACAAATGCTGCGCATGCGGAATAAAACCATTGCGCTTGAGTAGTTGAGCAGTTTCTTCAATTTGCTGATCGACGTTGGCTCGATAGCGTTTTAATTCTTGAATATATTCTGCTCTTTTCTCGGGCGTACTCGACATGACTTGATTGGCAGGCGCACGCTCACGCGAAATATTGTTGGTCAGCTCAGCTACATTACGCAAGACTGAAATTTCAATTAAAGCGCGCTCAGCTCTTTTATAACTTTGATAACTATTTACAATTAAAGGAACAGAAATAAAAAGTAATGAGACAATAATAATGATCATCGAAATCAACAGTCGCTGACTAATATGCTCTGAGCGCAACTTCATCATCATGCTAAGTTTCACCTACGTCATTATCACTGTGCAAAATCGTGAACTTGATCACTTAATCGGCGGCTATATTACATGAGTAACCTTTAAAATAGTTACAAAAAAAGATAATTAATTCACTTTTATTTTAGGGTTTGTTAACACTGCGTCTATGTTCGCGACGTGAGAGTGATCTTGCAAGGTTTTTTAGCTGATCTAAGGCATGGGACAGAAAATTTGGTCATTCTAATGACTGGTACATAACGCAATAGCAGCAAAATTGGGGCTGTTATTTCAGACCTGTCTAACTCAATCAGCTCACTCAAGAAAACTTCCAAGCGCATCCCCGTAACCCATTTGCTTAAACGACAAATACAAAAATAATGTTTCAGCATGCAGAAAGTATTTTACAGATGCAACATTTGGGTGCATAATGCACCTCATTGGGGCGAGTTTAGTTTTTCCTCAGCAGTAAACTAAATTTACCCGCAAATTTTGGCGAAAAACCCCAGTTTTTGAAAGAAAACTGGGGTTTTTTTATGGGTTTCGATCACTTCACACTGTTTTATTGCACCATATTAGTGCAATTATTAAAAAATCAGATTGCGTTGCCACTTGCAAAAAAAAACCCAACCTTGGGGAAAGTTGGGCAGATAAAACGAAACAAGTATGGAGAATCATATCGCACTACTAGGTCAAGCAAGTTCAGGATTTGAATGCTAAATTATGAGATAAGTCACATAGTTTTCAAACCCAACTCGAGTAGTAGGTCTACATGTTGCAATTATGAAATAAATCACAGTTTATGTCAAGCTTAGTCAACTAGTCTGATTTATTTTTATACAAATACAAGAATAAATGTGATTAAACTCACATTATCCTAATAATTCCACTCAAATTCAGTCTGAACAAGCCTTCTTTATTGCTTATTTTTCACCCAAAAATCATAATTCTTACCTAAAATGGCTAGATTTTTTCGTTATTCTTCACACTCTATTAATCAATATTATAGATAGTTTTAATAAAAATGATCGTTTAAAATGATTAAAACGTTACTCATTATTTCTGCTTTTGTCGCAAAAATAAACATATAGACTTGTTATGCATACAGTTTTTAGATAGGTCGCAAAAAATCTATTTGAATATTTTTTGAATAACAAAGTCAATTGGACTTAATTCTTTTAATAGAGTCCTGTTGGTTGATTGACTTAATAAATTGTTACACTAAAATGATCGGCGTTTCATCCATTTTTAACAAAACTGGTATCTATCATGAAAAAACTCGGTTTAGCCACTGCATTATTATTAGCCATGACCGGTGCTCAAGCGTACCAATTCGAAGTTCAAGGTCAATCTGAATACATCGACAATACAGTAAACGATAAGAATTTCACTGGTGCTGTTCAAGGTACTTACTACTTCAAAAATGTTGATGCAACTAAAGGTCCATTGGCTGAAGCTGCATTCTTAAACCAAGCGTCTAACTTCTCTTTAGCATACAACTATGGTGAATACGATGTAGATGCTGACAAAGCAGATTTCGTATCTCATGTTTATGGCGCTAAAGCTGAAGCGTATGTACCAACTAAGCTTGTACCTGTTTATGCAAGTGCAGCATATAACCACACCATCACAGATGGTAAAGGTGGTCAAGACAATGATAATGGCGACCGTTATGCCTTAGAACTTGGTGCAGTTGTAGCGCCTAACTTCTTGGTTGCTGTAGGTTATACAAGCGTTGCCGATCAATATTCTTTAGATGCTTTCAATATCCTTGCTAATGGTGTTGCTAAAGCAGCGCTTGAGTCAGGCACAATTGCTCAAGACCAAGACGCAATCACTGCACGTACAAAATACGTAGGTGCAATCGATGGCACAAATATGGCTGTTGGTTTTGAAGCAGGTATAGTTTACGGTGAAAGCACTGCTTATAACTTAAAAACTGATCTTTATTTAACACCAGCACTTAGCGTTGGTGCTTCATACATGGAATCAAGCTACAACGATTCTCCAAATAAAGCTTGGGGCGCGAACGTAAACTACTTCATCACTCCTGCGGTTTCAGTAGGTGCAAGCTATGTAAATGCAAACTTCGAAGCAGCTAAAGCAGCAGAAGAAGACGCTGATGTACTTGACACTCAAACTGTGGGTGTAAACGCTAAATTCCGTTTCTAATTTCACATTAGATACCGAAGTTAAAAAAGACGCTCATCTGAGCGTCTTTTTTTATGCCTGAAATATATCATGAAAAATTTGAACTGCTATTTCACTCAGATGAATCATCATGGTGATGATGCGGTAAGTGGCGAATGTATTGCAATGCGATTAAACGTGACACGATCAATGCCAAATACATCACGCCACAGAACATTTGCAACATGGCAATCACCCTTGCTTCTGGGCTGATTGGTATAAGATCAGATAAACCTGTCGCAGACTGCAAACTAAAACTTAAAAACAGTAAGTCTAGCCAACTCTGCAAACCTGCGGCATTTGGATTTTGAAAACTTTGTGGAATCAGAATCTGGCAAATGCTATATAAAAAGGCAAATCCCCAAGCGATTAAGGTAAACACCGCTGCGGCAGCAAACAGCTCATCTTTAGTTAAATAGCGGTCATGGAACATATAGCGCAATAAACCATAAGCGGCACTAAAATAGGCTGCCGCTTCACACGCATGACTTATCACCAGAATAAGCGGATGCCGCACACCCAATAAAATAAAGAATGAAAAGAACAAAGCTGCATAAACAAAACTGAGCCCCAAAACACTCAGCATTGGGGTTTGTCGAATCACTTTGGCGATGAGCAGCAGTACCAACACCCCCACCATCCAAGTAATAACTTTGTAAGGCATATTGTGATGTGAAAAGAGTGAGAGTAGCAAAATCACAAACTGCAAAAACAATAGCCATGCCGAAGGTAATATCCGAAATCTTTTCCAGATATTGTCTAATATGTGCATACGCCTGCTGCCTATTCTTTTTATATTGCATTCAACATAGCAGCTTATTTAGTCATGCATTGCAATCACTCTGTATCAAAATTGCATATCACCATACCTGTATCCTTAAATACGCATCAGCATGCTTGTTCAAACCCAACATACAGGCATAAAAAAAGTCCCAAGACTGGGACTTTTTTGAGGTGTTTCAGACCTTAATGGTCAGATGCACCTGAGATACCAATACCAGTTTGTGAGCGTACGAACTGTGCATCGAATGCTTTACGTTCAGCTTGTGCTTGCGCAGAGTTGTCAGTGATAGAGAACAACCAGCAGCAGAAGAATGAAAGTGGCATTGCAAAGATCGCAGGACCATTGAATGGGTTGATTGGTGTGTCAGAAATTTGAAGCGTATCTACCCAAACTGCCTTAGACAATACAATCAAGGTTACTGCTGAAGCTAAGCCTGCTACACCACCAATCACTGCACCGCGAGTCGTTAAGCCTTTCCAGAACATAGACAATACAAGTACTGGGAAGTTTGCACATGCTGCTACAGAGAATGCTAAACCGACCATGAACGCAACGTTTTGTTTCTCGAAAAGAATACCCAAGATCATTGCGAAGATTGCTAAGCCTAAAGTGGCAATTTTAGACATGCGAAGTTCAGATTCAGGAGTCGTTTGACCTTTCTTGAATACGTTAGCATACAAGTCGTGAGAGATTGCTGAAGCACCAGACAATGTCAAACCAGCTACAACCGCAAGAATTGTTGCGAATGCTACCGCTGAAATGAAGCCCATGAACAAGTCACCGCCAACCGCATCAGACAAGTGCACCGCAGCCATGTTGTTACCACCAACAAGTTCTAACTTGCCAGTAACTGCCATTTTCGCAACATCAAGGAATTGTGGGTTGTTTGATACATAAAGGATCGCACCAAAACCAATGATGAAGGTTAATAGGTAGAAGTAACCAATGAAACCTGTTGCTACAACTACTGATTTACGTGCTTCTTTCGCGTCTTTTACTGTGAAGAAACGCATCAAGATGTGTGGTAAACCTGCAGTACCGAACATTAACGCAAGACCAAGTGAGATTGCATCAATTGGGTTAGAAGCTAACGTACCAGGACCCATAATGTTTGCAGCATCTGCCAAGCTCAAGTCATGTACTTTAGAGAATACTTGGATCGATTGCTCGAACATGTTAGTGAAGCTGAAGCCCACACCTTTCATTACCATGAAGGCCATGAAAGTTGCACCTGAAAGTAACATCACCGCTTTGATGATCTGTACCCAAGTTGTTGCCAACATACCACCGAACATTACGTAAGCCATCATGAGTAGACCCACGATTACTACAGCAAGGTTATAGTTCAAACCAAAGAGTAGTTTGATTAACTGACCCGCACCTACCATCTGTGCAATCAGATAGAACGCAACCACAACAAGCGAACTAAATGCTGCAAGGGTACGTACTGGCTTTTCAGATAAACGGAACGAGACCACGTCAGAAAGGTTATATTTACCTAAGTTACGTAAACGTTCAGCAATCAAAAACAATACAATTGGCCAGCCCACCATGAAGCCCAGTGAATATAACAAGCCATCAAAGCCTGACATAAACACCATTGCGGAAATACCGAGGAACGATGCTGCTGACATATAGTCACCTGCAATCGCAAGACCATTTTGGAAACCAGAAATACCACCGCCTGCGGTATAGAAGTCCTTGGTGCTCGTGGTTTGCTTCGCTGCCCATTTAGTAATGAACAAAGTTGCGCCAACGAAAATCAAGAACATAATAATTGCTGGCCAGTTGGTTGGCTGCTGTTCTGCTGCACCTAAATCTGGTCCTGCAAATGCCATACCTGACATTAATACAGTAGACGCAGCCAGTGCTTTCAATGAATTCCATTTCATCTTAGTGCGGTCCTTTCTCATGTGTAATTGCTTCAACTTCACGCATCGCATCTTCATTCAATTGGTCAAGTTTGCTATTCGCAATTGATGCGTAAACCGCACATAAAATGAAAGATAAAACGATAATGCCCAGACCCAGTGGAATACCCCAAGTCGTCACGCCGCCAGAAATTGAACTCAATAAAAATTCTTTGTTATAGCCCACTAAAAGCATAAAACCTACGTACACAAACAACATGATTGCTGTTAATGTCCAGCTTAGGTTACTTTTTCTGCGAACCATTTCTTTGAATTTTGGGTTTTGTAGAATACGTTCTACTTGTACCTCATCCATAACCTGCTCCTTAAAGCGCCCTGCCTTAGGCGCAAATTTTTAATTCGAATTATTTCGAACTTAAAATTAACAATGTTGAGCCCCATTTGCAATTTAGACTTTGGTCGCTAAAAAAGTGATCAACCTCAGCGCAAAGACTATGGAATAGGCTATCATAGCCCTATTGTCGATACTTTTAAGGCATCATGAACAGCTGGCTCATTATGGGGGTTTTAGCCCTCTATATCGCATTACTTTTTATTTGTGCTTTCTATGGGGAAAAACATGCCAGTCGTTTAAGCACACGTGGGCGCATGCTCATGTTCAGCTTAACTTTAGGGGTGTACTGTTCATCATGGACTTTTTATGGCGCAACGGGAGCAGCCGTTCGTGAAGGGATCATTTTTTTACCGATTTATTTAGGCCCTCTGCTGTTTGTCGCTATTGGTTATGATATTTGGCGACGTTTAGGTCGCGTGCGACAACACCACGCCATTTCATCTATTGCTGACTTTGTTGCCGCACGTTATGGAAAAAGCGGACCACTGGCATCACTGGTCACAATTTTGGCCGTGATTGCAATTATCCCCTATTTGGCTCTGCAATTACGTGCAATTGCACTCAGTGCCGCAGTGATTTTGGATCAAAGCACCAATGTCGAAAGTACCACCAATGCGGTGTTATTCCTAACAGGTTTATTGGCTATTTTAGCGATGCTATTTGGTACCCGACAAATTGCCAATACCGAACAACACGGCGGCTTAATGCTCGCAGTTGCCTTTGAATCCTTTGTCAAATTATTTGCCTTGCTTGCTGTGGCCTTCTTCTTTGTATTTGAAGCGCCCGACAATATTCATCAAATTGCCAATGATGTTTCAATTACCTTTCATGAAGTGCAGCTGTTTGGGGTGCCTGAAACCTTCTGGGTGCAAACCTTATTGGCGGCCTTAGCGATAATTTGTTTGCCGCGTCAGTTTCACGTTGCGGTGGTCGAACTGCGCGATGAAAAACATATTCGTGGTGCGCGTCGTTGGTTTGCCGTTTATCTGATTTTAACCACCATCGCGATTGTTCCAATTGCCAGTTGGGCTTTACATGCAGCTCCGCAATATTTAGCCATCCCCGATGTGGCGGTTTTGTCTTTACCACTTAGCTATAACCAAGACTGGCTGACGCTGTTGGCATTCTTGGGGGGATTCTCCGCCTCGACAGGCATGCTGTTGGTATCTTCGGTAGCACTGTCGATCATGCTGAGTAATGACCTGATCATGCCTGCCTTGTGGCGCTTGGGCATTTTCTCACGCCATGACAAGCGTTTGCCTTTGGTGCTGAAATTCACCCGACGCATTTGTATTTTAGTGGTAATGCTGCTTGGGTTCCTGTTCTTCAACTTCTTTAACGATATTGATCAGCTTTCTGTGTTTGGCTTGCTGGCCTTTAGTGCAGTGGCGCAGTTCTCCCCTGCCCTAATTGGTGGTTTGTATTGGCGCGGTGGCAGTAAGCAGGGCGTTTATGCGGGCTTAATTGTCGGTTTTACGATGTGGGCCTATACCCTGCTGCTTCCGACCATTTTACGCAGCCTGCCAAGTCAGTTCAGCGAGTTTACCCGTGAATTTTTACTATTTGGGCCTTTGGGCATCAACTGGTTACGCCCTGAAGCATTGCTCGGCTTTGAATCTTTTGCACCGCTCACACACGGAGTCGTTTGGGCGCTTGGTTTAAATATTTTGTTATATATTTGGGTGTCACGTATTTTTCGCCCAAGTGTGGCAGAACAAATTCAAGCCGAAAGTTTCTTTTATTATGAAACCAAGCCTCTGCCAACCCAGAACATCAGCAACGAGGTCAGCTATTCACATCAAGATGTAGCACGTTTAAAAGTAGGTGATTTAATCACGCTGGCAAAACGCATTACAGGTGAATCTCCAACCCGACAAGCCTTTGAACAGTTTAGTCAGCAAAATAATGTGGTACTGAATGAAAATGCCAATGCCAACGGCATGTGGTGGCGTTTTACCGAACAATATTTGGCAGGCACCATTGGCGCAGCATCTGCGCGTACCTTACTCACCACTGCTATGGTCAATAACGGACTCGCTTTAGCACAAGTTGCAAACATTCTTGACCAAGCCTCACAATGGCAACGCTTTAACCAAAACCTAATCATGACCATGATTGACCACATGACCCAAGGTGTAAGTGTGGTCGATGAAAATATGTGTTTGGTTGCATGGAACAATCAATACCTCAAACTGTTTGATTATCCTAAAGATATTGTCTATGTCGGTTGTCCAATTGCCGACTTGATTCGCTATAACGCAGAACGTGGTGAATGTGGCCCTGGCTCGATTGAAGAACACGTGCGTAAACGTATTCACTGGATGAAAATGGGCAGCGCGCATGAATTTGAGCGCATCCGTAAAGATGGGCGTGTGATTCAAATGCGTGGTAATCCAATTCAAGGGGGTGGTTTCGTGACCACCTTTGCCGATATTACAGCATTCCGTGAAAACGAAGCAGTACTTGAAGCACGGGTACAAGATCGCACACAACAATTGGCCGATGCTTTGGCCGAGCAGCAATTGGCACGTGAACAAGCCGACAAAGCCAATATGTCCAAAAGCCGCTTTATTGCCGCTGCCAGTCATGACTTATTACAGCCGATGCATGCAGCGCGCTTATTTAGTACAGCTTTAGAGCAAAGCATTCAGTCCGATGAAGACCGTAAAACCTTACAGCAACTGGATCGTGCCTTGCATGGTGCAGAAAGTATGCTTTCGGCCTTGCTGGATATTGCCCGTTTGGAAGGAGGTACGATTCAGCCGAAACGTCAGGCTTATCCACTGCATGACTTACTGAGTGATTTAAGCCTGCAATTTAAATCTATTGCGGCACAACGTGGCATTGAATTTCGTGTGCATGATGTACAGTTCTGGATTGACACTGACCCGCAATGGATTCGTCGTATTATTCAAAACTTTGTCAGCAATGCGCTGCGCTATACCGCTAAAGGGCGTGTGGTGGTTGGGGTATTACGTTCCACAGAACATCCCCAACATATTCGGATTGGGGTGTGGGATACAGGTCCAGGTATTGCCGAAGAACAACGTATTAAACTGTTTCAGGAATTTGAGCGTTGTGGGCATACTTCGCCTTGGGGTGAGCAAGGTCTAGGTCTTGGGTTGGCAATTGTGCAACGTATGACCAGTTTATTGAACTACCCTGTGCATGTCTATTCGGAATTGGGCAAAGGCTCGTGCTTTATGATTGAAGTGCCGATTGTCGAAGCACCAAAAGTGGTGGCGGCACCTGTGCAAGTGGTACCATCGAAAACCAAAGCCTATAAAATTTTGTGTTTAGACAATGATGAAACCATTTTGGAAGGCATGGCGACTCTGCTGAGTAAATGGGGCTATCATGTATTTAAAGCCACCGAACCTGAACAAGCCATTGATCTGATTCAGCGTGAACACATTCAGGTCTGGTTGGTCGATCAACACTTAAATGACGATAAAATCGGTTTAGATTTTATTTTGGAACATCGTCAAGCAGATGTACCTGTGGCATTAATTACTGCAGACTCTGATTCAGAATTGCCACAACGCTTAAAAGAACTCAACATCATCTTACTGAGAAAACCGTTAAAACCAGCATCACTACGTTCTTGGTTATCGGGTCTGAAAATTTCAGGGTCTTGATTCAGCTACCTGACTTTGGCTAATTTTGGGCGTTCATCCCACAGAAATAAAGCTAGGATGAGCGCACTGACCTAGTTACATTTTCTGGTTTGGTTACATTTGCCAGTACGATGACGAGGCTTCACTTTACATAGCGAAATATGGCTACACTGAAAATCCAACACATTTGCTGTCAATATTGACAGCAATTGACCTGATGCAGCGCCCCAATTAACCAAAGTTTTCAAAAATACTGTGTTTTAATGCGCTACAATTCACATTAAATTTCATGATAAGATTCGCTATGGCAAAGCCTGACAAGATTGTAAGCAAATGCACCCAAACTTGCTTACAATTTTTTTAATTGGCGATTTTATAAAAGCTTTTCTAAGCACATTGCAACATATTAGACTTTAGTCTTATACACCCGTTGACCATCTGCGCGCATAACTAAGTACAAGAAATGATCAGCGCGTTCCTCTCCAAACTACATCCAAACACATTGCTTGCCCTATCAGCGTTGATCGACCTGTTTTCACGTTTTAGGAAGAATCTCATGAATACCGTGAACCATGAACAGCAGCTCGCAGAACAAACACAGCAGCTACAGCGTCAATATGGCGTGAATGCCCTATTGCCCGAAATTCATTGGGATCGTCTGTTTCAAAACAGCAAACTCCAAGCTCCCCATCTACAAGCGCTGAATACCCTGTATCAAACTGCGGTGCCCTTAGCCCTGCAAGTCTTTGAGGAACTCAATTTTGATGTGTTTCGTCCTGCGGCGTATCAACCACAGGGTTTAGGTCTGTTCAACAAACTTTCAGCACAGGAACAGCAATTACTGGATATTTTGGAACAAGAAGCGCAAGGCTTAGATCAAAGCACCCGCCAACACATTTGGAGTATGTTATTACGTGGTGGTGCGGTACTGGTCTTTAAAGCATGGTTAGGTAAAGTCAAAACTGATGAGGCACAACTCGATACAGCTCAATTTGATGAATTGTCCGATTTACTGTTCATTAAAACCTCACCTTTTGAGTTGGCAGAACGCTTAAAGGTCGATGCACATGTACCCACTGAACATATTTTTCTACTGTATGGCAATGACGTGTATTTAGACCGTTTTAACAGCCTTGAAACTGCAGCCTTATTTGTCGATTTAGGCGTGTATGATGCTGCATTTTTAAGCCTGAGAGATGACCACATTGCAAAACACCTGATTGGACAAGGCTATGTCAGTCAGCAACAAATTGATGAATTGCAATGTGCCTTAAATCCTTTGAATTGTGCCGATTTAAATCCAAAGCAGAACTATATTGCTTAGGCTCAGTTGACGAATCAAATTCCAAGTGATCACATCACAAATACTATTTCAAATAAAAACAAGGCGTGCAATTGGCACGCCTTGTGGCTTATTTCATTCACAATACGAATAGGTTTTGCTTAAAACGTCACACGCTTATAATCACGATATTCAGGCTTCCAGAAATTCGCTTCAATTGCCAGTTGCAAAGCTTGATCATCCAACGCTGGTGCGACGCCTGCATCCATTGCAGCTTTTGCCACTTTAAAAGCAATAAACTTAGAAACTTGCTGAATTTCATTTAAATCTGGCAACAAATCTGCATTCGGGTCTTTCAGCAATGGTGAACAATCTGCCAAAGCATTACTTGATGCAATAAGCATACTGTCAGTCACCCGTGTTGCACCCGCAGCTATCACGCCTAAACCAATGCCTGGGAAAATATAAGAGTTGTTGCACTGCGAAATATTATAAATTTTGCCCTGATAATTCACTGGTTCAAATGGACTGCCTGTAGCAATCAGTGCCTTACCTTCCGTCCATTCCAAAATATCGGCAGGAAACGCTTCGACTTGTGACGTTGGATTCGACAATGGCAATACAATTGGACGCTCGCAATTGGCAGCCAAAGCTTTAATCACTTCTTCAGTAAATAAACCCGGTTGCCCAGACACGCCTATCAACACGGTTGGTTTGGCATGCTGAATCACATCCAATAATGAAATAATGCCTTCGGCATTGCCCCAAGCTGTGACACTCTCTGTGCTTTGTGCCAGTTTGCTTTGGAAGTCGAGCAAATTCGGCTGATTATCGGTAAACAAGCCAAAACGGTCTACCATAAATATGCGCGCGCGCGCTTCAGCATCGCTTAGACCTTCGACCACCATTTGCGCAACAATTTGTTCGGCAATACCACAACCTGCCGAACCTGCGCCCAAAAAGGCAATGATTTGATCTTTCAATTGCTTGCCCGCAGCCCGTGATGCTGCAATTAAACTGCCCACAGAAACTGCTGCCGTACCTTGAATATCATCATTAAAACAGCAAATTTGATCACGATATTTGTTTAATAACGGCATGGCATTTTTCTGAGCAAAATCTTCAAATTGAATTAATGCCTTTGGCCAACGACGTTTCACCGCATCGAGCACTTGATCGACAAATTGATAATATTCCTCACCATTGATACGCGGCTGATTCCAGCCCATATAAATTGGGTCATTCAGCAATTGTGGGTTATTGGTACCAACATCGAGGGTAATGGGCAAGGTATAAGCAGGGCTAATACCACCACAAGCGGTATATAAAGACAGTTTCCCAATTGGAATGCCCATGCCACCAATGCCCTGATCACCCAGACCTAAAATACGCTCACCATCGGTAATCACAATCACTTTGACATTCTTTTTATTGATGTTTTGCACAATATCGTCAATGTGGGCGCGGTCAGGGTACGAAATAAAAATACCACGATGACGGCGATAAATATCGGAAAAACGCTGACATGCCTCACCCACCGTTGGGGTATAAATAATCGGCATCATCTCACTCAAATGCTGCTCAATTAAGTGATAAAACAGGGTTTCATTGGTGTCTTGAATGTTGCGTAAATAAATATGTTTGTTGATCGCATCACTAAAAGCACAATATTGCTGATAAGAACGCTGAGTTTGTTCTTCAATATTTTCAATTGCATGCGGAATTAAACCATGCAGGTTAAAACGCGTACGTTCTTCTTCAGAAAATGCAGAACCTTTGTTTAATAAAGGTAGTTCTAAAAGGCTGTTGCCAGCGTAGGGAATATATAAAGGACGTTTTTGCTGCAGATTTGCGGTGGTCATTGTTCATCTCATTCTAATCAGTTGCGAATGGCGCATAGATTGAGATACGCCATCAGACATCTGACTAGCTTAGCCCCTTTTGCAGTAAAGCAGGCATTTAGAAGTTTGATAACCAAATCTGAATGATTTTTATTTCTGATAACCGTATGTTTTTGAGTACGACGTTCTTTGAATCAACCTAAACAGAGAACAGATCACGATTATTTCGGTGGCTGTAAAGGTGGCATATCGACAATCAAGCTAGCGAATTTACGTACCATTGGCAAAACAAACAGCACCACTGGAAAAGCAAAGGCCCAAGAAATCATCCAGTTATTGAACCAGAGTGCAAAAAAACCATCAATCCAGCCTAAATTACGAATCATATTGATAAAGGAAATGATGCCACTCATCAAACACGATAAAAAGAAAGGGATCACCACGGTGGCCCATTTCATAGGTAACTTGGGTACATTGCCAAAAATCATTGCACGTTGTTTCATGCCATCGCCTTTTGCCTGACGTTATTGGCAGATACTATGCCATGAATTACTTAAAGAAAGGATGATCTTTCAGGCAATTTATTGCTTTAGATCCACCGACCGCAAAATTCGATAAAGCATACAATTGCATTCCCCTAAAGCCCCTGAAATTTGCTATATTTAGCGTTTTTCTGCACATCTATTTTTCGACTCAATATGAATACGGCAATACAAGCAGCGCTCGAGCATGCAGTGCAATCCCTTCAAGCTGAAGGTGTACTCCCATCTGACTGGAACAATACGAGTAATTTAACCCGTACCAAAGACCGCAGCCACGGCGATTTCGCATCGAATATTGCCATGATTGCCTCTAAAGCTGCGGGTATGAAGCCGCGCGATTTAGCCGAAAAAGTTCTTGCTGCACTGCCTGAAGTGGCGGACATTAGCAAAGCAGAAATTGCAGGACCAGGCTTTATTAACTTCTTTTTAAATGCCAATCAGCGTTTTAGCGTTTTAGATCAAATTCAGGCACAACAACAAAATTTTGGCCGCAGCCAAGTCAATGCTCAAAAACGTATTCAGGTCGAATTCGTTTCTGCCAACCCGACTTCAAGCCTGCACGTAGGACATGGTCGTGGTGCAGCTTACGGCATGACCGTTGCCAACTTACTTGAAGCCACAGGTGCCAAAGTTGAGCGTGAATACTATGTCAACGACGCAGGTCGTCAAATGGATATATTGGCAACTTCGACTTATTTGCGTTATTTGCAACTGGCGGGACAAACCCTGGTTTTCCCGAAAAATGCTTACCAAGGCGACTATGTCAAAGACATTGCACAAAGCATTTTAGAACAAGAGGGTGAACGCCACGTACGCTCTGTTGCAGATGTATATAACAATGTACCTGAAGATGTGCAATATGCTGCAGAACTCGATGCCGATGGCAACAAAGTGGTGCTATCGGGCGATAAAGAAAAACACATTGATGGTTTGATCTTCAATTCACAAAACCTTTTGGGCGATGACTATCGCGTGTTCCACCAAGCTGCCTTGAACGCCATTTTGGCCGACATTCAAGATGACTTGGGCGAGTTTGGCGTGACCTTTAACCAATGGTTTAGTGAGGCATCATTGACTGAAAAAATTGAAGAAGCTCTGCAAACCCTAGATCAACGTGGTTATCTGTACGAACAAGACGGCAATATCTGGTTTAAATCAACTGAATTTGGCGATGAAAAAGACCGTGTAGTGAAACGCCGTAATGGTCAAACCACTTACTTTGCTTCAGACATTGCTTATCACCTAAATAAATTACAACGTGGCTATACGGACCTAATTGATATTTGGGGTTCAGATCACCACGGCTACATTTCACGTGTAAAGGCGGCGATTGACGCGCTCGGCTATGACTCGAAAAAACTCACCGTGCTGTTGGTGCAGTTTGTAAGTTTATGGCGTGGCGGTGAAATGGTGCAAATGTCATCTCGCTCGGGTCAATACGTGACCTTACGCGACTTGCGTAAAGAAGTCGGTAACGATGCTGCGCGTTTCTATTATGTGATGCGTAAATCTGAGCAACACATTGACTTTGACCTAGATTTAGCCGTTTCGCAAAGTAAAGACAATGCGGTGTACTATATTCAATATGCCCATGCGCGTATTTGTCGTATGCTCGAAAAAGCAGCGGCATTACAGCTCAATTTTGATGCTGGCGAGGCACGTCAATTTGCTGCAAAACTTGAGCTAGATGCTGAAACTGAAATTTTAGCCAAATTGGCAGCCTATCCTGAAATTTTAGTGCGTGCTGCCAACAGCCACGAACCGCATCAGGTAGGTAACTATTTGAAAGAATTAGCTGCCTTGTTCCATGGTTGGTACAACGAGCATAAAGTGCTGAATGATGATGCAGCCTTGACTCAGGCGCGTTTATTGCTCTCAGTTAACGTGAAACAAGTCTTGCGCAATGGTTTAGAATTATTGGGTGTTTCTGCACCTGAAACGATGTAATTCGCTTAGTAAAGCGTCGAGGGTCGCAAGACTGAAAATTGATGCTTGAGATCTTGATCTCAACACTGATGTGTTTCTCGCTTTGCAATGCTTGAACTTTGCAAAGCGATTCTTTATCTTGATCGTATGTTGCTTAAATTTATTCAGGCCACATACAAAAATAATTAGTCCAAAAAAATTTCTGGTATTGCTGACAATAAAGAGGTTTCCTCGTGTTTGGAAAAACGCAACGCGGTGTATCTGAGCGCCCCAATAAGCCCAAAAAACAACTGATTCCTGCATGGTTAGGCACGCTCGTGGTCGTTTTAGTACTGTTGTGTTTTGCTGTGGCTTTAATGCTTTGGAAACCGTGGGCACCTGTGCAACCCAAAGGTCAAATCAGTTCAGAACATTATCAAGAAGATACCAACAAAGACTATCGTTTTTACGATTTGCTACCACAGCAACAGGTCACGCCTATTCCTGAGCAAGCGGTTCCTGAAACACAGCAACAAAATACCGTAGTTATTGTTGAAGCACCTGTTGCGGTAGAAGCACCTGCTGCCAGTGAAGCCAATGTCGGTTTATCTGAAATGTCTGCTCCTGTGGTCAAAGCCAGCTATATTTTGCAAGTACGCAGTTATACCGACCCAGATGCTGCCGATGCACGTCGTGCTGAAATTATTTTGAATGGTTTATCTGCTGATGTAGTGAAAAGTACCGACGGTGGCGAAACATGGTATCGTGTGATTTCAGGTCCTTATGACTCCGCAGAAGCGGCAGTGATTGCCCAGCAAACTCTGCAGCATAGCGGCATTGATTCGATTGTAGTGAAACGCTAAGCCTAGTTTACCAATAAATAAGATCAGTTAAAAAAGATGCCACGGCATCTTTTTTGGGGTGCAGAATCATATACGCATAAGAAACATCGCTAGAGTTGTTACAGTAATTCCTGCTCACGTTCACGTGCAGATTGAAATGCAGGACGCTGTTCCACGCGTGCCAAATAAGCTGCAATCTGTGGATAACGATGCCCTGTACGGCTTTGCAGTGCCTGAAGAGGGAAACTCATTTGAATATCGGCAAAAGAAAATTTGCCTGCAAAATAATCATGTTCAGACAAATAAGCTTCCAAATAAGCAATATGATCTTTTAAACGAGGCTGAATAAATCCTGCTTTAATACCTGCACTAATTTTGTTTGCCACTGGTCGAACTAACCATGGCACTTGCTGTGGCACTTTGGTCAATACCAACTGCATCACTAACAATGGCATTAATGAACCTTCGGCATAATGCATCCAGTATTGATAGGCTTGCTGTGCTGAAGTCTGCTGCGGTTTAAACTGCGCTTGCAAATCATATTGCTGCTGCAAGTATTCCAAAATTACTGCAGATTCTGCGATGGTCTGCTCTGCATCAGTTAAAATTGGCGCTTTACCCAATGGGTGAATCAGCTTTAATTCATTAGGCGCACTAAAATTGGGCTGACGGTGATAAAACTTGATATCATAGTCTAAGCCCAACTCTTCAAGGGCCCACAAAATGCGGAAAGAGCGGGATTGATCAAGGTGGTGTAAGGTAATCATAAAACGTCCTATTTTGTTTTATTGCCTATGTTTTTGAGTGATTGTATATCTTCTATTTTACGCAACATTATAAAAAAGATCTGTCCTAGAGGGCTATTTATAAGAGATGGATTCAACCTCTGTTTAACCAAATTCAGTACGAATTTCCATACTGCGTAGCAGCGTTTTGGTGACAGGGGTTTTTTGGCAGATATTCAGCACTTTCTGTTGTAACTCTGCATCTAAAGGCTGTTCAATGATCACCTGACGCTCGACCCATTCCTGCCCTTCTTTATTGGCAAAAAAATGAGCCTCAACTTGAATTTTGCCAAAATCTAATCCTTTATGCTGTGAATACATACGCAAGGTAATCATAGTACAGGCGACTAGAGCACTACAAAGCAAATCATAGGGAGCGGGGCCTGTATCATGACCACCCAACGACTCAGGCTCATCCACAATAAATTGATGCTCTCCGCTTTGCAGTTGACCTTGCCAGGCTGCCTCTAAACTGTGTACCTGTGCTGTTCCAATCATTGCCATCTGCTTGCTCCCTGTAGTGATCTGCTTTGCTAGAATTTATTTCGAAGCCCGAATTCTTGCGGGAAAAGTCGGTGCTTCTAAACGTGGTCCGTCATAATCTGGAATTGAACCAAAACGCGGATCTTGATTGACCCATTGCTCCCGAGCAAGTTCTAATTCTTCTTGGGTACGGCCAACCAAATTCCACCATAATAAAATGGGCGATTCAAACGGCAAACCACCTAAAAGTAATAGCCGTGCACCTGCATGCACATGCAATTCAATTTCAGTCAGCCCAGGTTCAAGCAGTAACATATTTTCATCGGTCAGTTCATGCCCATGCAATGTGGCTGTCCCCTCTAACATCATCAAACCATATTCGAATTTAGGATTGAGTGCTAAACGGGTTTTATTCGATGTGCTTGCGCTAATATCGACCCCGAGCAATTCACTATGCACGCGTACAGGTGAAGTCGTGTTTAAAAATTCACCCACCAAAATGGTAAACTCCAAACCATCTTGGTGTATCACCGGCAAGTCGGGGTAATGGTCAAAGCGCGGTGCCATATTGCGCTGATCATCAGGCAATGCAATCCATAATTGAGCGGTATGCATATGGGTTTCAGTTTCAGGCGCAACTTCGGTATGCGAAATGCCATAACCTGCGGTCATTAAATTGACCTGTTTCGGACGTATCAACTGCTTGGTGCCCAAACTATCGGTGTGCATGATTGTCCCTTCAATCATCCAAGTAAAGGTTTGCAAACCAATATGTGGATGTGGACCAATATCTAAACCTTCACCTTGCGGAAAGCTCACAGGACCTGCATGATCCAGAAAACACCATGCGCCAATCATGCGTTTATGTCGACTCGGTAGGGCACGTTTGATTAAAGTTCCCTGTCCAATTTCAGCATTACGCAGTGGAAATTCCTGTATAAATTGCTTTATGTACTTGTCGCAATCGTCTGAATTGGAGAGCTCGGTATAATTGCTATTGCTCATCCTGTGCTCCTTAAAGCTACAGCTTTTGATTCTTTTACTATTAAATACGCTAAATTGATAGTGAAGAGCAAGACCCTATTTGTTTTATAAGTGATTACAGCCGTAGCAACTCATTGTATAGATGACCAAATTGGCAATTTTGATCAAAAATTTAAAAAAATACAGAAAATACCCAAATTTAGGGAGGTCAATTTTTCAACATTTTGGGCATAATTTCTGTGTAAGTTGTTATTTTGGGTCAGTATCGTAATGTCTGTGAAAGCTCGAATGGGGCAACAGTTTCATTCGAAAGTTTTAAGCGACCAAGAAGCTTCAGCCAAATTATTAAAAGTGACTGAATGCGATCTGGAAAACCGACAGGCAATTGAAACAGCATTGCAGCACCCGACTGCGCCTCTCCCACCAAAATTTGAAGCCCACTTTGACCAATATCAATATTTACATCAACGTCGTTATTTGCGTCAGGTCAATTACATTGGGCAAATGGTTTTCTTACTGTATTTCTTTGTCGATTATTTTGTGATTCCAGACGTCAGTCTGCTTTCGGGCATTATGCGTGTGTTTGCCGTAACTCTTGCATTGGTAGGTAATTATTTTTGCTTTAAATACGTCAAAGATATTCAGCTTTTAGATTTAATCTTACCCATCAGCGCTACATTGTGTTGTGGTGTCTGGTTTTATATTTTGTCGCAATCCCACAGTCCGTGGGTCGGCTACTATCTTTATGCTGCGGTTATTTATGTGGTGATGGCTAATCTGTGTATTCAGGTACGTTTCCGACCTGCACTATACAATTCACTGCTCATGAGTGTACTGATTTTTCTAAGTGCCATCTCCTTAACAACGCTACAAGATGCACTCATTTTTATGGTGGTCTATATCCCCATGTGGTTACTCAGTTTGTATATTAGCTGGAGCAATACCCTCAATGCGCGCCACCACTTTTTGCGCAGTTTGCTGGATGACTGGAATTTCCATACCCTGCAAGCCTTAGCCCATACCGATGAACTAACCCAACTGAATAACCGTCGGCAATTTGTGCACATGGCGGAACATAAAATTCACCAATGGCCTAAATCGAATTCGATCTGTTTATTGATGTTTGATGTAGATTTCTTTAAACAAATTAATGATACCTATGGGCATGATGTTGGAGATCGGGTGCTGCAAAATATTGCTGAAATTGCCCGTAAAGAGATGCGTCGTAAAGATATTTTGGCACGCTTTGGTGGCGAGGAATTTATTGCCCTGCTCAGCGAAACCAGTTTGGATGAAGCACTGGTGATTTCAGAGCGTTTAAGACAAAAAATTGCACAGCACCAAATGTGTATAGGCAATAAATGCTTTAATTTTACCGTGTCGATTGGTGTATCAAGTTTAAAACCGCAACAAACTGACTTACAACTGTTGATTAAGGAAGCTGATATAGCACTTTACCAAGCCAAACAAAGTGGGCGTAATTGTGTGATCAGTTATGATGTGGGAATGTCTGAGCCACCCGAACCAATTTTAAAAAAAGAAGTTAAATCTTGGATGATCTAATTAATTTAAAAAATGAGCACATTACGTGCTCATTTTTTTGGGTATCTAGCTAGCGTATGTTTAAAAGCCCTGCTTGGAAACCTGCCGCTGCGCGCATCTTGCGCCTATTTTAAATAGCTGTGCTTTAAAATAGGCACATGACGTAATTCAGACACGAAGCAATGCTTCGTGAAATCTCTAGCTGTCACGCGCACAGCCCTTGCCGTAAAACTGGCAAGTAGCAGTGCTGCTTGAAACCCCTAGCTGCCGCGCGCATAGCGCTTGGCGTAATTCAGGCGGACAGCAGTGCTGTCCGAAATCCCAGCTGTCGCGGGTTTAAGCCCTTGCCGTAAAACTGGCAAGCAGCAGTGCTGCTTGAAACCCCAGTTTTACTCCCATTCAATTGTTGCAGGTGGTTTAGACGATACGTCATAAGTGACACGTGAAACGTCTGCAATTTCATTCATGATGCGGGTAGAGATTTTGTCGACCAAATCGTAGGGTAAGTGTGCGAAACGTGCGGTCATAAAGTCCACCGTTTCTACGGCACGAAGTGCAATTACCCATGCATAACGACGACCATCACCGACGACACCCACAGATTTCACAGGTTGGAATACTGCAAACGCTTGTGCCGTTTTGTCATACCAACCACTTGCACGCAATTCCTGCATGAAAATGTCATCAGCTAGACGTAAAATGTCTGCATATTCTTTTTTCACTTCACCCAAAATACGTACACCCAAACCAGGACCAGGGAATGGATGACGGTAAATCATGCTGTGTGGCAAGCCTAAAGTCGTGCCGAGTTTACGCACTTCATCTTTAAATAAATCACGTAAAGGTTCAACCAATTCAAAGGCTAAATCTTCTGGTAAACCACCCACGTTATGGTGTGACTTAATCACGTGCGCTTTACCTTGTTTGCTGGCTGCCGATTCAATCACGTCTGGGTAAATCGTACCTTGTGCTAAGAATTTCACGCCATCGAGTTTACGTGCTTCTTCAGCGAAAACTTCAATAAATTCTCGACCAATAATTTTACGTTTTTTCTCAGGATCGACTTCACCTGCCAACGCGCTGAGGAAGCGTTGTTCTGCATCGGCACGAATCACGCGAATACCCATGTTTTCTGCAAACATTTGCATCACTTGATCGCCTTCGTTCAAGCGTAATAAGCCATTGTCAACAAATACACATGTTAATTGATCGCCAATGGCTTTATGCAACAAAGCTGCAACCACAGAGGAATCCACACCACCAGATAAACCTAGCAATACTTTTTCATCGCCAATTTGCTGACGTAATTGTTCTACACGCAGATCGATGATGTGTTCTGGTGTCCATAAACCGCGACATCCACAAATTTGATGTACAAAGTTAGACAATAACTCTGCACCTTTAGCAGTGTGTGTCACTTCTGGGTGGAACTGAATTCCATAGAAACGGCGGGTTTCATCAGAAATCATCGCCACTGGGCAGCTTGGCGTGCTTGCAGTAATTTGGAAGCCTTCTGGAATGCGTGCCACTTTATCGCCATGGCTCATCCAAACGTGCAATTGGTTTTCACGGTCTTGCAAGTTACCAATCAGTTTGTCACGCACCAAAATATCGACTTCGGCATAACCGAATTCATGCACTGTACCCGCTTCAACTTTACCGCCCAATTGTTCTGCCATGGTCTGTAAACCATAGCAGATTCCCAATACAGGTACGCCTAAGTTAAATACGATTTCAGGTGCACGTGGACTACCCGCTTGATGAACACTTTCAGGTCCACCCGATAAGATAATACCGTTTGGATTAAATGCACGAATGTCTTCTTCAGACATATCGTAGGCATACATTTCAGAATATACGCCCGCTTCACGCACACGACGCGCGATAAGCTGACTATATTGCGAACCGAAATCCAGAATCAGGATACGATCTTCAGTAATTTGAGTATTGGTAGTCATGACAAACAACTATGAAAGGCAAACGAATTAAGCGCGCTATTCTAGCATTTTTCCACGCCTTGCGCACACTATTCAGACAATGCTGAATCTGGATATTTTTTATTCTATAGATTATCCGCCCAAGTGAGATAACCTGTTGCATTTTTAGAACAGAGCCAAGAATGAAATTAATTACTCCTAAATTCATCTAATAATTATTTACTTTTTTATACTGACTTTCAACGTCTGGACTGCTAGGATTTGAGCACACTTTCGCTTGTTTTTTCTCATGGAACTGATTGATTTTATCTTGCACGTCGATGAGCATTTGCTCGAATTCATCACCCAATATGGGGTGTGGATTTACGCTATTTTATTCCTGATTATTTTTGTAGAAACAGGCTTGGTGGTTATGCCGTTTTTACCGGGTGATAGTTTGCTGTTCGCGGCAGGCGCACTGGCTGCATCGACAGGAGTAATGGATCCTTGGATTTTGGGTATTTTATTGTTTACTGCTGCAGTACTCGGCGACACCCTGAATTACCACATTGGTAAATATATTGGTCCACGGGTTTTCGAGCTGGAATCACGTTTTATCAATAAAAAACATTTGATCGAAACCCAAAAGTTTTTTGAGCGACACGGCGGAAAAACCATTATTTTTGCGCGTTTTGTGCCTTTTGCGCGTACCTTTGCGCCTTTTGTGGCAGGTGCAGGCAGCATGAATTATAAATACTTCCTAACCTATAACGTGATTGGCGCTTTTTGCTGGATCGCGTCGTTTATCACGCTCGGTTATTTGTTTGGCAATATGCCAATTGTGAAAGACAATTTCACCTATTTAATTTTTGGCATTATTATTTTAAGTGTTTTGCCTGGTGTGATTGGTTTTATTCGCCAAAAACTCAAGAAAAAACCTGCTTAAGTTGTGTAATTCTTTGGGCATGCCTGTTGAACAGCGCCACCCTCATCCATTCAAAACAGCTGAGATGATTGTTCAGCTCAGCAAATTGAGCTCTAAATCTTTAGAAAAAACGTGCTACGACAGGCAGCATACACACCACCAACAGCAAAGCCGAGCCTTTATATAATAGGTCTGCCGTCAGTTTATTGGTTTCTCGCGCCAAAACTGCCCGCCCTAAAGACATCCAAAATAACGCTGTTGGCAATAAAACTAGACCGAATAAGACATAGACCATGGCGAAGTTAGTCGGGTTATCCCAAGTTTCTACAGGAAAAATACCTGCAGCAAATAACAAGGCCTTCGGATTTTTAAAAGTCGAAAAAAATAATTGCACGGGGCGAATGGTGGGGTGTTTTTGACAATGTTGTTCTAAATGCGACTGCTTCCATAAATGAAAAGCCATCCAAAATACATAACCTGCACTTAAAACATGCAGAATATCAATTAAATAAGGCCAAATTGGCGCACTCAAATGAATGAATAACGCCCACAAACTAATAGCATACATATAACCCAAAAACTCTGCGGGAATCAGCAGACTGGTTTTGGCAATGCCTTGTTGGTGGGCTGAGCTTGCCAATAGCGCATTGGTCGGGCCAGGAATCATCAAGACCCCAATCATTGCTAGGACAAAGAGCCAACTTTCAATCATAAACACCAGAGCATGCGAATCAAAAATAGGAGCACACCTTATATGAAAGCCATTGAAAATGACAAGTTTTTCTATCTGGCAGGACTAAACCAAGGGTATCAATAGAACAGAAAATAAAATTAAGTTTTTGTTTTTAAAATATTAGATTGAGATCAGTCTTGAATTATATTGCTACATTTTTTAAGTAATGGTGCTGCACAAATGGCAGCACCATAGACGAAATATTCGCAAACCCTAAAACTTAAGAGGTTGCAGGTTTGGGTTTGACAATAATCGGGCAGGCTTTAAATTTTGCTGCTTGCACAATGGCTTCTTGCTCACCTAAAAGACGTGCCAATTCTGTTCTTTTGGTATTGGACGACTGTCCCATATTGACTGAAACACTCGGTGCAACGCCCCACCCGCCACGGCTACCCCAACCACCACCTAAGCCCACACCCACACCAACGCCTGTACGTTTTGGCGCTTCGACACCGCTTTCAATATATTGCTGAATACGGTTATATTCACTTTGTAATTGTTGGCAATTCAAAGCTTGATAATGTGTAGGCGACACATAGCTAGGTTTGACTGTGGTCGCACAAGCCCCAAGCAATAAACTACTTGCCGCGACAAGACCAATTGCAAATGTTTTCATGTCTACCTCTGTATCACGCTTGCTCAATTTCATTGAACAACGATTGATAGGCCTGCGTCAATTTATGATCTGTTGCCAAATGAATTAATGGCAAATTTTTATGATGTGATTCTTTCATCAACACCGAAGGCGGTAACATGCTATTCAAAACAGGTAAACCTTCATCTTTGAGTTGCTGCACCACTTCACGCGGTAACTTGGCCTGTGCCTGATATTGATTCACCACAATGCCTTCAATTTGCAAGTTTGCATTGTGATCATCTTGAGTTTCCAGCACATTTTCAATTAGGCTTTGCAAAGCGCGTTTAGAAAAGACATCGCAGTCAAATGGAATAAGCACCCGATCTGCCGCAATTAATGCCGACAAGGTGAAAAAGTTAAACGCAGGCGGAGTATCAATAAATACGCGGTCATATTGATCGGACAATTGTTGCAAGGCATCGCGCAGCTTGTAAATTTTATGTTTCGATTCAAGTGCATGTGCCAAACCGCCCAATTGTGGACTGGCAGGAATCACATCCAAATTTTTAAATGGTGACTGGTGTACATAGGCTTCTAAACCTTTGTTGCGGTTTTTTAAAATTGAACCTAAAGCATTGCCCAATAAACCTTTGGATTGATTTGCACCCAACACTTCTTCAAAATAATTTTCGATGTTGGGTTCAAGCGCAGGTTTATCGGCAGAATAAGTGGCATCATCACCCAATAAATATTGGCTGGAGTTGGCTTGCGGGTCAAGGTCAATCACCAAAGTTTTTAAACCCTGATGCGCACTAATTGCAGCCAAATTGACGGTAATACTGGATTTTCCAACACCACCTTTCTGATTAAACACCACACGTGTGCGCATTGCCGCCCCTCTTTTGAATTTTTGTTGTGACATCACTTCAGTTTAACTGAGCTGTAAATATTCTTGCCAAATTATGTCTAACAATTCGCCAGTGCTCAAATATACAAACTCTCTCTTGTCGATATTTACACACATTCAATGCCCGTGAGTTTGCATCCACAAGCAACATCTACAATAAGACCTACTGGCTTAGCCAAAGCTTGGCTTTAACATCACCAAACCTAAAATGGCAAAAAATGCGACTAGGGCTAAGCCCCAACCCACACGACGTTGAATCAACAAAATACGCTCATCTTTTTTATACGCTTTAATCAAAGAAGAAAGCATCACAAAAAATAAAATAATTTTGGCATAAAACCAAGCTTCGACCTGAAAATCCTTCAGAAATAAGGCAATGACTCCTGTCACCACAATCAACGTGAGTGCCGAATGCTGTAAAGCCACAAAGACTTTCCATGCTTTAGGGTTTGGAGAGTGATTCAATGTGCCTTTAAATAAAGTCATGGCACGCACCACTATCACCAACAGCAACAAAGCCACTGCAGCAACGTGAATGTTGTTCAGCATTGATAAATTTTCCATCTATAGCCTTCCCTTACGCATTTTTTGGTGCATGTCCACATTCAGGGCTAGACGTATCTTGGCCTTGCCACTCAGAGGCGACAAAGGCATGAATTGCCAGTGCATGAATTTTACTTGGCGCAAGTAAGTCACCCACAGCAGCATAAATTTTTTGATGACGTTGTACCGAACGTAAGCCCTGAAAAGCATCACTGACCATCACCACTTTAAAATGGGATTCTTTTCCTGGGAAATAACCGCCATGCCCTGCAGATTCATTCACAACTTCTAAATGACTTGGATTTAAAGCAGCTAAGCGTTGTAACAATTGTTGTTCTAAACTCATGATTGTATTTCCCAAAATGGTTTAAAGGCTGCCTAGCAGTATAACTGCGTTCTATACAATTCTCAGCACTTTGGTAGAATCATTCGTGCTTCGTGCCGTTACAGCGTGTTTTTCTACTTAAATTTGGCGATCTCATCGCCAGTTGTTCTAAAAAATGTCGTTTATTTATGCAATTAAGCTAATTTTTTGCATAAATGGATTGACCCTATTTTTTCATCATGTATTATACACCGCATGCGGGAATAGCTCAGTTGGTAGAGCACAACCTTGCCAAGGTTGGGGTCGCGAGTTCGAGTCTCGTTTCCCGCTCCAGAATACGAAAAGCCCCTATCGAAAGATAGGGGCTTTTTTTGTTGATTTTAATAAATATTTTTATCAATCAAAAAATCTGATACATAAAAAAGTAAGTTAACAGAATATTACATTTGGAATTAGTGACCAAATGGTGACCAGAAAGTGACTCAACTTTTTTACTCGCTACTTCCTGTTCTGGGCTGAATCTAATTGATCAAGCGGTAATCCTCCCATAAATAACCGAAGTTAAAAGTAGAGGTTAAGCAGCCATTAGAGGTGGCTTTCCTTTGTTAGCTTGATGTGGTCTTTCATGGTTGTAATGCCACAACCAGTTTGTTGCATAATCTTGTACTTCATCCAAAGTATCAAATAAATGCTTGCTCAGCCAACTATAACGTATGGTCCGATTATAGCGTTCAATATACGCATTCTGCTGTGGCTTACCCGGTTGAATATATTCAATACGAATACCGTGCTCAGTAGCCCAGCGCACAAATTCGTGACTGATAAATTCGGGACCATTATCGCATCGGATCACTAACGGTTTTTCTCTCCACTCCAGCAATTGATTCAACGTACGAATAACCCTGATTGTGGGCAATGAGAACCCTGCTTCAATGGCTAGGCCTTCGCGGCGGTAATCATCAATCACATTCAATAATCGAAACTTGCGACCATCGGAAAGCTGATCATGCATAAAATCTAATGACCAAACCTGATTTTCTCGGATTGGTTCTTTCAATGGTTCAGGCGCATGCCGTTTTAGTCTTCTTCTCGGTTTAATACGCAGATTCAGTGCCAACTCACAGTAAATGCGGTAAACCCGCTTGTGATTCCAGCAGCAACTCCCAACATGCCGTAAATACGAGAAGCACAAACCAAAGCCCCAATCGGAATTTTCCTCAGTGAGTTCAATGAGCTGTTCAGCAATGAGTGCATTGTCATCGCTGAGATTGGCTTGATAGCGGTAGCAGGTTTCACTAATGCCAAATGCTTTACAAGCCAAACGAATACTAATGGCATGCTGGGCAACTGCCTGTTGTGCCATCTTACGCCGGCAAGATGGCTTTACCCTTGCGTAGCAGTGCTACTCATTGCCATCGCTTCCTGGATGATTTCGGCCTTTAATCGCTCTTCCGCATACATCTTTTTAAGTCTGGTATTTTCGGCTTCTAGCTCTTTCAGTCGATCCATTAATGATGTATCCATACCACCATATTTGGCACGCCATTTATAAAAGGTAGCATTACTCATGCCGTGTTCACGGCAAAGGGTCGCTACAGGTGTGCCAGATTCTGCCTGTTTCAAGATGGACATGATCTGACTGTCAGTAAATTTAGATGTTTTCATGCAGAATCTCCTGCTCGTATCTTAAGAGAAAATTCTACTTTTAGATCCTATTATTTTTAGGGGGGATTACCCCTCGGCTTTTGGAGCTGTTTTTTTAGCCCCTATGATTAACCACGATTGTTTAACTAATATGAACAAAGTCGTGAAACATTGGTCAAAGAATAGGCGTGAAACATGAAAAATCATAAAAAAAGCCCAATCGGGTGTGATTGGGCTATAAACTAGAAACTACAGCATTGATTTCTAAGGAAAATTATAACACATTTCGTATAAGGTGTATTATGTTAATTTTAAGAAAACTAAAGAATTTTAAAGGATACTTATGGAATTTTTGATCTTTATTTTATTGATTGCTGTTTTAATTATTTTTCTTAAAATCAAGAAAAAGAAACCTAAGGTAAAAGACATTTCTAAAGTAATTCAATACACATCTAAGTTCACAAATCCTCAAAATCCAACAATTTCTTTTGATGACGTATTCTATTCAGATTTGGAAGAATATATTAATAGAAACACACAAGTACATATCCTAGAAAGAAAGCAAGACTCTGTAGTATTTACAGTTCAAATAGAAAATGTGAATTATAAGGTATTCGCAACAAAATTCATTTATAATCAACTTGTTATTGGTGTATCAATTATAAATTAAAGGTTGAATAATAATGATTTGGATAGTTGTAGTAGGCATCATTTTGTTTTTAATCATTTCTGCTTACTTTAAAAAACACAAAGAAGCCGATGAAAAAACTTTAAGACCTATGCCTGAATGGGCAATTATAGCTAATAGCTCTACACAAAATAATAGAGAGAGAATGTGCTATAGCCTAGTAATTCAAGCCGGTACTATTCTTGAAGGTCTAAATGTTATTCCTCTACGTAAGCTCAGAGATTTAATGCTTAAGCCAGGATTAAATAAGTCGAACTTTGTGCTATTAATTATGAGTACGGCTCCAAATATTATTCCAGAAAATCAACAACATACTTTAAAACAATGCTTTCATGAAAGACAAGCTAGAGTATATTTAGCGACTTGCATAGAAATGATTTTGCTCTATGGCAAACCTGATGATTTAGAAAATATATCGACTCAAGCCTGTGGTAGTCCTTTAAGTTGGAATTAAATATACAATTCAGCTTTTAATTTTAAAAAAATGAAATAGTAACTTGTTTCAAGTTTTACTGTTTTTAATACTTATGAGTGGTTGATTTTTGAAGACCTGTAAAGTACATAAAAAATCAACCATAGGTTATGTCTATGATTCTAGTTCATAGTCTTCATAACCCTGACAAAGATTATCTAATGTGAAAGTTTCAAATCCTATTGTATTGCTCCCGAAAGCAGAGCTTTGTAATACCTGATCCTCTTCTGCTATAAAGAGTAAATAGTAATTTTTCGAATCTACCAAATAGCTTTTTATTTCTTCAGCATTTTTAAGTTCTGGACTTTTCAACTCCTTAGATTCAAGTATCTTATTTGCTGAATGAATGTAGCTTCGCATAGCCTTTCTTCTTTCACAGCTAAGCTCTTTCCAAATCTCCATATTTTCAGGTTTTACAGTAAGTGCTAGTATTTTTGAATCAAGACTTTGAATTTTTTCTTCTTTATAATTAATTTGGTCTCTATATGCTTCCACTATATCAAGAACATTCGCTTCAACTTTTACGTTTGGAATAATTCCTATACTTATAAGAGCTATCGTAAGTGCACATATATTTTTCATGTCAAATTTTTCTTAAAAAAACTATTTGTCATAGTAATAAAAGTAAAATTGTTAGTCATTAGTTGGGTAAAACATTTTCAAGTGGGTAAGGAAGCCATAATCAAACCATCTATCCATTTAACATAATGGCGGTTATACGCAGTCAAACTAAAAAGGTTGGCTGCTTATTTTTAAGTTTTGTTAAAATCTCTATCTCTGTTAGACGTTCATAGATCTTGATTAGATTACCATCAGGATTTTAATGCACAAGGTAAGCGTCCGCTGAATCCCATACCTATTTTTTAATTCGATTTAGGTTTCCAGCAGTGCGGCAGCAATTCTTCAATTTGGGTCACTTTGTGTGTCGGTAACCTTTTCAGCACATCACTTAAATAGGCATACGGATCCAAGCCATTCAGCTTTGCTGACTGGATTAAAGTCATGATGTTTGCCGCTCGCTGACCACTGCGCAGCGAACCTGCAAACAGCCAGTTCTTGCGTCCCAACGCCCAGGGACGCATCTGATTCTCTACCCAATTGTTGCATATCGGTAGATTGCCATCATCCAGATAGCGGCTTAAGGCTGGCCAACGCTTCAGAGTGTAATTGATAGCCTTGGCGGTGGGAGAACTCGATGGCACTGTCAGATGATGTTGGTTGAGCCATTCATATAGTTGTTGCATCACTGGTTGACTATGCTGTTGTCGGTATTCGCGGCGGTCTTCCGCTGTACCATCGGTCTTTTTCCTGAGTTCTGCTTCTATCGCATACAGTTTCTGAATCAGCACTAAGGCCTGTTCAGCAACCTGACTTTTCCCAGTTACATGCAGTTCATGGAATTTACGACGTGCATGGGCCATGCACCCTACCTCAATCACCTGGCCTGATTTAAAACGTGCTTTATAACCACTGTAATCATCACAGACTAGATAGCCCTGCCAGCCTTTCAAGAACTCTTCAGCATGCTGGCCTGAACGACTATCCTGAAAGTCATAGATCACCGCCTGAACTGGATTATACTGTGTGGTGGCATAGGCCCAGACATAACCTTTCTTCGGTTTTTTATTATTCTCACCCATCCGCATGATGGTGACCGGTGTTTCATCTGCATGCAGCACCCGCTGTTGCAGCACCACCTCTTTTAAGGCATTGGCCAGAGGTTCCAGTTCTACACCGCAGCGACCTATCCAGTCAGATAAAGTGGATCTGGACAGATCAATGCCAGCCCGCTGATAGATCAGGCGCTGACGGTACAGCGGCAAATGATCGGCATACTTCGATACCAGCACATGGCTGAGCAATTCAGGTGAAGCAATGCCTTTATCAATCACATAGGCGGGCATCGCTTGCTGAGTCAGAGTGTCACACTGATCACAGACCCATTTACCACGCACATGCTGTTCCTTATAGAACTGTGCCGGTCTGAAATGCAGTTTTTCACTGACATCTTCGCCGATACGACGGAGTTGGCAGCCACAAGCACATTGGGTTGATGCAGGTTCATGCTCAATACGGATGGTGTGTAGATGATCTGGCAGTGGTCGACGTTTAGGTTTATTGGTTTTGGCTTTCTGTGTCGCTGCATTGGTTTTATCTGCATTTAGCCGTTCCAGTTCTAGATCAACCGCGGCAATATCTTCTTCAACCGCTTCATCCCACAGATGGATTTGTTTTGCCGTTAAGTGTTCATTCCTTTGGGCGAATTTGTGCTTTTTAAACAGCGCCAGTTCATGCTCGTATTTTTGATTGAGAATAGAAAGATGTTGAACTTTGGCATCCAATTGTTGGTTTGATTGTGCTAGAGACTGATGCTGCAGCGCCAACTGCCTGGTGAATTCCAGCAGTTGTTCATGGGTCAGTTGGCTTAAGTCAGGCAGCGTATTCATGACCGCAGTATGCCTGAGGTCATGACGCAGAGGAAATAGAACGTTTGGAGAATAGCAGAATGGAACAGCCTGGTTTAAAGCATCGTCACCACCTGCTGTCGTCCAATGCGCTGCCAGGGCAAACCTTGGATTAATGCCTGTAACTGTTCCGGGCTGAGGGCCACGGTTTCACCTTGGTGAACTTGAGCCCAGTGAAATTTGCCCTGTTCCAGCCGCCGGGCACACAGCCAGATGCCCAATCCATCATGTACCAGCACTTTCATGCGATGGCCACGTTTATTACAGAACAGGTAAGCACAATGCGGTTTGATGTAGCCAAAGGCTCTCACCACCTGAGCCATGGTCGTATCCATACCTGCACGCATGTCCATGGGCTGAGTAGACAACCAGATTTCATCAATGCGGATCATGTTGCAAGTGCCTTGAGTAATTCTGCCAAGGCAGGTATTTCTGATGTCTGCCATTTTAGCTGAATATCATTATTCGTATGAGGCACGGTGATACACAACGTGATCCTCTCATCAATAGGTTGGCTGATTGCAGCAGTGTAAGGCAAAGCAATAAATGCTGGATTCACATGAGTAGGATCCTGCACGGCACCCTCATGATGGCTGAAGATCCTGATCCAACGACTGACAAGGTTGGCATTAATACTATGTTGCAGTGCGACCGAAGCGATCGAGGTATTAGGATTTTTGCAGGCATTGACAATACTGAGTTTGAATTCTTTGCTGTATTTTCGGCGTTTTTTAGCAACAGGAGGTGTTGCTGAATATATATCCATGTTCATGGATTAAGTCCCCACTTGTTTTTAGGTGGGAACTAAATTAAGGCTTATAGGATCGCTTGGTAAGGCTGTGTTAGCCGGATGCTTACTGCACAAGTCACATAAACACTCATCATACTAATGTCATCGAATAAGGTTAATAAACTAGCTCATGCCATCTACGCTCCTTTGCGCCTATTTGCGTAAATTAATAAATAGATTTCTATTGAGCTTTTTTTAATGTTTTTTAGTATCACCAACAATCTTGTCCATCAAGGCAAACAATAGGCCTGAAAGTACAAACGTCATATGAATAATCACTTTCCACATCAATCTATCAGCATCACCCTCGCTCATATCTTTGGGTATATCCATAAATGATTTAAGAAGATCGATAGCAGAAATGGCAACAATAGCACCAATGACTTTAAGTTTTAGGCCAGAGAAATTAGTTTTTCCCATCCATTCAGGACGATCCTCATGCCCCACTGTATCAATTTTTGAGACAAAAATTTCGTAACCACTGAATATAATGATGAGTAACAAACTTGCGACCAATGCCATGTCGATAAGAGCTAACGCACCAACGATCACATCGGCTTCAGACGCACTGAGCACATGGGTGATCATATGCCACATTTCTTGGAAAAACTTGATAAATAATAAAATAATACCGAGCACTAATCCCAAATAAAATGGGGCTAGTAGCCAACGGCTATTAAATATGATTTTCTCTAATCTTTGCTCAGTTTTCTTTAGCATATGGATATCTTAAGGTTTTTGATGGTATTAATTATAAGGCTTAATATGATGAAAATCACATCATTGGTAATCGCAAATGCACTAATCATGCTTTCAAGACTGAATGAGACATTAAGGACTTCAAAGTATAAAAAACAATAATACCTTTTCTCATAATTGCGCTGGTTGCTTATGCTACTATAAAACTGAGCCTTCTATTGCTCAATTTTTTATGCCCATTTTTCTTAACGATTACTCTAATTTTTATAAGGAAACGCACTGATGTGGTTAGCAATGCTAGCAGTAGTAGTAGTAGGTCTAGCAATCTTGGTTTGGAGTGCTGATGTTTTTATTGATGGTGCCGTCGCTTTAGCTAATAAGCTGAATGTACCCAGCTTTTTGATTGGTGTCATCATTCTAGGTGTAGGCACTTCATCACCAGAGATGATAGTGTCCATGTTAGCTGCTTTAGAAGGTAGCCCTGGGCTGGCATTGGGTAATGCTTATGGTTCTAACATTGTTAATATCGCCATAGTATTAGGCGCAACGGTATTAATAAGTCCAATTATTATCCGAAAAAGTATTATCAATCGTGATATGCCTTTACTACTGTTGGTGACGGCAGTAGCTGCTTGGCAATTAAGCGATGGTGTCTTAGGTAATACCGACGGTATAGTATTGATAGTGCTTCTAGTCGTTGTCTTAGGCATACAAATCATCTTGAGCATGCGTGAAGGCAACCACGAACATGAAGACGATACTGTAGAAGAAACTGCAAAGGCTGAACACAGTATGGCACAAGGTTTAGGTAGGTTATTTCTTGGTTTGTTCGTATTAATACTAAGCTCGCGCGCTATCGTTTGGGGCGCTACTGAACTTGCTACTTTATGGGGCTTGAGTGAGCTTATCATTGGTCTCACTATCGTCGCTATCGGTACGTCACTGCCTGAATTAGTTGCGAGCTTGTCGGCCGCACGTAAAGGTGAGCATGATATGGCTTTGGGTAATATTATAGGCTCTAACGTTTTTAATACTTTAGGAGTCGTAGGTATAGCAGCACTCATTGCGCCTATTACTCCGAGTAGCATTATTCTGTCGCGTGATATATTAGCGATGAGTCTCTTAACCTTACTACTGTTTGTGATGTGTCTATTTGCATTTAAAACCAAGCGTGTATTCGGTCGTACTTCTGGCACTACTTTAGTACTATTTTTCGTCGGCTATACTGTCTGGTTAATTCAGACGGTCAGTCTGTAGCAAGTTACTAATAATGGCACTGTTGCAAATAGAGATTTGAGTCGATGATGTTCCCTTTAAAAAGTACTTAGAGACCGAAAACCCTGTTGATTAGACACACTTCACCCTGAGGCTGACCATAATAAAATGACGATGCTTGTCCTTTACGTAGTGCACGCATGACTTCAATACCTTTAATTGTGGCATAAGCCGTCTTCATAGATTTGAATCCTAATGTGGCCCTGATGATCCGCTTTAGCTTGCCATGATCACATTCAATCACGTTATTTTTATACTTAATCTGCCTGTGCTCAAGGTCTGGTGGACATTTACCTTCCCGTTTTAACCGTGATAAAGCACGTCCATATGTGGGTGCTTTATCCGTGTTGATCACTTGTGGAATTTGCCACTTCTTCACATTATTTAAAATTTTTCCAAGAAAACAATATGCTGATTTGGTATTACGTCTAGAAGAAAGATAAAAATCAATGGTATCGCCACGTTGATCGACTGCACGATACAGATAAGACCATCGTCCATTCACTTTTACATAGGTTTCATCAATATGCCACGAGCTCAGATCTGTAGGATTACGCCAATACCAGCGTAAACGTTTTTCTATTTCAGGAGCATAACGTTGAACCCAACGGTAAATAGTCGTGTGATCAACATTCACACCCCGTTCGGCCAGCATTTCCTGCAGTTCACGATAGCTAATGCCATATTTACAATACCAGCGCACAGCCCAAAGAATGATTTCGCCCTGAAAATGCCGACCATGGAAAGGATTCATATGCTGCTCCTTTAGCTAAAACAGTCTTCAGCTTACCATTCGTGGTTATTTGCAACAGTGCCCTAAAAAGCCAGTTGTACTGGCTTTTTAATTCTTTAAGCATTGCATTACATAGGATTTTATTCATACGTGTTTGATATCCTTTTCCTTAAGCGATTGCATAACGTCTGCATCAATGCGTACAGTCATAACTTGCTTAATCTACGTATTCACTTTGGGTAGAATCTAAAAAATAGCATCCACAGATTCAGCCATCTTATGCAAATTGTTAAATTATGAGGACTTTATGAGTAAATTAATATACTTCACCATTCTTAATTTTTTTTTAATTAATTCAGTTTATGCTGAAAATAATAAATTTTTAGATATGGTTCAAAGTAAAGTAAAACAGGAAATGAAAGATCCAGACTCTACAAAATTTCAAAAATTAAGGGAAATAAAGAATTCTGTTGGTGAGAGTGTTGCTTGTGGTGAAGTAAATGCTAAAAACTCCTATGGAGGATATGTTGGATATCATTTATTTTCGTATAGTTCAGATGGAATTGTAATTTTAAATTCGCCAAAAGATAGTGATTATTATAGAAATAAGTTTGTTTATGACAAATCTGGCTGTGCAGGTGAAAAAGAAGAATTTTTAGCTCGAAATAAAGATATGTTCAAAAATTATTGTTCTGTTGCGTATGAACTTTTTACAGATGTAATAGTAAATAATAAAAGTAATGTAGATGCTATTACGCATGCCATGAATAATTATCAAAAATATAATTTGAACGTGTTTAATAAAGATCTAGATAAAGCAAAAATAGATTTATTAGCAAATTTGGAGCAAGTATTGCAATCTAAAGAAACCGTAAAAAAAATTAAAAAGGACAAAAACGGAATGTTTAAAGCGCAATATATGTTTATTTGCCCTATAAATATGGAAAAAAATTATATTTTTGAAAAATAATTTATGTATGAAAGTATGTAGTTTTTCTAAAATTAACATAATGGTGCTATACGAAATTTAGCCCTTTTAAGGGCTAAAAATTAGATCCAGTTCTCTAACTTTAACCCATCTATACGCTCAAATTCCTTGATGTTGTTTGTGACTAGTACAACATCTAAAGCGAGGGCATGAGCTGCTATTAGCATATCTAAACTACCAATAGTTTTACCTGTTGATTGGAGATCTTGACGTAATTTAGCGTAATGCCAAATCGCTTGCTCATCGTAGGGTAAAATATCTAAGGGTGATAAAAACTTGTTCAGAGCTTGCTTATTGCGTTCAGATCCAGACTTTTCAACGCCAAAAGCCAGCTCTGACGCGGTTATGCTAGAAATAGCTAACTGTCCAAGCTGATATTGCTTAAAGCGTTCAAAAACTTGCTGTGGTTTATGATTGATCACGTAGATACAAATATTTGTGTCTAAGAGGTAAATCATTTGAAGTCCTCACGTAATTGCTCACCCTGATCAGCTCGTTCAAGCTGAAATCCTACTTCAAATTCGTTAATTGCTTCTAACATGATGTCCCATGGGTTTTCGATGGGCATTAATAAGACACCACGGCCAAAACTCTTGATAGCAACTTCAGTACCATTAAAGCGAAATGCTTTAGGTAAACGGACAGCTTGACTACGACCTGTTTGAAAAACTTTAGCGGTTTCCATATTTGCCTCCCAATAAAATAGATATCATTGATACATATCATACCATCAAACTATTTATTACACGTGATTTATTGTAAGTAATCGTTGCTTTCTAAAATTGATCTAAAAGATACAGGCAATAAAAAAGCCCGACATCCTGTCGGGCTTTTTCATATTGGGTGTTTAGGTATAACTCCTGTCGTATCTCACGTCCTGGTGTTGCACTTATCATTATTGTTTTATGTGTTGGAACATCCTGTTCTCTATGTCCCCATCATATGAAAAATCCCCATACTGACATAGACGCAATGCTCCCTAATTCATGTCAGCTTTGGCTTACAAGATTGCTCAAAACTTACCCCAAGGTTTATCCGCAGAAATTGCGGATAATTTCCGAAGTACAGGCATTGATAAAATTTAAAAAATTGCAAAATCGACTACTTTTTAAACAAATTTATTGGCAAGAACTATCAAAACTGCTCATAAAAAAGCCGACTTGTTTCAAAATCGGCTTTTTGGGCATTTTTACATTTTTATGGTTTTATTAAGTGTTTGATATTTATATTAATATACAAGTGTATTGCGTATAACCGCCATTATGTTAAATGGGACACTAAGTTAGAAATTTTCAGCCCATTTATCCCAAAAACCTGGTTCATCATGGTGCTTGTTCTTCATGGCGATTTCTAACGGAAGCAAATAAAAAAGAACACCTGGGATACGGGGGCTACCATCAGAATTTTCTAGATAATCCTTAACTTGAATATAAGTCGGATTGTTTTCATCATAAGCAACATCTATATATATTTCTCCTCGATAAGACTCCATATAGTTTTCATTTGCTATATGAAAGCATTCAATATAACTAATTTTATGGCTTTCCAACCACTGTATTAACTGTGTTCTACTAACCCATTCTTCATAATCATAGCCCTCATAGATTTCATTATCAAAAGCAACGAAAAGCACATCTCTGTTTTTTTCTCGAGCAATTTGATCAATATGTTTTAGAATTCTTGGCATTTTAGTTCCCTTATATCTAGGTGTTAGGGGAGAGTTAATTATTTCATATGTTCTTGTAATTCATTTTTGAATAACCCGATTGCATCCTCAGCATTGTGCAAGTGAATTTCTTCCATAAGACCTGGTGATGCCACAGAGTAAAAAATCTCACTATTCTCATCTGTTTGTGTAGCTGCAAAGGAAACTGATCTTTTCCAACCAGGTTGTTTGCATGAAATATAATATTGGGCGATAGCATCTCCCCGCATCATTCCTCCACCAACTTTCAGACCGTTCTTGACCTGATTGCTGTCGAATTTTAGCCATCCATTATTTGCGGCTATTTCATGTACTAAATCTTGAACTTTTGAACGAATCGGCTGTAGAAACTTTTTAGTGTATTGGCTTCCACCTATCTGACGGAGCGCATCTTGCACAGCTAATTGAACCTCTGGTTCGTTCTTATCAACGGCATTTTTATAAAGCACATCAAGTTGATGTTGCGAGTAAATACCTTCTTGAATTTTGCGTACTAATTTATTGATTTTTTCAGAGTCTGACATGAAGTATCTCCTTTATATTTGATTTATAAATTTTTATACTTTTGATATACTTTGTCAATACTTTTTTTGATTTAAATATAAAAATTATGACAAATTTTGACTTTTTTAATAAGATAGTATAAATATATTATATAGTTTTTATATCGAGATAGACTTATGCAAGACACGATTGTCGTTTTTACCTCTGAATCCAAATCAGAGTTATTGAATCGTGGTGGGAGTGGTGAATGGACTGCCAATATTAATAAACTATCATCTGTAAAGTATCTGTTATGTACATATAATGATAAAAAACAAGCATATCATTCTTCAGATGATCAATTAGATCGCGGTCAGGCTTTTTATATAGGTCGAATAAAACAGATACATGCTGTAGAAGGAAATAAGAAATTTATTGAAGTCTCTGAATACGCAATACTGCCTAATAATGAGTCATATAAAAATGCTTGGAGTAAATTGGGAGGAATACGGAATCCAGTTGCTTATCTAAGTATTGATGAAATACAAGAAAATTTAGAGCTAGCCTTGGAAGATTTAGAATGGAATAAGGCGGTTCCTACTCAAGAATATGCTTCAAGAAATAAAGTTAATGAAAAAGCTGAAGATCAATTAGAGAAGAATGAAGTAGGTTTTTCCTCCATGTTACTTCCAGATTTGATTAGTGAAGCTCGTAAAAAAATTGCTGAAGTGGCTAAAGTACCCATGGAAAATGTAACAATTAAAATTGAGTTTTGATAAAATTTTCTAAAATTAACATAATACACGTTATACGAATTCCCAAGGCATGGCTTTTAGTCATGCTTTTTTTATCAAAAGAGTATACCTGAATGATAGCGAGCCAAATCGCATACAATATCTATCATTAGACTTAATGCAATAATTAAATGATAGTATTATCATTAATCTAATAGAATTAAGATTAAATGATAGAAATGAATACACGTATTTATCTACGAGCTTCAACTAAAGATCAAGATGCAGAAAGGGCTTTGCAGATTCTTCAGGATCTAAACCAAAACTTGAATTTGGGTGAAACCATTGTGTACGTGGAAAACTATAGTGGTACGAAGTTAGACCGACCTGAATTGAATAAGCTACTGTCAGAAGCAAATCAAGGTGACACATTGTTAGTTGAAAGTATTGACCGCTTATCACGCCTAACCCAACGAGATTTTCAAGAGCTGAAGCGCAGGATCCAGGAGAAGGGACTTCGTTTAGTCGTAGCAGATCTTCCTACTACCTACCAAATGATTCAAACCAGTGACAGCATTACTCATTCAATCTTGGAACTCATCAACAATATGTTGATTGATCTTCTGGCAACAATGGCCCGCCTAGACAATGAGAAACGTATAGAACGTATTAAGCAGGGCCTGGCACGTTCGGGTTACAAACCAACAGGCAAGAAGGCAAATGAGGCTAAACATAAACGAATAAAAGAATTGCTAGTAGTTGGCAATATGACTAAGGAAGAAATTGCCAAAGCAGTGAATTGTGGAGTTGCAACTGTCTATCGAGTTGCTAAAGTTATCTAAAAGAGGCTTATCTCAACGCGCCCCCAATGGGGCACCGCTGCATTCAGGTTACTTCACATAAGAAATTTTATGTTAAATGATTGTTAGAAATGCCCCTTGATCGAGGCATTTTCTATAAAGAATACTAAAAACTAATTAAAGCCAACCAAGTTTCAAAACAAGGCAGTTCTCAGCAATCATATTTTTAAATTATATAACTCCCAACTGAGCTTTTGCTCCAACGATAAGGCTTTCATTTTGAGTTTCTAAGGCAAATAAACCATACATCAAAGGAGAGGCCGCTGCTCTTTCTAAAGTCTGTTCATATAGTTTATTCCAAACTTTACCCCCTAGTTTTTCATACTCGATGATTAGAGTTTTGAGGCTTTCTTCTCCAAACAAAGTTACATGCCCAGCAAAATCAATCGCTGGGTCATCTATATGGGCTGTTGACCAATCAATAACGCCTGAAACAGCTCCATCCTTTGAAGCTAGTACATGCCCAGCATATAAATCGCCATGTATAAATTGGGTGAAATCTGCCCATAGAACATCATTATCCAACCATTTTCTGTAGCGGGTTTCCAATTGCTCACTTATACCAATTTCAGATTTTACTAACTGCAAATTGTTTGCTATTTCAGGTCTTAAATCTGAAGGTTTCATAATTTTCAAATCATTTTCCCGAACTTCTTTTTCAGGAATACTATGGATTTCAAATAAGGTTTTTGCCAAAGATGTTATGTATTTCGGGCTATCTTTGTCCATATTCCAAATTATTTCATAGGTTTCAGCATCCAAATTTAAAACAGGATTATCTTTAAGTATGGGATAAGCCACTAATTCTGTAGATGAAATTCTCCAATCAGGAACCTCTACAGAAAGATGTTTTTTTACCAATTCTAAAATGCGTTTTTCTTTCTTGATTTGTTCCCTCATGCCATCACGACGAGGAATACGCAGCAACCATTGTTGCCCCTTTGTATCAAGAGCAAAAACGACCTTAAAATCAATGCCCATTTCATTGAAATTCATTTTGTCCGTAAGCAACAAGCCGTGTGCTTCAGCAAGTGATTGAATATCTTGAATTGTCATTTTTAATTTCCTTTAAAGAGTTCAATAATTAATGTTCGGATTAGATTGGCTATCATTAACAATCTCTCTCAAAAGTCTTGATGATTTTGTGGTCTTTGATCTCGTAGATAATGTCAGCAATATTATCGACCAATTGCTTGTCATGAGATACGAAGATAATAGTTCCTGCATAGGACTTCATCATTGTTTCTAATGCGGCAATACTTTTTAGGTCAAGATAGTTTCCTGGTTCATCCATAAGCAAAATATTATATTTTCCTAAAAGCATTTTGGATAAAAGCAGTTTGATGATTTCACCTCCCGATAAGTCGGATAAGTTTTTTTGAATATCATTCGCTCCGATCCCCATTGAAGCCAATACTGCACGAATTTCCGCAACTGTGTACTCGCACTCTTCCTGCATAAAGGAGAGCACAGATTTATGCGTGTTAAATTTATATCCTGTTTGTGTAAAGTAGCCAATTTCAGCTTTTGGAGATATGGTTAATCCATCAGCACGTTCTGATATCATTTTTAACAAGGACGTTTTCCCTGTTCCATTCGATCCAGTTATAGCGACTTTAGCGCCAAGCGGTATTATAAAGTTAGCGTCATCAAAGATAGTACGGCTACCAAATTTTAAGCTCAGACCATCTGCCGTAATCGGGAACTTATTGTGCAGTTCTAGGGCTGAACTTTGACGAAAACGAATAGAACGCAAATGCTCTGGTGCTTGAATATCTTCTAATGCAGCCAAACGCTTTTCCATACTCTTAGCTGCCTGATACAGTTTTCTTTGCTTGGTGCCAGTCATTTTTGCATGCCCAAGTCGTCCAGCACTTTCGGTAGAGTTTTTGGATTTTTCTCCTTTTTTCTTATTGTCTAATCGATTAGCTTGCTGGCGTTTTTCTTGCACAGCAGATTCTAATCGCTCCCGTTCCTTCATCATCAGCTCATATTCTACGGCTTGGTGTTGTCGCTCTTCTTCTTTTTGACGCAAGTAATCCGAGTAACCACCCCAATATTCCGTAATTTTACCGTCTTTTAACTCCCATATCTTGTCTACAACCATATCAAGAAAATATCGGTCATGACTGATAACAAGTAATGCTCCATCAAATGCTTTAAGTTGACCAATAAGTAGATCTATTCCATTGAGATCAAGGTGGCTGGTTGGTTCATCCGCTAGAATGCCATGTACTTGTTGGGAAAATGCGGCAGCAATTTTTGCACGAGTTTCCTCTCCGCCACTCATTGTGTCGTTTTGTACATTGGAAACACCAAGGCGAGATAACATTGCCCGGTCTTCGACCGTTTCTATTTCGATTCCGCCCAGTTGGCTGATATGTGCAAAATCACCAAAACGCTGTAATGTCGCTTCGGCTAAAACAATTTCGCCATTAAGTACTTTGAGTAAACTACTCTTTCCTGCTCCGTTATCACCCACAAGACCAATACGGTCATAAGAGTGAATTTCCAATTCATCAATATCCAAAACATCACGCCCAGCATAATCCAAGCGTATGTTTCTCGCTTTAATAATTAAACTCATTTTTATTTACTCCTGTTTAGCTCTTGAAATTTTTTATGCAGCAAACAGGATTTAGGTGAAAACAAAAGCTAGCATCACAGTGTCCTCCCAAAAAAAAAGCTATTCATCCACAGGGTGGACAAATAGCTAGTCAATTAAGTTATAACTGGAAACTATGCACTAAAAGCATACTTATAAATTAAGCATACTTTTACTTTATATATCCGCATATATTCTTAAAGACACAACAAAAGCCCACCATTATAAAATAGTGTCACTATGCAAATAGTTGTGTCTTAACGAATGCGGATAGAATGCATAAACTTACCTAAAAAATAAAATTCAGTTTTATGATAACTTTACTGTTAAAAGAAGTCTAGACAACCTTGTTTTATGCTTGGATATAAGGCTTATTTTAAAATAATAGTAGTGAAGATTTTCTAAAATTAACATAATACACCTTATACGAAATGTGTTATAATTTTCCTTAGAAATCAATGCTGTAGTTTCTAGTTTATAGCCCAATCACACCCGATTGGGCTTTTTTTATGATTTTTCATGTTTCACGCCTATTCTTTGACCAATGTTTCACGACTTTGTTCATATTAGTTAAACAATCGTGGTTAATCATAGGGGCTAAAAAAACAGCTCCAAAAGCCGAGGTATTAACAGCCTTCAATGCAGATGCAGAAATAGCTTTCGATCTTCAGCCGTACAAGTATCAGTGTTGAAAAAGAAAATTACGGAACTCACTGCTGCATAAAATATTCGGCACTGTTGCAAATAGAGATTTGAGTCGATGATGTTCCCTTTAAAAAGTACTTAGAGACCGAAAACCCTGTTGATTAGACACACTTCACCCTGAGGCTGACCATAATAAAATGACGATGCTTGTCCTTTACGTAGTGCACGCATGACTTCAATACCTTTAATTGTGGCATAAGCCGTCTTCATAGATTTGAATCCTAATGTGGCCCTGATGATCCGCTTTAGCTTGCCATGATCACATTCAATCACGTTATTTTTATACTTAATCTGCCTGTGCTCAAGGTCTGGTGGACATTTACCTTCCCGTTTTAACCGTGATAAAGCACGTCCATATGTGGGTGCTTTATCCGTGTTGATCACTTGTGGAATTTGCCACTTCTTCACATTATTTAAAATTTTTCCAAGAAAACAATATGCTGATTTGGTATTACGTCTAGAAGAAAGATAAAAATCAATGGTATCGCCACGTTGATCGACTGCACGATACAGATAAGACCATCGTCCATTCACTTTTACTTAGGTTTCATCAATATGCCACGAGCTCAGATCTGTAGGATTACGCCAATACCAGCGTAAACGTTTTTCTATTTCAGGAGCATAACGTTGAACCCAACGGTAAATAGTCGTGTGATCAACATTCACACCCCGTTCGGCCAGCATTTCCTGCAGTTCACGATAGCTAATGCCATGTTTACAATACCAGCGCACAGCCCAAAGAATGATTTCGCCCTGAAAATGCCGACCATGGAAAGGATTCATATGCTGCATCTTTAGCTAAAACAGTCTTCAGCTTACCATTCGTGGTTATTTGCAACAGTGCCAATATTTACGTACGGTATTTCGGGACACCCCCAGTTCACGACTAATGGCTTTAATAGATTTACCTTGCTGATGAAGTATTTGGATTGTCACTGCTTGCTCCAAAGTTAACATGTTGAGCAGTCCAAAATGACCGCTATATTAACCAAGGGGGTCAGTTTTTAAATGCCGTTAGGGGGTCATTTTTACACTGCCGCTAACATCGTTTGAAGCAATTCCGAGGAATTGCTACACGGTTTGATAAACTAAAGCGAAACTTTCAAAGCGCAGTTGCCTTAGCTTGTATTTATCTGTGGCTGCCTTTGTGAAATGTCAACAGACCCTAGAGAAGACTTTTTTGTTAGCCTGAGGTGGTCGTTCTTGATTATAATGCCTGAGAAGCACTGCAACGCAAGGGCTCATGCCGTGTTCAAGACAAAGGGCAGCAACAGATGTGTCAGACTCAGCCTTCTTCAAGATGGACATGATCTGACTATTAGTAAATTTAGCTGTTTTCATGCATAAGCTCCTGCCTATACTTTAAGAGAAAATTCTACTCTTATTTTCTATTGTTTTTAGGGGATCAACATGTTTTGAAGTGATAAAACATGAAGGGAAATTCCTCCTCCACAATTTCGTTTAACAAAGCCTTTTAAAATTATAAAAAGTATATCTATCATTTAAAAAATAATGTGATTTTGTTTACATTTTGTTATATTATTTTACTGTATTGTACGGCAGAACTCATTTACGTGAACCACTCATATCGAGTTTTTTGGAATAGAGCAACCACCCCTTGGCAGGCTGAATCTGAGATTACTCATGTCGTGGAAAGTTCAAAGTCTTTAAATAGACTACGGACACCCTTACCTCAAAGTGGGAAGTCTTCACTAAGTGAAATTACCGTGAAGTTAATACTTTTATAACTTACAACATGAGTCCAATGACCATGTGATTAAATTGTGAAAAATACCTAAAGAGATTGTATGAAAAAGCTTATCTTGATTCCCATTTTATCATTTTTTTCGTTATCATCTCTTGCGGATAATCAGATATTTGATGTTTCTTATACACAAGAAAAAAATAGTAATAGTCAACCTGATTGGAAAATGACTGAATTTGGTTATACACAAAAAGAAAAAAATGATTATTGGCAATTTTCTATTAAAGATTATGAAAGATATAATCTAAATGATAATGAGGTATTATTTAATAGTACTAATTTAGTTAATGAAAATGAAACAGGTAAAACCTTTTTATCTTATTCTATTGGGGTTGGGGACTTCAATAAGAATGGTTATTTGCCAGAATTTAGAACGGGTTTAATTTTACAACAATATTATAAAAATGGTACTGTTTCTCCCATATTTGACTATAAATACTCTAGATATGAAAATTCCTCTATTAATTACTTTTCTTTAGCTGGAGAAAAATATATTAATAATTGGAGGGTTTTAGCTGGCCTTTGGTTGAGCGATCCATCATTCTATAAAGCTACCAGTGGAGTAAAAGCCCAGGTTGGTTATTATTTTTCTGGTAATAATAACAGCATTAATTATTATTTCTCTTCTGGTCAAGAACCAGAAATTGTTGGCTCTTCTGCTAAAGTTTATCGTATCTCTAGTCATGCTATTACATCTAAAATTTTAATAAATAAAAATCTATATACTAATTTTGGATTGAATCATACTGTTAATCATGGGAATTATTCAAGAACAGGTTTTCTCCTTGGATTGTCTTATGCTTTTTAATGATATAGATTTTTTATCTGTATTAAATTGGCTGAGCCTTAGTCTAGTGCTTATGTGTCAATTAATTTTTGGAATAATTTATTTTCAAGTAAAAAATCATTATCAATATAAAAAACAAAAAAGATACTTTAAACTATTAGATCATTATTTTTGTTTTTTTCTAACCAAAAATACAAAACGGAAAATAAAGATCGATGATAAAAGTTTTTATTTATTTATATCTTTTTGGTCATCAAAATTTAATTCAGTTGATCCTTGTTCAAAAAAAAGGTTAACAGAAATGGCTGATCTATTAAAAATTAATAAAATTTGTATTAAAAAATTAAATTCAACTAAGAGGATTTACTCTAATATTAATACAAAAAAAATATGCCTAATTATTCACACATTGGGGAATTTTTATTATGGAAATAAATCATCCAACTTTATTAATCTTGAAATTGAAAACTTTATAAAACATAAATTGGATATTATTTCTTTTGAAGCATGTATTTGTTTATTAAAAATTAATAATCAGTACTATTGCCCAATCGTACTTCAGGAAATTTTAGTCAGAGAAAATTGGAGTAATAGAGAATTAAAATATTTAATGCATTTTTTTAACACTCATGAATCTATGTTAATGATTTTAAAACTTATTGAAAATTGTAATAAGGATAATGAAAAACGTATTATGGAAATTGCTTCAAGAACAGATTTTTTTGAAAATTTTGTGAATTATATTCTAAAAAATATCAATAAATTTTCCATTGATACCATCTGCCTTGCTATTAGAAATATTAATGACCCCGATGATTTTGAACTTATTAATCATCTTAAAGAAGAATCTAATTGGGTTTATCAAGTTAATATTATTCAGGCTATTATGAGATTGAATTATTTCTCACAAAATAATTTTGATTATTTATTAAAAAGCCTGTCTAGTCCTAATTGGTGGATTAGGAAAAGATCCGCGCAAGCTATAATTCAATATTATGGTTCAGATGTTGATTTAATCGATAGTTTGATTGAGAGAATTGACGATAAATTCGCAAAAGATGCTCTTATAGTAGAATCAAATAAATATGAAATAAATAACTTTATTGAGCTGGTTTAATATGGAAAAAATTATTGAAATCTGGGTCGGTTTTTTTTTAATATACTTTCTTATTGTCAATATAGGTTATGGTGTACTTAACATTTTAGGTTTTTTTAGCATTAACAAGAAATTGAAATCAAATCTCCATGAGGCTTGGTTTACAGAATTCAATACTTATGATATTCCAATTAGTATTATAGTGCCTGCTTATAATGAAGAACTCACTATTGCAGAATCTGTTAGATCTCTATTGAACTTAAATTATTCAGAATTTGAAGTTATTGTTGTTTGTGATGGACCGAAAGATAAAACATTAGAAATCTTGATTGACACTTTTGCATTGATTCCCACTTTGGATGTATCTAGGCTGAAGTTAAGCCATAAGCCGATTAAAGAAAGTTATATTTCTTCAATTGATAAAAAATTAAAAGTGGTTTTAAAAGAAAATGGCGGAAAAGCTGATGCTTTAAACTGTGGCATAAACATTAGTGTTTATCCATTATTTTGTGCAATCGATGCTGATTGTATTTTGGATTCAGAAGCTTTACATAAACTTGCTCAGCCATTTTTTTTAGAAAATAACACTGTTGCAAGTGGTGGAATTGTTCGTATTGCTAATGGTTGTGAAATTATCAACGGAAATGTTAAAAAAGTTGATACCCCAAAAACTTTGTTGGAAACAATTCAAATTGTTGAATATTTACGTGCATACTCCAATGGAAGAATGGGATGGTTTGCTCTTGACAGTGTTATGATTATTTCTGGTGCATTTGGAATTTTTTCCAAAAAAGCAGTTATAGAAATAAATGGATATAACCAAAATACTGTTGCTGAAGATATGGAATTGGTTTTGAAATTAAGAAAAAATGCACTTAAAAACAATACTAATATAAATATTTCATTTATTCCTGATGCCGTTTGTTGGACACAATGTCCAGACAACTTAAAGACTTTAAGTATTCAGAGAAAAAGATGGCAAAGAGGCTTGCTTGAAAGCTTGTGGAGTTTTAAATACCTATTTTTTAATATTAAAAATAAGAAATTAGGTTTTTTTGCATTTCCTTTTTTTGTTTTTGTTGAAGCATTAGGACCTATTATTGAGTTGGTTGGATATATTAGCTTAGTTTTATTAGCTATTTTTGGTTTTTTGGATTGGATTGTATGTGTTTATTTTTATCTTTTAGCACTATGTTTTGGTTTAATACTATCATTCTGCGCTATTCTTATAGAAGTAATTTTCTTTAAATATTATAGTCCAAAAAATATTTTAAAATTAATTTTAGCATGTTTTTTAGAAAACCTATGGTTTAGATATATTCATTCTTATTGGAGATTTATTGGCTCAATTCAGTATCTTAGAAAAGCTCCTCTACATTGGGGAGATATGAAAAGAATTAAATTCTAATATTTATTTTAGGGTCTGTTGACATTTCATAATGGTAACCACATAAATATACAAGCTAATGTGACTGAGTTTTCGTAGTTCTGCTTTAGCTTGTCATAGCGTGTGAGAAAGATGAAAATAGGCATCAAGTCATCGCCAGCTGTAAAGGTACCCTCTGGAAGTTGTTCACGCAAAAAATCGTTTTAAAGTTTGAATAGAAAATGGCCCGTGCAGATGTATTTGATTATACCGACTTTATTCGACGTTTATTTTCAAACATTTTTTTATCTGCTTCTGCGGCTGCGTTAAATAGACCTTGAGTAGGATGACGCATGGCAAATCCGATGGCTGCACTCATTTGTACATTTGCAAACGCCTCCACAATTCAGCTTAGAAGTATTTCCACATCAGACTCATCATTTTCCACAGTAAGAATGACAAATTCATCACCACCTAAGCGCGCCACAATATCATTGCTGCGTACAGTATCCCGTAGCACATTAGCAGCCTGTTGAATTAACTTATCTCCCTCATCATGACCTAAGTTATCGTTTACTCTTTTTAGATCATTAAGGTCAATAAAAAATACTGCAGCGGGATGGCCATAACGTTTACAACGTTCTTCTTCTGCACTAACTAATTGCTCCCAAGCTCGACGATTGTATAGCCCAGTTAATTCATCAGTTAAAGCTTCGGCTTCTAAGCGTTCACAATGACGTATCTGTTCATTTTGACGAAGTTCAGCTTGAAGAATACTGCTGAGTAAGGTGCCTAATAATTCGATTAGTTGAATATCTTGAATGATTGCTTCAGATTTTATTTGAGGATCAATCGCACAGAGCGTACCAAATAGGCTGCCATCTTCATTGATAAGAGGTTGACCAATATATGACTTAATACTGACTTGTTGGTTAATTGGTGCAGTGGCGTACAAGGGAATGTCTTCCGAACGGGGAGCAATTTTAGGAGCTTTACCGGTAACCATATGAGAGCAAAAAGAATCAGCCCATTGGAATACCTGTCCAGGTTGAACCTCATAACCGTGATCTTCACTTTGTAGCACAATCCAGTCTTTACCTTCTACTCGGGTGATCATCCATAAATTAAATCCGAAGCGTTGATATAGAAACTGTAAAACAGCTTTTCCAGCTTCTTGAAAACTTCTAAAATTTATATTGTTCATCCAAATAGGTCCAGGTCCGTGCTTATGATCCAGAAATAAATCATCTCTATTATCTAATTTAAAATATTTTTTCGTATCCAGTAAAGCCTAGGTCAAAAATATAATTTAGAGAGATAAGTAAATAACTTGCATTAATTAAGTTAATGAATAGCCACCACTCTACTAGACAAATATCGATATACAGCCTGTCGGCTGATACCAAATGCTTTTGCTAGCTCAACTTTGGATGAATATTTCCCTTCATCCCAGGCTTGTTGTAAAGCCTCAGCTTGATCGGGATTTAGTTTATGGACACGACCTTTATATTTCCCTTGAGCTGCTGCGAGCTTAATCCCCTCTTTTTGGCGTTCCAAGATGATTTCCCGCTCAAACTGGGCAAAGGCGCCCATGAGCTGCAACATCAAGTTATCCATCGGAGTGGCCTGAGCCGTGAAGGTAATGTTCTCTTTGATAAACTGGATGGCGACTCCCCTTTTGACAAGCTGATCAACTTCAGTAACTAGATCTTTCAAACTCCGGGCAAAACGATCCATGGAGTGAACAACAATCATGTCCCCTTCACGAACATAGCTCAGCATTTCCTGAAATTTAGGGCGGGCAGTATTTTTTCCAGAGGCCTTATCGATAAAAACCCGGTCGACCTCAATTCCCTCGAGCTGCCGACCAATATTTTGGTCTACAGAGCTTACTCTGACATATCCCACCTTATGACCTTTCATCTTGCCCTCTACGAGACGCTTATTTCTGTTTATTGTAATTAATGAATATTAATTTTAAAAGTTACATGTAACGTATGGATAAATTTTATTTAAATGAGACATAAATTCTGAGGTATTCCAAGTGTTACTTTAGGGTATACTTTAAAGTTACACAAAACATCTATATGAAGACTAAAGTCCAAATTAGTGTTTATGTTGGTTCAATGTATTACATTTCGTATTTTCTATTTGTAACGTAATTTCAGTAATATTATGATTATGTTTTAGAACTTCTAAGGCCTTTTGATAGAGTTGATCTGTATTGCTATTCGGAGCAACCAAATGAGCAGTTAAATGAATATTTCTTGAGGATATAGCCCAGACTTTCAACTGATGAATCCCTTCAACGCCCTCTAGCTTCAATAAATCATTTCTTAACGACTCAATATCAATCTCATCAGGAACTCCTTCAAGCAGAATATGAATACTTTGTTTTAATAAAATCCAAGTTCGAGGTAAGACCCAGAAGCCAATTAACACAGCGATTACGGTATCAACCCACATCCACTGGGTAAAATAAATAACTATTCCTCCGATAATCACGCCTATCGATCCTAGAGCATCACTAAGAACTTCTAAATATGCACCTTTTATATTTAGACTTCCTTCAGCACTAGCAGAAAGGATTTTCATTGAAATCAAATTTATGACCAAACCAATGACCGCGACAATCATCATTCCAACACTTTGAATTTCAGCAGGATTCGTAAAACGTTGATAAGCTTCATATACAATATATATTGCTACCACAAAAAGCATCACCGCATTAAACAGAGCCGCTAAAATTTCAAATCGCTGATAGCCAAAAGTTCTTTTATCATCTGCGGCTTTTTTACCAATTTTGATAGCGGCAAGAGCAATAGCTAAAGCGGCTACATCAGTAAACATATGAGCTGCATCAGATAACAAAGCCAAACTTTGGGTAATAAAAGCAGCGACAACTTCTACTATTAAAAAAGTAGTCGTTAAACCTAAGGCAACCATTAACTTCTTACTATTTTCTTCAGTAACAACCGCATGGCTATGATCATGATGTTCTGACATAAAATATTTTCCTTATTCTATTTATGATGAGCAGAGATATTGGATAACAGCCAATATCTCTGCTGTAAATCGACTAATCTATTGGATTAAGAAACTTTCTTTTCATTTATCCAACGATAAAGCACGGGTAACAGCACCAAAGTTAGTAATGTTGAAGAGATAATCCCGCCAATCACTACGGTTGCCAGTGGCCGTTGAACCTCAGCCCCTGTTCCGGTTGCCAGCGCCATTGGTACAAAACCCAGTGAAGCCACACAAGCTGTCATCAACACTGGTCTTAAGCGCAAAATAGCCCCTTGCCACACGGCTTTATGCACTGGATATTTGTCCCTTAATTCCTTAATAAAGGTCAGCATTACCAGTCCATTGAGGACTGCAACACCAGATAAGGCAATAAAGCCAATTCCAGCTGACATCGATAATGGAATATCCCTTAGCCAAAGGAACAGCACACCACCGGTCAAGGCAAAGGGTACCCCGGTAAAGACCAATAGACTTTCTTTGACATTGTGAAAGACCGCCATCAGTAAAATAAAGATAGTGATTAAAGCCAGTGGAATCACGATTTGCATCCGTGCTTTGGCTGAAGCCAAATTTTCAAACTGACCGCCATATTCTATCCAATAACCACTTGGCAAAGTGTATGCTTTGAGCTGTGTCTGTACATCAGAAACAAAAGACCCTAAATCACGCCCTTCAACATTCGTTGTAACCACAACTCGGCGTTTACCATTTTCTCGACTGACTTGGTTGATTCCTTCAATGGTCGAGACTTGCGCGACATCCGACAATAAAATACTGCCACCATTTGGAAGCTGAATAGGTAACTGGGAAACAGATGCGACACTACGGTCTTGCTCTCCAAGACGGATAACAAAATCAAAACGACGATCGCCTTCTAAAATCTCTCCCACGCTTTGTCCACCAATACTTGCAGCCACCACATCCTGAATAGATTTCACACTCAAGCCATACTGGGCAGCTAAAGCTTTATCAATCTCTACATTGAGTAAAGGCAGACCCGAAGTTTGTTCAACTTTCACCGCACTGCTACCTGCGACTTGCTGAATGATTTTCGCGATTTTTGCAGCCTCAGTATTCAAAACCTGCATGTCATCACCAAAAACCTTCACCCCCACATCACTGCGTATACCTGAAATCAGTTCATTAAAACGTAGCTCAATAGGCTGAGAAAACTCACTGTTATTGCCGGGAATTGTCGCAAGATAAGCTTCCATTCGGGTTCGAAGTGCATCTAGGCTTTCTTTTGAATCTGGCCATTCCTCACGTGGTTTCAGCATGATATAACCATCGGAAATATTCGGTGGCATCACATCTGTCGCCACTTCAGCAGTCCCGGTACGGGCAAATATAGCTTTAATTTCGGGAAAGTTTTTCAGTAAAAGCTTTTCGGTATTTTCCTGAATACGTAAAGACTCTTCCAAGCCTGTGCTTGGAGAACGTAATTGCTGTACCGCAAAATCACCTTCACTCAGCTGGGGTGCAAACTCACTGCCAATCTTCGTGCTGAGCAGACCCGTAATGACCAGGAGACAAATGGCAAAAGTTAAAACCACCGCTTTGTAATGATAGGCTCCATCCAATATCTGTTGATATCGGGTTTTGAGCCAGATCATCCAACGGCTTTCCGTTTCTTTGATCTCCCCTTTAACCCATAAAGCAACTGCAGCGGGCACAAAGGTGATCGATAAAATAATAGCTGCCACCAGTGCGAGAACAACGGTTAAAGCCATCGGATGAAATAGTTTTGCTTCTACACCACTTAAAGCAAAAATCGGCAAATACACCACCAAAATAATAAGCTGACCAAAAATAAGAGGACGACGTGCTTGGCGGGCAGCCAGAAAAACTTCCTTAAAGCGTTCACTTTGTGTGAGAGGTCGTTTTAACAGTTGCTGTGTATGGGCTAAACGCCGGATACAGTTTTCGACAATCACCACAGCACCATCGACAATGATGCCGAAATCGAGTGCACCTAAACTCATCAGATTGGCACTGATATTTTTCTGTGCCATCCCGGTTAAGGTAAACAGCATAGAGAGTGGAATGACACAGGCAGTAATCAAGGCAGCACGGATATTCCCTAAAAACAGGAACAGAATGATGATGACCAGGATTGCTCCCTCTACCAAGTTTTTCTGAACGGTTTTAATCGCCTTCTCAACCAAGGTAGTACGGTCGTACACCGTTTCAATCACTACCCCTTTAGGCAAACTATTCTGAATATCTTGAAGCTTGGCATCCACAGCTTTAGAAACAGTCCGGCTATTTCCACCCATCGCCATCATGGCAACCCCTAAAACGGTTTCTTTGCCGTTATAGGTTGCCCCACCGGTTCTTAAATCATGCCCAATAGAGACTTGCGCAATATCACCAACCCGAATTGGGCTGCCATTTGGGCTACCCAGCATGGTGTTCTCAATATCAGAAAGCCCATTGAATGCACCCGGTACACGTACCGTCAGTTGCTGACCATTGTCTTCAATATAACCTGCACCTCGGTTCTCATTATTTTGCGCTAAAGCCTGTTGCAGTTGTTCTAATGAGATATTCAGTTGCTGCATCCGGTTTAAATCGGGAGAGACCACATAGGTTTTTTCAAAACCACCAATACTGTTGACCTCTGCAACTCCCTTAACACGTTGCAGTTGAGGACGCACAATCCAGTCCTGAATCTCACGCAAATCCATCGGCGTGTATGCAGTTCCATCCGGCTTTTTCGCATTCGGATCTGCCTTCAGTACCCATTGATAAATCTCACCGAGACCCGTAGAAACGGGGGACATCGTCGGTGCGATTTGTGCAGGCAACTCAGATTGCGCCTCCTGTATCCGTTGGTTAATCTGCTGACGGGCCCAATAAATATCAGTCCCATCTTTAAAGACAATGGTGACTTGAGAGAGTCCATAACGGGATATGGAACGGGTAAGCTCCAGATCCGGAATGCCAGCCATGGCATTTTCAATGGGATAGGTAATCCGCTGTTCGACTTCAAGCGCAGTAAAACCCTTGGCTTGAGTATTAATCTGGACTTGGGTATTGGTAATATCGGGTACAGCATCAATCGGGAGTTTCTGATAGCTATACACCCCGACCGCAATCCAGGTACAGACAAAGAGCAACACCCAAATCGCATTTTGTATGGAAAACTGAATGATTCGTTCGAATAAACCTTCTGGTTTTGGCAGATCAGAATTAATGTTCATGGCCTGCCTCGTCTTTTTCTAATTCAGATTTCAACAAGAAACTGCCTTGAGCGATATACTTCTGCCCTTCAGTCAGCCCAGAAATCACTTCAAGCCATTGTCCATCACTTGAAGCCTGCCCCAATTGCACTTTCTGTGCTTTTAAGTGGACTTGACCTTTTTGTTCTGAATCTACGATGAAAATACTGTCTTCACCTTCAATACTTTGCAGCGCAGACTTTTGAATCCGAAGGGCTGATTTTGCTGTAGCTTCCGGAATCAACACTCTCACTAGCACATTAGAACGCAACTCAGTAGCTTGCGCATCGAGTTTTGCGCGCACCACCAGACGCCCTGTTTGTACATCTGCCTGAGAGGTTAAGCTTTGTACAGTAGCTTTATAGATTTGATCTGAATCATTCACTTTAAAGTCAATTTTTTGCCCGGCTTGCAGTTGACCTGAGAATTGATTCGGCAAATTAAACTCAAGCCATAAATCTTTCAGCTGTTCAATGACAAAGAGCTGATTAGCCAGTTGCACATTTTCACCGACCACAATATCTTTTTGACTGATCACCCCAGAGATCGGTGCTTTAATCAGAAAACGCCCATTGTTATTGCCACTTGCACCTAATGCATTTAAACGTGCTTGTGAGGACTGGACAGTAATCTGCGCTTGACGGTAGGCATTTTCGGCACGCTGGTAATCCTGTTTGGCAGAAATCCCCTGTGACCAGAGTTGCTGTTCGCGCTGGTAATCTTTACGGGCCAAATCCAGATTCACCTGTGCCATACGCAGATTTGCCTGTTGGTCGATCAGTTCAGGCACGATTAGTACAGCCAGCGTTTGTCCTTTTTGCACGCTCTGTCCTAAAGCCACATTGACCTGCTCGACATGACCACTAAAATTAGGCGATATATGCGCTTGTTGATCGGTATTCACCACCAATTTACCTGGCAGGGTTGTCAGCTTTTCAACCAATCCTGTGGATGCAACAGCAACTTTTAAACCTTGTTCAACCATTTGTTGGCTGGTCAGTTGTATTTCGCCTTCTTCAGCATGTCCTTCTTCAGAACTATCTTCATCAGAAGGTTCGGCATTTCCCTCATCATGACCATGCCCCTCAGATTCAGTTTTTTTTGAACTTAACCAAATAACCAGACTGACCAAGACCGTAATCAGAATCAAAATTGCAATCATGAGAGACTGGGATATTTTTCCGTTTTGCTTGGCGTTCATTTTATCGTGCTCCCCCATTGATTAAATTTTGCGATGCTTCGACTGCCTTTTTATTCAGTTGTGTATAGGCATCCGAACGGCTAATTTCTTCATAACTTGTGCCAATACTGAGTGCCTCAGCTGCGAGGGCAGTTTGCCAAGCTTGACGTAGAATTTGTAATTGACCCAATCGAAGATTCTGCAGTTGGGTGGTTGCTTGTTGAACGTCGGTAATGGACAGTTTCCCTGCCTGAAACCCTTGTAAAGTACGGCTCTGAACTTTGGTCGCCAAAGTAACTTGTGCTGTTGTGGCATCGAACTGGCTACGTAAACCTTTGAGCTGATGCATGCTGTTGGCAATATTGAGTATTTGTTGCTTCAGCTCACGCTGCTGCTGTTGGTTCAGCAATATTTGCTGTTGCTGGACCATCGGGATCGCATATTGCTGGCGGTTGAAAATATTCAGTGGAATAGCCACGCCGATTGCCAAAGTCGTATCGTTGCTTTCATTAGGGGTTTTGCTACGTTTCATGCCTACATTTAAAGTCGGATTGGGACGTGCCTGAATTCTTAAATTTTCAATTTGATGATCCGATTGCTGAATGTTCAAGGCATAGAATTTTTCTAGCCACCCTTCAGCAATATACCGTTGCACAGTTTGGAGACTTTGCTCTGGCCAAGGGATAGCGGTTTTATTCAATTGAAGATGTGAAGATGTTTCTCCCCCCCACAAATTAGACAGCTGACGACCGGCAGCTTGTTTATTCAGCATCGCTTGCTGATAAAGTCGTTGGATTTCTAGCGCTTCAATTTGGGTACGCTCAAAATCAACCAGGGCAATACTGCCTGCCTGATAGCGTTTCTGGGCACTGTCCAGATTGGCTTTACTTGTTTTTAACTGTACTGAATAAGCAGACTGCTCAACCTCAGCAAGTGCAAATTGCGACCATGCAAATTTAACAATCAGTTGGCTTTGTGCCTTCCATAATTGCTGTTGCAATTGGATTTGTTGATTCGAGGTATTGGCAATCACCCGGTTCAGCTTACGCTGACCAAATAGATCTAGAGGTTGACTAACGCCAACATTGAATTCCTGTTCTTGACCTGAGCCAAAGCCAGACTGTTCTAAACTTATACTTGGATTCTGCCATAACCGACTTTGCTGAATATTCAATTCAGATATTTGCTGAACTTGTTGCCACAGCTTGTCTTGAGTCTGGTAACTTTGTACTTTTGCTAAAGCGGATTCAAAGCTGGTAACGTTTTCAGCATAGCTATATTGCATAGCCGCTGCACATATACAAGCAACCAAGCTATGACGCAAGAGTATAATTGATTGTGAAGACATGATTTTTCCCACTTATTTAAATAATAAAAGTGGTGGGAATGTTTTAGGCTACCCCACCATGAGCGGGGAAAATTCGGGAGGTGGGCTTTGTTGAAACAGGTCAGGAGCCTGATAGCTGTTTTTCCAATGAAATTGTGGATTCACTTTAACTTCAGAGCTTGGATGAAACACATCTACTTTTTCATTTTGTACAATCAAATGCGTCATCGATGGTAGATGATCTTGATGATCTTCACCGATTTCTAAATCGCTACTGAATGTTTTTATGTTTTCTGACTGTCCATTATGATCGTGTTGACGACTATCGCTGGCACACAAGGTATTTTGGTGATGACCAAAATGATAACTCTGCTGTGATTGAGGCTGTTGTTCATGGACACAAAAGGCCGCCGCCACATTCCAAAAGCTTTGGAACATGAACAATCCAACCAAGACTGTAATCCATGTAGTAGAACGCATCATCATAACAATCGAAAAATTTGTACCAAGTATAAGGCTTAGAGCGGCACTGTTGCAAATAGAGATTTGAGTCGATGATGTTCCCTTTAAAAAGTACTTAGAGACCGAAAACCCTGTTGATTAGACACACTTCACCCTGAGGCTGACCATAATAAAATGACGATGCTTGTCCTTTACGTAGTGCACGCATGACTTCAATACCTTTAATTGTGGCATAAGCCGTCTTCATAGATTTGAATCCTAATGTGGCCCTGATGATCCGCTTTAGCTTGCCATGATCACATTCAATCACGTTATTTTTATACTTAATCTGCCTGTGCTCAAGGTCTGGTGGACATTTACCTTCCCGTTTTAACCGTGATAAAGCACGTCCATATGTGGGTGCTTTATCCGTGTTGATCACTTGTGGAATTTGCCACTTCTTCACATTATTTAAAATTTTTCCAAGAAAACAATATGCTGATTTGGTATTACGTCTAGAAGAAAGATAAAAATCAATGGTATCGCCACGTTGATCGACTGCACGATACAGATAAGACCATCGTCCATTCACTTTTACATAGGTTTCATCAATATGCCACGAGCTCAGATCTGTAGGATTACGCCAATACCAGCGTAAACGTTTTTCTATTTCAGGAGCATAACGTTGAACCCAACGGTAAATAGTCGTGTGATCAACATTCACACCCCGTTCGGCCAGCATTTCCTGCAGTTCACGATAGCTAATGCCATATTTACAATACCAGCGCACAGCCCAAAGAATGATTTCGCCCTGAAAATGCCGACCATGGAAAGGATTCATATGCTGCACCTTTAGCTAAAACAGTCTTCAGCTTACCATTCGTGGTTATTTGCAACAGTGCCGATTTTTTGAAAAAAGCATAGGTCTAGATAATCAAGCTAGATTTTTTAAAACCCCACATTGGTCAATTGTACATAAACCATCACAAGTACCTCTTAAATCAGATAGTTGTTCAATAAGCTTTTGTTGCTTGATTATATTTTCTCTGATAGCACTGACATGTAAGTCAATTAATTCATTCACATCTGAACAATTTTTCTCAGGTTTGTCTTTATAGGTAAGTAATTGACGAATTTCATTCAAACTCATATTTAAAGTTCGGCAATTCAAAATAAATTTAATTCGCTCAACATAGCCTACATCGTAAAGGCGGTAATTTCCTTCCGTTCTTTCCGGTTCCGGAATTAAACCTTCCTTTTCATAAAACCTAATTGTTAATACTGAACATGAGGTTTTTTTAGAGAGTTCACCAATTTTTAAATGCATTGAGTTAGTATTTCCAAAGATTCTTGACTCTATAGTAACTATAGGGATTCTAATATTCAAAGTTTATAATTTTTTTAATGGGTATAATTATGAGTGGTTGTGGATGTAGTAAAGAAACACCATGCGAAGATAAGAAATCTCAACAAAAAAATCATCCATCAATTGCAGAAGCAAACAATTCAAAGAATTGTGATAATACGCTTAGCTGTTGTGGTGAAGAGGAAGAAAAAAAATCTTCATCTCCTTGCTGTAACACTTCAAACAGTTGTGAAGATAGCGCACAATCCTGTTGTGGTTCTGATCCCAAAGAAAATTTAAGCACTGAAGACGTTTTAAAAGATTCGCACTACATGAGTGAATACTTAGTTCCCAAAATGGATTGTTCTGCGGAAGAACAGATGGTTCGTATGGCGCTATCTTCAATTGATGGTGTTCAAAAACTCATCTTTGATTTACCTAACCGTTCTTTAAAGGTTCTACATAATCAAAAAGATGAAAATATAACCACCAAACTTGAAGCTTTGGGTTTTGGTGCAAAGCTTGTGAAGACTGAAACTTATATAAGCAATCAACAGGCTAAGCAAACAAGTACCTACACCATTCCTAAAATGGATTGCTCTGCTGAAGAGCAAATGGTCCGTATGGCTCTTGCAGATATTGAAGCAGTTAAAGGTCTTACTTTTGATCTTCCCAATCGAAAACTGAAAGTCTTCCATAATGAAGGGATTCAGCAAATTACGGCTAAACTCGAAGGACTGGGTTTTGGGGCGAAACTTGATGAAATACAGCTTTCTTCAGGCGATATACCTAATGAACCTGATCCTGTGAGACAAGCTAAAGTACTTAAACTGTTATTAGGTATTAATGCTCTACTTTTCTTTATAGAATTCATCAGCGGTATTATTGCTGCGTCTACAGGATTGATTGCTGATTCTCTAGATATGTTTGCCGATGCAGCCGTTTATGGTATTGCGCTATATGCCGTCGGAAAAGCTGCGAAATATCAAATAAAAGCAGCCCATTTCGCAGGTTGGATTCAGTTATTACTTGCTGTTATCGTGATTGTTGATGTCATTAGACGATTCATGTTTGGAAGCGAGCCAGAATCAACGCTCATGATTGTTATTGGCCTGCTCGCACTTATAGCTAACGTGACATGCTTATATCTTATTTCTGGTCATCGAGAAGATGGCGCACATATGAAAGCCAGTTGGATTTTCTCGGCGAATGACGTTGTCGTAAATATGGGCGTTATATTTGCCGGTGTACTCGTGGCGTGGACGGGATCAGCTTATCCAGACTTAATCATTGGCATACTGGTTTCTTTATTCGTACTTAATGGTGCCCGAAAAATTTTGGCTTTGAAGTAAGGGCACTGTTGCAAATAACCACGAATGGTAAGCTGAAGACTGTTTTAGCTAAAGGTGCAGCATATGAATCCTTTCCATGGTCGGCATTTTCAGGGCGAAATCATTCTTTGGGCTGTGCGCTGGTATTGTAAATATGGCATTAGCTATCGTGAACTGCAGGAAATGCTGGCCGAACGGGGTGTGAATGTTGATCACACGACTATTTACCGTTGGGTTCAACGTTATACGAATCTAAAAATGGGAGCCTATAGCTCCCATTTTTATTGTTAAACTTTGAATCCTATATGTTTTCCTGTTGGAAGCTCTACATCAATACGGAGCTTCCCACCCATTGCCTCAACATACTTTTTCATGGTTGAAATCTTAAGATCATTGCCACGATTTTCTATTGCTGAAAGCGATGGCTGTTTTATTCCCAAAGTTTCAGCAAGCTCTTTTTGAGAAATTTCGAGTTCTTCACGAATAAGATGAAGCTGATTTTCTAGCAGTAATTCATCAGCCATTTTTTGAATACGGGCTTGGCTCTCTGGAGAGCGGCTAGCTAACAATTCTTGCAGAGTCTTAGCCATTAGATTTATCTCCTAGGGTAGTGAGATGAAGTTGGTATTGTTCATCTGCAATATCCAGCATGTCTTTATAAAAACGCTTTTTACCGCCTTTATCAGCAATACATAGAACAATAGCCTGTCGTAAGGGATCAAATGCGAAGAAAGCTCTTAAGGGTCTACCGCGATGTTGAACACGCAGTTCTTTCATATTGGTAAATTTAGACTCATACACAGTATCTACTAAAGGACGGCCTAAACTCGGTCCCTGCTGCTGTAGAACAACCAGGGCAGCTAGGACCTTCTCTTGTGTAGGTTCATCTTGCTGTTCAAGCCACTGATTAAATAGATCTGTCGTAATGACTGTCCACATACCACAATATAGATTATAGTCTATATTTTAGGGGCATTATGTTTGTTTTGCAAATGAGAAAGGATAGGCAATAAAAAAGCCCGACATTCTGTCGGGCTTTTTCATATTGGGTGTTTAGGTATAACTCCTGTCGTACCTCACGTCCTGGTGTTGCACTTATCATTATTGTTTTATGTGTTGGAACATCCTGTTCTCTATGTCCCCATCATATGAAAAATCCCCATACTGACATAGACGCAATGCTCCCTAATTCATGTCAGCTTTGGCTTACAAGATTGCTCAAAACTTACCCCAAGGCTTATCCGCAGAAATTGCGGATAATTTCCGAGGTGCAGGCATTGAGTTATCAGGGAAAAAGCGAAATATGAATGTTTTTTGATCAATTCTATTGGCAAGAACTATCAAAAACGATCATAAAAAAGCCGACTTGTTTCAAAATCGACTTTTTGCTGATTTCTTAGTCATGACTAAATTTTTAAGTTATTGATTTTCAAATTAATATACAAGTGTATTGCGTATAAGCTCTATTATGTTAAATGGAGTTATATACCTCCAATAATTTCAAATAAGGATTCCTTCAATTCTTTGAAAAAGGAATTTCTTGAAAACTTTAGAGTAGGTAGTACTAAATGAACTCACTCAATGTTCACCATCAACTTAATGGTTATTAGGAACTTTGAGTGAGCTTAAATTTTTATTCCATTTCTAGTACTTATTTTTAATGTGGTTCCGTTAATTAGACCACTCAATTCAGTTTTATAAGTGATAAATCCGCTCTAAATATTTAAATTATGCTGCCATTACTTTTAGTAAATGTTGATCATAAAATTCATCCGGTGTTGCCTTATTCAAACTTGAATGAGGACGTATCATGTTATAAAAATCCAAATATTCAGCAATTGATTGTTTCGCTTGTTTAACCGTATCGTAAGCCTTCAAATAGACTTCCTCATGCTTCACGCTGCGCCATAAACGCTCAATCATTACATTATCCATCCATCGTCCTTTCCCATCCATACTGATACGGATATTTCGCAATTTTAACTCATTCAAAAATGCCTCGCTTGTGAATTGACTGCCTTGGTCTGTATTAAACACCTCAGGACAACCATATTTCACAATTGCTTCTTGCAACGCATCTATGCAAAAGCCTGTTTCCATACTGATCGATACACGATGAGCCAGTACTTTACGACTATGCCAATCTATAATTGCACACAGATAGACAAAGCCTTTAGCCATAGGAATGTACGTTATATCTGTACACCAGACTTGATTAGAGTGATCGATGACCATGTTTTTCAACAGATATGGGAAAATACGGTGTGCAAGATTAGGCTTACTGGTATTGGGTTTTGGATACAAGGCATGTATTCCCATCAAGCGCATTAAACGTCGGACTTTACGCCGACCTATTTGATGCCCTTGACGCTGTAGCATATCTCGTATCATTCGACTGCCCATAAAGGGGTAGTCGAGATGAATTTCATCGATCAGGCGCATCAAACTCAAATCAGTTGATGAAATCTCTTTGGACTTGTAATACAACGTACTGCGATTGATTTGAATCAATTGCGATTGTTGTCGTACCGAAAGTTGATGGGTCTTATCGATCATTTTTTGCCGCTCAGCTGCCCTATTTTTCTGAGCGCACCTTCTAAAAAATCAATTTGCAATGCCTGATGTCCTATCTTGGCATGTAGAGCTTTGAGGTCAATCTCTGGTTCTTGTTGTGCTGTTGGTCGTGAAAAAATATTGACTGATTGCTCAAGCAGTTGATTTTTCCAATCGATGATTTGGTTTTGATGTAAATCGAATTGAGTAGAAAGTTCAGCGAGTGTGTGGTCGCCTTTAATTGCTGCGAGAGCAACTTTAACTTTAAACTCTGCTGAATGATTACGACGTTTTCTTCGTGTCATGGTTGACTCCAAAAACAAGCATTTCCCATGCTTATTGGGGAGTAGATTATCACTTATAGGCGTGGTCTAAAATCCTAGAACCACATCATTTTAAAATTTCATAGAGTTTATTAAATAAGATATTTTTTCTTGCAATAAAGAATTTATCAAACTCAGTAATTGCAAAATCACATTCTAATGGTAGTAAATGATTTACTAAGAAATTGTCTTTAAAAGACCCTTTATCAATAGTTTCATTCTCAATCCATTTATCTAAATGTAAATTATTTTTTGACATATTTTCATTTGAATCAAGCATTTGTAAGTTAACTATAGAGTTGTACTCTCTCCAACTGTATTTGGTTTTATCTTCATTAGATAAGTTTTTGAACTCATCTTGAGGATGTAAGTGATCTTTATGGAAAGAATTATTTTTATAATCTAAATGTGGAAATAATAAAGCCAATATAGAAAAGGATTGGGCTTCTTCGTATTGAATATTTAATAACTCTTCAATAAATTCACTTCCAATACTGATATCTTTTTTCACAAATGAAAAAATTTCTTGTATTGGGTATGAAGATGTTGTTAATTTTTCAGGGCTAAAAGCTCTTCTTATTTGGGAAAGTACAGAGTCAGATGTTCCACTAAAAAGTTGTTTTAATAGACTTATATGCAACCATTTTTTAATTTCAAGTCGTTGATTTTTATATTCAATTTTAGTGCTAAAATCTTTATAAATTTTATTGTGGTATATCCAGTAAACTATTGGAAGAATAGAATTTTTAGATGTTAATGTGTAGTCATTAAAGCCAAACACTTTAAGTAAGTTGAAAGTTTCTAAGAGAGCATCTCTTATCTCATCCCATTTTTTCTCAAATAATTGAGCATTTTCTTTCGAGAAATTATTAACTTTGAATTTAATATCAGTGCTATATAAATAAAGAAAAGTCTTTAAAATTAAATCCTTACTAATACTAAAGCCTTTATCTCTGATGTTGTCTACTAATTGATGAATTTCTTTTCTAGCATCTTTTTTTTCCCAATTAGCAACAGCAATAGACATGATCAAGTCTGAAAAACTTAAAGGTTCACCACCACTGTTTATACGTATAAAAATATTTAAAGCTTTATCAATATTTTGATCTTTTTCTAAAAAGAAATTAATTAGTTTGTAGTCATTAATTGTTCGCTTAAGTTGGCGAATAGCTTTTCTTGCAAATGCTCCATTTAAGTTTTCGACAAAATTATCTAAATCTTCATCATTTGTTAAATTGAGAATTTCACCTACTTTAAACCAATTAACATTGGTACTTGATTTATATATTATTTGGTTCTTTGTATCTTGATTTCTTAAAAATTTAAACTCATATACTCTACCATCTTCTTCATTATTAAGTTCTTGATCTATATTCAAATAAAGCTGTCTTGTTGGTATCGATACTTCAGTATTTTCCCATTTTTTTCTATATTCTTTATATGCAAAACTACCCTTTAATCCTAAATATAAAGATGTTAGTCGCTGTTGACCATCTAAAATTGCATTAAAAGATGTTAAACCATTTGTAGATATTTCATCATTATGTGTTTTATACCTTTCTCGATATTCAGATATAAATTTATAAAATTTATATCCTTTAGCTGTTTGTTCATTTACTTCCCAAAATAAAAAAGAACTAATTGGATAGTTTCTCATTATTGAATCGAATAACCATTCAACTTTGTCATGTGACCAAACAAATTCACGTTGTATTGCTGGTAGTAAATATTTGTTTTGATCTATATTTAGAATAGCTTCAGATATACTTATTGGGGTTTGGAATGACACAAGCAACTCTTTGAAATTAATAAGATATGAATGTTAATTATACTTTATTTGTTAAGCTCTTACAGATAAGTTGACAAAAATAACTAATCATGCGAAAAAAGTTTTTTTAGTTAACAGATGTTCACACATGCCTCGAATTGTTTCTGTACCACTTAGTTTAGAACAGCGAGAACGACTCATTTTTCTGGCCAAGCATGCAAAACATTGGCGTGAAAGACAACGTGCCCAAACTATTCTCTGGCTTTCTGAAGGTAAAAGTGTTGCGGAAGTTGCCACTCTACAAGAACGTATCCCAGAAACCATAAGGCTACAACGCCGACGTTGGGAATTGTATGAGTTTGAATCGATTAAAGAAGGTCATCGCTCAGGTCGGCCCAATACATTGATCTCAGACTATCAGGCGAAAATCCTAGATTGGGTCAATACAAGTCCACTCAATGCAGAACAAATCCGAGTCAAACTACATGAAGAATACGAAGTGTCCGTGTCTGTTGAAACCATTCGTAAGTTTTTACGTGATTCAGGTATGGTCTTCAAGCGTACCCGTCATAGCTTGAAAAAAAAGAGATCCGATTGCATTTGAACAAGCAACACAGCAGATTGAAAAATTACGAGAGCAAGCGGCACGTGGTGAAATTATATTAGGTTATGTTGATGAAACAGGGTTTTCATCTACACCTGATAACCGCTATGCGTGGACAAAGATAGCTGATGTTCATGCGGTTGATGCAATAAGATTAAAACGAGTTAATGTCATGGGGTGTTTGCTTTCAACGGGGAAACTGGTGACAAGTTGTTTACAAGAGTCAGTTACAAGCACTTGGTTTTATGCCTATTTAACTGGAATAGCTCAACAAGTAAAACAGACTTATAACCTTCCATTGGTTCTTATTGTTGATAATGCCTCGATTCATAGAAGTAAAAAGATGGCTGATTACAGAGAGCTACTTAAAAGTAACTTTTCGACGAATTTGTATTTTATTCCAGCTTATAGCCCTGAGTTAAATCGAATCGAGATGGTATGGAAGCAGATGAAATATTATTGGCGAGATTTTCAAGTCATGACAGCTGATAAAATAGAGCAATGGGTGGAGAGAGTATCAAACCAATTCGGAAAAGAATGAGGGCGTTCAAAATTCTGTGTCAGTAAATTTGACTAGATTTTAATTATATCATCTAATCGACCTTCAAAGTAAATGGATAATTGAGTAATCGTTTGTCCCCATTCCTGAATAGGCATTGTCCATTTTTCTGATGCCTGTTGAATACCAATATACAGTAATTTCATCAGACTATCCTCATTGGGGAAAGCTCCTTTGGTTTTGGTTAGTTTGCGGAATTGACGATGTACGGCTTCAACGGCATTGGTGGTGTAAATCGGCTTCCTAATCGCTTTAGGGTATTTGAAATAGGCGGATAGTAGATGCCATTTGGTACGCCATGACTGAATGACCACACCATATTTTTCGCCCCATTTTTCTTCTAGCTCATCCAGTGCTACTTCTGCCGCCCCTTTGGTATCAGCACGGTAAATTGGCTTTAAATCAGCCATAAATGCCTTCTGATCTTTACTGGCAACATAGCGTAAAGAATTACGAATTTGATGAACGATACACAGTTGTATTTCTGTTTGAGGGTAAATCGCTGCTATGGCTTCGGGGAAACCTTTTAGTCCATCTACACAGGCAATCAGAATATCCTGAACACCACGATTTTGTAGGTCTGTCAGTACACTAAGCCAATGGTTCGCCCCTTCGCTTTCCGATAAATACAAGCCGAGTAGTTCCTTCTTACCTTCAACATTTAAAGCTAAAATGGTATAGATCGCTTTACTCACATAAACACCTTTATCCTTCACTTTGTAATGTATGGCATCTAACCAAACAAAGGGATAAATTGTATCGAGTGGGCGTTGTTTCCATGCTTGTAACTGAGGGAGGAGCTTATCTGTAATATTGGTGATAGCACCATCTGAAATCTCCAATCCATACATATCAGCAACATGCTTTTGAATATCACGATAGCTCATACCAAGTGCATAGAGTGATATGATTTTATTGTCAATTTCTTCTGATAATTTGGTCTGGTTCTTTTTAACTAACTGTGGCTCAAATTCACCATTTCGATCTCTAGGGGTTTCAAGCTCAAATGAACCTGATGTAGATTTTACTGTCTTGCGAGTATAGCCATTGCGGCGATTACCTTGTTTCGGATTCGCTTCAATGTAATTCTCGATTTCTGCTTCAAGAGCAGCTTCGGTCAGTTGTTTAATTAAAGGGGTGAGTATGCCATTTTCTCCAGTCAGTGCTTGTCCTGACTGGAGTTGTTTTAAGGCTGTTTCAAAATCAAATGTAGTTGCCATAATGCATCATTCCTGTTTTTAACAGTTTAAGGAAATGACACAGTTTTTTGAACACTACCAAAAGAATACATGTTTACTTTTTAATGACAGCTTACAGACTTCCATAAATTAATTAGAAATATTGGTTTTTATATATCCTTTTTCTTTAGTAAATATCCATTTAATAGAGTAATCATCTTTTTTTACAGTAATAAAGTTTCCATCAGGATCATATTGAGGAATATCGCCCCTATAACGCACAAAAATTGGAAAGTTTGGACTATTATCATTATAAATTGAATAACTAGCTTGATATGCAAAATGTGTAGGAGAGCTTTCATCTTGGAAGGTATCCTCTGCTCCTCCCTCGATATAATCAATGGTAATGTAATCATCTTCATTCAAACGAATGACATTCCAGTAAGAATGAAATGGATCTCCTACCCCAAGACTAACGGTACTTTCACTAAAAATGCCGACTAAATCTTTACCTAATTTTACTACTGGATATTGATATTCTTTTTCATCATACAAAGTATCCCAAAAGACACCAGCTGGCACACCTACATTTCCTGTTGGCTTTATGTCTTCAGAAGTTCTAGATATTAATTGAAATAGATTTCCTTTCTTTTTAAATATATATAAATCTAGTAGTGCTTCTTGAGGCCTACGCTCGACAATTCCCCAATCATCTGTTAATCCGACAATTACAATTCCTACAAGAAATCGCTCTTCATTTTTGGAATTATAATATCTTCTAATATCACCTAAATATGCACCATACATTTCTTGTTCAGAGTGCATATAATGATTTTCTAGCTTGTCTAATTTTTTTGGTTTTTTTAATAAAGTACTATTTTCTATGTCTTTTCTTTTTTGATTTTTATCATAAAGACTAAATGATAATGTGGTTCCGTTAATTAGACCACTCAATTCAGTTTTATAAGTGATAAATCCGCTCTAAATATTTAAATTATGCTGCCATTACTTTTAGTAAATGTTGATCATAAAATTCATCCGGTGTTGCCTTATTCAAACTTGAATGAGGACGTATCATGTTATAAAAATCCAAATATTCAGCAATTGATTGTTTCGCTTGTTTAACCGTATCGTAAGCCTTCAAATAGACTTCCTCATGCTTCACGCTGCGCCATAAACGCTCAATCATTACATTATCCATCCATCGTCCTTTCCCATCCATACTGATACGGATATTTCGCAATTTTAACTCATTCAAAAATGCCTCGCTTGTGAATTGACTGCCTTGGTCTGTATTAAACACCTCTGGACAACCATATTTCACAATTGCTTCTTGCAACGCATCTATGCAAAAGCCTGTTTCCATACTGATCGATACACGATGAGCCAGTACTTTACGACTATGCCAATCTATAATTGCACACAGATAGACAAAGCCTTTAGCCATAGGAATGTACGTTATATCTGTACACCAGACTTGATTAGAGTGATCGATGACCATGTTTTTCAACAGATATGGGAAAATACGGTGTGCAAGATTAGGCTTACTGGTATTGGGTTTTGGATACAAGGCATGTATTCCCATCAAGCGCATTAAACGTCGGACTTTACGCCGACCTATTTGATGCCCTTGACGCTGTAGCATATCTCGTATCATTCGACTGCCCATAAAGGGGTAGTCGAGATGAATTTCATCGATCAGGCGCATCAAACTCAAATCAGTTGATGAAATCTCTTTGGACTTGTAATACAACGTACTGCGATTGATTTGAATCAATTGCGATTGTTGTCGTACCGAAAGTTGATGGGTCTTATCGATCATTTTTTGCCGCTCAGCTGCCCTATTTTTCTGAGCGCACCTTCTAAAAAATCAATTTGCAATGCCTGATGTCCTATCTTGGCATGTAGAGCTTTGAGGTCAATCTCTGGTTCTTGTTGTGCTGTTGGTCGTGAAAAAATATTGACTGATTGCTCAAGCAGTTGATTTTTCCAATCGATGATTTGGTTTTGATGTAAATCGAATTGAGTAGAAAGTTCAGCGAGTGTGTGGTCGCCTTTAATTGCTGCGAGAGCAACTTTAACTTTAAACTCTGCTGAATGATTACGACGTTTTCTTCGTGTCATGGTTGACTCCAAAAACAAGCATTTCCCATGCTTATTGGGGAGTAGATTATCACTTATAGGCGTGGTCTAAAATCCTAGAACCACATCAATGATTCTCCATCTTCATAATCAATCTCAGTAATTTTTCCTTGAGTAAATTGACCTTCATAAAGACTTCTAATAATTTCTTTAAAGGTAAGTTCTTCAATTTCAATTTTTTTTAAATTTTCAAATCCAGCAAAAACTTGTTGACTAGCACATAGCATTAAAATGCAGAAAAGTTTAAACATGATATTCCCTTAAAAGTGAAAATTTTTAATTTATCTAAAATTAACATAATACACCTTATACGAAAGGTGTTCTAATTTTCCTTAGAAATCAATGCTGTAGTTTCTAGTTTATAGCCCAATCACACCCGATTGGGCTTTTTTATGATTTTTCATGTTTCACGATCAAAAAACAATCAATGTTCCACGGTTTTATTTAGCTTTGGCGAATAATCAATGGATGCCATTGAAGCCTTTTAGGTCTTCCGTTTTCTCAAAAATGAAGTCTCTACGATCCAGGATTAGGCAGTTTTTATGGCACTGTTGCAAATAGGCTGACATGATAAGCTAAATATCTTATTTATTTCGAGATACAGCAGATGAATCCCTTCCATGGTCGGCACTTTCAAGGTGAAATCATTCTTTGGGCTGTTCGTTGGTATTGTAAATATGGCATCAGCTATCGTGAACTTCAAGAAATGCTCGCTGAACGAGGCATAAATGTGGATCACAGTACAATTTATCGTTGGGTTCAGCGTTATGCTCCAAAAATGGAAAAACGCTTACGCTGGTATTGGCGTAATCCTACAGATTTACATTCATGGCATATGGATGAGACTTATATCAAAGTGAAGGGGCGATGGACTTACCTGTATCGTGCAGTTGATCAACATGGTCATACGATTGACTTTTACCTTTCCGCTAGACGGAACAGTAAATCAGCCTATTGTTTTTTAGGAAAGATCTTCAATACGGTGAAAAAATGGCAAATTCCACGGGTCATCAATACAGATAAAGCAGCGACCTATGGCCATGCTTTATCACGGTTAAAGCGAGAAGGAAAATGTCCAGTAGATATTGAGCACAGGCAGATTAAGTATAAAAATAATGTCATTGAATGTGATCATGGTAAGTTAAAGCGGATCATCAGGGCCACATTAGGATTCAAATCTATGAAGACGGCTTATGCCACAATTAAAGGTATTGAAGTCATGCGTGCACTACGTAAAGGACAAGCATCGTCATTTTATTATGGTCAGCCTCAGGGTGAAGTGTGTCTAATCAACAGGGTTTTCGGTCTCTAAGTACTTTTTAAAGGGAACATCATCGACTCAAATCTCTATTTGCAACAGTGCCCTAAAAATTACGCTTCTCAACTTGAGTGATACAATTTTGTGATACATTATTGTATATACAAATTTGAATGTTTTTTATGGAACAGTATTTCGAATGGGATGAGGCAAAGAATCGAAAGAATCAGAAAAAACACGATGTCTCTTTCGAAACGGCAAGCCTTGTTTTTGAAGATCCACTGAGGATCTCAATCCAAGACAGACATACCGATGGTGAAGAACGTTGGCAAACCATTGGAAAAGTAAAAGGCGTACTAATGCTGTTAGTAGCTCACACCATCTTTGATGAAGATGACTGTGAAATCATACGAATCATTAGTGCAAGACAGGTAACTAAAGCGGAGCGAGATAAATATGAGCATGGTTAGATACTCACGCAAAGAACTGAATGAAAAATTCAGCGACAAGCAAGATGCTGAAATTGAACGCTTGCTTGCTAAGGGAACGGTTCCTGACGATCAGCTAGATCTCTCAGATATTCCTGAAGTTGCCGACTGGAGTAATGGTGTACGCCAAAATCAATTCTATCGTCCAGTGAAGCAACAGACTTCCATCCGTTTAGATGCTGATGTACTTGCATGGTTTAAAGCTCAAGGCAAAGGCTATCAAACACGAATGAATGAAATTTTACGGGATGCCATGCTAAAAGAATTAAAAAATCATCAATAAAAATGGGAGCTTAGGCTCCCATTTTTGACTGCGTATAAGGTGTATTATGTTAATTTTAGAGAAACTACTAAATTATATTGAGTTGTAAATAGTTGAAATTCCGTTAAGATATATTGGATTAAATTCTATTCCTAGATAGCATTCGTGTTGACTCATCTCTCCAAAAAACTTTGGTTTTGTTTTCTTATGGTTTTTGCCATAGGATGGAGTAGTGTGTCTGTTGCATCAGTAAAGATAATGCATATCAATATGCAAACTGAAATGAGCCAAGATCATTGTTTAGATCAAGCACAGCAAGTCACTCAACATGGTATTAATCACGAAGTACAGACGAATACCGATTGCCATAATCATTTAGCTATTAATCACGAAGTACAGACGAATACCGATTGCCATAATCATTTAGCTATTAATCAGAATATAGATCACAAAAAGTGTCAGGAATGTTCTAGCTTATCCTGCCAGACACAGATCTCATGTCTTCATTCTTTGCAAAGCTCGCTAGATCCCCTAGATACCTTCTATTCTATAGATCAGCCTAATTTTTATTACCTCAACCAATATCTAAATGGGTATTGGCAAGAAATTTCACGTCCTCCTAAAACTTAACCAATTTTTTTTAAAATTTATTTATTTTTCAAAAATTAAGGTTAAGTTATGTCTCATAAAATTAGTTCGTACCTATTAGCAGGTATTTGTTTTGCATCGTCGCCTTTGGTTTTTGCCGAAGTGCGTGAATATCAGCTTGTTATTGATGAAGCAGTGGTCAGCCCAACTGGAAAGCCTGTAAAGCGCATTACCGTAAATGGTCAATTTCCTGCGCCTTTGCTTGAGTTTGAAGAGGGTGATGAAGCCATCATTCGCGTGAAAAATAATTTAAAAAACCAAGATTCTTCTATTCATTGGCACGGACTGTTGTTGCCGGGCATTATGGATGGTGTACCAGGATTTAATGGTTTTAACGGTATTAAGCCTCAAAGCGAGTATGTTTATAAATTCAAGATTCGCCAAAGCGGGACTTATTGGTATCATGCTCATTCTAAAGGACAGGAACAAGACGGCTTATATGGTTCTTTTGTGATTTATCCAAAAGGTAAAACACCATTGGCAGCACATGAAAAAGCTGAACGTGACTATGTGGTGATGTTGTCAGATTTTCATGAAAAAACCAGTGATCAAATTCAGAAAGATCTTAAAATTTCAGCTGAATATTATCAAGATCAGCGTGAAACCTTGGGTGATGTTTGGAAGCAGGTTAAACGTGATGGCATAAAAGCGACATGGTCTGACCGCAAAATGTGGAATCAGATGCGTATGCTAAAAACCGACATGTCGGATGTTACAGGTTATACCTTCCTCATTAATGGCAAAACACCTGAACAAAATTGGACAGGAATGTTTAAACCGAATGAAAAAATTCGCCTACGTTTTGTGAATGCATCTGCGATGTCTTTCTACGATGTCCGTATTCCTAACTTGAAAATGACTGTGGTTAGTGCTGATGGTCAGCCTGTGAAACCCATTTCTGTAGATGAATTCCGTATTGGTACGGCTGAAACTTATGATGTGATTGTGGAGCCAAAAGGTGGACATTATCAAATTGAAGCTGAGTCAATTGACCGTTCAGGTTATGCGATTGGTACGCTACACAATGAACTAAATCCTGTGACACACGGCATTCATATGCCTCAGCCACGTCCACGCTCGCTTTTGACTATGGAAGATATGGGACATGGTGGTGGTGATCATTCAGGAATGGATCATTCGAAAATGAACCATGGCGATATGAAAGGCACGGATCATTCACAGCATAGCGCAGTAAAACCGACTATGGAAGATATGGGACATGGTGGTGGTGATCATTCAGGAATGGATCATTCGAAAATGAACCATGGCGATATGAAAGGCACGGATCATTCACAGCATAGCGCAGTAAAACCGCAAAAAAATGATCAAGTGGTTTATGGTTGGGCAAATGCCTCTACACCTGCAGGTAATAAAGCCTTGCAATATAGCGATTTAAAATCATTAGAGCCGCAAAAAGATACTCGTGAAGCCAGCAGTGAATTGGTCGTGCGTTTGGGCGGTACTATGGAACGTTATATTTGGACCATTAACGGTAAAAAATTTAGTGATGCTGAGCCGTTAAAAGTGAAATATGGCGAGCGTATCCGTATCAAATTTATTAATGACAGTATGATGGCGCACCCGATGCATTTACACGGTATGTTTATGCAGTTGGAGAATGGTCAAGAGTCGGTAGATATGCCAAATAAACACACATTGATCGTACCACCGGGTAAAACAGTTACGGCTTTATTAACTGCGGATGAATTGGGTGAATGGGCAATCCATTGTCATTTGTTGTATCACATGAGTGCGGGGATGATGAACAAGTTAATCGTGGCGAATGTTAGCGATGAACAAGTATCTACAATGCCAATTCAAGGTACAAATTCGACTCAAACTCAACAAGTAACTGAGCAAAAAGGAGCTGAACATGCACATCACTAATTTTGTATTGAAAGCGATTTTTTCTGTTGCGGTATTGAGTTTAACGACCTTAAGTGTGGCGCACGAAGGGCATCATTCAACTACTCAGACTGATGGAAAAAATGTACCATCAATGAATCATCAAGCCATGTCTGAGATGAATCATTCACAACATTCTGCACAAGAGCATGCACAACACATGCAGATGATGGGGAAAATGAACCATGGTCAGATGAATCATGCACAACATCAGGCAACATCTACGGTTAATCATTTACATCATGTACCAGATGCGAATACTCAGCAGAGTTCGCATTATGATCATCGCTCAGAACACGGTGCGCAAATTTATGCGATTACGACGGTGGATAATAAGTGGTTTGTCAATGAAGATGGCACAGGCGGTTTAAAGTCAGAGTTTGAAACCCGTATTGGCACAGATGAAAATAAGGTTTTTATTAAAGTTCATGCCGATAAAGAAGAATCGCATGATGCACATTATGATGCCAAACTTTTATATAGCCGTATGATTTCAGACTTTTGGGATGCACAGATTGGTGCACGTTATCGCAGTGAAAAAGTTGAACTCGATGATCATCGCAAAGACACCGAAGAAAATGTTGATGCAGTGATTGGCTTACATGGTATGGCACCATATTTCTTTGAAACTGATGCTTATCTCTATGCAGGAGAAGACAGTTATGCGGGTTTTAGTCTAGAAACGGAACGTGATTTTCTGATTACGCAAAAGTTGATTATTCAAACTTATTTAGAGTTGGATGCGATCTTTAGTGATGACTCTAAATATGCGAAAAAAACTGGTTTAAGCAGTGCAACCGCAGGGCTTGAAACTCGCTATGAAATCAGTAAAAAGATCATGCCGTATATCGACATTGCCTATGAGTATTCAAAAGGTAATGATGAAACGTCGTGGCAAATAGAATCAAACTCTGAGAAAGGTTGGTTATATGGAGCTGGTGTTAGATTTAGATTTTAATTAATTTAATGATTACTAAATAGCTTTATTTAAATAAAACTCTAGCTTAATGTGACCGGAAGCAAAATGTTAACTTATTTTGCTCCCTCCCTCCCATTTAACATAATAGAGCTTATACGAAACGTATATGTAACTCCAAAATAGAAATGTCCGGTTTCTCCAAAGTAAAAATGTCCGCTTTTAGAATATGCACTTTTGCAATTTCGTTAGCGGACGGTTTGATATGTTGGTGTCTATGTCGGATAAAGAACTTAAACGATTGTCGGTTTTGCAGGAAATCTGCGATCAACGCATAACTCAATCCCAGGCTGCTCAGCTACTTCATATCTCAGAACGTCAGATCAGACGCTTACTGCAGAAATACAAAGCTCAAGGCCCAGTTGTATTAGCCCATGCCGGTCGTGGCCGAACCAGCAACTCCAGGCTTCCTGAAGAAATCAGGCTCAAGTGCCTCAATCTTGTCGCTGAGCAACTGCATGGTTTCGGACCCACTTTAGCGCATGAAAAGCTCACCACTGTTCATGGATTTAAGATTTCAGTGGAAACACTGCGTTCCTGGATGATTGCAGCCAATTTATGGATTCCTCGCTCCAAGCGCCTGAAACGTCCATATCAGCCTCGTTACAATCGGGACTGTTATGGTGAACTGGTACAAATCGATGGCTCACACCATGACTGGTTTGAAGGACGCGCTGCTAAATGCTGCCTACTGGTGTTTATTGATGATGCCACAGGAAAATTGCAGCATTTACGCTTCTGTGAATCAGAATCAGCCTTTGACTATATGATTTCGACACGCTTGTATGTTGAACAGCATGGTAAGCCTTTAGCGTTTTACAGCGACAAACATTCAGTCTTTAGGGTGAATCAAAGCAGCAAGAAAGACACCAAGATTACCCAGTTTGGACGCGTACTCAGTACCCTGAATATCGATATCATCTTCGCTAACTCCCCTCAGGCCAAAGGACGTGTGGAACGGGCCAACAGGACACTTCAGGATCGTCTGATTAAGGAGATGCGTCTGGAAGGTATCAGTTCGATTGCCGATGCGAATAAGTGGTTGCCCTGCTTTATTGAGCAGTTCAATCTCAAGTTTGCAAAGATGGCCTTTAATCCTAAGAACTTACACCGCTCTGCCACCGAAACAGCTGAGCAATTAGATGATATTTTTACCTGGCGTGAACCCCGCAGAGTCACCAATAGCCTGACCATTACTTATGATAAATGCGTATATCTCCTAGAGAAGACAGAAGAAAATCAGAGGTTAATCGGTAAATATCTTGAGTTTCTGGAATATCCGGATGGTACTGTAGCCATCATGCATGATGGCCGAAAGATCAATTACAGCCTCTTCGATAAATTAAGTCAGCTGAATCAGCGAGAGATTGTTGAGAATAAACGGTTGGGTGCTGTTCTGAATCATATTCAACAACAGCATGAAGAACTGGAACAACAAAACAAACGCAATCGTTCTCAAAAGATGCCAAGCAGACGTGCACAGAAAACAGCAATCAAAGAACGAAATTTGAATCCTGTGCTTGACTTGGAAATGTCTGTATAGGACATTTCTATTTGGTTATTAGGTAGGACATTTCTACTTGGGAATAACAGTATATTTTAAATATATAAAAATCAGATACTTGTGTTATAGTGATAATGCTCGACGATGTCGAAAAGCTGACTTGGAAACAAGTCGGCTTTTTTTTAAACTGTTTTGATATATTCCGCCAATAAAATTGATTGTTTCTTAATCAAATTAAAACTTTCTTCAATGTTGTCAGCCTTCTCCGGTAAGAAAATATCCCCAATTTCTGCGGATAAAAAGGGGACGGTTTTTATCCGATCTTGTACGCATTTGCTTACGTCAATTCCGGCCCTTTGCGGCTATGCGGCATACTGGAATTTTTCGGCACTGTTGCAAATAGGCTGACATGATAAGCTAAATATCTTATTTATTTCGAGATACAGTAGATGAATCCCTTCCACGGTCGGCACTTTCAAGGTGAAATCATTCTTTGGGCTGTTCGTTGGTATTGTAAATATGGCATCAGCTATCGTGAACTTCAGGAAATGCTCGCTGAACGTGGAGTGAATGTTGATCACACCACAATTTATCGCTGGGTTCAGCGTTATGCTCCAGAAATGGAAAAACGTTTACGTTGGTATTGGCGTAATCCTACAGATCGACATTTATGGCATCTGGATGAAACTTACGTAAAAGTGAATGGCAAATGGGCATATCTATACCGTGCAGTTGACCAACGTGGCCATACTCTTGATTTCTATCTTTCTGCTAGACGAAATACCCATTCAGCTTATTGTTTTCTTGGTAAGATTTTGAATCATGTCAAAAAATGGCAGATTCCACGAGTCATAAACACTGATAAGGCTCATACCTATGGCCGTGCTTTGTCGCGACTAAAACAGGAAGGAAAGTGTCCTGAAGACCTGGACCATCGACAGATTAAATACAAGAATAACGTGATTGAATGTGATCATGGCAAGCTCAAACGGATCATCAAGGCTACGTTGGGATTCAAGTCTATGAAAACGGCTTATGCCACAATTAAAGGAATTGAGGTTATGCGTGCTCTACGCAAAGGACAAGCTTCATTATTTTATAACGGTAATATTCTAGGAGAAGTTTGGCTAGTAAATAGAGTTTGAACCGTACCGGGTTTATCGGAGACTTTTTTATTTAAGTTAGGCCACCTGACCTAACGGATTAATCTTATCATAGTACATTGCTTCAAACTCAAAAGGCGATACATAACCCAGTGCACTGTGTACACGCTTTTTGTTGAACCAATCTACCCAATTTAATGTCGCAAGTTGTACATCCGCTAAACCTTGCCAATCTGCTTTTAAATATTCAATCACCTCTGTTTTGTATAAGCCATTCACCGTTTCAGCCAGAGCATTATCGTATGAATCACCCGTTGTACCGACTGATGCTCGTAAATTTGCTGCTTCTAAACGATTGGTATAGCGAATGGAAAGATATTGCACACCTCTGTCGGAATGATGAATCACATTCTTTGGCATGCCTCGATCATGCAATGCTTGCTCCAGTGCATCAAGTACCATATCTGTATTCATCCGTGTTGATACTTTCCATCCAACAATTGTTCGCGAGAACACATCAATAATAAATGCGGTGTAGACCCAGCCTGAATGAGTTTGAATATACGTGAAGTCAGCGACCCACAGCTGGTCAGGATGATCTGCATTAAAATTGCGTTTTACTAAGTCATCTGCTCGTTTTTGATCATCTCGGCTACGGGTGGTTTGTTTATTCTTACCACGCCAAACACCTTGTATACCTAGCTTCTGCATCAATCGAGCAACTGTACAACGTGCGATAACATAACCTTCACGTTTCAATTGTTGCCAGACCTTACGCACACCATATCGACCTAAACTTTCTTTCCAAATACGTTTGATTTGCTCTGCATGATGTAAATCATGCAGAGCACGTTTCGCTCGATGTTCTGGGTTATCAACGAGATCTAAAGCCCGATAATAGGTCGAAGCTGCAATCGGTAAAATTCTACAAATCGCTTCAACACCATATCGATCTTTATTGTTCTGGATAAAATCCACCATTATTTGTGTGGGCGGTCGAGCTCCGCCTGGGCGAAAAAAGCGGCTGCTTTGCGTAGAATTTCATTGGCACGCTTTAATTCTTTAATTTCACGTTCCATTTGCTTCATTTTTTCTTGGTCAGATATCTGTTGTACTTTGGCAGGATTTAGTTGATCCATATGCTTTAAATACCAAACACGCAATGTTTCAGGAGTACAACCGATTTTAGGAGCAATAGCTGTGATTGCTGCCCAAGTAGAAGGATAATCTTTTTCAGATTCAATTAGTAATTGAACCGCTCTTTCTCTAATTTCGGGGGTATAGTTTGGTTTTTTCATCGGAATAGTCTCTCAGAATATTGAGTCTCCGACAAACCTGGTACGGTTCAGTTTTCGGTCTCTAAGCTTTTTTGAAGGGAAAATCATCGACTCAGATCCCTATTTGCAACAGTGCCCTTTAGCGCATGAAAAGCTCACTACCATTCATGGATTCGACATTTCGGTGGAAACACTACGTTCTTGGATGATTGCAGCCGATTTATGGATTCCTCGATCCAAGCATCTGAAACGCCCGTATCAGCCTCGTTATAACCGGGACTGTTATGGTGAACTGATTCAAATTGATGGCTCACACCATGACTGGTTTGAAGGTCGAGCCCCTAAATGCTGTCTGCTGGTGTTTATCGATGATGCCACAGGAAAATTGCAGCATTTACGCTTCTGTGAATCAGAATCAGCCTTTGACTATATGATTTCAACACGTTTGTATATTGAGCAGCATGGTAAGCCGTTGGCATTTTACAGCGATAAACATTCAGTCTTCAGGGTGAATCAAAGCAGTAAGAAAGACACCAAGATTACCCAGTTTGGGCGCGTACTCAGCACCCTGAATATCGATATTATCTTCGCTAATTCACCACAGGCCAAAGGCCGTGTAGAACGGGCCAATAGAACGCTTCAGGACCGTCTGATCAAAGAAATGCGCCTGGAAGGCATCTGTTCGATTGAGCAAGCGAATGCCTGGCTACCCTGCTTCATTGAGCAGTTCAATCAGAAGTTCGCCAAGATGGCTTTTAATCCCAAGGATTTACACCGGACTGTTACTGAAACTGCTGAGGAGTTAGATGATGTTTTTACTTGGCGTGAACCCCGCAGAGTCACGAATAGCCTGACGATTACTTATGATAAATGCGTATATCGGCACTATTGCAAATAGGCTGACATGATAAGCTAAATATCTTATTTATTTCGAGATACAGCAGATGAATCCCTTCCACGGTCGGCACTTTCAAGGTGAAATCATTCTTTGGGCTGTTCGTTGGTATTGTAAATATGGCATCAGCTATCGTGAACTTCAAGAAATGCTCGCTGAACGAGGCATAAATGTGGATCACAGTACAATTTATCGTTGGGTTCAGCGTTATGCTCCAAAAATGGAAAAACGCTTACGCTGGTATTGGCGTAATCCTACAGATTTACATTCATGGCATATGGATGAGACTTATATCAAAGTGAAGGGGCGATGGACTTACCTGTATCGTGCAGTTGATCAACATGGTCATACGATTGACTTTTACCTTTCCGCTAGACGGAACAGTAAATCAGCCTATTGTTTTTTAGGAAAGATCTTCAATACGGTGAAAAAATGGCAAATTCCACGGGTCATCAATACAGATAAAGCAGCGACCTATGGCCATGCTTTATCACGGTTAAAGCGAGAAGGAAAATGTCCAGTAGATATTGAGCACAGGCAGATTAAGTATAAAAATAATGTCATTGAATGTGATCATGGTAAGTTAAAGCGGATCATCAGGGCCACATTAGGATTCAAATCTATGAAGACGGCTTATGCCACAATTAAAGGTATTGAAGTCATGCGTGCACTACGTAAAGGACAAGCATCGTCATTTTATTATGGTCAGCCTCAGGGTGAAGTGTGTCTAATCAACAGGGTTTTCGGTCTCTAAGTACTTTTTAAAGGGAACATCATCGACTCAAATCTCTATTTGCAACAGTGCCATCTGGATCAACATTTCACAAAATAAGCATACAAAAAAAAATAGCAGTCTTTAACTGCTATTTTTGATGGTTGTTCACATCACTTTTAAAAAACAAACTCGATACCTGCACCATACAACCAGCTTTTTTCTGAGTCAGTGGCTTGTTGGAATCTCGTCTCTTTCAACCCTTTTTCATATTGATAAGCGACATCAACAAATGGTCTGATACGCTTATTAATCTCGTAACGAGTTTTTATACCTGTCTTTAACTCAGACAAACCTGACTTTGCAGCAAAATCTGAATTATCATTAAGCACAATATCTGCTGCAATATATGGCTGAGTAATTAGCTTTTGAGTGAGTAATAGATCTCGATCAAACTCAAAACTGGCTCCCCAAAAATTATTTTCACCACCATAAAGATAAGCTTTTGTCTCAAAGAAATAAGGAGCAAGACCTAATAATCCAATAACGCCATCAATGCGATTACTATTACGGTTATTTTTGTCCTCACTATACCTTACCCCAGCTTGTACATCCCAAAATGCTGCAACATTTCTACTGTAAAGAGCTGATACATCATATTTGGGGTCATTACTCTCCGCTTTATTCATATTAGCTTCAACAAACATTCGATTTTCATCTGTTCCAATCAATGCCTCGAAACTCGAACCTAAGCTGCCCTTTCCATCTTTATCAACTATCCACTCATTGGAAAATTTAGTTGTTTGATAGATTTGCCCACCATGCTCGTTCAAATGTTTTTTATGATTTTGGCTAAAAGCTAAAGTTTCAAGTTCTTTGCTGTTTGAAGACTTTTGATCAGTATTACGTTCAACATAGCCTAATCCGCCTGATTCTCTTAAAAGCACATTCATACTTGACGTACTCTTATTTAGATTTTCAGTCGAATTATCATTAGCAAATGCCATACCTGCTAAACCAATTAAAGCAACTGATAAAAGTGTTTTTGAAAAAAGTTTTTTAGTGGTTTGCATGTTGATTCACTCCCTTATCATTTGCATGGGGTTGGGCAACGATACTTTTTGAATCAACATCATTGCTATCTACATTTGCCACAATGAGTTTGTTCATCATTCCAGCTGCCATGTGATATAACAAATGGCAGTGGATAGCCCATTCACCTAATTCATCAGCAGTAAGTAAAGTTGTAACTGTTTTCCCTGGTGGCACAATGATCGTGTGTTTATTTGGCATATTACTTGGATCTTGACCATTTTCAAGCTGCATAAACATACCGTGCAAGTGCATTGGGTGAGCCATCATACTGTCATTCACAAATTTCAAGCGTATACGTTCCCCATATTTCACTTTGAATGGTTCTGTTTCATTAAACTTCTTACCATTAATTGTCCAAATGTAGCGCTCCATATTCCCACCAAGACGGATTTCCATTTCACGTTCAGGGGCACGAGTATCTGGTTGAGGGTTTAAAGATTGTAAATCACTATACTGGAGTGCTTTTTGACCAACGGGTGTTGAAGCATTTGCCCATCCAAATACGGTATTATCATTCTTGTCTGAAGCCGCCTTAACAGTAGCGCTATTCATCGGCATATCATGATCCATACCTTTCATAGAAGACATATCATGATCCATACCTTTCATAGAAGACATATCATGATCCATACCTTTCATAGAAGACATATCGTGATTCATGCCTTTCATAGAAGACATATCATGATTCATATCTTTCATTGAAGACATATCGTGATTCATGCCTTTCATAGAAGACATATCATGATTCATATCTTTCATAGATGACATGTCATGCTTCATACCTTTCATAGAAGAGATATCGTGATTCATGCCTTTCATAGAAGACATATCATGATCCATACCTTTCATAGAAGACATGTCATGATCCATCCCCATATCCTCCATAGTCAATAAAGAACGAGGACGAGGCTTAGGCATCTCAATTTGTTTGACTGCTGGGCTGCTTTCTTCATGTAATGTTCCCACTGAAAAACCGGTACGATCAATAGATTCAGCTTCAATTTGGTAATGTGCTTGTTTTGGTTCCACAATGACATCATAGGTTTCAGCAGTACCAATACGGAACTCATCTACAGGAACGGGCTTTACAGGTTGACCATCAGCACTGACTACAGTCATTTTTAGGTTTGGAATGCGTACATCAAAGAATGACATAGCGGAAGCATTAATAAAACGAAGGCGAACTTTTTCACCAGCTTTGAAGTTACCGGTCCAGTTTTGCTGAGGTGTTTTGCCATTCATTAAAAATGTATAACCAGTCACATCGGACATATCTGTTTTCAACATCCGCATCTGATTCCACATAGAGCGGTCTTGCCAAGTTGCCTTTAATCCATCACGTTTAACTTGTTTTAATACATCGAATACTGTTTCGCGACGGTTCTGATAGTAATCTGCTTCTTTTTTAAGATTTTTCATAATTTGATCACTTGTCGAATTATGAAAATCAGAAAGCAAAACCACATAATCTCTATCAGTTTTTTCAGCAGCTGTTAGTGGAGTTTTATCTTTAGGATAAATAACAAAAGCACCATATAAACCGTCTTGTTCTTGTCCTTTACTATGTGAATGATACCAATAAGTACCATTTTGGCGGACTTTAAACTTATATTCATAAGTTTTATTAGGGGCAATGCCATGAAATTTGTTAAATCCAGGTACACCATCCATAATTCCAGGTAATAATAAGCCATGCCAATGGATTGAAGAGTCCTGATTTTTTAACTTATTGTGAACACGGATAACGGCCTCATCACCTTCTTCAAATTCAAGAAGTGGTGCAACGAATTTACCATTTACAGTAATTCTCTCAACTGGTTTTCCTGTGATATTTACAGTTTGTTCAGCGATTGTTAAATCATATTCTTTAACTGCCGCCATTACCCAAGTTGATGAAAATAAACCAACTCCAATTAAGAGTATATGACTTAACTTTTTTGACATTCTATCTCACCTTTAGAAAGGTCAAGATTGAAGTAATAAAGCAAATATTTAGTATAAACTTTAATACTTCTTTCTCGCTATTTATAAAATTATTTATTGCTACTAGGCATATTCATCTTTGAATGATCCATTTTAGAATGGTCCATATTCATCATAGAATGATCCATTTTTGACATGTCAGATGAGTTAGGAGACTGATGTTGACTATGATCTTGCTGAGTCTTGTCATCTTTTTCCATTTTACAAGGTTTTGTACAAGGTTCCTGTGCTTTAACCGTTTTAGTGGCACTTGAGGTTGATACATCTTTTGCCCAAGATTGAGTACCAGCAATTAAAGTTCCAGCACACATTAAAATTGTTAGACTACGACGCACTACAGTTTTCATAAGTTTCTCTAAAAGTTAATTTCTTGCTACTACAATAAAGTGAAGCACTGAACATCTAAGTGACTTGAAAATGACATTTTTGTAATCTATCTCGATCAGATGTTTTATAACGTTATTATAGTTTTAATGAATGACTTAGGATTCGGAAATGAGAATACTATTAGTTGAAGATGAACAAAAAACTGGTGATTATCTCAAGCAAGGTTTATCCGAAGCTGGCTATATTACGGACTGGGTTACAGATGGGTTAACGGGTAAACATCAAGCTCTTTCTGAAGAGTATGACTTAATTATTTTAGACGTGATGTTACCTGGACTAAATGGTTGGAATATTATCAATGATATTCGTAGCAGCGGTAAAACAATGCCCATTCTTTTTCTTACCGCCCGAGATCAAATCGAAGATCGAGTAAAAGGTTTAGAGTTAGGCGCTGATGATTATTTAGTAAAGCCTTTTGCTTTTGCAGAGCTTCTTGCTCGAATCAAAACTCTCCTTAGACGAGGGCAACAAAGAGAAGATAATAATAATATTATTAAGATTGCTGATTTAGAACTTGATTTGAGAAAACGTCGGGTAACACGAGCAGGTCAACGCATTGATTTAACGGCTAAAGAATTCGCGCTTATGGAACTTTTCATGCGTAGACGAGGTGAAATTTTACCAAGAGCACTTATTGCATCTCAAATTTGGGATATGAACTTTGATAGTGATACGAATGTCGTTGAAGTCGCTATTAAAAGATTAAGAAGTAAAGTTGATAGTAACTTTACCCCCAAATTAATTCAGAATATTCGAGGAATGGGGTATGTACTAGAGGTAGAGGATGAATAATAACTTATTCAAATCGATCAGTTTTCGGATCGGTATTATTTTCTCCTTATCTACTATTTTCATTCTAATTATTATGGGTTTATTCATAAATAAATTGGTAATACATCATTTTGAGACTCAAGACCGTACCCAATTAGAAGGTAAAATCCAGCTGATTCAGAATCTTATCCAACAGAATCCTAAAAACTCTCCAGAACTTAATCTGTATTTGAGAGACGCTTTAGTTGGACACCATGATCTTATGGTTCAAATAGAACGACCGACAGGTAAAGTTTTATTTAGTTCAGCACCTTCAACAATTAATACTCAACACTTAACCAAGTCTGCAAATAACTCTTGGATTAAATGGAAAATTCAGGATAAGACTTATCGTGGCATCATCTACAACACGGAGATGAATAAAAATAATGTAATACAATCTGTACGAATTATTGTGGGGATCGATACCTCAGAACATCTACATTTTTTAAATGATTTTAAGCGCCAACTTTTTTACATTGGTTTAGCTGGAACGATTTGTTTAATGTTTTTAGGCTGGTTTGCAACCTGGAGAGGTTTAAGACCCGTGCAAAGAATGGCTCAGGTCGCAGAAGGCATTTCTGCCCAACATCTTTCAGAACGTTTAGAAGTTGAGCACACACCAACAGAACTAAAATCATTAGCAATCGCCTTCAATGCTATGCTGGACAGACTAGAGTCAGCTTTAGAAAAACTTTCCGATTTTTCATCTGATTTAGCACATGAAATTAGAACACCGATTAATAATTTAATGACCCAAACTCAAGTATGTCTCGCCCGTAACCGAGATATTGGTACTTATCAAGAAATACTATTTTCTAATTTAGAAGAATTTGAACGTTTGGCTCGAATGGTGTCCGATATGCTTTTCTTGGCAAAAGCAGAACATGACTTAAATTTACAGAACTTACAGAATATTGACCTCATTAAAGAAGTTACCGCTTTATTTGATTTCTATGACGCTCTAGCTGCCGAAAAAAATATGACACTTCAACAAACAGGATCTGGCAATGTGAAAGGTGATCCTGCTATGTTACGTCGCGCACTCAGCAACCTATTGTCTAATGCAGTTAAATATGGAAACAAGAATTCTACAATACAGATAAAACTTCAACAGAATTTAGATAACACAATATTTTCAATTGAAAATGAAGGCCCTGAACTCTCTCCTGAACAACTATCCAGATTATTTGATCGTTTTTATCGAACAGATGCGTCTAGACAAAGAACAGAAGAAGGAACCGGCTTAGGGCTTGCCATAACAAAATCTATTCTTGATATGCTTGGGGCGACCATCCAGGCTGAATCCCTCAATGGTCGAATCATTTTTACCATTGTTTTTCAAAGTGAATCCATGCAAGGGGAATCATTTTAACTCATTTTTTGAACATCTTCCATTTACCCGAGTTGACCTTACATAAAGCTCAAACTGAGAGCCAGAGCTACGCCAGCACCTATCATGGCAATTGTGTAGCCAAATATGATAGCTCGGCCAAACTGTGCCCCCCTGTCATCCATGCAATTGTCGCTTTGCTTAACATGTTGCTCAGTGTGGCCAGCCCTAGCGCGACAGCAGCCACATTTGTTGTTAAGCCTTCAGTACTATGCAGGCGGGCAAGTGAGACTAAAATAGCATCTACGTCTGCTAGCCCAGAAATAGTCGATAATACGAAGATGCCGCTGGTGCCCAACCATTGTTATGCTGCCGGGACCAAGACTGCCATGACAGCCAGGAAAGCAGCGAAGCTGAATGCTGTCCCAAGATCAAAAGGAGCCATTGCTTCTATTGTTCGATCGTTGTTTTCAGCGCTGGTAATTTGGCGTTGTCTCCACAATGCCATACCCAGCAGAAGGATTCCCGCAATCATCATTGCACCACCAAAAGTGCTTAGCAATGCTGGCTCAATGACGCCTATCAGCACAACCATACGAAAAAACATGATGCCACAGGCAGCCAATGTTCCAGAAATAGCAGCACTGACCATGACGGGGTGCTGGCGTGTATAGCGTGCCAGTGCGACAGTTGCAGCTGTAGAAGATGCCAAACCACCCAATAGACCTGTCCAGAGTATGCCTCTTTCTGAACCGGTGAGCCGCATGGCAAAATGACCTGCCAGAGAGAGTCCGGCAATCAGGATCACTGCCCACCATAACTGGTAAGGATTTAATGCAGCAAAAGGTCCCATACCCGTATTGGGTAAGTAAGGTAATATAACGACAGAAAGTACCAGTAACTGTAGAGATGCGGTTAATTCACGATGCTCTATCAAGCGTAGCCAACCGTGTAAGGTTGGCTTGAGATCCAAAAATACAGCGACGATTACAGCCGCGGTTAATGCTAAAGTAACATTACCATGGGATGCATATGCACCTAAAACTAATGTCAACAGCATCGCGATCGTCGTGGTAGCGCTTAAATTACCGGAAATTTTTGCGGTACGCGCGTAGGATACCGTAAGTAAAAGGGAAAGCCCTAATACGGCTGCGACTAGTGGCCAAGGCCCAAAGTTTGGCTGTAGATGACCCAGCACTCCTCCGAGTAATCCTGTCAATGTGAAGGTACGTAGGCCTGCTACTCGGCTGCCCTCGGGCAATTCACGATCGTGCCATCCTCGTTCTAAACCAATGAGCAGGCCGATGGCAAGTGCTGCAATAAGACCTGGTACATCTGGTGGAAGAAAAGAACTCTCTATCATAACTTTTTATTTCGCAGGCGAAGGGCATTGGTGATGACTGAAGCTGAACTAAAACTCATCGCCAAGGCCGCAATCATGGGTGACAATAACCAACCGGTAAATGGATAGAGTACGCCAGCTGCGATTGGGATACCCAAGGCATTGTAAAGGAAAGCAAACATGAGGTTCTGTTTCATGTTGCCAACAGTAGCTTCCGAAAGGGAACGGGCAACCGCGATACCGCGTAAATCCCCCTTGACCAGCGTAACTTGAGCACTATTCATTGCGACATCAGTTCCGGTCCCCATAGCGATACCGACATCAGCCTTGGCTAGTGCTGGTGCATCATTGATTCCATCGCCGGCCATTGCCACGATGCGACCTTCCTTCTGCAATTTGCTGACCAGTTCTAGTTTATCTGCGGGTTTAACTTCACCATGTACCTCATCAATACCCAGACGTGATGCGACTGAACGGGCAGTGGTGAGACCATCTCCTGTTGCCATCACGATACGTAGACCCGCTTCCTTCAGGGTGGCAAGTGCTTCAGGGGTACTTTTTTTGATGGGATCGGATACTGCAAGCAGGCCGGCCAATTCACCATTGATGGCTAGATGCATGACACTTGCACCTTCTGAACGCAGCTCTTCGGCTTGCGGAATCAGAGATTGTACCGAGATACCTAATTGCTCCATCAGTGCTGTGTTGCCCAAAGCTAACTGACGATCGCCCACTTGACCTCGAACACCAATCCCTGAGCCCGATTCAAAATTATCTGGTGTTTCAAGAGACAGGCCACGTTCGTGTGCTGCATTTACAATCGCTTCGGCTAGCGGGTGTTCACTGCCTTGATCAAGACTGGCGGCTAAACGTAATACTTCAGATTCATCGAAACCTGATGCGGCAACCACACGATCGAATACAGGGCGTCCTTCGGTCAACGTACCTGTTTTATCGATGATTAGTGTGTCAATCTTGCGCAGATTCTCAATGGCTGCTGCATCGCGGAACAACACACCATGAGTAGCACCTTGACCCGTTGCAACCATGATAGACATTGGAGTTGCCAAGCCTAGTGCACAAGGACAGGCAATAATGAGTACTGCCACAGCATTGATTAATGCATAAACCCAGCTCGACTCTTCTGGGCCGAACAGTCCCCATCCAAAGAAGGTAAGCAAGGCAATGGCTACTACAGCCATGACAAACCAACCTGCAACCTGATCAGCCATGCGTTGCATTGGGGCTCTTGAGCGTTGAGCTTGCGCCACCATCTGTACGATCTGAGACAACATGGTACTTGAACCAATTTTCTCTGAACGCATGATTAGGGAACCATTGGTATTCAGGGTAGCACCAATGACTTTATCACCGATGCGTTTAGTGATCGGTAAAGGTTCACCTGTCAGCATAGATTCATCCAATGAACTGCTTCCATCGGTGACTACACCATCCACAGGAACTTTTTCACCTGGGCGGATGCGGAGTAAATCTCCTACATGGACATGAGTCAGAGGAACATCTTCCTCAGTTCCATCGGGCAGGATTCGGCGAGCTGTTTTAGGAGCAAGTCCGAGGAGTGACTTAATTGCAGCAGAAGTTTGCGAACGTGCTTTTAATTCCAGTATTTGCCCCAGTAGGGTCAAAGAAATGATGACCGCTGAAGCTTCAAAGTAAACAGCGACACGACCCATGGAGATAAATGAGTCTGGAAAGATTTGTGGTGCAATGGTCGCAACCACACTGTAAATAAAAGCAGCCCCTGTACCTAGACCGATCAGGGTCCACATGTTTGGGCTGCGATTCACAACCGATTGCCAACCACGGGAAAAAAATGGCCAACCTGCCCACAGTACAATCGGGAGTGACAACACTAATTCAATCCAGCTCTGAACTGCCATGTCGAATAGGTTCAGTTGATGGCCAAACATTGCCAAAAAAGTCACGACTATGGTGAGTGGCAGTGTCCACCAGAAGCGTCGACGGAAATCACGTAACTCAGGATTCTCATCTTCCTCTAACTCGGGAATGAGTGGTTCCAGTGTCATTCCGCATTTAGGACAGTTTCCAGGATGATCCTGTCTAATTTCTGGATGCATTGGGCAAGTATAGATGGTCGTGCCTGTTGTGCTTGCATCATTAACGGATTGAGTAGTCTGATGATGCTGTGTGTGTGCATCGGCATTCATAGTTCCAGATTTAGTGATGTATTGCACAGGGTTAGTATGAAACTTGGATTGACATTTATCACTGCAAAAAAAGTAAGTTTTCCCCTTAAATTCCTCATGGTATTTCGATTCTTCAGTGACGGTCATACCACAGACTGGGTCTTTCAGTACGTCTGTTGTAGCCTGTGCCATATGGTCCTGGTTATGATTTTTTTGATCTGACATAAATAATTCTCTTATGGAAAAGTGGTTTTATGGCCGAATTTTGGAATAAATCTCGGAGTCTGTTGAGCATAGCTGTCATAGACAGCGCCAAACTGTTTACTCATTTCAGCCTCTTCCTTAATTGCCAAGCGGCTGTACATTAAGAGTAGGATTGGAAACATAATCAGTGTCAGTAAAGTTGGCCATTGCAATAAAAAACCCAGCAAGATCATCACAAAAGCCACGTATTGTGGGTGACGTATACGTGCATAAGGGCCTGTGATCGCTAAAGAATGCTGACGTTGCGCGTTGTACAGCACCTGCCATGACGTTGATAACAGGTAAAATCCATAGCCCAAGAAAACGTAACTGGCGATATGCAAAATGCCAAAATGTGGATCACCTTTTTCACCTAATAGCGTTGACCACAAGTGACCTGCATTATGAGAAAGTAAGTCAAGTTGAGGGAAGCGAGTTTGAAGCCAACCAGATAACAGGTAAATGGTTAAAGGAAAACCATACATTTCGACAAATAGAGCAATGATAAAAGCCGAAAAGGCCCCAAAAGTACGCCAATCTCGCGCTGTGGCGGGTTTAAAAAAACTGAAGGCAAACATAATGAAAATTGCCGAATTTATGATGACGAGCCACCACAGACCATAGGCTGATTCCGCATGATTCATGAGGGGTCTCCTGGTTCGCGTGATTTTTTATTATCTGATGTGTCTGGATTTTTCTGTTGATGATGGTGATGTCCATGACCACCATGCATAAAAATATGCATGAGTGGGCATGCTAAAAGGAGTAAAAAGGGTAAAACACCAACGACATGGGCCAAATGCTCGGTTAAGAGAAAATAGGCTGCCACACCACCAATCACGAATAGGCCGATGGCATAACGTGTAGACCAAAAGTTAGGTACTGAATTATGTTCTTGAGGTTGATGGTTCATGGTGCTTCCCTCTCTAATTCATGGGTAATTATTTAGTTGTGGAGGGAGGCATACAGTCCATCATCATCTGCATCATGGATTGCATCATGTCCATACGTTTTTCCATCATTTGCTGACGGTCAGCCATATTTGCATTCATGCTTTGGCCGCTCATCTGTTTCATCATGCTCATACCTCCTTGCATGAGTTTCATGTGCTCAGCCATAAGTTTTTGACGTTCTTGAGGGTTTTTTGCAGCCATCATCTTTGCATGCATGGCTTGCATTGCTTTCATGTGCTGGTCCATTGCAGCCATTTTGTCTGGATTCATCTTGCCAGTAGTTGTCTTGTTAACAGTGACTGTAGATGAAAGGGTATTTTCTGGGTGATGCGTTTTATGCTCTTCGGGATTTTGAGCTAATGCACCTAAAGAGGCAACGGTTATACAAAGTGTGAGTAAAGTTTGGCGGATATAAGTCATGATATTTTCCTTCCATCAGTTGATCAGCCGATACAACCTTTAAATGAATGAAGCAAACAAATAGAGAGGTATTTTTCATTTATTTGCTCCACTCATTCTTTTGATGAAGTTGATCGCTGGTTATGCCACCGGTGTTTTACTTAGGTGGTAGCTGGTTATAGTCAATTTTTTTATTTCTATTGAATAATTTTATCACTTGAGTCTATTGATTTTTAAAAATGACAAAAATGTAATTTTGAAGTCATCGCTCTGTTTCTGTCTCTCACTAATAATTGAAATATAAGAGGAGATGATGTGGTCTCATTAAATATAGATTTTATAAAGTCATCTCTAATGAACTAACGAATCAAGAGGAAACGTAAATGAAATTATTTCAAAATAAAATGACTGCTCTACGTAATGTTGTAGTAGCTGCAACGATGATTGTGGCTACTACAACTACGTTCGCTCATGTGAGTTTAGTGAGTGCGATTCCTGCGGAAAATGCATCTATCCTTAGTCAACCAAAGAGCTTGACCCTTAACTTTGGTGCAGAGGTTATGTTGATGAATATTAAGTTACTGGATGCTCAGCGAAGAGATGTTCCTTTAAAATATAAAGTTACTCATGACTTAAAGAAATCCTTTGATGTCGCTCTTCCGAAACTGAAAAAAGGTAAATATACCGTTGTCTGGACAACAATGGGGAAAGATGGTCACAACATGAATGGTGAATATAGTTTCACTATCAAATCAACTAAATAAGAATTGATTACCTTTCAACATGTCAGTGAGGTGCTGGCATGTTGTTCTAGAATGGACAAAAATAATGATTTCTGAATATTGGATGTGGGCCACTTGGTTAACTAAGTTTATTTTATATTTAAGTGTAGCTTTTGTCGTTGGTGGAGCCTTTTGCTATTTTTTACTTAGACAATATCTTGAACTAAAAGAATCGATTCTTAAATATATTACAATTGGCGCTGGATTAGGCCTAATTTCCAGTACCTTGGGATTTTTTATTCTGATTGGTAGTTTTGCCAATACTGGTATTACAGGTATGGTGGACCCCACGTATATTAATATATTGGTTAATACTCCGACGGGGTATATATACGTTCTTCGTTCTATTAGTTTTGCTCTTTTACTTCTTCTCATGGTGGTTAAACTTAACAGGAACAAAGGTCATTTTTCTATAATTGAAAGTTCAATATTTTGTATTTTACTTATCCCGATTATTTTTAGTTTTTCCCAGCTCGGACATGTCGCTAATTTAACCTTACTTGCTCAAATTTTATTATCAATCCATATTCTAGTTATGTCGTTATGGATGGGGTCTTTATATCCGTTATGGAAAACCAGCCGGGAAATAAGTGGTTTACCTTTAAAAGATCGCATGCATGTATTTGGACGTATTGCTGCTTTCATTGTTGGGATATTAATCGCCTGTGGCGCTAGTGTAGCTCTTCTTTTAATTAAAGATTTTAATACCTTAATCAATACTGCATATGGCTATGGTTTCATGGTTAAAATGTTTTTTGTTATAGGTATTCTACTTTTAGCTGCCTTCAACAAATGGTATTTCACCCCGCGTCTTCAACATCCTAAATTCGCTAAACACCTTAGTCATGCCATTTTATTTGAGATGTTATTAGGTCTATCAATTCTATTAACAACAGGCTATATAACCACTGTCGTGGGTATTGAATAAGAGAATTTCAAAATAAGGGAATTGAGGAAATTTAACATTACTGCATTTATCTTTTGTAGCTGAGCAATAAAGTTTCTACTGGACTGTCAACTTACGACAATCAGAACAGTAAAATCGCATCATGAGGCATTATACATAAAGGTAGTCACCGGTTTTTAGCTTATCTTCAACCCATAACGGTCTCATCTATTCAGTTCACTACCATTGATTGAAATAACTAATCTTATAAATTTCAGAGTGATCGTAGATGACAAAAATGTCATTTTAAAGTCACATTAATGTTGGTTAAGTACTTTTACTGTAGTCATTAGAACACTCTTCTTTGGAATACTCTGAAGAAAACTGTAAGGTTGTAAACAGACCAAGTTACAGCGAGTAACTGATTCAGAAAAAGGCTGGTTGTATGGTGAAAGTTTAGAGTTACTGTTCTAATGTTTTAAACAAATGTTTTGTTAAAAAGGAGCAACATATGAAATTTCACATCGCTAATATGACTTGTGGTGGTTGTGCACGCGGCATTACTACCGCAATTAAAGAGCTCGACTCGAATGCCTCACTCGATATTGATTTACAAAACCGTATTGTTGAAATCAACACAACGGTGAGTCAGGATCAAGTCATTGCCACTCTCAGTGAGCGTGGATTTACAGCTGATCCTGCTTAATCTCTGTTAGAGTAACAGTGGGAATTCCTTACCACTTTTACTCTCTCTTATTTTCCTCATCGTACAGATAAAACCTGTACTTGCTTGAAATAAAAGTAATCCCTGAATTCCCCCTAATCTTGGTTCGAGCTGATCTTCGCATATAGAACTCAGCATATCTAAATGATAGAGATCGTATATGAGTACCGAAATGACTGATACGCCACACTACAGTGAAACATTAGAGATTGAGGGGATGACATGTGCTTCTTGTGTAGGCCGTGTGGAAAAAGCTTTAAAATCTGTTGAGGGTGTTGAATCGGCTCATGTAAATCTGGCTACCGAAAAAGCAGTCATTTATGCGCATCAACCACTTGATCGCGCTACTTTAATTAAAGCCGTAGAAAAAGCAGGCTACGAAGTGGAAGCGCTGCAACCAATAGAGCTTACGATTGAGGGTATGTCATGTGCTTCTTGTGTAGGTCGAGTAGAAAAAGCCTTAAAATCTGTTGAGGGTGTGGAATCAGCACATGTAAATCTGGCTACTGAAAAAGCGACTATTCAGGCAAGCTCATCTGTCACTCGTGACTCGTTAATTCAGGCTGTCACCAAAGCAGGGTTTGAAGCAAAGTCAGTTCATCAAACTACGGAAAGCTTTCAAGATAAAAAGAATATTGAATTAGAAAAACTTAAAAAAGATTTAATTTTGTCAGTCTTATTGACTCTACCCGTTTTTATTTTAGAAATGGGATCACACCTGATTCCCGCCTTTCATACGTTTATGATGGATAACATTGGCCAACAAAATAGCTGGTTAATGCAATTTTTCTTGACCACAGTAGCATTAATTTTTCCAGGCCGACGCTTCTTCAAAAAGGGCATCCCAAGTTTATTCCGCTTAGCACCAGACATGAATTCCTTGGTGGCTGTAGGAACATTGGCTGCTTATCTTTATTCAGTGGTTGCTACTTTCTTTCCAAGTGTCCTGCCACAAGGCACGGTCAATGTTTATTATGAAGCTGCAGCGGTTATTATCACTTTAATTCTATTAGGTAGATTTTTTGAAGCCAAGGCAAAAGGCCGAACGTCTTTAGCAATTCAACATCTAGTTGGAATGCAGCCTAAAGTTGCCAGAATACAGCTCAATAATCAGGTGATAGAAGTTCCGATTGCCGAAGTTCAAACAGGAACGATTGTAGAGATTAGACCAGGTGAGCGTATCCCTGTCGATGGTGAAGTTATTCACGGCCAAAGTTTTATTGATGAATCCATGATTACTGGCGAGCCTATGCCCGTTGAAAAAACGATAGGCTCTACTGTGGTAGGAGGAACAATTAACCAAAGTGGCAGCTTAAATATCAAAGCCACCTCTGTTGGTAGTTCATCAGTGCTTTCTCAAATCATCCGAATGGTTGAACAGGCACAGGGTTCCAAGCTGCCGATTCAGGCATTGGTTGATAAAATTACCATGTGGTTTGTACCTGTAGTAATGGGTCTCTCTCTTTTAACTTTTATTACTTGGTTTATCTTCGGCCCTGAGCCAGCCCTAACGTTTAGCTTAGTTAATGCAGTTGCGGTACTCATTATTGCATGTCCTTGTGCAATGGGACTTGCAACGCCTACATCAATCATGGTGGGAACTGGGCGTGGTGCTGAAATGGGTGTTTTATTCCGTAAAGGGGAAGCTTTGCAGCTGCTCAAAGAAACTAAAGTGGTTGCTGTTGATAAAACAGGGACCCTGACTGAAGGGAAACCAATTTTAACCGATCTGCATGTCTTAGAAGGGTTTGAATACAATGCCGTACTTTCACTTATGGCAGCCGTTGAATCAAAGTCTGAGCATCCTATTGCTCGAGCAATTGTACAAGCCGCTATAGATAAGGAATTAATCCTGTCTCCTGTTGCTGATTTCAAGTCAGTCACGGGCTATGGAATAGAAGCAACGGTGTCTGAACATTTGGTTCATATTGGTGCAGATCGATATATGGAAAAACTAGGTTTGAATCCTAATGTTTTTTCTCAATTTTCGGATCGTTTGGGAGAAGAAGGAAAAACCCCTCTCTATGTTGCGATTGACCAGAAACTTGCTGCCATTATTGCTGTAGCAGTAATGTGGTTCCGTTAATTAGACCACTCAATTCAGTTTTATAAGTGATAAATCCGCTCTAAATATTTAAATTATGCTGCCATTACTTTTAGTAAATGTTGATCATAAAATTCATCCGGTGTTGCCTTATTCAAACTTGAATGAGGACGTATCATGTTATAAAAATCCAAATATTCAGCAATTGATTGTTTCGCTTGTTTAACCGTATCGTAAGCCTTCAAATAGACTTCCTCATGCTTCACGCTGCGCCATAAACGCTCAATCATTACATTATCCATCCATCGTCCTTTCCCATCCATACTGATACGGATATTTCGCAATTTTAACTCATTCAAAAATGCCTCGCTTGTGAATTGACTGCCTTGGTCTGTATTAAACACCTCTGGACAACCATATTTCACAATTGCTTCTTGCAACGCATCTATGCAAAAGCCTGTTTCCATACTGATCGATACACGATGAGCCAGTACTTTACGACTATGCCAATCTATAATTGCACACAGATAGACAAAGCCTTTAGCCATAGGAATGTACGTTATATCTGTACACCAGACTTGATTAGAGTGATCGATGACCATGTTTTTCAACAGATATGGGAAAATACGGTGTGCAAGATTAGGCTTACTGGTATTGGGTTTTGGATACAAGGCATGTATTCCCATCAAGCGCATTAAACGTCGGACTTTACGCCGACCTATTTGATGCCCTTGACGCTGTAGCATATCTCGTATCATTTATAGGCGTGGTCTAAAATCCTAGAACCACATCAGCAGATCCAATTAAAGAATCAACATTTGCTGCAATTGAAGCGTTACATCAGTTAGGTTTAAAGGTTGCCATGATTACAGGTGATAACCGTCATACAGCTCAAGCGATTGCAAAAAAACTAGGTATTGATGAGGTTATTGCTGAAGTCTTACCTGAAGGTAAAATAGAGGCCGTTAAAAAATTAAAAAATCAATATGGTAAACTCGCATATGTTGGAGATGGCATTAATGATGCCCCTGCACTTGCAGAAGCAGATATTGGCTTAGCGATAGGTACAGGTACAGACGTAGCTATTGAAGCTGCTGATGTGGTTTTGATGTCTGGCAACCTGAAAGGAGTGCCGAATGCTATCGCTTTAAGCAAAGCGACTATAAGCAATATTCGTGAAAATTTATTTTGGGCATTTGTTTACAATGCAGCTCTGATTCCTATTGCAGCTGGTGTACTTTATCCGCAATTTGGACTGCTACTTTCTCCTGTATTTGCTGCAGGTGCAATGGCGCTCTCGTCAATATTTGTACTAGGAAATGCTTTACGATTAAAACGTTTTAAAGCCCCCCTTGCAATTATTTAACCATTTTTTATATACATTTAAAGTCTTGTTGGCTTCACTTTATATATTTGGAAATGAGATCCTTATTACAGGCATAACAACAGTAGTGGGTATTGAATAAGATAATTCCAAAATAAGGTTGTTGAGGAAATCAAACATTAGAGTACTTATCTTTGGTAGCTTACTCATACCTTTTTCTAAAAATAATACAAATAGTTTTTATCTTAGGTAACAATTTACTTTTGAAGTTCTATTCAGTATGCTTTCTGCGAATCTCGAGATGATTTTTTCGTATGCCACATAATAAGTTCTCAAAACTTATTCTTGCGTTTGTCCTGTTTTTGTTTGCGATAACAACAACGGGAGCTTACACATGGGCGCCAGTTATAGCTAAAAATCTTGACCATCATCATGATGTGACTATCTCAGTTGAAACAGATAGTTCCAGCCAATGGTCGCTTATTCACCATGATGAAGAGCAGGTTTTTATAGAAGATACTAAAAATCACAACTGGACCAGTTATGATGAATCACCTTTTCATCATTCTACTCCACCGGTTCAAGCTAAAGACCAAATGAGCATTGATCCAGTTTTTCTCTTGAGTTTTTCCCTCCCGCTCATTCTGCTTTTTCTGAGTCTTTTTGAACGACCCGTTCGATCCTATGCACTTAGGAAAAGGATAGAATATCTTTGTAATTCCTATATATTTACAAAAGGTTTAATTGTTCTAAGAAATTGATTTTTCTGTACAAAAAATAATTTCCATTTTTTTGTATAGGTAAAGTCATGTCTAAAAAATATCAGATATTTCTTGCCTGTGGTTTAGTAGCAGCAACGACTCGATTATTTGCAGCATCTGATTACGTTCAGCTACAACAACAGGTAATTTCAAACGATTCAATTTTGAAGAGTTTGCAACAGTCTCAACACGCATATGCCATAAATCAGAAATATGCCGGTAGACTTAATAATCCTACGTTTAATCTTGAATTAGACAATTTAGGTAATTCAGACCTTAAAGATCTTGATGGGCCAACGACTATGATTGGTTTGTCCCAGGATATTCCTCTCAATAATAAACGCGCTTTGCGTAGGCAGTTGGCAGGGTTTCAAGGGAATAATAACCAATTTGAGGCATTGAAGCGTCAGGCTGAATTAAAAGCCGATTTCCGTGTTTGTATGTCAAATTGGTATGCGGCTTCAAAACGGGTAGAAATTTATTCTACCGAAAGCAAGATGAACGCGAGACAAGCCCATGTTCTGAATGAAAAATTGAAGTTTGGCAGTAAGCGTCCGCTGAACCCCATGCCTATTTTTTAATTTGAGTTGGATTTCCAGCGATGTGGCAGTAATTCTTCTATTTGGGTCGCTTTATGCGTCGGCAACCTTTTCAGCACATTACTTAAATAGGCATACGGATCCAAGCCATTCAGTTTTGCTGACTGGATTAAAGTCATGATATTGGCAGCTCGTTGGCCGCTGCGCAGCGAGCCAGCAAACAGCCAGTTCTTGCGCCCCAACGCCCAGGGACGCATCTGATTCTCGACCCAATTATTGCAAATAGGTAGATTGCCATCATCCAGATAGCGGCTTAAAGCTGGCCAACGCTTCAGAGTGTAATTGATGGCCTTGGCGGTTGGAGAACTCGATGGCACTGTCAGATGATGTTGGTTGAGCCATTCATATAGTTGTTGCATCACCGGTTGGCTGTGCTGTTGTCGGTATTCGCGGCGGTGTTCTGCTGTACTATCGGTCTTTTTCCTGAGTTCTGCTTCTATCGCATACAGTTTCTGAATCATCAGTAATGCCTGTTCAGCGATCTGACTTTTCCCAGTTACATGCAGTTCATGGAATTTACGACGTGCATGGGCCATGCACCCTACCTCAATCACCTGGCCTGATTTAAAACGTGCTTTATAACCACTGTAATCATCACAGACTAGATAGCCCTGCCAGCCTTTCAAGAACTCTTCAGCATGCTGGCCTGAACGACTATCCTGAAAGTCATAGATCACCGCCTGAACTGGATTATACTGTGTGGTGGCATAGGCCCAGACATAACCTTTCTTCGGTTTTTTATTATTCTCACCCATCCGCATGATGGTGACCGGTGTTTCATCTGCATGCAGCACCCGCTGTTGCAGCACCACCTCTTTTAAGGCATTGGCCAGAGGTTCCAGTTCTACACCGCAGCGACCTATCCAGTCAGATAAAGTGGATCTGGACAGATCAATGCCAGCCCGCTGATAGATCAGGCGCTGACGGTACAGCGGCAAATGATCGGCATACTTCGATACCAGCACATGGCTGAGCAATTCAGGTGAAGCAATGCCTTTATCAATCACATAGGCGGGCATCGCTTGCTGAGTCAGAGTGTCACACTGATCACAGACCCATTTACCACGCACATGCTGTTCCTTATAGAACTGTGCCGGTCTGAAATGCAGTTTTTCACTGACATCTTCGCCGATACGACGGAGTTGGCAGCCACAAGCACATTGGGTTGATGCAGGTTCATGCTCAATACGGATGGTGTGTAGATGATCTGGCAGTGGTCGACGTTTAGGTTTATTGGTTTTGGCTTTCTGTGTCGCTGCATTGGTTTTATCTGCATTTAGCCGTTCCAGTTCTAGATCAACCGCGGCAATATCTTCTTCAACCGCTTCATCCCACAGATGGATTTGTTTTGCCGTTAAGTGTTCATTCCTTTGGGCGAATTTGTGCTTTTTAAACAGCGCCAGTTCATGCTCGTATTTTTGGTTGAGAATAGAAAGATGTTGAACTTGAGCATCTAATTGCTGATTGGATACTTCAAGATGCTGAACTTTGGTATCTAATTGTTGGTTTGATTTTTCTAATTCTTGATTTGATTGTGCCAGAGACTGATGCTGCATTGCCAACTGTCTGGTAAATTCCAGCAGTTGTTCATGGGTCAGTTGGCTTAAATCAGGCAGCGTATTCATGACCGCAGTATGCCTGAGGTCATGACGCAGAGGAAATAGAACGTTTGGAGAATAGCAGAATGGAACAGTCTGGTTTAAAGCATCGTCACCACCTGCTGTCGTCCAATGCGCTGCCAGGGCAAACCTTGGATCAGTGCCTGTAACTGTTCCGGGCTGAGGGCCACGGTTTCACCTTGGTGAACCTGCGCCCAGTGGAATTTTCCCTGTTCCAGCCGCCGGGCACACAGCCAGATGCCCAATCCATCATGTACCAGTACTTTCATGCGATGGCCACGTTTATTACAGAACAGGTAAGCACAATGCGGTTTGATGTAGCCAAAGGCTCTCACCACCTGAGCCATGGTCGTATCCATCCCTGCTCGCATATCCAGAGGTTGGGTAGAAAGCCAGATTTCATCAATGCGGATCATGTTGCAAGTGCCTTGAGTAATTCTGCTAAAGCAGATATTTCTGATACTTGCCATTTCAAGCCAATTTCTGCTTTTGAGTGGGGTAAAGTAATTTGAACCGTTAACATGTCAGTAGGAGTAGGATCTAATGGTGCAGAGCAGGATAAGGCAATAAATGCAGGTTTATTCGGTAGTGGTGAGCGATCATTCCCAGGCTTACCATCAATTAAGCGAATCCATTTGGATACAAGATTTGTATTCAATCCATGTTGCAAAGCGACCGAAGCAATTGAAACGTCCGGTGCTTTACAAGCCTGAACGATCTGCTGTTTAAATTCAGCACTGTATGTTCTTCGTTTTTTCGCAAGAGATGCGATGGATGTCTGGTGATTTGTAGTCATAAATTTTAGTCCCCACTTGTTTTTAAGTGGGGACTAAATTAAGGCTTATAGGATGAATTCATAAGGTGTGTTCAGCGGACGCTTACGTTTGGCAGAGTAATTCCATCTGATGTTCAATTGAGTTCAGCTTTATCGTCTGAATCAAAACTACGTTATCAGAACGAAGTGAAGAAAGTGAACCGTACCAGGTTTGTCGGAGACTCAATATTCTGAGAGACTATTCCGATGAAAAAACCAAACTATACCCCCGAAATTAGAGAAAGAGCGGTTCAATTACTAATTGAATCTGAAAAAGATTATCCTTCTACTTGGGCAGCAATCACAGCTATTGCTCCTAAAATCGGTTGTACTCCTGAAACATTGCGTGTTTGGTATTTAAAGCATATGGATCAACTAAATCCTGCCAAAGTACAACAGATATCTGACCAAGAAAAAATGAAGCAAATGGAACGTGAAATTAAAGAATTAAAGCGTGCCAATGAAATTCTACGCAAAGCAGCCGCTTTTTTCGCCCAGGCGGAGCTCGACCGCCCACACAAATAATGGTGGATTTTATCCATCACAATAAAGATCGATATGGCGTTGAAGCGATTTGTAGAATTTTACCGATTGCAGCTTCGACCTATTATCGGGCTTTAGATCTCGTTGATAACCCAGAACATCGAGCGAAACGTGCTCTGCATGATTTACATCATGCAGAGCAAATCAAACGTATTTGGAAAGAAAGTTTAGGTCGATATGGTGTACGTAAAGTTTGGCAAAAATTGAAACGTGAAGGCTATGTTATTGCACGTTGTACAGTTGCTCGATTGATGAAAAAGCTAGATATACAAGGTGTTTGGCGTGGTAAGAACAAACAAACTACCCGCAGCCGAGATGATCAAAAACGAGCAGATGATTTAGTGAAACGGAATTTTAGTGCTGATCGACCTGACCAATTATGGGTCAGTGACTTTACGTATATTCAAACCAATTCTGGCTGGGTATATACCGCATTTATTATTGATGTGTTCTCGCGAGCAATTGTTGGATGGAAAGTATCAACACGGATGAATACAGATATGGTACTTGATGCACTGGAGCAAGCATTGCATGATCGAGGCATGCCAAAGAATGTGATTCATCATTCCGACAGAGGTGTGCAATATCTTTCCATTCGCTATACCAATCGTTTAGAAGCAGCAAATTTACGAGCATCAGTCGGTACAACGGGTGATTCATACGATAATGCTCTGGCTGAAACGGTGAATGGCTTATACAAAACAGAGGTGATTGAATATTTAAAAGCAGATTGGCAAGGTTTAGCGGATGTACAACTTGCGACATTAAATTGGGTAGATTGGTTCAACAAAAAGCGTGTACACAGTGCACTGGGTTATGTATCGCCTTTTGAGTTTGAAGCAATGTACTATGATAAGATTAATCCGTTAGGTCAGGTGGCCTAACTTAAATAAAAAAGTCTCCGATAAACCCGGTACGGTTCAAAGTTCAATTTCAAAAAAATCTGTGTTCCAAATTCATATCTGTATTACCTGATCAAGCAATAGAAGTTCCTTTAAGCATTAACTTTGCCGATAAAGTGAGCTTATCTGAACAAGAAGCCTTGCTTAAAACTCAACTGGCTAAAACCCAGTATGAATTAGCTAAAAAAGAAGCCGTGCCAGATATTACGCTGGGTTTAGGGGTAAGGAACTATCAGGAGACCAATGATCAAGTTTTCTTAGTTTCTACATCTATTCCCCTATCTGTTTTTAATCGAAATAAGGGGAGCATTGCACTTGCACAAGCGGAGCAAGTACATGCAGAAACTCGTTCTATTCTCGTAAACCGTAACTCCAAAATTGAATTAGAAAATAAGTCTATTGAAGTATCGAACCTGATTGATTCGATCAAAAATTATGATCAGTCCATACTTCCTGCCACCAAAGAAAGTTTGAGAATTGCTGAAATGGGGTATCAGGCAGGAAAGATTTCTTTACTTGAATTCAATACTATTAAGCAAATTTGGTTGGATAAACATCTCGCTCGATTCGATTTGTGGTTGGCTTTGCAAAATCAAATTGCAGAGGTTGAACGAAATTATGTGACCAATTTAGATCAAGAATAAGGCCTGAAAATATGAATAAACCAACCAATACTTTAATTACTACAGGTGTTATCGCTTTATTAGTCGTTTTATGTGCAATCGCTTGGTACAAAACGGGTAATAAAGCCGAAACTTCAAGTCATAATGAGGTGACTGAAGAAAAAGTTGCTGTAGCAGGAGATGAAAAAGGCCCGCATGGGGGCCGTTTATATCGCGATGGTGATTTTGCTGCTGAAGTCAAAATCTTCGAGGAAGGGGTAGAGCCTCATTTACGGGTGTATGGCTACTTTAAAGATAAGCCATTAAAACCAGAAGAGATTAGTGCCAATATTTTTATCCAGCGTCTTGATGCAGAACAAACCATATCATTTAAGCCTGAAAGCGATTATCTGATTGGGAATGAAATTGTCTATGAGCCACATTCATTCTTGATGGTGATCAATGTTGATTATCAAGGTAAAAAACATACTTGGAAATGGGATACCAAAGAGGGACGAGTCACTATGCTTGATAGCAGTATCAAGAGCAGTGGTTTGGAACTTTTAAAAGTTGAACCCATGATGTTTGAAAATGCACTCGAACTCAAAGGTGAACTGAAATTTCCTGATAATTTTGAAAGTTTTATTACCCCTAAAGCGAGCGGAACATTAATAAAAACGTACCGTTCAATTGGCGATCAAGTGAATCAGGGGGATCTTTTGGCGACTGTACAAAGTCCGGATTTAATTCGTCTTAATGCGGAACGTACTCTTGCATTGGATACCTTACAATTTGCCCGTAAAAAGATGGAGCAGGAACGAGCTTTATTCCAAAAGCGTGTTTCACCTGAAATTGATTACATCAATGCCAAACGTGAATTTGAAAATACTCAGACTAGGGCTAATGAACTCAATAGTTTAATCAGCTCTTATGGAGGTGCGGGTAATGGAACAATTGAAGTCAGAGCCGCAATGTCAGGTACGATTTTACAAGTGCTTGGAGCAGTTGGTTCTAATGTAACGCCATCATCTCCATTGAACCGTACCAGGTTTGTCGGAGACTCAATATTCTGAGAGACTATTCCGATGAAAAAACCAAACTATACCCCCGAAATTAGAGAAAGAGCGGTTCAATTACTAATTGAATCTGAAAAAGATTATCCTTCTACTTGGGCAGCAATCACAGCTATTGCTCCTAAAATCGGTTGTACTCCTGAAACATTGCGTGTTTGGTATTTAAAGCATATGGATCAACTAAATCCTGCCAAAGTACAACAGATATCTGACCAAGAAAAAATGAAGCAAATGGAACGTGAAATTAAAGAATTAAAGCGTGCCAATGAAATTCTACGCAAAGCAGCCGCTTTTTTCGCCCAGGCGGAGCTCGACCGCCCACACAAATAATGGTGGATTTTATCCAGAACAATAAAGATCGATATGGTGTTGAAGCGATTTGTAGAATTTTACCGATTGCAGCTTCGACCTATTATCGGGCTTTAGATCTCGTTGATAACCCAGAACATCGAGCGAAACGTGCTCTGCATGATTTACATCATGCAGAGCAAATCAAACGTATTTGGAAAGAAAGTTTAGGTCGATATGGTGTGCGTAAGGTCTGGCAACAATTGAAACGTGAAGGTTATGTTATCGCACGTTGTACAGTTGCTCGATTGATGCAGAAGCTAGGTATACAAGGTGTTTGGCGTGGTAAGAATAAACAAACCACCCGTAGCCGAGATGATCAAAAACGAGCAGATGACTTAGTAAAACGCAATTTTAATGCAGATCATCCTGACCAGCTGTGGGTCGCTGACTTCACGTATATTCAAACTCATTCAGGCTGGGTCTACACCGCATTTATTATTGATGTGTTCTCGCGAACAATTGTTGGATGGAAAGTATCAACACGGATGAATACAGATATGGTACTTGATGCACTGGAGCAAGCATTGCATGATCGAGGCATGCCAAAGAATGTGATTCATCATTCCGACAGAGGTGTGCAATATCTTTCCATTCGCTATACCAATCGTTTAGAAGCAGCAAATTTACGAGCATCAGTCGGTACAACGGGTGATTCATACGATAATGCTCTGGCTGAAACGGTGAATGGCTTATACAAAACAGAGGTGATTGAATATTTAAAAGCAGATTGGCAAGGTTTAGCGGATGTACAACTTGCGACATTAAATTGGGTAGATTGGTTCAACAAAAAGCGTGTACACAGTGCACTGGGTTATGTATCGCCTTTTGAGTTTGAAGCAATGTACTATGATAAGATTAATCCGTTAGGTCAGGTGGCCTAACTTAAATAAAAAAGTCTCCGATAAACCCGGTACGGTTCAAGGTGTGGCAACGCTAGGGAATGTATTAGGTTCATGCGTGCATTGGTGGTTGGGAGTACAAGTTGAGAAATACAAAGAGAAGAAATGGTTTCCTGTGTCTGAAGAAAAGCTATTAAAAGCACAGAACCTATATGGGCGTTATGGTTCACCTCTACTGCTATTAAGCTGGGTTCCAGTGATCGGTGATCCCATTACCCTGGTCAGTGGAATGCTTAAGGAGAAATTTTATAAGTTCCTTTTTTTAGTTTTGATGGCTAAATTTTCCCGTTATATTTTTATATATTTGATTTATTTAGGCTCTAGACTAGCAGATTTGCACTTAGTTTTACCTAATGAGGTCCCACAACTCTGTTGCTAGCTCATTAGACTCCCTCATCCAACGCCATTCTGTTTCTTTAAGATGATAATCAAAATACTCTTTTGATATACCGTTGAACTTTGCTAGCCTTCTTTTACAAAAGCTCCAGAATGATTCTATTCCATTTATATGACATTGTCCTCTGGCAAATTCATTCGCTCCATGATTTACTCTAAAATGCTTTGAGTAACCAACATCTACCAAACCATTGTATCCACGCCAACCATCACTATAAATTACACTTTCAAGTGCAACTTTACCTAAGATAACTTGTTGTAATGTAGTCTTTTTACAATCAGGGACTATTTCTGTATAAACTCGACCATTCCTTTCAAATATTCCAAATACAGGTTGTTTTAAAGTACCTCGACCTCGCTTCAATTTCCCATGAAAACCACGTTGTCTTTTTGCTCCAAAATAGCTCTCATCAACTTCAATAGAACCTACAAACTTTGCTCTTAAATCTGTTTGATGATCGTAGATTGCTTCTCTAAAAAGCATGTACCAATAGTTGATGGTATTACGGTTCAAGTTAAGCAATAAGGCTGTTTTAGAAGCAGGAATATCAATGCAAAAGCACTGAATAATTTTTTTAATCTTATAGTGACTTAATTTACTGTTTTCTATCATGATTCTAGACTAACATATCTATTCTGCTAGTCTAGAGCCTTATTTAAAAATGGTCTAAGCCATGTTGGCTTTGATTAAAGATCATACAGTTGATATTCTAATTATTTGAGAGGGATTAAGATGAAAAGAATTTTATTAATATGCTTTATAGGCATGTCATTTACCTATGCGAATGCTCATTCTGGGGGAACGAACTCACAGGGTTGTCATACCAACAGTAAAACTGGTGATTACCACTGTCATTAATAGGTGCGCACACAGTTTTTTTATTTAAAAGACTGTGCTTTAAAGTTATAAGTAGCGTTTAACTAAAGCTAAAAATTCATTCAGTTCTTTTTCCTTTATTTCCTCAGTATCACCTAATACATGCTTTCTAAGATGAAGTTCTATTAACTCATTCATTAAGCCATTTATCGCACCTTTAATTGCTGCAACTTGCTGTAATACAGAGATGGATCCGTAAATTTGAACAACTCCTATAAGTGATATTCTGCTCCTCAAATGATGTTATAAACATCAATATATGGAGTATTTTATGGCACGTAGACCAAGAAGAAATCATTCAAATGATTTTAAAGCTAAGGTAGCACTTGCTGCGATTAAAGCAGAAAAAACACTTGCTGAATTGAGTGCTGAATTTGATGTTCATCAAAACCAAATTATTGACTGGAAAAATCAATTGATCTCAGCTTCCTCGCAAGCTTTCGATCAATCAAAAGCTCCATCAGAACCCCCCATTGATCTTAAAAAGTTACATGCAAAAATCGGTGAGCAGGCATTAGAAATTGATTTTTTAGAAGGTGTGTTGAAGAAACTGGGCCGCTTCAACCACAAAAGTTAATCGACGACTCACTTCAGATTTCAGTATCTAAGCAAGCTAAGCTGCTGAAAGTCTCCCGTGGTTGTTATTATTATCGCCCAAAACCTGTTAGCTCATCAGATCTGAAGCTGATGCGATGTATTGATGAATTACATATGCAATATCCTTTTGCAGGCAGTCGTATGATGCGTGATTTGTTGAATCGTCAAGGGCATCATATAGGACGACGTCATACACGTACTTTAATGAAGAAAATGGGTATTCAGGCGTTATATTGCAAACCAAATTTAAGCCAGGCTAATCAAGCTCACCGTAAATATCCATATCTGCTCAAAGGGTTGGCTATTCAGCGCAGTAATCAAGTGTGGTCTACGGATATAACGTATATCCCTATGGCAAAAGGCTTTGTTTATTTATGTGCTGTGATTGATTGGCATAGCCGCAAGGTACTTGCGCATAGGGTATCGATTAGTATGGAGGTGGATTTTTGTATTTCGGTTTTAAATGAAGCGATTGAAAAATATGGATCACCTGAAATATTGAATACAGACCAAGGCAGTCAGTTCACCAGTGATGCATTTATTGAACCGTACCAGGTTTGTCGGAGACTCAATATTCTGAGAGACTATTCCGATGAAAAAACCAAACTATACCCCCGAAATTAGAGAAAGAGCGGTTCAATTACTAATTGAATCTGAAAAAGATTATCCTTCTACTTGGGCAGCAATCACAGCTATTGCTCCTAAAATCGGTTGTACTCCTGAAACATTGCGTGTTTGGTATTTAAAGCATATGGATCAACTAAATCCTGCCAAAGTACAACAGATATCTGACCAAGAAAAAATGAAGCAAATGGAACGTGAAATTAAAGAATTAAAGCGTGCCAATGAAATTCTACGCAAAGCAGCCGCTTTTTTCGCCCAGGCGGAGCTCGACCGCCCACACAAATAATGGTGGATTTTATCCATCACAATAAAGATCGATATGGCGTTGAAGCGATTTGTAGAATTTTACCGATTGCAGCTTCGACCTATTATCGGGCTTTAGATCTCGTTGATAACCCAGAACATCGAGCGAAACGTGCTCTGCATGATTTACATCATGCAGAGCAAATCAAACGTATTTGGAAAGAAAGTTTAGGTCGATATGGTGTACGTAAAGTTTGGCAAAAATTGAAACGTGAAGGCTATGTTATTGCACGTTGTACAGTTGCTCGATTGATGAAAAAGCTAGATATACAAGGTGTTTGGCGTGGTAAGAACAAACAAACTACCCGCAGCCGAGATGATCAAAAACGAGCAGATGATTTAGTGAAACGGAATTTTAGTGCTGATCGACCTGACCAATTATGGGTCAGTGACTTTACGTATATTCAAACCAATTCTGGCTGGGTATATACCGCATTTATTATTGATGTGTTCTCGCGAGCAATTGTTGGATGGAAAGTATCAACACGGATGAATACAGATATGGTACTTGATGCACTGGAGCAAGCATTGCATGATCGAGGCATGCCAAAGAATGTGATTCATCATTCCGACAGAGGTGTGCAATATCTTTCCATTCGCTATACCAATCGTTTAGAAGCAGCAAATTTACGAGCATCAGTCGGTACAACGGGTGATTCATACGATAATGCTCTGGCTGAAACGGTGAATGGCTTATACAAAACAGAGGTGATTGAATATTTAAAAGCAGATTGGCAAGGTTTAGCGGATGTACAACTTGCGACATTAAATTGGGTAGATTGGTTCAACAAAAAGCGTGTACACAGTGCACTGGGTTATGTATCGCCTTTTGAGTTTGAAGCAATGTACTATGATAAGATTAATCCGTTAGGTCAGGTGGCCTAACTTAAATAAAAAAGTCTCCGATAAACCCGGTACGGTTCATATTGATGTATTGAAATCAAATGGCATTCAAATCAGTATGGATGGTAAAGGTCGATGGGTAGATAATGTGATGGTTGAACGATTATGGCGGAGCGTTAAATATGAAGAGGTGTATCTCAAAGCTTATAGCAGTGTCACAGATGCGAAAAAGCAATTAAGTGCATATTTTGAGTTTTATAATTTGAAACGACCTCATTCGAGTCTAGACATGAGAAGCACTGCTTCGCAAGGCTAAATGAGTTTTACTATGATCAGCTACCCCAACAAAACAAGGTGGCTTAACTAGAGCGGAATATCACTTATAAATACGCTTTTAGTTGTTCAAACAAGTGGGACCACCTCTGATCGGTCATGCATACAACATCAGAAAAAACTGCAAAACAGAAAATGATATTAGCTAAGGCAGTTTTAGCTGCTGCTGAACGACTTGGTCTTGCACAGGATCAACTAGCCTTAATACTCAGTATAGATTCGGTGAAAACTTTAACCTCTCTTGAATTAGATCCCACTTCAAAACAGGGAGAAATCGCCCTCACTTTAATCCGTATTACCACATCACTAGATGCTCTGGCGGGTGGAGATACTACCTGGATGCAGCATTTTATGAAATCACCCAATAAATTGATGAATGGCATTCCAATAGAACAGATTCAGAACCCTCAGGGATTGGCCTCTGTTTTACAATTGGTGGAAGGTCTTCGGGCTAAACTTTAAGATAAGCAAAGTATTAGGCTATACACAGAAAAGTCTTTCAGAAAAGACTAAAGTGACCCGAATCCTGCTTAAGCCGATGATTCCTTAATTTGAATTGTTGGCTTATTTCGATGGGTTAATTGATATGCACATAGTGAGGCGTAAATTCCACTCAGAAATCCATGAAGACTACGTGCTTTACTCGTCACTAAATTGTATTGCCCCTTCAATAAGCTGAATAATGTTTCTATTTTATTGCGTTGTCTTAGGTGATATTCATCTGATGCACAGAGTTGAATAGCCTGCATATTCTTCCGATGATAAGTAATTAAATCAATACCTTGATCTTTCAATCTAATTTTTAATTCTTGGCTGATGTAGCCCCGATCCCCGTAAAGTTTTGCTTCTATACCAGCAACCAATTGCTCAACCATTTTTATGTCAGCAACATGTCCATTCGATAAAGCAGAACAGGCAATTTCACCAAATTGATTCATTGCAATATGTAATTTACAGCCATAAAACCAGCCCATTGAGCTTCTACCACGTGATGCAATTTGGATTAATGATTTATGTTGTTAGCGGCAGTGTAAAAATGACCCCCTAATGGCATTTAAAAACTGACCCCCTTGGTTAATATAGCGGTCATTTTGGACTGCTCAACATGTTAACTTTGGAGCAAGCAGTGACAATCCAAATACTTCATCAACAAGGTAAATCTATTAAAGCCATTAGTCGTGAACTGGGGGTGTCCAGAAATACCGTACGTAAATATTTACGGCAAAACACCACACCTCAGTATCAGCGTATACAGCCTAGAATAAGTATGAACCGTACCAGGTTTGTCGGAGACTCAATATTCTGAGAGACTATTCCGATGAAAAAACCAAACTATACCCCCGAAATTAGAGAAAGAGCGGTTCAATTACTAATTGAATCTGAAAAAGATTATCCTTCTACTTGGGCAGCAATCACAGCTATTGCTCCTAAAATCGGTTGTACTCCTGAAACATTGCGTGTTTGGTATTTAAAGCATATGGATCAACTAAATCCTGCCAAAGTACAACAGATATCTGACCAAGAAAAAATGAAGCAAATGGAACGTGAAATTAAAGAATTAAAGCGTGCCAATGAAATTCTACGCAAAGCAGCCGCTTTTTTCGCCCAGGCGGAGCTCGACCGCCCACACAAATAATGGTGGATTTTATCCAGAACAATAAAGATCGATATGGTGTTGAAGCGATTTGTAGAATTTTACCGATTGCAGCTTCGACCTATTATCGGGCTTTAGATCTCGTTGATAACCCAGAACATCGAGCGAAACGTGCTCTGCATGATTTACATCATGCAGAGCAAATCAAACGTATTTGGAAAGAAAGTTTAGGTCGATATGGTGTGCGTAAGGTCTGGCAACAATTGAAACGTGAAGGTTATGTTATCGCACGTTGTACAGTTGCTCGATTGATGCAGAAGCTAGGTATACAAGGTGTTTGGCGTGGTAAGAATAAACAAACCACCCGTAGCCGAGATGATCAAAAACGAGCAGATGACTTAGTAAAACGCAATTTTAATGCAGATCATCCTGACCAGCTGTGGGTCGCTGACTTCACGTATATTCAAACTCATTCAGGCTGGGTCTACACCGCATTTATTATTGATGTGTTCTCGCGAACAATTGTTGGATGGAAAGTATCAACACGGATGAATACAGATATGGTACTTGATGCACTGGAGCAAGCATTGCATGATCGAGGCATGCCAAAGAATGTGATTCATCATTCCGACAGAGGTGTGCAATATCTTTCCATTCGCTATACCAATCGTTTAGAAGCAGCAAATTTACGAGCATCAGTCGGTACAACGGGTGATTCATACGATAATGCTCTGGCTGAAACGGTGAATGGCTTATACAAAACAGAGGTGATTGAATATTTAAAAGCAGATTGGCAAGGTTTAGCGGATGTACAACTTGCGACATTAAATTGGGTAGATTGGTTCAACAAAAAGCGTGTACACAGTGCACTGGGTTATGTATCGCCTTTTGAGTTTGAAGCAATGTACTATGATAAGATTAATCCGTTAGGTCAGGTGGCCTAACTTAAATAAAAAAGTCTCCGATAAACCCGGTACGGTTCAGTATCCTTGACCCATATAAACCTTATTTACTCCAACGGGTAAACGCAGCTCATCCTGAATGGATTCCTGCTGTTGTGCTCTACCAGGAAATTTTAAGGTTGGGATATCCAGGAAAGATCAGGATCTTGAGGGAATATCTTGCAACATTAAAACCAGTTGCTCAACCAGAACCGATCATTCGTTTTGAAACCCAACCTGGCCAACAAATGCAGGTGGATTTCACCACGATTCGACGCAACAACACGACTTTAAAAGCCTTTGTCGCAACATTAGGGTATTCCAGAGCGACTTTCGTGAAATTTTATGATCATGAACGTACGGATGCATGGATCGATGGTCTAGAAAATGCATTTCAGTTCTTTGCAGGAGTACCTCAGGAAATCCTGTTTGATAACGCTAAAACGATCATGATTGAACGGGATGCCTATCAGGAGGGGCAGCATAAATGGAATCCCAAACTGCTCGACTGCGCCAAGAAGTACAGCTTTCGTCCTCGCGTATGTAAGCCCTACCGTGCACAGACCAAAGGCAAAGTTGAACGCTTTAATGGATACCTCAAATCAAGCTTTATTGTGCCATTGAAAGCAAGCCTGAAGACTTCGGGTTTACTGTTAGATGTTGATGTCGCCAATGCCCACATTGGCCGGTGGCTGCATGAAACCGCCAATCAGCGGATTCATGCCACCACGCAAGAAAAACCGGCTGTTCGACTGCAACAGGAGCAGCAAAAATTTACGCCATTACCGCAATCAGATACAGGTTCCAGCACTGTACCTGTTGCAGCAGCACAGCATGTCATGCCCTACGAGAGTTTGCAGCATCCCTTATCGGTATATGACCAGTTGCTAGGAGTTTCCTGATGAATCTGCAATACGACCGTATAGAGCAGCTTTGCCAAAAGCTCAATCTGCCTGCCATCGCATCACAATGGTCACATCATGCACAACAAACATTAGGTCAGGATGGAAGTTATGCCGACTTTGTTGAAGCTATCTTGACGCATGAATATGCTGTCAGGCAACAGCGCAGTCAGCAGGTACTGATGAAACTCTCAGGCCTGCCTCAAGTGAAAACACTGGAAGGTTACGATTTTAATTATGCCCTAGGGGCCCCTAAATCACAGGTGATTGAACTGTTCAATCTGAGCTTTATTGCTAGAGCAGAAAATGTGGTGTTTCTCGGGGCTAGCGGAGTAGGAAAAACGCACTTATCTATGGCATTAGGCTATAAGGCCATCATGAACAACATTAAGATCAAGTTCATTACCGCAGCGGATTTAATGCTGCAACTAAGTACAGCCTATCAGCAAGGTAAACTGAAAACCTATATGCAACGTGCGGTACTGGGACCAAAGTTACTGATTATCGATGAAATTGGTTATTTACCGTTTGGACGTGAAGAAGCGAATCTGTTCTTTAACGTGATTGCCAAGCGTTATGAAAAAGGCAGTACGATATTGACGAGTAACTTACCCTTTAGCCAGTGGTCCAAATCCTTTGCAGATGATGTTACGTTGACCGCTGCGATGTTAGATCGGTTATTGCATCACTGTCATGTGGTACAAATATCGGGTGAGAGTTATCGTTTGAAGGATAAAAAAAGAATTGGGATTCAGCCCCAGGTTGAAACTTAATACGAGATCAAAGGGGTCAATTTTACTTTGCCATTTGTAAGGTAAAAGGGGTCAATTTTAGAATGCCGTTGACAATGACGCTGAATACGTTGATTTTTACAAACTGGCAGAGTTGTTGAATCAATCCATAAATATTGTGTACCTTGGCCTTTCATCAGTGCCACATGTAAAGCGTGTAGAGCTAATTCATGCATATTGATCAGATGAATCATCCTTTGATAGCAAGGCAAGTACTTAAATAAATGGCTTTTATCTTCTTTTAACCAGCTGAAAAAGGCTTTGAAATTATTGAAATGAGAGCATTTGTACCAAATGGCAATAAAGCAGATTTCTGAAATTGTAAGTTGAGCAGTTCTGATTCTTAAGGAACCACGGTTTTGTTTGAGAAACTCCCAATAAGTTGATTCAAATTTAAGAAAAAAATCATCAATTACGCAGAATAATTCGGTACTATTGAACATCAGGACGAGAGTTGTGAGTTTGGTGTGGTAACTCAACTGATGGCTCTAGTCCTCTTATTTTTCAAGTCAATTTCTTATCCGCGATTCGGGTTAAAGTGAATAAAACAACAATTTCAGAGATAGAGAATGGCCATTTTACAGGTTCATTTGACATATTTGAACGTGTGCTTGATGGCATGGGTTTACAATTCGAAGTGAATAAAAAAAGTTTAACTTGCCCCAATGGGATGAAATTGAAGAAATATTTGCGGAATATGATGAATAAATTAGATTAGATTTATGTTCACATTTGATATTACACCTAATAATGTAGGCATAGTTCCACTGGTCAGCGCTCTCCATTAGATTATGAAGAGGCCCATCAAAAGATTAATACCAGTCAGTTAAGGAAATTTGGATGAAAAACAAATCTAAATTTCCTTATATTTGAATTTAAATTGATCTAAATTTATGTCTTAATTGAGCATAATTTTAGTTTTTCAATTCTTAACTGACCGGCATTATGGTAGGTATCGGGCTTTCATCATTCAATTTAGGAAGCGAGCAAATTGCGCAAGACATAGTGCAAGATACCACCGGCCTTAAAGTACTCCACCTCATTCAAGGTATCAATACGACACAACACTTGAAAATGGCTACACGTACCATCGGTATGTTGCACATCTACTTTCAGCATTTGATGCGGATGAATATCATCAGACAAGCCTAAAATTGACAGTGTTTCATGGCCCGTTAGGTTCAAGATCTGCCGGTTTTGACCCTCTACAAACTGTAAAGGTAACACCCCCATGCCAACCAGATTGGAACGGTGAATCCGCTCAAAACTTTCAGCAATCACCGCTTTCACCCCCAACAGGTTGGTGCCTTTGGCCGCCCAGTCACGTGAAGAACCGGTACCATATTCTTTCCCAGCAATCATTACGAGTGGGGTTTGTTCTGCCTGATAGCGCATTGCCGCATCATAAATCGAGAGTTTTTCTGCACTTGGAATATGCAGGGTATTGCCACCCTCCTCGCCACCCAGCATTTCGTTTTTGATTCGGATATTGGCAAAGGTACCTCGCATCATCACTTCATGGTTGCCACGGCGGGAACCATAAGAGTTAAAGTCTTTTACATCAACCCCCTGTTGCTGCAAATATCGGCCGGCCGGACTATCTTTTTTGATATTACCCGCCGGGGAAATATGGTCCGTCGTGACTGAATCGCCTAATATAGCCAAAATCCGTGCCTGTTTGATCGGCTGAATTGGTCGCACCGGCTGATCAATTTCTGCAAAAAAGGGAGGATGCCGGATATAGGTTGATTGTTCATCCCAAGCATAGGTTTGACTTTGTGGAATCTGGATCGCTTTCCACTTGGCATCGCCTTCAAACACTTCCGCATATTCTTTCTGGAACATCTTGGTATTCACATACTGCAGTGCGGCATCAATTTCCGTTTGTGTCGGCCAGATATCTTTTAAATAAACTGCTTGGCCATCAAAGCCTTCACCTATCGGCTCAGCAGTGAGATCAGTTCGAATATTCCCGACCAGGCCATAGGCAACTACTAAGGGTGGCGAGGCGAGCCAGTTGGTTTTCACCAAAGGATGCACCCGTCCTTCAAAGTTACGGTTTCCGGAAAGCACTGAGGCTACATTCAAATCAAAACATTGCACAGCTTCTTCAATCACTTCAGGTAAAGGTCCCGAATTACCAATACAGGTAGTGCAACCATAACCCACCAGGTTATAACCCAGTTGATTCAAATAAGGCGTCAACCCTGCTGCATCAAGATAATCGCTGACCACTTTGGAACCTGGAGCCAGTGAACTTTTCACCCAAGGTTTTCGCTGCAAACCTTTTTCGATTGCTTTTTTGGCCAATAGGCCTGCTGCCAACATGACACTGGGATTCGAGGTATTGGTACAGGAGGTAATGGCTGAAATCACTACATCACCATGCTGCAACGGATATTTTTCACCATCAATCATACAAAAAGCATTTTCATGTGGCAGGTTGGCCTGTTTCGCTTCAACAGCCGTACCTCCCCCTCCTTCATTTTCCAGACGCTCTTTTTCTTCTTTGACTGGTTTCAAGGTCAGATCCATGAAGGCATGAAAGGTTTTTGGCACTTGCGACAATAGCACACGATCCTGCGGGCGTTTCGGACCCGCCAGACTGGCTTCTACTGTCGACATATCTAAAGCCAGAGTGTCAGTAAAGACGGGTTCATCCCCCGGATTACGCCATAATCCTTGCAACTTGCTATAGGCCTCTACCAAGGCAATTCTTTCCGGCTGACGTCCGGTTAAACGTAAATAGGAAAGCGTTACCTCATCAACCGGGAAAAAGCCACAGGTAGCGCCATATTCGGGTGCCATATTGGCAATAGTGGCACGGTCAGCCAAGGGTAAATCGGCCAGACCATCGCCATAAAATTCGACAAATTTTCCAACTACGCCTTTTTGGCGCAGCATCTGGGTAATGGTCAGCACCAGATCAGTTGCTGTAATACCTTCTTTGAGTTTACCTATGAGCTTAAAGCCGATCACTTCTGGAATCAGCATGGAGATCGGTTGGCCCAGCATGGCCGCTTCCGCTTCGATGCCGCCCACTCCCCAACCTAACACGCCTAAGCCATTGATCATGGTGGTATGTGAATCGGTACCGACTAAGGTATCAGGAAAGGCAAAGCGCTGCCCATCGACCTCATTGCTCCAAACTACTTGTGCCAGATGTTCCAGATTAACCTGATGGCAAATCCCGGTTCCTGGCGGCACCACGCGAAACTGATTGAGCGCAGCCTGCCCCCAACGTAGAAATTGGTAGCGCTCGCCATTGCGTTGCATCTCAATTGCGACATTCTGCTCAAAAGCTTGCGGACTGGCAAAGTAATCGACCATCACCGAGTGATCGATGACCAAATCCACCGGTGACAACGGATTAATTTTTTCCGGATCACCGCCGGCTTTGGCCACCGCTGCACGCATCGCAGCAAGATCAACCACTGCGGGAACACCGGTAAAATCCTGCATCAGCACCCGTGCCGGACGATACTGGATTTCCTGTTCTGAGGTTTGGTTGTTTAACCACCCTGCCAGCGCATGAATATGCTCGGTTTTCACCGTGAGCTGATCTTCAAAACGTAGTAAATTTTCCAGCAAGACTTTTAAAGATTTTGGCAGCCGGGACAGGTCGCCCAACTGCACTTGCAATTTGGATAAGTTGAAAATCTGATAGTGTTCTGAACCGACGGTCAATGTTTCTAAGGTATTAAAACTATTGATATCACTATACTTGGCCATCTAGTTTCCCTCCGGCTTAAGATGTTATTTTTATGATCACAGTCAACCACTTCTTTACTTACTGTATACCAACTGCGCGGTGGGTTTGTTATTATTTATTATCGGATTGCGCTAGGCAGTTAAATGCAGGGCTGCGAGGGAATTTTGCCAGAGAGTTGCCGACAGTTCAGATCCGGCATCGACAATCTTTCTGCCAATTCCGTAAGGAGATAAGTTAAATTGAACCGCGTATTTTAACTGTATTTTCAGAATTATTTCAGATCACTACGTAGCTAGGGCTGTTTTACAGATCGAAATAATAAAATCATAAATGCTTTTCAAAAAAAGAAACTAATATGTTTCTTATAGAACCTAAAAGAAATAAATGTGTCTACAATGAATGAATCTTTACTTCAGCAAATCAAAAAAAGACGAACCCTATTGGGCTTAAAGCAAGTTGATATGCAATCCCGTACAGGCATTTCAAGACAGCAGTACCAAAAACTGGTAAGTCAGGGCAATCCACGATTAGAGACCTTAGAAATTATCGCGGCAGGATTAAATGCTCAACTGATGCTCATTCCAGATGATAAAGTTCATTTAATCAGACAATTATTGAAAGATGAAATTAAAATCACGATCGAAGATCAGGATGACTTAATGACCAACCCATGGAAGGGTCTTCTCGGAGATGAGGAATCATGAATCCTCTTAACGAGGTATTTTACCGGGTACTGACCATTATTAAAAAATTTATGCTTCATCCATAATCCATTCTTTAAAAAGAGCATCCTCGATTTCATAAGTACCATTTTCTGGTTTAAAAATAATTTGTTTTTTTGATAAAGAACGTAGGGCCGATTGAATACTTGATACCGCAATGTTATCTACACCAATGGAATCAGCCAGATGTTGTCTAAATTGACTACTATAAAGTTCAACTTGTGATTCCGCTATGGCTTTTAAAATTAGCTGTTCTAATAACTTAAACTCTCCCCATAATCCCGAAAAGTCACGATGCCCCATTGTATCGGCTATAAGCTGTTCCTTGGCAAAATCTATAGCCAGCATTGGGTTTAAGGCTAAACGCTCCACTAATGATCTTGCTAGTTGAGGACTTTGCTTCATATCTAAAAAAGCGTGCCATAAAATTTCTTTATTCAAACTACGTCCTGTTGTCTGATTAAATACATCTGCCAGATAATCTGTAAATGCTTTTGTTAGATTTGGAAAAGGTAAATTCTGTCCATAATGAAAAAATGGAGCACTACTCACAGAAAACATTTGTCTCAGGCCTTCTCGACTTGAACCAGTAAAAATCACCTTTATTGTTTCTTTATGCATATCTAAAGCGGTACGTAAACTGGCAATCGTGGTTTTATATTTTGAACTAGCTAAAGCCTGAATCTCATCAAGTAACAGTAAAATAGGTTTCCCCTGCTGAGCCAGTTTAGTAATGCTAGACAAAATACTGGAATTCACTTGTCCTTGTAGAAGTGTCACTTCAGCTTTTACCCCTGCCACCTCTGTACTTAAAGAATCAATATTTTTAATCCAATGTGTGGCTTTCCCCATTAAGCCATTTTGTTTTGAAAACTCATCAAGAGCTTTTACAAACTGCCCTTCACTATGCAGGCCTGCATCTAAAAAACTGAAATAAAAAACGCGCCATCCAAGCTGTTCTGCTAGGGGCGTAATATCTTTTCGTAAAAATTCAGTTTTTCCCATCCGGCGTGGGGCAAAAAAAGTCAGAGAACTAGCTAGTCCAGTCTCAAACATGCCTAAAATTTGTTTCGCCAGTTCGGTACGTGGAAAGTGCCAAGGGTCATTGGAGATGGTCATCATTTTAATTACTCGGCAATGATTTATTTATTACCATAGATTGTATTAGATTCCATTAGATTGTAAATGTCTAATTAGATTTCTTTAATCTAATAGGATCTAATCAGGCCAATAAAGCACCTTCTTACCGATCAACTGGTTTATTTTATAACTCCATTATTTTGTGGTTTAATAGACATATATGGACATAAGACCCAATATTATGGATTTAAAATTCAGAAAACCTGAAGAAGTTGTTGGATTATTATGTGAGAGGCTTCGTAAAGAACGACTTTATCTGGAAATGACTCAGGCAGATGTTGCTGCACGTGCTGGTATTGGTGTGAATACAGTATCCAATCTGGAAGCAGGTCGAAATGTTTCATTTGAAAATTTAGTACGCGTTGCCATGGTCCTAGGCCGATTACAAGAATTAGAGGAACTCTTCAAACCTCATTTAAACAGTGTAGATGATATTCTTCGCTATGAGAGCAATACGGCTCGCCAACGTATCAAAAGGAAATAAATCCATGCTCAAAAAACTTAATGTTTACTACAATGGATGGGGTGAATATTGGCTTTAGGGTACACTGGTCTCCTCAACAGCAATCACAGGTCGACCATTAATTGCCTTTGAATACAGTGCTGAAGCGATCCGTAAAGGTTTAGAGCTTTCCTCTTACCTACTTCCATTAAAAGGTGACCCATTAAGAAAAAACTTTCCTACACAGCAAATGGGATTACCAAGTCATATATATGATGCATCACCCGATGGCTGGGTGTGCTCCAGAATTTTGGTGGCTATTCAGTCCATCATTACTTACATTCCAACTCTCTAGTTTTCCAACTAGCCCAGGTTATAATAATGGCCACCCAAAATACGATTGATCTATTATGAACACCTCCAATGACCCTTTACACGGCAAAAAACTTGCTGACATTTTGGATGAATTATTGGATTACTACGGTGGCTTTGAAGGTTTAAGTCGTAAAATTGAAATTAGATGTTTTTGCATAGACCCAAGTGTTAAATCATCATTGCGATTCTTGCGTACCACACCATGGGCACGTGAAAAAGTAGAAAGCTTATATTTGTACGTCTTACGCCAAAAGGCAAAACAGAAACGTAGCCCCAGGCAACACCCCTCTCATTATAAAATTATACCAGTCAGTAAAACACCTTTAGATTAAGCATGTGTATGTTGGTTATTATTGTTGATTATCACAATAAATTAGTGACCAAAAATCAAAGTACCCCACCCTACCTTAAATTACACCACACAAAATAAAAACTCTATATAACTGTTATATATAGAGTTTATTAAAATACCAATTATGTTATTTAGTGTATTTTATGTCGGTGACTCTTGCCAAGGTTGGGGTCGCGAGTTCGAGTCTCGTTTCCCGCTCCAGAATTTTAAAAGCCTCAGTTGAATGACTGGGGCTTTTTTTTATTAAAAAAACTCACCTCTCCTTCACCAACATTACGCGATAGGGTGAAAATATGTTGATTACAGAGTCTGGCGGCATGGCCTACTGACATAGATGTTCCAAGCCCAAGCTTCGCTTTATTCCAGAACCAAACCTCAGTATGTCTACATCACCACAGCATGCATTTCCCACACATATTGACTGCGCATCAATTGCTTTAATTGTTTAAGGTCTTGATATTTTTCCAGTATCTCTTGTGCTCGAGCTAATTTTTGTTGGGCATGCCGATAGTCTTGCTCATATTTTCGATACAAATCTTGCACTTTAATTTTACGGTTAGAATATAAAAACAGCCCCCAATCAAAAGAGTAAATAATGTCATCTACTTGCATTTGCAAAGTTTCTAACTGTTCTTCTAAAAGCAGGTTATACGCTTTTAATTGTTGATTGGCGAAAGATAGATTGTGCTGCTGACCCAACTGAATTTGCAAATTTAGCAAGCTCAATAAATCATTGGCTTCATAAGCTTGATTGGCTTGCTGCATCAATGCGGTTTTTTCTTGTTTTTTCTGCTCATCTTGCTCACGATCTGGGTGAATCCACGCTGTAATTTTCAAGTAAATCGTTTTGATGGACTGATTTGCCAGTTTCTTTGCTTCTTCACGCTGTTGCTGTTTTTTTGCTGCTTTGGCTTTTTCACGGGCAATTTGCTGTTCGGCAAAAGCTTTTTGAGCACCACTCAACTGACTTAAAAAATCTAGCTCCTCTTGATCTTGCATTTTTTGTTCAAATTTTTCTATAAAATCATCTAAATCTAATGGGTCATGCTGAAAATCAAAAAAATCTAGATCTAGGTCATATTCTTCACAGAGAAAATGTTTCAAACTGTCCAACTTGAGCTGTGCTAGTCGTTCTTGTTCAGAAGCATCATCTTCAAAACCACCTTGCTCAAAGTTTTCTTCTGCGGACTCAGACTCAGTTTTAGCCTCAAACATCTCATCTAGATCATCTAAGTCTGGCCGCTCAAAATCATAGCCATAATGATTCAGCAATTCTGTTAAAAACTGAACTTGTTCGGCAGACATCTGCTGCGAATCCAAAAGTTGTAAACTGAGTTGCTCAATTTTTTGATCCAGCTTAGTTTGCTGGGCTGCCGTCATTTTTTGCTGTTTTTGCTGAAGCAATTGTTGAATTTGCTGAAATATAACTTCACGCAATTGCGCATAAGTCGGTAAAATTTCACGGCTGGCGCGTGCCTGAATATCGGCTTGTGCGGTCTGCCATTCATTCAAACGTAGCTGTTCCTGCTCAATTTTTTGGCATAATTTCTGAAATTTTTTCTGTGGCGCAGAAAGTTTCTGCTCTGGCTCTAAAGTACTTTTCTGTAATTTCATCTTCAATCATATCGAACACATAAGTCTGAGCCGTATTTTAACCAACTTCACTCAATAAAAAACACCCTTGCCATCACAACACCTTTTCTCATCCATGGTCTTTGACCTGCTCCATCTTGCAACAGCCCCACACACGGTTAATGACCTGAAACATCTTCAAGCAATTGATCTTCTATTCTGTACAGCAGATTGCACATAGTTCGATTATCATAGGCAGCAATACGACTTTTCCAAATATTCAGGATAATACATGAGCAAAATCACCTGTTTTAAAGCCTATGACATTCGCGGAAAATTAGGCACAGAACTCAATGAAGAGATTGCCTATAAAATTGGTCGTGCTTACGGACAAATTTACCAACCCAAAACCGTTGCAATTGGCTGCGATATCCGTCTCAGCAGCGAAGGCTTAAAGCAGGCCACTATTCGTGGGTTAAATGATGCAGGGGTCAATGTGCTAGATTTGGGCATGACAGGCACAGAAGAAGTCTATTTCGCAGCCTTTCATTTAGACGTGCAAGGTGGCATTGAAGTGACTGCTAGCCATAACCCCATGGACTACAACGGCATGAAACTGGTACGTGAAAATGCACGTCCGATTAGTGCCGATACTGGTCTAAAAGACATTCAAGCTTTGGCAGAATCGGGCGAATTTACCCCAGTTGAGCACAAAGGCAGCACCCAAAACTACAATATTTTGCCTGAATTTATTGAACATTTAATGACTTATATCGAGCCTAGCAAAATTCGCCCAATGAAACTGGTCATGAATGCAGGCAATGGCGCTGCAGGGCATGTGGTCGATGCAATTGAGCAAAAATTCAAAGCCCTGAATATCCCCGTTGAATTGGTCAAAATTCACAATGATGCCGATGGTACTTTCCCCAATGGTATCCCCAACCCAATTTTAGTGGAAAACCGTGATAGCACCAGCAATGCCGTATTAGAGCATCAAGCCGACATGGGCATTGCGTGGGATGGTGACTTTGACCGCTGTTTCTTATTCGATGAAAAAGGCCAGTTTATTGAAGGCTATTATATTGTCGGCTTGTTGGCACAGGCGTTTTTGCTCAAACAAGCAGGCGAAAAAATTGTACATGACCCACGCTTGGTTTGGAATACCTTTGATGTGGTCGCACAATATCAAGGTGAAGCAATTCAATCTAAATCTGGACATGCCTTTATTAAAGATGTGATGCGTGAGCACAATGCCGTTTACGGCGGTGAAATGAGCGCACACCACTATTTCCGTGATTTCGCCTATTGTGACAGCGGCATGATTCCTTGGCTATTGGCGGTTTCGGTATTGTCTGAAACAGGACAATCGCTATCGAGTCTGGTCGAAGAAATGATTGCCAAATTCCCATGTTCGGGGGAAATTAACTTTAAAGTGGCCGATACTCAAGCCACCATCCAAAAAATCTTTGAGCATTATGCTAGCCAAAACCCAGCAATTGACCAAACCGATGGCGTGAGTCTTGACTTTGGTACATGGCGTTTTAATGTGCGTGCGTCAAATACCGAACCTTTATTGCGCTTAAATATTGAAAGCCGTCGTGATCAAAACCCACGCCCCATGCAGGACTATGTGGATGAGTTGACGCAACTCATTCAAGCTTAATCTGAAAAATCAAAGCAATATAAAAATGGGAGTAATTAACTATAATAGGACTTACGCATTGACGGATTCAAAAAAGTATTAAAATACCTTATAAAGTATCTGTGATCAGACGAATTAAAAATGCTTCTACAGCAACTTGTACTCTACCCATTTATATGGGCTTTCTCATGACAGAACCGAACTCTATTAGCTGCACACAACTTGCCGAGACTTATAATATCTCGCATGATAGTGTAAATCGCTTTCTAGAGCGTGAAGACTACACACCTCACGACCTATATCAAGAAGCAATTCAACATATTGATAATAATAAACTTATAGTCAGTATTGATGATACTGTTTTAGATAAACCATATAGTCAACATATGGACTTAGTTAGCTATTTTTGGTCAGGCAAACACCACCGATCCGTCAAGGGTATTAATCTCATTACCTTGTATGCGACAGATCAAAATGGTCAAAATATTCCAATTAATTTCCGAATTTATGACAAATCTGAAAGTAAAACCAAGAATGATTACTTTATGGATATGTTAAGTGAAGTACTCAGTTGGGGTGCAAAGATTCAATTTATTACAGGTGATAGTTGGTATTCATCGACTGGAAATCTAAAAACCATAAGAAAATATGGTATTCGATTTATGTTTGGTATCGACTGTAACCGTAAGGTTTCCCCAGAAAAAGGACAATGGTTTCAACTGCGTTTATTGCCAGATTTCCATCAGGGTCAAGTGGTCTGGCTCAAAGATTTTGGCTTTGTACAATTATTTAAGACTCAGTTAAAAGAACAGCAGAGGTTTTATATTGTGCATCAAGATGAAGATGATTTATTGTCCTTTGATGGTTTTCATGAATTACATTCAAGTCATTGGAAAATAGAACAATATCACCGAGTGATTAAACAGGTTTGTCATATTGAAAAGTTTCAAGTAAGACGATCTAAACTGATTTTGAATCATATTTTTTCAGCCTTGATGGCCTACGTCGAGATACAAAAGAACCAGTTTGAGGGGATCTTTGAAAATGTATATCGTTGGCAGAAGAAATTATTTAGACCAATCATCAAAGACTTCATTGATGAATTTATTCTCGATAAAAATCATCTGCTACCACAGAGAATCTATAAATGATAGTGCGTAAGTCCTATATAACTAAAAATATAGACAAATATTTGCATAAGTGCTCATTTTGTCTATGTCGATTCAGTAGTGGCAAGGTGGGTATTTATTAGAGATTTAAATGATTATCTTTTGTATTTTAGGTGAGTGTCTTGGTATATTAGCATCCATATCTATTGATTATCCAATCCCTTAACCTAGGCATGACTTTGTGAAATTAACACGCATCCACCATTGTAAAAACTTGAATGTGCAAAAGTACAAACAGCTTGAGAAACAAGCTGTTTTACTTGGTCGTATTCGTAGCGAGGTGTGGGCTAAATATGGTGCTATTTCAGGTTTGAATATCAGTGACAGAGCTATTCGTGATGCGTGGATGAAAGAAAGTCGTGACTTTGGTGTTTCTGCAAATGCGTGGAAAGAAACGCTACGTGATTGCGTAGGTGATATTAAAGCCTATCGAGAAGCATCAAAAGACAAAGTAAAGCAGGCGATCCGAAAACGCACCTCCTGTAATAATGAACAAAAAAGACTATACACCTTGCTTAAAAAAGATGAATGGATGACTGATAATTTCCTCCATCGTCAAATGCGTAATCACTTTAAACATGGTGTTAATCACACACATAATCAAATTATTGTTCGTGCGGATATGTGTAAAACCTTTGAGTTAAATGGTCAATGTTGGCTTAAAGTACCAAGCCTAATCCCTCGACAAACCATTAAAATTCCACTAAACACCACTGTTGATTTTGCGCCACAAGGCACACTTAGAATCATTCTAAAAAACGGTAATGTTGAAGTTCACTCAACTTATGATGCAGTTGAAACACAGGATTGTGGTCAGGAAACCGTAGGTGTTGATAAGGGCTATTCAGAAGCCTTTGTAGATTCTGATGGCGATGTATATGGGAGTGGTCTAGGCAAGCTGATCTCAAGTGAATCAGATTATTTAAATCAAAAGTACAAACGTAGAAATAAGCTCAGAGCGATTTCTAAAGCCAAACCACACAAGAAACAGAAAATTGAGTTAAATAATCTAGGTCGAAAAAAACTAGATAAGCGACAAGATACTCAAAAAGCAAAGCTCAAAACATTAATATTTACAGCAACTCACAAGTTGGTTGATAAAGCCAAAGTGATTGTTGCGGAAGATTTAACATCCCCAATTCAAAGTAAACGCAACTATGGCAAAAACACCAATAGACGCTTAAATACATGGGCTAAAGGTTTGTTAGCTAATGCCCTAACTTCTATATCTCACCGTAGAGGTTCTACGGTGCATCTAGTCAATTCTGCATATACTTCGCAAAGTGATTCTTTCTTGCATGGCCTTTTAATAGGTACACGTAAGGGAGATCGTTTTCACCGTTTCAATGGGGAAGTTGTGCAAGCTGATTGGAATGCTGCGAGAAACGTGCTTGCAAGATTAAACGACAATGAGATAAGTCGTTATACGCCTTACAAAACTGTAAAGCGTATATTGCAAGAACGGACTGACCGCTACAAGTCGGAACTGACCGACTCAGGCTCTAGTTACACGCTTGGCAACAAGACATTAACAGAGTGCGAATTAGTCCTTGAGTATGTTTGAATACATTTTAAGGAACAGTCAAAACTGACTCCCGTTTTTATGCTCTAAACTTTGTGGCTGAGTGTATAGCTGGAATCATTCATCTTAACGATAACCATTCGGATTCTGCTTTTGCCAGTTCCAACTATCGGCCAACATATCTTCTAGGCCATATTGTGGAGTCCAGCCCAATTCTTGCACGGCACGGCTATTATCTGCAAAAGAGGTTGCCACATCGCCTTCACGACGTGGTGCAAACTCAAATGGAATCTGCACACCATTGACCTGTTCAAAAGTATTCTTCACTTGCAGCACCGAAATTCCATTGCCCGTACCAATATTCCAAGCACGGCAACCCTGTGCAGTCAAACGGTTATTCAAGGCACATAAATGCGCATTGGCCAAATCGACCACATGAATATAATCGCGCACGCCAGTACCATCGGGTGTGGCATAATCCTGCCCAAAAATCGATAATTTTTCACGACGTCCCACCGCCACTTGTGTCACATAAGGCATTAAATTATTTGGAATACCTTGTGGGTCTTCTCCAATACGACCACTTTTATGCGCACCCACAGGGTTAAAATAACGCAATAAGGCAATCGACCAACGTGTATCCGCTGCGGCAGCTTTTTCTAAGAGCTGTTCCACAATCAGTTTGGTATAGCCATAGTTGTTACTCGGCATCCCTGTCGGCATACCTTCATTCAGTGGTGAAATATTGGCTTCGTCATATACCGTAGCCGATGAGCTAAATACCAGTTTAAATACATTGGCACGTTGCATCGCCTGCATCAAGCTAATTGAACCCGCAATATTGTTATCAAAATAGCTCAGTGGAATTTGTTGGCTTTCTCCCACTGCTTTGAGTCCTGCAAAATGAATCACGGCATCAATTTGATGTTCCTCAAACACAGCATCTAAAGCAGCAGCATCACGAATATCACCCTGAATAAACTGCAAGGTTTTGCCCGTCAGTTGCTGCACCCGCGCCAATGATTCTGCCGAGCTATTGGATAAATTATCTAGCACCACCACGCTGTGCCCTGCATTCAGCAATTCCACACAGGTATGCGAACCAATATAGCCTGCACCACCTGTGACTAAAATATTAGCCATCTATTTTTCCTAATAAAATTTTTAATAAACCTTGGGTTGATGCATCGAGTGCCGATAAATCCTGTTGCTGCCCATTTAAAATAGGCAATAACTGATTGGCAATTTCCTTGCCTTTTTCTACACCCCATTGGTCAAAAGGATTGATATTCCACAGCACCGATTGCACAAAGACTTTATGTTCATATAAGGCAATCAACATGCCCAAGCTATACGGATTGAGTTCTTGCAACAAAATACTGCTACTTGGCTGATTACCACTGTACTGCTTATATGCCGCTAAGCCATCTAATTCCTGCTGATCTAAAGCCTGATTGCCAAAGGCCAAAAGCCGCGACTGTGCCAAGCAGTTGGACAAGGCCAAATGGTGCTGCTCCACCAAAGCCTCGGCATTTTCGGCATAAGTAAATTGATTGGCATTATAACGCTGCACAGGGGCAATAAAATCGCAACTGACCGCATGCGTCCCTTGATGCAACAATTGATAGAACGCATGCTGTGCATTCGGCCCAACCTCACCCCAAACAATCGGACAGGTATCCAAGTTAACCGCCTCGCCATTACGCTGAATCGACTTGCCATTGGATTCCATTTCCAGTTGCTGTAAATACGAAGCGAAGTATTTTAAGCGTCCATCATAAGGCAAGACCGCATGAGTCTGAATATTCAGGAAATTATTATTCCACACCCCCAGCAAGCCCATCAGCACTGGGATGTTCTGATCAAATGCAGCAGTTTGAAAATGCTGATCAACCGCATGTGCACCTGCTAAAAACCGCTGAAAACCCGCAACGCCAATGGTCAGGGCAATCGGTAAGCCAATACACGACCATAACGAATAGCGACCACCCACCCAATCCCAAAGCAAGAGCTGATTTTCAGGACAAATGCCCCAAGCGGTCATTTTATCGGCTTTGGTGGATACCCCAATAAAGTGATGTTTAAGAATTTGCGCATGTGTACCCAAGGCCTTTTCTAGCCATTGTTTCACGGTCTGTGCATTGGATAAGGTATCAATGGTGCCAAAAGACTTGGAGGAAATAATAAATAAAGTGGTCTCGGGACGCAGACGATGCAGCAATTCGGATAGCTGACTGCCATCCATGGTGGACACAAAATGTACATTCAGTGGTTTTTCAGTTGCTACTTTAAAATCAGATAAGGCTTGGGTCACCATCAAGGGGCCTAAATCTGAGCCCCCCACACCAATATTAACCACATCCTGAATCACTTCACCCGTGGCACCACGGTATTGGCCTGCATGGATTTTATCCACCAAGGCATACATACGCTCAAGCTGGGTATGGACTAGATCAGTCAATGCAGCGTAGGCATCGGTCTGTTCGGAAGCGCATGCTGCTGTACTGGTCGCAGGCAAACGCAAGGCCCAATGCATCGCATCGCGCTGTTCGGTATAGTTGATTTTCTCTGAGCCCGTTGCCGTTGAAAATAAACGTCCAATCCACTCAGCAAGCTGACTCTGCTGTGCAAACTGAACCAGGGTCTGCAACACCTTGGCATCAATCCGATGCTTGCTATAGTCAAACAGTACACTGTCCAAAGCTACCGAGAAACGCTGAAAACGCTGTGGATCTTGAGCAAACAGCTGATTTAAATGCAGCTGCTGAAACTGTTGTTGCAATTGTTGTAATTGCTGCAAGGCGGTTTGCTGTGGCTGATTATTTGCCTGTGATGTTGTGGTACCCATCATTAGCGACCGACTCCCATATAAGCAAAACCTTGTGCCTTCACAAACTCAGGATCATAAATATTACGACCATCCAAAATCAGCGGATGCTGCATCTGCTGCAACAAAGTTGGATAATCCAAACTCCAGTACTGTTTCCACGCGGTCAGCACACATAATGCCGAGGCGCCTTCGACGGCTTGGTATTGGTCTGCACATAAAATCAGATCATCGCGCTGACCATACTGTGCCACAATTTCAGGCAAGGCTTGTGGGTCATGCAATTTGACCGTCACACCCTGCGCCCACAACGCAGGTAACATCACATGAATGGGGGAATGTTGCACCCGTGCGGTATTTTCTTTAAAGGCTGCGCCCCAAATGGCCACAGTTTTGCCGTTTAAATCGCCCTGATAATAATTCCATAGCTTTCTAAACAAGAGTTCTTTTTGTTGTTCGTTAATATCCCAAACCTGTGCCAACAGCTGACTTTTTACCCCTGTGGTGGATACGGTACTGGCCAGAGTCTGAATATCATGGCTAAAGTTTTCACCACCAAACCCCGCACCAGGATACATATACGATGCACCAATACGGCTATCTGCCGCCATACCCTGCCGCACATGCTCAATATCAATTCCCAGTTTTTCTGCCACCACCGCCAAGTCATTGATATAACTGATACGGGTTGCCAACATGCCTGAAATACTCAGTTTGGTAAATTCTGCATCCAACACGGGCATAAACAGGTATTGCTGTGCACGTGGAAATAAAGGGCGGAGTAATTCTTTGAGTTTGACTTGCGCACGTTCATTTTCACAACCCACCGTGAGTTGCTGTGCGCGGGTCATACTTTGAATGGCATTGCCCTCTTGAATCATGTCGGGTAAATACATCCAGTCATCTTGTGGCAAGATTTTTTGCAGGCGCTGTGTGCCATTTAAGCCCAAAGTCGAGGCATTGATCATCAATTTAGGGTGAATGATCGGACGTTGTTGCAACTGCCCCAAGACTGTCCCAGCATGGGCTTCTTCAGTCGGGTTCAAACTAAGTAGATACACATCCACATCTAAAGGTAATTCAGAAAAATCACAATAGTTTAAAAAGCCTTTACCGCATTGTTGTTGTAATAACAGGCTCAAAGCTTGGTCTTGAAAGCTGAGATGTTGCTGTTCGAGTGGATGGGCAGCATCCTGAAAGATATCGCACCAATAAACTTGATGCCCACATTCTGCCAAGAGTGCAGACATCACGCCTGCATAGAGGGTTTTTCCAAAGACTGCGACTTTCAAAATGTGTTCCTGCGGTATTGGGTTAACAGTGTTATTTTGTTTCTATCTCGAGAGGAATTTTCATCACCCTCAATTTTTACACCTTAAGACTCTAGCTTTAATTCTTCAATCAAGGCTTTAAAATCATCGCCTAATTTTGGATGATCAAGCCCATAATGCAACACTGCTTTTAAGTAACCCAACTTACTGCCACAGTCAAAGGTCTGACCTTGCATCCGATAGGCTTCCACTACACTATTTTGCTGCAACATGGCAATCGCATCGGTCAGTTGAATTTCATTACCTGCCCCTTTAGGGGTATTTTCCAGCAAAGTCATAATTTCTGCAGGCAAGACATAACGCCCCACCACCGATAAATTAGAAGGTGCTGTCCCTACTGCGGGTTTTTCAACAATGCCTTGCATTACGGTACTTTCACCTTCAGCAGGTGCAGTGACTACATCGACAATACCGTATTGATCGACCAGATGATCTGGCACTGCTTCGACCATAATCTGTGCGGCATGGCTTTGCTCAAAACGCTGAATCATACGCGCCAAATCATTTTGTGCAGCATCATCTTTAACCAATACATCGGGTAACAGCACTGCAAAGGCGTCATTACCCACTACAGATTTAGCACATAAAACCGCATGCCCTAAGCCTAAAGGTTGTGGCTGACGTACACTCACGACACTGACATGCGCAGGTAAAATTTCGGTAATCTCTTTGAGCAAATCCAGTTTTTGTTTTTGTTCCAAAGTGCTTTCTAGCTCAAAGTTACGGTCAAAGTAGTTTTCAATGGAGGCCTTAGAGGAATGGGTCACCAAAATAATTTGCTCAATCCCTGCTGCAACTGCCTCGCGTACTACATATTCAATCGCAGGACGATCGACCACAGTCACCATTTCTTTGGGAATGGCTTTACTGGCTGGCAGAAAACGGGTGCCTAAACCTGCAACGGGTAAAATGGCTTTTTTAATCATATGTCTTAACCTGATCTCGATATTTTAATTTACTTTGACTTCTTTACCACGTTGATAGCCATCCACATAGTGTTCAAGCTGTGCTAAAGCCCAGTCAATATCACTTTGAATTGCGGTTAAGTCATGCATACGCTCAAACACCATCAGTAATTCATCCAACGGATACATTTTTTCATAAGAACGTAAAATACGACTGTGCTGGGTCACTTCGGTATTATCGGCATCAATCAACAATTCTTCGTAGAGTTTTTCGCCTGGGCGTAAGCCTGAATATTGAATTTCAATATCCCCTTCCTGACTGCCTGTTTCTCGTACTTTTAAACCACTCAGTGCAATCATTTGACGGGCCAAGTCCTGAATGCGTACAGGCTCCCCCATATCCAGCAGGAATACATCGCCCCCCTGACCTAAAGCACCCGCCTGAATCACCAATTGCGAGGCTTCTGGAATGGTCATAAAGTAACGGGTGACTTCAGGATGAGTCACGGTAATTGGCCCACCTTTGGCAATTTGCTGTTTGAACAACGGTACAACTGAACCCGATGAGCCCAAGACATTACCAAACCGTACAATGCTGATTTGGGTCTGATCCTGCGCTTCTGCCATCGCTTGACAATACAACTCTGCCATACGTTTAGACGCCCCCATCACGTTGGTCGGACGCACGGCTTTATCGGTAGAAATGAGTACAAAGGTTTCCACACCTGTTTTGACCGCTGCATTTAAGCTAAATGCCGTACCAATGGCGTTGTTTTTCAAACCTGCCAATGGGTTACATTCTACCAAGGGCACGTGTTTGTAGGCAGCAGCATGGTACACAGTTTGAATCGCATACTGTTCCATCACCCGTTCCAGTTTGGCCTGATCGAGCACTGAACCTAAAATCGGGATAATCGTGACATCGCTATTTAAGCGTAATTCTTTATCAATGCTATACAACGCAAATTCGGTCAGTTCATAAATCACCAAAGCTTTGGGTTTATTTTTGACAATTTGGCGACACAATTCAGAACCAATGGAGCCCCCCGCACCTGTCACCAAGACCATTTTGTCTTGAATATTTTTAGCCAACAGTTCGGGTACTGGCGGCACTGGATCACGCCCAAGCAAGTCAATAATATCGACTTCCTGAATATCCGATACGCGAATTTCACCATCGACCAGTTTGGTCAGGCCCGGAATTTCGGTAATTTTAATATGTGCAGGTTCTAAAAATTTGACGATCTCGCTTTTACGCATCCGCCCCACTGAAGGCAATGCAATCAAAATTTCATCAATATGCTTTTTCGGCATGACTTTTAATGCTGTTTCCGCATCGTAGACTTTTAAACGGCCCAACTGTTGCCCAGTGAGTGACGGATCATCATCAATAAATAATACGGGTAAGTGTTCATCGGAATTGTATAGTGCCGCTGCGATTTGCTGTCCTGCATTGCCTGCACCATAAATCGCCACACGTTTTTTTTGTACATCGGCTTGTAAATAAGAACGCACGATAAAGCGAATAAAGCCACGGCTAAACCAAACCCATGCGAACATGAGAAATCCGAACATAAGCGGAATAGAAGTGGGAATAAAGGCATCGGTAAAGTAAGCCAACGCATACAACCCTGCCACAGTCAAAGCAGTTCCCAACCCCAATTTGACCATAAACAGTTCGGTGTAGGTGCGCACAATAAAGCGATACACCCCAAAAATAAACAGCGATACAACGGCAATCACACTTGCCCATACCGAACCAAAAGCCAAATTGGGCACCACTTCTGCACCTAAGTCAAACTGGCGAATGGCATAACATAGCCACAACAAGACAGGAAATATACAAAAGTCCAGCACCATTAAAAATGCAAGTTTGACTAAGCGGGGGGATTCTACAGCAGGTTCGATAATGGATTTCATAAATATACAATTATTAATATTTGAATTTTAAAACACCGTATTACTTTAATGCAGAATACAGGTTCCAACCTCTAAAAATGAATGTGCAGAGATAGTTTGACCACCTGCGACTTTTACCCCCACGCTTAAATGGGCAAATTCCTCAATGACAACGTCATGATCTAATAATGTACCAATATTCAATATTACACCATCATTGATCACAGTTTTACGACTAATTACACACCCTGCCATCACACTCACCCCTAGACCGATTTGAGCTGTTGGACTCACAACTGTTTTAGGATGAATCACCGAAGTCAATTCTATACCCAAGGCTCGCAAGGTCTGTTGCCATTGCTGCCGTAATGTATTATTGCCTACTGCTACAATCGCTTGAAGCTGCGTAGTCTGCAACTGGTGTAAATTGGCAATATTCGTCACAATGTTATGGCCATCTACATGCTGTGTTTCAGGCCAACGGTCATCGGCAAATAGAATCTCTTGCCATTGTCCACTCAGTTCTGCAGCTTCTGCAACGGCCAAACCGTATCCCCCAGCACCTAAAATTAACAAGCTGGGTTTATTAAGCATCTGCATGACCTGCCTTGAATTTTATAGCCACAATTAACAATGGTATATAGGCAATCAGTATTGCCAGCTCAGGGTACGCCCATGCTTGTGTGACCGTCATATAAGCGATAGGAAATAACCACAATAGGTTAATTGCTGCAACAGCCAACGTCACGGGGGTATGACTCCCGCATTTACGAGATAAAATTTGATAGCTATGGCTTCGATGCGCGTCATACATTTTATAACCACTCAACACGCGTTTTATGAGGGTATAAGTCGCATCGACCACAAACACACCTAAGCAAATGATCCATGCACAAAACAGTGCCAAGTTTTCTTTGATGGCGATGAGCGCCAAAATACCCAAAGTGAGGCCGAGAAATCCGCTACAGGCATCGCCCATGAAAATTTTAGCCTTGGGAAAGTTCCACAGTAAAAAGCCAAATACACAGGCTGCCAATAACCAAAGTATGTCTGAGTTTAATGTGGTATTCAGTACATAATACAAAATAGCCATACTGACTACAGTGGTAATGGCTTCGACACTGGCAATGCCGTTAATGCCATCCATAAAGTTGTATAGATTGAGCAGCCATACCAAAAATAATACCGCAATGATATTGGCCATAAAGCCAAGTTGCAGACCATTAAAAGCCGTAACTTCGCTAAAGCCTCCCAAGCTGATCACCACGCCAATGGCTACCAAAAAATGAACGGCTAAACGCAGCATGGAGTTAATATGCCCATGGTCATCTAAAAAACCAAGTAAAGCGATGACAAAGCCCGCTGCTATCAGAGTTAAACCAATATGTACGGTCAATTGTTGGTTATACATCAGCACCAGCAGTGCCAATAAGTAGCTACACACCACCGCAACACCACCGCCTCGCGGCGTAGGTACATTATGGGAACTACGTTCATTGGGGTTGTCTATTATATTTTTTTTGATGGCATAATGACGCATGTAGCCTGTGAATAGTAATGTCAGTATAAAAAATACGATGCTCAGTGCAAAAATTGACATGCGTAAATTACTCTTTCATTTTTAAATAATTTTGACCCGCTTGCAGCATCGCTTGCTGGGTACTCAATGGCGCTGTCCAACCCAACAACTTCTGAGCTTTGGTCGTATCGAGCTCTAGTGACTCAAATAACTGTTCATAGAGTTTGGATTTGCCAATACATGCTGCGCCTAGTTTCATAAGCGGTTGTGGAATATAAATAAAACGTGCGGGTTTTCCCATACCCTGCTTTAAATATTGCACCAACTCACGTGTAGAAATAGGAGTTTGATCTGCGACTAGAAATGTTTGATTGGCTGCATTTGGATGTTGGATACAGGTTTGAATAAAATCAACCAAGTTTTCAAGTGCGACAAAACTTCGTTTATTCTTTGTTCCGGCAAAAGGTAAAGGTAAATTGCTCGCAACTAGTTTGAGTAACCGAGCAAAGTTACCAGGTGCATGAGCTGCATAAACTAAAGGTGGCCGGATAATGACTAACTCTGTTTCTGATCCAGCAAATAGTTTCTGCAGCTCTTGTTCAGCCTCTAATTTGGAAACCGCATAATCTGCATGAGGTTGTACGGGAGCATCTTCTGTAAATGGTTGCTGTAATGTTACTGCACCATTCACACCGATAGAACTCATAAATATGAAGCGTTTTACTTTTTTATCTAAAGCCTGACGTGCTAATTGCAAAGTACCGTCCACATTCACTTTGCGAAATTCGCTCAATGGGTCTGTTGTTTGTTCATTTAGAATATGAGCACGGCCTGCTAAATGAATAATAACGTCTATATTTTCGGGTAAGTCTGCTGCAAAAATATTAGCCGCGATGAGTTGTTGGATATTTGCAGAAAGTACATGATTCTGAGTGCGGACCAAAGCAATCGTGTCATACACACTACTCACCCGTTCAGTCAGAGCTGTACCTACAAATCCTGTTGCACCTGTTAATAAAACTCTCATTAATTTAAAGACCGTTGTGATAATACTTGAGTATAGACAGCTAATGTTTTGTGCAACATTGTATTAAAATTAAATTTCGTTTCATACAAAGCTCGACTGTTATTACCTAGTTGTTGGCGCAAATCTTTATTTTCAATAAGTTCTTGAAGTGCTAAAACTAAAGTATCAATATCTCCTTTAGAAATGAGATACCCATTTTCAGAACCAACACTTTCATTTACCCCACCTACATCAGAAGCGATAATAGGTAAAGATGTACTCATTGCTTCCAATATAGTTAAAGGAAAGCCTTCATAATTTGAAATTAATACAAAAATATCGGCCAGATTTAAAAATTCTTTTACTTTAAAGCTTTGTCCATGAAAAATAATTTTTGAATCAATATTTTCATGGGTAGCCAATTCTTGACATTTTTTAAGATTTGGTCCATCGCCTAAAAAATCAATTTGCCAATTTAAATGAGCAGGTAATTTTGAAAGTGCTTGTATCAAAAAATATTGATCTTTAGGATCTTCAAAACGTGCAACCATAATCAATCTTACTATAGAGCTAGATTTTTCACTTGCTGAAGTTTTTATATCTGGTACACCATTGTGAATAGTCTGAACCAACTCTGGTGTTCCAACGTTATGCTTAAAACCATGTTGTCGGTCATATTCTGAAACTGTAATGATATGATCTGAAAACTTAGTCATAAAACGCTCTAAGGTCGCATATATTTTTTGTTTTCTAGGGCTTACTCCATCAGTAAAAGCCCAACCATGTGCTGTGAACACTACAGGCAAATTCATAGATTTAGCAGCTAAACGACCCAATAAGCCCGCCTTACTAGAATGGCAATGTACAATATCTGGCTTAAGCTGTTTTAAATGTTTTTTAACTTCCCAAAAACCAAGCACATCATGTGTTAAAGCGATTTCTCTTTGCAAGTGTTTTAATGAGCTGAAGTTTATATTATTTTTTTTTAGCTCTTCAGTAAAAGCTCCCTCTCCACCTACCAAGATATGAACTTGATGCCCTTGACTGATCATGCCTTTCGCTAGATCAAGTAGGTGTACGCTCGCACCACCAAGCACATCTGAGCGGGTAATGACATAAACTATATTCATAAAATTTATTTCCGTATTAAAGTATTAAAAACTTTTGTTGAAAAAATAATAATACTTATTGAAATAATAATTAAAATTGCAGATTTAAAAAAAATATATTCACTAAATCCACCAGTTAAAGTATTCATACATAAAAATAAAAAGGTACTGATTTTAAAAGAAAGAACTCTATCACCCAAATAAAATTTACTTAGAAATAGTGCTATTAATGCAATTGATATTGCTGTATTAAAACCAACAATAAAAGGAGATAAAATCAGGTAGAACCAACCAAAAGCACTGGCCTCACTTATAAATAGTGAATTTTTAATACCTGTTCTAGTTGGATCTAGAATACCCTCAGACACTAGCATTAGGTCCTTTTGAAATACTGGATAGTCCAAGAGTAAACTTGCAAAAGGTATAGAGTGATATACATACTGAGGATCATAAAGGTTTAAGTTAAACTGCTCATAAGTCCCTCCCATCTGACCAACGCCTAGACGGTTAATAAAGTATTTAGTTAATTGCTCATCATTAAAGTCAGGGTATTGAACCCTCACAATATATATTACTAAAAATACAAGAAAAACTATAATTAACAAAAATTTAAAAATTAAAGAAAAGTTTAATTTTATATAACTCCTCTGAGACAACTTAATTAAAATATAAAGAATTATCCCATTAAATAAATGCGCCTTACCACCATCATAGGTAAGCAAATACAAAAGTATTAAAGCACAAAAGTACATTACACTTCTTTTCTCAATCTTAGAAAAAGAAAAAATAATAATTGAAAAGTAAATGAAAATATTAAAAATGGACAACATAAAACTAGGAATACTAGTTGCATATTTATTATCTAATCTTATATTTAAAAGACTTTCACCTCTAAAAATAGCATCAAAAAAAGCATGTCTAACTCCATAAAAAAAAACTAAATATAGATATAAAATAACTGCTAGAAAAATAGAAATAAATAACAAACTTCTTAGGCTTCTTGCATTCCCCGTATTTCTATAAAACAATCTATATGTAATATTAGTACCTACAAATAGACTGATTGTATAAAAAAACAATGAAGCCCAAACCCAAAAACTTATATATACAACACTTTCTTGTAAGGTATTATCAAATCCATTAAAGAAATAAATAGGATATAAGCTCAAAAAAATAGAACTCAACCCAATTAAAGCAAAAAATTCCTTAAATACAATTAATCCAGCAAAGTTTTTATTTTTAATTGAAAAACCTATATTATAAGGTCTTAGAAGTTTATAATAAAAAAAACCTAAAACTCCATATAAAAAAATAAAAAATATTGCTACCATTTCAATTAACTCTCTGATTTACTAGTCAATATGCTAGCTTGTAAAATAAAGCCTTCCATTATTTTATTTTTTTCAATCATATTTTTAGCAGATGTACGAACTTCCACTCTTTTAAGTTTTTTATTTTCCTTACAAAAAGCTAATAATTGATCAAGATTAAAATCCCGTGAATATTTATAAAAAGCAAAATCTTCATTAAACGCTACATCTTTATGACCTGAAAAAACAGGCAACCCCATAGCTAACATTTCTCGCACCTTTAAAGTTGAACCTTCTTTTAAATTTTGTCTATACATTGCTAGAGAGCCTAAACCTACGTCACACTTTGAGACTATTTTAAGATATTCAAATTTGCTTAAAGCTCCATGAATAATAATTCTTTTTTTATATTTATTATTTTTAATATTTTTAGTTTGATGTTCTGATAAATTTCCAACCAAATGAATAAAAAAATTTTTATTTGTATTGCTATCATTAATAGAATTTAACAAAATATCTAGACCATGCCATTCTGAGAAATAACTACACATAAATAATATATTATACTCATTAGTTACACGATTATCTTCAGCAACTTCAATCTTTTCGACTTCTATACCATTAGGATAAACTGCGATTGGCTTATTTAAACCTCTTTCTTCATTTTCATATATAGCAATTTCTTTAGTTACACCTACAACCATAAGACTATTTTTTACTGCTACTTTTCCTGTAATTCTCTCTATAAAAGATGCTAACTTTCCTTTTATACCAGATCTAACCAATTTCAGCTCATCAATTTCTTTTGCATGATGGATACTTACTCTATTTTTTATGAAAGGAGAAAATATCAACGCAAATGGATCAAAAGCTAAATGCCTTAATAAGACCAAATCATATTTTTTAGAATATTTCAAAACAACTAACCAAAAAAATAAATTTCTTAATATAAGATAATCAAAATACCATGGGATACTTCTTTCAAATGTTTCAACAGATTTACCAGAATGGTATGCAAGCGTATGCCATACTATGTTCGGTATTTTTTTTGCTGCATTTACTTCGTAGATCAACTGATTACGTTGCCCTGAACCTAATTCACGTACTGCAGTTATATGCAAAATACTCTTAGTTTTCATATTGCACCATTATATTAATAATTTTATTTGAAGTATCTCCATGTCCATATATACCTGCATATAAATTAGAGTTATAATTTTTATTTAAAGATTGTTCTATTAAATCTGAATCACAACCAACTAAAGTATTAAAACCTTGGTCTACCAATTCAATCCATTCCGTTTCTTCACGTAATGTTATACAATATTTACCATGAAAATATGCTTCTTTTTGAACACCACCGGAATCAGTTACAATTAAATCAGTGTTAGCTTCAAGCCACACCATTTCCAAGTAACCTACTGGTTCTACAATATAAATATTTTTTGCAATATTTAAATTATATTCCTTTATTTTATTTACTGTACGTGGGTGCAATGGAAGGATTATATCTTTTTTAGCAGCTCCTAAACCTTTAAAGATTGCTGTTAATTTATTAATATCATCTGTATTTTCTGCTCTATGAATTGTACATAAAATAAATTTATCTAATTTTAGATCATCAAACCATTTAGGTTTGACCATTTTTTCTTTATAATAAAGTGATACATCACACATAATGTCCCCTACTATAAATATCTTATCTGAACTTACTCCTTCATTTACTAAATTTTTCTTTGCAAGTAAACTTGGCACAAAAAGATAATCACTTAGTTGATCTGTTAAAATACGATTAATCTCTTCGGGCATTCTTTTATTAAAAGATCTTAAACCTGCTTCTATATGTGCAACCGGTATATGCAATTTTGCTGCAGCTAATGCACCAGCTAATGTAGAATTAGTATCCCCATAGACCAATACAAGATCAGGCTTTTCATTTAAAAAAATATTTTCAATTTGTTCCAGCTGTTGACCAGTCATTGCACCATGCGTTTTCCCTCCAGTTTGTAATAAATATTTGGGTTTAGGTATATTCATTTCTTCAAAGAATATATCAGACATATTTTGATCATAATGCTGGCCTGTATGTATAATAATTTCTTCAATATTATCGATCTGATCAAGAGCTCGCGAGAAAGCTGCTGCTTTAATGAATTGAGGTCTAGCACCTAGTACAGTTAAAATTTTCATACATTCACTCTTTTAAACTCTTTATCAGAGCCTTTAACAATTAGAAAAACTATAAATAAATATATACTGTAAAAAATAAATCCAGAGAAAGCATAATACTCAAACATACGGCTAACCATAAATATACTAAAAAGATATAGTCCACCAACTCGAATAATTAGACCAAAAATTTGTAATATTAATGCAACTTTTTGATGTCCGGTAATATGTAGTGACATAGAAACAGGTGATACCAAAAATTGCATAATAAACCAAGGAAGCATCCATAGCATCATTTCTCCAGTACGTTGCCATACTTCACCAAATATAAATGGCACTATAGTGGGTGCTAAAAAACAGATGATAGAAAGTGGTATAATCCCAACTTTTATTAACTGAAGTATACATTCATAAGTATACTGAGTTAATTCCCCTCTACTATATTTTTCTGGTGCATGGGCCAAGTAAACCTGAGATACAGCTGCTCCAATAAAACTTATTGGTATTGCCATTATTTGCATTGCTAGCATTAAAAAACCTGCTTCTGCATCTAATGAAATAGCTGCAATTATCACAACAGGTAACTGTATGGCTGCAGAGTTTGCTAAAGCTTCCAAAGCAGAATACTTTGGAAACTGATTATTTTTCTTGAATACCTGTTTCAATTGATGAAATGTAGTAGTTCGAATTACCCTACTTGCATCATGCAAGAAGTTTACTACTAATTGCCAAATTCCTGCTGAAACTTTAATGATTTGTCCAACGATCAAACCTAATGCTGCAAACCCTATTACACCCATGGCTAGTTGTACTGAAACGCCACTAATAGATTGCACCATACGGCTTTTTGCAATAATAGGAAATTGCTTTTTTCGAGTTGCCCAATACTGAAATGTACTATACAAACCTGCAGAAAATACGCCCAGAGGGACTAACCAAATTAAACTTGTAAAATCTGGTTGCTTTAAAAGTAGAATAATTTCTGAATGAAATACCCAAATAATCAAACCTATTAGTAAACTGATTACAAGGTTACTCAACACAGCAAGTAAAACCAAATGAATTGCTTCATTATCACTTTCTGGTATAGGAATAGCTATTTCGAAACGCAAACAACTTGCTACAGATAGAGTGAGCAATAAAGATGTATAGATAGCAAATAACGAAAACTCTTCAGGAGTGTATAAACGAGTCAAAATTGGCAATGCAAGTATTGCTATACCTTGAGCAAAAGCCGTCCCACCAACTAAAATAGATACAGCTTTTAAAAAGCCCCCTTGAGCATTTAATTTTGTATTAACTTTATCAAGAAGGCTTTTCACAACTTAGTTACTCAATAGTGCTGCAACAATTTTCTCTTGAGCATCGACTGTCAAATAAGGATGCATCGGTAAACTCATTACTCGTTCAGCAACTGCATCACCTACAGATAATACCGCATTTACATCTGCCACAGCAGGCTGCTTATTTAACGGAATTGGATAATGCACCGCAGTTGGAATACCTTGAGCTTTTAGCTTTTCTTGCACTTCGCTGCGTTTTTCAACTTGAATGGTATATTGCGCCCAAGCACTATTATTATGCGCTTCTATAAACGGAGTTGTTAAAATACCTGCTTCATTTAATAATTTACTATAAGTATCCGCCACACGCTGACGCGCCTGCATTTCATCATCTAAAATTGCTAATTTTGGCAATAAAATTGCTGCTTGCAACGTATCTAAACGACTGTTCACTCCAACACGAATATGATGATAACGGCGGTCTTGCCCATGACGTGCAATCTGACGAATTACTTTAGCCAGCTCTTCATCATTAGTAAAGATCGCCCCACCATCACCATAGCAACCCAGAGGCTTACTTGGGAAAAAGCTGGTACAAGCTACTGTACTTAAATTACAGCTTTTACGTCCCTTGTAAGTTGCACCAAAACTTTGTGCAGCATCTTCAATCACGGGAAGATTATATTTCGCAGCAATTGCATTAATTGCATCAAAATCTGCACATTGTCCATATAGGCTTACTGGAATAATGGCTTTGGTACGTGGCGTAATAGCTGCTTCTAGTTTTTCTACATCTAAGTTGTAGGTTTTTGGGTTCACATCTACATAAACAGGTGCCGCACCCAACACAGCCACAGTTTCTGCAGTCGCAATATAGGTAAAACCTGGGGTAATGACTTCATCACCTGGCCCTATACCAAACGCCATTTGGGCAATTTGCAAAGCATCTGTACCATTGGCACAGGTAATACAGTATTTAGCGCCCACATAAGCAGCTAATTTTTCTTCCAGCTCTGCAACTTCTGGCCCTAAAATATACTGACCATGTGTTAAAACACGCTGAATACCTGCATCAATTTCAGCTTTAATACGTGATTGTTGTGCTTTTAAATCAATAAATTCAATCATGCTGCAACCTGCTCTTTTGTTACAACCTTACCATTCAGTCGGTAAATCGCCCCTGTATGCTCACATGCAACTTGTGCTTCACCCTCTAATGGCAAATCTAATTGTTCGCCAAATTCACTCATCCAGCCAATTTGTTTTGCAGGAACACCGACCATCAATGCATAGGCTGGTACATCTTTATTGACCACTGCACCAGCACCCACAAATGAATATTCACCAATGGTAATACCACAAACAATGGTACAGTTTGCACCCAAAGTCGCACCTTTTTTTACAAGTGTATTACGGTATTCATCTTTACGCTCAATGAGTGAGCGAGGGTTATATACATTGGTGAAAACCATGCTTGGTCCACAAAATACACCTTCTTCCAAGGTCACGTTATCGTATACCGACACGTTATTTTGAACTTTACAATGGTCGCCAATAACGACTTTATTGCCCACAAAAACATTCTGACCTAACGATACACCTTGTCCAATTTTGGCACCGCCACAAACATGCACAAAATGCCAAACACGAGAGTTCTCACCAATTTGAGCACCCTCATCGATAATTGCACTTTCATGTTGATAAAAACTCATCGCATTCTGCCTTATTATTTTACTTTTACTAATAGAGGATGCGGGTTGCTTGGATTTTCAACAACTGGAGCAACACGAATCACTTCAACCGTTTCAATTGCAGCACGGTTTTCTTCTACGCCATAGCCTTGACCAGACAAAATACGTTGGTAACTTTGGGTGTGCAAGTCTGTAAAACCACCTGAAAATTCAAGTTCTTCATTTTCAATGGTAATACTACGGTAGGTTAATTTCTCACCTTGTACAGCATTTTCTGGTAAATTTTTGGCATCAATCGACAAGAACCAACGTACACGCGCACGCTCATATTCTAAATAACCCGATGCAGTTTTTTCATCACGATAATGCACTTCATTCTTCACAATTTTGCCAAAAATAAAATGCAGCATGTCATAAAAGTGCACACCAATATTGGTTGCGACACCACCTGATTTTTTATCTACACCTTTCCATGATTTTAAATACCACTTACCACGTGAGGTTAAATAAGTTAAATCTACATCAAAAATTTTACCTGCGGGTGCAGCCTGAACTTTATCACGCAACGCGATAATAGAAGGGTGTAAACGTAGCTGTAAAATAGAGTTTACTTTTGCACCATACTGTTTTTCATATTCAGATAAAAGGTTTAAATCTTCTGAATTCAATACCAATGGCTTTTCACAAATAACATCTATGCCGTTTTTTAAAGCATATTTCATGTGTGGCGCATGTAAATAGTTTGGTGAGCAAATCGCAACATAATCTAGCTTTTCACCTTTAAGTTTTTGATCCTCTACATAGGCTTCAAACTCTTCAAATTCGGTAAAAAACTCAGCTTCTGGAAAGTGGCTGTCCATAATACCAACAGAATCGTTGACATCCATTGCGACAGCCAAAGTGTTGCCTGTTTCTTTAATTGCTTTTAAATGACGTGGTGCGATATAACCTGCTGCACCAATCAGGGCAAATTTTTTCATATTTTTTCTACAATCTATTTTGGGTGAATCTTATAAACGGAATACGGTAAAACCTTGTGCTGTCATTTCATCACGGTTAAACAGGCTTTTTACATCGGTCAATACAGGTTGTTCTGCTTTTACATAGGCACGCAACTGTTCAGGACTCAAAGTGCGAAACTCATGATGTCCCACAGCAACCACTAAACTGTCCACAGGGTGTTCAGCATCTACCTGAACCAAGTCAATTCCATATTCGTGTTTGACTTCTTCAGCATCTGCCCAAGGATCACACACGGCAACCTTAATGCCCCATTGATCGAACTCTTTAATCACATCTACAATTTTACTGTTACGAATATCTGGGCAGTTTTCTTTAAAAGTGATGCCCAAAATACCAACAGTGGCTTTGGTCACATCAATATTATTTTTCACCATTCTTTTAATGGTGGCACGTGCCACATAACGCGCCATATTGTCGTTAATACGACGACCTGCCAAAATTACTTGTGGATGATAACCAACTTCCTCTGCTTTATGGGTCAAATAGTACGGATCGACCCCAATACAGTGACCACCCACCAAACCTGGACGGAACGGTAAAAAATTCCACTTACTGCCTGCAGCTTCCAACACATCTAAAGTATCAATACCAATACGAGAGAAAATTACAGAAAGCTCATTCACCAAGGCAATATTTAAATCACGCTGAGTATTTTCAATAACTTTTGCTGCTTCCGCTACTTTAATACTCGATGCTTTATGTGTACCCGCAGTAATAATGCTGGCATAGACTTGATCTACAAGTGTTGCAATTTCAGGGGTACTACCACTGGTAATTTTTTTAATTTTAGTCAGCGTATTGACTTTATCACCAGGGTTAATGCGCTCTGGACTATAGCCTGCAAAAAAGTCCTGATTAAACTTTAAACCAGACACTTGTTCCAATACAGGAATACACACTTCCTCTGTAGCCCCTGGGTATACCGTAGACTCATACACCACCACATCTCCTTTATTTAACACCTTACCCAATGTTTCACTGGCTTTTCTTAAAGGAGTTAAATCAGGACGATTGACTGCATCTACAGGGGTTGGCACCGTCACAATAAAAAAGTTGCAGCTGCGTAAGTCATCTAAATTGGCTGAGTAACTTAAATGTGTAGCTTGTTTAAGTTCTTCTGGCGACACTTCTAAAGTATGATCTTGTCCACTTTGTAATTCTTGTATGCGTTTTTGTTGAATATCAAAACCCACCACTGGCATTTTTTTTCCGAATTCCACTGCCAAAGGTAAACCGACATAGCCTAAACCAATAACGGCAATTTTTAGTTCAGAGAGCTGTAGCATTTGAGCGCCTTTAAATTTATATCTGTATTTTATGAAGAATGAATCTTTCGGCAGGGATACTAGCAGAAATTTATGAAATTTCTATTATGATTTGTGCTCAAGTGACGTGAAAAAGATTGCAATGTATAATTTTTGTGAGTATTCACTTTTTCTATTTAGAATAACTTCATATTTTTTTAAGAATTCTCTTTTCTACTTTAAGATTCTGTCAAATATGCAAAATGGTTACAAATTGCTATGTACCTATTTTACAAGTTCGGTAAAATGACAGTAATTTACTCAAAACGATTTTAAAAAATTTAATAATGGGATCTCGCGTGCGACACTTTCAATTGGCTGTTTTATTGGCATGTGGCATTGCCACCACAGGGTGCGCTGTCACTTCTGGTTTACAAACCTATGACCTACCTCGTGAAGGGGTTTACACCACCGACTTGGGTACAGCGGTCAATGTCATTAAACTCACCCAAGACTCAATGCTAGCGGTGCAGCCTGCAGTTCACAATATTCAACAAGACTATGCACATTTATTTCATACACCACAGCGTCAATACACCTTAAGTTCAGGCGATATTTTATCTATTTATTTATGGGCATATCCTGAAATTACCCCGCCAACCAATACCATTAGTAACGAAAAAGCCGTTGAGTCAAATGGTTATCAAATTGACTCACAGGGTTATATTCAATTTCCGATTATCGGGCGTTATAAAGCCGCAGGTAAATCTTTAGCGCAAGTGAATCGTGAGTTGCGCGGTAAATTGGCACGTTATTTAAAAACCCCAGACGTGATTGTACGAGTCTTGTCTTACCAAGGGCAGCGATACTCGGTACAAGGCAATGTTATGAAAGGTGGGCAGTTCTATTTAAATGATCAACCTGTCAGTGTCTATACCGCTTTAGGTATGGCAGGCGGGGTCAATGCCCAACAAGGTGACAATGCCTCAATGACTTTAGTCCGCCAGGGGCGTACTTATCAACTCAATACGGTAGAGTTGGAAAAAGCGGGGCTGTCATTGCACAACTTACTCATTCAGCCGAATGACACCTTATATGTCAATAACCGTGAAAACCAAAAAATTTATGTAATGGGTGAATCGGGTAAAAACCAGTCCTTACCTATGCGTGATCAAGGCATGAGCTTAAGCGATGTATTGGGTGAAAGTCTGGGCTTAAACCCACTCTCTGCCAGCCGCAGTAAAATTTATGTGGTACGCAGTCAGCCCAATGCAGCACATACCGAAGTCTATCATATGGATTTAACCAGCATTGCCGACTTTGGCTTGGCCAATCAGTTTAAAATGCGCAGCAATGATATTGTCTATGTCGATGCATCAGGCTTGGCCCGCTGGCAACGTGTAGTTAACCAAATTATTCCATTCTCAAATGCTTTATATAACCTAGATCGTTTGGGGAACTAATGAAAATTAATCACATTTTGGTGGTGTGTATTGGCAATATTTGCCGTAGCCCCATGGCAGAATACTTTTTAAAACAGCAGTACCCACACTTACAGATTGAATCTGCAGGTATTTCAGGCTTGGTGGGTCATGCAGCCGATGACAAAGCCCGTTTATGTATGCAACGTCACGGCATTGACATGAGTCCACACGTGGCAAAAAAACTCAATGCAGACTTAATTAAAAAAGCCGATCTGATTTTGGTGATGAGCCAAAATCAACAAAAGCATGTGGAACAAACCTGGCCCTTTGCCAAAGGCAAAACCTTTAGATTGGGGCACTGGCAAAGTAAAAATGTGGCCGACCCCTATCAGCACGATCAGGCCGTATTTGATGAGACCTGCACGTTGATTCAAGCCTGCATTGCCGACTGGAAAAAATATATCTAATTTCTTGATATTCTAGCTTTTTTTAAAATTCTACTTTTTTTGATATTTAAACTATGAGCCAAACCGCCAACACCGAAGACACCATTGATTTAAAGGAATTATTTTTTTCCTTAATCGCACAATGGAAAATGATTACCCTTTGCGTTCTACTCAGTATTGTCTGCGCTTTACTGTATTTAAGAACTACGCCAGACACCTATGCAGTAGATGCCTTGGTACAGGTCGAAGACAGCAAAGGGGCCTCTGCAGCGTTATTGGGTGATCTGTCCAGCATGATTGAGCAGAAATCACCTGCACAAGCTGAAATTGAAATTTTAAAATCACGTTTGGTGTTGGGTAGCGTGATTGATCATCTGAATTTAGATATTCGCGTTTCAGGTACAGAAGACAGTTTTTGGAATCGTTTACTGGCCAAACATGAATATGACAGTGAATATTCAGCTCAATCGGTACTATTTAAAGACAATCAAAAAAGTTTTGATATTCGCCAGTTCGATATCCCGCAATATTTTCAAGATAAAAACTTAATTTTAAAATTTGCACAAGGCAAATACAGCCTAACCGATGCAGCAACCGAACAGGTGGTTTTTTCTGCACCTTTAAACCAAGTCAGTCAATTACAGTCTGAATTTGGGCTGTGGAAAGTCGCAATTTTTAGTCAAGATAGCTTTAACGCTGCCTATAACATCCAAAAGCAAAGCCTGCCTGCTGCCATGAAAAGCTTAACTGCCAACTATTCAGTAGCAGAAAGAGGTAAATTGACAGGTGTATTGGGACTAAATTACCAAGGACAAGACAAACAACACATTACCCAAGTACTGAATGCCATTTTAGCAGCGTATAGCCAACAAAATATTGAGCGTCGTAGCGCAGAAACAGCACAGACCTTAAAGTTTTTGGAAGACCAACTCCCAGAACTGAAACAACAATTAGATGTGGCAGAACGTGAATTTAACCGTTTCCGCCAACAATTTAATACAGTCGATGTGACCAAAGAATCTGAGTTGTATTTGACCCAAAGCATTACTTTAGAAACCCAAAAAGCACAGTTAGAGCAACAAGTGGCTGAAGCTGCGGCCAAGTACACCAACGAACACCCTGTGATGCAGCAAATGAATGCGCAACTGGGGGCAATTAACAAACGCATTGCAGAGTTAGACGGCACGCTCAAACGCTTGCCAGAATTACAACGCCAATATTTACAACTGTTCCGTGAAGTAGAAGTCAAACAACAGCTGTATACAGGCTTGCTTAACTCTTACCAACAACTGCGGATTGCTAAAGCAGGTGAAATTGGCAATGTGCGTATTGTAGATACTGCGGTAGAGCCGATTGAGCCAATTAAACCAAAGAAATTACAAATTCTGATTTTGTCAGTTTTCTTGGGTGGTTTTCTGGGCACATTATTGGCCTTACTGCGTAATATGTTGCGCTCAGGTATTAAAGACTCGAATCAAATTGAAAATGAACTGGATTTACCTGTTTATGCCACTGTGCCACATTCACCTGTGCAAGAAAGCCTTATTAAAATTCTGAAAAAGAAAAAGAATCTTCCTATTCTTGCGGTTAAAAATAGTGATGATGTTGCCATTGAAAGCCTGCGCAGCATGCGTACTGCCATTCACTTTGCCTTAAGCAGTGCCAAAAACAATATCATTATGATTTGTGGCCCTGCACCAGAGTTAGGTAAATCATTTATTTCGACTAACTTAGCCACCATTTTGGCGCAAAGTGATAAGCGCGTATTATTGATTGACGCTGACTTACGTCGTGGTTATATGCATAAATACTTTAATTACGACCCAAAGCCTGGCTTAACCGAATACCTAAATGGTCAGCAAGAGTTAGGCAGTATTGTGCGTAGTACTGAAGTTGAAAATTTAAGCTTCATCAGTCGTGGTAAAAGCCCTGCCAATCCGTCAGAGTTGTTAAGTACGCAAAAATTTGCAGATATGCTCACGCACTTGTCGAGCCAATTTGACCATATTCTGATTGATACCCCGCCAGTCCTTGCGGTTACCGATGGGATTATTATTTCACAATATACGGGTGTGAATTTGGTAGTGGCACGTTATGCCAAGACGCAAATGAAAGAGCTTGAACTGACAGTCAACCGCTTTGAACAAGCTGGCGTGAAAGTAACCGGCTTTATTTTAAATGATATTCAACGTGAAGCGGGCGGTTATGGCTATGGCTATAACTATGCTTATGCCTATAAAGCCAATAAGGATGATGATTAATCTGAAGTGATCGGTGGGCTGAAATCAGCCCACCACCGCAATACTCACCTATTGTAAATAATTTTCTTTTGAAATTTACAACACTACTCAACAACTCACATTGCAAAAATCCACTCAAAAACCTATCTTGGTTACATGGTTGCATATTCTTATACAAATGGACACCAAATGAGTTTTACTATGATCAGCTACCCCAACAAAACAAGGTAGCTTAACTAGAGCGGAATATCACTTATAAATACGCTTTTAGTTGTTCAAACAAGTGGGACCACCTCTGTTTAAAATCAGGCTGGCTATAACCCCCTATCAATAAAGGCAGTTTAGAAACCGTGTAGGGTGATCCCCACTGAGGCTAAACCGTACTTTTTATCTAAACGAGAAGCCGTGACACCATTATATAAGAAAGGGACATAACCGATTAAATTATGCTGATACATTTCACCCTTAATAAAGCCTCTGACTTGAGGACTAAAATCATAGTTTAATTTAAGTCCTACACTATGGTTATCTTTAATGGGTGCAGCACCGAAATTACTAATCCGGTCATCAATGTCTTTACGCCATAAGCGTTGATACTGATAGGCCAATTGACTTTCAAAATTACGATAACGCCAATTCCAAGAACCACCAAATCCTGCATAAAAAGCGTCATAATTCAGATCTTTTTGAATATCGATCCCAAGCTCATTGGCATCACCGGCTATATTCAACTCTTTAACAATTAAATCATCAATTCTACAGGGTTGACTGAGCTGACCAGTATATTGATTATTAGACTGAATTTGGAGATCCATGAGGCAGCCATCTTTCTGCCCTTGGATATTTAATTGATCTACTTTCACCTTACTATAACCAAGGGTCGTAAATAAATTAACCATATTCATATGATCGATTTTACGGCTAAAAATACTGTCTAGTTGTAATTGCCAATCTTGAGCATCTTGAACCGTAATTTGTTCTAAAGTACGATTTTGGATCTGCGTAGGGGTGGATTTTTTGATTTCATCAGAAAAATTGCCCCAAGTACTCAGACGGAATATCACGGTATCATTTTTATTTAGATTAAAGTCAGGTGTGTAACGCACCGCAAGGAGAGGGCTGGAAATAGTATTGGTATCTTGCGCATAATCAATTTCCCGATATTGATAACTGGCTTCTAGGCCCCAGGTTGGAGAGAATTTATGCATAAGATGTACATGCGCACCGATATAATCTCCGGCTCCTTCTGAGACACCTTCAGTTTCTCGAATATTAAAGACATCAATCGTATCATTTACTGCATCTATACCGATACTGAGTGCAGTATCAGTTTGAGTAAAGCTATTGGCTTGCAAATATAGATCATTTGGTGCAGCCCAAGCGGTAAGAGAAGACAGTAGGCCTAATCCCAGCGTTGTAAAAGCATATTTCATGTATTTAATCACTTTAGAATATTCAATAATTAAAGCCAGCAAAAACGCTGGCTTTAATTGATTCAGATTAGTTAAGTTTAAAGTGACCTGTTAATGCGAAACCATTTAAACTAGTATTAGCAACAGTAACGGAGCCACTGTTTAAGCCTAATTCAGGATCAATCACATACATACGTGGTGCAACAACTGTTGTAACAGTGATTTTATCCTCTGCACGTAACAGATTGAAGTACTGATTATAGTAAGTAGCTAAAGTACTGTTTTGTTGAACCATGTCATATAAAGAAATTGAACCATTTGAAGCAATTGAGATGTCTGAAGCTGCTTCAAATGTTCCATTTGTAATACTACCTAATGATGAAGCAATTTTAAAAGTTGCGCCTGCTGGGATGGTTGCTGATTGAATTGAACCATCTGTATTAAAGACAATATTCAATTTGTCTAGGTATACATCTAAGGTTTCTTCTAATGCATTACGATTGGCAACTACTTTAAAGCCAACCTCAGCGCTTTCATTTACATTGGTCGTGGTATTCGCCATTGCAAAAGTGATACGGGCAGTATTATTAATATCAGTACGGTTTACGAGTAACGGTGCTGCTGCGGTAGAGTTTTTAATTTGTTCCAAAGAATAAGAAGCAAGAGAGAAACTATTGATAAGAGGAGTTTTGACGATATCCTGGATTTGTTCAAGTAACCCCTCATTATTTTCAATCGCATTCACTAGGTCGTTCGCACTTTCCCCTGTTGTAAGCACCGTAGCTACTAGATCAGAAAGAGTTTGAATATTACCTTGTACTTGAACAGCCAATTGCTCAGGAACTTGGATCTCTGCTCCTTTTTCTTCTAACTTTTCATTTGCTGTGTTCACAGCCGCTTCTAAAACAGCACTGAGTTGAGTCGGTGAGATCGTACCTGTTGAATCAAACAATGGTTGATTTGGGGTTTTTAGTGTTTCAATTACTGCATTTATAGCTAAAGCGGTTGCTTCTTCAAGGCTCAGGGCAGCATTGCCTTCACTATTTGGAAGTGCTTGTAAACTATCTTCAATTTGCGTGATTAACTGTTGCAATACGAAGATAGACGCCATTTCTTGAGCAGTACCAGAAGAAACGGGATCAAAGGTAGAAAGATTAGAAGCATTGATATTTGTAATACCTAAATTTGCTAGGATTGTATTTAATTCTTGAGCTGAACTTACATAATATTCAAGAGTGGTAAGTGGACTTGCGACTAGAACTGTCGAAGAGCCAAGATCTTGTAATTTAGTTTTTTTGACTTTAAGTGTTCCCGTAAATGGTAGTCCAGTTACAAGGTCTGTTCCACCAGTAACTGTAAGAGCAGATTCATTACATGCCTGAGTAGTAGTGTAATTGAATTTACCGTCAGCATCAGTTTCAGCGGTTACTCCATCACAGTCGTCAAATGATACCGTGGCTCCACCCACATAAAAGTCAACGGCTACACCTTGTACACTCTTTGGAGTGAATGGAGTAGAACCGCCACCACTACTGCTTCCCCCACACGCACTCAGGAGTAAAGAAGTTGCAGCCGCAAGCGCTGTAAGTTTAATTGAATGCTTTAACATAATTTGCCTCGGAAAGTAAGTTTCTAGTTTTGTTGCGTTGTAAAAATAGTACGAATGTTAAATGAAAATGTATAATAAGCGAATGACTAAAACATTAGTTATGCTAAAAATTATAAAGATAATTGAGTAAAAGTAACTCGTTTTTGTCTATTCAATATGTAACGATGTATTTAGTTTGTATGATTGATTTTCCCTTTTCTAAAATACCTTGAGCCCAGTCAGCGTAATAATTTATATCTTCTATTTCTACCTTTTTTGAAGGATGATTAATTGTAGAGAGGCAGTCCCACTTGTTTGAACAACTAAAAGCGTATTTATAAGTGATATTCCGCTCTAGTTAAGCCACCTTGTTTTGTTGGGGTAGCTGATCATAGTAAAACTCATTGAGTGTCATTTTGGCTATACTCGAATGAGGTCGTTTCAAATTATAAAACTCAAAATATGCACTCAATTGCTTTTTCGCATCTGTGACACTGCTATAAGCTTTGAGATACACCTCTTCATATTTAACGCTCCGCCATAATCGTTCAACCATCACATTATCTACCCATCGACCTTTACCATCCATACTGATTTGAATGCCATTTGATTTCAATACATCAATAAATGCATCACTGGTGAACTGACTGCCTTGGTCTGTATTAAAGACTTCAGGACAACCATATTTCACAATTGCTTCTTGCAACACATCTATGCAAAAGTCTGTTTCCATACTAATCGATACCCTATGCGCAAGTACCTTGCGGCTATGCCAATCAAGGCAAAGAATTTTCCGAACACAAAAGAATTACTGATGCTGGCATAGAGACGTATTTTGCTGATCCTTACAAGTCTATTCAGCGAGCTAGAAATGAAAATACGAATGATTTAATCCGTCAATATCTGCCAAAATCATCATCGTTTGATGACGTGTCAAACGAACAAATAGAGCAGATAGAATTTGCACTCAACCATTATCCTAGAAAAACACTAGGTTGGTATACACCGAGTGAAGTTATGGCTGGTTTTTATACTGTTGCACTTGCCGCTTGAATCCGCCCTTTAATTAACTCAACCATTTAACGCAAAATTTCAGGCAACGCCTTATAACTACCGCTTTTGCTTAATTCAATTTTCATTTTTTGCAGCATTTGATACGGTTGCTGCTGCACAAACATATTCACAAAGCTTAAAGGAATCGAGCCTTCAGGGTTGGCATAGCCATAGGTACTGACTTTGACTTTGTGATTGCCCAGTTTCTGAAAGGTCCAGTCGCCTTCGTAGTCCTGAATACGCACATAATCAGGGTTCAAGGGATAGCCCCCCTCAATGGCTTTATTTTGAATACTAATCATTCCTTGCGCATCTTTACTCATTTTGCCTTTGACCACCAAATCACGATCTTTTAGCGGAAAAGGAAAATCGAGCACCATATATAGCAAGAACTCACCTTTTTGGTCATCGCGTGACAAGACTTTCACGCTGCCTACATAAGGCACCCATTTCCCTGCATGATCAACATCTAAAATTAAGGCAGCGGCTTTTTCTAAAGGTACATTGAAGGTGGTTTCGGCCTTATACAAAAACACAGGGCTAGACTGCTGTTGAAAGGTCCAGACTTTAATATTGTTTTTATGTATGCTCAGTTTGGCATGTTCAATATTTTGTGCAGAGGCCGCACAAATACAGGTACTTAACCCAAGCATCAGCAGAGATTTTTTCATTTTATTTTGCATCTTATTTTAGTTTTAGATCGGGTCTGATACGTCATCATCCATGACATCAGACCCTAGTTTTAGCGGCAGATTGAAAATTGTTCAAGTCATTTTTATCTATTTCGGATTCCTGCGCAGGTTTTAAACCTGAATATCGTTAAATCCAAGGACATCTTTCATATCGTATTTACGCGCTTCGCGTCCCACCACCCACGCTGCAGCACGCACGGCACCTGCAGCAAAGTTCATGCGATTGGTGGCTTTGTGGGTAATTTCCACACGCTCGCCATCGGCAATAAACATCGCAGTATGTTCACCCACAATGTCGCCACCACGAATGGTTTGGAAACCGATGCTTTTACGTTCACGTGGCCCTGTGTGTCCTTCACGGCAGTAAACGCCATCGTGTTTTAAATCACGACCTAAGGTTGCTGCAATGGCCTCGCCCATCATTAATGCCGTGCCTGATGGTGCATCGACTTTATGACGATGATGCGCTTCAATCACTTCAATATCTACACTATCACCAAAGACTTTGGCTGCCAATTCCAGCAGTTTAATAGATACGTTTACACCAACTGAATAGTTGGCGGCATACACCACTGGCGTCTGTTGAGCCGATTCTTCTAAGAATGCTTTTTGTTCATCATTCATGCCTGTGGTGCCAATCACAATCGCCACGCCTGCTTCACGACAAAGCTTTAAGTGTTGTGCTGTGGCGGCTGGTGCGGTAAAGTCGATTACGACATCACAGTCAGCTAATACTTGTTCTAGGCTGCCCACGACTTTCACACCCAATGTGCCAACGCCTGCCAACTCCCCTGCATCTGCCCCCAAGAGGCTGCTTTCTGGGCGTTCGACTGCGGCTGCCAATTGGTAGCCTGCTTCTTGAACGGCTTGAATTAAGATGCGTCCCATACGGCCGCCTGCGCCTAATACACCAATGCGTGGAGTTGCTGACATAGCATATTCCTAAAATAGATTCTCAATTGTGCTTACTATAGCAAAACTCGCTGCCTAGACTAAGTTTGTCAGCCAAGTTTATGGGTTTATTTTTATCGGAAAGCAACTGTGACAGTATGCTAAAGGTCACTTTACATACCTCAGGTAAACTTTTAACGAAGCGATGCTAAAAATTTATCTGGAAATACTCATTTTTTATTTTATTTCACAAATTTGCAAACTTGTATGCGCAGACTAGCCTGCACGAATGAAAACAACTGCACAAATTAAAGGGGATTTACATGCATTCGAAGAACATGGTATTGGCATTATTGTTAGGTATGAGTACAGCATCCGTATTTGCAGAGCCTGCACTTCAAGAAGGTGATACGTTAGAAAGCCTGTCTAAAGTCCGTATTAGCGTGACACTACAAGAACCGCTTGCTGTTGAAGTTGATACACCTGAACTAGAACAAGAAGCAGCAGAACATGTGGTTGTTGCAACCGCTCAATCACAAACTGCCGTTGAAACAGCAACGACTGAAATGGTTGATGTTTTAGAGATTGATGTACCTGAAGTCGAATAAGCGTACAGCAGATACAACAAAGGCGATCCTTCAGATCGCCTTTATTTTTTGAATTTAGATCAGGTTGTGCTTCGACATACCTAATCTAAGTTTCCTTAATCAAACAAACGATCAAAGAAAGACTTCTTCTTTGGTGATGACTGACTACCCTCACCTTCCATCGTCGTCTGTAATTCTTTTAACAATTCACGCTGACGTGCGGTTAGATTCACAGGTGTTTCCACCACAATACGGCAGAGTAAATCGCCCTGCATACTGCTACGCACAGGTTTTACCCCTTTACCACGCAAACGGAACAATTTACCCGTCTGTGTTCCCTCAGGTACTTTCAGGCTCACGCGACCATCTAGGGTCGGAATTTCAATTTCCTTACCTAAAGCAGCATCGGCAATGTTGATAGGTACATCCATATATAGATCGGCACCATCACGCTGGAAGATTTCGTGCTCGCGCACCACCACTTCTACGTATAAATCACCCGATTGACCATCCCGAATCGCTTCACCTTTGCCCGTTAAGCGTACGCGGTCGCCATTGTCCACCCCTGCAGGAATAGTCACTTCAAGAGTTTGTTGACGGTCTGACACCCCCGAACCATGACATTTTTTACATGGATTCTTGATGATTTTGCCCTGACCACGACAAGTGCTACAGGTTTGCTGTACCGAGAAGAAACCTTGCTGCATGCGTACTTGACCCGCACCATGACAGGTTGGACAGGTTTCAACATCATTTGGATTTTCTGAGCCTTTACCATCACAAGCATCACAAGGCGCAGGTGCTGTAAAGGTGATGGTTTTCTTGACGCCTTTTACTGCTTCTTCAAGCGTGAGTTCCAGCACATAGCGTAAGTCTGAACCACGACGTGCACGTTGCTGACCACGACCACCGCCACCGAATGCACCACCGAAAATATCACCGAACTGGCTAAAGATGTCTTCTGCACTAAAACCACCACTAAAGCCACCGCCGCCGCCCATACCGCCTTCAAAGGCATTGTGCCCCATGCGGTCATACATGCTGCGTTTTTCGGCATCCGATAAAACTTCATAAGCTTCCGCAGCTTCTTTAAATTTCTCTTCAGCTTCTGTGTTGTCTGGGTTACGGTCCGGATGATATTTCATCGCCAACTTACGGTAGGCTTTTTTTATTTCATCATCACTAGCTGTTTTGGCGACACCCAAAACCTCATAATAATCACGTTTAGCCATGTCTGGCGATGCTCCTCACGGAATTCTAATTAAAACTGAACTGATGTATAAAATGGGGGTAAAACTGGGTTTTACAAGGGAAGACTGCTAAAAATTTTAGCTGCATGCTGAATACAAGCGAAAAGCCCTTAGAATACGGCTTTATTTTTCAAAAATTTGGATAGCCCTTTAATCCAAGCATTGATTAAAAACAAGAAGGCAATCACGGCAAAGACTACACCTGCCACGGTGCAAGCTTTGACCCATAAAAAGGCATCCCAAGGAAAGAAGACCAATGGAATAAACCACAGTGCAGCAAACAGTGCCAATACTGTATAAATCAACACATTGCGCATGACCCATAAGGCCTGCGCCTGTAACCAGACTTCGGTGCTATCGACCACAATCACTTTACGGGCATACCAATATGCCAACGCGCCACTCACCACAGTAAATAAAGCAAAAAACATAAACACGTAAGAGATCGCAATGGAACGGCGAAACTTTAACAAGTTATCTTGCTTCATAATGTGATTTAACCCCATCTGTGCCATACTTTATTTTTTAATCTGGCGCATGCTGTAACGTATGCAAAGGCTGAAAAATATAAGGTGCTACTATATTGAAATTTTCCAAGTTTCGCACCCGTTATTATGTCACTTTTACAGATTATGTGGATTTTTTTTCACTTTAAACCACTGGGCGTATAACGCTGGTAAAAAGAACAAAGTTAATAAGGTCGCGACAATTAATCCGCCCATAATCGCCACAGCCATCGGGCCAAAGAAAATACTGCGAGAAAGTGGAATCATGGCCAAAACAGCCGCTAATGCTGTGAGTACAATTGGACGACAACGGCGTACCGTGGCGTTAATAATCGCATCCCACTGCGACTCTCCTGCCCGAATATCCTGCTCAATCTGATCAATTAAAATCAGGGAATTGCGCATGATCATACCTGATAAGGCAATCGTGCCGAGCATGGCCACAAAACCAAAGGGTTTGTTAAACAGCAACAAGAACAATACCACACCAATAATGCCGAGCGGTGCAGTCAAAAATACAATGAGCGCACGTGACAGGCTACGCAGCTGAATCATTAACAAGGTCATCACCACCGCAAGGAAAAATGGCATGCCTGCATTGACTGACTTTTGCCCACGTGCCGACTCTTCAACTGTACCGCCGACTTCAATTAAATAGCCACTTGGTAATTTTTCACGCAAGGCTGCCATCGGTTCAGATAATTCTGCCACCACCGTTGCAGGTTGCAGATTGCTACGAATATCGCCACGTACGGTAATGGTCGGCAAGCGGTTACGATGCCAAATTAAACCCTCTTCAAAACGGTATTCAATGTGTGCAATTTGCGCCAACGGCACCGATGTTCCACGTGAAGTCGGCACAGCCAAACTGCTTAAAGATGCGACATCTAAGCGCTCAGTTTGATTGCCACGTAAACGGATTTCAATCAGTTCACGTTTTTCGCGATACTGGTTGATTGCCGCACCACTGATAGAGCTATTGAGGAAGTTAGCCAAATCTAGACTCGACACTCCCATTTGACGGGCACGGTCTTGATCAATCTGCAATTGAATGACTTTGCTCGGCTCGCCCCAATCTAAATGCACATTGGTACTGTTTGGATTGGCACTGATGGTGGCTGCGACTTGCTGCGCCCATTGTCGCACTTGCGCCAAGTCTTCGCCTGATACACGGAATTGCAATGGATAACCCACAGGCGGGCCATTTTCCAATAACGACACGCGAGTACGCACTTCTGGCAACAATAAACGGATTTGCTCCGATAAATTACGACGAATTTCATTGCGGTCTTCTAAGGAAGATGCCAACACCACAAATTGGGCAAAACTGGCTTGCGGCAATTGCTGATCTAAGGGTAAATAGAAACGCGGTGAACCTGTGCCAACATAGGCCACATAATTGTCGATACCTTGTTGTTGCGCCAAAAACTTTTCAACTTTTTTAACGGCTGCTTCTGTGGCTGTTAAGGATGCACCCTCTTCAAGTTTTAAATCGACTAAAATTTCTGCCCGATTGGAAGGCGGAAAGAATTGCTGCGGTACCAATTTAAACATCGCAATTGACAGTACAAATATAGCAACTGTGCTTGCAATGACGGTTTTACGATAGCGCACACAGGTATTGACCCAACCACGAAACACTTGATAAAAACGGGTTTGATATGGGTCGTGTAATTCACCTGCGTGCTGTAGCACAGGCTGCGGCTCAGCTTGTTTGCGTAAACGCGCCCAAAGACGTTGATACCACGGCGCTCGCTGTGCATGACGCTGAAAATCTGGCAATAATTTATCACCCAGATAAGGCACAAACAGCACGGCAGCAAACCATGACACCACCAAAGCAATGGTCACCACTTGGAAAATTGAACGGGTGTATTCCCCTGTACTTGAGGCTGCTGTGGCAATGGGTAAAAAACCTGCTGCGGTAATTAATGTCCCAGTTAGCATGGGAAAAGCAGTCGTTCGCCACGCATGGCCTGCCGCTTGCAAGCGGCTATAACCCTGCTCCATCTTAATTGCCATCATTTCAATGGCGATAATGGCATCATCCACCAACAATCCGAGCGCTAGAATAAGCGCACCGAGTGAAATTTTGTGCAGTCCGACATCAAACAAATGCATACCAGCAAACGTCATCGCCAAAACCAGTGGAATGGAAAATGCCACCACCAAGCCAGTACGAAAACCCAGTGAAAAGAAGCTGACCAAAAGCACGATAATCACCGCCTCAGCCAACACTTTCATAAATTCATTGACGCTGTGTTTTACCGCTACAGGTTGATCAGACACTTTTTGCAGTTGCATGCCTAAAGGCAAGGTTTTTTGCAAACGGGCAAATTCTGTTTCCAGATTTTCACCCAAAGCTAGAATATCCCCGCCTTTACGCATCGACACCGCAATGCCAATCCCGTTTTCGCCCATAAAGCGCATACGTGGTTGGGCAGGTTCGCTAAACCCACGATAGACCTCAGCAACATCGCCCAGTTGAATGGTGGTGTCATTCACCAACAGTGGCATTTGTTTCAGCTCATCAACACTGTGCAGTGCACCACTCACACGAACCTGAATACGGTCTGAATGGGTTTCAAAAAAACCTGCGCTTGCCATGCTGTTTTGTTGTTGTAAGGCTTGTTGAATCGCGCTAACAGGAATACCGAGTTGCGCGGCTTTGGTATTAGATAACTCAATCCAGATTTTTTGATCTTGCAAACCCACCAAATTGACTTTGGCCACATCTTTGACCCGCTGCAATTGTAGTTGCAAACGGTCGGCATATTCTTTGAGGGTGGCATAGTCATAGTCTGCGCCTGTCAGCACATAAATATTGCCAAAAGTGTCGCCAAATTCATCATTAAAAAATGGGCCTTGTACGCCTTGCGGCAGTTCATGGCGAATGTCATTGACCTTTTTACGCACTTTGTACCAAACATCTGGAATTTGGCTGGAACGCATGGAATCTTTGGCAATAAAAGTCACCATGGACTCGCCCGGACGCGAATAGGCCATGATACGTTCATAATCGCCCGTGCTCATCAATTCTTTTTCAATACGGTCCGTGACTTGTAAGGATACCTCTTTGGCACTCGCTCCTGGCCAATAGGTTTGAATCACCATCACTTTAAACGTAAACGGCGGATCTTCACTTTGTGCCAATTTAGAATAGGAAAAAAAGCCGACAATGCCCAACAACAGCATCAAGTAGACCACTAAACCTTTATTTTTTAACGCCCATTCGGATAAGTTAAAATTCATATTTTAACGCTCCGTCTGTGTAGCAGCAGGAGCTGCCTGAGCTGTTGGATTGACCGCCTGTACAGCTTGATTGTCACGGTTAATTGGGCGGATTTTTTGTCGATCACGCAGTAAATGTACCCCACCCATCACCACATAATCTTGCGCCTGCAAGCCACTGAGTACAGGCACGCTGTCCCGTCCATAAGCGCCCAAGGTAACAGGAGTTTGGCGAACGGTTGAATCGGCCTGCAAGACCAAAACAAAAGCTTGTTGCCCAGTTGCCGATACGCTAGATAAAGGCACATATAAACCCTGATTGGCTTGGCGAGTCAGAAATACCCGCGCACTTTGCCCCAATTGAATCTGTGCATTGCCTTCGCGTAAAGCCACTTTGACTTTAAAAGTACGTGACTGATCTGCCGCAGGGGAAATTTCTCGAACCGTACCAGTAAAACGGCTATCAGGTTGTGACCATAAACTGACCGTTGCCTCTTGCCCGACCCGAATTTCAGCCACTGCTTGTTCAGGCACACCAATCACGACTTCACGTTCTCCATCAATCGCCAATTGATAAGCGACCTGCCCTGCCGCTAAAACCTGCCCAACTTCAATATTGCGTTCAGTAATCACGCCATTTTTTGTGGCACGTAACTGGTTATAATCGGTTTGATTACTGCTAACCGCATAATTGGACTGCGCCTGTTTCAACTGCGCCATGGCATGTTGATACTGGTTTTTGACTGCATCATATTGCGAGCGGCTGACTGCGTTCATGGGTAACAATTGCTGAAAACGCTGCAATTCATCACTGGCAATTTTTGCAGCAGATTGTGCACTTTCCAGTTGCGCACGCGCGGCATTGAGCTGCAATGCTGCATCTTGCACATCCAGTGTTGCTAAGACTTGCCCAACTCTGACCCGATCTCCGACATCGGCAAAACGCTGTGTAACTTGCCCTGCAACCCGAAATGCCAAAGCGGTTTGCAGACGTGCTTGCACCTCGCCTGCATAGCTTTTTTGCTCAAGATGTAAACTGCTGGGCTGAGTCACCATCACCAAAGGGACTTCCTGTTCAACCTCGGTGTTTTGCTTGCTGCATCCCATTAGGGTGATACAGCACAACAGCATCAGGCTGCCAATGAGATTCTGAGTCGTGTTCATCTAGCGTGCTCTTATTTAAACGTTTTTATTAGGGCAGAATACGCAGTATATTAAATTGATTATTTTTTAATTAATATACCACTAGGTACATTAATTAAAACTGAAGCGTCATTTTCCAGTTGTACTGATGCAAATTAGGAGGAGCGTGTGCAGATTCATGTCGGACGACCCAAAGATTTAGAAAAACGCCAACGCATTTTAATGTCGGCAAAACACTTGTTTTTAAAGTTGGGCTTTCATGGTTCGAGTATGAATCAGATTGCACGTGAAGCAGGCGTGACCAAATTAACGGTGTATAATCATTTTCAAGACAAAGCTACCTTATTTTCCTGTGCCATTGAAGAAACCTGTGAAAGTCTGCTCAAAGCACAGCCTTTGGACTTGACTGCACATCGCAATTTTAAGCAGGCTTTATACCAAGCCTGTGAACTGTCCTTGAACTTGGCCAACATGCCTGAAGCGATTAAATTAGAACACTTGCTGATGGAACTGGCCTCGGAGCAAAATCCGTTGGCATTGCAGTTTTACAATGCCTCACATGCCAAACTTCGTGCGATGTGGGAAAGCTTCTTTCGCAAAGCAGCAGAACTAAAATTTATTCAGGCAGATGAACCTAAAATACAAACTGAATTGATCGTTTCTTTACTACATGGTTTACGTCACCATGAAGTTTTACTAGGTGTACGTGCCGTGCCTGATGCTGCACAATCTCAAAAGATTATTGAAGATGCAATGGGTATTTTTATGCTACGTTATGGCTGAACAGGCCAATAAAGGTTGATCTAAATCGGAATTTTTTTACCAAATCGCATGCCACACTGCCCTGTATTTCTCTGCGAAATACTGCCGCTTGGCACTATAACTTCAGATGCGCAAAATCCATGCAACTTTTGTAGATAGCCCGCTTGGATTGTATCTAAATCGGGGTATAGTCTTAACAGAGTAAAAAACACAGAACATGGAGAACAACGAATGATTCAACAAATTGATGCTCCTCTACGCGATGACGTACGCTTACTTGGCAACTTATTGGGTGAGACCCTCAAGTTACACGCAGGACAAGATTTGTTTAATCAGGTCGAACAAATTCGTGCTTTATCTAAAGGCGCGCGCGATGGACAAGCCGAAGCTGAAAAACAACTCGAACAACTGTTTTTAAGTCTGGAAGATGACGAGATCTTACCACTCACCCGTGCCTTTACCCACTTTTTGAACTTTGCCAACATCGCCGAGCAATATCATGTGGTGCGGAGTCGTCGCCAAAGTGAATTTGATGAACATGCTGTTTCTCCAAACCCACTCGATCACTTATTCCTCAAGTTTAAAGACAACCAAATTTCTGCAGAAACACTCTATCAACAAGTCTGCGAACTGAAAATTGAATTGGTTTTAACTGCACATCCGACTGAAGTCAGCCGTCGTACCCTCATTCAAAAATATGACGATATTAATGACTGCCTGTCTAAAATGGATCAACAAAAACTGACGCCACGTGAACGTCAGGCAGTTTTGGCAGATTTAAAACAGCTCATCAGCTCGGCTTGGCAAACCGATGAAATTCGCCAACATCGCCCAACTCCTGTCGATGAAGCCAAATGGGGCTTTACCACCATCGAACAAACCCTGTGGAATGCAGTGCCTAAATTCATGCGTGAGTTAGACAGCATTGTGCAGGAACATTGTGGGCAAAGTCTGCCGCTGAATATTGCGCCTGTGCGTTTCGCCTCTTGGATGGGCGGTGACCGTGATGGCAACCCCAATGTCACCCATAAAGTGACTCAAGAAGTGTTGTGGTTGTCGCGCTGGAAAGCAGCAGAACTGTATTTACGTGATATTGAAAACTTGCGTTGGGAACTTTCAATTCAGCAATGCAGCCCAGAATTGGCAGATGCTTTGGGACATTCCCATGTAGAGCCGTACCGTGAATATTTACGCGACACCCGTGAACGCCTAAAAGCCACCCGCAACTGGTTAGCAGCGAAATTACAAGGCAAAGATGCTGATGACAGTTTGGTGATTAAAAACAAAGACGAGTTGTTACAGCCTTTACTGCTGTGTTATCGCTCGCTGACGGCTTGCCAATTGTCAGACATTGCGAACGGCAAATTGCTGGATTTAATACATCGTGTGAATTGTTTTGGTATTGAATTGCTAAAACTGGATATTCGCCAAGAGTCAGGACGTCATCGCCAAGCCATTTCTGCCATTACCGAATATTTAGGTTTGGGCAATTTTGAAACTTGGACTGAACAAGCGCGTCAGAACTTCTTACTTCAAGAACTGCAAAGCAAACGTCCGTTATTGCCAAAATTCATGCAGGAACCTGCACAAAGCCTGATTCAACATCCCGATGTGCAAGAAGTGTTTGCTACCATGCGCACGTTGGCTGAGCAACCGCAGGAAAGCTTGGGCGCGTATATTATTTCCATGGCGGAATATCCAAGTGATGTGTTAGCGGTGTTATTGCTGCAAAAAGAAGCAGGCATTCAGCATCCTTTACGTGTGGTGCCGCTGTTTGAAACCCTGAAAGACTTGGATGGGGCTGCCCAGACCATGAATACCCTATTTAATATGCATTGGTACAAACAGCATATTCAGGGCAAACATGAGGTCATGATTGGCTACTCGGACTCCGCCAAAGATGCAGGGTTCATGTCGGCCAACTGGGCACAGTACCGCGCTCAGGAAGAACTGACTGCGGTAGCGCAGCAACATGCTGTGCAGCTAACCTTATTCCATGGTCGTGGTGGTTCCATTAGCCGTGGTGGCGCACCGACTCAACAAGCGCTGTTCTCACAGCCACCAGGTTCTATTTCAGGTGCAATTCGCGTTACCGAACAAGGCGAAATGATTCGTTTTAAATTTGGACTTGAAGGGGTTGCATTGCAAAATCTGGAAGTCTATACCGCTGCCACCTTAGAAGCGACGCTAATGCCACCACCTGTGCCAAAGGCAGAATGGCGCGAGGTCATGCATAACATGACCGAGCTTTCGGTACAGGTCTACCGTCAAACTGTGCGTGAAAATCCACATTTTGTGAAATATTTACGCACCGTTACGCCAGAACTAGAATTGCAGATGTTGCCGCTCGGTTCTCGTCCTGCAAAACGTAAAGTCAGCGGCGGAATTGAATCCTTACGTGCCATCCCGTGGGTATTTGCATGGACGCAAATCCGTTTGATGCTGCCTGCTTGGTTAGGTACAGGCGCAGCAATTAACCAAACAATCGATCAGGGACAAAAAGCCACTTTAGATGAAATGCTCAGCGATTGGCCTTACTTCCAGACTTTAATTGATATGTTAGAAATGGTGTTGTCTAAAGCCGACAGCAATATTGCATTGTATTATGAGTCACACCTGACCGATGACGAAGACTTGAAACAACTCGGTGAGCAACTGCGTCAACGCCTGCGTGATGCCGTAACAACGTTACTGACCCTCAAAGGTGAATCACAATTGCTCAGCAGCAATGATGTGCTAGATCAATCAATGCGGGTGCGTAAACCGTATTTATTGCCACTGCATTTGCTACAGGCAGAGTTGATGAAACGTCGTCGCCGGTATTTGGCAGAACAACATGCCGAACATACCCCTGTCGATCATGCCCTCATGGTAAGCATTGCAGGGATTGCAGCAGGCTTACGCAATACAGGTTAAGCCTCTACGAATAGTACAACAAGCAGAGTCATGTACTCTGCTTGTGGTTTATTCACTCACTTGGAAATGGCTTGGGCAGATTGCTGTTAAAAGGGTCACTAAAAAAATCATATAAACCATGAAAACTGGCATTTTTTATAATTTCTGTATTACCTTGTTTGAATTATGCTTATGATTAAATATCAGATAAAAAAAGATGAACATTGACTATTTTCTGGGTCAAATGACGGTACTCACAGATGTGTTTATCATTGGCTCCATGTTTTACAGGCTTATTGCTGTTTAAACGCATTATATCTTTGAGGGCACCCTTCCCTGCTGAGTGGTCTTTTACGGTGTTCTTTGCTGACCTTGCTCATTAATCATCCACTGTGCGCCCATTTTTTAGCTCTATACGTTGCGTGGCGAAAAACTAGCCTAAATTATGTGCAATTAAATTTATTCTTCGTCTACTTTCATCCCATTGATGCAGCAAAACATTCTTTAAATTTATAAATAAAATTACTTATTTATATTAAATGTAATTTTTAACAAATAGTAAAATTTAATTCTAAAAATAAGCAGCTGGTCAGTTTCTTCGCAAAATTTTTAAAAAATTTATGCAATACAAGGGTATGATGTGCTCAATTTAGCTTTTGAGTGCTCACTTTATGTCCAATTGGTTTCCCAAATGGCGCCCTTATGAAGGCAGCATTGATGCGCGTCCTGTAGGGACCAATGAGTATCTACCGCCTGCACAAACCGTTGTATTGGGGATACAACACGCGTTTGCCATGTTTGGTGCTACGGTACTTGCACCTTTCTTAATGGGCTTTGACCCGAACCTTGCCATTTTAATGTCAGGGATTTGTACCATCCTATTCTTTTTCATGACAGGTGGGCGCGTTCCAAGTTATTTAGGTTCGAGCTTTGCCTTTATTGGGGTAGTGATTGCTGCCACAGGCTATGCAGGTGCAGCAGGTGGTTTAAATGCCAATATTGGGGTCGCGGCAGGCGGGATTATTGCCTGCGGTATTTTATATGCCCTGATTGGCTTTTTGGTGATGGCCACAGGCACCCGTTGGATTGAAAAATTGATGCCACCTGTGGTGACAGGTGCAGTGGTGATGATCATTGGTTTAAACCTTGCCCCAGTCACGGTCAAAGCCGTTGCAGGCAATCCATTTAATATGTGGATGGCATTGGTAACTGTGCTGTGTATGGGCATGATTGCTGTATTTACCAAAGGTTTATTGCAACGTCTTTTACTGCTAATCGGCTTACTCATGTCATATCTGATCTATTTTATGGTCACCAATGTCATGGGTTGGGGTACGCCAATTAACTTCACACCAATTCAGCAAGCCGCGTGGTTTGGTGTTCCAGACTTTCACGCGCCTGTATTTGATGTGAATGCCATGCTAATTATCGCCCCAATTGCCTTCATTTTGGTGGCAGAGAACTTGGGACACATTAAAGCAGTCGGAGCAATGACAGGTGAAAACCTCGATCCACACATTGGTAAAGCCTTTGTCGCAGATGGTGTTGCCACAACACTCGCAGGTGGTGTCGGTGCACCAGGTATGACCACTTATGGTGAAAATATTGGAGTGATGGCTGTTACCCGCGTGTATTCCACGATTATTTTTGTGGTGGCGGGGGTCTTTGCAATTTTCCTTGGGCTTTCACCCAAATTTGGCGCGATTATTCACACCATACCTACCGCTATTTTAACAGGTGCTTCAATTGTGGTCTTTGGTTTGATTACCATTGCTGGCGCGAAAATCTGGATTGAAAACAAGGTCGATTTTTCTAAAAACAAAAATCTGATGGTGGCTGCCGTGACCATTATTTTAGGAACGGGTGACTTTGCGCTGCAATTGGGCAGCTTTAATTTGGGTGGGATTGGTACAGCAACCTTTGCGGCCTTGTTCCTAAACTGGTTCTTTAGTTTGCGCGATCCATCCTAATCAGAACCTGCTGTCATCTGCTGAAACCTAAGCAGCTGCCGAAGCAATGCAAAAAGACCGAACAATGATTGTTCGGTCTTTTTTTACTTCAAACGGTCTGTCTAGAATAAACCGTTTTTAAGAGATCATGCTTTTGCTGTGGCTTATTTCTGTTTTTTAAGCTCTTGCTTAAGTTGCTTCAATTTACCTTTATGTTTTGAAATTTTTTTCAAACGTGCTTTGATTTTTTGCTTCAAAGATTTAACTTGCTTAGCCATGGTATTACTCCTTAGTAAGGCTATTCGTTACCATTGTGTTGTTTCACAAAACTACGAATAAATTTTCTTAATTCACGAGCAGCACTAGTATCAAGTTCTTCACATAAACGAATAAATTCATCACGTTCAGTACTATTAATACGAATTAAAAGTTGTCCATCTTTCTTGCCTGTCTTTATTTTTTTGATTTGCTCGTTCAATGCTGATCTCCAAAATAAAGACTGCTTTGCAAAAGATGTATATACAATATATATACTTTTTAAAATAAATCAAACTTACATCGTTAAAAAATGTAATAAATTCATATTCTTTTTTTTACCAAAACTTTATGAAAAGCTGGCAAAGTCAAGACAGGCAAGGCTTTGCGCTTAAAGCTGCTAGCAGAAAAAATAAGTAAATTATTTTTAAAAATGATGCTTTAAACACCATGATGGCATACAAATACGCAGTATTGCCGCGTAAATATAAAGTTTGGGCTGCGTTTGAAGCATCGCCCAAACATATGGATAAGATCCGTTAAGGACGAAATTCTTTTAATTCACGCTGAATAAAATGCTGGATCATATCGTGATATAAACGCTCGACCATGTCTGGATCGACTGCATGTTGCACAGCCAAAGCACGGACTTTTTCAATCACTTCTTTCACGCGCTGTGGCGACTGTACATCTTCCAAAGTCTGTTTATGGCGCATGGCCTGATCGACATAAAACTGACGCGATGCAATCAATTCAATTAAAGCCACATCAATTTGGTCTATTTTTTCACGTGCTTGTTGTAATGATTTTACTTTTTCATTGTTCATGGGCTTGGGCTACACTTTCAGTTTCAGTTTCAGTTTCAGTTTCAGTTTCACTCTTATACTTTTCTTCTAACACATTACTGAAAATACTTTCAATCATCCATACCCGATATAAGCTATTAAACACGTAGCTTTGCCCATCTATACGCAATTCCAACACAGGAAAATCGGGCTGAGATTTCATTTCACACAGCATATCATTTTCTTTGAGCAACTCAGTCACATCCGCTGTGGTCAGTTGATCTAACTCGAGTTCACGCTGCATACGCTCAAAATGCGCTTTAAAGGATAAATCCTGCCCCCTTGTCCATACCGCCTGCAAAATGCGATACATGGCATCGACACGCTGTTCTTCAGGCACACTGTAATACAGTTGTGCCATTTGATAAGTCGCCTGTTCGGTCGGTCGGCAAAACGGCGTAAACGCAACATCGGTACGTTTAGATAAACGTGTTGCCAAACTCCAGTCAAAATAGTCACGCCCATGATAGGACAATGGATACACATTCAAATGAATATTGTAATAGGCGGCCAATTCTTCTTTGATATACGCCAATAACAACCAAGAAATCGGGTCTTCCAGTGCGATGTATAAATCCAATTCAGGGTCAAGCGCCTGAATTTCATTGAGTTCTTCGGCATCACTAATTAAATGTTCACGCCATTCAATATGGTTGATCAAGAAAATAGGATTATCGGTCAGTAATTTTTGTTGTTTTAAACGGCGAGTCAGACGCAATAAATCATCGACTGCATGATATTTACGTCCACCAAACTCAAAATAACTGGCCAATACAGGTGCATCATTAAAAACCCGTTCAGGAAAATCCTGAATTTGATGATGACGGCTGGCCATGGCATATAAGGTGCGTAATTTACCCGACTGCTTTTGCCATAGCATGTGGAACACATCTTCGAGTAAATACAAGAAATCCTGACCACGTAACGGCGTATGCCGCAAAATGGTTTCTGCCTGCATTAAAGCTTCTGCAGTCGGTGGTTCAGGGGTATCATGAAAACTAAAACGGTGTTGTTTGGCAAGAATTTTTGCATCTTGAATACAGTAATTTTGCCATTCTGCCGCCGACATTTGGTTCGGTGCATCGCCACTTTGCCGCGAAATCACCACGGTTAAAGGTTTTAAGTCATCGGCCAGAATATCTTCTAATTGCGGCAACTGCTGTACCGCCAAATAGCTATATACATCATCTAGACGTAAATGCACACTCAGTCCGTGTTCCGTGGACAACACCGATTGCCGAGATGGTTTTTGATAAAACCAACTCGATCGGATCGGATCGAACCAACGGCGTAACAGTGACATGAGATCAGCCTCTAAAAGAAAATCCTTGTGGTTTAGGGACAAGCCACATGCAAATCATGTGCGCTCGTCTTTCAATAGTACACAAGGATTTATATCAATTCATATAAAAATGAGCAATTAGACTTCTAAATTCAGATCAGTCACTGCACCTTTTTCTGCACCCGATGCCAGTTTGGCAAATTTTGCCAAAGCACCATGGGTATAGTTTGGTTTTGGTTTGACCCATGCCGCTTTACGTGCTGCCATTTCCTCTTCCGACACATGCCAAGTCATTTCACGGGTTTCAGCATTAATCGAAATTTTATCACCATTTTTCACCAGACCAATTGGCCCGCCTTCATATGCTTCTGGGGTCACATGCCCAATCACAAAACCATGACTACCGCCCGAAAAACGTCCATCGGTAATTAACGCCACGGAGTTACCCAAGCCCTTGCCAATAATTGCAGAAGTTGGTTTCAGCATTTCTGGCATACCTGGGCCACCTTTAGGGCCTTCACCGCGAATCACCACCACTTCACCTTCTTGCACTTCGCCATCTAAAATGCCGCGCATCGCACCAATTTCACCTTCAAAGACGCGTGCAGGCCCTTCAAAATACAAGCCTTCTTTGCCTGTAATTTTTGCCACTGCACCCGTAGGCGATAAATTGCCTTTTAACACCACCAAGTGTGAATCTTTTTTGATTGGCGCATCAAACGGTAAAATAATTTGCTGACCTTCAGGATAATCGGCAACATCGGCCAAGTTTTCTGCCAAAGTTTTACCTGTAACCGTTAAACAAGAACCATCGAGCATGCCTGCATCTAGCATGCGTTTCATCAATGGTTGAATTCCGCCAATAGCAATCAGCTCCGACATTAAATATTTGCCCGATGGACGTACATCAGCCACTACTGGGGTTTCCTGACCAATACGCACGAAATCATCGAGTGTGAGTTCAACCCCTGCAGAATGCGCCATGGCAATTAAATGCAACACACCATTGGTCGACCCACCCAAAGCAATCAATACTTTAATGGCATTTTCAAAGGCAGATTTGGTCATAATGTCACGTGGTTTAATATCCAGACGTAACAAATTCATCACTGCTTCGCCTGCACGTTGGCAATCATCCATTTTTTCTTGAGAAACAGCTTCTTGTGCCGAAGATCCCGGCAAACTCATGCCCAGTGCTTCAATCGCCGATGCCATAGAGTTCGCGGTGTACATGCCACCACAAGAACCTGCACCCGGCAAAGCCACTTCTTCAATCTGCTTGACCTGAATTTCGTTAATTTCACCTTTGGCATGCTGACCTACGGCTTCAAACACCGAAATAATATCGGTGTGTCCTGCACCCGGTTTAATCGTGCCCCCATAAACAAATAAGCCTGGTCGGTTTAAACGCGCCAGTCCCATAATGCAACCTGGCATGTTTTTATCGCAGCCACCAATTGCAATCACACCATCATAGGCCTGACAGCCCACCACAGCTTCAATTGAGTCGGCAATAATTTCACGTGAAACCAATGAATATTTCATGCCTTCGGTGCCGTTTGAAATACCATCTGAAATGGTGATGGTATTGAAAATAATGCCTTTACCACCCGCCTGATTCACGCCTATTTCTGCTTCGCGCGCTAAGCCATCAATATGCATATTACATGGTGTGACATTGGCCCAAGTCGATGCAATTCCAATAAATGGACGAGTAAAATCTTCATCCTTAAAACCCACCGCACGCATCATGGAACGTGCAGGTGCATTTTCAATGCCTTCATAGACTTCGGCTGAATGTTCGCGGATATTCTGTTTACTCATGGCTGATTCCTTAGCAAGATGGGTGAAATGTCGTGTTCATTATGACGATTTATTTTATTTTTCATTGTATCGAAAGCGGGCAGGATGTAAACGAAAATGCCTGTCTAATTTCATTGCTCAAATTTGCTGCGATACTGACATTGCTCATTGGCAGGCTCATAAAAAAGCACCCCAATTTTGGAGTGCTTTTTTGTGGCAGCTTAAATTGCTAAGTACTGCTTAGATTTCACGTACCGCACCTTTTGCCGCACTGGTAGTGTGCATAGCATAGGCTTTCAACGCTTTAGAAATTTTACGTGGACGTTCTTCTGCAGGATGCCAGCCTTTGGCTTCTTGCGCTTCACGACGTGCCGCCATGGTTGCGTCATCTACCGCCAAGTGAATGCTGCGGTTTGGAATATCAATTTCGATACGGTCACCATCTTCAACCAGACCAATCGCACCACCTTCAGCCGCTTCTGGAGAAACGTGACCAATTGAAAGACCTGAAGAACCGCCCGAGAAACGACCATCGGTCAGTAAGGCACATTCTTTGCCTAAACCTTTCGATTTCAAATAGCTGGTTGGATAGAGCATTTCTTGCATACCTGGGCCACCACGTGGGCCTTCGTAGCGAATCACCACCACATCCCCCGCTGTAATTTTACCGCCCAAAATCGCGTCTACGGCAGCATCCTGACTTTCAAAAACACGAGCTGTGCCGTTGAATTTTAAAATGGAATCATCCACCCCTGCAGTTTTGACAATACAGCCATCCAAAGCGATGTTGCCGTAAAGTACCGCCAAACCACCATCTTTAGAGAAGGCGTGTTCTGCATTACGAATTACACCATTGTCACGGTCACCATCTAAACGTGAATAGTAACGGTCTTGTGAGAATGCAGTCTGGGTTGGTACGCCGCCCGGTGCAGAGCGGAAGAACTGGTAAACGTCTTCATTTTCGGTACGAATAATGTCCCATTTATCTAAAGCATCTTTTAAGGTTGCTTCGTGAACCGTACCTACAGAAGTGTCCAATAAACCTGCACGATCCAGCTCACCTAGAATAGACATAATGCCGCCCGCACGGTGTACATCTTCCATGTGAACGTCTTGTTTTGCAGGTGCAACTTTACACAATACAGGTACTTTGCGTGATAAACGGTCAATATCATCCATGGTGAAATCCACACCTGCTTCATTGGCAGCCGCCAACAAGTGCAATACGGTGTTGGTTGAACCACCCATGGCAATATCCAATGTCATGGCATTTTCATAAGATGCTTTGGTTGCAATTGAACGTGGCAATACGCTGTAGTCGTCTTGTTCATAATGGCGTTTAGCCAATTCCACAATCAACTGACCTGCTTTATCAAACAGTTTTTTACGGTTGGCGTGAGTTGCTAGAATTGAGCCGTTGCCAGGTAAAGATAAACCTAAGGCTTCTGTTAAGCAGTTCATTGAGTTGGCAGTGAACATCCCTGAGCATGAACCACAGGTTGGGCATGCTGAGCGCTCGTATTCAGCGACTTCTTCATCGGTATAGTTATCATCTGCCGCCACAATCATTGCATCAATCAAGTCAATCGCGTGTTCATTGCCACGAATTTTGACTTTACCTGCTTCCATTGGGCCGCCAGATACAAACACCACTGGAATGTTTAGGCGCATGGCAGCCATCAGCATCCCTGGGGTAATTTTGTCACAGTTGGAGATACAGACCATAGCATCGGCACAGTGCGCGTTGACCATGTATTCTACCGAATCGGCAATCAAGTCACGTGATGGCAATGAATACAACATGCCGTCATGGCCCATGGCAATCCCGTCATCTACGGCAATGGTGTTAAATTCTTTGGCAACACCACCTGCCGCCTGAATTTGTTCTGCCACCATTTGACCGAGGTCTTTTAAATGCACATGGCCAGGTACAAATTGGGTAAATGAGTTGACCACCGCAATAATCGGCTTACCAAAATCTTCGTCTTTCATACCCGTTGCACGCCATAAGCCGCGTGCACCCGCCATATTTCTTCCGTGTGTCGATGTTTTTGAACGATAGTCAGGCATTATAAAGTTCCAACTTGGTTGTGCTGAAATGAATCTGAAATTCATTCTGGCGAAATAATACTGTTTGCAAGATCTGTATCACTGCAAAACAGTTTAAGAATCTTTGTATTTTACTACAGCTTGAGGTAGTAAGGCTGCTGCTTTACCGACTTTATGATGGATAAAAAGTGACGAAAACCCACAGCACCTTGTTGATCATACTGAAATGAACTACTCAGTGCTAAAGCAACCGAGTTTCCGTGATGCAGCCTAAGCTGCACACTTCTCTTTTGACGCTTCATCGGTACAGCGAGAAAAAGCTTTAACACTCTTTTTCGTCTTACGAACACCTCCACGCCCACTAGATGACAAGTGATTGTCATCCAACAGTGTTCCACTGTCTAAGATTAATTTTACTGCCCTCTGTTTAATCACCATTGCTGCATTATGATCTGCATTGTCAATGTGTCCACAATTCACGCATTTGAACCTGTCTTGGCTCTTGCGATTGTCGGGGTGAGTGTGACCGCATGAAGCGCACTCTTGACTGGTGTAAGCAGCAGGGATACTAAAAACTGCTTTTCCTAATCGTTCCGCTTTGTATTTCAGGAACGATGCGATCTGGTACCAACCTACATTGAGGATCGCCTTGTTTAAGCCAGCTTTCGCTTTGGCTTTATTTGGAATGAAACGACCTAACTCATCTTTTTTCGGTGCAGGCTTCTTAGTCATCTGCTTGGTATTTAATTTCTCAAATACAAAAACTTTACCAAATCCATTAACCAATGCATGGCTAGTTTTGTGGGCAAAATCCTTGCGGATATTAGCTTTCTTTGCATGATGCACCGCAATACGATGTTTGGTTCTTGCTCTGCGGTTAGAGTCTTTTTGTTGTTGTGATAGTTTCCGTTGCAGGCGTTTGATATAGCGATCCGCTTTAGATAGGTGATTCTTCTGCTCTTTGGAGAAATCAAATTCTCTATGCTCTGCATGAACAGGGATAACCACGCCACGATCAATACCAACCACAATGTCTTGTAGCTGTTCTGCTGTCATACCACGTAGATATTCTAGATGTTCTTCGGGCTTGATTACTTGAATATCCTGATCATCTTCATAGCAAAATGACACAAAGTATTGACCACGTTCTTTACGGATGTAGAGGGATTTAGGCTCGTTAAAATCAGCATGAATCCCAAACTTTAAAATTCCGATGTTATTGGTTTTCGTACCAATAAATAGATGCAGTTTGCCAAACTGGTCAGGCTCGAATCTGAACAATTCACGGGTGAGGTAAATTGAGCCTTTATCTGTTTTCTTTTTACGCTTCGGACGACCACAAATGCCACTTTTAAACCTATCAAGAGTTTCTTTCCAATTGCTTGCTGAATTTCTCAGGATTTGGCTAGGGCATTGTTTTAGCCATGCGCTGAGTTCTTCTGATTTAAAGTGTGAGTATTTTTGATCTTGCGTTTCATAATATTGATTGTAAGGAGTGAACTTACGTGCAAAGCCACGGAAGTATTTATCTTCATCGCACTTAGCATTCCAAATAAAACGAGCGCAACCCATCCACTGACTAAGGATCAGCTTTTGATGATTGGTTGGATACGCTCTTAATTGGATGCCTGTTAGCAATGAAAATGCTCCTAAAAATACAATTTAATTATAACATAAAAAAGTGAATCTATAATACAAACTAATGATATTTAACGACAATTTTAACTTACTATAGTCATATTAAGAAAAGAGCTGGCTCACCCTTAAAAGGGCGAGAATGCACTCTAGAATTTATTGTTCAATACAAAACTTTCATGAATAATTTTTAAATTTTGCATTATTAGGGTCTGTTGACATTTCATAAATGGCTTGCGCTGTAGGCTAAAACTGAGCAGATTAGGCATGAAACGCAGGGAATAGCGAGACTATTGCCAAGTTTCGTAACGCAATCTGAGAAAGTTTTAGCCACATGAGCAAGAACAAAGCGCTGCTTTGTTTGCTGCGCAAGGGGACAAGGTGGATTTGTTACAACCCGTTCCGACCTTTGAGCCGCAATTTGTTATAATTGGCGCGTCATCTAAAAATATGGGTTGATTTCCATTGAAAATCGTTTTTGCAGGTACGCCTGAATTTGCTGCAAGCGCTTTGGCAGCACTCCTGAACACCGAACATGAGATTGTCGCGGTTTACACTCAGCCTGATCGTAAAGCAGGACGCGGACAAAAACTCACAGCATCTGCGGTGAAGCAATTGGCACTACAACACGATCTTCCTGTCTATCAACCTTTGCATTTTAAATCATCTACTGAAGAAGGTCTGGCGGCCCAACAAGAATTGGCTGCATTGAATGCCGATGTGATGGTGGTTGCGGCCTATGGTTTAATCTTGCCACAAGTGATTTTAGATACGCCTAAATATGGCTGCTTGAATATTCACGGTTCTTTATTACCACGTTGGCGCGGTGCAGCGCCGATTCAGCGTGCCATTGCCACAGGTGATACCGAAACAGGCATCACCATTATGAAAATGGCAGCAGGTTTAGATACGGGCGATATGTTGTATAAAACCTTGTGCCCAATTACTGCAGCAGACACTTCTGCCACTTTACATGACAAACTGGCGCAGCAAGGTGCCGAAGCAATTGTTGAAGTATTGGCTTCAGAACAAAAATTACAAGACTATTTCGCTAGGCGTGAAGTGCAAGATGAAGCCTTAACGGTCTATGCACACAAACTGACCAAAGCCGAAGCGCAAATTAACTGGTCACAAACTGCAGCCGAAATTGACCGTAATATTCGTGCCTTTAACCCGTGGCCTGTGGCATTTATTCCTTTAGATGACACTCAAAACTTACGCGTGTGGGGTTCAGCATTATCAGATGAATCTGCACAGGGCAAAGCTGCAGGCACAATTTTAAAATTGGACAAACAAGGCGTACACGTCGCTTGTGGCGATCAACAAGCAGTGTGCTTAAGCTCGTTGCAATGGCCTGGTGCTAAACCGCTGAATCCTGTGCAAATCATTCAAACTCAAAAACTTCAAACAGGACAAGTTCTCGCATGAGCCATACTGAATCAGGCAATTCACATTTGAACTTGCGTGCCCAAGTCATCCGTACGCTATTGGCTGTACAACAAGGGCAATCATTGGCGAGCATTTTACCTGTACATTTAAGCAAAGTCGCGGAACGTGACCGTGCCTTGTTTCATGAGCTGGTTTTGGGCACCTTGCGTCAATGGTATGCCCTAAAAAGCATTACCTTACCGTTGTTGGTGAAACCACTCAACAACGAAACTGTTGAAACCTGTTTATATGTTGGCTTATATCAAGTGCTTTGTACCCGTGTAGCCAGTCATGCCGCAATTTCCGAAACCGTAACTGCAGCCAAACAATTGGGCTATGAAGCACTCAGCGGTGTGGTGAATGCGATTCTGCGTCGTGTTTCACGTGAAACATCCGAATTTCAAACGGCTTTGGCGCAAGCGCATGGTTTACCAAGTTGGTTGTATAAACGCCTGAAAAAAGATTGGCCTGAGCAATTAGAACAACTGACGAACACTTTAAAGCAAACTGCCCCCCTGACCTTAAGAGTCAATACACGCCAAATCAGCCGTGATGACTATTTAGAAATTTTGCAGGAACAAGAGATTGCTGCAGAAGCTTGCACCGTGTCTGCAGTTGGTATTGTGATGCTGCAAAATGTGCACATTCCAGACTTGCCTGGTTTTGATGAAGGCATTTTTTCCGTACAGGACGAACATGCCCAACTGTGTGCAATGCTCTTGCCAAATTTAGATGGCAAAGTCGTGGTCGATGCCTGCGCAGCACCTGGGGGGAAAACAGCACATCTGCTTGAAAAGTTTCAGCCTAAAAAATTGATTGCCTTAGATCAGGATGCCAAACGTCTGTTACGTGTCAGCGAAAACCTAGAACGTCTGCAACTGAATCAAGAAGCGCAAGTCGAAATTTTGGCTGCCGATGCAACCACATGGAACGCTAGTGAAGCAGTGGACTGTATTGTATTGGATGCGCCATGCTCTGCCATTGGGGTCTTGCGTCGTCATCCAGATATTCGTTTGCTGCGTCAATCTAGTGATATTCAGCAAACGGTAGCATTACAGCAACAGATTTTGCAGCAGATGTGGCAGCAACTCAAAGTTGGCGGCACCTTGCTTTACATTACCTGCTCGGTTTTAAAAGCCGAAAATGAACAGCAAATGCAGCAATTCTTTGCCGAACATCTTAATGCCAAAGAAGTCAAAATTGATGCAGATTGGGGCATTCCACAACTGTACGGACGCCAATTATTGCCACAAGAAGGACGCGGTGATGGTTTTTATTATTGTCGTATTGAAAAAACCGCCTAAGCTGTTTTTGTTTTAACGATTCTTCTCATTGAATAGCCGTTCCAATAAAATAACCCTTGAATCAATCAAGGGTTATTTAAACGGTGCAATCTCTTAAAGCTTCGCACTTGTTCAGCAAAACACTTAGTCTTCAAGTTCATCTGGGTTTTTGATCAGGTGAATCATCGCAAAAACCAAACCACCCCAAAGTACCACTGTTGAAATAATCAACATCACTAATGCAGATGTATTCATGTTATTTCTCCGCTGCGTCTTGATCTTTTAAGCGGCTAAGCAATACCGCACCAATAATAAAGAGCGCCACGGTACCACCACCCACGGTAAGTAAAATGTGTAATGGATAACCACCATAGCCTTCTGCAAAAATAGATTTTAGGGTTAAACCTAAAGCCACGAGCAATGAAAGTGGTGTCACGATGGTTAATAGGAAATTCCAGCCCCAACCCAATTTAATACTTGAGTATTGGTTAACGTGTTGCTGCAATTCTTTGAGCAATGGACGACGGAACCAAGTCACCAAAATAATCGACAATAAACCACCACCGACAATACCAATGTTGTTGGCAAAGTAGTCAATGATGTCGACAAAAGTAATCGCACTGTGGGTAGAGAATAAAATGGTTGAAACTATAGCTGAACCACCCGCAATGATGGTTACTGCACGCTTACGCGACCAACCCAGTTTGTCTTGGAACGCAGCAATCGGCACTTGCAGAATACTCACCATTGAGGTCACTCCTGCAACCGTCAATGAAGCGAAGAATAAGAAGCCAAATAAATCGCCACCTGCACCCAAGCTAGAAATGATTTTTGGGAATACAATAAAGGCTAAACCAATACCACCCGAAACCACTTCATCTACCGATGAACCTGCGCTGTACGCCATAAAACCAAGCGCAGCAAAAATACCAATACCCGCTAAAATTTCAAAAGATGAGTTTGCGAGTGCAACCACCAAGCCTGAACCAGTCAAGTTAGTTTTACGTTTTAGGTATGATGAGTAGGTCAACATAATCCCGAACCCGACTGAAAGCGAGAAGAAGATATGACCAAAGGCAGCTAACCATACTTTATAGTTCGTCATCGCTTCCCAGTTAGGCGTAAAGAAGGCATTTAAGCCATCGACTGCACCAGGCAAACGTAAAGCTTGAACCACGAGAATAGAGAATAAAATCAGCAAAAGTGGTATAAAAATTTTATTTGACAGCTCAACCCCTTTTTTCACACCACCATATAAAATGAACATCACTACCGCCCACACGATGACTAAGCCAATAAATAAGGTGGGTACAAAACCCAAGGCTAAACCTTCACCATTTTGTAAGTAGCTTGTGAAAAAGAATTTTTCAGTGTCTGTTCCCCATTGCTGACCAATGGAATAGAACATATAACTGCCTGCCCAAGACAATACGCTGGCATAGTAAATACCAATCAGCAAAGTCACCATCACCTGCCACCAACCCAATGCTTCACTGTTCATGAGCTTTTTATAAGCGGTTGGTGGTGCTTTACGGTATTTATGCCCAACTGCATAGTCCAAAAACAGCAATGGCAAACCTGCGGCAAAGATCGCAATTAAATAAGGGATTAAAAATGCGCCGCCGCCATTTTCATAGGCAACATAAGGGAAACGCCAAATATTACCCAACCCGACCGCAGAACCAATAGCTGCGATAATAAAGCCTGATCGTGCGGACCAACTCTCACGAGAATCTGTCATAGAACACCTAAACTTCAGGTTATTTTTTGTTGCTTGTTTTTTAATTCTGACCTTTTATATAAATAATTTGCTTTTTCATTAGCTTAAATTTACTTTATATAACGGTAATTTAGCGCACTCAAAAAATATCCTGCAAAAAAATGAAAATCTGGGTGTTTGCTTTAGAGTCACACCTTTTGAGCATCAAATTCTAAAGGTCAAACAGCGAAATATTCGGAAAATCTTGCTTAAAGTCTTTGCCCAATATTGCGCTTTTGTATGGCTTAACAATACTCATTTTTGAAAAATTTTTCTGTAAATTCTGCTCGGAAAGATGTTTTTTGTATGCATTTTTTAATCAAGCGTTCAAATTCCACTCCATTTTGACTTGATTTTTTGGTTATAAGTCATATAACTATTTGGAATACAATTTTGATGCTATTTGAGTTATTTTACTTTTCATCTATTTTACACTAACGCTGTAGCTTATAATTCACTGAACTACAGCGCTGTAGTGAATCATCCCAAAATTCAGAGTTAACTCATTTTCTGTCTCTGATGATGACGATACATGATCAGATCAAATACTTAACGCTTAATCACCAACAAACGCTCTTCCTGCATATCCCGAATGGCAGATTGAATCCCCTCACGCCCTAAACCCGAATCTTTCACACCACCATAAGGCATATTATCCACGCGGAAAGATGGGATATCATTAATAATTACCCCACCGACCTGTAACTGATCCCATGCGTAAAGCATTTTTTCCAAGCTTTGTGTATAAATACCCGCCTGTAAACCAAAACGACTTTGGTTAATACGTGCAATCCCTTGCTCAAAAGATGAATATTTTTCCAAAATGGCAACAGGGCCAAAAACTTCATCTTTATAAACCTCCAAGTTTGGATCGACCTGTTCCAATAAAGTCGGCTCAAACATCACACCTTTCAGCTCGCCACCTACCAATATTTTTGTGCCTTTTTTCACCGCTTTATCAATCCACTTTTTCAAGCGCTGTGCTTCAGCTTCCTTAATCATTGGCCCGACCAAAGTGCTGTCCAAATTAGGATCTGCTGCTTTAATTTGCTTGAGCTGACTCACAAGTTTCTTTTTCAGTTCAGCATATACGTCGGCATGCACAAAAATACGTTGCACACTAATACACACCTGCCCTGCATGATTATACGCCCCACCAATTAAGCGATGAATCAATGCATCATTCAGTTCAGTATCGGGTTCAATCATCACCGCTGCATTGCCGCCCAACTCTAGCGTTACTTTTTTACGTCCTGCGCGGGCTTTCATATCCCAACCCACCACATCTGAACCAGTAAAACTGAGCAGTTTAAAGCGGTCATCGGTCACTAAAACATCTGCTTGTTCACGCTCACAAGGCAATACCGAAAACGCACCTTTAGGTAAATCTGTTTCAGCCAACACTTCTGCTATTTTTAATGCTGAAATAGGCGTGGCGCTAGCAGGTTTTAATACAAAAGGACAACCTGCAGCAATCGCGGGCGCAATTTTATGTGCGGTTAAATTCAATGGGAAATTAAAAGGACTAATTAAAGACACGGCACCAATGGGTACATGCTTAACCATCCCTTGATAATTCGCAGCAGCAGCCGTCACCGCCAACGGTAAAATACGTCCTTCATCTAGTTGCGACACCGCATCTGCCGCAATTTGAAAGGTATTGATTAAACGCTCGACTTCTGCCATCGCGGCCAGACGAGGCTTTCCACCTTCAGCAATTAAAATTTCAACCAATTCTTCGCGCATCTCTTGGAAACGCTGCACACATTGCAGCAGAATTTTTTGTTTCTGAAATGGCTGTAATTTTGCCATTTCGGCTTCTGCTTTGACGGCTGCAAGAATAGCTTTTTCAATACTTTTTGCATCGGCAAGTGCGACACGTGCATATAATTTTTGAGAATATTTATGCTGAACGGCTAACCATTGCCCTGTTTCTACTGCTTTATTGGCAAGATAGAGCGGGTAATCGACAGGTGGATGGACATTTTGCATACTGAAATCCTCTTTTTTGGCGCGAATTAGGCTATATTTTTACAAGAATTTGATTCTAGAAAATGTATGATGCGCTAAGTTAGACAATATTTCACATGATTTTTGTCACGAGAACATACAACACCACACCATTCATCCCAAATGATGATGACAAAATACTAGGGTTTATATGCTTACATTACAACGTTTTGCTTTAGCATGCAGTTTAATTGGTTGTTCAGCGGTGCATGCCGATATTATTGGGGTAAAAGCCAGCGTGGATTATTGGAAATATAGTGCAGACTGGAATCAGGCTCAGTTATCGCCAAACTTAGATGATGATTTTGCCATACCCTTCAGTTTGGCAGTAGAACATCCAGTACCATTTTTACCCAATGCCAAAATTAAACATGCCAATTTGCAGACCGAAAGCGAGCAAAACGCTGCTGGTGTCAAAATCAATCAACTAGATTTAGATTACTCAGACTTCATTTTATATTATGAAATTTTAGATAACATTGTTGCCGCAGATGTTGGATTTGGTGCCAAAGTACTTGAAGGCGACTTAAGATCGAATTTATTTTCGACACAAGACGTCAGTGAAACTTTACCTATGCTATATGCAGAAGCAGCAGTCAAATTACCATTTACGGGTTTAAGTGCCAAAGCCGAAGCCAACTATGCCAAAAATAGCGATAATGAAGTTAGTGATGCTCAGGCAGAAATTAAATATAACTTTATAGATTCCATTTTAGTCGATGTTGGTTTAAAAGCAGGCTATCGCATTTTAGATATTAAGCTCAATCAAGATTCCAGTCAGGAAACTCAATTAGAGTTTAAAGGTCCATATTTAGGCTTAGAAGCACATTTCTAAGTATTTGATATTGATATAAGTTTAAAAGACTTAAATTATGTTTAAGGCTTTTTACTCTTCTTAATATTATCTTTCCCCATAAAAAAACACCCTCAACGATTGTTGAGGGTGTTTGAATAATGAGCTGGCGATGACTTACTCTCACATGGGTAATCCCACACTACCATCAGCGCGAAGAGGTTTCACTTCTGAGTTCGGGAAGGGATCAGGTGGTTCACTCTTGCTATGGTCGCCAGCACAACTGTTATGGACTTGTTCGGGTCTTAGTTACATTGCTTTTGCTTGATGCTTTTGCATGTAATGCCTTACTTGGTTCCAAATGAGTTATTAACAGGTTGGCTATTGGGTCTGAAGTTTATTGTTTAGCGTTCACTAAATCAAGTTTTTGTTTGATCGTTAGATCAATATGAAATCGATTGATCCTCACTTCTTTCGAAGTTCGTACAACAACTGCTTGGGTGTTGTATAGTCAAGCCTCACGAGCAATTAGTATTGGTCAGCTTCACATATCGCTATGCTTCCACATCCAACCTATCAACGTCGTAGTCTTCAACGGCTCTTTAGGAGGCATAAAGCCTCGGGGAAATCTTATCTTGAGGTAGGCTTCCCGCTTAGATGCTTTCAGCGGTTATCCCTTCCGAACATAGCTACCCGGCGATGCGACTGGCGTCACAACCGGTACACCAGAGGTTCGTCCACTCTGGTCCTCTCGTACTAGGAGCAGATCCTCTCAAATTTCCAGCGCCCACGGTAGATAGGGACCGAACTGTCTCACGACGTTCTAAACCCAGCTCGCGTACCTCTTTAAATGGCGAACAGCCATACCCTTGGGACCTGCTTCAGCCCCAGGATGAGATGAGCCGACATCGAGGTGCCAAACACCGCCGTCGATATGAACTCTTGGGCGGTATCAGCCTGTTATCCCCAGAGTACCTTTTATCCGTTGAGCGATGGCCCTTCCATACAGAACCACCGGATCACTAAGACCTACTTTCGTACCTGCTCGACTTGTGGGTCTCGCAGTTAAGCGCGCTTTTGCCTTTATACTCTACGCGTGATTTCCGACCACGCTGAGCGCACCTTCGTACTCCTCCGTTACTCTTTAGGAGGAGACCGCCCCAGTCAAACTACCCACCAGACATGGTCCTCGTCCCGGATAACGGGACAGAGTTAGAACCTCAACATTACCAGGGTGGTATTTCAAGGACGGCTCCACTCGGACTAGCGTCCAAGTTTCAAAGCCTCCCACCTATCCTACACAAGTAAGGTCAAAGTTCAATGTCAAGCTGCAGTAAAGGTTCACGGGGTCTTTCCGTCTAGCCGCGGGTACACCGCATCTTCACGGCGAATTCGATTTCACTGAGCCTCTGCTGGAGACAGCGCCGCCATCATTATGCCATTCGTGCAGGTCGGAACTTACCCGACAAGGAATTTCGCTACCTTAGGACCGTTATAGTTACGGCCGCCGTTTACTGGGGCTTCGATCAAGAGCTTCGCTTACGCTAACCCCATCAATTAACCTTCCAGCACCGGGCAGGCATCACACCCTATACGTCCACTTTCGTGTTTGCAGAGTGCTATGTTTTTAATAAACAGTTGCAGCGGCCTGGTTTCTGAGGCTGTCGACAGCTCAAGGAGCAAGTCCTATCACCATCAACAGCGTACCTTCTCCCGAAGTTACGGTACCATTTTGCCTAGTTCCTTCAGCAGAGTTCTCTCAAGCGCTTTGGTCTACTCGACCTGACCACCTGTGTCGGTTTCGGGTACGATTCCAGTGTAACTGAAGCTTAGAGACTTTTCCTGGAAGCAGGGTATCAGCCACTTCACTGTACAAGTACAGCTTGATATCAGATCTCAGCATAGAGCACCCCGGATTTGCCTAAGATGCATGCCTACTTCCTTTCACCTGGACTACCAACGCCAGGCTGACTTAACCTTCTCCGTCCTCTCATCGCATTACACTGAAGTATTGGAATATTAACCAATTTCCCATCGACTACGCCTCTCGGCCTCGCCTTAGGGGTCGACTCACCCAGCCCCGATTAACGTTGGACTGGAACCCTTGGTCTTTCAGCGAACGGGTTTTTCACCCGTTTTGTCGTTACTCACGTCAGCATTCGCACTTCTGATACCTCCAGCAGACTTCTCAATCCACCTTCGTCGGCTTACAGAACGCTCCCCTACCACGTATACAATGTATACATCCGCAGCTTCGGCACATAGTTTTAGCCCCGTTACATCTTCCGCGCAGGCCGACTCGACTAGTGAGCTATTACGCTTTCTTTAAAGGGTGGCTGCTTCTAAGCCAACCTCCTAGCTGTCTATGCCTTCCCACATCGTTTCCCACTTAACTATGATTTTGGGGCCTTAGCTGGCGGTCTGGATTGTTTTCCTCTTGACTACGGACGTTAGCACCCGCAGTCTGTCTCCCGGATAGTACTCATTGGTATTCGGAGTTTGCATCGGTTTGGTAAGTCGGGATGACCCCCTAGCCGAAACAGTGCTCTACCCCCAATGGTATTCGTCCGAGGCGCTACCTAAATAGCTTTCGGGGAGAACCAGCTATCACCGAGTTTGATTAGCCTTTCACCCCTATCCACAAGTCATCCCCTGGCTTTTCAACGACAGTGGGTTCGGTCCTCCAGTTAGTGTTACCCAACCTTCAACCTGCTCATGGATAGATCACCCGGTTTCGGGTCTATACCCAGCAACTATACGCCCTATTAAGACTCGATTTCTCTACGGCTCCCCTATGCGGTTAACCTCGCTACTGAATATAAGTCGCTGACCCATTATACAAAAGGTACGCAGTCACCAAACAAGTTGGCTCCCACTGCTTGTATGCATGCGGTTTCAGGATCTATTTCACTCCCCTCACAGGGGTTCTTTTCGCCTTTCCCTCACGGTACTGGTTCACTATCGGTCAGTCAGGAGTATTTAGCCTTGGAGGATGGTCCCCCCATATTCAGACAAGGTTTCACGTGCCTCGCCCTACTCGTCATCATTATGTGTGCCCTTTCGTGTACAGGACTATCACCCACTATGGTTGCACTTCCCAGAGCATTCCACTAAAACACACATAACTTAATGGGCTTTTCCCCTTTCGCTCGCCGCTACTGAGGGAATCTCAATTGATTTCTTTTCCTAAGGGTACTGAGATGTTTCACTTCCCCTCGTTCGCTTCGTATGACTATGTATTCATCATACGATACCTACCTTAAGGTAGGTGGGTTTCCCCATTCAGACATCTCCGGATCAAAGGATATTTGCCGCCTCCCCGGAGCTTTTCGCAGGCTATCACGTCTTTCTTCGCCTCTGACTGCCAAGGCATCCACCACATGCACTTAATTACTTGACTATACAACCCCAAACAGTCGTTAATCCCTACAAGTAGGATTAAGACAATTAAATAAATAATCAATGATCTATTTAATCTACAGTTTGAAGTCCCGTGCTCTTAAGCACCGTACAGCTTCAATCTAAATTCATATACCAAAACGCTTGATTCAGTTAATTTGCTAGTGCTCATTTCAATTCGTAATTAAACCGTAACACCGAAGCATTACTGTCAATCTTGAATAAAATGAGTTGAACAATTTATTTCAGACTCAATTTTTGCCAATCTGTTAATGATTCACTGCATCCTCGTCGGACTGCAGTCAACTGTGATAAATCACAGAACTTAATAAATCTAAATCAATCTCTTGATTCACCTTATTTATTAAGTTCTATAATTTAAAAATATCTTTCACTACCATATTAGATCAGATACTACGCGCAGCATAGCTGCTTGTCTTGCGCTTCGGCAAAGCGTTGCTTTGCTGATCGAAGCTCTGGTGGAGACTAGGAGAGTCGAACTCCTGACCTCCTGCGTGCAAAGCAGGCGCTCTACCAACTAAGCTAAGTCCCCAGCTTATCATTTTTGATTCGATGTATCAGATTATAGCCTGCGCACTCACTCACGTTCGTTTGCCTTGCGCTTCGCCTTAAAGCAGTGCTTTAAGTCTTGCTCATGGTGGGTCTGACAAGACTTGAACTTGTGACCCCACGCTTATCAAGCGTGTGCTCTAACCAACTGAGCTACAGACCCTGAGAAAAATCAAAGCATCGCTTTGTATTTTTCGCAAGACAAACGCAGTGCGTAGTATCTGCTACTCAATCCAATTCGAAAACCTCGAATTATCTTTTAAGACACATCGTCATGAAGAACAACTTGTTGTGGATTCTTACCAATCGTCAATCTTTCGTTAAGGAGGTGATCCAGCCGCAGGTTCCCCTACGGCTACCTTGTTACGACTTCACCCCAGTCATCGGCCACACCGTGGTAAGCGTCCTCCTTACGGTTAGACTACCTACTTCTGGTGCAACAAACTCCCATGGTGTGACGGGCGGTGTGTACAAGGCCCGGGAACGTATTCACCGCGGCATTCTGATCCGCGATTACTAGCGATTCCGACTTCACGCAGTCGAGTTGCAGACTGCGATCCGGACTACGATCGGCTTTTTGAGATTAGCATCACATCGCTGTGTAGCAACCCTTTGTACCGACCATTGTAGCACGTGTGTAGCCCTGGCCGTAAGGGCCATGATGACTTGACGTCGTCCCCGCCTTCCTCCAGTTTGTCACTGGCAGTATCCTTAAAGTTCCCATCCGAAATGCTGGCAAGTAAGGAAAAGGGTTGCGCTCGTTGCGGGACTTAACCCAACATCTCACGACACGAGCTGACGACAGCCATGCAGCACCTGTATGTAGATTCCCGAAGGCACCAATCCATCTCTGGAAAGTCTCTACTATGTCAAGGCCAGGTAAGGTTCTTCGCGTTGCATCGAATTAAACCACATGCTCCACCGCTTGTGCGGGCCCCCGTCAATTCATTTGAGTTTTAGTCTTGCGACCGTACTCCCCAGGCGGTCTACTTATCGCGTTAGCTGCGCCACTAAAGGATCAAATCCCCCAACGGCTAGTAGACATCGTTTACGGCATGGACTACCAGGGTATCTAATCCTGTTTGCTCCCCATGCTTTCGCACCTCAGTGTCAGTATTAGGCCAGATGGCTGCCTTCGCCATCGGTATTCCTCCAGATCTCTACGCATTTCACCGCTACACCTGGAATTCTACCATCCTCTCCCATACTCTAGCTAACCAGTATCGAATGCAATTCCCAAGTTAAGCTCGGGGATTTCACATTTGACTTAATTAACCACCTACGCGCGCTTTACGCCCAGTAAATCCGATTAACGCTCGCACCCTCTGTATTACCGCGGCTGCTGGCACAGAGTTAGCCGGTGCTTATTCTGTGGGTAACGTCCACTCTTCTTAGGTATTAACCAAGAGAGCCTCCTCCCCACTTAAAGTGCTTTACAACCAAAAGGCCTTCTTCACACACGCGGCATGGCTGGATCAGGGTTCCCCCCATTGTCCAATATTCCCCACTGCTGCCTCCCGTAGGAGTCTGGGCCGTGTCTCAGTCCCAGTGTGGCGGATCATCCTCTCAGACCCGCTACAGATCGTCGCCTTGGTAGGCCTTTACCCCACCAACTAGCTAATCCGACTTAGGCTCATCTATTAGCGCAAGGCCCGAAGGTCCCCTGCTTTCTCCCGTAGGACGTATGCGGTATTAGCATCCCTTTCGAAATGTTGTCCCCCACTAATAGGCAGATTCCTAAGCTTTACTCACCCGTCCGCCGCTAGCTCAGTTACCGAAGCAACCTCGCCCGCTCGACTTGCATGTGTTAAGCCTGCCGCCAGCGTTCAATCTGAGCCATGATCAAACTCTTCAGTTAAAATCATTTTGTCACTTTATTCGAAGTGACCAAATCTGGCTCATCAATTTTCTGACTTAAATTTCGCTCAAATAAACTTCGAGTAATTTAAACCAATCAATCAATGAAAATAATTTCGATCAATCAACCAGTAAAAATCCACACAAGTTGTTCTTCATAATCTCTTAATGATCTTCTTGCCACTTCGTCAGTGAAAATATAACGCAAAACTTTCTCTGCAACTTAACCCTGTGAGCTAAGTTCGTAGGCTGTTTCGCGTCGGGATGAGTGCATTCTAGGGGATTTCAAAATCTTTGCAAGCCCTAAATTAGAATATTTTTCACGTATGTATTTTTTTTCTACAAAAATGCTTGGTTTTTTAATTTTTTAGCTATTTTTTCATCAATTTTAAATAAAAACTCCCATCTACAAAGTAAACAGGACTTTTTTATCCACACTTTTATGGGCTGAAATCAGTCAAGTTTTGAAGACTGCAATCAACGATTGCCAATGTATATGATTCTTTTCGTCTTGCGACATCTAAAAAATTGTACATCTCAGTTAAAAATGCTTTTTGCATTATCCCAAATCACATTCGTACAGACGGCACATCTATCATTGATTTCATAACAGTGTGGTGGTCTTGTCCGCTCATTAAAAGTTGATGCTCAGCATTTGCATTATTGACTTCAAGTCGAATGAGTCTACTCCTCTATTCGGCAAGTTTAGATCACGCCATCCACATGCACTGCCTACAAGAGGTTTTACTTATAAATATAGCCTTAAAATTCAAATCAGGTTTTAAAACTTCAATAGACTTCTTGTGTTAATCAAGTTTTAAATAGCTGAAAGCTATATTTTATCAGGTTTTAGCCAATTCAAAAATTAGATAAAACTATACTTTCGCAAGAGGTCTAATAATATTTTATAAAACAAAGAGAAGGAGCTTTACATTTTACCTTTAGATATAAACCACAACAAAACCAAAGGCAAAAAAAAGAAAGAGATCTCTCCCAAAATCTCTCCCTCGGAGTTGAATCTATATGCGATCCATATATCGTTATTATAGTTATACAAAAAAAGAGTCCCTTGGGGAAGGGACTTGTAAATTGTGGAGCTATAGTTATAAGTACCCTCTAGATCTGTTTTGTACACTGTGTCTAGATGGGTGAATCTTATACATAACTGAGCAAAATTGCAAGATATTTGGCAAAATTTAAGTGTTGTTTTTATAAGGTTTTTTTTGAATTTGCTTATTCATATAATAAATATACCAAACAAAAAATAAAAGCAGACCGAAGCCTGCTTTTATTTCAATCACTTAGAATAGATCTAGTCCGTGAATGTGACTTTGGCAATTGCTTTTTTACCTGCCTGAATAATGTGTGTTGCATTTTCTTTGACCGAAAAACTCGAATCGACTACATTCCAATCTACTTTCACTGCGCCACGCGCCACAGCATCTTTGGCTTGTGCGGCATTTTTAGTTAAACCCGCAGCACGTACAATAGAAGCAATAAATAATTCACCACCAAAGTCAGCACGCGAAATCGTTACTTCTGGCGTACCTTCAGGTAATTCACCTTCAGTAATGATATTACCCGCACCTTTATGGGCATTGGCTGCGGCTTCGCTGCCATGAAAACGTTCAACCAATTCGAGTGCCAAAATCTTTTTGATTTCTTGAGGATTCCGACCTTCTGCCATTTCTTTGAGCAACACTTCAATTTCATCCATCGACTTGAAGCTGAGTAATTCAAAATAGCGCTCAATCAGACTATCTGGCATCGACAAGACTTTTTGATACATCGCACCCGGTGCATCAAACACGCCAATATAGTTGCCTAAAGATTTAGACATTTTATTCACGCCATCTAAACCTTCAAGAATTGGTACCGTAATACAAACCTGCGCTTCCTGATCATAACGACCTTGCAAGGTACGTCCCATCAACAAGTTAAAAGTCTGGTCTGTACCGCCCAACTCTACATCGGCGCGTAATGCCACCGAGTCATAACCTTGTACCAGCGGATACAAAAATTCGTGAATCGCAATCGGTTGCTGATTGTTATAACGCTTGGTGAAGTCATCACGTTCTAACATACGCGCTACGGTTTGCTGCGATGCCAACTGAATTAAATCTGCTGCAGTTTTCGTTGCAAACCATTCTGAGTTAAACACCACTTTGGTTTTATTTGGATCAAGAATTTTAAAAACTTGTTCCTGATAAGTTTTGGCATTTTCCAAGACTTTTTCACGTGACAACGGCGGACGTGTAGCACTTTTACCTGTTGGGTCACCAATCATGGCGGTGTAATCGCCAATCAAGAAAAATACTTCGTGACCTAAGTCTTGGAATACTTTTAATTTATTGATTAATACCGTATGCCCCAAGTGTAAATCAGGTGCAGTCGGGTCAAACCCCGCCTTAATTTTTAAAGGACGATTTTCTTTTAATTTCTTTAGAAGATCTTCTTCAGAAATAATTTCATGCGTGCCTCGTTGAATGAGAGCAAGTTGTTCTTCAGCCGGCAGGAAATTTGACATCACGAAATCCAAACACATCAGTTATTCAATTTGTGCGATATACTAACACTTTTTCAGCATATTGCAGGCTATAGAATAACCATGACAGCGATCTATATTGGGGTAATGACGGGCACAAGCATGGATGGTGTCGATCTTGTTGCTGCTTCTTTTGATCCACTGCAACTCCACGCTACCCTGACTTTGCCGTTTGATCCTGATTTACGCGACGAACTTATGGCACTGACTTTGCCAGGTGACAATGAAATTGACCGCATGGGTAAGGCAGATGTGGCTTTAGCCACCATGATTGGACATGGTATTAACAACCTGATTGAAAAAAATAAACTGGATAAATCTCAAATTAAAGCGATTGGTTCGCATGGCCAGACCATTCGTCATCGTCCTGAACATGCTTTTACTTTACAAATTGGCGATCCGAACATTATCACTGAAATTACTCAAATTCCTGTAATTTCAGATTTTCGTCGTCGTGACATGGCTGCAGGTGGACAAGGTGCGCCTTTGGTGCCCGCGTTCCATCAAAATTTATTCCAACATCCCAGTATCCATCGGGTAATTTTAAATTTAGGTGGTATTGCCAATGTCAGCTTGTTGCCCGCAGGACAGCCCGAAGCAGTGTCAGGTTTTGACACTGGACCTGCCAATATTTTAATGGATGCTTGGTGTGAGCGTTACACAGGACAACCTTATGATGAAAATGGCAATTGGGCGGCGTATGGTCATCCGATTCGCAGCTTGTTAGACCGTTTGCAAGCGCATGCTTTTTTCTCTAAAGAACCGCCTAAAAGTACAGGTCGCGAAGACTTTAACTTGGAATGGCTAGATGAACAGGTTGCCGATTGGCGCAATGATGTGGAATATAACGAGCTGGAAGATAATCCTGAAAATATTCAAGCCACTTTATTAAAGCTCACTACCCGCGCAATTAAAAAAGCTATTTATCGTTCGGGCATGGATACGGGCGAAGTCTATGTTTGTGGTGGTGGTGCCTATAATTCTTATTTGCTCGAACAATTGCGTTGGCGTTTGCGTAAACATCAATGGACAGTACAAAGCACAGCCGATTTAGGATTAAACCCGACATGGGTCGAAGCCACCGCCTTTGCTTGGTTGGCAATGCGTTTTTGTCAGCAATTAAGTGGCAATTTACCTGCGGTCACAGGGGCAAAAGGTGATCGTATTTTAGGTACCATGACTTTGGTTTAAGGATGCACTTTTAAACCAGATCAGTAGCAAAAAAAAAAAGCCTTTCCTATTCTATAATATAGGAAAGGCTTTGATCATTTTGAGCGCATCAATCTACTTTTTCAGATGCTGATACTCAAAAATGTTTAAATTTCACTTAGATTGAGAATGAAGAACCACAACCGCAAGTCGTAGTTGCATTCGGGTTTTGTACCACAAACCGCGAACCTTCCAAGCCTTCAATATAGTCCACGACCGAGCCAACTAAATATTGATAGCTGAGCGAATCGACCAGCATTTTTACATCGCCATTCACAAATTCTGCATCATCTTCATTTTGGCTTTCTGCAAAGTTAAAGCCATAAGAAAAGCCTGAACAACCGCCACCCGTCACATATACACGTAGCATTAAGTCTTGATTACCTTCACTGTCACGCAATTGGCGAACTTTTTTAGCAGCGTTGTCGGTGAGCTCAAGTGCTTGGGCATTCATGATGGATTTTCCTCAGGTACAATTCAGATGTCTTTTCTGCAAAAAGACCACTTATCAAGTATAGCATACTCAATATTGGGACAGTGATGCAGAATTAAAGTGAATTCTGAGTATTTACCTCAAGATTCTCCAATTATTTGTAATTTTCGTCATGCAAACCACATTCAAAATTGGTTGGCGCTTGTTTACAACGGAATTGCCATAATAATTTCATCATGCGTTTGTCATAAACACCACGTTTGGTTAAGTCAATCCGCGATTCACGCATCATTTTCTGATAACCTGGTTGATCTGCTGCAGGCACTTGCATCCAATATTTTGCAGGAATATCAGCTTTCATTTTACCCAGAATACCAAAGGCACGTGGTAACTGCCCTTTCACCCAATCACGTGATTTTTGACCAAATCCTGCAGGAAATTTATCAGGACGGATAATAATATTGCCCGTGACTTGTAAAATTGGATAATTCACAATTGCACCTTTAGTACCTAAACCTTTATGGAGTTCCAAAGGGCGGAATACCGCAGCGGGCGCACCAATAATATCAACCTGACCATTGTTAAATTTACTGCCAAAATTGGTGACATCGGCACTTACTGCTTGCGCACCAATTTGCTGTACCATAATTTTTTGCGCTTGGTCATAATCTAAAACCGCAATTTTTTTTCCTGCAGCTTTGGCGACACTATTAATACTGCGGTCATTCACCATCAAAAAGGCATCACCCACGGGAATGACGCCTGCGACTTCATACTGACCATTGCGCATATATTTGGCGAAAGCAGGACTTGCCAAACCTTGCATGACTTTGACTGCCAGTTTTAAATCTGGAATCGCGCCAATTGCATCCAATGAGCCTGTAAAATGGTTAAACTGACGACCACGCATGCCGGTCACACTAATACCATCACATTTTCCTGCTTTAAAATCTTCTGCAATCACGCCTTCGTTTTGACCTACGCGTAACTCAATCTCTGCACCCCAGTTTTTGGCCGCCAATTGATAGTCTTGCATTAAGTTATAGACATCACCATTTTTACCGACCAAGTCGAATACACAAACCACTTGTTTGGCCTGCACTGTACTGGCGGCTAAAGACAAGCCTGCACCAAATAATAAAGCTTGCGTCCATTGTTTCATTTCCTAATTCCTTCTATTTTTTGTTTTTCTGCGCACAGTTGATCTAAACTTCAATTTTGCATCACTGTTCTTCTCATCACGCTTAGATTAACGAATTTTAATCTCTGGCTGATATGGCTCAATTGACAAATCTTTCAATATAAAAAAACCTAGAATTTTCTAGGTTTTTTATTAAAAATCAATCTATTCACCACCCAGTGAACATTCAAAATTGGTTTTTTCGACAGAACAACGAGCACGTTTTAACACACTCATCATAGCAGGGTCATAAATGCCGCGTTTGGTCATATCCATACGTCCATCACGCAGCATTTTTTGATATTTGGTTTTATCTTCTGCGCTCAGGTTCATTTTATATTTGGCTGGAATTTCACCTTCTAAACGATTAATCATACTCATCGCTTTAGGTAGGTTTTTTACAAACCAATCTCGTGATTTTTGTCCAAAGCCTGCAGGGAATTGTTCAGGACGAATTACAAAGTCTGCGGTCACTTGTAATACAGGGAAATTAAACATTGCCCCGTTATTAGCTAAACCTTTGTAGATTTCTAAAGGTTTGTACGCATAGGCAGGCGCGCCGACCATATCGACCTGACCATTGTTAAACTTTGCCACAAAGTTAGACACATCAGAAATGACGGCTTGCGCACCTACACGCTGCACCATAATTTTTTGTGCATCATCATAGCCCAATACCGCAAATTTTTTCCCTGCTGCTTTTTCAATCGAACTTATATTCTTGTCGCGCACAAAAATGAATGCCGAACCTAAAGGTGAAATACCCGCAACTTCATATTTCTTTCCACCTAAATTGGTGACCATTTTCGCAGCATTGCGTTTGTCTAAAGCAAAACTGATGGCACGTTGTGCAATCGCATTATTTGGTGCACCACCTAAAGCATCAATCGACCCTGCAAACTTATTGTATTGACGGGCACGCATGGCAGTCATAAATACCCCATCACATTTGCCTGCTTTAAAGTCATTGTCTGCAACAGCTTCATCCTGACGCGCAATTAAATTGACTTCTGCACCCCAGCCTTTTGCGGCTAGCGCCCATTCTTGTGCCATTTGAAAAGATTCACCTGACTTACCCAGTAAGTCAAAGACACATACATCTACTTTTGCTGCTTGCGCCTGAGCACTAAAACCGATCGCTGCGAATGCAGTCAATGTTGTGCTGACCCATATTTTTTTCATTGTTTCGATCCTTCTACAGATTTTTTTTATTTTTGAGTGTCCGTACACGAAACAAATATTAAGCAAGTTCAAATTAAAAAAATAGAGCATTTACTCAAATTTCGTCTGTCAATTCTGCCAAAACTTATACTGCCTTATTTAAGCTATCACTTTGATTCCATAATTCACATATATTTTATAGATTTAGATTAAAATCAAATCGTTTACAACATGCACGTCTTTTGCGCTTGTTTACAAAGTTATAAAAAATTTTGTTGCTGCAACGTAGTTTTTAAGCATCACAAAAGAGATTTTTCGCAAATCACAAATAAAACTAGGCTTATTTTTGTTTTCTAGCGGGCTTACATTAGAATATGCCCAACTTTTGTTGTGACCAGTAAGCACCATGATTCAACTTGACCAAGTTTCTTTACGCCGCGGTGGACGTGTTTTATTTCAAAAAGCGTCTATGCAAATCCATCCAGGCTGGAAAGTCGGTCTTACAGGCGTCAATGGTGCAGGAAAATCCAGTTTATTTGCTGCGCTTTTGGGCAGCTTAACTCCAGATGAAGGTATGCTAAGCCGTCCACAAGGCTGGACTGTGGCACACATGGCACAGGAAATCAAAGCGTTGGATTTGCCTGCGATTGATTTTGTGCTATCGGGTGATGAAGAATACTGGAACATTCAACAACAACTACAACATCCTGAACAATTAAATAATGACCAACTTGCGCATTTGCATGGTCGTTTTGATGAAATTCATGGTTATACCGCACCTGCCAAAGCCGCACAACTCATGGCAGGTTTAGGTTTTATGGAACATCAAAACAGCTTGGCTGTCAGTAGTTTTTCAGGTGGATGGCGGATGCGTTTAAATTTAGCACGCACCTTAATGAGTCGCTCAGAACTATTGTTACTGGACGAACCAACCAACCACTTAGACTTAGATGCAATTTTATGGTTAGAAGACTGGCTCAAAGCCTATACGGGAACTTTGGTGCTGATTTCCCATGACCGTGATTTTCTAGATGCCATTACCGATCATATTTTACATATTGAAAATAGCGAACTGACTTTATATACAGGCAATTATTCAACCTTTGAAACCACTCGCAGTGAACGCTTGGCACAACATCAACAAGCGTATGAAAAACAATTAGAAACCCGTGCACATTTACAAAAATATATTGATCGCTTTAAAGCCAAAGCCACCAAAGCACGGCAGGCACAAAGCCGTATCAAGCAATTGGAACGCATGCAATTGCTTGCCCCCGCACATGTAGATACCCCATTTACCTTCAGTTTCCGTGAACCGACCAAAATGAGTTCGCCGTTACTGACCTTGGAACACGTCAGCATTGGTTATGCAGATAAAGTGATTGCCAGCAAAATTAACCTACAAATTACTCCGACCAGCCGTATTGGTTTATTGGGGATGAATGGCGCAGGTAAATCGACCTTAATTAAATCCTTAGTGGGTGAATTGGCATTATTGTCAGGTACTCGTAAAGCCTCAGAGTTACTCAATATTGGCTATTTTGCGCAGCATCAAATGGATGCTTTGGATGATACTGCCAGCCCGATGCTACAACTGGCACGCATTGCCGATAAAAAAATCAGCGAAGCCACTTTACGCGCCTTTTTAGGCAGTTTTGGCTTTAGTGGTGAACGTATGGACACACCTTGTGAAAGTTTTTCAGGAGGTGAGCGTGCGCGTTTGGCTTTGGCTTTAATTGTCTGGCAACGCCCTAACGTACTGATTCTGGACGAACCGACCAACCATTTAGACTTAGATATGCGACATGCCCTCACCATGGCTTTACAGGATTATGACGGTGCAGTGGTATTGGTGTCACACGAACGTCAATTGATTGCCAGTGTCTGTGATGACTTACTCTTGGTTCACGCAGGACAATGCACAGAGTTTGAAGGCGATTTACAGGATTATGCCCAATGGTTACGCCAAGCCCGTTCAGACATGCTTAAACAAAGCTCATCTAACGCAGCTCCATCCAATCCAAGTCCAGTGGTTGAAAGCAAAACCAACCTCGCCAAAGTAGATAAAGAAGCGCAACGTAAACTGGCAGCACAACGCCGTGAACAAACTCGCCCTATTCGTAAAAATATTGAAAAATACGAAGCGCAAATTGAAAAAATTCAACCGCGTCTGACTGAAATTGAAACCGAACTGGCAGATCCTGCCCTTTACGATGCCAACCGTAAAGATGATTTACTCAAACTCATGAATGAACAAAATGATCTGAAAACCAAATTGGCACAGGCAGAAGAACACATGCTTGAATTGATGATGGAATTAGAAGAACTCGAAAGCAGTTTTGAATAAGCATATCGATGAGATTTAACCCTATGCGAAATAGGGTTAAATCTCATCATATTGGATAGAAGATGCATTGTGTATGTTGCATACTCATATGACATATTCGTAAAACTTTTAATCTTTAGTTTAGCTTCACAATCACCATACCATAAAAACCCGAGTCATTAATTTCACATGCTGAAATCTTTACTCCCCCTGTACTTGTCAAAAGGCTTCGATAACTCGCTAAATTAGAGCTTATTGTAGATGCACAAGTTGCAGCAGCCGCAGCCATAGAGACTTTTTGCGCGGCACGACTGGAGTATCAGATCCCTCAATTAAACGAGTTTCAGTAGAATCGATTTCCGAAAAATTTAATGATTTTGCTATCTGATTCGCTGTATTAGTATTAGTACCTTTATTTACTTCGGCTAACTTAATCTTGAGATTATTACTTCCCTTGATATAAGGATATATATCAAGCATTGGAAATTTTTTACCTACGTTATGCTCAGCAATAGTGAATAATTGAGGTTGAGCCAAAAATTTAGATGGAAAAGTAATCGTACTTTTACTATTTAAATTAATTGACTGATTAAACTTTGGATCAATTAGATAATATTTTAGTTCAGGGTTAAAAGGTGACGCAGTACTAGCTACTGGAAAATAACGGAATACACCATTTCCTTTATTAGTTTTATCTAAAACAATATATAAATTTTGTCCTTGATATTCAGGATCAATTTTCACTGCTTCTTTAAACTTTAAATCACCTTCAATTGACTGTTTAGCTGTAGCCGGTTCAAAGAAAACTTCTCTAAGTTGACAAAAATAACTAATCATGCGAAAAAAGTTTTTTTAGTTAACAGATGTTCACACATGCCTCGAATTGTTTCTGTACCACTTAGTTTAGAACAGCGAGAACGACTCATTTTTCTGGCCAAGCATGCAAAACATTGGCGTGAAAGACAACGTGCCCAAACTATTCTCTGGCTTTCTGAAGGTAAAAGTGTTGCGGAAGTTGCCACTCTACAAGAACGTATCCCAGAAACCATAAGGCTACAACGCCGACGTTGGGAATTGTATGAGTTTGAATCGATTAAAGAAGGTCATCGCTCAGGTCGGCCCAATACATTGATCTCAGACTATCAGGCGAAAATCCTAGATTGGGTCAATACAAGTCCACTCAATGCAGAACAAATCCGAGTCAAACTACATGAAGAATACGAAGTGTCCGTGTCTGTTGAAACCATTCGTAAGTTTTTACGTGATTCAGGTATGGTCTTCAAGCGTACCCGTCATAGCTTGAAAAAAAAGAGATCCGATTGCATTTGAACAAGCAACACAGCAGATTGAAAAATTACGAGAGCAAGCGGCACGTGGTGAAATTATATTAGGTTATGTTGATGAAACAGGGTTTTCATCTACACCTGATAACCGCTATGCGTGGACAAAGATAGCTGATGTTCATGCGGTTGATGCAATAAGATTAAAACGAGTTAATGTCATGGGGTGTTTGCTTTCAACGGGGAAACTGGTGACAAGTTGTTTACAAGAGTCAGTTACAAGCACTTGGTTTTATGCCTATTTAACTGGAATAGCTCAACAAGTAAAACAGACTTATAACCTTCCATTGGTTCTTATTGTTGATAATGCCTCGATTCATAGAAGTAAAAAGATGGCTGATTACAGAGAGCTACTTAAAAGTAACTTTTCGACGAATTTGTATTTTATTCCAGCTTATAGCCCTGAGTTAAATCGAATCGAGATGGTATGGAAGCAGATGAAATATTATTGGCGAGATTTTCAAGTCATGACAGCTGATAAAATAGAGCAATGGGTGGAGAGAGTATCAAACCAATTCGGAAAAGAATACATGTTTACTTTTTAATGACAGCTTAGTATTCTAAATCTTTTCAATTGATTATTAATATGTTCGATTACAACTCGTATTTTTCCAATCATTTTATTGTAATTTTTCTCAGCATCAAATAAGGGGAAATTCTTCTTTTTCTTTATTGGCATCAATAATTTAAAGCCATCTTGCTCTAACCCATAGTACCCTAAATCGGTCATAACATAGTCACAATGTTTGAATTTCTTAACTGTTTTTCTTGCCAATTTAATATCATGCTGACTGCCAGACGATATATCTACTCCTATGATTTGTTTGCTCTTCGGATGATAGATTACTTGGGCTTTTAACGTATGTTTCTTCTTTTTACCACTGTAGAACTTACTCTGATTTTTTTTTCGGGCGTTCTATTGAACATTCTGTCGCATCAATAATTACCCAGTTAAATTGTTCGTCTGCTGTGGTAATGCTTCGTTTTGGCAGGGTAAAACGCCTTGATTTCATTAATGCATCTTCAACCTTTTTAATGGTTCGATTCACATTACTTTCAGCGATATGGTAATTTGCAGCCAATTCCAATTGAGTGCTGTAATTCCGTAAGTAATTGAGTGTTAATAATAATTGATCCTCTATAGCTAAAGTATGAGGACGCCCAGATTTCTTTTTAAGTGATTCTGCTTCTTTTAAAACTTCGACCATTTCACTAAAAACTGGTCGAGGTACGCCAACCAAGCGCTTGAATTCAGAATCTGAAAAACGGTTTAATTTCTGATATTTCATGGAATCTATATTGAGGCAGTTTTTACTTTCGCAAGAGATACCGTCTGAAACGTCAAGCAAATTATCGAAAATTCATGCTCAATAATCTGCTTGATAAGGCTGTTGGTGTTTGAGTACACCATAACAAAGATGAACCAACTTTCTCATTGCAGCTCCAATCGCCATCATTTTGGTTTTACCATTAGCTAATAATCTTTCATTCATCCCTTTAATATGAGGATTATGCCGAGTTGCGACAATGGCTGCCATATATAAACCGGCACGTATTTTGGAAGAGCCCGCTTTGGATAAATGGCTTCTGCCATGAATGGAGCTACCTGACTGCTTTTGAGTGGGCACCAAGCCAACAAAGGCGGCCGCTTGACTAGCTCTTTCAAAAGTATGACTGCGCAAGAAACTGAGCATTAATAAACTAGTTCGATCTGCAATGGCTGGAATACTGCTGAGCAGTTCTTTATCATTTTTTAAATCAGGATTCTGATCAATGTGATCATCAATTTGTTGGTCGATACCCTGAATATGTTGGTTTAACTGTTCAATACTCTTGTGGAGAGACTGAAGTACAGGTTCCATCGTGAAGGTAGACTCTGCTTTTTCCAAACGATTCTTTTCACGTTGTAAATCTTCACAAAGAACAGCTCTTCTATCCAGTAAAGCATTCAGCAATTGAATATGTTTGGGTAAAGGTTGCCAAAAATGTAGATTGGCAGTCATCGCAAATCGAGCTAGAACCTCACTATCTACCTTGTCTGTTTTATTCAGCTTAGACATACTCTGAGCAAAATATCGAGCTCTGGCAGGATTGGTTACAGAGACTTGATAGCCTTCATCAAATAAATATTTAGCCAAGAGTTCATGATAAATAGATGTTGCTTCCATTAAGATAATGGTCTGCGTAGAAGTTGCAGCATGCTGGTTTAGCCAGATTTGAAGTTGCTCAAAACCTTTTGGTGTATTTGAAAAAGTTTTGGTTTTCTTTTTATTTGCAGAATTTTCTAAAATTAAACAGCAATCAATTTTAGCTTTAGCAACATCAATACCAAGATAAAACATAATCTTTACCTGCTTTAATTATTCAATTATTGTTTTAGCATAACCACCGTCTTTTCTTGTGAATGCAGCATCAAAGTGCTTAGTTACCGTCCAGAGTTGTGCAAGTGGTTAGGGTAAATTGTAGGTTTTATCTCTTGCACAGACTAAAAGTCTTAGGTCTATTACAAACTCTACAATTTGCATATAGTGGAAGCTAATCACTACAACCTCCAAGATACAAGGTCTATTAAATATTAAAGGGCAGAGTAAAACTTGAAGTGCGACATAAACCACCTAATTAATTTAAAGGGTTTATGGAGTATATAAAATTGTCATACCATCATCTTAACTTTGAAGATCGTACTGCATTAATGCTTGAGTCAAGAAAAGAAGGCTTTTCAGCCAGAAAATTTGCTGAACTCATTAAAAGACATCCTAGTACGATCTATCGTGAGCTTAAAAGAAATAGCATCAATGACGTTTATCAAGCTCGATATGCTTCTGATAACACCTTCGCTAGACGTAGACGTGGTCACAGAAAACTCAAAATCGATTCAATCCTCTGGAAATTTATTGTTGAAGCGATCCGTTGTTTATGGTCTCCTCAGCAAATAGCAAAACGTTTAAAGACATTTCCTGATTTGGATCAAACAATGAATGTAAGCCATACAACGATTTATTCAACGATACGAGCATTACCAAAGGGTGAGTTGAAAAAAGACTTATTATCCTGTCTGCGTCATGAAAATAAAAAGCGAAAAGCTAACGGTGAACCTAAAAAAGATTCTATATTACAGGATATTAAAACTATTCATGAGCGCCCAGCCGAAGTTCAAGAAAGAAAAATACCGGGTCATTGGGAAGCTGATTTAATTAAAGGTAAAGACAATAAAAGTTCGATAGCAACACTTATTGAACGAAATACACGGCTCTGTATCTTGGCAACATTACCTGATGCAAAGGCAGAATCAGTGCGCAAGGCTTTAACTGAAGCTCTGAAATATTTACCTGCAGAACTGCGTAAAACGTTGACCTATGACCGTGGACGCGAGATGGCAGAACATAAAATACTTGAAGAAGATTTAGGCATAGATGTATATTTCTGTGACCCACATTCACCCTGGCAAAAAGGCACATGCGAAAATATGAATGGTTTAATTAGGCAATATTTACCTAAAGGGATTGATTTAAATCAGGCAGATCAGCATTATTTAAATCAAGTTGCCATGTCACTGAATACTCGTCCTAGAAAAGCGTTAGATTGGCTTACACCATTAGAGAAATTTGCTCAGCTTGTTGATTATCATAAGACTTTTCAAACTGTCGCACCTCATGTTTGAATTCGCCAAGTTTTTATTTAATATTTCCTTTAATAAATGTAATTTACATTGTTATCTGCGAAATCTCATTCCATAACTCTTTTTAGGCTCATTTATTTCTTTAACTTGGATACTTGTATCTCAGAGGTGGTCCCACTTGTTTGAACAACTAAAAGCGTATTTATAAGTGATATTCCGCTCTAGTTAAGCCACCTTGTTTTGTTGGGGTAGCTGATCATAGTAAAACTCATTTAGCCTTGCGAAGCAGTGCTTCTCATGTCTAGACTCGAATGAGGTCGTTTCAAATTATAAAACTCAAAATATGCACTTAATTGCTTTTTCGCATCTGTGACACTGCTATAAGCTTTGAGATACACCTCTTCATATTTAACGCTCCGCCATAATCGTTCAACCATCACATTATCTACCCATCGACCTTTACCATCCATACTGATTTGAATGCCATTTGATTTCAATACATCAATAAATGCATCACTGGTGAACTGACTGCCTTGGTCTGTATTCAATATTTCAGGTGATCCATATTTTTCAATCGCTTCATTTAAAACCGAAATACAAAAATCCACCTCCATACTAATCGATACCCTATGCGCAAGTACCTTGCGGCTATGCCAATCAATCACAGCACATAAATAAACAAAGCCTTTTGCCATAGGGATATACGTTATATCCGTAGACCACACTTGATTACTGCGCTGAATAGCCAACCCTTTGAGCAGATATGGATATTTACGGTGAGCTTGATTAGCCTGGCTTAAATTTGGTTTGCAATATAACGCCTGAATACCCATTTTCTTCATTAAAGTACGTGTATGACGTCGTCCTAAGCTGTCATTAAAAAGTAAACATGTATTCTTTTCCGAATTGGTTTGATACTCTCTCCACCCATTGCTCTATTTTATCAGCTGTCATGACTTGAAAATCTCGCCAATAATATTTCATCTGCTTCCATACCATCTCGATTCGATTTAACTCAGGGCTATAAGCTGGAATAAAATACAAATTCGTCGAAAAGTTACTTTTAAGTAGCTCTCTGTAATCAGCCATCTTTTTACTTCTATGAATCGAGGCATTATCAACAATAAGAACCAATGGAAGGTTATAAGTCTGTTTTACTTGTTGAGCTATTCCAGTTAAATAGGCATAAAACCAAGTGCTTGTAACTGACTCTTGTAAACAACTTGTCACCAGTTTCCCCGTTGAAAGCAAACACCCCATGACATTAACTCGTTTTAATCTTATTGCATCAACCGCATGAACATCAGCTATCTTTGTCCACGCATAGCGGTTATCAGGTGTAGATGAAAACCCTGTTTCATCAACATAACCTAATATAATTTCACCACGTGCCGCTTGCTCTCGTAATTTTTCAATCTGCTGTGTTGCTTGTTCAAATGCAATCGGATCTCTTTTTTTTCAAGCTATGACGGGTACGCTTGAAGACCATACCTGAATCACGTAAAAACTTACGAATGGTTTCAACAGACACGGACACTTCGTATTCTTCATGTAGTTTGACTCGGATTTGTTCTGCATTGAGTGGACTTGTATTGACCCAATCTAGGATTTTCGCCTGATAGTCTGAGATCAATGTATTGGGCCGACCTGAGCGATGACCTTCTTTAATCGATTCAAACTCATACAATTCCCAACGTCGGCGTTGTAGCCTTATGGTTTCTGGGATACGTTCTTGTAGAGTGGCAACTTCCGCAACACTTTTACCTTCAGAAAGCCAGAGAATAGTTTGGGCACGTTGTCTTTCACGCCAATGTTTTGCATGCTTGGCCAGAAAAATGAGTCGTTCTCGCTGTTCTAAACTAAGTGGTACAGAAACAATTCGAGGCATGTGTGAACATCTGTTAACTAAAAAAACTTTTTTCGCATGATTAGTTATTTTTGTCAACTTATATGATGCCCTTGACGATTCAACAAATCACGCATCATACGACTGCCTGCAAAAGGATATTGCATATGTAATTCATCAATACATCGCATCAGCTTCAGATCTGATGAGCTAACAGGTTTTGGGCGATAATAATAACAACCACGGGAGACTTTCAGCAGCTTAGCTTGCTTAGATACTGAAATCTGAAGTGAGTCGTCGATTAACTTTTGTGGTTGAAGCGGCCCAGTTTCTTCAACACACCTTCTAAAAAATCAATTTCTAATGCCTGCTCACCGATTTTTGCATGTAACTTTTTAAGATCAATGGGGGGTTCTGATGGAGCTTTTGATTGATCGAAAGCTTGCGAGGAAGCTGAGATCAATTGATTTTTCCAGTCAATAATTTGGTTTTGATGAACATCAAATTCAGCACTCAATTCAGCAAGTGTTTTTTCTGCTTTAATCGCAGCAAGTGCTACCTTAGCTTTAAAATCATTTGAATGATTTCTTCTTGGTCTACGTGCCATAAAATACTCCATATATTGATGTTTATAACATCATTTGAGGAGCAGAATATCACTTATAGGAGTTGTTCAAATTTACGGATCCATCTCTCTCTAATGCTTGTAGTTGCTTGGTCAAGGTTGCGTTTTGTGTCTTGAAGTCCTGTAACTGATCGCTCAAGTTGTTTACATGCCGTCTTGTGTTTGTTTATTTTCACTTATCAATCCCGCAACACACGATAGTTGTATAACACTACCTATACATAATAAAAGTATGCCCACATACTCACCAAGCAAGAAAGTTTGAATTTAAAACTCAGCACAACTTTTAAATTCAAAAACTGAAATTTAAATTTAAAAGCAAAAAATCAGTTATCCACATCTTAAACCAACCATTATTTTAAATTCAAAACCCCAGTTATGGCCAAATCAGCACATTCCTTGATGATTGCTTTGGGTCATTGAATCTTAGTGATTCACAAAAATTCGCGGCTATTCAGCAGCCACTTTTACTTTACTGATACATAATTCTTGTATTTTCCAGCCCTTAATATAGCGCCAGATTTCTTGAATATACCCTTGATCATCCGCCAAACCAATTTGAATCCGACAATTAACCTGCTCACGATCGAACTCATATTCTTCTGAATCAACATTCGGTTTGATCGGTTTCCAGACACCATTATTCACTGCATGCTGAATATTGGCATAACGTGTTTCACGATTTTCCACACATGATTCTGCCGTATAAACAACTTTAAAATCCTCATCTTCATAGTGTGCTAACAGCTCCACATTGCCAGTAAAAAAGGCATTCACCCATGCATCACGTGCTTGTTCTAATTGATTATCCATCTTAATGATTCTCTTCTATTTTTGGCTTAATGTGGCACAGCATGACAGAACAATAAGTCAGTTTTATAAAAGTTATTTGGATGAATCATGACAACAACAAAAGCCAAACACAAAAAAAGCACTCCGTAGAGTGCTTATGATAATGAGAATGCTTTGGAGGAATTAAGCGTCAATATCTGCATTTAATGCATTTTCTTCAATAAAAGCACGACGTGGTTCTACATCATCGCCCATTAAACAAGAGAACATGCGGTCTGCTTCAATGGCATCATCAATGGTGACTTGCAACATATTGCGGTTTTCTGGGTCCATGGTGGTTTCCCAAAGTTGTTCCGCATTCATTTCACCTAAACCTTTATAGCGCTGAATCATCATGCCACGACGCGAGTCCTGTAAAATGTGTTGCCACACTTGATGGAAATTGTTGACCGAAATTTTACGTTCACCTTTTTCCAAGTATGCACCTTCTTCAAGCAGCGTAAACCAGCTTTTTGAATTTTTCAGCAAACGTGCATATTCAGCTGAACCCAGCAAACCTGTATCTAGTAAATAAGTATGTGGCAAGTTGTGCACATATACCGTGATTCGTGGCCAATACGTTGCCGATTTTTGACCATCTGCATCTTCTTTTTCAAACTGTTCTATACTTAATTCAGGACGCAAACTTGGCTGTAATTGCTCAATGGTTTGACGTAATTGCTCTCCCCATTGTTGTACATACGCCTGATCTGCTGCTTGATCAATTTTAAAGGCATCCAACTCCAATAAACCATCCAACAGACTTGCAGGATAACGTAGCGTTAAACGGCTCAAACTCTTTTGTGAAGTTTGATAATCTGCAATGACTTTAGCTAGAGCCTCGCCACGAATTGCAGGTGCATCAGCACTCACATGTAACTCAAGTTCATCAATCGCATTAGAAATTAGATAGGTTTCTAAAGCATCGTTATCTTTTATGTACTGTTCCTGCTTGCCTTTTTTCAGCTTATACAATGGTGGCTGTGCGATATAAATATGACCGCGCTCGACCAATTCTGGCATTTGACGGAAGAAGAAGGTTAAGAGCAAGGTACGAATGTGTGAACCATCTACGTCGGCATCGGTCATGATGATGATTTTGTGATAACGCAGTTTGTCTGGGTTATATTCTTCACGACCAATACCACAACCCAAAGCGGTAATTAAAGTACCCACTTCTGCCGATGAAATCATCTTGTCAAAACGGGCACGTTCCACATTCAGGATTTTACCTTTTAGTGGCAAAATTGCCTGCATCTTACGGTTACGACCCTGTTTAGCCGAACCACCTGCAGAGTCACCCTCGACTAAATATAATTCAGATAATGCTGGGTCTTTTTCCTGACAGTCGGCCAACTTACCTGGCAAACCTGCAATATCCAAAGCACTCTTACGGCGCGTCATTTCGCGGGCTTTGCGCGCTGCATCACGGGCACGTGCTGCATCAATAATTTTACCTGCGATAGATTTTGCTGCTTGTGGATTTTCCAACAAATATTCAGAGAAAGATTTATTCATGGCCTGCTCAACGGCAGGCTTCACTTCACTCGACACCAGTTTTTCTTTGGTTTGTGATGAGAATTTTGGATCTGGCACTTTGACCGACACAATTGCGGTTAAACCTTCACGTGCATCATCACCCGACACTACAACTTTTTCTTTTTTTAGAATATTTTCACTTTCCATGTAGTTATTTAAACCACGGGTCAGCGCAGCACGGAAACCTGCCAAGTGCGTTCCACCATCTTTTTGTGGAATGTTATTGGTAAAGCAACGTACGTTTTCCTGATAGGAATCATTCCATTGCAAGGCAACTTCTACGGTAATTCCGTTTTCAGCCTGCGAGGTGAAATGGAAAATCTCATTCAGATGGGTTTTGCCTGCATTGATATATTTCACAAATTCAGACAAACCACCTTCATAGTCAAAAATGTGTTCTAAATTGACACGTTCATCACGCAGTACAATACGCACGCCCGCGTTTAAGAAAGACAGTTCACGCAAACGGCGTGCCAAAATATCCACATTAAAAATGGTTTGGCTAAAGGTTTCAGCACTTGGCCAAAACCGCACAGTCGTACCTGATTGATTAGTTTCACCGACCACTTTCAGAGGATATTGCGGATCACCATGACGGTATTCCTGTTCATAAATTTGACCCGAACGTTTAATCGTTAATTCAAGTTTACTCGATAAAGCGTTGACCACTGACACACCAACGCCGTGCAAACCGCCCGAGACTTTATAACTGTTGTCATCAAATTTACCGCCTGCGTGCAAAATGGTCAGAATGACCTCTGCCGCAGAGACACCTTCTTCAGGGTGAATATCAGTTGGAATACCACGACCATTGTCAGATACACTGACAGATTCATCTTCATGGATAGTCACCAAAATTTCATCACAATGACCTGCCAAAGCTTCATCAATAGCATTATCGACTACCTCGAACACCATGTGATGCAAACCTGTACCATCATCTGTATCACCGATATACATGCCTGGGCGTTTACGAACTGCATCTAGGCCACGCAATACTTTGATACTAGAGGAATCATAAGCCTTTTCATTGGTTTGTTCTGTAGTAGAGACAGATTGATCTTCTGAACTCATGGTTTCTCCCTAGTGAAAAATAGGTCTATCCAAAGATAAAAAATTATTGCTCAACAGCCTGCACCGTTCCGTGATCGACCTGAAACAAACGATAAGGAATCGACAACGCTTGTAAGTGTTGTTGCACGGATTGATGATCTAAAGTGGTAATAAAAACTTGACTACCCAATTGGCTTAATCGTTCAATTAAACGTTGTTGTGCGCTTAAATCTAATTCTGCTGTCAGATCATCTAATAATACCACAGTTTCCTTATTAGACGCATGCAGCATTGCAATCTGTGACAGTTTTAATGCCATAATCAATAGCTTTTTCTGCCCACGTGACAACACCACATCAGCATCGCCCATTGGGGTTTTTAAACGCAAATCGGCACGGTGTGGCCCATATTCTGTATAGCGACGTTCCACATCTTTTTGATGGTAATTACACAGATCATTCAACAAGCCTGTTTCGGTATGAAAGCCTGCGCTGTATTCCAAACTGATGTTTAAATCAGGCAATAAACACTGTAAATCTTGCGCAAAAAATTGCTGCCATTGTTCCACTGTTCCCAAACGCTGCCGATGCAAAATCTCACCATAATCACTGAGCATTTTGTTCCACGGTTCTAAGTCTGACAGAGTTAAATGTCGCTGTGATTTAAGCAGACTATTACGCTGTTTTAAGGCACGTGAATAATATTGCCAAGCGTGATAAAACTCTGGTTCCACGTGGAACATCAACCAGTCCAGCAGTTGTCGCCGTGGTTTTGCACCATGGTCAATAATATCTGTACTGAGTGGATCAATATATTGTAAAGGTAGAATTTTAGCCAACTGTCCTTGGGTCGCAACAGGGTCGCCATTGACCTTAATCAACTGCTCACCCGATGCCATTTTTTGCATACCAATTTTTTCAGTCAATGACTGGGCAAATACAATCGCATCTTGGCTGCTGTTCTGAATGTAATTTTTAGGAATATGGGTGCGAAAAGAACGCCCTGTTGCCAACAAATGAATGGCTTCTAAAATCGAGGTTTTACCCGAACCATTTTGTCCATAAAAGACGTTAAACGGCTGCAACTCATGAAGTGCAACCGCTTTTAAGTTCCGAACACGCTCGATATGTAAACGCGTAATATGCATGATTCAGCTAGATTTAATCTTGAAATAAATCGCTCACTTAAACACGCATAGGCATCACAACATAGGTTTGATCTAGATGTGCTGGATCTTGTACCAATACCGATTGATTGGCTTCGGTCATTGTCATTGATACATCATCGCCATCTAATGCCCCTAAGACGTCCAATAAATATTGTGCGTTAAATGACATTTCTAACGGTGAATCGGCATATTGAATCGCTAAATCTTCAATTGCTTCATCTTGTTCTGGGTTATTGGCACGTAATTGCAGGGTGTCCGTACTAAAATTCAGGAATACGCCACGCAATTTTTCATTACTTAAAATCGCCACACGTTGTAAAGATTGTTTAAATACATCATGTGCGATTAGCACGTTTTTATCGCCACCACGCGGAATCACACGGCGATAATCGGGGAACTTACCATCAATTAATTTAGTGGTAAAACGCACAGTTATCTCCGCTTGTTCTTTGTCACGACTTGGCGTACGAATGGTCACGTTTAATAGTTCACGGCCAATTAACAATGCCAATTGCTCGTCTTCAATACTCAGCAAACGCTGCAATTCAGCCACTGCTTTACGTGGCACTATGGCTTGAATTAATTGAGTAGTTGTCGAAGAAGCTGCTGTTTCACATAAAGCCAAACGGTGACCGTCTGTGGTCACAGCACGCAATTGATTTTCATCGATTTCTAGCAAAGTACCCGTTAAATAAAAGCGTACATCCTGCACCGCCATAGCAAACGCAGTTTTTTCAAACAAACGCTTCAGCTCGCGCTCCGTGACCGTCACTTGCGTGCCTTGGGCATTTTCTGTAGCCAATAATGGATAATCTTCTGCTGGCAAAGTGCCCAGTACAAAGCGGCTATTGCCTGATTTTAAAATACAGCGCTGATCTTCAGTAATTTGTAAATCAATCAAAGCTGCGCTTGGCAAAGATTTACAAATATCCATCAGTTTACGTGCAGGTACCGTGGTTTCCCCTGCTTGTAAACATGCCCCTTCGGTCAGATTCGTGCTGGCAACCAACTCCACTTCCAAGTCCGAACCAGTAATGATTAAGGCTTGCTCGGTCACTTGAACTTTGACATTGGATAAAATATTTAAGGTATGGCGACGTTCAACCGCTCCTACGACATGTGACAGAACATTCAGTAAGCTTTCTTTCGCGATTTTTAAACGCACGGTACATTCCTCTAACAACTGAAGATTGGAGTATAAAATAGTTTTTTTAGCAGTGTACTATGCGGCAAAAGCTGCCGCATGGCAAGAACAGAATTTGAGCAAATTCATTCAACTTTGCAACAATCGTTGCAGGTTTTTATAGTCTTCGTTAAAGATCGGATCTTCTTCACGCAGGCTTTGTACTTTTTCGCAGGCATGCATTACGGTACTGTGATCGCGCCCGCCAAATGCCATACCTATTTCAGGGAAACTGTCGCCTGTAAGTTCACGTGCCAAGCCCATCGCCAACTGACGTGGACGCGCATAAATACGGGTACGTTTTGGCCCCACCAATTCTTTGAGTGGAATACGGAAATATTCACTCACCACCCGCTGAATATTTTCGGTACTGATGGTACGAGCGCGAATTGCCAAGACATCTTTTAAAGATTCACGCACCACATCTAGATCAATTGGTGTGCCTTTAAAACGGGAAATTGCCACCACTTTATTGAGTGCGCCTTCGAGTTCACGCACATTGGCCACAACTTGCTGGGCAATAAATAAAGCACAGTTGCGTGGTAAATCCACGGCGCTGCTTTCAGCTTTCTTTAATAAAATTTCAATTCGGGTTTCAATATCTGGCGGTTCTACCCCAACTGATAAACCCCAAGAAAAACGTGACACCAAACGTGCATCCAATTCGGTTAATTCCTTTGGATAACGGTCTGAAGTCAAAATAATTTGTTTAGATTCGTCCAATAAAGCGTTAAAGGTGTAAAAAAACTCGACCAAACTGGCTTCTTTACCCGCCAATAAATGAATGTCATCCACCAATAACAAATCTAAAGAGCGGCAGTTTTTCTTAAATTCCTCAACCTTGCCCTGCTGCAAAGAGCTGACAAAATCCTGCACAAAACTTTCTGCAGTCATGTACATGACCCGCGCATTCGGTTTGGCTTGTAATAAAGCATTGCCCACCGCTTGCATCAAGTGAGTTTTACCCAAACCTGTTGGGCCATACAAAAATAATGGGTTGTGCTGTGAAGCTCCCAATTGAGTTAATACCTTGCGACAGGTTTCTGCAGCCATTTGATTCGATCGACCTTCCACAAATAAGGAAAAGGTAAATAACGGATTGAGTTGGCGTTTACGGCTTTTGGCAGAACTTTCTTCTTTTTCACGTTTAGGCTTAGCCACAGGCACAGGGCTAGATTCCAATGCAGCAGTGGTGGTCGCAGGTTGTTCACTGGCCGATAAAATCGCACCTGGGCGCGAATCGACTAAAATTTCGACCTTACGCACGCGTCCCTCAGACAACTGCTCTGCCAAAATGGTAATCAATTCCAGATGATGCTCTTGAATGTAACGCGTCCAATAAGGATTAGGCGCATAAAGTTTTAATGTATCTTCAACTTCTTCTGCCACCAATGGGCGAATCCACATTGTAAAGACATTTCCAGAGAGCTCTTGTCGCAAGCGATTTAAGCAGTCCGTCCAAAGCAT